>NZ_CP096886.1:4125000-4409168 GCF_024195245.1 Rossellomorea sp. KS-H15a | reverse complement strand
TGACCCCGTCATCGAGGTACGTCCGATCGAAGGCCAAATAGACGATCTTTTGGGTGAGATCAATGAACGGATCGAGAAAAACGAACGTGTCCTCGTGACGACTTTAACGAAGAAAATGTCAGAGGATCTCTCTGCCTATCTGAAGGAAATCGGGATCAAAGTCCAATACCTCCATTCTGAAATCAAGACGTTGGAGCGTATTGAAATCATCCGGGATCTTCGTTTAGGAAAATACGATGTTTTAGTCGGGATCAACTTACTCCGAGAAGGTCTAGATATACCTGAAGTATCGCTTGTTACCATATTGGATGCTGACAAGGAAGGCTTCCTGCGTTCGGAACGTTCCCTGATCCAGACAATCGGCCGTGCAGCCCGTAACAGTAACGGAAGAGTCATCATGTACGCAGATAAAATCACCGATTCGATGCAAAAGGCACTCGATGAAACCGAGCGTCGCCGGACGATACAGCAGGAGTACAATGAAAAGCACGGCGTGACCCCGACGACGATACAAAAAGAAATCAGGGATGTTATCAGGGCGACTCATGCCGCTGAAGAAGCAGGGGTTTATGAAGGAGAACAGACAAAAGTTTCGAAAATGTCTAAACCGGAGCGACAAAAACTTATTGCTAGCCTGGAAGTGGAAATGAAGGAAGCAGCCAAGGCACTGGACTTCGAACGTGCAGCACAGCTTCGTGATACCATTCTTGAGCTCAAGGCGGAAGGATGAACGAATTATGGCGCAGGATCAAATAATCGTACAAGGAGCAAGGGCTCATAATTTAAAAAACATAGATATCAACATCCCAAGGGATCAACTGGTGGTATTGACCGGACTATCTGGTTCGGGTAAATCCTCCCTTGCCTTTGATACCATTTATGCAGAGGGACAGAGACGATATGTCGAATCCCTTTCTGCTTATGCCCGTCAATTCCTCGGTCAGATGGATAAGCCCGATGTCGACGCCATCGAAGGGTTATCACCGGCGATTTCCATCGATCAAAAAACGACGAGCCGCAATCCCCGTTCAACAGTGGGGACCGTAACGGAGATTTATGATTATCTTCGTCTGCTGTTTGCGAGGGTCGGAAAACCGATCTGTCCGAATCACGGGATCGAAATCACCTCCCAGACGATCGAACAGATGGTGGACAGGGTCCTTGAGTATCCTGAAAGAACGAAGCTGCAAGTACTTGCACCCGTTGTTTCGGGCAGGAAAGGCACCCACGTAAAGACATTGGAAGACATCAAGAAGCAGGGGTTCGTACGTGTTCGCATCAATGGTGAGGTACAGGACCTTGGTGAAGAAATCTCTTTGGAGAAAAATAAAAAGCACTCCATCGAAGTGATCATCGATCGGATCGTTGTGAAGGAAGGAGTGGCAGCACGCCTCTCAGACTCCCTTGAAACGGCACTGAGACTGGCAGATGGTCAGGTGATCATCGATGTCATCGGGGAAGATGAGCTTCTATTCAGTGAACATCATGCCTGTCCATACTGTGGATTTTCCATCACGGAACTTGAACCAAGGATGTTCTCGTTCAATAGTCCATTCGGGGCTTGTCCAAGCTGTGACGGACTGGGGACCAAGCTTGAAGTGGATAAAGAACTCGTCATCCCCAATTGGGACCGTACCCTTGATGAGCATGCGATCGCCCCGTGGGAACCGACAAGTTCTCAATATTATCCATCCCTGCTGAAAGCGGTCTGTGATCATTATGAGATTCCCATGGACATCCCCGTAAAGGATATCCCGAAACATCAGATGGATAAGATCCTTTATGGATCCGGTAAGGATGAAATCTATTTCCGTTACGAGAACGATTTCGGCCAGGTCCGGGAGAACTATCTTCGTTTCGAAGGGGTCATTCCGAATGTGGAAAGACGCTACCGTGAAACGAGCTCGGATTATATTAGGGAGCAGATGGAAAAGTACATGGCGCAACAGGATTGTCCTGCCTGCAACGGCCATCGTTTGAAAGAAGAGAGCCTCGCCGTGAAGGTGGATTCCCTTCATATCGGCGAAGTGACGGCTTTTTCGATTGAAGAAGCAGAGCAGTTCTTCCAAGAACTCCAACTCTCCGAAAAAGATATGAAGATTGCCAACCTGATACTCAGGGAAATCCGTGAACGACTTGGTTTCCTTGTAAATGTAGGTCTTGAATACCTGACACTCAGCCGCGCGGCAGGGACGCTTTCTGGCGGGGAGGCACAGCGGATTCGCCTGGCTACTCAGATCGGTTCCCGTCTGACAGGGGTTCTTTATATCCTGGATGAACCGTCCATCGGATTGCATCAGCGGGATAATGATAGACTGATTGATACATTAAAGAATATGCGTGAAATCGGTAATACGTTGATCGTTGTAGAGCATGATGAAGATACGATGATGGCGGCAGATTATCTGATTGATATTGGTCCTGGAGCCGGGGTTCATGGTGGGGAAGTCGTTTCAGCCGGAACGCCACAGGAAGTGATGGATGATTCGAACTCTTTGACCGGTCAGTATTTATCAGGGAAGAAATTCATCCCCCTTCCTCAGGAAAGACGCAAGCCCGACGGACGTTACCTGGAAATTGTGGGTGCGAAGGAAAATAATCTGAACAACGTCAAAGTTAAGCTTCCTTTAGGGATCTTCTCAGCTGTGACCGGGGTATCAGGATCAGGGAAGAGTACGCTGATCAATGAAATACTCCATAAGTCACTGGCTCAAAAGCTTCATAATGCGAAATCAAAGCCTGGTGAGCATAAAGAAGTGAAGGGCATAGAGCATCTGGATAAAGTCATTGATATCGATCAATCACCGATCGGCCGTACGCCAAGGTCCAACCCGGCGACCTACACAGGTGTGTTCGACGATATCCGAGATGTTTTTGCTACTACAAATGAAGCAAAGGTCCGTGGTTATAAAAAAGGCCGCTTCAGCTTTAACGTCAAGGGTGGACGCTGTGAAGCGTGTCGCGGAGACGGGATCATTAAAATTGAAATGCACTTCCTGCCGGATGTATACGTACCATGTGAAGTTTGCCACGGAAAACGATATAACCGAGAAACCCTTGAAGTGAAATACAAAGATAAAAATATCTCCGACGTCCTTGAAATGACCGTCGAAGATGCAGTGAAATTCTTTGAAAACATCCCTAAGATCAAGCGTAAGCTGCAGACCATCTTTGATGTGGGTCTTGGCTACATCACATTGGGGCAGCCGGCCACCACGTTATCGGGTGGGGAAGCCCAGCGTGTGAAACTGGCGTCTGAATTGCATCGCCGTTCGACAGGCCGATCTCTCTACATCCTTGATGAGCCGACGACTGGACTTCATGTCGATGACATCGCCCGTCTCCTTGTCGTCCTTCAACGACTCGTTGAAAACGGGGACACGGTCCTTGTCATCGAACACAATCTCGATGTCATCAAGGCAGCCGACTACCTTGTCGACCTTGGCCCGGAAGGCGGGGACAAAGGCGGCAAAATCGTCGCAACCGGAACCCCTGAAAAAGTGGCCGAAGTACAAGGCTCCTACACAGGTAAATACCTAAAACCCGTCCTCGAACGCGATCGTGAACGGATGAAAAAGAAAATCCGCGAAAAAGAAGAAGTAACAAATTAATTCAAAAAGAGAGATGCATCGAGCATCTCTCTTTTTTCTAAGAATGAATAAGGCAGTGAGTTTTCATTTCATCTCTATTTTAGAAAGAAGGGGAAAGTGTCAAGACCACACTTGTTGAAGGATGGTTTATAACGGAGTTTCAGGTGGAAAGAACATGCTTAGAAAGTTGATTGAAGCGAAAGGTGCTCGACTCCTGCGGGAAACGCTGGACAGGTGAGACCCCGCAGGCGAAGCCGAGGAGGCTCACCGCCAGCCCCGTGGAAAGCGAGCACCTGCAGCGGAAATCAACTACCACTCACTTCATCAAGAGTGTCTGGGCATGGACTCATCTTGAAATAGAAAAACACCTCCCCATACCTACTCAAACTCAGCCTCCAGATGGAGTCTAGGCACACTTCCCATATGAGAAAATAAGATTATAACAAATGCATTGAAACTTTTTGCCCAGCGTATCGTAAATAATAGTAGAGGAGATGATGAAGATGGAGACCAATAAGGTACTGTCCGCTCTATGCTATTTTAGTATATTTTTTGCCGGCTTCCTTTTTCCCCTGATCGTCTATTTTGTATCAGACAATCCACACGTGAAAAAGGACGCCAAATCAGCGTTTTTATCTCACTTGTTACCGGTCATAGCGGTTCCCCTTGTGTTCGCAGGTTTGGTTATGGATATGGGGGTTTTCGCAAGTGGGGCGGGATTGCCTGTCTTTACCGTCATCATGATCGGTTTAGCCATATTACTTAGTGTTGTCGTGGTCATTTGGAATGTGTATAAGGGCATCAAAGTACTTTTATAATCAATAAAGGGGATGAAAGAGTATGAATGAAGAACGTAAACGCATTTTGGATATGTTGGAAAATGGAACGATATCGGCACAGGAAGCAGTGGCATTATTGGAAGCACTTGAAGAAAAGCCGCATACATCGAAACCGAAAAAAGAGAAGGATTTCCTTGATGAGTTTGTATCGATTTTTCAAGACGAAAAAAAGGGTGAAAAAGAGCACTCATCCCATTCGGGGAATCCGAAAGATAAGCTCCTTGATTTCATGAATTCGGCCCTCTCTAAGATCAAGAATTTCGACTTCGACTTTCAATGGAATCAGTCGGTGGAATTGTCCCATGTCTACCAGCAGCCGAATACGGAGTTTGAAAAAATCGATATCGATGTGGCCAATGGGAAGGTGGAATTGGTTCCATGGGATGGTGAGGAAGTCCGGGTGGAATGTGAAGCCAAGGTGTATCGCACGGAAGACCATGAAGAAGCGAGAAAGCAGTTCATGGAGAATACGTCCTTTGCCATCGACGGGGATACACTTTATTACTCCACGCAATTAAAGTGGATGAAGGTGGATTCCAAGCTATATATCCCGAAACACCAGTATAAAAGGATTTCTGTCCGTTTATTCAATGGTGGGTTAAAAGCGGGGGAATTAGAGGTTCAGGACCTTCGTGCCAAGGCAGCCAATGGGAAGATTCAGATCGACCGCCTGACTACGAAGAAAGCGGAAGTCGAGACGTCTAACGGTGCGATTTCCATTTTGAACGCGAAAGCGGATCATGTGGAAGCGGAATCCATTAACGGCAAGGTGCATGTTGAAGGGGATATCTCCTACTCAGATGTCCAATCCCTGAATGGAAATATCGTATGTGCCCTGACCGGAGAGAAATCCGATACGGTACATGCAAAAACAGTGACGGGGAATATCGATTTGTATGTTCCTGAAAACATCAACATTTCCGGAGAAGCCAAATCGAATTTCGGTAGTTTCAAGGTCGAACTGCAGGGTATTGATGTATTAGAGGAAAAAAATGAAGTGGTGCAAAAGTCGATCCGTTTCAGCCGTAAGACTGATTCAGCGGATAAGCTTCATCTTTTTGCGGAAACAAAAGCGGGATCTGTCCTCATAAAAAAACATGAACAGAAGAATGTTAATAAGGACAACGCATAAGATGAGAAAGAAGGAATAATGATGAAAAAACGATTAGCACGATCTAGGTCTGACCGTAAGCTTGCCGGGGTGATTGGTGGATTGTCCCGTTATGTAGGGATTGATTCAACAATCCTTAGGGTGATCTTCATCATCCTCCTCATTCCAACGGGGTTTTTCCCACTGGCTGTCGTATATGGTTTATTGGCCTTCGTGCTGCCACATGAGGAGGAAGCCATCAGATAATGAGATGGATTATAGGAATTTTAATCAATGCAGTGATCTTTATTGCATTAGCCGGCTTTTTTGACGGATTTGAAGTGTCTGGGATCGGAGCTGCGATTGGAGCGAGCTTTATCCTGTCGATTCTGAATGTGCTCGTGAAACCGATTTTAATCATCCTGACATTGCCGGTCACGATTTTATCACTGGGACTGTTTCTATTCGTCATCAACGCCATCACGCTATTACTGACGGATGGACTGATGGGAAGCAGTTTTGAACTATCGGGTTTCGGCATGGCCTTTCTGGCGTCGATCATTTTGTCACTTGCCAATTTGGTCATCCAGAAAGCGGTGCTCGACCCGATGAAAGAAAAATGAATACAAAAGGACTCCGGTTTTCTCTAGCCGGGGTTTTTTTATGATCAAAAAAGGGTTTCTTATTTTAAAATAGAAATACTTGGAAAGGGAGTGAGGTTCTTATGAAAAAGACAACTGGTGTAATCAGGGGATATGGGGAAATCGATGTACCGTACACACGATTATCCCAGGGAGAAAACGCTGAAGGGATCGCCATCCTCTTGCCGGGACTCGGTTATACCGTGCAGGCACCTTTGCTTCATTATTCAACAGGCATATATCTGGAAAAGGGATTTGACGTGCTGCATGTTAACTATCAATATACTGGTGCGGACTACGAAAGATTTTCTGTGGAAGAGGTGGACGATGCCTTAAAGCACGATGTGAATAAGGTCATCGATGGAGTGTTGCAGGATCATACCTATCCACATATTCACATAGTGGCCAAGTCGTTCGGGACATTGGCTTTAGGGGCTGAATCAGCGAGGGAGTCCCTGCAGGTGGCCAAGTTCATCTGGTTGACCCCCTTACTGAAAGAGGATGAAATCTTTCAGGCCATGTTGGATAGTAAGCAGGAGGGGATTTGTATCATCGGGGATGGGGATCGTCATTATGATGAGGGGCGATTCAAAGAACTCAAAGCGAATCCCCGCCTGGAGATGCATCTGATCAAAGGGGTCAATCACAGCCTTGAGCATGACTTCAATGTCCTCGATTCGATCTCCACACATAAAGAGATCATGTCGATCATCAAAGTATTTTCAGAAGCGTAGCCGGGGCTGCGCTTTTCTTCATTCGTTTGACTAAGCAAGCCTCCTTGCGCTTTTCTCCATTATTGCTAAAATAGGTTAGAGTACGCTTATAAATATGAAGCGAGTGTAACGTGAAGGAGGAGCTGCTTGTGGCTAAAGTTCGCACAAAAGATATCGTCGAGAAGTTTAAATTGGACCTTGTCGGCGGAGAAGAGGGTTTACATAGACCGATTACGACGAGTGATATTTCCCGTCCTGGACTTGAAATGGCCGGATATTTCAACTACTATCCCGCTGAACGCATTCAATTACTGGGAAAGACCGAATTATCCTTCCTGGAATTGTTGGATGAAGCAGAACGCAAGCGCAGGATGGAAGCGCTTTGTACAAACATCACCCCGGGTATCATTATTTCGAGAGACCTGGAGATTCCGGATGAGCTGGTGGAAGCGGCGAATCGTTATGATGTGCCTGTCATGCGTTCATCGATGAAAACGACACGTTTTTCTTCAAGACTGACGAATTACCTGGAAAGTAAGCTTGCTCCTACAACGGCCATTCACGGTGTATTGGTCGACATCTATGGGGTCGGTGTATTGATCACGGGTAAAAGCGGCGTCGGGAAAAGTGAGACCGCCTTAGAGCTTGTGAAAAGAGGGCACCGCCTTGTGGCCGATGATTGTGTGGAAATCAGACAGGAAGACATGGATACGCTGATCGGCAGCTCTCCTGAGTTAATTGAACACCTCCTTGAGATCCGTGGACTCGGCATCATCAATGTGATGACGTTGTTCGGTGCCGGAGCAGTGCGAAGCTACAAACGGATCACCCTGTGCATCAATCTTGAACTGTGGGATAAAACGAAACAGTACGACCGTCTAGGACTGGAAGAAGAGAAAATGAGAATCATCGATACGGATATTACGAAATATACCGTGCCGGTCCGTCCGGGACGAAATCTTGCCGTCATCATCGAGGTGGCTGCCATGAACTTCCGCCTGAAACGAATGGGCGTCAATGCAGCCGAACAATTTACCAACCGTCTGGCTGATGTGATTGAAGACGGTGAGAATGAAGATATCTAAGCTTTACATATAATAAAAAAGGAGAGACACAATGAACGAGAATATTACGCCAATCGATCCCATTGCCATTTCCCTCGGTCCGATCCAGGTACACTGGTATGGAGTCATCATCGGACTTGGAATTGCACTGGGTCTATATTTAGTCATTCGTGAAAGCAAGCGATTAGGTCTTCATCCCGATACCTTCATCGATTTGCTCGTCTGGGCGATTCCCATCGCCATTATCTGTGCCAGGATTTATTATGTGGCCTTTGAATGGGACAATTATTATGCCGACCATCCGGGGGATATCATCAAAGTATGGAATGGCGGGATTGCCATCCATGGTGCGTTGATCGGATCGGTCATTACGACTCTTGTTTTTGCGAAAATCAAAGGATTGTCTTTCTGGAAGCTGACGGATATCGCGGCACCAAGCATCATCCTCGGTCAAGCGATCGGACGCTGGGGGAACTTTGTGAATCAGGAGGCCCATGGTGGTGAAGTGTCACGCTCATTCCTTGAAAGTTTGAAGCTTCCTGAATTTATCATCAATCAAATGTACATCGACGGGGCGTATTACCAGCCTACCTTCTTATATGAATCTCTTTGGAGTTTCGCAGGGTTGATCCTGCTGCTTGTCCTGAGAAGAAAAGCAGACTGGCTGCGTCGGGGAGAATTGTTCCTCGTCTATGTGATCTGGTATTCAATCGGGCGATTCTATGTAGAGGGGCTGAGGACTGATAGCCTGATGCTCGGATCTTTACGGTTCGCTCAAGTGATTTCCATCGTCCTGATCATTGCTGCGATTGCTGTGTTCTTTTACAGAAGAAAAGCGGGTCTTGCCCAAAAGGCATACGATGAAAAGACAGATACAGTGAACGCATAACAAAAAGGGAGAGGGAACTATGTGGATGTCATCTTTGAAAAATGGCGGACTCACGGGATTGAAAACAACGTGGTCCCTGGGGAAAGTCATTTTTCCTATCACGCTGATCGTCTTTTTGCTGCAATACACACCGGTCCTGCCGTGGATCATGGAGAAGATTTCGCCATTCATGAAGCTTCTCGGTCTGTCGGGTGATGCGGCGATTCCACTGGTCCTGGGGAATTTCCTTAACCTATATGCAGGGATCGGTGGGATTTTGTCCCTTGATTTAACGGTGAAGGAAGTCTTCATCATTGCGGTGATGCTGTCTTTCTCGCATAATCTGTTCATTGAATCGACGGTGGCGTCAAAAGTGGGCGTGAAGATATGGATGATTGTCACGGTGAGGATCGGACTCGCTCTCCTGTCTGCCATCATCATCAACCTCGTATGGAGCGGGGGATCTGACATAGCAAAGTACGGGATGATGCCCCCACAGCAGGCGGAGCCCGATGGATGGGGAGAAATCGTCTTGCTTGGCCTTGAAAAAGCAGGATTCGGTGTCCTGCAATTGGCTCTGATCGTCATTCCACTGATGATCATCATCCAGGTGATGAAAGATTTGAAATGGATGGATGCTTTTTCCCGCTGGATGTCCCCGGCCACACGGGCCCTCGGGATGAATGAGAATACGTCGACGACGATGGTCGCGGGACTTGTCATCGGTCTCGCCTACGGTGCTGGTGTCATGATCCAGGCGGTCAAGGAAGACGGAGTCAGTAAGAAAGATGTCACGATTGCTTTCATCTTTCTAGTGGCATGTCACGCAGTGGTGGAGGATACAGTGATTTTCATCCCCCTTGGCATACCTGTACTGCCACTCCTCTTGATCAGACTGGTGACTGCCATCCTGTTAACGATGGCAGTGGCGTATATTTGGAACAAAGTTGATGCTAAGAAAGAAAAGGAGCTGCATTATGAGCAGGATTACAACAATTCTATTTGACTTGGATGGGACATTAATCAACACGAATGATCTGATCATTTCATCCTTTTTGCATACATTGAATCATTATTATCCGGGACAATACGGGGAAGAAGACGTTCATCCTTTTATGGGGCCGCCTCTTGAAGAGTCCTTCGGAGGATTGGATCCCGATAAGATGGAAGAAATGTGCGCACACTACCGTGCCTACAATCACGAGCATCATGATTCCCTCGTGACAGAGTTTGAGGGAGTCTATGAAACCGTGAAGACTCTTTACGACAATGGATACAAATTAGCGATCGTGTCGACGAAGGTCCGTGATGTGGTATTGAAGGGATTGGATCTGATGAATCTTCGTCCGTTCTTTGACGTCATCATCACCCTGGATGAGGTGGAGAACGCGAAGCCCCATCCGGAACCTATAGAAAAAGCATTGTTGGCACTGGGATCTTCCCCTGGTGAAGCCATCATGATCGGAGACAATCACCACGACATTTTAGCCGGGAAAAATGCAGGGGTCCTGTCGGCAGGCGTTGCCTGGAGTGCCAAGGGAAGAGAACATCTTACCCACTATGAACCGGACTTCATGCTTGAAAATATGAGGGATTTATTAGCGATCGTAGGAGCACCGACTGCATGAGGCGGACGACCCGCTATCCTGTTGAAGGAGCAAATTCCCTCTGGCACGTCTACAAAACCGTACCATTCGGGAAGGTCGTCAAAAATTTCATCGTCATCCAGCTTGCCCGTTACACTCCGTTTCTAGGGATAAAGAATTGGCTGTATAAAACGTTTCTCCGAATGAAGATCGGAGAACACACGTCATTCGCCCTGATGGTGATGCTGGATGTCATGTTTCCGGAGAAGATTTCTGTGGGACGGAATACGGTCATCGGCTATAATACGACGATCCTTGCCCATGAGTATTTGATCAAAGAGTACCGCCTGGGTGAGGTGGAAATCGGATCGGAAGTGATGATCGGTGCCAACACGACGGTTTTACCGGGAGTGAAGATCGGCGATGGTGCCATCGTGTCAGCAGGAACCCTCGTACATAAAGACGTGCCGGCAGGGGCCTTCGTCGGTGGGAACCCGATGAAAGTCATCTACACGAAAGACGAGCTGGCCGACCGATGGCGGGAAGATGCCATCTATGGGTTGAATAAAGAAGAATAAGGGAAAAGGCAAAGATAGAGTGGATTCTGTCTTTGCCTTTTTTTATTATGAAAATGGCAGATAAACCAGCAACCAATTCACCCCTTAAAAACGGTTGACGAATAAAAAAAGAAACGCTACACTACAAATAACTTTATTTTATTAGCACATTAGCGAACTAAAGGATTTCTGAATAATCGAGAAGTAGTAACAATCCCTCACTAAGGGAAAAATAGATGAATTAATACGCCAAAGGTGGTTCTTATGACTAAGTTATTTATGTTCGAGAAGCCATTGGGAATGAGAGATACATTTCCTGATTTATATGAGATCAAAGATCAGACGAAGAAGAAAATGGAACAGGCCATGAAGCTGTGGGGGTACCGGTTCATCGAAACCCCGAGCCTGGAGTATTATGAAACCGTCGGGGAAGCCTCGGCGATCCTCGATCAACAATTATTCAAGCTATTGGATCAACAGGGGCATACACTGGTGCTCAGGCCGGATATGACAGCCCCGATCGCGCGGGTTGCAGCGTCGAAGCTATTAAAAGAAGAAGCTCCTCTCAGACTTGCCTATTCGAATTCAGTCTTCAGGGCCCAGCAGCGGGAAGGCGGACGGCCCGCAGAATTTGAACAGGTGGGGATCGAATGCATCGGGGATGATTCCGTCAGTGCCGATGCCGAAGTGATTGCCCTTATGGTGTCGGTTCTCAAGGAAGCAGGCTTGGAGCATTTCAAGATTTCCATCGGGCATATCGGGTTCGTACAGGAACTGTTCACTCAAATCGTCGGAACCGAAGAACGGGCAGACACATTAAGACGATATTTATATGAAAAAAATTATGTCGGCTATCGTCAGCATGTGAACGAACTGGCCCTGTCATCCATCGATAAAGAACGGCTGTTCAGGTTCCTGCAATTACGGGGATCGGAAGATGTACTCGGTGAAGCGCATAGCCTCCTCGAGGGAGGAAAAGGACTTGGTGCCTTGGAGCAACTGAAAGATCTGTGGAGTATTTTAAAAGATTATGAAGTGGAGAAATATGTGAAATTCGACTTGAGCCTTGTCAGTCATATGAGCTATTATTCCGGGATTTTATTTGAAGTGTACGGGGAGAATGTCGGGTTTGCCATCGGAAATGGCGGTAGATACAATAAGCTCCTTGAAAAGTTCGGTAAGAATTCCGGGGCGACAGGCTTCGGGTTACGCCTTGACTACGTACTGGAAGCCATGCAGGTAGAATTAACTTCCACCCTTCAGCAGTGTGTACTGTTCAGTGATGAGCGCAGGAAGGAAGCCATCGGCCTGGCGCGTGACTTGAGGAAAGAAGGGGTCGAGGTTGTACTGCAGAACTGGAAGGGTGTAGGTGATGTGGACGAATTCACGAAGGGGTTCAGCAACGTCCACTTCGTCGTGGGACAGGACCGGAAAGGCGGTGAGACATCATGAGTTCATTAACCATTGCCATGCCTAAAGGCAGGATATTCGAAGAAGCAGTGGAACTATTAAGGAAGGCCGATTACAACCTTCCACCTGAATTCGATGATTCACGAAAGCTTATCATCGAAGTGCCCGAAGAGGATCTGCGTTTCATCCTGGCGAAACCGATGGATGTCCCGACCTATGTGGAACATGGAGTCGCTGACTTAGGGATTGCGGGGAAGGACGTCATGCTTGAAGAAGAAAGGGACGTCTACGAGCTTCTCGATCTCAGGATCAGCGGATGCTATCTGGCGGTAGCGGGACTGCCGAACACGAAGATGAGTGATGTGGCGCCGAAGATTGCGACGAAATATCCGAATGTTGCTTCATCCTATTTCCGGGAACAGGGGGAGCAGGTGGAAATCATTAAATTGAACGGTTCCATCGAGCTCGCCCCATTGATCGGGCTGGCCGACCGCATCGTCGATATCGTATCCACGGGTCGGACGCTGAAAGAAAACGGCCTGGTCGAATACGAAACCATCGTCGGCATCACCTCACGCCTCATCGTCAACCCCGTCAGCTACCGGATGAAAGACGAAAAAATCGAAGACCTCGTCACCCGGCTGACACGCATCATCGGGTGACGAGGGACGGACCTCTCTTGTTCGAGTCCGGAATGTAGTGTTGGCAGGCAATTAATAAGCTTTTGGGACGGAATATAGCTGGAAAACGAGGTCCGTCCCTCTAAATAGAGATTACATAGGGAAGCTTGTCCTGATGACAGGTCCGTCCCTCTTAAAGGTTGGTGAATTCTGTGAAGATTATTAGGGATATAACCGGGGCGTCGATTAAGCGCTCTGTGGATAGTGGTACGGAGGAGCAGCGCAGGGCGGTCCAGGGGATCATTGCTTCTGTAAAGCAGGATGGAGACAGTGCCGTACGTGAGTATACAGAGAGATTCGATGGAGTCCATTTGGATAATTACAAAGTATCTGAGCGTGAGATAGAGGAAGCTTTCTCCGCTCTCGATCCGGAAATGGTCTCCATCATTGAAGAAGCCGCGGAGAATATCCGTGCCTTTCATGCACAGCAAAAAAGGTCATCATGGTTCACAACGGGTGAGGATGGCACGATGTTAGGTCAAAAGCTCACACCCCTTGATTCGGTTGGTGTGTACGTTCCCGGTGGAACTGCAGCCTATCCATCCTCAGTCTTGATGAATGTACTGCCGGCAAAAGTGGCCGGAGTAAAAAGGATTACAATGGTTTCACCTCCAGGCAAGGATGGAACATTATCTCCGGGGGTTCTCGTGGCCGCGAAGGTAGCTGGAGTGGAGGAAATCTTTAAAGTAGGTGGTGCTCAAGCCGTTGCCGCGCTGGCGTACGGGACGGAATCCATCACACCTGTGGATAAAATCACGGGACCCGGGAACATTTACGTTGCCCTGGCAAAACGGGAAGTGTTCGGTGATGTGGATATCGATATGATCGCCGGACCGAGTGAAATCGTGATCCTGGCCGACGGAAATCAGCGGGCTGATGAAATCGCTGCAGACCTTCTTTCTCAGGCAGAGCATGATGCGCTTGCTTCAGCGGTCCTCGTGACTAATTCATCGGTTCTTGCGGAAGAGGTATCCAGAGAGGTTGAGCGTCAATTGGCTACTCTTCCTCGTGAGGAGATTGCCCGTCAATCCATCCTCGAGTATGGTGCCATTTATGTGACGAGAGATTTAGAGGAAGGAATTGAGCTCGTCAACGAGCTCGCCGCCGAGCATCTGGAAATCTTGACGGATAAGCCCTTTGAAACGATGGCGAAAATCCGCCACGCCGGAGCGATCTTCCTCGGACGATACAGCTCAGAACCAGTCGGGGATTATTTTGCAGGACCAAATCATGTTCTGCCGACGAACGGGACGGCCCGTTTCTCAAGTCCGTTGAATGTGGATGAATTTATGAAGAAGACCAGTGTCATCTCCTATAGTGAAACGGCACTGAAGAAAAACTACGAAAAAATCGCGAAGCTTGCCCGGTTAGAGGGCCTGGAAGCCCACGCGAGGGCAGTGGAGATTCGATTCGATAAAGATAAATAGGGAAGAGGGACGGACCTTCCACAGGAGGTCCGTCCCTCCAAAAAGGAGGACATCATGGTGAGAAGTGCAGAGATTGTGCGTAAGACGAATGAGACAGATATCCGGTTGAGTTTTGGTATCGACGGGGAAGGGAATTCGAGGATCGAGACAGGGGTCCCGTTCATGAGTCATATGATGGATCTGTTCACGAAGCATGGACAATTCGATTGTACGATTGAGGCAAACGGGGACACGGAGGTCGACGATCACCACACGACAGAGGATATCGGCATCTGCCTCGGACAGGCTTTGCTTGAATCACTCGGAGACAAGAAAGGCATCAAGCGTTACGGATCGGCCATGGTCCCGATGGATGAAGCCCTTGCCCAGGTCGTGGTGGACCTGAGTAATCGCCCTCACCTTGAATTCCGTGCAGAACTTCCGAGTCAGAAAGTGGGGACATTCGATACGGAGCTTGTTCATGAATTCCTTTGGAAGCTGGCCCTTGAAGCAAGGATGAACCTTCATGTCATCGTGCATTACGGTCACAATACCCACCATATCATCGAAGCGATCTTCAAAGCACTGGGACGCGCCCTGGATGAAGCAACCACGATTGATCCCCGGGTAAAAGGGGTACCATCAACGAAGGGAATGTTATGATTCATGATCGGAATTGTGGATTATGGAATGGGAAATCTGTTCAGTGTCAGTAAAGCACTGGAACGATTGAACGTCCCTTACTTTATAAGTGATAAACAAGAAGAGCTATTGAGTGCCGATGGGTTGATACTGCCCGGGGTCGGGGCATTTAAGGATGCCATGAGTCTTCTTGAAACCACCCATCTAAAAGGAACCATCCTGACGTTTGCAGAAAGCGGCAAGCCGCTCCTTGGCATTTGTCTGGGCATGCAGCTCCTATTTGAGGAAAGCAAGGAAAATGGAACGACGAAGGGATTGGCTCTGCTGCCCGGGGAAGTGCTTCGCATCCCGAAAGAGGATAGGGAAGGGAATGCCTATAAAGTGCCTCACATGGGCTGGAATCTTCTCCGTTTCCAGAAAAACTCCACCCTTTTAGAAGGATTAACGGAAGGCTATGTATACTTTGTGCATTCGTATTATGTGCATGAAGGATCAGAAGACGTGATTGCGGCAAGCGCTGAGTATGCAGGAGTGGAAATCCCTGCCGTCGTGAGCCGTGACAATATATACGGCATGCAGTTCCACCCTGAAAAAAGCGGCGGGCTTGGCATGCAGCTGTTAGAAAACTTTACAAAGCGAGTGAAGGAGAGGGTCTCATGAGTTTTACGATTTATCCAGCCATCGATATGCGGGGCGGGAAATGCGTACGATTGGTGCAAGGGGATTATAATCAGGAAACGGTTTACGGAGACTCCCCGTTTGATATGGCCAAGAAATTCGTCGATGAAGGCGCAGAGTGGATCCATATGGTGGATCTTGACGGGGCGAAGGAAGGCTCCCGGATCAATGATGAATTTGTGATTGCCGTTGCAGAAAAACTCGATGCCAAGGTTCAAATCGGGGGAGGCATCCGATCCAAAGAGGATATAGAACACTATTTAAGCAGGGGTGTCGATCGGGTCATCATTGGCAGCATCGCCGTATCCAACACGGAATTAGTGAAAGAATGGCTACAGGAATATGGTGATAAAATTGCCATCGGGCTTGACGCGAAGGATGGCTATGTGGCGACCCATGGCTGGCTGGAAACTTCTGCTCTTAAAGCCGTCGATCTTGGAAAGGAACTCGCTGATGCCGGAGCGGAAACATTCATATTTACCGATATTGCCACAGACGGAATGTTATCTGGTCCCAATGTTGAAGCAGTTGTGGATCTTGCCCAACAAACAGGGAAATCAGTGATTGCGTCTGGAGGCATTAGCTCACTGGAAGATCTAAAGACGTTAAAGGAATATGAATCCCGGGGCGTGTCAGGTGCGATTTGCGGGAAATCCCTTTACACAGGGAAGTTCACTGTCAGTGAAGCTGTAAACGAGGTGAGGTCATGTTAACGAAACGTATCGTCCCATGCCTGGACGTAAAGGACGGCCGGGTGGTAAAGGGCATTCAGTTCGTGGAACTTCGTGATGCAGGGGACCCCGTTGAACTTGCCAAGGTATACGATGAGCAAGGTGCGGATGAACTGGTGTTCCTGGATATATCCGCATCACACGAAGGACGGAAAACCATGGTCGAGGTCGTTCAACATGTGGCAGCGGAATTGGCGATTCCTTTTACAGTGGGTGGAGGGATCAATTCGGTGGAGGATATGAAAGCGATCCTCCGAGCAGGGGCGGACAAGGTCTCCCTGAATACAGCAGCCGTACTTAGGCCTGAGCTGGTCCGGGAAGGGGCCGATTACTTCGGCTCCCAATGTATCGTAGTGGCGATTGATGCCAAATATGACGAAGGAACCAACGGGTGGAAGGTTTACACCCACGGAGGCAGGAAGCTGAAAGACCTTGATGCCGTTGAATGGGCGAAGGAAGTAGAAGCCCTCGGAGCGGGGGAAATCCTACTGACGAGCATGGACAGCGATGGGGAGAAGAAAGGGTTTAACCTGGCTCTTACGAATGCAGTCAGCGAAGCGGTATCGATTCCCGTGATTGCTTCCGGCGGTGCCGGGAATGCCGCCCACTTTAAAGACGTGTTCACAGAAGGGAAAGCCGATGCGGCCTTGGCAGCTTCCATTTTTCATTATAAAGAAACGAGTGTAGAAGAAGTAAAAAGCTACTTACGGAAAGAAGAGGTGCACGTACGATGACAAACACTGATTGGATTACATCCGTGAAGTATGACGACAAAGGCCTTGTGCCCGCCATCGTACAGGATGCTGCAACGAAGGATGTACTCACATTAGCCTATATGAATGAAACATCACTGAAAAAAACCGTTGAGACCGGGGAAACATGGTTCTATTCCCGGTCACGCCAAGAACTTTGGCATAAGGGTGAAACGAGCGGGAATACACAAACGGTCGAGAATATCACGTGGGATTGCGACCGGGATGCCCTTCTGGTCCTCGTCTCGAAGGAAGGTCCTGCCTGCCATAAGGGTGAGGACAGCTGTTTCCATGAAAAAGTCTTTGGTGAGGAGAAATCATCAAAAGAAAATATCCTTCTCACCCTTGAAAAACTGATCGGAAATCGTGAAATCGAGCGTCCGGAAGGAGCGTACACAACCTATCTTTTTGAAGAAGGTGTGGACAAAATCCTGAAAAAAGTAGGGGAAGAAGCTTCAGAAGTGATCATTGCCGCGAAAAACAGGGACAGTGAAGAGCTCAAATGGGAAGTCGCCGACCTCTTCTACCACGTCCTTGTCTTACTAAGGGAACAAAAACTTCCACTCGAAACGGTCTTGGATGTCCTCGTGGAACGTCATAATAAATAACACCCTTGAGGGACGGACCTTCGCGCCTGGCGCGAAGGTCCGTCCCTCAAAATATGGTAGTTTAGTACGGGTGTATTGTATGATATACTACTGTAGTTATACTATGAACGTTTCGGAGGACTTTGATGAGAAAAGGGTCAAAATTAAGTAGTCAAGAAGCGAAAGTGTTGTCTTTTGTCCCGACTGGTGAGTATTACTACAACAAAGGGATGAAAGCTTATCAACGTCGTGAACTTAAGAAATCGTTAAAATATTTAAATAGAGCATTTCAATTAGAACCGATTGAACCGATGATTGCCTGTCAATTATCGATTGTGTATACAGAACTGGGTGAATACAAGCGTTCCAATGATTTATTGCATAATATAATAGAGGATCTTGATCCCCATATGACGGAATGCCATTATTTCTTGGCCAATAACTACGCCCACCTGGGGTTATTTAAAGAGGCGTACGAACAGGTCTCCACTTACCTGGATAAAGAAGAATACGGTGAATTCGTCGAGGATGCCGAAGACCTGTTGGAGCTTCTGGAACTGGATTCCGACTTGATCGTGGATGATCTTTATGAGCATGATGAGCTCATCGTCCAGCAGGAAAAAGCAAGGGAACTCCTCGAATCCGGTCACTTCCAGAAAGCTGTGGATACGTTACAGGGTGTCATCCGTGACTATCCGGAATTCTGGTCCGCTTATAATAATCTGGCCCTTGCCTATTTCTATCTGGGGGAAGTGGATAAAGCATCCGCCACCCTGGAAGAGGTGCTGGAGAAGAATCCGGGTAATCTTCATGCACTGTGCAATACAGCGGTCTTTTATTTCTATCAAAAGCGCCATGACGAGCTGGAGGAATTGATCCAGGGGCTCGAGAAGGTCCGACCCCTGCTCCATGAACACCGTTACAAGCTTGGAGCAACATTTGCCCTTGTGGGGCATTCAAAGCGTGCGTATGATTGGTTGAAGTCCCTTCAGAAGATCGGCTTCGAAGGCGACGCGAGCTTCTATTACTGGTTGTCCTATTCCGCTTATGAAACGGGTCATGAAGATACGGCCCGTAATGCGTGGAAAAAAGTACTGGAGGTCAACCCGGAAAAAGAAGGGCTCGAGCCTTGGAACGACCAAAAGCAAGCAGAAGGTTTTGAAAATCACGTCACATCCATCTTGAAAAAACTTCAAAGTGAGTATACGGAAGAGAAATTATTCGGCCTATTCCTGACGTCCATCTCTGATAATCAGAGGGCCATCCTCACTCACGCAGATTTTTGTGATGTAGAGGATCTGTCCATCGTCGAGAAGGTGTATTTGGCGCAGGTACTGAATAGTAACGGCAACAGCTCGATCAAAGTGAATCAGGAAATCCAGAATATGCACCAGGTCGCCCTTCATCTATATGGTGATCATCACCCGATTACGAGCGTGGAATCCGGCTTATTCCTTACGTGGTTCACGATTGCCTACCGGGGCATCAAGGAACGGGAAACCTTCAAGAATGCCAAAGCATTTGCAGCGGCAACGGAATTCGTCTGGAACCGTCTCAGGAATGAAAAGGTGACGAAGAAGCAGCTTTGCGACCGGTTTGACTTATCCACAAGCACCCTGACAAAATATATAGCGGTCGTGGAAAGTTACCTGCCCTGAGCATATTTTTGGACGATATGAACCTATTTTTTATAGGATAGGTGTAGGAAGTAAATACTATAGGTTGAAGGCTTCTGGACGCCATTCCAACCTTTGGCCATAGTATTGAATAAAGAATGTGCTTACGACTGTTTCGGAAGGAGAATGTCATTATGTCTGAAGAAAAAATTTATGATGTAATCATTGTAGGTGCAGGCCCTGCAGGA
Organism: Rossellomorea sp. KS-H15a; assembly: GCF_024195245.1. Classification (NCBI taxonomy): domain Bacteria; kingdom Bacillati; phylum Bacillota; class Bacilli; order Caryophanales; family Bacillaceae; genus Rossellomorea; species Rossellomorea sp. KS-H15a. The sequence goes on along the minus strand of NZ_CP096886.1, from coordinate 4,389,470 downwards.
ATGACTGCAGCTGTTTATACGTCACGTGCAAGTCTTTCAACGCTTATGCTTGAAAGAGGAGTGCCGGGCGGACAAATGGCGAATACGGAAGAAGTGGAAAACTACCCTGGCTTCGACCATATTCTTGGACCTGATCTTTCAAATAAAATGTTCGACCATGCAAAAAAATTCGGTGCGGAATACGCATACGGAGACATCAAGGAAATCGTGGACGGCGAGGATTTCAAAATCGTCAAAACCGGTTCAAAAGAATTCAAGGCCCGTGCCGTGATCATCACAACGGGTGCTGAATATAAGAAAATCGGTGTCCCTGGTGAAAAAGAACTTGGTGGACGCGGAGTCTCTTACTGTGCCGTATGTGACGGAGCATTCTTTAAAGGAAAAGACCTTGTTGTCGTAGGTGGAGGGGACTCTGCCGTCGAGGAAGGTGTTTACCTGACAAGATTCGCTAACAAAGTGACGATCGTTCACCGCCGCGACGAGCTCCGTGCTCAAAAGATCCTGCAACAGCGTGCGTTTGATAACGAGAAAGTGGATTTCATCTGGAACCATACAATAAAAGAAATCAACGATAAAGACGGTAAAGTCGGAAGTGTCACTCTTGTATCCACTGAAAATGGAGAAGAAACAGACTTCCAGGCGGATGGTGTCTTCATCTATATCGGAATGCTTCCATTGACGAAGCCATTCGCGAACCTCGGTATCATCAACTCTGAAGGATACATCGAAACAAACGAACAAATGGAAACAAAGGTACCTGGTATCTTTGCAGCCGGCGATGTCCGTGAAAAACAACTTCGCCAAATCGTAACGGCAACAGGTGACGGCAGCATCGCCGCGCAAACCGCTCAGCACTATATTGAAGAGCTGAAAGAAAAAGTCAAAAACGGTTAATGTAACGAAGCCTGACGAAAGGGGATCTCTCTCGTCAGGCTTTTTTTATTGTTCAATTCTTCTTATGCTTGTTAAACACATACACCAACTCCGACAGGGTCAATTTCTTCAATCCTTCATCACATGGCTTGTAAACACCAGCTTCTACCAACCGACGAATAAATTGCTGTCTCTGCTGTTCAACGGCTTCACGTAAAAATGGCATGCGTGTTCACTCCTTTTGGATTCTTAATGGTAGTGTAAGGGGGATGGAATAGGAAATCATTTACTTTGTAAAGTTTTCTTCCAGAGATAAAGGGATTCAGAGTACAATGACGAATCCATATATAGATACTTATTCAAGTTGAGTAGCATACCAACAGGGGGGTCTCGCATTGAAAAAAACAGTCATGCTGGCTGGTCATGCCAAGCTGCCGCAAGGGATGGCAGCAAGTGATATTCATCAAACATTAACGATTACACTAGAGACGGATTTAAAATACTGGGTAATCCTCGATGCATCCTGTACACTAGCGACCGGTCATGCCCAAAAGTTCTTGGATCAATTACTGAAAGGACATAGTTTGCTCGATGGTCTCCAACCTATCATTGAAGAGATTGAGGGACATTACCACGGGAAAGCCCAATCGGCATTGGTTGCTGCGGTAAAAGATGCATATAAACAATATCTTTACATCAACCAGAGTGAAAAAATAGAATTTTCTAATAAATAATTGACAAAGCCCTGATGATTTAATACACTATAGTTATCAGATTACTCCTAGGAAGGTTCCCCTTCCATGATAAGTAATTTATTTCACTAGCCATAACTAAAATAAACTGTTAAGCCTATCGGACTTCCTGCCAGAAGCCGTAAGTAGGCCGTAGCCAGTTGTATCATATTCTTTGCATACATGTGTGCAAGGATTGATATAGCTGGCTATTTTTATTGCTTAAATAAAAAGGAGGAGAAAACATGAACGTGATTCAAGAGGGTTTAAAATCGTTTACGGGTAAATACGATACATTTGAGGTGAAGGAGCATCCTTATCATCATCGCCTTTACTCCATCGAAGTGAGTAACGGGGTACTTCGCATATTTTTGGAACAGAATCAGGATGTAAATGCACAGCAGTTGGAATATGTCCCATATATGCGATTGGTGTTGGCAGAACGGCTGCAGAAAATTGCAGGGGAAACCTTTGTGGAGACGATCCGCTCCATTTTACATGATCGAACGTCCGGAGGTTTTACCATTGGGATGCAGAACCAAACGGTGTCTGATCAAGATTATGTTAAATTCTCTACAGCCCTGACCCATCTTGTAGGGGGAGTCAACTTCGATGCCATGTCCAGCACCTACTACGCAAGGTTCAACGTGAAAGACACGGATAGCAGCGATTCATACCTGCGCCAGGCTTATCGTTTATTCACATTGCATACAGATGGTACGTTTGTGGATGAGCCGACGGACTGGCTGTTGATGATGAAATTCGCTGAAGAGAATGCTGTTGGAGGAGAATCCCGATTGCTTCATTTAGACGATTGGGAGGACTTAGAGAGATTCTCAAACCATCCATTGGCGACGGCGCGCATGGAATACAAAGCACCTTCAAGTAAAAATGTGAGTCAAACGGTATACAATCAAACCTTCTATGAACAAAATGGGAAACCATGCATCTGCTTCATTGACCAGTTTGCGTATCCCGCAACGTTAGAACAAGCAACGTATTTAAAAGAGCTTTCCGACTCCATGGAGAACAGTGACGCTACGATCGCACTGCCCCTGCCAATAGGTGACATCGTGATGATCAACAATCATTTCTGGCTCCATGGAAGGGCAGCATTTGAAAAAAATCCAAACTTATACCGTGAATTATTAAGACAAAGAGGATACTTTGCAAAAGTCTGAGGGTAGCTGCCATTAGGAGGGAAAAGAATGAAAGATATCATTGTCATTGGAGGCGGCATTGTTGGTTTATCAACAGCTTTCTCATTAAGCAGGCGTTTCCCTCATGCGAATCTTGCTGTGTTAGAAAAGGAAAGCGCCTGGGCCAGGCATCAAACCGGGAATAACAGCGGCGTCATCCATTCCGGGATCTATTACAAACCAGGCAGTTTAAAGGCAAAGTTTGCAACGGAGGGAAGCAGACAAATGATTCAGTTCTGCCGTGAACATGGGGTGGATTATGATCAATGTGGAAAGGTGATTGTGGCTACGAAATCATCTGAACTGCCGCAGCTTGAGAATTTGTTCCAACGGGGGAGGGCGAATGGGCTGAACCTTTCGCTGATTGGTGAGGAACAAATTAAGGAAGAAGAACCTTATGTGAAAGGGATAAAAGCGATAAAGGTACCCCAAGCCGGTATTGTTGATTATAAACAAGTCTGTGAGAGGATGGTGCATGATTTAACGAAGCGTGGAGCAGAGCTGCATCTAAATACAGAAGTCAAACAAGTGATGGAGCATGACCACAACGTTGAGATCGTAACAGACAAAAAGACTTTTCAGACAAAATTTGTAGTCAATTGCACGGGACTGCAAAGCGACCGGGTGACAAAGATGGCCGGGGTAGAAATCGATTTACAGATCATTCCTTTTCGAGGGGAGTATTACGAATTAATACCTGAAAAGCATCATCTTGTGAAAAATCTGATATACCCTGTGCCAAATCCGGATTTTCCATTCCTGGGCGTCCATTTCACAAGAATGATCGGGGGAGGGGTCGAAGCCGGTCCGAACGCCGTGCTCAGTTTGAAAAGGGAAGGATACAAAAAGACGGATTTTGATGTGAAGGACCTTTCAGAAGTGATGACATATAAAGGATTCTGGAAGCTGGCCTCAAAGTATTGGAAAGAAGGCGCAAAGGAAATGTGGCGATCCTATAGTAAGAAGGCCTTTGTCAAAAGTCTTCAGGAACTGATTCCTTCCGTTCAGGAAGAAGATCTTGTACCGGCTTCTTCGGGTGTAAGGGCGCAGGCCCTTCAATCAGATGGAACATTGGTCGACGATTTCTTCATTGTTCCGGGTAAACGAAGCATTCACGTCTGCAATGCCCCCTCACCTGCAGCTACAGCATGCTTCCCTATAGGGAAAGCCATTGCTGATAAAGTCCCTGAACTTGAAATGAGTCCAAGGGTATTTATCCATTCTTAATCCGAGACTCCTAAACGCAGGGCCCTATTTATATAACAGGGTCCTGTTTTTAGTTCCCTCCCTCATCTTTTCTTCTTATATGCCAATTCTCATAGATTGATCGATACGGGAGGTATTTTGGGATTTTTGGAGAAATAAGAAGAAATACAACTAAATTTATCGAAATTCACTTGTTAATTGAGAGGTGGGGGTTGTCGTGAATACCGAATTATCCGAATTAGAACAAGTCACACAGGAAGTAAAAGAGCTAAGGACGTTGAATCGTGAACTAGAGGCGATTATTGAAAGCTCGTACGATGTCATCTACATAACGGATAAAAATGGAGTGACCCTTAAAACGAACTCTGCAATAGAACGGATTACAGGTATCCCCAAAGAATATTACATAGGCAAAAGTGTGGATGCTTTGATGAAAAGGGGAATTCTAAAGAGTTCCGTCACACAGAAGGTAATCGAACAAAAGAGGTCTGTTTCTACGGTTCAATATAATTACTCAGGGAAAGAAACTCTGATCACGGGTAATCCAGTCATTAATGATGATGGCGAAATAGAAAAAGTAGTCACCAACATACGGGATTTATCTGAACTGAATGAGTTGCAAACGGCCTTAAAAAAAGCGAATGAATTAAACAATAGCTACAAAAAGGAAATTGAACGATTAAAAGGCGTTACTAAAAGAGACGGGGACGTCGTGATTGCAAGTCATCAAATGAAACTGATTTATGAGATGGCAGAACGCATTGCCGATGTGGATGCCACAGTATTGATTCTAGGTGAAACGGGTGTAGGGAAAGATGTATTGGCTAAATTTATTTATAGCCAAAGTATACGGGCTAAGCAGGGGGAGTTCATTAAACTTAATTGTGGAGCCATTCCGCCAGATCTATTAGAGTCAGAGCTATTCGGATATGAAGCTGGAGCGTTTACAGGGGCGAATTCCAATGGAAAGCCGGGGATGCTAGAGCTTGCAGATAACGGGATTCTATTTCTGGATGAAGTGGGTGAATTATCGCTGGCATTGCAAGTGAAACTCTTAAGGACGCTTCAGGAAAAAGAGATACGTCGTGTGGGGGCCACCAAATCAAAGAAAGTAAACGTACGGATCATTGCCGCCACAAATCGTAATTTAAAAGAGATGGTGCACAATGGTGAGTTTCGGGAAGACTTGTATTATCGATTAAACGTGATCCCTATAGCGATCCCTCCGCTGAAGGGGAGAAGAGATGATATTCTGCCACTGATTCAATTATTTTTACAGCAGACGAATCACAAGTACGGGAAGGATAGAACAATCGATGTAAAACTGAACGATTTCTTTTACCGCTACAATTGGCCGGGGAATGTCAGGGAACTTTCTAATCTGATTGAACGAATGGTACTCACCACTCAAGGAAAGGAATTAACCATACGGGATCTTCCTATAGAATATAAAGAATCCAACAATTCAAGTTTGGTGTTTACAGAGCTGATGACACTCAAAGAAGCGGTGGAAATAGCGGAAGAAAAAGTGCTTTCGCTTGCTGTTAATACATGTCATACCACATATGAAATAGCAGAGGCTTTAGGAACAAGTCAGCCTACAATAGTTAGAAAATTGAAAAAGTATAGATTGAAAATAAAAGAGTAGAAATCGTTTTAGGTGCTCCAACTCTTTTAAAAGATATAGGGCAATTCAAAGATTAGTAAGTTCTTTGAATTGGCCTTTTTTGATAAAAAGATATAGACATAATCATCTTTCGATTCAAAAATAAATCAAACGATACACAATTGAATCAAGGAAACAGCAACTTTTCCTCTAAACGATTTATTTCGATTCAAAAATGAATCTTTTTCGGTTTTACGGTTGAAAGAGTCCGCTTAAAGCAACGATTCTAAGAGTTGGCACACTTCTTGCAATACATTTAGTGAAAACTTGTTGAGGAAGGAAGATGACCAATGACGGTAGCATTAACAGAAGAAATGCAGCAAATGAAAAGTATGATTCGTAATTTTGTAGAAAAAGAAGTGGAACCATATGCACAGCAAATCGAAGAAGAAGACGCGATTCCCGATCATTTAGTAGAGAAGGCAAAGGAATTGGGCCTGTTTGGGATCAGTATTCCCGAGGAGTACGGTGGAATCGGATTAAATACAGTAGAAAAGGCCAATGTACTTGAGCAATTGGGAAGGACTCATAACGGGTTTGTTTCTTTAATAAGCGCGCACACAGGTATTGGAAGCACGGGACTTGTGAAATTAGCATCAGAGTATTTGAAGAATAAATATTTACCTGACATGGCTGCGGGTAATAAAATCGGTGCGTTTGCTTTATCAGAACCCGGTGCGGGATCCGATGCGACGAATTTGGCGACGAGGGCAGAGAAGAAAGGCGATTATTGGGTAATGAACGGCACCAAACATTTCATTACCAACGGTCCGATTGCCGATGTATTTACCGTATTTGCTCTAACGGACAAAGATAAGGGAGCGAAAGGCGGAATAACCGCTTTCTTGTTGGAAAAGGACTTCCCTGGGTTGATCATTGGGAAAAAAGACAAAAAGATGGGTTTGAGAGGTTCATATACGTCTCAAATCATCTTTGAAGATTGTATCATCCCCGAAGAAAATGTCATCGGCGAAGTCGGAATGGGATATATGTCCGCGCTTAAAATATTGGGAGAAGGCCGTGTTGGTTTAGCTGCCAGAGCAGTCGGATCATGTGATAAGTTAATTGAATTATCGGCGGGATATGCCAAAGAGCGTATTCAGTTCGGTAAGCCGATTGCTGATAATCAAGCGATTCAATGGATGCTCGCAGACATGGCAACAGAAACGGAAGCTGCAAGGACGTTGACCATGATGGCAGCACAAAAGATCGATGAGGGCAAAAAAGTGGTGAAAGAGGCCTCGATGGCGAAATTATTTGCGTCGGACGTATTTAACAGAGTAGCCGACAAAGCCGTACAGATTCACGGTGGGATGGGATATGTATCCGACTATCCGGTGGAACGTTTTTATAGAGATGCACGGATTACAAAAATTTATGAAGGAACAAATGAAATTCAACGTTTGATCATTGCCCGGAACGTTTTACAGGAGTGCTAAAAAAGCCAGTCTCTATAAGTATAGAGCTGAATGAAAGAGGAAGGTGAAATCTCTTTGGAAAACTTATTAGATCGGCCGTGGAGTAAATTTTATCCAACCAATAAGGAGTTTCAAGTGCCGGAAATTCCCCTGTATAGCATTTTGGAGAAGTCGGCGGAACAATACGGAGAGCGTACAGCCATCATCTATGAACATCAAAAGATGACCTATCTTGAATTAAAGGATGGAGTGGATCGCTTGGCGGCATCCTGGAGAAGTCTCGGTGCAAGCAAAGGGGAACGGATCGGTCTCATGCTCTCGAATCATCCTGATTATATCATTTCTTATTATGCTGCTCAGGCACTTGGGCTGGTCGTCGTGCAGATTAATCCAATGTATACGGCCAGGGAACTCCTTCAGCTGGCAAGCGATTCTCATGTAACCTATCTAGTTGTGGATCCAGGGGCAATCCAAGCTGTTAAGGAAGTATCCGGAATCTATACATTCCGGCATATCTTTGTCTCACAAGCGGAAAAAAGTAGTGAAGGATCCGGGTTTCACAGCTTAGAAGAGTTAAAACATTCCTCCCATTCCCTGGATAAGCCCGCACCTGTATCTGTACATGAGGATGTGGCGGTTATTCAGTACACGGGAGGGACGACCGGTAAGATGAAGGGAGCGGTTTTGACCCACTACAACCTGATTGCCAATGTCGTTCAAAGTCAATATATGTATGGTGGAAACATGCTCCTGGGAGAGGAAGTCGTATTGACTGCGACACCACTGTATCATGTGTATGCCATGACAAGCGCCATGAACCTTGGGTTGTACATCGGGGGGACGGTGCTCCTGATCAAGAAATTTGAAATAGAGGATGTATTGGACAATATTCGTGAATACCGCCCTACTTACTTTCCCGGGGTTCCCAAAATGTACAGTGCATTTGTCAATCATCCTGGAGTAGAGGACTATGGGCTGGATTGTATAAAAATGTGTTCCTGTGGGTCGGCCCCTCTTCCCATTGAAATTATTAAACGTTTTGAGTATTTAACAGGATCAGCCATATTAGAAGGATTTGGCTTATCTGAAGCGTCTCCATCCACTCATCGCAACCCCACTACCGGTGTAAGGAAGATAGGGAGTATCGGAATCCCGGTGCCGGGTACGGATTGTATGATCGTGGATCAGAATGGGCAGGAATTGCCGGCCAATTGTGTGGGGGAATTGCTCATTAAAGGACCCCAAATAATGAAAGGCTATTGGAACAATGAGAAGGAAACGAGTCGCTCCTTACGGGATGGGTGGCTCTTCACAGGGGATCTGGCAACGATGGATGAAGAGGGTTACTTTTACATTGTCGGCAGAAAGAAAGAAATGGTGATTGTAGGCGGGTTCAACATATATCCCCAGGAAGTAGAGAGTATCCTGTATGAACATCCCCATGTGAAGGAAGCGGCTGTTGTCGGAATTCCTGATCAAGCAAACGGAGAAGTTGTAAAGGCATACATTGTTCCCAAAGATGATTGTCAGGTGGATTTAGAAGAAATCAAAGGTCATTGTTATATGAAGCTAACACGTTATAAAGTGCCAAAGGAGTTTGAAATAAGGGAGTCGCTCCCTCGGAATACAGTCGGGAAACTGTTAAAGAGGTTGTTGGTTCAAGAGGAACGGAATAGGGAGGAGAATAAGCGTGGAAATGAGCGAGATTAAAACAATAGGTGTCGTCGGATCTGGCGCAATGGGATCACAAATTGCCATGGTGTGTGCCTTGGGCGGATATTCGGTTATTCTCCATGACGTAAGTGATGAGAGTCTTACAAAGGCCAAACATTCTCTGCAAGGTCATATGGATAGAAGGATCCAAAAAGGTAGATTAACAGAAAATGAGGTGGCGGACGCCTTTAGCCGGATGATGTTTTCCTCTTCTTTGGAAGATCTTCAGCAGGCGGATTTTGTGATTGAAGCAATCGTAGAGAAATTAGAGGCTAAAAGGGAACTCTTTGCAAAACTGGATGGGATCGTTCCGAAGCATGCGATCCTGGCAACGAACAGCTCAACCATTGTCAGTTCGAAGATTGCCGATGTGACGGACAGACCTGAAAAAGTATGCAACGTACATTTTTTTAATCCGGCCCTTGTGATGGAACTGGTCGAAGTGGTACGGGGACCTCATACTTCTGATGAGACAGCAGAGCTTGCAGTGGAGGTAGTCAAAAAAATTCAAAAAGTACCTGTTCTTCTGAAAAAAGAGATTTCAGGCTTCATTGCCAACCGGATCCTGGGGAAATTAATGGATGAAGCCGTGTATTTATTGGAAAACGGATATGCAGATCATGAAGAAATCGATCTGGTATGTACAAAAGCGTTAAACCATCCGATTGGCCCTTTTGCCCTCATGGATTTGACAGGCATTGATGTCAATTATTTTGTGCGGATGCAACGATATCAAGAAAGTGGAGATGAAGCGGACAAGCCGGCTCAAATCGTGCAAGATAAAGTCCAAAAAGGGGAATTGGGACGGAAAACAGGAAAAGGATTTTACACCTACGATCATTCTAACGTCCGGGTATAGTCCAGAAGAATTCAAAAACGGAAAGGGGGCGTGTATATGATCAAGCAAATAGCCATCATCGGTGCGGGAACGATGGGGCGGGGGATAGCTTACACCTGCGCAGTAGCCGGATTATCGGTTACCGTACAGGATATTCATTCTCATACCCTTGAAACATGCAAAGAGTATATAGACAGCCAATTTCAAAAAGCAGTACAAAAAGAATTCCTGACAGCCGAACAGGCAAACGCTTATGGCCAAAAAATAAAATATACGACACATCTTCAGGAAGCGGCAGAGCAAGCTGATTTAGTCATTGAAGCGGTTCTTGAAGTAATGGAACTGAAGGTCGGCATTTTTAAGCAATTGGATGAATACGCGCCTAAGCATGCCATCCTGGCAACCAATACTTCTACCATGAGTCCAACAGAGATTGGAGCTCAAACGAACAGACCTCCCCAATGTATCGCCCTTCACTTTTTTAACCCCGTTCCAAAAATGAAATTAATTGAAGTGATCTGTGGATTAGAAACTTCCGAAGAAACGGTGGCTAAAAGTTTTCAGTTCGGAGAAACCATCGGGAAAGAATGTGTCAGGATCAACGAATTTCCCGGTTTTGCCGTCAGCCGAATGAATTGCCTGATCGGCAACGAAGCGATGAAGATGGTCATGGAAGGCGTAGGGAGTATCGGGGACATCGATAAAGCGATGAAACTGGGACTGAATCATCCCATGGGGCCTTTGGAGTTAGCCGATTTAGTCGGATTGGATACGAGGCTCCGTAATATGGAGTATCTCTATAAGACACTCGGTGAAACCTATCGTCCCTGCCCTATCCTTACAAAGTACGTGAAAGCGGGAAGATTAGGCAGGAAAACGGGCAGAGGTTTCTACGAATATAGCAAACAATCGTGAAAGAGGTGAAAAGGATGGACTTTCGTCTTAGCGAAGACATTCAATTTTTGAAAAAAGGTGTACGTGATTTTGTCCAAACAGAAGTAGAGGCTGTGGCAATGCAAATCGAACAAGAGGATAAAATCCCCGACCGGATCAAAGAAATGTCAAAAGAACTGGGCCTGTTCGGATTAAGCATTCCGGAAGCCTATGATGGGCTTGGGATCGGGATGGTGGGAAAATGTGCACTGTATGAGGAAATCGGAGCTACGCACAACGGTTATACCACTCTGATTGGGGCGCATACGGGGATAGGGACGGTTGGTATTGTAGAAATGGGCAACGAGGAACAAAAGCGTAAGTATTTGCCTGCCATGGCAAGGGGTGAAAAAATCGGGGCGTTTGCGCTGACTGAGCCAGGTGCAGGTTCTCATGCCACGAATCTGAAAACATCGGCTGTGAAAAAGGGAGACAAGTACATCTTAAACGGTACGAAGCATTATATTACAAACGCGACAGAAGCGGATATATTTACGGTGATGGCTGTGACAGATCCGGATAAGGGTGCAAAGGGCATTACATCCTTCATTATAGAAAAAGAATTCCCGGGGTTTCATATCGGGGCAGTGGAGCGGAAGATGGGGCTCAGGGGATCACATTCTGCTGAAATCATTTTAGAAGATTGTGAAGTACCTGTTGAAAACGTATTGGGAGAAGAAGGACAGGGATATGTTAACGCACTAAAGATCCTGGCAAACGGACGTGCCGGATTGGCAGCCCGCAATCTTGGTTCGTGTCAGAAACTTCTGGATTTAACTGCAACGTATGCGCAGGAACGGATTCAATTTGATGTTCCGATTTTCGAACATCAGGCCGTATCTCATATGATAGCGGAAATGGCGGTGGATGTTGAGTCACTGAGATCATTTACATATCGGGTAGCATGGATGGTGGATGAAGGAATGAAAGTGGTAAAGGAAGCGGCCATGCTCAAACTATTTGGCTCAGAAGTATACAACCGCGTGGCAGATAAAGCTGTTCAAGTCCACGGAGGGATCGGGTATATTGCAGATTATCCAATTGAGCGGTTTTTTAGGGATGCCAGGATTACAAGAATATATGAAGGAACATCTGAAATTCAGAAAAACATCATAGCTGGGCAATTAAAGAAAGAGTATAGCTGACGAGTGCAGGGGGGAGAAAAAAGATGCGAGAGGAAATCGTCATTGTAAGTGCTGCCCGGACGCCGATTGGCCGCTATGGAGGTGCTTTAAAAGAAATCAGCTCCGGTCATCTAGCGAGTCTTGTTATAGAAGAAGCAGTAAAAAAAGCGGACATAGCGGCTGAACAAGTTAGTGAAGTCATTTTAGGAGAAGTAAGACAATCAACAGAATCATCAAATGTTGCGAGAGTAGCGGCATTGAGGGTAGGGGTACCGGAGACTTCACCAGCCTTTACCGTCAATCGATTATGTGCATCAGGCATGCAGGCCATTACCTCGGCTGTACAGCAGATCGACTCCAACCAGGGAACCATCATTGTGGCAGGGGGGACAGAAAGTATGAGTCGTGCCCCCCTTTATTTAAGAAATGCGCGCTTTGGAGGAGATCGGTCAATCCTGGTAGATTCAAACACAGAAAACGGTCAGCAACCACAAGAAGTATATGGACATCATCTGGGAATGGGAATCACAGCGGAAAATGTAGCTGAACGATATGAGATCTCTAGAGAAGATCAGGACACTTTTGCAGTAGAGAGTCAGCAAAGAGCGGCACAAGCTATGGAAAATGGAGCTTTCAAAGATGAAATCGTCCCGGTTATGATTCAACAAAAAAAGGGAATGGTTACAATCGATCAAGATGAACATCCCCGTCCTGAAACAACGATTGAAAAACTGTCGGGTTTAAAGCCCGCTTTCAAGGAAAGCGGAACGGTTACAGCAGGTAATGCCTGCGGTCGAAATGACGGGGCTTCGGCATTGGTGTTAATGAAGAGAAGCGAAGCCTCACGATTGAACATTAAACCGCTTGTAAAGGTAGTAGATTGGGCAACGACAGGAGTTTCTCCCGAAGTGATGGGGATCGGTCCGGTACCGGCTGTGAGGAAACTTCTGCAAAGGACAGGTAAGAAAGTAGAAGATATCGGGCTTTTTGAGCTCAATGAAGCCTTTGCTTCTCAAGCGTTGGCCGTCATTCGGGAGCTGAACCTTGATGTGAACAAAGTGAATGTAAATGGAGGGGCGATTGCCCTTGGTCATCCTGTGGGAGCAACCGGGGCCAGGATCGTCACCACCCTATTGCATGAAATGATCAAGAGACAAGAAAGATATGGGATCGCGACGCTTTGTGTAGGCGGCGGCCAGGGTATGGCGATTATGCTAGAAACCATTTTATAGATTTTAAATAAGGAGAGGATGTTATGAAGCAGCCTGTTATTGTATCCGCCGTTCGGACCGCCATTGCCAAACAAGGAGGGACTCTTGCTAATATGGATCCTTCCATGTATGGAGCTGCTGTGATGAAAGAAGCGATTCAGCGTGCCCATATAAGGGCAGAGGACATTGATGATGTCATCTTCGGGAACTGTCTTGCCGGGGGAGGGAATATGGCCAGACTGACGCTGCTTGAAGCCGGTTTACCTCTGTCCATTTCCGGCATGACCATCGATCGTCAATGTGGTTCAGGAATTAACAGTATAGGTCTTGCAGCTGATCAAATCCGGGCAGGGCGCGGAGAGGTCTTTCTTGCAGGTGGAACGGAAAGCATGTCACGATCACCATATTTACTTGCACCCCAAAGTAGACCCTATGATCGAATGCCTCCTCAATTTGTAAAAAGAAAACTATCGCCAGAACGTATCGGTGACCCTCCTATGGGAATAACAGCGGAAAACTTAGCTGAAAAGTATGAAGTAACGAGGGAAGAACAGGATGTATTTGCATACGAAAGCCAACAAAAGATGGCCAATGCAATCAATAGTGGATATTTCAAAGAACAGATTGTCCCAATTTCGATTACGAATAGAAAAGGAGAATCCTATTCTTTCAATCAAGATGAACATGTTCGTCCGAATACGACATTAGAAGATTTATCAAAGCTTTCTCCCGTATTTAAAAAAGGGGGAAGTGTAACGGCTGGGAATTCTTCCGGTGTCAATGACGGGGCATCAGCTGTTGTTCTTATGTCAGAAGATCGAGCTATTGAAAAGGGAATTGACGTATTGGCGAAAGTAAAGGAGTGGGCAGTTGCAGGAGTAGATCCAAATATAATGGGGATCGGTCCAGTCCCCGCTGTTCAAAAAGTGCTTCAGAGAACAGGTCTCTCCCTTGAAGATTTCGATTTGATTGAATTTAATGAGGCGTTCGCTGCTCAGGTGCTTGCCTGTCAGAGGGAACTGTCTATGGACATGAAGAAAGTGAATGTAAATGGAGGGGCCATTGCTCACGGTCATCCGATCGCAGCAACAGGATCCATGCTCATTACAAAGTTAGTATATGAAATGGAAAGACGTGACGCAAAACGTGCGCTTGCAGCTGCTTGTATAGGCGGAGGGCAAGGGATCGCGTTAATACTTGAACGATAAAGAAATGAAGAATGGAGGGATATAGGTATGATTACATTTGCAAATATAGACCTGATCAAAAAAGGACAGCTCGCTTATATCGTAATCAATCGTCCTGAACAGAGAAATGCTCTGACAAAAGAAACATTAGGAGAAATAACAGAGGCTTTAGAAGATATAAGGAAAGATGAATCGATAGCATGCTTGATCTTTACAGGGCAAGGAAATAAATCGTTCGCTGCAGGAGCTGATATTGGCCAGTTGCGTGAAAAATCGGCGCTTGATGCGTTAAGTCCAAGCGGAATGCAAGATGTGTACAATTTAATAGAGTCTTTCGAGAAGCCTACTATTGCCATGATTAATGGCTATGCTTTGGGAGGCGGATGTGAATTAGCGATGGCATGTGACATACGGGTCGCCTCAACCACTGCCAAGCTTGGTTTGCCGGAACTTAATCTATCCATCATCCCCAGTGCGGGAGGAACGCAGCGCCTGGTCAGGATCGTCGGCAAAGGAAAGGCCCTGGAAATGATATTGATGGGCAAGTTGATAGATGCGGAAGAGGCGCATCGAATCGGTCTTGTATCAGAAGTATCCAATCCTGAAGACCTTGAAGAAAAGGTAGAAGAAGTGGCGGGTCAAATCCTGTCAAAAGGCCCTTTAGCTGTAAAGTTAGCTAAAATTGCGGTGAATCTGGGATCCGACGTGGATATGAAGACAGGATTGATGATTGAAAAGCTTGCTCAGGCTGTCCTCTTTTCTTCAGAAGACAAGAGAGAGGGAACGACGGCATTTCTGGAAAAACGAAAACCAGAGTATCAAGGTAGATAAAAAGGGGGAGGCGAACGTTGCCAAATACAATAGAAGACATCCGAGAAAAATTTAAAGATAACCCGTTCTTTTCGCATATAGGGTTTGAAATCGTCCATTTTGAAGAAGGAAATGTGAAAATCAAACTGGATATTAGAGAATATTTACTAAATATAAATGGAACCCTTCATGGAGGTGTTCATGCAACCATGCTGGATTATATTCTTGGCATGGTCACGCGGTCCGTCACGAAGGCAAAAGTAGTGACAACGAATTTAACCGTTCATTATCTTTCCAGTATTTCAGAAGGTGAAATCTTCGCAGAGGCCAAAGTTCTTCAGCAAGGATATAAACTGGCTTTCACTGAAGGGGAAATTAAGGATAGTCAAGGTAATATTCTGGCAAAGGGAATTGGCACGTTCAAGCTTGTCCGTGATAAGTGATTTTTTTGGTTTTTTCAGTAAGCGTTTACAACGCTAGCTCCTTTTTTGAACTATATAAATAATAACGAAGAAAAGAGGGATTCATATGCGGTGGTTTGTTCTTCTAATGTTATTTTTCGGTGCAGTGATAAATTTCGCTGATAAATCAATCATCGGGCTTGCGGCTCTTCCCATTATGAAAGAACTGGATTTATCCTATGCGGAATGGGGACTTGTTGGGAGCAGTTATTACTGGCTTTATCCTGTCACAGGTATCTTTGGAGCTGCTTGGGCCGATCGAATTGGGGCCAAAAAGGTCCTTGGATTATTAATGTTAACCTGGGCCATCCTTCAGTTTGGCGTGTTAGCGATTGCTGCTTTACCACTACTCGTTATATACCGGGTATTATTGGGGGCATTCGAAGGCCCATTCAGTCCAGTGGCCTACAATCACGCGGATAAATGGTTTCCACCAAGACAAAGGGGATTTGCCAATTCTGTTGTTGTGGCTGGTGGAACTGTGGGAGCTATGATTGCAGCACCCTTGCTCGTTTTCTTGATTACCCAATTAGGATGGAAATCAGCCTTTGCATGCCTTGGGGTGGCGAGTATCGTATGGTTCTTCTTATTTCAATTTTTCACTAAAGAAAGTCCTGTGAAAAAATATCAGGATGTTCAACAGAAAAAGAAAGAAAAACTTGGTAAAATAAACGTAAAGGATTTTTTAAAGCTTCTTGGTTCTCCTTCTGCTTTATTTACAACACTGGCTTATTTTTCAACTTATATCCTCGTGGTCTGGTTTTCGGTTTGGTTACCTATTTATCTCGTAGAAGCGGTAAAAATGTCTCCGGCAAAAATGGGATACAGCGTAGCCGTAATTGGAATTGTTTCAGTCCTTATTTATACAGGGGTTTCAATGCTATCTGATTATTTATTCAAGAAAAGCGAGAACTGGCGGGTATCAAGGATATTTGTTGTTGCCGGAGCAATGATCCTCGGAGCCGTGTTGCTGGCATCGATCACCATTTTTCAAAATCCGGTATGGGTCATCGTCGCTATGTGTTTAGCCAAAGGGTTGACCTATTCTATTTTGCCGATTGGACCAACCGTTATGATTAATGAGTGGCCGGAGCGTGGTGCATTGATGACCAGCATCTTAACGTCTTCAGGCAATATCGCAGGGATCATCGCTCCTATGTTGACTGGTTATATAGTGGGACTGGCTGGAGCAAATAAAATTGCAGGTTATAACTTATCAATCATGTCTATGGCCGTTCTTGTTCTGCTTTTTGGAATATTGTTTGCACTTTTTGTTAAACCGTCAATAGCTAAAAATAAGGTAGAACTGCATAATAATTTATCTGAAAATTCTAATATTAAGTATTCATGAATAAGGATTCGTCCGGATGAACACGTGGAAGGCTTAAACTTTCCCTTAAGCGTTTCTCGATTCTGCTATGTACCTTGGAAGTATGCCTCTTGTGATGGCATGCTTCTTCTTTTTAAGACAGACTAATGTAAAAAGATCTATGAAAGCTGACAAGTAGAATTGAATTTTAGGAGGAGGAAAAAAGATGAAAACACGTATGACAGAACTGCTGAACATTCAATACCCTGTTATTTGCGGAGGCTTGTACAGAATTGGCCGTGCTCCTTTAGCAGCTGCTGTTTCAGAGGCGGGAGGGCTCGGAATAATGACCTCTGCCACTTTTGAAACGGCGGAGGAACTGCGCCAAGAGATAAGAAAAGCAAGAGAACTAACAGAAAAGCCGATTGGCATAAATATCAACTTATTTCCCAGCGTGAAGAAAATGCCGAACGAGGCATACATAGATGTATTGCTGGATGAAGGGATACGTATTGTGGAGACCTCGGGAAGAAATCCTGAACCATATATGAAGATATTAAAAGATAATGACGTAACAGTTATTCATAAAGTAGCAGGAGTAAAATATGCCAAGACTGCCGAGAGAGTAGGATGCGACGCTGTAACTGTAGTGGGATTTGAAGCCGGGGGTCATCCAGGGATGGAGGATGTGGGGAATATCGTTTTAGTTCCCCAGACAGTGGATGCAGTATCTATTCCTGTTCTTGCAGGTGGTGGGATTGCAGATGGCCGCGGCTTGGCTGCGATGCTTGCCTTAGGAGCAGAAGGCATCGTAATGGGTACGAGATTTTTAGCTTCTCAAGAAGCAATGGTCCACGACAATTTAAAAAGATGGATGGTACAAGCATCAGAAATAGATACGGCATTGATTCAGAAATCAATTGGTTCAACTTCGAGAGTGGGCAAAAATGCGATTGCTCTTAAAGTGTTGGATGCAGAAAGTAGAGGAGCTACATTGGAGGAACTCTTACCTTTCATTTCAGGACAGAGGTCTGCAAAGGTGTTCAACGAAGGAGACCTCGATGCAGGTGTATTTTCATGTGGCCAATCCGTAGCAAGAATCCGGGAAATTCAAACTGTAAAAGAAATCATCTCAGAGGTGGTAGGTGAAGGAAGACACGCAACGGAGAGAATGAGGAAGATTTGGAGTGATACTAATCGACTGGAGACAACTCAATAGTTCGTTCCTCTATTTGTTTTTCTAACAATTAAGAATTGTTTGTAAGGTTTTCTAACATAAAAACCCAAAACCCCTGGAAGGGCATGTATAATCAAGATATTCCCTGCTTAGGAGGATGAGGCAGCCGTGGATAATGAACCTTCCTATAAAGATAAGAAAGTGATTTCTATTGGAGTCGTGAGCGAATTGACGGGGTTGACCGAGAGGAAGATCCGATATTACGAAGAGAAGAATCTGATTTTCCCACAGCGCTCCAACAGGGGATATCGCAAATACTCCTTTTCCGATGTGGAACGATTGATGGATATCGCCGACCAGCGTGAAGAAGGGGTCACGACGAAAGAAATCAAACATGAACTCACCATAAAAGAGAGAAAAGAAGCGAAGAAAAAAATGATCAAAGGCCAGCTGAATGCACAGTTTGGGGTTCAGAAAAAGTGATGAGGGACGGACCTCTGGATGTCTGGAGAACTGTCCATGTGAATATCTCCGACCGATCTTCCAATAATAAACAGGATTATAACCCCTCCAACAGGGAATAACGACTATTATGAAAGTCATCTCAGTTTATATCGGAAGGTCGGATCATGAATGAAAATGTTGAAACTCGCAGGGGTCGTCGTACTGTTTGCTCTTATTCCCATCGTCTACTTCAGTTTTTTTGCAGATGAGACAGAGTCATCTTCAAAGAAGCGGGTGATTGCATTGGGGGATTCCCTCACTTACGGCTATGGTGATAAGAAGGAAGCAGGATACATTGGGCGGTTAGAAGAGAAAGTAAACAAAGAACAAACGAAAAAGGTGTATAACTTCCAAAACCTAGGAATACCGGGACAGCAGTCGGATCAATTACTCGCACAAATCGTAAAGCCCGAGGTTGCCGAGGACTTGAGTGAAGCGGATGTATATATCATCAACATTGGAACCAATGATCTCATCAAGAACAACGGTGGGGACTTGTTTCCTTTACACCACGATGAGATCACGGATGCGAAAAAGGACTATCTCGATCACCTCGATAAAATCCTGAATATTACCGGGACAGCTAGCAAAAAAGCGGATATCATCGTGTTGGGATTGTATAATCCGTACCCGGATAAAGACAGCGATAAAATCGAAGCATATGTGGATGATTGGAATAAGTCGATGAAGAAGGAAGCAGAAAAACATGAAAATGTGAAATTCGTATCAACCAATCCATTATTCAAAGGAAAGTCCAAGGAAAACTATTTCCATGATTCCCTCCATCCTAATGGGAAAGGATACGAATTAATCGCAGATCAAATCATGAAGAATTATGACTTTTAACCTTAGTTTTACAGGATTCGTGGGAATTCGGGATGATTTGCGAAACCACGTTTGTAACATTAACAATTCCGTAATACCGTTTTAAATCTGTTGTAACACTAGTGAAACAATTTTCGGGTAATATAGATAATAAGAAATTGACCCCCTTTTAAGTAATAAATCCCGTAGATGACACAGGAATCGCCTGTGTCTATTTTTTTTGCTTTTTTTTCTGTTATAGTGTGTGGGGTATACCTGTACCAATCATTTGCAGACTCCTCAACATGTCAAAACCTGTCCCAATATCTTTCGATGATAATCGACACGGTTTCCTGCAGGCGGAGACATTGTAGCTTGTCTGCAATCATAGTATAATGTAAGGAATGAAGTTGACTGTAATCGGGACTGATGCATCGCTCCCGAATCATCAAGATTGAGGTGAAGGTAGTGCAACGTGTCACAAATTGTTTATATCTGGATGGGGACAAAGTGCTCCTTCTCCAAAAGCCAAGAAGGAACTGGTGGGTCGCCCCGGGCGGGAAGATGGAGTCCGGTGAATCGATCAGGGATGCCGTCATCCGGGAATATCGTGAGGAAACTGGCATTTATTTAAAGAATCCTGATTTGAAAGGCGTCTTTACGTTCATTATTAAAGACGGTGATCAAATCGTTTCGGAGTGGATGATGTTTTCTTTTTTCGCAACAGAGGCGGATGGAGTCAATCTTCAGGAATCAGCAGAAGGTAAGATTAAATGGCATCCGATTGAAGACATCAAGAATTTACCGATGGCTGAAGGAGATTATCATATTCTGGATTATCTATTGCACGGAAAGAATACGATTTATGGAACATTCACCTATACTCCTGATTTTAAATTATTATCTTATCGACTGGATCCAAGTTAAACAACGAACTTTTTATATAGAATATTACGATAAAAGCGGGGGAAGAGCATGAGTACAGGTTCGACAAACGATGTTCAATTGGTCATCATAACGGGTATGTCCGGAGCTGGCAAAACCGTTGCCATTCAAAGCTTTGAGGATTTAGGATTCTTCTGTGTGGACAATCTGCCGCCCACTCTTCTTCCAAAATTTTTGGAACTGATGAAAGAGTCCGGTAATAAAATGAATAAGGTCGCCCTTGTCATGGACCTCAGGGGAAGGGAATTCTTCGATCATCTATTTAAAGCATTGGATGAACTGGCGGAAACGTCATGGGTATCACCCCAGATCCTTTACCTTGACGCAGATGATTCATCCCTGGTCAGACGGTACAAGGAAACACGCCGTTCACATCCATTGGCGCCATCAGGCCTGCCTCTTGAAGGCATCCGACAGGAAAGGGAGCTGCTCGAGGAATTAAAGGGGCGTGCCCAGCTGATCTACAATACTTCCACCATGAAGCCAAGAGAACTTAGGGAAAAGATTTTAACGGAATTCTCGGTGAACAAGAAAACGATCTTCACGGTGAACGTCGTATCCTTCGGTTTCAAACACGGTATTCCCATCGATGCCGATCTGGTGTTTGATGTACGCTTCCTTCCAAACCCCCATTATATCGATCATATGAGGCCGAAAACGGGATTGGATGAAGAGGTATCGACCTATGTGTTGAAATGGAATGAGACGAATAAATTCATCGAAAAGGTAACCGATTTACTCTCGTTCATGCTTCCCCAATACAAGCGTGAAGGCAAAAGTCAGCTTGTCGTGGCCATCGGATGTACGGGCGGACAGCATCGTTCCGTTGCGCTGGCAGAGTATCTTGGACATCATTTTGAAAAAGACTACCAAACGAAAATTTCTCATCGAGACATTCAGAAGAGAAAGGGTCTAACAACATGACACATACACCCAAGGTCGTCGTGATCGGGGGAGGGACCGGCCTGCCGGTCCTCCTCAGGGGATTGAAGCGACACCCGATTGATATATCGGCCATCGTCACCGTCGCAGATGACGGTGGCAGTTCCGGCCGTTTGCGGGACAGTTTGGATATTCCGCCTCCAGGAGATATACGGAATGTCCTTGCTGCCCTTTCTGAAGTAGAGCCACTGGTTGAACAAATGTTTCAGCATCGTTTTGAAACGACGAATGAACTTTCCGGTCATGCCCTCGGGAACTTGATCATTGCAGCCCTTGCTTCTATTACAGGTGACTTTGTCCATGCGATCCAGGAAATGAGCAGGGTATTGAATGTGAAGGGCAAGGTGCTTCCGTCGGCGAATCAAAGTGTCATCCTGAAGGCTGAAATGGAAGATGGAACGATCGTCACGGGGGAATCCGCCATTCCGAAAGCCGGAAAGAAAATCAAGCGTGTCTTTCTGAAGCCGGACAGCATCAAGGCATTAGGTGAAACGTTACGGGCTATCAAAGAAGCCGATTTAATTGTGATGGGACCGGGAAGCCTATATACTAGTATCTTACCGAATCTTCTTGTTCCCGGAATTGGCGAAGCCGTCTGCCAAGCGGAAGCCAAGAAGATGTATATTTGCAATATCATGACCCAGGCAGGGGAAACCCTGGATTATTCAGCAAGCGACCACGTGAAGGCGTTATACGATCATCTGGAAACCCCGAGCATTGATTATATCTTGGTGAACAAGAAACAGGTGCCAAAAGAGGTACAGGAAAGATATAATGAAGAGCAGGCGAGCCCCGTTCATTTCGATGTGGATAAATTAAAATCCATGGGCTTGGAAGTGATTGCAGAAGAGATCCTTTCCTATGACAATCATCTCGTTCGTCATAACACAGAGAAGGTCGCGGATATTATTTATTCTTATTTGAAAGATTCAACCAACTGATATACAACGAAAATTTCTTGTGTATAAGGTTGTGCAAGCGTTTGCTAGGAGGTGATGGGGATGTCGTTTGCGTCTGAAACAAAAAAAGAACTGACCAATATTGAAGTCAAGGACTGCTGTGCAAGTGCAGAGCTTTCCGCATTGATTCGCATGAATGGTTCATTGTCCTTCTCGAATCAAATGCTCGTCGTCAATATTCAAACCGAAAACGCCGCCATTGCCAGAAGAATCTATACACTGATCAAAAAAGGGTACGACACCCCGGTAGAGCTTCTGGTACGGAAGAAAATGCGGCTGAAGAAAAACAATGTGTACATTGTACGAATCAAAGAAGATACAAAGATGATCCTCGAGGACTTGAAAATACTGGGTGAACATTTCACCTTTATCCATAATATAGCGGAAGACCTGATCAAGAAGAAATGCTGCAGGCGCTCGTACCTAAGGGGAGCGTTCCTTGCTGGCGGATCGGTCAACAATCCGGAAACATCATCGTATCATTTAGAAATCTTTTCTCTTTATTCTGAACACAACGAGGCGTTGTCCGAGCTGATGAATTCCTTTGGCTTGAACAGTAAGACCCTTGAACGAAAAAAAGGCTTCATTACGTATTTGAAGGAAGCGGAGAAGATCACGGAGTTCCTGAATATCATAGGGGCACACAACGCCCTGCTCCGATTTGAGGATGTACGGATCGTCCGTGATATGAGGAATTCCGTTAATCGTCTGGTGAATTGCGAGACGGCTAACTTGAATAAAACCATCGGTGCTGCCTTGAGACAGGTAGAAAACATCAAGTTTATCGAAAGGCATGTAGGATTACAGGTTTTACCCGATAAACTAAGGGAGATAGCAGAGCTTCGAGTGAACTATCAGGATGTCACGTTGAAAGAACTGGGGGAAATGGTGTCAGGCGGCACGATCAGTAAATCAGGAATCAATCACCGTTTACGAAAAATTGATCAGCTGGCAGACAAGTTACGAGCGGGAGAAAAGCTCAATACCTAATTAAGGACAAAGGGGAGAGAAATGATTATGGTGGAAAAACAAGTAGAAGTGAAATTGAAGACGGGCCTTCAGGCGCGACCGGCGGCATTATTCGTACAGGAGGCAAACCGTTTCTCATCTGAAATCTTCTTGGAGAAGGACGGGAAGAAGGTCAATGCCAAAAGCATCATGGGCTTGATGAGTCTGGCGATCTCCACGGGCTCTGCCGTCACATTGGTTGCGGATGGAAGCGACGAAGAAGAAGCGCTTGTAGCCCTTGAAGGATTCGTTCAAAAAGAAGCGTAACACCAACTTCACACAAAACCGATGACCAGGGAGTGGTCATCGGTTTTTTTATGGGCTTTTTCCGGTTCCAGTCATGAGGCAACAACTAATTCTTTCGAACCTTTTTCCATTTATTTCACATTGTAGATAGATGTGTCTCCCCTTTTTTGTTACATTAAACTTTTCAGGTTATTTAAAAAAATAGAGATAAAGACACAAAATATTTCCATCCCTCACCTATTAAACGAGAGAATACGAGAGTATAATGAAATGAGTTTGGGAACATTCAGTGCGAAGTATACGACAAAGGAAGACGATGCCCTATGGAAAAATATACAAAGCATTTCTTTAATAATATTCGAAAAAAATTGGAAGAGTGGGAGGCGGCCGCCTCCATCCCCCATGAAGAGGTGTACCGCTTCATTCACTCCATGGCGGGGTCTGCCTCAGTACTGGGCTTACATAACATCGGGGAGAGCGCCCGTGAACTGATGGACCACCATAATGAAGAAGATGAGCGTATGTGGACGATCTCAGAAGTGAAGGAAGAACTGTTTGAAATCATTCAATACTGCTACCACTATGAGGAGGAATCGATCGAGGTATTCCCGGGCAAGCAAAGCAGGGATGGGGAAGAACCTGTTGTGTTACTCATAGATGATGATACGTCTTTCCTCATGTACATGAAAGAGGAATTGGAGAAGATCGGGTGGTATGTCGTTCCTATCGCTAATCCCGAGAAGGCCATTATGTCGTACTATGATGTGAGGCCGGACTGTGCGATCATCGATATTCATATGGATGGGACGAGTGGATTCGAAGTACTGGACTTTTTTAAGAAAAAGCTGAAACAGCAATTCATTCCAACGGTCATGGTAAGTGTGGAAAACAGTAAGGAAGTCCGGATGAAAAGCTATCAGATGGGGGCGGATGATTTCATAGCCAAGCCATTTGAACTTGATGAGTTCACCGTGCGGGTGAAAAGGCAGATGGAACGGAAGAAGCAAATGGAAGAGCTTGTACTGATCGATGAATTGACACTGGTTTATAACCGTAAATACTTGGGTCAGGCGTATGCGCAGGTACAAAGCGACTGGGTTCGCAGGGGTGATTCCTATTGTGTAGCCGTCCTTGATCTGGACCATTTCAAAGGGGTGAACGACCGGTACGGACACCTGATGGGAGATCGGGTGCTGAAGGAATTTGCCTCACTCCTCAAGTCCGAAACGAGGATTCAGGACACGGTTTTTCGCTTTGGGGGCGAAGAGTTTGTCATCCTGTTCCCTCATACATCTATAAAAGAAGCGTGCTCATTTGCCGATGATATACGTAAGAGGTTCAGTCAAATGGTGTTCCAGGAAAATCCTGCCTTTTCGTGTACCTTTTCGGCAGGCGTGGCAGAAATCGCTGATCCTACGAAGCCATTTGATACATGGCTTAAGCTTGCGGATAATGCCCTTTATGAGGCGAAAAGCAGCGGCAGGAATCTCGTGAAGATGGATGGGAAGGCAAGGGAGCATACCCCTCACAAAATCATGAAGATTGCGATTGTCGATGATGACCCGATCATTCGGACGGTGATGAAGGATATCGTGTCGAAACTGCCAGCAGAGGAGCATATTCAGTATGATATTCACACATTTAAAGACGGGTCTGCTTTTATAGGCTCGGATTGGCATGAGGGAAATCCTTGTCTCGTGATTTTGGACGGGGTGATGCCGAAGATGGACGGCCTGGAAGTACTGGAGCAGATTCGCTCAAGAAGTGATTCGGATCGCTACAAAGTACTCATGCTTACCTCCCGGAAAAGTGAAAGGGACATTTCAAGATCCCTTCAGCTCGGAGCCGATGACTATATGACGAAACCATTTAAACTATTGGAGCTTGAGGCCCGTTTAGGTCAAATGCTAAGAAGGATGAGATAAAGTGTACTCCCGGGAACTTTTTTATTTTACTGTTGTGCTGGTCGTTCTGCTGGTCATATTATCGGGACTTTGTCTGTATTTGATGATCAAAAAAGTGAACGATAATAAAAATCGGAAGCAGATTGACGAATTAAAAGAAGAATATCAGTTGCCACTCTTTCACTTCCTGCAAGAAGGAGGGGAGGCAGAGGGGTTAACGGTACGTTCTCCCCTGCAGACAAGGGCGCTTGTCGAGTTACTTGCAGGTTTTTCAAAAATGTTTGCCTCGGAAGACATACAGGAACGTTTACAAGGATTTGCAGAAGATCACTTTCAACCGTTTATCCTGTCTCAGCTTGGACACAGAAGATGGAGTATCCGGATGAACGCCCTTTACTGGATACAGGATTTTAAGATGAAGAGTATGGTGGAGCCGTTAAAAAAACTACACGGTTCAAAAAAGGTCAGCAAAGCAGAAGAATTGCAGCTGCTTAAAATCGCCGTGCTGTTTGGTGAGAAGAATCTGGTTGAAAGGCTGAAAGACACGAAGTATGAGTTGACGGAGTTTGAATACAGTCTCCTGTTTCATTCGTTCAGGGAAGATCAGTTCCGGCCATTGGTCTCTGCCTTTGAGGAACTGCCTGAGGTCATGAAGTTTGCCATCATCGATTCGATCGGGGTGAAAAACCGAATGGAACATGTTTCGTTCCTTAAGCGTTTACTGGACACGGGTGCTTCTGAACTCAGGATCCGTGCTTTAAAGGCAGTGGTGGGGATGGAGTTCTACCTTGATATACCGACCCTTTCCGTTCATTTACGCGCATACTCATGGCAGGAGCGGCTGATGGCGATTAAAGCATGTGAATACATCCGTTCCACGGAGCTGAGTCCTGCCTTACAGGCACTTATGAGCGACCCGTCCTTTTATGTTCGCTCCCAGGCAGCTCAATCCCTTTTGCGGCTGGAAAATGGAGAAGCAGTGTTAAGGGAAATTGCCGTGTATGCGGAAGATGGGTATGCAAGGGATATGGCCGAACAGTGGCTGGAAAGGGAGGCGGTCTCATGAATGCGATAGATTGGGGGAGCATCTTGATTTCCATTGGATGGTTCGTTCTCCTTTATATGATTCTCGTCGTCTCGTTTTATACGATTCTCCTCGTGATCTCCCTTTTTCAATTAAGGAAAACCTATGGACTCGACGAGTGGGAGCCGTATGAAGAGCTTTTACACCTCCATCAGACGAAGCCGGTTTCCATACTGGTCCCCGCTTACAATGAATCTGTCGGCATCATGGCGACGGTAAGGTCATTATTGAGCATTGAATACCCCGAATACGAAATCATCATCGTGAACGATGGCTCCACGGATGATTCCATGGAGAAACTCGTAGAAACCTTTCAGTTGGTGAAAATCAAATGGGTGATTCGCCAGCAGCTGGAAACACAGCCGGTGAAGGGTGTGTATCAGTCGAAGCTTTATAAAAATTTATTGGTGATCGATAAGGAAAACGGCGGTAAGGCGGATGCTTTGAATGCCGGGATCAATGTATCGAACTTCCCTTATTTCTGCTCCATTGATGGAGACTCGGTTCTCGAACGGACCGCTTTCCTCAAAGTGATGAAACCGATCGTCGAATCCGATGGAGAGGTCATCGCCTCCGGAGGGAGTATCCGTATCGCAAATGGATGCGAAATTGAAAGCGGGGAAATCGTGAAGGTCGGTTTGTCTAGGTCCCCCCTTGTCATTATGCAGGTGATCGAATACTTAAGGGCATTCCTTATGGGAAGGATCGGCTTAAGCCGTCATAATCTTCTCCTGATCGTATCGGGTGCTTTCGGCGTATTCTCGAAACGCTGGGTCGTCGATGCGGGTGGATATTCTCATACAGTGGGAGAGGATATGGAGCTCGTTGTCAGGCTTCACCGTTATGTAAAAGAACAAAAAGCCGATAAAAAAATCGTCTATGTGCCGGATCCGGTAAGCTGGACAGAAGCACCGGAATCCTTGAAATATTTACGTCGACAACGGAGCAGATGGCATCGGGGCTTGTTTGAAAGCC
Organism: Rossellomorea sp. KS-H15a; assembly: GCF_024195245.1. Taxonomy (NCBI): domain Bacteria; kingdom Bacillati; phylum Bacillota; class Bacilli; order Caryophanales; family Bacillaceae; genus Rossellomorea; species Rossellomorea sp. KS-H15a. The sequence continues at coordinate 4,362,243 of NZ_CP096886.1, read as the reverse complement.
TCTGGATCCACCGAAAGCTCCTGTTCAACCCGAAGTACGGATCAATAGGGATGATTTCCATGCCTTATTTTTTAATCATTGAATTTCTTGGCCCGGTCGTTGAATTGATGGGATACGTCATCATGATTGTTTCCATCTTTCTTGGCGGAGTATATCTGGAATTTGCCATTCTATTATTCTTATTATCCATCCTTTATGGGTCGGTTTTGTCCATGGCTGCGGTCCTCCTGGAAGAATGGTCCGTCCGGAAGTTCCCGAAAGCAACCGATATCGGAAGACTTTTCGTCTATTCATTGACCGAGACGTTATGGTACCGCCCGTTGACCGTCTTCTGGAGATGTGAAGGGATCTTGGACGTGATCCGTAAGAAGAGGGGCTGGGGAGAAATGGCGAGAAAAGGAGTATCGAAATGACAAAGCTGAAATCCTATTCGTTTCTCTTGTTCATCGTGAGCATCGTCCTTTTGGTGTCAGCCCCTTTTTGGCTGTGGCAGCTCAAAAAGGAACAGAACTTGGATGTGCTGATCATTGATAAAACAGTGCCGGACACTACTTATCGCGAACATAAAGGTCTTATGTGGCTGTTAAATCAACAGAAATATGTTCAATCAAACGGGAAACCTTATGATCTAAAGAGAGATTATATTGGGTTTGTTCCGGAAAAGGATCAAACCTTCGATGTGAAAAATATTCCCTCATCCACCGAGAAGTATGATGCGGTCTACATAGCCGATACATATGGGGTGTATGAAGAAGAGTTTCATAATAAAAATGTATCGGGCAAGCGGTCTAGTAAACTGTACGGAGGCTTGAGCGATCAGGATATGGACGCATTAAGAGACATGGCGATGAAGGATGGGAAAACATTGATCGCCGAGTTCAATTCCATGGCCCAACCTACTGAGGAAGAAACCCGGAGGAAGTTCTATTCCCTATTCAATCTGGAATGGTCGGGCTGGATCGGAAGGTATTTCCCTAAACTGGAAAACAGCGAAGTGCCTCAATGGGTAAGGGGCAACTACGAGAAGCAGTATGATAAAACCTATCACTTCAAAGGTCCAGGGTATGTATTGGTGGACGAAAATGATCGTCTGGTCGTGTTGGATAAGGAAGACATCGGGGAGAAGAGAGTGGTTTTTTCCACTACGCCTCGTGGTGAAGAGTTAATCGGCGAAGAAATCAACACCCCTTATTCTTACTGGTTTGATATCGTGGAAGCGATTAATCCGGATGAGGTCGTCGCCAACTATACGCTGTCAATGTCAAAGAGCGGAAAAGACATGTTGAAAGCCTTGGATCTTCCTGTTACGTTCCCGGCTGTCGTGCACGGACAAAACCGTCAATACGACACATACTATTTCAGTGGGGATTATGCAGATCAGGCAGATGTACCCGATTTGTATCAAACCGTCGGATTTCCTTCTTGGAGAAAGTGGACAGGGTCATCCAAACCGGATGACTCCTCCCAATTTTACTGGAAGGCTTATAATCCGATGATGAAGGCGATCCTTGAGGATATCCAAAAGGGTGGAGACGATAAGAAAAAGGAAACCGTCGAAGCCACGAAAGAAAATGGTGTGCAGCTTGCAGGGAAGACCGGCCGTGACTATATTCAAGTGAAGAAGGATGGAAAATGGGAAGACCTCCTTATTAAAGGGGTGAATATGGGAATCGCAAGGCCTGGTTCCTTTCCAGGTGAAACCGCAATCTCAAAAGAGGAATATATGAGATGGTTCAAGCAGATTGGAGCCATGAATGCCAATGCACTCCGGATTTACACGATCCATCCTCCAGCATTTTATGAAGCGTTTTACGAATACAATGAGATGGCAGATAAGCCGTTGTATTTATTCCATGGCGTGTGGGTCAATGAAGAGATTTTCTTAAAATCCGAAGATGCCTTTGCAAAAGAAAACACAGACGAATTTGCGTCAGAAATTAAAAAGACCATCGATCTCGTTCACGGAAACGCTGAAATTCCCGAACGAAAAGGCCATGCGTCGGGATCGTACACCTACGATATATCCCTTTATGTTCTTGGGTGGGTCTTTGGGGTCGAGTGGGATCCCGAAGTGGTCCTTGCGACAAATGAAAAACATAAAGGACTCCAGGACTTCAAGGGTGAATACATTGAAACGGAAGAGGCGCAGCCGTTTGAAATATGGCTGACAGAGAGAATGGATGAAGGGATCAAGTATGAAACCGAAACGTATCAGTGGCAAAGGCCGGTCAGCTTCACAAACTGGGTGACCACCGATCTGTTGGATCATCCGAGTGAACCCCTGGAGAAGGAAGACATGGTATCGGTCGATCCGAACGTCATGAAGGGGACCGACAAACTGAAAACCGGTTTATTCGCTTCCTATCATATCTACCCGTATTACCCTGATTTTTTGAACTATGAACAGCGTTATATTGATTATATCGATCATCGCGGTGAAAAGAATAATTACGCCGGCTATTTACATGACATGAAAAAGGCGCACTCCATGCCATTAGTCGTAGCGGAATTCGGTGTCCCGGGGTCACGTGGCCTTACCCATAAAAACGTCTACGGCATGGATCAGGGAAATCATTCCGAAAAAGAACAGGGTGAATTAGACCGCAAGTTATTCGAAGATATCGTGGAAGAGAAAATGGCAGGTGGGATGGTCTTTGCCTGGCAGGATGAGTGGTTCAAGCGAACTTGGAACACGATGGACTATGACAATCCGGACAGACGGCCGTTCTGGCAAAACGCCCAAACGAATGAGCAGCAGTTTGGGATGGTGAGCTTCGATCCTGGAGAAAGCGGGACATCCATGATTCATGTGGACGGGAGACCTCTGGATTGGACCTTCAATGGGATCGAACCTGCTTTTGATGAGGATGGACACAGTATGTATGTAACGAGTGATGAACGTTTTGTGTATGTCCGAATTGATTCAAACCGTATTTCGGAAGGGAAAGACACGTACCTTTTATTCGATACGATAGAGAATCAGGGTCAATCCACGATTCCGGATGTGAAGGGTGTTTCCACAAAAGGGGTGGACTTTGCTCTTCACATAAAGGGCACGAAGGAAGCACGCTTGTGGATCGACAGTTATTATGACACCCATCATTATCAATATGGTCATGTGCTCAACATGATAGAAGAAGAGACATATGCCAACGTGAAAAACAACGGGACGTATCATCCAATCCGGTTAACGTTGAATAAATCACTGGACGTAGAAGGGGAAAAGATCCCGTTTCAATCCTATGAAACCGGCATTCTCAAGTTCGGAACATCAAACCCACAGGATGAAGCGTATGATTCTTTAACGGATATCAGTGTCAATTCGGGTCGATATGAAATCCGTATTCCCTGGCAGCTTCTTAACATAAAAGATCCAAGCCTCAAGGAAGCAATGGGGGATATCTGGTCAGGAAATGGCCTGCAAAGCTCAATCACTCTTGAATCCATTAAGATCGGTTTATATGAAACCGATGGAGAAAACGTATTTTCATATCCTTCACAGGGTGAGAACGGGTTCATCAATCCTGCACAATTTTATCCATACTCCTGGGATACATGGGATCTGCCAGCTTCTCATGAGAGATTGAAGCAGTCCTACTATGAAATGAAAGAAGCTTTTGAGAAAGAAGGGGAATAACCGATGGCGAGAATTCTAATAGCGGAAGATGAAGAAGTGCTCCGGATGCTGATGGTGGATACACTCGAAGACGAAGGACACGAACTTGATGAAGCAGTAGACGGTCAGGAAGCAATCGATTCCATCATGAAAAATGACTATGATCTCATTCTTCTTGACTACATGATGCCTTTATACACAGGACTCGAAGTAATTGAAAAAGTCAGGAACTCCCCTGAAAAGGGTTCGGTGAAAATCATGATGGTATCTGCAAAGAGCCAGCAGGCGGATAGAGACCTCGTATTGAAATCCGGAGCAGACTATTTCATTGCCAAACCATATAGTCCTGCAGAGCTTGTTCAGCGGATCGAGGACATATTGAATGAAGAGAATTAAAGAGTTTTTTCAAACGAGCTTACGTAATCAATTCATCGGATTGATGAGTGGTTTCATTGCCATCTTCTTCATCGGGGCAGCCTGTTTGTTTCTATATGATCAATCCATTACAAATGAGTACCAGGTTAAGAGAAATTCCCTGAACCAAAAAGAAGATCTGGCTGAGCAATTGGACAGAGGATTTCAAAAAGCGTTCTTCGATGCGAGGGGATACCTTGCATTTGGTAGACAGGAATTTAAGGAAAGTATTTTTGATCAAGAGAAAAAAGTCGATGATACGTTAAAAAAATTAAAAGAGCTGGAAACAGAACCTGAAGATCAACGCTTCTACAAAGATGTGGAGGAGTTTTCCAACCTGTATTTTAAGGATATGGTCCCGCCGATCATCCAAGATTTCGAAGAGGGGAATATAGAGGCAGTGAAAGAAGCTTCGGCTGACGGGGCAACGGCCACAATCGAAACCTTTCAAACCCAGCTCAATGGGTATGCGGATTCCATTGAACAAAGCAAACGAAGTGCGTATGATGAGTTGAAACGAAAAGAGTCTTTAAGTCAATCAGCCTTTGTCATCTTTATTTTTCTTATGCTCGTGGTTCTGATGAGATTGATGAGATTGATTGCAAAACAAATCGGTCATCCCCTTGATCAAGTGGCGTCCGCTGCCGAACACATTGCTGAAAACGAAGCATACCAGCAATGGTCGTTTGAAAATAAGAGGAAAGATGAAATCGGTAAGATGTCCAGGGCATTCGAAAAGATGATTTATAAAATCCAGGAAAAGGAAGAGCATCTCCTGGCTCAGAATGAAGAACTGCAGGCTCAACAGGATGAGCTTGAATCCCAGCAGTCGGAACTCGAGCACCTGCTGACGATGACAAAGAACAGAGAGTCGCAACTGGAGAGACGGAATGAATTCATACATGGGATTTCGAGCTCCCTTAACAAGCAGGAGGTACTGGAAAGTATCGTGAAAAGCATGAGTCACGTGATGGGGGCCTCAAGGGGGATGATCGTCCTCATGGATGACCAAAAGTCCAATGCGGCATATGGAATATCGAAAAATGGTGCTGAACAGTTCTTGACGTACATTTATAACGGTATCCATCAGCGATTATTTGATTCGAGGGAGCCTTTCACACTTAAAAGGGAAATGGTTCCGTCCGAGAAAGGGTATCATGAAGAGACCCTCTACTCGTATGACTTATTCTTACCCGTCCTTTCCATCGATCAACAGGTGGAAGCCATCATGGTATTCAGCCGTTTCGGAAATGATTTCAATAAGCAGGAACTGGCTGAATACACGAGTCTGACAAAGCAAATCTCCATCTCCTTGCAAAAGATCACCCTTTTTGAAGAGTCCGAGACGAACCGTCAATTAACGCAGGACATCCTTAACAACATTCAAGAGGGGATACAACTCATCGGTAAAGATGGAAACAACTTATTAATGAATAAGAAATTGTCATCTCTGGTCAAGGGTGAGATTGACGAACTTCAACAGTCATGCTATCAAACCTGGAAGCAGGCACTGATTGATCAAGTGGAAGACAAAGAGAAACTGGATGAGTATTATGAAACCATTGTGAAGGAGGGAAAGAAAAGTAAACAGCTCCTTACCTATCACTTGGTTGATAGTAAAGAAGTATTCCAGGTGTATTCTGAGTCCCTCTATCGTGGGGAAGAGCAGATAGGCACGATCTTTGTTCATCGGAATATCACGAAAGAATTCGAAGTCGATCAAATGAAATCGGAGTTTGTCAGCACCGTCAGCCATGAACTTCGGACCCCTCTATCAAGCGTGCTTGGATTTACGGAACTAATGCTGACAAAAGACTTAAAGCCTGAACGGACGAAGAAATACTTAACGACGATCTATCAGGAAGCAAAGCGGTTAACATCCCTTATCAACGACTTCCTGGATGTGCAGCGCATGGAGTCCGGACGCCAGACTTTCGATAAAAAATTCGAAGATGTCGTCCCGCTCATTCAACAGGTGATCGATACCCAAAGGGTCAATGCGCCCCATCACTCTTTCAATATCGCAAGGGAGACGGACTGCACGATCGTCCTTGGGGACCGGGATAAGTTGTCACAGGCATTCACCAATCTTATCAGCAATGCCATCAAATATTCTCCTGATGGGGGTACCATAACCATCCGATTCCGCGAAGGAGAGGAGAGCATTCTCATCGATATCCGGGATGAGGGCCTCGGTATACCACAGGACGCAATTCCAAATCTCTTCACCAAGTTCTACCGGGTCGACAACTCCGATCAGAGAAGAATCGGCGGTACCGGATTGGGTCTGACCATCGTGAAGGAAATCATTGAAACCCATGAAGGCAACATCACCGTTTTTTCAGAAGAGGGGAAAGGGAGTCTATTCACCGTGCGGCTGCCGATCGTGACCATCGAAACCTTCAAAGAAGATGACCAATGCGGTGACGGGATGAACATCATTGTCATTGAAGATGATATCAATCTTGCATCCTTACTCAAAGCCGAACTTTCCGACAGTGGGTTCAAGGTGCTGCATAAAGCTTCAGGTGCTGAAGCTTTAACCAACATGCGGGAAGAGAAACCCGATGCCGTCGTTCTGGACATCATGCTTGAAGGAAGCATGTCGGGATGGGATGTACTTGAGAAAATGAAATCGGACCACGAACTTGCCCAAATACCCATTATCATTTCTTCCGCTCTGGATGAAAAAGAAAAAGGACTCACGCTTGGAGCCAATGATTATTTAGTCAAACCATATCATCCCAGCAGGCTGTCCAAAACGATTTTACATCTGTTGTTGAAAAAAGGGATGAACGGGGAGATTCTAGTACCGGTTGAGGAAAAGCGATTGAATTAGAGCCAACTAAAAACCCCCTTTCCGGAGTCCGGGAAGGGGGTTTATTTGGTCATTATTTATTGTTATCCATTTCGTTACGAGTGATGATGCGGTCGATCAATCCGTATTCAAGCGCTCTTTCAGCTGTCATGAAGTTATCGCGGTCTGTATCTTTTGAAATTACTTCAAGAGGTTGACCAGTGCGATCAGCAAGGATTTGATTCAGTTTTTCACGAAGGAATAGAATACGCTTTGCAGCGATTTCAATTTCTGTCGCCTGACCTTGAGCACCACCAAGTGGTTGGTGAATCATCACTTCGGCGTTAGGAAGGGCTAGGCGCTTGCCTTTTGCTCCAGCTGCAAGAAGGAACGCTCCCATTGAAGCCGCCATACCGATACAGATCGTTTGAACATCAGGCTTGATGTATTGAATCGTATCGTAAATAGCCATACCTGCCGTGATGCTTCCGCCAGGAGAGTTTATGTAGATTGAGATATCCTTCTCCGGGTTTTCAGATTCAAGGAAAAGAAGCTGTGCTACAATGGAGTTCGCCACATTGTCGTCAATGCCGCTTCCAAGCATGATGACACGGTCTTTCAATAAACGTGAATAAATGTCATACGCACGTTCACCGCGGTTTGTTTGTTCAATAACTGTAGGAATTAAATTCATCCTCGTTCCTCCTTAGATATCTTTTATTTTTTTAGAGTTACTTATTCACTTTGTACTGTTATCATACACCCATGGTCAATAAAGGTCAAACTTAATGCTTCCTTATTTACCCTGTATATAAATCCTTTCTACATGATACCCATTCATACCTTTTTTAAACGGGCGGGTGTTTGTAAAGTTTATGGTTGGCAGCTGGGGTAAGTTCCATAATTAACTTGATTAAAAGGGATTCTACTCTAAAAGGAGCATAAGGTGAAAATAATGACCGTTCCTTTTCGCTGCAGGCACTTGCTTTCCGCGGGGCGTGAGTTGAGCCTCCTCGGGCGCTGCCCTGTGGGGTCTCAACTTTCCCGCTTTTCCCGCAGGAGTCAAGTGCCTTCCGCTTCAATCCACTCTGTGGTTTTGTAAAAGGATGTACAACAGTAAAAAATTCTTATAGAGATTGATTTTTACTTTAAAGAAATTACTGAACACCCTTTTAAAGGATATTAAAAAGAAATCTTAAAAAGACGTAAACGATAATATCTATTGCAAACAAGTAATATCTGGCTTATAATATATATTCGTGACGGTTATTTATTTCATGCCCTCGTGGTGCAACGGATAGCACGTAAGATTCCGGTTCTTAAAATGGGGGTTCGATTCCCTCCGAGGGCGTACCAAAGACCTGGTGTTTGTTGAGTTTATCAGCGGACATGGGGTCTTTTTTTGCTTCAGTTGTTTGGGTGCTTTTAAATTGTTTATACCACGCAACGAATAACACGCAGTGGGAGGAATAAACATAGCAAGTAGAAAAGCAGCAGCAAGGTATTAAATACGCTAGTGCCAAAGGAAGAGCAGAAATAAATAGACTTTCAGACGGTGTGAGAATAGTTTTTAAGCATTGTACGATAAAAGGACTTTCATCAGATTCAGTTAAGTTTTACGACAAGGAGAGTAAAGGATTATTTAGAGCATTTCATGAATTGGAAGTATCAATGGCTACCGTTAGAACAAATAAGACAGAAGAGGTTGAGAATTGGATTGAATATATGCTTAAGAATATCCGAGCTACTTCTTCAATAAATGCTTATATGAGAGCGGGAATAACGTTCTTTAATTTTTGTTTGAAAAAGAATTGGAATAAACTAGGTCCACAAAAAAACGAAAACCGAACTTTAATTTAGATACTATAATAAAATATCTAAAAGTTCGGTTTTTCTATTGTTTATATTCTGGTAATTTATTTACAATCATTCGGTTTGAAAGAAGTGATTTTAGTATATCTCAACCTCCTCTTATATGGTCATTAATAGCGTCCCATCTTCAAAGACACTAATATCCCCATCTTCTGAAACTTTAATTGCTAATCCAAACTTAGATGCATTCATAGCTGCTGTTGTGCGTGCTCCTCTAAATTGTATTTTACTATTAGCTTGATTTATATTATTATTAATTATTTCACCGTAAGATAATAAATTGAAGTAACTATCTAATAATATTGCCCCATCGATGGATGCTAATAATTCAAACATATAGGAATCACAACTTCTTATGTTAATTGGATTACTAGAAGGAGTTTGAATTATCCTATTATTATCTCCAGTAGTTAGCTTTCCTTCTTTTAGAAGACCTTTATAAATTGTAGATTTGTTTGAGGTTGTTCTATTTAGTAAAACTATCAAAGCACCTTTATTTTGACTTGATAATGATTTAATACTCGAAAATAAATCAAGAACTCTTGAAATAGAAAAGCTTATGGTTCTGAGTAGTGATCTAATTTCTTTATCATAAGGGAGGTTCTTAGGACTATACTGCCTTATAATGTAATTTGCAATTATGTTAGAAAGAATGGCGTAATTTTTCAGTTTCCATTTACCATTATTAAAGTTGATTATCAAATTTGGAGTAATACTCCAGTTTAATTGTTTATCTTTTATATAAACAAAATCAATTATATTTCTTAACTTTAAGTTATTTCTATCTCTATCAGTAAAATCTTTAAGGTCTGATAAGAATGAGTTTATTTCTTCTAATGCTCCAATCCTTCGTAGCTCTGTTTTGTTAAAGTATATTAAGTATATCTCCAACTCTTTTCTGATTGACTCATAGCTCTTCTCATCTAGTTTCCCATCATGAAAGTCATCTATTAAATCAGAAATATCATTATAGGAATTATTGAATTGGTTGACTTTTTCTAGAATGTAAGTTTCAAGTTTCGTAAGTGTATTCTTCCATTTTTTAAGTTTTTCTTCCCCTTCCAAGTTAGCGTTTGAGTTAGATATGAAGTAGCTGTATGCACTATACTTTAATAATAACTCATCATGCTTTCTATGCCTGTTCATCATAATATCAAAAATACTTTTTTTTCCTTTCATCTTCTTACCTAAGCCAATGATTTCGTAATTGTGATTTACTACGTATACAAGGGATAAAGAGTCAACTAACTTAAAAACCTGCTTATCTTTTTCTACTTCTCTTATATTAAAAGCAGAATTATAATCAATAAATTCAATATCTAAGTTTGCCAATACATCCTTAATATTATTTAAGTCTTCCTTGATTACAATAAACCCCATTGAAGTTGATTCAGTTTCATAAGTCTTTACACTAATACGTTTTAGGTCTTCTAAAAAATTAGCCAACTGAACATTTGAACTATTATCAATAGTGTTATGAACTAGCTCCTCTATTAATACTGAGCTATATATCGGCTTGAATTTTAAGTCCTTATGAGAAGAATAGAAGGTTAATAATGAATTTAGCATATCTGTAATTGTACTATTGATTAATTCTTCATTAACTGATAGTACTTCCTCATCAATATTGTTAATTTCTACCGCAAAGGCAGTGGCACCTTCGCTATTATCAATTTCAATGTCAAATTCTAAACCTAAGTAATCTTCCAAAGAAGATTTATAGTCATTAATAAACGTTTGGTCTATTGGCATGTTATCCTCCGATGATTTTATTCAAAACATAAAACTACATATATTTACAAATTAACATAAAATAAAAATTTTTCAAATATTTTATAAATCATGTTTATTGCCTAGTGGTTAATCAGGTTGGGCTTTAATCCTGGATTAAAAGTAGGAATGACTTTAACTAATCAAGAGATAGCTGGCCAATTTAAAAGCACTATTTATATGGGAATGAGGAGGTCACTTCAAACAAATACACTAGTCCTAGTATCTGACCATACTCAGTTATACGAGGATAGATGGGAATGTACTATTTTTTGTTACGCTGGAATGGGAAAGAAGGGAGACCAAAACCTATTCATTTCATCAAAATAGGACACTGGCTGAATCAAATACAAATGGTATAGATCTCTCTCTATCTATTAGAAGTTCTTAGACCAAACGAATACATCTTTATGGGTAAAGTGGTTCTCGCTGGAAACCCATACCAAGAAGAACAGTTTGATGAGGATAAAGCATTAAGGGAAATGTGGGTTTTCCCATTAAAATTAGCTGGTGGTAAAAAGCCAATAAAACTTTCAAAAAAGCTTATCGAAGCAAAAGAGAAAGAGCGGGAAAAAGTTGCAAGTAATTCTGATAAAGAGCTTGAATAAAGTGCTAACCATGCTAGTAGAAAAGCTGTAAGTTGAACTGTTACTTCCAAAAACTATGAACGAAATTCTTTTGTGACTGAGTATGCTAAACGTTGTTCTAAAGGAATATGTCAACTATGAGAACACTCAGCACCATATAAAAATAAAAAAGTTGAACCACATTTACGTACACACCACATTGTATGGTTATTTGAAGGGGACGAAGATAGTATTGAAAATACAATTGCTTTACGCCCAAACTGCCACGACAAAATGTATATCTTAGACAATTAAAACGATGTTATGAAATTAAAAAGTAAAATACGAATATAGCCATTTTGATAAGCTCTAGGTAATATAAAACTCAGCTAAGATCATAGAAGCAATGAAATAACCTGCTGAAAGAATGAAGTTATACCACTGGAGAAGTATGATAATAGGTTGCCGGGATAGAGATATTTCCATGTATAAAATGACTTTTTCAACTAGCTAATTTTGATACAGCAATTTAGATGATCAAATACAAAATACAGGTATAAAAACGTCAAGAACAAGACGGGGATGGTTTACAGTAATCCCTAATTGATGATTTTTCCAACATGGTGAATACTACTTCTCCGACACTCTGTTATGAATCTGTATGAGCGGAAGCAATTCAAGTGTTGATCTAGTAATACTGATATGAAGGTGTTTCCACAAGTTTTTAATTTGTGGAAACACTTTTTTTCGTTCCTGAGATTAAGGGTATTGTAGTATATTGTATAATCATATAATATACCTGTTTTGAAGAAGTGCCGGATCAGTTTTGAATGAGATACATAGGAAAGTTGCAAGAAGGTTTCGCCTTGCATCAGAATGTTAGAGATAGCAAAGAAGAACAATCTAAAACCGGGATGGTGGATTAGAATGAAAGATTTTGTAGCATTTGACTTTGAAACGGCTAATCGTGCAAGACACAGTATATGCTCAGTCGGAATGGTATTTGTAGAAAATGGAGAAATTGTGGATTCCATTTACGAATTAATCGATCCGGAAGAGGGATTTGATAGGTTTAATATCAGCATACATGGAATTCAACCACAAGATGTTGAAGGTGCGATGACGTTCGATGCTTTCTATCATTCTATCAAGGACAAAATAGAGAATAAGTTGATGATTGCTCATAATCTTTCCTTCGATGGGTACGCTTTGAGGGATAATTTAGCTCGTTATGAAATGAAGCCTGTGTACAACCAATTTCTCTGCACCTATCAAATGTCCAGAAAAATGGTGAAGGGTCTTCCTGCCTATCAGCTTTCCTCTCTTTGCACTTATTTTGGGATCGAATTAGATAACCACCACCATGCTGCAGATGATGCCAAAGCATGCGCTCAATTAATGCTAAAGCTAGCAGAAGAGTATAAGATTACAGACTTTGATTCTCTCTACCACAAGACTCGAATCAAACCGGGAGAAATATCCGAAGGCATCTACCGCTCTTCACTAGTAAGTAAATCTGCTAAATAACCCAACTTTCCGAGATCCTTTATCTTATTATGAAATTCAATTGTGGCGTCCTCCCCATCCTCCAGGAGGCTTTTTATTATTAACTTCTATTGTATATATTAAGAGAATGGTGTTGAGATGGATGGAGAACGCCCCCACTCTGACAGTTGATTGAAGCGGAAGGTGCTCGACTCCTGCGGGAAACGCTGGACAGGTGAGACCCCGGAGGCGCAGCCGAGGAGGCTCACCGCCAGCCCCGCGGAAAGCGAGCACCTGCAGCGGAAATCAACCACCACATTCCCTGTTAAATTTTTTTGTAAATATGATATACATAATACTACCAACGAATTCCCATTAACGAACAACCAATTTTATTGTAGAATAGATAAATGGGAGGTTAGTAATCATGAATTTGAAAGCAGGACTTTTTCAAAATCAACAACTGAAACTTCAAATGACTCAACAGCTTTCTCAAGCCATCACCATCCTCCAATATTCTACGATGGAACTGAATGCTTATTTAGAAGCTAAGCAATTAGAGAATCCCCTTATACAAGTAGAACCGCCTAAACAAGACTCCCTCTATCAACGAGAACCTTATACGTATAAACGAAATGCCGGCAATCCCGGGAATACGGTGGATTGGTATGAATATGTTTCCGTGCCGACGAGTACCCTTACGGATGCTTTATCTGTTCAAATAAATTTGAAATCGCTTTCTTCTTTCGATCGGAAGATACTTGATGAATTAATATGCAGCTTGGATGACAACGGGTATTTAAGAGTGGATGAACTATCCTTCATGCAAAAACATGGGTTGGAATGGGCTCAACTGGAAACCTATATTAAGAAGATTCAGGAGTTGGAACCGGCTGGGATAGGTGCGAGGTCCCTGCAGGAGTGCATTTCCCTTCAGTTGCAGAGAAAAGCAGATGTTCCCCCTTTGGTGAAGCAGATTGTAACCGATCATTTTCAAGCCTTCGGGGAAAAGAAGTGGAAAGCGATCAGCAAGGAGCTTGGGGTTGAACTGAAAGACATCCAGCAGGCTGCTGATTTCATCCAACACTGTAACCCGAGGCCGGGATCGAAATACTCCCAGCACATCGCTGAATACATTACGCCTGAGCTTGTGGTGAACGTGATCGGCGGGCATACCGTGGCCGTATCGTTATATGATGGGACAACCGTTAACGTCACGTATAATGAAGAGTACACCGATTTCATGAAAGATCACCCGGATAAGGAAGTCCAAACCTATCTTCAAGAGAAGGAGCAGGATTTCCGGTGGCTCCTGCAAAGTTTACGACAGCGGAAACAGACGATCCTGAAAGTGGGGAAGATACTTGCTGAGAAACAGAAGTCGTTCTTTTTGGAAGGGCCATCTGCGATCCAGCCCCTGACGTTAAAGCAGGTGGCGGATGAAATCGATGTACACGAATCGACGATCAGCCGCGCCGTGAAGGGGAAGTATATGCAAACCCCCTTCGGAATCTTCGAGTTGAAGTACTTCTTTACCTCAGCGATTAAATCGGTCAAACTGGAGGATTCAGAAGCGGCGTCTGCCCGGACCGTGAAAAATGAGCTTCAAAAACTGATTGATGAAGAAGACAAGAAGAAGCCTCTATCAGACCAGAAGATTGTCAATCTACTATTGGATAAAGGCTATGATGTTTCCAGAAGGACCATCGCCAAATACCGTGATCAAATGGGGATCACTTCTTCTACGATGAGGAAGAGATATGAATAGAAGATAGAATGTAGAGTGTACCAGGTACATAATGGTTGGTTTGTACCAGATACAACAATCAACGAATGTACCTGGTACAAAAACAACATTCCAACCTACAACTAAAACAAAGCGAGGCAACAATATGAAGCAAGTCATTTTCTACACACGTACACAATGCGGACTTTGCGAAGACGCAAAAATCACCCTGAAACTTCTTCAGGATGAGATGGGCTTTTCCATTGAAGAAGAGGATATCGATAAAAGCGATGACCTCACAGAACGCTTCGGGCTGATGATCCCGGTCGTGGAACTGGACGGCGAAATCCTTCAATATGGGCAGATTGATTATTTTACGCTTAGCAAGCGTTTACATGAAAAAACCCGATAGTTTCTAGTTGAATTACGATTCATACCCTGATAAAATAAGTCTTGTAAGCAGGGATGAATTTTTTTGGAGGTAGTGGGACATAATATGTCTATGCGGGACGAAACAAGTCCACCGCATCCGCGCACTTCATTTGAAGGAGCTTTTAACTATGGAATCTTTAATTGACATACAAAAGCGATTATTACCTGACCTGCTTGAAATTATGCAAAAAAGGCATCAAATTCTACGTTCCATCCGGTTCATGCAGCCTGTCGGACGCAGAAGTCTTGCTCAGAATATGGGCCTGACGGAACGCGTACTGAGAAGTGAAGTGGAGTTCCTGAATAATCAAGATCTCATTGATATCAAAACTTCCGGGATGATCATGACGGAAGATGGTATCCAGCTTTTAGAGAACCTTGAAAGCATGATGAGGGAGATTTCCGGGATCAACGTAATGGAACAGGAATTAAAATCGTTACTTAATCTTCATGAAATTGTAATCGTTCCGGGGAATAGTGATGAGTCACCTTGGGTAAAAGAAGAATTAGGGCGTGCTTCAGCTGCTAGTATGAAACGCCGACTTAAGGGAAATACTATCATCGCTGTGACTGGAGGTTCGACGATGGCAGCCGTAGCAGAAAGGCTGACACCTGATTTCTCTGACGAAACCTTGTTCGTTCCTGCTCGGGGTGGAATCGGGGAAGATGTGAAGAACCAGGCCAACACCATCTGTGCCAAGATGGCCGAGCACACAGGGACGCGTCATCGTGTTTTATATGTGCCGGATCAGGTTAGTAAAGAAGTATATAAGTCCTTCTTGAAAGAACCGATGATCAAAGAGGTCCTTAATTTGATCAAATCCGCCAACATGGTTCTCCATGGAATTGGGGATGCTATCACAATGGCAGAAAGACGGAAGACCACGGAAGAAGATTTTGAGAAAATCACCGGGGGTCACGCCGTCGGGGAAGCATTTGGTTACTATTTTGACGAAGCAGGTGAAGTGGTACATAAGGTGCCGACGATCGGCCTGCAATTAGAAGATTTAAGTCACATTGAGAACGTCATCGCCGTCGCTGGCGGCAGCTCGAAGGCGAAAGCGATTCGGGCGTATATGAAAGGTGCTCCACACAAGACCGTGCTCATCACGGATGAAGGAGCAGCGAGAGAGCTTTTAAAAGGGTAAGCCCTTTTGAAATATAAAAAAATCATCCTTAACTATCTAAAGGAGGAAATTATTCATGGCAACAAAAATTGGTATTAACGGATTTGGACGTATCGGACGTAATGTATTCCGTGCAGCACTTAAAAATAACGACGTAGAGGTAGTAGCAGTTAATGACTTAACTGATGCAAACATGCTTGCTCACCTTTTACAATATGATACAGTTCACGGAACTCTTCAAGAGAAAGTAACTGTTGACGGTGACTACCTTGTAGTTGGCGGTAAAAAAGTAAAAGTATTGGCAGAGCGCGATCCTGCTCAACTTGGTTGGGGAGATCTTGGCGTAGATATCGTTGTTGAATCTACTGGCCGTTTCACAAAGCGTGCTGACGCTGCGAAACACATCGAAGCCGGCGCGAAGAAAGTCATCATTTCTGCTCCTGCATCTGATGAAGATATCACAGTTGTTATGGGTGTTAACGAAGATAAATACGACGCGGCTAGCCACGACGTTATCTCTAACGCATCTTGTACAACAAACTGCTTAGCGCCATTCGCGAAAGTTCTTAACGATAAATTCGGAATCAAGCGTGGAATGATGACAACCATCCACTCTTACACAAACGACCAACAAATCTTAGACTTACCACATAAAGATTACCGTCGTGCACGTGCAGCTGCTGAGAACATGATTCCAACAACTACAGGTGCTGCGAAAGCTGTATCTCTAGTTCTTCCTGAGCTTAAAGGGAAACTGAACGGTGGAGCGGTTCGTGTTCCAACTCCAAACGTTTCTCTAGTAGACTTAGTTGCTGAACTTGATAAGAACGTAACGGCTGAAGATGTAAATGCAGCTCTTAAAGAAGCTGCTGAAGGCGATCTTAAAGGAATCCTTGCTTACAGCGAAGAGCCTTTAGTATCAACTGATTACAACGGTAGCCCGGCTTCTTCTACAATCGATGCACTTTCTACAATGGTTCTAGAAGACAACATGGTTAAAGTCATCTCTTGGTACGATAACGAGAGCGGATACTCTAACCGTGTAGTAGACCTAGCTGGTTATATCGCTTCAAAAGGACTTTAATCCTTAAAGTTTTGTAAATTGACATCATTAGCATGGTGATTGATGGATAAATTTTGTCCCACCATCTATAATGAAGATGTGATGAAGGGGAGCGGGGAAGATTCCCCTCTCCCTTTTCTTATTGTTGTTTCTATTTTTTTGAAAAAGATGTAGAAATTGAAAACCAAAGGAGGCCTTTTACAATGAACAAAAAGTCGATTAAAGATGTCGATGTAAGAGGGAAACGCGTATTTTGCCGTGTAGACTTTAACGTACCGATGTCTGAAGGCAAGATTACAGACGAAACCCGTATCCAAGCTGCTCTTCCTACTATTAAGTATTTAGTGGATGGCGGAGCAAAGGTCATTCTGGCTAGTCACTTAGGCCGTCCGAAAGGTGAAGTGGTGGAAGAACTGCGTTTAACACCTGTGGCTGAAAGACTTTCCGAACTTCTTGGTAAAGATGTAGCCAAAGCGGATGAAGCTTATGGTGAAGCTGTTCAATCAAAGATCAGTGACATGTCTGAAGGTGACGTTCTTGTACTGGAAAACGTTCGCTTCTACCCTGGGGAAACAAAGAATGATCCTGAGCTTGCGAAAGAATTCGCAGCGCTTGCTGACCTTTATGTGAACGATGCATTCGGTGCTGCTCACCGTGCACATGCTTCCACTGAAGGAGTAGCGAAGCACCTTCCAGCTGTTGCAGGCCTTCTTATGGAGAAAGAGCTTGACGTCTTAGGAAAAGCTTTATCTAATCCTGAACGCCCATTTACAGCCATCGTTGGTGGTGCAAAGGTAAAAGACAAAATCGGTGTTATTGACAACCTGTTAGATAAAGTGGACAACCTGATCATCGGCGGAGGACTTGCTTACACATTCGTGAAAGCCCAAGGCCATGAGGTAGGGAAATCCCTTCTTGAAGAAGATAAAATTGATTTAGCGAAGCAATTCATGAAAAAAGCAGAGGACAAGGGTGTTAAATTCCTTATGCCTGTTGATGTAGTCGTTGCTGATGACTTCTCAAATGATGCAAATACGAAAGAAGTGGACATCGATTCGATCCCTTCAGATTGGGAAGCACTTGATATCGGACCTAAGACGAGAGCTCTATTCCAGGATACGATTAAAGATTCTAAGCTTGTGATCTGGAACGGACCGATGGGTGTATTCGAATTAGAAACATTTGCAAATGGAACGAAAGCCGTAGCGGAGGCGTTAGCCGATGCAACAGATACATATTCTGTTATCGGTGGCGGTGACTCTGCAGCAGCCGTAGAAAAATTCGGTTATGCTGACAAGATGAGTCATATTTCTACAGGTGGTGGAGCATCACTCGAGTTCATGGAAGGAAAAGAACTTCCTGGAGTCGTAGCTCTTAACGATAAATAATCGCTTCATCAAAGACCAACATCTTGCTGAACCGATATGAAAAACAGAAAGGATGAGGACAATGCGTAAACCGATTATTGCAGGTAACTGGAAAATGAACAAAACGCTTGGAGAAGCTAAATCCTTCACTGAAGAAGTAAAAGGTCTTGTGCCTGATCAGGAAGTAGTGGACTCTGTCATTTGTTCACCAGCCCTATTTTTAGAAAGCTTGGTAAACCTAACAAAGGATACTAAAGTGGCTGTAGGTGCTCAAAACATGCACTTTGAAGAAAACGGAGCATTCACAGGAGAAGTGAGTCCTGTAGCCCTTTCTGACTTAGGTGTACAATATGTCATCCTTGGACACTCAGAACGTCGTGAAATGTTCAACGAAACAGATGAGTCAGTGAACAAGAAGACTCTTGCTGCATTCAAACACGGTTTAACACCGATCGTTTGTGTAGGTGAAACACTTGAACAGCGTGAAAACAATGAAACGAAGGATCTTGTCGGAACTCAAGTGAAAAAAGCACTTGCAGGTCTTTCTGAAGATCAAGTGAAACAAACGGTCATTGCTTATGAGCCAATCTGGGCAATCGGTACTGGTAAATCTTCTACAGCGGAAGACGCGAACGAAGTATGTGCCCATATCCGTCAAGTGGTTGCAGGAGAATTCTCTGAAACAGCTGCAGACGCCGTGCGCATTCAATATGGCGGTAGTGTGAAACCGGCTAACATCAAAGAATACATGGCTCAATCGGATATCGATGGTGCCCTTGTAGGTGGAGCGAGCCTTGAGCCACAAAGCTTCCTTCAATTGTTAGAAGGTGCTAGTAACAATGAGTAAGTCACCAGTAGCATTAATCATCCTGGACGGCTTTGCCTTCCGTGATGTGAAAGAAGGAAATGCGGTCGCTCAAGCAAACAAGCCGAATTTTGACCGCCTGTGGAATCAATATCCACATAATCAACTGACAGCATGTGGCGAAGCGGTGGGACTCCCTGAAGGTCAAATGGGGAACTCCGAAGTGGGTCACTTGAATATCGGTGCAGGACGTATCGTATACCAAAGCTTGACGCGTGTGAACCTGGCCATCCGTGAAGGGGAATTCGAACAGAATACCACATTCCTGGATGCCATCAATCATGCAAAAGAAAAAGGCACGAATCTTCATATCTTCGGACTGCTTTCGGATGGCGGAGTGCACAGCCATATCGAGCATCTTTATGCCCTTCTAGGTTTAGCGGCCAAAGAAGGAATGAAAGATGTCTATGTCCATGCCTTCCTTGACGGTCGAGACGTCGGCCCTCAAACGGCGAAGAAGTACATTGAAGACGCTGAAGCGAAGATGAAAGAAATCGGCGTTGGTCAATTTGCGACGATTTCAGGTCGTTACTATTCAATGGACCGCGATAACCGTTGGGAACGAGTGGAGAAATCCTACCGTGCCATGGTATATGGTGAAGGCCCAAGCTATCAGGATCCAATCGAACTTGTAAACGATTCGTATGAAAATGGAATCTATGATGAGTTCGTGATTCCATCTGTTATTACAAAAGAAAACGGAGAGCCGGTAGCAACAATCAAAGACGAAGATGCAGTCATTTTCTACAACTTCCGTCCGGACCGTGCCATCCAAATCTCGAATACATTTGCGAATGCAGATTTCCGTTCATTCGATCGCGGAGACAAGTTCCCGAAAGATCTTCACTTTGTCTGCCTGACACGATTCAGTGAAACGGTTGACGGCTTTGTTGCATTCAAACCGACGAACCTTGATAACACCCTTGGTGAAGTCCTTTCTCAAAACGGACTGAAGCAATTGCGCATCGCTGAAACGGAGAAATACCCTCATGTCACGTTCTTTATGAGCGGTGGACGTGAAGAGGAATTCCCAGGTGAAAAACGGATCCTGATTGATTCTCCAAAAGTGGCAACGTATGACTTGAAGCCTGAAATGAGTGCATATGAAGTGACGGATGCACTACTTGAAGAGATTCGTGAAGATCGTCAGGATGCCATCATCCTGAACTTTGCCAACCCTGATATGGTCGGTCACTCAGGTAAGCTTGAGCCAACGATCAAAGCAATCGAAACAGTGGATGAGTGTCTAGGGAAGATCATCGACCTCATCACGGAAAAAGGCGGTACAGCCATCATCACGGCAGACCATGGGAATGCTGATGAAGTGGTGACGGAAGAAGGCACTCCTATGACGGCTCACACAACGAACCCAGTTCCTGTCATCGTGACAAAAGAGGGCGTGGAGCTTCGTGACGGTGGGATCCTTGGAGACCTAGCCCCGACCATGTTAGATCTATTAAATGTAAACCAACCAGACGAAATGACTGGAAAATCATTAATTAAAAAATAAGGAGAGATTCTAAATGCCATTTATTACAGACGTATACGCACGTGAAGTATTGGATTCACGCGGAAACCCAACAATCGAAGTAGAAGTTTACACACAATCAGGTGCTTTCGGACGCGCACTTGTTCCATCTGGAGCATCAACGGGTGAATACGAAGCAGTAGAACTTCGTGACGGAGAAAAAGACCGCTACCTTGGTAAAGGGGTACAAAAAGCAGTCGATAACGTAAACAACGAAATCGCTGAAGAAATCATCGGTTACGACGTTACTGAACAAGTAGCCATTGACCAGGCGATGATCGCTCTTGACGGTACAGAAAACAAAGGTAAATTAGGTGCCAACGCAATCCTTGGTGTATCCATGGCTGTTGCACGCGCTGCTGCTGACTTCTTCGGAGTGGAATTATACCAATACCTTGGTGGATTCAACGCGAAGCAGCTTCCAGTACCAATGATGAACATTGTTAACGGCGGAGAACACGCTGACAACAACGTAGACATCCAGGAATTCATGGTTATGCCTGTAGGAGCTCCTACTTTCAAAGAAGGTCTTCGCATGGGTGCTGAAATCTTCCACAGCCTGAAATCAGTTCTTAAATCAAAAGGCTACAACACTGCAGTTGGTGACGAAGGTGGATTCGCTCCAAACCTTAAATCAAATGAAGAAGCTCTATCTACGATCATCGAAGCAATCGAAAAAGCTGGATACAAGCCAGGAGAAGAAGTTCTTCTTGCAATGGACGTTGCAGCTTCTGAAATCTACAACAAAGAAGACGGTAAATACCATCTTTCCGGTGAAGGCGTCGTTCGTACGTCAGCAGAAATGGTTGATTGGTACGAAGAAATGTGTAACAAATACCCAATCATCTCAATCGAAGATGGTCTTGACGAAAACGACTGGGATGGTTTCAAACTACTGACTGACCGCATCGGTAACAAGGTTCAATTAGTAGGAGATGACCTATTCGTTACAAACACAACGAAGCTTTCTCAAGGTATCGAACAAGGAATCGGTAACTCGATCTTAATCAAAGTGAACCAAATCGGTACACTGACTGAAACATTCGACGCGATCGAAATGGCGAAACGCGCTGGTTACACAGCCGTCATCTCTCACCGTTCTGGTGAAACAGAAGACAGCACAATCGCTGACATCGCTGTTGCAACAAACGCTGGTCAAATCAAGACAGGTGCTCCATCACGTACAGACCGCGTAGCAAAATACAACCAACTACTTCGTATCGAAGATCAATTGGCTCACACAGCTCAATATCTTGGAGCGAAAACATTCTATAACGTTAATCGCTAATAGCGATTGAAGAGAGGCAGCCCCGTCTTTGGACGGGGCTGTTTTTTTGGAAATCATATCCGGTACCAACTCTTTCCACAATTCAAACAATATTACCTTGTCCACTTCATCTTCCCTATGGTAAACTAGAGATAATGTTATGTTCGTATCAGGAGGTGGGACTCATGCACACAATACTCGTCACTTTACTTATTATTGTATCAATTGCACTTATTGCTCTTGTATTACTTCAGTCAGGTAAAAGTGCTGGACTTTCAGGGGCCATCTCTGGTGGTGCAGAACAACTTTTCGGGAAACAAAAAGCTCGTGGGATTGACTTGGTACTGCACAGAATCACAATCGTATTATCGGTACTATTCTTCGTACTAACCATCGCCATCGTAGCTATCTAATACGAATTAAAACCTGATCATTAAGGTCAGGTTTTTTTATTTAGACAGACAGATTTTCAAGCGAAATATTGGATTGTCTGACCAATGTTTGCTAAAAATAGAGAAGAAGAGTGGACTAAACGATCGTTTAATAGAACGAAGCCTGTCATAACAAGCTTTCTGGATACTAATCAAACGTTTGTTTAACAAAAATTCACGTAAAATCAAAGTACATAACTAAATCGTTTAAACAACTGCTTAATAGAATGGAGCTTGTTAAATCAAGGTTTCTGCCGACTAATCAAACGTTTGTTTAAATTGAGTTAAAAAGGAGTCATAAAGATGAAAACAGTATTACCAAAACCATTCACATTCGAAGCGGGTCCAAGAGCAGTATTGCTGCTTCATGGCTTCACAGGAAATTCTGCTGACGTCAGAATGCTTGGACGCTACTTAGAAAAGAAGGGCTATTCATCCCATGCCCCTCACTATAAAGGACACGGTGTTCCACCTGAAGAATTGGTCCATACAGGGCCAGAAGATTGGTGGAAGGATGTCATGGAGGGTTATGAGCATTTAAAGAGCAAGGGATACGAAGAGATTGCGGTCGCCGGCCTTTCTCTGGGAGGGGTATTTTCTC
This sequence comes from Rossellomorea sp. KS-H15a, assembly GCF_024195245.1. Classification (NCBI taxonomy): domain Bacteria; kingdom Bacillati; phylum Bacillota; class Bacilli; order Caryophanales; family Bacillaceae; genus Rossellomorea; species Rossellomorea sp. KS-H15a. The sequence goes on along the minus strand of NZ_CP096886.1, from coordinate 4,339,316 downwards.
TTAAATTAGGTTACACTGTACCTGTAAAGGGTATTGTCCCTATGTGTGCGCCAATGTATATAAAAAGTGAAGAAGTCATGTATCAGGGGGTAGTCGATTACGCCCGTGAATTTAAAAAGTTTGAAGGAAAACAGGAAGACCAAATTGAAAAAGAAATAGAAGAGTTTAAGAAAACGCCGATGAATACGTTGAAGTCCCTGCAGGAATTGATTGCAGATGTGCGTGAAAACGTGGACATGATCTATTCACCGACGTTCGTCGTGCAGGCAAGGCATGACCATATGATCAATACGGATTCTGCGAATATCATTTACGACAACGTGGAGTCGGATGAGAAAGAGATCAAATGGTACGAAGAGTCCGGTCATGTCATTACATTGGATAAAGAAAAAGAACAGCTTCATGAAGACGTCTACAATTTCCTGGAGAAATTGGATTGGACGGTTTGATGAATTCGATGATCAGGAGGGATTGTCATGGACGAAAATATTAAAGTGCATGTGGATAGGCTCCTTTCTTATATGAAGGAAGAAGCATACAAACCATTGACGGTACAGGAGCTTGAAGAAGCATTCGGAATTGAAGGGTCCACGAACTTCAAGGATTTTGTCAAAGCACTTGTCGTAATGGAAGAAAAGGGGCTCGTCGTACGTACAAGAAGCAACCGCTACGGCCTGCCTGAGAAAATGAATCTGGTAAGAGGGAAAGTATCCGCTCATGCAAAAGGATTTGCGTTTGTGATACCGGAAGAATCCGGTATGGATGATATCTTCATCCCTCCTAATGAAACGAATAACGCCATGCATGGCGATATTGTATTAGTTAGAGTGTCCACTTCATCTTCAGGTTCTAGAAGAGAAGGGACCGTCGTCCGAATTGTCGAACGCGGTGTCGATCAAATGGTCGGTACGTTCACGGAAAGCAAGCATTTCGGTTTTGTCATCCCTGATGATAAAAAGTTTGCAAGTGACATCTTCATTCCGAAGTCTGCCCAGATGGGAGCGGCTGAAGGACATAAGGTCGTCGTAAAGTTGACGTCGTATCCTGAGGGACGCAAGAGTGCTGAAGGGGAAGTCATCGAAATCCTTGGTCATAAAAATGATCCGGGAGTCGATATACTTTCCATCATCCATAAGCACGGGATTGACGTTGAATTTCCTGAAGAGGTCATGGATCAGGCGAATAAAGTGCCTAGTGAAATTGATGAATCGGAAATTCCGAACCGGAAAGATCTTCGCGATCAAACCATCGTCACGATCGATGGGGCAGACGCCAAGGATCTGGATGATGCCGTAACCGTGACGAAACTGGACAACGGGAATTATAAGCTCGGAGTACATATTGCAGACGTGACGTACTATGTCAAAGAGAGCTCACCGATTGATCAGGAAGCATTCGATAGAGGAACGTCTGTCTATCTCGTAGACCGGGTCATCCCGATGATTCCGCATCGATTATCCAACGGGATCTGTTCCCTTAATCCAAAAGTGGATCGTTTAACGTTATCATGTGACATGGAAATCTCACCTGAAGGCGATGTCGTCAAGCATGAAATCTTCCAGAGTGTCATTAAGACAACCGAACGAATGACCTATTCAGATGTAAACAAGATCCTTGTCGATAAAGACGAAGAGCTCCGCAAAAAGTACGAGCCGTTGGTGCCGATGTTCGAGGAGATGGAGGATCTGGCACAGGTTCTTCGTACAAAACGGATGAAGCGTGGAGCCATCGACTTTGATTTCAAAGAAGCGAAAGTGCTGGTGAATGAAGAAGGGGAACCGACGGATGTAGTCCTTCGTGAGCGTTCAGTGGCAGAGAAGCTGATCGAAGAATTCATGCTGGTGGCCAATGAGACGGTTGCCGAGCATTTCCACTGGATGGAAGTGCCATTCATCTACCGAATCCATGAAGATCCGAAAGAAGACAAGCTTCAGCGCTTCTTCGAGTTCATCACCAATTTCGGTTTGATCGTAAAAGGAACAGCTAATAGCATCCACCCCCGTGCCCTTCAGGAAATAGTCGAAGACGTACAGGGTGAACCGGAAGAAATGGTCGTTTCAACGATGATGCTCCGTTCCATGCAGCAGGCGAAATACGATCCTGAAAGCCTCGGGCACTTCGGGCTCGCAACTGAGTTCTACACTCATTTCACATCTCCGATCCGCCGTTACCCTGACTTGATTGTTCACCGTTTAATCAGAACGTATTTGATTGAAGGGAAAATCGATCAGGCCACCCGTGAAAAATGGGGTGCGCAAATGGGTCATATCGCTGAGCATACATCCAGCCGTGAGCGCCGTGCAGTGGACGCAGAGCGTGAAACCGATGAATTGAAAAAAGCAGAGTATATGGAAGACAAGGTGGGAGAGGAATACGATGGAATCATCAGCTCCGTTACGAATTTCGGACTGTTCGTCGAATTGCCGAACACCATTGAGGGTCTTGTCCATGTAAGCTATATGACGGATGATTACTACCGGTTTGATGAACGCCATCTTGCCATGATCGGTGAAAGGACTGCCAATGTATTCAGGATTGGGGATGAGATCACGGTTCGTGTCGTAAGCGTCAATAAAGATGAGCGTGCCATCGATTTCGAAATTGTTGGGATGAAAGGGAAGCGTAAAGAGCGTGAAGGCCGTGTCCGTTCGATTTCGTCAGATCAAGGAAAACCAAACCGAGGGAAATCGAATCGTTCTTCTTCCAGTAAAAAGGACGGGGAATGGTCAACACGTCCGCCTAAAAACAATAAGAAGAAAAAAACAAATAAAAAACATTTTGAAAATGCACCTAGAAGCAAACGGAAAAAGAAGAAATAATCGGATCAGGAGCAATGGGACGCCCTTTGCTCCTTTTCTTTTCAATGTGTAACAATACAATTTTCCTTCAAGATATGAGATAATAATGAGTAAACCAGCGATGACTAGGGGGATTCCAATGCCAAAGGGAGAAGGCAAGCTTATTGCCCAAAATAAAAAAGCAAGGCATGACTATGCCGTAGAAGAGACATACGAAGCGGGTCTTGTGCTGCAAGGTACTGAAATCAAAGCGATCCGGGGTGGCCGGGTGAACTTGAAAGATTCCTTTGCCCGTGTGCAAAATGGGGAAATCTTTATTCACAATATGCATATCAGTCCATATGAGCAGGGTAATCGATTCAATCACGAACCGCTCAGAACACGTAAACTACTTCTTCACAAAAAGCAAATCAATAAACTGATCGGTGATTCCAAAGAAGCAGGGTACTCAATCGTTCCTTTAAAGCTATACATCAAAAATGGTGTAGCAAAGCTTCTGATCGGACTGGCACGTGGTAAGAAGAAGTATGATAAACGTGAAGACTTGAAGCGTAAAGAAGCGAATCGTTCCATCCAAAGGGAACTGGCTCAGCGTCAAAAAGGAATGTAATACTACAGATTTCCGGAATCTGGCATTTGCAATTATCTCAGGATTTGTTATACTAGTATATGTCGCAAGGTAATCAGGCGGCAGTAAGAACAATTGAATAAGTGACTTACACGCTGAACTTATTCTTTCCCGTTCTTCCCTTTCTATCATGGGGACGTTACGGATTCGACAGGGATAGTTCGAGCTTAGGTCGCGAGCCGTAGGGGTCGTCTACGTTAAAACGCCAAAGCCAATAATAACTGGCAAAACTAACAATAACCTAGCTTTAGCTGCGTAATAGCACTTTAGCTGTTCCTCCCTCCATCGCCTATGTGGTAGGGTAAGGGACTCACTCTTAGTAGGCTACGCCGGAGTCCACCGTCTGAGGACAAAGGAAGAGATTAATCAGACTAGCTGCACGGACGCCCGTCGATAGGCAGAAGCTGTAGCGAACTTGCGAATATATCGACTACGCTCGTAGACGCTTAAGTGGCGATGTTTCTGGACGTGGGTTCGATTAGTTCATAGTCGCCTTATGTGGTAACATATAAGTGAAAATTTGGCTTTATCGGTGAAACCTAAGTCACACCCAGTGTGATATGGCAATGCCGAGCGGTATGTGGAGCAATCCAACAGCCGTGTATCGACTTATAGGCTGCCGAAACCCGGTAGTACTAGGATGCGGAATTCTATCTCTCAGCAGATAAATTTATATTTCGCATAATACGCCAAAGGGCCTGAAACTACACAAGGTTCAAGATATAGTCAGTGCCATGTCGAAAGCATGGAAGTGCACGTCCCACCGTCTCCACCAAATACATATTTGGTGGTTTTTTATTTGTGGTTTTATTGATATTCCTTAGTTTCATATACTTTAGTTAAGTTAGCCATGTTCCTGTTTTAAAAGGAACATGGCTTTTTTGGACGTTTCAGATTGATTTGGATATAAAAATAACCTAAATCCGTTTAAACGTATTCTAACAGGATATAGTAAATGTGTATCCATTAACCAAACGAAACGGGAGGAATGAAAAAATGTCACACGAAAAGTATCAATCAGCCATCAAAGCACTACACGATTGTATGGAAGCCTGTAACCACTGTTTCGATTCCTGCTTAAAAGAAGAAGATATTAACATGATGAAAGGATGCATCCGGTTAGATCGTGAATGCGCGGATATTTGTTCATACTTAGAGCAGTCCTTAGTGAGAGGGACACCATTTGCAGCGGAACTCGCCCAGGTGTGTGCGAAGATTTGTGAAGCATGTGGCGAAGAGTGTAAGAAACATGATCATGATCATTGTCAAAAATGTGCGGATGCCTGCTTTAACTGTGCAGAAGAGTGTAAAAAAATCGCCTAACACCAATAATGGTCGCCGAGAGAGTGTGGTCATCAGCTAAATAAACATAAAGGGATGATCCTATATCGGGATCATTTTTTTTTTGACTCATTTACGAAAGGGTCTTTTACTAAGAGAAATGAGTTTGTAGAATACCGCCAGTGGTACAGTATAAAAACACAGATAAAGAGCAACAGCCCATTTTTACAAGTAGACAAATCAATTCTGTTGACTAAATTCGATTACAGTTGTAAACTAAAAATATAAATCGATTACAAATGTAAACATAAAAGGGGGGATCATCTTGCCCAAAGAAGAAAAACCGGAAATCACGGATTCTGAGTGGGAAGTGATGAGAGTTGTCTGGACGCTCAAAGAAGTGACCAGTAAGGAAATAAGTTCCGTCCTGCAGGAAAAGAAAGAGTGGAAACCGGCAACGACCAAAACCTTTATTGGGCGCCTGGTCAAAAAAGGGATGCTGACGACTGAGAAAATTGGCAACCGGTTCATTTACAGGCCGGGAGTCAGTGAGGAAGAAAGCCTCAAAACACTGAAGGCAGGGTTATTTACTCACATATGCAGCCGGGCGGTGGGGAAGACGATTGCCGACTTGATTGGAGAGGCAAAGCTGAGCCATGATGATATCGCCCTTCTTGAACAAGTTTTACAAACCAAGAAAAGGGATGCTGTCGATGAGATCGCATGTAATTGCGTACCAGGACAGTGTACCTGTAAAAAGGATCACGGCATGAACTGCCATCATTAAAAATTAAAGGAGTGTTTTATTCAATGGAAAAGACATTATTAAACGTATCTGGAATGACATGTGGGAATTGTGTGAAAAAAGTAGAGACGGTTCTGAATGAACTGGACGGAGTAGAAAAAGCCAAAGTTGATCTCGAGAATGGTGCGGCTAAGGTGAAGTTTGACGAATCGAAGCAATCACCAGACAGTTTAAGTAAAGCGGTGTCTGATGCGGGATATCAAACAGAACCTGCAAAATAAAAGGTGGTTAGCACAATGGCGGAAAAAACATTGAACATCGAAGGAATGACATGTGCCTCTTGTTCACAGGCTGTTGAGAAAGCAACGAAGAAACTGGCTGGTGTTCAACAAGCAAGCGTAAATCTTGCAACGGAGAAATTGAATATTACCTATGATGAAAATGAGCTCTCACTTGAAGAAATCAAGCAAGCCGTGGATGATGCAGGTTATAGAGCAGTTACAGAAATGGAGAAAAAGACATTCAGCGTGACAGGCATGACGTGCGCTTCCTGTGTGCAATCGGTCGAAAAGGCAACAAGGAGGCTCGATGGCGTCAAGGATTCGACGGTCAATATGGCTACAGAGAAAATGGTCATTGAGTACGATCCCGCCGTCGTTACCGTGTCTGATATCAAGGGAGCGGTTTCCGACGCCGGATATGAAGCAGATGAGGACACTGATGTGGAACAATCAGTGGACGAAGACAGGGATAAGAAAGAGGAGCACATCAAGACCATGTGGAAACGCTTCTGGGTTTCAGCCGTCTTCACCGTTCCCTTGCTCCTGGTTTCCATGGGGCATATGTTCGGCATGCCGCTGTCCGATGCAATCGATCCGATGGTGAACCCATCTGGATTTGCGTTGATACAACTTGTGCTTACCATTCCTGTCGTAGCGATGGGGAAACCATTTTTCACCGTAGGATTTAAGACGCTTTCCAAACGCCATCCGAATATGGATTCATTGGTGGCGCTCGGAACGGGAGCAGCGTTTTTCTATAGTTTGTTTGCAAGCATCATGATCATAGCAGGCAGTGAACGGTATGCGCAGAACCTTTATTTTGAATCGGCAGCCGTCATCCTCACCCTCATTACATTAGGGAAATATTTCGAGGCCCTTTCGAAAGGGAAAACGTCTGAAGCCATCAAGAAGCTGATGGGTCTTGCCCCTAAAACGGCTACTGTCGTAAGAGATGGAGAAGAAGTAGAGATCTCAGTGGACGAAGTGGCAGTGGGAGAGATCATCATCGTGAAACCCGGTGAGAAGATACCGGTGGATGGAGTGGTGCTGGAAGGAAAAACATCCGTCGATGAAGCGATGCTGACAGGGGAAAGCATCCCTGTAGAGAAGACCAGTGGCTCAAACGTCATCGGTGCGAGCATCAATAAAAATGGAACCATCCGATACGAGGCTACGAAAGTCGGAAAAGATACGGCACTATCCCAGATCATCAAGCTGGTCGAAGATGCCCAGGGGTCAAAAGCACCAATCGCCAAAATGGCCGATATCATTTCAGGTTATTTTGTTCCGATCGTCATCGTCCTTTCCATCCTATCCGGTCTCGCCTGGTATATAGCAGGTGAGTCAGGTCTCTTCGCCTTTACGATCACGATTTCGATTCTTGTCATCGCCTGTCCTTGTGCGCTGGGGCTCGCAACACCTACGGCCATTATGGTCGGTACGGGGAAAGGCGCGGAAAATGGCGTATTGATTAAAAGCGGTGGTGCCCTTGAAACAACTCATAAGATCGAAACCATCGTATTTGATAAAACCGGTACCATCACGGAAGGAAAGCCTGTGGTGACGGATATCGTGACCTCGGAATCCATTTCAGAAGAAGAACTCCTGGTACTTGCCGCTTCAGCTGAAAAGGGATCTGAACATCCTCTTGGCGAAGCGATTGTCAGAGAGGCGGAAGAAAGAGGGCTCACCCTGCGTAAGACCGACTTCTTTGACGCCATTACGGGACAGGGAATTGAAGTGACGGTCGAAGGAGACGATCTCCTCCTCGGAAACCGCAAGCTGATGGACGAAAATGATGTCGATGTCGGTGAACTGGCGGAAGTTTCGGACCGCTTGGCAGCCGAGGGGAAAACGCCCATGTATATCGCCGTCGAAGAAGAGATTGCGGGCATCATCGCCGTTGCTGATACGGTGAAGGAAACGAGTTTCAAAGCCATTGAAAAGCTTCACAGGATGGGGCTCCAAGTGGCCATGATCACGGGAGACAATAAGCGGACAGCGGAAGCGATCGCAAGAGAAGTAGGGATCGACCGCGTACTGAGTGAAGTATTGCCTGAAGACAAAGCAAATGAAGTCAAGAAGCTTCAGGAAGAGGGCAGGAAAGTGGCGATGGTGGGGGATGGAATCAACGATGCCCCGGCACTTGCACAAGCGGATATAGGAATCGCCATCGGTTCTGGTACGGATGTAGCCATGGAGTCGGCAGACATCGTCCTCATGAGAAGTGACCTCATGGACGTACCGACAGCCGTCGAATTGAGTAAAGCAACCATACGGAACATTAAACAGAACCTTTTCTGGGCCTTTGGCTATAACATCCTCGGCATACCCATTGCCATGGGAATCCTGTATCTGCTCGGCGGACCGTTACTGAATCCAATGATCGCTGGTGCAGCCATGAGCTTCAGTTCTGTATCCGTGTTGCTGAACGCCCTGCGCCTGAAAGGATTCAAACCATCAGAAACGTAGTTCTTGACGAAAGGAGCTCTAGAATGCCATGAGTCATGATCTTGAATTAGAACTTTACACCAGACCCACCTGTTCCGATTGTCAAGCTGCTAAAGAATACCTGAGTGGGCAAAACATCAAGTATGTCCATAAGGATGTAGGAGAAGATGAAAGGTTCGAAAAGGAACTCAAGGAAATATCCGGCTCCAGAATCGTTCCTTCCTTTGCTTTTTACAAAAAAGGTATATTCGGTAAAAAAAGAATCGTAAAGAATTTGATTGGTTTTGAGAACAATAAAGAAGAAATCAAGCAATTAGTAGGATTGAAATAACTTCACTAAAACAGCTCATCATGACGCAGAGGGCTGCTATAAACAAATCAGAAATGTCCAGTAGATGATCAACGACATTTCTGATTTTTTTATTGTTTTCTTCATTAAATCTGCACATTTAAGGGGAAAAGTGAAGGTGTCCCCAAGATGCTGCAAGAGAAATGAATTTTTGTTTTGTATAATACCATAGTGGGTATAAGAAGAAAAAACATAAAGGAGATGATTTTATGATGAATGGTGGAGGAATGGGCGGCGGATTTTTTGGAACCGGCTTTCTTTTTATCCTACTGATCGTAGCGATTGTGGGGGTATTCATCTGGATGATGAGAGCGAAGACGCCGAAAGAGAACAACCCGACGGACAATGCAAATCGTCATTCTTTGAGTTTATTAAAGGACCGACTGGCAAAAGGGGAAATAACGGAAGAAGAATACGAACGACTTAAACGGAAAATCCAGGAGTAATAACCTACTTGCAAGACTGGTTGGTACAACAAACGGTTAGGAGAGGCAGCGATGAAAAGAAAAGTTATTGGAAGCATACTCATTACGTTATTAGTGGCAATCGGAGTGATCGTGTTTCTTCAATCACCCTGGTATAAAAATGGGGAAATGGCATTGCCCAAGGGAGTGACGGACGGAGAGACGAGTATATTAGACGTAAGCGCACAAGAAAAAGGTGACCGCCATGTCAAAAAATTTGAATTAACGGCTCAGGATACGGAGTGGCAGATCAGTGAAGGTAAAAAAGTGAATGCTTGGACTTATAATGGGACGGTTCCTGGTAAATCCATTCGTGTGACGGAAGGAGATTTTGTACAAGTAAAGCTTAAGAACGAGCTTGATGTACCGGTTACCATTCACTGGCACGGCGTCCTGCTGCCAAATAAAATGGACGGGATCCCAGGTTTGACTCAAGATGCTGTTCAGCCGGGAGAAAGCTTTACCTACGAATTTATTGCACATGATGCGGGTACATATTGGTATCATTCCCATCAACAAAGCTCTGTACAGGTCGACAAAGGCTTATATGGATCGTTCATCGTGGAAGAAAAGGAAAAAGAGTATAAGAAGGATGAAGTCTTCATCCTCGATGAGTGGGCAGTAAATCAAGAAAAAGAGGACATCACCAATATGGGAGGAATGATGAAGGGAGCCATGTCCGGGGACGGTGAAGCAGATACGAAACAAATGTACGATACCTTTACCGTGAACGGAAAATCAGGAAAGGCCATTGAACCCCTTGTAATGGAAACGGGTGAAAAAGCAAGATTGAGATTCGTGAATGCCGGATACCAGGTTCATCGGTTGGTCTTTCCGGAGGGATCGATGAAGGTTATTGAGAATGATGCAGAAAGAGTGATCTCTGAAGATAGAAACACCAATGTTCTTGAAATTGCCCCTGGGGAAAGAGTGGATGTGGAATTCACGAAGCCCGATCAAGATACGGTATTCATTGGTCAGGAACAGAATATAGACCACGCAGAAGACATGATCCTGCCAGTTGTGTCGAATGAGACTCATTCCGATCAAGAAGCGTCGCTTGCAAGGGAAGCAGGTACTGCGAAAGGAATTTCATATGGGAGTGAAGAACTGATTTTCGACAAAGCCCCTGACCCCGATGTTACCTATGACATGGATCTAAGCATGGGCATGTCAATGGGAGAAGGCATGTCCTTTCAAATTAACGATGAGACCTTTCCCGATACACCGCCTATCAAGGTGGAAGAAGGTGACATCGTGAAAGTCACATTAAGAAATAAAGGCAGGATGAATCATCCCATGCACCTTCATGGTCATCGTTTCCAGGTGGAATCCAAGAACGGAACAGAATTTGAAAAACCGATTGTCAAAGACTTGATTCATGTGAAACCAGGCGAGGAATACGTGATTTATTTTAAAGCCGATAATGTGGGGGAATGGTTATTCCATTGCCATGATAACAATCATGCTGCCAGGGGAATGGTGACGATCGTCGATTATGAAGGAGTATATTCCCCGTTTGAGTTAGGCGGACAAGAGGAGAATCAGCCTAACTGAATCAATCATTAGTTACTACCACAAGAGAGGAATAAAACGTTCATGAGGATACAGATATATATAATGAATGTTTTATTAGCATAATGGTAATCAGAGAAAAATTTTAGGTCTGTTCACATTTTATGAGTGATGATTATTAATATTCTAAATAATGAACCTATAAACCGCTCTCAACGTTATTCTCAGATAACTTTGAGAGTTATTTTTTTGTCCATTGAGCAATTCTTTCCAACATTGTTACCGTTCTGTGAATAAAATGCGTCGAAATTTCGAAAATCTGTTTAAAAATGAAGTTATGAAGGGTACCTGATTAGAGAATTTGATAGTATAGGTCTACGAGAGTAAATTCTACATAAAGGAAGGTGATTTCTTTTGTTTAATAAATTTAAACCGTATTTAATTGTTTTAATAAGTCTTATTTCGTTATTTTTCATCATTATTTTCAGTACGGATAGCGAATTAATCATCCTGGATCCCAAAGGACCGGTGGGAGCCGTTCAAAAAGATCTGATTATGTTGTCCATCTACTATATGATTGCCATTATGGTTGTTGTACTTGGATTCTTTACCATCATCTTATTCAAGTATCGAAGCAGTAAAAAGAATAGTGACTATAAACCGGATATGCACGGAAGTACATTCCTTGAGATCATTTGGACATTGATTCCTGTTCTGATCGTCATCGCATTATCCATACCGAATACAAAGGCCCTTTATGAATTGAGGAACGCGCCGGAAGCGACCTCTCATAAAGACCCGATCGTGATCCATGCGACAGCTGTCGATTGGAAATGGATCTTCAGTTATCCTGAAGAAGGAATCGAAACCGTAAACTATGTGAATGTTCCCGAGGATCATCCGATTCTTTTCAAAGTAACCGCAGCTGATTCCATGGCTTCCTTCTGGGTACCGCAAATCGGCGGTCAGATCTATGGTATGCCTGGAATGGTCAATGACTTGTATCTGCAGGCTGATGAACCGGGTACCTATGATGGAAGAAACTCCAACTTCACTGGTGAGGGAATGACGCACCAAACGTTTGATTTTGTCGCAATGAAACAAGACAAATATGAAGATTGGGTAGAAGATGCTCAAGACGAACCGAAATTGACGGAAGATACGTATGAAAAACTGATGCTTCCTGAAACGGTTGATAAGATGACCTTTTCATCTACTCACTTAGCATTCGTCGATCATGGTAAGAATTCAGAGTATGCCATGGCGATCCGCCAGAAATACGGACTTGATACCACGGTTGGTGGTGCAGATAAAGATGCTAAGTCCGTTCATGGCAATATGCATATGGAAGGTCATGGGGATATGGAAGGTATGAACCATGATGATATGAAGAAAGAAGATAAAGATGACGACCATAAAGACGAAGGTAGTCACGAGCACTAAGAGAGGAGGACTTTAAATGTTTGATTTTATTAAGGATAATCTGATCCTCAACGATCCGTTGATCATAGGAGCCAACATTTCGATCGTGTTCACCGTAATCGGAATCGTTGCAGTCCTCACTTACTTCAAAAAGTGGAAATGGTTGTGGAACGACTGGATCACAAGCGTTGATCATAAAAAAATCGGAATTATGTATATCCTGGCTGCACTTGTCATGCTCTTCCGCGGAGGAGTCGATGCACTCTTGATGAGGGCACAATTGACAGTGCCGAATAACTCATTTTTAACATCCGAGCACTACAATGAAATCTTTACCACTCACGGTACGATCATGATCCTTTTCATGGCGATGCCGTTCTTACTTGGATTGATGAACGTGGTCGTTCCTTTGCAGATCGGTGCAAGGGACGTAGCCTTCCCTTATTTGAATAACCTGAGTTTCTGGTCGTTCATGTTCGGGGCAATCCTTTTCAATATTTCATTCGTATTCGGTGGTTCACCGAATGCAGGTTGGACGAACTACGCACCGCTTGCGATTGAAGGTAGTCCTGGACCGGGTATTAACTATTACCTGCTGGGCTTACAGATTTCGGGTATCGGTACGTTGCTGACCGGAATCAACTTTGTCGTCACGATCATCAAAATGCGTGCGCCAGGTATGACGCTATTACGCATGCCGATGTTCACATGGACGACGTTGATTACGGCTTTCATCATCGTGTTTGCATTCCCGATTTTGACTGTCACATTAGCACTGATGACATTTGACCGCTTATTCGGTTCCCACTTCTTCACGCTTACGGATGGTGGTAACCCGATGCTATGGTCAAACCTATTCTGGCTGTGGGGACATCCGGAAGTATATATCGTTATATTACCGGCATTCGGGATTTTCTCAGAGATCATTGCTACATTTGCAAGAAAAACACTATTTGGTTATAAATCTATGATTATCTCACTTGTTGCGATTTCTGGATTGAGTTTCGTTGTCTGGGTCCATCACTTCTTTACAATGGGTGGAAGCGCAGCAGTAAATAGTGTATTCTCAATTTCAACGATGGCGATTGCCATACCTACGGGAATTAAGATATTCAACTGGTTAGGTACATTATTTAAAGGTAAGATCGAATTTACAGTACCGATGCTATGGTCTGTTGCATTCATACCGACATTCCTCATCGGTGGGGTGACAGGGGTTATGCTTGGAATGGCTGCGGCCGACTTCCAATATCACAATAACTACTTCCTGGTTGCTCACTTCCATTACACATTAATTGCCGGTGTAGTATTCGCCTGCTTCGCAGGACTTGCATACTGGTATCCTAAGATGTTTGGTCATAAGATGAATGAACGCATCGGACGATGGGCTTTCTGGTTATTCTCCATCGGATTCAATCTTTGTTTCTTACCTCAGTTCGTATTAGGATTCGCGGGTATGCCAAGACGAGTATACACGTACGGTCCTGAAGATGGCTGGACAGCATTGAATGTGATCTCTTCAGTCGGAGCTTTCGGAATGGGAGTAGGATTCATGGTACTCGTTTATGGTATCTATTACAGCTACCGTTTTGCTGAGAGAGAAACAACAGGGGACGCGTGGGATGGACGTACCCTTGAATGGGCAACAAGTTCAGCCATTCCGCCTCACTACAACTTTGCACATGTTCCTGAAGTGAAGAGTCATGATGCATTTTATGATATGAAGCAAGAAGGAAGAAAGATGGTACCTGACAACTTTGAATACCAACCGATTCACATGCCAAGCAATGCAGGGACACCGTTCATCATGTCTGCACTGTTCTTCGTCGCAGGATTTGGTCTAGTATTTGAACTGTTCTGGATGGCAATCATGGCGCTTGTCGGTATATTCGGATGCATGGCATTCCGTTCATTGATGTCCCATAAGCAGGATGAAGGGTATTATGTAAGTGTGGAAGAAATCGAAAAGACTGAAAATCCGTATAAGAGGGAGGCGTGAGCATGGCACATAGTACGAATATAGATCCAAACACGCCGCTTGAATATCAATCCGATATCGGTAAACTGAACATCTTCGGATTCTGGGTTTTCCTTGGCGCGGAAATTGCATTGTTTGCCACTATTTTCGCAACGTTCTTCGCTCTGAAGGCCGGAACGATGGGTGGCCCGCTTCCAAGTGAAGTGTTTGATATGAAGAATACCATCATCATGACGCTGTTACTATTAATCAGTAGTTTCACGTCTGGTCTATCAATAAATGAATTACGAAAGAGAAATGTCAAATCCATGATGGTCTGGCTGATCATCACATTATTATTCGGATTAGGATTCCTTTATATGGAAATCACCGAGTTCATCCATTTGGTACATGAAGGAGCAGCCATGGGCACGAACGCATTCTGGTCATCCTTCTATTTACTGACCGGGACGCATGGTCTCCACGTATCAGTGGGTATCTTGTGGATCCTTCTCGTCATGTTCCAAGTGAAGAAACGGGGATTGAATCCTGATACCGCTAAAAAACTATTTGTATCCAGCTTGTATTGGCACTTTCTGGACTTTGTCTGGATCTTCGTGTTCACAAGCGTGTACTTATTAGGGATGGTGGGATAATGTCACAACATACGAATCATAGTGGATTACCTTGGACTCAGATCATTGGATTTATCTTATCGATTGCGTTGACGTTCTTAGCCGTCTGGTTTGGACTGTATACGAATATGGCATATGAACTGATCGTAGCGATCGTGTTCGTCCTGGCATTCATACAGGCTGCCATCCAGCTCTTCATGTTCATGCACGTAACGGAAGGTGAAGGCAAATGGCAGGTAGGTAAGATGATGTCGGCGGCATTTATAGCGATTGTCATCGTGGCCGGATCTGTCTGGGTATTGAGCAATATGCATTAAAATAGAAAAGAAGCTGTTGGGTTTCCAGCAGCTTCTTTTTTATGTTTCCTGTTTGTTACCTTTCCTGGCCTTCGTAATTAAATTGCCACTGGATGCCGAATTTATCGGTGACCTGACCGTACAGCTTGCTCCAGAATGTTTCCTGAAGCTCCATGTCCACTTTGCCGCCTTCTTTCAACTTGTGGAAACGGGCCATCAGTTTTTCAGGATCATCGCTTACGAGGGCAAGGGTGATGTTGTTTCCTTCCACAAAAGGCATATTTGGAAAAACATCGGAAAACATGACATGACTGCCGTCGATGGTGAGTCGTGTATGTAGGACCAGATCTTTTGCTTCTTCGGGCAGGGGATAGTCAGGATGCGGGGGTGCCTCAGCGAACGTCATGATCTGTGGTGGTTCGGTTTCAAATACTTCTGCATAATACTCTGCGGCTGCCCGGCAATTGCCGTTGAAATTCAGGTAAACATTGACCGACATATACATCACTCCTAAAATTGAGATAGGTATTCTACTGTATTTTACCATCTTTGTAGGCATATGAAATAATAAAAATTTGAAAAGTCAAAAAATAAAAACACTAAAAACCCCGTTCTGCCAACTTGCGAAAGGGGTTTTCCGATTTGGTTCAAGCTTTTAATTCTCTCAGGAGATTGATGCCAAACAATAGTATACCAACTGTCGTCAAGACCCCGCCTGTTGCAATGACCGGGACGACTGCTTCATTCCCAAGTACAAACAGGAATAATCCGATCATCATAAGCGGAAGTCCGACATTATGGAGCCAGAAATGAGCTTTGGCCAGTTTTGTGGTTGAAACAGCCGGGAATAAGTGATAAATGAGACCTGCAAGCGTCAGTGCCGTCCAGCCCAATAAGTTAATATGAACGTGGACCGGGGTCAGGCTGTAGTCATGGACCATGGACATATATAACCCGATACATACACCGACCATAAAATAGACGACTGAAATTTTAATCAGTTTGATCCCCATACGAATCCTCCTCCTTCACTGGTTAATATATGAGTATTTAGACCCGTGTAGAACGTATTGTCATTGTGTAATGACAATCTATTAAATCCATCTTTTTTCTGAAAAAAGGGAGAATCAGATCAAAAGAATGAAAGCGTTTTTTTGGAATTTTTGAAATTAATGGTTTTACCTCTAAATCGTTGCCTACTCCCTCTCTAATTGATAGAATCATCAATTAGAGAGACAATCCAAATATGGGGAGTAGAGAAATGATAAACGTCACTAGTGGATTTAGAATAGAAAAAGATTTCCTCGGGGAAAAAGAAGTACCCCAAGATGTGTATTATGGAATACAAACGTTGCGGGCAGTGGAAAACTTTCCGATTACGGGATATAAAATCCATAAAGAGATGATTGATGCCCTGGCAGTCGTAAAGAAAGCGGCCGCACTTGCAAACATGGAAACGACGCGTCTGTATGACGGGATCGGTCAAGCCATCGTGCAGGCTGCTGATGAAATCCTGGAAGGCAAGCTTCATGAATTCTTCATCGTTGATCCGATCCAGGGAGGGGCAGGTACGTCAATCAACATGAACGCTAATGAGGTCATTGCGAATCGTGCCCTGGAACTCATGTCCCACCGTAAAGGGGAATATGGGAAGGTCAGCCCGAACAGTCATGTGAATATGTCACAGTCAACCAATGACGTGTTCCCGACAGTCATCCATATTTCCACTCTGAAATTACTGGAGAAGCTATTGGACACGATGGAGCATATGCTGAAAGCCTTCAGACAGAAAGCCCAGGAGTTCGATCCCATCATTAAAATGGGACGTACCCATCTGCAGGATGCTGTACCCATTCGCCTTGGGCAGGAGTTTGAAGCTTACAGCAGAGTAGTAGAACGCGACATTAAACGTATCGGACGAACTCGCGATCATCTGTATGAAGTCAATATGGGGGCCACTGCAGTAGGAACCGGCTTGAACGCGGATCCTGTTTATATCAAGAGTGTCGTCAAGCACCTGGCGGATATCAGCGGGTTGCCACTGACAGGGGCTGAACACCTGGTCGATGCGACACAGAACACGGACGCCTATACAGAGGTTTCTGCAGCATTGAAGGTATGTATGACCAATATGTCCAAGATCGCCAATGACCTGCGTATGATGGCTTCTGGACCCCGTGCCGGACTTGGTGAAATTTCACTGCCGGCAAGACAGCCCGGCTCTTCCATCATGCCGGGTAAAGTGAATCCGGTCATGCCGGAACTGATCAATCAAGTAGCCTTCCAGGTGATGGGGAATGATCAAACCATTTCCTTGGCTTCCGAAGCCGGTCAGCTCGAATTGAACGTGATGGAGCCTGTGCTCGTATTTAACCTTTTGCAATCCATCAGTATCATGAACAATGCGTTTAGAAGCTTTACGGACAACTGTCTAGTCGGTATCGAAGCAAATGAGACACGTATGAAAGAATATGTAGAAAACAGCGTGGGTATCATAACGGCTGTCAATCCACATCTGGGATATGAAGTCGTATCCCGCATCGCAAGGGAAGCTATTCTAAAAGGCAAATCGGTACGAGAGCTTTGCCTTGAATATGATGTTTTGACAGAGGAAGAGCTTGATTTAATCCTGAATCCTTATGAAATGACGAATCCGGGGATTGCAGGTCGTGTGTTATTTGACCGGGAGTAAACGGCAATAACGATGAAAGTAAGAGAAATCTCTTTTCTATTTGAGAGGGATTTCTCTTTTCATATTTACAAACCCTTTGGCTGGTGCAGAAGTTCTTTGATCCCAAAAAGGAAACATGAACAATCATAGATTTAAATTGAAAATAATTTCCTTAAATATGAAAAAATGTATTTTTATTGATTTTATATATTTTTTATCCAGCACCACCAGGCTAAAATACTTGCGTTAATAGCTTATAAGTTACCTATTCCCTATGTATAATGAGAGATATATACAGGGGGGAAGTGAAACAATGTCTATCGGCAGGATTATCTATTATCATCGAAAAAAACAAAATAAAACACAAGAACAGCTTTGCAAGGGAATATGTTCAACCACTCATTTAAGTAAGATTGAGAACAGTTCTAAAGAAGGAAATCTGGAAACATTAGAATTACTTTGTAAGCGACTTGGTGTATCAATTGAAGAGGAAACGGCAAAGACACTTCACCTGAAACGCCAGCTAGCTCAATTCTATGAAGCGATTGAGAGGCTTCATCGAGATCATGCCGAAAGACTGTATCAGGAGTTACAAAGGCATAAAGACTATATCCAATGTACGGAAATGGTTTACTTATTTGAGCTTTACATGCTTCGATATCAATTATTCACGAATAATCCAACCGAATATGAACAGGCTTCTCTTGCGCTCAAAAAGAATATGAGTAAATTTTCATCGTTTGAAAAGTATTTGTGGGAGTTCTTTCAGGGAATTTACTACGGACAAAAACAACAATACTCTAAGGCGCTTTCCATTTTTGATCAAATAGAGGATAGAGCCGATATCTATAGTGAGAAAGTAACAGATTATTATTATTATAAAGCGGCTAATCATGGGTTGTTGAAGCACTTCACATTGTCTCTGCATTACTCATACAAGGCTTTGAGGATTTTTCAGAATACTGGGAACATATTGAGGATCCTGCATGTGAAAATCGGATTATCGGCTAACTTGATTTATATTAACGATCTTGAACGTGCAGAAGTCATGCTGCATACGGCTTTAAACGATGCCGAGATGTTAAAGGATAACGAATCGAAAATTACCGCCCTTCATAATTTCGGATTGCTAAATAGAAAAAAAGGAAGGCTACAAGAGTCGTTAGACTATTTCTCCCAGTCCCTCAAATTGAAAAAGAAGCATACAATGGGGTATTACGGCACATTGATTGAAATGGTACAAGTGTTGCTGGATTTGAATGAGAGGGAAACAGCAATCAATCTTTTGCAGGAGAACTTAAAAGATTTTAAAAATCAAGAGTCCGTTAAATATACGGAATTGATGGTGTTGTATTTAGATGCGACAGAGGATGATAAACGGCTTAGCGACTATTTAATCGATCGTGGTCTGCCCATGATGAAGCAATATGATCGATATAAGGCCGCAGCATTCTCAGAGCGACTAGCGGTTTATTTTAAAGAGAAGGGGGACCTGAATTCTTCCAATCACTATCTTCAATTATCGAATGAGCTATTGAAAAAGTTGATATTTAATCATAATGAACCCATTTGAATGAAGCGTTTTACAAGCAACTATTAACAGTTGCTTGTTTTTTTATGAAATTTTATAGGAGTTATCACCCTATGGGAGATGGTTCTTTATACCTGTTTAGTGAGAGGGGATTATGATTATATAGGTATAATTCCTACTTCAGAAAAAAATTTCCCAACGTTTATCCTATCTTTATATCTTGCGTTAAAAGAAAATACCGTGAAGAGAGTAGAAACTCTAAGAAAATTGGCGGAATGTGTATATAATTTTCCCAATTAACAGAATCATTAATCAGAAATACAATGAACCTTGTAAACAATTCTGCTCCAACGGATGAATATTAGAGGGGGAAAAGTATGAATAAGAAACGTTCAGCTAAGCTCTTGACGGTTGCACTGACTACAAGTCTATTAGGAACATCAGGAATTCCATTTAACGCTATGGCAGAAAGTGCGCCTAGTACGTCTAAGTTCACACAGGTAAAAGATGTAAAGAAGACATTAATGAATCTATCAGATGAGCAAAGGAATGCTCTTAAACAGATCGAAGCGAAACCGGATTTTGAAATCGCTCCGAATATCAATACAGAAAGTGAAGGGCTCGTAGATGTCATCGTTGAATTCAAACAGGCCCCTGCAAAAGTGGAAGTGATGAAGCAGGCGGCTAAGGGACTCCGAATGACTACTAAAGCAGCTTCTGAAAAGGTAGAGAAATCTCACAGTGAATTTAAACAAAAGTTCAATTCTATGAAAAATAAAAAGAGTGTAAGTCCTGGATTACAAGATGCGAAAATCACGAAAGAATATCGTTCAGCCATCAATGGTGTCGCGATGTCCATTCCGGGAAATGAGATTGAGAGTTTACTGGATTCCGGGGTCGTGAAACGGGTTTGGAAAGATGAAGTCGTTCAACTAGATCTTCCGGACATGGAAGGGGAAGCTTCCACATCCAAAATGATGGATAGTATCCCTCAGATCAATGTGGACAAGCTTCATGCTGAAAACGTAACAGGAAAAGGCATTAAAGTTGGGGTTTTGGATACAGGAATTGATTATAACCACCCTGATTTAAAAGATGTATATAAAGGTGGATATGATTTCGTTGATAACGATAATGACCCGATGGAAACCACATATGAAGATTGGAAAGAATCCGGTTTACCGGAAATTAATCCGAATTCAGGGTCTGCTTATTATACAGAACACGGAACACATGTGTCAGGAACAATCGCTGGGCACCAACAGAATTCAGTGGATTACGCCGTAAAAGGGGTAGCACCGAATGTAGATCTTTATGGCTATCGTGTACTTGGACCCTATGGATCCGGAGCGACGGCAGGAATCCTTGCAGGAATCGACAAAGCTATAGATGACGAAATGGATGTCATCAACCTTTCATTGGGAGCGTCTACGAATAATCCATTATATCCAACCTCTGTAGCCGTTAACAACGCCATGCTATCGGGAGTGGTGACAGTGGTGGCTGCAGGAAACAGCGGTCCGAATGAAGGAACACTGGGGTCCCCAGGTGCAGCGGCACTCGGAATTACGGTTGGGGCAAGCGATTTTGACATGGATATCCCTACCTTCCAATCCATGAGTGTAAACGGAGAGAGATTTGAGAATGTTTTATTATTAGGGAAGAATTTCTCTGATGATTTAACATCACTCCAAAATCAATCCAAACCAGTTGTTTTTGCCGGACTTGGTTATGAGGCAGATTTTGAAGGAAAAGATTTAACAGGAAAAATCGCCTTGATTCAACGTGGTGAAATTGCCTTTGTGGACAAAATGAAACATGCGAAAGAAGCTGGGGCAGAGGCTGTCATCATTTACAATAATAGTGACGGTGAAATCCAGGCTTACTTGGGAGAAGGTTCAGAATATATCCCGACTTTCCGTATGACGAAAGCGGACGGAGAGCGTTTGAAAGGGCTGGGAGATAACGCATCCATCACGTTTGGAGATGTAGCGTCGGTCCAAACAGAAGGAGATAACCTGGCCAGCTTCAGCTCAAGGGGACCTGTGGCTGGAAGCATAGATATAAAACCGGATGTCGTGGCACCCGGGGTAGCGATTTTCTCAACCATTCCAGAATACATCAATAGCCCGGAAGAAGGGGTAGACTATTCTGCAGCCTATGCCCGCCTTCAGGGAACATCCATGGCAACGCCTCATGTAGCTGGTGTAGCAGCCTTGATCCTTTCAGAACACCCGGAGTATACCACATTTGATGTAAAGGAAGCGCTAATGAATACAGCAGAAGACTTGAATGGTGACGTATCCGTATTCGAACAGGGAGCGGGACGTGTGGATGCCTATGATGCGGTACATGCCGATGTATCCATCAAAGTGATGGATACAACAAAAAATTTAAATGAAAATGGTGAAGAGGAAGAGATTGTTGATGAGACGGCTTCCATCTCTTTCGGAAGTCACTACAAGGATGACAATGGAATTAGTGAAGAAAGCAAGATGATCATCGAGAACAATGGTGGAGAAGACAAGTCATTCAAGGTTGAAGTCGAATACCATGGTGAACGTACAGGCATCAGGGATTCAGCTGCAAACGGCATTCATTTAGACGTTCCGACGAGTGTAGCGGTTGCCGCAAGCAGTTCGAAAGAAATTTCACCTGAGATAACGGTTCCGGAAAATGCAGAAGAAGGGCGATATGAAGGATATATTCACCTGACAAATGCAAGTGATGCGAGTGAAACGTATCAGGTTCCGTTTGCGATTCGAGTCACAGGAAAAGGGTTCGACTATCTTGAAACAGACCGACCTGCTCTTGCAAATAATACACCTAAGTGGCAGTACTACAATCCATACATCTCAGCAGCTTTTCAAATGAAGAATCCGCTGACGAGGATAGACGTAGTGATAAAGGATGGACAATCAGATGAGGCAATTGGATTCATAGCCTCCCTCACACAAGCAAATGCAAAGGCTGACTACAGATATTATATTCCTGCTGTTTTTGCTGGAGTCGTTTATCCATTTACAAATGATGAACAACATCCGATTTCCGATCAATACGTGGATCTGCCTGAAGGGGACTATAAAATGGAGTTCATAGGGTATGATGAAGAAGGGAAAACGTATTCGATCGACACTCCTGTTATCGTTGATAATACAAAACCAGAAGTGGAATTTGATAAAGCTCCTGGTGTGTATGAAATCAATGAAGATATGTACACAGAAGAGTTTGGAAAGAAAGCATTCTGGCTCCACGGAAATGTGCAGGATGAAACAGTGGGTGTTTTACAATCAAAAGGATTGAATTATGATCAATCTTCGAACAAATTTTTAATAGCAACTGGCTTCCGTGAGTACTTTAATTGTTGTTTCCCTCCAGCGGATTCTGAAGGAGACACAGAGTTTGGTATAGAGCCTTCTGATATTGCAGACGAACCATTAAAGTTGAGCCTGGCAGCAACTGATATCGCAGCAAACGTCAATTACCAAAGATATATTTTCCTTCAGGAAGGTACTGAGTATCTGACTTCTGATTACAATAAGGAAGAAGTCGGGTTAGATGAAACTGTCACCATGACTCTGAGCCTGAATAACGTGAAAGACTTCATTTCCGGAGAGTATTCAATTCAGTATAAAGGGGAAATGTATTCATTCGAATCTGCAAAGCTGAATGATGAATTTAAAGCCTACGCAGAAGAAAACGGACTTCAGGCATCCCTTCTTGATCCTGTAGAGAGCGATTCTGGATATTACGCTAACGTAACGGTAGGAGCTGCATTGAACGGAGAAGGGTACTCCGGTTTGAATGGTGACATGCCTGTTGTGGACGTGACGTTCAAGGTCACTCAAGATGATTGGTTTTATGGAGCTGACAAACTGGATGTCACAAAGTCAACTTACACAAAAGCAGGTGAAGATGGTGCCGTAACTCTTCCATATTACAGCACTTCATCTTATAACTTCGTGTCCAAACATGCAAGGGTCGAAGGGAATATTAAACCAGAAGCATTTTTGAAGAAAAGTGGCAGCGGAAATCTTTTTTTACCAAATGGTGTAGCTCAAAATATTGGAGCGAAGGTATATGCCTTGTCACCGGATGGTGAGAAATATGAGGGCATCATCGCTTCAAATGGGAAATACACAATCTATGGTGTCCCTGCTACACGTGAGACATACAATGTCGTAGTGGAAATTCCAGGACATTTAAAGACTTACACGCCATTCATACCTGGATTTGAATTGAAAGGCGAAGACTATGGAAGGTTCGTTTCAGCAGGAACCAAGATCAGTCTTGCTGGAGATGTGAACAGCGACAGCTTGATCGACATCAAAGATGTCCGTGACATCGTTGAGTATTACGGTCAAGAGCAACCGGAAGTCCAAACATTCGATGTCAATCAGGACGGTATCGTGAACGAGACGGACGTACGTTTCATTGAGAAGAACTTCCTGACGAAAGGACCGGATGCTCCTAAAGGGAAATCACCTAAGGAAACAAACGGGAAAAAAGATCTGGCCTATTATTTGAATATGATGGGATTAGAGCTAACTGAATAAAAGCTTCTCATGAGCAACTAAATCAAAAGAGGGAGAACGCTGTCCATGGACAGCGTTCTCCCTCTTTTCTGCTATCTATCATTTTCGGGGATGACCCATTACTCTTGTTTAAAAGTATGAGGCATCAGTAGATTGAGCCTATTTTCATAAAACAAATTCTTTTAAAGTGTTCCTGCAGGTTTTTCCTCCAAGTGTAGATAATTACCCCAATAAATTAATTGAATATTACTTCTATTTTCCTACTATTTGATGCTGTAAAAAGGAAATGTAAATAAACCTTGACTATTTAAGGGTGAAACGACCCATTATCCGCCTCTCTATAGACAGGGACTCCCCCAACAGGATACATGATCATTTAATAGAAATGGTTACGTGGTACTCCAAATTCGAAAAATTGAGGAGGGGAACGTTTAGGGGTGAGTATCCATGACAGGCACTGTCATTAGGATATCTACAAAGGAGGAAGCGAGAGTACTAGATAGAGCTTTGATCATTGTAAGCTTCTAGCAAGCTATGAAAAAAGGAAAATCCTAATTTTAATTAAAGGGGGAAACAAAGTGGTTTCGAAGAAAAATACGTTATCTATTGGATTGATGTCCGTACTCCTAAGCAGCAGTATGATTTCGCCAGCAAGTGCTGAATTCTATCATTCGAAGGAAGAAAAGGCACCTGCTCAAATCCAAAAGGCACAACTTCCATTGATGGATATGGAAAAAAAGGCGACCGATGATCCATTATATGGACAGGATTTAAAAGCATTCAACCCTAATGAAAATATTCGCCTAATCGTTGAAGTAGACGTCAATAAGAAACTGAAAACGTCACCTGAGAAGCAGGTTGAGCAGATTCAAAATACGTTTATGAAAAAGAGGGATGCTTCTTCTAAAGTCATACATACGTATTCAACAGGGTTCTATGGATTCAGTATGGAAACGACGATGAAAGACGCGGAAAAGATTAAAGAAATGGAAGGCGTTAAGGATATTCGCGTTGCGAAAACGTACGAACATATGGACGTAAAGAGCAACGAACTAGTCGAAGCGATGAATGTATGGACGAAATATAATTATAGCGGTGACGGGATGGTCGTAGCGATCGTGGATTCGGGAATCGATTATCGACATGAAGCCATGACGCTTTCGGATAAAGGGAAGAAAAAAGCAAAGTATAATGAAACCAACATCCAAGAGAAGCTTGATGAGTCGGAAGTAGATGATATTTGGTACACAGACAAAGTACCTACAGGCTATGACTGGGCGGACCATGATACCAATGTCATCCCGGCAAGTAATTCCCATGGAACCCACGTAGCCGGCATTGTCGGGGCATACGAAGAATCCCAGAAAAAGGCGATGGGGGTCGCACCGGATGTACAGCTATTAGCTGAAAAGGTATTCTCTGATAAAAGAAGCGGTGCCTATGACGATGATATTACAGCGGGAATCTATCATGCCGTGGAGTTTGGGGCGGATGTCATCAATTTAAGCCTTGGATCTGATGCAGGAAGCGTAGATGCGAATGATCCGGTCCAACGTGCCATTCAATATGCAACAGAGCATGGTGTGTTGGTCGTAGCTGCGGCAGGGAATGCTTCTTATAGTACAAAACAAAACCTGCTGGAAAGATCTCAATTACCTCTGGCTAAAAATCCGGATATCGGTCTTGTAGGTGACCCAGGTGTAACGCCCTCCGCACTGCAGGTTGCTTCATCTGAAAATAATCAGATGAGAGTAGATGCACTTAGTTTAAATGATGGTAGTCAGCTTGGATACCAAACGCAGTACAGTTCTAAAAAGTTCAGTGATGAACTCGAAGCCGGTAAAGAATACGAATTGATTTTCGCCGGTGAAGGGTTTGGCAGCCATCTGGATGGCTTGGATTTAGAAGGGAAGATTGTAGTTGCAAAGCCAAAATCGTATTCAATTTATTCGACCCTTCAATATGACTCTGCAAGAAAAGGGGCAGTCGGCATCATTGTCATTCCACCGGATAAGTACCCATCTTATGCAAGCTTAAATTTCTCAAGATACACTATCCCAGCTGTTACGACTGGACATACAGAAGGAGCTCAATTGATCGAACGATTACAAAGCGGTGAGAAAATCTCGGTAGAATTGTCTGATGAAGGGATTTGGGTGCAAAATCCGACAACGGAACCAATGTCCTATTTCTCTTCTTATGGTTCGCCAACAGACCTAAGCTTTAAACCGGAAATCACAGCACCGGGTGGAAAGATCAGCTCAACAGTATTGAACAACAAGTATGAAGTCATGAGTGGAACGTCCATGGCCACTCCACATGTAGCAGCTGGAGCGGCATTACTCCTTGAAAAGTATTACGAGGAGTTAGGTTTACCAAAAAATGAAGAAACGGTCTTAAAAGCGAAGAATGCTTTAATGAACACGTCTGAGGTGTTAACGAATCCAGATGATGAGAACTCCTTATACTCACCAAGACGCCAAGGGTCAGGCTTAATGAAGATTGAGCAAGCGATTAAATCTCCTTATCTTGTAGAACATGTAGGGGCTCCTTTAGAAAAGGCTGCATCTGTTGCATTAAAAGAAGTAGGCAGAACATTCGATTTCACATTGGATGTCGAGCCGCTCTCGAGGAAGCTTGAAAAAGCCAATGACCAGTATGAAATCGTCGTAGATGTGCTAATGGATGAAACAGAGAAGAAGACATATAACGGAGTGGAAAGAGACTATCTAACTTTACACTCGGTTCCTATCGATGGGGCAGTTGTAAAAATCAACGGAAAACAGCTGGGTGACCAGAAATTTCAATACAAACCACGTCGTGATGGCGAAGTAAAGATCTCTGTCACATTGCCGGAAGAGCTAAGTGAAGGACGTTTTGTTGAAGGGTTTGTTCGCTTTGTTCCTAAAGGAAGCTCTGTAAAATATTTAGCGACTCTAACGATGCCATTCATGGGATACTACGGTGATTGGGGTGCCATTGATAATATTGATGAGAGCCCGGTTAAAGGAGATCCATACTTAGGATATACCGTTCTTTGGAATGACGTAATGGAGTTGCCAATGGGATATGATACTTCCACAGGAACATTTGATCTAAATAAGATTGGATATTCTAAGAATGCGGTTGCGTCAGGTATATATCCTTCCTTCACAGCATTTCGTAATTTGAAAGAAATGTCTCTGAAGGTAGAGGATGAGAACGGAAAAACAGTTGCTCACATTACGAATTTCGGTGAGTTTACGGAGGATGGTAGCCCGTACCCATTCAGAAAGAACATTATGAGCTATGGAGATTACTCCTATAAGTTCGATGGGGTGTTCTGGAGTGGGAAAGATGATGAGGGGAACCAACTTCCTGACGGTAACTATACGTATGTATACGAGAGTACATTGAATTATGGGGGAGCAGAGCCGCAACAAACGAAGATTCCGTTTAAACTGGATTCAGTTGCGCCTAGTGTTAAAAATATCAAGATTACAGAACAAACGGATGGGAAGTATAAAATTACGTGGGGTGTCACAGAAGAAGAAACGAAACATATCGGAAGTTTCATCTGGGTAAATGGCGGTATCCGTAAAAGCGTATACAGTGATGCAAATGAGTACATTACCGACGAAAAGCCTGAGGTTGTCATGATTTCAGCAATAGATGCTCTCCAGAATGTAGGTGTTGGTTATACTGGAAATGAGGAATTGCTGAATGCAGATCCCTTTATCAATTATTGGAATGTTTCACGATCCAATGTAAATGAAACGAAACCAGCTTCCATCTTGATCTTTGGCTATAAACGGATAGATTGGCATATAGAAATTTCTAATGCAGCAGGTGAAGTGATTGAATATGCCGATATTGAAAATGAACATTCGATTTATGGGTTGAAATGGTATGCTGGTAGTGAATATCCGGACGGTGACTATTATGTAACTGTTACAGGGACAGATGAAACAGGATTATCGCTGAAGTCCGAGAAAAAGAAAATAACAGTAAAACATTGACCCGCAAAGCCAAGAAATTCCTCAAGGAGTTTCTTGGCTTTTTCTATGTGAAAGTTATTTTATCCCCCAACTTAAGTGGTTCAAAAGGAATGGTTCTAATGGATTGTTTTGGTTGGTGGAATTACTGTTTCTGTCTGTAAAAGTTGATTTTTCTGACTTTTGTCCTTTGGATTACACAAAAATCACCATATTTCTTCTCCCAAACTTGATAAAATTCCCCCCCAATGACGTATGAGGTATTCGACAATATAATTTATTTAGAAAGAAAAAGGGGGTTGAAGTCATGAATGCCAGCAAATATCCAAAGATCGCATTAAGTGTAGGGCTTCTGATGGGTGGAGTTGCACCATTAACTCATGGACCTGCGATACATGCAGAAACACAGCCGGATGCAATGAAAATCTTGGCGGGTTTGTCGACAGAGCAGCGTGAGGCGTTGGACAAACTTGAAGCCAATCGGTCAATGAAGGGTCTGCAATTATCAAGAGACATTGATTTGAAAAGTGAAGAAGAAGTGACAGTCATTGTCGAATTCGAACAGCTTCCTGCAAAGACAGAACAAATTCAACAATCTTTAAAAGGGAAAGAAGTTTCTCTTGAGAAGGCAAAGAAACAGGTAGAAGAGTCCCACGCAAAATTCAAGAAAGACTTGAATGAAAAGGTGAAAAAGACGAAATCCGGGAAAGAAAACTACGAAATTAAGCACACGTATAAAGATGCGTTTAATGGCGTAGCGATGGCTCTACCGGCCAATGAAGTTGAAAGCCTATTAGATTCTGAAGTAGTGAAAGCTGTTTACAGTGAGGAAGAAGTCCAACTTTCTCCTCCACCTAAAGCAACGGATGAAGAAGGATCAACCACAAAAGTAGACAGTATCCCTTTCATGAAGATTGACCAGCTACATAAAGAAGGATTCACAGGTAAAGGGATTAAAGTTGGGGTGATCGATACAGGAATCGATTATAATCACCCTGATTTAAAAGCTGCCTATAAAGGCGGATACGACTTTGTAGATAATGATGACGATCCAATGGAAACAACGTATGAGGACTGGAAAGCTTCTGGTTATCCAGAAACGAATCAAGGAAGCTATTATTATACCGAACATGGTACACATGTTTCGGGAACCATCGTAGGTCAAGCGGCGAATGATTCCGATTACAAAGTCATTGGTGTCGCTCCAGATGCCGAATTGAATGTATACCGCGTATTAGGCAAATACGGATCTGGATCAACCAGTAACATTCTTGCCGGGATTGACCGTGCTGTGGCAGATGGAATGGATGTCATCAACCTTTCTCTTGGAGCAGCAACGAATAACCCATTGTATGCAACGAGCATTGCCGTTGACAATGCCGTATTAAGTGGTGTGACAGCCGTCGTTGCAGCGGGGAATTCAGGTGACGAAGGAAATTATACACTGGGATCCCCAGGTGCAGCCGCACTTGCTTTGACTGTAGGAGCAAGCTCTGCTCCATCCAATGTTACAACGTATGATGGAGAATTCTCTGTGGAAGGCAAGGAACTTGATGGCCAACTACAATTAATGACCAATAACTGGACAAATGAGTTTAGTAAGCTTCAAGGACAAAGCTATGAAATGGTCGATGTAGGTGAAGGTGGACAAGCCGATTACAACGGGAAAGAGGTCACCGGGAAAGTGGCATTCGTGGCACGAGGCACTTATGCACTCATTGAAAAGATGGATATCGCCAAACAACATGGGGCAAAAGCTGTCATCATATATAATATCAACCCGGATGAAGGACATATACCTCACTATTTAGGTGAGAGTGATGACAATATCCCAACCTTCTCGATCACCAACCAAGATGGATTATCGGTGAAGGAACTATTTAAAACCGGAACCCCTTCTATCACGTTTGGAGAGGCGGGAGAATCTGAAATCAGCGGTGATGAACTGGCATCCTTCAGCTCAAAAGGTCCTTCGGGAACCTTATATGATATCAAGCCGGAGGTGACGGCCCCTGGGGTCAACATTCTCTCAACCGTTCCATCTTATATGCAGAACAAAGAGGATTCATCGGATTATTCACATGCCTATCAACGATTATCAGGTACATCCATGGCGTCCCCTCAAGTAGCCGGGGTTGCTGCACTATTACTTCAAGCGCATCCTGATTATACACCAAGTGACATTAAATCGGTGTTAATGAATACGGCAGATCCTTTGAAAAATCAATATAGTGTATTTGAAGTGGGAGCAGGAAGAGTCGATCCGATGCAGGCCATTCATTCTGAGACCATGATTTCCGTTTTGGATGAAACTCCATTCATTGAGAATCAGGAAGAAATCATCATCCCGGAACAAACCGGTGGCTTAAGCTACGGTTTTATCCCAATGGGAGAAGAACAACTGACAAGATCGACGAATCTATCCATTACAAATAATAGCCATAAAAATAACAAATATGATATATCAATAGAATACAATGTAGGTGCAGGAGCTTCTGATTCACTGGATGCAGAGAAAAATGGTGTGAAGCTCGATGTGCCAAGCTCCCTGAAAGTGAAAAAAGGGGAAGTGGAATCATTCAACGCAGTTCTCACCATTCCGAAATCTGCGCAAAAAGGAACGTATGAAGGGTATATTGTCATTCAAAACCAGAAGGATCAAGATGACACCTATCGCATCCCATTCGGAGCAAAAGTCGTGGAAGAAGGAATTGGCTACTTTGATGTGTATACGAAGAGCATTTCCACGAATCGCGTGAATAATCCTTATAGCAGAAAAGAAACGGACCTTGATTTCAGATTGAACTCTCCAATGGAAAGATTGGATTGGGTATTGGTTGATCATGATACCAAGGAAGACCTGGGATGGATTACTGGGGTGAACTCAGCAGGAGCAGCCATCGATGTTGACTATTACATTGAAGAAGGGTTCTATGGTTATTATTATCCATTAACAGGAAATGATAAAAAGCCACTCAGCTATACAAAAGTGAGAGTGGAAGATGGCATTTATGATGTGAAGATGATCGGAACGACGAAAGATGGAAAGCAGTTCGCCAAAACATCCACCATCAGCTTAGACAACGGGGCACCAACCGTTGTGTATGATCAGACGGACGCAATGCCAACCGGCGACTTTCCGATTGTAGAGCTGGAAGAAGGTCAAGAAACAGTTACTTTATCAGGAACTTTATTGGATTCTGAAATAGAGGAAACGTCTAAGACCGATCTCCCATTTACTCAAGCTAGTAATAATATATGGTACGGGTCGTACGGTCCAAACTACCGACTTCAAGCGGATGAAAATGGAAAGTTTTCTAAAGAAATTAATGTAAATACATCTTACATTAAAGAAATGCAATATTTAGGAACGGATTATGCTGGAAACACAGCCATTCCTAAAATGGTCTATTATGTTCCGAAAGGATTTCAATTTATTTTTGCGAAAGCGGATAAAGATTCTTACCAAATGGGTGATAAGGTAACCTATACATTCTACGGTAGAAATTTAGAGAACGCCCATGCCTTTTCAATGTATACTTACAACTCAAGTAAGTTCTTGGATTCCGTTGAATTCCAATTAGCGGATGGGTTACCAGAGGGAACAGAATTAAATGTGACAAAAACCGGTACAACAAGTGTCAGAAATGATATTGAGATAAAAATTCCAGATGAAGGTGTATCAGGCGACGTGGCATTATTCAAGATTGTAGCCGATACGAATGAGAAGGAGTTCTTCAATACGTATTCTCCATTGTTCAGTAGTGTAAGTACGATGAAGATTAATAACGGACCACGGATCCCGACGAAAATAGGAGCTCATCCAACCTATCCGAAAGTATCAAAAGTTGGTGCGGGATTCATAGGGGCAGAAGGACTCCTGACAGATGCAGGCCGCTTTGACTATAGCCGCGATTATACACAAATAGGTGCGACTATACACTTGGAGGATAAGGATGGTAATACCTATCCTGTCACCATACCGAAAAATGGTGTGATTAATTTCGAACAACTACCGGCGTCGGTTCATAAGTACACAGTCGTGACAGATGTGCCAGGTCACTACACAACGTATACACCACTTGAAGCGGGGCGCACGGAAAATGGTGTGAATATTGGTGAATATGTCACGTATTATATGGCCGTATCTAAGCCTGGAGACATCAATAAAGACAATGTGATTGATATTCACGATGCTCTATTGCTTCAAGATCATTGGAAAACGGACTATCGAAACACGGATATTAACTTCGACGGCACGACAGATGAGAAAGACTTTACACTCCTTGAGAAATACTACTTGTCTGAAAATGATTTTGTACTAGATACTCCAGATCCTCAAGCAGAAGCGAATGGTGAAACAATCGACACGATCAAAAAAGAATTGGGAATTAATTCCTAATCAAAAGAAAGGGCAGTCCAACTGGGCTGCCTTTCTTTGCATCAGAGCGGAATATGAGTTAGTACATAATTTAGCTCTTTTGAGAAGAAAATATATGTATCTTTCTATGGAGGTTCTTATGTCAAAACTCAAATCTTTCTTATTTCAATCCCGATACGGCAACTAGCAACTGGATTTGGAGTCGTCCACAAATCAAGCAAATTAGGAAACATATTTTCTGTAAGTAGGTACGAGGAATTGAAATGTAACCCTAAGCAGAGTAAGGCTGACACCCTATCCATACTATTGAAAAGACAATCGTCAGGAAAAATTCCTTATAGGTTGTCTTTTTTACTATTTAAAAAAGGAGATTGAATGACGATGAAGAAGTGGTACTGTAAAGCCCTTTTAGCACTGTCATTGATAGCCCTGGGAGGCTGTTTGAATAAAGGGGACAATGGTAAACAAGGAGATGAAGAGGCGGTGAAGGAGACAATGAATTCGTTGATCAAGGTGGATCCGGAACTTGACCTGTCAAGTGGGGAGGGTGTATCCATCATTATAGAATTCAAGACCAAACCTGCAAAAATAGCTGTTTTGGAAGCAGAAGCACAAGGAGTGGAGCTGACTCTGGAATCAGCCAAAGAAAAAGTTGAACATAGTCATCGGGAGTTTGAAAAAGAGCTGCATGCCTTTTTAGAAGAGAACGAAGTGGATTATCGGATCACTCATCGTTATAAGACAGCTTTTAATGGGGTGTCGATGGAATTGCCGGCGAAAGAAATTAACCGATTAATGGGATCGTCTATTATTTCCAGGATTTATCGTAACAAGGATATTCAGCTCGACCCACCGATTCAGCCTTCAAATCAATTGTAAAGAGGAAAGCCACATAGGCGTCGTTTTTTTATTTATAAAAGGCGATAGGAATCAAAACACTTTTTCAACATAACAACCATGACAATCTCATGTTGGGAAAAAAGAATAGGTTAAAAGACCTGGGTATTTATTCAGTGAACGGTCGTTTTGTTGACAAAAGATTCGGTATGAAAGAATGCAAGGCGGAAATTTTTTTGTGTGGACCGGAAATGCGAGAATGAATGTAGGTATAAAGTCACTGCCTGCTGGTTCTTATGCCTGTAGAAAACCCCAATTTCATCCCGATTATTTATTAGTATAATATTAGTAGAACGTATATCGCTATAAAAAAAGATAAAGCGATAGGCCAGTTATTGAGACGGAAGCTTTTCTACTAATTCACCACGGGGGGTAAATAATGAATATTGGGGCATTTATTAAATACTATCGGATCTATAAAGGTATGACTCAGAAGCAAGTGGGGGAAGGGATTTGTACTCCAGGCCATATTAGTAAAATTGAAAGTGGGCATTTACAAATTACGAAAGATAAAATCGATCTGTTCAATCAACGATTACATATCAATATTGAGAAAGAGTTAAAAACATATAAAAAATTACAATTAGATTTAGAATTGTGGCATGATGTCATGATCAAGCAGGTAAAGGGGAAGGTCGAGTTATTGAAGGAGACCATTGAACAAAATCCGTTAATCCAGATCGAAACCTTGAACGGTACATATAAGATATTGAAAGCAAGATACTTTATGATGAAGGGTATGCTTAAGGATGCTGGATTCTATTTAAGTCAGTTCTCTAATAAGCGTCTATCCTTTCATATGTCCGATTATGACTTTCAGCTGTACTATCATATAAAGGGGATGTACGAGCTTGAGAAAGGGAATCCCCAATCTGCGATTATGTTTTTGGGGAGAATAGACCGGGATATCTACTCCAATCCTGAATCATACTTTCATCTGTCCATTGGCTATCATGAATTAGGGCAGTATGACAGGTCTTTGCGATATAGTCAGCAGGCCTTGAATTATTTCAAAGAAACATTTAATTTTACAAGATGTATTGATGCCGCTACGATTCAGTTGATTGCGGAAAGCAAAAATGGTGAGGAAGTTCTCGAGTCAATAGTAGAGAAATATGATGAGTTGATTCAGCATTGTGATAATCTGCATGATCACGGAAGAAAAGCCATTCTTTATCTGAATTTAGGTGGGTTGTATCGGGACTTGATGCAGGATAGAAAAGCACGGGATGCCTATCAGGTCGCTTATGGATTATTGAAACATGAGTCACCCACAGAAGACTATGTCAGAATTCTTTTTGGCTATATTGAGAGTTCCATGGATGTAGAGGGGCCGGTACTTGAAAAATGGGAAACGTTAATAGAGGAAGGACTCCGTTATGCAACCGCCAATAAAGATTCCTGCAAAGAGTGTCTATTTACGATGCTTGGTATCAGGGTTCATGAAGGGGAAGAAGCATATTATCAATATATGGAGAATGTCATCATCCCATTGTTGAAGGAAGAAGGGCAATACTCCGAGTGTAATTACTATATTCAAAAGCTCTACAATGGGAAAATGGTTAAAGAAAAAGAATGCGTTAACAGCTAATCACAATACCCTGTAAAGGAGAGATAGGATGGAAAACCCGGATCGATTAATTTCGTCATTCGATGAGGTGGCCTTAAGTGATTATAAAATGCCGATCATCTGTATCTATCAGAGTCCGAAAGATTATCAAGGCATGTTTGTAGCAAGACTATTCGATGTGAACCAGCCGACCCATAACATTTTGATGAGACCAACTTTAGAAGCGGTCAGAAGTGAAATCCCTGAAAGATTCTCCGTTGTACCGAAAGCTCAAGGGGAAGATGACAGCATTGTCGAAACGTGGATATGACTCTCGTAAAGAAGCTTCATTTCTCTCTGAGAGAAATGAAGCTTCTTTACGTATTTTTGTTTGCGTTCGGATAGAATTTATCTTCGATTTCTTTATATTCCCTGAAGTGGCCGGTGAGGCGTGCAAGCTTATGAACCTCTTGAAGAAGAAAGGTTTTATCTAATTCGTAAATGACCTCCCTTTCGATATGATCGATGGTGTTGCAGGCGAATTCCCAAAGATCTTTGTGCTTCGAAGGCTGGATGGATTCGGCTAAAAGTGCCAGTGCACGTACGATTTCGGTTATGATTAAGTGATTGTTTTTCGCATAGTGTCGAATATAACCAAATCCACGATAGAGATAATAATCAAATGGTTCCGATTGGAGGATGACCCGTATCCTTTCATCTTGGTCGATTAAATAGGGTGTGAAGGATAATTGATCCTCCACCGTCAGCATCAGATCGGCCATCTGGTCGATCGTGTTCGAAGCCGTTTTGGGATCGTCATTCCCCAGGGATTTAATCGCCACCTCTGCGAGTTTGTGGATCCCCATCTGCAGGTCTTGGATTTCTGTCTCTTTATGACCCATTTCAATGAATTGCAGGTATGAATCAGTGAAGATATTGTCTGTCTTCGGCCCCCATAAGCTCAGAACTTCATTCCCGGCAAGTACATAATCGCCCACTTTATAATGAAGCTGTAGGACAAAATTCTCTTTCTGTGCGAGTTGAATCATTCCCTGGAAATCTACTAATTGAATATAGCCGGAGTGTTTAGCCTTCACATGAAGAATGTTATTTTTCTCTTCCTCCATGATGTCCCCATCTTCAGTGGTGCGATGTGCTTCTAAATCTTTCTTCAGTGTCTGGTGGATCATCACTTCAGAAACTTGTTTCATATTGTACGTGATATTATGGACCTGCATCCAGGTAGACGCATGGTTGATGAAGAAGATGAAGGTGATGGCTGATAGAAAGGCAAGGCAGATCGTCATCATGGGTGCAGCGACAAACATCTCCTTCTTTGAACTGCCGATAAACAAAAAGAGAAGGAGGACATAAACAAAACTGCCATTAAATATACCGAGGGCGTGCTGCGTCTGCCTGTCCGATATGAAATCCAAGAGCATCCTTGGCGAAAATTGTCCACTGAACGTCGTCAACACGACTAAGAGGGAGTTAAGCGTGAAGGCACTGAGCGTCAAAACGCCACCAATGAGGGTGCTCACAAGGATTCGGGTGACAGAGGCATCCATGCTTAATAGATCAAACGTATACTGTGAGATTTCCAATGAGAGATCCAAGTATAGGGTAATGGCTACCAGCAGTACGGCAAGACATATGTACAAGAAAGGCATATACCATATGGTCAGCCGGATTTCATGCATGCGTTGACGTTTGGACATGAGCAAATATTTTCTGATGGAAAGGGGGAGCATTTTTTTAAACATGTTTGAAACGGTTCCTTTCTAGTAAATGGATATGGATTAGTTTTCCCTGCCAGTGTAGGTTAAAACCTGAATTTCAAAAATAGATTCATAGAGGGTGGATGTTTCAAAGGAAATCACAGTAAACCCATGTGAAATTAGGTGTCTGACAAATTAGAAAGAATTTTTTAAAAATACCGAAAATGGTATTGACGGAGGAATGAATCACCTATATAATCCAATTCATACTCAAATATCAAGTGAAAACGTAACGTTATATCTCTTATCAAGAGCGGCGGAGGGATAGGCCCGATGAAGCCCGGCAACCTGCAGGATCAGTCTGTAAAGGTGCCAATTCCTACAGATTCCATGTGAATCTGGAAGATAAGGGGAGGAGCATACACACTAAGCCCTCTTCTTACAAGAAGAGGGCTTTTCTTTATACCCTCATTCTTTCCACCATGCCCGGTGGATCTTCAGAAAGAAGCAATGCGATACAAACGACAAAAAGGAGGCTAAAAAGATGTCAGCGATAAATGTGGCGATACTGGGCTTTGGAACTGTCGGTCAAGGGGTTTGTGAAGCCATTGATACTCACCAGGACAGGTTGAAGGAAACACTCGGGAAAGAGGTGAAGGTGAGGGCGATTCTCATCAAGGACCCGGTTAAACAAAGGGAAATTGATCCGTCCATTAAGGTTACGACAGAATTCAAGGACATTCTCGACATACCGGATCTTCATGTGATTTTTGAAGCGATTGTAGGAGAAGAACCGGGATACACGTATTTATCGAAAGCGGTGGAGAAGGGAATTCACATCGTCACGGCCAATAAAGTCATGTTTGCTAAATTCGGCCCCAGCCTTATGGAGAAAGCAAAACGTCACACTGTATCCGTTGGTTTCGAAGCGACAACAGCCGGAGGGATCCCGGTCATCGGCACGATCCGCCAGCTCCTGAAGGTAAATGAAATCAAAAGCATCCAAGGCATATTGAATGGGACTTCCAACTTCATTTTGTCCCAAATGAGAAAAAAGGGTCTTTCCTTTGAGACCGCTCTAAAGCAGTCCCAGGAAAAGGGGTACGCAGAGGCGGATCCGACGAGCGACATCGAAGGATATGATGCCTTTTATAAATTGCTGATTTTGAGTCAGACCGCTTTTGGCAGACAGCCGGATTGGAAGGATATCAGACGCAGGGGGATCACACACTTGACGGCAGAATGGCTGCAGGCAGCCGAGTCCTTCCGATTGCGCTTTAAACACGTAGGTTCATTGGAACGTGACGGATTCAATCGGATCAAAGGTGAAGTAGAGCCGGTCCTCGTCCACGACACCCATCCTTTCTACGGGGTGGAGGATGTGGAAAATGCGATTTCATTAAAAGGGAGTCTCGTAGGAAGAATCACACTACTTGGGCCAGGC
Source organism: Rossellomorea sp. KS-H15a (assembly GCF_024195245.1). NCBI lineage: Bacteria > Bacillati > Bacillota > Bacilli > Caryophanales > Bacillaceae > Rossellomorea > Rossellomorea sp. KS-H15a. Next base: position 4,301,794 of record NZ_CP096886.1, on the reverse strand, counting down.
GCCGGTAAATGTCCGACAGGAAGTGCCATGGTGGAGGACTTTCTTTCACTGATTCAAGGGAAATACACGGCATCTCCTGAAAGTGCAGTACACAATGGAGAGGTTCTGGAAGATAGCACAGGCCAATGGGTCTTACGTGTTCCTGCAAATGAAGACTATCAAAGGTGGATTCCGTTGTTCACACTGAAAGACCGCATTCAGCTTGGCGATTTCCTGTATGTCTTTGTAGAAGGCAGGAAAGAGGACATAGAATCAGTTCTTACATCACAGGAACAGATCCAGGCAGTGTCCATCCTGGACGAAATCCCACTTGAAAATGCAGTGAAAGAAGGGATTGCGGTTTCCTGACGATTTTATTAAAAAAGCAACAGATCTGATAGAAAGTAGGGGGATCACTTGAGTATCGTCGTTCAGAAATTTGGTGGAACCTCTGTAGGTTCTGCGGATCGAATTAAACGGGTAGCAGGTTATGCGTTGAAGGAAAAGGAGAAAGGGCATGACGTGGTGGTGGTTGTATCGGCCATGGATAAAACGACGGACGCCCTTGTAAAGCTTGCGGGAGAATTGTCTGATGTTCCCCGGAAAAGGGAAATGGATATGCTCCTTTCAACAGGGGAACAGGTCACGATTTCCCTTCTGACAATGGCCCTCCAGCATAAAGGGGCGGAGGCAGTATCCCTGACCGGCAGGCAGGCTGGGATCCGGACAGACGCGGTGTTCGGCAATGCCAAGATCACTTCCATAGAAACAGGGAGAATCAAAGGGGAATTATCAGCCGGACGGATTGTGGTGGTCGCTGGTTTCCAAGGAGTTACAGAGGATGGTGAGCTCACTACGCTTGGAAGGGGTGGTTCAGATACAACCGCAGCTGCCCTTGCTTCCGCACTGAAAGCGGATCGATGTGACATTTACACGGATGTGGACGGGGTGTATACCTCAGATCCGAGAGTGGTCCCACGGGCTGCTAAAATCGACGGTTTATCGTATAATGACATGCTCCGTTTTGCCACGATGGGAGCCAATGTCCTGCACCCTAGAGCGATTAAGCACGCAAAGGAACATCTTGTCCCTTTAATCGTCCGTTCGAGTTTAAAGGAGGGGCGGGGTTCCGTTATCAGTGCTAAAGCTCAAAAGAATGGAAGCATAGTCGGCGTTGCGCTCCAGAAAGGTATTTCAGTCCTTACCATCCATGGGTGTGATGGAGGGGAATCCTTGATTCTGTATGACCTTGATTCTCACCATATCGAAACAGAGAGGATCAAGCATAGAGAAGACCTTGCACTGATCATAAAAGATGAGGATGTCCATGCAGTGAAGAAAATCGTCAGCGGCTATAGCGGGGCATATTCTCATTTTGAAATAGCGGAAGATCTATCGAAAGTATGTGTGATAGGGAGTATCCAATCTTCCGGTGAAGTAAAAGAAAAGGTCACCAATGTTTTTCATGATTATCATATCGGGAAAGTATCGGTTTGGGAATCATCGGTTGGCCTAAGTGCCCTTGTCGATCGCGGTGACGTTGAAAAAGCAGCAAGGATTCTCCACATGCACTTTGGTCTGGATTATATTGAATCCAAAAGGGCGATATTATAAAGGGAAAAGTGTATAGTCCTGTCTATACACTTTTTTCTTTATGGATTGATGGACACAGGCGTCCCGACAGGAACAATCTTAGAGAGCTCTTCCACGTCTTTGTTATACATCCTTATACACCCCTTGGAGACTGCATTCCCGATGGAAGCAGGGTTGTTTGTACCATGGATTCCATAGCTTTCCTTCGATAAACTCATCCACATCGTCCCAAATGGCCCCCCTGGATTCGGTGCTTTATTGATGATGATGAAATCCCCGATGGGTGTTTCGAACAGGACTCTTCCTACAGCGATGGGATACTGTTTTATCTCAACCCCATCTTTGAATAGACGGAGGGTGCGATTGTTAACAGAGACTTCTATTCTATAAGGATTGCCGGTAGTATCGGGGATACCGGGAATGGTGATCGTTTGTCCTGGATAAATTTGATCCGGATTGATGCCCGGATTGGCAGTCAGGATGGCAGAAAGCGGAGTCCTGTAGTCCCTTGATATTTGTCCCAGTGTTTCTCCTGTTTTCACCGTATGAATCAACAGGGGTCACCTCCTGTTTCACTTTCACTTCATACTATGTGCAGATAAGGAAATCAGTGAGAAGCGGAAAATAAAAAACGCCTGCATTTTGGGGCAGGCGTTATGTGGACGTTATTGAGGAAGGTTCTGCTGTGGAACTTCCGTATAGCTTTGCAGCATGAGGGTCATATCCTGGTCATTCAGTTGAGGGACCTGATAGTATCCATGCTTGTTCTGATAAAGGAAAATTTCATAGCTCATTTCAATGAAGTTCGGCACACTGTCCGCTACAACCCGTCGCAACACAGGGTTTGTCATTTCGAGAGCCGTCATGGCAAGGAGAGTGGCCAATGATTTGGTCTGTCCGAGCATATACGCAGACAAACCTTTGTCTGAAAGGTCATTCACGGACTGATTGGGCTTTTTAGGAGCACCCGGTTTGATGCCGTAAGTGGCAGTGTGGGATTGGTTCATTTTGTATTGCTGGGTGGGTACTTGTGGATCATGTCCCGTTGAAAAGCTCCCTACGATTGAATTATACATAGTCGTTACAAATGCGGTCTGCCGTTTTACGATATCTTTTAACTCAGGGTCCTGAATATGTTGATCATACATTTGATACTGATCGAGCATGCTGATGATTCCTGCGATGATTTCATGGGCATCGAACAACTCATGTCCCCCATGATCTTTACTTTGGGCGTTCATCATGTTCGGTGGCATCCCCGATCCGGGTTGGTTCATTGGCTGCTGTTGATTTTGCACAGATGTTCTCCTCCTATGGTAAATAGTATCGTTGATTAGAATAACCGGATTGATTATATTTATTCCGAAATAGATTTAATACTTCCGGACTTGTCCGAATACAATGGGAAGAAGTCGATTTGAAGGTGGTCGAACATGAGTATCTTTATTAGTTATATTGTGTTGGGTTTATCCCTTTCAGCACCGATGGGTCCGATCAATGCAGCTCAGTTGGACAAGGGGATCCGATTCGGTTTCCTCCATGCCTGGCTTGTCGGGATTGGAGGGATGGTGGCGGACGGGATCTTTATGCTCCTGATTTATTTTGGGATTGCTCAATTCATTGATATCCCGATCATCAAACTTTTTTTATGGATAATTGGATTTTTTATTCTGACCTACACGGGGATTGAAAGCCTTCTAAAGTCCGGAGACCTTGAGGCTAATGCTGGGAAAAATCATAGTGAGACAAAAGGGAAGGCCTTTCGTACAGGATTTTTTATGGCGATATCCAACCCGATGAGTATTTTATTCTGGCTCGGGATCTATGGTTCCATCCTTGCTAAGACGTCAAGCTCTTACGAATCGTGGCAGGTCCTAGTGTACAGTCTGGGTATTTTTCTCGGTATCACCATTTGGGATGTGACGATGGCCGGTGTCGCAACGGGGGCGAGGAAGCTTGTCAGTCCGGGGATCCTGCGCTTCATTTCCATTGTTTCCGGGATTGTTTTGATGGGTTTCGGCATTTATTTCGGCGTGGAAGCCTGCAGGTTATTATTCGGCTAGACAGACACCCAGACGGTTTCTTCCTAATAGGATACATGAGTAATCCTAAGGAGGGATCGGCTATATGTTATGTTCAAAGAGCTGGATCGATCAACATATGGAGAAGCTTACCCCGTGGCAGCAATCCGCTTACCGCCACTTCTCAGCCATGATGCTGGATGAAGAGCATCCTTATCCTTGCGTACCCGGGAAACAAGGGTTTCAATCTGATACACTTCGTTTCGGTTTTACGGGGGATCCAAGAAGTGGGGAAGCTTCGGAAAAACTGGCATCTTACTTAAAGCAATACGGTGAGATTTCCAGGGAGACTGGAAATTACGCTTCTCTGGTGGTGTTCTGTCATTCTGATGTAACAGGGGAAAATCTGTCGGTTGAAACCTATGAGCATGTTTTTTGGAATATGTTGAACCGTGTCCACCAAATGGACGAAAAGCCCTGGCCGGATCACATCGGTAAGGATCCCCATGATCATACGTGGGAGTTCTGCTTTGATGGAGAACCTTATTTCGCCTTCTGTGCAACCCCTGCTCACAATGTCAGGAAAAGCCGTCATTTTCCTTACTTTCTATTGGCATTCCAGCCCAGATGGGTTTTTGATGAAATTAACTCCTCAACGGCATTTGGCCAAAAATTAAAGAAAGTCATCCGAAAGCGGCTGGTGGAATATGACGATATCGAACCTCACCCAAGTCTGAAATGGTATGGGCAGGAAGACAACTATGAATGGAAGCAATATTATCTGCGTGATGAGGATACTTCTATAAGTAAATGCCCGTTTTCACATATGCATAAAAAGATCAAGAGTTAAAGGCAGCCTTTAACTCTTTTTTCTTTTCACAAATGCCGCAGAGGCAATCAGCAGGATGAATCCGAGACTCACAAAGAACCCTATCCGGCTCACATCATCAAAGAGAGTACCACTGATGGCGAATAAGATAAGGAGAAGGGCGATCAGCGTCTGAATCAGATTCCAAGCTGTTCTGCTCATGAGTTTGAGGGAAGAGGCCAGGATGAAGATCCACGTATAAAGAAGCATCAGCCCAGCAGCCGTTGTGATATATTCAAATAGCTTTTCCGGGAGGAGCATCGCAATCACAATCGATATGGCGACGACCAAAGTCGTTAACCCGAAGGCGGGAAGTGGTATGCCCCACTTCCCTTTCCTGGCAAAAATCCGGGGTGCGTCCCCTTCTTCGGCGAGAGAGACAAGCATCGTCGTGACAGCGTACAATGACGCGACCATCGTCGAGAAACCCGCAATAATCAGAATGGAGTTAAAGACATGTGGGACCCATGGAAGGTCATATTGTTTCAGGGCTGTCAGAAACGGACTTTCATTCGGATCGATCGCTTCCGCCGGCACCATCTTCAAAACTAGATAGAAAGAAAGAACATAAAGGAAGGTTAACATTATCAGCATGATATTCCCGGACTTAGGGGCATCCTTTGGATCCTTTAGTTCTTTGGCCATCAACCCCATCACTTCAATTCCCCCAAATCCATAAAAGGCAAATAAAAGGGCAATCCACAATCCCTTTCCCTCGATGGGAAGTAGGTCGGAAATGGGATTCTGAAGCTCATGGCCGGATTCCCCGTCCCCGAGCCATCCAAACATGGCGGCACCCGCTACAATGATGAACATGACGATCGCAGCCGCCTTCATCACTCCAAATAGATTCTCCATCTGCTCGACTTTCTTCACTCCCAACAGAATGATCACAAGACCAAGACACGCAAATCCTGCAGTGAACATCCAAAGGGGCACTTCTGGAAACCAAAACTGGGCAAACAGTGCGAGGGCGGTTAACTGGCTCCCCATAATCAACATCTCAGCTGACCAATACACCCAGCCATTACTGAACCCTGCCCATGAACCGTATGCTTTCTTGGCATAGGTACGGAAGGAACCTTTTTCAGGGTGTTCTGCCGTCAGTTTGGCCAGGGCCTGGAATACCAACCATGTTCCGATACCGGCAATTAAATAGGCAAGCAGGACAGAAGACCCTGCCCGTTGAATCGGGATGGCTGAGCCAAGGAAATATCCCGTTCCGATGATACAGCCTACCCCGATGAAGGATAGCTGCCTCCACGAAAGGTTCGTTTCATTCGTACATTTACTCATATTTCTTCACCTGACCTTTATCCCCCATAGTGTGACATTCCACTGGATGAATTATGTGAATGGGACCGGAATGATTTTCATGAGAACGGAGAAAGTAAGGAAAGACTGATAATAGAGGGGGTTCTGCTGATGGTAAAGATCAATGCGAATTGTTGGAATGAACATGGGGAATTGAAAACGGTGTTAGTATGCTCGCCTTCAGTATTGGATGTACCTGATCAACGAACGGCGGATTACGTCGGATGGGAAAAACCGGTTAACCAGAAGAAGGCGAAAGAAAATCACGAAGAGATGATACGTGCGATGGAGAATGCGGGTGTTACGGTCATCGATTACTCCAAGCATCTTAAGGATGAGGACAGGCAGTTAAATGACCAGCTTATCAATCGTGTATTTGTACGAGATCTGGCATGTGTATATGGGAACACCGTGATTCCGGGTGATGCAGGTATTACCATGAGAGCTCCGGAATACGTTCACAGTCATGAGTTGTTTCAGAGATGGTTTGATGAGAATACCTTTTCCATACAGGACAATAATCGGTTGAAGGCGCTGGAGAATGGGGATGTATTCGTTTTGAATCGTGATACGGTTTTCATCAATACCGGGCTCCGGTCCAGCATTGAAAGTGTAGAGATGATGAAGGGAAAAATCTTTCAAGCTGGATTTACTGAAATCGGGATCATCGATTTACCCCGTACCGGTGAAACAATGCATTTGGATATGAACTGTAACGTAGCAGGACCGGACCTCCTCATTGCCAAAAGCTATATGCGACTTTTCCCAGTCCAGGTCGTCAATGAAGAAAGCGGAAAGTATGTAATGATGGAAGACTTCATCAAGCGGCATGGCTTTGATGTTCTTTGGACCGATGATGTGAAACATACGGTGGCTGACATCAATTTTTTAAATCTGGATCCTGAAACGCTGTTGGTAAGTACGAAAGCCAATAAGAAAATATGGAAAGATCATCCGAAATTAAAAGCTAAGAAACTGATTGAGGTGGACGTAAACGAACTTGAAAAAGGCGGTGGTGGAATCCGTTGTATGACCTTGCCATTTGAACGGAGCGAGTAATACACAGTTCCCTTTATGAAAGCAATGAAGTGATCCATTTTGGATGACTGATCGTTAGCTTGATTAAAGAGGAGTGGTTAAGATGAACAAGAGAGTAGAATGGTCCCTTCTGATTGGAAGGGTGGTCCTGGGGATGATCATGGTCGCACATGGAATGCAAAAAATAATGGGTATGGAGCAAACCATCGAGATGTTCGATCAAATCGGCTTACCGGCGATCATGGCCTATACAACGGCAATCATAGAGGCTGTCGGTGGATTAATGTTAATCATCGGTTTCTATGTGATTCCATCAGCTGCTGCATTGGCGGTGACCATGTTGGGAGCGATTGTACTAGTTAAATTTAAATTGGGTCTCATCGGAGGATATGAGTTTCCTTTAGTGCTATTGGCATTGTCAGTCATGCTTTCAATCACGGGAAGTGACAAGTGGTCCGTCATGAGTGCGCTCAATAAACAACGTCAGAAGGTCACCAGTTTATGATAGAAAGGTTGGATGAATGAAAAAGGAGAAGGGAGTCGACACCCTTCTCCTTTTTCATCCAATTCTCTACATCATTTCCTGGGAAAGGATGTTGAAACTTGTTGTGCTTTATCAGTGTATGGCTTGAACCATCTGGAAATCACATACTTTATTTCGTCCTGTCCGTTTCGCAAGATAAAGGGCCTTATCTGCCTGTTCGAAAATTTCCTCGCCGTCCTGTGAAAGAGTATCTGGGAAAGTGGACACCCCGATTGAAATCGTGATGCGGATCGATTGTTCCTCCGTAATGAAAAAGGAATGTCTTTCAACAGCTGCCCTTATCCTTTCCGCTATGACCATCCCATGAAAATGGGGACAATCCAGGAGGAGGATACTGAACTCCTCTCCTCCGTTCCTTGAAACAATATCAAAGGTCCTGGAGTGGTGCTTCAACACTTTTCCAAACTCTTTCAGAACCACATCTCCGGCATGATGACCGAATGTATCGTTTACGTTCTTGAAGTGGTCGATATCAATGAGGAGTAAGGATAGTTTTTCATTTCTTTCATGTGCGTGTTTCAAGGCCTCATTATAACTAACATCAAACTGTCTTACATTGTTCAGGCTCGTGAGGAAATCTTTCGTCGCGTTCTGTTCCAGTTGATGATATTGTTCATTTGAACGTTTGATCTGCTCGGCAATAAAATAAATGATAAAGGCGACCAGAATAGAAGTAATCGTATGATAAGGAATGATTTTCAATGCATTCAAAAACCCTAGGTTGATTTGTAACGAGATGAAAATGATCATCAGTCCGGACAAGTTCATAATTTGAATTTTCACAAGCCTGTGGTAAGGGAGAAAGCTTAATATGCTGCAGATGATTCCGATAACCAACATACCGATTGCCGCCACAATTGATTCCTGCGTGACACCGAACATGATCATTCTGCCGACTGTTATGATGGAGGCTGAAAGAAGGGCAGGAATCCACCCGACATAGACGGCAGTGGTCACGATCGCTACATGCCTCAGGTCCACTATACTGTGGTGATCCAAGGGAATGGCAAAATACATGAGAGCCAACCCAAGGACCCCGGAGAAGGAACCAATCAATACATTCATTGGAATCGGTGATTGCTGTGGATTTCTCAACACAATCCCGGCAAAGTACAAAAAGGATATTAAGATACATATGTTGATGAATACATGCTCTAACATGATCATCCCTCCTTCATGATGGACCGATACCGTGACATATTACCTATATTCAGTATATCGGATTTCCGGGAAGGTTGGTGAAGTATTTTCTGAGATTCGTATAAAGGAAAAAAGCCGTCCCGGATAGGACGGCTTTTTGGCTGCTAACTGGATCGTGTCTTAATAAACCCCGACAGCATCCCAAGCTGCTTTAACGGAGTTGTAAGTGGAGCTTCCACTTCCGTACAGGTCAGCTGCTGATTGAAGAAGGGCTGCACGTGCATAACTGAAATTACTAGTTGGTGTTAAGTAGACAGTCAGGGCACGATAGTAGATTTTTTCTGCTTTGGCTTTCCCGATGCTTGAGATCGTGTTATAAGCCGCTTTATTCGGGATACCGGAGTTTGTATGAACACCACCGTTATCGGAAGAAGTGTTCACATAGTTATTCATATGTTCCGGTTGTCCATATTTAGATGGGTTTGAAAGACTGCGCAGAGCATCTCCAGAGATGCCAGGGGTGTAGACATCTTCACCCATCAGGTAATCGCCCGGATCTAAGAAGTACCCAAACACATCAGAGAATGATTCGTTCAGGGCCCCGGATTGATATTGATATTGTAATCCGGCAGTACGCTCCGTCACGGCATGAGTCAGCTCGTGGGCCACGACATCAAGTGCACCGGAAAGAGATGTGAAAGTAGATCCGTCCCCGTCACCATAGACCATTTGGGAACCATTCCAGAACGCATTATTGTAGTTGGATCCATAATGGACAGTAGAGCGGATGGTCGCTCCGTTGTTGTCGAAACTATTGCGGTTATGTGTGTTTTTATAATAGTCATAGACTTTACCGGCATATGCATGGGCATCGACATCAGCCGCCTGGGAATACGCAGTCCAGGAGTTATTGCTGTCAGTGGAATAGTACCCTGGAAGGCTTGATCCATTTTGAGCCGTAAAGGTCTCGATGACACCATTCATCGGTTTCGTCACATCATATAAGTAATAAGTTCCATTTGAAGAATAAGTATTAAGAGTTTTATAGTCATCTAAAACCCCGTAACCGCTTCCGGTTGTCGCTGCATCTGTCACAGCATTGAAAGCTTCGACAATCGATCCGTCTTTGGCATCCACATAGATCTGCCAGTTCGCTCCATAAGGCTCGATGAATTGAAGTTGTACTTTATAAGCAAGAGTGAACTTTCCATCCTTCTCATGAATCACGAGATCATTTTTTTCAGTTGTGTTTTCAACTTTACTGTCTTTCTTCGCATCGATGCTGAACTCGTTTTGAGCCCCTTTCAAGGTGTCGGCTTTTGATAGGCCGATGTGCTTCCATGCAAGATCCGTCGCGGATTTTTGATTGATTTTGGATTTGGTCTTAGTTACCTTTTTAGAAGCTTCTTTATAAAGCTGACCAGTTGTAGCCGTTACTTCATTCTTTTTATTTGTATGGACAATGAAGATGGCTCCATCAACAGGCACACCGTCCACTGATTGAGTGAAACGATAATGAGACATTCCAAGATCATCTGTCGTCTTTTCAAGTAATGTCAGTTCAGAATGGGGATCGACGGCAAAAAGCTCTTTATTGTCTTTTATGAACTTTTTCACGTCTTGATCGTTCTTTACAATACCTTTTGATAGTTTCCCAGATAGGAAGCTTGGCCCTTTTTTATCTATGTTCATGACCTTTTGATGAATGTCCATTTTCGAAGTAATCGAATCTGAAGACTGGGCGAATGCGGAGGCACCTGTAAAAGATGCGCTGAATACAAGAGAAGTACCTAGTGCTAAACTGACTAATTTCTTTTTCGACATAATTACAATTTCCCCTTTTGATCATAGATTTTGGAAATAGCTATTTCTTTTGGCCCCGGCGGCTAATTAGTAGTCTAGTAAAAAATAGGAAGATTGACAATGAAAAAAATGGTAATTTTCAGTAAATTTGAAATATTTAGTGTTCAACAATGTCGATATATACGAAATTTGAGGTGAATTTCTACCTTTATCTTTGCCGTTCAAAGAAAAATATTTTTCTAGGAATATTCCACTATTTTTTGTGCATATGGGAATCAGACAAAAAACGGTTGAATTTGTTACAGTATTTGGTATAATTAATGTGAATTAATTCACAAATTCACACGAAAGAAATGGGTGGATAGTGTGGAAAAGAAAATTGTCATAGCAGGGGGAACAGGCTTTATCGGCCAGTATCTTCAGAAGAAGTTTCTCGAGAAGGACTTTAAAGTGACCATCATTTCAAGACAGACTCCCCATGTTTCCTGGGACCGGCCTGATGATGTGATGCAGGCATTGGAAGGGGCCGATATGCTCATCAATCTTGCAGGGAAATCAGTCGACTGTCGTTATAATGAAAAGAATAAAGCGGACATTTTCAAATCCAGGACGGAGACGACGAACATATTGGGGAAGGCCCTTTTGCAATGTCAGAATCCTCCTCCCTTATGGGTCAATTCCAGCACGGCCACGATCTATCGCCATGCAGAGGACCGGCCGATGACGGAGGAAGGCGGCGATATCGGCACAGGCTTTTCCGTTGAAGTGGCAAAGGAATGGGAGAAAGCATTCTTTTCCTTTTCAATACCCGGGACGCGGCAGGCTGCTCTACGGATCGCCATCGTACTGGGGCCGGATGGCGGTGTGATGACACCGTATAAAAACCTGGTCAGATTTGGTCTCGGTGGGGTGCAGGGACCGGGAACCCAGAGATTCAGCTGGATCCATGTAGAAGACCTATACCGGATCATTCTCTTTTTGAATGAAGAGAAGGAGTTAAGCGGAGTGTTCAACTGTGCCTCGCCGGATCCGGTCACCAATCGTGAATTCATGGCTCAATTAAGGAACGTGATGAATAAGAAAATAGGGCTCCCGACCCCGAAATGGATGCTTGAAGCAGGTGCGGTGTTCATCAAAACGGAAACCGAACTGGTCCTGAAAAGCAGATGGGTCATTCCGGAACGGTTGGAGAAAGCAGGTTTCGTCTTTCAGTATGATACGCTTGAAAAGGCACTGGGTCAGATCCTGGCGAAGTGACGATGAAAGGACTTGTCCATGTGACAAGTCCTTTTCGCCTTACTGATCATTCTTCATGAAATCATAGGTTGTCCAGCAGCGGTTCATCCCTATCCCTTTCTGCTCGGCATATTCATCTCCCCATTTACACATCTCAAATAGCGTGGACTGGAGTTTCTTCCCCATCTCTGTGGTCGAATATTCGACTTTTGGCGGGACTTCCTGATACACCGTCCGTTCGACCAGTCCATGTTCTTCCAGCTCCCGCAGCTGCTGGGTAAGCATCTTCTGCGTGATGTTCGGCAGGGACCGCTTCAATTCATTGAATCTCTTTACACCTTCATTTAAGTTCCATAGTATCAGAACCTTCCATTTTCCTCCGATGACATCGATCACGAGGTCGATGGCGCATTGGTATTCTGGATTGAGCTGTTTCATATGGGTACCTCCTTGATGTTATTGTTGTTTGTGGAATTGTTGAGTGTGCTGTTTGGTTCAGCAGGTGAATAATCAAAGTCATTCAGCAGCTGATATTTCGCGGATATTCAGCTGCTGAAAAAGAATGAAAAATCAGCAGCTGAACCGCATCTTCCCATTAACTCAGTTTCCAAACGGTAACCAGGATACTAAATAGTGCCTACTTGTTTATTGTGTTTATAGTATATATTATATACCATGTAAGCAAAATAATCATAACGCTCTTTAAGGAGATGAATATATTGAAAGCTTTATTATTGAAAGATAAAGGTTTATGGAAAGACATGAAGGTGGAGGAAATCGAAACACCTTCACCGCAAAAAGGAGAACTTCTCGTGGAGGTCCATGCCGTCGGATTGAACCCGGTTGACTACAAGACAGCCACGAATGGGATGCCTGTCTGGTCCTATCCGCATATCCTCGGTTTGGATGTGGCAGGAGTGGTCGCACAAGTCGGTGAGGGAGTAACGGATTATAAAGAGGGAGATCGTGTCGTTTACCACGGGGATTTCACGAAAAAAGGCGGATATGCAGAATACGCCATCATCACAGCACACACGGTTTCACGCATCCCTGACAGTGTTTCCTTCGAGGATGCTGCAGCTCTTCCAACTGCGGGTTATACGGCTTACCAGGCCATTCACCGTAAACTGCCCCTGGACAACGTCGAGACGATTTTAATCCACGGAGGTGCCGGTGGAGTAGGCGGGTTTGGCGTCCAACTTGCGAAGCTTGCAGGGAAGACGGTCATATCGACTGCGTCCCGTCACAATCATGACTATGTGAAATCACTTGGAGCAGACTATTGTATCGACTACCGGGAAGAAGATGTTACAGCGAAAGTAATGGAAATTACGGATGGCCGTGGTGTGGACGCCGTCGTGGATGCGGTCAGCAGACAGAGTGCGACGGACTCCCTGGATGCCCTAGCCTATATGGGTCACATGGTGTACATCGCCGGTGCCCCTGATTTCACCAAAATCAAATCATTCACAAAAGTCGTTTCTTATCATGAAATCGCCCTTGCAGCGGCGCATCAAACGGAAGATTTCAAAGCCAAAAAGGACTTTGCGGTGATCGGGGATGAGATGCTTGACCTGTTGGAACAAGGGAAGCTGGATGCCATGCTGAAAGAGACGGTGACACTTGAAGAAGTACCGGAAGCCCTCAGCCGCTTATCCGAGCGACATGTGAAAGGCAAGATTGTAGCGAAACTGAAATAATGTGAAAAAGGAGAGCCATCGGACCCGGCTCTCCTTTTTATCTCATCAAACTTGGTTATGTCGTAAGTACTCAAGACTTTTTCGAACGCTGTCGATTGGCGGGATCTTGGAGTCATCCTGCTCTACGATCCACCAGTCCACATCGCTGTGCATACCGAATTCCAGGATAGGTTCGAGGTCCACTCCACCCGATCCAAGTTCTGCGAAGAAACGTTCGCCATCCGTTGTCATATCTTTTAAATGGACAAGGGGAGTCCGACCCTGGTAACGCTTCAGCCATTCAACAGGCTTCTCCCCTGCATACGTCAGCCAATAGATATCAAATTCAGCTTTGACCCAGTGAGGATTCGTTTCAGCCAGAATCGTTTCGAGAGCCGTTTTTCCGTTGGAAAGAGTCCTTAATTCGAAGTCATGGTGATGATAGCAGAGGGTGATCCCCGCCTGAAAGCATTTTGCACCAATGGTGTTCAGGTCATCGATCAATCTGAAATAATCTTCCTCTGTTCGTTCTTCAGGGAGCAAATAGGGACATACAATGTAGGTACTTCCAAGCTCAAGCTGATCCCCGATCACCTGATCCACATTGCTCCTTAATTCAGATAAAGAAATGTGACTGGAGACAGCACGAAGATTCAGCTTATCCAATAAATCTTTCAGTTCGTTGACGGATAAACCGCCATAACCGGCAAGTTCTACCCCTTCATAACCTAAATCGGCCACTTTTTGAAGAGTACCGATAAAATCCTTTTCCGCCTCGTTTCGCAATGTATACATCTGGAGGGCAACAGGGATTTCTTTCATACGCTCACTCCTATCCTTTAGTCATGTTCGCGTTGATTTGAGAAAGCACGCTCTTATATACTTCTAATTCCTCTTCTGAAATCCCTTTAAGGATCGTATCTTCATACAAATTCTCTATAAATGGGGAAAGCTCTTCCTTTGCTTTCATTCCTTTTTCTGTGATGAAAATAAGAAAAGATCGTCTGTCTTCGGCGTTTTTCTGTTTATAAATCAGTTCTTTCCTTTCCAGAATATCCAATATCCTGGTTACGGTCGGCTGGTCTTTTTCAGACCTTATGGCAAGCTGCTTTTGACTGATTCCATCCTGTTCAGCAAGTCTCTTCAGAACGGTCCACTGCTCTGGTGTCACATCGAAATCTTTCAGATGGAGGGTAAGGAATCGGATGATATTTTTGACTGTGTGGCTCGTATATAAGCCGATGGATTCATCTCGGGACATGGTCACTGGTTTCACCTTCTACGTGAGTTTCTTCCCTTTATCATACATGAAAACCGGAAGAAATTGAATTAATTGTCACAACAACTATATTTACAAATATACATGTTGTAGATATAATTAGTATAACAACTAATTGCGCGAAGGAGAATGATAGTGGAACATTCAACACAACAAAACATCTGGACACGGCCATTTTTTATGGCGTTACTGAATAACTTTTTTCTCTTTTTGGTATTTTATTCACTGCTTACGATCCTCCCTCTGTATGTGCTTGATGAGTTGCACGGGACAGAAGGTCAGGCAGGACTTGCTACAACGGTCTTCTTACTATCGGCAATCATTGTGCGTCCCTTTTCGGGAAAAATCATTGAGCTGTTAGGGAAGAAAAAGACACTCATCCTCAGTGTATTCATGTTCGGGATTTCCTCATTTATTTACTTTTGGGTAAATGATTTTTATTTTTTGATGGGGCTCCGTTTCTTCCATGGAATCTGGTTTAGTATCGGTTCAACAGTCATGGTGGCGATTGCGGCAGACATGATCCCGGCAAACAGGAAGGGGGAGGGACTTGGTTACTTTGCCATGTCGATGAACCTGGCAGTAGTAGTAGGACCTTTTCTTTCCCTGGCCCTCCTCCAGTGGATTCCGTACACGACATTGTTTATGGGTCTTGCATGGATCATTGTCATTGGCTTTCTATGTTCATTTGGGATTCAGGTGACAGAGAACGAGGTGGTGGAACAGGTAGTGAGCAGGCGCCTGACACTTAAGGATTTAATAGAAGTGAAGGCGATCCCGATTGCATTGGTGGGGTTCCTGACCTCATTTGCTTATTCAGGAATCATGTCGTTTATATCCGTTTATGCGAAGTCTGTCGGTCTATTCGAATCCGTTAGCTTATTCTTCGTCGTATTTGCAGCGGCCATGCTGCTGTCACGGCCATATACAGGACGTTTATTTGACCGGTCGGGACCCAACGCGGTCATCTACCCGTCCCTGATCATTTTTGCCTTTGGACTGATTCTTTTAAGCTTCACTCATTCCGTCGTGTTCTTATTGGTATCGGGAACGCTGATCGGCCTCGGGTA
Organism: Rossellomorea sp. KS-H15a; assembly: GCF_024195245.1. Classification (NCBI taxonomy): domain Bacteria; kingdom Bacillati; phylum Bacillota; class Bacilli; order Caryophanales; family Bacillaceae; genus Rossellomorea; species Rossellomorea sp. KS-H15a. Next base: position 4,286,230 of record NZ_CP096886.1, on the reverse strand, counting down.
CGGTGCTTTGCTTCCAAGTTTCCAGACCATGTCGATACAGGCTGCACCGAAGAGGAGAACAGGGCATGCGACGGCTACGTTCTTCATTTTTTATGACCTTGGGATTGCGGTAGGATCGTTTATGCTGGGGCTTGTTTCATCGCAGCTCGGTTTTTCGGCTTTATATATCATCTGCAGTGGAGTGGTGTTGGTTACAGTCGCTGCATATAAAATCGTGACGAAACGAAGAACAATGGCTGTACATCAAGAGGAAGCATTAGAGTTATAAAATGAAGAGGGGCTTACCTTTCAGAGGTGAGTCCCTTTTTAAGGATCAGGGGTCAATGTGAAGGTATGAACCTGAAACGAAACGTACACTCTAATGGTACAGGGGAGGTGTAAAACCATGGCACAGGACGTACTATGTGAAGTGAGCAACTGCAGGTACAACAGTGAAGGAAAGAAGTGTTCTGCAGAACAGATTTTCGTTGTCAGTCATAAAGGGAACAAAGCGCATAACAGCGAAGAAACGGACTGCAAAACATTCGAACCGGGTATGTAATATTAGAGAAGGCAACCATAGGCGTGGTTGTCTTTCTTTTTATATAGTATTGATAATAATTCTCATTGTTATACAAAAAAGCCCACAATGAGTTGTGAGCTAACTTGCTTGTTCCGATAACACAGTCGTTTTGAGCTGCCTGTATTTCGAGTAGAAAAGTCCCGTCATCACCAGGGAGAGGCATCCAAATAAAACCGTCATGATCTGCAGCCCGACAAGATCTAATAGGAGCCCTGTCAAAAGAAGGACAACTTGGAAGATCAGCCGGTCGAGCATATTCCGGAACGAAAAGAAGCGTCCGTGAAATTCTTTCGGGATTCGTGTTTGGAAAATGGTGGCGGCTGTCGGAAAGAAACACCCTACAGAGAAGCCGAATACCGTGAAGGCAAGCACCGACATGACGGGACTTGTAGCAAAATAAAGAAGCATTTGCGCCATCCCGATGACAAAGCTGAAGCTGAACAGAATCTTATATGGCGAAACGTTTTCACCGATTTTTTTCACTGCAAATGCACCCGTCATAAAAGCGATCCCTTCCGCTGTATAGATCCATCCTTTAATGGCGGAACTGTCCTGGAGCTCGCTGATGTTGATGACCATCAAATTGAATCCACCGATAAATAAAAGCGGGATGAGTGTCATCACGAGGGTCATAAATACGATGGGAAGTCCTTTGATGACCGGGAATACTTCCTTGAAGCCTGCTGCTTTTGGCTTGTTGCCTTGCGTTTTGACGTATGACTCCTCGTTTTCGGCGATTGTCAGGAACCAGGTCATGACGAACAGGGCAAGGTACGCTACAAGAGATAGAACATACAGCATCGATAAAGAAATGATGACCAGTAGAATTCCAGCTAAAGCCGTCCCGAGGATCCTTGAAAGGGTCGCCACATTCATATGCACACCGTTCATCTGCAGCAGTTCACTCTCTTTCACCACCATCGGAATGGCAGCCTGTAGGGCAGGGAAATAAAAAGCGGCAGAGATTTGAATGCTGACTAAGAAGACGATCATCCATAGTACCGAGCCCGTATATATAGCGATCAGCATGAAAACGACACTGAGTGCCCGTGTGAATCCTGATACGAGCATCACGGTTTTTTTATTTGCCTGATCCGTTATTTTGCCGGCTAGCGGACCGACAGCAAGGCCAGCCAGGAGACCAGAAGCTAACAGGACTGACTTCAGAAAATCAGAAGGCACCTTCTCCTGCATAAACTCCAGATTTCCGATGATTCCGAGCCATAATCCAAGCCCGGCAATGAATTCCCCGATCAATAATATCCACACATTCTTATTTTTCCACATAGTAGGTCCGTCCCTCGCAGTCGATTTATTTCGTTACTCTAAATATACTATGCTGGGGGTGGGAAGGGAATGGTTTTTTGTTGGGGGAGGGGGTGTGTTTTTGGAGCAAATGCATTTCGCTGATATAAATGAGATATCGCTGATAAAACGTCAATTTCGCCGATATATCTGAAATTTCGCTGATAAAACTTAAATTCCGCTGATAAAACTGGGCTTTACCAACTCAAGCAGGATTTTCTATGTTCCATGAAGAATACCAGTAATATAAAATCGGACTGGAGTGATAAAATGATCGAAAAAGAACGAATCATCCCTCGAAATATCCTCGTTTTGCAAGCATTAATCCGCAGATTACCACTCAATCATCCAAAACTGTACCTCATAACCGATGAACTCGGTAAAAGAATGGCAGGGTTCAAAGGAGAGAAGGCTTTGGATTACACATTAAGCTTATTAGACAACAAAAAATACTCCATTCTCAACGATCTTAGGATCCCCTGCAAAGAAGGCTTTTTTCAAATAGACACTCTGCTTCTCACGACCAAAGTAATCATAAATATTGAAGTCAAATACCTTTCAGGTACTGCTTACTTCGATCCAATCTTCAATCAGCTTATTCAAACAAAAGATGGCAATGAATCAGCGTTACCAGACCCTACAATTCAAGTTAAAAGACAGGAAAGCAAGCTGCAAGATTGGCTAAAGAAAAATGGCTTCCCCAATATCCCCGTATATTCCTGCGTAGTCATGAGTAACGATCGTACAATTATAAAAACCTCTCCAGATAACAAAATCCTTAATAAAATCGTCATTCACCGCCAATCCTTATCCGATAAGGTTAAATATATTGAGGGTTCTGTTAGAAACGAATCGGCAACTATAAAAGACATAAAAAAATTGATCGGCACTTTAAAAAGACATCATACAGAACCTGTTTCCACTGTTTTAGAACGATATGGAATTAAAGAAAGGGAACTGTTAAAGGGAGGCATATGTGAAGTTTGCAATCACCGGCCGTTAATAAGGAAACATGGTAAATGGTTTTGTATGGAATGTAATAATGAAAATACTCATGCTCATGTTCAAGCTCTTAAAGATTATGAACTTCTTATAAGGTCCACAATAAATAATGCTGAGTTAAGAACATTTTTAAATGTAAATTCCTCCCATATTGCCAAACGACTCCTCCAATCCCTCAACCTACCCACCACAGGCATCAAAAAAGGAACCACATATATCCTTTCATTCAACGAAAATCAATCAACAAAATCCCAATAAAAAACCCAGAGCCAATGTCTCTGGATTTGTAGGTTATATAAATCGATTTAAATATTCGCCAAATATTTTGTTCATCACTTTAGGTGTGTTTTCTATATAAACATTGATCTGGTCATTGTTTGAATCGAATGTATCAGAATTACTTTCAACTGTTGGAAAGTCAGATATCCCTTTAATGATAATACACTCAACATCATTCTTCTTACAGATATACGCAATGGCACCTGCTTCTGTATCGGCTATTGTGATTTCGTTTTCTTTAAGTTCTAAATAGTCCTTCCACATAACGACTGCTTTATCAGCGGTGCCGATTGTTCCGGTGTAGAAATCATTTCCGTATTTTGATAGATCGATATCGACGATAAAGGATTGCTTAATAAAAGGCTCGATTTCTTTTACTGTGCAATCATATTGAACGGCTTTGTCGGGTACAAAAATATCCAGATTACTGAACTTATCATCTATTCCTGCACAGGTTCCAGCAACGATCACTTTCGTTAAATGAAAGGTAGAAATCATATACTGATTACCACCGACACCATTTACCTTCCTTACACCGGTACTATAAAAAACAAGTTCGGTATCATTCATTGTTCTTTTGAAATATTCGCCATAAGGATAACCGAAACGTTCGTGGTCTTTTACACCGAAATACTCCAATGTCGCTTCATATTCCCACTTTGTTGCTATACTGATTCCTATCATCGACTTATCTCCCTGTAAAGATAGCTATTTTTATTTTTCTCTCCCAAAACGGAGCTCCTTAATAATAACGGGTTCTCATTCCTTTTCAATCCACTCTTGGGACCACTTCTCTATATTCTTCATTAAAGGCTCTAAAGAATAACCTTTCTTTGTTAACGAATATTCAATCCGCACCGGTGTCTCGGGATAGACGGTCCGTGTAACGATTCCTTCTTGTTCAAGATCCTTTAATCGCTCGGATAGAAGTCTTCCGCTGATGCCGATTGCGTCTTTGATGGTGCAGTTCCGTTGGGGGCCGGAAAGCAGCTGGTAAATGATGAGCCCTGTCCATCGCTGACTTAAGATGCCGATCGCTTTTTCAAATCTTGGACATATTTCAGATTGGTTCATCTTCAATGCCTCCTTCATTCATGGAAATTCTAATTTGTAGTATACCATATAACGGGTAATTAGGTAATTTAATTACTTGACGGAATAAAGTTATTAAATTAAAATTGGTTACATAAAGTAACTTAGTGAAATACATCTAAAAATAAATCGGAGGAACCATAATGAACTTTCATAAAGAACCCCATACATTTGTTGGGGAAGTGAGCTTAATCGTACAGGATTTGAAGCGATCTCTTTCATTTTACAAGGAAGTGATCGGGTTTAAAGTGCTGGAGCAGTCAGAAAAACGGGCCACTTTAACGGCGGACGGTATTCATCCCCTGTTATCCATTGAAGAGCTTGAAGAATCATTTCCTAAAGAGCCGGGGAGGACGGGGTTATATCATTTTGCTTTATTGCTGCCAAGTAGAGAAGATCTTGGTAAGGTGCTGGCCCATCTGATCAAGCTGAATATACAGCTCGGATCTTCTGACCACCTTGTCAGTGAAGCAATCTATTTATCCGATCCTGATGGGAATGGAATCGAGATCTACAGGGACCGTCCGGCAAGCGCCTGGACATGGCATGGTGATCAAGTCGAAATGACCGTCGATCCCCTCGACGCACGGGGGATATTAGCCGAGGCAGAGGGGGAAGCGTGGGACGGACTTCCGGCCGGTACAGTGATGGGGCATATTCATCTCCACGTGTCGGATTTGAAGGCGGCGGAAGAATTCTACGGCAAAGGTCTTGGCTTTAACGTGGTGAGCCGTTTCGGGAACCAGGCGCTCTTCATTTCGACCGGAGGGTACCATCATCACATCGGATTGAATACGTGGAATGGTGTGGGTGCTCCGGCTCCTTCCGAAAACAGTGCTGGCCTCAACTGGTTCACCCTTCACCTCCCAAATGAAGAAAAGCGCAACAGCACCATTCATCATCTCAAATCCATTGGGGCGGCTATACAGGAACATGACGGTACAATCCTCACAGTAGACCCATCCGGCAACCACATCTATTTAAGACTGTAAAAGGGAGGGACGGACCTCGAAAAACGAGGTCCGTCCCTCTTCTGTATTCTTCATAATGTTGATACAGAGGGGTTCATCTGGATATATTGAGAGTGTTTCCCGTGATATTCCCGCGGAAAGCGAGGTCCGTCCCTCTAAGCAGTTTTTTTTGGTCCTGCAGATGTTAGTGGGATAATGTAAGTACATATAATGGAAATTCGGTTTGGGAAGGGGAGTGACATGGATGAAGTTGAGTGTTTTGGATCAGTCTGTGATTGTGAGGGGAGGGGACGCAGGTTCTGCGTTTCGGAATACAGTGGAGCTTGCACAGGTTACAGAGGAGTTGGGGTACACGCGATTCTGGGTGGCCGAGCATCATAATACGAATGGTCTTGCAGGTTCGGCTCCACAGGTACTGATTTCACATATTGCGTCCATGACGCGTTCAATACGGGTCGGATCCGGGGGTGTCCTCCTTCCACAATACAGTCCTTACAAAATCGCTGAGGACTTCAAGGTGTTGGAAACCCTATTTCCCCATCGCATCGATCTTGGAATCGGCCGTTCCCCAGGGGGATCATATGAAACACGGATGGCTCTTACGGATGGGTTGAAAAAGAGTATGAATGAGTTTCCGGGGCAGGTGGAGGCACTTCAGAATTACTTGCATCTCTCATCTGAACAAAGCGTGAAGGCTTATCCTGACATACCGTCTCCTCCACTTCCATGGATACTGGGCATCACCCACCGAGGTGCCAGGGTAGCAGCTGAAAAAGGTACGGCCTTTACCTTTGGTCACTTCATCAATCCGGTCAATGGGAAGCGGGCGATGAATTATTATCAAACTCACTTTCAGCCTTCATCCTCATTAGCCAGACCCTTGAGCAATGTGTGTATCTTTGTCGTTTGCGCTCCAACCGAGGAGCAAGCAGAAGAAATGGCTCTCACACAAGACTTGTGGTTATTGGCTGTAGAGAAGGGGATTGATACTGAAATTCCTTCCGTAGAAGAAGCAAAGGCAAGAGTTCTGACACCGGAAGAAAAAGAAAAAGTAAAGGAAAACAGAAAAAGAGCGATAATCGGAACCCCTCAACAGGTGAAGGAAGAACTCCTGATGCTAAGTGAAGTATATCAATCCGATGAATTCATGATCATCACCAATGTGTCTCAATTCGAAGACAAAATAAGGTCGTATGAGTTGATCGCTGAGGCGGTTCTTTAATCCATAGGGGCCTGAGAGGCATGAAAACCCCTGAAATAAGAAAGGGAACCTATGGCGCTTTCCCGCCAAGGTTCCCTTTCGATTTATATGATATTAGTAATAAGGATATGGCGAATAACCATAACCATAATAAGGAGGCGGATAGCCATACCCGTAACCATACCCATAACCTGGACTCAATAATGCAGCTCCTAATAATCCACCGGCAAGTCCTCCCACAAACGGACTGAAGCCGAATCCAAACCCTGGTCTTCCGAATCCTCCATAACCGAACCCCGGTCTCCCGAACCCACCAAATCCCGGTCTTCCGAAGCCTACCCGTCCGATTGGTCGGCGGTAATCACTATAGTCTACAAACGTTTCATTGCCTGTTTGAAAATCATTCATAGCATAAAACCTCCTCTCTATCTAGGTTATGAGTATTCGGTTTGAGTGGGATTGGTATAGGCGTCTACCCAGATAAAGAGATTTTATGAAAAAGTACCCAGTGGGCTGTCAGGAGAAGATTTGGATATCCATAGGATTCGGATTGGGTTCGATTGTTTTTATATCGAATCCATCGGCCCTGCATTTTCGAAATAAGAGTACACGCAAAGCGTATCAAGTGGAGGCCTTTTTTGATTGGGCGAGTGCTGAAATTATGGCTCCGATCGCCTGGATCCAGCTGCCTATGGCGTAAAGGTTTCCGCTGTCCCTATCGTTTAATTCCAGGATGACGGCTATGGCTTGAAGGGAGTTCCCGATGGCTTTCAAAAGGTTCCCGTATATTGAAAATAGTTCTTCTACTGTATGTTCTTCATTGAAGGAATCTGCCAGGGCAGTGGATGCCCCCAATGCCTGCACCAGGTTTCCCTTGATAATTAATTCCTGCTCGATAATGTCATTGGTACCCCTGACAATGCCTGCAATGACGATGAGGTTTCCAATGGCCTGAAGACCATTCCCCACTTTTGTCAAAGTGAATTCCTTGATGGCATCTGCACTAAGGGCGCTACCTGTTGCCTGAAGTTCATTTCCTATGAGATTAAAAGAATTGAGCGTTTCCCTTGGAATCCACTTAATGGGTGTACTCCCGATCGCGGCGATGACAGTCCCGGTAGCCGCAACCCATGCGCCAAACGTGGCTTTTTGCTCATTTCCCATAGTTGATCGCCTACTTTTTCGTTCTTAGATAGTGTATACATACCGGGGATTATTTGTTCATTCCCACCATCTCGAAGAAGGAAATGAATCTCCTTCCACCAGAAACGTTTCCCCGATTTTCGGCGTTACAATGGGAACATCCCGTTCTTCTCCGTATTTTGTGACACGTTCAATCGGATCTGTCCATGCATGGAAAGATAATGTGAAAGCCCCCCAATGGACGGGCAGCATCCATTTCCCATTCACGTCAATATGGGCTTGGACGGTTTCTTCAGGGAGCATATGAATCGGTGCCCATCTGGGGTCATACTGTCCGCATTCCATCAAGGTCAAATCGAACGGACCGTACTTCTCACCAATCTCTTTGAAATGTGGACCATACCCACTATCCCCACTGAAAAAGATGTTGGAGGAAATGCCGCTGATACACCATGAACACCATAAGGAAGCGTTCCGGTCATTCAGGCTTCTGCCGGAGAAGTGCCTGGCAGGAGTACATACGAGTGTAAGACCAGCCCATTCCTTTTCCTCCCACCAATCAAGTTCTACTATGTGATCGGGAAGGACACCCCAACGTTCCAAGTGGTTTCCTACTCCAATGGGAACGAAGAATTGCGTCACTTTGTTGCGGAGCTTTCGAATCGTTCCGTAATCAAGATGATCATAATGATCGTGAGAAAAAATCACAGCATCGATGGAAGGCAGTTCATCGAGTTGAAAGGGAAGCTCCTTGCTGTAGCGCTTTCCACCGATCCATGGAAAGGGGGAAGGGGATCTTCCGAACATGGGATCAAGGAGAAGTCTCTTTCCATCGATTTCAATCAAGGATGCGGAATGTCCGAACCACGTAATATTCGTCACGGGGTGGGGGTGGGAAATAGAAGGAAAGGCGACTCGTGGAATATCCTGTCCCGGTTTGCGATTAGCGTTTCGTTTGAAGAGGTCGAGAATCATTGAAAAGGATGAAGAAAAGCTGGCGCCCATGGAAGTGGGTAATGAATTTTGAAATGAACCTTGAGAATACTGGAGAGACGAGTTGACTCGCTCACGTGCAGGCTTTTTCCCAAATGCTGGGTAATACCTCACGATTATCATCCCTGTAAAAACTATGACTAAAAGCAATATAAGAGTGATAAACATGGAGATTCTCCTTTTCGTTCGATATCTTTTACTATCTCAAATTTGTAAGAGCCTGTCCAAAACGAAACCCGTGACATTTAAGAAATAATTAAGAATTACGTTAAGATTCCATAAGGTTTGTTATTTATACTGTTGATAATGGGAATTTGAGAAGATAGTATCTCGTGTCCTCCTTTTTAGACAGGGCAGCACCGGCATACACCTGCGTAAAAGGAAACCGATTCATCTTCGCCAGACAAAATCACTAGCGGTACAATGAATATATACAAAACCTTTGGCAGAGATGATCCCAATCAGAGGGATTGAAGGAAGGGGCATTTAAATGGCGAAAAAAGTTCTATTAGTGGATGACGAGGAAAATATTGTAGATGTATGTTCACGCTATCTTGTCCGGGAAGGGTATGAAGTTAGTGCTGCCTTTAACGGCAAAGAAGCACTTCAACAATATGCCGCCTTCCACCCGGACATTGTGATTCTCGACATCATGATGCCCGAAATGGATGGATGGGAGGTAGCTGAAAAAATAAGGGAGGACCATGACACTCCGATCATCATGCTGACGGCTCTTGGGCAAGAGAAGGACCGTATTTATGGACTTACCTTAGGAGCAGACGATTATATCACCAAGCCATTCAGTCCACGCGAGCTGCTGTTACGGGTTAAGAATGTTTTAAGAAGAACCCATTCTTCATCTGAAAGGAAAGAGGACATTCTCACATGGGATGGTTTGCTCATTGATCGTACTAGACGGAGAGTGATTGCAGGGAGAAACGAGGTTGAAATGACGGTAAAGGAGTTTGAACTGTTATCCTTACTGGCCAAACACCAATCTCAGGTGTTCTCAAAATCCCAACTGATCGAAACGTTGTGGGGATATGAGTATCTTGGTGATGCCAATACGATCAATGTCCATATTCGCAGGTTAAGAGAGAAGATCGAGGTTGATCCATCCGACCCCAAGTGGATTAAAACGGTGTGGGGAATAGGGTATAAATTCGAGGGGGGACAGCATGGTGAAGATTAGGACCCTCCTCATTTTAGCCAATACGATTTCCCTGATGGTGATCATGATCTTCCTCACCATATCATATGTCCAAATGTTTATTTCAACTGATATCATTATACTTCTCTTCTTTATTACATTGGGAGCGGGAGTTTTATCTTTTGCAGTCAATTTGATGATCACGAGCCCTTTATTAAATTCCGTGAAGCAAATGAGCAGAGAAGCAGGGAAGATGGCCAATGGTGACTTTAAGGTAAAGGTAACGGAGGCAGGACCTCAGGAAATCAAAGAGCTCGCTGCCAACTTTAATCACATGTCCACTAAGATAGAAGGGATGTTTGAGGAATTGAAGGAATCAGAAAAATTCAAGAGTGAGCTGATTGCCAATGTGTCGCATGATCTAAGGACACCCCTGTCATCCATCCATTCCTTTGTAGCTGCTTTGAATGATGACATAATCGAAGATCGGGAGACCCGGAAGCGATACTATGAAACGATCCTATCTGAAACGGAAAAATTAAGTCTATTGATAGGAGAAGTATTGGAATTTTCTCAATTGGAGAACAGAAAGCTGCCATGGAATCCACATCATACATCAATCGATCAGCTTCTGATTGACAGCCTTGGGCAATTCGAACGAAGAATACAGGAGAAAGGAATACAAGTAAAGGTCGAGTACGATGACAGCTTGCCTCTCATCCCTTTGATGCCTGTTCAAATCAAGAGGGTCATGACAAACCTTCTCCAAAATGCTCTTTCGTTCTCGCCCGATCAAACGGCTCTTACCATACGGACTGTGAAAAAAGGAGATAAAATAGAATTTTCCGTGACAGATCAAGGGAAGGGGATACCCATTGAAGAACAGACCTCCATTTTTGAACGATTTTACCGAGTGGAAAAGTCCCGTACTAAAGCGGGAGGAGGATCAGGGCTGGGACTCTCTATCAGCAAGGAAATCATTGAACTCCACTGTGGGGAAATGGGGGTTGAAAGTGATGGTCATTCTGGCAGCACCTTTTGGTTTCAATTACCTATAGAAAATAGTGAGGAGGAGAGGCAGTGAAGAAAATAATAATCGGAATCGGGTTGATACTCTTATTGGCTATTGGAGCCTTTTTCGGACCGAAACTGTATGCAAGTATGACCCAGAAATCGTTGGGAAGTGAAGCGGTGAAAACAGAGATGATCGATGAAGATCATGCACTCGCTACCTTTGCAGGGGGATGCTTCTGGTGCATGGAACCACCTTTTGAAAAACTGGATGGTGTATACTCGGTCATTTCAGGATATACAGGCGGAAAAGAACAAAATCCTACTTATGACGAGGTATCCTCCAAACAGACAGGTCACGTGGAAGCTGTTCAAATTGAGTACGATCCTGACGTGATCACTTATGAACAGTTACTAAAAGTCTTCTGGAGGCAGATTGACCCGACCGACGCAGGTGGACAGTTCGTAGACCGGGGACCTCAATATGTAAGCCGGATTTTCTACCACGATGAAGAACAAAAAAAGACTGCTCAACAGTCAAAAAATGAATTGGCTGACTCGGGACGATTTGAAGATAAAATTGTAACAGAGATTCAACCGGCCAAAACGTTTTACAAAGCAGAGGAGTACCATCAGGATTATTATAAGAAAAATAAATTAAGCTATAAATTTTACAGAAGCAATTCAGGCCGGGATGATTTTCTGGATGAGGCGTGGGGAGATGATCGCCATATAGAACTCCAGACCAATTCTCTTTATCCCTCTTTTACCGATGATGAGTTAAAAGAAAAATTGACGGATATCCAATACAAAGTCACTCAGGAAGATGCCACGGAGGAAGCTTTCAAGAATGAATATTGGGATAACAAGGGAGAGGGAATCTATGTGGATGTCGTCTCGGGTGAACCTCTATTCAGTTCGAAGGATAAATACAAAAGTGGAACAGGATGGCCAAGTTTCACGAAGCCCCTTGTGGAAGATAATATTGTAGAAGTAAAGGACCGGACTTTGTTCATGGTCAGGACGGAGGTCAGAAGTAAACACGCTGATTCACATTTGGGTCATGTGTTTGAAGATGGCCCTCAGCCAACAGGATTAAGATATTGCATGAACTCTGCAGCCCTTCGTTTTGTCCCGAAAGGTGAATTAGAAGAGCAGGGATACGGTGAGTTTGTGTCTCAGTTTGAAACAAAAGAGGAGGGGGCGTCATGAATTCATCCACCCCGTTGCAATCGACTTCCATTTTAGAAGAGCTGTCCGAGAGGCTCGTAAATTACTCAAAAAAAGAAGTCATCTTCCAGCCTTTTTCATTGGATAAGCATCTATATATGATTCATTCGGGAAAAATCAAGCTCTATAAGAACAGTGAGGATGGACGGAAAACCATCCTTATCGTTTTAGGAGAAGGCGAGATATTTAGCAATATCCCCAGTTTCAGTTTAGATGAAGAAGGGGTGTATGCAGAAACGATCGATCCGACAATTTTACATGTACTCTCTCACAAACGGGTGGAGAGTATGAAAGGCACACATTCACTGACCGTGACGGAATTATATTCAACTCTTAACCAACAAATGAAAATGCGAAATCTATTCATAGAACGGATCATGTATACCCCTGTAAAAGAAAGGATCCTTTTCCTTCTGTCCTTTCTAATGAAGCGATTCGGAGAAAAGCAGGGTAACCTGATTAAAATCAATGTGCACCTCACACACCAGGACATCGCAAGCTTTATTGGTTCGACCAGGGAAACCGTCACCAGCCTCACAAAAGAACTAATCAAAGAAGGCTACATCCAAAAAATCAATAGAAATTATCATATGGTGACAGGGACGGATCTTTCCTGAAGGTCCGTCCCCTCTTTCATCTATCCAATTTGACGATTTCTGCATCCGGGTTGGGACGGCCCGAGATAAGGTCCCGCAGGATGTGGGCTCCGAGCATGCTGTAGACAGTGCCGTTTCCGCCATAACCGAGCAGATAATAAACCCTGTCTTTGTCGGGATGTTTGCCGATATAGGGAAGGTTGTCCAGGGATTCCCCGAAGCTTGCCCCCCATGCATAGTCCATCTTGATCTTCAGGTCCGGAAACAGTTTCTGAACTTCTCTTTCGATCCGCTTTCCGCGTTTTTCGATTTTCTTCTCACTTTGAGGCGCCTCTGCAGGGTCTTCGTCTAACCCTCCGGCAATAATCCGGTTATCTACCGTCGTGCGCATGTATAAATATGGCCGCTTTGTCTCCCAGATGAGCGCTCTGTCATCCCATTGAGATAAGTCCTCTATCGGTTCTGTCGCAATGGCATAGGACCTGTTGATGTCTGAACCTATTTTCTTATTCAAGGGTGGCGTTTCATAGCCTGTTGCATGGATCAAATGCGTTGCTTCAATGATCCCATCAGGAGTATGGATATTTACACCTGTTGAATGTTCTTCTATATTTGTTGCTTCAAGATTTTCAAAGATCGTTGTTTGCTTTCCTTCTTTTAAATAATCAAATATCCCATTCACGAATTTGTATGGATTCACTTCTGCGTCACCATGTGTGATCAACGCGCCAGCCTTTGAAAAAGGCAAGCGGTCTTTCATCTCTTTACGAGACCAATACTCCACAGGGAAGCCGTGCTCTTTCAAGGTTTTATATTCTTTCTTTAACTTTGGAACATGTCGGGACGTGCTTGCATAGTAAATGCTTTTCCTGCGGATGAAATCTGGAGAAACCGGTAGATTCATCGCCACCTTCTCCAGATTCTCCACTGCTTCCATACATAAGGAATAAAAACGGACCGCTTTGTCTTCTCCGATCTGGTCCATCAATTCATGAAGCATGACGTCATTGGAAAACTGAAGCAGACCTGTATTGGCGGATGAACTGCCGGCAGCCAGCGTCCGTTTTTCAATGATGGCGACATTCAAGCCTTCCTGGACGAGTGAATAGGCGCATAATGCCCCTGACATGCCACCTCCAATGATGGCTGCATCATATTTTTGATCAAAATCTTCTTGTCTATTTTTTAATGTGGTCGGCCAATACAATTGACCATTGTGTAATTCCATCCTGGTGCCCCCATTGAGAAATGAATTTATTCCTATTCCATTCCCTTGAGGAGGGGAGATTAAAACATGTGAAATCGAAAAAAAGGATGGGCATTCATTTGCCCATCCTGATCCATTAAAATAATTCAGTATGCAATTCTACATCGATATTTCCGTTTGTTGCTTTGGAATAAGGACATACACCATGTGCTTTTTCCACCAGTTGTTTGGCTTTATCCAGTTCTACACCATTTACGGCAACTGAAAGGACAACGCCTAATTTAAAGCCTCCGTCTGTATCTTTACCGATTGACACTTCAGCCGTTACATTGGATTGGATTTTTTTCTTTTCCTGGCGGGCGACTAAGTTAAGAGCGCTGTCGAAACAAGCCGCATATCCAGCTGCAAATAGTTGTTCAGGGTTTGTTGCCCCATCTGCCCCGGAACCACCAAGTGATTTTGGCATGCCTAGAGCGACATCCAATACTCCGTCACTGCTTGTTACTTTTCCATCACGGCCACCTTTTGCCGTTGCTTTTGCTGTGTATAATGCATCCATTTCTTTCACTCCTCTTTATTGGTTGTGTGCAATTAAATATTACAAAACTAAATATAACGGATTTGAATCTAGTTGTCAACTATTTAATTGCACGCAATTTAATTTGATAAATGATACTTTTTTTTGTATGATAAACATGATTAGTATGTACAAGAAAGGAATCGACATGTATGAAGGATCCACTTTTATTGGAAAATCAAATTTGTTTTAAAATATATACAGCTGAGAGGGAGATCACGAAGCTTTACCGGAGCCTCCTGGAGGAAATCGGTGTCACGTATCCTCAATACTTGGCTTTGCTCGTGTTATGGGAAGAAAAAACGATATCCGTAAAGGAACTCGGCAGAAAGTTATTCCTGGACTCCGGCACATTGACACCCATGCTGAAAAGGATGGAAGCAAACGGACTGGTGGAGCGGAAGCGTTCGTCAGAGGATGAGAGAAGTGTCATCATCAGTCTTACGGATAAAGGACTGGAAATGAAGGAGAAAGCAGAATGTGTCCCGACCCGTTTATTGGATAGGCTTGAGATGAATGGTGACGAGCTCTCGAAATTGGATCAGACGTTGACGACGATCCTCAATAAACTGCAAAATGAAGTGAAGGGGTGACGTTGGTTGCCCCTTATTTTTATCGAGATCTTTCTTCCTCCTTCTCCCCCCGAAACGCCAACACTGAAGTCTTCAAAGAAGCGTAATTCCCAATCGCCGCATAACCGTAAAAAAAGCCCATGAATATACCCGTGACGGGATGTCCCCTGTGGCTGATGAAAATCGAGATGAAAAGCCCGAGCAAGACGGCAATATTCGGTACCAGAAAAGCCCGTGGTTTAAAGAAGACTTTGATTAGCTGGGTTAACAGGATAATGACGGGAATGGCGATGACGGCATCCCAGAAGTTTGTGTGAATCGTTGGGAAATCCATATAAAGCCTCCAATAAGGGTTTTGTTCATACTATTTCCTTATTGTGTGTGGATTAACAAAAAAAGATGACCCCTTAAGAGGGATCATCCATTTTGAATCGCGCGTTCCAGCGTTCTGCCTTCTCCAGTGCAGCCGTGTCGTTCACGATCTCACCAGGTTTGACGCCGGCACCGATCAGATAATCTGTGAATTCCATTTGGACAAACTCAAAAATGTAATTGAATTGCTGTACAAGGGGAAGTCCTTTTATGTTGGCCGAGCTTCCGCCGGTAATCAAGACGTACGCCTTTTTCTTCGTAAGCTCTTCTTTCAGGTTGAAGCGCTCGTCGCGCAAATACTGACTCCAACGGTCGAAGAAATTCTTCATCGGACCACTCATTCCATACCAATAGAGAGGTGTAGCGAATAATAATACGTCATGCTCTTCCATCATCCGGACCAGCTCTTCGTAATCATCCTCCACAGGGAGAAATCCTCCTTCAGCGTGACGAAGGTCTTCAATCGGTTCAATATGCAGATCGGCAAGGGAAACGATGGTATGGTCGGTACCTTCGACGATTTTCTTCGCAAGATATTCGGAGTTCCCGTTTTTTCGTGTGCTTCCTAAAAGGGCAAGTACTTTCATTGATGAACACTCCTTTATACATTTCATTATATTTAGCTTTAACAGCTAATGGGATTCTTAATGGTTAAGAGTATATCATTGATGGGGAGATTAAAGTTATCTATAATTATCGATACTAATGATTGTAATGGATGATAGGGGGGAGAAAAATGGATCTGAACTATTTTTATACATTTAAAGAAGTGGTTAAATGGGGGAGTTACACGAAGACCGGGGAGGAACTCGGATATGCCCAGTCCAGTGTGACGACCCAGATCAAGAAGCTGGAAGAGTATTATGGGATAAAATTATTTGAACGGGTCGGCGGGAAAATGAGGCTCACACAGTCAGGGGAAGAGCTTTACTACTACTTGGAAAAAGTAGTGTCCCTTCTGGATGAAGCGGAAGAACGGATCTCCCAGGAAAGCAATCTGCGGGGGACCTTGCGGATCGGGACCGTGGAATCCCTCGCAGCTTATTTCATCACGCCTTACATCAAAGAATTAAAAGGGAAGCATCCTGAATTAAAGATCCTCCTTGAATCCGGACTTTGTCCGAACTTAAAGGACGGCATCCTTGAAGGGAAGTACGATATGGCTATCCTTCTTG
The DNA here is from genome assembly GCF_024195245.1 of Rossellomorea sp. KS-H15a. Classification (NCBI taxonomy): domain Bacteria; kingdom Bacillati; phylum Bacillota; class Bacilli; order Caryophanales; family Bacillaceae; genus Rossellomorea; species Rossellomorea sp. KS-H15a. The sequence goes on along the minus strand of NZ_CP096886.1, from coordinate 4,269,792 downwards.
ACCGTTTTTCAGAACATCCCGACTTAACGACGATTCCCATCCGGCAGGAGAAATTGGTCATGATTGCCCCCCCGGGTCACCGCTTGCATTCTCTGAAGAAAATGAACGTAAGGGAGCTTGAATCGGAAACCCTCATTTTAACGGAGAAAGGTTGTTCGTACCGGGTCTTATTGGAGAACCTTTTGAAAGAGAACGATGTGCAGGCGAAATCTGTCATTTCCTTCAGTAGTTTAGAAGCCATCAAACAATGTGTGGCCGACGACCTGGGTTTGGCCATCCTGCCTGAAATAGCCGTGCAAAAGGAGATTGAGAGTGGAAAGGTCGTTCAGATTCCATTTGATCATGAAAAAAGCCCTCTTTATACACAGATTATTTATCTAGAAAAAAAGTGGCTGACGCCTCCACTTACACAATTGATCGGAGCCTTGACTATTTAAAAATCAAAAATATTGATGAGCAAGATGAAAAACTATCAATAACTTTATGGGTCGAAAAGATGGTAAAATGAATGGATAATTCTTACGAAGAGGTGCTGAACATGAACACTTTTTTACAATACAATCCGACAAAGCTTTACTTTGGAAAGGATGAAGTGAAGCAGTTGTCTTCCATTTTGGACAAGGGACTGAAGGTCTTACTGGTCTATGGCGGAGGCAGCATCAAGAGAAATGGCGTTTACGATGATGTGATGGAAGAGTTGGGGCAAATAGATGCCAACGTATTTGAGTTAAAGGGAGTGGAACCCAATCCACGACTGACCACTGTCCGTAAAGGTGTCGATATCTGCAAAACAGAAGGCATTGACTTCATTCTGGCTGTAGGCGGCGGAAGTGTGATCGACTGCACAAAAGCGATATCGGCAGGAGCAAAGTACGAGGGGGACGTGTGGGAACTGATCACCGCCAAATCTCCGATCGAGGAAGCACTTCCCTTTGGAACGGTGCTGACTTTGGCTGCGACAGGTTCTGAAATGAACTCTGTGTCTGTGATTACGAACTGGGAGACGAATGATAAATTAGGTTGGGGCTCACAGCATGTGTTCCCGAAGTTTTCAATATTGGATCCTTCTTACACATTCTCTGTACCCCGCGATCAGACGATCTATGGGATCGTCGACAGCATGTCCCATGCCCTTGAACATTATTTCCATCGGACGGAAAATACGCCGATGATTGACGGGTTCATTGAGTCACTCTTGAGGACGGCAATTGCAACCGGTCCTAAGCTACTGGAGGATCTCGAGTCCTTCGAGCATAGGGAAACAATGATGTATATCAGTACGACGGCTTTCAATGGATCTCTTTCAAACGGGACCGACGGAGGGGATTGGGCCACCCACCGAATCGAGCATGCCATTTCGGCCATATACGATATTCCCCATGGCGGCGGTCTTGCGATTCTTTTCCCGAACTGGCTGGAGCATGTACTGGAAGAGGATCCATCCCGGGTCAAACAGCTTGCGGTAAATGTGTTCGGGGTCTCGCCTGAAGGCAAGGAAGATATCGACGTCGCACGTGAAGGGGCGAAAGCTCTGCGCGACTTCTGGAACTCCCTGGGGGCACCGGGCACACTTGCCGATTATGACATTGATGATAGTCAGTTCGATTCCATTGTGGAGAAGACGTTCATTAAGCCTGGCGTAGGTACGTATAAAGAAATGGACGGGGACAGTGTGAGGGATATATTGACAAGATCTCTTTGACCGAATCCCCCCATCGCACACGCTGCACGAAGACAAAAAAAGGACGAATCGACACACCGATTCGTCCTTTTTCATTCTTCTTGCCACCCCGGATGCTACCGTCTCCGGAATCCTTCTTCACGCAGATACAACGCTGCTTCATCATACCCGCCGAAGCTGTCCTCCAGATTGTCACCGGCATAAATGTTCCAGCGGTCATCTTCTTCAATCAGCATGAGGGAATGCCCTTCTGCATCTTTCCACAACTGCTCCACGGGAGGGGCGACTTCTTCTTCCGTTGCTAGATGATCAATGGAAGCACGGATGATGTCCCGCAGTTCGTCACGATTAAAATCCCGGATATTTACGAGTCCTTTTTGATTGGTTTCATATTCAGGCAGACTGCCTGTGTAAACAAAACCGTTCCCGTTCGGGTGCAGGTGATAGACGACGGTCGTTTTTTCATAGAGGCTGTCTTCAAAGTGGAAGTTCACCCGGTTCAGTGAAACGTCCTTTCGGGTAAGCTCGGGAAATTCTTCTATGAGTGTTAATTTATCTTCAAATGTCAGCAATGTAATTCCTCATTTCATTTTACGATTTTCCCATTATAACATAGTGCCCTATTTTCTATAGAGGATTACGGGTATAATGAGAATCAAAGAGGTGACCCCATTGAATGATTTTACTTCCTTAGGAATTCAACCTAAGTACGTCAATGCATTAAAAGAACAATCCATAACAGAACCGACGCCGATTCAGAGCGAAACCATCCCTGTATTATTAAATGGTGAGGACGTGATCGGACAGGCACAGACCGGTACGGGAAAAACGATGGCGTTTCTCCTGCCCATGCTTGCGAAAATCGATCCGGAAAAAGATGAGATCCAGTCCCTTATCGTGACTCCGACGAGGGAGCTTGCGATTCAGGTAACTGCTGAATTGAATCAAATCCTTTCTTCTGTGGAAGATGATATACATGTATTAGCCGTGTACGGTGGTCAGGATGTTGAGAAACAGATTAAGAGACTGAAGAATAAGGCGATTCATATTGTGATCGGAACACCGGGACGACTGCTTGATCATGTGCGCCGGGAGACGGTCGATTTTTCAAATGTTAGGTTCCTCGTATTGGATGAAGCGGATCAGATGCTTCATATCGGCTTCTTCGATGAAGTGGAGTCGATCATCCGCGAGACGCCGTTCACTCGTCAGACCGCCCTGTTTTCAGCGACGATGTCCAAGGATATCCGTAAGATCGGGAAGCGCTATATGAATAACCCTCATAATGTACAGATCCGGGAGAAAGACAAGATCGTACAGGAAATTCAGCAGGAAATCGTGGAAACGACGGATCGTCAGAAGCTGGATGCCCTCAGTCAAACGATCCACGACGTCCAGCCGTTCCTCGGCATCATTTTCTGCCGGACGAAGAGGAGGGTCAGCAAGCTGCTCGGAGACCTTAAAGCGAGAGGCTTTCTGGTCGATGAGCTCCACGGTGACTTGTCCCAGGCGAAACGGGAAAATGTGATGAAGAAGTTCCGGGACGCGAAGCTTCAGCTTCTTATCGCAACGGACGTGGCGGCCAGGGGTCTTGACGTGGAGGGCGTGACCCATGTGTTCAATTATGATATCCCTCAAGATGTGGAAAGCTACATCCATCGAATCGGGCGTACGGGCCGTGCCGGGAAAGACGGGCTTGCCATCACCTTTGTTGCACTGAAGGATAAGCAGGATCTTGAAATGATCGAGAAAGGCATCGGACGTTCATTGCCCCGCCGAGTGGTGGAGGTCGTTTCTACTAAAGAAACCCCCAATAGCCCTAAAGGATCCAGTGAAAGTGTAAAGGATCGCCGCGAAAAGAATATACAAGCGAGTAAGGAGAGAAAAGCAAGGTCTCCTAGGGGGGGCAGATCCAGGACGGGTGACACGAATGGTCCGTCGCGCAGTCGAAGGTCCAAGAGTGAAGGCAAGAATCCCCGCCGCGGTGGTGGTGAATCATCGGGTGCCTCCCGTGGTAAGCCAAGCAGCTCGTCTGGAAGAAACAACAATGGTAATCAAGGAAATAATGGCAGCAGATCCTCTTCGAATCGAAGAGGGCGCTGATTTCTAAAGCATGGTGACGAGAGGGTCATCATGCTTTTTTGATAGTATAAATATCTGAATATTCCCATAAATAGTCTGAATCTGTTAATATAGTCCATATAAGATTGATAAATAGAGGGGATGGATGTACATATGCATGTACCATTGGTGTTAACGGATTTTCTGGATCGGGCAGTGGAGCTATACGGGGATAAGGTAGCGATCATCGATGATGAAAAGCGTTTGACGTATAAACAGCTCGGTGACCGTGTGAATCAACTGGCAAGGGGATTGAAGGCGTTCGGGATAGAAAAAGGGGATAAGGTGGCGTATCTTGCTCCCAACACGACAGAGATGCTGGAAGGATTTTATGGCGTTTACTCTGTCGGAGGGGTCATGACGCCTTTGAATACCAGATTAAAGCCAGCCGATTATCAATTTATCCTCACCCATAGTGAAAGTAAGGCCCTGTTTGTCGATGAGGAGCTCTATCCGTTGGTTCAGCCGATTCTATCAAAGGTTCCTCACTTGAAGCATGTGGTCATTCACGGGAAAACGATGGACGGTCATCCGGGCTATGAAGAGTGGCGTGGCTCGTTCAGTCGCGAGACGTTCTCCCGTGCAGAACTGGAAGAGACGGATATCGCCTCCCTTCTTTATACAAGCGGGACGACGGGGGATCCGAAGGGAGTGCTCCTCACACACAGATCCAATTATTTGCATGCCCTGTCTTCCATGCATCATTTGCGGGTGACGGATCAGGATACGCTTCTTCACGTTCTGCCGATGTTCCATGTGAACGGTTGGGGGTCACCATTTTATTATACGGCCAACGGTGCGACCCAGGTGATGCTTAGAAAAGTAGATCCTGAAGTGATACTGGATAAGGTGGAGAAGCATGATGTTACCGTTATGCATATGGCACCGACCGTTCTCAACATGCTCCTCGAGTCCTATCCGGACAGGGATCGTTCCATCGGGCAAAAAGTAAGGGTTGTCATTGCCGGATCTGCCCCTCCACCGGCATTCGTCCGGAAAGTGGAGGAGAATCTAAAGTGGGAATTCATCCAGGTCTACGGGATGACGGAAATCTCACCCCTTATCACGACTTCTATATTAAGGTCCTCGGAACAGGGCCGGCCAAAGGAAGAGACATATCGCCTGAAGGCAAAAGCGGGATACAGCATGATCGGGAGTATGGTGAAGGTGGTCAATGAACTCGGGGAAGCGGTGCCTCATGATGGAAAAGCGATTGGCGAAATCGTGACGAGGACCAATACGGTGATGGAAGGATATTATAAAAACCCGGAAGCCACCAATCAAACGATCAGGGAAGGATGGCTGCATACGGGAGATATGGCGACGGTCGACGAAGACGGATACATCGAAATTGTCGACCGGATGAAAGACGTCATCATAAGCGGCGGGGAAAACATTTCGTCCATCGAGGTGGAGGGAGCCCTTTACGAGCATGATGGCGTCCTTGAAGCAGCGGTCGTGGCCATTCCCCATGAACGATGGGGGGAAGTTCCCCATGCAGTAGTGGTTCTAAGAGAGGGTCACACCGTAACAGAACAGGACCTGATCGATTTTACGAGAGAAAAGCTTGCCCACTTCAAGGCACCAAAGACCATTACTTTCGCGAAAGAATTACCTAAAACCGCATCAGGAAAGATCCAAAAAGTGGTGATCCGGAAAGAGTTTTGGAAGGATCATGACCGGATGGTTCATTGATGAGAAAAAGGCGTGCACCTGCACGCCTTTTTCATTTTATGTGACAAATGCCCTTATTTCGTCCATCGGGCGGCTCTTTGTCCCTGTTCATCCCCAGACGGCATAAGTTATAAAAAGGACGTTTTATCTTCATAATAACAGGGAAAAGCAGTTTTTAAGAGTAGATAATTGGAGGGCGTAAAGATGAGTTTAAATTCCCCGTTGGTTCCAAAATCAAAAACGCATTGTACCAATGAGTATGGAAAATTAAAGAAAGTGGTCGTGGTTTCACCTGAAAACATGCAAATCAATGAAATCATAAATGAAACGCAAAAGCATTTTTTGAAAGAGAATATTGATATAGATAAAGCTGTTTCCCAACATAAAGCATTTGTTGAAGCATTGGAGAGAAATGGATCTGAGGTGATTCATCTTCAACCTTCGCCTGAATTCAATGAACAAGTCTTCACGAGAGATATCGGTTTTACGATTCATGATCAGTTTTTCGTCGCATCGATGAATACGGATGTCAGGCGGGGAGAAGTGAAAACTCTCAAACACTGGTTGGAAGAAAATGAGGTACCCCATATAGAACTTCTCCATTCCATTGAAGGTGGGGATGTTCTTGTTGATGAGGAAAATATTTGGATCGGCGTGAGCGGTCGAACGAATCAGCTTGCAATACAATCCCTGAGGAATCAGCTCACACCATATACCGTACATGAACTCCCTTTAAGGGAAGACATACTCCATTTGGATTGTGTATTCACCATCATTTCCAGTGAATGGGCACTTGTATATCCGCCGGCCTTTTCCGAAGGGGATCTCGAGACCATCAAGAAGCACTACAACATCATCACGGTGACGGATGAAGAACAATTTCAAATGGGACCGAATGTATTGGCAATCGGAGACGGGAAGATCATCAGTCTTACCCAGAACCAAGCCTTGAATAAGAGGATCAGAGAGGAAGGGTTTGACGTGATGGAGCTGGACTTATCAGAAATCATCAAGTCAGGCGGGTCATTCCGCTGCTGTACACTTCCCCTTATAAGAGAATGATATCGAAAAAACAGGTGACTTTTTGCCTGTTTTTTTCAATTTACATAAGCTTTACTTTCCTGTATTCGTTTCGTAAATGCTTCTTCATATTTCCCCTATATGCTTCTACATGTACCATGAATTATAGGAGGTAGGGAAAATGAAGAAATCAATGAAGAAGATCCTTCCGTTAGCGGTCGTATCCTCATTAGCTCTTGGAAGTGTCATAGGATTGAACCAGGACAACACAGAAGCACAAGCCAAGGAATCAAAAAATGGGAAAGCCAAGAACGTCATCTTTATGATCGGTGATGGAATGGGTGTACCGTACACAACCGGCCTTCGTTATATGAACGATAATCCGGATACGATGGAAATGGAGAAGACGGCATTTGATCCTTACCTAGTCGGACTACAAACGACGTACCCGGAAGATGAAAAAGAGAACGTAACAGACTCAGCGGCTGCCGCAACGGCAATGAGCGGCGGAGTGAAAACATATAATAACGCGATTGCAGTAGATAATGATAAATCAGATGTAAAAACGGTTCTGGAACAAGCGAAAGAAAACGGCATGTCTACAGGAATTGTAGCAACGTCAGAAATCACGCATGCTACACCGGCATCTTACGGGGCACACGAAGAGTCACGTAAGAGCGAAGATGCGATTGCCAATGATTATTACGATGAAATGATCAACGGTAAGCATAAGATTGATGTCATGCTTGGTGGAGGAACGGATTTCTTCGAGCGTGATGATCGTAATATTGCAGAACAATTCAAAAAAGACGGATACAGCTATGTGAAATCAGCAGATGAGCTGAAAAAAGATAAGAATGATCAAATTCTTGGTCTGTTCGCTGAATCCGGAATGGACAAGATGATTGACCGTGATGAGAAGCAGCCAAGCTTAGCGGACATGACAACAGCTGCCCTTGACCGTTTGAAAGGCGATAAAGATGGTTTCTTCCTGATGGTGGAAGGAAGTCAAATCGACTGGGCCGGTCATGATAATGATGTTGTCGGTGCGATGAGCGAAATGAGAGACTTTGAACAAGCATTTGAAAAAGTAAGGGATTTTGCAAAAGAAAATGGAGAAACTCTTGTCATCGTGACGGCAGATCATTCAACGGGTGGTATCTCGATTGGTTCTGACGGTGAGTACAACTGGGATCCGGCTCCAATCCAGGCGGCAAAGCATACACCTGACTATATGGCAGAACAGATCGTGAACGGTGCATCGGTTGAAGAAACATTAGCGGACAATATCGACCTTGAATTGACGGGGGAAGAAATCGCTTCTGTGAAAACTGCTGCTGAAAAAGGCGATCAAACGGAAATCGATAATGCGATTGAGAAGATTTTTGATAAACGTTCAGGTACCGGTTGGACAACGGACGGACATACTGGTGACGATGTACCTGTGTACGCGTACGGTCCTCAAAAAGAAAAATTTGCAGGCTTAATCGACAATACCGATCAAGCAAACCAAATTTTTGAACTATTGAAGAACAAAGGGAAGATTAAAGACAAGAAATGATCTGAATGAAGACCACGACGGGGGACTTGCCCCGGCGTGGTCTTTTCTTTTTTATACCTCTTCTAAATCAGATACACTTACTTCTGAACGTTCTTCCAAAGGCCCTCGAAGATGCACAACAGCCGTTTTTCCGTCTTCTGATACAGCGTCGATCCAAACGGATGCATCCTTGTATTTGACTTGGATGTCAGCTGAAGAAGATAAGATCTGCTTTACTCGATTTTGGTCCATATTTCATACCTCCTAATGTTTTCATTGATTAGTGTTTCCCAATTCGGTAGAACCATGAGCCGCATAATTCCAATGGGGAATTGATACTCTATTAGTGAAAGGGTGATGATATGAAGAAGCAGGAAGAAAATATGTCCGCCACAGAGGCCAACATGGAATTAAACGAACGATTAAATGGTGATGATGAGAGGGAAGCCGACCAGAGTCACATACATGTTGAATCCAACATGATTCCAGTGAATATCTCAGGAGAAGATGAGTGAACCCTTTTCCAACCAAAAACCTGCCTGAAACGAATCAGGCAGGTTTTTACTATTTCGTTTTATTTTTTTGATCTTTATTATGCTTATTGCCCTTGCTATTATCACCGCTTGTAATTTCATTTGCGAACTCTGTCGTGCCGCGTTTTGGTGAGTTTTGGTTTGCACTGCCTTTGTTGTTTTTCTTTGTCAAAGGAATCCCTCCATATTAGTAAAATCGATATTAGTTTTTGATAAGGACAAGGGGACTATTCAATTCGGGGAGAATATATGTCTTTATTCCTGAATTTAACAATCAGGATGAATTTTTATCAGTGCTGAACGATAATGAAGAAAAGAACTCTTTCTATTGGGAGGGCTATGCTGATGCAAGAAGGAATGAAAGAAATGCGGGAAGGAAAACCAGGCAGGTGGTTCAAAGATGAGGAAGCAGCGAATACGGAAGGGTTTCCGGTCTTGTTTGTCCATGGCATCAATACTTCATCAGACACGTGGCTTTCGAATAATGATATGCTTCCCATTATCCGTGGAGCAGGTTATCAATCGGTGTTCATCGATTTGCACCGGGACGAAGACATGTGGACGAATGGTGGGATTTTAGCAGAAAAGATAGGTGAAATGTACGATTCTTTAAAGGAAAAGCTCGTGATTGTCGGTCACAGCAAGGGAGGGATCGATGCACAAACGGCACTGTTGCATTACGGTGCTTCCCCTTATGTGGAACGGGTCATTACACTATCAACTCCCCATCATGGATCAGAGCTCGCCGATCTTGCTTTTAGTAAATGGGCAGGATGGCTGACCGATGCGTTGAAAAGCAAGACTCCTGCCGTCTTTTCATTGCAAACGGGTTATATGAAAGGTTTTAGGTCGGAAATGGACCGGCATGATCTTGCCAGAAGCATCCCTTTTTATACGTTTGGCGGTACGGGTTGGGGCGGAGCGCAATCTGAATTGTTTTGGGGAGGGCTTTATTTAAGCCGGTTTGGTCAGAGCGATGGTGCTGTCCTGGTGAAGAGCTCCCGGCTTCCTTATGGCAAAGAAGTAGCGGTACGGGACTGGACTCATTCGACCATTAAAGAAGGGAGTACCATTTTTCCCTTTATGAAGGAACTTCTCTCGGATGAGGTGAAAGATGTCGTTCATGCTGAAGCGAACGAACAGGTTAAGGAAGAGGAAACCTCGGTGCTTCACAGAGGAGGGACAGTGAATGGTGTGGCAGTGGAACATTTCTCTGTGGAAGAAAGGGTTGAGAGGCTCACGATCGACTGGGTCAGCGATCAACGGGATACGATGTATGAACTGGTGGGGCCGGACGGTCAAGTATACAGGCAGTGGAGTGTGGCTGAAGATGCTACAGGGTATTTCCCCGGCGCTTTTCATCACAGCATCCAGCTTGCTGCCCCCATTCCCGGAAGGTGGGAAGTAAGGGCTCACGCGTCTCAAGAACATTATATGCTGAGCATTCTCTTTCATAAGAAATCAGCAGTGACTTCCTTGACTGCAAGTGATCAAAAGTTGTCGAAAAAAATGTATACGATCCACCATATCCCAATGAAGAGCGGGAAAAAACCCTCAACACTCATTACTTCTGAAGATCTGTCGTCCCTGCCACTGGCAGACTTTGAGGAAGGAATTCACAACATCACCCTTGACCTGGAAGGGAAAACGGAGCAGGGAAACGAATTTCAACGAACAGTGATTCAAACGGTGTATGTAGATGGAAAGGGAAATATTTATTAAGTGAAAAACAAAGGTCCGTCCCTCTGTATAAATAGGGACGGACCTTTACATTATAGCGTGTTCAGGAATTCTGTCACTTGTTCTGGTGATTTGGCGTTGGCGCTGTGCAGGTGGGCGGTTTTTTCGCCGTTTTTGTAGACAAGCAGGCTTGGAATACCCATGACGTCATATTTCTCTGCGATTTCCGGGAATTCGTCCTTATTGATGTCATACCATTTATATTGATTGAATTCTTCCATGATTTCATCAATGAACATATCCATTCGACGGCAGTCAGGGCACCAGTCTGCATGGAATTTTACGATGACAGGCTCTGTTGATGTAATAAGATCGTCAAAGGTTTCTTTATTTTTGATTGATTGCATGATGATAACCTCCCTTTCCCACTTATTTTATACAAAACAGAGACTGATTGTAAAACGAATCATTTTTCGTCTCATCTTGTACATGATAATATGAGAATACATTTTGAAAGAAAAAGGTGACAATATGCAGCCCATTAAAGTTGGTTTAGCAGGATACGGTTTTTCAGGACAAAGCTTTCATCGTCCTTTACTCTCTCATTTAGAGGAATTTCATATAGAAGCGGTCATGTCTTCCAATGAGGAAAAAGTATTAAACGATATGGAGGGGACGACTGTGGTGACCTCCCTTGAAGACCTGCTTCTGGAAGACATCGAATTAGTCGTCATCACAACTCCCAATCACCTTCACTACAGTATGATCAAGCAATCATTATTAGCCGATAAGCATGTGATCGTAGAGAAGCCATTTGTAACGGATAGCCGGGAAGGGCAGGAGCTATTGGCACTGGCGAAAGAAAGAGGACTTCATCTCTCGGTTTTCCATAACCGTCGCTGGGATGCGGACTTCCTGACGATTCAGCAATTGGTGAAAGAAGGGACGCTTGGACCGATCTATACATACGAAGCGCATTTTGACCGGTACCGCCCGGCCATCAAGGACAGGTGGAAAGAGAATAAGATCGAAGGGGCAGGCGTCCTTTATGATCTAGGATCCCATCTGCTAGATCAGGCCCTCACCCTGTTCGGGAAACCCAATTGGGTGCAGGCGGATGTGTTCCCGCAACGGGATCCGGAAAAGGCAGAGGACTACTTCCTCATCACCCTCGGATATGACGTCATGAGGGTTCAGCTGTATTCACGTTCAATCGTATTGGATCCGGGGCCACGCTATCAGGTTCATGGACTGAAAGGAAGCTTTGTGAAGCATGGAATGGATCGTCAGGAGGATGACCTTAAGGCAGGAAAGAATCCTGTTTCTGAAGAATGGGGAATCGAAGACGAGGAAAATTGGGGTGTCCTTACGACCATCTCAGGTGAAGAGGTGACATCTGAAGTCATTCCATCGGAAAAAGGGGACTACACTCAATTTTACCTTGGGGTATACGAGGCAGTAAGAGAAAATCAGCCTCTCCCTGTCGACCCGGAAGAGGCTTTGAACGTCATCACGATCATCGAAGCATGTAAAGAAAGTGCAGCTTCCGGACGAGTCATCACTTTAAACTAAAAAAAAGGGACTCCCTGAACTTGCAGGGAGTCCCTTCTCTTATTCCACCGTCCCGGCTTCCAAAATCTGAACCCTGGCGTCAACATTGAATTTCACACGCGGATATATGCTGTCTTCCCATTCCTTGAAATCAAATCCCCGTACGCCGTGCTTTTGGATTTGCCCGATGCCGACAGGGTCGATTCCAAGATCCTGAAATTCTTTCAGCATCTTCATTCCATTTTCTTCAATATCTTTTTTCATTTGTTTCTCCACTTCAACCACTTTCTCAGGAGTCAATCTCTTTCCGGTATACTCACGGATGATCCCCCTGATTTTGATGCGGATCGTCACTTCCACAGGATCGGCATGGTGCTTGACGATGATTTTGTTCTTGGAGATGAGACTGGTCACAGAGGCCTCAATGGACTTTTCCACATGGCCGCTGCTCTTTTCTTCTCCCATCTTGATGACGTGACTGCCTTCAGCATACTTATCCACCAGCAATTTGAAATAAAACATATCCTTGGCAGGAATCTTTTTGATCATTTTGTCTTTGTCGAATAAGGCGATGCCCGTGATACCCACGCTTTCATTGGATAATTGTTTCAAGATTGGCAGATAAGGTGTCTGACCTTCCTGGAAATAATCATAGATGAACATATGAAGATTGGTTTCGGGCAGTTCTCTCCGGGTGATATTGTGGTGGATCAGATTGGAGAGGTAGGTCCCGTTCCCCCTTAAGCCGTAATTCCCTTTAATGAGCTCGCCGGCTTCCCCTTCAGTCACAGTCAAATAAAGCCTGGCCCCAACACTCGCATCCCTTTGCAGGGAATCACCGATATCGATGATCCCCTTCTTGGCAAGCTCCTCACCGATCAAAACGACGTCCAGGCTTCCTCGGACCAGGGGTTGCTGTGATCTTCTTTCCAATTTCTCAAGCACTTCCCTTGTAGAGGAGGCTTCTGCTGACAGCGTCCCGTTTTGAATCGATTTATCGGCTAAGTAAATCGGGAAGAGAGCCGTCCCCCTTATTCTATCATCTCCTACATAGTCGTAGGCTTTCCCTGTTTCGATATATAAGTCGTCCAGGATTTCCTTCTCCACACACCCTGTCAGAAACAAGAAACAAATGAGAAAAGCAGTGAGCAAACATGTACGTTTCATTGTTTATTCCTCACTTTCTTCATGATGATCACAAGCAGCAGAAGAGCAGGAATGTAAAAATAATTAATGTAAAATCCAATCTGCCCTGATATCGTATTCAGGAAATTCACTTGTTTCCTGTCAGTGAAAAAGGTGAGGGCGGATAAGCAAAGGAGGCAGATGATCAACAAAGTATGCCTGTGCTTCAGTGGAGTCATCCGTTTTAAGGTTCTGCTTGCACACCAGATCGCAATACATACGTTTGGAAGGATGATCAAACACCAATTGGCAATACCGATATACTCAAACCGTTCCACGAATGGCATTTCGACGATTTTCCACATAGAAAGAGTGGCCCAGACGGTCTTTTCCAGCTGTTTCTGACTGAAAAACGCGAAAGAAACAACGGCTAATATCGTATAAAGGATAGTGGTCGTAAACAATGCCCAGTGGGCATATTTCTGAGATTTCTTAGCATCTTTCACAAAAGGATATAGTAGTAAAATGGCTTCATAACCTAAATACGTCAGGGACATGTTCTTGGTGGAAATCAATAGATCCTTCACCGTATGATCAAAGACAGGCAGGACATTCCGGAAGTCGGCATACTTAAAGGTGAAGGCAAACGTCAATACGAGATAACTCGGAAGGAAGATACCAAAAAAGGCCGTTCCGGTCACCGTCCGTACCCCGCCGTTGACAATATAGTAAACAAGGATGAGAAAGAGCAAGGAAAAGAAGAACGTACTCAATCTTGGATACATCCACACCTGTAATACCTCGATATAAGTACGCATAATGGTAATCACCAGTAAACTGAAATAGATGACGAAGAAGAAACTGAATATTTTCCCGATCCACTTTCCGAATGCCACAGTGTGGGCAGATACAAGGTCTCCATCCACTCTATTTAAAATCTGATACATGAGAAACATGATAACGTGAGTGAATACACCTGCAAGAATGACAGAAATCCATCCATCATAGCCTGCATTTTTTGAAATGATACGCTGGAAACCGAGGACCCCTGCCCCGACTTGAATGGAGTGAATGAGAAAAAAGATCATGAACGGCGATATTTTTCTTCTATCCGGAATCGGCTGCATTTGATCACCTCCAACCATTATTCATCGATATCAAGCTTTTTCTTCCCTTCGGACGGACGGAACCTGAACGGTTTCTTTGTTCGAAGGTATTCAGGACGGCCGCCTTGTCTGCTGAAGGGAAGTCGAATGAGTGCATCTTTTAAGTCTTTTACCCGCGGTGGGAAAAGAGGTTCTAAAAACGGTCTGCCAAGGGACGTCAATTGCAGGAGATGACCCATCAGAAGGCAGAAACAGTAGACGATCCCAAGCAGTCCCCAAAGTTGTGCAAACAATAGGAAGGGAAAACGCAGTAGACGGATCGTATTACTCATCCGGTATACGGGAGTGGTAAAAGAAGCAAGGGCAGCAAGTGCCACCAATATGAGCAGTACATTACTCGTGATCCCCGCTTCAACGGATGCCGTCCCGATGACGATACCTCCAACGATACCGATTGTCTGACCAACCTTGGTCGGAAGGCGTGCTCCTGCTTCCCGCAGCAGTTCGATCGTCAACTCAAGAAATAATGCCTCGAGAATAGGGGGCAGAGGGATCTCTTGTCTTGACGTGATGAGTGTAGCCATTAAATCCTTCGGTATGAGCTCATAATGATACGTCAATGCGGCTACATAAATGGGTGTGATCAAAATGGAGAATGCCACGGCGAATACACGGACCAGACGCAGGAAAGAGGAAATGAAGAAATTCAGGAAATAATCCTCATATGCGTTAAAAAATTCTACAAGTGTGGTCGGCCCGATCAAAGCATGCGGCGATCCATCCACCATGATGGCAATTTTACCCTCGGCAAGTACGGACGCGACCCGGTCAGGTCGTTCAGAGTCCAATAGTTGTGGGAAGGGGGACTTACCGTTATCGGCAATCAACTGTTCAACGAATGAGCTGTCCATGATTTGATCAAAGTCGATATCCCTTAATCGCTGCCGGACCGTATTGACATTTGCTTCATCTGCCAGTCCATCAATATAGAGCAGCACGACCCGGGTATGGGTGAGTGTTCCGAGATTGAATTCTTCCACCAGCATTTCCTTGATAGGCAGCCGCTTTCTTATGAGGTTCAGATTATCACTGAGAGACTCTACGAATGCCTCCTTTGGTCCGACGACACTGAATTCCACTTCCGGCTGAGAGACTTTCCGGCCCATTTCGTTCTTGGTCGCGATGAAGGCAAATTTTCGGTTGGAAGCATCCATTGTCAGGAGGGTATATCCGTTATACAGCTTCTGTTCGATTTGGGTTTCATCTGTGGAGATTTGAATATCCAATACAGGGACCAGTGTTTTAAAATCATCGAAAGAGTGAAAATCCTTTGAAAGCAGGGAAGGAAGGACATCCTCCTGCAGGATCTTTCCATCAATCAACGTCGTCACGAAGTGAAGGCTGAACTTCACCCCCGTATGTGGATTCTGGTAAAAGGCCTGTTTATAATCGGCAGATTTCTCCGCTTCCTTTTTCAGACTTTCATATGATTGCTTCTTACTGTTCTTATCGCTGTTTTTCTTGTTCTTAAAGAATGGAAACATACTAATCCCTCATGTCCGATGTATGGTCTATCCTGTAGTGTTACCGAAAAAAGGAGAATTATGAAAAAGGAAGGGGGATAGGGAAAAATACGTAAAGTGCTCATGAAAATCAGCACAGAAAAAGCCGGAAAGGGGGATGCCCTTTCCAGCTAACGTTTATTCCTGTTCCAGGAAATACTTTTCAATATCATCGAGCATCTCATTTGCGGCCAGGACCCCGCCTGCCGTGTTCCAAATCGCATCACTTACTTCATATACTTTGTCTTGTTTTGCTACTTCGAGGTTTTTGAACAACGGATCGTTCAGCCACTCTTCAGCAAGTTTGTTCGCTTCGCCGTCGCCTGTTTCATATGTGAAGTAGAACAGGACATCTCCGTCCATTGCCGGGATGCGTTCTTTCGTTACACCCTTTTCTGCAAAGTCATCTACATCCTGACCTTCAGGACGGGCGAACCCTAGTTGATCCAAGATCACTCCTGAGAATGAATCTTTATGATAAATTCTTACGTCTCCAGCTAAAAAGCGGACCATGGAAACTTTTTGATTCAGTTTATCGCCGAGTTTCCCTTTCAGATCTTCAATTCGCTGATCGTACTCCGCTAATACTTCCTGACCCTTATCTTCTTTATTCACTGCTTTGGCATATAACTCGAAATTTTCTTTCCAGTTACCGCGCAATGTTTCGGCCATGAAGGTTGGAGCGATGTCTTTCAACTGATTGTACTGCTCTTCCTGGCGCATTTTGTTCCCGATAATCAGGTCCGGTTGAAGCTTTGCGATCGCTTCCATGTTTAATTCGCTCTCTGTACCCACGACTTCCACGTCTTTCATCTTGTCGGCGATGTGGTCATACCAAGGATCACCTGTCCAAGATTGAACGGCACCAACGGGAGTGACACCCATGGCAAGGAGGGCCTCGGTTCCTTCATTTGTGAGGATGACAACTTTCTTTGGCGTTCCTTTGATTTCCGTCGTCCCCATTGCGTGTTTCACTGTATACGTTTCTTCATTCGCATCATTTCCTGCAGACCCCTCTTTTTCTTCTTTATTTCCGCAGGCAGCAAGAAAGAGAAGCGTAGAGATCAACAGTAAAGATAGTAAGCTTTTTAATTTCATATGTAGATCCTCCTGATATATGTTATCGGTGATAATGATTATCATTTACACTCATAATGGTAGTTGAGAAGGTTTTCATTGTCAATACCTAAATGATAATGATTTTCAAAGTCATTGACGCTCCTTTTATTCTTCTTTAGAATAGAGAGGGAAGAACAGTACGTGATGGTTTAATTGATTTCCTTTCCTTTAAGGAATAGAAAGGTTAGCACATAATGACTATTCAAAAAAAGCTTCTTTTATTTATAGGAACATTTCTTTTTCTTATCCTGTGCATCGGGATCAGTATTGTATACGGATACACGGATACAAGTTGGCAAACTGCCATCGAGGCTTTTTCCAACCCTACTGGATCGACGGAGCATATCGTGCTTCAGACCATCCGGTTACCAAGGGCGCTCATTGCAGCGGCCGTAGGTGGTTCCCTTGCGATTTCAGGGGTTTTGATGCAAACGTTGACCAATAATCCCCTCGCATCTCCAGGGATTTTCGGAATCAATGCAGGGGGAGCTTTTATGGTGGTCGTAGCGGTAACGCTCTTTGGCGTAACCAACCTGCAATCCTTTACGTGGCTCGCCTTTCTTGGTGCCGCCATTGCAGCGGTCGGCGTATTCGTCATCAGCTCTGCCGGAGATAAAGGCTTGACGCCTATGAAGCTGACGCTTGCAGGGGCGGCAATCACCGCTATGTTTTCTTCCTTTACACAGGGATTACTTGTCTTGAACGAAGCGGCACTTGAGCAGGTGTTATTCTGGCTCGCGGGATCTGTCCAGGGAAGAAGTCTTGATATATTGAGCGGGGTCTTTCCCTATATAGTGGCTGGCTGGATTCTTGCCCTCTTTATTGCCGGCAAGATGAATATCCTCGCCATGGGGGAAGATGTGGCGAAAGGACTCGGCCTGAAAACGAATGTAATCAAGTTTCTTGCTTTATTGGTGGTCGTCCTCTTGGCTGGTGGATCCGTCGCTGTAGCCGGCCCCATCGGTTTCATCGGGATTGTCATTCCACATTTAGCAAGGAAAATCATCGGTGTGGACCACAGGTGGCTGATTCCTTTCTCGGGACTTCTCGGAGCGATCTTATTACTGGTTGCCGACATTGGAGCACGCTACGTCATCATGCCCCAGGAAGTGCCAGTCGGTGTCATGACCGCCATCATCGGAGCACCATTCTTCGTGTATGTGGCAAGGAAGGGGTTTTAACCGATGAATCGATTTATAGGAAAACGATGGCTACAGGACCGTGTTTCGATGCTCGTTGATCTTTCAGCACTTAAAAAAATAACCATCCTGGGTTTGATTACATTCCTGGTTCTGATCATGAGTACAGGAATAGGGGACTTGAAGATTGCCCCATGGAAGGTGATCAGTGTCTTCTTTGGAGGGGGGACGAGCCTGGAGCACCTCGTGGTGACGTCATTCCGCCTGCCGCGGATCCTCATCGCACTGCTTGCCGGGATGGCGTTAGCCGTTGCCGGGGGAATCCTTCAAGGGATGATACGCAACCCCCTTGCTTCACCGGACATCATCGGTATCACAGGAGGAGCGGGAGCGGCTGTCGTAGCCTTCCTGACCCTTTTCAGCAATGATGATAATACGTTGATGGTCAGCATTAAATGGCTGCCGGTTGCTGCATTCATCGGCGCAACCGTCATTGCCTTTCTGGTTTACTTTTTAGCCTGGCGAAAAGGGGTATCACCTGTCAGACTCGTTCTGATCGGCATTGGTATCTCGGCTTTGACTCAAGCTTTGACCACGTTGCTTATGATACTCGGCCCGATCTACAGGGCCAGTCAGGCAAATATCTGGATCACGGGTACAGTGAACGGTTCTGACTGGCAGGATGTGTGGATCCTGCTTCCTTGGAGCCTGGTCTTTATCCTGTTAAGCTTCTTTATTACCCGTCAGCTGAATATACAGGAACTAGGCGAAGAAATCGCCACTAGTGTTGGAGGGAATGTTCAACGGCAGCGGTTCTTTCTCCTTCTCATGTCAACGGCATTAGTGGGGGGAGCCGTCGCATTTGCCGGTGGAATCGGCTTTGTAGGCTTGATGGCTCCCCACATGGCAAGGAGGATGGTCGGTTCTTCTTTCGGGGCATTACTTCCGACTGCAGCCCTGATCGGCGGGATCCTCGTCATGGTGGCAGACTTGATCGGCAGGACACTCTTCCTGCCACTCGAAGTCCCGGCGGGTGTCTTTACGGCAGCGATCGGCGCACCGTATTTTATCTATCTTTTATTCAAAACAAGAAATTCTTAAAGGAGTTGGCCATAGATGAGTGACGTACTACAAACGAAGGATTTGACTCTATCTTACGGGGAACGGACGATCATCGATGAATTGAATATTGACATTCCACAAGGGGAGATTTCGGTCTTCATCGGCGGGAACGGCTGCGGGAAATCCACGCTTCTTCGTTCCATTGCCCGTCTGCTTAAGCCGAAGCAGGGATCGGTCCTGTTGGATGGGGAGGCGATCTCACGTTTGTCAACGAAGGAAGTCGCTCGTAAAATGGCCATTCTTCCTCAGTCCCCAACGGCTCCAGAAGGGCTGACCGTCCTTCAGCTCGTCAAGCAGGGGCGCTACCCTCATCAAACCTGGCTCAAGCAATGGTCACAGAAAGATGAAGAAATTGTCCAGGATGCGTTGAAAGCAACGAAGATGGAGGATCTGCAGCACCGGAAAGTGGATGAACTATCGGGAGGGCAGAGGCAGCGCGCGTGGATTGCCCTGACACTCGCACAGGATACAGACATCATCCTGTTGGATGAGCCAACGACGTATCTTGATATGACCCATCAGATCGAGATACTGGACTTATTATTCGAACTGAATGAGAAAGAGCAGCGCACCATCGTCATGGTCCTTCATGACCTGAACCTTGCCTGCAGATACGCCCATAATATCGTAGCCATCCGGGATAAACAGATCTATGCTCAAGGAAAACCCGAAGAGGTGATCAGCTGTGAACTCGTGAAAAATGTGTTCGATATGGACTGCCAGGTATCCCGGGACCCATTATTCGGCACGCCTTTATGCATCCCGTTCGGTAAAGGACGATGCATCTTGAAAGACGCAGTGGGGACAGGATGAGCACCCTCACCGAACAGCAGTGGGAGATCTTGAGGAAATACCGTTTCCACGCGTCCGCCCCTGCTTTAAAAGGGGAAGAGGCAACCTCATTCCTGGATGGCGGGAAGATGAAATCCTATTTATCCCAGCGTCGCTCCCTGATCGGGACGGATGACCTTAAAGTGGCAGCCTCCTTATTTATGAAGCGCTATGCGTTTGTAGCAGCAATGGGTTTAATGACCATGACATACTGGGATAAGAAATTGAATCTCAAGCCTGAAAACCTGATCATGGTCGATGGGGAGAAAAATGGATTATGGATGCCTCAATTCCACTTGAAGGATGCGTCGGTGACGGAGTTTACATCCCTTGAAGAAAAGAAGATGTTCATTCAATCCATTTTCCGGGATCATCTCGATCACGTGATTCAGTCGATTAAACATGCCACAAAGCTATCGAACCTGATTCTTTGGGAAAACATTGCCGTATATGTATTCTGGATATTCGAGAGTGATGACTTCCTTCTAAACGATGGGACGGGGAGCGGCCGTGATGACCAACTGCGGGTGCTCCTGTCAGATGAAAACAGCCCCTTGTTCGGAAACTATCACCGAAATCCACTGGCCAGATATTATAGCGGAAAAGTAAATGTAGAGGGGAAAATGGAAAAAATGCGTGTCAGAAAAACATGCTGCTTCTCCTACAGATTTGAGAACGGGGAACAATATCGCTGTAAAACTTGTCCGCAGACCTGTCTGGTTAAAAAGACCTAATTCACATTTGCAAGGAGGCTAACGCAATGAAGGAATTCCCTGAACAATTTGATGCGTTACTTGAAAAGTACACGGAACTGTTGGTGGGTGAAACCGACGCAAGGAAGAAAGAAATGGTGACACAATACGCTCTTTACTCATTTATCGCGAAGAACATGCCGGCACTGGTGAAACATTGGAACTCCCTCTACCCGGAGGGGAAAGATGAAATGAAACGGATCGTCGGGGAGATCAAAGAGATGAATGAAGCACATCGGGCGGAAATGAGCAGGAAGAAAAAAGATGAATGACGATACTGATTGAAAAAGTACCCTACTGGTGTGAAGAGGGTGCTTTTTTTTGGATTCTAACCAACAAAAAAAGGCAGACCCGAGTCTGCCTTCCGTTCATTATTGGACCTGACCGCCGTACCCATATGGAAATTGGGAAGAATACTGCTGATGCTGCTGATAGGACTGCTGGATCTTTTGGCTGTCGGCAGCCTCCAGCTTGTACCAGCCTTTGCGGAACATTTCATTGTATAATTCCCGTTGGGCATTTTGCGTTTCGTTGAAAATCGTCAGGAGATCCTGATATAAAGCTTGATGGCTTGCTTCATTCAAAGCCGTACAATAGGAAGCCGTCATATATTTTTCATGGGACAGGACATCCGTAATGAAGTCGCGATCATTCATTTGTGGCGTTTCCGGCACTTGCGTTTGAGGATTTTGGATTTTTTGCTGATTCTGTTGATTCATGGTTTAAGGACTCCTTTCTACATCATAGTTTGGTTGGCTGTATTTAGATGGGCAAGCAGCTGCTGGTAATGGCGCTGATGCATCTGGCCGCATTTATCGAGCTCCGCTTTAATCTCCGTATCCTGACAGTGAGCAGCGGCAAAATGACATTTCTTCATGGCAGTCAGATTCCAGGCAAGCATGTCATTTAAATAAAGTGAATCCTTCGTAGTGAGCATATGCGGCGGCTGTGTGTACGTTTGCTGCTGGCTCCCTTGTTGAGGTTGTTGTTGCATATTCCATTCCTCCGTTTCCTTTTTTAGTCTTCGATACCCTTTCTCAGGTGCTTTCGGATAGGTAATATTACCCTGTATACGGCACGGTAAGAAAGCGGTATCATCAGAAGGCAAAGGTTAGTTTTCCTACTATCCAACATCCTTATTCACGTATTTACAAATTCCGATAATATTCTACTAAGAAAGTTTTGAAAGTATATTCAAATCGTTTAAAAGGTGATAAAATGTTGGTAAATATACTAATAGTATGAACCTTCTCTTTTTTAGCAATAAAGAAAACGGTTTCATAGTAGGATATATATGTTTTTTCAGGGGGTAAGCAACATGGAGCAAGCAATGCGTAATTTCTTTTTATTCCTTTCAAAAAATAAGCCGATGACGAAACTTGCCAAAAAGTATGGCCTGCGTTTTGGTGCCGGTCGGTTCGTTGCGGGGGCTTCCATCCTGCAGGCAGTTGAGGTTATTCGTGAGCTGAATAGTCAGAATCTTGTTGTAACGATCGACTATTTGGGAGAGTTTGTGGACAATGAGCGTGAAGCAAACGAAATGGCCCTTGAATGTGTAGAGGCGATTCGTGCCATCGGGAGAGAGAAACTCGACTCTCAGCTATCCCTAAAAATGACTTCAATGGGACTGGATATTTCTGAAGAGGTAGTCATGAAGAATATGAGAATGATTCTTGAAGAAGCAACCAAACAGAACGTATTCGTGACCATTGACATGGAAGACTATTCCCGCTGTGGAAAGACCATTGATATTTTCACGAGGCTGAAGTCAGAGTATGATAACATCGGCACGGTCATCCAAGCCTATTTATATAGAACAGAAAAGGATATCGATGATTTGAATGCGTATTCCCCCAATCTGCGTCTTGTAAAAGGGGCGTATAAAGAGTCACCTGAAGTTGCGTTCCCGGAAAAGAAGGACGTGGACGAGAATTTCAAAAAAATCATCAAGACTCATCTATTGAACGGGAATTATACGGCGATTGCCACCCATGATGATGAGATGATCGAATATACGAAGAGACTCGTGGAAGAATACAAGATCCCGCGTGATCAGTTCGAGTTTCAAATGCTTTTCGGCATCCGTGTGGAACGTCAGCATGAACTGGTCAAGGAAGGCTACAAAATGCGCGTCTATGTTCCATACGGCACGGACTGGTACGGATACTTCATGAGAAGACTGGCTGAAAGACCGGCCAACGTCGCCTTTGTTCTAAAAGGGGTCATGAAAAAATAATAGTAAGTAAGATAAAGACTCTATGGAAGCTCATAGGGTCTTATTTATTTAGGAGATGGGAGGAAGGGAGAATGAAGATTGTTCCTTTTCGGGTGGAAGGAAAGTATTTCAAGAAAATGATTTCGTTATATTGCAGGCTATTTCAGGTGGATCCAAGGGGAATGGAAGACCAATTCAAACGGCATTCCACGTATCCCCTTTTTGAGGGATACCTCGCCATTATCGATGAACAAGTGGCAGGATATATTTATGGTTATTCTTCAAGAAAGGGTCAATACTATCACGAACTGCTGGCACGTCATTTACATTCCGAACCTGAATGGATGAAAGATTGCATGGAGCTGGTGGAACTGGGGGTCGACCCAGCATACAGAGGCAGGGGGATCGGGAAGCTACTGGTTGGGCAATTACTGCAAAATAGAAAAGAGAAACGGGTCCTCCTCACGACCCGCAAAGATAATCACACGGCCATCGCTTTTTATCATGCCGGGGGATTTAAGGTCATCCGGGAAGGGTTTTATCCGAATGTCCCACATGAATATATCATTATGGGCAAGCATTTATAGGGGCTGGTGAGGAAGGCATAATAATTGTTACGGAATTCACAATGTTATATGATAGAAAGGAATAATCTTCATGAAATAAGAGGCGATATTATGGAAATAACCATTGATAATTTGACCCTGCTCCTTGGCCTCTTGCTGTTGGTCGGTGTGATCACCGCTAAATTCTCCACACGATTAGGTGTCCCCTCATTGATTCTGTTCATCATCGTGGGAATGGTCTTAAATACATACTTCTTCTTTGATAATGCCCCTATGACCCAATTCATCGGTACGCTTGCACTCATCATCATTTTGTTCGAGGGCGGACTTCAGACGAAATGGGGGAATGTGCAGAAGGTGTATAAGCCCGCCCTAACACTTGCAACCATCGGGGTGGTCGCAACCACCGTATCCATCGGGGTGGCAGCCAAGTATATACTCGGCGTGAGCTGGCTTGAAGGGATGTTATTTGGGGCTATCGTCGGGTCAACCGACGCTGCAGCAGTGTTTTCCGTACTTGGGAACAAAAACATCAAACCGAAGATATCTGCCACACTTGAAGCGGAGTCCGGCAGTAATGACCCCATGGCCATTTTCTTAACCGTTGCATTTTTACAATTGATTCAATTCCCTGGATTGAATCCCGCTTCCCTGATCCTGAGCTTCTTTTGGCAGATGGGAATGGGCTTGGTACTTGGACTGGTCCTGGGTCTCGCATCCGTGTGGATCATCAATCGAATCAATCTGGATTCATCCGGACTGTATCCGGTCCTGTCCATCTCCCTTGCCATATTCACTTATGCCTTCACAAGCATTCTGGAGGCGAGTGGTCTCTTGGCCGTGTATATCATGGCAATCGTCGTCGGGAATAAGGAACTCACCTACCGCCATTCCATTGTCCGCTTCAATGAAGGATTTGCGTGGATGATGCAGATCGTCATGTTCATCCTCCTGGGATTGCTGGTCTTCCCACAGCACCTTCCGGGGATAGCTTGGCAGGGAATCATACTTGCGATTCTGTTGATTGTAGTAGCGAGACCTCTCGGAGTCTATTTAAGCTTAGCGCTGGCGAAGAACTTCACCACTAAAGAGAAATTCTTCATATCATGGGCAGGCTTAAAGGGCGCGGTCCCGATCGTATTGGCAACGTATCCGATGGTGGCAGGAATTGAAAACAACGAAGTCATCTTCAACGTCGTGTTTTTCGTCGTGCTGCTCTCTGCTCTCATCCAGGGAACGACCATCTCCCCTCTGGCCAACTATCTTAAGCTTGCAGGAGAAGAAAAACCGCCGGTCGCCCACAGCATCGAAATCGTTTCCATCGGGAAAACAAATAATGAAATGCTTGAAGTCCTCATTAATGACGATGCCTCTATTACAAACAGGATGATTAAAGACATCGAACTCCCTGAAAAAACGTTGATCTCTGCGGTCATCCGACACAATGAATTGATCACTCCCACAGGGGATACCATGATTAAAGCAGGCGATACACTTTATGTAATGGCCGATAAAAGTCAGAGAAAGCGTGTCAATAAACTGTTGAATGAAAAAGGGAATGTAAGCCCCTCAACAAAAGTTGATCCAGTATGATAGAAAAAAAGCAATCTTCCATTTTGGAAAGATTGCTTTTTTTAAATGAAGATCAGTCAGCAGAAACAGCTGCTTTTCCCATTGTTTTTTTCTCGAAGAGCTGTTCGAATAACGGGAAGCTGTACTGAACCACGAACCCTAAAGTGAGGGTAACAATGATCGTCCCGATTCCGATATCCCCTTTAAAGAGAAATGCCAGGGAAAGGGCAAACCCTTCACTGATGATCCGGGAGTTACGAAGGTTTAACCCGAAACGTGTATGGATGGCTACCATAAGAGTATCCATCGGACTCGCTGGAAACTTCGCCTGAAGGTAAATCGCAATTCCAAGCCCCATCGTCAAGATCCCGGAAGCCAGGGCAACCAGCTGATTCAAGAGCATCCCGGGTGCATAATTGTTAAAGACAACAAGCAGCCAAAAATCGATTAAAAGGCCAATGACAAGAATTGATCCTGCCGCGAGGACATCAGGTTTCTTTTTCATAATGAGGGCATTGAGACCGATCAACACAATCCCATTGATAAATACGGCCGTCCCAACGGTAAATCCGAACATATTCGACTCCCCGACTGCGAGGGCATCCCAGGCAGAAGCTCCGAGGCCCGACTTAATGATCAGGGCAACCCCCATCGTTAAAATGAAAAGTCCAATCGTAAAAAACAAAAATCTGCGCTTCATTCACATAGTCTCCTTATCTGTAAACGTTATCATTCATATACTTAAAAAAACAGACGTGCTACTTTGACTGTGATGCTGGTGGTAAAGTAGGAGGTCTGACGTCTTTAAATTGATAGTAATAGTTTACTGTAAAATGAACGGGAAGGCAAAGTTAATTTTTGTATGGGAGAGGGGAGGACGCTAAATAAAAAAACAGCACCCGATCATTTTTTATCAGGTGCCATCTCCCATTCCTATGGTTGCTTCTTAAATTGATTGTTTTGACTGTTTCGCTTGCCGCCGCCGTCCATCTCAACCGTCGGACCGGCATCCCCCTTCACACTCGCTGCACTAACCCCAGCCTTAGAAGGATTCTTCTTCTGCTTCGCCATCTTGAACACCTCCACCCCTAACATTCCCGGATCCCCAAAAAAATATGAGGGACGGACCTCCAATTTTCAGTGGAAACGAAGACGCCAGAGCATGTAAACCCTTTGATATCGGGCTTGCCACAAAAAATGGGAGCAGAAATGGTCGTCTACCCAAGGTCCGTCCCTCCAACATTTCATATATATAATAGGAGAGGATAGGTTGGCGCTTGTGTGGAGGCACGTGGACTTGGGTGGGTGAATAGGCTGGTTTAGACGATTGCCCATGTAGGTTCGGAGAGACAATAGTGAATTTTTTGTAAATTTAACTCTTTAAATATTGCGATATTTTAGAATTTCCGATATATTAGATGTAACAGGAACTCATTCGAGTCTTTTTTTTAAGTGAAAAATGAATGAGTATTCATTCAAAGTGTGTATAAGGGGGAAATACCATTGGTTCGTAGAATTCAGAAAGCCGCAGTGTTAGGATCAGGAGTCATGGGTTCAGGAATAGCCGCGCATCTTGCAAATATCGGCATCCCGACAATGTTATTAGATATCGTACCAAGAGAATTGACAGACGAACATAAAGCAAAGGGATTGACAGAAGAGAGCAAGGCGTTTCGCAATCAGTTTAGTGAAAACGCTTTAAAAAAGCTCTTTAAGCAAAAACCGGCACCACTGACGTCCAAACAGAATGCTTCACTTATTACGGCAGGTAACTTCGAGGATGACCTTCAATATATCAGTGATTGTGACTGGGTCATCGAAGTAGTCGTTGAGAATCTGGATATTAAGAAGAAAGTATTCGAACAAGTGGAACGCTACCGCAAGCCGGGGAGCATCATCAGTTCCAATACGTCAGGGATTTCGATCGAAGCGATGTCAGAAGGGCGCACAGAAGATTTTCAAAAGAATTTCTTAGGAACGCATTTCTTCAATCCGCCAAGATACTTGAAACTCCTTGAAGTGATTCCGACGAAGAAGACGGATCCTGAAGTCGTGAGCTTCATGAAGGCATTTGGTGAAGATGTCCTCGGTAAGGGTGTCGTCATGGCGAAGGATACGCCAAACTTCATTGCGAACCGTATCGGAACGTATGGCTTACTGATCACGGTGCAGGAAATGTTGAAGGGTGGCTACTCTGTAGGGGAAGTCGACTCCATTACAGGACCGACGATCGGAAGACCGAAAAGCGCCACTTTCCGTACACTTGATGTCGTAGGTCTTGATACATTCGCACATGTTGCAAAAAATGTGTATGACCAGGTCGAAGGCGAAGAACAGAAGGTGTTCGAAGTACCGGCATTCATGCAGAAAATGCTTGAAAACGGCTGGCTTGGAAGTAAGAGCGGGCAGGGCTTCTTCCTTAAGAAAGGGAAGGAAATCCTGGAGCTGAACCCTGAGACGATGGACTATCAGCCCCGCCAAAAGCTGAAAACAGCTTCACTTGAAATGGCGAAAAATGAAAAAGGCTTAAAAAATAAAGTCAAGTCACTTGTTTATGCAAAAGATCAGGCAGGATCCCTACTGTGGAATATCGTGTCTCCGGTCTTAACGTATTCAGCCGAGCTGCATGGTGAAATTGCCGATGACATCGTGGGCATCGACCAAGCCATGAAATGGGGCTTCGGTTGGGAAATGGGACCATTTGAAACATGGGATGCAATCGGAGTTGAAAAATCAGTAACCCGTATGAAGGAAGAAGGCCGCACTGTACCACAGTGGGTGGAGACGATGCTTTCAGAAGGCAACTCCACATTCTATAAAGAAGAAAATGGTAAGCGTTACTTCTATCACAATGGCGAGTATCGACTTGTAGAACGTAACCCGAAGGCAATTGACTTAAAGGCGCTGAAGAACTCAGGAAAGCTCATCAAAAAGAATTCCGGTGCAAGCCTGATTGACATCGGGGACGGAATCGCCCTTCTTGAATTCCATTCCCCAAATAACGCCATCGGCATGGATATCACGCAAATGATCAATTTTGCCGTTGATGAAGTAGAGAAGAACTACAAAGGTCTCGTCATTGGAAACCAGGGCAAGAACTTCTGTGTCGGAGCAAACCTTGCCATGATCCTTATGGAAGCACAGGATGACAATGTCTTTGAAATTGACATGGTCGTGAAACACTTCCAGCAGGCGATGATGAAGATTAAATATTCCTCTAAACCAGTTGTTGCAGCACCATTCGGTATGACATTAGGCGGAGGAAGTGAAGTCTGCCTACCGGCTGCCCACATCCAGGCTTCCATGGAAACGTATATGGGATTGGTTGAAGTCGGTGTAGGATTGATCCCTGGGGGAGGCGGAAACAAAGAGCTTTATATGAAGCACTTAGCCAACCTGCCAAACGGTGTGGAATTCGATCTTCAAAAAGTGGCCAATAAAGTATTCGAAACGATTGCCATGGCGAAGGTCTCCACATCCGGTGATGAAGCAAGGGATAATAATTTCTTAAATAAAGCCGATGGAGTCAGCGTGAACAATGATCATTTACTATATGATGCAAAACAGGCAGCACTCAGCCTATACGAAGCAGGTTACTCGGCTCCGATCCGTAAAAAGGTTCCGGTCGTAGGTGAGCCGGGATATGCCACTCTTCTTCTTGGAGCTCAGTCCATGTTCCAATCAGGCTTTATTTCTGACCACGATCTGATGATCGCGAAGAAGCTTGCTTATGTGATTGCAGGCGGAAAAGTACCATACGGAACAGAAGTTGATGAACAGTATCTGTTGGATCTTGAAAGAGAAGCATTCCTAAGCCTTGTTGCACAGCCTAAGTCTCAGCAAAGAATGCAGCACATGCTTGTAAAAGGAAAACCATTACGCAACTAATCAGCGTTTCAATCATAGTAGAAAGCGGGGGAATATCATGCGCGAAGCAGTCATTGTCGCTGGTGCAAGAACACCAGTCGGAAAATCTCGAAAAGGATCATTGGCTCAGGTAAGACCGGATGATCTTGGAGCACTTGTAGTAAAAGAAACCCTTAAGCGTGCAGGGAATTATGAAGGGAACATCGATGACTTGATCATCGGGTGTGCAATGCCGGAAGCAGAGCAAGGGTTGAATATGGCACGGAATATCGGGGGACTTGCAGGTCTTCCTGATTCCGTACCGGCAATCACCATCAACCGTTACTGTTCATCAGGTTTACAATCCATTGCCTATGCGGCTGAAAAAATCATGCTCGGTCATTCTGACACGGCGATCGCTGGTGGAGCGGAATCCATGAGTCTTGTCCCGATGATGGGCCATGTGGTCCGTCCGAACTCGAAGCTTGCTGAAAACGCCCCTCAATATTACATGAGCATGGGTCATACAGCAGAACAGGTTGCAACGAAGTTCGGCGTATCCCGTGAAGATCAAGATGCCTTTGCCGTACGAAGTCATCAAAAAGCGGCCAAGGCGATCGCTGAAGGGAAATTCGATGATGAAATCGTACCTGTTGATGTACTCCATCGTTCAGTGAACGGTGAAAATAAATTCGTTGAGAAATCCTTCCAATTCACAAAAGATGAAGGTGTACGTGCCGGAACAAGTTCGGAAGTACTGGCTAAATTACGACCGGCTTTCAATGTGAAAGGCTCTGTAACGGCAGGGAACTCATCACAAACGAGCGACGGAGCAGCGGCAGTCATGGTGATGGACCGTGAAAAGGCAGGATCATTAGGTCTGCAGCCGATGGCGAAATTCAGAAGCTTCGCAGTAGCGGGTGTACCGCCTGAAATTATGGGAATCGGCCCTGTGGAAGCAATCCCACGGGCACTTAAAATGGCAGGACTAGAGCTTTCGGATATCGGATTATTTGAACTGAATGAAGCATTTGCTTCCCAATCGATCCAGGTCATCCGTCAGCTGGGATTGGATGAAGAACGAGTGAACGTGAATGGTGGAGCCATCGCTCTCGGTCATCCACTGGGATGTACCGGCGCGAAGCTGACTCTTTCACTGGTCCATGAAATGAAACGCAGAAACCAGCAATTCGGTATCGTCACCATGTGTATCGGCGGCGGAATGGGAGCAGCAGGCGTATTTGAATTAATCGGTTAACAGGAGGGACGGACCTCGATTCCCGAGGCCCTCTACTCTTTCAAAATATCATATTAGGGGGATTCGAAATGGCGAATCAAACAGAAAAGCTAATCAAGGGTGGAAGTTTTTTAATTGAAGATGTAAGCTTTGAGCAAGTTTTCACACCGGAGGATTATTCCGACGAGCAAAAAATGATTGCGAAAACGACAGAGGACTATGTGCTGAATGAAGTCGTACCTGTCATTGATAATCTGGAAAATCATGAGTTCGATCATTCTGTACGTCTTTTAAAAGAAGCAGGGGATCTTGGTCTTCTGGGAGCAGATGTACCTGAAGAGTACGGCGGACTGGGACTTGATAAAGTAAGTTCGGCTTTGATTGCTGAAAAAATGTCACGTGCAGGCGGATTCTCCATCTCTCACGGAGCTCATGTAGGGATCGGATCCCTTCCGATCGTCCTATTTGGTAACGAAGAGCAGAAGCAAAAGTATCTTCCTGCCCTTTCCACCGGTGAAAAATTAGCAGCCTATGCATTGACGGAGCCAGGTTCAGGTTCAGATGCACTTGGTGCGAAAACAACGGCTAAATTAAACGCAGAAGGTACGCACTACATCCTGAACGGAGAAAAACAATGGATCACAAACTCTGCATTTGCCGATGTATTCGTTGTGTATGCAAAAATTGATGGGGAGCATTTCTCAGCATTCATCGTAGAAAAAGAATTCCCTGGCGTTTCAACAGGGCCTGAAGAAAAGAAAATGGGAATCAAGAGCTCATCGACTCGTACATTGATCCTTGAAGATGCTGAAATCCCAGTGGAGAACCTTCTTGGGGATGCCGGTAAAGGCCACATCATCGCCTTCAATATCTTGAACATTGGGCGTTACAAATTGGGAGTAGGCGCTGTCGGAGCAAGTAAACGTGCCCTTGAAGTAACGGTTCAATACACGAATCAGCGCCAGCAGTTCAAAACTCCGATCTCAAGCTTCAACTTGACGAAAGAAAAGCTTGCTACTATGGCGTCTAAATTGTACGCTGCGGAATCGTCCGTTTACCGTACAGTAGGATTATTCGAGGATCGCATGAGCAAACTGACGGATGAAGAAGTAAAGAATGGGACAGAGGTTGCAAAATCCATTGCGGAATATGCAATCGAGTGTTCACTAAACAAATTCTTCGCCACAGAAGTGCTTGATTATATCGTTGACGAAGGCGTTCAGCTTCACGGTGGATACGGATTTATGCAGGAATATGAAATTGAAAGAATGTACCGTGATTCCCGTATCAACCGTATCTTCGAAGGAACGAATGAAATCAACCGACTTCTTGTTCCAGGCACATACCTTCGTAAAGCCATGAAAGGTGAACTGCCATTACTTCAAAAAGCGCAGGCTCTTCAAGAAGAATTGATGATGCTTATGCCTGAAGAAGTGGGCGATGAGCCATTGGCACAAGAGAAGTACCTTGTGAAAAATGCCAAGAAAATCGGTTTGATGCTGGCAGGATTGGCTGCACAGAAATATGGTAAAGCCCTTGAAAAAGAACAGGAAATCCTTGTTAACATTGCGGATATCGTTTCACAAGCCTACGCAATGGAATCCGTTGTCCTTAGAACGGAAAAAGCGATTGAAAAAGGTGGAGTGGAGAAAGCGAAACAAAAACTTCTTTACACACAAATCTTCTGTCAAGAAGCTTTCAACGAAATTGAACAGCATGCAAAAGAAACGCTTGTGGCAACTGAAACTGGTGACACACTGCGCATGATGCTGTCAGCACTTCGTAAATTCACACGCCACACACCGATCAACGTGATCGCAGTGAAGCGTGAAGCGTCAGAAAAACTGATCGATGTAGAAAAATATGCACTGTAAGTAATGCAGGGACTGACCTCCGATTTGGAGGTCCGTCCCTCTTTTATTGACATTCCCTCTTTAATAAATTATTATATGTTTAAACACTTAAACGTTTAAGTGTTTAAACATATAATATAAGGTGGTCATAATAGATGAATAAAACGGTTTTTATTACAGGGGCTTCAAGCGGGATCGGACTGAATTTTTGTCATAAGTTTGCAAGCTCGGGCCATGACGTGATTCTGGCAGCAAGAAGCGAGGGGAAACTCCTGACTGTTGCAGAAGAACTCAAGAACAAATACGGTGTGAACACCTACGTGTTCCCCACTGATCTTTCCAAAGCCGGAGCAGCAAAAGAATTATATGAGGGCATCAAAGCTCACGGGCTTCAGGTTGATATCCTCATCAATAATGCCGGATTCGGATTATTCGGGGAGTTTGAGGACACGGAACTTTCCAAAGAACTGGATATGATCCAAGTGAATATCACGGCCCTGACAGAGCTGAGTAAGTATATTGGGAAGGAAATGGTGAGCCGGAAGAATGGCCGTATATTAAACGTTGCGTCAACAGCGGCATTTCAGCCTGGACCATTGATGGCCGTTTACTATGCAACAAAAGCGTATGTCCTGTCCTTCTCGGAAGCTTTGGCCAATGAATGGTCCAGTCATGGGGTCAAAGTGACGGCTCTTTGCCCGGGTGCGACCGAAACAGGATTCAGTGACGCGGCCGAACTTCAGTCCTCTAAGCTCTTCCAGTCGGGTGTGATGAGTGTCGAAGAGGTTGTGGAAGAAGGCTATAAACAAATGATGACAAAGGACAAAGTAGTGATCGTACCAGGCATGAAAAACCGGTTACTGACTCAGGCGATTCGATTCATGCCGCGTAAAATGGTCACGAATATTGTTCGCAAGGTACAAGAACGGGTATAATGATACGTGAATGAGCAGAAGGGAGAAGGCTATGGGTCAAAAAGCAATCGATACATTCCGTGCTTGTATTCCATTATTCCAAGCGTTGAGTGATCCTTATCGTCAGGACATCATTTTACTTCTTGCTGAACAAGAACCTCTGACGGTCAATCAAATAACAGAAAATCTGACATTATCCCGACCTGCTGTGTCCCATCATCTAAAAATCCTCAGAGATCAGCAACTGGTGTCACTGGAGCAAAAAGGAACACAGCGTTTCTATTCTCTTGAGCTGGACAACGCAACCGTCCTTCTTAAAGAATTGGTACAAACCGTTGAAAATCAATGTGAGTAATGTTCCGGAAAAGAAGGATACTAACGAATATTGTCGAATGTAAGAAATAGATTCACGGTGACCGGATGGGCAATACACCCTATCCGGTACCTACCAGGAAAGGTGGTGCAATGATGTCATTGACTTTTTATTCTTACCCAAAATGCGGTACATGCAAGAAAGCAAAAAAGTGGCTGGAGGACCAGGGTCTCTCCATAGATGAAATACATATTGTAGAAAATCCCCCGTCAAAAATGGAGCTTAAAAGCCTGTACGAAAAGAGTGGGCTTCCTCTGAAGAAGTTCTTCAATACAAGCGGCAAAAAGTATCGTGAACTGGGTCTTAAAGATAAAGTGAATTCAGCTTCAGACGATGAATTATTAGAAATCCTTTCCTCTGACGGGATGCTGATCAAACGTCCGATCACAACGGATGGAAGCAAGGTGACAGTAGGATTCAAAGAGGAAACATTCGAAGAAACCTGGAAGTAAAATCGGCTTCGTGATTTCCAGATCGTGGACGATGAAAAAGTTTCATTATTCACACTTAGTTTTCTTGCTTTTTCGATGAAAAGTGTGTCAATATTAGGTTGTATAACTAGCATTTGGAGGGATAGAGAATGAGTACACCGAAAGAACTTCGTTATTCAGAAGAACACGAGTGGGTCAAAGTTGAAGGGGAAAATGTACGCGTAGGAATCACATCATTTGCACAATCTGAGCTGGGCGATATCGTATTCGTCGAGTTACCTGAAGTTGGAGATGAAATCAAAGCGGACGAGCCTTTCGGCAGTGTTGAATCGGTAAAGACCGTTTCTGAGCTATACGCACCTGTTTCCGGTAAGGTTGTAGAAGTGAATGAAGAGCTGTCCGACAGCCCTGAGTTCGTGAACGAATCACCTTATGAAAAAGCATGGATGGTCGTTGTGGAACCAACAGACACTGGAGAAGTAGACAAGCTGATGACAGCTGAAGAGTATGATAAAATGATCAATGAAGGATAATTTCCACCTGGACACCTTGAGGATTTCTCAAGGTGTTTTGTTTTTCTTTTTGGGCATCATATGGGTATTCGCAAAAAGAAAGGATGAATACGCATGGTACTTGAACCAAAGAAATTAGATGTCACAAGCAGGGTGACAGGCAGGCTGAAAAATGGTGAAGTCGAATTATTCCTCGACGGTCAGCCAATCGGTAAAACGTCCTTGCCCCTTGATGGACTGACAATGGAACCGAACTTCGAAGCAAAAGAAAATAAAATTTATCAGAACTATACTTCCACCGAAGGCCATGATGCAAGGTACACGGATTGCGACGAAGGTGGATGGTGTTAAAGGTGACCCGCGGTGCCAGATTCGTGTATGGATCTGGCACCATTTCTATAAGCAATGAAACAAACCACTTGCACTATTTTTTGTAAACATGAGAAAATATGAGTAGAAAGTGGACATCATCTCTTGTTATCTGAATATACTATCCTAATCTTATTTCTGAAAGATAAGGTGATGATCATGATGGAACTTGACGAAAAGGTAATCATTGTCGAAGGTACAACAGACAAGCGGAAAGTAAGAGACATAATCAAAGAACCGATTGAAATTATTTGCACAAATGGAACGATAAGCATCACCAAAATGGACGAACTCATCGATGAGCTGTTTGAAAGGGATGTATACATCCTCGTCGATGCGGATGATGCAGGGGAGAAGTTACGTAAACAATTCAAGCGTGAATTCCCCGAGGCGGAACACCTTTATATAGACCGGATGTATAAGGAAGTGGCCGCGGCCCCGGAATATCATCTTGCCTCCGTTCTCATTGGTGCCAATATCGATGTGCATAAAGAATATCTTGGAAAAAGGATGATTTAGTTTTGTTGGAGGTAAGCCAGACAGAAGAATTAAACGAATCGATCAGATCCCATGCGTTGGAAGCCGTTTATCTATATACACCGATGTGTGGTACGTGTCAGGTCGCGGGTAAAATGTTGGAAGTGGTCGAGAAACTCCCCCAGTCATTTCATTTTGTGAAGGCGAACCTGAACTATCTGCCCCAATTTGCCGAAGAACAATCCATTGAAAGCGTCCCCTGCCTTCTTTTATTTAAAGATGGACAGGAAATGGAAAGAATCTATGCCTTTCAATCCGTCCCATTCCTATACGAAACCATCAACAAAATCCAAAACATCTAGTGGGGATAAGAGACCTTTATGAAAGGTCTTTTTATTTTGTCTTCACTTCTATTCTTCACCAGCTTTAGAAATAGGAGGAAATTGCCCTCTCAACACATATGAATAAATGATTATTAAAACGAACTAATTTGAGAAGTACATTATTAGTGTTGATTGGAGCGGAAGATGCTCGACTCCTTCGGGAATAGCGGGAAAGTTGAGACCCCGCAGGGCGAAGCACGAGGAGGCTCAACTCACGCCCCGAGGAAAGCGAGCATCTGGAGCGGAAATCAACCAGCACGATGCTGATAAAAAACAGAAAAAGTTTACGAAAGTAGTCATTTTCTTTCTACAAACGAGGACATATTTCTTGGGAAATGTTTCGAATCCCATCATTTTTTGACTGGTCATCACCCAATTTCTTACTGTTCGACAAATAAGATAAACTCATTCAAAACATGTCGAGAATGTCTAAAAGGAAAAAATACCTAAAAGTGGAATTGATACTATATAGAAGTTTCACTGGGAGGGTATTCATGCGAATCTATTTAGAGGAATTAGTAGATCAGTGTCATTCAAGGTATCACTTACGACTCTTGTTTCCGGACAGCCCATTTGTTCTTCAATTTCAATGTGAAAAGGAGCGTTATGCGATCTCCGTTTCAAACAGAGGTTGTGCTGTATTGCGTGATGGTAGCAGGCAATCGCATTTTGATATTAAGGGAAAAGAGAAGGACATGCTATCCCTACTAACAGGAGAAGAGCGATTGTCTCAACTGATTGAAAACGGCATCCTGGAAGTCAGGGGAGGATACCGCCAGCTGTTATTTGTAGAATCCATCCTCTGGCTGACAAGGTCCAGGATGAAGGAACCGGTTCAAGTTTAAAAAACATAAGAAAAAAGAATTGACACATTTCTATTTTCGATGATAGAATCTCTCTTGTAGCAAATTTTCAGAGTCTTTAACAATTCAAAAAAATTAATAAATCGATACTTTACTCTTATTTAGAGAGGTGGAGGGACGTGCCCTATGAAGCCCGGCAACCGTCAATGAAAATTGAAATGGTGCCAATTCACTCAAAGCATTTGCTTTGAAAGATGAGAGAAAGGATAGTCCTATATATGATTATGCCTTTCTGCTTATCGCAGGAAGGCATTTTTTATTGTATACGAAAAGGCTGTGGGGATTGCCCGGTATGTGCAACTGTAATTCTTATTAAAAAGGTCGTTTTACTCAGAAAGAAGGTGGAGACAGCATGATTACCATATCAGATGTGAAAAAAATCTATCAATCAAAATCTGGCCCGATTTCAGCCGTTGATGGCGTCAACATCGACATTGGCCAAGGGGAAATTTTTGGAGTGATTGGCTATAGTGGGGCAGGGAAAAGTACGTTGATCCGGATGCTCAATGGACTTGAAGTTCCCACAAATGGAACCGTGAACGTAAATGGACAGATCGTTTCCAAAGTGAAAGGGAAAGATCTTCGGCAGGCGAGGCAGTCAATAGGGATGATCTTTCAGCATTTCAATCTCCTTTGGTCGCGTACGGTACTTGAAAATATCCAGTTTCCATTAGAAATAGCCGGTGTTTCTAAGAAGGAGAGAGTGCGAAGGGCCAATGAATTATTGGAGCTGGTGGGATTAGATGGAAGAGGAGACGCCTATCCATCCCAGTTGAGCGGTGGACAGAAACAGAGGGTCGGGATTGCGAGATCCCTTGCAAATAATCCCGACGTCCTTCTCTGTGACGAAGCCACCTCTGCTTTAGATCCGCAAACAACAGATTCCATCCTTGATTTATTGGTGGATATTAATAAACGTTTAGGTCTGACCATCGTCCTGATCACCCATGAAATGCACGTGATCAAAAAAATCTGCCATCGTGTGGCAGTCATGGAACAAGGGAAGGTGGTAGAGCTCGGGGATGTTCTTGAGGTGTTCAGAAACCCTAAAGAGCAGGTGACGAAGCGATTTGTGAAAGAAGTATCACAAGTGGAAGAAACAGGGGAAACGATCGATCACCTGTTAGCACAATATCCTGAAGGGAAAGTACTGAAATTCACCTTCGTTGGTGAATCGACTGAGCAACCGCTCATTACCAGCTTGATCCGACGTTTTGACCTGGATGTCAATATCCTTCAAGGACAGATTTCCCAGACGCAAAATGGGGCTTATGGTACGCTGTTCGTCCATCTTGATGGAAACGAAGAGACGATTTCTGCAGCCGTTGCCTTCGCTGAGGAACAGATGGTCAAAGTGGAGGTGATCGGGAGATGATAGAAAATATATTTCCGAATGTAGACTGGGAGAAGATGTGGGAAGCGACTGTTGAAACCCTTTATATGACGGGGATGTCAGTCCTGATTACCTTCGTAATAGGACTGATTCTTGGGATCCTTTTATTTCTTACATCCAAGGAAAATTTATGGGAAAACAAGCTTACTTATACGGTGACCAGTGCAGTGGTCAATGTATTCCGCTCGATTCCGTTCATTATCCTGATTGTATTACTGATTCCATTCACCAAATTTTTATTGGATACCATCCGCGGGGCGAACGCGGCTCTTCCGGCCCTGATCATCGGAGCAGCACCGTTTTACGCACGCATGGTGGAAATTGCATTAAGAGAAGTGAACAAAGGCGTCATTGAAGCAGCGAAAGCGATGGGGGCGAAGACTAGCACGATCATATGGAAAGTGCTTATTCCCGAATCTCTTCCGGCTTTGGTTTCAGGTATCACGGTAACAGCCATCGCCCTGGTGGGTTATACGGCAATGGCTGGTGTCATCGGGGCCGGGGGATTAGGAAACCTCGCTTACCTGGATGGTTTTCAACGGAGCAGGGAGGATGTAACCCTTGCCGCAACCATCATGATTTTACTCGTTGTATTCGCCATTCAAATCATTGGAGACTACTTCACAAATAAATTAGACAAACGATAAGAGGAGAGAAAACAGATGAAAAAATGGTTAGCAGGAATAGTAGCAGCAACAAGTATCTTTGGATTGGCAGCATGCGGGAGTGATTCCGGATCCGGAAGCAGTGACGAGAAGGAATTAGTGGTAGGCGCGTCAAACGTTCCCCACGCGGAAATCCTTGAAAAAGTGAAACCGATTTTGGAAGATAAGGGAATCGACCTGCAAATTGAAACATATCAAGACTATATCCTTCCGAATAAAGACCTGGATAATGGTGATTTGGATGCGAACTATTTCCAAACCGTTCCATACATGGATCTGCAGATGAAAGAGAACGAATATAATTTCGTCAATGCAGGCGGAATTCATATCGAGCCAATCGGTGTGTATTCCAAAAAGTATAAATCTCTTGAGGACCTTCCTGAAGGTGCCACGATCTTGATGAGTAATTCCGTATCCGATCATGGCCGCATCCTTACATTATTAGAGAAAAAAGGTCTGATCACGTTAAAGGACGGAGTGGAAAATACACAGGCTCAGCTGGAAGACATCAAAGAAAATCCAAAAAAACTGAAATTCGATTATGAATACGAAGCGGCACTCCTTCCGCAAATGTATGAAAATGAAGAAGGGGACGCAGTTGTGATTAACTCCAACTATGCCATAGATGCAGGCTTGAAACCCCTGGAGGACTCCATCGCCATCGAAGACAGCAACTCCCCATATGTGAACGTAATTGCTGTAAATAAAGGTGACGAAAACAAAGAAGAAGTGAAAGAATTGGTCAAAGCCCTGCGCTCAAAAGAAATCCAGGACTTCATCAATGAAGAATGGGATGGAGCAGTTGTACCCGTAACGGAATAACAATAGAAAAGCCGGTGCTTATGCATCGGCTTTCTTTCATCAAGGGTCCTTCGGTAACTTTTTAACATATTCATTTCCAAATTGGCTCATACTATTTTCGATGAATCTATTTTCGAAATGGAGTTGGATGAAATGCAGATGGAACCTAGAAACACAACCGAAGCAGCCCTTCATGATTATAAAATGGGACTTGGAATCTTCACTGAGAAAATGCCTGAGCTTGCAGAGCAATATAACACGTTTACAGAGCACTGCTTCAGAGAGGGAGTCCTTTCCAAAAAGGAAAAACAATTGATTGCACTTGGAATTAGCCTTTATTCTCAGGATGAATATTGTATTATCTACCACACAAAAGGTTGCCTGGATCAAGGATGCTCTGAAGAAGAGATCCTCGAAGCCATCGGAGTGACCGCAGCATTCGGCGGAGGAGCAGTCATGAGTCAGGCTGTCACGTTAGTACAGCAGTCGATTCAGGATTTGAATCAACTAAAGCAATGAGTGCTTAGAGAGGGAGTGATCCTTCTCTTTTTTTATGAGATACTTTTTTAAAATGCATACCTCTTACGGTAATAAATATACATTAAGGCTAATAAAATTCCACCGGGACAGTATTATTTGGCAGTATAATGGCGGAATTTTGTGAAAACTTAAGGGTAGCCCCCGGGAATCAGGCTGACGGATAAATTTTAGAAAAAATGATGAAATACCGGTTTTGTCTTGTGAACGAGGGGGTAGTATAGTTGTAAAGTAATTAAAAACCCGAAAGGAATGATTCATTATCGACTCTCTTGAGAGTATCTCGTACACAAGTGAAATGGAGAAGGCAATGCATGGAGCCCATGGAATAGGTTATGAGGTGTACAAACGAAAGCATGAAGTCAGAATGCAAGTAGAGAAGAAAAGAGAGCAGGATTACAAAGAAAGCCGCCGAATGATTGCTGCACTTGATCGCAGGGTGCACGCTAATATATAATAAGGAAGAAAAAAGGAGACCAGTGTAGACGATGCACTGGTTTTTTGTTTTTAAAAATAAAATTTGTGGTGATTATAGGAAGCTCAAGCTTTGAAAATTGATTGGAGCGGAAGGTGCTCGACTCCGACGGGAATAGCGGGAAAGCCTGAAAAGCGGAGGTGGCTTGCTCAGCCCCGACAAGCATAAGCTAAATGGGCTAAGAAGGCGTATTTTTGCCTTCTTGGACCATTTAGCTTATGACCTCGAGGGGCTAGCCACCGTAGCTGGATCTTGAGACCCCACAGGGCAAAGCCCGAGGAGGCTCAACTCACGCCCCGCGGAAAGCGAGCACCTGCAGCGGAAATCAAACCACTCGCTATATGAAAAGCGAAAGTTCTCTAAGAAAACAGGTCGTAGACAGCCTACATTTTCCTATCCCTTTTGACCAACAATAGAAAGGGTTTATATCGTTCGATTAACATGAACTGACAACTTGAAAAAGTTGATAATAGCTTTTATTTGTTATAAGATTGTAATGAGAATAAATTGAGAATGATTAAAGAATTATATTCTTAAATTCATTATAAAGTCACGGAGGTAAATACACATGGCAGGTTCTACTTTAACAATTAAAGATCTTCATGTTGAGATTGAAGGAAAGGAAATCCTGAAAGGGGTTAACCTTGAAATTAAAGGTGGAGAAATCCACGCAGTAATGGGACCAAATGGTACAGGTAAATCAACTTTATCTTCTGCTATCATGGGTCACCCAAAGTATGAAGTGACAAAAGGAAGCATCACGTTCGACGGAGAAGATGTCCTTGAAATGGAAGTGGATGAGCGCGCCCGCGTAGGTCTATTCCTTGCAATGCAGTACCCAAGTGAAATCAGCGGTGTAACGAACGCAGACTTCTTACGTTCAGCGATCAACAGCCGTCGTGAAGAGGGCGAAGAAATTTCACTTATGAAGTTCATCCGCAAAATGGATTCTGAAATGGAATACCTTGAGATGGACCCGGATATGGCTCAACGCTACCTGAACGAAGGATTCTCAGGCGGAGAGAAGAAACGTAATGAAATCCTTCAACTAATGATGATCCAACCTAAGATCGCCATCCTTGACGAGATTGATTCAGGTCTGGATATCGATGCGCTTAAAGTTGTTTCCAAAGGAATCAACAAAATGCGTGGGGAAGATTTCGGTTGCCTGATCATCACTCACTATCAGCGCCTTCTTAACTACATCACTCCTGATCACGTTCACGTTATGATGCAGGGACGCATTGTGAAATCAGGCGGCGAAGAATTAGCACAGCGCCTTGAAGCAGAAGGATATGACTGGATTAAAGAAGAGCTGGGAATCAAAGACGAAACTGTCGGCCAAGAAGCGTAAGTGTTAGGGGGATGAAAATGACTGTAGAAACGAAACTACCAGTAGATCAAGACTATGTCAGCTCCTACTCAAAACAACTTGGAGAGCCGGAATGGTTAACAGCCCTTCGTACAGATGCCTTTGATAAAGTAAAGGATCTTAGCCTTCCAGTTGCAGATAAAACGAAGATCACAAACTGGAACTTCACTCAATTCCAGAAGCATACAGTGGAAAGTGACGCGTTTTCATCATTGAGCGAGCTGCCTGAAGAAGCGAAAGTACTAGTTGATTTAGATAACAAAGATCAAAGTCTTTATATTCAACGGAATAATACACCTGCTTTTCTTTCACTATCGAACGAATTAAAAGACAACGGTGTTATTTTTACGGATATTTTTACGGCTGTGAAAGAACACAGTGAGCTTGTACAGAAGTACTTCATGACTGAAGGCGTAAAAGCGGATGAGCATAAGCTTACAGCCCTTCATGCTGCATTGATGAATGGAGGCGCGTTCCTGTACATTCCGAAGAACGTGGAACTCTCTCAACCGATTCAAGCGGTTTACGTTCACGACAATGCTGAAGTTGCGATGTTCAACCACGTATTGGTTGTAGCTGAAGATAACAGCTCTGTCACATATGTGGAGAACTATATCTCTACTGCAAACGTAGAAGATGGAGTTTATAACATTGTCACAGAAGTATTGGCAAACAATAACGCAAAAGTGGCATACGGTGCTGTGGACAATCTTTCAAGCGGGATCACGACTTACGTAAATCGTCGTGGAGTAGCTGCAAGGGATGCACGCATCGAGTGGGCTTTAGGATTAATGAACGATGGTGACACTGTTTCTGAAAACGTGACGAACCTTATGGGCGATGGCTCTTATGGCGATACGAAAACCGTAGTCGTTGGTCGCGGCAAACAGAAGCAAAACTTTACGACCAAGGTTGTTCACTACGGTAAAAATTCGGAAGGATACATCCTTAAACATGGCGTCATGAAGGACGAATCATCTTCTATCTTCAACGGTATCGGTAAGATCGAACATGGTGCTTCTAAGTCAAATGCAGAGCAGGAATCACGCGTATTGATGCTTAGCGAAAAAGCACGTGGGGATGCGAACCCTATCCTTCTGATTGATGAAGATGACGTCACGGCAGGACACGCGGCTTCAGTAGGACGAGTGGATCCACTTCAACTTTACTATCTAATGAGCCGCGGGATTCCTCAGCATGAAGCTGAACGTCTTGTGATTCACGGCTTCCTTGCTCCTGTGGTAAAGCAATTACCGATTGAAGGAGTCAAGAAACAACTGGTTGAGGTAATTGAAAGGAAAGTAAACTAATGGATGTAAAAGAGATTCGTAAACAATTTCCGATTCTCGACCAGGAAGTAAATGGCCATCCACTCGTTTATCTTGATAGTGCCGCAACGTCTCAGAAGCCGGTTTCCGTCATAGAAGCAGTAAACGATTATTATCGTGGATATAACTCCAATGTTCACCGGGGTGTCCACACCCTTGGGACGAGAGCGACAGATGGTTATGAAGGTGCCCGTGAAAAGGTCCGTAATTTCATCAACGCTTCCTCTACCCAGGAGGTCATATTCACCCGTGGGACGACGACAGCGATCAATACCGTCGCAGCTAGCTATGGCAGGACCAATGTTGGTGAGGGTGATGAAATTGTGATCACTCATATGGAACATCACAGTAATATCATTCCTTGGCAGCAGCTGGCGAAAGAAACGGGAGCAACGTTGAAATACGTTCCTCTCCAGGAAAATGGAACGATTGCGATCGAGGATGTAAGGGAGACCGTCACTCCTCAAACGAAGATCGTTTCCATCATGATGGTTTCAAACGTACTCGGTACGATGAATCCAATCAAGGAAATCACCAAGATCGCCCATGAAAATGGTGCCGTCATGGTGGTGGACGGAGCACAGGCTGCTCCACATATGAAGATTGACGTACAAGAGTTGGACTGCGATTTCTTCGCTTTCTCCGGTCATAAGATGGTAGGACCTACGGGGATCGGGGTATTATACGGCAAGAAAAAGCATCTGAATAATATGGAGCCGGTTGAATTCGGTGGAGAGATGATCGATTTTGTCGGACTTCAGGAATCCACGTGGAAAGAGCTTCCGTGGAAATTTGAAGGAGGCACTCCGATCATTGCAGGAGCCATCGGACTTGGAGCTGCCATCGATTTCCTTGAGCAGGTCGGTCTTCATAACATTGAAGAGCATGAGCATAAGCTTGCCGCTTACGCTTTGGATAAGATGAACGAAGTGGAGGGTATGACCATTTTCGGGCCAAGTGATCCCGGGCAGCGTGCCGGTCTTGTGACATTCAACATAGATGATGTACATCCCCATGATGTAGCAACCGTGCTTGATGCAGAAGGGATTGCCGTCCGTGCTGGCCATCACTGTGCACAGCCTTTGATGAAGTGGTTGAACGTATCCGCTACGGCGCGTGCCAGCTTCTATCTTTACAACACAGAAGAAGATATT
The DNA here is from genome assembly GCF_024195245.1 of Rossellomorea sp. KS-H15a. NCBI lineage: Bacteria > Bacillati > Bacillota > Bacilli > Caryophanales > Bacillaceae > Rossellomorea > Rossellomorea sp. KS-H15a. The sequence goes on along the minus strand of NZ_CP096886.1, from coordinate 4,225,900 downwards.
GATAAGCTTGTTGCCGGCCTGGTGAAGACAAAGGAGTTTTTCAGCGATGTCTTTTAATAATTTAGATCAGTTATATCGACAAGTCATCATGGATCATTACAAGAATCCACGTAATAAAGGTTCTTTAGAGGATGGGAGCTTTACCATCGATATGAATAACCCTACATGTGGAGACCGTATTCACCTTACGTTAAAGGTTGAAGATGGTGTCGTTCAGGATGCGAAGTTCGATGGGGAAGGTTGTTCAATTTCCATGGCTTCTGCGTCCATGATGACACAGGCAGTCAAGGGGAAAGAGATCGAGAAGGCACTCAAGCTTTCCAAGATCTTCTCTGATATGATGCAGGGCAATGATTATGACGACGATGTGGATTTAGGAGATATAGAAGCATTACAAGGAGTCGCGAAATTTCCGGCCCGTATCAAATGTGCAACACTGGCCTGGAAAGCGATGGAAAAAGGAGTGCAGGAAGAAGAGCAGGAATAAGCTCTTCTCCGACTCTATTTAAGAATGGAGGAATCAACATGGCAAAGAAGATGCCTGAGATCGGAGATTATAAATATGGCTTTAGCGATAAAGACGTATCGATTTTCCGTTCTAAACGTGGTTTGACGCGGGAAATCGTTGAAGAAATTTCTCGTATGAAAGATGAGCCTAAGTGGATGCTTGATTTCCGTTTGAAGTCACTTGAGCATTTTTATAATATGTCTATGCCTCAATGGGGCGGAGACATGCAGGAACTGAACTTCGATGAGATCACTTACTATGTGAAGCCTTCTGAAAAGTCAGAGCGCAGCTGGGATGAAGTACCTGAAGAAATCAAGCAGACGTTTGATAAATTAGGTATTCCGGAAGCAGAGCAAAAATATCTTGCAGGGGTTTCTGCTCAGTATGAGTCAGAAGTTGTCTACCACAACATGCAATCAGATCTTGAAGATATGGGAATCGTATTCAAAGATACTGATTCGGCTCTTAAAGAAAATGAAGAGCTATTCCGTGAGCACTGGGCGAAGGTAATCCCTCCGACGGATAACAAATTTGCTGCCTTGAATTCAGCGGTTTGGTCCGGTGGATCGTTCATCTATGTTCCTAAAGGCGTAAAGGTGGATACACCACTTCAAGCTTATTTCCGTATCAACTCGGAAAACATGGGTCAGTTCGAGCGTACGCTGATCATCGTCGACGAAGGTGCAAGCGTGCACTATGTAGAGGGTTGTACAGCACCGGTTTACACAACGAACTCCCTTCACTCTGCAGTCGTTGAAATCATCATCAAGAAAGATGCGTACTGCCGTTACACGACGATTCAAAACTGGGCGAACAACGTGTTCAACCTGGTGACGAAACGTGCCGTATGTGAAGCGAACGCAACGATGGAATGGGTGGATGGAAACATCGGTTCTAAATTGACGATGAAATATCCGGCTGTCATCCTTAAAGGGGAAGGCGCCCGTGGTATGACACTATCCATTGCACTTGCAGGTAAAGGCCAGCACCAGGATGCAGGAGCGAAAATGATTCACCTTGCACCTAATACATCTTCTACAATCGTTTCTAAATCCATCTCCAAGCATGGTGGTAAAGTAACGTACCGTGGAATTGTACACTTTGGCCGTAAAGCGGAAGGCGCACGCTCAAACATTGAGTGTGACACGCTGATCATGGATAATCAATCGACTTCCGATACGATTCCTTACAACGAAATTCTGAACGATAACATCTCGTTAGAACACGAAGCGAAGGTTTCAAAAGTATCAGAAGAACAATTATTCTATCTTATGAGCCGTGGTATTTCTGAGGAAGAAGCAACAGAAATGATCGTAATGGGCTTCATCGAGCCATTCACGAAAGAACTTCCAATGGAATATGCAGTCGAAATGAACCGTCTGATCAAGTTCGAAATGGAAGGTTCAATCGGTTAATAATCAATCAAACTCCCTTGAGTCATCAGGGGAGTTTTTTTCTGGCTCCATTTATTCCCCACTATTTTATCCACCCTCAATCCAAACATAAGAATTTCCATTTCCCTTATGATAAAATGGACATGTTCATAATAAAGCAGGTGAATGCGGATGATATACATAGGAGTTACAGGCTGGGGAGATCATGATACCCTTTATGAGAATGTTTCCCCCAGGGACAAATTAAAAGAATACGGAGCTCATTTTCCTGTCGTTGAGGTGGACACGACGTTTTATGCTGTCCAGCCTATTCGGAATGCGGAGAAATGGGTAAAGGAGACACCAGAGGACTTTAAATTTATTGTGAAAGCGTACCAGGGGATGACAGGGCATCAGCGTGGAGAGATCCCTTTTGAAACAAAGGAAGAGATGTTCAGAGCCTTTAAAGAGTCCCTTGCTCCATACACGAATGCAGGGAAACTGGCGATGGTCCTTCTTCAATTCCCGCCATGGTACGATTGTAAAAAAGAGAATGTCGATTATATTCGATATTGCAGGGAGCAATTGAAAGATCTTCCTGTATCACTTGAATTCCGGCATCAGAGCTGGTTCAGACCCGAGTATCGGGATAAGACCCTGGCGTTCATGAAAAAAGAAGGATGGATCCACAGCATTTGCGATGAGCCCCAAGCAGGTGAAGGATCCGTTCCGCGGGTTCTCGAAGCGACCCATGAAGATGCCACTCTCATCCGGTTTCACGGCAGGAATCTCTATGGTTGGAATAAGCCGAATGGGGAAGATTGGCGGGAGGTCCGCTATTTATATCGCTATAATCGTGCTGAGCTGGAAGAATGGATCCCCCACCTCCATCACTTGCACGAAAAGTCTAATGATCTTTATATTCTTTTTAACAATAATTCTGGTGGAGACGCGGCTGATAATGCGAAAGAATTGATTGAATTATTGGGGCTTGAGTATGAAGGACTTGCCCCGAAGCAGCTGGATTTATTTTAGCCGACAGGAGATGAAAGGCAGATGGAATGGATTGTTCTTCTATCAATAGGGCTTTTGGCAGGTGCGATAGGATCACTGGTCGGTTTAGGCGGCGGCGTCATCATTGTACCCGCCCTGATCTACTTTGGTACATATACAAGCCTGGTAGAAGGGATGAACCCGCAGACCGCTGTGGGTACCTCTCTGGTCATCATGATATTTACAGGGTTATCTTCAACCCTTGCATACTTAAAGCATAAAACCGTGGATTATAAAAGCGGATTGATTTTCTTTGCGGGGAGCGGACCCGGTTCGATTCTTGGAGCCTGGGTGAACAAGGGATTGAATATGGAAAGCTTCAATCTTTATTTTGGTATTTTTATGATACTGGTGGCCCTTATTCTAATGATCCGGAATAAATTAAAGCCAATAGAGAAATTCAGGAACGCCTCTTTTCAGAGAGAATTTACCGATCCAAGTGGCGAAACCTTCCGGTATGGATACCCTCCATTACTTGGAGTGGTGATTGCCTTCGTCGTTGGATTTACATCGGGTTTGTTTGGCATTGGCGGCGGCTCTCTGATGGTCCCGGCCATGATCCTGATTTTTCTTTTCCCACCCCATGTGGCTGTTGCAACATCCATGTTTATGATTTTTCTTTCGGCATTGGTGAGTTCGGGAACACATGTGATATTCGGGAATGTCAAATGGCTGTATGCACTGGCTCTCATTCCGGGAGCCTGGATCGGGGCAAAGGCCGGGGCATACATCAATACGAAGCTCGAGTCCAAAGTATTGGTGAGCGTATTGAGGATTATATTGATTTTAATTGGTATTCGATTGATTTATCAAGGAATGACAGGATAACATTCCTCCAACAGGAGTGAACGATTTATGGGAGAAACCATTCATATTTATCATACAAACGATCTTCACAGTCACCTGGAGAACTGGCCACGGATCAGGGACTTTTTAAAACAGAGAAAACAGAAGCATGTGAATGATGGGGAATCTGTGTATCTATTTGATATCGGTGATCATGTGGACCGCTGGCATCCATTGACAGAAGCGACATTAGGAAAAGGGAACGTTGATTTATTAAATGAAGCCGGGTTCGATGCTGTCACAATCGGAAACAATGAAGGAATCACATTGGATTATGATGATTTAAACAGCTTGTATGACAGTGCCCGATTTGACGTGATTGTAGGAAATCTGCTGGATCGTTCCTCACGGCGTCCAAGATGGGCAGAGACTCACCGGATTTATCAGACTGGGAGTGGGGTGAGGATTGGCGTCATCGGATTGACTGCCTATTTCAAACCTTTTTACGAGGCTCTAGGCTGGAACATTACCTCCCCTTTGGATGAATTGAAGAAGTTGGTTCAGGAAATTCGCCAAAGCGTCGATATGCTCGTACTCCTTTCCCATTTAGGAATAAGGGATGACGAGATGATCGGGGAACAATTCCCGGAAATAGACGTTATTCTGGGTGCCCATACGCACCATGTCTTGCCTCAAGGGAAAGAGGTGAATGGCACCATGCTTGGTGCTGCAGGGAAATACGGGCATTTTGTCGGTCATATGATGATTGAGGTGGATACAGCCACAAAGCAGGTCATTGAAAAGAAGGCCTGTCTATATAAGCAGGAGGAGCTTCCGTCAGTTGTCAGGGAAGCGGAGGACAGAGAGCAATGGTTCCGGGACGGGGAGGAGCTATTGAAGCAGGGAGTGACCTGCCTGACAACATCCTTCCCCGTTGATTGGTTTCACACGTCCCCGCTGCCTGAAGTGCTTTGTGAAGCACTGACGGAATGGTGTGGAGCCGATTGCGGTTTTCTTAACGCCGGTCTCCTCATAGATGGACTTGACGAAGGAATGGTGACAAAGCAGGATCTTCATCGCATCCTTCCCCACCCGATCAACCCCTGCATGATCCGGATGAAGGGAGCCGAGCTGAAGGAAATCATTAAGCAGACCCTTAATGAGGACTGGCCGCATCTTGAAGTGAAAGGACTTGGTTTCAGGGGGAAAGTGATGGGGAGTTTCGTGTATTCAAATATCCACTTTAAAGACCATGATATCTTCATCGGAAAGGTTCCGATCGACCCCGGGAAGATATACAAGCTGGCCCTTCCGGATATGTTTACATTCGGCCACTTCTTTCCAGACCTTCAGAGGCTTGAGAAGAAGTACTTTATGCCGGAATTTTTACGGGATGTCCTCGAATGGAAATTGAAACAGTAAATGTCTCACCGTTTCCACGCTCTTGACATACATATGAGTGAAGGGAGCGATGAACCATGATGAATGTATCTCCGATCACCATTGGGGGACATACCTTTACAGCGATTTCCGTTGCACTTCCGAAAACCAATCTCCTCGTCGTGACGAGTGAAAAAGGATATATCATGTGTGGGGCACTTGATGTTGCGCTGCTGAATGAAAAATTAAAGGACAGGGGGATCATCGCGGGAAGAGCGGTTGGTGTGAAAACCATCGATCAGCTTCTCGATGCACCGCTGGAGTCCGTCACCTATGAAGCAGCGAATCTCGGCATCCACACTGGGATGGCCGGAAGGGACGCGCTGTTAAAAATGATATAGAATCAAAAAAGGACCAGTACTCTCCTGAGCGGCTGGTCTTTGTTTTATCCCTCTGATTTCCCCGTTATTCTTTCATGAATATTTAACCAAATACACCTTGCAAGATCAATTTTATCCTTTATAATGGAGATACTAGGAAATTTTGTCGAAAAATGAAAGAATTACATAGGAGAATTCTATGAGGCTTATATCAACACGGGCTTTGAAACCCGGCATGGTTCTAGCTACAACGGTATATAATATGAGAGGTCAAGCGTTGATTCATGATAATGTTCCCATTACAGAACGCATGATTTACAGATTGCAGGAGCTTAGTATTCAGTATGTCTATATTGAAGACTCTCTTTCCAGTGGAATCCATGTGAAGGGGACCGTTTCGAGTAAAGTGAGACAAGAGGCGGTTCAGAATATCGAGATGGCCTTCAATCAATTAAGCACATCCAAAGAGAAGCCAAGCCTCCTCGTGATTGAGGATAGTGCCACTCAATTGAAGCAGGTGATTGATGTCGTCCTGTCCGAAGTAAAGGAGAATCATGATCTTCTGACGATTTTGACAGATGTGTTTACATACGACTCCTATATTTTTCATCACTCATTTAATGTTACATTATATACACTTTCCATCGGTCTTGAACTAAAGCTTTCACAGAAGCAGCTCGAGCAGCTCGGGGTTGGGGCGATCCTTCATGATATCGGTAAGATGCTTGTGCCCGAAGAGATCCTGTTGAAGCCTGGGAAACTTACGGAAGACGAATTCTGTGAAATCAAAAAACACTCTGAACATGGCTTTGAAATCCTGAGACAACTGCATTCAGTGTCCCTGATCATCGCGCACTGTGCCTATCAGCATCATGAAAGGCTCGATGGGTCCGGTTACCCACGGGGGATCAAGGGTGAAGATATCCATCCGTTCGCAAAGATCATCGCCGTGGCCGATGTATTTGATGCCATGACTTCTAACAGGGTATACAGGAAGGCAATGCTTCCCCATCAGGCATTAGAGGTATTATACGCGGGATCGGGATCCCTGTTCGATTCACAAGTGATCGAAGCATTCCGGTCATCGGTCGCGATGTATCCGAATGGCATGATCGTGGAACTGAATGATGGAAGGAAAGGGATTGTGACCGATCAAAACAAAGGAGTCACAGACCGTCCTGTCATACGGATCATCGAAGAGGATGGGCAGGAGTCAGACTCTCCTTATCCACTCGATTTAAGCAAGGCATTAGACAAGGTCATCACAGGCTTTGACCCTGATTATGAACCGCAATCTCTTAAGATTAAATAAATTTTTGCGCTAAACCCCTCTTACAATGCATACAAATAGCTTGTAAGGGGGGATTTTTTTGTCTAAGTTCAAAACCAACAAACCCCGAAGAGGAGGTCCGCTGCCTTTTCGACATGTCATGATCATTACGTTTCTGTTCTTTATGATCTCCACAGGGTTCGGATTGTGGATCATTAACAAAGGGTTGAAGCCTACACTTCTTGCATATGCCGAGACACAGACGAGCAGGATCGGTACCCTTGTGATTAACAAAGCCATCAATAAGAAAATTGCCGACGTTCTGGATATTTCGGATATAACCGAAGAAGTGAAGAACCAGGAAGGCGATATCGTCTCGTTTAAATACAATACACAGACCATCAACAGGGTCCAGGCAGAGATTACGAATCTGGTCCAGCAGAATCTCCAGGAAGCAGAGGCAGGGAATATTGAAAATCTTGAGTTCCTCACTGAAGTGGAAATTGATGAAGGGAAGTCGAAGACATCGAAGGGCATCACCTATTCCGTTCCATTGGGGCAGGCAACGAACAACGTATTGCTCGGTAACCTGGGGCCGAAAATCCCGATCCGCTTTCATTCCATCGGTGACGTACGGTCCGATGTGAAGACGACGGTGGAGCAGTTCGGGATCAATAATGCGGTTGTGAAGGTATTTGTGGAGCTTGAAGTAAATGTGCAGATCATCATCCCGTTTGCAACGAAAACCGAAACGATCAAGCAGGATATCCTGGTTGCAATGGGTACCGTCCACTTGGATGTACCGCAATTTTATAACAATGGTGGAGGGGATTCGAGTCCTTCCATTGAATTTCCCACAAATTAGTATGGAAAAAAAGTTGTCAAAAGAATGATAGTTTGTTATATTAATAAAGAAAATTTTATAACACACCACATCATCAGTCCGATGGGGTAGAGGCGCAGGGTTCAAGAGTAATCTGTTCGAGGATGACAACGGAGAAAACAGACGAAAGGGAATCTTTGCCGAAGTAAATATGCATGTCGAAGGTGTATTTGCTGGGGTTATCTTGAAGAAGGATAACACTGTCATTATAGGGAAATCTCTATAATGGGGAGCTACAGATCGTGATGGAGCACTTACGTTACTAACAAAGGTAATGATAGTTTCTCTATCGTTGCCTTTTTTTATTATCCTCTGTCATGCTACGATGGTTCCCCCCTATCAAATAGGAGGAGGACACTATGGAAAACACGATTTACTCATTATTACCACCCCTTTTAGCCATTCTTATGGTTATTCTCACAAGACGGGTACTGCTTTCATTGGGAGTAGGAATCGTTGCTTCTGCCTTTTTGTTGGCAGATTTCTCAATTACGAAAACATTCAACTTTATGTGGGATGCCTTCAAAGGTATCTTTGTCGCAGACGGCGGACTAAACACCTGGAATGTCTACATCATTTTCTTCTTACTCATTCTTGGTATCATCACAGCATTTGTGAATATCTCCGGCGGGAGCCGCGCATTCGGTGAATGGGCGATGAAACGTGTGAAGACAAGACAGGGCGCACAGCTTCTTGCTGCGGTACTGGGTATCATCATTTTTATTGACGACTATTTCAATGCCCTTGCTGTCGGACAGGTTTCAAGACCCATCACGGATCGTCACAGGATCTCACGTGCTAAATTAGCCTATATCATTGATTCAACATCTGCTCCGATCTGTGTTGTTTCCCCGATTTCAAGCTGGGGAGCATACATCATCGGGATCATCGGCTCCATCCTTGCAACACACAGTATCACGGAGTACACGGCATTCTCGGCATTCATTCAAATGATTCCAATGAACCTATATGTATGGGCCGCCGTACTGCTAGTCGTCATGGTTGCCTATAAGGGACTCGACTTCGGAAAAATGAAAGAGCATGAAGTACGTGCCCTTGAAACCGGAGATCTTTATGATCCAGGCAAAGAGATTCCCGGTGAATTGAAAAATGATCTTCCCGTCAGCTCAAAAGGCTCTGTAGGCGATCTTGTCTGGCCGATCGTTGCACTCGTGATCGGGACGGTTTCCATGATGCTTTGGACCGGTTACCAGGCAGTGGGATCATTCGACTTATTGCCGATTTTTGAAAATACGGATGTTACTAAATCTTTATTATACGGTGGATTATTCGGACTTCTTGTTTCCCTGATCTTCTTCCTTCGCCAAGTAAGCCTAAAAGGAATTGAAGGGAGTGCTCTTGGAACAGCTGTAGTGGAAGGTATCAAGTCGATGCTTCCGGCTGTTTACATTTTGATCTTTGCGTGGACGATCGTGACACTCATCGATCAGCTGCAGACGGGTACGTATCTGGCCGGTCTGGTTGAACAATCAAGCCTGCCTATGCAGGCACTTCCGGTCATCTTATTCCTTGTTGCCGGTATCATGGCGTTCTCAACGGGAACATCTTGGGGATCGTTCGGAATTCTCCTACCGATCGCCGGAGAGATTGCTGCAGCATCGGATGTAACAATTCTACTTCCTGCCATGGCAGCGGTGCTTGCAGGATCTGTATTGGGTGATCACTGTTCACCTATTTCCGATACGACGATCCTTTCTTCTACGGGAGCTGGAAGCAACCATATCGATCACGTGCTCACGCAGCTTCCATACGCGGTCATCGGTGCGGTCGTTGCCGCCATCGGTTACCTTGTATTGGGATTCACAGGCAGCACCATCCTTGGTCTCGCTGTTGTCATCATTTTGATTCTGGCCTTTGCCTTTTTATTCGGTGAAAAAGCAAAGCCGGCATCTGCAGAGTAATCCATAAAAAACCAGGAGCCATTCGGCTTCTGGTTTTTTTGTGTGCTTGGAGCCCCATCATACAATTGCCTCCCATTCCACAAATTCCGACAAAATTCTTATAGTGAAATAGTACTGTAGGAATTTGGTGAATTTCTCAATAAAACACTAAAATAAAGCTTTGACAATTGTCCTGGAACTAGCTATACTGACTTTAGATTATAAATAATCTGAAAATATAAAAATTTCAAATACCTCAAGGCAGGTAGTTGGAAAGAACTAGGGGGGAACAACATGGAGAATCGTGCACAGTTTGGTACACGGGCAGGATTTATTCTTGCAGCTGTCGGTTCAGCAATCGGATTAGGGAACATTTGGCGTTTTCCGGCAGTAGCATATGAAAACGGCGGGGGAGCATTCTTTATTCCTTATTTATTCGCTCTTCTAACAGCAGGTATTCCATTATTAGTACTTGAATTTACAATTGGTCATAAGTACCGTGGTTCAGCACCGTTATCTTATTTCCGTCTTAATAAGAAAACAGAATGGCTCGGATGGTGGCAGGTCTTAATTGCATTCGTCATCTCTACCTATTATGCCGTCATTATCGCCTGGGCGATGTCATACAGTGTTTTTTCTTTCAATTTAGGCTGGGGAAAGGATACTGAATCCTTCCTGTTCAGCGACTATTTAAAGCTTTCGGTTGATGCCGGTCAGACTGGCAGTGTGGTTCCAGGAGTATTCATCCCTCTTGTAATCGTATGGGCCGTTACACTTGGTATTCTTTTCAAAGGTGTAAAGAAAGGAATCGAAGTAGCGAATAAAATCTTTATTCCAGCACTTGTTATTTTATTCTTAATTATTGTTGTTCGCGCTTTAACATTACCAGGAGCGATGGAAGGCTTGGATGCATTCTTTAAGCCAGACTTCAGCAAGATTGCTGATCCTGGTGTATGGGTGGCGGCATATGGACAGATCTTCTTCAGTTTATCCATTGCCTTCGCCATCATGATCACCTATTCAAGTTATTTGCCGAAAAAATCGGATATTACGAACAACGCCTTCATCACGGGGTTCAGTAATTCCGGATTCGAACTATTGGCTGGTATCGGTGTATTTGCCGCACTTGGTTTCATGGCACAATCACAAGGAGTGGCCGTGCAGGATGTTGTAAGCGGCGGTGTGGGACTTGCGTTTGTTGTCTTCCCGCAGATCATCAACGAATTCCCGGCATTCAACGAAGTCTTTGGTTTCTTATTCTTTGCTTCACTTGTACTGGCCGGTCTGTCATCATTGATTTCCATTTCGGAAACCTATGTGGCAGCCGTCTCTGAGAAATTCGGGATTTCCCGTAATAAAGCCGTCCTATTCGGTGGCGGACTTTCAGCTGTCATTTCCATCCTCTTTGCTACACAGGGTGGTCTGTTATTCCTGGATGTTGCGGATTATTTCATCAACCAATTCGGAGTGGCGTTTGTCGGATTAGTGGAAGTAGTCGTGATCGCCTGGTTCCTTCGCAAGCTGGGGGCATTCCAATCCCATGCGAATGGAATATCGGATATCCAGCTTGGTGCATGGTGGAAAGTATGTCTAGGCGTCATCACACCAATCGTCCTTGGATGGATGATGTTCGGTTTATTCAAGATGAATCTACTAAAGGAATTTGAAACGGAAACTGGCAACTACGGTGGATATTCTGATGCTTTCGTTCTTTACAGTGGATGGTTCGTAGCTGCATTTGCAATCATTGTAGGAGTAGCCTTCGGATTTAAACGCTGGCATGCCAAGACAGAAGCCGATAGCTATAAGGAGGTAAGCTAACATGACTGGTAGCGCAATTACTATGATGGTTGTAGGAATGGTCATCATCTGGGGTGGATTAGCAGCTAGTATCATGAACGCTGTTTCCAAATCGAAAAAACAGGTATAAAGGAAGAAGCAGACGATGGAATCCCATTGTCTGCTTTTTTACTGCTTCTTGTTTTTAATTCTGTCCTGTCGCTCCCACATTCTTAGGTGAGGATAGGGATCGAATGACCATTCTGTCAGGCCATTATCCTTATACATTCCATAATGCAAATGCGGTGGGAATTTCCCTGACGTTCCCGGAGGTCCATATCCTGAGCTTCCGACACCGCCGATCACCATTCCCGGTTCAACCACTTGTCCGACATGAAGATCTTTGGCAAAACCACTCAAATGGGCAAAATAATGGTACGTATTATTAATGTCGCGTATTCCGATACGCCAGCCTCCATATCGATTCCAGCCTTTCATCTCGATGATGCCATATGATGTAGCCCTGACTGGAACACCGTAATCAGCGAAGAGGTCCGTCCCTTCATGGATCCGTCTTCCACCCCATCCACGGGCGTCTCCCCAGGTGTTCCGGTAACTATAATTAAATCTCAGGGGAAGCGGAAAGGCTTTCTGATTGAGATGAATCGTTCCGTATTGTTTATATATTTTGGCATTTCCCATAATGATACTGACGGTTTTATCCCGCTTATAATATTCCCAGAGGGCAAGCTTGAAGTTGTCGTGATCGATGCCGTAACGAAGGATAAAGTCGGTTAATGCGGCAAGTTTATCTTCATCACTTTTCAGGCTGGCTTTTCCGTCATGATCCCCGTCCCGGCCGATTCCGTTGAAAAGAGCGATCGTTTCAGGATTGTCATCCTCGGCGTGGGGGTTCAAAGGTCCGACCCACTTTTCAGGCTCCATATAAATCGAGATGAAAGAGGATGGCTTTTCCCTGTCTTTCCGGGCGAACCTTAGACTGCGTTCGTATTGATCAATGGCTGCCAGGTAGTACCAGGGGATCTGAGTCATAGCCTCGCTCTTCTGGAACAGTTCCATTCTTTTTGTGTGTATCTGCTCATCTGTCAGCTTTTCTGCTGCGAAGCTCTGACAGGGGCTTATCATGAAGAAGAATACAATGCAGAATACCAATCGTTTGTACAAAATCATCCCTCCATTTTTAGGGGCCTATCTGTAGTTTGTATCGTTATCTTGGATTCATAATCATCAATAAATGGTAATAGGGTATCACATGCTTGTTTTCACTTTTTTAGTATGATAAAGTGACAAAAGAAGTATATTGATGATGGCTTTTTTTACATAGGATGAACGAGAAAACGTTTCACTCTTTGCCTAAGTCAGAATTATTTAGGATTGGAGATGAGGGGTATGAGTAAGAAAGATGAACACATTCGTAAACCGGATTGGCTTAAGATTAAGCTGAATACGAACGATAATTATATGGGTCTTAAAAAAATGATGCGGGAAAACAATCTTCATACAGTATGTGAAGAGGCCCGTTGTCCTAATATTCATGAATGCTGGGGAACCAGACGTACAGCTACGTTCATGATTCTGGGCGACATTTGTACACGTGCCTGCCGTTTCTGTGCCGTTAAAACAGGACTTCCGACTGAATTGGACTTGAAAGAGCCGGAACGCGTTGCGGATTCCGTGCAACTCATGAACTTGAAGCACGTCGTCATTACTGCGGTTGCACGTGATGACCTGAAAGACGGCGGTTCAAAAGTCTTTGCTGAAACCGTCCGTGCTATCCGTCGTAAGAGCCCGTTCACATCCATCGAAGTACTGCCTTCTGATATGGGTGGGATATTTGATAATATCAAGACATTGATGGATGCTAAGCCTGACATCATGAATTACAATGTTGAAACCGTTCGCCGACTGACTCCAAGAGTTCGTGCCCGTGCGACTTACGATCGTACATTGGAATTCCTCCGCCGTGCAAAAGAATTGAATCCAGATATCCCAACGAAATCGAGCATCATGGTCGGTCTTGGGGAAACGAAGGAAGAAATTCTCGAAACAATGGATGATTTACGCGCCAATCATGTTGATATCGTGACATTAGGTCAATATCTGCAACCATCGAAGAAGCATTTAAAGGTTCAAAAATATTATCATCCTGATGAATTTGCCGAACTTCGTGAAGCGGCAATGGAAAAAGGGTTCAGCCACTGTGAAGCAGGTCCTCTTGTTCGCTCATCTTATCATGCCGATGAGCAGGTAAATGCAGCAGCGAAAGCAAGACAAGCTAAAGGTGAGCAGGAAGTACAGAACGCATAATCTAGAGAAATACAAAAGGACTGACCTGAAGGAGAAGCTCTCTGACAGTCAGTCCTTTTTTGCAGATGGTTTTCGAGATGTCCAGCTCCGGCGGCTAGAGGCTCGAGGTCATAAGTCAAATCAACCAAAAAGGCAAAGAACGCCTTTCCGGTTGATTCGTCTTATGCTTGTCGCCTCTGAACGAGCCGCCTCCGCTTTTCGTTAGTCCATCATCTTATTTCCATCAGTATAATCATTACGTTTCTGACGGTCCATGTTGATTTTATGGGTATCGTCATCACGCATTTCGTACTGATCAGATGTCATTTCGCCGTTGGCATTTTCTCCTGAGTCGACATTTCTTCCTTGTGGTGAGTCTTTCAGCATAAGGTTGATGGTATCATCAATGGCTGTGTTGGCGTTTTTGCTGTCACTATCCATTTTGGCCAGATTTTCGACATTACGCATCAACGCTTTATCATCGGTCACATAGACATGGTACCAACGTGGGATGACGGACATGGCTGTTTTCTTCACCTGATCGGCGACTTCGAAGCGTCCGTCTTTATCCTTTTTATCGGTCACATATGAGACCAATACTTCTTCATCCGTGACGAGGGTAGAGCAATCTTTCACGTCAGGAAGGGCGACACTCATTTTGCTGATGCTGTCGGCTACCTGCTCGCGATTGATACTGTACATATCCTTCGTGGAAATGTTTTGACCACCGGTAGGGCTCTTCTGTTGTCGGACATAACCGAAGTCTTCCCCGCGGTGCGGCCCTTTTTTGGTCCAGCCATTTTCGTTATACAGGTCTTCCCTGTCACTTACGTTAATGGTATTCCCGTTGTCGTGGAACATTTCCTCATTGGCCGTGTCGATGCCATTACAGGCTGTCCCGATTAGTGTGATGCCGAGTACCGTTGTACCTAAAAGTAATTTATTCAACTTAAACACCCCCTATTTAGTAGGGTGACCATCTCGTATGGTAATTTTTCATAGTAATTAATGGACAATCCGTTATAATTTAAAATAAGGAAACGAAAGTGGGTGGACAGAGGTGATTTGTGTGCAGAACACGTGCTACGAAATCGTCGAGGAATTCAGGGACGGATTCAACGAGGAAGCTTTCAAGGAAAGGTATAGCGATATCTTAAGCAAATACGACTATATCCTTGGTGATTGGGGATACGGACAGCTCCGATTGAAAGGATTCTTCGATGATCACAATCAAAAGGCTTCTTTCGACACAAAGGTGAGTACTCATAAGGATTACTTATATGAATACTGTAATTTTGGGTGCGCTTATTTTCTCGTGAAGAAAGTCAATAAATAATGGTGAAAGGAACAAACGATGATGGTCGTTTGTTCCTTTCTTTTACTTATTTTCAGTATATGGAGGTTCTTCATTCACATCCGGGTCGGCATGAACAGGATGTGATCCGGGTTCCTGACGCGGTATATCCTGATGCAGGGATTTATTCTCGTAGTTGAAGGCGCTATAATACCGTTGGCCTTCTTCCCATGGTGTACTCTTGTTTTCGACAGGGGTATGCTTACCTCTGGGAGCACCATAAGGACCTTCCGGAAGTGTTTCGGGGACGAGGAAATTACGGTATGTCTCTACATTGGAGAAGTCACTGTATTCTTCGTCTTCTTTGTCATAGGATTTCCGGTCTTTGCTCATTTTATCTCCCACCTTTCATACATTTAGTATGTGAGGGGGAGGTGAAGTTCATTCTCTCAAGGGACCATATGGATCAAAGAATGATCTCACCTAAGAAATCCCTTAATTCATCCGCTTCTTCTTCGGTTAATTTAAATACACTCTCAACGTATCCAGGTTCATCAAGGTCATCTCTTCCCATGATGGCAAATCGGCTGCCCTGAAGATCCAGTACCAATGATTTACCGTAATAGCGTTCCGTTTGGGTAATGGCCAGGTCGTACCGCTGATTTTCCCCCATGAAACTTACGAATCGCGTTCGTGTATTTTCTGTATCGTCATATAAATAAAAACGTTCACTCATCACGATGTCCTCCTCTGTTTATGCTTATTTCATCATACCAAACTGAGAGGGGAATTGCAGGATGTACCTGTATGGGTCAGGTGAAATTATGTTAAAATAAAGTGTCAGGTTATTGTTGAAGAGAGAGGTGAGCATCATGTATTTCGTAGACAGGGAAAAGATTGAAGAAATATTGGTCTATATGGATGAGCAGCTAAACATATTCAGCCGTCAAGGACAGTGGGACGCTACTCTGGAAAAGTTGGCCCTTGAAAGGGTTGCCCACGTCATCATTGAATCTGTCCTCGACGTAGGGAACAGCATGATTGATGGATTCATCATGAGGGATCCGGGAAGCTATGAGGATATCATTGATATTCTTCTGGATGAAAAAGTGATCACAGACAAGATGAGTGAAGACTTGAAACGCCTCGTCGAACAGCGTAAATCACTCGTTCAGGAATATACAACGATCGATCACAAGCAAGTACATACCATTCTGGAAGACGTGTTCCATACACTGAACCAGTTCCCGTTACAGGTCCGAAACTACCTTGAAAATGAACTGGGCCCCGTTTCGGCATTCAAAAACTAAACGTATTTGACAGCGCTTCCTTTATAAGAAGCGCTGTCTTATTTTCTTGAGAGTAACTTTTTAACGAAGCAAATAGAAATGTTGGACATACTAACGACACTAAATGGAGGTAGATGATGAAAGAGTATAAAGGGTATTTAATCGACTTGGATGGAACGATGTATAAAGGGAAGGAGAAGATTGAAGAAGCGGGGGATTTCGTGAAGCGGCTGCAGGATAAAGGCTTACCTTATCTCTTCGTGACGAACAACTCTTCAAGAAGGCCAGAACAGGTGGCAGAGAAATTACGGTCATTTGATATACCCGCAACGAAGGAACAGGTATTTACGACATCTATGGCGACGGCACAGTACATGGCGAAGGAAAAGCCTGAAGGAACGGCCTATGTCATCGGTGAAGAAGGAATACGCTCAGCACTTGAAGAGAACGGCATTACACTGAAGGACGATAAACCTGATTTCGTGGTAGTGGGGATTGACCGGGAGATTAATTACGAGAAACTATCCCTCGCTTGCCTGGGGGTGAGAAACGGGGCAACGTTCATTTCAACGAATGGAGACATCGCGATTCCGACTGAAAGGGGATTGCTTCCTGGGAATGGTTCCCTGACGTCTGTTGTGACTGTCTCCACCCAGACCGAACCGATCTTTATCGGTAAGCCCGAGTCCATCATCATGGAACAGGCATTGTCTGTTTTGGGAGTCCCGAAGGAAGACACTCTGATGGTGGGGGATAACTATGATACAGATATCCTCGCAGGAATAAATGCAGGACTCGATACGCTCCTTGTTCATACAGGGGTTACGACAAAAGAGGCGTTGACCAAAAAGCATATTCAACCTACCTATTCAATTGAAACATTGGATCAATGGGATATATAATATAAAAAAGGTGGAGGCTGACTGCAGCCTCCACCTCTTTCATGACCCTGCTGAGTACTCAAATAGAAGAAAATGTCTTTAATTAGTAACATATTCATAATAGACAACACACGTTTGTATAAGTAAAATAGAACTAGTGTGAAAAGAAGTAAACAAAATACTATTTATACTAAGGGGGACTTTGGTAGTAGCCCTTTTGGTAACGATATCTATGCCTCTATAGATATCGTTGTAAGAATAAGTAGTAGGAACGTACATTATACTCCTAATGAATTATTTGGTTTTTTCCTCTAACTAACGATACTTTTTCCATGACGCATATTTGAGTACCCAGAAGGATCATGATGACAACAGAACATGAAATAATGAGTTTTTTTTAAAAATTTTTCGAAATTAAGTGTAAAGGTATTCAACTAGGGTAAACATCAAAGGTAGTAGGGGACTATTAGCATTGATACCTTTTCAATTTCTAACTATTCTTTACGAATGCACACAACTTTAAGAATGAAAGTCACTGTTTCTTATCTTGATTTTCGAAACAATCCACGTCATTTCTAAAGAATTTTTAAAAGGGTAGTGAGGTAATGAGTATTACAGTTACAGGACTTGTCGGAAAGAAAATAAGGCACCATAGAAGAGCAAAAGAAATCACCATACAACAATTAAGTCGCAAATGTGGATTAACGGTTAATTATATTTCGTTGATTGAAAAGGGAGAAGCGAACCCATCTTTGAACAAGCTGTTTGCGATCGTATGCTCGTTGGAGGTCCAATGGGAAGACATCATGCCGACTTGTGAAGAACACCAGGACCTCTACAATCATACGATTCTTTAATGAACTAATTTTCTCTTTTTCATTTCTTGTTCGATCAGAATGATGAATTCATCACTGAGTTTTAACTGTTTTGCTTCTTTATAGGCATCGATAAGGGCTTTGTCACTCAGGAGTTTAATAAGATCTCACCTCGATCATTTTTTAAAACTCATGTTAAATGTGTGATTCTGTAGACTCCGAGAGAGTGAAAGCCTTTTTAGGTGTGTATGTATTTTAGTTTGGCCCTGTATACAACTATAATGAATATAATTACAACTATAGTTGTAATTATATAAAACTATTCGCTGATGTGCAAACATTAAGTTAGTTAAATGGATCTAAATGTTTACACTTTATAATCTTTTAGGGTAGATTGTATCACTTACCTTGTACACTTCTTCCAACACTAAAAATCAGACGACCCAGTCGTCTGATTTGGAATACTTATTCACCCTCATTTTGCGCCCTTCGCCCGGTGTGCCAATCGGCTAGAAGCGGCCGCTGCAATGGCACCTACAATATCATCCAGGAAGGTATGGCACATACCTGATGATTTATCATTCAATCTCTCCAGGATCCCCGGCTTCTGCTTATCGATATATCCGTAGTTCGTGAATCCGATCGAACCGTATACATTCACAATTGAAAAGGCCAGGATTTCATCCACACCATATAATCCTTCATCTACTTCAACAATCGCCTGCAATGGTTCCATCAGCATCTTTTTCTCAGCTAATATATCAAGTTGAATGCCTGTCAGGATGGCGTTCTGTACTTCACGTTTCGTCAATACACGTTCCACGTTATAGACACATTCCTTCAATTCAAGATCAGGATGATACTTCTGTTGGAGGTACATGACTAATTGAGCGATGTCTTCTATTTCGACTCCTCTTTCATGCAGCCATTTACGTGCCGTGCTCTCTAATAAATCCATTGACTCTTTATCCTTCATCTTATTCACCTTTTTCCTTGAAAGATTATAAAACCCCTATTTCGATTAGACGAAGCCTTGTTTTACTCATATGATTCCCAATTGAAAAATAGACATAATAATAGCTTCTGTTCTCATTCTTGCCCATCCATGGATTTGGATATTCATAAATGCTTGGGAATGTTAGTCCCGGTTAGCGCATTCTGCACATGAATGATGAAAAAGAACGGTCATTAAAGATAGGAGAGGTCGGTATGTCTCAAGAGATATTAATAAACCATTTTGGTTTGCATCCTGAGCGGGCATTCTTCGATGGAATGATGGATCGATATATGGTCGGGGGATTAGTATATAGTATTGTGGGTGTATCGAATATGGAACAGGAAACCCTGGTGGAACTATATAAATTAGCAGAACACCTGAAAAGCACCGGGGACCGGCATGTGTCGACCTTTGTCCAGAGCAATGAGGGGAAATTCCTCGTGGTGGAGAAGGATAAGGATTATGTCGTCCTTCGAAATGAGGGCATAGAGTCCCCGCCTTATCATAAGCTCGGCCGAAAGCTAAGCAAATTCCATTTCAGGGGACGGACCTTTGAGGAGAAAGTGGAAAAAATAAATCGGATGGGACAGTGGAAGAGTCTGTGGGAAAAGCGGATGGCCCAACTGGAAAAAGCCTATTATCAGGTCATTCAGGATCAGCCCGCTGACGAGTTTGAACGCCGGTTTGTCGAGAGTTATCCTTATTATAGTGCGCTTTCGGAAAATGCCATTCAATACCTGGTCGATACGGAGCTTGATGAAGACCCGAAGGCAGAGGACGCCGGAACGATCTGTCATGAACGGTTTCTCGATTCCACATGGGGGACCGAAATGTGCATACATTTTCCGTTTCAATGGGTATTCGACCACTGCAGCCGGGACATAGCCGAGTGGGTGAGGGAACGATATTTCATGAGGAGCCAAACGTTTCATCCTGAGCTTCAGGAATTCATGAAAGAGTATGAGTCGGTTACACCCCTTTCTCCTTTTTCATGGAGATTGTTGTATTCCCGGTTATTGTTTCCCCTGCATTATTTCGAGTGCATCGAGGAGTATTATATTTCACAATCCGAACAGAAGAAAAAGACAGTCGAGGAGAAACTGGAGCGCTATTTGAAAAATTCACATCAATACGAAGCGTTTCTGGCAGACTTTTACCATATGTCTGAAGTGCCGGTGAAAAAATGGGGGATTCCCCTCATAGCGTGGTTGTAATCCCATCTCCCAAAATGGGATGTGCCTTCCCTTTTATGCTAAACTGAAGAAAAGAAAAGTGAAGGCAGGGGGATGTATATGAAGCCATTCATCTATATTACGAGGAAACTTCCTGAGGCCGTGGTCGCGCCATTGATAAAGAATTTCGAAGTGGAGATGTGGGAGCGGGAGGATGCACCGGTACCAAGGGATATACTCTTGAAGAAAGCAGAGAAAGCATCTGCTTTACTTACCATGCTATCGGACAAGGTCGACCGGGAACTCTTACAGGATGCCTCCCAGTTAAAAGTTGTGGCAAATCTTGCGGTGGGCTTTGATAATATCGATCTTGAAGCAGCAAAAGAAAAGGGAGTCACCATTACCAATACACCCGATGTACTGACGGAAACGACGGCGGATTTAACCTTCGCCCTCCTTATGGCAACCGCAAGGCGAATCGTAGAAGCCGACCGGTATATAAAAGAAGGAAAGTGGAAAAGCTGGTCACCCCTGCTCCTTGCCGGAATGGATATTCATCATAAAACAATTGGGATCGTTGGAATGGGAAGTATCGGTGAAGCGGTAGCGAGAAGGGCGAAAGGATTCAATATGGAAGTGCTGTACCATAACCGTTCCCGTAAATCCGAAGTTGAAGAGACACTTGGAGTCCGATATGTGTCATTCAATGACCTTCTTGCCCAATCGGATTTCGTGCTCGTCCTGGCTCCCTTAAATGAGGAAACACAGGGGATGTTCCAAGAAGATCAATTCACTAAGATGAAGGAAACGGCGATCTTCATCAATGCAGCACGTGGAGCCATCGTCAATGAAGCGGCCCTCGAGCAGGCGTTAAAGAGGGGGGACATTGCGGGAGCCGGATTGGATGTATTCGAAACGGAACCAATTAACGAGGATCATCCCCTTCTTCAATTGGATCAAGTCGTTGCCATCCCTCATATCGGAAGCTCTTCCAAAGATACCCGTCATGACATGATGTCCCTGTGTGTAGAGAACATACAGGCCGTCCTTAATGGGGACAACCCGAAAACAGCGGTGAAGTAAAAGAAAAAATCCTGAATCCAATAAAGGATTCAGGATTTAAAGCTATAGCTTGATTAGAATACTTGCTCTACTTCAACGATACCAGGAACTTCTTCCACCAATGCGCGTTCGATTCCTGCTTTTAACGTGATGGTTGAACTTGGGCAGCTTCCGCAAGCACCAAGAAGGCGCAATTTCACAATGCCATCTTCAACGTCTACAAGTTCACAATCTCCACCATCGCGAAGTAGGAACGGACGTAATTTATCTAATACTTCCTGAACGGGTGCAATCATTTCGTTTTCAGCCATAATTATCTACTCCTTTCCTTACTATCTATTATAATGACATATTCGCAAAAAATCTATCAACCTGCAAATGATTGGGCATTTCTTTTTCAAGAAATGTTTCCCATTCCCTTTCCAGAAAGAAAATGGTTCCAACCTTCCTGCTTTTTTTGTAAAATAAACAAAAGAGGGGAACAAGGGGGAGGATCATATGGAACGTAAGCCGGTTGAACTTTACGTATATGGGGCAGAAATACTTTGTCCAAGCTGCGTGAACTTACCATCATCGAAAGAAACGTATGAATGGCTGGAGGCTGCTGTAAGCAGGAAATATCCCGATCAGCCATTTGTCATTAAATATGTGGATATCCACAATCCGCCGGAAGAAGAATCGGTGAAACAATTTGCCTCAAGGGTAGTGGAAGAAGATATGTTCTATCCGGTTGTCTTGTTGGATGGCAAAATTATCGGAGAAGGAAATCCCCGTTTGAAGACGATTTATTCAGAACTTGAGAAGTATGGATATAAAGCGGTTTAAGCCCTGAGTAAGCCCATTTCATTTAGTGAAATGGGCTTTATTTATGTGTAGCGTGAGGCGAATGAATTGATGCAGCACCTCCCTTATCTTATACTGATTGAGAAGACTGACTAGTCAGTTAATTAAAGGAGGAACATGATGAATTCGTTTGAGTCTGTATTTCAGTCCAACTTTAAAAGGGGAGCCTACCCATTTTATTCCCACTTAAGAAATACGGATCCGGTGTTTGCTGCCTGGGAAGATGGTGGTCAAACTACGTGGATCGTCTCTGGGTATGACGATGTGTTAGAACTATTAAAAACCCAATCGTTCATCAAAAATCAATCAAAGGTGTTTTCGGATTCGGACCAACATAACGATTTGCCTCTGGAGGCAAGAGTGTTCCAGCATATGATGCTCGATGTGGATCCACCGGACCATACTCGGCTAAGAAAGCTTGTACAGCCTTATTTCAATCCTAAAAGGATACAGGAGCTTTCACCCAGGATTGAGGCGGTAGCTGATCAACTTATTGACCAAATGAAGGTAAAACAAGGCCCTGTAGACTTGATTGATGAGTTTGCCTTCCCACTTCCCATCATCGTTATTTCCGAACTTCTAGGAGTACCGGTAGAAGACCGGGAAAAGTTCAGGCGCTGGTCGAATACCATCGTATCTGCCTCCGACAATATGAACGCTGATTTTCAAGGAGATGTAAGAGAATTTATCGAATACTTGACGCTTCTCTTTAAGGATAAAAAAGAAAGTCCCAAGGAGGATTTGATTTCAAATTTGATCCTGCATGAGGAAGAAGGGGAACAGCTAACCGAAGATGAACTGTATTCGATGATCGTTCTTCTCATCATTGCAGGTCATGAAACAACTGTTAACCTGATCGGGAACGGGATATACGCCCTCTTTGAACATCCAGACCAATTAGAGAAGCTGAGGAAGGATCACACTCTCATTGAGACGGCAATCGAAGAATCGCTTCGTTTCTATAGTCCGGTTGATTTCTCTACAGCAAGGTGGTCTGCTGATGACATGGATTTTAAGGGGAAACGCATCAGGAGAGGAGACATGGTGCTGGCCTCTATTTCTTCTGCCAACCGTGATGAAAGGAAATTTGTAGGTGCGCAAACATTCGATGTGGCCCGGAAGCCGAATCCCCATATGGCTTTTGGGTATGGAATTCATTTCTGTCTGGGAGCACCCCTTGCAAGGCTTGAAGGAAAGATCGCCGTTGAGAAGCTGTTAAGCGCATTTCCGACAATGACATTTGCCGGAAATTACGATGAGTCGAATTGGAGGGACATGTTCCTGCTTAGAGGACTAAAGGAATTGCCTGTACATCTGAATGGATAATTAATTTAATAAAAAAAAAGACCCCTACTGTCGACAGTAGGGGTACTTTTATCAACCATTATGATATTTATACATCCACAATACACCGGATTTCAACAATCGGGCGACACGTCCTGTAATGGAGCGCTCGTTTACCAGTCCAAAACCATGCTTCTTTCCGAGTGAACCAAGGATCCCCTTAAGCTTGATCTTTGGTAGTTCTGCAGGAAGCTCTTCGTTATTCCAGCGCTTCAGTAAAATGGTGACGATTTGTTCTGCCTGCCCTTCAGCAAGTTGTGCACTTGGAGCTTGAGGAAGGCTTGCGCAGTCACCGACCACATACACGTTCTCATCCTGTGGGAGGTTATGATACTTTGTCAAGATGACGCGACCGCTTGCATCCTTTTCCACATCCATATCGCGAACGACCTTGCTCGGTTGAATCCCGGCAGTCCACACGATGGCATCACAGACAATCTGTTCTTCGTGGTTATGCAGTGTATTCGGTTCTACTCTTGTAATATTGGAATTGTTCACGATTTCTACGCCATTTTCGTCAAACCAACCGTGAACGTAAGAACTTAGACGTTCAGGGAAGGCATTGAGAATGCGTGGTCCACGGTCAAATAATTTAATTTTCAAGTCAGAACGGCTTTCCCTAAGCTCACTGGCAAGTTCAATGCCGCTTAAGCCGGCGCCGACGATCCCGACGATCGAACCCGCAGGAAGATTACAAAGGGTCTGATACGTTTTACGTGACCTTTCAATCGTTTGAATCGAGAACGTATGTTCATCTGCACCCGGTACATTATGATATTTATCCTCACACCCAAGCCCGATGACAAGGTCGTCATAAGGGACGGGATCCTGATCTTTCATACGAACGAGTTTATTCTCCATGTCCACGCCTGAGATATCTCCGTATACATAGGATAACCGGGCATGTTCCGGGAATGATACGCGTACATGCTGATCTGAAATCGTACCGGCAGCAAGCGCATAGTATTCTGTCTTCAGACAGTGATAAGGATTTCTGTCAATCAGGGTAATCGATACATCTTCAGGTAATTGGTTGGGTAACAGGCGAAGAAGGACGCGCATGTTCCCATATCCTCCGCCAAGCAGAACTAATTGTTTCATGGAAATTTCCCCTTTTTGCACTCTACATTATTGTTGAAATAGTGTGTTTGTATATGATTTATATCCCATTATGGACGGGACAGGATTAAAGGACAGTCACGCCGGAGCGGGTCCTGGCAAAGTAAGCATTTTCAATGTGAAGCATAATTCGAGTAAATTCTACATAAATAAACCTATTAACATTAAAAGTATATCGAAATAAAGGTGTTTTCACAACAGAAATAAGCGAAAATGTTCACAATCTGTTATACCATTACATGGAATACAAATCATTGACGATAATGATAAAAAAAGGTAGCATAACAAAGAGTAGTGAGGTGATGGAATTGAAACCTATTATTGAATTTTGTATTAGCAATCTTGCTAGCGGTGCGCAAAAGGCGCTTGAGATATTAGAAAGAGACCCGAACCTTGATGTCATCGAGTACGGATGCCTGGGATACTGCGGAAAATGCGCCCAGTCCTTTTATGCTCTCGTCAACGGGGAGGTCGTAACAGGCGACACGCCTGAAGAACTGGTGGATGAGATCTATCAATTCCTTGAAGACAACCCGATGTTCTAAACAAAAGCCGGCCCTGACCGGCTTATTTTTTTTGTGAAAAACATGTAAAAAACCAGTGAGGTATCACTGGTTTTATCACATTGACTTCATTTCTTTATACATTTCCCGGATTTCATACCAGCGCTCCCTGGCCATTTCGATGATTTTCGGTTCGGTGGAGAGATGCTGCTTGCCGATGACTTTAGAAAGGTAGGCTACGGCTTCCTCAATCTTATCCTGCCTCCTCAGCAATTCGGCGATGATATACAGAAGCTTCGTTTCGGACATCAAAGAACCTGATGCACCATCTGTTAAATAAGCATCGATGTATTCATGGGCAGCCAGATTAATGAAGCGTCTTTCCTGTTCTTTATCAGCAACCTTTCGATAGAGCCAGGCGGTTCGAAGGTATAACCCTGCTATGGTCACTTTTTTCTCCTTCTTGATCAAAGCGCAGTAGGCGGCCAGTTTATATGTATTGATCGCATCGTCATATGACCTGACGTTCCCATAATCCTGAGGCTGCCAGTGCAGACTGATTTTCTTTTCGAGCTCTGCTTTCAAGACAGGAGGTATGTATGCGGTAAAATCGTCCGTATAAGAAAAACCGCACTGTGGACAGACGGATACATTATAGAGCAAAGGGTTCACTTCTTCAGACTCATACAGGGGGCAAAAGTCACTGTCATACCCTGTGAGCTTCACAAAGCGGGATCTGATCCTTGTTGTGCTGTATGAGTGTTTACACGATAGACACTGGGTCTTCTTGTCATAAAATGGTGTCACAACCGTCATGAATCTCACCTCATAATCGGGACTATTTACCTCATTATACCTTGATGAAGGTGAGGGGAACCAGTATTTTTTATTCATGGTGAGTAAAAAGTTGTGTTTAATGAGAATATTCGTATAATTATTCTTCCAATCATTCACCAAAGCCCCATTGGTTGAGTAGTAAAATAGAAAGGAGTATACTAAGTAGTAAGAAATGAAAAGGTTGGGGGTGTAATGAATGAGTGAAGTTGTCATTCTAACAGAAGCCGCTGCCCTTCAGATTAAAGATATGATGAAGGAACATGACGAAACAGATGCCATGTTACGAGTAGCGGTAAAAGGGGGAGGCTGCAGCGGCCTTTCTTATGGTATGGGATTTGAACATGATCTACAGGATGGAGATACAACGACAGAGCAGCACGGAATCAAGCTGGTCGTAGCAAAAAATGATGCAGCCATCTTGAACGGTACGAAAATAGACTACAAGCAGTCCATGATGGGCGGAGGCTTTACCATCGATAATCCGAACGCCATCGCGTCATGCGGGTGCGGATCATCATTCGTGACGGCGACGAATAAAGGTACGCCGGAGAATTGCTAAACATAAAAAGGGACGGACCTCACTAAATTGAGGTCCGTCCCTTTTTTAAGCTTAATGTATGTTTTTAAGTGCTTCTTCTACAGGTGTGTCACCACTTAAGATTTCGAATACTTTGTGGTTGGTTTCTTCGATGGTTAAAGAGTCCACAAGCACCTTCGCGACATCTGCACGGGGAATGTCACGGCTTTTATCCGTGATGCTTGTCGCAGCTTCGATCTTTCCGGTTGCATCATCAAATGAAAGGGATCCGGGGCGTACGATGGTATAGTTCAAGCCGCTCTCTTTCAAGTGGGCATCGGCAGCACCCTTGGCTTTTAAATAGAATTGCAATTCATCCGGTCCGCTTGAAGGATTATCGGCCCCCATGGAGCTGAGCATCACAAAACGCTCAATTCCCATCTTCTTCGCATAATCCACTGCTTTCTTAGCACCCTCCTGGTCGATGGCTAACGTCTTATCGTCTCCTGTCGATCCACCACTGCCGGCTGCAAAAATGACGGCATTCACATTTTCAAGGGCATACGAGAAATCCTGTTCAAGGTCGGCAACGATCGGTCTTGCCCCCAAGTCTTCCATTTCCTTCGCCTGTTCTGTTTTACGGATCATGGCTCTTACGAAATGCTGACTGCTATTTGAAAGTTCTTTCACTATATGGCGGCCTGTGTTGCCGTTTGCTCCGATAACTAACACATTCATTTTACACATCATCCTTTATCTGAAATTTTTTGTCCTACTATTGGTCTACCCATTCAGGATGAAAATAAACAAGGGAGTGGGCGTGGATAATGAAAGAACAGAATGGTTGGAAGGAAGTTGTGATCGCAAACTCTACTATCAATAAAAAAAAGCCCAGGATGCGATATCCTGAGCCTTGAATGGTATTAATCCGTAAACATGGACGTACTGTGCATCGGCTGCACCCTTGCTTTTGGATCCATATACGCTTTGGCATTGTTGACGGCTGTCGGGGCCTCACCGAATCCACTTGCAATGAGTTTGACTTTCCCATCATACGTACTGATATCACCGGCTGCATAGATGCCCGGGATATTCGTTTCCATTCTGGAATTGACCACGATTGAATTCTTTTCGATTTCCAGCCCCCAATCTTTAATCGGGCCGAGGGAGGAGACAAATCCGAAATTTACAATTAATTCATCAAGGTCGATGATTTCCTTTTCGTCGCCTTTCGTTTCCTCCAGTACGAGCTGATTGATCTTCTCTTCATCGACGACCAACTCGGATGGGACGTATGGTGTTTTCAGTTCAACCGTGGAGTTGTGTAAATTCTCCACGCTGTGCTCATGAGCCCTGAATTTATCACGTCTATGGACGAGATAAACCTTTTCTGCGACCGGCTCAAGCATAAGCGCCCAGTCAACAGCAGAGTCCCCGCCGCCGCAAATGACCACTTTCTTCCCTCTGAAATGCTCGAGGTTATCGACAAAGTAATGAAGGTTTTTTCCTTCAAATTCAGACGCATGTTCGAGTTCCAGGCGGCGTGGCTGGAAGGCGCCGTTTCCTGCCGTGATGATGATCGTTCTGGAAAAATGGACTTCTTTATCGGTGGTGAGCTTGAACATGCCGTCAGCCTGTTTTTCTACACCTTCGACGGCCTGCTCCAGACAGATGGTCGTTTCGAATTTCGCCATTTGTTCTTTTAAATTATTGACGAGGTCCTGGGCCTTCACTTTAGGAAAACCGGCAACGTCATATATGTATTTCTCAGGATAAAGAGTAGCAAGCTGCCCCCCGAGTTGTGGTAAACTTTCGATGATCTTGACAGATGCTTTTCTCATGCCGCCATAGAACGCTGTAAACAGCCCCGTTGGACCGCCGCCTATGATCGTAATATCATACACTTTTTGATCTTCCTTCAACTTGATCCCTCCAACCATTTAGATATGCTTCTTTTACCTTTATTCTATCACACAGCTTTTGATTATTCCCAATGATAGAAGACGCAGGTTCAGATAAATCAGACTTATCTATGAAAGAGACTACGACTTTTGATTGATTAAACCGGCATTTTTTAAATATTCTTAAGAATTTAATTTCCTATATATATCTTGAAAATGCGAGGCAAAAAGAATATTATGTAATGTAGACATATTGTTAAGAATTTATGACAATTTTCGCATAACTATGGAGTAGTTCGTGAAATATGTCACATACTTTTGTTCTCATATTTTTATACACTATTTCCTTTTTCAATAAGGAAAAAAACATCGCGTTTGATTTGTTTTAGCTTCCTTTTTATAGGGAAAAAGATAATAGTATCAGATTGAACGGGATAAAAACGCATAATGTGGAGGACTCTAAGAGTATCCAAAGCAAATTTATCAAAAAAGGTGGATGTGATTCAGTTGAGAAAGCCAAGAATCGTTGTATTAGGTGCAGGTTATGGTGGATTAATGACGGTAACCCGTCTTCAAAAGCAACTCGGAACAAATGAAGCAGAAATTATTTTAATTAATAAGAACGATTATCACTATGAAACCACTTGGTTACACGAAGCTTCCGCAGGTACGCTTCATCACGACCGTGTGCGCTACGACGTGAAAGATGTTGTCAACACGAGCAAAGTGAACTTCCTGCAAGCGACTGTTGAAGATATCAAAGTGGAAGAGAAGAAAGTCATCACGGGTGAAGGCGAAGTAGAATTCGATTACCTGGTAGTGGCTCTTGGTGCAGAATCCGAGACATTCGGAATTCAAGGCCTTCATGAACATGCATTCATGATTTCGAACATCAACTCCGCCCGTCAAATCCGTGAGCACATTGAATTGCAATTTGCTACGTATAAGAACGAAGGAGAATTGAACGATGAACGCTTGACCATCGTTGTAGGTGGAGCAGGGTTCACTGGTATCGAATTCCTCGGAGAACTGGGTAACCGTGTTCCTGAGCTTTGCCATGAATATGATATCGACCGTAAGAAAGTGCGCATCGTATGTGTGGAAGCTGCACCGATGATCCTTCCTGGATTCGATCCGGAGCTAGTGAAATACGCACGTGCCAAGCTTGAGAAAAAAGGCGTGGAATTCCATATCGGAACTCCACTGAAAGAAGCAAAGGCAGACAGCGTACTCATCTCCAAAGGTGAAGATGAAGTCGAAGAAATCAAAGCTGGTACGATTGTATGGGCTGCAGGGGTTCGTGGTAACTCCATCATCGAAAGAGCTGGAATCGAAAACATGCGTGCCCGCGTGAAAATCAACCGTGATCTTCGCGCACCTGGACATGACAATATCTTCATCATTGGTGACTGTTCACTGATGATCAATGAAGAAACGGATCGTCCATACCCGCCGACTGCTCAGATCGCTATGCAGCAAGGGGAAGTATGTGCCCGTAACATCGCATCTTTACTGCACGGTAAAGAGGATCTGGAATTATTCACTCCGGACATCAAAGGTACCGTATGTTCACTTGGTGAAGATGATGCGATCGGTGTCGTCTACGGTAAGAAAATCACCGGTACGAAAGCTTCCTTCATGAAGAAGGTTGTCGACAACCGTGCTCTTTACATGGTTGGTGGACCATCACTAGTGTTCAAAAAAGGTAAATTCAAGTTCTTTTAAGCCCTAAGGATTTGTATGAAAGCAGAGTGGATTCCACTCTGCTTTTTATTATGGGAGAATATAGACGGAGGTGCTTACAATGAAAAGGGGTAAGGTGTGGCTGGCCGTTGCAGGTCTGGTCATGGATGAGGATGGGAAATGGCTCGTGGTCAAAAAGAAATACAGCGGATTGAAAGGGATGTGGTCCCTGCCTGCAGGATTTGTGAACGCCGGGGAAACCGTCGACGAAGCAGTCATAAGAGAAGTGAAGGAAGAAACGGGATTACATACAACCATTAAAGGGATCATCGGCGTAAGGTCGGGGGTCATCCAGAATGATATCAGCGACAACATGATGATCTTTTTGCTGGAGAATGAGGGAATTTCTTCTATTGAAAAAGAAGAAGCTGAGTTGTGGGATGTCAAGTGGAAATCGCCCCAGGAACTTTTGGCAGATGAGAAGACATCCGTGATGGTGCATGAGATGATCAAACGAATGAGTTCCATGCAGAAGTTGAATCTGATCGAGGGCATCAATCCCGGTGACCAATTCGCCTACACACAATACCATTTATTTTTATAAAATTCTGTAAATTTTAAGAAAGAAAGAGATAATGAAAGAAAAACACAAATGTATTCGCTTTCTTAAAGGTACATCCCCTTTAACGTCCCTTTTCTTTATTTTGGATAGATGATATATTATCAGAAAATTAAGAAATTAAAGAAAAGGGAGAGGGAAAAATGAGAGCTACTGCGAATGCTAAAACGAAATACTGTCTTTATTGTTCAGGAAAAGGATACTTTCAGTTAGTATTGGGTGGTTCTGAAACGTGTCCGTGCTGCGGAGGCAGCGGGAAACAGAAATAACCCCTAAAGGATAGAGGATGAGAGCAGACCTAACGAAGGTGGATACTTCCCTTGTGGAGTATGGAAGCCGGTGTTGGGTCTGTTTTTTATGTCTGGAAGATAAATAAGTTTATTTTGTGAATAAGTGACAAATCTTTCCCTGAAAATATTGACGCTTACATTTCACTCGGGGTACACTATTCTTTAGTGTTATGGAGGTGTAATTGCTAAAATGCCTATACATGTAATGATTATATCGATGCTTCTATTTTTTGTTCTATTTTTCGGAATAGGATTTTTGTTAAATATGTTACTGCGCATGACATGGATCATGGCCATCATTTATCCGATTGTCGTTATTTTTATCGTGGACGAAGTTCGTTTTATAGATTACTTCCGAAATGCAGGGGAATCTTTTTCAGAACTTGGGACCAGACTCAGCCACTTGGCTGTAGCCGATCTCGTGATTCTCGGAAGCGGCCTCGCAGGTGCCATCCTGTCCGGTATCGTCATGAGAATCCTAAGAGCAAAAGGATATCGAATGTTCTAACCACATCCGTTTAACCGGGAACCTAATTCCCAAGGTTGAACGGATTTTTATTGGACGAGTAAAAGTATCGTATCAAAAGCAAGTGGTTGGTTGATTTCCGCTCCAGGTGCTCGCTTTCCGCGGGGCTGGCGGTGAGCCTCCTCGGGCAAAAGCCCTGCGGGGTCTCACCTGTCCAGCGTTTCCCGCAGGAGTCGAGCACCTTCCGCTCCACTCAACAGTCCATGCATACGTTTTTCACTTCAACAGATAAAATATAAACTGTTATTTCAATTCTAGTTTTGCTAATTATTTTCTCTAAAACAATTGCACCAGGTAGCACACACTCATGTCATTAATAAAAGTTTTTATGTGGGCAATTAGCCATTATAAATTCAGAATATGAAAGCTCAGAGTGGATTGAAGCGGAAGGCACTTGACTCCTGCGGGACTAGAGGAAAGGGCGAGACCCCACAGGGCGCAAGCCCGAGGAGGCTCGACTTCCTCCCCGCCGGAAAGCAAGTGCCTGAAGCGGAAAGGAACGGTCTCTGTTTCCAGGCACTTGCTCATAAATATTAATTCTCTAAGAAAATATTTTAGAAAATAGAACATACTAGTTGAAGTATAGAATAGCCTGGTTTTAAAGGACTTTTCCCCCTAAAAGGAAAACTAAAGTAATTTCCAAATATTACAACTATTCGATTTTTTTATCAATTTATGCATATATCTCCTCCCGAATGGGAAGTATGTAGGGTGGGAGGAGTGAATACATGAATCTGTTTAAAATTTGGACGAAGAGATTCGTTATGATCAGCTTATTTATCCTTGCACTCGGTACGACCTTTCAATCGGTGTCGGGGGTAGAGGCACAAACCTTTAAAACCTGGATGATGGACAAGGGTGACAGTGATCAAAAGAGTCTCCAAGACAAAGAGCATAAGACAAATCCATTGCATTTGTCATTCAAGTTTCTTAAAAGGTTTACAGGCTATGAGACAAAAGTGTCAGCCAGTGCATCTGCCAAACCTGCCACATTGGAAGAATCCATTGATTGGGATCAATATACGAAACATAAGGTTGTAGCGACCGGCTATACGGCCGGTGTTGAATCGACGGGGAAGGACCCTGGTCATCCCTTATACGGCATTACATATTCAGGAGTGAAAGTGAAGCGTGATCTGTACTCTACGATAGCAGCGGATATCTCCGTCTATCCAATCGGAACCATCCTGTTTATCCCTCACTATGGGTATGGGGTCGTTGCTGATACAGGGAGCGCAATCAAAGGAAATAAATTAGACCTTTATTATGAAACGGTGGACGACGTTTATAATGAATGGGGCAAACAGACACTGGAAGTCTATGTGGTCCAGATGGGTACGGGTGAGCTATCCGAAAAGGACTTGACAGACCTTAATGAGAACAAATCCATGCAGGTTTTCAGGCAGCAGATTTTATCACCTGAAAAAGAATAGAAAAGGGGCACGCAGTCAAACTGCGTGCTTTATTTATTGATGGCCCTGGACTAAAGGTAAGAACTAAGGTGCAATCCGTTTAACAACCGTGTAAATAGGGGAAAAAAGAAAGGGAGAAACGAAACCAAAAGGAGTGGAAGATATGAACAAAAGTCAATACGACAAAATGAAGAATGGAGAAGGCTTCATCGCAGCGCTTGATCAAAGCGGCGGCAGTACACCGAAGGCATTGGCAGGGTATGGAGTGCTAGAGGATTCTTATTCCAATGAAGATGAAATGTTTGATAAGGTCCATGAAATGCGGACGAGGATCATCACTTCCCCATCCTTCAGCCCCGACAGGATCCTCGGGGTCATTCTTTTTGAACAAACGATGGACCGGGAGATCGAAGGTAAATATACAGCGGACTACCTTGCAGACAAAGGCATCGTCCCTTTCCTGAAAGTGGATAAAGGTCTAGCGGAAGAGAAGAATGGTGTCCAGCTCATGAAACCGATCCCCGACTTGGATGAGACCCTTCGCCGTGCCACTGAACGGAAGATTTTCGGCACGAAAATGCGCTCAGTCATCCACGAACCGAACACGGGCGGCATCAAAGAAGTCGTCGATCAGCAGTTCGACTTTGGTAAACGCATCATCGCAGCCGGTTTGGTCCCGATCATCGAACCTGAAGTCAACATCCACAGTGAACAAAAGGAAAAATCTGAAGCCATTCTATGCGAGGAAATCCTGAAGCATTTGAATGAACTATCTGAAGAGGAAAACGTCATGCTGAAGCTGTCGATCCCGTCGAAAGCGAATGCGTATAAAGAATTGGTTGAACATCCACGTGTCGTGCGGGTCGTTGCCCTTTCAGGAGGCTACTCCCGTGATGAAGCTAACGTGAAGCTGAAAGAAAATGACGGAGTGATTGCAAGCTTCTCCCGGGCTTTGGCGGCCGACCTGAGTGCCAATCAATCCGATGAAGAGTTTGATGCTGCGTTGAAGAAGGCTGTTGATTCGATTTATGAGGCTTCAGTTCATAAGAACTGATAAGTTAATGAGAAGTCTTTACGAATAAGAAAAAAAGAACATGCCTGCTCGCTACTAAGTGAGCAGGCATGTTCTTTTATGTTTCATCATATAAATCGGGATGAAGCAACCGGGCAAGTTTCATGGCCCCTTTTAACAGAAGGGGGGATGGCCTGCAATAGAGGGCTTCTTCCAGGACGAAAATCCGGTCTTCCTGTACAGCGTCGAGTGTATCCCAATCAGGGCGGTTCTTTACGATCTCAGGCTTGACCCTGCTTTGCCTGACGCCGACCCATGCCAGGCAGATATAATCCGGATTTCGCTTCAATACGTCCTCCCAATCGGTTTGAACGCTTGCCAGGTCCACATCGTCAAAAAGGTTTCGTGCACCGACCATTGTGCTTAACTCGGTCAGCCAATTGACCCTTCCTGGAGTGAAGACGGGTTTCGGCCACCATTCCCAGTAAAGGGAGGGAGGATGTGAAACCTTTTCCCCGATCGTCTTTAAGCTTTCGACAGTATCGAGGAATTCCTTGCGGCGTTTGATGGCATGCTCCTCGATCCTACAGGCTTTTCCCACCGTCAGGAGATCATCCGCAATATCAGTGAAGCTCTGGGGGTTCAGCGTGATGTGTGGGATATTCCTCTTTTCGAGTTCTTCTATATTTTTCTCCATGCCTGGGACGCTTAAGGATGAAAACACCAGATCCGGCTTCAATGACTCGAGCTTATCCATATTAATCGATAGATCCGGTCCAAGTTGCGGAAGGGACTTTACCTCTGACGGATAGTCGGAGTAATCATCCACGCCTGCAAGAAGAGGTGTCAATCCCAGGTAATCGATGATTTCTGTATTACTGGGGCAAATGGATACGATTTTCATGATCACACTCCTAGACGATGAATAGATAATGAAGCAGAAGGGTCAGGATGATTCCTGACAGTCCCCCGAAGAATACCTCAATCGGTTTGTGGCCCAGTAATTCCTTCAGCTCCTTGCGCTTCTCTTGTTCAGGTTTGTTCTGCCAGCCTTTAGCCTCTGACATGAATCTCTGGAAGTCCACCATCAATTGATTGAGAACGATCGCCTGTTCTCCTGCCTGCCTTCTGACACCCGTTGCATCAAACATCGTAATGATGGCAAACATGGCAGATACGGCGAAGATAGGGGAAGAGAGTCCCACTTCAAGGGCAACCCCGGTAGATAATGCCGTCACGGCTGCTGAATGGGAACTCGGCATCCCTCCTGTTGAGGTGATCAATGACCAGTTCCATTCCCTCGTCGCGATAAACTGTATGGGAACCTTTACAAACTGAGCAAAAAAGATCGAAAATAAAGACGCCCATAATGGAAAATTAAACAGTACTTCCATGCTGTGAAATGCCACCCCTTCAATAGTTTGAATAAAAATAATGTTCTCATTATACCATACCCCATCCACCCCTCGTATAACTTTGAGGAGCAGATTGTTAGAAAGTCGAAATAATTGGACATCTTCGCTATAATAGAGAATGGAGGTGTCTGTGAACATGAAATTTTCAATCAATCAAAATGAAGTAACCAATGCGAATGGAGAATGCCTGGTCGTAGGTATTTACAATCAGCCAACATTCGAAGGAGAGCTGAAAGAGCTCGATCATAAGTTTGAAGGCTATCTTACACAGCTTGTGAAGGATGGGGACATTTCTTCCAAGCACAAGAAAGTATCCAAGATACATACGTTTGGAAAACTTGACGCAAAAAGAATCGTATTCGTAGGACTTGGAAAACACAAAGAGCTGACATTCGATCTTTTAAAAGAATCATTGGGCTCTGCGTCCAAAACCTTAAAAAATATGAAAGTGTCCTCGTTTTCAGTCGCACTGGATACATTTGTTTCTGAGGAGATGGTGGCAACGGATGTGGCCCATGCCTTCATGGAAGCCTTTACGATGTCTACATATGAATTCGACGGTTATAAGAAAAAATCAAATGAACCGGAAGTACATGTAGAAGCGATCGAATTTTTTACAAAAGGAGATTCGAAGGAAGTCGAGACGGCTTTACACATTGGTTCTGCCTTCGGGAATGGAGTAAACTCAGCCCGTACACTGGTGAATACACCTGGTAATCTATTAACTTCTACAAAATTGGCAGAGTACGCTCTGGAATTGGCAGAAAGATACAGCTTTGAGGTGGAAATCCTCGACAAGGAAGAAATGGAGCACCTTGGAATGGGCGCACTTCTTGCCGTGAATCAGGGATCCGTGGAACCTCCGAAGATGATCGTCCTTAAGTACAACGGGAAAGAGGATTGGAAGGATGTCATCGGTTTAGTCGGAAAAGGGATCACGTTTGACACAGGCGGCTATTCCCTGAAGCCCAAAGATGGAATCGTCGGTATGAAAACCGATATGGGCGGTGCAGCTGCAGTACTCGGTGCCATGGAAATCATCGGTGAAATCAAACCGGAACAAAACGTCGTTGCCGTCATCCCGTCCACGGACAATATGGTGAGCG
Organism: Rossellomorea sp. KS-H15a; assembly: GCF_024195245.1. Classification (NCBI taxonomy): domain Bacteria; kingdom Bacillati; phylum Bacillota; class Bacilli; order Caryophanales; family Bacillaceae; genus Rossellomorea; species Rossellomorea sp. KS-H15a. Next base: position 4,189,643 of record NZ_CP096886.1, on the reverse strand, counting down.
GCTCTGCATTCAAGCCTGACGATGTGATTACCTCCATGAGCGGTAAGACCATCGAAGTGTTGAACACGGACGCAGAGGGGCGTCTCGCGCTTGCTGACGGCATGACCTATGCAAAGCATCAAGGAGCCAACTATTTAGTGGACGTTGCAACCTTGACTGGTGGAGTCATCGTGGCTCTCGGTGAGGATAAAACCGGTGCCCTCACGAATCATGAAGCATTCTTCGAGCAGGTGCTGGAAGCTTCAGGGGAATCAGGTGAATTTATCTGGCGCCTTCCTTATACGGAAAATGATAAAAAGCGCGTCCGTGGAAGTGATATTGCCGATTTGAACAATTCACCGGGACGCGCCGGCCATGCCATCATGGGTGGAGCGTTCGTCGGTGAATTCGCCGAAGGCCTGCCTTGGGTACATTTGGACATCGCAGGGACGGCTACCACGAAAGGAAGCCATGATCTCGGTCCATCAGGTGCTACAGGCGTCATGGCAAGAACCCTTGCTTTACTGGTCGAACGTTTTGTCCCATTAGAGAAATAATGTCATTTACACGATGGAAGAGTCTTGTTTCAGTGCCGGAGATTGTGGGCACTGGAAGGGGGCTCTTTTTTTTATGGAGGATTTGGTGAGATGTGTTTCGGAGAGAAGTGAAATTTGGGGATGATTGGTAAATGACGCAAATAAAGAAAAAATGACGCGATTCCTTTTGAAATGACGCAATAAATTGAAAAACGACGCGATAACTTTGCAAAATGACGCAATTACCCGGACCAGGCCGGGGTCTATACGTACTTCATCGCTTGATGGAGGGGGATTGGCGTCGTAAGGAGATTGGATCCGGCCGTCGGTGGGAGGGAATCCAGCCGAAAATATGAAAAATCCAGCCGAATCCGGTTAGAATCCAGCCGACATGACGAAAAATCCGGCCGAATTGGAACCGAATCCAGCCGAAATATGAAAAGATCCAGCCAATTAACATATAATGGATCCCCACACAGCCCTTGCCGGACCCTCCTCCACGCGCCATCACCACACACAAACCTATGAAAAAATTCCCACTCCATCTTTCACCCGGCTAAAGTGTTGACAAACTCTCTTTATCTTGTTAAAGTTGAAATCGTGATTTTATTACTCTACCAATTTAGCGAACTAAAGCAACGGAACGATAACAATACATCAAGATATTAAGGAGGAAGCAGGTATGAACGCAGTTGTGATAGCGGTTCTTGTCATGCTCGTATTGAGCCTTGCGCGGGTGAACGTAGTATTCGCTCTGATTACTGGGGCGTTGGTCGGGGGACTGACGGGCGGACTGGGATTGGACGAGACGATATCCGTCTTTACAGAGGGAATCAGCGGTGGGGCGAGCATCGCGTTAAGTTATGCATTACTAGGGGGATTTGCCGTCGCGATTTCCTATACGGGAATTCCGAATCTGCTCGTGGACTGGGTGTTAAAGGTCGTCGGGAAAAAAGGAGATTCAAGAAAGACAGCCCTTTCGAAAGCACTTATTGTCATTTCTATTTTAATCATGGCTTGTTTTTCTCAAAATGTGATTCCGATTCACATCGCTTTTATTCCGATTCTCATCCCGCCATTATTGAAGGTGATGACGGAGTTGCGGATCGATAGACGTTTGATCGCATCGGTGATTACGTTTGGATTGACCGCTCCGTATATTCTTTTACCGGTAGGTTTCGGATTGCAATTCCATGAAATCATCGCTCAGAACATGGCATCAAGTGGAATGGAAATCAACATGGGCGATATTCCGAAAGCCATGCTTCTCCCTGTAGGAGGAATGGTGATCGGGTTACTGATTGCTGTGTTTGTGAGTTATCGCAAACCGAGGGACTACAATGAAGCGGAAGAAGTCGTTGCCGATGAAAAGGTCGTTTACAATAAAAGAGCGATGGTTTTCGCTCTCATTTCCATCGTAGTGGCCTTATACGTTCAGCTTCAGTTGGAATCGATGATCTTTGGGGCACTGGCAGGTATTGCCGTCCTGTATCTTTCAGGCTCGGTTAAATGGAAAGAAGCAGACGGATTGCTGAATGATGGAATGAAAATGATGGCCTTTATCGGCTTTGTCATGATCACGGCATCCGGATTTGCAGCAGTGGTAACGGAAACAGGAGATGTAGAAACATTGGTTAAGGCAACGGCTGATGTCATCGGCGGCAACCAGGCTTTGGCTGCCCTTATCATGCTCGTCGTCGGGCTACTGGTGACAATGGGGATCGGTTCTTCATTTGCCACCATTCCTATCATAGCAGCCATCTTCGTCCCACTTGCCATGGAGCTTGGATTCAGCCCTCTCGCAACGATTGCGATTGTCGGAACAGCAGGTGCCCTTGGTGACGCAGGGTCGCCGGCATCAGACAGTACGCTTGGACCGACGGCGGGATTGAATGCCGATGGACAGCATAACCACATTTGGGATACATGTGTCCCAACCTTTTTACACTATAATATTCCATTGATCCTGTTCGGTTGGATCGCAGCGATCATTTTATAAAGAAAAGAAGCGGGGGCTCCCTCGCTTCTTTTTTGATGCATCAGTAATCATTCCCCATCACATCCAACGAATAATCACGATTAAATGGCAGCAATCCACCTGTCCAAGCTTTTCGTCAAAGACGAGGCGGACGCCATCGGGATTGAACGATACAATCGGCTGTACCCTTGTACCAATGGTTTGAAGTAATTTATGTACTTCAGGTACGTTTGATTGCTGTGCTGCATTCATGAATTTCGAGGAGAAGTCTTTGGATGTGTTGATTTTCTGAAGCACTTTTTGGGCATCTCCCAGTAAGTTCAACGTTTTACCTGCCGAAGACATGAATGTTTTGGTTTCGACAGGAGGGTAGTTCCGATGATGGGAGGGAAAGGGTTGTGCCCTCGAGTGGATCGGTGAGTAGGGGCGTTGAACTGGTGGATAAAAAGGGTGGTACCGATACATAACAGAAAACCCCTTTCGTTAAAAATGCTCTAAGGATATGTATGAAACTGTTCAACGGATTATTCATGGATTAAACGCAGGACGGTTAGGGCAGGGAAAATAGAGGATTTTCAAGCACTTTCTCGAAAAGGTAGTAGAGAAGACTATGATATGGAGGAATTCACGTGAATACAGAGAATACATTGATCAGTGCGTTAGGGATTGAATTTGTAGAATTAGGAAAGGGGAAGGTCATTGCGACGATGCCGGTGAATGAACAGACGAGACAGCCGTTCGGCTTCCTTCATGGCGGGGCTTCGGTGGCACTTGCAGAAACGGTAGCGAGTGTAGGGGCGGTACAATTGATCGATCTGGATAAAGAAATATGCTTCGGCCTTGAAATTAATGCGAATCATATTAAAGCGAAGCGGGAAGGGATCGTCACGGCGACGGGAACGGTCATGCATCAGGGCAGGACCACCATGGTATGGGACATCAAGCTTACAGATGAGGATGATCAATTGATCTGTGTATCGCGCTGCACGATGGCAGTGGTACCGAAACGCTGACCGTACACACCCTTATGTTTATTCAGTGAAAAAATGGGAAATCAATTACTAACCAATACATTAGGAGGCCATACAAATGAGTTGGACAAAAAATGATTATCCTGCTTCACTGAAGAACCTGCCAAGAGACGTACGGAACAAAGCCATTGAGATAGCCAATGCCCTCTTGGATGAAGGGTATGAAGAAGGAAGGGCCATTGCCATCGCCACTGACCGTGCCCATCAGTCTGAAGAAGGGAGTACACCGGATAAGACAGAATATCACGTCACCCCCCATGACGACGGCTGGCAGTTGAAGAAGGCCGACGGAAAGAGGGCTATCCTGGTTGAGAGTACAAAGGACAAACTCCTATCGAAAGCGAAAGATTATGTGACGGATCATTCCGGGACACTGGTTGTGCATAAACAGGATGGAAGCGTGGAAGATCACTTGTATCAGCGCTAGGAAATAGAAAAAGGCTTGACCCTTGATAAAATAGGGTCAAGCCTTTTTGCTTCCTCATTGACTGTTCTGACGCTCATATTGTTCTTTATCCTTTAAGTCATCCCTTACACTTTTGTCCCAAAGTTTGACGCCGGTATTATAGGCGGCACGCGAGATGAGGTGGCCGGAAACCGGCGCTGTGATAAAGATGAAGACGATGGCCAGGATCAGTCTTGAATTGAAATGACCATGCTCCAGGTAAAAGTAAAGAAAGGTGGCGAGCAGGATCGACATGACCCCGAGCGTCGCACTTTTAGAAGCAGCATGATTTCTCGTATATACATCAGGAAGTCTCAATACGCCGAAAGCCGTAACCAGGCTGAGAAATCCTCCAATGACTAAAAAGAATCCAATGAAAAATCTAATGATCTCGCTCACGTTCGATGATCTCCCCTTTCTCCAGGAACTTTGAAAAGGCGACGGTTCCGATGAAAGCAAGGATTCCGAGAAGCAGGATCACTTCTAGAAAAGCGTACGTATCGAGCATCATCGAAACGAGTGCAATGATGGCGATCAGGTTGATCCCGATCGCATCGAGTGCCACTACACGGTCAGGGATCGTGGGACCTTTCACCACTCGGTAAACGAGGCCGAGCATGGATATGGAGACGCATAATAACGTGATTTGAAAGATCAGATGTAACATTAGCGGCTCACCTCCATGATGGCTTTTTCAAAAGAATCCTTTATTTCGTTAATGGCTTCATCCACATCCGGCATATCGATGGCATGTACATAAAGAATCTTCTTGTCGTACGATACATCCATGACCAGCGTCCCGGGTGTCAGTGTGATCAAATTCGCCAAGAGCGTGATCTCCCAATCGGACTTTAATTCTGTCGGTAAAGCGAAGATGCCCGGCTGGAAGTCCAACTTCGGTTTCAAAACCGTTTTTAAAACCGAGATATTTGCCATGATCAGTTCCTTCAGGAAGAGGAAGAATAAACTGATCACGGCAGCCACCCGTAATAAATAAAACCGTGAGTTGAAAAATCTTCTGAATGCAAAGATAACAAGCAATCCTAGTAAAAAGCCAATAAAGAATGACTGAGAAGTAAAGGATACCGAAAGAAACATCCAGACAAAGGCCAGGAAAAAGTTTAATAATATTTGAAAAGCCATTCTACATTACTCCTTTAACACTGCGTCTATATAGAGATTCGGATTTACCAGTACTTCAGTTGCTTGTGAAAAGAGTGGACGCATCGCTTCTGCACCAAGGCCATAAACAACAGCCAGCACGACAAGTACAGCAGACGTCATCCATAAGTAACGGGCGTCTCCCTTTGATACTCCGTTATATTCCTTCGGAGTTCCCCATATGCCATTCAGGAAGATCTTGATGACAGAGTAGAGCACCAACAGACTGGATGCGAGGACGACTCCTGCCCCTACATAGGCTCCTGCGGCAAAGCTTCCCCGTACGATTAAGAATTTCCCGATAAAACCGCTTAAAGGCGGGATGCCGGCAAGGGAGAATGCGGCAACAAGGAATGTCCATCCGAGCCAAGGGTAGTCCTTGATCAATCCGCCCATTTTCTTCAGATTGGCCGTGCCTGTGATGGCAATCATGACGCCGACCAGAAGGAATAAAGCGGCCTTGATGATCATGTCATGAACCAGGTAATAAATGGCACCCTCCAGTGCTTCAGGATTCATTGTCGATACTCCGAACAGAATCACACCGACAGCAATGACGATGTTATAAATGATGATCTTCTTAACATCCCAATAGGCTATGGCACCGATGCAGCCGAGCACCATGGTTAGGATGGCGAGTATGCTCAGGATTTCATGAGTAAATCCGGTATAGTGATAGAAAAATAACGTGTATGTCCGGATAATCGAATAAACGCCTACTTTCGTAAGCAGGGCTCCGAACAAAGCGAGCACCGGTGTCGGTGGCGCATAGTAAGAGCCCGGCAGCCAGAAGTAAAGAGGAAAGATCGCACCTTTAAGGCCAAAGACCAATAGGAACAGGATAGCGATCGCCGTGATGATGCCAGGCTGATCCACTTCGGCGATTTTCCTCGAAATATCCGCCATATTCAGAGTTCCAACGACTGAATACAAGTAGGCAACGGTAATGACGAATAGTGCGGAGGAAATGACATTCACGAGAATGTATTTGATCCCCTCCCGCAGCTGCGCCTTCGTTCCGCCGAGGACCAGCAGAACATACGAGCTCATGAGCATGACTTCGAAAAAGACGAATAGGTTGAAGATATCACCTGTCGTGAAAGCCCCGTTCACTCCGACCAATAGAAACTGAACGACAGGATAATAGTAGAATCGCTCCCTGTCCACCCCGATCGACTTAAACGAGTAGAGAAGTACGATAAAGGCTATGATACTTGTCGTAGTCACAAGTAAGGCAGAGAGCATGTCGGAAACGAGGGTGATCCCAAAAGGAGCCTCCCAGCTTCCAAGGTTCACCGTCTGGATTCCGTCATGGTGAACCGTATTGATCAGAACGAGGGATGCTGCTACAGTCCCCAGTGTTGAAAGGGCTGAAATCCCTCGTTGCAGCTTCACATATTTGCTGATAAACATTAAGATAATCGCCGTAAATAACGGGATTAGAATCGGTAGTATTAATAAGTTAGTCATTTCCTTCGTTACCTCTCATCTGATCCATATTATCCGTGCCAAGCTCCTGATATGCCCGATAAGCGAGAACGAGGAAGAAAGCTGTCACTCCAAAGCTGATGACGATTGCCGTCAGGATCAATGCCTGTGGCAAAGGATCGACATACGATTCAGCATGTTCCCCGAGAAGAGGGGCAGCTCCCCCTTTAAGGCCACTCACGGAAAGGATCAATAAATGGGCACCGTGGCTTAACAGGGCTGTCCCGATGATGATCCGGAGCAAGCTCTTGGATAACATTAAGTATACGGCGCTTGTAAATAGGATTCCGACGACGACGGCCATGATGATTTCCATTATTCGCTCACCCCAATCGTTTGAATGATGGTCATGGTGACCCCGATGACCACCAGATACACGCCTGTATCAAAGAGAACCGCTGTGTGCAGCGATGTCTTCCCTAACAGGGGAAGGTAAAAATAATCGTACGCGTGGGTGAGGAACGGAACATCGAATAATAAAGCCCCGGCCCCCGTGGCCACTGAAAAGAACAGGCCGATCGCCGTGATGATCTTGTAGTCCACCGGTAAGATGGTGGCGACGGTCTTGATGTCATAAGCGAGTAACAGTAATACAATGGCTCCCGACGTCATCAAGCCCCCGATGAATCCTCCCCCCGGTGTGTAGTGACCCGAGAAGAAAAGGCGCAACGAGAACAGGATGATGATGAATGCGACCACATTGGTGACGGTCTGCAGGATGACATCATTCGTTTTTACTTTTGTTTTCATCCTTCATCCCTCCTTGTAAGGCGCAATTTGATCATGGAGAATATGCCGAGTGCTGCAATTGCCAAGACGCAAATTTCAAACATCGTATCAAACCCACGGAAGTCTACGAGGATAACGTTGACCATGTTTTCCCCGCCGGCTTTATCATGGGTATTTTCAATATAATACTTCGAAATGGACTCAAACATTTTCGAGCTGTAGGAAGAGATGGCAAATAATGCGACGACCACTCCGACCCCGATCGATATGAGTGCATTCCCGAGTTTAAACCGCATGCGTTCTTCATGCCTGCTTAATTTAGGCAGGTGATAGAAGCAAAGTAAGAACAGGGCAACCGACACGGTTTCAATGACAAGCTGTGTCAGGGCCAGGTCCGGGGCGCGGAATAACACAAAGAATAGTGAAACGGTATACCCTGCAGCTCCAAGCGAAATGATGGACGTCAGTCGTGATTTCGCAAACAGGATCGTGACAGAACTGATGACCAGGAGAAGCGCGATGGCAATCTCATAGACTCCGACTGGAGCAACTTCTTCCAAATTGATGGCGAACGCCCCATTGAACCACAGTGCAAACAATGATATGGCAATCAAGAAGGAGAAGATATACACCAGATACGTACGGATAAAGCCTGTCATATAGCCACTTGTAAAGTTTTGTGCGCCACGTTCACTCTTGATGAGACCTCCATCATAGAAAGAATTCAGCGTGAAGCGCTCAGGGATCCATTTGTACACCTTTTTCCATGAAGGAAGGAGGAGATACAACAGGATACCGAATAGGATGACCCCGAATGTCATGAATAGCTCAGGTGTAAATCCATGCCAGAATGAAATATGCGTTTCAACCTCATGTCCTTCCTGGATCAGGCTTGGCGTGATGGACTCCACTGCCGGCGCGATGATCCGCTCTGACAGGATATTCGGGAAGAAACCGAAGATGACCACGAGTGAAGCCAGGATGATCGGTGAGATCAACATTCCAAGTGGAGCTTCATGCGGTTTCTTTTCAAGCTTCTCCGGCTGGTGCTTCCCGGTAAAGGTTTTGAAGACCAGGATCATGCTGTAAATAAACGTGAATACACTTCCCACCCATGCAAGAAGCGGGAAGATCATGCCGAATGTATCCAGGTTGAAAATATCCATTTCAAGGACCCTGACCATCCCGGTAAAGAACATCTCCTTGGAAAGGAATCCGTTGAACGGAGGAAGTCCGGCCATGGAGAATGCTCCGATGATGGCAATGGTGAACGTGATGGGCATGAAGTTCATCAGCCCGCCAAGTTTTCGGATATCCCGGGTACCCGTTTCATGATCAATGATCCCGACGACCATGAATAAACTTCCTTTGAAGGTCGCGTGGTTGATCAAATGGAATACGGCGGCAAGTGTTGCCACCATATAAATGTTATCATCAAGCTCTGTGTAGTGAAGAGCCGCCGCTCCCACTCCCAACAGGGACATGATGAGACCCAGTTGACTGACGGTGGAAAAGGCGAGGATTCCTTTCAGGTCCGTTTGTTTCACGGCGTTGAAAGAACCCCAGAATAAAGTGAAAATCCCGACGCCGCCGACGAGCCACAGCCATACGCTTGATTCTGCGAATACCGGGCTTAAGCGGGCGACAAGATAAATACCTGCTTTAACCATCGTGGCAGAGTGCAGATAGGCACTGACGGGTGTAGGTGCTTCCATGGCATCGGGCAGCCAGATGTGGAATGGGAACTGAGCTGATTTCGTGAAAGCTCCCAATAGTACTAGAAGCAAGGCAGGAAGGAAAAATGCCTGTGTCATAAGCTGATCAGCTTGTCCGACCAATTCCCTGATGCTGAAAGTCCCGCCCATGAGATATAAGAGCAGGAATCCTCCAAGCATGCTGAGTCCCCCGAATACCGTGATGAGCATGGATTTTTGTGCTCCGTATCTGGAACGTTCCCGATGATACCAGTACCCGATTAATAAGAATGATGAAATGGAAGTGAATTCCCAGAACATATAAAGGACGATCAGGTTGTCGGAAAGGACAACGCCCAACATCGCTCCCATGAACATCATTAAGTACACATAAAAATTATGTAATTGCTCCTTCTTCTTGTCTAAGTAATAAATGGAGTAAAGGACAACCAGTGAACCGATCCCCGTGATGAGCATGGCGAACAGCAATCCAAGACCATCTACGTAAGCGGTGAAGTTGATCCCGAAGGAAGGCATCCACTCCAAGGTTTCCTTGACGGTATCCCCATTTCTTGTAATGGAGATGAATTGAAAAAAGTACGTGAATAAAGCTGCCGGCAATAATAGTACGAACCAGCCGGTATGTACATTCCGAAATGCTTTATATAGAAATGGAATAAGTATCGCAAATAAAAAAGGCGATACAATTGCCCAATGTAATAAAGTCATTTAAAACCCCCCTCTTATCATAATCGTTTATTCTCAACATGGTCTCATGTCAACCCTATACATCATTCGGCAACATTCTTCCTTACTCGACCGAAGCTGAACCCTAAAAAGCATTATAACGTAAAAAATAAATGCTTGCATTACTCAGCATCCCATACATATCACAACTTTCAAGAAGTATTAAATATGAAGATACGTGGAAATGCACGTGGAAAATTTGTTGGATTTTCTCCTCGAATTCCGACACTTCCAGAATAGTTTCGGTCAAATTGGAGAATCCTATCCATAAGGTGGTGAAGTTATGAAAAAGAAAACAGTAGCGGTTACGACCATATTTTTTGCTTTTTTTGGCTTTGCGTGGATGGTGGAAACCGAGGACCGATTTAATCGGGGGTTCATTGAGACAGAAGACCCGACGAGTATGAATATCAAACCGGTTCAATATGGTGAAACGGAAGAAGTGGAAGAGGAAATAACGAAAGAACCCGCACGCGGGAGACAACCATTTGGATCGAGGGAATATATCAGGGTGGTACCCCATTCTCATTCCCTTCAATGAAACGGCCCTTTCTTCCATAACAGAAGGGGCGTTTTTTTGTTTAATGTCCGACAGGGGTAGATAGGTATATAGTCATTGTCCCTTCTGTTTCTATACCCTTTTCAAGCTATCCATAAACGATTATGATGAGAGTGGATGAAGAATCGTTATGGGAGAGTTTCTAAGTGAAAAATACATACTTAACAAGTTATTTACCCCTTTTTTCGATACTATTGTTTAGTCTCACGTTTTCCGTTTATGGAGTGGGAGTCTTCGTGGACGTATTTAAAAAAATCGGTGTCTATCCGGGCATGAGGGAATTTTTATCCGATATACAGCTTAAGCTTGCCATTTTGATCCTGTTAATGGTCGCCTTCTTCATGGTGTTCGCGGCTTTAAAACTGATTGCGGAAACCATTAACGGGGTCTCCATGCTGTTTTTTGCCACGGATTCGGATGGGCAGTTGTATAATCTTGTCCGTACAGGCTCGATGATTTACTTCATCGGGGGCTTGGTGTCTGTGGTGAGCCTTAAGTCTTTTATAGGGCTTTTCATCATTTTTGCCCTAAGCTCACTCGCTTATTTTATCTACTTTGTGTATAAAATAAGTCCGTCCCTCTCGAAATGGGGGATCTTCGGAGTGGTGAGTTTGCAGGTATTCTCATGGTCTTCGTTATTTTTGACGATCTTCTTTGTTTTTTTGAAGCTCTATAACGGAGTGATGGCAAGCCTCCCGATTATGTCGAAGGTGAAATTATAATAGAAAAAGCGTCTTCAGCACATGCTGCAGACGCTTTTTTACTATAAAGTCATTCCATGATTTCCTGCCAGACTTTATGGCTTGGACGCTGGCGTTCGATTTCACTCATATCACGGGGGATATCATGGCCGACCCAAACGCCTGTCGTAAGGGTGTCGGTCAAACCCATCACCCAGTAATCATGATAGTTATTGGTCGTGCCGGTTTTGATCCCTACATATGGCTTGGATACATACGCGGCTCTTCCGGTTCCTGATGTCGCCCCTTCATTGAGCATTTTTCTTACTTTGGCAGTGGTGTCTGCCGACCAGACTTTCTTCGGGTCCTTTTTCCATTGATAAAGAATCTTTCCGTGACTGTCACTGACGGAAATGATGGCATGACTCTCCTGATAACGGCCGTCAATAAAAGAGGTATAGGCATCCGTCAATTCCAGGGGACTCATTCCATAAGTGAATCCGCCAATGGAAGAGGCGAAGGTTTTATCTTCTTTGATCACCCTTTCAAAGGAAAAAGGGGAGATGGATTGGAAGGCTTTATCTATGCCGACTTTTTCCATGAGACGAAGCGCCGAGCCGTTATAGGATTGTGCCAGGGATTGTTTCAATGTCACCGTACCGGGCTGGATTCCTCCATAGTTGATCGGACAATACTCGCCGACACAGTATTGATTGGCATTGACTTTGTCATTGATCCCGGCCTTGAATGTCTCTATATAGGGACCGTACACGAGCAGCGGTTTGATAACCGAACCGGGCTGCCTGAAGGCTTGAAACGCATGATTGAAATTATATTTCTGGTAGTCCCTGCCCCCGGAGAGGGCGACAATCATCCGGGACTTGTTGTCGATGGTGACGGTGGCACCCTGTAAGTCTTCACTCAGCTGATCATTCAAAGCCCGAACACTTTTTTGTTGAAGAGCTGGCTTCAACGCCGTTTGAATCCTGACACCTGAGGAAATCACGTCTTGAAATCGTTCCTCGAGCTTCCCGGTGATCCGATTCCTTTCCTCTTCAGAAGCCGCGTTCTCCAGTTCCAGCTTATAGCCTTCGTTTAGAGCGATCAGTTCCTTCAGCTCGTTTTCTACATAAAAGGCATAGTCGGGATAGAGGTCAGTCTTCTTGCGGACGTTCAGGGTGATCGGCATTTTCTTTAATGTCTCCGCTTCATCCTTCGATAACTTTGACGTGTTTACAAGAATATCGAGAAGACGCTCCTGACGAACCTTCGTTTGATCGAAGTGGTCAAGGGGATCATATTTACCTGGATTATTCGGGATCGAAGCGATGAACGCCATCTCCGCCTGGTTAAGTTCGGTGACACTTTTTTGAAAATAGTATTGGGAGGCTGTTTCAATCCCATATACTCCATTACTGAAGTAAATGACGTTCATATATAACTCAAGTATTTCATCCTTTGATAAGGATTGTTCAATTTCATGGGCATAAAACAACTCTGTCAGTTTACGATTATAGGTTTTCTCCTGTCCCAGATACAGGTTCCGGGCGAGCTGCTGGGTAATGGTGCTCCCGCCCTGCTGGATATGGGTGAACACCAGATTTTTCACGACGGCCCGGAGGATTGCGCCAGCATCGAAACCGACGTGTTCGTAAAAATGCTGATCTTCAGATGCGACCAGAATATCCTTTAGGAATGGGGGAATCTTCTCGTCCGGCACATATAGACGGTAAGGGCGGTTCACTTCTGAAAAGACCTTACCGTCCCCATCAAGGAGTAAGCTTGTACGATTCAGGTCGATGGAATCGGTACTCACGGCATGCTCCAACTCCTGTTGAAAGCTTTGTACCTTGTTCCATTCACCCGTCGCAAAAAATAACGTGGTGAAGAAGATGAGCATAAAACTAATCACCGTTATATAACCTGCAAAAACTCTCATATTTCACTCTACTTTTCTAGTAATCTTTCACATGACTTGGGGTTTGAGAATGATGTATACTCCACCATAATAATCCAAATGCCCCCAAGAATAAAGCACCTGTTACATAAAAAACGGAAGAAATGCCAATATATCCGGATACGACTCCTCCAAAGGCAGGTCCGATTACATTACCAAGGAACCGGAAGCTTTGATTATATCCAAGGACTTCCCCCTGCATACTCAAAGGCGCTTCCTGACGGATGTATGCTGTGACGCATGGAATCATGCCGCCGATTGCAATTCCGAACAGAAACCGGAAAAGGACAAGCTGCCATAGCTCGACAGCCAGGGCCTGTGGAACGATGAAGATAGATGCGAGAACGAGAAGGATGGATAAAACCTTTTCGTACCCGATATCGTCACCAAGCTTTCCCCACCGTCTGGTTGCAATCAAATTCCCGAATCCTGTAGCGGAAAAGGCGATTCCCGCTAAAAATGCCAGATTACTAGAAGAAGTGAGTTCATCAACATACAAAGCGAGAAGCGGCTGTATGCTGAAGTTCGCCACTTGAATCAGGCAGGATAGGATAAGGACCGTCACGAGTAATTTATGACTGAAGATATGCTGCAGGACTTCTTTACTCGAGTATTTGTTTCGTTGATCCCGTTGTTCCCTGCTTCTTTGTTCATCGATGCCGAAAAGGACGACGGTCGCAGCAGTGGCAATGGCGATGGAAGTGAAGATGAATGTGTAGGAAAAACCCACATTGTCTGCTAACAGTCCTCCAATCACCGGCCCGAATAAACCGCCTGATACGGTTCCCATCTGAAGGGTGCCAAGTGTCCTTCCCGCTTCTTCCTTAGGTGTCTGGGAGGAAATGAGGGCCATCGATGTAGGGATGAACCCTGTCACCGCACCCATGATCCCCCGCAGGATGAACAGTCCCCCGACGGAATGCATGAATCCCATTAAGAAGATGGACGTTGCAATCCCGTATCCTGTGATGAGGAGGATCGGTTTATACCCAAAACGATCCCCGATCCGACCCCATAAGGGAGATATGAAGAACGCCGTTAGAAATGTAACTCCAAAGACAAAACCTGACCAGCGCTGTACATATTCGTGACTGTAAGTGCCAAAGGTTTCAATGTAAAGAGATAAAAAAGGCAGCACCATGGTTGCGCTGGCCGCCACCAGAAAATTGGCCATGAGCATGATGGTTAAATTCTTTCTTTTTTGTGAAATGATTAACACCTTCTATTTGATTTTTTATTTCGTATACCTAAATATTCATTTTATTAAAGATTTGGATCATAGTCCACTGAATAACATTTATTCACATGGAAAACTGGGAATTAGTCATAATTTCCGGGCTTAGCATGATATAATGTAAGAATAAGAAGTATGGAGAAATGAAGAGCTTGTTGTACAGTTCTCCGTTCGGAGCAAAAAAATAGGATTATCCTGAGAACATTCTTTATTATAGATAAATTGGGGTCTTATCTACATTTTGAGGAGGGAGTTTAAGTGGCGAAAGCGGAACAGCTTGTGTTTATAGATTTTGAGTTTTCTATGCCGGAACGACATAGGGTCCCCAAAGGTTTCTTCCCTGAAATCATCGAAGCCGGGGTAGTGGTGGTGGAGTATGGAAAGGTGTCAGGTACGTTTTCCTCTTATGTGAAACCGACTGCATTTCCCAAACTGACCAACCGCTGCAAACGATTTTTATCCATCAGCCAGAGTGAAGTGGATGCAGGGATATCGTTCCAATGTCTGATTGATTATTTCAACGGTTTAAATGATAAGGGAGTCGCGAAAGTAGTGACGTGGGGAAACATGGATATGAAGGTACTGCGCGATAATTGCGCCCAGACAGGCGTTCCATTTCCTTTCCAAGCTCAATTCGTCGATCTGTCCATGGAATATAAACGCTTCTTCGGTGATCAGAACCAGACGGGACTATGGAAGGCCGTCCAGGAATATGGAAGGGAAGGTGTCGGAAAACACCATAAGGCGTTGGATGATGCCCTCACCACCCAGCACATCTATAACCTTGTCGAAAAAGACAAAAAATACCTCGATAAAGCCGAACCCACCACCATCGGAGACCGCATCGACCTCTCCAAATTCTACAACCAGCTTGCATGACAAGACGAGGGACGGACCTTCAAATGAAGGTCCGTCCCTCGTCGTTCATTAAAATGTGAGGTTATACATCAGTTCGTATTCCTTTTGAATCGATTGCAATGTTTCAAGACTCTTTTGTGCGTGGGGGGAAGCGTCTGCTTCAAGCTCCTGCTTTAATGTTAAGTATGAGGAGATAAGTGTTTCGTTGTAATCGGGGATGTCCCCGTCATATGGCTTGACCATTTTCTCCGGCATGTTGGCACGCTCGCCGTGGGCAAGGGCTTTCCGTTCATGAAACAAGGGAACATCCACAGCCTGTGGATTGTGCAGGTCGCCTTGCCTCGGATGCTTTAAGACAGCCTGGATCTTCACGACAAAGGCACCTGGTCGTTCTCCTGTGACCTCCCCTACATATTTTCCCGTTTTATAAAAAGCTGTGACATAATCACCAATTTGTATGTTTTTCATAAAAAACCTCCTCTAATACATCAATCTCTATTATAATGTAAGCAGAATGAAACTGAGAAATAACTACTATAAAGGTAACATGTGGAGGTACATATATGAAGCGTTTAATGATCGTTACCCTCTGTTTACTAGGTTTAGTTCTTGCCTCATGTGGACAAACAGAAAAGGGAGATACCACTGAAGAAAAGCCAAAAGCATCCGAGAAGCAGAAAACAGCAGAAGAAACCAAAGGAGATGAAGATATGACCTATCCTCAGCTGACAACAGAAGTTGCTGAAAACGAAAAATTAGTTGAAATGAAAACATCCATGGGAACCATCAAGATCAAGTTATTCCCGGAACAGGCGCCTAAAACCGTGGAGAACTTTATCAAACACAGTAAAGACGGTTATTACGATGGTTTGAAATTCCACCGGGTCATTAAAGACTTCATGATTCAGGGCGGAGACCCGAATGGAAACGGAACGGGTGGGGAAAGCATTTACGGAGAATCATTCGAAGATGAATTTTCCCCGGAATTATTCAATCTGCGCGGTGCCCTTTCGATGGCGAATGCCGGCCCTGATACGAATGGCAGCCAATTCTTCATCGTACAAAAAAGTGACATCGACCCTCAGCTCGAAGATCAAATGAAATCTGCGGGATTCCCGGATCAAATCGTCGATGCCTACATGGAGAACGGTGGAACGCCTTGGCTTGACCAGAAGCACACTGTATTCGGACAAGTGGTGGACGGCATGGACATCGTGGATAAGATCGCTAACGTAGAAGTGGGAGCGAACGATCTTCCTAAAGAAGACGTCATCATTGAAAACATCAAGGTTGTAAAATAAATCTGAAGAGCCGTGAACACCATCTTTGTGGGTTTACGGTTTTTTTATATAGGGAAAGAAGGGGTATTTCCTCGGAAATTGTCGCGTGGACGTTCAATAAATCGTTAAAAAGGTGACAATTTGAAGTTGGTTTGTCCTTGAGAGAGTTGTTATAATGGACAAAGAGTTTGTTTTCGAAAGGAGCGTACCATGCTTTCTTCATTTATTTTAAATTTATTTCTCTATTTCCCTGAAGATAAGACAGAATATATCCCAGCCGGCATTACGATGGCCATTTTTATGATCGCTGCCCTGCTCACTTTCCGGATCATCCAGAAAGCTTCAAAACGCGAAGAATTGAAAACAAAGAAAATGGAAGAAGAAGCAAGGATTCAGAAGAGAACAGAATAAAGCAACCGGAACACGCCTCCAGAGCGTGTTTTTTTTTCGTTCTGATGGATATCCTTCATACAGCAGCACTTCGAGGAAGTAGGAATAATTTTCACCACGGGAGTCAACAATGGTGAAAGAGTATGCAGAGATGGAGGAAGAGCGATATGAAAAAATTATCCCTATTATATATGGTCATGATCACACTCCTTGTAAGCGGATGTGCCATTGAAAACCCGAAAAAACTGGAAGTGGAAATGAAAAATGAGAACGGTGATTCACTGGGGAATGCCACCCTTCAGGAGCAATCTGACGGAGTGGAAATCGCATTGGATCTTGAAGGACTTCCACCGGGGGAGCACGGAATCCATATACATGAAAAAGGAGTATGCAAGCGGCCGGATTTCGTTTCATCAGGTAATCACTTCAATCCTGACGACACGAAGCACGGACTGCTTCATCCTGAAGGGGCCCACGGCGGAGATCTGCCCAACCTCATCGTGGGGGAAGACGGAACGGTGAAGGTGAAGCTCATGGCTCCGATGGTTACGTTATCTAAGGGGAAGACCTCTCTTTTTACAAAAGAAGGGACCTCGCTCATCATTGATGAAAACAAAGACGACGGAATGACACAACCTTCGGGAGATTCCGGTAAGCGCATTGCCTGTGGCGAGATCAAAAGCGATAAGAAATAGCCGTTTAAAAAATGTACCAGGTAGAATCGGAATGATCCGTACCTGGTACATTTTTAATTCAGCTTAATGCGGTCCTTAGTCTTTCCAGCCCGTCCATCAGCGTCTCCCGTGGACATGCTATGTTCATGCGGACAAAGCCTTCCCCGCCAGGACCATATTTCGTACCCGGTTCCAATGCAAGTTTTCCTCTATCCAATAGTCTGTTCTTCAGTTCGTCATCGGATAGATCCAGCTTCGTGCAATCGATCCAGAGGAGATACGTCCCTTCTGCTTCCACTACTTGCAGTTCGGGCAGATGTTCTTCAATGAATTCCTTCGTAACGTTTACATTTTCCTGCAGGTAATCCAGGATTTCATCTAACCATTGTTCGCCGTGGCGATAGGCAGTTTCCATTCCGACGATACCGAGTGTATTAAGAGTAAAGAAGCCTTGTTTTTTATGAATGCCTGCGATCTTTTCCCTGATGTCAGCATTGGGAGTGATCATGGCTGAAGCCTGTAACCCGGCAAGATTAAAGGTTTTACTCGGTGCAATGCATGTAATCGTCATATCCCGGAATGTCTCATCGAGAGAGGCGAGGGGGATATGCGTATGATGTTTATAAACCAAATCTGAATGGATTTCATCCGACACAATCAAGACGTTGTACTTGTGACATAATTCAGCCATTTTGACTAGCTCTTCTTTCTTCCACACCCGTCCGCTCGGATTATGAGGGTTGCACAGAAGGAATAGCTTCACACCTGTTTTGAGGGATTCTTCAAAAGCTTGAAAATCGATGGAATATCTTCCTTCGTGATATTGCAGTCGGGCATTGACGATTTCCCTGTCATTATCCTCTACCAGGCTGAAAAAAGGAGTATAGACTGGAGATTGGACAAGCACCTTGTCTCCGGGAACAGTGAGTGCCTGGATGATCGTTGATATAGCGGGAACGACTCCGGGGCTGTATTGCAGCCAGGTTGTTTCGATATCCCAGCCGTGACGTTTTTGAACCCATTCTTTAATGCTGGCCGCGGTTTCATCCCCTACAAACGTGTAGCCAAAGATCCCATGCTTCAGTCTGTTCCCGAGGGCTTCCAATACGGCCTCAGGCGGAAGGAAATCCATATCCGCTACCCACATAGGCAGGACATCGTCTCTCCCGAACACGGTTTTTGTGAGATCCCACTTAACGGAGGAGGATCCTTTCCGGTTGATGATTTCTTCAAATCTACTCATTGATTATTCCCCTTTCGACTATGTATTTGTAAGTATTATCATATGATGGAAACGAAAAAGATGAAAATGATATGTTTATCGTTTATCTTTCAGAACAGGAAGAGAAGGGTGATGGAGTCCCTTCTCAAAGGGAAAGAAAAAGGGACTTCTCCCTACGTTTCAGTTAGAAGCGTCTGGGAAAGTCCTTTTTGAAATAGAGGCTCAGTCCTGGCCTCATCCGGTACTTCTTCTGGGGAGGCGGAAACAAATGAATGGATATTCTCCAATACTTCCCTTGGTTTTTCTTCCGGTACAAGATGCCCCGTCTCTTTCAGGACTACGAGTTTGCTGTTCGGGATATCCTGATTCAGCCTCTCTCCCGTTGATAAAGGCACCACCCTGTCATGTTCTCCCCAAACGAGGAGGCAGGGTGTTTGAATCGTTCGCAGGTCATTCACCGATAGATCTCCTTCGCGGTCCCGAATCATCCTTGTCAGCGCTTTGAAAATGTCATCCTCCAGGAAAGGTCTCAAATAGCCAAACATCATTTCATCATCAATCATGGTAGAGTCATGCACGACGTTTTCAAGGTTATTGCGGACCCCTGAGCGAGTAAGCCACAGTTTCACATAAAGATGGAAAAAAGGGATGCGGCTCAGCATCGTGACGGGCCAATTCATCCGCTTAAGATATCCTGAACTGCAGAGCAGGATTCCTCTTTTCACTAAGTCAGGGGCCTTTTTCATGACATTCAAGGCGATCTGCCCACCCATGGAATGACCCGTCAAATGGATGCTGCTTACCCTCAGATGGTCCAACAAAGCGATGACCGTATTGGCAAGATTGTCGTATGAATAGATGAAGCTGTTGTGCTTCCCACTGTTTCCAAAGGGAGGGAGGTCGATGGAAATGACATTATAATGTTCCTTTAAAAGAGGTGTAAGCCGTCTGAAGCTGAAGGTGGATGACAGGAATCCGTGAAGAAGGACGAAGGTCTCTCTGGCAGTGGGATGTTCATGATATTCAAAGTAAACATTGGTACCGTTCACCTCCACCACTCTGGAGAAATCGTTTTCCTGCATTTTCCTCACTCCTTTCTGGTTTGATTATAGTTATTTTACCCCCGATTCCGCATTTCACACCTTGATTCGAACCTTCTGACATATCCCATCCCTTTAAGGGAGAAAATAGGTTGACGTTTTTCATATTCGAGACTTCTGATATAATGAAACCATTTAGTGGCGATGAGGAGGAAGCGGAATGCAACTGAGAGAAATGGAGCTTGATTTAGTAAGGATTTTACAGAAGGATGCAAGGATTTCCACAGAAGATTTAGGAAAGATGCTTCAAGTGCCGGCAAAGGAAATTGAGGAAGCGGTTGAAAAGCTTGAAAAAGCGAATATTCTTGTCAGATACAGCTCGATTGTGGACTGGTCGAAAGTGGAGGGTCATGAAGGGGTGACGGCCATGATTGATGTGAAAGTCGCTCCGAAAAGAGGAGTGGGCTTTGATGAAGTGGCTCACCGGATTTACCGATATAAAGAAGTGAAAAGTGTTTATCTGATGTCAGGGGCGTATGATTTGTCCGTGACGGTGGAAGGTCGGTCCATGCATGAAGTGGCGACATTCGTGTCTGAAAAGCTCTCCACCCTGGATTCTGTCTTATCAACGACCACACATTTTCAATTGAAGAAATATAAGCATGATGGAACGATCTTCGGTGATCATGGAGAAGATAGAAGAATCGTGGTGTCCCCATGACAACCAAGACATCGTACATAGCTCAATCCGTTAAGAATTTAAAGCCTTCGGGAATCAGGAAATTCTTCGATCTGGCTGCCAATATGGAAGGGGTCATTTCCTTAGGCGTTGGGGAACCGGATTTCATCACCTCCTGGACGGTGAGGGAAGCGGCGATTCTATCCTTGGAACAGGGATATACCTCTTATACTGCAAATGCAGGACTTCTCGAGTTGAGGGAAAAGATTGCCCGGTATATGAAAGAGGGATACTCGGTTGACTATGATCCGAAAACGGAAATCATCGTGACGGTCGGGGCCTCACAGGCACTTGATATCAGCATGAGGGCCATCATCGATCAGGGGGATGAAGTGATCATCGTGGAACCGGGCTTCGTGTCGTACGTTCCCCTCGTTCAGTTGGCTGGCGGAGTGCCGGTTACCGTCGAAACCAAACCGGAAAATGGCTTCAAGATCACAGCTGAAGAACTCGAAGCAGCCATCACGCCAAAGACCAAAGCTGTGTTGCTTTGTTCCCCGAACAATCCGACAGGGACGGTCCTTGAACGAGGGAATTTAGAGAGTCTCGCTAAAGTGATCCGGAAACATGATCTCGTCGTCTTCTCAGATGAAATTTATGCGGAGCTTGCCTATGACCATCACCATGTATCAATTGCTTCGCTGGAAGACATGAGAAAAAGGACCATCGTCATCAACGGGTTCTCGAAAGGGTTCGCCATGACGGGCTGGAGGCTCGGCTATATATGCGCCCCTGAAGAGATTGCGTCATCTTTATTGAAGATCCATCAGTACGCCATGATGTGTGCGTCGACGCCTGCACAATATGCAGCAGTCGAGGCACTGGATAAGGGGATGGACGATGTGATGGAAATGAAGAGAAGCTACCGTCACCGCCGTCACTATTTCGTCGACTCCCTGAACGAATTGGGATTAACATGCCATACCCCGGGAGGAGCGTTCTATGCCTTTCCTTCCATTCAAAAGACGGGAATGTCTTCCGGGGAATTTGCAGAAAAACTCCTGATGGAAGAAAAAGTGGCGGTTGTGCCCGGTGATGTATTCGGTAAAGGTGGAGAAGGGTTTATCCGTTGTTCTTATGCATCCAGTATGGAGCAGCTGCAGGAGGCTGTGAAACGGATGAAGCGATTTGTGGAGAATCACAGTTAATGAGTTAGGGTTTACATGAAAGGATGCCTGGCACCGGATTACCGGTCGACGCCAGGCATCCTTAAAAATGAGCAAAAAAATAGGACGATACCATGATCGTCCAACAAATGAAAACAAAAGGGGGAATACTTAGAAAGCTTATTTTCAGTATGACCCCTTTTTTGTTCCTCTATACATCTTTATTAAAAAAGTTTTTACGAATCTTGTGTTTCATACTTTAATTCATATAGCATTTGCATCACCCTCAGAAAATCCTCTTCTGAGAATTCCTTGGCCTTGCGAAGGATGAGCTTCGTCCGCTTGGGGCCAAGTTCTTTGATCAGCTGCTCCATCTCAGCGTCGACCCCTGCAGGAGTATGATGACCTTTCACTTCCCGTTCCATGAGTTCGGAAGCAGGAATATCAAGAACAGTAGAAAGTTTAAGGATGGTTTGGGTGTCGGGAATCTGCAAATCAGATTCATATTTCTCAATCGTTTTCGTTCCCAATCGGGCCCGTAAAGCCAATTCCTGTTGAGACAACTTACGCTCTTCCCTTATTCGTTTCAGATTTTCACCAAAATGAGACATAGCAAAATCCCTCCTCATAAATGCCTTCCGTATATCTTTAGTTTATCACCAATTGGAAAAGATTAGCCCGGTAACCCGTGAACAAAATGTTACATAAATAAGAGGTCCGTGCCTCAAGGTGAGGGACGGACCTCTTAGATTTACGATATGAAAACGAGTATGATCGCTACTGGTACGATGTAGCGCAGGAGGAAGATCCAGCTGTTGAATAACCCCCTGGATATGGATGAACCGGATTGAAGTTCAGTCCAGACGTCCTCACGTTTCATTCGATAGGACACGAAGATGGAAATGAGTAAAGCACCTACAGGCAGTCCGAAGTTACTCGTTATATAATCGGCAAAGTCGAAAAAGTTCTTTCCTCCGATAAGAAATTCATCGAATACACCAAATGATAGGGCACTTGGAATTCCCGCAATGAATACGAGGATCCCGATCAGCCAGGTGAACGGCATTCGTTTCTTCTGATTCCCCTTGGACAAGGCAGCGACCCCGATTTCCAAGATGGAGAAAGCCGATGTCAGGGTGGCAAACAGTAACAGGATAAGGAACACGGTCAAGAATATCCCACCGAATGCAATCTCATTGAACACGGCAGGAAGGACCACAAAGGCAATCCCGGGTCCTTCATCAGGTTTGAAGCCCAGTGCATACACAGCCGGGAAAATCACCAGACCTGCAAGCAGGGAAATAAAGATATTCAGACTTGAAACGCTGATGGCGGACCTTGGCATGCTGTCTTCTTTAGATAGATACGATGCATACGTCACCATGACGGATAGACCGACCGTTAAAGCGAAGAATGCCTGTCCCAGTGCGAGGAGGACCGTCTCTCCATTCAAATAGCTCCAATCAGGTAGTAACAGGAAGCGGACACCTTCCATCGCGCCTTCCAGTGTCAGGGATCTGATCACCAGAATGATGAATAAAATGAATAGCGCAGGCATCATATAGCGACTGGCACGTTCGATCCCTTTTTGAATCCCGCCCTGTACGACAAGGATCGTGATGACGATGAAGGCGAACTGAGCGATCAGCACTTCTTTTGGATTCGCTATGATGCTTTCAAACAAAGCCCCATATTGTTCCTGCGATTTTCCTGTCAAAGAGCCTGTCACACTTCTTGCCAAATAAGAAAGAATCCATCCCCCCACCACACTGTAAAAGGATAAGATGATGAACGACACCACCGTTCCTAAATAACCGATCCAGTGCCAACGGGAATGAGGGGCCAATATTTTATAAGAAGTAACAGCATCCGCCCCTGCACGCCTGCCGATGACAAATTCAGCGAGAAGAATGGGGGTCCCAATTAAAACGGTAAAAAG
This sequence comes from Rossellomorea sp. KS-H15a, assembly GCF_024195245.1. NCBI lineage: Bacteria > Bacillati > Bacillota > Bacilli > Caryophanales > Bacillaceae > Rossellomorea > Rossellomorea sp. KS-H15a. Next base: position 4,166,177 of record NZ_CP096886.1, on the reverse strand, counting down.
GATAAAGAGCAAGAAGAAAACACCCCCGCCATTCGCACCGGCCATATAAGGGAATTTCCAAATTGCGCCTAAGCCGATGGCGGACCCTGCCGCTGCCAGGATAAAGCCTATTTTAGAAGTCCATTGATCTTTCTTGGCCATATGTAAGATCCTCCTTTCAAAAAATAAGATTTTTCAATCGTACTATGTTTTAGTACCTCTGTACACCGGATTTTTAAATTTTCAATAAATGGGGTAAAGGACAGGTAATGGTATTCAATGAAGAAAGGATGGCACCATATTTCCATTTATTATGGATGAAAACGCTTAAAAACATTACTTTTCAACTAATTTTTAGAAAAGAAGTCAAAAACAAGGCAAACAGACTGGAAATTTTCTGAATATGTAGTATACTAATTGTAACAAAACGTTCACAAATTATTCTTTTTTTCGCCACAATTGAAAGCGTTTACTACAGAAATGGAGGAATTGAAATGGATGTCTTTCTAGTATACCTATTCGTCGCAACGGCAACTCCACTTTTTCTTTGGGTCGAACATCGTAAATGGGCGGTTCTTCACATCCCATTTGTTATAGCTCTATGGTCAGTGTTTATCTATTATGTAGCGGTACCCGAACTCGGAGGCTGGGGACATGTGACCCTATGGAGTCTGTTCGTAGCAAATCTTGCATTCGCACATATCGCAGCCTTCATGTTATATGCCGTTCCATTTATCCAAAAACAAAGAAAGAAAAAATCTTCAGCTATTAAGAACTTTTAGTCTGACCCATATTTGATTGGGTCGGGCTTTTTTTTTGCTAGGGCGGATGATTTCTTTGAAGGAGGAGAGAGGCGGCATACTATAGAGGAAAGGGGTGGATACGTGAAATGTCCATCAATCAGTCTTCGGAACGGATTGAGTCCCGGTGAAGCCCTGTTTCATTCTGTTTTAATAACATGAATAATTGGGAAGCATAACTAGTGAGAATGCAATTCTAGACGGATGGTAGGATGTAAAGGAAGGAGCGCAGAGAAAATCCCTTTGCCGAATTCCCGATTCTATGATATAATCTACAATTGCGTGTAAAGACGAAAAATAAATATATACTAGGAGTGTTACCATGACTACAAAATTCGAAACAGGAACTGTTGTAACAGGTAAAGTTACAGGCATTCAACCATACGGTGCGTTCGTTGCACTTGACGAAGAAACTCAAGGATTAGTCCATATCTCTGAAATCACTCACGGATTTGTTAAAGACGTTAGTGAGCACCTTTCAGTAGGCGACGAAGTAAAGGTGAAAGTATTATCAGTGGACGAAGCAGCTGGTAAAATCAGCCTTTCTATCCGTGCTACAGAAGAAGCTCCTGCTCAACAAGCAAAGCCGGCAGCAGCGAAAAAACCTCGCCGTCAAGGTCAAGGAAGTGTGAAGCAAGCAAACGAAGAAACAACACCAGCTGGCTTTAACACTCTTAAAGACAAGCTTGAAGAGTGGATCGAGCAATCAGAACGTGAAGATCTAATCAAGAAATAATAACCTATTCAAAACTGTCCATCCAATGGGCAGTTTTTTTATTACAAACTATATACAGTTTAATGAATTCCTTTTATAATAGAGGATTTTACCAATATACTATTGAATAAGTTCTAAGAGAAAGAAAAATGGGGAGGTGGCACGAATTGAGAGAGAAGATAAGTGAACTATTAGAGGCGAATGAATGTTCTCATGTGCTTTATGCCTATCAGGATAGGGAGAAGTATCTGAAAAATACGTTTACCTACATTCTGGAAGGAATTGAATCGGGAGAACACGTCTTATTAATCGAGAACGAGAGAAACATGAACGTATTTAGTAAAGAGCTAAAAAATCGATTAACGAGTGATCAATTGAAAAAGGTCCACGCTGTCAGTAACTTTGACTTTTATCAATCCAGTGGAAGTTATCATCCCCCAGCTATATATGAGCAACTGATGAAGACAATCACACCCTTTATTGAAAAAGGGATTAACGTTAGATCATGGACAAATGTGGAATGGGGGGCATTGGAAGACCCATGCTCTATCGTTGATTGGTTCGAGAACGAAACTGACCGTGTGGTCCATGAGCTCAAACTGACTGTTGTCTGTGCTTACGACTCGGAGAAAATGCCAGAGCAACTGGCAGAATCATTAAAGAAAAATCACGGTCATCTGATGACCGACCATGATATTTTATCCTCGGTAGTCTACAGTAATTGAAAGAAAGATGATCCTTCTATAGGGTCATCTTTTTTTATGAAAAGGTTTTGTCCATTCATGGAGCATTTTGTCATTAATTAACTAAAAATAAAGAATATTTATACAATATACTTGTCCGTACCTCCTAAATGGCATATAATGAAAAATGAAAGCGCTTAACTAAATAAAAATACATAAAATCAGGAGGAACTTAGATGCTTTATAATAATCCGAATACAGAGGGTTCGTTGGTCCAATTTAAAGACAAGTATGAGAACTTTATCGGTGGTGAATATGTTCCGCCTGCAAGCGGGGAGTATTTTGAAAATGTATCTCCTGTAACGGGCCAAGTATTCACCAAAATCGCCCGTTCAAACAAAGAAGATGTAGAAAAGGCATTGGACGCGGCACATGCAGCGAAAGACGCATGGGGTAAAACGTCTGTAGCAGAAAGAGCCAATATCCTGAACAAAATCGCCGATCGCATGGAAGAGAATCTCGAAATGCTTGCGGTAGCCGAAACGTGGGATAACGGGAAGCCGGTCCGTGAAACGATGGCTGCGGACTTACCCCTCGCAGTCGATCATTTCCGCTACTTTGCCGGATGCATCCGTGGTCAGGAAGGTTCACTTGGGGAAATTGATAACGATACGGTTTCTTATCACTTCCATGAGCCGATCGGGGTTGTGGCCCAGATCATCCCTTGGAATTTCCCGATCCTCATGGCCGTATGGAAGATCGCACCTGCCCTTGCTGCAGGAAACTGTGTTGTATTGAAGCCGGCAGAACAAACACCTGCATCCATCATGGTACTGGTTGAACTGATTGAAGACCTGCTGCCAAAAGGTGTACTGAATGTGGTACAAGGGTTTGGAGTGGAAGCCGGGAAGCCCCTCGCACAGAGCAAGCGCGTAGGGAAAGTAGCCTTCACGGGTGAAACGACAACGGGCCGCCTGATCATGCAATATGCGTCACAGAATATTATTCCTGTCACATTGGAGCTTGGTGGGAAATCACCTAATATCTTCTTTGAAGATGTCATGGATCAGGATGATGACTTCCTTGATAAAGCAGTCGAAGGATTCGTCATGTTTGCCCTAAACCAAGGGGAAGTGTGCACCTGTCCTTCAAGAGCCCTGATCCAGGAATCCATCTACGATAAGTTCATGGAGCGCGCGATCGAGCGTGTGAAACAAATCAAGCAGGGGAATCCGCTGGATACGGACACGATGCTTGGTGCCCAGGCTTCTCAGGAGCAATTGGATAAAATCCTTTCTTATATTGAAATTGGTAAAGAAGAAGGGGCAGAAGTATTGATCGGTGGAGAGCAGAATAAACTCGAAGGCGATCATGAAGCAGGATTCTACGTGAAGCCGACCGTATTCAAAGGCGATAATAAAATGCGTATTTTCCAGGAAGAAATCTTTGGACCGGTTGTTTCCGTCACGACGTTCAAGACGAAAGAAGAAGCCCTTGAAATCGCCAATGACACTCTTTATGGACTTGGTGCGGGTGTATGGACGCGTGACATGAACACGGCTTACCGTTTCGGCAGAGAGGTTCAGGCAGGACGAGTATGGACCAACTGCTACCATCAATATCCGGCACATGCAGCATTCGGAGGCTACAAAATGTCCGGTATTGGTCGTGAAAACCATAAAATGATGCTGTCACACTATCAACAAACCAAGAATTTACTAGTCAGCTATAGTCCCAAAGCGTTAGGATTCTTCTAAAATGGAGCAGCGACTAGAGGCGACAGAACAAGCACTCCAGCTGATTGAAACGTTAAAGGCAAAGCACGGAGCCCTCTTGTTTCATCAGTCCGGTGGATGTTGTGATGGCAGTTCCCCTATGTGTTTGAGTCAAGATGATCTGATCATCGGTGACAGTGATGTATTGGTAGGTACTGTAGCCGACTGTCCTTTTTATATGAACGAACAGCAATATGAATATTGGAAGCATTTCCGGATCATATTGGATGTGAAAGAAGGCAGAGGGGGAGTATTCTCCCTGGAATCTACGGAAGGTGTACGATTCATTACGGATTCTAAATTGATAAAAGTATGAGATGGACACTTTAAGAGGCAGCCTGTTTTAAAGGTTGTCTCTTTTTTTATGAAAATATATCAATCCTTCTAAAAATAAACGATAACCTTCGCCGCCGTCGAACAACGCCAACCGCCACCTCTCACCCAACAAAAAAACCACTGCCCCAAAAGAGAAAGTGGTCTCCAACCAATTAAAATGAATTCCGCTCGATCCCGTATTTCCGTATACGGTACTGTAGATTCTGTCTGCTCATCCCCAATGATTTCGCAGTCTTGGTGATATTGAAGTCGTGGTATTTCAATGCCTTCTGAATATAATAGGTTTCGGCTTCTTCTATGAAAAGTTCCAACGGCTTGATTTCCGTGCCTGATTGATAGAGGAATTCCGCTCCATCCTGGCTTTCATCATCTGTCACACTATGTTGGATCCTCTGCCTGAATCCGAAGGGAAGATGCTTGTAGCCGATTTCTTCCTCAAACCCTACAAGGTTGAATGCCCCTTCCATGACATGCTCCAGTTCCCGTACGTTCCCCGGCCAGTCATAATGTTGGAAAATCTCCCGCACTTCGTCGGATATCCCCTTGATATTCATGGCGAAGTGGTGGTTGAACTGGTTGATGAAATAACCCACAAGCTCAGTCAGATCTTCTTTTCTCGAACGGAGAGAAGGGATGAAGATAGACACGATGCTCAGCCGATAATACAGCTCCTTCAATAACCGCCCTTCTGCAATGGCGTCGATGGGATCCTCGTTCACCGTTGCCATCACCCTGACGTCAAATGGAAGCTCCGTCCCTCTGGAGAGGAAGTTTAACAGTTTCTCCTGAAGGGAAGGGGATAATGAGTTGATTTCGTCAAGGAGGAGAGTTCCTCCCTGTGCCTGTCGGAAGAGAGAGGGACGGTGATGTTCAGGGTCTTTCCCCTCACTCTTGTCATGAAAAAGAATTTCTTCAAGCATGTCATCGCGTAAAGAAGAGCAGTTCTGGGTGATGAAGGGACGGTTGGCACGGGCGCTGTCGTTGTGAACGCTTTGGGCGAAAAGCTCCTTCCCGGTCCCGATTTCGCCGCAGATCAAGACAGGGGAAGAGGTCCGAGTCGCCCGTTTCCCTGTTTCGACAGCGTCACAGAGCCGGGGGTGATGCCCTATGATGCTATCAAAGGTGAAGAAACTGCTGGGCTTTTTATGTATCTGATCCCTCATCACCTTCTCGAGTTTGGTGATGTCCCTGGCAATTTCGATGGCTCCGATCAGCATTTCATCGAGAAAAATCGGGAAGGTATCATTCATCGTCGTGATTTCGATTCCGTTCATATTAAAGTAGGTCTGCTTGACATTGAGGGTAGGTTTATTGGTTTTCAAAACCTTTAAAAGGGTGCTTTCTTCCTCGGAGTGAAATTGAAAAACATCCAGCAGATTTTTATCCAGGACGTCTTCAATGTCCATTCCTTCAATTTCACGCATCTTGCGATTGTAGATGATGGTCCTTCCGGTAGAATCGATGACATGGACACCTGATTCGAGATGTTCAGCGACTTTTTCATACATATACAATCGTTTTTCAGATTCCAGCATGCTGTTTCTCTCCCCTTGTTAATCTATGGTTCTTTCTTGTACGGATTTCCCATACTGACATGGATGGAAGCGAGCCCCATCTCATCGGGATCCGCAAAAAGAGTGGAATGATAAAAAATTTTTAAAAAACTCTTGAAAAACGCAACTATCTTTTGCATTATTATAAATGTAAGGGTTTTCTAAATGCAAATATTTTTTGCACACTTAAAGATGAGGATGAATAAAATCTTTCTTTAAGGGAGCAGGACAGTTGAGACTCTGCTTCACCTTGGTGTAAAAACAACATCAGTACCACGTTAAGAGTGAAAACGGGAGGGGCCTTTGAAAACAGAGGCTTCATCCTTTTATAAAAAAGAGAAAGATCTAAAATATCGAAGGAGGAATCAGTATGACAGTAAGTACGCATTCGATCATCGAACAAACAGAAAAGTATGGTGCCAAAAATTATCTTCCACTTCCGATCGTTATTTCAGAAGCGGAAGGTGTATGGGTAAAGGATCCTGAAGGCAATAAGTATATGGATATGCTCAGCGCCTATTCAGCGGTCAACCAGGGACATCGTCATCCAAAGATCATCCAGGCGCTGAAAGATCAGGCAGACCGTGTGACACTGACGTCACGAGCGTTCCATAATGATCAATTGGCACCGTGGTATGAGAAGATCTGTAAGCTGACGGGTAAAGACATGGCTCTTCCGATGAATACAGGTGCTGAAGCTGTGGAAACGGCGATCAAGACGGCTCGACGCTGGGCATACGATGTAAAGGGCGTTGCCGAAAACAGCGCTGAAATCATCGCCTGTAACGGAAACTTCCACGGCAGGACGATGACAGCTGTATCCCTTTCTTCAGAAGAGGAATACAAACGGGGCTTCGGTCCGATGCTTCCGGGAATCAACCTGATTCCTTACGGGGACCTTGATGCGTTGAAAGAAGCAATCACACCAAACACAGCGGCGTTCCTCATCGAACCGATCCAAGGGGAAGCAGGAATCGTGTTCCCTCCAAAGGGGTTCCTGAAAGCGGCGTATGAATTATGTAAGGAGAATAATGTCCTTTTCATTGCTGATGAAATCCAGGCAGGGCTGGCCCGTTCCGGAAAAATGTTTGCATGTGAATGGGAAGATGTCAATCCTGATATGTACATCCTTGGAAAAGCACTCGGAGGCGGAGTATTCCCGATTTCATGTGTGGTTGCTGATGAAGAAGTGCTGGGCGTATTCAATCCAGGGTCACATGGCTCGACGTTCGGAGGGAATCCGATGGCATGTGCGGTGTCTGTTGCGTCCCTTGATGTATTGATCGATGAAGATCTTGCAGGCCGTTCCCTTCAAATGGGAGAATACTTTATGAGTAAACTTCGTGAGATAGATAATCCTATGATTAAGGAAGTTCGTGGAAGCGGATTATTTATCGGGGTGGAACTGACAGAACCGGCCCGCAAATACTGTGAACAACTGAAAGAAGAAGGACTGCTTTGTAAAGAAACACATGATACAGTCATCCGTTTTGCCCCGCCGCTGGTCATCTCACAAGAAGACCTCGATTGGGCCATCGAAAGAATCAAAAAAGTACTGTCTTGATAGCGCAGGCGGACTGAGAAGTTTTTTTCTTTAATAGACTTGAAAACGCTTGAAAATAAAAATTATTTCTTTCCCAAGTCAATGGTTTAAGATACGGTAATATGTTACAATAACAACGTTTCAGATCACATAATAAAGAGGCGAATGTTTACAATGGGAGAAAACCTTAATCTGTTTACTTCTACACAGCATGTCATCAATGATGCTTTATCGAAGCTTGGATATACGGAAGAAATGTATGAACTTCTGAAAGAGCCGATTCGTATGTTGACCGTCCGGATCCCTGTCCGAATGGACGATGGCAGTATCAAAGTATTTACAGGCTACCGTGCACAACATAACGATGCAGTAGGTCCGACAAAGGGTGGAGTACGATTTCATCCTGAAGTGGATGAAGAGGAAGTCAAGGCTTTATCCATGTGGATGAGCTTGAAATGCGGGATTGTGGATCTGCCATATGGTGGAGGGAAAGGCGGGATCATCTGTGATCCGCGCACGATGTCCTTCACTGAGCTTGAGAAGCTAAGCCGCGGCTACGTACGTGCCATCAGTCAGATCGTTGGGCCGACCAAGGATATCCCGGCACCTGATGTGTACACAAATTCTCAGATCATGGCTTGGATGATGGATGAATACAGCCGTCTCCGTGAAAATGACTCACCGGGATTCATTACAGGAAAACCGATCGTCCTTGGTGGTTCCCAAGGCCGTGAAAAAGCAACGGCTCAAGGTGTGACCATCTGTATCGAACAAGCAGCGAAGAAGCGCGGCATCGATATTAAAGGTGCACGCGTCGTCATCCAGGGATTTGGTAATGCCGGAAGCTTCCTTGCAAAATTCATGAATGATGCCGGTGCAAAAGTCATCGCGATTTCCGATGCCCATGGAGCTCTCCATGATCCGGCTGGTTTGGATATTGATTATCTGTTGGATCGCAGGGACAGCTTCGGTACTGTAACGACTTTATTTGAAAACACGATTTCAAATAAGGAACTGCTGGAACTCGAGTGTGACATCCTTGTACCTGCAGCGATTTCAAATCAGATCACGGAAGACAATGTCTATGATATTAAAGCATCCATTGTGGTAGAAGCTGCAAACGGTCCTACTACCTTCGAAGCAACACGAATTCTGTCAGAAAGAGGAATCCTCCTGGTGCCGGACGTACTGGCAAGTGCCGGAGGGGTAACGGTTTCTTATTTCGAATGGGTTCAGAACAATCAAGGGTACTACTGGACAGAAGAAGAAGTAAACGAGAAGCTTTATGCTAAACTTGTCGAAGCTTTCAACAATGTATACGAAACATCTCAGAATCGTCGAGTGAATATGCGACTAGCCGCATACATGGTCGGCGCACGCAAAATGGCTGAAGCCTCAAGATTTAGAGGTTGGGTGTAACGATCGCATGAATAAGAAGAACGTATTCTCATTTTTTATGGGGTACGTTCTTTTTTTATTAGTGCTTTTCGTAAAGCTTGTTGTTTTCTAACATAAGAACTCTGAGTCTCTGTCTATGTGTGTATGGATAGATGGTGAGGGGAACGGCTTCGCTTTCCGGCGGACGAACGGCCAAGCCTCCTCGCATTCGCTGCGGGGTCTTGTCTCGTCCGTTTTTCCGCAGGAGTCTACGCCGTTCCCCTCCCCATCTAAATGAGATAGCGTGACAGAGCTTACCAGTGAAAAAACGAATGAAACAGCATTTTACTATTCAAGCTGAAATCGACCACTCTACAAATAGAAAATGATGATTTCTAGAGGTGTACAGAAGTAGGTAAACCCTCCAATTACAATAAAGTTGATTGTAGCGGAAGGTGCTCGACTCCTGCGGGAAACAACGAAAAGCGGAGGCGGCTTGCTCAGTCCCGACAAGCATAAGCTGAATGGGCCGGGAAGGCGTTTTTTGCCTTCTTGGATCATTTAGCTTATGACCTCGAGGGGCTAGCCGCCGGAGCTGGACAAGGAGAGGACACCACTTGCAGCCGAGGAGGCTCACCGCCAGCCCCGCGGAAAGCGAGCACCTGCAGCGGAAATCAACCACTACTCGCTACCTTACATAGCAATAAAGTTTACGAATAGAGCCTTGTATTTAAAGGAGTTCCCGAAAGGAATGTAGAAATGATTAGGAAGCCGTGGTTTAGGGTAAAATCACTGAAAATGCCTATATGTATATGCACAATGCTTGCGGAATTTTAGTTCTTATGTTTAAACTTATAAACATTAAAGATTCGGAGGGAAACAAATGTCTACTGAATTGTTTATAGAGGAAGCTTCTCTCGAGGCGATAGAAGCGAGTCTTCAACAGCACAAGCAATTTTTTAAGTCCGGGGTGACCCGTCCCCTTCAATACAGAAAAGATTTGTTAGAAAAATTCTACACCGTCATAAAAAATCATGAAACAGAAATCATCAGTGCCCTGAAGAAAGACTTGAATAAATCCGACATGGAAGCGTATACGACGGAAATCGGCATCCTTCTGGAGGAGATTCGATTCGTCCTTAAGAATATCGATGAATGGGCAGAACCGAAAAAAATGAAAACGGCGAAAACCCATATTGGATCGAAGGCCTATACTGTGCCAGAGCCATACGGAGTCACCTTGATCATCGCACCGTGGAATTATCCGATCCAGCTCGCCCTGGCACCGGTCATCGGAGCGGTTGCAGCGGGGAATACAGCAATCATCAAACCTTCGGAGCTCACCCCGACTACTTCTGCATTACTCGCTCAAATGATCAACACGCATTTTGATCCAAGGCAGTTGTTTGTCATAGAGGGCGGAGTGGAGACGACCCAGAATCTTCTCAAACAAGGTTTTGATTATATTTTTTTCACCGGAAGTGTGCCTGTCGGGAAAGTGGTCATGGAAGCCGCGGCCAAGCAGTTGATCCCGGTAACCCTTGAACTCGGCGGGAAAAGCCCGTGTATTGTCGATGAAACGGCGGATATCCCTCTAGCCGCCAAGCGTATCGCTTTCGGGAAAGTGACAAATGCTGGACAAACTTGCATCGCACCGGATTATTTATTTATCCATAAAAGCAAGAAAGATGAATTCATCACTGAATTTAAGAAAACCGTCATTGAGTTTTATGGGACTGAACCTTTGAAAAGCGATAAATTCGGACGGATTGTCAACGAACGCCATTTCAATCGTCTGACAAGCTATCTGGAAGACGGGGAAATCCTATTAGGTGGAAATGTTGATCCCGCTAGCTTGAAAATCGAACCGACCTTAATGGAGCCAAGGGATTTTTCTGTACCGGTGATGCAGGATGAGATTTTCGGCCCTGTTTTTCCTGTCATCGAGTATGAGGATCTGGATGAAGTCATCGAGTTCGTGACCGGGCGTCCGAAACCTTTGGCACTTTACCTGTTTACGGAAAACCCCATCACAGAAGAGAAAATCAATGGATCGATTTCCTATGGGGGTGGATGCGTAAATGATACCCTCATGCACATCGTTACGCCTTATCTTCCTTTCGGCGGGGTAGGGGAGAGCGGAATCGGAAATTATCACGGAGAATCGAGCTTTTCGACCTTCTCCCATTATAAGAGCATCTTGAAACAGACGACAAAGTTCGATATGAGCTTCCGTTATCCAAGTGGGCGATTCGGCTTGCAGATTATCAAGAAGTTATTGAAATGAGAAAAGGTGACCCGGGGTGGGTCACCTTTTTAGTTAAGGTTCTTATTTTATCTTGTCGGCTCTGTATGCGGTTCTCTTTCAAGCTCTTCCGTTGGTTTGAATAACAGACCAAGGTTGATAAGGCCGGCAATTCCGACTAAACCGTAAACGATACGGGATAGAGCTGCATCTTGTCCGCCAAAGATGGCTGCAACAAGATCGAATTGAAAGAAACCGATAAGTCCCCAGTTGATAGCACCAATGATCGTAAGAACCAAAGCAATACGCTGAATACCACTCATGTTGTTTTCCTCCTTCTATTCAATGGCTCATTCATAAGTTTCCCCCTGAGTCCATTCCTATTCATATTGCCCATAGTAAAATTTCCTTGTGCAAGTTCTTTGCAATTTGGGGATGATATATTCGATAATAGAAAATGTGCTAAGAACATTTTGGGTAACGAAATAAATCGGCCCTTATAGAATACAAGGAGGTAACAAAAATGAATGACTTTACATTTTACAATCCGACTAAATTAATTTTTGGTAAAGGACAAGTAGAACAATTGAAAGAATTGGTGCCTCAATATGGTAAAAAGGTGCTTGTCGTGTACGGCGGAGGAAGCATCAAGCGTAACGGACTATACGATCAAGTCATGTCAGTTCTGAAAGGGATTGATAGTGAAGTATTTGAATTATCCGGAGTTGAGCCAAATCCACGTCTGTCTACAGTAAGACGAGGAGTGGAAATCGCTAAGGAGAAGAACATCGACTTTATCCTGGCCGTCGGCGGCGGAAGCGTCATCGATTGTACGAAAGCCATCGCTGCAGGTGCTAAATATGATGGAGATGCATGGGACCTGGTCACGAAGAAAGCATTTGCAAAAGAAGCCCTTCCATTTGGAACAGTGCTTACTCTAGCTGCAACTGGTTCTGAAATGAATGCCGGATCGGTTATCACGAATTGGGAAACAAACGAGAAATATGGGTGGGGAAGCCCGGTGACGTTCCCTCAATTCTCCATCCTGGATCCTGAAAATACGTTTACCGTACCAAAGGATCACACCATCTATGGCATGGTGGACATGATGAGTCACGTGTTTGAACAGTATTTCAATAATGCTACAAACACACCGCTTCAAGACCGCATGTGTGAATCTGTTCTGAAAACAGTGATCGAAACAGCTCCGAAGCTGATTGATGATCTTGAAAACTATGAGCTTCGTGAGACGATTCTGTACTCCGGTACGATTGCCCTTAACGGAATGCTGCAAATGGGTTATAACGGTGACTGGGCAAGCCATAACATCGAACATGCCGTGTCAGCAGTATATGACATTCCTCATGCCGGTGGACTGGCAATCCTGTTCCCGAACTGGATGAAGCATAACCTGAAAGTGAATCCATCACGATTCGCCCAAATGGCTGAACGTGTATTCAACGTCGACCCAGCCGGCAAATCGGAAGAGGAAGTGGCGCTTGAAGGGATCGAAAAGCTTCGCGAATTCTGGTCAAGCCTGGGTGCACCTACACGCCTGGCGGACTATGACATCGACGACAGCCAATTAGACCTTATGGCAGACAAAGCCATGGTCAACGGCGAATTCGGTAACTTCAATAAACTAAACAAAGACGACGTCCTTGCGATTTTAAGAGCATCTCTATAATGTAGTGGGGAGGGACGGACCTTGGGTAAAGGTCCGTCCCTCTTTTTTGTTTTACTCGGCAGATTCCAAAAATATCGGGTTTTCTTCCCAGGAATTAGGGGAATATAAGCGGGTGAGAGTTATGGTGGATAAAAAGTTTTTCGTGCACACGCTTACATAGAGGGGGCTTTCTTGATTCTCGGGTCAGCTTTCGATAAAGTGAGATAGAAGAAAATATTTTAATCGGAGGATGGTTATGACACACATTCGTTTTGATTATTCAAAAGCGTTATCGTTTTTTGGAGAACACGAACTTACATACTTAAGTGATGCGGTTAAGGTTGCCCATCATTCACTACATGAACAAACAGGTGCAGGGAGCGACTTCCTTGGTTGGATCGATCTTCCTGTAGATTACGACAAAGAAGAATTTTCACGCATTCAGAAATCAGCGGAGAAAATCAAGAATGATTCCGATATCCTTCTTGTGATCGGTATCGGTGGATCGTACCTAGGGGCGCGTGCGGCGATTGAGATGCTGAACCACAGCTTCTATAACGCTCTTCCGAAAGATAAGCGTTCCACTCCACAAGTGTTATTCGTTGGACAAAACATCAGTTCCACATACATGAGAGACTTAATGGATCTTCTTGATGGAAAAGACTTCTCCATCAATGTGATCTCAAAGTCCGGTACGACGACTGAACCTGCCCTTGCCTTCCGTATCTTCCGCAATATGTTGGAAGAAAAGTACGGGGTGGAAGAAGCACGTAAACGTATTTATGCCACTACGGATAAATCGAAGGGTGCACTGAAGACACTGGCGACAGACGAAGGCTATGAAACATTCGTCGTTCCAGATGATATTGGAGGACGCTATTCTGTCCTGACAGCAGTAGGATTGCTTCCAATCGCCGTCAGCGGAGTGGAAATCGAGACGATGATGAACGGTGCTGCGCAGGCCCGTGAAGATTTCAGCAATTCCGAGCTGACGGAAAACGCTGCTTATCAATATGCTGCTGTTCGTAATGCACTATACAACAAAGGCAAGACAATCGAAATGCTCATCAACTATGAGCCGGGATTACAGTACTTTGCTGAATGGTGGAAGCAGCTGTTCGGTGAAAGTGAAGGAAAAGACCAAAAAGGGATTTATCCTTCTTCTGCAAACTTCTCGACAGATCTTCATTCTCTTGGACAATACGTTCAGGAAGGACGCCGTGACATTTTCGAAACAGTCATCAAGGTTTCAGAGCCCCGTCATGAGCTGAAAATCGAGAAAGCGGAAAGTGACCTGGATGGATTGAACTATCTTGCAGGTGAAACTGTGGACTTCGTGAATAATAAAGCATTTGAAGGAACACTGCTTGCCCATACAGATGGAGGGGTACCTAACCTGATCGTGGAAATTCCTGCAATGGATGCCTACACATTCGGTTACCTGGTGTACTTCTTCGAGAAAGCATGTGCCATGAGTGGATACCTTCTTGGTGTGAATCCATTCGATCAGCCGGGAGTGGAAGCATATAAAGTGAATATGTTCGCCCTTCTTGGTAAACCAGGCTTTGAAGAGAAGAAAGCCGAGCTTGAAAAACGCCTGAAATAATGAACAAGAGCACTGAGTAAATCTCAGTGCTCTTTTTACATTTTTCTTTTCTTTTAGGAGAAACTATCCCTAAAAGAAAGGGGATGCATCCACGTGATTGAGCTTTCATCAAGCATTGAAGGACAGCATTATCAACTGTATAAACTGGAACAGCTACTAAAGCCGCTTGGATATTCGATCGGCGGTAACTGGGATTACGATCACGGCTACTTCGATTATAAAATTGATGACGAGGTCGGGTATCAATTTCTAAGAGTGCCTTTTACCTCAGTAGACGGGCAACTGGACTCAAGGGGAGCTACCGTTGAATTCGGTAAACCGTTCCTTCTTTCTCATAAATACCAGATTGGCCTGGACGACTTTGCGTCGACAGGGAACTTTTCCGGTTCTGTCAATCAATTTTCAGAGCCACAGGATCCCGATGCAAGTTTTCCTGAAAAGTACATTGCCGTTGGGAAGGAACTTGTGAAGGAACTTGAGACCACTCTGTTTTCTAGTTAGAAATCACAAGAAGTTCGTCTGATTCTTCAACAATCGTCGTTAAAGGAGGATTCACGGATGTGTTTTCTCCTTTTTTAATGCCGAGAAGGATGATGTTGTGCTTGAGTAGGTGTCCACTAAGGGAATGGAAGTTTTCATTGATGTACTCTTTTGCAACAGGGATCAGCTTCAGATTATTTCCTTTAAGGTGATTCAACAGCTTTAAGATCGTTTTGGACATCCCCTGGGATATGATGCTATTCATCATTACGTAGCTTGTCTGCATATTGGTCTGGATGACTTCATCGGCACCGGCCCGTTTCGCATTAGCGACTTGATCCTTCTGGAGAATTTCGACCACGGTATATAGTCCGGGATGATTTCCTTTAATGGCAAGGAGGGTCAGGACCGAATTCATATCAGAAGTCATTTCGTCTTTATTTTGATCGGCTGTGATGATGGCAATCGATGCTTCATTCAAATTGGCTTTCTTCAGGATGGAATCCTTGAAAGGAGTCCCCTTTACAAAATGGATATGATGATTGTTATAGGGGTTCTTTTGGAGGGTTTCATCGACCAGGATAATATCACAGGTTGACTGAAGGGAGGTCAGCTGATTGATCACTTCCCGTGCACGCTCATTCCAGCCTACGATGATGACATGTTCTTTTCCTTTATATGTTGCCTTTCCTTCCAGATAGGCATTCTGGGTCATGACGGTTTCGGCTGCCAGTGTGACGAAATAGGTTGAAAGGAAACCTGCACCAACCAGGATGAGTACAATCCCAAGCAATCGTCCTTCCCATGTTAATGGGACGAAATCTCCATAACCCACGGTTGACGTTGTAATGATGGCCCACCAGATCCCGTCAAATAGCGAAGGGAAAGTATCAGGTTCTATAAAATGAATGACTGTGCCGAAAGATAGCATCAGCGTGATGGCAATCATGAAGATCCGAATAACTAAGGGCCAGCGCAAGAACCCATGAAACAATTGCTGTACCATTCTACCAGCTCCTTTTTCATATGCACTGACCATTATTTCCTATTCAGGTTCGTCTCATAACTAATCCAGCCATTCTTTCTTCAATAAACTGTACATATATGCGTCAAATGCCTGGTCATCCTGTAGGATATATTCCCTCAGCAAACCTTCCTGCTTGAATCCAAGCTTCTCCACTACCCGGGCCGATGCCTTATTATAAGGAACGATCACTGCTCCTATACGAATCATTCCTTTTTCTGAAAAAAGGTAATGGAGTAGTGGGGCCAGGGCTTCACCCATGATTCCCTTACCCCAATGGCTGGGATGAAGGTCATATCCGATTTCGCAGCGTTTATAAGCCTTCGAAATGCCATGGAAACCGCATGTCCCGATCATCTTGTTGGAATCTTTCTCCACGATGGCCCAACGCATGGGACCGCCTGATTCCAGGTGCTTTTCATAGTTTTCAACCATGCTGACCGCCACGTCTTTTGATTCTATCGGACTCATGCCGAAATAGCGGAGAACGTCCACGGACGTATAAAGTTCATAAAGAAAATCGACATCTTCCATTGCAATCTGTCTTAGAACCAATCTCTCTGTTTTAAATTCTGGATATTTTTCCATATTTATCAACCCCTTTATAGAAGAAAGTATACCATGGAAAAACCCTTGGCAGGGGGCTAATATCATCTGCGCGAAAAAGCCTCTGCCGAATTGGACAGAGGCTCCTTCACTATGACTTGAATCCTGCAGTTGGCTGTGCGTTCCACCCTTTCTTTGAATGAAATGAACCGTCCTTCACGTCTTTCAAAAGGGAGGCATCACATTCGGAAACAGATGATTGACCTGAAAGGGCCAATGTTAAATCGAGATCGGCCAATATATTCCGGATCACTTCTTTCACCCCTTGTTCACCTGCCAGGGTCAGACCGTACATATAGGGCCTGCCTATGAGAACGGAATCTGCTCCGAGGGCAAGGGCTTTTACGACATCGGCTCCACGCCGGATCCCGCTGTCAAAGAGCACAGGGATACGCCCGTTCACGACGTCGCATATGACGGGCAGAGAGTCTAAGGCTCCGATGGCCCCGTCAACCTGTCTTCCACCATGATTGGATACGATAATTCCATCCATTCCCCGGTCGATGGCAAGCTTGGCGTCGTCGGGATGGAGAATGCCTTTCAGCAGGATCGGCAGACTCGTATGTACACGCAGAAAGTCCAGGTCATCCCATGTCAGTCTTGCATTGCCAAACACTTGGGACCAGAGGATGGCAGCTGCATTCCGGTCGACTTCAGGGGGTTCTTTCAATTTTGAACGAAAGACAGGATCGCTCACGTAATTACCGACTCCTTCTCCCGACAAAAAGGGAAGATAGGCGTTTTCAAGGTCGTATTCACGCCACGCCATCATCGGGGCATCAAGGGTCACGACGATAGCGGAGTATCCTGACGCTTCAGCCCTCTGAAGCATACTTGCTGCAATCTCAAGGTCATTACTCCAATACAGCTGGAACCATCTTGGGGACTCCCCCATGACGGAAGCGATTTCTTCCATGGAGTAAGTAGACGCTGAACTTGCAATGAACGGGACATTCATGGATGCCGCCGCGCGGGCTGACGCCAGCTCCCCATCAGGGTGAACGATGGATTGTACTCCGATCGGTGCAAGGAGGAGGGGGGAGGAGTAGATTTCCCCGAATAAAGTCACGTTCAGGTCGCGGTTCTCGACATTATTCAGCATACGGGGGACGATCTGCCAGCGGTCGAGGGCACTCCTGTTCGCGTGCATCGTCCCCTCACCGCCTGCACCTCCCGCCACATAATAAAACGGGCCGTCCTCAAGCTTTTCCCGTGCCATTTGTTCCAGCTCTTCAAACCGGAAAGGGATGGAGGGACGGACCTTCCTTTGATAAATTTCATTTTGGACTTGGTTTCCATACTGATTCATGATCTTTGTTCTCCTTTCATCTCTGCCGGAAGAAATGCAATCGTCAAAAGGAAGCGTATGTAATCGGCGTGCTTTTCCTTATAAAGAAAATGGTACTTACAGTATTCAGAAAAGTCAATCAAATCACACGAAAAAAGAGACCGGTCATATGACCGGCTCCCAGTTTATATCCCAACCTGCTTTTTGATCGCATCCAATCGTTTATCCAGCTCATCAGAAACGGTTTTCACTTCTTCGTGCTTATTGGACTCCAGGTCATTCAGGTAGTTCCTGATTTTCTCTTGACGGTCATCCAGGAGAGAAGAGATGGCAGAGCGTTTCTCTGAATCAATGAGCTCCTCTTTTTCCAGGCGATTGAGAATCTGGATCATCCTGTTTTCTTCATTCCGAATCATCGTTTGATAGGTAGAGACGATATCCCTCAAGGCATTATAATGATCGACTGTCGTCCAAACATTATCACTGAACCGATTGACAGCCCACCATCTCCACGTATTTTTATTGATGACTTCTTTCCACACGTTCTCAATTTCAGACAATTCTTGTTTCGATTTCACAGAGGAGTACTCTCCGCCACCGGCCTCTGCCACCTTCTTCAATTGCCCGTCGGCTTCTGAGTCCACATCGAATCCGATAATATTGATTTTGACATTGGTATTGTCCGCCTTCACCTTTTTGGCAGCAGCCACGGGATCCCCATCGCAGGTTTCGATTCCATCGCTCACGACATAGATGAAGTTCTCCGTCTTTTCGTCACTATGGGAAGTAAGTTGTTCGTTGGCCAATTCGATGCTTGATGCCAGTGGGGTCCAGCCCTTCGGATCGAATTTCTTCAGTGATTCCGAGAAGGCGCCCTCCTCATACGGTTGAAGGGGATAGATAGACGCGACTGCCTTACATGACATGTCTTTATCGGCATCACTGCCTGTTCCCTTATGTCCGAACGCGATCAGGGAAACATTCACGGATTCGGGTAACTCCTTTGCGAGGCTTTTCAGGCTATCCTTGGCAAGGGACATCTTGCTTTCACCATCCACGTCGGCTTTCATACTTCCGCTTGAATCGATCAACAAGGCGACATTCACCTTTTTGTCTTCTTTTTCGGTGATTTCATCCATCGGGACATCCTGCAGAAGTCTACCATCGGGAAGCTTCATTTCCTCATATACGACCTCATAGTTTTCAAGCTCAGAGGCAATATCACCGTACCCCGTCTGGAGGCTTGAGAGGATGGACTGTGTCCAATTTTGTTCGGTCCATTTCTCCGTTTCTTTCGTAACGATGTTCTTCATATATTCATCGATGGCCTTCCCTGTAGCTTTTTTATAGGCTTCGGGTTCTTTGGACCAGCTTTTCTTTTCTATGTATTTTTGATAGAGTTCGCCCTCATCCTCATTGATCCATTCTTCCGGGGTATTTGATAAGTCCACATCCTTGGAAGCCTGGGCAGGTTGACCGGGATTCTGTCCGCCTTTTTCCTTAGTAGCGGCATTTTCTGCATCTCCCTGACATCCTGTTAGAAGGAGGAGTAACAAGGCTAAACGAAATAGAGGCTTTATGGGTTTCATATCATTCTCCTTTTGCGGATAGAGTCATACAACGTCATATTTTATCCATAAATTTACTTTTTATCTACTACCCTTAGAACCAGGACAATAAACCCATTTTCAACACAATAAAAAAGGCGTCCTTATTGTATAAATAAGGACGCCTTTTTATGTCATTTCGGTATGGAGCATAGCGGGATCGAACCGCTGACCTTTTGGCTGCCAGCCAAACGCTCTCCCAGCTGAGCTAATGCCCCGTGATTCGGTCAAGATTTATTATATGAAATGTTCATGCCTTCCGTCAATGCTTTTTTGAAATATTCTTTGCTTTGCTTAAAAAAATTCATTATACAGGGCTTGGTCCCTCCTGAAACTATATAAGGGCGTTTGTTTAATAATTGTACCGCCATGCTTCCTCCGCACCTGTCACGGACCGGCAAATATACTAGAGTGACAAACATACATTTTGCTAGATTTAGGTGAAAAACCAGTCCACTTCTATAGGGGTGAATATACATATAGGGAATGGGACATGCAGATCAAACTGTGCATGCCGATCATTTAGAAAGGAGAATAAATATGTCTTTCACGATAGGAATGACGATATTTGTATTCGTGATGACGATGGTAGTGATTTTTTTGAGGCCCGGTGGGATGAATGAGGCATGGCCTGCATCAGTAGGGGCGTTGATCATCTTTATGATGGGGACTGTATCCTTCTCTGACGTTGCAGATATCATCGATAAAATAGGGGGGGCGTCTATTACGATCATGGCAACCATTGTCATGGCAGTCATTTTAGAAAGCTTCGGTTTTTTTCACTGGGTGGCTGCCCGTATGGTGAAATGGTCTAAATACTCAGGATATCGCTTATATTGGTACATTCAATTGCTTTGTTTCACCATGACCCTGTTATTCAATAACGATGGAAGTATTCTCATTACAACCCCCATCCTGATTCTGCTTCTTAAAAATCTTCGACTAAAACCCCATGAAATGATTCCGTATCTATTGAGTGGTGCTCTGATTGCCACCGCTTCTAGTGCCCCGATTGGAGTAAGTAATATTGTGAACTTGATTGCACTGGAGATTGTTCATATGACCCTCTACATGCATACGGCCATGATGTTTGTACCTGCGACATTAGGATTGGTGTTCATGTCAGTGCTGATGTTCATCGTATTAAAGAATAAATTACCGAAGACATTACCAAGGTCCACACATGATGTGGAAGAGAGATTTTTCACGAAGAATTTCCATCCACTGAAAGGGACGATTTCAGTGGAAACCAAGAAAAAGCGAACAGCCTTCATGTTGAAAGTGCTACTGTTTGTCTTCGTCATGCGCTGTCTCCTTTTCGTCGCTTCCTTCTTTGCGATCCCGATTGAATTGGTTGCGGTACTTGGATCAACCGTACTCCTGTTATGGAGATGGTACCATTTGGGTACTAACCCATTGGATATATTGAAAAAAACACCTTGGCATATTCTGATCTTTGCGTTTTCCATGTATGTCATCATTTATGGATTGCATAATGCAGGGTTGACGGATATGCTGGTTGCGCTTTGTGAACCGATCGTCAACCAGGGACTCCTGCAGGCGAGCTTCACCATGGGGGGATTGGTTTCGATTCTTTCAAATATCTTTAATAATCACCCTGCACTCATGGTCGGGACGATAACATTGACGGAAATGGGACTGGACCCCATAACGCTTAAAACCATTTATCTTGCCAATGTCATCGGCAGTGATATCGGTTCCCTGCTTTTACCAATAGGCACCCTGGCATCACTTATCTGGATGCATATCCTGAGACAAAATCATATTAAAGTCAACTGGAAGGATTACTTGAGTGTCTCCTTGATCGTCATCCCCGCTGCAACGGTATTTACTTTATTCCTGTTATACTATTGGGTACAAATGGTGTTTGCATGATAAAAAAAGCGGAGAACATTGGATTGTTCACCGCTTTTTTTCATGCTTTATTTTTACATCCTTACCCTTTCATCTAGTCATCAATTTATGATCTTTCACCAGAGCCAGTGCTTCCTTATCGGCGATCACCGTCACATTCAAATGGCGATTCAAGACAGACGCAGGAAAGTCCTCTGATATTTCACCTTCCACTAACTTTTTTAATGCCTTCTGTTTAGAGTGGCCAGAGGCGAGAAGAAGGATTTCTTTGCTTTTTAAAATGGAGGCGATACCCATTGTAATCGCATGCGTCGGCACGTCATTGATGGAATCGAAGTAGCGGGCATTGGCCTCACGGGTGGATTGTGTAAGCTCGACAATATGGGTGGGAGAGTCAAAAGAAGTGCCCGGCTCATTGAATCCGATATGTCCATTGCTTCCGATTCCCAGTACCTGAAGGTCGATTCCTCCCTCGGAATGGATCTTTTCATCATACGCTTCACATTCCCCGTCAAGATCGGCGGCTTTCCCTGAAGGAATATGTGTGTTTTCTAACGGGATATCAATATGATTGAATAGGTTCTCATTCATATAGTGACAGTAGCTGTTGGGATGATCGCCGGACAGTCCGATGTATTCATCCAGATTGAAAGAAGACACCTGCTGATAGGAGGTGTTATTTTCCTGATGGTCAGCGATCAATGCTTTATAAAGACCTTGGGGTGTGCCTCCTGTGGCTAGTCCCAGGGTAATTTTTTTGTTTTTGTTCACCTTGGATAACAGATAGTCCGCAGCGACATGACTCATTTCCTGGTAGTCTTTAACTTCTATTAGTTTCATGAGTTTCATCCTCTCGAAGATAGGCTGTTTTCCCTTTGCATATTGTGGCATATACATCTTTGTTTTCGTCCAGTATGACGATGTCTGCATCTTTAAGGGGGGAAAGGCTTCCTTTCCGGTTAAACACATTCAATTGCCTTGCCGGATTTTCTGAGGTCATTTTAATGGCACTCCTCATATCGCCCGTTGTGAATGTTTGAATGTTTGTGAAAGCATCTTTCATTTTCAGGACGCTTCCTGCCAATGTGTCCTCATCCAATAAAGCCTTCCCATCCTTGACCGTCACCATCTGGCCGCCGAGCTCATACTGACCATTCTTCAGACATTTCGCCCTCATGGAATCGGTGATAAGGATCAAGCGTTCATCTGTGATCTGATTAAAAGCGAGTTGAATCACTTCAGGGCGGACGTGGATGCCGTCTGTAATCAATTCCACCATCAGTTCCTGTCGAAGGAAGGATGCCCCGACAATACCGGGCTCACGATGATGCAGGCCTGACATTTGATTAAACAAATGGGTCACATGGGACAAGCCGGCGTCGATGGCTTCCCCGACTTCATCGAAGGTTGCACTGGAGTGGCCCACTGAAGAGATGATCCCGTTTTCTTTTAAGTAAGAGATCAGTTCATGATCCTCATCAAGCTCGGGGGCGAGGGTGACTAATTTTATTTGGTTCTGAGAGAGTGTCTGCCAGCGTTTAAATATGTCGACACTCGGCTTTTGAATTCGATCGAGAGGCTGCGCGCCTGCCCGGTCAGGGTTGATGAACGGTCCTTCCAGGTGAAGTCCCAGAATTTCCGCCTGACCGCCTTTTTGATGATTGGCCATATAATCTGCAGTATTCTTCAATGCTTTTTCGATTGACTCGGACTCTTCTGTCATGGTTGTGGCGAGGAAGCTCGTGGTCCCTTCTTTCGGAAGAGTCCCGGTCATCGTATCAAGGGCTTCCCTGGTCGCATCCATGGTATCGGCTCCATTTACGCCATGGATATGAATATCTATCATTCCCGGGACCACACTATACCCATGGGGAAGGGAAATCACTTTAAACTCTTCTATACCGGTCAAACGGGAGCGTTCACCCAATTCGGTGATCATGCCATTTTCTATTTTGATATAGCCTTTTTCATACACTTTATCTTCTGCATAGATCGTTCCATTCAGTATCAGCAGTTTTTCTATATTTGAGGTCATTGAAATCACTCCTTGTGTACTTTACCATTCTACAATACCACCAGTAAGTATAGATGTCTATACCAGTTAGAGGATTGAATGAATATTTTACATGTAAAATTAGTTTGGGAACCTATACAAACCTATAAAGCAATAAGTCCCAATGAATAAATTGGTATAGACATCTATTCCTTTTTAATGATATGATTCTGTCTAAGCGCTTTCAATTGAAACTAAAGGAGAGAATAGTATGTTAGGTTTTTTACAACGAATCGGTAAATCACTCATGCTTCCCATCGCGGTTCTTCCGGCAGCAGCCTTATTGCTGCGCCTGGGTCAGGATGATCTATTAGGAATCGCGTTCATGTCTGAAGCAGGAGATGCCATATTTAAGAATTTAGCTTTAATCTTTGCGATCGGTGTGGCGATCGGATTTTCGAAAGATGGAAATGGTACAGCCGGATTGGCCGGTGCCATTGGTTATTTGGTACTGACGGGCGGTTTAAAAGCCCTGGATCCCGATTCCAATATGGCGATTTTCGGAGGGATTATATCCGGAGTCGTGGCAGGCTTATTATATAACCGTTTTAATGATATTAAACTTCCGGCATGGCTCGGATTTTTTGGAGGCAGACGTTTCGTTCCGATTGTGACGGCAGCATCCATGGTTGTACTCGCAGGGATCTTCGGTATCATCTGGCCACCGATCCAAAGCGGGATCAATTCCATCGGTGAATGGATCATCGGTGCAGGTGCGGCGGGAGTCGGTGTGTTCGGCCTGCTGAATCGTCTCCTGATTCCGGTTGGACTGCATCATGTATTGAATACCCTCGTCTGGTTTGAATTCGGTACATTCAAAGATGCAGCGGGTGAAGTCGTGAAAGGGGATATTCCACGCTTCTTTGCAGGGGATCCTACCGCCGGAACGTTCCAGACCGGCTTCTTCCCGATCATGATGTTCGGTCTTCCGGCAGCGTGTCTCGCCATGATCGTGACGGCCAAAAAACATCTGCGTGCCAATGTAGCAGGGATGTTAATCGGACTCGCCGTCACTTCTTTTTTAACAGGGATCACTGAGCCGATAGAATTCAGCTTCATGTTCCTATCTCCTGTCCTTTACGGGATTCACGCTGTCCTGACGGCGAGCTCTATGGTCGTTACCTATGTACTTGGCATTCATCATGGATTCGGTTTCTCGGCGGGTGCCTTTGACTACATCCTTAATTTCAAAATTGGTCAAAAACCTTGGCTGCTACTTGGAGTCGGAATTCTTTACGGGATCATCTACTTCCTGCTCTTCACTTTCTTGATCAAGACGTTTAATTTGAAGACTCCGGGTCGTGAAGATGATGAAGATGTGGTGGCACCGGATAAAGGTTCAGTCGGGAATAGTAAGTACGAAATCATGGCTTCTCACTTCCTTCAAGATCTGGGTGGTAAAGAAAATCTGGTCGTCATTGATAACTGTGCCACACGATTACGTCTCGAAATCAATGATGTCACACTGGTAGACGAAAAAGCGTTAAAAGCTCACGGGGCGAAAGGTGTGATGAAGGTGAATAATCGGAACCTTCAAGTCATTGTGGGAACGGATGTGGAATTTGTCGCAGACGAGCTGAGAAAGCTGAAATAAAGGAGAGGACAGGGATTGTCCTCATCGCATTGTTGTCTGTTATATACATGCCAGATATAATGAAATAAAACCCGTTAGATCGAAAGGAGAACCGTTCGTGGTTAATAAAAATTCTCCTCTTCCTTTGTATTATCAGTTAGAAGAACACCTTAACCATTTAATACAGTCTGAAGAGCTAAAACCGGGGGACGCCCTGCCATCGGAACGGGAGCTTGCTGAGTCATTTAAAATCAGCAGGATGACCGTGAGACAGGCGATTACCAATCTGGTGAATAAGAATGTCTTATATAGGGAGAAAGGGCGGGG
The DNA here is from genome assembly GCF_024195245.1 of Rossellomorea sp. KS-H15a. Lineage (NCBI taxonomy): Bacteria > Bacillati > Bacillota > Bacilli > Caryophanales > Bacillaceae > Rossellomorea > Rossellomorea sp. KS-H15a. Next base: position 4,141,066 of record NZ_CP096886.1, on the reverse strand, counting down.
CACATTCGTCTCCCACCGGAAAATCGAACAAAGCCTCCAAGGACTGACAAGCTTTAGCGAAGATATGAAAAGCAGGGGACTCGAGCCTGGCAATAAATTATTGCATTTCGAAATTTCCCCGGCATCGGAGGATATCCGGGAGCTTCTTTCTCTGGAGGAAGAAGAACTAGTTTATACGATGAAGCGGATCCGCCTTGCAAACGGCGAACCGATGGCCTTGGAGACGAGTTATATACCCGTCAGGCTGCTTCCTGGATTGAATCAGGAAATATTGGAGAAATCCCTGTACCATTATATCGAAAGAGAGTTAAACCTTCACATCAGTCATGCCACTCAATCAGTGGAAGCGACACTTGTGACAGAAGCGGATACAAAGCATCTGAAGGTGAAAAGCGGGGAGCCGGTGCTCTTCATCCAACGGGATTCTTTCCTGGAAGATGGAACCCCTTTTGAATTGGTACGATCCGTTTATCGGGCGGATAAATATAAGTTTAAGATCAACCTGGACAGAATGTGAAAAAAGAGCAGGAACCCATGATGATAGGGTTCCTGCTCCTTTTTTGATTACAGTCCTTTTGTTAAAAGGGGGATCCGCATTCGGTACTTCTCGATCAGCTTTTCGTTATGATCACCCGCACCGTCCACGTTACCACTTATGAAGATAGGCGGCTCATATCCTTCATCTGCCATATGTTCGATGGCCCCGGCCATGATGCTCTTCAAAATCGCAGCGCCGATGACGGTTGATGAAGGTGAAAATGGAACAGCCACCCGTTCGTGGGTCAAAACAGCGTCCCCTACGACGGAGTGGTTGTTAATGGCAAGATCCACCACTTCACTAAGGAATTTCCCGCTCGGGTGCCTGGATGTTTCTTGTTCTACATAGTCAAAGGAACTGATGGAAGCGACATAGGTACTGTTTTCCTTTGCATGAAGCGCCACGTCGATAGGGACGGGGTTCTTTCCTGAGGTGGAAAGGACGATCATCACGTCTTGAGGCTGAATATCCTGCCCACTCATGAACTCAGACGCATATCCTTCTGCCCTTTCTAATTGAGAAGAACGTACGGCGCCTTCGTGGAGCATGAGGGGCTCGATCAAGATCGGGTTGATCGGAACCAGTCCACCTGCCCTGTAGAACACCTCTTCAGAGAGGATGTGAGAGTGGCCGCACCCGAAAAGGTGGATGATGCCGTCCTGTTGGATGCAGGAAGAAATGCGTTGGGCAAGACTGGCCATTCTGTCGGCTTCTTTCGTTTGCACCTCGTGAAGTTTTTCCTGGATTTTCTCAAAATATGTAGGTATCATTCTGTTCCCGCTTTCCGTTTTTCTTTCAGCATACCATGTATCAAGAAAATGTTGTATCGCCACACTTATCTTGTTATCTATCCTTCAACTCGTGTAACATAAGGTTAATGAACCGTACGGAGGATATGTATGCGCATTTTTAAAATACTTAACAACAATGCTGTCGTAGTGGTGGATGGACCCCAGGAGAAGATTGTGATGGGAAGTGGGATTGCCTTTCAGAAAAAGAGGAATGATATCATCCCAAAGAATAAAATTGAGAAGATATTTGTCCTTCATGAGCAATCATCCGAGAAATTCCAGCAACTCCTGGCTACCTTGCCGGAGGAGCATATTGAAATCGCTGAAAACATCATTAGCTATGCAGAAGGTCATCTGAATGCACCTTTAAGCGATCATATCCATATCGCTTTGACGGATCACCTTTCATTTGCATTGGAAAGACTTCAGCAGGGGATCCCCATTCAAAATAAATTGTTAAACGAAATCAAGCTGCTCTATAAAAAAGAGTATGAAGTGGGTTCATGGGCAAAGGCGGAAATCAAAGAGAAACTGGGCATTGAAATTCCCGATGATGAGGCAGCTCATATCGCCCTGCATGTCCATACGGCGAAGATGGATGCACCGTCTATGAGTGAATCGTTGAAGCAGGCAACGATCCTGAGAGATTTTGTGGAACAGGTGGAATCCATCTTGTCCATAGAGGTGGAGGAGTCGAGCATCAACTATCAACGGTTGATTACCCACCTCCGTTTTGCTTTGAACAGGATCGAACAGGGGGATCAGTTTGACCCCATTGATGAGGATATGCTTGACCTCATTCAAGTGAAGTATGTGCTGGCGTATGAATGTTCTGAACAAATTGCCGGGTATCTGGAGGAAGAATATGGCATTCAATTTCCCCTATCAGAGGTAGCGTACATAGCTCTTCATATTCAGCGTTTGTTAAAGTGAATGGGTTGACGGTATCGCTTACATCTTGTAAAATGAACTCAAATCAATTTCATACAGTAGGATTGTTACTGATCATGCAGGCAAGACCTAGAATCTTTAAGACGATAATGGTAAGCGTCTCTCTTTGACCTACCTCTATCCTCTTAAGGGTACTGGGTCTTTTTTTATTGATTTTCTTTAATAAACAGGAGGGATTCTTAATGAATTATCGTGAAGTGGCTGAAAAGCTTGTCCCTTTATTGGGCGGTAAAAATAATGTAGTGAGTGCTACACATTGTGCGACGCGGCTGCGTCTCGTCATTGATGACGAAACTCAGATAGACAAGAGTGCCATCGAAGAATTGGATGGAGTGAAAGGGGCATTTTCAAGCTCCGGACAGTTCCAAATCATCTTCGGGACTGGGAATGTAAACAAAGTATTTGAACATTTTGCACCGCTTGTCGGGGCAACAATGGATGATAAGTCACCAACGGGTGAGACACACAGTGATGCAGCGAAACGGAAGATGAACCCGTTTGCCCGCTTTGCCCGTACACTTTCCAATATATTTGTTCCAATCATCCCGGCCATCGTAGCGGCTGGTATGTTGATGGGGTTACTTGGATTGATGAAAACGTATGAATGGGTCGATCCTGAAAGCGGTCTATTCGTCATGCTCGATATGTTTTCTTCTGCAGCGTTTATTATTCTACCGATCCTGATCGGGATGAGTGCTGCGAAGGAATTTGGCGCAAATGGTTATTTAGGTGCGGTCATCGGGGGAATTATGACCCACCCGGCATTATTGAATCCTTGGGGTCTTGCTGACGCACAGCCCTCCACACTTGATTTCTTCGGATTCGGGGTTGAAATGCTCGGCTATCAGGGAACAGTCATTCCAGTATTATTGACGGTTTACGTCATGGCAAAGGTAGAAAAGGGATTACGCAAAGTGGTGCCAAATACGATAGATTTGTTGGTGACACCATTCTTAACGGTCATCTTTACAGGATTCACCGCCCTGCTTGTCGTGGGTCCGCTAGGCAGAATCCTTGGTAATGGTATTACGACGGTTCTGGATGTTGTTTATAATACAGCCGGACCAATCGCGGGACTTATCTTCGGAGGACTGTATTCAACCATTGTATTGACAGGTGTTCATCACAGCTTCCATGCCATCGAGGCTGAGCTGTTATCGAACATCGGAGGGAACTATTTGCTTCCGATATGGGCCATGGCCAACGTTGCACAGGGTGGGGCGACACTTGCTGTTTTCTTCAGGACGAAAAACAAGAAAACGAAGGAAATCGCTGTACCTGCAGCGGTATCTGCTTTTCTTGGAATTACAGAACCGGCTATCTTCGGAGTGAATTTAAAGCATCGTCGACCCTTTATCGGTGCGGCAATAGGTGGTGCGCTTGGTGGCGCGTACGTCGTATTCACCCATGTGATGGCGAATGGAATCGGCCTCACCGGTATTCCGATGTTTGCGATTGCCCAGGATCCTCTAAATTATGGAATTGGCTTTGTCATCGCTGTAGCAGGCGCCTTCATTGCAACCTTATTGCTTGGTTGGAAGGAAGAAACAAAATAAAAAAATCATTTTCCTTATCAGTCACGTGACTGATAAGGATTTGCTATATTTAAAGAAAACCTATATGAAACAAGGAGGAATCCCCTATGAAACAGGGAATTATTTCACTGGGAGAAGCATTGATAGACTTCATCCCGTTAGACAAAAACAATAGTACCTATCAAAAAAGTCCCGGAGGAGCTCCCGCAAATGTGTCGGTAGGACTCGCAAGATTGGGTGCAAGGTCTACTTTCCTGGGGAAAGTGGGAGACGATGTATTAGGGAGGTTCCTTCATGAAACCCTCCGGGAATATGGAGTGAGTACCAATCAAATGCTGCTGACTTCTGACGTTCGTACGGGTGTCGTGTTTGTAACGAATGGAGAAGGCGGGGAGCGCAGCTTCGACTTTTATATCGACCCGAGTGCTGACCGGTTCCTCCAAGTGAGTGATATAGATGAAGAAGATTTCATTTCCCATAAGATCCTTCACTTCGGTTCCATCTCCATGATCAGCTCGCCGGCGAAGGAAGCAACGCATCATGCGGTGAAGGTAGCGAAAGAGAATGGTTTATTGGTGTCGTATGATCCGAATTTACGATTGGGTTTATGGGATTCTGAAGAAAACGCCAGGGCAATGATCAAGAGCATGCTTTCTGAAGCGGACGTCGTGAAAATCTCTGAGGAAGAACTCGAATTCATTACAGGAGAAAAAGAGATCGAAGCCGGGATCAGGAAGCTGACATCCTACCATATCCCATTTTTAATCATTACGATGGGAGCAGAAGGAAGTTATGTGTGCATTGGTGATGATCGACAATATGTTCCGGCCATGAAGGTGAAAGCGGTGGACACCACAGGAGCCGGTGATGCGTTCGTATCAGGGATTCTATACTCACTACATGAATATCAGGGAAGGATAGAGTCACTCTCTATCGAAGAAGCAGCGGAGATGGCCAGGTTTGCTGCCGTGTCAGGGGCACTTACCGCCTCCACCAAAGGAGCGATGACGGCCCTTCCCTCCCTGGAGGAAGTCAGCCTTCATCTGAAAAAGGGGGAAGTGTGATGCCGAGGGATGAACAGCTGCGAAAAGCAGCCTATGAAGAAATGGAAAAGCATAAGGATGTGGTAAAGAAAGATCCATACCGCCTCCATTATCACCTTATGCCTCCAGTTGGCTTATTAAATGATCCAAACGGGTTCATCCAATTCAAAGGCACCTATCATGTGTACTATCAATGGATGCCCTTCAAGACAGGACACGGGGCAAAGTTCTGGGGTCATTACTCTTCCAGCGATTTAATCAATTGGACCCATGAAGAAATCGCCCTCACCCCATCAGAATGGTATGAAAAAAACGGCTGTTACTCAGGCAGCGCCATCGAACACGACGGTAAAATCTATGCCTACTATACAGGGAATGTAAAGGACGAAAGAGGGAACCGCGAATCTTATCAGTGCCTGGCGATTTCAGAAGACAGCCTTCATTTTGACAAACAGGGACCTGTCGTTCATCTGCCCGATGGATTTACTGCCCATTTCCGCGATCCGAAAGTGTGGGAACAGGATGGATCCTTTTTTATGGTGGTCGGTGCCCAGACACGGGAATTAAAAGGTGCTGTCGCATTGTTCCAATCAGAGGACCTGGTGAAGTGGGACTATCAAGGTGTCCTCACAGGTGGAGGGGAAGGCAGGCTTGCTGACTTCGGTTATATGTATGAATGTCCAGATCTGTTTCCGCTGGGAGACCAAGACATCCTTATTTTTTCTCCTCAAGGAGTAAATGCATCAGGGATGAAGTATCAGAATGTTTATCAGGCAGGATATGTGGCCGGACAATTCGATTCAGCAACAGGTACATTTGAACATGGGGAGTTTGAAGAGTTGGACAGGGGGTTCGACTTCTATGCACCGCAAACGACATTGGACGACAAAGGCAGACGTATCCTGTTTGCATGGATGAGCGTACCGGATCAGAACGAACAGGAGCATCCCACCATTGAACATAAATGGCTTCATACCATGACGATCCCTCGTGAGCTGAAATGTGTGGACGGAAAGGTAAGGCAGATGCCTCTTGAAGAAATGCAGGATTTAAGAGTCGGAACAGGGATCGGGCAGAGGGTGGAATTAAATAAAGAAACCCGCGAACTCGATGGGGTGAAGGGAAAAGCCTTTGAGTTGGAAGTGAGTGATCTTTCTATTATTGAAGGCTGGTTTGATTTTACGGTCGGAGATGGAATCAGATTTGTTTATTCTTCAGGGGAACAGACCGTGACTCTTGAGCGTAAAAGCTTTGTGAATGGAGTGGTAGAGAAGCGTCAATGCTCAGTGAAGACGTTACATTCACTAAGGCTATTTGTGGATACGTCTTCCATTGAAGTATTCGTCAATGAAGGAGAGGAAACATTTACAGCCCGATTCTACCCATCACCAAGCAATGATACGGTCCGATTTGAAACGTCACATCAGGCTGTTTTTACCATTAGAAAATGGGATCTGAAACATGTAAACTTGAAATAGACGGCCAATCTGGCGGTCTATTTTCTTTTTCAATATGTAGGTAAATGTTATAGTAAGATAATATAAAAATGGATTTCCTGAAAGGATGTTCTTTATGAGCTATAAAATGATTGTACTTGATTTAGATGATACATTATTACGGAATGACCAAACGATTTCAAAACGTACGAAAGACGCTCTCATACAGGCACAGGAAGCCGGAGTGAAAGTCGTCCTTGCATCTGGGCGTCCAACCCAGGGAATGCGATGGGTAGCGGAAGAATTGAAACTTGATCATTACGGAAGCTACATCCTACCTTTCAATGGATCGAAAATCATTGATTGCAAGACAAATGAAGAGAAATACAGCCGAACTCTTACAGCTGAAACGGCTCATTCCTTATATGATATAAGTAAGCGTGAAGATGTAGGTATTCTGACTTATGCAGAAGATGCCATTATAGTAGAAGAAACGAATCCATTCGCTTCCATAGAAAGTGACCTGACTGGCCTGCCGGTGAAGGTCGTTCCGGATTTTAAGGAAGCGATCACGGGCCCGGTCGTGAAAGCTCTTATGTTGAAAGAAGCCGATCATTTGGCGGAAGTGGAGAAAAAGCTCCAAGCCGAGCTTGATGGTGAACTAAGCGTGATGCGATCGAAGCCATTCTTCCTGGAATTCACCCAGCTGGGTGTCACAAAGGGAGCCAGCCTCGACTATCTGATCAAACCAATGGGAATCAAGCCCGAGGAAGTCATTGCCATCGGGGACAGCTACAATGATCTGACCATGATTGAATTTGCCGGCCTCGGAGTCGCCATGGGTAACGCCCCGGATGACATTAAGGAGAAGGCGGATTACGTTGCAGCTTCCAATATGGAGGACGGAGTAGCAGAAGTGGTCGAAACATTTGTGTTGAATGAACTGTCCAAAATCTGATTGTGAAAGGACCGGAGTCCATTTAGTGGACTCCGGTCTTTATTTTTGCCTGCTTGAAAATAAAAGGGAAAAAATGTATAAAACCTTCCGATCTATGATACTATTAAAAGTAACATCGAAAACGGGGGACAGAGAGTTGAAATTTATAGGTGGTATTGTAGTGAAATTCCTATTATCGATCATAGGAATCGTTTTTATAGGCGGCCTGCCCGTACTGCTTTCGGGTATTGGCGAGCGGGAATTGAGATTGCAGGCGTATTGGCAATCGGTAAAAGAAATCGTATATGCCCTGTTTCATGCCGGGGATTTAACATATAAGGTAATCGGTTTAGAGCAGGAACGCAGCCTGTTTCCTTATTTATGGGAGCCGATCATCTATTCACTCATCATTTTATTTTCCGCATTTCTTCTCGCAAGTTTCTTAAGCATTCTCCTCACGATCTTCACCATGCTGTTTTCACAGAAAAAACGAAATCGAATCAAATTCTTCCTATATTTATTCGAATCAATACCGGATGTGCTGGTCATCTTGCTTTCTCAGCTTCTTGTCCTCTTTCTTTATAAGCAGACGGGCATTTTATTTTTTGAAATTGCTTCCGTGGCGACAGAAAAGGCATATCTTCTTCCCATCCTTGTGTTGGCGATATTGCCTACGGTCCAGCTGTTTCGGATTTCAATCCTTTCATTTGAAAGGGAAGAAGGAAAAGACTATGTGACACTTGCTCAATCAATCGGTTTGGGGAAACTGGTGATCTTAACCTTCCATATATTAAGGAATGCCATCATCTCCGTTTTTTTTCAATCGAAGAAAACGGTGTGGTTCATGCTTTCCAATTTGTTCGTCCTGGAGCTTTTGTTCAATATCGCCGGGATTACCCGTTTCCTGAAGTCGACGTTACAGCCGAAGATGTTTACGATCGCCATTCTTTCGATTTTCATTCCTCTGTTTGTTTTTTATACGGTGGGAGAAATGATTCTCTCTAAAAAAGCCAACAAGGGGGAGGAAATTTAATATGAAAAAAAGCGTATGGAAAAATCCGTTCTTTCTTATTGGATTAACCTTTATTTTTGTGATGATTGCTTCAAGCTTCTTGTATTCGTTTATATGGGGGAACGAAGTCAGAAGGCTGTATTTTATCTCTGTAGAAGGAGTCGTCGTGGAATCTTCGCCTATTTCACCGAAGTGGTTATTTCCATTCGGGACCGATGCCCAGGGCCTTGACATGCTCGGTAAAATCATCATCGGGGCAAAATATACCATCTTAACGGCCTTTGTGATTGCTTTCTTACGGGTATTTTTATCGGTTCCCCTCGGTTTGATACTGGGAACCTTCCTGATGAAGTACAAGAAGTACATCAATGGCTGGGTCGATTCCTTCCACTACATCCCTTTGACGATTCTTGCGTATTTTTTGCTGGAGCCGGTCCTTTGGGAACCGTTCGAAGGATTTTCCACTTCCATCGTGGAGCGGTTCGTCATCGAAATTCTCATATTAACCTTCCTTATCGTCCCGATCCTGTCTGCGCTTCTTGGAAATGAAGTGTCTTTAGTGTACAAGCAGGAATTCATTTTGAGTGCGAAAACACTGGGGGCAGGGAAGTGGAGGATCATCTTTAAGCATATCTTACCTTCCATGAAAGAAAAGCTCGTGATTTTACTGGGGCAGCAATTCATGCAAACGCTCGTCATTTTCATACATCTTGGGCTGCTCACCTTATTCCTGGGTGGGACGGACGTGGACTATCAGATGGTACATGACCCTCCAAGATCGATTACGTATGAATGGTCCGGTCTGATAGGCGATTCCTTCCGCTATCTACAAGGGTCACCGTGGATCCCGTTGACGCCGATCCTATTTTTTTCCGCGACGATGCTATCGGTTTCGTTCATGATAGAAGGATATGTCCAGGCAACGAGCGGACAATCCTACTATAAAAAGAAATTCAAAGCGGCCTACCGCCAGGTGAAGGAAAACAAAGTGAAAGGGCTCGATAAGTCCGATTTTCAAAAGGTAAATATGTAAGGGTGGAGCATAATAAAGGAGAAGACACCTGACTTACTGGGAATAATTTCATTAGATATTGATGTTTTACGTAAAGATATATGGGGAATTAGTTTACACTGAGTAAACAAAACGCGGATAATTTTAACAATGGTAGTATATTCAACCACAAGAGTGGGAATATATGGGCCGTTCACTTCTTGTTCAAAATTCCTCAACCCTTGTCTGATATGGATTCCACACCGCAATCAGCGGTGATTGTCGAATCCCCATGAAATATTTTTGATACAATTACCGCAAATTGTTATACACATGAAATCAATTTTTGTTATAATACTCGTTGTTGATTCGAATGGATTTACATTCGCTTAACAATTCCTTAATCAAATGATGCTCATAAGTGCTACAAATTAAATACAATAAAAAGGTGATGAAGTATGAACTTCTTTAAAAGACAGTTTGAAGATATGCGCACTGGGAAGTTATCGTTCTTCTTTACAGTCGTCGTATTATTTTGGATCAAGACCTACGCGGTATATTTAGCTGAATTTAATCTCGGAATACAAAATGCGCTTCAGCATTTTCTTTTATTTCTTAACCCATTAAGTTCAGCGCTCCTATTCTTTGCTCTCGCATTATTCTGGAAAGGCAAGGGACGGTATATTGCATTCATCGTCATCAACTTCCTGATGTCCTTTGTCCTGTATGCGAACGTCGTGTACTATCGTTTCTTTAATGACTTCATTACAGTCCCGGTATTATTTCAGGCGAAGACGAATAACGGACTTGGCGGAAGTGCACTGGAACTATTGAGTCCTATCGATATCCTGTACTTCTCTGACCTGTTCATTATCATCGGACTGATGATCATGAAGAAAGTGAAGCCACAGGAAAAATTACGCTTCCGTTCAGTATTCGCGGTCATGACATCGGCAGTCCTTGTATTCTTACTGAACCTTGGTCTTGCAGAGATCGACCGTCCGGAACTATTGACACGAAGCTTTGACCGTAACTATCTTGTGAAGTATCTTGGTACTCACAACTTCACGATTTATGATGTGATCCAGAACTCTAAGACATCTGCCAAGCGTGCCCTGGCAGACAGCAATGAAGTATCAGAAGTAGAGAACTATGTAAAAGCAAATAAAGTGGATCCGAACCCTGAGTATTTCGGTAAAGCAAAAGGGAAAAACGTCATTTATGTATCGATGGAATCCCTGCAAAACTTTGTAATAGGGAAAGAAATCGATGGTCAAGAGGTAACACCATTCCTTAACTCCCTAGTGGAAAAAGAAGATGCGATCTATTTCGATAACTTCTTCCACCAGACGGGTCAAGGGAAGACATCCGATGCCGAGTTCATCATGGAAAATGGATTATTCGGTTTACCTCAGGGTGCCGTCTACATGACGAACGCCAATAACACGTTACAATCAGCACCTGGAATCTTAAAAGGTGAAGGATATACTTCAGCTGCGTTCCACGGAAACTATAAAACGTTCTGGAACCGTTCTGAAATGTATCGTACGATGGGTTATGATGAGTTCTACGATGCAACGTATTATGATATGAGTAAACCTGAAGAGCAGCTTCCTTACGGATTAAAGGATAAGCCGTTCTTCAAAGAGTCCATGCCGATGCTTAAAGAATTACCACAGCCGTTCTATACGAAATTCATTTCACTATCGAACCACTTCCCGTTCGATCGTCATGAAAATGATACAGACTTCGAACCGGGCCAATTTGGCGATGGTGTAGTGAACCGTTATTTCCAAACGGCCAACTATATGGATTCTGCATTGGAACAATTCTTTAATGATCTGAAAGAAAGTGGACTATATGATGATACCGTCATCGTCCTTTACGGTGATCACTATGGTATCTCAGAAAACCACAATAGAGCCATGGAACAAGTCACAGGCGAAGAAATCACAGATTTCAAAAATGCACAGCTTCAACGCGTTCCTTTATTCATCATTGCTCCAGGAGTAAAAGGTGAAGTCAACCACACATACGGTGGTCAAGTGGATGTACGTGAAACACTATTCAACCTTCTTGGTGTGGATAACAAGGACTACATCAGTTTCGGTCAGGACTTATTGTCCAAAGATCGTAAACAGATCGTTCCTTTCCGTAATGGAGACGTCATCACACCTGAATACTCTGATATCAAAGGAGTATGTTATAATAACGAAACGGGTCAACCTGTAGAAGAAGGAAGCAACGCATGTGAAGAAGCTTCTAAAGAAGCTACGAAACGTCTTGAGCTTTCAGATAAAGTAGTCTATGAAGACTTACTTCGTTTCTACAAGCCAGAAGGCTATAAGCAAATCGATCGTTCAGATTATCAATATATAAACCCGAATCCGAAAAGTGCAGAAAATCCTGAAGCTTCTCAGGAAGAGTCTCACGAGTAATTCGGGAATATTAAGCCAGTCCTTTCACCATGATGGTGAGGGGGCTGGCTTTTTTTGTTGTGGGTAGGGGTTGTAAGTTCAGCTGCTGATTATGTCGGGGAAATCAGCAGCTGAAAAGAGGAAGGGTTTCAACAGGAGAAAATACCGATGATTTTGCCTGTCAAATATATAACCGATTTTGACAGGTAAATATAAAAGCTGATTCAACAGGCAAACCCACCCTGGGCTAGCCAACTGATGCTCATTTATGAATGAAATATGATTGATTGTGATTGTTTTTGATTAAAAATGATTGATTTTTGTAACCGTTCTCATTATAATAAAGGTAACAAACGATCGGAGAAAGTAGGAGAGACCATGTTAACCGAGGAACGTCATCGAGTTATATTAAACTTATTGAAGGAGAAGGGTGCGATTAAGATCCAGGATATCGTGGATGCAACGAATGCCTCAGAGTCAACGATTCGCAGGGACTTAACACAGCTTGAACAGGAAAAATTCCTGAAACGGGTCCATGGCGGAGCATCGAAGCTGCAAGGGAAATTGAAGGAATTGAGCGTTTCTGAAAAATCATCCAAAAGCCTTCATGAAAAACAAATAATCGGCCAATACGCAGCCTCTCTTGTGGAAGATGGGGATTGCATCTATCTGGATGCCGGTACGACGACCTTGAGTCTGATCGATCATCTTCCTGAAAAAGACATTGTCGTCGTCACGAATGGATTGACCCATGTGGAAGCCCTGCTTCAGAAAGGGATTAAGACGTATATGATCGGTGGGTACGTCAAGCCCGTTACGAGAGCGATGGTCGGCAGTGGGGCACTGGATGCCATTCGTCAATACCGGTTTGATAAAGCGTTTATGGGAGCAAACGGCGTTCATGCACAATATGGTTTCACGACGCCTGATCCGGAAGAGGCCCAGGTGAAGCGCATGGCCATAGAGTTATCAAGAGAAGCGATGTTTCTTGCCGACGATTCGAAATTTGGAGAGATTGCTTTCAGTAAAATAGTCGATCTCGACAAGGCGATGATCATAACGAACAATTTGGATGAAGAACATGATACGGCGATGAAGAATCAAACTACGATAAAGGTTGTGACAGCATGATTTATACATTAACACTGAACCCCTCTGTGGATTACATTATGGAACTGGACTCATTCCATAAAGGCGGTCTTAACCGGAGCAGTGCAGAAAGTGCCTTTCCAGGGGGAAAGGGGATCAATGTCTCCCGCGTTTTACACCTATTGAATGTGGATAGTGTGGCTCTCGGATTTGCAGGGGGATATACGGGAGAGTACATTAAACAATTTTTGAATCAAGAGGATATCAGGACAGAGTTTGTCGAGGTAGAGGAAGCCTCTCGCATAAACGTCAAGGTGAAGGCGGATGATGAGACCGAAATAAACGGGAGCGGGCCATCCATCAATGAAGAGCATACACGGGAGCTGCTCGATCAAATATCTTCCTTGTCGGCAGATGACATGATTGTTCTTGCAGGAAGCATACCTGGTTCGGTTCCGAAAACATTTTATCAGGAGATTGCCGTACGATGTCAAAAACAAGGGACGAAAGTGATCATCGATGCTGAGAAAAAATTGATCGAACCGGTCCTGCCCTTAGAGCCTTTCCTCATCAAGCCGAATCATCATGAGCTCGGGGAAATGTTTGATGTAGAGATCGACTCTATCGAAAAAGCAGTCCATTACGGAAAGAAACTCAAGGATACCGGAGTTGAAAACGTCATGGTGTCCATGGCTGAAAAAGGTGCACTTCTCCTGACTGAAGATGAAGTGTTTTATTCCTCTGTACCTAAGGGGGAATTGAAAAGCTCGGTCGGTGCAGGGGATTCAACGGTCGCAGGATTCCTTGCCGGCCTGTCGAGGGGATGGAGCGTGAAGGATTCGTTCCGCTTGGGTACCTCAGCCGGATCGGCGACAGCCTATTCCATTGGTCTCTGTTCTTCTGAACACGTGGAAAGATTATTCGAAGACATTCAGATTACAAACATATAGAGGGGGAATTCAAAATGAGAATAACGGAATTACTGACAAAGAATACGATTCAGCTCCATGTGTCTTCTCATTCGAAAAACGGAGTCATAGACGAGTTGGTATCCGTTTTGGATCAAAGTGGTAAATTGCAGGACCGTGATGAATTCAAGAAAGCAATCCTTAATCGGGAAGCACAGAGTACAACGGGGATCGGGGAAGGGATTGCGATTCCCCATGCGAAAACATCCGCTGTGAAATCACCTGCAATTGCGTTCGGAAAATCAGAAGCGGGTGTTGACTATGAATCTCTTGATGGCGAACCAGCTCATTTGTTCTTCATGATTGCCGCGACTGAAGGGGCGAATCAAACCCATTTAGAAGCACTCAGTCGCCTGTCGTCCATGCTGATGGATGTGGACGTCCGGAAAGCACTGTTGAACGCAGGTACGGAAGAAGAGGTTTTGGAAATCATTAATGCCCATGATGGTGAGGAAGAAGAGACAACGGTTGAAACGTCTGCTCCGGGTGGGAAAATCCTTGCTGTAACGGCATGTCCCACAGGGATCGCTCATACGTATATGGCAGCCGACGCTTTAAAGGCTAAGGCGAAAACGATGGATGTGAACCTGAAGGTAGAGACGAATGGTTCAGGAGGGGCGAAGAACGTCCTGACACAAGAGGACATTGAAAGTGCCATAGCCATCATTGTCGCAGCTGACACAAAAGTGGAAATGAACCGGTTCGAAGGAAAACACGTCATCGAAGTCCCAGTGGCCGAAGCGATCAGGCGTCCTGAAGAACTATTGAATCAAGCTATGACACAGGATGCCCCGGTATATAAAGGGGGAGAGCAGGAGAAAGATTCCGACAAGGGCTCTGAGAAAAAGCAAAAATCAGGGTTCTATAAGCATCTCATGAATGGTGTATCCAACATGCTTCCATTCGTGGTAGGGGGAGGGATCCTGATTGCCATCTCATTCTTATTCGGCATCCAGTCAGCGAACCCTGATTCTCCCGAGTATAATGAGTTTGCAGCGATCTTGAATACGATCGGTGGAGGCAATGCCTTTTACCTGATGGTTCCAGTCCTTGCAGGATTCATTGCCATGAGTATTGCCGACAGACCGGGATTTGCCCCTGGTATGGTGGGCGGATTGATTGCGGCAACGGGTCAAAGTGGATTCTTAGGCGGAATCATTGCCGGTTTCTTAGCCGGTTATGTCGTACTTGGAATCAAACGTTTAACGAAGAATTTCCCTTCCGCACTGGAAGGAATCAAGCCGGTACTCATTTATCCGTTGCTTGGTATTTTTATCACAGGTGTGATCATGCTTCAATTCCTGGTTGAACCTCTGAGTGCAGTCAATACAGGCATACAGAACTGGCTTGACGGGCTGGGAACAGGGAACTTGATATTGCTCGGGTTGATCCTGGGTGGAATGATGGCTGTCGACATGGGAGGTCCCATCAATAAAGCTGCCTTCACATTCGGTATCGCCATGATAGAAGGCGGTAACCTGGCTCCCCATGCGGCCATCATGGCAGGAGGGATGGTTCCTCCATTAGGACTCGCCATGGCTACAACCTTATTTAAGAAGAAGTTCAATGACAATGAGCGAAAAGCAGGTATAGCAGCTTACTTTATGGGCGCTTCCTTTATCACAGAAGGTGCGATTCCATTTGCAGCAGCGGATCCATTCCGTGTGATTCCTTCGATTGTGACAGGATCGGCGATCGCAGGGGCGCTGACCATGTTCTTCGGGATCGGTTTACCAGCACCTCATGGAGGATTATTCGTCTTCCCTGTAGTGGAAGGAAATCCGTTCTTATATCTACTGGCGGTTCTGATCGGCTCCGTCATCACAGCGCTGATGGTAGGCTTCTTGAAGAAACCAGTAAAATAGAGAAGGACAAATAAAAGAACGAGGGGATTTTCCCTCGTTCTTTCTTGCGTTTATAAGCTCTCAATCTCTACATCCTTGATTCCTTCTATCTCTGAAATGGTGTAGTAAATGTCTACCGTCTTTTTCCTGAAATCGACAATGATCTTTAATTCTAATAGATGGTGCTGATTCTTTAAGTCTTTGATCCGGATATTTTCAATAGTGATTTCTTCGGCTTTGATTTTCTCAATGATCGTCTTGATCTCCTTCTTCTCGGCTATCGTGGCGCGAAGGGACAATTCTTTTTCCCTCAAACGTTTTGGGCCTAAGTAAGTAATGATGACCGGGACCACTTCAACGGATACGATCAAAAGGATGACCACTGCAGTTGCTTCGAAATAAAAGCCTGCACCGACGGCTATCCCTATTCCTGCCGCCCCCCAAATCATCGCGGCAGTGGTCAAACCTGAAATACTATCGTTTCCTTTGCGAAGGATGACACCTGCTCCGAGGA
>NZ_CP096886.1:1800000-4120000 GCF_024195245.1 Rossellomorea sp. KS-H15a | reverse complement strand
TCATCGGGTTACCGAATTCAGACAAACTCCGAATGCCAAAGACTTATCCATGGGAGTCAGACTGCGAGTGATAAGATCCGTAGTCGAAAGGGAAACAGCCCAGACCACCAGCTAAGGTCCCAAAGTATACGTTAAGTGGAAAAGGATGTGGAGTTGCTTAGACAACCAGGATGTTGGCTTAGAAGCAGCCACCATTTAAAGAGTGCGTAATAGCTCACTGGTCGAGTGACTCTGCGCCGAAAATGTACCGGGGCTAAACGTATCACCGAAGCTGTGGATTGACACCTCTAGGTGTCAGTGGTAGGAGAGCGTTCTAAGGACTGCGAAGCTAGACCGTAAGGACTGGTGGAGTGCTTAGAAGTGAGAATGCCGGTATGAGTAGCGAAAGATGGGTGAGAATCCCATCCACCGAATGCCTAAGGTTTCCTGAGGAAGGCTCGTCCGCTCAGGGTTAGTCGGGACCTAAGTCGAGGCCGATAGGCGTAGACGATGGACAACAGGTTGATATTCCTGTACCACCTCTTTTCCGTTTGAGCAATGGGGGGACGCAGGAGGATAGGGTAAGCGCACTGCTGGATATGTGCGTCTAAGCAGTTAGGCTGATGATGAGGCAAATCCCGTCATCGCGAAGGCTGAGCTGTGATAGCGAGCGAATTATAGTAGCGAAGTTCCTGATTCCACACTGCCAAGAAAAGCCTCTAGCGAGGAAAAAGGTGCCCGTACCGCAAACCGACACAGGTAGGCGAGGAGAGAATCCTAAGGTGAGCGAGAGAACTCTCGTTAAGGAACTCGGCAAAATGACCCCGTAACTTCGGGAGAAGGGGTGCTCTGGTAGGGTGCAAGCCCGAGAGAGCCGCAGTGAATAGGCCCAGGCGACTGTTTAGCAAAAACACAGGTCTCTGCGAAGCCGTAAGGCGAAGTATAGGGGCTGACGCCTGCCCGGTGCTGGAAGGTTAAGAGGAGTGCTTAGCGCAAGCGAAGGTGCGAATCGAAGCCCCAGTAAACGGCGGCCGTAACTATAACGGTCCTAAGGTAGCGAAATTCCTTGTCGGGTAAGTTCCGACCCGCACGAAAGGCGTAACGATCTGGGCACTGTCTCAACGAGAGACTCGGTGAAATTATAGTACCTGTGAAGATGCAGGTTACCCGCGACAGGACGGAAAGACCCCGTGGAGCTTTACTGTAGCCTGATATTGAATTTTGGTACAGCTTGTACAGGATAGGTAGGAGCCTTGGAAACCGGAGCGCCAGCTTCGGTGGAGGCATCGGTGGGATACTACCCTGGCTGTATTGAAATTCTAACCCGCGCCCCTTATCGGGGTGGGAGACAGTGTCAGGTGGGCAGTTTGACTGGGGCGGTCGCCTCCTAAAGAGTAACGGAGGCGCCCAAAGGTTCCCTCAGAATGGTTGGAAATCATTCGCAGAGTGTAAAGGCACAAGGGAGCTTGACTGCGAGACCTACAAGTCGAGCAGGGACGAAAGTCGGGCTTAGTGATCCGGTGGTTCCGCATGGAAGGGCCATCGCTCAACGGATAAAAGCTACCCCGGGGATAACAGGCTTATCTCCCCCAAGAGTCCACATCGACGGGGAGGTTTGGCACCTCGATGTCGGCTCATCGCATCCTGGGGCTGTAGTCGGTCCCAAGGGTTGGGCTGTTCGCCCATTAAAGCGGTACGCGAGCTGGGTTCAGAACGTCGTGAGACAGTTCGGTCCCTATCCGTCGTGGGCGCAGGAAATTTGAGAGGAGCTGTCCTTAGTACGAGAGGACCGGGATGGACGCACCGCTGGTGTACCAGTTGTCTTGCCAAAGGCATCGCTGGGTAGCTATGTGCGGAAGGGATAAGTGCTGAAAGCATCTAAGCATGAAGCCCCCCTCGAGATGAGATTTCCCATCACGTAAGTGAGTAAGATCCCTAGAAGATGACTAGGTAGATAGGTCAGAGATGGAAGCATGGCGACATGTGGAGTTGACTGATACTAATCGATCGAGGACTTAACCACAAAGAGTCATTATTTTAATGAACAACAATTGGTCGATATTCGGCTTTCTTGACATCAATTCTTTATCTAGTTTTCAGGGAATAATTTTATACGAAAATATAAAAAAGCCTTGAAAAATTATATCTACACGATATAATAATACTTGTCCTAAAAAAGAGACAAGACATAGTCTGGTGACAATGGCGAAGAGGTCACACCCGTTCCCATGCCGAACACGGAAGTTAAGCTCTTCAGCGCCGATGGTAGTTGGGGGATCTCCCCCTGTGAGAGTAGGACGTCGCCAGGCTATATACCATGGAGGATTAGCTCAGCTGGGAGAGCATCTGCCTTACAAGCAGAGGGTCGGCGGTTCGATCCCGTCATCCTCCACCAAAGATTTTTGCGCCAGCAAAATATCTTTCCTTAAACTGCTCCGGTGAACTACTTTCATTAAGCAGTATTTATAAAAGGATCTTACACGCCGGTGTAGCTCAACTGGTAGAGCAACTGACTTGTAATCAGTAGGTTGGGGGTTCAAGTCCTCTTGCCGGCACCATTTGGTTTTTTATGAGACGAGCCATTAGCTCAGTTGGTAGAGCATCTGACTTTTAATCAGAGGGTCGAAGGTTCGAATCCTTCATGGCTCACCATTGATTTTTGCTTCGGCAAAATATCTTACCATTGTTTTTCTCCAATGTGAAAAACATAAATAAATGCGGGTGTGGCGGAATTGGCAGACGCACCAGACTTAGGATCTGGCGCCGCAAGGCGTGGGGGTTCAAGTCCCTTCACCCGCACCATTTCTTTTGCGGAAGTAGTTCAGTGGTAGAACACCACCTTGCCAAGGTGGGGGTCGCGGGTTCGAATCCCGTCTTCCGCTCCAGAGACTTGCCGGGGTGGCGGAACTGGCAGACGCACAGGACTTAAAATCCTGCGGTAGGTGACTACCGTACCGGTTCGATTCCGGTCCTCGGCACCAGGATTTTTTGCGAAGCAAAATAATCATCATTGATTTGCGTAAGCAAAATATCTATCCTTACGTTACTATTATAGAATTCATTTAGCGCCCGTAGCTCAATTGGATAGAGCGTTTGACTACGGATCAAAAGGTTAGGGGTTCGACTCCTCTCGGGCGCGCCATATATCGGGAAGTAGCTCAGCTTGGTAGAGCACTTGGTTTGGGACCAAGGGGTCGCAGGTTCGAATCCTGTCTTCCCGACCACCTTCTTTGGGGCCTTAGCTCAGCTGGGAGAGCGCCTGCTTTGCACGCAGGAGGTCAGCGGTTCGATCCCGCTAGGCTCCACCAAGATTTTTTGCACCAGCAAAATAATCTTCATTGATGTTTGCACAGCAAAAAATCCTATATGTTTTGCGAAAGTGAAACTGAATACTATGTTATATGTTTCTTGGCGGTGTAGCTCAGCTGGCTAGAGCGTACGGTTCATACCCGTGAGGTCGGGGGTTCGATCCCCTCCGCCGCTACCATTAGGGACCTTTAGCTCAGTTGGTTAGAGCAGACGGCTCATAACCGTCCGGTCGTAGGTTCGAGTCCTACAAGGTCCACCAAGTACCATTTTTATTACGGAGGAATACCCAAGTCCGGCTGAAGGGATCGGTCTTGAAAACCGACAGGGGTGTAACAGCCCGCGGGGGTTCGAATCCCCCTTCCTCCTCCATATTATCTTTTATATTTTATCGTCGCGGGGTGGAGCACGACCGAATAATCTTCGGAGCGTCTACATCAGCGCACCGACTGAGCAGCAACTTGAATAAGCTTACTGAAGTCGGGGTGGTTCTACGCGATACACAATGGGATAGTGGACACTTAAATATATTTTATCGTCGCGGGGTGGAGCAGTTCGGTAGCTCGTCGGGCTCATAACCCGAAGGTCGCAGGTTCAAATCCTGTCCCCGCAATACCATTTTGATTTGTTTATGAATTAGGAACTTGATAATTCGCGATGAGTCACGTATGGATAGTTATTTTCGCTAGCGCGAAGGTAATGAAACCTATTTTGCTAACGCAAAAAGCTTTGGTCCGGTAGTTCAGTTGGTTAGAATGCCTGCCTGTCACGCAGGAGGTCGCGGGTTCGAGTCCCGTCCGGACCGCCATTTTCATTAAAAGATAATGGTATTATTTTTTTCAAAACTAAGTAAGGCTCAGTAGCTCAGTTGGTAGAGCAATGGACTGAAAATCCATGTGTCGGCGGTTCGATTCCGTCCTGAGCCACCATTTTTTATTTAGACACATTATGGCGATTGTGGCGAAGTGGTTAACGCACCTGATTGTGGTTCAGGCATTCGTGGGTTCGATTCCCATCAGTCGCCCCATATTTTATTTTTTATTGCGGGTGTAGTTTAGTGGTAAAACCTCAGCCTTCCAAGCTGATGATGAGGGTTCGATTCCCTTCACCCGCTCCAATTTATTTTTTGGGCCTATAGCTCAGCTGGTTAGAGCGCACGCCTGATAAGCGTGAGGTCGGTGGTTCGAGTCCACTTAGGCCCACCATTTCATTATTCCGCAGTAGCTCAGTGGTAGAGCTATCGGCTGTTAACCGATCGGTCGCAAGTTCGAATCTTGCCTGCGGAGCCATATTTGGAGAAGTACTCAAGTGGCTGAAGAGGCGCCCCTGCTAAGGGTGTAGGTCGGGCAACTGGCGCGAGGGTTCAAATCCCTCCTTCTCCGCCATTTAGGCCCATTGGTCAAGCGGTTAAGACACCGCCCTTTCACGGCGGTAACACGGGTTCGAATCCCGTATGGGTCATTATGAAGAGACTATCATTCTTGATAGTCTTTTTTTGTTGTACAAAGTAGTACTTTGGCTTGAAATGAAGCTGATATAAGCATGCTTTATATGAAAAAATATGTTCCTGGTTTCTGCGTCATTGGATATATTATCGACTTTCCCCGATATATTATCGACTTTCCCGGTATATGATCCACTTCCCCCGTTTTATTATCAACTTCACTTCATACAAATCAAATTTTCCAGTGCGGAAGAGAAGGTCAGTGATCATCGAAAAACAAGGTCATCAAACACCACTTTCCTCCCTTTATTCGACACAGCTGCTTCATCTTCCAACCAACCAAAATCTTATACAAAATACCGGAATCCTTCTATATTCCCTACATATTTTAGCTTTTTTCATGAAAAAACTTTCGACAAATTCCGCTAAGAATTCAACGTATTTCCCCTATGTTTTTACAATGTAAACCTTACCATTTAGAATAACTTTCCAAATAAACCGCTTTTTCATATATGCATGTAGTAAATTGTCGTAATTGAACGACGATTATAAAGAGGATTTTGGTGATGTTGTG
Source organism: Rossellomorea sp. KS-H15a (assembly GCF_024195245.1). NCBI lineage: Bacteria > Bacillati > Bacillota > Bacilli > Caryophanales > Bacillaceae > Rossellomorea > Rossellomorea sp. KS-H15a. The sequence goes on along the minus strand of NZ_CP096886.1, from coordinate 4,114,697 downwards.
AGAAAGTAGTTATGTAGATTGAAAAAATGTAGGTGAGATGATGAACGCAATGACCATAACAGATTACGATGTGTTTTTGTTTCATGAGGGAAATTTGCAGCAGGCCTATCAGTTTATGGGTGCACATGTGAGAAGGGATTCCACTGGGACCTATACAGAATTTTGCGTTTGGGCACCGAAAGCAAGGCATGTTTCATTGGTGGGGTCCTTTAATCAATGGAATGGGAATGGATATGATCTAAAAAAGCGGAATAGTGAAGGTTTGTGGACGATTCGAGTCGATCAAGACCTGACGGGAGAAACGTATAAGTATGAGATTACGACTCCCCTGGGTGCAAAGAAGCTGAAGGCGGATCCGTACGGGTTTGCCTCTGAGAAGCGCCCTCATACGGCAAGCGTCGTGTATGAGCTGGATGGCTTTCGATGGGAAGATGAGAAGTGGCTCGAGAACCGTTCATCCACTACCATCTACGACAAGCCAATGGCGATTTATGAAGTCCATTTAGGTACGTGGAAGAAGGAAGCAGGAACGTTTCTATCTTATAGGGAATTAGCGCAGCAATTGATTCCCCATGTGAAGGAGCAGGGATTCACCCATATTGAGCTGCTGCCTGTCACGGAGCATCCATTTGACCGGTCTTGGGGTTATCAGGGTACGGGTTATTATTCCCCTACCAGTCGCTACGGCTCACCACATGATTTGATGGCATTTGTGAATGAATGTCATTTACATAATATTGGCGTGATCCTGGATTGGGTCCCAGGTCATTTTTGTAAGGATGCGCATGGGTTATATAAGTTCGATGGTTCGTTCGCCTATGAGTACAGTGAGGAAAGGGACCGGGAGAATTATACGTGGGGAACGGCGAACTTTGATTTAGGTAAAGGGGAAGTGAGGAGTTTCCTGATTTCAAACGCCCGCTTCTGGATGGATCAGTATCATATCGATGGCTTCAGGATCGATGCGGTGGCGAACATCATCTATTGGGCGAATCAGGGTGAGCTTAACCCGAATGAAGGCGCCATACAGTTTTTGAAAAACTTGAACAAGGCCGTTTTTGAGTTTGATTCTTCGATTTTGATGATTGCAGAGGATTCTACGGACTGGCCACAGGTGACGTCTCCCGTTCATTATGGAGGACTGGGATTTAATTATAAGTGGAATATGGGATGGATGAATGACGTCCTTAAATATATGGAAACCGATCCATCTGAACGAAGGCATGTGCATTCTCTCATCACGTTTTCACTGTTATATGCCTTTTCAGAGAATTATGTTCTTCCCTTCTCCCATGATGAAGTGGTGCATGGGAAGAAGTCGTTATTAAATAAAATGCCCGGGGATTACTGGCAGAAATTTGCTCAATATCGGTTGCTTCTGAGCTTCATGATGGCTCATCCAGGTAAAAAGCTTCTGTTCATGGGAAGTGAACTGGCCCCGTTTTCAGAATGGAAGGACCTTGAGGAATTGGATTGGCATTTACTGGATTACGAATTTCATCACAAATTCAATTCATATTTTAAAGAGCTTATGCATTTATATAAAGGTGCTGAACCATTATTTCAGATGGATCATCGTTCAGACGGGTTCCAGTGGGTTGACGTAAATAATGCAGAGCAGCAGATTTTCTCTTTCATCCGTTATGGGATAGAGAAGGGAGATCATCTTGTGGTGATCTGCAATTTCAGTCCTCATGTGTATCACCAGTATAAGGTGGGGGTAGATAAGGTTTCTTCGTATGAAGAGATCTGGAATAGTGATGATGGAAGGTTTGGAGGTTCCCATCAAGTGAACCCCAACCCGCTTACCGTGCACAATCAACCGTATCATGGAAGGGATGGGTATGTGGAAATGACGATTCCACCATACGCAGCCGTTTATTTAAGACCAATCGAGTGAAAGGGGAGAAGAGTAATGGCAAAAGGTAGATGTGTGGCCATGTTATTAGCAGGTGGAAAAGGGAGCAGGTTGAGTTCATTGACGAAGAGTCTGGCGAAACCGGCCGTACCATTTGGAGGAAAGTACCGTATCATTGATTTTACCCTGAGCAATTGTACGAACTCAGGCATCGACACAGTCGGTGTTCTTACCCAGTACCAGCCCTTGGTATTGAATTCGTATATCGGAATCGGGAGTGCGTGGGACCTTGACCGCAAAAACGGTGGGGTGACAGTCCTGCCTCCATATGCTGAATCATCCGAGATGCGCTGGTATACGGGGACGGCAAGCGCCATCTATCAAAATATGAATTACCTTGAGCAATATGATCCCGAGTACGTATTGATTCTGTCGGGTGATCACATTTACAAAATGGATTATAGTAAAATGCTTGATTATCATATCGAGAAAAAAGCGGATGTCTCGATTTCAGTCATTGAAGTGGGCTGGGATGAAGCGAGTCGTTTCGGACTGATGAACACGAATGAGGATATGCGTGTCACGGAGTTTGAAGAAAAACCGCCTTTCCCGAAAAGCAATCTTGCCTCGATGGGCATTTACATCTTCAATTATTCCGTGCTAAAGGATTATTTGGAGATGGATGAACGGAATCCGGACTCAAGCCATGACTTTGGGAAGGATGTCATTCCTCTCCTCCTTGATGAAAAGAAGAAACTGATGGCTTATCCATTTGAAGGCTATTGGAAGGATGTCGGTACGGTCAAGAGCCTTTGGGAAGCGAATATGGATCTAATAGATGAACAGAATGAACTGAATCTGTTCGATCATGATTGGAGAGTGTATTCGGTTAATCCGAATGAGCCTCCTCAATATATTTCAGAAGAAGCCCTTGTAGAGGGATCTCTTGTAAATGAAGGATGTACGATTGAAGGAACGATTCAAAAGTCTGTCCTCTTCCAGGGAACAACGGTGAAAAAAGGAGCGCATGTCAGTCGTTCAGTCATCATGCCGGACGCTGTCGTTGAAGAAAACGTCTATATCGAGCAGGCGATCGTGCCGTCGAATGTAAGAGTTCCAAAGGGCTTATGCATCATGCCGGAAGAGGGATCCGATGAAGTGATCCTCGTGACGGAATCATTCATTGAAGCACTGCTGGAGCAGGAAAGAGTATAAGGTTCAAGACCATCTTAACAACATTAGAGGAGGAGAAGTGTTTTGAAAAATACGATGCTTGGTGTTATTGATGCTACGAGTTACTACGATTCCTTGGAGGATTTATTATTACATCGCTCATTGGCGGCCCTTCCGATTGCCGGGAGATACCGGTTGATTGACTTTGTCCTTTCCAATATGGTGAATTCCGATATCGGCAGCGTTGCGATCTTTCCAAAGTTTCAATACAGATCCCTGATGGATCATCTCGGATCAGGCAAGAACTGGGATCTGAACCGGAAGCGGGATGGCTTGTTTTTCTTTCCTGCTCCTGGACTGGAAGCGAATGAAGAGGGTGTAGGGTCCTTTAATCACTTTGCCCATCATATGGACTACTTCAGACGCAGTACCCAGGAGTACGCCCTGATCAGCAATTGCTTCACGTTATGTAACATCGATTATCAACCCGTACTGGAACGTCATATCCGTATCGGTTGTGATATAACGGAAATGCGTCACAACGGCAGCTCCTTGGATATGTACTTGGTCAAAACGTCTACATTGATTGATTTGGTCGAGAACAGGCGTGAAACGGGCTACACATGTATGCAGGATGTAGTGGACGACATGGATAGCGGATTCAAGGTGTGCGGCTATGAGCATGCAGGATTTGTTCAAACGATTGATTCCATTGAAGAATACTATGATGCGAGCATGAAGCTTATGAACCTATCCTATTGGAAAGAGCTGTTCAAGAAAGATATGCCCATTTATACGAAAGTGAAGGATGAGCCGCCGACACGCTATACATCGGCTGCAAGCGTGAAAAACAGCATCATCGCCAATGGATGCTTCATTGAAGGCCAAGTGAAGAATTCTACTATGTTCAGAGCGGTGAAGGTTGGCAGGAATACCACAATTTCTAACAGCATCATTATGCAGAAGAGCCAAATTGGAGATAACTGTGTACTGGAGAATGTGATTCTGGATAAAGATGTGAGGATAGAAGATGGTGTCAAGCTTATCGGGGAAGCAAACAATCCAATCGTCATTCGCAAAGGGATGATTCAAGGAGCGCTGATGAATTCGTGAAAGTGTTATTTGTAGTATCTGAGTGTGTCCCATTTATTAAATCCGGGGGCTTGGCCGACGTTGCTGGTGCTCTGCCCAAGGAGTTAAGAAGTTTAGGCACGGATGTCAGGGTGATTCTGCCTAAATACGGCGGGATTCCTCAAGCATTCCGTTCAAAAATGAAACGGAAGAAAGAATTTTTCGTGTCGGTAGGCTGGAGAAATCAGTATTGTGGCATTGAAGAGTACAGTGAAAATGGCGTGACCTATTATTTTGTGGATAATGAATATTACTTTAACCGGGAGCGATTATACGGATACTTTGACGATGGAGAAAGATTCTCCTATTTTACAAGGGCTGTGTTGGAAAGCATCGCTGTTCTTGATTTCTATCCTGATGTGATTCATTGTCACGATTGGCATACGGGCATGGTTCCGTTCTTACTCAGAAGCGAGTATCAGGAGAGACCGGGCTACTCATTCATCCGCAGCGTATTCACGATTCATAATCTGCAATTTCAAGGAATCTACCCTAAAGAAGTGATGACGGACTTACTGGCTATCCCAGAGAGGTATTTTCATCATGAATACCTCGAATTTTATGGGAACATCAATTTCATGAAAGGAGCGCTCATTTCTTCAGACTTTGTCACAACGGTGAGCCCTACGTATAAAGAAGAAATCCTCACGCCTTACTACGGGGAAAAGCTTCATAATATACTAGGTCAGCGGTATAACCAATTATTGGGGATCCTTAATGGGATTGATGATGAAGTGTATAATCCTGATGACGGGGAGTTTCCTTTCTTCAGCGGGAATCTTCAAGGGAAGAAGCAGGCGAAGCAACATCTGCAAAAAAGCCTTGGACTTCGTGAGGAAGAAGGAATACCACTTGTGTCCATCATTTCGAGACTGACGAACCAAAAGGGTCTTGAACTTATCAGGGGCGTCTTTCATGAGATGATCCAGGAAAATGTCCAGTTTGTCCTGTTGGGGACAGGTGATTGGGAGTTTGAACAGTTTTTCAGGGAAATGGAGTGGACGTATCCTGATAAGGTAAGAGTACAGATCGGCTTCAATGAAGAATTGGCGAAACAGATCTATTCTGCCAGTGATCTGTTCCTGATGCCTTCCAAGTTCGAGCCTTGCGGGCTGGGGCAGTTGATCGCCATGAGATACGGAGCCCTGCCACTTGTAAGGGAGACAGGCGGACTGAACGATACTGTTGAATCCTATAATGAGGAGACGAAGAGCGGCAACGGCTTCTCATTCAAAAACTTTAATGCTCACGATATGCTTTACACCTATCGAAGAGCTCTATCGTATTTCCACGAAGATCCGGAAACATGGAATCATATTGTACGTAATGCAATGAATAAGGATTATAGTTGGGCCCAATCGGCCTTTAAGTATAATCAACTATACGCTGACCTGGTATCAAGGAGTGAAAGCCATGTTTTCTGATCCGATTGAATTCAAAGAATTGTTTCTGAAGAAGCTTGAAATGATGTATGGAAAGACGTTTCCTGAGTCCACCAGACAGGACCAGTTTTTCACATTGGGCCATTTAATACGGGAATATATTTCGATGAACTGGATCCATACGAATGAGCAGTACCGGTTCAATAAACAAAAGCAGGTGTATTATTTATCCATCGAATTCCTGCTGGGGCGTCTGCTCCGACAAAATCTGACGAATCTGGGGATTTACGAAATTGTGGATAAAGGGCTTCTCGATCTTGGAATCGACCTTGCGGAGATGGAAGAGGTTGAGCACGATGCAGGACTGGGAAATGGCGGTCTTGGCCGTTTAGCCGCCTGCTTTCTGGATTCCCTGGCTTCCCTCAATTTACCCGGCCATGGATATGGTATCCGTTATAAGCATGGATTGTTTGAACAAAAGATCGTGAACGGATTTCAGATGGAGCTTCCGGAACAGTGGCTGCGTCATGGACATGTGTGGGAGGTCCGCAAATCTGACCTTACCGTTGAAGTGCCTTTCTGGGGGAAGGTGGAATCCTACACGGAAAAGGATGTCCTAAGGTTTCGACATGTAGATGCAGAAATCGTCGCGGCGGTTCCCTATGATATGCCCGTAGTGGGGTTCGAAACCTCGACGGTCAACACGCTTCGTTTATGGAGTGCCGAGCCTGCTGCTTATAAAGCGGGAAAAGATATGATGAAATACAAGCGGGATACAGAAGCCATCACGGAATTTCTATATCCAGACGATACCCATGAGGAAGGGAAGATCCTGCGCTTGAAGCAGCAATACTTCCTGGTGTCAGCAAGTATCCGCTCCATTCTGGATTCGTACCTTTACCGAAATGGCGATCTGAAGGAACTGCATGAGAATATTTCAATCCATATCAATGATACCCATCCTGTTCTTGCCATCCCGGAACTGATGAGGGTCCTTCTGGATGAATACTCCTTTGAATGGGAAGAAGCATGGGAAATCACGACGAATACATTCGCCTATACAAACCATACGACGCTGTCAGAAGCACTGGAAAGATGGCCGCTCCGTATATTCCAGCCCCTCCTGCCCCGCATCCACATGATCGTGAATGAAATCAATGAACGATTCTGCAGGGAATTATGGAAAGAGTATCCCGGTGAGTGGAAGAGGATAGAGGACATGGCGATCATCTCTCATGATGAAGTCAAAATGGCCCACCTTGCCATTGTAGGAAGCTTCAGTGTGAACGGTGTGGCAAAGATTCACACAGAAATCCTGAAGCAGCGGGAAATGAACTTATTCTATCAATATTATCCTGGGAAATTTAATAGTAAGACCAATGGGATCACCCATAGAAGGTGGCTCCTGAATAGCAATCCAGCCCTTTCGAACCTGATTACCTCTTCGATCGGGGATGAGTGGATCAAAGACCCTTCCAAACTGGTGAAGCTGAAGGAGTATCACCATGATACGGCATTCCTGAAAGACCTGTATGATGTGAAGCAGGGAAATAAACAAAAGCTTGCCGGGCTGATATATGAAAGCAATGGTATCGTTGTCGATCCGTCTTCCATATTCGATATCCAGGTGAAGCGGCTTCATGCGTACAAACGTCAGCTAATGAATGTCCTGCATATCCTTCACCTGTACAATCGCTGTGTCGAAGATCCGGGATTTGATTTTCATCCACGGACATTCATTTTCGGGGCAAAGGCGTCCCCGGGTTACTATTATGCCAAAAAAATCATTAAGTTGATCCACTCTGTAGCAGATCTCGTAAATGATCATCCGCTCGTGAAAGGGCGCATTAAAGTCGTGTTCCTTGAAAATTACCGGGTGTCCCTTGCAGAAGAGATCATCCCGGCAGCTGACTTGTCCGAGCAAATCTCAACGGCCAGTAAGGAAGCGTCCGGTACGGGGAATATGAAGTTCATGATGAACGGTGCTTTGACCCTTGGAACACTGGATGGAGCAAATATCGAGATCCTGGAACAAGTCGGGAATGATAACATCTTCATATTCGGCTTGACCGCTGAGGAAGTGATGAAGTACCAGCATCATGGCGGCTATTATGCAATGGAGTATTTCCACTATGATACAAGGATCAAAAAGGTGTTGAATCAATTGATCGATGATACCCTGCCGGATGCTGGTGATCATTTCGAAACGATTTATGACTCGTTACTGACTGAAAATGATCAATTCTTTGTCCTGAGGGATTTCGATTCCTACGTAAGGGTTCATGAACAGGCCGGAAAGGCGTATGAAAACAAAGAGCACTGGTCAAGGATGTGCCTGCAGAACATTGCCAATTCGGGCTATTTCTCCAGTGACCGGACAATCGAGCAATATGCCAAGGACATATGGGGCATTGCACAGGGGAGTTTAATGAAATAGAAAAAGCGCTTGGGAATCGGATCCCAAGCGTTTTTTCTATTTTTTCTTCTTGTCTGAAACGTAGCTGTCTCCATCTTTATAGGGAATGTCACCCAGAGGGGACTCCATATCATTTTCATCGAGCATATCCTCATACTCTTCATGTGTCTTCGACGGATAGGCTTTACGGTTCGATCCTTCCATGTCGGTCCCGACGAATGATTCAAAATCCTCGGTGAACCCTTCCGATGTGTCCTCATCCTGATACAGGTCTGAGTAATCCTCGTGATCCCCTTCAAAGTCGGATGGGGTTTCCGATGTCCCGAAACGGCCGACTTCCTGGAAGCTGTCCTGATCGTCACGCACATTCCCATCGGTTTCATGTCTGAATTCATTATCGACTGGCGGCTGCAGCACGTCTTCTTCCACCGGCCTATCCTGCGGTGTCGACTTCTCCGGGGTATGGTCCTTACAATAAAGGGTGGTCGGAATGACTTCGAGACGCTCGTAAGGGATATCCTGTCCACATTCTTTACATTCTCCGTACGTACCGGCTTCGATCGCGTGCAGGGCCTGTTGGATTTTATCCAGTTCAAGCTTCGCATGATCATCAATGGCAAAATCCTTCTCCCGTTCATATAACTCTGTACCCATATCGGCCGGATGGTTATCGTAAAGGGAAAGTTCTCCTGAGTTATCGCGTTCGTTTGTATGGTGAAGATTATCTAAATCCTGATGTAAATGTTCCTTTAACTGCTTTTCCTGTTGAACCAATTCTTGTTTTAATGACTGTTTTTGGCTGTCTGTTAGCAATTTCTTCACATCCTTCATTATGTTCGCTTAAATCTTGTCCTAACCATACTTTATCCGAAAGTGGGGAGGTTAAAACATAAAAGGTTATTTTCGAGCTGGTCAATTAGCCATTGCTACTTGATTTCCGCTGCAGGTGCTCGCTTTCCGCGGGGCGTGAGTTGAGCCTCCTCGGGCTAAATGCACTGGCCCCATAATGTTGGACACTTAAATTTCTAAGCAGCTAATTCAGTACTTACTCGATAAGCTACCGGACTTTTTCGTTTTAACCTTGATTTGATTCTCAGGTGATTGTAGTAATACATGTATTCTTTCAGTTCTTCTTTAAAGTGCTCGATACTATCAAATTCCTGTAAGTAAAGGAACTCAGACTTCATTATCCCAAAAAAGTTCTCCATTACCGAGTTGTCGTAACAGTTTCCTTTACGAGACATACTTTGGGTGATGTTATGTTTTTTCAGTGTCCTTCGGTACTGAGCCATTTGATAATGCCACCCTTGATCTGAATGGATTAAGAGCTCATCGTCTTCATTTACATGTTTTAATCCTTGTTCTAACATCTTCTCGACCAAGTCAAATGTCGGCCTTGATTGGAGCGTATAGGTAATGATCTCTCCGTTAAATAGGTCTAGAATGGGGGACAGATAGAGCTTTTGACCGAACAGTTTGAACTCCGTTACGTCTGTCACCCATTTTTGATTAGGTTTATCGGCTCTAAAATTACGATTTAGGATGTTGGGAGCCACTTTGCCAACTTTCCCTTTGTAGGATTTATATTTTTTCATTCGCACAATGCATTTAAGGCCCAATTCTCTCATGATCCGAAGAACTTTCTTTTTGTTAATATCGTGACCTTTTTCTTGAAGAACGTCCGTAATGCGACGGTACCCAAGACGTCCTGAGTGTCTATGATAGATGAAATTAATTCTTCTTTTCCATTTACGATCAGGATCTGGTTGGTCTAATTTTTTTGTGATGTGATAGTAAGTACTTTTAGGAAGCTTAGCTACTTTTATCATTCTAGTCACCGGGAATTCGTTCCTTAGTTCAAATACTACTTTCGCTTTGATTTCGTTGGTGATGGTTCTTCCTGAACTAAGGTATTTAGCTTTTTTAAATACGCATTCTCCATACGTAGGTATTCCAGTTCTTTTTTCATATCTTCCATCGTTTGGTTAGAAGAGTTATCTTTGATCTTCTTATTCTTATGGTTAGATGTCATTGTAGAAGGCCTCATTTCTAATGATCCGAAGGCATCTTCTCCAGCTCTTTCCCACTTTTTCACCCACCTACGAACCATACAGGGGTCTGGGATATGAAAAATGGCTGATGCCTCTCGAATGGAGCAATTCTTCTCCGTAATAAATTGAATTACCCTCAGTTTAAAGGCAGAAGGATAGTTTGTATAGGGAAAGGTAAAGGCTTGGTCCCCGTGGTGACGAACTAACATCACCCAATAGCGCAGAACAGATTGATCAACCCCCACTTGATTGGCAAGATCTCGATAACTAACGAGTTCATTAAGATAACGTTTAGCAGCTTTCAGTTTAGATTCTTGAGTAAACTTGGCCATACGTGCTGGCACCTCCTATTGTTGGTTGGGGTGTCCAACAATAGGGGGGCAACTCAAAAGCCCTGTGGGGTCTCAACTTTCACGCGTTTCCCGCAGGAGTCGAGCACCTTCCGCTCCAAGCAACATTAGTTTTATATTTCTTAAAAAGGATAAGCATCAGAAATTGAAGGACCAAGAGAGAAAACAATAAAAGGAACTGGTTTAGTCAAAACAAAATCCGAACGATCATTCGATATTCTTCATTAGAAAATCGAATTCGTTCGGATTTTGTTGTTTTATATTTTAACGGTTCTAGCTGTTGATTGGAGTGCAAGACGAAGACTCCTACGGGAAAAGCGGAATAGGTGAGACCCCGCAGGAGCGGCAGCGACGAGGAGGCTCGCCTTCCGCCCGAGGAAAGCGAAGTCTTGCACGGAAATCAACAGCGGTTTATCAAGGGAACCTAAATCTTTCTACAGCATATAAGCAAGCAATAATCCAATAGATAACAGGAAACCAAAGATGGTATTGGTTTGTGCGGTTGCTTTCATGGCGGGCATCATTTCGATGGGTTGTGATTTCCCGATGAATCCTGTCGTGGCTTTGATTGCTTTAGGGATGCTCAAAAAGGCTACGAACAGCCATGGGGATGAGATCCCTGTAACGACCAATCCGATGATCCAGGCGTAGGAAACGACAAACATACTGCCTAAGAGGATGATCGCCCCTTTTTTTCCTAACAGGATCGCGATGGTTTTGCGGCCGTTTTCTTTGTCGCCATCGAGGTCACGGATATTGTTGGCCAATAATATGGAACCTACCAATATGGAAACCGGAATCGAGATGAGGACGCTGTCCCCATTGATATAGCCGGTCTGGATGTAAAATGAGATGAGGATGATCACAAATCCCATGAAAAATCCGGCTACGATTTCGCCGAATGGTGTGTAAGCAATTGGCATTGGTCCGCCAGTATAAAAGTACCCCGCTGCCATGCACACTATTCCTATGAGCGCCAGCCACCATGTACTGTTAAGACAGATATAAATGCCTAACAGGAGGGCGATCCCGTAAAGTGAAAAGGCAAGGTTGATGACCGTTGATGGTTTGACACCATTACGGACGATCGCTCCGCCGATCCCGACCGAGTGCTCTGTATCCAGGCCCCTTTTATAATCATAATATTCATTGAACATATTTGTGGCCGCCTGGATCAACAGGCAGGCAACCAGCATGGCTGCAAACAGCAAAATGTCCACTTTCGTAAATTGCAGCGCAAGTACCGTCCCTAACAGTACAGGTACGAATGCCGCTGTAAGAGTGTGGGGCCGGGTTAATTGCCACCAGATCTTCCACCCTTTATCTGATTCCAACACGTTGGATGCTTGTTGTTCCATCATACTCTCTCCCTTACGCAATAAGGAATTTTCAGAAAACATTACAATTCCTTTACAGATTAAAGTGTAGGTAAAGGGAAGGGGACTGTCAATCATTTTCTACAAATTCGTGAAGGTTCTATTTTCCAGTAATTGAGGACATTTACAAAGCTTTTGGTTTCTCAAAAGAAGAAAAAGGGTTTATTATATATATAATAAGGATAAATATTGTAAACATGTCTTGAACGCCGTTGACACACCATAAGGACAGGTGTATCTTATAGTAAGTTTGACTATTGTACGTGATTTTGTTTGGGGGAATTCAATTGGTTACCATCCATAAGACCAATATTGAAAAAGCATATGATACAGCCAGAATGAAGGCTAAACAAATACATCGCCCCGTCCTTCTCAGTATAGTGGAGGAAGTGGATGCCGTGGACCCTCTTTCTTTTTATTATGGAGGGAATTCTTTTCATGGAGAGCGCTTTCTATGGAAGGACCGCGATCATACCATCACGCTGGTAGGGATCGGAGCGGCTCATATTCTGTCTACAGATGAAAAAGAAGGGCGCTTTTTTACCGTTGAGAACGAGTGGAAGCGCTTTACCCAGGAATCTGTGATCGTGACAGGAGATAAATGGGCAGGAACAGGCCCACTATTATATGGTGGGTTCCGTTTTGACCCGTTGAATGATAATAGTGAAGAATGGAATCAATTCTCCACAGGGACATTCCAACTCCCGATGTTCATGTTAACAAAGCCTGAAAAAACGAACTACTTGACAATGAATGTCATCTGTCATCCTTATGAAGATGAACGCTCATTCCATGAACGGATCAGATTAAAGGAAGAACTTCTTGCAAACGCCCGAAAGGCCATCATTCCCGAACGCCCTGAGTGGATCGGGAACCGTGATGTGAAACCTGAAGAATGGAAGGGATCCGTCCAGAGTGTGGTGAATCGGCTACAAAAGGGTGAGATGGATAAAGTCGTCCTTGCGAGAAAATGTGAAGTGTCATTCGACCAACAGGTATCATCTGATTTCGTCTTGGATAATCTGTGGAAGCAGCAGCCCGACAGTTTCGTATTCAGTTTTGAATGGGAAGGAAGCTGCTTTATCGGTGCAACTCCTGAACGACTCGTAAAGAAAACAGGGGAAGAAATCCTCTCCACCTGCCTTGCGGGTTCAATCGCCAGGGGGGATACCCTGGAACGTGATGAGAGACTTGGGGAAGAGCTCCTTGAGGATGAAAAGAACCGATACGAACATCAGCTTGTTGTGGAGAGCATCCAACAGGCACTCAATCCATTTTGTGACACACTTTCGATTCCTTCTACGCCACAGCTTATGAAGCTCAAGGATATCCAGCATCTCTATACACCGGTCATCGGACAGGCATCCGAGAATACGTCACTTTTGAGCCTTGTTGAAAAATTGCATCCCACTCCCGCACTGGGTGGTGTCCCGAGGGACAAGGCGATGCATGTGATCAGGCAGGAGGAAGATATGGACCGTGGTCTATATGCCGCTCCCATCGGCTGGATCGATGCCTATGGAAATGGTGAATATGCCGTGGCCCTTCGCTCAGGCCTCCTTCAGGGAGACAAGGCCTACTTGTATGCAGGGTGCGGGATCGTAGCCGACTCTGAACCTGAAAGTGAGTTTAAGGAAACACAGATGAAATTTCGGCCGATGCTCCGGGCATTAGGAGGGACCGTACATGAATGATGAACATCAAAAGAAACTGACCGATTATTTAGCGGCCTTCATGGAAGAATTGGTTGGAAATGGAGTAGACGAAGTCGTCATCAGTCCCGGCTCTCGTTCTACTCCTTTAGCGTTGTTATTTGCGCATCATCCCGGGGTGAAGACGTACATCAATGTGGATGAACGCTCTGCGGCTTTTTTTGCGTTGGGGATCGCCAAGGCTAAGAAAAAGCCCGTCGCCATCCTATGCAGTTCCGGGACGGCCGGGGCCAATTACTATCCTGCTGTCATTGAAGCTCGTTATGCTAAGGTACCCCTCATCGTGCTGACGGCCGACCGGCCCCATGAACTTAGGGAAGTGGGTGCCCCTCAAGCCATTGATCAGATCGATCTTTATGGGAAGCATGTGAAATGGTCCATCGATATGGCGTTGCCTGAAAGCATTCCGTCGATGCTGCAGTATGCACGATCATCTGCTGTCAGGGGTGTGGCTCTTTCAACTGCGTATCCGGAAGGTCCGGTTCACTATAATTTCCCATTTAGGGAACCGTTGATCCCGGATTTACAAAAAGTAGAATTCTCAAGTGGAAGACCGGCCAAGAGGGTCCTTCAAGGGGACCGGCAGCTATCTTCTGACTTCAAGAATGAACTTCAGGAAACTTTAATGAATTCGAAGCGCGGCCTCATTGTGTGCGGACCGGGGCTAAGTGAAGGGGCTGTTCCGTCCATTGTCCGATTTGCTGAGGAATATGCGCTGCCGATCGTAGCGGACCCACTGTCCTTCGTCCGGAGCGGGAACCATTCCAAAGACAATATCATGGATTGCTACGACACGTTCTTAAGAATAGATGAACTGAAAGAATCACTTCAGCCAGATCTTATTATCCGTTTCGGTGCCATGCCGGTCTCGAAGGCTCTCATGCTGTTCCTGAAAGGCCTGCCGGAAATCCCGGCGTGGGTTGTGAGTAAAGGGGAAGAGTGGCAGGATCCGACGGCACGAGGCACCGATTTCATCCACTGCGGGGAAAACTTGTTTTGTCAAAGCTTTTTGGACCAAAGTGGGCGAAGGAATATGGACTGGCTGGAAAAGTGGAAGCGTGTCAATAAGGAAACGAAGGGGTTACTCGTCAAGGGTCACCAATCCTGGGATGAAGGGATGGCGGTCCATCAGTTGGTCCAGCATTTGCCTGAAGGATCCACCCTGTTTTCCAGTAACAGCATGCCGATCCGTGATTTGGATACATACTTTTTCACGAATGACCGGTCCCAGCGGATTTTTGCCAACCGCGGAGCCAACGGGATTGACGGCGTGGTATCCACGGCTCTTGGTATGAGTACGGTATCTCAGCCGATGTATCTCCTGATTGGGGATCTAGCCTTTTTCCATGATCTTAATGGGTTACTGACAGCAAGGAAATATCAATTGGACGTGACGATTGTGGTGATGAACAATAATGGGGGCGGGATCTTTTCCTACCTCCCTCAAGCGGGTGACCAGACTCACTTCGAAGACCTGTTCGGAACCCCGATGGACTTGGAGTTTGCTCATGCAGCCAAACTATACGGAGCACATTATTTCCATGTTGGAAACGAGGAAGAATTCATCCCGGCTCTTCAGGAAGCAGAGCAAAGCAAGGGGATAAAGATCATTGAGGTTGTGACCAATAGAGAAGAAAATGTAGCAAATCATCGTAAATTGTGGAATTTTGTTTCCCGGGAAATGACTAATAACCTTAAGGGTGAAGATCTTGATTCTTCAAGTGAATGATATCCGTTATTTTGTAGAAGTGAAAGGGGAGGGAGACCCTTTGGTTTTCCTTCACGGTTTCACAGGCGACACAACAACGTGGTCCAGGGTCACCGATCAATTGTCTGTGAACTATCGGTGTGTCAGCATTGATTTGATCGGTCATGGCCGTACGGAGTCCCCGAGAGACGTCACAAGATACACCATGGAGCGGGTTGCAACAGATATAAACACTCTGCTGAATGAGCTCGACATCAACAACGCCGTGTTGGTCGGGTATTCAATGGGTGGGCGTATGGCCCTTCACTTCAGCTTGACTTATCCTGAAAAAGTGAAGGCATTGATATTGGAAAGCGCCTCTCCTGGTTTGAGGACGAGTGAAGAAAGAGCAGATCGCCGGAAGAAGGATCATGCACTGGCGGACAGAATAGAAAGGGAAGGCATCGAAGACTTTGTCGATTTCTGGCAGGAGATTCCCTTGTTCGCGTCTCAGAAAAGGCTATCGGATAGAGAACGTTCCGATATCAGGCAACAGCGCCTGAGCCAATCGGCCACAGGTTTATCCCATAGCTTGAAAGGGATGGGGACCGGGGCTCAGGATTCTTTATGGGAACGGCTTGGTGAACTGACATTCCCAGTCCGGTTACTCGTGGGAGAGCTGGATCATAAGTTCGTTCAGATTGCAGAAGAAATGAAAAAGCTCAATCCCAGTTTTCAAATCCTGACATTTTCCAACACCGGTCATGCAATTCATGTGGAAGAATCGCGAAAGTTTGGTACAATAATAGAGGAACTACTGTTAACTACATAAAGGAGGAACAAACCAATGGCTTT
The DNA here is from genome assembly GCF_024195245.1 of Rossellomorea sp. KS-H15a. NCBI lineage: Bacteria > Bacillati > Bacillota > Bacilli > Caryophanales > Bacillaceae > Rossellomorea > Rossellomorea sp. KS-H15a. The sequence goes on along the minus strand of NZ_CP096886.1, from coordinate 4,098,706 downwards.
TGAATGGGTTTCAGAAAGAAATTACGAAGATATTTTATACGAAACATACAATGGAATCGCTAAGATTACGATCAATCGACCAGAAGTTCGTAACGCATTCCGTCCTAAAACCGTCATGGAACTAATCGATGCATTTGCTTATGCACGTGACGATTCCAAGGTTGGTGTCATCGTTTTAACAGGTGCAGGTGAGAAAGCATTCTGTTCAGGCGGAGACCAACGTGTACGCGGTCATGGCGGATATGTAGGGGAAGATGAAATTCCTCGCTTGAATGTATTGGACCTACAGCGTCTGATCCGTGTGATCCCTAAACCTGTCATCGCAATGGTAGCCGGTTATGCGATCGGTGGAGGACACGTCCTTCATGTCGTATGTGATATTACGATTGCTGCTGACAATGCAATCTTCGGACAAACGGGTCCTAAAGTGGGAAGCTTTGACGCTGGATACGGTGCAGGATATCTTGCACGCATCGTCGGTCACAAGAAAGCGAAAGAAATCTGGTACCTATGCCGTCAGTACAATGCCCAGGAAGCACTTGAAATGGGTCTTGTCAATACAGTGGTGCCATATGAGCAGCTGGAAGCGGAAACCGTTCAATGGGCTTCAGAGATGCTTGAGAAAAGTCCGACTGCCCTTCGTTTCTTAAAAGCTTCATTCAACGCAGATACAGATGGACTGGCAGGTCTGCAGCAGCTTGCAGGTGACGCTACCCTTCTCTACTACACAACGGAAGAAGCAAAAGAAGGACGCGACGCATTCAAGGAAAAGCGTAAGCCGGACTTCGGACAATTCCCTCGTTTCCCTTGATTTGAGGGTGGCCTGATGAATCTGACATGGATTCATCGGGCTTTTTTAAATGAAAATGAATCAATACGAAAGGAATGGAGAATGACAGGATGACTACACAGGAATTACCTAACTGGCTGAAACAAAGAGCGTTTTTAACCCCTGACCGGAAGGCGTTAAGCAATGGGGATGTGGAGTATACATTTAGTGAACTTTGGGAGAAAGCCATTTTGATCGGTGAACAACTGCATACCATCGTAAAACATTCGTCTCATCCTTTTGTGGGACTCATGATTAAAAACAAAGTGGAGTCTGTCTTCCTTGTTCATGCCATTCAACAGCTCGGTTTCACGACTGTACTGTTAAACAATAAATTAAGTGAAAATGAACTTTCTTTCCAGATTCAAGATATGGGATTAGGGACGGTCATTTATGATGATGAATTTGTAGGGAAGCTTTCTTTTTTAGGGGAAGAAGTGGTGGGAGTCTCTTTCTCTCGATTATTCGACACTGCCCCGACACACTTTGAGGTGAAGGATCATTTTCAATTGGACCAAACATGCTCGGTCATGTACACATCGGGTACGACGGGAGCGCCGAAGGGTGTCCTCCAATCGTACGGCAACCATTGGTGGAGCGCCATCGGTTCTTCACTGAATCTTGGTATAAATGAAAATGATACTTGGCTTTGTTCCGTACCCCTTTTTCATATCAGTGGTTACTCCATCCTGATGCGAAGTGTGATTTACGGAATGAACGTGCGTCTGTTTGAAACCTTCGATGTGGAAGGGATCAACCGTGAATTGATGTCAGGGAATGTCACCATCATGTCGGTTGTCAGCAATATGCTTTCCCGTTTGTTGAACGACATGGGGGATGAAACCTATCATCCCAGTTTCCGCTGCATGCTGTTGGGCGGTGGTCCCGCGCCACTTCCATTACTGCAGAAGTGTAAAGAAAGAGGGGTGCCGGTCTTCCAAACCTATGGTATGACAGAGACGGCCTCTCAGATTGTGACATTGTCGCCGGAGTACAGTATGACAAAGCTCGGATCGGCCGGAAAGCCCCTCTTCCCTTCTGAATTAAAAATCAAGAGTGAAGAAGGAACCTCCAAGGCGAACCAGGAAGGCGAAATCCTTGTGAAAGGCCCGAATGTGACGGGTGGATATTACCGGAGGGAGGAAGCCAACGCCAAAAGCTTTGTAGACGGCTGGTTTCATACGGGGGATATCGGATATGTGGATGATGAAGGGTTCTTATTTGTCCTGGACCGGCGTTCGGACCTGATCATTTCCGGAGGGGAAAATGTGTATCCGGCTGAAATCGAAAGTGTCCTCCTCAGCTGTGACGGTGTGGAGGATGCAGGTGTGGCAGGGATTACAAGTGACGAATGGGGACAGATGCCGTGTGCGTTCGTTGTAAAGAAAGATCATCTGACAAAAGAGGATATCGTAACACACTGCAAGAAGAACCTGGCGTCTTATAAACGTCCGAAAAAATTCGTGTTTGTGGATGAACTTCCACGGAATGCGTCAAACAAACTGCTGAGGAGAGTTTTAAGAGAGCAGTGGGAAGAAGGGATGGTTGCCGATGAAGATTGAATCCATCACCCTTCACATTATTTCCATGCCTTTAAAAAAGCCATTTGTCACACATCTTCAGACGGTTAAAGACCGCGAAGGCATCATCGTCGAAGTCAGGGACAGTGATGGAATGTGTGGACTGGGGGAAGGTGTCGCCTTTTCCACACCGTGGTATACAGAGGAGACGGTGAAAACATCCTTTCATATGCTGAAGGATGTGTTGATCCCCCTCATGAACAGTAAACCATTTCGCCATCCTGAGGAAATCGGTAAGCGGTTCGAAGCGGTACGGGGAAATGCCATGGCGAAGGCTGCCCTTGAAATGGCCTTATGGGATCTTTATGCAAGGCAGCAAGGGGAGCCACTATGGAACATGATCGGCGGGACGCGGAAAAAAATCCTTGCCGGAGCTGTGGTTGGATCGGGTACTTTGAAAGAGATGGTCGAACAGACAGAAGATTTGGTGGAGGAAGGGTACCAGCGGATCAAGCTGAAAATTTCCCCGGGAGCCGATAGGGAAGTCGTAAAGGAATTACGTACCCATTTTCCTGCTCTTTCTCTTTTAGCCGATGCAAATTCAGCGTATAAGCTGGAAGACAAATCACAGCTTCAGGCTTTGGATGAATTTGATTTAGAGATGATCGAACAGCCGCTTGGGGTCGATGATCTAATTGAACATTCTTTATTACAAAAGGAGATAACCACGCCGATCTGCCTCGATGAAAGCATCGTGACCCCCCACGACATGAAGAGTGCCATTCATTTGAATAGCTGTGGAGTGGTCAACATCAAGCTTGGCAGGGTCGGGGGCTATACGAGTGCACTTGAAATCTACCGGTTGTGCCTGGAAAACGGGATCAAGGTATGGTGCGGCGGGATGATCGAATTCGGGGTGTCCCGGGCTCATAATCTGGCGCTTTCCACCCTTGAAGGATTCCGGATTCCCGGTGATATCTCTTCGTCCTCGAAGTATTGGGAGGAGGATATCATCTCTTCTCCGATTATTGTGAAAAATGGTGTCGCGGATCGTCTGGATGGAGCTGGGATTGGAGTGGAGTTAAATCGGGCACGCCTGAAAGAAGTCACATTTTATAAAGAGACATTGTCCTCCCACTGATCACCTGAATATAAAACGGGAAATATTGTATTTTCAAACATGTCCCTTTATACTTAAAGAAAATCATTAGAGGAGGAACCATGAAACTAGGTGCATTTTCTGTCAGTTTAAGTGTAAAAGACATCCACTTATCAAAATCATTTTACGAAAACCTTGGATTTGAAGTCATGGGCGGGAATATCGATCAAAATTGGCTGATCATGAAGAATGAAAGTTGTATCATCGGTCTGTTCCAGGGAATGTTTGAAAAGAACATCCTGACCTTTAATCCAGGGTGGGATCAAAATGCGGAAAATCTAGAATCTTTTACGGACGTTCGAGACCTTCAAAAGAATCTGAAAGCAAAAGGGATAACGATGCTGTCTGAAGCGGATGAAACAAGCGAAGGACCAGCCAGTTTCACGATTGAAGATCCAGACGGTAATACCATTCTTGTCGATCAACATCGATAATAAGCCAGGGGGCACATGCTCCCTGGCTTTCTTTCATTTAAAACGGATTTGTCGCCCACTGAAGGGATTGTTTGATGAAGATCCTCTGGTGTAATTTCAGCTGTGATACCATATGCTCCGCCAAATCTTCGGGCTGCATATACTTTTCTTTGTCTGCTTCGTCAAACTTATCTCCAAAGGTCAGGTCCGTCGCCACCAGGCTCGGATTCAGGGTCATGACACGGATGTTATGTTTTCGGACTTCCTGCATCAGTGCCTCTGTCATCCCTTGAACGGCAAACTTGGATCCACTGTATGCCGTGCTTCCTTCAGTACCCTTCAAACCGCTGCTGGATGAGATATTGATGATGTCCCCCCGATTCTTTTCGATCAGTTGGGGCAGGACGGCACGGGTTACATAATAGGTTCCGAATACATTGACCTCAAAGGTCCGTTTCCACTCTTCGGGATCGATGTCCAGGAACGGGCCGTACGTTCCAATACCGGCATTATTGATTAAGATGTCTGCCGGTCCCAATTCATTTGTAAGTTTTGAAACGGCCATATCCACTTGTTCCATATCGGAAATATCAGCTACAGCGACACTAGCTTTCACTCCAAGGGATCGTGCTTCCTCCGCCACTTGTGCCAGCGTGCGTTCTGTGCGCGCGATCAACCCGACATGTACGCCTTCACGGGCAAGCTCTAATGCAGTCGCCTTTCCGATTCCCCGGGCAGCTCCCGTAATATATGCCGTTTTGCCTTTAATCGTTTGTGCCATCTTCCATCATCCTTTCCATTAAGTTCTATCGTAAGTGTAAAGTGTAGGAGTGCAGATAGGCAACTAATCTACCTGCCGGATAGGAATGAAAAAAGCCCCGGGAGTCCCGGAGCGCACTTATTCACTTTTTTGCCGCAAGTACCGTTTATCATTCATGAATAAACTCCAGAAGTAGACAAAACCAGGGAACAGGATGATAAACCCGACGATATAGGTGATGAATACAGCCTTAAAGGAGTTGGGGTCGGTAAAACCCGATTGGATCGTAACCTCAGGATAGATGATATAAGGTAAATGTGCTTTCCCGTACACATAGCTTGCCAGTACATATTGAAAGGTAACGGCAATGACGGCCACCCGGGGCATCCCTTTCATCCCTTCCTTATTCGTCGGCAGGAACAAAGCACCTCCGGCGACGAGGAACCCGAGAAGGGAGACAAGTAGAATCGGCAGGTCATCCATCATACGATCGTAGATCCATCTTGCCTCATTTTTCATGGTGAACATGATAAGAAAGGCCATGACCACCGATATGGGACCGATGATCAGAGCGTCCCGGCGATATACCTTGAAGGCTTCAAATTCCTTTGAAGCCTTGGAGTAGTCAGCGAGAAGCAGAGATGACAAAAAAAGCGTGCTCGCGACGGCGAAACCGAAGAAGGCATATTCATGTGGACTGCTGAACAATTTCCCCAGGTGAAGGGTCTGTCCGTCGCTGAAGTCAATATAAGGGCCGTGGGAAATGGGCAGTACACTGATGAGGAGTCCCGGAATCAATAACCCGGTGATCCCTGTGACGTAGGTCAGCGGCTTTCTGTAGTCATCTGCTACATGAGAGAATACAAGGAAGGCACTCCTCAGGGCCAGAAGTAAAAGAATCAGGCTTCCTGGAACGAGTAATACGGTACCTAACGAATAGGCGGCTCCAGGGAACATACTGTACACGGCGACGACCAGGGCGACGATGAATGTATTGGTGACCTCCCAGGTCGGGGACAGATAGCGATTGGCGATATTCGTCGCTTTCGTTTTGTCATGATTGATGTAGATCATCGACCAGAATCCTGCACCGAAATCCATCGTTGCCATGACGGCATAGATAAAAACGAATCCCCATAGGATCGTGATGGCAATCAATGATTGTGTCATATCTTCACCTCCTGCTGTTTAAGTTGATAAAGGTATATCCTTCTGACTCGCTTCCGCTTTGTTAATATCCTTTTCAGGTGGATTCCGTTTGAAATAATAGAGAAGAACCAGAACGACGGAAACAGCCAAAATCGCATAAACCGAAACGAATAGGATGAATAGGGTTCCTAAGTTCCCTGAAGTGGTCACAGAGTCTTCTGTACTGAGAATACGGTAGATCGTCCAAGGCTGTCGGCCTGTACAGGCGAAGATCCACCCGAATTCGATGGCCAGGATCGACAGCGGCCCACCAGCGACGAATGCCCACATCAGCCATTTCGGGAATCGGTCTTTCTTAAGTAACTTGTTCCATACATATGCGACCAGTGACAGTAAGATAAGCAGTGAGCCAATCCCGACCATCGCGTTGAAGAGTGTATGGACGAATAGAGGCGGCCAATATTCCTCGGGGAAATCGTTCAATCCGATCACTTCCGTATCGAAACTGTTACCGGCAAGGAAACTGAGGGCCCACGGAATTTCAATTCCCCACTTCACTTCTTGAGTGACTGGGTCGGTGAATCCTCCAACTGAAAGCGGGGCATGAGTCTGGGTTTCGAACAAGCCTTCCGCTGCAGCCAGTTTCTCAGGTTGATACTCATGGAGCTTCTGGGCTGATTCATGTCCATTGATGGCGGTCAAGAATGCGAAGACACCCCCGACTAATAAGCAAATCATGAGCGATTTGCGGTGAAAGGCATAAATCCTTGATCCGAAAGAAGAACGGAGCATTTTAAATGCGGATACCGTCGCAATCGTGAACGACCCGACTACATAGGCCGATAACGCCACGTGTCCGGCCGTCACGAAGAAACTCGGATTAAAGAATGCTTTCCACGGATCTACGTTGGTGATTTGCCCGTTTATGATTTCAAATCCGGCAGGCGTTCCTTCAAACGCATGTACATTGGTGATCAGTACGGCTGAAGCAAGACCGCCGATGGCGACAAGGACCAGACTCACAATCCTCATCCACGGTGCAATTCGACTTGCTGCATACACATAAATGGACATAAACAATGCTTCCACAAAGAAAGCATAGATTTCAATTTGAAACGGCAGGGCCATGACGCGCCCGATGACCTCCATGAACCCCGGCCAAAGGAGTGACAGTTGAACGCCGGCGATCGTCCCTGTAGGGATTCCCACCCCTAACAGGACGGCAAACGCCTTCGTCCAGCGCTTCGCCATCACGGAATAATCCAGGTCATTGGTCCGTTGAAACATGATTTCGGCCACGAGGATCATTAACGGAATACCCACTCCAAGTGTGGCAAAAATGATATGAAACCCCATTGTGATCCCAAACATGGACCGAGCGATTACTAATTCATCCATTTTCAAATCTCCCTTACTAGTCTTTAACATTTCCTTATTGTCCACTTAATGGAAAATAATATTCATGTTTTTTAGGAGGGAGGGTTTAAAAAAGAGCAGCCACCGTGGCTGCTCTTTTCACTTATTCTATTGCAATGCTTTTTTCAACGTATCAATGTTCCTTTTCATCAGTGAAAAGTAATCCTCATCCTTTTTTCGATCATCTGCTGTAAGGACAGATAAATTATGAAGTGTCAGTGACTTCGCACCGAGTTCATTTTGGACGACTTCTGTCAGTCGTGAAGAGACGTTTTGTTCAAAGAGGATGTATTGAACATCGTCTTTTTTTCCTTTTTCGATGATTTCCTTCAGCTCCTGCTGGGACGGTTCATTGGCTGTGTTCAAGCCGGCGATGGCTTCCTGGTGAAGTCCATAGCGTTCTTCCCAATAGCTGTAGGCGGCGTGGGACACGTAAAATGTCTTCTTTGGCGCATTGTCAGCCATCTTTTTGAACTCCGTGTCCAACTCGTCCAGGTCACTCGACAACGTTTTAAGATTAGCCTGGAACTCATCCTTATGCTCGGGCATTTCCTTCGAGAGGGTGTCGGCGATGTTCTTGGCCATTTCCTTCGAATATACGGGATCCAGCCATATGTGAGGGTCCACATCATGGTGATGGTCGTCATGGTCGTGTTCATCAGCCTCTTCTTCATGAGGCAATTCGATTCCTTTACTTGCCGGTACCACAGTAACGCCTTCATTTTCTAATAGAGATTTGGAGTTTTCAACGAATCCTTCAAGACCCATTCCAACATAGAAGAAAACGTCCCCGTCGGCCATCTTCATCATATCTTTCTGAGATGGTTCGAAGGTGTGTTCATCGGCCCCAGGAGGGTAGATGCTTTCAACATCCACATAGTCCCCGCCGATTTTTTTGGTGAAATCCTCCAGTGGATAGACGGTTGTGTAAATCTCTAACCTATCTTTCTTTTTGCCGTCCTGACCTGAGTCGGCTCCGCAGGCAGACAATACGAAAATCAATAATAATAGCAAACTCATGCGAATATAGTTCAAGAGGAATCCTCCTTTTTAGTGGTGTTCGTTCCTTAACTGTAATGATTACGATTTAGCACAAAGGTTATTTTACTACCGATAAGGGGAATAAGCAAGATAAATGGATTTTTTTTATTAAAAAAGACTGCCTCCCGATTTGGAGCCAGCCTGAATCATTTATCTTTTTGCCTTGGCCATTCTTCCGGCACGTGGTCGATCCCTCCAGGATGAAATGGGTGACATTTCACGATCCGCTTGATCGTCAGCCAGCCGCCCTTTAGTGCACCAAACCGGCTCACGGCTTCGACACCGTAATGGGAGCAGGTAGGATAAAAGCGGCAAGTAGGGGGTTTAAGAGGAGAAATGACGCGCTGGTAAAACTTGAACAATACTAACAATACTCGTTTCATGATCCGTCTCCCTGTTGATTTTCTTTTACTATATCAGAATCTGGAGGGGGATTGAAAGGTTTTGGCCTGTCAGCCCGGGTGGGAAAATAGGATTTTCGTCTAATTCAGATTAAGTTGATGAAATAACTATGAATTTACGTTATACTATGAAGTAGAAACTAAATGGGAGTGATTTTAATGCCTTCAGTAGAAAGCTTTGAATTAGATCATGATGCAGTGAAAGCACCATATGTGAGACATTGCGGTGTCCATAAAGTGGGAAGCGACGGACTTGTGAATAAGTTTGATATCCGTTTCTGTCAGCCGAACAAGCAGGCGATGAAGCCTGATTCCATTCATACTCTTGAGCATTTATTAGCCTTCACGATCCGTAAATATGCTGAGCCGTATGCTCATTTTGATATTATTGATATTTCCCCGATGGGTTGCCAAACAGGCTATTATTTAGTCGTTAGCGGTGAGCCGAAAGTGGAAGAGATCATCGACCTGTTGAATGCTACCATGAAAGAAGCGGTAGAAATCGAAGAAATTCCTGCAGCCAATGAGAAGCAATGCGGGCAGGCGAAGCTTCATGACCTGGAAGGGGCCAAGAAACTGATGCGTTTCTGGTTGAGTCAGAGCAATGAAGAATTGAAGCAAGTATTTGCATAATGAAAAACCACCGTTCATCATGAGCGGTGGTTTTTTTGAATTTATTCTTTTTTTTCCTCATCCTGTTTCATCTGTTCGAGGTGAGGATTGTTTTCGAGTGGATCGACTGTATGTTTAACGGTTGTATAGGCTTTGGACGTGGTAAGGGCACTGACGAAAATCACCAGGATACATATGACAACCGCAATAATCAGAACAAGAGTCATTGACATCATGAAACCCCCTTTTTTCACTATTTTACCATATAAGGATCAGCCATATAGGAGAAAAAAACAACATTTTTATGACGTTTCCTATGTTTTCCATTGGATGTTTGGTATTCTGAATATAGTATGCACAATCCTTGAAAGACGAGGCGAGGGGGAAGATACCATGGAAATGTCTTCTATGATGGGAAAACAGGTGGCTGAGCTTCAGAGGACGCTCAGCATGAACCTGCTTAAGAGCCAGATGGCGACTCAAACGGCTCAGGTCACGGTGATGATGAGGGATATGCAGGCCAGTCAACCTGCTCCTCATCCAAGTAAAGGACATGCAGTGGATATAAAAGGATGAAAAAAGCGTTGCTCCGGTTAATCGGGGCAACGCTTTTTTTGCGAAAAGATTTCGGCTTAATGAAGGCTTTTCTTCTCCAGTCTCACCCGTTCTTCACTGTTGGACCATTTTTCTTTCAATGTTTCAAATATGTATAAGCGGAAGAAGTATTGCAATTCTTCTGTTTCCATTTCCTGGATCATTTCCAATAATTCGTTCCTGGATGTATCTTCTAAGATTGTAAGGGCAATGAGGTCTAAGTCTTCGTCGGTACCTTTGATTCTTCCACGGTACATTTCATAAATCTCTTCGATCAACTTCATGCACTTCACCTCCCTTTTGTTCCATTTTAACATGAACGTTTATGAATTACTCTACATATTATGCTAGGACAACTCTTATTTGTCTTTACCCTTTTATCGGACTTTTTAACCGTGTAAAGGCGTTCTGCCGCCTGCGCCGTCGTTTCACTGGTGATGAAAAAGTTGTCTGCGATAAACCAGCCACTAGAAAAAGGAGATGCTTTAATTGGAGAAAAGCTTGCTGTTCGTTGGGTCGGGTCTCAGTGCCCTTATTCTTAATTTATTCGGAGAGTGGGACATGTTGATTACATTTCTGTTGATCGCCGTGACCCTCGATTATTTTACAGGGATGATCGCAAGCGGGATCGAAGGAAAGCTTTCAAGCAAATTCGGTATAAAGGGGATCGGCCGGAAAGTGTTGATTTTCTCGCTTGTCACCGTTGCTCACCTTATTGATACTATACTAACAAATCAACACTTTATTCGTAATGCGACGATTATTTTTTATTTATGCAATGAGATGATTTCAATCATTGAGAATGTCGGGAGAGCCGGAGTGCCCGTACCGGAATTTTTACGAAAAGCGGTTGAAGTGTTGAAGAAAAAATCCAAGTGAATAGAATTCCGTCAATTGAGGAAAATGAAGGGTAAGTACAGTGAAGGAGTGGGAAGATGAGCGAAGAACGACATGATTATTATATTGAAGTGGCCACCGGTGAAATTTCAAGAAGCTCGACGGATTCCGAATGGAACTTTAAAATATCTGCGACCGATGAAGAAATCACCCAGCTCCGGGAAGTGTTCGATTCCAATCATTCGGTCGACTGGCAAAATTTCTACAGGGCTCACGTTCCATATGTTCAATACCATTTTGACCGGGAAAATGATGCCTATGATGAAAACCTGCATCAAGTGTATGAAATGCTTCACCGCCTGGGAGATGAAGACGTCAAGACTTTCATCGAAAGCATAGGCATCCTCGACTCCAAGCCCCATGAAGATCACGAGTAATGATAAAAGTGTTGGTTCAGAAGTGATATCTGTGGACCAATGCTTTTTATTTGTGGTTAGATGAAAGAAAGCGTGTACGGATGAGGTGACGTAGATGGAACGGTTTATAGATGAAAATGGCAAGAGAGTGGAATTATCGTTTCATAAGGGGCAGTTTCAACAGGAATCCAATCATGTCCTTGTGATCTGCCGCTATGAAGGCCAATGGTTATTGACCCGCCATAAAAAAAGGGGTCTCGAGTTCCCAGGGGGTAAGAGGGAAAAGGGGGAGACCCTTGAGGAAGCTGCAATTCGCGAAACGTTTGAAGAGACGGGGGGAGTGATCAAAGAGCCTCTTTTCATTGGGGAATATAAGGTGTTTGACCATACTCCATTTGTCAAAACGATTTTCTTTGCGGAAGCAGAAGAGATGATCCAAAAAGATGATTACCTGGAAACAGAAGGATCCGTGCTTTGGGACGGTGATTTTACACAGATTCACGAAGACCCTTCCTTTAGTTTCATCATGAAGGATCGGGTGGTGGAATCGGCCCTGAAAAGAGTGAGAGAACTCGATCTTATGACTTGATCCATTTCTTCTCGAGCTGCTCCACGAGCTTATACATAATGGTTGCGAATACGGCTATGACGAGTAGGGAGAGAAGGACAAGGGTGAAATTGAAGACCTGGAATCCGTAGATGATCATGTATCCGAGACCTTTGGCGGACACAAGGAATTCACCGACGATGACACCGACCCAGGATAGCCCTACATTGACTTTCAAGGTCGAAATGATCGTAGGGAAGGAAGCGGGAAGGATGACTTCTTTAAACATCTGTCCCCGTTTCGCACCGAATGTCTGCATCACCTTCAAGTAGTTCGGGTCGACTTCCCGAAAGGATGTATAGACGACGATGGTGGTGATGATGACAGAGATGACGGTCCCCATGGCAATGATGGAGGTGAAGCCGGGCCCAAGCCCCACAATCAGGATCGGTCCCAGGGCGACCTTAGGCATGGCGTTCAGAATGACAAGATAAGGGTCCAATACTTTCGAAAGAAACGGAGACCACCAAAGTAAAGCGGCAAGCAGGGTCCCAAGCAGGGTGCCGAGGATGAATCCGATGACGGTTTCACCAAGGGTCACAGACAGATTGGCTAAAAGGCTCCCGTCCCCCAACTTCACGATAAACAGCTTCCATATCTTCGAAGGCGAACTGAAGATGAGTGGGTCCACCCAGCTGTTTCGGCTGGCGATCTCCCACAGTGAGAAGAAGACGGTGAAAATAAGGGCTTGATAAAACCAAACCCATCGCTGCTCCCTTTTCAATGATTGAATGTATTCCCGGTGTTTTTGTTTAATCGATTCTTGATTCAAGTTTCTCAAGCTCCTTCCAAATCGTCTGGAAAAATTCCGGATATGCTTCATGATTTCTGACCTCGAAAGGCATCAATCCCTTTAACGGTTGGGGCACTTCGAATATGATATGAACACGCCCCGGTTTCGAACCGAATAAAATGATGCGGTCACTCATGGAGATTGCTTCCCCGATATCATGTGTGACGAGGATGGCGGTTTTCCCGAAGGACTTCAAAGTAGAAAATACCAGATCCTCTAACTTCAATTTCGTTTGATAATCAAGTGCAGAGAAAGGTTCATCCAGGAGAAGCAGTTGAGGCTCGGTGATGAGTGTTCGGATCAGTGCGACCCGTTGCCGCATTCCCCCTGACAATTCCCGTGGGTAGGATGACTCTACACCCTCAAGGCCCATTTCCTTCAATAAAGCATGTGCTTCTTTTCTTTTATCCTCTGTCAGGTTCCCCATAATGGCCAAACCGAGGAAAATATTCTCTTCAATCGTCTTCCACGGAAACAGATAGTCCTGCTGAAGCATATATCCCAATTTCTTCTTCATCTTCCTGATGGGCTTATTGTGTAAGATGACGGTTCCTTCTGTCGGTTGAATGAGACCGGCAATGATGGAAAGCAGCGTCGTCTTTCCGCATCCCGATGGACCGATGAATGAGACGAATTCCCCTTCTTCCACCTGCAACGAAATGTCTGTGAGGGCATGGGTGGCCGTTTTCGGTGAGAAGTAGGTGTGGTGGACGGAATCGATCGATAGAAAGTTCACTGTTTTAAGCCTCCATTTTCGAATTTTTTTATAACGGAAGGGCTGACATGTGTCAGCCCCCGGGTATTGCTACTTTGCTGCTTTTTCAGCGATGGAAGTGTTTACGAGCGTTTTGTGATCGATGGATTGAGGGAGTTCACCTGCTTCATCCATGATGGCCTGAAGATTGTTCCACTCTTCTTCATCCAGGATCGGGTCTGTTGCGAAGGATCCTTGTGATTTATACCGGTCGACAACCGTTTCAATCAGGTCCACTTCCGTATCTTCAAAATATGGCTCAATCACTTTGGCGATGTCGGCCGCTGAATGTTCTTCCACCCATTGCTGGGCTTTGTAAAGGGCTTTCGTGAATTTCTCCACCGTTTCTTTGTTTTCTTTCATATAACTGTCTTTCGCCATGAAGGTTGTATACGGCACATGCCCTGATTCGGTCCCAAAGGAAGCAACGATATGGCCTTTGCCTTCTTGTTCGAAGATGGAGGCGGTCGGTTCGAATAATTGGACGTAGTCGCCAGTACCGGATGCAAAGGCATTGGCAATATTGGCGAAATCAATATTCTGAATCAGGTTCAAATCGTTCTGAGGATCGATGCCGTGATTCTTTAACACGAATTCCCCGACCATTTGCGGCATGCCGCCTTTACGCTGGCCAAGGAAGGTCGAACCCTTCAACTGATCCCATTCGAAGTTCTCCACCTTTTCCCTGGAGACGAGAAACGTACCGTCGGTTTGGGTTAATTGAGCGAAGTTGATGACGGGATCATCCGATCCTTGTGCATGGACATAGATGGACGTTTCAGAGCCGACCAATGCGACATCCGCACCGTTTGATAATAGGGTGGTCATTGTTTTATCCCCTCCCCATGTGGTGGTCAGTTCGATGTCGAGTCCTTCTTCCTTAAAGAATCCTTTTTCAATCGCTACATATTCAGGTGCGTAAAAAATAGAGCGGGTCACTTCCGCTACACGAACCTTCTGGACAGCCTCCTCTTTTTCTCCACATGCAGTCAATCCAATGGTCAGCATAAGAATGAGGAATACACCTAAACCGCTTCGAAGCCATTTTTTCAATTTAATCTTCCTCCTTTACTTTTCCACGTAATCAGTAGTCGGGATGAGTGCAGCCCTGCATTGTTTATTTCATTGGCAGTAGGGTAGGATGGTCATAAAGCAACGTGAATTCAATTTGCTAAAATAGTCTATGTAGAGTATAAAAAATGTGTGAATACCCATAGCACGTTTTGAAAGGAAGAGAATATGAAGAACGGAATGATCGTGAAGAAAACGTTGTTTCCCTCTCCGAACCCACATGTCGAATTATATGAAATTACCTATCTATCCTCGGGACTGAGGGTGAAGGGCTTACTGGCTGAGCCTGTGTTAAAGGGTACATACGACGGTTTCCTTTATTTAAGGGGAGGGATCAAAGGTGTCGGCATGGTCAGGCCCGCCAGGATCGCTCAGTTTGCATCACACGGATTCATCGTGTTTGCGCCATATTACAGGGGGAACCTGGGGGGAGAAGGGAATGAAGATTTCGCCGGGGATGACCGTGAAGATGCTGTTGCAGGCGTAGAACTGTTGAAAAATCACTCCCGGGTCGCAAAGAATCGTATCCATGTTTTCGGCTTCTCGAGGGGCGGTGTCATGGCCCTGATGGCAGGGATCGAGTCGAAGGACGTGACATCCATCGTCACATGGGGAGGTGTGTCTGATATGTTCTTGACGTATGACGAACGAAAGGACATGCGGAGAATGATGAAGAGGGTGATCGGGGGAAGTCCGAATAAAGTGCCCGAACGATACGAATGGAGGACTCCCCTGTATTCACTTGAAAACCTTGAAGCGCCGGTCTTGATCATTCACGGGGAAAAAGATCAGAACGTTTCCGTCGAGCATGCATATAGATTAGAAAAACGATTGAAGGAGCTCGGGAAACGGGTTTCGTCCCATTATTTCAAAGAGTTTACGCACTACTTTCCGCCACGGAAGAATCAAGAGATCGTTTCCCTGCTGGCATCATGGATGAAAAATCAATAAACTAATAAGGATTGAGGTCATATAAGATGGGCATGGGTCTTGAGTTGAATACGATGATTGTGACAAAAGGAAAAGAAATGAGGAAAGAAGAGAATTTGTTTCAGCTTCAAAAGGATGGATATCGCCTCTATCCGATGCATCTTCCCATAGATGTGAAAAAAACGAAGCACAGTGATCCGAGTGGTTTCGGGAGAATTGAAAAGATGGAGTGGAAGGATGAGAAGACGACGATCGTCTACCGGCTCATTTCCCTCAATTCCACCAATTGAAAACGGAAGGCTGTAAACAAATGCTTACAGCCTTCCGTTTTATTTGATCTCCTCATATAGCAGATAGCGGTTATCCTTCGTTTGTGCGATTAGATAGTTCTTGTGGTCTTTTACGCTATAAATGGGGGTACCTTCCGCCAGCGTATTGGCGGTGAAATTATTGACGGGGTGATACTTGGTTTCGATCTTTTCTTTAATGGATCCTACCTTTTTCTGAAGGGTGAGTTTCTTCTCGGCAGATACCTTTACATACTCTTTGTCGTTCACGACCATCATATCCCCATACCCGCATAATTCATACGATGCAGGTTTCTTCTCCCCGCAGGCACTCAATAGGAATACACATAACACTAATACGGCCAGACGCTTCATATGTCTCCTCCTTTTCCATTCCGCACATACTCAAAAGATATTCAAGCTTGTACGCTAACATGATATTTTTTCCGCTTTTTTTATGAAAATGGTGCTTCCTTAATTCCTTGGATTTGTGTAAACTTAATGGTATAAGAAGTTTACATACATAAGGGGGATTTACAAATGAATGGAGAAAAACTGAGGATGATTATTCACTGTGCCATCTTTGCTGCCATGACAGGAATACTCGCACAGATTGAAATACCACTGCCACTCGTCCCCATCAGCGGCCAAACCCTGGCTGTCGGGATCACGGCTACGATACTTGGAAGCAGATACGGGGCGCTGGCCCTGATATGCTATGCGGCACTCGGCGCGGTAGGGGTCCCGGTGTTTGCCGGTTTCAGTGGAGGGGCACAAGTCCTGGTCGGTCCGACCGGAGGCTATATCTTCGGGTTTATCATTGCGGCTTACTTTACAGGACTCATTCTTGAAAAAACGAGATTTACGATTCCGATGGCGATAATCGCCAACACCGTCGGCATGATCATCACGTTAATTCTTGGGACCATCCAACTGAAATTTGTGGCGGATCTTGGCTGGAGTCAGGCGATGGCAGCGGGGGTTTATCCGTTTATCGTCGTGGGACTCATTAAAGCATTCCTGGCAAGCTGGATTGGAATCACAGTGAGAAAACGCTTGGTACAGGCGAAATTGATCCAGAACCGGAACGTGGCAGCATAATAAAAAAGTGGACTCCTATTTTTAGGAATCCACTTTTTTTAGTTGAATTTATACATTGACCAATAACCAATGTCTTTAAAGCCGATACGCTTATAAATTTTTCCTGCTTCAGGATTGTCATAAAAGAGGCATAGTTCTTTTCCTTCGTTCAACACGTCACGGCAAAGCTTTGTCATGCACTCTGTTGCGTAGCCCTTTTTCTTGTATTGGGGATGTGTGCATACGGCGACGATCATGGCGGACATGCTGTTTTCAGCTGTTGTGGAAGCGGAAGAAACGAACTTTCCGTCCTCTTCTACATAGTAACTGCGGGCTACGCCCTTTTCCATCCCATGCTTTCTTTTCTCTACGGTAAAGTCTCCTCCGCTGAATTCCGGGATAGCGTTCAACAGTTCCACGAGTTGCGGCAGATTGGTGAAAGAAGCTGCTTTCACATGAGGAAGCTCCCGGTCTTCCATAGAGGATGCACTGTCACATTTGGCGTAATACATATGTCTTTTCGAATTGATTTCCCTGGATAAGAAGGGTTCAACTTCAGTGACAATCCGTTTCAATCCTGAAACGATGCTGTAGTCTTCTGTTCCGTTGATAATGGCGGCAAAGCCTTCTGCGTCAAAATCCCCCATGGAATAAGGGATGAAATTTTCCCTGTATTTGAGGAGGATCCCCCGGAGATTTCCTTCCTCATCAAAATCTCCCCAAATCTTCTGGAAATCCTGTTCAAACCCAAAGGCTTCGATGTCCCCGATGATGAACAAGTTCTCAGCAGGCTGCTGCTGAATGAGTCGCTGACAAATAACATGATCTTTCTCTGTAAGCTGTCTGATCATCTCAATTCCCCCTGTAAAATTTAATCATAATCATACCAAAATTAGTAATATTTAGTAAAGTGTTATTTTACTTTGGAATCGAAAAAAAGAATAGGGAAATGGTAGTGGTTTTAAATTTCATCTTTTAGGGAAACTTATGAGCAATACTCGTTTTTCTATAACAGTTCTAAGGAGGAGCACACATGCTTTGGACCATCATCGGAATCTTATTAGTTCTTTGGTTACTAGGATTGATCTTTAAAATCGGTGGAGCCGTCATCCATGTTCTACTGATCATCGCCGTTGTCGTATTCTTATTCAACAGAATCACCGGCCGGAAAAAAGGGCTATAACGATAACAAAGGTCCGTCCCTCAGATTTGAGGGACGGACCTTTGTATGTTAGTTAAGTGATTTATTTAACGGACGGGCCGCCTTTTTGTTCGATGTCAGAAGGGACGTTCGAGAATTTCTTGAAGTTCTCGTTGAATTTGTGAGCAAGTTCTTTTGCTTTGACTTCATAAGCCGCTTCATTGGACCATGTCTTCTTAGGTTGAAGTACTTCGTCTGGAACACCAGGAACGTGAACCGGGATGTTCAGACCGAAAATCTCGTCTGTTGCCGTTTCCACATTCGTAAGTTCACCCTCAAGTGCCGCCTGTATCATGGCGCGGGTGTAGGAAAGCTTCATGCGATTCCCAACTCCGTATTCTCCGCCGGTCCAACCCGTATTCACGAGGAATACCTGTGCATTGTGCTCATCGATCTTCTTACCGAGCATTTCTGCGTAACGAGTGGCAGGAAGCGGAAGGAATGGAGATCCAAAGCAAGTTGAGAAAGTTGCCTGTGGTGAAGTGATTCCACGCTCCGTACCTGCAAGCTTCGATGTATATCCACTTAAGAAATGATACATTGCCTGTTCTTTTGTCAGCTTGCTGATCGGAGGTAATACGCCGAAAGCATCAGCTGTTAAGAAAACTATCGTATTTGGGTGTCCTGCGATACTTGGTTCCACGATGTTTTCCATCGCTTGAAGGGGGTAGGCAGCACGCGTGTTTTCTGTTAAAGTGTTATCATCATAATCCGCGATGCGGGACATATCATCAAGAACGACATTTTCAAGGACCGAACCGAAACGGATCGCATCAAAGATCTGAGGTTCTTTTTCACGTGTCAGCCCGATGCACTTAGCATAGCATCCGCCTTCGATATTGAATACGCCGTTCGGGGACCAGCCGTGCTCATCATCACCGATCAAGCGGCGGTTTGGATCAGCGGATAAAGTCGTTTTCCCTGTACCGGACAATCCGAAGAACAATGCTACATCGCCTTCACGACCTACGTTCGAAGAGCAGTGCATGGAAAGGATGTCGGATTCAGGAAGTACATAGTTCATGACCGAGAAGATGGATTTTTTCATTTCACCGGCATATTCGGTACCGCCGATCAACACGATCCTTTTTTCAAATGAAACGATGATGAACGTTTCAGAGTGAGTGCCATCCACTTCTGGATCAGCCTTGAAGTTCGGTGCTGAAATGACGGTGAATTCAGATTGATGATCTTTTAACTCCTCTGTTTCCGGGCGGATGAATAATTGGTGGGCAAACAGATTATGCCAGGCAAACTCATTGATCACCTGGATCGGTAGTCTATGTTTCGGGTCGGCACCTGCGAATCCTTTAAATGAAAATACTTCTTCTTTTTCTTTTAAGTATTCGATGACTTTCGTATATAATTTATCGAACGATTCCGATGAGATCGGCTGATTGACAGAACCCCATTCGATTTTATCTTTCGTCGTTGGTTCTTCAACAATAAATTTATCTTTAGGAGAGCGTCCTGTGTATTTACCAGTTTCTGCTCTGATTGCACCTGATGAAGTTAAAACGCCTTCATTTCGTTGAAGGACCTTTTCGACTAGTTGAGAAACAGATAATTGTTCCTGGATGTTTTGACCATTAAGTAATTCCGTTAATTCATTAGACATGCTCACTGAATTCATTCGAACCCTTCCTTTATATAAATTTATTTAAATGGTATCGTTTACTTTACAAAAATAGTATAACACAATCAAGCTATTAGTCTATACTATTTATTTAATTTTATAATGTGTCTTCATTTTGTCACATTTCTTGACCGAATAAAGCATGTTTCTTCTTATTTATATGAAATGCACCTCGCAATGTTTAGCCTCATTACCCCATTAGGTTATGTAGATGATAAAAAACAGGCTGAAACCACGAAATGAATGGTTAAACCTGTCATTCAAAAAAAGTTGACACCACTTGTCCTAACCGTTATCATTGTTCCTTGAACGGATACTCTTATCCTGAGCTGGTGGAGGGAGCAGACCCTATGAAACCCAGCAACCTGCTAAATAGTGAATGGATCCATTTCTTTAATGAATCCGATTAAGCGAAGGTGCTAAACTGAGGCAAGGTCTCTAAAACCTTGAACGATAAGAGAGAAAAGGCGCGGCTATGATCTGAAACCTTTCCTCTGAAACTTTTTTCCCCGAGGAAGGGTTTTTTCTGTTTATAGTGGACCACATGCACATAAATCATGATTTATTTATAAAAGAATCATGTTTACTTCATACTACTTAGGGAAATGAGTACCGTATCTGTTTACTGTTTTGTCAGAAGAATCGTTCTGACAAATATGCTTAAGGAGGAACCTTGATGTCAACTAAACGTCGTCTGTTTACATCTGAGTCCGTAACCGAAGGACATCCAGATAAAATTTGTGACCAAATTTCTGATTCAATTCTTGATGCAATTCTGACCAATGATCCGAATGCACGTGTAGCGTGTGAAACGTCTGTCACAACGGGTCTTGTGCTTGTTGCCGGTGAAATCACTACGAATACGTATGTTGATATTCCGAAAATCGTTCGTGAAACGATCCGTGAAATTGGCTATACACGTGCGAAATACGGCTTTGATGCTGAAACATGTGCAGTTCTGACTTCCATTGATGAGCAGTCTGCCGATATCGCTCAAGGTGTCGATCAGGCCCTTGAAGCCCGTGAAGGTCAAATGACGGATGAAGAAATCGATGCAATCGGTGCAGGTGACCAAGGATTGATGTTTGGATTCGCTTGTAATGAAACGAAAGAGCTTATGCCTCTTCCGATTTCCCTTGCCCACAAAATCTCCCGTCGTTTAACAGAAGTACGTAAAGAAGAGATCCTTCCTTACCTTCGTCCGGATGGAAAAACACAAGTAACCGTTGAATACGATGAAAACGATAAGCCGGTCCGTATCGACACGATCGTTATCTCTACTCAGCATCACCCTGAAGTGACGCTTGAGCAAATCCAACGCAACCTGAAAGAATATGTCATCGACCCGGTTGTACCGAAAGAACTGATCGATGAAGAAACGAAATATTTCATCAACCCGACTGGCCGCTTCGTAATCGGTGGACCACAAGGTGATGCAGGTCTGACAGGACGTAAAATCATCGTTGACACTTATGGTGGATACGCACGTCACGGTGGCGGTGCCTTCTCTGGTAAGGATGCAACGAAAGTGGACCGTTCAGCGGCTTATGCAGCGCGCTATGTAGCGAAGAACATCGTGGCAGCGGGACTTGCTGAGAAATGTGAAGTTCAATTAGCGTATGCAATCGGTGTGGCGAAGCCCGTATCCATCTCCGTTGATACATTTGGAACAGGGAAAGTGTCAGAAGATGTATTAATTGACGTTGTGAGCAATAACTTTGACCTTCGTCCTGCAGGAATCATCAAGATGCTTGACCTTCGTCGTCCGATCTACAAGCAGACAGCTGCTTACGGACACTTCGGCCGTAACGATCTTGATCTTCCTTGGGAACGCACGAACAAAGCAGATGCGTTGAAAGCAGAAGCATTAGCTGAATAAGGAAAGATAGAAGAGACCAACACTTTTTGGGGTGTTGGTCTTTTTGTTGATGATCAAAAGAAAATCTTCCATGAGTATTCTCAAGGAGGATGGGGTATCCCAAGTATAGGAAGTTAAAACGGTTTGATGTTCTTATAATATTGTCCTTTTTCTGCGTATTCTCTTGAAATGCGCTTCATTTCACTGATATCGTGCTCATTGAGCTCCCTCACGACTTTTGCCGGCCGTCCGAAGGCAAGGGTATTTGGCGGGATGACTTTCCCTTGTGGGACAAGGCTTCCGGCTCCGATGAACGCCTCTTCGCCGATTTCGGCATTATCAAGGATGATGGAGCCCATGCCGATCAATGCCTTTTTCCTGATTTTACAGCTATGTAGGATCACCCCATGGCCGACGGTCACTTCATCTTCAAGGATAAGAGGGTTATTTGGACTCTGATGGAGAATGGAGTTATCCTGTATATTTACTTTATCCCCGATTTTTGTGGGAGCGACATCCCCCCTGATGACGGTATTGAACCAGATACTTGATTCTTCACCGATCTCCACGTCCCCTGAGATGGTGACATAATCGGCGATGAATGCCGAACGGGCGATGATGGGTTTCTTATCATAATACGGATAGAGCATTTTTTACTACCCCTTTCAATAATATTTATTATAATAATGGTAGCAGAATTCATTCATGGAGAGAACTACAAAGGAGGAATTGCCATGTGGAAATGGGAATCAGATCAAGAGGCAAAGGCAGTCATCGTCATCATTCATGGAGCGATGGAACATCACGGAAGATATGGTTGGCTCATTGAAATGTGGCGTGCATCAGGCTTTCACGTCGTCATGGGTGACTTACCCGGTCAGGGAATGACGTCAAGAAGCCAAAGGGGACATATCGATTCCTTTGATGAATACATTGTGGAAGTGAAGGACTGGGTCCAGGCAGCCTATCAATTTGAACTGCCCGTCTTTGTGATCGGCCATAGTATGGGCGGGCTAATCGCCATACGACTCCTGCAGGAATCCCATGTGAACGTAGCAGGTGTCATTTTATCCTCGCCGTGTTTAGGATTGGTTACGACCCCGGCTAAACCGGTCGAGCTATTATCCCTCGGTTTAAATAAAATCGCTCCGATGGTGAAGTTCCCCTCAGGATTAACCATCGATATGGCGACCCGAAACGCAGATGTCCGGGAAATCGACAGCAATGATACGCTTTATATCACGAAAGTATCTGTCCGCTGGTACAGGGAGCTTGTACAGGCGATGAAGCAAGCATTTGCCAACCTGGAAAAAATGCCAGACGTCCCATTGCTTGTGATGCAGGCAGGGGATGATAAAATCGTCGAAAAAAAGACAGTGAAAAAATGGTTTAATGAGCTGTCATTATCTGAAATGCATTACAAAGAATGGCCAAAGTGCTATCATGAAATTTATAATGAACCTGAAAGAGAAGAGATCTATGAGTATTCTAAGATCTTCATTGAAAGCAGATTGAAAGCGCTGGGATACATTTTGTAAAAGAGGTGATGAAATGTCGATACCAAGTGATCCCTTTTCATTAATGACAAGAGTGTACCGCACCGTTTTTCCCATCGTGCACGAAGAATTGGACGGCTGGAAAAAGCGGGCGGAAAAAATACCGAATCAGGAACTGAGGAATCAGGCACTTGCGAGCATCCAGCATAAAACATTCCATTGCGAGGGAGGATCGATCCTTTCCCTTCTGGCATTGGAGCATAAAGCAGATACGATCCGGTTCATCGTCGCGTATCAGACGATCAGCGATTACCTGGATAATCTGTGCGATCGCAGTGTGTCCCTTGATCCCGATGACTTTGCCCTCCTGCATCAGTCCATGAAGGATTCCTTGACGGTGGGGGCAGAAGCTGTCAATTATTATGCTTTAAGAAGGGACCAGGATGATGGAGGATACCTGAGGGATCTGGTCCTGACATGTCAATCCGTTTTGCGCAACTTACGCCATTACGAAAGCATCAAGGATGATCTCCTTGAACTGTGTGAGTATTATTGTGATCTGCAGATACATAAACACGTGAAGAAAGAAGAGAGGGTGGCCAGGCTTCAAGGATGGTTTGAAACCCACCGCCCGAACCTGCCTGAAATGGACTGGTATGAGTTTTCCGCTTGTTCAGGTTCGACCCTTGGCATCTTCTGCTTGGTCTCTTATGCCAATCGAAGTGATTTCAAGCCTTCGTATACGGAGAAAATCAAGCGGGGCTATTTCCCGTATATACAGGGATTACATATTCTTCTCGATTACTTCATCGATCAGGATGAGGACCGGGAAGGGGGAGATTTAAACTTCTGCTTCTATTATGAAAATGATGAGCATTTAAAAGAGCGACTCATCCATTTTCTGCAGAAGGCCGATGAACATACCCATGAGCTTCCCCATGCTCACTTTCACCGTTTGATCAATAAAGGACTCATCGGAGTCTATTTGTCTGACGAGAAAGCCAGTAAACAGGCAAGCGTCCAATCCTTCTCCAAACAATTCATCGGAGAAGCCGGCTGGATCACCAAATTCTTCTACCTGAACGGGAAAATCTACCGCAAATGGAGAAACCGCAAAAAAACATCTTAATAGACGATCGAGGGACGGACCTCCAAAATACTTCGGAGGTCCGTCCCTTTTTCTGTCTGTTTTGCCCAACCAAAGTTGGACACGGTTATCCAATATACGACTAAAAATACCATATTTATACATAAATTTTTTGTTGATTTTTCTATTTTTGTGACAATAGTCCTTTATTTATGTCGAGTGTACATGGATCCTTTTGACTATATCCTTTTTATTTCGTAATACTAAATAACCAAATACTATCTGAATATATTTACTTTTCAGAATAGTGGAGTATATTGTAGTTAGTGTAAAAATTTAGTACATAACTAAGGGGGAATCGTGCTTGAAATCACGTAAAGTATTATCCATGGCCATGGCTGCCGCGCTTAGTGTAGGGGCATTTGCTGTACCTGCATCAGCTGCAACCGTAGGACCTCAGAATGTATTAGCGAAGCCAACGGTGAAATATGATCATAAGCATGGAGGAGCGTTTGATTTAGGGATTGCGAATGATGATCGACTGATCGAAATGCTGAAGGAAGAAGGCAAGATCAAGAAAAATGCTTCTGCTGCAGAGGCACAAAAGGGACTGCAAAAATTCCTGGAAGCCAAAGCAGAATCAGCTGAGAAGCAAGCAGATGAAGGTGAAGGAGAACTTCATAACGAAGAAGCAGAAGCGAAAGCAAAGCTTCAAAAATCCATGAAAGACAATGGTGTAAAGAACGGTAAAGGAAATAAACTTGGACATGCAAAGAAGAACTCTCCTGACCCGGTAAAGGAAGAAGCATATGATGGTGAAAAACGTACCGATGAAGTATTGGTACTTCTTGTAGACTATCCGGACAAGCCTCATAATTCCATGACGGCTGATGAGACGGATATGTACTATGAAGGGGAGGATGCTTACTCCCGAGAACACTATCAAGATATGCTATTTGGTACTGGAGGATGGAAAGGTCCAGATGGAAAGACATACGTTTCCATGAAGCAGTACTATGAGCAGCAATCTGGTGGAAGTTATTCAGTGGATGGAAACGTTGCAGGCTGGTACACAGCAAGTAAACCGGCAGCGGAATATGGCGGAAATGATCCTCAGCCTGACGGAAGCGACGTCAATGCACGCGGCCTGATCAAGGAAGCTCTTGCTCAAGCAGCAGCTGACCCGAACGTTAACCTTGCAGACTATGACAAGTGGGATCGTTACGATCTTGACGGTGACGGGAACTACCTGGAGCCTGATGGACTTGTCGACCACTTGATGGTCATTCACTCTGGTGTGGGTGAAGAAGCAGGCGGTGGATCACTAGGATCTGACGCGATCTGGTCACACCGTTGGAATCTTGGTGGAATCTTCCCGATTGCGGGATCTCCTACTCCTGAAGTTGATTACTGGGGTGCAGGAACAATGTATGCATACGACTACACAATCGAACCTGAAGACGGTGCGGTCGGTGTTATGGCCCATGAATTCGGACATGATTTAGGCCTTCCGGATGAATACGATACCCAGTACACTGGAACAGGTGAACCGGTGAGCTATTGGTCCATCATGGCAAGCGGAAGCTGGGCAGGGGATATTCCGGGTTCAATGCCTTCTGGATTCAGTCCTTATATGAAAGAAATGCTGCAGGCTTCTGCTGTTGTGGACAATGAAGGAACACAAGGAAATTGGCAATCTGGTGATGAAATCAATGCAGCAGACGTTACCCGCAAAGGTAAAGAATATCTGTTGGATGAAGCAGCGACAAAGGGTACCAACAATGATGTCGTGAAAGTGAACCTTCCAGACAAAGAGGTACAGGGTATCCTGCCTGAGTTTGGTGAAAAGTACTACTACAGTACAAAAGGAGATGACCTTAATACATCACTCGTTTCTCCTGAATTTGATCTAACAAACGCAACAAACGCTACATTCAGCTTCAAAACCTTATATGATGTTGAGTACGATTACGATTTCCTTCACGTTGTTGCTAAGACAGCCAATGGCGAGGAAGTAGAAATTGACACAATCGGTGACGACGATACTGATGAAGACGGCCGTGCTGAATCTACAAAAGGTCAGTGGGTTGATAAGTCTTACGATTTAAGCCAATTTGCCGGTCAAAAGGTAACACTTACATTCAATTACGTTACAGATGGCGGTCTTGCCCTTGATGGTTTCGCTTTGGATAACGCCACTTTAACTGTCGATGGAAATGTCGTATTTGAAGATGGTGCAGAAGGTGAGCCTCAATTCAAAACAGAAGGCTTCGAAGTATCAAACGGAATTTCCCTGAAGGAGCACTACTACCTGCTTGAATGGCGCAGTCATAACGGTGTAGATGAAGGTCTTGCCAACATCCGCCGCGGCGCAAGCTTAATGCAATTCGATGACGGATTGGTCGTATGGTATGTAGATAAATCTTATAGCGATAACTGGACAGGTACTCATCCTGGAGACGGTTTCGTTGGAGTTGTCGATGCTGACCAGAAAACCAACTACTGGAGCGACGGATCTGTAGGATCTACACGCTACCAGGTTCACGATGCAGCATTCAGCCTGGATAAATCAGAAAAAATGTTCCTGGATTACACTGAATTACTTGGGCTGACGATGAAAGACAACCATACTAAACGTAATCCACTATTCGACGATAGTAAAGATTACAGCAACAAAGGTATGGTAGACGCTGGACGTAACGTACCGAACTACGGATTAAAATTCCGCGTTACTGGCCAAAGTCATGATGGTTCAGTCGGTAAAGTGTTAATCTACAAGAAATAATCAAGCAAAGGGTGATGGCCATCTCGGCTATCACCCTTTAAGCATGTTAGTGGACATTTTTTTCATCAGAATTGATAATAATACACACATCAATCAAAGGAGATGTCCATTTTGAAGCTAAGTGTACTAGATCAGTCACCGATTGCAGAAGGAATGAGCCCACAGGAGGCTTTGAATAATACAGTAGAGTTAGCCAAACATACAGAGAAATTAGGATTTGAACGGTTCTGGGTATCCGAGCATCACGATTCAACGAGCCTTGCCGGTTCATCACCGGAAGTGCTGATTGCCCATCTTGCCCAAAATACGTCAAGAATCCGTGTCGGGTCCGGAGGGGTCATGCTTCCCCATTACTCATCTTATAAAGTAGCGGAAAATTTCCGTTTGCTTGAAGGTTTGAATCCGAATCGGATCGATTTAGGGTTGGGAAGGGCTCCCGGTGGAATGCCGATGGCCACGATGGCCCTGCATGACGGGAAACCGCGGGATGTAAATCGTTACCCAGAACAAATCGATGACTTACTCGGTTATCTGACGGATTCCCTGCCTGATGCCCATCCGTACCAGGGACTGACGGCAGCTCCGATGATCAAAACCATGCCGGAAGTCTGGATGCTCGGATCAAGTCCATCCAGTGCCATGCTTGCCGCGCAAAAAGGACTGCCATACACATTTGCCCAGTTCATCAATGGGGAAGGCGGACCGCAATATACACAAGCCTACCGGAATAACTTTGTTCCTTCCGAGTACTTGAAGGAACCGAAGAACATCGTAGCCGTTTTTGCCATTTGTGCCGAAACGGATGAAGAAGCGGAAAGGGTCGCATCAAGCATCGACCTATCCATCCTGATGATCGAACAGGGCATGCGCTCGAACGGAACTCCGAGCCCTGAGAAGGCGGCAGCGTATCAGTACACCCCATTCGAAGCAATGAGAGTGCGGGAAAACCGCAAACGCATGGTCGTCGGTGGTCCGAAAAAAGTAAAAGAAAAGCTACTCGCACTAAGCGAGCAATACCAAACCGATGAAATCATGCTTGTCAGCATCACCTATGACTTCAAAGATAAACTCAAATCATTCGAACTGATCGCAAACGAATTATTATAAATAGATAGGGACGGACCTCCGCGGAGGTCCGTCCCTATTTTTATCTCTTCTCTAATGCCACGATAAACGGCGGATTATTCAGTTGGTTCATGAACTGGTATCTCAGGACATGAACGTAGTTTTGATCCAGCCGCTCTACATAGCGGAGGATGTAGTCCCGTTCGACGGCTCCTTCAGGATGCCCGTGATAAATGACAAGGACAAGGATCCCTTCAGGAGCCATCATTTCAAGGATCTGATTCAAGGCGAGTATCGTCGTCTTCGGACGGGTGACGATATCCTTGTCACCGCCGGGTAAATACCCAAGATTGAAGACCGCCCCCGTCACTTTCCCGTAATGCAATGGGGGGATGACGTTCATGACGGTCTCATGTCCCTGGTGGAAGAGGGTCACCCGGTCGGCGAGATCATGAGTGATAAGTTGTTCCCTCGTGTTGTGGATGGCTTCTTCCTGGATATCGAAACCGTATACCCGGCCATTTTCCCCGACCAGGCGGGAGAGGAACAGGGTGTCATGCCCATTTCCAAGCGTTGCGTCTATCGTAATATCTCCGGGCTTGACCGCCCGTTCCAGAAGCTCTCTCGCGAAAGGTAGTATTCGATCTAATTTCATGCTTTCACATCCATTTTATAAAATTTTCCCTGCCAGCTGTCCCGGCGTTTCAATTCATCATCAATGGCGTTCAGTACGCTCCATTTATTCACGCTCCACATCGGTCCGATCATCAAGTCGATAGGTCCGTCCCCGGTGATGCGATGAACGATCATCTCAGGAGGGAGAACTTCTAATTGGTCACAAACGAGTTTGACGTAATGATCAAAATCCATGAATTCCAACAGTCCTTTTTCGTATTGCTTGACCATGGGTGTTCCCTTCAGTAAGTGAAGAAGATGGATCTTGATTCCCTGGACGTCAAGCTTTGCGACTTCACGTGCTGTTTCCATCATCATTTCCTCATTTTCCTGGGGAAGTCCGTTAATAATATGAGAGCACACACGGATCCCGTGCTT
The DNA here is from genome assembly GCF_024195245.1 of Rossellomorea sp. KS-H15a. NCBI lineage: Bacteria > Bacillati > Bacillota > Bacilli > Caryophanales > Bacillaceae > Rossellomorea > Rossellomorea sp. KS-H15a. Next base: position 4,069,856 of record NZ_CP096886.1, on the reverse strand, counting down.
TCGCAATTTTTGAACGCCTTCCATATAACACTGGTAATCATGGGCCCGGTTGATCAAGCCCGCCGTTTTTTCATGGACGGTTTGAAGCCCGAGCTCAACCCATAAATACGTTCTCTCATTCAATTCAGCCAAATATTCGACGACGTCGTCAGGAAGGCAATCAGGACGTGTGGCGATGGAAAGGCCTACGACTCCATCCTGCTTCAAAACGGATTCGTATTTTTCCCTCAGGACGTCAACGGGTGCATGGGTATTCGTGAACGCTTGGAAATAGGCCATGTACTTTCCGTCTTTCCACTTTTGATGCATTCTTCCCTTGATGTCATTGAATTGTTTCTCTAAGGAGTCGACCCTGCTTCCGGCAAAGTCCCCGGACCCTGCTGCACTGCAAAAGGTACAGCCGCCATGTGCAACCGTGCCATCCCTGTTCGGGCAATCGAACCCGCCGTCGAGGGCGACTTTAAACACCTTATGTCCGAAATGATTTCGGAGGTGATAATTCCATGTGTGATATCGTTTTGAATCTGTAGCATATGGAAATGGGTTTGTCCCGATGACAAACACCTCCTAAATTTCAAGTGATATAGCGGTATGTATGACGCTAAAGAGATTTTATCATGAACACGGGGACAAATGTATCCTGACCATTGAAATAGGCGAAGATTACCACTTCTGAAACGGGCAAACAAGTTCAAACTAAGATGGAGGGGAGTAAGGATAGGACCTTCCTCTTCTTGATTCCAATCATCAAGGAGGTAGTCGAAATGGCAACAAGGAATTCGATGGATGAATGCATTCAGAAATGCGAAGATGCCATTCGTTACGCTCAGCAACAATATAAAGCAGGGTCACAGCAGGAGCACTATCATGATGTGGAATACACACAGGCCATGCAGCAGCTTGAAGAAGCCGTCAACGACGTGGCGCACATGGCGAACAGTGCAAACTCCCAGCAGCGTGAACAACTGCATCGCATGAGACTTCAACTTCAAACCTTGCAGAATGAAATGATTTTGCTGGATCATGATCCGAATGTAGTGGGAGGTAAATTACATTGAGTACACGCTCTGATCAAAACAACCCTGAACAAAAGACCCGCAGTGATTTCCGAAAATTGGATACAGAATTCGGTGCTGAAAACAATCCTGTCAAAGAAGCCAAAAAGCGCTACGAGAAACAGGGTCAGCCCGTTAAATCCAATCATCATAACGGGAAATAAAACGTCCCCGGCCAGGTGCTCATAAGGAGTGCCTGGTCTTTTTTTTGATATGAAAAAATAATTCTTGCCCCCTTTCCGGAAAAGGAGTAAAATCCTTTTGGGACTCGAAATAAAAGAGTGGAAAGGGGGCAGAATGATGCCCAAATCATTATGGTTACTTGTCATTGGAATGATGGTGAATGTGACGGGAGCCTCTTTTTTATGGCCGCTTAATACAATTTACCTTCATGAAAATTTAGGAAAGTCATTGTCTGTAGCGGGAATTGTGCTGATGATGAATGCAGGCGCTAGTGTGATCGGGAATCTGATCGGAGGGACGTTATTCGATCGTTTTGGCGGTTATCGTTCCATCCTGTTGGGAATTTCAATCACATTATCCGCCCTGATCGGAATGAATATATGGCACGGCTTTTCATACTATGTCGTCTTCCTGACCGTTGTCGGATTCGGTTCAGGTATCGTATTTCCTTCCATGTACGCCATGGCAGGTTCGGTGTGGCCGGAAGGGGGACGGAAAGCATTCAATTCCGTCTATGTCGCCCAGAACATTGGGGTGGCCGTCGGAGCCGCATTGGGCGGGTTCGTCGCCTCATTCTCTTTTAACTATATATTTATGGCTAACCTGAGTATGTATATCGTCTTTTTCTTCATCGCCTTCTTCGGATACCGGAACATTTCGGTTGCGGGTCATCAAACATCGGTATTGAATGAATCGAAGGTGATAAGGGACAAATCGAAGCTGAAGGCGTTGCTCTTCATATGTGTTGCTTATCTTTTATGCTGGATGGGGTACGTGCAATGGCAGTCCACCATCGCCACCTATACGCAGGAAATCAATATATCGCTGAAACAGTACAGTTTATTGTGGACGATCAATGGAGCGTTGATCGTTCTGGCTCAGCCGCTTTTATCCAAAGCGATCAAGCGTTTTGAGAACAATTTAAAGCTCCAAATCATGATCGGGACCATCATTTTCATGATTTCGTTTGGTGTAGCTTCGATTGCCGATCAATTTCAGTGGTTTGCCATTGCCATGATCATCTTAACGATCGGTGAGATGCTCATTTGGCCGGCGGTACCGACGATCGCCAACTCACTTGCTCCAAAGGGCAGGGAAGGATTCTACCAGGGGATCGTCAACAGTACGGCAACGGGTGGTAGAATGATCGGTCCGTTTATCGGAGGGGTGCTCGTGGATGTATTCAGCATGCAGGTGCTCTTCATGACCCTGATTGCATTTTTCGCCGTATCATTATTGATTACCAGTCAATATGACCGTCCATTGAAAAAGAAGAGCGCCGTGACAGTATCCGTTCAACAATAAAGAAACCCCCAATGAGGAATCATTGGGGGTTTTCTTCATATAAAAAGGGCTCCCATTTCCTATGGAAGCCCACTTGCAAAAAATTGAGGCGGATGATCAGCAAACGCCACATCGTTTGTTGTCACTAGGACGTGATCACCGACTTACACAATTCAGCTCATCGCTATAATAGAATAGCATAGGACTTGAAAGAAAACAAGACTATTTTATAAATATAATCTTTATCCGAAGATTACATTGCGATTTTATAAGTAATGATAGCCGTTTCTAAGAAGCATTACTATAGAGAAATAGGAATGAATACAGTGCAGAATGGTTTCTAACTCATTTCTTGAGCCAATATTTTATCAGAGGACCCTTATCGCCAAATACTGGGTCTGATGCTGGAAGGGGAACGTTTTTGATCTCAATTAACACACTGGGACGTTCACGTAATGAACCCTTTTTTAAATTATAACTGTCTCCATCCGGATAAGCGCCGGCGACTTTAAAGTCGGGACTTGCTGACAATCTCTTATGACCGGTCCCGGCTGGCAGGACCATCACATCCCCTTGATGAACCGTCACTTCTTCGCCCATTTCACCGCCTAATTGAACTCTGGCCTCACCCTGCATGACACCCAATACTTCGTGGGCGTTGCTGTGATAATGGTGATAATCGTAAATGCCGTTTGTCCAGCTGTTCAGCCAGTGATTTCGATTGAATACCTCTTCGGCTTCATTTGCCTGATCGAGTGCGTTCCGATAAATGAGTACGGGCAGGTCCGGGTTATTCGGGATGATTCCATCGTCTTCGAAATAAAATATTTTCAGTTCTGCGATTTTCATCCTTTCATTCCTCCATTCATTGTTATGAAGATTCCCTAATACGGCAGGCATTAAACCGAATCACGACTGGTAATTGAAATTATTGACAAATCTGAATGGTTTTCAAAAAACACATGATAGGATGTGCTACTATAGAAGTATATATTCTCTTGCAAAACAGCGGAGGCGATGGGAAATGAGCAGTTTATTGAAAAAGGTGTCCGTCGACATGATTGAAATCATTCTTGAAAACGCTTTCGAGTGGTTGGTCGTCGTCGATGACGAAGGGATCATCATCTACATAAACGACAATTACTGTCGCTTTCTTGAGGTTGAACGGGATAAAGCGATAGGATCACATGTAACAAACGTGATTGAAAACACGAGGATGCACATAGTGGCGGAGAGCGGGAAAGAAGAGGTGGCAGATCTTCAATATATTAAAGGAAATTACATGATCGCCAACCGAATCCCGATTCTGGTGGACGGGAGGGTGATCGGGGCATTCGGGTCCGTCATTTTCCGTGACACGAGTGAATGGATGCAAATGAGTTCACATGTGAAAAATATGATGTCAAAGATCCAAAGTTACATACAGGATATCAATACCGGGGTGAAATACTCGCTCAATGACATCATTGGGGAATCACCCGGTTTGAATGAATTGAAGGACAAAGCCCAAATGATCGCGCCGAGTGATATTTCCATCCTGATCAGGGGGGAGAGCGGAACGGGTAAAGAGCTGTTCGCACACAGCATCCACCAGCTGAGTGAAAGGAGCGGACAGCCTTTCATTAAAGTGAACTGTGCAGCGATCCCCGAACAGCTCTTGGAGTCGGAGCTCTTTGGTTACGAAGAAGGAGCATTCACCGGGGCCAAAAAGGGCGGGAAGAAAGGGAAATTCCAGCTTGCCCATAAAGGGACATTGTTCCTTGATGAAATCGGTGATATGCCTCTTAATATGCAGGCGAAGCTTCTCAGGGTGTTACAGGAAGGGGAAGTCGAGGCGGTCGGTTCAAACCGGGTACAGAATGTGGACGTGAGGATCATTGCCGCCACGAACCGTCCACTGGAGAAAATGATGGAAGAAAAGAGATTCCGGAGTGACCTGTATTACCGGATCAATGTCATCCCGTTTCAGATCCCTCCTCTGCGTGAGCGGAAAGACGATATTGAAACCCTCGCATCCTTTTTCTTGGAAAAATCCACAAAATCCTCGGGAAAGCGCATCAAGGATTTCGATCAGGAGGTGATGCGGATTTTTCTTTCCTACAGCTGGCCGGGGAATCTCCGTGAATTGGAAAATGTCATTCACGCTTCCACCTATCTGACGAATGGAAGCACGATTTCCCTTCAGTCATTACCGACTTATATGAAGACGGGTAATGTATACGGAGTGGGAACTAAAACGCTGAAAGAAATCCTGGAAGAAACGGAAAAGTCCGTTCTCACCCAGAGTCTGCAAGCCCAGCCTGATAAGCGAAAGGCTGCAAAGTCACTCGGAATCAGTAAATCCAGTATGTATGAAAAATTAAATAAATATGGTCTATTATAAACTCATGAGATAGTCCGGAAACGTGGAAAACAGTCCGCTTTTCCGGACTATCTTATTTTTTAGGGGAATGGTGAACATTTCGTGACTGAAGGATGAATTTGTCCAGGATTTCGGAATCGGAAAAGTTCTAAAAGGGTTTCAATAGTAATCTGAAAGTTGGCACAATTATTGCATGTTTACTAAGTGAACATATTTTTGGGAAAGGGGAGCGTACGCATCAAGATAAAAATGTAAGCGTCATCATCTTTAGAGATCAAAGGGGGAAATATCATGTTAAGCATGATCGGTCTGATTGGAGGACTCATTTTATTAATCTTTTTAACGATGAGGGGCATGAACATCCTGATCGTTGGACCCATCTCGGCATTATTTGTAGCCGTGCTAAGCGGAATGCCGCTTTTTCCGCAACTGGCGGGAGAAGGTGAAGCGGATCTCGTCACGAACTATATGTCAGGTTTCACAAGCTTTGTCGCTGCCTGGTACTTGATGTTCTTACTGGGAGCCGTGTTCGGGAAAGTAATGGAGGATAGCGGTGCAGCAGACAGCGTCTCCCGTTTTGTAGTAGAAAAATTGGGGATGAAATACGCTGTATTCGCCATCGTACTTGCCTGTGCGGTTTTGACGTACGGGGGAGTCAGCCTGTTCGTTGTCGCATTCTCGGTTTATCCTATGGCGGTGAGTCTGTTTAAGCAAGCGGACCTGCCACGCCGTTTCATTCCGGCGGCACTAGCGTTCGGGTCGGTCACGTTCACGATGACCTCAGCCGGTTCACCGGAGATCCAGAACTGGATCCCCATTGAATATTTAGGCACGACACCTTATGCAGGCTGGGAAGTCAGCTTGATCGTTGCCGTATTCATGGCGGTGTTTGGGTACTGGTGGTTAAAGCGCATGATCACAAAGGCTGTGAGAAAAGGAGAGAAATTCCACGCCCGTGAAGAAGATCCGGTCATTGATGAAGGCAGACCGTTACCAAACCCGTTCATGGGATTGATTCCATTATTGGTCGTCCTCATCCTGGCTTTTTCATTCCATGATTCTTTAAAACAATCGGCTCTGATCATCGCATTGCTCGGCGGGGTCATTTCCGCTTATGCGTTGAATCGTAAGTATTTCAAAGGCTTCTGGGGAGCGGTTTCCGAGGGGACGGTCGGAGCGTTGATCGCCATCGGGAACACGGCGGCCGTTGTCGGTTTCGGTGGGGTGGCCAAAGCCGTTCCTGCCTTCACTACTGCAGTCGACGTCATGACGAATATTCCTGGTTCACCATTGATCGGTGGAGCCATCGCCGTCAGTGTGATTGCCGGTATGACAGGTTCTGCTTCGGGCGGTCAGGCGATTGCCCTTCCGATCCTTGCACCGCACTATGTCGATATGGGTGTAAACCCAGAGGCCCTGCACCGGGTAGTGGCGATATCTTCAGGAGCACTGGACTCACTGCCGCATAATGGATACGTCGTGACGACGATCCGCTCGATCTGTAATGAATCCCATGGAGAAGCGTATGGCGCTGTCGGAGCATTGACGGTCATCGTCCCTCTTATCGGATTGGCACTTGCGATCATATTATTCAGCTTGGGAGTGGGGATTTAAGAAAATGGTAGAAAATAAAGTGGTATTCATAACAGGGGCAGCCCAGGGGATCGGCTACCAAATCGGCAGAGAATTCGCCGCAGCTGGAGCGAAAGTCGTCCTCACGGATCTGAAGGAAGATGCTGTGGGGGAAGCTTCAGAATCTCTTAAAGCAGAAGGATATGAGGTTCTCGGACTGGGCTGTGACGTAACCTCTGAATCAGAATTAAAAGAAGCGATCGAAAAAACGGTGGATCATTTCGGGAAGCTCGATGTCCTGATCAACAATGCAGGGCTTCAGCATGTATCACATATCGAAGAGTTCCCTACTGAAAAGTTCGAGCTGCTATTAAAAGTCATGCTGACGGCTCCATTTATCGCGATCAAGCATGCTCTTCCCCACATGAAAAAGCAGGGATCGGGACGGATCATCAACATGGCATCCATTAACGGATTGGTCGGTTTTTCAGGCAAAGCAGCCTATAATTCTGCGAAACACGGAGTCATCGGTTTGACCAAAGTCGCTGCACTGGAAACGGCAGAGCACGGGATCACCGTGAATGCGGTTTGTCCGGGCTACGTGGATACGCCATTGGTCCGGAATCAACTGGCAGATCTCGCTAAGACTCGCAACGTCCCTTTCGAGACAGTGATCGAAGAAGTCATCTATCCATTGGTGCCTCAGAAAAGGCTCCTGGACGTAAAAGAAATTGCCGACTATACGATGTTCCTGTGCAGTGATGCCGCAAAAGGGATTACCGGGCAGGCAGTCGTATTGGACGGCGGCTATACGGTTCAATAGAATGATGGAGGAGAGACGGTTCTTTAGGGACCGTTTCTTTTATTTTCGAACATACTCTTAAACAAATGACAAAATTCTTATCCACAAACCAATAATAGGCTTGCGCTTTTGTATATTTTTCACTAAAATAGTGAATACATATAGTGTTTACTTATATTGAAACGTTGATCGGGAGTAGTAGTGACGGTTTTCTGTCGTAGAGAGTTGACGGGTGGTGAAAGTCAACCAGAAGCATCATGAACTCGCCTGCTGAGTTGCAAGTGTGAAGTAACAGTAAGACTTGCCGTTTTCCGCGTTAAGGATGAATGAAGCTGAGTGCGCGTACACTAATGTGGGTGGTACCGCGGGAGAATGTACATACAAACTCTCGTCCCAAATATTTATTTGGGATGAGGGTTTTTTTATTTTTTTAAAGAACATGAAAACTAAAGGAGGATCTCAATATGAGTTTTAATCATAAAAGTGTTGAGACGAAATGGCAGCAGTATTGGGAAGAGAATAAAACCTTCAAGGCAACGGAAGACGAAGGGAAGTCCAATTTCTATGCACTGGATATGTTCCCGTATCCATCAGGTGCCGGTCTTCACGTGGGGCATCCGGAAGGCTTTACGGCGACGGACATCCTTTCCCGCATGAAGCGTATGCAGGGGTACAACGTCCTTCATCCAATGGGCTGGGATGCATTCGGTTTACCGGCTGAGCAATATGCCCTTGATACAGGGAATGATCCGGCAGAATTCACTCAAAAAAATATTGATACATTCCGCCGACAAATCAAATCACTTGGTTTCTCATATGACTGGGACCGTGAAGTCAATACGACGGATCCCGGCTACTACAAGTGGACGCAATGGATCTTCACTAAGCTTTATGAAAAAGGATTGGCCTATGTGGATGAGGTTGCCGTGAACTGGTGTCCGGCACTTGGAACGGTCCTTGCCAATGAAGAAGTCATCGATGGGAAAAGCGAACGCGGTGGTCATCCTGTAGAGCGCCGTCCGATGAAGCAGTGGATGCTGAAGATCACGGCTTATGCCGATCGTCTTGTTGAAGACCTTGAAGAGGTTGACTGGCCGGAAAGCATTAAAGATATGCAGCGTAACTGGATCGGGCGCTCTGAAGGGGCAGAAGTGAATTTTGCCATCGAGGGTCATGACAAATCATTCGATGTGTTCACGACACGTCCGGATACGATCTTTGGTGCGACCTATGCGGTTCTTGCTCCTGAGCATCCGTTCGTCGCAGAAATCACAACGGACGAACAGCGCTCGAAAGTGGATGAGTACATCGACAAGATCAAGTCGAAAAGTGATCTTGAACGTACAGATCTTGCAAAAGAAAAAACGGGTGTTTTCACAGGAGCTTATGCGATCAACCCGGCTAACGGTGAGAAAATGCCGATTTGGATCGCCGACTACGTTCTGATGAGCTACGGTTCCGGCGCCATCATGGCGGTTCCTGCCCATGACGAACGGGATTATGAGTTTGCGAAAGAATTCGATCTTCCAATCGTGGAAGTCGTCGCTGGCGGGAACGTTGAAAAAGAAGCGTACACAGGTGACGGAGATCATGTGAATTCCGGTTTCCTTGATGGACTTGGAAAGGAAGAAGCAATCGCCAAAGCCATTTCCTGGTTAGAGGAGAAGAATATCGGAACGAAGAAAATCACGTACCGTCTACGCGACTGGTTATTCAGCCGCCAGCGGTACTGGGGTGAACCAATTCCAGTCATCCACTGGGAAGATGGTACGACAACGACTGTACCAGAAAGTGAGCTTCCGCTTGTCCTTCCGAAGACGACTGAAATCAAGCCGTCCGGTACAGGTGAATCTCCACTTGCGAACATCAGTGAATGGGTGAACGTCGAGGATCCTGAAACAGGCAAAAAAGGCCGTCGTGAAACGAACACGATGCCACAGTGGGCGGGAAGCTGCTGGTACTACATCCGCTATATCGATCCACATAACGAAGATGCCCTTGCCGATGCGAAGAAAATGCAGGAATGGCTGCCGGTGGATACGTATATCGGAGGAGCCGAGCATGCGGTGCTTCACTTGCTGTATGCACGTTTCTGGCACAAGTTCCTTTATGATATCGGCGTAGTTCCGACGAAGGAGCCATTCCAAAAGCTATTCAACCAAGGAATGATCCTTGGGGAAAACAACGAAAAAATGAGTAAATCAAAAGGGAATGTCGTGAATCCGGATGAAGTTGTGGAATCTCACGGTGCCGATACCCTTCGTCTATATGAAATGTTCATGGGACCACTTGAAGCATCCATTGCCTGGAGCACGAACGGACTTGACGGAGCTCGCCGCTTCCTTGACCGTGTATGGCGCCTTCTTGTCGAAGAGGACGGTTCATTATCCTCTAAAGTGAAAGATGCACCGAATAGTGACCTTGATAAAACGTATAACCAAACCGTTAAGAAAGTGACGGAAGACTATGAGGGACTTCGTTTCAACACAGGGATTTCACAGCTGATGGTATTCATCAATGATGCCTACAAAGCGGAAACCCTACCGAAGGATTACGTTGAAGGCTTCATCAAGCTTCTGTCTCCAATCGCGCCTCATATGACAGAGGAACTTTGGAGCAAGCTTGGTCACGAAGGAACGATCTCTTACGAAGCATGGCCGACATTCGATGAATCGAAGCTAGTCGACAACGAAGTCGAAATCGTTCTTCAAGTGAACGGAAAAGTGAAAGCCAAGGTCATGATCCCACGTGACATGACCAAAGATGACCTGGAAAAAACAGCGATGGAAAACGATGAAATCAAAACACAGATCGAAGGCAAAACCATCCGCAAAGTCATCGCCGTACCTGGCAAACTAGTCAACATCGTAGCCAACTGATAAATGGGAGGGACGGACCTCGAAATGGGCCTGATTTTAAGCGGGAATCGCTTTAAATCGGCGTTTCGATGAGGTCCGTCCCTCTTTTAGGTTTTTCTTTTGGATCTGATGTTTTTGTTCTGGGAACAGGCTTTGGTATAATCTTGGTGAATGATTAAATGCATGCTGAAAGGAAGTTGAAAATGGATAGTATTAAGACGATTACAACGGATGAGCTTGAGAAGAAGTTGAAGAATGGTGAAGATCTGTTACTTGTGGATGTTCGTGAGGATGAAGAAGTGGAAGAGGGTATGATCCCGGGAGCGAAGCATATCAAGATGGGGGAAATCCCTGAGTCACTTGATCAATTCGATAAGGATAAGGAGTATATCTTTATCTGCCGTTCCGGAAACCGCAGTGGAAATGTTGCTCACTATATGCAGGAACAAGGCTATAAAGTGGTGAACATGGAAGGCGGCATGATGAACTGGGCCGGGGATACGGCTGCGAAGAAATAATGAGATAGTAAAGAAGCACATCCCATTTTTGAATGGGATGTGCTTCTTTTGAATCAAGGTTTTTGTATAGAGAACCCACTCTATCTCAATCTTGATTTACTTCATACTCCGATAATGTAACAGCAATCTTATCTTCAATATCTCTAAGGTTACCGCCCATAAAGTTATTTAATAGGATGGAAAACACAAGGTCCTTACCATCTTTCGTCGTCACATATCCTGAAAGTGCGGTAACCCCTGTGATGGTTCCGGTCTTGGCTTTTACGTTCCCTTCAGCAAGGGTTCCTTTCATGCGGTTTCTGAGGGTTCCTCCCTCTAGTCTGTTACTGGCACCTGCAATGGGTAGGGAGTTTAAATAAACAGGAAACCAGTCTTCCTGCTGAACAGAATATAGTAACTTCGACAATTCATTTGCCGGGACGTTCGTTACGTGTGATATACCGGAGCCATCCCGGAGGCGCATGGTATCTATGTTCAAACCTTGGGTTGAAAGGTAATCTTCAATGACCTCCAATCCTCTATCCCAACTGCCATCGTTATGAACTGCCCGTCCCATTTCTTTCACTAACGTTTCAGCGATGGTATTGTTACTTAGCTTCATGAAAGGAATCATTAATTCGGAAAGAGGCATGGACTCTTTGGTGTACAGGACTTCAGCTTCTGCCGGGGCTTTTCCGATATCACCCTGTTGCTGTTTGACTTGGATTCCTGCTTGTACAAGGGATTTCTTGAATAGATCCAACGCATAACCCGTCGGCTCCCAAAGGGTAACCCAAGAGCGGGAGGTGGAACTGTCTACCGGAATAGTGCCTTCTACAATAATATTGTTGGATCCGTGTTCCCTTGTGACGCTGATCGAACGTGTACCGCTTTCCACGGTCTTCGTTTTGTTAATGATGGTCGGATAGCTTGTACCAGGGGAAAGTGTGATATCTGCCGGCTGTCCGACATGTGTAGGAGACGTTTCAACAATGACCGTACCAGCATCGTAATCAGTATTTGGTGAAGCGGTAAGAGCTGAGATTTGGGCACCGTAATAATAAGATTCATCATTCCAAATCATATCTTCAGAAAGTCTGACCGAATTATACCAAGTGTCATCCGCCATGATATTCCCTTGAATGGATTGAATATGCTTCGACTTAAGGAAGGCAGCCATCTTGTCAAAATCTTCTTTCAGCAGTGTCGGGTCACCTTTTCCTTTTAGGTATAGGTTTCCTTTCAAGACCTTTCCGACAATCTCTCCATCTGTCAGGATTTCTGTCTGGAATCTGAAATCCGGCCCAAGTGTATGAAGCGCAGCGGCTGCAGTAAGTAGCTTCATATTAGAGGCTGTTTTTAACCGGATATCACCCAAGCGGTCAAGAATGATCTCTCCACTTTCTGCATCACGCACACTGACAGAACCAATCGCCCCATCTAATCGTTCATCTGCCAGTATGTCATGGATTTTCTGATCCAAATTTGCATAGTCCATTGATGCATTTGCTGTTGAAGGATTCTCTGTGGAGTGTAAGGGGCTTAAGATAAGTGTGAAAAGAAATAGAATGGCCAGCATGCGGTTCTTGGTGGATTTTAAGTGCTTCATGAATATCCCTCCTAATTGGCTTACGTCCTTATATTAAATGAAAATTTAGAAAATTATTATAATATTGCAGTTTTTATACAAAAAATGAATATATTGTCATAAATTTAAGGTTGGAAAAGAGGGTGCGTCTGAATCCTTTTTCCTTATATTAGCCATATTGGAGTATGTTTAGATGATCAAGAGTAGTTTATCAGTGAACTAAAAAAACACCACGCCACCACAATCGCACCCCATCCAAAATAAAAAATCCCCCTTTCAATTGTTTGAAAATAAACGATTCTGACAATACTGATACCAAAAACCATCCGGGAGGGGATCCCATGATCCAGGTGAAGGTATTCGATTACGAGCATGAAAAAGATTTAGAGAAAGATATGAACCATTTTCTCAGTAAAATGGATGATAAGAAGATTGTGGATATTAAATATCATGTGGCTGCGATGTCGGAGGAAGTGGAGGACCAGATCTATTGCTTCTCTGCCATGGTCGTGTATAGAAAATAAAAAGGTTGATCGCTCATGGTGTGAGGATCAACCTTTCTTTTTGACTATTAAACCTTTGCTGCATTCAACCCGGCAAGCCGGCCGGTCACTAGGGCAGAGGTGATGTTGTAACCGCCTGTGTATCCATGGATATCAAGCACTTCCCCACAGAAGAAGAGGCCGTCCATCTTTTTTGAAGCCATCGTTTTCGGTTCGATTTCTTTGATGGACACTCCCCCTCCTGTTACGAAGGCTTTATCAATGGATAGTGTTCCGTTCACATTGAAGGTGAACTGCTTTAAGAGCTTGGCAAAATGACGGATCTTTTCTGAGGAGATGTGATCCCCTTTTTCGTCCTGATCGATTTCTGCACGGTCAAGTAGAAATAGCAGGTATCGCTCAGGAACCAGGCCTTTAAAGATATTTTTCGCCGCTTTCTTTCCATCTTCCTTCACCTGTTTATGCAGGGACTGGAAAAGCTGCTCTTCATTTTGATCGGGCATGGAGTCGATCTGCATGGCCACATGTGTCAGGTTCCATTTCTTCATGGCCTTGACGACGTACTGGCTGCAGCGGAGAACAGCCGGGCCGGAAATGCCGAGGTGGGTGAAGATCATGTCCATCTTATGAGTGACAATCTTTTTCCCTTTCGGATTCAGCACGCTTAATTCGACGCTTCGCAAAGAAAGGCCCTGAAGCTCTTTCTTTTTCACAAATGGCTCATCCGACGTTAGGGGAACCTCTGTCGGAAACAGATCCGTGATCGTATGACCGGCTTTGGTCGCCCATGGGTACCCGTCACCTGTCGATCCGGTGTGAGGGACGGACTTTCCTCCGACCGCAATCACGACAGCATTGGCAGCAATTGTTTCCCCGTCTTTCAAGAGGATGCCCGCCGTTTTGCCATTTTCGTACAGAACCTCTTCGACACTGGTGCTTGTCCGGGTGTCGACCTTCAATTCCTTCATGCGTCCGAGTAAAGCTTCGACTACATCCATGGCCCTGTTCGAAACAGGGAACATCCGTCCGTGATCTTCTTCTTTCAGCTGAATTCCCAAGTTTTCAAAGAAGGAAATGATATCTTCATTATTAAACTCTGAAAATGCACTGTATAGAAAACGCCCGTTTCCGGGGATATGTTTGATGATTTCCTCTACAGGAAGACGGTTGGTCACATTGCAGCGGCCCCCACCTGATATTGCAAGCTTTCTTCCAAGCTTTGTCCCTTTATCTACAAGGAGGACTTTCGCGCCGTTTTCCCCGGCTGCGATACTGGCCATCAAGCCCGATGGTCCTCCACCTATGATGATGACATCGTATGTTTTTACCATTTTTTCCACCAACTTTTAATATTCGCTTCTAGAAAAGAAGTTTCACCTTATTTTAAAGGGGATGGGTTTTAAATACAACATTCGAAAAAAATTGTCATTCGATTCGTACAGTAGTAAACTACTGATAGTGTGTAAATTTCGAGTTGGATTTTATTTTGTTTGTGTAACGGGCAACAAGATATATAGAGAGGGATACTATGTCATCTAAATTAATAAGAGGAACGTTTATCTTAACGTTAGGGACCTTTATTTCGAAGTTTTTGGGTCTTTTTTATGTTATACCGTTTGATGATTTGTTAAAAGGTCATGAAGAAGGGGCATCCCTTTATCAATATGGATATGTACCTTATACGATCTTTCTGACAGTAGCGACTGCAGGAGTGCCACTGGCCGTTTCAAAATTCGTTTCAAAATATAATGCCATCGGGGAATATGCCGTAGGGCGTAAATTATTTAAATCCGGGCTCTTGCTCATGACGCTGACTGGTGTCGTATCATTCCTCATCATGTATGCATTCGCACCAATCTTTGCAGAAATGACGATCAAAAGCGATGAGCAGGTCATTTCCGTTGCCCAGGTGACCACCGTCATCCGGGCCGTGAGCTTTGCCCTGATCATCATTCCGTTCATGAGTTTGATCCGGGGATTCTTCCAGGGTCATCAATCCATGGGGCCAACAGCAGTTTCCCAGGTGATCGAACAGATCGTCCGGATCGTCTTCCTCCTTGGGGGGATTTATGTTGTATTGAACATACTGGATGGGACCGTGACAACGGCCATTTCCGTTGCGACATTTGCAGCGTTCGTTGGGGGACTTGCAAGTCTCGGAGCATTGATCTGGTATTGGTTCAAGCGAAAACCTCATTTGGATGAACTACTTGAAGAGGACCGGGGGAACGAAGAGATTTCGTTAAAAGCGATGTACAAAGAAATCATTGCCTATTCGATTCCCTTCATTTTTGTGGGACTCGCCAATCCATTGTTTCAACTGGTGGATCAGATCACATTCAACACTGCCATGGCTGATATCGGGAACGCGAAAGTTTCGGACCACGCTTTTGCCGTATTGAACTTCTATACGCACAAACTCGTCATCATTCCGGTGTCACTGGCGACAGCTTTTTCCATGACGCTGATCCCGCTGATTACGACATCGTATACGAGCGGTGACCGGAAGACGATGCGCAGGAACATTGATCAGACCTTTCAGATTCTGTTGTTTCTGACCGTGCCGGCAGCACTCGGACTGGCCCTTTTGGCTGAACCGATGTATACGTTGTTCTATCACAGTGACGCTCTTGGGACGTCGATTTTACGATCATATGCACCTGTAGCGATCCTCTTTGCACTATTTGCCGTGACAGCAGCGATCCTTCAAGGGATCGATGAGCAGAAGTTCACGATTTTCAGCCTGCTTGTAGGACTGCTTCTGAAGCTGGTGCTGAACATCCCGCTCATTCGCCTGTTTGAAACACAGGGTGCCGTGCTTGCGACAACGATCGGATATGCAGTGGCAATCTTGATCAATCTCTATGTGATCAAAAAGTATGCTCGATATCAATTCAGGTTGATTTTGAGAAGGACCATGTTCATCGGCGCATTGAATGCCGTCATGGCCGGGGTCGTATTGGTGCTGTATGCTGTACTGGTTAAATTCCTTAGTCCGGAGACAGGATTCCAATCGATCATCCTTGTAGCCATCTGCGGCGGAGTGGGAGCACTCGTATACTTCTACCTGAGCTTAAGAAGCAAACTCGCAGACAAATTGTTCGGTGACAAGATTTCGAAGATCCGCAGTAAGCTGCGTATCGGGTAAAAGAAAAAGGGATGATGCGTGATCATCCCTTTTTTATTTTGAGTAAAGCTGCTTACCTTCAGCAGCCTGTGTGAAGAATAATAGAAGGAAGGGCGAATGCCCGTTGAAGTACGACCTTAAAAGGAATAATGAATGGAGTGTGATCGACTTGAGAATAGATAAAATGCTTGCGAACATGGGCTATGGCAGCCGGAAGGAAGTAAAGAAACTATTGAAGGATGGCGGCCTTCAGGTGAATGGGGAAGTCATCAAGGATGGAAAGGTCCATATTGATACAGAAAAGGATACCGTCATGCTGTACGGTGAACACGTCGAGTATAAGGAATTCATCTACCTGCTGATGAATAAGCCGCCGGGAGTCATTTCCGCCACTGAAGACGGACAGGATGAAACGGTCATTGATTTACTTCAGCTGGAAGATCAAATCTTCAATCCGTTTCCAGTGGGAAGACTGGACAAGGATACGGAAGGCTTCCTTCTGATCACGAACGACGGTCAATTATCCCACCAGCTTCTTTCACCAAAGCGACATGTGCCGAAGACGTATTTTGCCGTGATCGACGGAGAAGTGACCGAAGCCGATGTGGAAGCATTCAAAAATGGTGTTACATTGGACGATGGATATGAAACGAAGCCTGGGGATTTAACGATTTTAAAATCGGGTCTGACTTCGGATATCGAATTGACGATTACGGAAGGGAAGTTCCATCAGGTGAAAAGGATGTTTGAAAGTGTCGGGAAGCGCGTAGTTTATCTGAAGCGTTTGACCATGGGACCTCTAGAGCTTGATGAAGACCTGGAGCTTGGTGAGTACCGTGAACTGACGGAAGAGGAAGTAACGCTCCTGAAAGAATATAAACCACAATAAAAAAACGGGGCAGCACCCTTCGCTAAAGGTGCTGTCCCGTTTTTTTGTTATTAATGATTTTAGTTAGTCAGTTTTAATTTAGGCGGTAACCGTCAACGTCTGTTTAAGAAGTCAACTTCACCTTTTTCTCTGTAGTTGTCCACTGACCCCGGCTCGGGCTTTGGACAAGGTCGTTATAGGCTAACACGTTGAGATCTCTTTGTATGGTTCGAGGAGTAATGCCAAATTCGTCTACAAGATCTTGAGTTGTTACAGTACCCTTCTGTTTGATGTACATGTATACAGCTTTGATTCTAGTGAGCATACGATTGGTTGAAGGTTTCAAAAAACCACTCCCTCATCATTTTTCCAAAAAGGCAAAGACTACATGCGTCATGTGTGCACCTCACGTGCTACCATATGTACTATGCGCTTTAGACAACCCCTTTTCTACAAATAGAGTTTACTCATAAGATGTCAGACAATTACATTGTACTCCTAATCCGACAAAATTTCTAGAATATTGTCCAAATTTACAAACAATTTACCTAGTAACTTGTTGGGTGTATTCCTAGAATATGAAGAAAATGCTAAAAATATGTATTTTGTTTATGAATTGAGATGGGAGTGGGTGATTTCCGCCGCCTCCCCGTTTGGATTTCCCCGTCAAACAGTATAAAATGGGAGGGGAAGACAATACATATAAAGCAGGTGGTAGGGTTGAGTATCAATTGGACGAATGAAGTGGAGAAACGGAAAGATGATTTGCTTAAGGACTTGCAGAAATTCCTTCAGATCAAAAGTGTGCTGGATGAAGAGGATGCAACAGAAGAAGCTCCTCTTGGAAAAGGTGTGAAGGAAGCTCTGTCTTACCTGTTGACGCTGGGTGAAAAAGACGGTTTCACTCCTAAAAACGTTGATCACCTTGCCGGGCATTTGGAATTCGGTGAAGGGAAGGATCTTCTCGGCATTCTTTGTCACGTGGATGTGGTTCCTGAAGGGGACGGATGGAGTGTCGATCCTTATGGCGGTGAAATCAAGGACGGGAAGATTTTTGCCCGTGGAGCGATCGATGATAAGGGACCGACCATGGCTGCTTATTATGCCATGAAAATCGTCAAGGATCTGGACCCAACCTTCAATAAGAGGATCCGCATGATCATCGGTACGGATGAAGAGAGCGATTGGAGATGCGTAGAGCATTATTTCAAAAACGAGGAAATGCCTACAATGGGGTTTGCTCCAGATGCAGATTTTCCGATCATCCATGCTGAAAAAGGGATCGCGGATTATGATCTGGTCCAGGTGAAGGCAGAGCAGGTTGCTGATTCAGGGATCAAAGTCCTTTCCTTCGAATCCGGCCGCCGGTACAATATGGTACCTGATTATGCAAAGGCCATCCTGGTTGTTGATGAGGATCATACGAAATGGGTACAGAACTTTGAAATCTTCACAAAGGATGAAGGGGTCAAAGGAAGCTATTATATCGAAAATGGAGAACTCGTGTTTCAGGTGGAAGGTGTATCTTCACACGGTATGGAGCCGGACAATGGGAAAAATGCAGGGCTTTATTTAGCCGCGTTCTTATCAAAACTGCCACTTTCCTCGCAGGGAAAACAGTTCTTTGAATTCACGACGAAGCATTTCTTCAAGGATTCAAGGGGGATCCAGCTTGGTGTCAGCTACACGGACGACATTACGGGGGATCTGACCATCAACGTCGGGAAGCTCCGTTATTCGGAAGCTGAAGGCGGTCGATTGGGGTTGAACATGCGGTATCCGGTGACCTTTGATATGGATAAAGGGAAGGGCATCATCGAGAACATCGAGGGGTATTCCATCGAGAATTTCACTGATAGCAAGCCTCATCATGTTTCCAAGGATGATGAACTTGTCCAGACCCTGAAAAAAGTATATGAAGATCAAACGGGTGAAAGAGGAGAGTTGCTGAGTATCGGTGGAGGGACATATGCGAGAAGTCTCGAAGCCGGCGTAGCCTTTGGAGCATTATTCCCGGGACGTGAAGATATTGCCCATCAGAAGGATGAGTATATGTATATCGAGGATCTCCTTAAAGCGACGGCCATTTACGCCCAGGCGATTTATGAATTAGCGTGTGAATCATAAGAGAGAAAAGGGGGAGAGGGTAGGATGAACACTGTATTTGTAAACGGGGAACTGATCGACCGTGACAAGGCGAAGGTCGATATCGAGGACCGTGGTTATCAATTCGGGGACGGCATTTATGAAGTGATCCGGGTGTACGACGGAATCACATTCACCATGAAGGAGCATATGGAAAGACTGTATCAAAGCGCTGAAAAAATGAAGCTTTCCATTCCGTATGAAGAAGAGGATTTCACATCTAAGCTCCTTCATTTGATTGACGTCAATGGCGTCAAGGACGGAATCGTCTATTTGCAGGTGACACGCGGTGTATCGGCACGTCAGCATCATTTTCCTTCAGAAGATGTAGTGGGAAGTGTCGTCGCGTATACGAAGGATTTCCCTGTTCCTGCTCACCAGATGCAACAAGGGGTAACAGCCAAGCTGGTGGAAGATATCAGATGGCTGCGCTGTGACATAAAGAGCCTTAATCTCCTTGGAAACCTTCTGGCAAAGCAGGAGGCGGCGTCAGAGGGGCATTTCGAAGCGATTCTGCATCGGGGCGACACGGTAACCGAAGGCTCGTCTTCCAATGCGTTTATGGTGAAAAATGGGGTCATTTATACGCATCCCGTAACAAACCTGATCCTGAATGGAATCACAAGAAGAGTCATTGAAGATCTATGCAGAAAAAATGGGGTCTCTTTTCAAGAAGAAACGTTTTCCGTTTCTGAATTGATGACAGCAGATGAAGTATTCATTGCCAGCACCACTTCAGAAGTGATGCCTGTGGTCAAGATCGATGGACAGGAAATCGGAGAAGGAACACCAGGTGCTGTCACGAAAAGGCTTCAGTCGCTGTTCAATGAAAGAAAAGGGATGGAAGCCCGTTAAATCAGTTTTGGAGGCAATACATGTTGATTTGTTCACAACCATTTATGAAGACCGAACGAAGAATAGAAGACAACCAGCAATTCACCGTAGAGACGGAGGAGCATCTTTATTTGTACAGTGACCGGATCGTCACGCCTACCAAAAGCTTCACCATCAGTGATGTGATGGATGTGACAAGTAAGCCCCTGTCCGCTTACTATACGTTCCTGTACCTTCACACCATTGAAGGGGTCTGGACGTTCGTCGTCAAATCTTCTCCAGAACAATTCATCTCCCTTTATCATAGCGTTAAATGAACATACGAAAGAGGCTGCCCCATAAACGGGCAGCCTCTTGTCATTTTATTAAAATCTGAATAAATCACTTGATAGATAACGTTCTCCTGTATCGCAGGCGATGCATACGACGACATCTTCAGGCGATAATTTCTTCGCGACTTCGATCGCAGCGTAACAGGCGGCTCCTGATGATGGTCCGACTAAGATTCCTTCTTCCCTTGCCATTCGGCGGGCGATGTCATAGGCCTGTTCGTCTTCGATTTTATGAATTTCATCATACACATCCGTATTCAGGATGTCAGGAACGAAGCCTGGACTTGTACCGACCAATTTATGCCTGCCTGGTTTCCCTCCGGATAGGACCGGTGATCCCGCCGGTTCCACTACATGGACAGCAAGCTCGGGATAATGCTCCTTGAGCACCTCACCTGTTCCGGTAATCGTTCCTCCTGTACCCGCCGTAGCGACGAATGCCGATAGGGGCTTGCCGATTTCCTTCATGGCTTCGACGATTTCAAGGGCCGTTGTTTTCCGGTGGGCCTCGGGATTTGCATCGTTTTCAAACTGCATGGGCATGAAGCTGTTAGGGATCTGCTCTGTCAGTTCTTTGGCTTTTTCGATGGCACCGGGCATTTTGTCATCCCCTGGTGTCAATACCACTTCAGCTCCATAGGCCTTCAAGAGGTTGATCCGTTCTTGAGTCATCGTATCCGGCATGACAAGGATCGCACGGTACCCCCGTGCTGCTGCATTCATGGCGAGGCCGATCCCCGTGTTTCCACTCGTAGGCTCGATGATGGTCGAACCTTCTTTCAGGAAGCCTTCCTTTTCCGCTTCCACGATCATTTGATAGGCGGCTCTGTCCTTGACGCTTTTACTCGGATTGTAGAATTCCAATTTCACATATACATCCGCACCGTCAGCAGGGTTTAAGCGATTTAATTTTACAAGGGGGGTGTCCCCGATCAAATCTGCGATATTTTGTACAACTTTCATGTTCATCTTCCTTTCAGAAAACTTTCTTCTTCTATCGTACTAATTCAGATAAATCTTATCAAATAAATGAGCTTTGTATTTCATTTTTGTTGCATTTCCTTCTAGTCATTCTCTCTCATGACACATTTTGCTAAAATGAAAGTACTAACTGAAAGGACGAGTGATATGTTGAACCCCCACTATTTCTTTGCACTTTCCCTGCCTGAGGAAACGAAGCGGTATTTGAATAATAGCATGGAGCCGATGAGGCTTGAGGGCTCGTTTAAGAAATGGGTCCACCCGGAGGATTATCACCTGACTCTGGCCTTTTTGGGGAGCGCGGATGAACTCGGGCCGGTCATGGACAAAGTGGGGCGGTTGACGCATCCTTCTTTTCCGTTGACCTTGAGCGGATTTGGTACGTTTGGGAAGAGTGATTCCCCGAGGATCCTGTGGATGGGGGTCGAGCCTTCCGACATGCTTCACCGTCTCAGGGGCATTGTGTTTGGTGCATGTGAAGAAGCGGGCTTTCAATTGGATCAGAGACCCTTTTCACCGCATATCACAGTGGGGCGGAAATGGAATGGGGAAACCCAATTTACCCAACAGTGGCTGAATGGATTCCAGCCTCCTGAACGTCATACGTTTACAGCAACAGAAGTGGTATTATATCAAACCCACCCGAACCGGCTGCCTAAGTATGAAGCCATCCATACCATACCTTTACAGGCAAATTGACCGACACGAAAGGACCGATTCCTATGGCACAGCTGATTAAACTTCAAGATTACGTTTCACGTTACGAAACGGATTTATATAGATATCCTTCCCAATTTGTCCGATTAAAAAAGCAGCAATGGGAAAAAATGAAACAACATTGGGAGAATGGAGATTTGCCAGAGCCATCACCACCCGTACAGGAATTGGCTGACGAGGAGAAGAACTCCATGAAAGACAAGCTCTTTTCCCTATTTAAGAAAAAAGAGGATGAAAATGAAGAAGAAACGATTCCCCAGCCGAGTGATGAAGACCTTCATTTGGACATGGATGCAGGTCAGGATATCCATTCGGAAGAGGAATTGAAGGCTTCCTTCTTGAACCTTGTATTTGATTTTCAGCTGAGGTGGGCGAGTTCCACCATCACGGAGAAATCCTATGTGGATAACAGCTACCATTATGACGAACGATTACGGTATCTCCTTCAGCGTTTCCCGGATAATATTTTTGTCATGTACAACCCCGTCCTGAAAATTAAAAATGCACCCGTCGAACTGGAAACGGTCTTGATCACGCCTACAGGCATATGGTGTTTGACCTTTCTCGAGTTTGAAGAGGGAACAGCCTATATCGGTTCAGGAGAGCGGTTCTGGGTGAAAAAATGGGGGGATAGGGAAGAAAAGGTGTTAAATCCCCTAATCGGGTTGAAAAGGATGGAGAGAATCGTCCATCAGATCATCCGTTATGCCGGGGTGGAACTGCCCATTTACCAAGCTGTCATAAGCAGGAATGGTTACATAGATTATCCTCTATCCCCAGTCGGGATTCAGTTTTTGGATAAACGGATCCACCAAGAATGGTTCCAGCAGCAGCGTTCAAGCTCTTCACCGATCAAGAGTGTCCAGCTGAAAGCGGCTCAGGCCATTATGGAGTATTGTCAAACAACATCCTTCAAGAGGCTGCAGTGGGAAGAAGCGGCGTCAGATGAGTAGCCGTCGGTTTTGCGAGGACGGGTATAGGGTATATTCTTTCAAATAGCGCTTGTTTGACTACTTCATAAAAAGCAGGCATATACCTTAATAGAGAGTCAAGATAGAGATGGGATATGAAACCGTGAACAGCGGAGCAAATAGGAATGCAGTGAATACTATAAGGTAGCGGTCATTTTAACGAATACAGTTCAAAAGATGGCAGAGAGTCGGAAAATGTTAAACAAAAGTGGGTGGCAGAAGTGTTAGTCATTAGCAGGCAGTATGACGCGTTTTTAGATACATTCAATGTAATTACCATGATCCTTCCATACGATTATCATGAAGGGAATTCCAATCACTTCACCCTGATCAAGGATGATGAAAAGATCGCTCTTCATATCGAAGAGAAGATCCCCCTGAATGATGCTATGAAATATGTGACGACCATTCAGAGTGAAAAGATCATCTTAGGCGAGACGTATGAAATCGTCGACGAGCATGGTACAAAGACGGACCTTCAGATCGGGGCGGTCATACGGACCGAAGAATTTGATCAAAGGTACTATTATGATGGAAATGACCTCGGTGTTACGTATCAGGATGGATGCACCGTATTCAAGGTATGGGCCCCTACAGCGACAGAGGTTCGGTTGAAGCTCAAATCCCCGGATGATGAAGAAATCCAATACCCGTATTCCAGAATGGAAAACGGTGTATGGGAATGCCGGGTCGATCACGATATAGAAGGCTATTTTTATTCGATCCTTCCGTGCATCAATCTTGTTTGGGATGAGCTGCTCGACCCTTATGCGAAAGCAGTCTCATTGAATAGCGAGTGGGGCTGCGTCATCAATCCCGGGGAAAAGGTTGCTCCCCTCGCTCCATTAGCCTCTCCGACGGATAGCGTGATTTACGAATTGAATATCAGGGATTTTTCTGCCCAGAAAGAGAGCGGGATGAAATTTCGGGGGAAGTACAGCGCCTTCACGGAAAAAGGTACGAAGACACCGAAAGGATTCTCAAGTGGGATCCAGTACTTAAAGGAACTCGGTGTCACACATGTGGAGCTGCTTCCCGTTAACGACTTCGACGGTGTGACGGATAATCCTTCGGACACCACCTATAATTGGGGATACAATCCTTTATTTTTCAATGCACCTGAAGGGAGCTACAGCTTAAAGCCTGAAGATCCATATGAGCGGATAAAGGAATTAAAAGCTGTGATCCAAAGCCTTCACGATGAGAATATCAGGGTCATTCAGGACGTGGTCTACAACCACGTGTTCATCCGTGAAAATTCACCTTTTGAAAAACTTGTGCCCGGTTATTTTTTCCGACATGATGAAAACGGCTTACCGTCAAACGGGACGGGGGTTGGGAATGACTTTGCCTCAGAACGTCTCATGGCAAGAAAGTTCATTGTCGATTCGATTCTTTATTGGATGAAAGAATACGGTGTCGACGGTTTCCGTTTTGATCTGATGGGGATCCTGGACGTCAAGACGATGACCGTGATCCGTGAAGAAGTGGATAAAGTGTTGCCGGGGGCGATTTTAATAGGAGAAGGATGGGATCTGAATACGCCACTCCCTCCGCACCAAAAAGCCAATCTCCGGAATGCCCATCATCTTCATGGAATCGGGCAATTCAATGATTGGTTCAGGGACACCATTAAAGGAAGTACATTCAATCTGTATGATAAAGGCTTTGCCCTCGGTCACGGACACCTCGAACAGAAGGTGGAGCTGGTCCTCACCGGCAGCATCGGAATGAAGAGCGGTGAACGGGGCCTCTTTAAAGAGCCCTCTCAATCCGTCAACTATGTAGAGTCCCATGATAATCATACTCTTTGGGATAAAATGAAGGCGTGCATGAATGAAGATGAAGAAACCCTTAAGGCAAGGCACAGATTAGCGACCACGATGGTGCTCCTGTCTCAAGGGATTCCGTTTCTCCATGCAGGGCAGGAATTCTTCAGAACAAAAAAGGGAATCGAAAACAGCTATAACTCCCCCATAGAAATCAATCAGCTGGACTGGGTCAGAAGAGAAGAGTACGACGAAGTGGTCCGGTATGTGAAGGCCCTGATTCAGATACGGAAAAGTCACGGGGCCTTCCGTTTTCAACAAAGTGATTTGATCCGGGAGCATGTAAAAGTATCACACAGCAAGGCGAATCTCGTGGATGTCACCTATCAGAATGTCCATCCGTATGGTCCGTGGGATGAGATCCTCATGGTTTTTCACTCGGATACAAAATCCTGTGAGTACTCCCTCGCTGAAGGAAAACAATGGAGCTGTTTATCCGATGGCAATCAGGCAAGCGTAAGCGGCCTGTATGATGTGAAGGAGTCTTCCATCACCCTCCGACCGGTGTCTTCCTATGTATTTGTAAGGTGACCATTCATTCCAGTGCTTGACGAAAACGCAAGATGACGATAAAATCGTAAACAGATGGCTATTGATTTGTATTGCCCAATAGCTGTCTTTTTTATTTTATTAGACCTTTTTAATAAGGCACCAACATGATAAAAAAGACCCTATAAACGTAAACATATAAACATGACAAAGGACCAATAGAAGGTGAATATATTGGAACACTTATTTGACCAAGATTGGGAAATAGTCCCCGCAGGCGGTGCGACGGGAGAAGCGTTCTTTGCTCAGTATCAGGAGCAGAGGTTATTTTTGAAGCGTAATTCTTCCCCTTTTGTGGCTGTTTTATCAGCAGAAGGAATCGTGCCCAAGCTTGTTTGGACGAAACGAATGGAAAACGGGGACGTCATCACGGCACAACACTGGTTAAATGGGAGAGAGTTAAAGCCTGAAGAGATGAAGGATGAACGGGTGGCGAGGCTGTTGAACAAGATCCACTCCTCAAAGCCCCTTTCAACCATGCTCGAGCGGCTTGGGAAAGAACCGTTTCAACCGGAGCATATGCTGACGGAAGTGGAGACGGGTCTCGAGTTCGATCTTCTTTCATTGCCTGTCATCAGAGAGGCGCTTTCCTTTCTTCAAAAGGAGCTTATGGAAGTACAGCAGGATGAATATGTGGTCTGTCACGGAGACGTCAACCATAACAACTGGCTGCTGTCTGATTACAACCAGTTGTATTTAATCGACTGGGACGGAGCGATGATCGCCGATCCGGCCTTTGATGTAGGCTTACTGTTATACTGGTATATCCCTGAGGATCAGTGGGAAAGCTGGCTGACCCAGTATGGTGCCGAGCTGACCGATAACTTGAAGCTGCGCATGAAATGGTATGTGGTGGCTCAGACGATCCTATCCATCCAGTGGCATAAAGGGAAAGCTCGTTTCCACGAAATGAATCATTGGATTCAATATTTACACAAGGTGATATGAATCAGGAGTAGCTGTTCATATCCGTGACCCATTGGGACAGGTTTTGTTTATTCGTCGTAATATGGTTCGTTAAGTCAGATGATGAAATCCCGCTTTGACTGTACTGGTAAATTTCCTGCAGAACGGGTTTGACGTTTTCATGAATATCGGCATTGACCATCAATGACTTGACCAGCCGTTCAACCTGCTCACATTCCGAAACCGAACCGCAGCAATCCGTCGAATGATTGCTTAATATATCTGATAACAACTGCATTTGATTCTGTGAATTTAAAGGCATCGGGTACACCCTTTCATTTTTCGTATGGTTGAATGAAACACGTACATCCCAAGGTCCCTTCAAATGACCAGACCCAAAAAGGAATTCACTACTAGTGTGTGAATTCCTTTTTCAATTATGCGCCCTTTTTTGAGGGACGGACCTCTACTCAGGCGCTCCATTCCATTTTTGGCTCTTGCATAGGACAGGGAGTCATGGTATGGTTTTTTCGATAATAAAAAATGAGGTGTCTACATGCGTTTACGTCATAAACCATGGGCTTCTGAGAAAATCAGTGATCATCCACAGTATGTTGTGGCAGAACCCCAGGAGAAAAAAGGTCAATGGAACAAAGAGTTTGGTAATGATAACCCGATCCATATCGAGGTAGGGACAGGAAAAGGTCAATTCGTCACGGAAATGGCAAGGGCCAATCCGGACGTTAATTATATTGGAATCGAGTTATATGAGAGTGTCATCGTGACAGCTCTTGATCGCCTGATCGAAGCGGAACTTCCGAACGTCAAGTTGTTGAATGTCGATGCAAGGAATCTAACGGAATACTTCGAAGCAGGGGAAGTGGACAGGGTCTATCTGAACTTCTCTGATCCATGGCCGAAAAACCGCCATGAAAAACGCCGCCTGACATATAAGGATTTCTTGTCCATGTATGAACAGATCCTGGTCAAAGGTGGGGAAATCCACTTCAAGACAGATAATCAAGGATTATTCGAGTACTCTTTAAAGAGTTTCTCATGGTACGGACTTCATCTGAATTTCTTAAGCCTCGACCTTCATAACAGTGAATTCGTAGGCAATATCATGACAGAGTATGAAGAAAAATTCTCCGCCAAAGGGCAAAGAATCTACCGTGTCGAAGCCCAGTTTCAAAATTGATCATAAGAGGAAGACAGCCCAGTGAATATGCAGGGCTGTTTTTTGTATGCCGAGGCATCCACCTACAAGTTGTCCGTGTATTCTGATAAAATGAAGGGGTATGAACAAAGGAGGAATCAGGATGGAAACGTTGAAGGTTGGAGATCTTACGATACACTGGTTGAACGGCGGCGTGACTCACATGGATGGGGGAGCCATGTTTGGAGTGGTTCCAAAGCCCCTGTGGTCCAAGAAGTATGAGGTTAATGAATACAACCAGATCGAATTGCGAACCGACCCACTTTTCTTTCAGTGGGAAGGAAAAAATGTCTTGATCGAATCGGGTATCGGCAAAGGGAAGCTGAATGAAAAACAAAAGCGCAATTACGGTGTGCATGAAGAATCGGATATTGAAGCATCCCTCGCCTCCCTTGACCTTACGCCAAACGATATTGATGTGGTCTTGATGACACACATGCACTTTGACCATGCATGCGGATTGACGAAGGTTGAGGGAGAGGAACTGGTTCCTGCCTTCCCGAAGGCCGTCATCTACACCTCTCAGGTGGAATGGGATGAAATGAGGAATCCCAATGTGCGCTCCCGCAATACATATTGGAAAGAAAATTGGGAAAGCATTCAATCGCAAGTGGAAACGTTCAAAGGAGAGATGGAGGTCCTTCCGGGAATCAAGATGGTCCACACCGGCGGTCACAGTGACGGCCACTCGATCATCCTTTTGGAGCATGGCGGAGAGACATTCATTCATATGGCAGATATCATGCCGACTCACGCACACAAAAATCCATTATGGGTACTCGCGTATGATGACTATCCAATGATGTCCATCGGGGCCAAAGAAAAATGGATAGGGAAAGCGTTGGAAGAAGAGTACTGGTTCCTTTTCTATCATGATGCGGTATACAGAGGCATCAAGTGGAATAGGGACGGGGAAATCATTGATAAAGTTTTAAGGGAAAAATAAGAAAAGGATGATCCCGGAATCAACCGGGGTCATCCCATTTTTTTACGTTAAAGGATATACATCCACCACTGTACCGGTATAAGCGTCGGCTACGAACTCATACTGCTCTAGTTCGCCGTCTTTTCGTCTTGATATACCGCCTTTATACACCTTGGTGCTGACGTGGTGCTTCTGATAGTCTTCAGGCTTCATCCCGATCCATGAACCATCGATACTGCCCTCTTTTTTGAAAGAAAGTTTGACGTCTTTTAATACTTTTTCAGCAGAAATAAGGCGGGAATCATCAAGCTTTTCTTTAAGCAGATATCCGCCCGCTGCTCCGATTCCCAGTCCAAATACGAAAGATTTCCAGTTCATCCTTTATTCCCTCCACAGGCTAATTTCACGTGCCGGAAGCTTCGGACCGAAAACCTTTAGTCCCTGCAAGCCTTGCCCGGCAATGATCGATAATTTGTCATCCTTAGGTACATTCTATCAAAGAAAACAGAAAAAAGAGAACTGCTTTTGTTCTCAATAGGTGGTAAGAGGTGCGAAAGTTCTGTAAAATAAGATTATACATACTGCAGATTTTATATAAAAGGGGCATAAGACATGAAACAAGATACGTTAGAGTTATTTAAGACATTGACTGAATTACAGGGAGCTCCCGGTAATGAGCATGCGGTCCGGGCATTTATGAAAGAACATCTCTCCAGATACTCTGATGAAATCGTACAAGATCGATTAGGCGGAGTATTCGGTGTAAGAAAAGGCAGCGATCAGGATCCCGTCGTCATGGTTGCCGGGCACATGGATGAAGTGGGCTTCATGGTTACATCGATCACAGACAATGGAATGATCCGTTTTCAAACCCTCGGTGGCTGGTGGAGCCAGGTGCTGCTTGCTCAGCGGGTCCAGATCATGACGGATAACGGGCCGGTGACAGGTGTGATCGGAAGCATACCGCCTCACCTGTTAGGGGAAGAACAGCGCCGCAAGCCGATGGACATCAAGAATATGCTCATCGATATCGGTGCGGATGATCGGGAAAATGCCCGTGAAATCGGAATCAAACCAGGTCAGCAGATTGTACCGATCTGTCCGTTCACCCCGATGGCCAATGAGAAGAAGATCCTTGCCAAAGCCTGGGATAACCGTTATGGATGCGGATTATCCATTGAATTATTAAAAGAGCTTCAGGGCGTGAACCTGCCCAACACCCTTTACTCCGGTGCGACGGTCCAGGAGGAAGTTGGACTGCGCGGCGCCCAGACGGCAGCCAATATGATCAATCCGGATATTTTCTTTGCTCTCGATGCGAGTCCGGCAAATGATATGTCAGGGGATAAGAATGAATTTGGTCAACTTGGAAAAGGGGCCCTTCTCCGCATCCTCGACCGATCCATGGTGACGCACAGGGGAATCAGGGAATTTGTTTTGGATACAGCAGAGTCCAACGACATTCCGTATCAGTACTTTGTCTCTCAAGGCGGGACAGACGCCGGAAGAGTACACATGTCAAATGAAGGCGTACCGAGTGCGGTAGTGGGCATCTGTTCAAGATATATTCACACTCATGCGTCCATGATCCATGTAGATGATTATGCGGCAGCCAAAGAGCTGATCGTCAAGTTAGTGAAAGAGTGCGACCGCTCGACCATCGAAACCATTAAATCCAATGGTTGATCACGACTAGAAAAATAGCAAAGGGCTGTCTCATTCATATACGAGTTGGGACAGCTTTTTTATAGAGAGAAAAAAGGCGTTTATCAGACCTTTTAGAAATGAGGGTTGAATTTGTTAAAGATAGCAATCGGAACAACGAATCCAGCGAAGGTGCAAGCCATACAGAAAGCGTTCGAAGAGCAATACAAGGAGGTTCAGTTCCAGTGCCTGAAAACCGAGTCCCAAGTAAGTGAGCAGCCCATGACCGATCAGGAGACGATCGAAGGGGCATTGAACCGCGCAAAAAATGTTCTCCAGGCAACAGATAGTGACGTAGGGATCGGCCTTGAAGGGGGAGTATCAGAATCCCTCTACGGAATGTTTGTCTGTAACTGGGGGGCGCTTGTCGACCGGCAGGGGAACGAAATCATCGGCGGCGGGGCCAGGATTTCCCTGCCAAACGAGATCAGCCGGGAGTTAAAAGCAGGGAATGAGCTCGGGCCCTTGATGGACGAGTATACCCAACGTACGGGAATCAGGAAGAAAGAAGGGGCCGTGGGGGTATTCACCAATGGACTCATTACAAGGGAAACGATGTTCCTGCACGTCGTTCAGCTCCTGCTTGGGCAGTGGCAATATAAAACAAACGTCCAAAACAAGTAAATCCCGGTACATTTAGGGGTTACTTGGCCCATACCAAATCATCCAGTCCTTCATAGGATGGAGTATATCAGACTTTATTTTATCTGATAAATTCTTTCTAAGGAGGTTAGAATTTATGGGATGCAATTATTGTAACGACCGTGTCGGTGGACGCCGGGATGATGATCGTCGTGATGATCGCTGTGACGACCGTTTCTGTTGCGACTGGGATAAATTCCTGTTTGGGGACAGAAGAAGATGCAACTTGTTTGGGGCGAATGATGATCGTGGAAAATGCGGATGCGATAGAGACAACGTAAGAGGAGCAGAAGACCGTAACAGAGGATGCAGAGGCAGAAGAGGCGATGATGACAATCGTGGAAGATGCGGATGCAAGAGACGCAAGCGCTGTGGTTGTGGCTGCGGACTTTTCTGGTAAGAACAGTGGAACCCCATGGTGAATGGGGTTCTCTTTTTTTATGCAAAAAAATCCCCCTGAAACAAGTCCAGGGGGATTAAAATGATTATTTTACACCTTTCATCGCTCGTTGGATCATAGGTGAAATCAGGAATAAAATGACACCTAACGCGATGGCCATTCCACCGATTGAACCAAAATAAATGGTTTCATTTTCAGGTGAATAGAAGCGGACAAGCTGTGCATTCAGAGCCTGTGCACCGGCAGAAGCCAGGAACCAAAGACTCATCGTTTGAGCAGAGAACGCCTCAGGAGCAAGCTTTGTTGTAGCTGACAGACCGACTGGTGATAAGCATAATTCACCAAGAACAACGATGAAGTAACTTAGCACAAGCCATAATGGATTAACAAGTGAACCTTCTCCACCCATTTGTGCAGGTAACAGGATCACTAAGAAAGATAAACCGGCAAACAATAGACCGAATGAGAATTTCTTCGGGATGGATGGCTGACGGTCACCCAATTTCACCCACATCCATGCAAATACTGGAGCCAGCAGGATAATAAATAATGGATTCAATGACTGGAACCATGCAGGAGAAATCGAAATCCCCATGAAATCAAGCTGTGTACGCTTGTCTGCATAGGCAGCAAGGATAGTGGATCCTTGTTCCTGGATCGACCAGAACATCACGGCTGAAATAAATAATGGAATATATGCTAGTACTCTTGAACGCTCCGTTGCCGTTGTTTTCGGACTATAGTACATCACAATAAAGTAGATGGTTGGAACGACGATACCAAAGATTCCGACAATATTGATGAATACGTCCAGTGTAAATAAACCTGCTGGAATTGTAGTACCTAAGATGATCGCCAAAGCAACGACGACTGCACCTACGATTAATCCGTATTTCTTCTTTTCACGCGCATTAAGCGGATTTGGTACATACGTACCTGCAAGACCAAGATTCTTTTTCTTCGTTAACATAAATACAACAAGACCTAAGAACATACCGATTGCGGCTGCCGCGAATCCCCAGTGGAAACCTTTCGATTCCATCAGGCTACCTACGATCAGTGGAGCGATGAATGCACCTAAGTTGATCCCCATGTAGAAAATACTGAATGCCGCATCACGGCGGGTATCATTTTCACTGTACATTTCACCTACAACTGTAGAAACATTCGGTTTTAATAAACCTGTTCCGACAACAATCAATACCATTGAAACAAAGAACAGAGATAAGCTCCCTGGAAATGATAAAGCGATGTGACCAAACATGATGAATATTCCACCGTAGAAGACGGCTTTCGAAGTTCCGAATATCCTATCAGCCAACCAGCCTCCGATGACCCCGGACATATACACGAGTGAACCGTATATGGACATGATGGCTAAGGCTGTGCCTTCCTCTAGACCCAGTCCACCTTTTGATACCTCATAGTACATGTAGAATACGAGGATGGCACGCATTCCATAATAGGAAAAGCGCTCCCAAAATTCCGTGAAGAATAAAGTGAATAATCCCTTCGGATGTCCAAAGAAACCTTTTTGAGGGACACTATCCACAATTTTCTGTTTATTCATTGATGACATGTTACTACCTCCCTTATTCTTTTACTATAATATTTTAATATTTTCTTAAAGTCAAAAAAAGTTTGCAAATGGTTAATTATAACATAAAATTTCTATAGATTGCTAATATTTAATTATTTTTAAAAAGTAAAAATAATTAGGTCTTTAGGTTGTCTTGGGATTGCGCAGAAAAAAGCCTGCAGGATTGATCCTGCAGGCTTTTTGACATATTTGGGTCATTCGGATTCAAATATGTAAGAAAGGGTCTTTAGTGCTTGTTCAATGGACGTTACTGTGACATTCGCCTTATTTGTAAGCTCTTTCAATGGATGGTGAAGTTTTTCCGGGCGAATGAGGATCAGGGGCTTTTGTAGGGTAATGGCTGTGCTCGCGTCCATCGCCGTGTTCCATTGCTTATATTCTTCACCGAATAAAGCAATCACCACATCGGATTTCTTCATAAGCAGTTCGGTCCGGAAATTATTGATGGCAGAAGCAGCTTCATCCCGGAATATCTTGTTCGGCTGCTCACCGAGGATTTCTTCCCCGATCGAATCGGAACGGTCGTGATTTTCCATGGGACCGACGAACTGAAGGGGGAGTCTGAGCGCTTTTGCTTTCTCTTTTAATTCGTCTCTCCAGGAGCTATGTATCTCTCCGGCTAAATATACGGTTAATTCCATATTGATCACCTTCCTGTTTTTAGTCATCTTATCATAAATACCCTTTCGAAGGTATTTCAACCACTTTTCCCATGAAAAAGGCAGAATTTCTTTTTGGAAGGGTTGTCAGCTGGGACTTTATGAGGGTATCATAAGCGTAGGTCCTAGGTATGAAAGGGAGGGAAATCGAGGATGAAAACCACAGCATCGATCATTTTCTTTATACTATTGCTTATTTTAGCAGGATGCAATACATCGATCGACCAGGAAAAAGAGGAGACGGCAAGCGTGGTGGAGGGAGCTTTGGACTCCAATGAGAAAGCCGGTGAAGACGCTGGGAACATCAGCTTTTATCTCCCGTTTGGTGCCAAGATAGAAAAAGAATCTCCTTATAATATCATTATTTCAAAAGATTCTGATACGTTTATACTTTTCACGAACCCTCAAGAAGATAAGGATAGTGAACTTCTATATAAAATGGCCATTAATGACAAAGAGAGCCTCGTGAAGCATGGGACTTTTAAAGAAGACAACCGCTTAGGATATTATGTCATTAAGGAATTGCCGGATACTGAAGAATACGAACTTACTGTAGGAGTGGGCGGAACGAAAGTGACAACTCAGTCAGAAATGAAAGACTTGGCGGATAACGCTGAAATGATGATGAAAATCGCAGCATCAGTCAAACACAACTAGATAGATACAGACCGGTTTTTTTCTGCGGGAGCAGGGAGGAGCCGTTTTTTTTATTTTAAGCCTTCGCGAGATTTTTCTAAGTTAAAATAATGACCGTTCCTTTCCGCTGCAGGCACAAGACTCGCGCGGGGAGGAAGTTGAGCCTCCTCGGGCTTTGCCCTGTGGGGTCTCAACCTTTCCTCTATTTCCCGCAGGAGTCAAGTGCCTTCCGCTCCAATCCACTCTGTGGTACGACACTTTTTCTATATTAAAAAAAACCATCTTCCCACAGTAAACTTTAAGCTTAAACTCAATATTCCTTGTAGTTGTGTTAATTCAGTTGGCCATTTCCTTTTGCTTAGAGTAGGAGAAAATAGGCTTAGGTTTGAGGAAAATAATAGACAAATCAAACATGTGTCTTTACACTAGTAAAAGGAATGGTAAACGAAGGAGTGAGGGGCTTGAAAGGGTATTTGGAGAGAAAAGGTGTTACGTTTTCGGCGAAGACGTATTTTATAGATGCTTTAAGTTATATGGCACTGGGGTTGTTCAGTTCGTTGATCATTGGATTGATCATTAAGACGATCGGGGAGCAGCTTCCCCTTCCGGCAGGGTTGAGTGAATTCTTCATCGAGATGGGGACACTTGCCATCAGCTTGATGGGGCCGGCGATCGGTGTGGCGATTGCCTTTGGACTTGGGGCGCCGCCGTTGGTCATATTCGCTGCCGTGGTGACAGGGGCTGCCGGAGCGACTCTTGGAGGACCGGCAGGAGCGTATGTAGCGGCTGTCCTGTCTACGGAAATTGGAAAGCTCGTCAGTAAGACAACGAAAATAGATATTATTGTGACGCCATTTGTCACGATTTTTGCAGGATTCACGGTCGCTTACTTCATCGGGCCGGGAATCGCCGACTTTATGAGTATGTTTGGAAGCTGGATCAGCTGGGCGACGGAACAGAGACCGATCATCATGGGGATCCTCGTTGCGGCCCTTATGGGTCTTGCCCTGACTGCTCCGATTTCAAGTGCGGCCATTGCATTGATGCTTGATTTGAATGGGGTCGCTGCCGGTGCCGCCACGATTGGCTGTGCCGCTCAAATGGTTGGATTTGCCGTCATTAGTTATCGGGAGAACCGGGTGGGCGGATTATTCGCCCAGGGAATCGGGACTTCCATGTTACAGGTCCCGAATATCGTTCGAAATCCTCTTATCCTCATTCCTCCGACTCTGGCTGGTATGATTCTCGCTCCCATAGGTACGACCGTTTGGCTGATGGAAAACAATGCAGCCGGTGCCGGGATGGGAACGAGCGGATTTGTCGGACAGATCATGACGTTCAAAACGATGGGATTCAGCTGGGATGTCACAATGAAAATCCTGCTGTTGCATTTTGTTGGACCTGCATTCATAAGCCTGTTAATATCTGAATATATGCGTAAACTAGGTTGGATCAAACCAAACCAAATGACGATTGAAACAGGGGGCAAATAAAATGCGTAAACTTGAATCAGTGGAAGAATTCCACCAATTGAAAGAAAGCGGGAAGCATGTATTCATGTTCTCAGCTGACTGGTGTCCGGATTGCCGAATCATCGAACCGATCCTTCCGGAAATCGAAAGTGAGTACAGTGACTATACATTCTTATATGTAGACAGAGATCAATTCATCGACCTCTGCATCGAGCTTGATATCTTCGGAATCCCGAGCTTCCTCGCATACGGAAACGGTCGTGAACTTGGACGCTTCGTAAGCAAAGACCGGAAATCAAAAGAACAAATCGAGGACTTCATGAACTCGTTAGCTTCATAAATGAAGGCAAAGGGGATCTCCTAAAAAACGGGATCCCTTTTCTTTTTCCCTAAATCAAAAGGTTCCTTTTGTAATCTCGCCATTTTCATGTAAAATGTTATAAGTGAGAATGAAAAACGAAGGTTTAGGATCAGTACTTTCTATATAAATGTATCACCAAAGGAGGATCAGATTTGGACATAAAAAAGCTAAAAAGCATACTCCAGGAACGATTAGAGAAACCAAATCGTACGTTTACATATGATCGGGATAAAGATTCACTGAGAATCGAGAACACCACTACGAAAAAAGGGATCACCGTCGCCCTGCCGCCGATCGTATCGAAATGGAAGGAAAACAATAAATCCATCATCGATGAAGTCGTCTATTACGTAGAAGAAGCCTTAAATGTGATGGGAACAGAAGCGGATCTTGCCAGTAAACAGAAGAAGGTCTTTCCTGTCATCCGTTCCACCTCTTTTGCAACTGAATCCAATGAAGGTGTGGCACTCGTGACCGACGAGCATACAGCTGAAACGCGTATCTACTATGCCGTTGATTTAGGGAAAACCTACCGTCTGCTGGATGAAAACATGCTGAAGGCTGAAGGCTGGACCCATGAGCAAATGAAGGAGACTGCCCTTTTCAACGTCAGAAGCCTGCCAACAGACATGAAAAAGGATGAAGTAGCAGGAAACCTATTCTATTTTCTCAATAACAATGACGGATACGATGCCAGCCGTATTTTGAATGATAGTTTCTTAAAACAGGTTAGCAAGGATATTCAAGGTGAGATGACGGTATCGGTCCCCCATCAGGATGTATTGGTCATCGGGGATATCCGTAATGAAACGGGCTATGACGTCCTTGCGCAGATGACGATGAGTTTCTTTACGACAGGAAATGTTCCGATTACAGCATTATCATTTGTATATGAAGAAGGGGAATTGGAACCGATCTTCATTTTGGCAAAAAATCGCAAAAAGGAAAGGGAGAAAAAATGATGAATGTATTTTATAACTTGGAAGGCATTGGTGATACCCTGATCGTTACACTGGATCCGGGCTTTGAAGGAGACGTACAACACGAAAGAAAAGAAGACGCAGCACGTTTATTCGATGAGAAAACAGGGAAAACACTCGGCTATAACCTATTCCATGCATCCAAGTATATAAGTGTAAGTGAAGTGGGACCTGTCGAAATGAATGACGAGAAGCTCCAATTGATCAACCAAGCCATCAAGAAGAACGGCTTTGATGAGGTATTGGAAGCAGACTTTTCACCGAAATTTGTTGTCGGCTATGTATCTGAAAAAGAAAAGCATCCAAATGCAGACAAACTGAACATCTGTACCGTCGATGTTGGAGATGAAACCCTGCAAATCGTGTGCGGTGCACCTAACGTAGACAAAGGCCAAAAAGTCGTTGTCGCAAAAGTTGGCGCCGTCATGCCGAGCGGAATGGTCATCAAAGATGCTGAACTCCGCGGAGTCGCATCATCAGGCATGATCTGCTCTGCCAAAGAACTTGCCCTTCCCGATGCACCCCAAGAAAAAGGCATCCTTGTTCTTGAAGACACATACCAAATAGGTCAACCATTCACAGCATAAAAACAAATACCTGGGTCCTGAGTGTGGGCTCAGGTATTTTTTGTTTCATTTTTATTTTTTTTATAAAAAACAAAAATGAAAATTTTCGGGTGAGTTACGATCGGTTATTTTACAGATTTCTAAAGTTTTAACCGATCATTCATAAGTTGATTGAAGCGGAAGGTGCTCGACTCCTGCGGGAAAAGCGGGAAAGTTGAGACCCCGCAGTGCGAAGCACGAGGAGGCTCAACTCACGCCCCGCGGAAAGCGAGCACCTGCAGCGGAAATCAACCAGCACTCACTCATATGACGAATCTACGTATTACATTCTCTTTACACCTATGTTTATTTCGACACAATCCTTTAACAATTCTCTTATTCTATCGAAATGACTCGAATTTTTCTCTTTACCTGATAAAATAAATAGTAAGTATGAAAGAAAGAGTGATGTTTGTGAGCTGGATAAAAAAAATATTTGGTAAATTATCAGATAACGATGAACAATTTGAAGAGTACCATGATGAAAACCACGACGATGTTCAGCAGCTCGAACCGACAAAGGCTGAACGTAAACATATAGCAGGGCCGAATCATTCACGTGATGTAGAAGCAAGGATGACCTATCAATATCCAAAAGGGAATTTCCGATTTCCCCTGATATCAGACGGTGAAAACAGAGAGCGTCCACGGAGAACACAAAGGAATCAAGAAAGAGATAGAGAAAGGGAAAAACCTAAAGAGCAGGAGCATAGGCAGACGAAAAGCCGAAACCAATCTTCGGGCAACCGGAAATGGAAAGAAGAGAACCAGTCCACTCCCATCAAGACAAAGAAAGCGACAAAGGTGGAAAAAGGAAACAGCCGGCCGTTTACGCCAACCGAGATTCCGTCACCCATCTATGGTTTTAGAGGGAGACCGGTTAAGAAAGAAGAAAGTGTCGAATATGAGCTGAATAAGTTTTTACATAATGAAGAAGAGAGAAAAGAAGCAGTCATCAATCCAAAAGCTCTATCGATCGTAGAGGAATCCCTTCCTTCCGGAGAAAAAGAATCTGCCATTGCCAAGGAGCCAGAGGCTGAAGCCCGTGTTCAGTCACATACGGAAGAAATAAAAGAAACCTTCCAACCTGTAGAACATCCTGCTCACGCTGAGAAGATAAAGTCAGAAGAGAAACAACCGGATCGAATAATTGAAACTGAACAAGAAGACGACGGAGTAACAGTCATTCCCACGTCATCACATGAGCGTATTTCACTAATAAATGAACCTGAGCCGGTTAAAGAAGAAACCGATATGGCAGGACAACGTGATACGGTTCAAGAGTCAGGTCCGTCCCTCCGATTCGAAGCAGCGGAAACAGTCGAACCTGTACAGGAAGCTGCCGGCGAGACACCTCAAATGCACCAAGAAACAGCAGTCGTTGAAACGGCAGAAGAAGAAGGACCGGCTATTGATGAAAAGCCTGTCATGGAAGAAGAGTCTCTTGTTGAAGAAAGTCCCGTCGACGAAGAACCAGAAGCGGCCGTATCTTCAGAACCGATCAAGAAGGAACCGGAAAGGCGGAAGAGATCGCATCTTCCTTTTAACGTGCTGATGCTTAAACAAGATAAGCGCCAGATGGATACTCGCAGATCGTCCGCACGTACGGAAGGTTCCCCTTCCGTGGACAGACAGAGGATCACTGAACAAACGGCACCTCCCGTTCAAGAGGCTCGTGTTGAAGAATCCGCTGAAGACGTGCGACGTGAAGAAAAGCCGCCTCATCAGGAAAAAGCGCCTCAACAGACTCAGGTCCAAGGAGAAGAAGCGGTAAAGAGCTACAGTGAATTGAGCTCTTCATCGAAACGGACAAGAGACTACGTCTTCCCGAAAGTGGATTATTTGACGCCGCCCGTATCAAAGGAAATGAGCGAAGAGTGGCTGGATTCTCAAAGACTTTTACTTGATGAGACCCTGCATAATTTCAACGTCAGGGCAAAAGTGGTGAATGTCACCCAGGGGCCGTCGGTCACACGTTTTGAAGTGCAGCCTGAACCAGGGGTGAAGGTCAATAAGATTACGAATCTGACAGACGACATAAAGCTGAGCCTGGCAGCTAAGGATATCCGGATGGAAGCGCCGATTCCG
This sequence comes from Rossellomorea sp. KS-H15a, assembly GCF_024195245.1. Taxonomy (NCBI): domain Bacteria; kingdom Bacillati; phylum Bacillota; class Bacilli; order Caryophanales; family Bacillaceae; genus Rossellomorea; species Rossellomorea sp. KS-H15a. Next base: position 4,030,605 of record NZ_CP096886.1, on the reverse strand, counting down.
GGTAAACACACCATCGGGATCGAGGTGCCGAACAGGGAGAGCCGCCCGGTATGCATCAGTGAAGTCATTGCGAGTCCTGCCTTCCAGGAGCCGTCTTCACCATTGACCGCGGCCCTCGGACTGGATATTTCCGGTCAGCCCATCGTGACGGATCTGAGCAAGATGCCCCATGGTCTCATCGCCGGTGCGACCGGTTCGGGAAAAAGTGTATGTATCAATTCGATTCTCGTCAGTCTTTTGTATAAGTCATCTCCGGATGAATTGAAGATGCTTCTCATTGACCCTAAGATGGTCGAGCTTGCACCGTATAACCGGATCCCTCACTTGGTGAGCCCGGTGATCACGGATGTGAAAGCAGCGACCGCCGCCCTTAAATGGGCCGTGGAGGAGATGGAAAGACGATACGAATTATTTGCCCACACAGGGGTAAGGGATATCAAGCGTTTCAACGAACTCGCCAAGCGGAATAAACAATACAGCGATATGCTTCCTTACCTCGTCATTGTCATCGATGAGCTCGCGGATTTGATGATGATGTCGCCGGCAGATGTGGAAGAAGCCATTTGCCGTATCGCCCAAAAGGCACGTGCCTGCGGAATTCACTTGATCATTGCCACTCAGCGTCCTTCAGTTGACGTCATCACAGGCTTGATAAAGGCGAATGTACCGACAAGGGTCGCATTTTCCGTTTCTTCAAGCGTCGACTCAAGGACGATCATCGATGGGAGCGGGGCAGAGCGCCTGCTCGGTAAAGGGGATATGCTGTTTCTTGAGAATGGCTCATCCAAACCGGTGCGTTTGCAGGGTACGTTCGTATCCGATGACGAAATCGATGACATCATCCGCCATGTCAGGGAACAACGGGAACCGGATTATCTCTTCCAGCAGGATGAATTGATTAAGAAAGCGCAGGTCACCGAGGAAGAGGACGACTTGTTTTTAGAGGCATGTGAGTTTGTCGTCGATCAGGGCGGAGCATCGGCCTCAAGTCTGCAGCGCCGATTCAGAATCGGTTATAACCGTGCCGCAAGATTGATGGAAATGATGGAGAGTAATGGAATCATTTCCGAGTCCAGAGGCAGTAAACCAAGGGATGTCCTCATTTCCGAAAGTGAATTGGAGACACTCGCATAGACTAGTACAAATATTTAATACATGGTATTCTGTTTATATCTGTCCAACAAGGACGAATGTAAACAGAATACCTATTCTTTTTGTGTAGGAAGAGCCATAAGGAGCACTAGTGATGAAAGAAATAGAATTGAAACTTCAAGGAAAACTCAACAGGTTGACCAATCATACATTCAAGTTTGATGAAAGAATCAAGGATGGCTGGTTTTCAGCTGTGTATTTTTTAAAGACGAAGGAAATTGCGAAGAAACATAAACCGGATGCAGTCATCACCATGCAATTCTTTCAAAAGACACATGCCGTGATTTGCGGAACGGACGAAGTCATCGCCCTTCTCCATACATTCGCTGATAACCCGCAGAATCTTGAGATCCACTCCTTAAAGGATGGAGACCAGATCTCTCCGTTTGAAACCGTACTGACCATCAAGGGCCGCTATCAGGACTTTGGATATTTAGAAGGCATCATCGACGGCATTCTTGCGAGAAGGACGTCCGTTGCGACGAGCGTTTACAATGTGATGAAAGCTGCTTCCTTATCGGGGAAACAGAAGCCCGTGATCTTTATGGGAGACCGTGACGATCATTTTACCCAACAGGCGGGAGACGGTTATGCAGCCTTCATAGGAGGGTCTACCGCCCAGGCGACCCACGCCATGAATGAATGGTGGGGAAAAAAAGGGATGGGAACCATGCCTCATGCCCTCATTCAATTATTCAATGGGGATATCGTAGAGGCAACGAAAGCGTACAAGGAAACATTCCCCGAAGATGAGCTCATCACCCTGGTCGATTACAATAATGATGTCATTACGGACTCATTGAAGGTCGCGAGAGAGTTTGGCCAGGAATTAAAAGGGGTAAGGGTAGATACATCAAGAATGATGATCGATAAATACTTTCTTCGTAATCAGCATGTGCTTGGAACCTTTGATCCCCGCGGGGTCAATATGCAGCTCATCAATGCATTGAGAGATGCTTTGGACGAAGAAGGGTACCACCATGTCAAGATTGTTGTGTCGGGCGGTTTTAACGAAGACCGCATACGCCAGTTTGAGGAAAATCAAGTTCCAGTCGATATGTACGGAGTCGGAAGCAGTCTTCTGAAGATCCATGTAGGATTCACTGGGGACAACGTCGTCATCGACGGTTCCCCGGAAGCGAAGGCAGGAAGGAAGCTTCGCCCGAACCCCCGTCTGGAAAAAGTAGAATTCGAATAGGTGAGAACATGCAAGAGCAGGAAAGCACGCTAGATCTTGAGCGGTTCAGGCAGAAAAAACAGCAAATCGCCGAGGATCATATTGAGGACCTCTACCGGAGAGCGTATGAGTACGCTTTGAAGGAAACGAATATAAGGGAAAAAGTACGGGCTAAAATGATTTTCTCTAAACGGTTCCTTCAACACGATGAGGCCCGGATAGAGGCTCGAGCCGAGAAATTGTTTCAAGAATGGTTTCTATTTGATTATAAAACGATCAAGGGGCAAACCTTATTCTTTCAGTTTCTGCAGTCACATCCCCTTCAGGAATCAACCAAACTCCTTGGAGCCGTTGTATTGACGGCTGCCTGGGAACCCGTCATAGTCAAAGGGACAGAAGGACGGACCGTACGCTGCCAAACGATCATTCAGGGAGAAGAAGTGATTGTTAAAATGAACCCTGATTGGATAGAAAAGGAAATATCTGAAGGACAGGTCTATTTCGTGAGGAAAGTCCCGCTGGTCGTTCATCAGTGGATCTTAGGTCCTGTTTTTCCCGTGAAATCAATGGACGTAATAGCAAATCTGCAAACACACTATAGTCAAATGAATCAAAAAACTGGGGTATTATGGAGGACGTTCTTAAAGGAAGAAGCGCCAAATTTCATTCTGCCCAGTCTTTCGTAGCTTCTGCATGGTCAGGGATTTCAAAAAATGATATAATATTTCAAGTTGAAGAAAGTACGCTTTTTTCTAAACTCACATATCGAAAGCTAAAGACCGATGGCAAAATAAATATAGATTTCATATAATGCTTTTAGATAGACGATTGTTGGAGGTTCTATTATGACGATATATCATTTCGTAGGAATAAAGGGGTCGGGCATGAGTGCATTAGCCCAAATACTCCATGATATGGACTACGAGGTCCAAGGATCTGACGTAGATAAGTATTTCTTTACTCAGAAGGCTCTGGATGAATCAAATATAAAAATACTACCTTTCCAAAAAGAAAACATTGGAGGGGATATGCATGTGATCGCAGGGAATGCTTTCCCTGACACCCATGAAGAAATACAAGCGGCCGTTGAACAAGGACTGCCTGTCACCAGATATCATAAATTCCTTGGCGATTTCATGCAGGAATTCACAAGTGTTGCAGTAACGGGCGCTCATGGGAAAACGTCGACAACCGGTTTACTGGCCCATGTCATCAGTGGCGCAAAGCCGACTTCCTTCCTGATCGGGGATGGAACCGGTAAAGGCGAAGTGGATGCGAATTACTTTGTATTCGAAGCATGTGAGTACAGACGACACTTCCTGTCTTATTTCCCTGACTATGCCATCATGACGAACATTGATTTCGATCATCCCGACTACTTTGCCAATGTGGATGACGTCTTCTCTGCTTTCCAGGAGATGGCCATGCAGGTGAAAAAAGGAATCATTGCATGCGGGGATGACGAGCAGTTACAAAAAATCCAGGCACAGGTACCGGTGGTGTTTTACGGTTTCGCCGAGGAAAACGACTTCCAGGCGAGAAACGTAACACGGGACAGAACGGGTACATCATTCGATGTGTTTGTGCGTAATGAATTTTATGCTGCATTCAAAATCCCGACATTCGGTGACCATAACATCATGAACGCCTTATCCGTCATTGCCATTTGTCATTATGAAGAGCTTGATACGGCCATCGTTCAAGAACGATTAAGCACATTTAAAGGAGTCAAGCGCCGTTTCTCTGAAAAAGAAGTGGGCTCACAGATCCTGATCGATGACTATGCTCATCATCCGACTGAAATCAAGGCAACCGTTGATTCGGCAAGACAGAAATATCCTGAAAAAGAGATCATCGCTGTCTTCCAGCCTCACACATTTACACGTACGCAGACTTTCCTGACCGAGTTTGCCGAAACCTTGAGTCTTGCGGACAAAGTGTACTTATGTGAAATCTTCGGTTCCGCACGGGAAAACCACGGAAAACTTTCCATCCACGATCTTGAAAGTAAGATCGAAGGATGCGAAATCATAGACGAACAAGATACGACCGCACTACTCAAACATGAAAACGCCGTACTGATTTTCATGGGGGCGGGAGACGTACAAAAGTTCCAGCAGGCGTATGAACAGAAGCTTGGGGAACAATTGAAAGAAGAGAAATAATAGATAAAACCGGCTCTTATGGGAGCCGGTTTTTTTGTGGTTTGATAAAAAAGTCACCGTCAGTAATGACGGCGGCTTCAAACTTCTTACTTCAAATTCTCCGGATTCAACACTTCAAGCTCTTCGATGACAAACCTACCATCTTTTCGAATCAATACATCATCGAAATAGATTTCGCCGCCGCCATATTCAGGACGCTGGATCATCACCATATCCCAGTGGATGTTCGAGTGGTTTCCGTTATATGCCTCTTCGTAGCATTCCCCTGGTGTGAAGTGGAAGCTGCCGTCGATCTTCTCGTCAAAGAGGATGTCCTGCATCGGATGTTGGATGAATGGGTTCACGCCGATGGCGAATTCCCCGACATATCGTGCCCCTTCATCCGTATCAAAGATTTTGTTGATACGGTCTGTATCATTCGCAGTGGCTTCGACAATCTTTCCTTCTTTGAATGTCAATTTGACGTTTTCAAACGTAAATCCATTATAAGGAGATGGCGTATTGTAGGAAATCACGCCGTTCACGGAATCCTTCACAGGTGCACTGTACACCTCGCCATCCGGAATATTCAGGCGTCCCGCACATTTCACAGCAGGAATGTCCTTGATGGAGAAAGAAAGGTCCGTCCCTTCACCAACAAGGCGGACTTTATCTGTGTTGTTCATGAGTTCAACGAGGTTATCCATCGCTTTGTCCATTTTGCTGTAGTCCAGGTTGCAGACGTCGAAGTAGAAGTCTTCGAAGCCTTCTGTACTCATATTGGCGAGCTGTGCCATCGATGCCGTCGGGTAGCGGAGCACGACCCACTTCTTCTTAGGGACTCGGATTTCTCTATGTACTTTCTTCCCGATTGTATTGCCGTGGATCTTCATTTTTTCGTCAGGCACATCGGACTGTTCGCTGATGTTATCGCCTGCACGTAAACCGATATACGCATCCATCTGCTCCATGACATTCGCTTCAAAGCTTGCGATCATATCATATTGCTCTTCCTGTGCTCCCATTAATAATGCGCGGTCGACTGCGTGATCTTTGATGGATACGAAAGGATGTCCTCCGGCTGCATATGCTTCTTTCACGAGAGCCGTCACCAGTTCACGCTGTAATCCGAAGTTTTCGATCAGCACTTTTTCTCCAGGCTGTAATTGCACAGAATATTGAATTAAATTTTTTGCCAGCTTTTCAATGCGTGGATCTTTCATTTCTTTTTCCCCCTTATATGTAGTCTTTTTTATTGTACCCTAAAATGCGTTGGCATGACTCGACCAAAATGTGAAATGCTAACACAAGAAAAAATATTTATTTTTCATGCAGGAAATTGGTTTGGGATGAAGAAATACTAGTATAATGTTTATTTGTTCATCATAAGGGTAAAGAGTTTCTATACATGGAGGTGTGGCATATGGAAATCATTCTTTATCTAAGCGTAGCTGTCATAGCAGTTGCATTTTTCATTTTGGTTATGAGTTTGATGAAGACTTTGAAGTCCCTGGGCTCTACATTGGACAGTGTCTCAACGACAATGACCGGACTTGAGAGCCAGCTTCAAGGAGTAACAAGAGAGTCTACAGAATTACTACATAAAACAAATTTATTGGCTGAGGATATCCAGAAGAAGTCTGAGGATCTGAACACGGTTGTTTATGCGGTAAGAGATGTAGGGCATTCCATCCAGAACCTTAATAACTCGGTGAAGAAGGTAAGTACATCCATTTCAACTGAACTGGAGCGCAACCAGGGCAAGATCTCACAGGTGGTTCAATGGGGTAATGCATTTATTGAGTTAAAGGACAAATGGAAACAAAAACAGGAAAAACAGCCAACACAACCTGATGTTGCTGATGTAGCTGTTCCAAACCAAGCATCCAAGGAAGTTCGATCTCGAGAAAAATTAGTTAAAAGAGCAAGATCTTATAACAATTAGAGAGGGGAATTTTTACATGACTCAACAGTACAATCAAAATCAAAACCAGAACCAAAACCAGACAAATGACAGCAACAACATCAACTCAAAGGATTTCATGATCGGGACACTGATCGGGGGAATCGTGGGAGCGGCAGCAGCCCTTCTAATGGCCCCGAAATCAGGTAAAGACCTTCGAAATGATATCAATGAGAAAACCGTTGTCCTTAAGGAAAAGACAGGACAATGGAAAGACACGGCTGTAGAGAAGAGCAATGAGCTTGCAGCAGTGGCAAAAGAAAAATCTTCTGCCCTTACAAAATCCGTACAAGAACAGTCCAACAATGTGGTTGGGAAGCTGAAAACATACCGCTCCAATAATAACGAACTGCAAGAAACCAATGATGAGCTTCAAGCTGTTTCGGCAGTGGGAACGACACCTGCTGATGAAACGGAAGATGTGAATCAGAAGCTTGAAGAAACAAAGAAAGCTTTTGACGAAACTGAAAAAACATACAATCAATAATCATTGATTCAAAGGGCGGTGAAGTGATATGATGACTTCACCGTTTTTTTGTTGAAATGAAAAGGTTTATAAATCGCTTTGGCTAAGGAACCATTACAATTGTGAAAGGAAGTATGGAACAGATGAAAAAGATCGATACCGTTCAGGAGTTTGAACAACTTTCCGAGACAAATCCGCGTTTCTTCTTTATGAAACACAGTCTCACTTGCCCTGTAAGCTCGAATGCCTTTACTGAATACCAGGCATTTTTGAACAAGCATGAAGAAGAAGATGGCTACTATCTGGCCGTCCAGGAATCAAGGGAACTGTCCCAGCATATCGCTGAAAAATACGGCATCCGCCACGAATCACCCCAAGCCTTCCTCTTCATAGAAGGCAAACCAGGCTGGAATGCCTCCCACTGGAAAATCACCGAAAGCGAACTGGACAAACTATAAGAGAAAGGACCCTGACTCAATCAGGGTCCTTTTTTTCGTGATATTCGTGATAATGATCTACTCAACCAACCGTCAACCAGGGTGGATTATATCAATCAGGGAAAAAGTATTTATTAATTTCCTTCCCCCATTGCAGACAATAGTAGGGGGGGAGGATTTTCATTTATCTATACAGTTAAACACATGCCTAGTAAGTTGATTGAAGCGGAAGGTGCTCGACTCCTGCGGGAAACGCTGGACAGGTGAGACCCCGCAGGCGCAGCCGAGGAGGCTCACCGCCAGCCCCGCGGAAAGCGAGCACCTGCAGCGGAAATCAACCACTACTCGCTCCTTCATAAGCAACAAAGGTCAAAAGTTGATAATATTTGGTAAATCCCTCCTTAACGTTTATTTATCCGCTCACAGGGAAGGTAACTTATAAGACTAAAAAACAAATAAATGGAGGAACGATTTATGACACAGCCTGTACCTTATGAAACTGGGACAAGAAATAATGCGAAAGTGAACGGAAAAAGGAGCGGCAAATTAGTAAAAGGAATGGTGATGGGAGCCGTCGTAGGTGGAGCCCTTGCCATGCTGGATAAAACAACGAGGAAAAATGTGACATCAAGAACATCTGACATGAAGGACTCTACAATGGGGATGGTTGCCAAAGTGAGAGAGAATCCTTCAGGAGTGGTGAATGACTGGCAGGATCGCTTGAAAACAGCGTCCAATGTGTTAAAAGAAGCCATCAACGACGCGCAGAACCTGTACGAAAAGGTGAATGACGATGTGGTGGATCAAGTCAGTCAAATCAAAGATGATTCTACTGAAATGATTGCCACGACGAAAGAAGCCGCAGAAGAATTAAAGGATATCGGCAGCAAAGTGAAGGAAGCGGGAGAAGAAGTGACAGGTGAATCCACACCATCTCAGCCTGCGACAAGCTCTACTTCCACATCGGAAGATCAGTCGATTCATCCAACGAACCGTACAAGCAGCATTCCGGGACAAGTTGGATCATAATAATAAAAAAACTGGCGTAATCGCCAGTTTTTTTGTTGTCTGAGATTTATCTGCGGGAGGCTTGGGGCCAGATGATTTCCAGTTCGTCACCCTGCTCGATTTCTTCGTAAAAAGTGGTTTCGACTCCATTTTTCAAAAGGACAAAGCTTCCGTTCGAATGAGGGGGCATGTTGATTTCCACTGCATTAAATAAGTCCTGAAAGATAAATGAACCCGCGTGTTGTTCTTCAATCAGGATGCTATCACCGGAGAATAAACGATCTTCCATGGCGAGCTTGATGTCATTCCGGGTGATGATGCTGCTTTCTTTCCGAAGATGCAATTCCTGTCCGTTAAACATGATCGTGATGGCTTTTGCTACGGTAAACTGTTTCTTGGCAAGCAGTTCATTCACCGTTGGAGTGACACCGGGTTTGTATGAGATGACATCCCCATTCTTGACTTTAGATGAGTGTTTAGCCTCGATCCCATTGATCAATAATTTTCCGGAATAGGCCGGGAAGAAGGTATCCACCCCGTTGATAGTGATTCGATAAGGCTTGGTACCCTCCATCCATTCGTTGTAGCCAAAATGGGTCAACAGATCCTGGAGGGTATCAATTAATTCAATCCTAATGGCATCACGATCACAAATCCTGTCTTCCATTCGTGCAACTTGATTATTCCTGAAGACGAGAGGGGAGAGAAGATGCGGGTTCCCGTCTATGACAATCTGTTTTGACGAAGAGGAATCCACAAGTTCTCCGATCGTCACCTGAGGGGATGATCCGTCTTCCCCTTTCTGAACCGAAATCCGGTCATGATTCTGAATTTTTTCATCCAGTGCACACTGGAGGCCATTTTTTTCGATGAGGGGAGGCTCTCCGTGACCACCGGGTAACTTGATATCCTGTCCGTTCACATTGACAAAGAAACCATTCCCTGGTGTACCATGCCACTTGGTTAATTTTAATCCCGCTGCAAGGAGGCAGTCGCCTATTGTCAGATCCTTGACTTCGAATAAGCGGACAGGCTGGTCGTTTACATACGCCGTGACATATTGGACCGGGGCCAGCTTCGCTGCAATGGCAATCCCAATAGGCGTGACAAGTTCAGGTCCCTTTGTCACTTCATCTGATACAGTCACGCTCTGAATCGCGTCCACGCCTCTTACGGCCACCCGGTTGGCAGGCAGCTCCAGGGATGAAGCCAGTTGTACCGGAAGTCCGGGTGTCAGGCTTCCTCCCCCTACGAGCATGACGGCCTGTGGAGGCTTTCCGTTATTCAGGCGCAGGATTTCACTTGAAATCTCGCCTGCCAGCCGGTTCACAGAAGGGGAGATCTTCTCTACCACTTCATGGGACGTGAAACTCGTTTCGAACCCGAGGATATCGGTCACCGTGATCTCTTCTGAAGACTGCAGATCCCTTTTCGCCTGCTCGGCCAATGGGAAATCGAGCAATAATTCATTACTGATCGCTTCAGTTATTTCATCCCCAGCTGTCGGCACCATCCCATAGGCGATGACCGTGCCCATATTGGTGATGGCGATATCCGATGTTCCCGCCCCGATATCAACCAAGGCAACGTTCAGCCGGCGCATTGATTCAGGAATAAGCACGTTGATGGCAGCGATGGGCTCAAGCGTCAGGGCTTCCATCTCGAGCCCGGATCGTGTCAGTGCCGCAATCAGGGAGTCCACGACGACACGGGGGAGGAAGGTTGCGATGATTTCGACGCTTGCTTCATCCCCCTGCTGGTCAATCAGGCTGCCGATCTCCTCGCCATCCAACCGGTAAAAAAGGACGGAGTACCCAACGCAATAATAATGATAGCCCTTCGAATCGTTCTCGTTTTCTGCAGCTGCTGCCTGTGCCTGCTGAACGGCGCTCAATTCCAGATGAAGGACATCGTTTTTCTGAAGGAGGGGTTTTCCCTTGATCGTTGACGTTGATAGGGCCGTTTCGGTTTTCAGGGCACGCCCTGCAGCTGCCACACATACTTTGTAAAGGGGACCGTGTTTCTTTTCCAATTGTCCCTTGATGGAGGAGATGACCTCAGAAACAGCTGGGACATCATGAATCTGTCCATCGAGCATGGCCCGTTTCTTATGTTCTTCTATTAATATATCGGAAACTTGAAATATTCCGTTTATTTCTTCTAAAATGATCCCGACAACCGATCGTGTTCCGATGTCCAATGCAAAGATTTTTTGCTTTTTTTTCAATTCGTATTCACCCGCTTTAGCCTAGTCTCATACAATACTAAAATACTTTAGCGCTTAAAAGCGTCTAATTAATAAAGAATTTTATCGTGACATTTTCGATGTGTTCTATTATAATAAGTTTCAATATCAAAAATGTATCATACTTTCTTAAAACTATAACAGTTTTTACGTATGAACAGGATAAAAAAAGAAAGGGTGCTGTATTGTGAGTAATCAAGAGCTCGATCAATTACGTAAACAAGTAGACGAGATGAACTTAAAACTATTAGACACCATTAATGAACGTGCTAAACTAGTTCAAGAAATCGGTCGTGTCAAGGAGACTCAAGGAGTATACCGCTATGATCCTGTTCGTGAACGAGGAATGCTTGATCTGATTAAAGAAAATAATGATGGTCCATTCGAACATTCGACCATTGAACATATTTTTAAAGAAATCTTCAAAGCCGGTCTGGAACTACAGAAGGACGATCACCGGAAAGCCCTGCTGGTTTCCCGTAAAAAGAAACCGGAAGACACGATCGTCAATATCAATGGAGAAGCCATTGGAGATGGAAAGCCTCATTTCGTCTTCGGTCCATGTGCCGTTGAATCATACGAGCAAGTGGCAGAAGTCGCCAAAGCCGTCAAAGCAAAAGGATTGAAAATGCTCCGTGGCGGTGCGTTCAAACCAAGAACGTCGCCTTATGACTTCCAGGGTCTGGGGATTGAAGGCTTGAAAATCCTTAAAAAAGTGGCGGATGAATATGATTTGGCTGTCGTCAGTGAAATCGTGAATCCTGCTGATATCGAACATGCGGTGGAATACATTGATGTGATTCAAATCGGTGCAAGAAATATGCAAAACTTCGAATTATTAAAAGCAGCCGGTGCCGTTAAAAAGCCGGTATTGCTTAAACGTGGTTTAGCCGCAACGATCGATGAATTCATCAATGCTGCTGAATACATCATCTCTCAAGGGAACGGTGACATCATCCTTTGTGAGCGTGGAATCCGTACGTACGAGAAAGCAACTAGAAACACACTCGACATTTCAGCTGTACCAATTCTTAAGCAGGAGACGCATCTACCGGTATTCGTGGATGTAACGCACTCAACCGGACGCAGAGATCTGTTGCTTCCAACAGCGAAAGCGGCACTTGCCATCGGCGCAGATGGCGTCATGGCTGAGGTTCATCCCGATCCTGCCGTTGCCTTATCTGACTCCGCTCAGCAAATGGACCTTGACCAATTCGATCATTTCTACAAGGAAGTATTGAAGGGCAGAACGATAGAAGTATAATAAATGAAGGGCTGAATCCTTTTCAACGGGGATTCAGCCCTTTTTTAGTTTTGGAAAGCAGAGCATTGTATGGAAGGACGATAAGGATATCAGCGGAATTCGTATTTTATCAGCGATATTTTAGATATATCAGCGAAAATCCCGTTTTATCAGCGAAATCAAAAATATATCAGCGAAATCCCATTTTTACCTATTTCACCACATCAAAAATAAACCGACCGTACTCCTCCTCAATATGCTATAATAATCTTTTTGCACAAATGAAAAGGTGGTCATTGCAGTAATATCAAGACTATCGTATGATTATCTACATAATTGCAGATAAATAACCTATATAACACTAATGTGAACATAAATATGTGCATTTTTTAACAAACTATTGTAATCGCTTTTTTCTTTAGGTTTATTTGGTGTAGAATAAGGTAAATGAGTAGAAGAGTAAAGGAGTGTAAGCTATGAACGTGACAATATATGATGTAGCAAGAGAAGCAAATGTAAGTATGGCGACGGTTTCACGAGTGGTTAACGGAAATCCGAATGTCAAACCCGCAACAAGGAAGAAGGTATTAGAGGTCATCGATCGACTCGGCTACCGTCCGAATGCTGTAGCAAGAGGGCTTGCGAGCAAGAAAACGACGACGGTAGGGGTCATCATCCCTGATATCTCAAATATTTTCTATGCAGAACTCGCACGTGGGATAGAAGATATCGCCACAATGTATAAATACAATATCATCTTAAGTAACTCGGATCAGAATACTGAGAAGGAACTTCATTTATTGAATACGATGCTTGGGAAGCAAGTGGATGGCATCCTGTTCCTAGGCGGCCATATTTCAGAAGAGCATGTGCAGGAATTCGAACGTTCTCCGGTTCCAATCGTATTGGCTGGTGCCGTTGAAGAAACGAACAAGGTTCCGTCCGTGAACATTGATTATAAGGCGGCGTCCTTTGACGCGGTTTCTGACCTCCTTGAGAAGGGCCACAAGCGCATCGGCTTTGTAAGCGGTCCTTTCCACGATACGATCAACATGAAGTTCAAACTTGAAGGATACAGGGAAGCACTTGCCAAGGCAGGCGTCGAATACAGTGATGACCTGGTTGTAGAAGGTGAATACACGTATGATTCGGGACTTGAAGCATGGCAGAAGTTCTCTGAGCTATCGGACAAGCCGACAGCCATCTTCGTCGGGAATGATGAAACGGCCCTTGGTGTCGTCCATGGTGCTCAGGATCAGAACGTGTCCATCCCGGAAGAAGTGGAAGTCATCAGCTTTGATAACACACGACTTGCCCTGATGGTCAGACCTCAGCTGACGTCCGTCGTTCAACCTTTATACGATATCGGTGCAGTGGCGATGCGTTTATTGACGAAATACATGAACAAGGAAACGGTTGAAGAATCAACGGTTGTTCTTCCTCATCGACTTGAACACCGTAACTCAACAAAGTAAGGAGTTTGTCGATATAAAGGATAAAGACAAACAGAACTTATTTTGTAGGGAGAGTCAAAATGAAAAAGCTTGATGTTCTTACACCAATCGGGGTTGTAGTAGGGTTTCTATTCGTTGCATTCGCGATCATTTCGAATGCGGGAGTGACCGGATTCAGTTCCTTCATCGACCTTCCATCCATCTTCGTGGTGATCGGCGGATTGATCGCAGCCATGCTGGTCAGCTTTTCGATCAGGGAATTGAAACAGCTGGGGAAAGTGATGAGAGAATCCTTCAGGGATGTAGAATATGATCTTCATGACTTGATCCGGACGTTTGTGATCCTGTCAGAAAAGGCGAGGCGGGAAGGTCTCCTCTCACTTGAGGCAGAAGTGGAAGCGGTCGAGGATCCCTTTATCCGAAAAGGGGTCCTGCTCGCAGTCGATGGAATCGAGCAGGATGTGATCGTAGATATCATGAATGCTGAAATCATTGCGTTAGAAGAGCGGCACCGTAAAAATAAGAGTTTATTGGATAAGGCAGGGGAATATGCCCCTGCATGGGGGATGATCGGTACGCTGATCGGTCTCGTCCTGATGTTAAAGAATTTAAACGATCCTGCTTCACTTGGTCCCAATATGGCGATCGCTTTACTTACGACCCTGTATGGATCCCTGCTTGCGAATCTCGTTTTCCTGCCAATGGCCTCCAAGCTTGCGATGAAAACAGAGAAAGAAGTGTTTATGAAACAAATCGTGATCGAAGGTGTCATCGGGGTACAATCTGGTCAAAATCCGAAAATATTGGAAGAAAAATTAAGAGTGTTCTTATCCAACGAGGAATTACAGATGTATACAGACAGGAAACAAGAAGGGGCAGCATCAGATGAAGCGTAGGCGAAGACCGGCATCTCAGCCTCCGGGGGCTCCAAAATGGATGGTTACGTTTTCTGATCTCATTACTCTTATTCTTGTATTCTTTATTCTATTATTCTCGATGTCACAGATCGATATTGTGAAATTCAGGACCATCGCGGATTCCTTTCAGCAGCGGCAGATTCTCGAATTCTATCCTTCTGTCATCCCTTTTGATCAACCGTCGGCAGAACCAGAAGTGAAATCTGGTGAAGGCAGAGAAGCGGAACAGGACCTGAATTCGTTACTGGCCGATATTCAGAGCTATTTGAGCGAAAACAAATTGACTGATGTCGTGGTGGCGACCAGGTCTGAGCGGGGAGTCGTGCTGGTCCTTCAGGAACAAGCACTGTTTGCTTCAGGTGAAGCGACAGTCCTTCCGGATGCCTATCCGTTTTTGGACAAGGTCGGCGTGCTGTTATCCGAAATCCCGAACTTTGTAAAGGTGGAGGGGCATACAGATAACCGCCCGATCAATACATATCGTTTCCCGTCAAACTGGGAGCTCTCGTCGGCAAGGGCGAGCAGTGTGGTGCGTTACTTGATCACAACCGAAGATCTCGATCCGAAGCGATTCATCGCCGTCGGATACGGGGATACGCGTCCGGTCGCACCTAATGATAAAGTGGAGAACCTTCAGAAAAACAGGCGGGTCGAAGTGATCATCACAGATCCAGCGTATGAGGAACAATAGACGTACAGGAAAAAAAGAAAACAGGCTTCCACCTTTAAAGGTCGGAAGCCTGTTTTTTTGTATAGATTATTTCTTGTCGTTTTTCACCCGGTTTTTACCGATTCCTCTTAAAATATAGATGATGATTGTAATCGTACGCTGAACGGCCGGGTCCCCTAAGGCGCGGAACAGTCCGAAAATCCCGGTTCTCTTGGTCGGCGGCCTTTCTTTTCCTATATTCAGATTTCGCGTATTCCGGACACTCAATGTTTCAATCCCTTCCAGATTCAAACTCCCCAGTAATTCAGTCATACGGGCCAGGTTATTAAGGATCGCCGCGTTCTGATCTTTATTGGCTTCTTTTGAGAAGTTATACAGGATGTCCTCCTGATGGTTTACCATGGCGCTGATTGTATCCAGGTTTCGATTTTCATCCATGTGCTTAATGATTCCGATGACCTTTAAAAGGGAATCTTTATTGTCAGCCAGTGCTTCTATCAATTCATTTAAGTTCTGCTCCTGAATTTTTTCTTTCGGAATCTCGAGAGGAATAATCTTATCAATGGATTTAGCCATTCGTATCAACCTCACTTCCCGGGAAGACGTAATCTTTTCGATCCCATTTTCTTTCTACTTCAGGTCCCATTTGCGGATTGCGTGTTGCCCAGCGATGATTATTATGGGGAATGGGCGATTTCCCTTTTTTCTCGAGGACTTCTACTTTGGCAGGAACCTCTTTATAAGCAGGTGTATCCGTGTCTTTATCCACATTGCTGCTCGTCAAATAGTTCACCGCATTTTTACCGTCACTGTTTAAGGTGATAAACAATTCCTTCTCGAACACTTCCTTCGTTACATGGACCCTGCCGGTGCTCTCACCATTATCATTGGAAAGCTTGATGAGGGCCCCTTCTTCGATGTCAAGTTCCTTAGCCATTTTCTCAGATACTTCAAAGAATGGTTCGGGAACTTTGTTTCGGATGCCTCTCGTATGGGAGGTCATATTTCCTTCATGGAAATGTTCAAGAACCCGACCGTTATTCACATGATAATCGTATCCTTTTTGTGCAGGATAATTGTATTCATATTGGAGCGGATAGAATCGGGCTTTTCCGTCATCGAAATGGAATCCGTCCGTGTAAAGGAGAGGTGTATCCGTCCCATCCTCCTGCACAGGCCATTGCAGACTGTTGAATCCTTCCAATCTGTCGTAGGAAACCCCTGCAATCAATGGAGTGAGTGAAGCGGCTTCATCCATGATGTCTGCCGGAGATTGATAACCCCAGCTAAATCCGAGTTTTTCAGCTATACCTGAATAAATCTCCCAGTCGGGTCTTGCTTCCCCCAATGGCTCGAGTGCTTGGTAAATACGCTGAATGCGTCGTTCTGTATTCGTGAAGGTTCCTTCCTTTTCGACACTTGGTACGGCAGGAAGCACCACGTCGGCATATTCGGCGGTCTTTGTAAGGAACAGATCCTGGACGACGAAGAACTCAAGCTTCTCAAATGCGTCTGTCACGTAATTGATGTTAGAGTCGACGATTCCCATATCCTCACCGGTGACATACAATCCTTTCAGGTTTCCTTCATGGATTTCCTCCACCATTTCATGGTTGTTCATACCGATATCTTTAGGAAGCTCTGCATTCCAGGCCTTTTCGAATTTTGCACGGATTTCTTCATCTTCAACACTCTGGTAGCCGGGGAAGGTATTGGGCATGCTACCGAAGTCGCTGGCTCCCTGGACGTTGTTATGACCACGGAGAGGGTAAGCGCCTGCCCCGGGTTTTCCATAGTTTCCTGTCACCAGCAGGAGGTTGGAGATGGCAGTGGATGTATCGGACCCGATTTGATGCTGGGTAACACCCATTGCCCAGCAAATGACCGTTGAACCTGCCCGGTGGATATTCTCTGCGACGGCTTTGAGATGTTCCTGGGAAATACCCGTTTTTTCCTCGGCATATTCCATTGTGAAAGGAGCAAGACTTTGATAAAACTCATCGAAATCATTCACCTTTTCATCGATGAACTCTTTATCATGCCAACCTTGATCAATGATGAATTTGGATAGGGCAGATAGCCATACGAGATCGGTCCCTGGATTTGGATGTAGGAAAAGATCGGCTCTCTGGGCCATTTCATGCTTTCGTAAGTCAGCCACAATCAATTTTTGTCCAAAGAGTTTGTGGGAACGTTTGATTTTGGAAGCGAGCACAGGATGGGCATCTGCTGTGTTTGTCCCGACAAGCATGACCAGGTCGGCATGCTCGATATCCTTCATAGAACCTGCATCTCCTCCGTATCCGACGGTCCTGAATAACCCTTTGGTTGCGGGAGACTGACAATAGCGTGAACAATTATCCACGTTATTCGTTCCTATGACCTGCCTGGCTAACTTCTGCAGGAGATAGGACTCTTCATTGGTGGCCTTGGATGAAGCGATGAATCCGAGTGCGTCCGGTCCATTCTTTTCTTTGATTTCCTTGAATTTCTCTGCCACATACTGGAGGGCTTCTTCCCATTCGACTTCTTTGAAATGATCACCCTCGCGGATCAACGGACGGGTGAGACGTTTGTCGCTGTTCACATGGCCGTACCCAAATTTTCCTTTCACACAGGAGGCGATCCCATTAGCCGGCGCTTCTTCTGTAGGCGACATCTTTAAAATATCCCTTCCTTTTGTCCACACATTGAAGCTGCAGCCTACGCCGCAATACGTACATACGGTTTTGGTTTTCTTGATTTGATCATCCCTCATCTGGGCTTCTGAATCAGAAACGGCGAAAAGGGGGCCGTAGCCTGTTTCCACATTTTTCGTGATATCTATCATCGATCTCAAGAGGCTCGTATTATAGCCCGTCATATAACCCGCTTTTCCGAGCATATCGTTTTCCATGAGGGCATTACATGGACATACCGTCACGCATTGGCCGCAGCTGACACAGGAGGACTGATCGATCGGAACATCCTGATCCCAAATGACACGGGGATTTTTACGTTCCCAGTCAATGGACAGTGTTTCGTTGACCTGGATATCCTGGCAAGCTTCCACGCATTTACCGCATAGGATGCATTGATCCGGATCATACCGATAGAACTGACCGGAGAAATCTTTCTCATAAGGCTTCGGTTCAAACGGTTTCATTTGATGTTCGAGCCCCATCATAGCCACTGTATTATGAAGGGTGCAGTCCCCATTGTTTTTCTCACAGACCGTACAGTATAGCTCGTGGTTTTCGAGAATGGTGTCCATCGCTTTGAATCTGGCCTCTTTCACATGGGAAAGCTCCGTCTGAATATCCATTGCTTCCTGAAGCGGTGTCCCACAGGCTCTCCTTAATTCCCCATTAATGGAGACAATGCATGTATCACAGGTTTCGATGGCACCGAGACTTTCCTGATAACAAACCTGTGGAATTTCCACCTTATTCAGATTAAGAAATTCAAGGACAGACATACCTGGTTCTGCCTCATATTGAATGCCATTGATGAATACGGTTACCTTTCCTTCCATTAAAAAAACTCCCCCTCTTGATCGATTTACGTGTTTTCCTACATATGTAGCTCTGTACCGGTGATCCTTTCAGGGTGTGTATAGATATTCATCCTGTCACCCCTGATAAATCCGACGGCCGTGATCCCCAGGTCATCTGCGAGTTCCAATGCAAGATTGGTCGGTGCCGACTTGGACAGCAGGATGGCGATTCCCATCTTGGAAATCTTCAGCAGTACCTCAGAAGAGATCCTCCCGCTGAACGCAATGACCTTATCCTTGACGGGAATGTGATTTATGAGGCAATACCCATAGAGCTTATCCAGTGCGTTATGTCTTCCGATATCCTGATAGCATTGGATGATGCCTGTTGTGCTGCAAATCGCTGCATTGTGCATTCCCCCTGTCCTGTGAAAATCGCGGGAATGCTCCTGCAGCTCTTGCATGTGGTGAATGGCCATGACAGCGGTAAGTTCCGTATTGGCCGTAACCGTTTTAGCCGTGAGCATATCGTTCGTGAAATAAAATTGTCTGCTTTTCCCGCAGCAGGAACCGATAAATCGTTTCGAGGTATTCCTGGCCCTGTCTTCCGGCAGCTTATCGATTTGTACATAGGCGAACCCTTTATCCTGATCGATGGAGAAACGGGTGATTTCGTTGAAGCGCCGAATGATCCCCTCTGAAGCCAGAAAGCCAACCACCAATTCCTCCAGGTTGGAAGGAGAACAGACCATCGTCGCCCATTCTTCCCCATTCAAATGAACGGTAAGCGGGAATTCAGCCGCCACCTCATCCTCTTCATCAAAAAAGGCTCCATTTCCATATTTGCGGACAGTACGGGTTAGAATACTTTTATCCTCCAACAGCATATCCTCCCCTTTATGAAACTATCATCATATCGTGTTTTCCCTATTAAGTAAGAAAGGAAAACATGAAATGTTTAAAAAAATGAAAAAATAGTTCCTTCATTTGATATAAACCGTATAAACGGTGTGATGTCGGTAAAAAGAGAGATTGATAGAAACTTATAATTATATATAGGAATATAAATGGTCACTTTAGGGTAAAAGATAATGTTTCTATAATTTTTAAGAATGCTCTGAAAAATAGAGTTCGGGGAAGGGATGCCAATCCTTCACTTGAAACGAACAGAGTTTAAAAGGGGCGGAAGCAGGATGAGTGACAGATATTCCCGACAAATGTTGTTCAAACCGATAGGAGAATCCGGGCAGGGAAAAATAGCTGAAAAGCATGTCGTCGTGATTGGGGCGGGGGCGTTGGGATCTGCCAATGCAGAATCCCTTGTCAGGGCGGGTGTAGGTAGATTGACAATCATTGACCGCGATTATGTGGAGATGAGCAACCTTCACCGTCAACAGTTATATACAGAGAGCGATGCCATGGAGGGGTTACCTAAAGCGATCGCCGCCAAAAGCCGATTAGAAAAGATTCATTCAGGAGTACATATCGCCGCCTGCGTGGCAGAAGCTGACGCAGAGTGGTTGTCGGAAATCGCCAGGGATGCGGATCTGTTGTTGGATTGTACGGATAACTTTGATATTCGATTGATCATAAATGACATCTCTCTTAAATATCACGTTCCGTGGATATATGGATCCTGTGTCGGGAGCACAGGGATGAGCTATACGATCCTTCCGGGAAAGACGCCATGCTTGAATTGTCTCACGGGATCCGTTCCGATGTCGGGGGGGACGTGTGATTCTTCCGGCATCATCGCTCCTGCGGTGCAAATGGTAGCGGCCTATCAAACGACGGAAGCACTGAAGCTTTTAGTGGACGATTACGACTCATTGAGAAGCGGGCTGGTCACCTTCGATCTGTGGGGCAATCAATCCTTTACGATGAATGTATCAAAGGCGAAAAGAGAGGAGTGCCCTTCCTGTGGTGAAAATCCTGTTTATCCATATTTACAGTTCGACAACCGGATAAAGACAACGGTTCTTTGTGGAAGGGATACAGTGCAGATCAGGTCGCCCCATCACCCACACTCTTTACATGAACTGGAACGAAACTTAGAGGGGTTAGGGGAAATGAAGCGGAATCCCTATTTACTTTCATTTCATTATGAGCCGTACAGGATCGTGTTCTTCCATGATGGCCGGACATTCATCCACGGAACCAATGATATGAACGAAGCTAAAAAGATTTATCATCGCTTAATCGGATAGGAGGGAGCAGATGTTGGAACGTCGAACGCCCATGAAGGTAGAAGAAGCCATAGAATGTCTCCTGAAGTATAAAAAGAGAGGCACAATCGAAACCGTTGAAATCGAAAAGGCATCCGGAAGAATCCTTGGGGAAAATCTATTTGCCGATCATGATGTCCCTCTATTTGACCGCTCCCCATATGATGGATTTGCCATAAGAGCCGAAGATACGGTGGATGCGTCGAGGGAAAATCCTGTTAAGTTGGAAGTGGTTTCTGAAATAGGGGCAGGAAGTGTATACGATCAACAACTAAAAGAAAACCAGGCTGTCAGGATCATGACAGGTGCACCGATTCCCGAAGGAGCGACCGCAGTGGTCATGCTTGAATTGGTGAAGAACTTGGACGAAAACGGAAGAGCATACATGACTATAAACCGGCCGTATAAGGAAGGGGACAATATTTCCTTCCGCGGGGAGGATACGAAAAAGGGGACGATCCTTGCTGAAAAAGGAACGTTCATCAATCCCGGGATCGTGGCGCTCCTGGCCACATTCGGCTATAAGGAAGTACCTGTCAGCAGGAAACCGAAAGTAGGGGTCCTGGCGACTGGGAGTGAATTGCTTGAAATAGATGAATCACTCGTACCCGGCAAGATCCGGAACAGTAATTCCTATATGGTTCTCTCCCAGATTGAACGGGCAGGAGGCGAAGGGATCTTCCTGGGGCAATTGAGCGATGACTTTGACTTGTGCTTCCGACACGTGGAAAAAGCCCTTCAACAGGTGGATTTCCTGATCACGACAGGCGGTGTATCCGTAGGCGATTATGATTACCTTCCGGATATTTATCGTAAGCTTGAAGCCAATGTGCTGTTCAATAAAGTGGGAATGCGTCCTGGAAGTGTCACAACGGTAGCAGAGAAGGATGGAAAGCTCCTATTCGGGTTATCCGGCAATCCATCTGCCTGTTATGTAGGTTTTGAATTATTCGTCCGACCGGTCATTCGATTTTATTTACAGTGCCCCCACCTTTTTGTCAGAAGTGAAGAAGCCGTTCTCGGTAAAGATTTTCCCAAGCCGAATCCCTTTACCCGGTTTGTCAGGGGTGAAATGACGTATTCAGGCGGAAACGTGTTTGCCGCACCTACAGGTCTGGATAAATCAGGGGTCGTTTCCTCCCTGGCATCTGCCAATGTCCTTATTGTCCTTCCGGGTGGAACAAGGGGATATAAGCAGGGGATGCGGGTTCAGGTCCTGCTGCTGGACGATCAGCAGGGCAGTGATCAGTTCGGGAATCCTTTTCAGAAAAAGGAATCAAGTGAAGAAAGGATGCAGCTCCGTGAATGATGATTTATTTGTGATAACAGACGCTCCTATTCATCCAGAAGAAGTTTCTGCGAAAGTGGAAAGCCGGGACGCCGGAGCCGTGACCATTTTTTGCGGCACCGTCAGGGAATGGACGAAAGGAAGAAGAACCCTCTATTTGGAGTACCAGGCATATGAATCTATGGCTGTAAAGAAACTTGCAGAAATCGGGGGGCAGGTCCAAGACAAATGGCCGGCTGCCAAGGTAGCGATCACACACCGGGTGGGAAGGCTCGAAATATCCGATCTCGCAGTGGTCATTGCCGTATCATCCCCCCACAGGAAAGCGGCATATGAAGCCAATGAATACGTGATTGAACAGATAAAGAAAGTCGTCCCGATCTGGAAGAAAGAGCACTGGGAAGATGGGGAACAGTGGATAGGAGATCAACTCGGCCAGGTGGAATATCCTGACGGGAAACCGATGAAAGGAAGTGGAAGGAATGATTAAAGTATTCCTTTTTGCCCATCTGCAGGAACGGGCAGGTCGACAAGAGGTGACGATCGATAAGGGGGAACTCACCGTGAAAGAGTTAAAGGAAAGGCTGATGGACGAGTATCATCTTCCCCTGGATGGCGTCATGATTGCCGTCAATGAACAATACTCCCTGGAAGATGAAGTAATTTCATCAGGAGACGCTGTTGCCCTCATTCCCCCAGTCAGCGGGGGATAATGGACAACGAAAGATAAAGATATGAAAGGGGACGATCCATTGCTAGCAGAACATCGGAAGTCATCAGCTAAAGTAATCTCATGTAAAGTGTTGACAGTAAGCGATACAAGAACAATAGATACAGATAAAAGCGGAAAGCTGCTGAAGGAACTTCTCCACCAATCAGGACATGCAGTCGCTGAATATGAAATCGTAAAAGATGATATCAGCCTCATCACGGCCGAACTGGAAAAAGCAATACATAATCAAGATATACAGGCGGTTCTATTAAATGGTGGAACCGGTATAAGCAAAAGGGATGTAACGATAGAAGCGGTAAAACCTTTATTGGATAAAGAATTGGTAGGCTTTGGTGAACTGTTCCGATTCCTGAGCTACCGGGATGATATAGGGTCTGCCGCCATCCTATCAAGGGCGATTGCAGGGGTATCGGGTGACACGGTCATCTTTTCCATGCCGGGTTCATCGGGGGCTGTGAAACTTGCGATGGAACAATTGATCATTCCCGAAATAGGTCATATAGCAAATGAATTGACAAAGGATTCGAGGTAGAAGGAACACATGATGAGAAAAGGGATATGGATCATCATCACCACAATACTCTTCGTAACCGGCTGTTCTCCTGAAGACCGGGACAAGGTCACCCTGACCATTTCGGCAGCGGCCAGTCTGAAGGATAGTATGATGGAAGTGAAAAAGGATTTTGAAAAGCAGCATCCCACCATTCAGGTCGTCTTTAACTTTGGAGGGACCGGGTCATTAAGAAAACAGGTGGAACAGGGGGCACCGAGTGATGTGTTCCTTTCTGCATCAAAAAAGGATTACGAGAGATTGGTAGACCGGGCATTGATTGACCCAAGTCTTGGAGGGTCGTTCTTAACAAACCGGTTAGTGATCATCGCACCTGTTTCCAGCAGTGGTCGGAGTCTTGATGACCTTTCCCGCTCAAAGGATAAGCTTGCCATAGGGAACCCGGCATTCGTACCGGCGGGAAACTATGCGAAACAGGCACTTATGGGAATGGATAAATGGAATATGGTCAAGGATCAGCTGGTATTGGCCAAAGATGTTAGAGGGGTGCTTACACTGGTAGAGAATCAGTCTGTTTCGTTCGGGATTGTCTATGCCAGTGATTTGACCGTAAGCGAAAAGGTGAAATCCATTCAGGAGATCGACCCTTCCTATCATTCAAAGATCGGTTACTACGCCGGAGTATTGACAAGCAGCAAGCATCCTAAAGAAGCAGCCGCTTTCTATAAATTTGTCATCAGTGATAAAAGAAAAGCGACGTTTGAAAGATTTGGATTTTCGAAAGGGTAATTTGTGAATAAAAGTAGGTGGACATTCAGATGGAATCATTTTGGTTCCCTATCAAGCTTTCCCTTTTGGTCGCAGCATCAGCAACTATTTTTACGTTCATTGTTTCTGTAGCACTTTCTCATACGTTCTCCCGGATCAATTTTCGGGGCAAGACCGTTTTGGAAACCCTGTTCATGCTGCCGCTGGTATTACCCCCGTCGGTCGTTGGGTTTATCCTTCTCATAGTGTTTGGGATCAATAGTCCAATAGGGAGAGCTATAGAAAAAGTAATGGGAGAAACGATTTTGTTTACACCATATGCCGCCATCGTGGCCGCTGTCGTGGTGGCGTTCCCTTTGATGTATCAATCAGCCAAAGCGGGATTTCTCGGCATAGATGAAGATATCGAGGATGCATCACGGGTGGATGGGGCTTCAGAGAGGAAGACACTCATGTACGTTTCGATCCCGCTTGCAAGCAGATCCCTGCTGACCGGGTCGGTACTCAGTTTCACAAGGGCATTGGGGGAATTTGGTGCCACTTTACTGTTTGCAGGGAACATCCCTGGAAAAACCCAGACCATCTCAACGGCCATCTACGTTGCCATTGAATCCGGGGAAGACGGTGTAGCGTGGAAATATGTCGGGATAAGCATTGCCCTTTCCTTTCTCTTCCTGTTATTGGTGAACCGAATCAACGACCGGCCTTGAAAATCGAAGGCCGGAAGATTCATGGGGATGGCGTGTCACAGATGATCCCGGTTGAAATCACCATTTTTCCCGCCCGATTTATGCAATAAGTAGGTTTGTCCGATGATCATCCCTTTATCTACAGACTTACACATATCATACACACAAAGGGCTGTTGCCGTAGCGGCAGTCAAGGCTTCCATCTCCACTCCGGTGCTCCCTTTCGTTTTGACTTCTGCCGTAATATGTAACTCATAAGCGGCATCATTCATCTCTTTCCAATTAAAAGAGATATTGACACTGCTAATGGGAATGGGATGGCACATCGGGATAATGGCAGATGTTTGTTTTGCCGCCATGATACCGGCAACCTGTGCCACGCCAAGGACATCGCCTTTTTTGAAATCATGATGGACGATCTTTTGATGAATTTCCTGATTGACTTGAATCGAAGAGTGAGCAATGGCATTCCGGACGGTTTCCTCTTTACCGGATATATCAACCATCTTCGCTCTGCCCTCTTCATTAAAATGAGTAAAGTTAGACATTGTGTTCACCTCTGTTTTTAGTGTAATCGTAATGGATAGGAAAGTAAATTGCCCACTCCTGGAACAGGGATTTAATAAATGACAGAGAGGTGATGCGTGTGTTCAAGGGTGTCCCGGTCATACAGGTGGTTGGATATAAGAATAGCGGGAAGACTTCCCTGGTGTGCCGCATGATCGAATGGGCGACTTCATCAGGGATTTCGGTCTCTTCGTGTAAGCATCATGGTCACGGCGGTACGCCCGATGTGGTTGAAGACACAGATAGTTTTTTTCACCAGAGGGCTGGAGCGAAGATATCAAGTGTAGAAGGAGATGGCATGCTTCAGCTGTCCATTTCAAAACCGGATTGGCAGCTTGATGATATTCTCTCAATCTATTCTTATATGAAAACGGAACTGATCATAGTAGAAGGATACAAAAGGGAACGATATCCCAAGATTGTTCTTCTCCGGCATCAGGGGGATCATCGACTCTTTCAGGAAATCGAGAATGTGATGGCGGTGATCGCCCCTTTCCCGATTGAAGGGCAGAAGGAGAAGATCGCTTATTTTTCACCTGACGGGATGAAGGAATTTGAAGAGTGGTATCTTTCATGGGTTCAGTCATCTTTGAAAAAGGAAAGAGGTGCGGAGGATGCGTGAAGTCAAAATAGCCGGAGTCATTGTGGCAGGTGGACAATCCAGGCGGTTCGGAAGCGATAAAGCTTTCTCACTCTACAAAGGAAAGCCGTTCTTTCAACACTCTCTTCAGGCCGTTTCTTCATTTGCTGATGAGGTGATCATTGTAACGAGCAGAACGTTATTTCCCCGATTCAATGCTTTGGCAAAGGTAAAGGTAGTGGAGGATATGGAAGAATTCAAAGGCTGTGGACCCCTGGCTGGAATCTACACGGCCATGAATGAATACCAAGCGGAATGGTATGCCGTCCTCCCTGTCGATGTACCGCTTGTGACGAGTAGTTTAGTGGACTGCCTGGTAAGTAAAATAGATGGAAAGTACGATGCAATTGTGCCGGTCATCGGTGGTAAGCTTCAGCCTCTATTGGCCCTGTACCGGGATTCTGTCAGGGAAAGAATCTATGACCAGCTCGTTAGTGAAGAGTACAAAATGGGTACTATACTTAAAGGACTCTCTGTCCTATATCTGACAGAAGAGGAAATAGGAGAAAGCGAAGCCTTTCATAATATCAATACGAAGCAAGATTACGACACTCATATTAAATGAAAGTATGAAATATGTAACTGGAGTGAGCCCTGCATGGAACATATCAAAGACAAGAGAACTCGAACCCTTCGTGATTTGAGGATTTCTGTAACGGATCGATGTAATTTCCGGTGCAGGTATTGCATGCCGAAAGAAATTTTTGGTGCAGATTATCCCTTTTTAGAAAGAGAAGAGATTCTTTCATTTGAGGAGATCACTCGTTTAGCCGGCATTTTTTCTGAGTTTGGTGTGGAAAAAATCCGGCTCACGGGAGGAGAACCGTTGCTTAGACGAAATCTGCCGGTACTGATTGAAAGCTTATATAACGTGTCAGGGATAAAGGATATCGCCTTGACGACAAACGGGGTATTCCTGCCGAAGCATGCAAAGGCATTGAAACAAGCCGGCCTGACAAGAGTGAATGTAAGTCTGGATTCCTTGAATGATGAGGTATTTATGAAGATCAATGATGTGGGCAGGGGAGTGAAGCCTGTATTAGATGGAATTCGCGCTGCACAAGGGGAAGGTCTTGAAGTGAAAGTGAATATGGTCGTGAAAAAAGGTCTTAGCGATAATGAGATCATGCCCATGGTCCACTATTTCAAACGAGAAGGGATCACTCTCAGGTTCATCGAGTTTATGGATGTCGGAACCACAAATGGCTGGAATTATAAAGATGTCATCAGCAAGAAGGAAATCCATGATCTCATAAACAGTCACTATCCGTTGGAACCCGTCGAGCCAGGTTACGTCGGAGAGGTGGCAAAAAGGTATCGGTATAGCGGGACCGATACGGAGGTAGGATTCATTTCCTCCGTGACCGAAAGTTTTTGTACGAGCTGCAACCGGGCACGGGTATCCACAGATGGAAAGCTGTTCACTTGTCTATTTGCCCAAAGCGGATTCGACTTGAAGTCCATGATACGGGGTAATGCTTCAGATGATGAATTGAAAGAAGCGATCAGAGGCGTTTGGGAAAAACGGGATGATCGTTATTCTGAAATAAGAACGGAAGAAAGCCAGGCATCCCGGAAAATTGAGATGTCCTATATTGGAGGATAAATGAAAAAGCAAGGATTTCTCATCCCAGAGAAATCCTTGCTTTTTTTATACGGGTCAACGTGATTACTGATAGTTGACGACTGCCGGACTCGGATCCATTTTCAGCACCTCTTCGGGTGTAAGGACAGGGAAATCCTTCTCATAGAAGACTTTGAAGGCACCATACTGGGTCGGTTCATCCCGGACGTATCTGCCATACAATGCCTGCTTATCCGCGGCTGCTCCCCAGCCATCGAAGTTGATGGCGACTTCAACGTTTTCAGTCGGTTTGATTGCATCTTTGTTCGTCAGCACGGGACCGGTGAATTGGTGGACGAGGACCAGTTTATCCGGGAGGTTATTTTCTTCCGCCATCGCCCCTATATACTCGATGGCCTCCTGGATGTCGCGGCCATCGACTTCACCGAGATCCTCTCCTGGTTTTTCCCCTTCCGCTACGTGGAATTCCGTATCAATGGCGAGGTGAACATTCGGGCGCTTAAGCCACTTTTCAACCATCTTCACCTGATTCATCACCGTATCCGTTCCGAGTTGGATATCGAGCAGTACGAGAGCATCATGCTTCTCGGCAAGCTTCACATACGTTTCGATATTCTCCTCAGACGTCATCTGGACATAGTCACCGTCTGGACCGGGCGCATTTTGGGCCATGGTGGTAATCAATTCAATCGTCGGGACCGCTGGACGGTCCGGATCGAGATCAGAATAGACCTGGGTTTGTTCTTTCAGTTTCTTTATGTATTCTTCTGGTTCGTATTTTCCGAGAATCCCCATATGTTTCGATGCCGGAGTTCCGTAGTAGGTTACGAGACGATGATTCTTTAATGGTCCGTCCGATGGGTCTTCCACACCGTTAGCAAGCGTCTCACCCAAAGGTACCGTACGCTGAGGTTTTTCCTTTTGCCCCTCCTGATCGGTCTCTGTTTCTTCGGCCGGTGTTTCTTCAGCGAGGCTTTCCTTCAGGGACACTGCATCCTTAGCCGGTTCCAACGGTTTGAAAGGAGGCTGACTCTCTTCCTTCTTTTCTGCCATCTTGTCTTCTTTCGGTTTTTTTTCCGCCTTGTCTTGTTCCGAAGCGGTTTCTTTCTTTTCATGTTCTTTTGTTGCAGTGGGGGAGGAACAGGCTCCCAGTGCAAGTGTTGCGGTTAACATTATCGGCAAATATTTATTCATTGCCTCACACATCCTTTTTCTTAGAAGATTATGGAGGAGTTTAACACATTTTCCTTTACAAGAAAGCTATGTAAACAAATTGATAGAAAGATTTAATCAGAAAAGCGCCAAACCCTGGCATATGTTTCGGGGCTCGGCACTTATTCTATCATTCTATCATCTCTACTGTACATTTGTTAGTCTTGCATTACATCGATGGTTTGTGTTTCAGCTGCTGCCGAATGGAATAAAGGGCTTTTTCAACGGTTTGTTTGTTCTTTTCCGTGATTTCTCCTTTTCGCGGTATCGGCTTATAGATATTGGGTGCATCTGTCCATTCTGTCGGTAAGGTGACGCCTGCTTTTTCTTTCCATCGTTCGACCCATTTGGACGGAAAAGCGGAAGCGAGGTCCACCTGCCCCGTCATTTCCATCCAGATCATGCTCCAGGCACGGGGGACGACCCTCCAAATGTCATAGCCGCCTCCGCCGACGGCAATCCATTTTCCATCGCAATACTCGTGGGCAAGCTCATGGGCGATGCGGGGGATTTCCCGGTAGATGTTCATGGTTGCCGAAAGATGGGTGAGTGGATCATAGTAATGGGCATCCGCCCCGTTTTGGGTGAGGATCACGTCCGGTTTGAAAAATTCAATGACTTCCCTGAAGGACGTCTCATAAGCCTCGAGCCACGATTCATCCTCCGTGAAGGCGTCGAGGGGGATATTGAATG
The DNA here is from genome assembly GCF_024195245.1 of Rossellomorea sp. KS-H15a. NCBI lineage: Bacteria > Bacillati > Bacillota > Bacilli > Caryophanales > Bacillaceae > Rossellomorea > Rossellomorea sp. KS-H15a. The sequence continues at coordinate 4,001,343 of NZ_CP096886.1, read as the reverse complement.
AATATCCATATCCTTTTCCGTGACCACGCTCATTGATATTGCCCGTTCCCGGGAAGAGATACCGGCCTGTTTCGTGAATCGACAGGGTGCAAACATCGGGATCATCGTAAAATGACCACTGGACCCCATCCCCATGATGGGCATCGGTATCCACGTACAATACCCTTGCCCCGTATTTTTCCTGTAAATAACGGATTGCCACCGAACTGTCATTATAAATGCAGAATCCAGAAGCCTTCCCCTTGAACCCGTGATGCAATCCGCCCCCCAAGTGAAGGGCATGCTTCGCTTTCCCGGTCATGACGCAGTCGACGGCCGTCAGCGTGCCGCCCACTAAATACGCACTAGCTTCATGCATACCTTGAAACATAGGGGTATCTTCTGTACCGATCCCGAACCCTTCTGCCTGATCTTGAGAAAGCTGGCCATTACTCGCTTTTCTGACAGCGTTTACATAGTTGGGATCATGATTAAGGAACAACTCTTCATCAGTAGCCATCCGCGGAGGGACGATGTCATCCGGTTGAAGAGCCTTCACTTCCTTTAAGAGGTCCATCGTCAGGGTGATCCGGGTCTGATTGAAGGGATGCTCATCAGAGAACCGGTACCCCAGCAGTTCATCTGAATAAATGAAGACAGCATCCTTTGTCATGATGAGATTCCCGGCATGTTTGGCCATAACACGTCATATCCTTCTTTCTTAAGATCACTGATCACGTTCATCGGGTTCATCGTCCGTACCCTGAATACAAGGATTTTAAAGGCTTCGTCTTTTTTGTCCGGGTAGACGAGGACACTTTGGATATTGGAATTATGCCGTCTGATGATGCCGGCCACTTCATAGAGGATGCCTGCTTTATGAGGGACCTTCACTTCAATCTGGGATCCGGGCTGATGTGCACCGGTCAATTGAATGAGGGTATACAGCAGATCGGTTTCCGTAATGATCCCGACGAGCTTCTTTTCCTTCAGTATGGGAAGGCAGCTGATATGATGCTCATAAAAGAGGGCAGCGACTTCTTCCACGAAATCCAGTGGATGCCCCGTAATCACGTCGGTCTTCATGATGTATTTAAGAGGCTTCTGCAGCTCGGACGTAACGGATCCGTCATGGAAGATGGAAGGTGTACCATCCTTCACGTCCCGGTCACTTACGATGCCGACGACTTCCATCTCGTCATTCGTGATCGGGATATGTTTGATTTTCTTTTCCCTCATTAAATTGATGGCCGATTCGATCGTATCGTCGGCTTTCAATGTTTCGATTTTCGTTTTCATTATCTCTTCTACAATCACGCTCTCCACCCCTTTTAGAAACAGTCACGTCAATACATAAAACGATTCATAAATCGAAGCTGGTCAAATTGCTGAATGGAATCTGAATCCACCCGTTTGCCGATTCTCGCCATTAAGCAGTTGGCCGGATGGGAACTGATTTCAGGATCATCCGTTGCGTAGTATTCCAATCCGCCGGCGTTCATCATTTTCTCCATCACTTTCCGGTATTCCCATACATTAAGGCCCGTCCCTTTAAGGTCCCAGTGCCAATAGTATTCTGTCGTAATGACGATATAATCTTCCATATGATCATCCATCATGGATACTTTCAATAGATTTTTCCCGACGGCCGCCCCGCGGAATTTTGGGATGACCTCGATGGCCCCAAGCTCGATCAGGTTCTTCATCTTCCCCTGTGACCACCGTTCGAGGGGATCAGGGTATAAATATGTAACGTACCCGACGATTGTATGATTGTCCCTGGCAATCAAGATGCGCCCTTCCGGTAAACCGGCGATCTCGACAAGGGCTTTGTGCTGCTGGGCCGGGGGTCTGAAAGCGACCAGGTCCTCATGGAAATCAAGGCGTGATAACTCTTCTGCAGAAATCGGACCTTCAATAATGATATTTCCTTTTGTTGTCTTTAACTCTGTTGCATTATAGGTTTTTTTCAATTTCATCTGGACACCACCTAAAGATATTCCTCCCTTCCATTATACATGAAATTAAAAACGAGAGAGCGCTTTCACAAAAAATTCAGACGTTTAGATTCGGATTGTTATTCTGAAATACCTATTAATGACAAGGTTTAGAGGGGTTATTGAATCAGAATCCAGTGGATATACTCCATGGCAGATTTTTTAAAAAATTGAGAAAATATTCGTTTTATACTATAATAAGATTGTAATTTCTTACATAAGGGGGATACGGTATATGAAAGTGGAAGCGCTACCAGTGACAAAGGGAAACTATAATCTTGAAAACTATGAAAATACGTATGATTCATTCGATTGGAAAGAGGTCGAGAAGGAATTTTCATGGGCGGAAACAGGTCGCGTCAATCTTGCTCACGAAGCGATTGACCGGCATGCAGTGTCTTTCAGGAAGAATAAGGTCGCTCTTTATTACCGAGATGCAGAACGTGATGAAAAATATACGTACTCTGATATGAAGAAGATGTCGAACAAAGCAGGAAATGTATTGAAACGGTTTGGGGATGTGGAAAAAGGTGACCGTGTCTTCATCTTCATGCCAAGATCACCGGAGTTATATTTCTCCGTACTGGGTGCGATCAAACTCGGAGCCATCGTGGGACCGCTATTTGAAGCATTCATGGAAGGAGCTGTCCGGGATCGCCTGGAGGATAGCGAAGCAAAGGTTCTCATCACCACTCCCGAGCTATTGAAGAGGGTTCCTGTAAGTGAACTGCCGAATCTGAAGCATGTCTTCCTTGTTGGGGAAGAGGTGGAGGAGGATGATGTTCATGTGGACTTTATGGCTAAATTTGCTGAAGCAAGCGATAAGCTCCAAGTGGAATGGGTGGACCGGAACGATGGTCTCATCCTTCACTATACGTCCGGTTCCACCGGAAAACCTAAAGGGGTCCTTCACGTCCATAACGCGATGATCCAGCATTACCAAACGTCTAAGTGGGTATTGGATCTACAGGAAGAAGACGTGTATTGGTGCACAGCGGATCCAGGCTGGGTCACAGGTACTTCTTATGGAATCTTCGGCCCTTGGCTGACTGGCGCCTCCAATGTCATTGTCGGGGGACGTTTCAAGCCGGAGAACTGGTATAAAACAATTGAAGACTATGGTGTGACGGTCTGGTACAGTGCACCGACTGCCTTCCGGATGCTGATGGGTGCAGGGGATGAAGTCGTGAAGCAATTCGACCTGAGCTCCCTGCGTCATATCCTGAGCGTTGGGGAACCTTTAAATCCCGAGGTCGTCCGTTGGGGGATGAAGGTATTCAACCTGCGCATCCATGATACGTGGTGGATGACGGAAACGGGCGGACAGCTGATCTGTAATTATCCAAGCATGGAGATCAAACCGGGCTCCATGGGGAAACCATTCCCTGGCATCAAAGCCGCAATCGTCGATGACCAAGGAAATGAAGTACCACCTTACCGGATGGGGAACCTGGCCATCAAAAAAGGCTGGCCATCGATGATGAATCAGATCTGGAACAACCCACAGAAGTATGAATCATACTTCATGCCTGGCGATTGGTATGTATCAGGGGATTCCGCTTACATGGACGAAGACGGATACTTCTGGTTCCAGGGCCGGATCGATGATGTCATCATGACATCTGGAGAAAGGGTAGGTCCTTTCGAGGTGGAAAGCAAGCTCGTTGAACATCCGGCTGTCGCAGAAGCTGGTGTCATCGGGAAGCCCGATCCTGTCCGCGGTGAAGTCATCAAAGCATTCATCGCCCTTCGTGACGGATACGAAGTAACGGACGAGTTGAAAGAAGAGATTCGCCAATTCGTGAAAAAAGGACTCGCTGCCCACGCGGCACCGAGGGAAATCGAATTCCGCGACAAGCTTCCGAAAACTCGAAGCGGAAAAATCATGCGCCGCGTATTGAAGGCATGGGAGTTAGACCTGCCGACAGGTGATTTGAGTACGATGGAAGACTGATAGATGTGTTGGATGGACCCCTGCTCTTTGTGAGTGGGGGTTTTTTTGTGGGGTGAGTATTTTGGGGGGACGAAGTAATCAGGTGTGGCGAAATTTGTCGTTTTATGCAGACAGGCAGATAAAAATAAAAAATGGCAGATAACCATATAATCCGGCAGACAAATGACGAAAATGACAGATATATTCTCAAAATGGCACGAATCAAGACATCTGTCCATCATCACACAAAAAAAGAGGGAGACGTCACATCGACGTTTCCCTCTTTTCAATCAATCATCAGTTCTGCGCTGGTGGTGGATCCGGTTCTGTAGGTGGTTCGGTTCCTCCACCGTCACCACCGCCGTCTCCGCCTCCATTGCCGCCATCATCTGCAGGAGGTGGTGGCTCCGGCTTGTCCGGTTTATCGGGCTTTGGAGGTGGATCGGCTGGTTTATCACCAGGTGGTTTCGGATCTGTACCTGGTTTTTCAGGTTTCGGATCCGGTTTTGGTGCCGGTTGTCCGATCTGGACCGTGTTAGAACGGGCCGATTCTTTACCGGCGACATCGACGGCAACTACGTAGAAATCACCGTTTCCAACCGATACTGCTAAACTGGATCCGGACTTGACGCTTCCGACTTTTCCGCCGGATGTCCGGTATACTCTATATCCGACCACATCGCCGCTTGCGGATGGTGTCCATGTGATTTTGTTCCCGTTTCCGCTCGCATTGACGGTTCCAGGAGCTGCCCCGTCATCGGAAATCTTGTTCTCCGCGATGAGGACGTTTTTAAATCGTTCGTCTCCATCCGGGATCAGTTTGTCCGGATTTCCAGGCACTGCACCGAAGATGTTTTTCACAAAGTCAGGGTTCAGGATGACACCCGGCTGTGAAAATTCTGCCGGCGTATTCGGCAATGCCAGGTATTTCTTTCCGTTCACCATGACGTAACGACTCATAAGTAAGCTGTCATCCGTTTTGGTAGGAACGTATTTTGCATTGAATAAATCACTTTTAACAAGTCCCGCCTGGCTGCATGCTTCAGATGGAAGCAGTCCCGAGATGGAACAGAAGGATCTTCTGACGACCCCTTCCGGCTGTTGGAACGATGCATCAGGATCGATCAGATCGGGCGCAAGGTCCCTGACATCATTCAGTAGATACGACCATAAGCGGATGTTACGCAAGCCGTAATGTCCGTACCGGGCACGGGATCCAGGAGTGTTCAGTGACGAAGGTGTGTCGTAGCCGAACCAGGTCCCAAATGTGATGCTCGGATTCGTTGCTACAAACCAGTGATCTTTGTATTCCTGACTCGTTCCGGATTTCCCGGCCCAGTCTGAATTAAAGTTCAGGAAGGTTTTCGCATAACGTCCCGTACCAAGGTTATGATCCAGGGTATCCCTCATCATATCGATCGCTAAATAAGCGGTTTGCGGACTGAAGACATCCACAGGTTCTGTCTTGTGTTCAAAGACGACATTGCCGTCCTTGTCGACGATCTTGTCAATCATGAAGGCATCGATGAATTTTCCTCCATTGGCAAAGGTGGTGTAGGCATTTACGTTTTCTTCGACCGTGACACCCGTCGTCGTTGCCCCGAGAGTAAGGGACAGGTTGTTGTCATATCTGCTTGAAAGGGATTCGAAGCCCATTTTCAATAGAAACTCTTTAAATGGATTTCGGTTGTAAATATTCGCATATGTTCTGACCGCTGGTAGATTCAATGATTCTGCCAGGGCGAATCTTGCAGGGAAGAGTCCGCGCTCCCTGAACGAATAGTTTTCCGGTTTCCAGCCATTGATGTTGACGCCCACATCGGGAATCGGTGATCCCGGTGAGATGTAGCCGTATTCGAGTGCTGGTCCGTAAGCGAGCAAAGGCTTCATGGTAGAGCCGTTTGATCTGTGTGATTGAGTGGCATGGTTGATTTGTTCCAATTTAAAATCCCGGCCGCCGATGAAGCTGATGATGCGGCCCGTTTTGTTCTCGATCATCACGGCGCCGACCTGAACCGGCTCCTCGATTTCTACTTCTTTCCCTGTGTCAGGGTCTTTTACCGTTCTGGTTTTGGTAGGACCGTACATGTCATACGCATCCTTTGTTTTTTGCATCTGGTCATAGATCTTCTTGTTGATGGTTGAATGGATTTCATACCCGCTTTGACGGACATTGCGGTCAGCAAGCGTCTGGTATTTGTCTTCAAGTTCATCATTGTTTTCAAGATCCTGTTCAGAATATCCATCTTTCTTGGCAAGCACATTTTTCATGATTTCCACTGCCCTGCTTTCGAGTTCGGCAGTAAGCCATGGGTATTGCTCTCGAGGTGATGGCTTTGGTTTCACGAAATCATTTGAGATGTCATAGGCAACGGCATCGTCATATTGCTTTTTCGTGATGTATCCTTCCCGGTGCATCCGGTAGAGGACCGTGTTTTTCCGGCTCATCCCGGCTTCGAGATTCTCTTTGATCTCCCCATTATTCTTGAATGGTGTGTAAGAGAAGGGAGCCTGTGGAAGTCCAGCAATGAAGGCTGACTGTGGCAGGGACAAATCCTTGGCGTCCACTCCGAAAATCCCTTTGGCAGCCGATTGGACACCTGCGATATTTTGGCCGGATGAGTTCCGTCCAAGAGTCGCTACATTCAGATACGCTTCCAGTATTTCATCTTTATCAAAAAATCTTTCCAGGCGAAGAGCGAGAAGGATCTCTTTCGCTTTTCTTTCAAATGATACTTCATTCGTGAGGATCTGATTTTTGATCAGCTGTTGAGTGAGTGTACTCCCGCCTGATTGGGTGGCTGAATTCGTGAATTCCTGTAGGACGGCGCGCATGATCGCTTTCGGCACGACACCGTTATGTTCGTTGAAGTACTCATCTTCTGTTGCAATGACGGCATGCTGCAGATCTTTCGAAATATCTTCAAGCTTCACTTCTTCCCGTTCCAGGTCAGTCCGAAGTTTCCCGAGATAGACATCGTCCGAGAAGTAAAGTCGAGAGGTTTCTTCGTAGTTGTAGATGTCCTTTTTCATTTGGTCATAAGGACGGATCGGTTCTTCCTTGACGAGTGAAGCGAAATAACCCGCTCCGACTCCTCCTGCAAATGCGAATCCCAATACAAAGAGGACGATCAGGATCAAAGACAGGTTCCAGAATACACCGTATGTAATTCTTGCTCGTTTTTGTAGTCTAGTATTTGAAAAGAACCTGATTGCAGGGTCTAATTTTTCACGTAATATGTTCCATTTTTCCTTCATATATCATTCCCCCCAGAACATTCCCATTATAGCATAATTACAGGAAGGCTGTCGTAAAAAGTCAAATAAAATGGTCTTTTATCATGCATTTAGTTGACTATTATTTTGGAATATGGTAAAAACCTAATATAGTGATTGTAATGATCATCCGTCATCAATCGGATTTTTGTACAAATAATACATGCAATGAGAGGAATAAGTAGTCTGCCTTCCCTGTTACGAAGAGAGTCAGTGGGTGCTGTGAACTGACACAAATGGCCGATGAATTACATCCTGGAGCTTTTGTCGTGAACCTTAGTAGCGGCAAACGGTGAGAGCCGTTATCTCTATGAGTGAAGGATGTTATTCCTTAATTTGGGTGGTACCGCGCGACAGCGTCCCTGCATATATGCAGGGACTTTTTTGTTGTTTGCACGTTGAAATTAAAGGAGGAAGAGAGATGGATTTATTAAAAGACTTGGAATGGCGTGGGATCACGTACCAGCAAACGGATGCTGAAGGCTTGAAGGACTTATTGAATAAAGAAAGCATTTCGATTTATTGCGGGATCGATCCGACAGCGGACAGTATGCATATCGGTCATCTGCTTCCTTTCTTGACGCTTCGCCGTTTCCAGAATCAAGGGCATCGTCCACTTGTACTGGTTGGAGGGGCGACAGGTTTGATCGGTGACCCGAGCGGTAAAAACGAAGAGCGTAAACTCCAGACGGTTGAAGCGATCCAGGGAAATGTAGCAAGCATTAAAGGACAGCTCCAAAGCATTTTTGACTTCGAAGGGGAAAACGGTGCCGTGATGGTGAATAACTATGACTGGATCGGTGCGATGGATGTCGTCACATTCCTTCGTGATTTCGGAAAGCATGTGGGTGTCAATTACATGCTGGCTAAAGATACGATCTCGTCCCGTCTGGAATCGGGTATTTCATTCACTGAATTTACGTATACGATCCTTCAGGCGATGGACTTCAATCACTTATATGACAACTACAATTGTAAACTGCAGATCGGTGGAAGTGACCAGTGGGGGAACATTACGACGGGCCTTGAACTGATCAGACGCACACATGAAGAAGAAACGAAGGCATTCGGCTTCACGATTCCACTTGTAACGAAAGCGGACGGAACGAAATTCGGTAAAACGGAAAGCGGGGCGGTATGGCTCGATCCGAAGAAAACGTCTCCTTACGAGTTCTACCAGTTCTGGATCAACGCAGCCGATGCGGATGTGGTGAAATACTTGAAGTACTTTACCTTCCTTTCTCATGAAGAAATCGACGCACTTGCTACTTCCGTTGAAACAGAACCTCATCTTCGCAAAGCACAAAAGACGTTAGCGGAAGAAATGACGAAGCTGATCCACGGAGAAGAGGCCCTTGATCAGGCGATCCGTATCACTCAAGCGTTATTCAGTGGTGACATCAAATCATTATCAGCTTCTGAAATACTGGAAGGCTTCAAAGATGTCCCATCTTTCGAACAGGCAAAAGGAGAAGAAATCGGATTGATCGATCTCCTCGTTAATGCGAAAATCTCGCCATCCAAACGTCAGGCTCGAGAAGATGTCGGAAACGGTGCGATTTACATCAACGGTGAGCGTATCACGGATCTTCAGCATGTGATGGGCGAAGGGGACAAGATCGAAGGACAATTTACGATCATCCGCCGAGGAAAGAAGAAATATTTCAGAGTTCAGTACGTATAATAGAAAATACAATCTTTCAGCGCGGTATCCGTTTCTCTCATTAGGAGCGGGTACCGTGCTTTTATTATGGGAATTTCATGTTTTTCAGCACAAAAAAAAACACTGCCCATAGAATGGACAGTGTCTCTTTCACAAAGATTAACGAGAGTAGAACTCAACGATAAGAGCTTCGTTAATTTCAGCTGGTAATTCAGAACGTTCAGGAACGCGTGTGAATGTACCTTCTAATTTGTCAGCATCGAAAGTTAGGAATTCAGGAACAAAGCTGTTCACTTCCATCGCTTCTTTGATGATGTCAAGGTTACGTGATTTTTCACGAACTGAGATTGTTTGACCAGGAAGAACGCGGAATGAAGGGATGTCTACGCGAGATCCGTTCACTGTAACGTGACCGTGGTTAACAAGTTGACGTGCTTGACGACGAGTACGAGCAAGACCTAAACGATAAACAACGTTATCCAGGCGGCACTCAAGTAGCGCCATGAAGTTTTCACCGTGTTTACCTTGTAATTTGCCAGCTTGGTCAAATAGGTTACGGAATTGACGCTCAGTTACTCCGTACATGTGACGAAGTTTTTGCTTCTCTTGAAGTTGTAAACCGTATTCAGAGATTTTTTTACGTTGGTTAGGACCGTGTTGTCCTGGAGCGTAAGGACGCTTTTCTAATTCTTTACCCGTACCGCTTAGAGAGATTCCAAGACGACGAGATAATTTCCAGCTTGGGCCAGTATATCGAGCCATGAGAGACTCCTCCTTTATTGTTTTTATTTTGTTGTAAAATAAAAACACCTGTGAATAAACAATTATGTGCATTTTGTTTTCATGTACCTTCGCCCTAGCAGCAGAGGGTTACAAGATACACCTCAACGTAGAGGAACAAAATACGAGCATAAAGGACTTCACTGAAGCTGCATTATTTTACACAAAGAATATTATATGATGCGAGAGATTAGAAGTCAAGGAAGTATTTTATAGTTTCCTGAAAAGAGCGATCTGGATTGCACAAACAATATAGTTCATAAGTCATTTGTTGTGATATAATAAAAGTTGAAAATTATGTTAAATAGGTGAGCAGATTTGCAGGAATCAAAGAGAGAGAAATTTCTTCGATATCTATTGATCGGTATCTGTCTGCTGGTCGTATTGGGAGGTTCCCTTTATTCCTCCTCATCCGATAAAGTCGAGGAGATCAAACCATCCACACATGCCCAAGTATTGTCCAGGGGGGACGAAAGTCGGAACCCGGTCATCGCAGTGGCGAAGGTGGTAGAAGAGCAGCCGGTCCTTGTCATATATGAAATTGATCAAAAAAACCAATATTACTTTAAGGTATTACATAGTGTGTCGTTACACAATCCAGTGAAAACGCTTCGTGTTACAAAGGAACATAATGGGGTCTGGGTCCAAATGGAAGAGAAGAAGTGGATACTGTTTTCCGAATCGTTAGAGGTTTTACAGGAGCGGGAAAGTGAACCGTCTTCCGTCACTTCAAGCCGGCAGCCCTTTCATATTCAGGAGGGCACCGGATTGATCAGCATTCCCCGGGGATCCCGTGATGTCCGACTGGATCTTACAGACAAAAGCGGGGAACCGGAAGAAATCCATTCCTTATCAGGAGACGATTCAGTATGGCTGGTTGTCTTTCAAAAGGATATGGTACTGGCCAGGAGCCGGTGATGTAATTCGTTTCACAAACCTTTCAGGTGTGGGTGAGAAAAATGTACGTTATTCAACATGCTCTGCATGAATACAAGTCCAAGCTATTCGATTTAATCTATGAAGAAATGTCAGCAGATGCAGATCATTCTGTTCAATTGCAAAAATGGCTGACGGTTGTGAAGGATTGCCTGGATATCGATCAGGCATTTTTATATTTTTATACCGATTCTACTTATTTCCTATATCAACCCCATCATCATGGTGGTGTTCCCCTCACACTTGCTGAAGCGACAGAGGAGTATATTCTCAGGCCGATCTTAATAGAAAAAGAAGATCTTTCTTCCATTAAGTTTCACTTTACGAAGAGTGATGGAAGTCCTTTGGCGATCCTCCAAGTGAAGACGGAGGATTCGAAAGGCTGGGCCGATGAAAGCTGGCTTCATTCCTTTTGGAAGGCGAGCAATCAGTTTTTACAGCATACAGGCAGCATCCAGACCGTCCTTGAAGACGAGAGAAGATATAGGGAATTATTCAAAGTGACAGAGATCTTCCATTCAACGAGGGACGTTCATACCCTCCTCGTACAGGTCATCGAGACATTGAAACAGGTATTCCCGATTGATGAGTTCCGTTTGTTATTGTCCAATGACCGGTATGACTTCGGCGAACTGCCCATCAAGAATTTTGATTTTGAACGTGCCAATGAATCGGCCATGCAGGCATTTGTCAACGGAAGCATTGAGTCCTGTGAAGAAGATATCCTTTATGCCCCATTAAAAGGGAAGCAGGGGATCTACGGGGTCCTTGAGGTGAAGTCCGTTTCCCGTGATTTTACAGATCAGAAGATCGAGTTCATCCGCCTACTAGCCTATACAGCCGGGAGTGCCCTGGAGAACGCCAAGCTTTATGAACAGTCGAAGAGACTTATCACCGATCTTCAGCTTATCAATGAAACGTCCCATCAACTAAACTTGAATTTACGTTTATCTGAAACGGTCCTGTTTTTGAAGAAGCAGATCAAGCGTTCCTTCCAGGCATCCGCCATTGGCTTCGTCCTCCTTCAAAAAGGGGAGTACACCATTCTGGACGAAAGCTCCCCGATCTTTTCTGAAGAGATCGGCAGGAGTTATATTTCGTACGTTAAGAAGCGTATTGAAGAGGAGAGGGACTCCATCTTCTTAGGGGATGTCAGCGATCGATTTGAAGAAGCGACTGCTTTTCCGTCGCTCATGGCTGCTCCAATGGTTCAAAATGAAGCACTGATTGGATTCTGTGTGGTGCTCCATAAGGAACCGTATATGTTTTCGTTTGATATGTACAAGCTGCTGCAGTCGTTCATCCATCACTCCACCCTGGCCATCACCAATGCCACCCTCCGTGAAAAATTGGAGCATATGGTCATCACCGATCACATGACCAAATTGTTCGCACGGAATTATTTGGATGATGAAATGGAATCCTCCATGAATCAGGATGAACTGGGAACGCTGCTCTTGATCGATATCGATGACTTCAAATCCATCAACGACAACTATGGTCACCAAATCGGGGATGAAGTCATCATAGAAGTGTCCAATCTCATCAAGGGAATCGTCAACCACCACGGATTCGTCGCAAGGTGGGGAGGGGAAGAACTGGCAGCCTATCTGCCTTCCCTTTCCCTTGAAAAAGGAATGGAAATCGCGGAACGCATCATCAAGGACGTCCCATTGAAAACCGATCCATCCGTCACCCTATCATGCGGATTATCCATCTGGAGAGCAGATGATGACCACTGCCCTAAATCCGTCAAAGAACTAGTCAAAAAAGCCGACGAAGCACTCTACCTGGCCAAAAATAATGGAAAGAACCAGGTAGTAAAAGATTGTCAATAAACAATACAAAATCAACAGGATGAGCCGATAGTGGTTCTTCCTGTTTTTTGTTGGAAAACGTCATAAATAGGCACAACTTCCTTTATCGCTTTAGTGTAAACGCTTTCTTTTTCACCCGGAGTATCATATTCTAGAATAGTAGTTACTTAGACTTAAAGGGAATACTGGGAGGAATACTGTATGAAAGATGAGAAGCGTTTTGAAACAAGGGTGATTCACGAGGGGTATCAATCGTCTCAGCATTTTGATAGTTTAGCACCCCCTTTATACCAAACTTCTACTTATACCTTCGCAAATGCGAAACAAGGTGAAAATCGATTTGCCGGTGAAGAAGAAGGATATATATATTCAAGATTGGGAAATCCGACGGTATCCATATTGGAAGAACGGATGGCTTCATTGGAAGGCGGGGAAGCGGCCCTTGCATTCGGTTCAGGGATGGCAGCCGTAAGCGCGGTGCTGTTTTCATTGACAAAATCAGGTGATCATATTCTTTGCTCCCAAGGGGTGTATGGCTGTACGTTCGGACTACTCGAGCTCCTGCAGGAGAAATTTGCGATCGGACATGATTTTTCTTCCATGGACTCTGAAGAGGAAATCCGAGGGAAAATCACGGAAAACACCAGCTGTATTTATGTAGAAACCCCGATCAATCCGACCATGCAGCTCATTGACTTGGAACTCGTTGTGAAGGTTGCCAGGGAAAAGGGGATTCCGGTCGTGGTGGATAATACGTTCTGTTCACCGTATCTGCAGCGTCCGCTTGAACTAGGATGCGACATTGTCATCCACAGTGCAACGAAATATATTGGCGGACATGGAGACGTCGTTGCCGGCCTTGTTGTCGGTACACAGGAAAAAATGGCCGAGATCCGCATGACGACCCAAAAGGATATCGGCGGCATCATTTCCCCATTCGATGCATGGTTATTACTGAGGGGATTGAAGACACTGGCTGTACGGATGGACCGTCATTGTGACAGTGCTGAAAAGATTGCCGAATTATTAGCCGGGCATCCTGCCGTGGAAACGGTCATCTATCCCGGACATGAGAATCACCCTCAGCACGGGGTAATGAAGAAACAAATGAAAAAACCGGGCGGAATGATCTCCTTCACGCTGAAAGGATTCAAGGAAGAAGCGCAGAAGTTCATGGATGATCTAGACATGATCAAGATTGCCGTCAGCTTGGGGGATGCGGAAACATTGATCCAGCATCCCGCTACTATGACTCATGCCGTCGTGCCGGAAGAGTCGAGAAAGAGCATGGGAATCAATGACTCGCTTCTGAGGCTTTCGGTGGGACTTGAGGCACCGGAGGATATTTGGAGTGATTTATCACAGGCGCTGGATAAGGCAAAGTAGTCTCCAGTTCATATTTTTAAAAAAGGAAACAAGCGCGTGCCATATATCGTGGCACGCGCTTGTTTGGTTAGGCTGTCTTCATCAATCATTCATGGCTTGTTCGAGAGTCTTGATGTTTTTCTTCATCAATGTAAGATAGTTTTCATTGTTTTCAATGTCTGATTCTGTTAATACAGAAAGGTTATGAACCTTCAAGGGCTTTGCATTGATTTCTTTCTGGATGATTTCAGCAATCCGGGTCGTAACATTTTGTTCGAAAATGACATAATGAATAGAATGCTCTTTAGCCGTTTCAATGATTTCCTTCAATTCTTTTTGGGAAGGCTCATCGGTAGGAGAGAGTCCCGCAACAGCCAATTGTTCAATTCCATAGGCATCCTCCCAATATCCATAGGCAGCATGGGAAACAAGGATCTCTGGATGGTCACTTTCTTGAGCCAATGATGTAAATGCAGCGTCAATCTCTTCCAGATCTTTTTTCAATTCATCGAAGTTCTGGTTGAATGCATCTTTATGTTGGGGTTGAAGATCAATGAGAGAGTCACGGATATTTTCAGCCAACCCAATGGCACGGTTTGGATCTAGCCAAACGTGAGGGTCATAATCCCCGTTATGGTGCTCCTCTTCATGATCCGCATCACTTTCTTCGTGGTGTTCTTCTTCATGAGCACCTTCTCCCTCTTCGTGATGCCCTTCTTCAGAGTGATCGTGAGAGCTTGCGATGACATCTACTCCCTTTGTAGCCTTAACCATGATCGTATCCTCGTTTTCCAGGGATTTAGTGATTTTTTCAGCATAAGACTCCATCCCAAGTCCGTTATAAATAAACAGATCTGATTCTGCAATGCTCATCATATCTTTAGATGTCGGTTCAAAGGTGTGGGCGTCAGAACCGGATGGGAGCAGGGACTCCGCCTTTACCATATCGTCTCCTATACGTTCAGCGAAATATTGAAGTGGATAAAGCGACGTCATGATGCTTATTGGTTCAGCAGCAGATTGACTGTCGTCTGTCTTTTTAGCAGTCTGATTACAGGCAGAAAGAAAAGTGGATAACATAAGTACAAGTGAAATGAACAGGTATTTTCTCATTGTTAACTCCTTTAAATTGAATGTAATCATCACTTTATCGTAATCATTCCGTTTTGTAAATAAGAATAATTCCGATTTAAATCCGATTTTTCGTTGCGCGTCAATCATTTGTGTGGTTAAATACTTTTAAAGCGTAATTGTTACGATTTAAGTTGATACTGTTGGTGATTCTTTGATTGAGTGGCTCCTCATTGGTGAAGATATACATAGATCTACATCATACCTAGTGAAACGGAACAAGTTTAAAATGGAGTGAAAATCAGTCCTGTATCATGGAATATTTACGGTGCGAGGATAGTGTCCGTAATTTGCCACGTCATCTAAATCGTAATGATTTTGATTTTAGTGAGGAAGGAATGGAAAGCATGAAAGTACCAGTAACAGTTTTAAGCGGCTATTTAGGATCAGGGAAGACGACGTTATTAAATCATATTTTACACAATCGGGAGAATAAGAAAATTGCGGTTATTGTGAATGATATGAGTGAAGTGAATATTGATGCGGCCCTCGTCAAGAGCGGAGGTTTTACCAGAACAGAAGAAAAATTGGTGGAGCTTCAAAATGGCTGCATTTGCTGCACGTTAAGGGAAGACCTCATGATTGAAGTACAGCGCCTGGTCGATCAGGGGGATATCGATTATATCGTCATTGAGTCCACCGGGATTTCTGAACCTATACCGGTTGCCCAAACCTTCACGTATCTGGATGAGGAAATGGACATTGACCTTACGAGTAAAACAAGGCTGGATACAATGGTCACGGTTGTGGATGCCAATCGTTTCTGGCACGACTTCGCCAGTGGGGAGACATTGCTGGACCGGAAGCAGGCAACAGATGAAGGAGACACAAGGGAAGTGGTGGATTTACTGATCGATCAAATTGAGTTTGCCAATGTGATTGTATTAAACAAGATCGATTTAGTGGAAGACGAGGATGTCATTGAATTAAAAGCGATGCTTCAGAAGCTGAACCCGGGTGCACAAATCATTTCTGCTACTCACTCCAACATCCCGTTGAATCAAGTACTCGATACGAAACTGTTTGATTTTGAAGAAGCAAGCCAGGGAGCTGGTTGGATAAAAGAATTACAGGAAGAACACACTCCTGAAATGGAGGAGTATGGAATATCTTCCTTTGTGTACCGTCGAAAGAAACCCTTTCACCCTGAACGCTTCATGAAGTGGATGGAAGAATGGCCGGTGGATATTGTAAGGGCAAAGGGCTTCTTTTGGCTGCCGACCCGTAATGACATGACAGGCTTATTATCGCAGGCTGGTCCCTCGATTATCATCCAGGGAGCAGGAGAGTGGGTGGCTGCGTACCCTGAAGTTGAAAGAAATGAAATTCTTGCTGAAGAAGTGGAATTGAGAGAGAAATGGGACCCGATTTATGGAGATCGAATGAACGAGATCGTTTTTATCGGGCTGGAGATGAACAAAGAAGAAATAGAGCAGTCATTAGACGGTTGTTTATTAACAGACAGGGAAATGGGAGAGGATTGGACTGCATTCCATGATCCAATTCCAGGATTTATTGTAGAAGATTAATAGAGATGCACGTAAGCGGTTTTTACATATTCATACTATCTGGGATAAAAAAATGAAAGAGTTCCACTGAATGATTTCTTCAGCTACATGAAAATCTGCGGACCCTATCACGATATATCAATACATTAGTCATAATGCAGGCCTAGGAAGAATAGAAGTAGTATAAAGCTTAAAACGTAATGATTTCGTTTTGTTAAGAGAGGAGTTCTAGAATCTTTGAAAGGATTAAAAAAAATAGGACAGGACCTGACTGGGCTTTTTCTATTCATATTGATCATCGGAATGTTTTTAGCCGGTGAATTTATAAAAGGTTGGGTACCGGATGACGTTTTCGAAGGTTCTCTGGTGAATGTCATCACGATTTTCTTAAGCATCCTGTTAGAAGCCATCCCCTTTATATTAATTGGCGTATTTGCTTCGGCTCTCATTCAAGTATTTGTGTCAGAGAGTTTATTACAAAGGCTGGTTCCGAAGAGATTCCCTTATCTGGCGTTGTTGCCTGCCGCCTTTGTAGGTGCCCTGCTCCCGGTTTGTGAGTGTGCCATCGTACCCGTGGCCAGAAGGCTGATAAAGAAAGGTATGCCGACACACCTGGCCATCGTAATTATGGTGACAGCCCCGATCCTGAACCCGATCGTCCTGCTTTCTACCTACTATGCGTTTCAAAATAACCTTACCGTCGTCATAGGGAGAATGGCGATTGCGTTCATTGCAGCACTGATCATTGGGGCGTTATTGTACAAGCTGTTTGGCAGGCAGAATCCTCTTAAGCAAAGAAGTCACGATCACGAACATCATCACGAGCATGATCATGACCATTCATCGAATAAACTGATGCAAACCCTCGTCCATGCCAGTGATGAATTTTTTGATATGGGGAAATTCTTAATCATCGGAGCCTTGTTGGCAGCTTTGTTTCAAACGTATATTGACCGTGAAGCCATAGTGACATTAGGCTCGAACAATTGGGCAGGACCTGGAGTCATGATGGGGTTTGCGTACATTATGTCCCTATGCTCCGAAGCAGATGCCTTCGTTGCATCTTCGTTAGGCAACCTGTTCTCAACGACATCCCTTCTAGCATTTCTTGTGTACGGTCCGATGATCGATTTCAAGAATACTTTATTGATGCTTGCCTATTTTAAAAAGCGCTTTGTCTTATTATTTATGGCAGTCGTCACCGTTACCGTTTATGTCATAACAGTGGGTTCTCAAATTTGGTTATAGGGAGGGATCGTAAAATGAATTCATCCGTTCGATTTCATACGTATATTAGGGGAATCATCCTGCTGGGTTATGCATTACTTTTACTTAAGCTTTTTTTGACCTTTAATCTTCAGTACTTCATCGCCCCGAAAATGAATGGATATCTGTATTTTGCATTAGGGGTGTTTCTTTTGCTCGGGGCCATTCAGGTCATTCGTGGAACATCATCCAATGCAAAGAGTCATTCATGTAATTGTGAAGGACATGAACTGCCGAGAGGGGCGATGAAGTCCTTCATGATCTATACACTGTTTGTCTTCCCTGTCGTTCTCGGGTTCCTGCTGCCTGATAATGTATTGGATAGTGCCGCTGCGGCAAAAAGAGGCGTGAAGATCGGCAATACGATGTTTTCCACCCCACCGGCAATTGACGGTCAATCGAAAAAGACCGGGGAGCTAAATCAAAATTCCATGCATGGTTTGCAGCCAAAACTGGATTCATATGAAGACTTCCCTGTCGAGGAAGACTTCGAAAAGCTCAAAGACATCGTCGGGAGCAAAGAAAAAATCATTGTACGGGATGAACAGTATATTCAAACACTCAGTATAGTGGATGAGGAGCTTGAACAGCTTGTTGGAAAAGAAGTGCAGCTGACAGGATTCATTTATAAAGATGAAAGTTTCAGCGGGAACCAGGCTGTCATTTCAAGATATGTAGTATCCTGCTGTGTGGCCGATGCATCGGTATACGGATTATTGGTCCAGGACACGAATATGGCGAACCTGGAGCCCGATACATGGGTGAATGTAAGTGGGATCCTGGATGCCGTGGATTTTAATGGTCGGAAGATGCCGGTCATTACCCATCCGGTATTTGAAGAAGTCAAACAGCCCGAGAATCCTTATGTGGAAGAATTTTATATTAAAATTGAATAATCTTGGCTGATGGCATTAAAAACAGGAAGGTACCCGATATAATGGGTTCCTTCCTGTTTTTGGGTTTTAATCTTCTAAATAAGCCTGCTTCGACTTCTTTGCACTGACTCCATACAGTTCAAACATAAAGCCGTAGATGAACGTCGTCAAGAAAATCGAACTGACCATGTCGAGTACGAAATGTTGTTTGACAAAGAGGGTCGATACAATGATCAACGATCCCATGACCGGCACAAAGACCGAGTGGAAACGGTGTTTATCTTGAATATTGAAATTGCCGAGAATGATGGCGAATGTCGTTAAGACATGGATGCTCGGGAAAGCATTATAAGGCTGATCATGGCTGTAGATCATCCGGACCAGGTCGATAAACAATCCATCACCCGTCAGTTCCGGGCGAGGTACGGTCGTTTGAAAGTAAAAGTAGATCACAAAACAAACCAATTCTCCGATGAAAATAATGCCGAGGGTTTTCAGGAATGTAGGGACATCTTTATACCAGAAGTAAAAAAGGTATCCTAAAATAAAGGCGTACCATAATATATACGGCACAATGAAAATCGGCACGAATGGGATCCATTCATCGAGTTGGGTAGATAAAATGACTGCTTCACGGGTATCCGTATTTAATAGCGTGTATATAAAACCTAATGCCGGCATCACCAGCAAACATAGTAAGTAGGGTAAGTCTTTTTTCTTAGCTCTCATATTACACCTCTTTTTACCTGTACTCCATTCTGGATATTGTATGGGATATCACAGGGTAAAGTTCTCATGTACGGTACTCTTTTCCCTATAAAAGGAGCAGGGAAACGTGAACTTTTTAACAAGTAACCGAATTTTTCCCAGCACAAAAAAACACCCTGACGGAAATGTCCTATTCCCGGCAGGGCTTTATCCCTATTATACAGGATTAAAGATGTCTTAAAAGTTCATCTGTGAAGATTTCCAAATACTTCTGGTCATCTTCATCAAATCGTGCTTTTTCAGGGCTGTCAATGTCGAGGACCCCGATCAGTTTTCCATCTTTGACGAGAGGGATGACGATTTCGGATTGGGAGGCAGCGTCGCATGCGATGTGCCCGGGGAATTGATGTACATCCTCGATCCGCAGCGTCTTCTGTTCACTTGCAGCCGTACCGCAAACGCCTCTTCCTAAAGGAATCCTCACACATGCAGGCAGTCCCTGGAAGGGGCCGAGCACCAATTGATTGCTCTCTTCCTCCATTAAATAGAAGCCAACCCAGTTAATGCGGTCCATGAATTGGTTCAATAAGGCGGAAGCATTGCTTAAATTCGCAATCTGATTCGGTTCACCTTCCAGTAAAGCCTTCAATTGCTTCGTGACAAGACCAAAGCCCTGTTCCTTTGTACCTTGATATTTTTCTACTTGAAACATCATAAACTCCCCCAATTCTACATATTCTGCGCTATTTCATGTCTAAGCGTTACCGCAGGAACTCCAAGCGACAAATCCTGTCGAGAAATACTTAAAGGAAATCCATACGAAAACACGAAATCTTAGTGTAAACAAATTATAATAGAAACATCTATTGAACCATTTTTAGCATATTTCTTCATCGTCTTCAATGATTTAGTTTATTTCTGAAAAGTTTTTATACATTGATCCTCGCCACTGTTTTTTTCATTCGCCTAATATACATGAAAGAAGGGGAAATATGAAAAAACTAGATACCTCCAAGTCGACGAAAGAGTCCATTTTTAAAGCGGCTGTCTACCTTTTTTATGATCATGGATTCGATGGAACGTCCGTCAGGGACATTGCAAAGCGGGCGGACGTGAATCCTGCTACAATCTCCTATTACTTTAAAGGCAAGCAGGGTGTATTGGAAGCGTGCTTCACCCATTTCTTTGAACCGTACCTGCGTTTCCTTCAGGAAGAAGTGGAGGCGCTGAATTATGTCAGTGCCGATCTGTGCCTGAAGCGGGCCGTCTATAAAATATTGAAATTTCAAAGTGAAAATCATCAACTATCCCGATTCATCTGGAGGGAAGTATCCATCGATTCCCAGGTGGTCCGGGAAATCATTTCTTCGTATTTAATGAAAGAAAGGCATTATATGAAACGATTATTCGAGCAGGGAATGAAGGACCATGCCTTGAAAAAGCAGCCCGTCAGCTTCCTCGTCATCCAGCTCAAGTCCATGCTGACGATGCCATTCCTTAACAGCCAGCAGTTAAGGGAAGTGTGGCAGATGTTCCCGCAGGAATACTACTTCATTGATCAATATTATAAAAACATTGATCAATGGATCGATCTCTTACTCGTTTCTGAAGCGAAAGAGGTCATGAAAAAAGAACTGATCATCTGAAAGAAAGAACTCTTCTCCGATTGAAGAAGAGTTCTTTCCTTTTATTTCATCAAGGCTCTTCCTTGATCCAGCCCATCAGCCGTATGGGCATCCGATCCATAGACGATCTTGATCCCCATGGCGCGGGCCTGGGTGATGACATCCTGTGGCGGATAGGATTCCCCGCAATGAGGTTTCACGAACCCCGCCCCGTTATAATCAAGCTCCAAATCCCTTCCGGCCATTTCCTGAAGGATGAGGGAAATCTCATCGGAAAACGACTGGGATGCAGGAAACAGCTTCTGAAATTTCTTTACGAGAGTGATGTGACCGATACGCTTCGGCTTATAGGGGCCGAGCTCTGCCTGGATCGATTGAAGGACCGTCCTATAATACCGCTTATAGATCTCATCAACCGATCCATAATAACCGATCATGGTTTGGAACACTTCGGGACTGAAATCAAGACAATCCCATGTTCCTTGCTGATGCAGGAAGTGAACAGAAAGAATGCTGTCATCCATCCGTGGCCCATAGGTTGAAAGGAAGTCTTCCGTCTCTTTCTCAAACCCTTCAATATAATCCACTTCGAGCCCGGAGCGGATGGTGATCTTGTCCTTATATTTCTCCTTCAGGATGTCCAGTGCATCAAAATAGTCCCTGATACGCGACGGATCCATCCCACTATCCTGATCAGGCGTCGTATCCCTGAACCCGACCGGCAGCGGCGCATGCTCCGTAAACGTTATAGCACTATAATCAAGAGCCATCGCCCTCTCCACATACATCTCAAAAGAATCCCCACTCCCATGCGGACAAAACGGCGTATGCACATGCCCATCAACCTTAACCATCAGACTTCACATCCTTGTTAAAATAATCATTTGTGCTGTTAAATTGAATATGATAGAGATATTGTAAATTTGATAGTGAAATAAAACAGTATGGGAATATTAGCCCCAATTAGATAAGCAAATTGAAACTAAATAAGTTGATTGGAGTGGAAGGTGCTCGACTCCTGCGGGAAACGCTGGACAGGTGAGACCCCGCAGGCGCAGCCGAGGAGGCTCACCGCCAGCCCCGCGGAAAGCGAGCACCTGGAACGGAAATCAACCACTACTCGCTCATTAAAACGGTGTTACAATCCCATTCTATTAAGCACCAAACCCAATAATCATACCCATTTCCCCTCAAATTTGCTAAAATTGACTTTTATCACTAAAAAATCAGAAATTAATAGTCAAAAAATGTCGTTAACATGGTATCATTATAGCAATGACAAATTATTAATGAAACATTCACATTCATATAGATGTCTACTGAATAGTTGAACAGGGGGCTTAAGATGCAATACGTCATCGCTGGAATAATACTTATCTTAATCGTATTCCTAATCGGATTTATCTCTAGAAAGAAATATTACGCCGAAATCGATCGGTATGAAGCCTGGAAAATCGATATCATGAACAAACCGGTTTCAGACGAACTTTCCAGAGTGAAGCAACTGAATATGACAGGTCAGACGGAAGAATTGTTTGACGGCTGGAGACAGGGTTGGGATGAGATTGTTGCTGTGCAGCTTCCTGATGTTGAAGAACTACTATTCGATGCAGAAGAGTACACCGATAAATTTCGCTTTAATAAAACCAAAGAGGTCCTGTCAAGAATCGATCAGGTTCTCACTGATATCGAAAAGAAGATCGAACTGATCTTGAGCGAATTAAATGAACTGGTCGGCAGTGAAGAGAAGAACCGCGAAGAAATCCTGGCCCTTCAAGAAGAATTCCGGAACAGCAAGAAACAATTGCTCGCCTATCGTCATACATACGGTCAAACGGCAAAGCATATCGAAGCAGTCCTTGATAAGCTTTCTGAAAAAATCAATCAGTTCAATGAGCTGACGGAGCAGGGGAACTATCTGGACGCAAGGGAGATCGTGCTGGGCCTTGCAGAGGAAATGAAATTGGTTGCCTACAAAATGGAGACGGTACCGAAGCTGATCACCGACTTTGAGAACGTATTGCCGTCCCAATTGTCCGAGCTTGAAGCAGGATACATCGAGATGAAGGATCAGGGCTACACCCTTGATCATATTGAAGTGGACAAGGAAGTGGCCTCATTGAAGGAAACCCTCCAACACTTTAATAAAAATCTTGAGGAGCTTCAGGTCGAAGAAGTGGAAGAAGGCATACAGGAAATAAAAGTGAAGGTCGAAAGCCTTTACGATTTACTGGAAAAAGAAGTCCATGCCAAACATTTTGTAGAGCAGTATAGAGACCAAACGACGGAAGGGCTCATCAAGGCAAAAGAAGACAATGATGACATTCAATCGGAAGTAAGCATCGTGAAGCAAGGCTACCATCTACATGATGCGGACCTTAGTACACCGAACGAGATTGATAAGAAGATCATCCAGCTCTCCAAGCGACATGAAATGCTGATGCATAAGGAAGAAACGAATGCGACGGCTTTCTCGAATTTAAGTGATGAGCTGAAAGATATCAGAAGTGGACTGGAAGAACTGAATCAACAGCAAAGTGAATTCTCCGTCTATCTGCAGAACCTCCGCAAGGATGAATTGGCTACAAGGGAAAAAATCCAGGAGCTTAAGAAAAAGGTGGCTGAAGCAAGCCGAATGATTTCAAAGAGCAATGTACCGGGATTGCCTGCCGATTACAAGGATCTTCTTGATGAAGTCCATCGCAAGATCGAGCAAGTGAATGCGAGCTTAACGGAAAAGCCTTTAAACATGAAGTTCATCCAGGAAACATTATTGGGTGCCGAGGATACGGTCGACCATTTCTATACGAAAACGGGAGATCTGATCGAGAATGTTCTTTTATCCGAGAAGATCATTCAGTACGGAAATCGCTACCGCAGCAAATATAGTTCGGTACGGGAAGGTCTTCAGACGGCTGAACAAGCCTTCCGTCAATATGATTACCGCAGGGCGTTGGAAGAAGCGGCCACGACCATCGAGAAGGTGGAGCCGGGCGCATTGAAGAAAATTGAGAAGATGATGGATCTTGAAGAAAGATCATAAATAAAAAGGACTGATGTAGACGTTTCAATCTACATCAGTCCTTTTTTGTAAGACGATTGAACTTAACTGGCTTCAATCGTCCGTTTGGTTTGACCTGCGAGTACGGCAATGATGAATCCGATGATGGCACCGATCATAGCCGGAACAATCCAGCCAATTCCTTGAGTATAGAACGGAAGGAATTCAAGAGATTGACTGATGGCCGTCACGTCGACGCCAGCGGTCTTGATCCCATCGATCAGACTGATCAGACCCGTTGGAATCAATGCCCCAACATACACAAGGGAGTAACCGTTAAATCCATTATGCATGAATGATAGAAGAATCAGTACGATCGCCAATGGATAAATGAATATTAGAACAGGTAAAGAGACGGCAATCAACTGAGTCAATCCGATATTGGCGATGATCATGCTGAATAGAGAAATGATGATCACCAATTTAGGGTAGGATACCGGCAGGATTTTGGCGAAGAATTGTGAGCACGCCGATACAAGTCCGACTGATGTCGTAATGCACGCAAACGTAATCGCAAGTCCCAGGATGATCGTCCCCATTGATCCGAATAAATGGCTCGCTGCAGCTGAAAGGATCGCCCCACCGTTTGCCTGCACGCCGATGGAATCCGTACTGCTCGCACCGATATAGCTTAAAGATAAATACACAAGGGCAAGTCCTGCGGCCGCAATAAATCCGGCAATGATCGTGATGCGTGTCAGGCTGGACTTATTGGTAATGCCGCGGTCTTTGATGGAATTGATGACGACGATCCCGAACACTAAAGCAGCGATCGTATCCATGGTCAGGTATCCCTCGATGAATCCTTTGAATAATGGTCCATCCTGATAGGCTTCATGCGGTGCACCGAAGTCTCCCATCGGACTGATGATGCTTTTGACCACTAGAACTGTCAGGATGACAATGAGGGAAGGAGTCAAAATCTTCCCGATACGGTCAACAAGCTTTGACGGATTCATCGCAAGCCATGCGGTCAATCCAAAGAAGATAACCGTATAAATCAGTAAAGAAACACCGTATTTCGCTGTATCTTCAGGTAAGAAGGGGATGACCCCGATTTCATAGGCGACGGTTCCGGTCCGTGGTATTCCGAAGAACGGCCCGATCGCCAGGTACATAACAATGGTAAAGATAAGTCCGAATAATGGATGTACGCGGTTTGCGAGTGTCTGAAGGTCCCCTCCGGACTTCGCAATGGCGATGACACCAAGCAGTGGTAGCCCCACTCCCGTAATAAGAAAGCCGATGATACCGGTCCAGACATGTTCTCCGGCCTGCTGCCCCAGGAATGGCGGGAAGATCATATTTCCTGCTCCAAGAAAAAGAGCGAAGAGCATTAATCCAATCGTCAAGATCTGACTGAATGATAGCGCTTTCTCGTTCATATATACCCCTCCGTTTGTAATCGTTATCATAAGCAAAAAATATCTTATCATAAGTTTGTAGAAAAATGTCGAAAAACTAAATAATCTTACAATTTAGTATATTTAAATAACTTCCGTTTCTGCTACCTTTTAGATTCTCGCAAAAATTCTGTCATTTTTCAATAATAATTTTTGGAAAATGAAAAAATATTTGTGAATGATGTGATAAATCATTTTTCTACTATAATGAATCCTTATGCCAAAATGAATTTCATTTGGGATGGGCAGGATTTATGGTAAGATTAATGATTGAGTATAAAAGCGTCATGTAAAAGAAGGTGTAAACTTGATTTATTTTGATAATAGTGCGACAACCAAGCCATATAAGGAAGTGCTAGACACATTCCTGAAAGTTAATGAAAGCTATTATGCCAATCCATCGTCCATTCATTCGTTCGGTGGTCAGGTGGAAAAGTTAGTTCAACAATCCAGGGAGCAGATTGCTTCCCTCTTAGGGATAAAGACAAAAGAGGTATTCTTCACTTCTGGCGGGACTGAATCGAATAATCTGGCGATAAAAGGAACCGCACTGCAATACGGCCACAGAGGGAAGCATATCATTACGACCAAAATAGAGCATCCTTCCGTCATCAATGCCTTTAAGCAGTTAGAATCATTTGGTTACACAGCGACGTATCTCGATGTGGATCCAGAGGGCAAGGTCCGTCCCTCAGAATTGAAAGAGGCGATCCAGGATGACACGATTCTTGTTTCGGTGATGCAGGTGAATAATGAAATCGGGAGCGTGCAGCCCATCAGGGAGATTGCTGAGATCCTGAATAATTATCCCAAGATACTCTTTCATGTCGATGCCGTACAGGCATGCGGGAAGGTCCCTCTTATTCTCGACGAAAAGCTCATTGATTTATGCAGCCTATCCGCTCATAAAATCCATGGCATCAAAGGAACCGGCATGCTGTATGTGAGGGACGGACTTGAAATTTCGCCTATCCTCTCAGGCGGCGAGCAGGAAGGGAACCTCAGAAGCGGCACGGAAAACACCGGCGGAATCGTATCCTTCGCGAAGGCACTCCGGATGCATATGGAAGAAAGTAAACAGAAGTTGGATATAATGGAAGAAAATCAGCGATTCCTAAAGGGAGAGCTTGAGAAAATCGAAGGTGTGACGGTTCATACACCGGCCCGGGATCATGCCCCCCATATCCTGAATTTTTCAGTGGCGGATTTTAAAGGGGAAGTACTCATTCATGCCCTCGACCGGCATGAAGTGTATGTATCGACGACAAGTGCTTGTTCATCGAAGCAAAGCAAGCCCAGTCAGACCCTCTTATCCATGGGTGTACCGGACAACCTTGCCGCGAATTCGATCCGGATCAGCCTGTCCTTTCATAATACGATGAAGGAATGCCAAGAATTTATTGGTTTACTAAATAAAGAAATTCAATACTTACAACATACAATGAGGAGATCAAGATGAAATATAATCGCATACTCGTACGATACGGTGAAATTTCAACCAAAGGAAGAAACCGTAAGATGTTCACAGCCAAGCTCCGTGAAAATATTTTGCACACGCTGAAGGATTTCCCGACGATTTCCGTTGCAGCGAGCCGGGATCGCCTACACATTCAATTGGGGGACGAAAACGCAGAAGAAATCATTCCGAGACTTGAAAAGATCTTCGGGATCCAATCATTCAGTCCAGTCGTTAAAGTCCCTCAAAATATGGAGGACATCATGAAAGCAGGACTTGCTCTCGTCCAAAAGAGCTTTTCCCCCGGCAAAACCTTTAAAGTGGCTGCCAGAAGAGCGGATAAAAAGTTTGAACTCGACACGAATGAATTAAACTATGAAGTAGGGTCCTATATCCTCCGCAATATGGATGGATTAAAAGTGGATGTAAAGAATCCAGACATTCAACTGAATGTGGAAGTGAGAAAAGAAGGTGTCTATCTCTCTTCTGAAATTTATCAAGGATCCACAGGGATGCCTGTCGGAGCGAGCGGGAAAGCGATGCTGATGCTTTCAGGCGGGATCGACAGTCCTGTCGCCGGTTATCTGACGATGAAAAGAGGAGTGGAGATCGAAGCCGTTCATTTTCACAGCCCTCCGTTTACAAGTGAACGGGCGAAGCAAAAGGTAATCGACCTTTCGAAGAAGCTCTCTGCCTTCAGCGGAAAAGTGAAACTGCATATCGTCCCTTTTACGAAAGTGCAACAAACGATTCATGATCAGGTTCCTGAAAACTATACGATGACGTCGACGAGACGGATGATGCTCAGGATCGCGGATCAAATCCGTGAGAAGAATGAAGGACTGGCACTCATTACCGGGGAAAGCCTCGGCCAGGTGGCGAGTCAGACGCTTGAGAGCATGCAGGCGATTAACGACGTCACTAATACACCGGTGTTACGACCGCTCATCGCCATGGACAAGCTTGAAATCATCGATATCGCCCAGAAGATCGATACCCATGACATTTCCATTCTTCCTTACGAAGACTGTTGTACGATCTTCACACCACCTGCACCGAAAACAAGACCTAAAAAAGAAAAAGTGGAGTACTATGAAAGCTTCGTTGATTTCGAAACCCTCCTTACAGAAGCCGTGGAAGGTACAGAGACGATGACAATCGACTTATCTACAGGCTCGAATGTAGAAAATACGTTTGACGAATTACTCTAAAAATTTAGGATAATTTACCAACGAATTTCCTTGTATGAAGCCATGTGTTTTTACACAATCTATATTCAACAAGGAGGTGAAAACACATGGCAAACAACAGTTCAAATCAATTAGTAGCTCCAGGAGCTCAACAAGCAATCGACCAAATGAAATACGAAATCGCTTCTGAATTCGGAGTTCAACTTGGTCCAGATGCAACAGCACGCGCTAACGGTTCTGTAGGTGGTGAAATCACTAAACGTTTAGTTCAAATGGCTGAACAACAAATCGGTGGCGGATATTCAAAATAATTAAATACAATGGCTACAAGGAGCGGGATTCCCCGCTCCTTTTCTATTTGTATAAAAAAGAAGGTTGTTTTCGTGTTTTAAGAAGCCAGTAGTGGTTGATTTCCGCTGCAGGTGCTCGCTTTCCGCGGGGCGTGAGTTGAGCCTCCTCGGGCTTTGCCCTGCGGGGTCTCAACTTTCCCGCTATTCCCGTCGGAGTCGAGCACCTTCCACTCCAATCAACTTTCCAAGTGATGTGTTTAACTAAAACAATGTAATGACGTAATTGATACACCACTCTTATCCTTTTATTGCAGTAATAACTCATCCTGCTAATACTTCCAAACGACCGAACATTCGAAAACTAAAGACTGTGTATGAATAACCAAAACCCTTTTGCAATCTAAAGCACATTCAGTTACAGAAGGTTCTAGCTATTGATTGGAGTGCAAGACGAAGACTCCTACGGGAAAAGCGGAATAGGTAAGACCCCGCAGGAGCGTCAGCGACGAGGAGGCTTGCCTTCCGCCCGAGGAAAGCGAAGTCTTGCACGGAAATCAATAGCGGTGTTACAAGTGATCATTTTATAGGGATTGATTGTATTTAGATTGAATTTATTTAAATCCCAG
Source organism: Rossellomorea sp. KS-H15a (assembly GCF_024195245.1). Taxonomy (NCBI): domain Bacteria; kingdom Bacillati; phylum Bacillota; class Bacilli; order Caryophanales; family Bacillaceae; genus Rossellomorea; species Rossellomorea sp. KS-H15a. Next base: position 3,972,458 of record NZ_CP096886.1, on the reverse strand, counting down.
TTGCGTTTGTCGAAAATACTCACATTTTGCTTGTGAGTGAATTATAACCAAATAATTTAAAAAATTTAAATTATTTTGTATAATAGAGAAGAATCGACAAACAAGGGGGAGTCATAAGTGAAGAGGGAAGAATTGATCGCACCGGAAAAGTATAATTTGGTGGAAGAAGTTGAGAAGTTTGCAAGTGACGGTGAGAAGCTTGCCATCAAGTGGGAGAATGAAGAAGGTAAAAAAGAAGATATTACATACAAACAATTATTGAAGAATGTAAATAAAATTGGAAACGTTTTCTTAGGGGAGGGCCTTGAAAAAGGGGATGTCATCCTTGTCATGGTTCCCCGCTTAATTGAGGCATACGCAGTTTATCTTGCCGCACTGAAATCCGGGCTTGTCGTGATTCCAAGCTCTGAGATGCTTCGGACAAAGGATCTCGAATACCGGATCGATCACGGGGATGTGAAAGGAATTGTAGCGTATTCTCCGTTCGTCGAGCAGTTTGAAAACGTAAGGGGTATGGAAAATCTTAAGAAATTCGTAGTAGGGGAAAAGCAGGACGGATGGCTTGCCATTGAAGAAGAAATGAAATCAGTCTCTGAAGATTTGGCTTTCGCTGATACAAAACGGGACGATATGGCCTTCCTTTCCTACACGTCAGGGACGACGGGGAATCCGAAAGGGGTTGTCCACACGCACGGTTGGGCATACGCTCACCTGAAAACAGCGGCGCGTGAATGGCTGTGCATCGAAGAAGGGGATACGGTTTGGGCGACGGCAGGTCCTGGCTGGCAAAAGTGGATCTGGAGTCCGTTCCTTTCTGTCCTCGGTTCAGGTGCCACAGGTCTTGTGTACCAAGGGAAATTCGACCCGAACAAATATCTTCAGATGCTCGAGGATAACCATGTCAACGTCCTATGCTGCACGCCTACAGAGTATCGCCTGATGGCGAAAGTGGATAATCTGGGCACCTATAAGCTCGACCACCTGCACAGCGCGGTGTCGGCTGGGGAGCCGTTGAACAGGGAAGTCATCGATGCCTTCAAGAGACACTTCGAGATCGAAGTCCGTGACGGCTATGGTCAAACGGAGAACACCCTCCTTGTCGGGATCATGAAAGGGATGGAACTGAAACCGGGATCCATGGGGAAACCGACCCCTGGGAATCGGGTAGAAATCATCAATGATGAAGGCTATCCTTGTGAAGTCGGCGAAGTGGGAGATATCGCGGTTCACGTAGAAACGCCTGCCCTGTTCAAAAATTATTATAAAGATCCCGAACGTACGGCCATGCAGTTCAGGGGAGATTACTATATTACGGGTGATAAAGCGAAGAAGGATGAAGACGGCTACTTCTGGTTTGAAGGCCGTGGGGACGATATCATCATCAGCTCAGGCTACACGATCGGACCTTTCGAAGTGGAAGATGCCCTCGTGAAGCATCCATCGGTTCAGGAATGTGCCGTCGTGGGAAGTCCCGATGAAGTAAGGGGACTGATCGTAAAGGCGTTTGTCGTCTTACGTGAAGATGTGGATCAAAACGATCCCGAACTGATCCCTTCCCTTCAACAGCATGTGAAAGACTTAACGGCCCCTTACAAATATCCGCGCAAGATTGAATTTGTGAAGGAACTGCCGAAAACAACATCAGGAAAAATCAGAAGGATCGAATTGAGACAAAAAGAACTGAGTTCAGTGAAAAACTGATCACGGATAGAGAGCCTATAAGGCTCTCTATTTTTTATGGTTTTTTCATTTCAGAATCTTCCTATAATATGATACATTTGAGAAATAGACTTTTAGGAAAGAAGGAAATGCATCATGGGTACTTTATGGAGAAACGGCACCATCTATACAATGCAACACGAAGGACATCATGTGGAAGCGGTTTTTACAGAGAACGGCCTGATCAAGGGGTTGGGCACAGCGGAAGAATTAGAGCAGAAGTTCACGATTGATTCCGTCGTGGATTTAGAGAAAAAGATCATGTTTCCGGGATTTGTCGATAGTCACATGCATCTCATCGGTCACGGTGAGACGCTGATGAGGCTTGATCTTTCCAATATGAACAGCAAGCGTGAAGTGCTGGATGCCATCAAGGAAAAAGCCCAAGGGGTCGAAGAAGGAAAATGGATCATCGGGGAAGGCTGGAATGAGAATCTTTGGAGTGATGCGGCGGTCTTGACCAAGCAGGAAATCGATGCAGTCGTTCCGAACCATCCCGTGCTTCTAAAACGAATCTGCCGGCACGCCATGGTGGTGAATTCACTTGCCTTCAACCATGCAGGCATCGACGAGAACACCCCGAATCCTGCAGGCGGCTTGATCGAACGAGATGATGAAGGCGGTTTAAATGGTTTATTAAAGGATAAGGCACAGGATCTGATGGTCGATGCCCTGCCTGCCATTTCCTCCGAGTATCTCGTCGAAGCCCTGACCAAAGGGATCGAAAGCTGCTGGGAGCATGGATTGGTCGGTGGACATACGGAGGACCTGAGCTATTATGGAAACTTCAAGAAAACATACAATGCGTTCCTCGAGGCCATCAATGAAGGCAATAGGAAATTCAGGGCTCATCTTCTCGTCCATCATGAAGTGATTGAGGATTGGAAGGAAGATGGCCATAAGTTCCTGAGCGGAAATGATTTCATTGAGTTCGGCGCCATGAAAATTTTCGCTGATGGTGCATTGGGTGGCAGGACGGCACTGTTGAGCTATCCGTACGCCGATGATCCAAGCACGAATGGAGTCAGCATCCACACGAACGAGCGACTTCTTGAGCTTGTGAAAAAGGCAAGGAAGTATGAATTGCCGATTGCCGTCCATACGATCGGGGATCAGGCATTTGAAAATGTCGTCGACAGCATCCTGGAGGCACCTAGCCTTCATGGCAGACGGGACCGGCTCATCCATGCCCAGATCCTCCGAAATGAACTGATCGAGAAGATCAAAGGGCTGCCTCTCATCCTGGATATCCAACCAAGGTTTGTGGCATCGGATTTCCCGTGGGTCGTTGAACGACTCGGAAAAGAAAACATGAAGTACAACTATGCGTGGAAAACGCTCCTTGACGAAGGTATCCCGTGTGCAGGCGGCTCGGATGCACCGATCGAACCGATCAATCCGCTTTGGGGAATCCATGCGGCGGTTACCCGTACGAATCCCTTGGACCCCGACAGGACCGTGTATCGTCCAGAAGAAAAACTGTCGATGTATGAAGCGATATCCCTTTTCACAAAGGGAAGCGCGTACGCCTGTCACCATGAGGAAGACCGAGGGGAGATCCGTGAAGGGTACACAGCAGACTTCACCGTCTTGGATATCGACCCATTCAACGTCGAAACGGACCAAATACTGGGCAAAGTCGTCGATATGACGATTGTTGACGAGACCATCGTCTATAAAAAAAATAAATAATCATTGCCCCCCAAACTTTTCACCGATATAATGGAGATATTTCGGAAATGGAAATAGTTTTGGGGGTGTTTTTATGAAGCAAGATCAAGCCGGGATCCTGTATACGGCATTTTCATACTTATTGTGGGGGATTCTGCCGATCTATTGGAAATGGGTCAATCATGTGTCGGCGGATGAAATCCTCGCCAACCGCATCTTTTGGTCGTTCTGGTTCATGCTACTATTCTTGCTCGTCAGCAAGCGTTGGAAGGAATTCACCAACTATCTGAAAACATCTCTAACCAAAAAGAAGCAGTTATTCGCTTTGCTGCTTGCTTCACTGTTGATCAGTACGAACTGGTTCATCTACATATGGGCCGTGAATACGAACCAGATGGTGGAAGCAAGCTTAGGTTACTATATCAATCCACTGGTCAGCGTGCTGCTCGGCGTATTCATCCTGAAGGAAAGCCTGTCGAAGGCACAGGTCATTTCCTTTGGATTAGCCGCCATCGGGGTGCTGATCCTGACTCTTTCATACGGGGAATTTCCCTGGATCGCCATCGGTCTCGCGTTCTCATTCGGCCTATACGGATTAGCCAAAAAGCTCATCCAGGTGGAATCATCCATCGGCCTCACACTCGAAACGATGACCATCGCACCAATATCCCTGATCTACCTTGGCTACATGTGGCAAGAAGGAACCCTTTCCCTCTTTCACGTTTCAATAGGGACGGACCTTCTACTGATGGGAGCCGGGGCAGCGACAGCGATACCATTATTGTTTTTCTCCAAGGGTGCCCAGCAGATCCCGCTGTACATGGTCGGGTTTCTGCAATATATCGCCCCGACCATCACATTGATACTCGGTATATTCATGTATCATGAAGAGTTTTCTGTTACCCATCTCGTTTCGTTCATGTTCATCTGGCTCGCATTGACGGTCTTCACCGCATCGCGTGTACAGTATGCGAGGAAACGCAGACGGGATGCCAGATTGTCGGCATGATGAAAAACGCTCCAGTCATTTTGACTGGAGCGTTTTTGTGTGGGATTTAGTTAGTATTGTCATACACCATTTTCAGAACCCATTAACCTACAAAAACGAACGCTTCACTTTTTCCCAGAACGAGTTATCCTTCAATTTTACCGTTTTAATGACTTTGTCACTCAGTTTGGCTTCGACTTTTTCCACATGCTGAATGCTCAGCGCCTCGTTATCCATTCCCATGGCAGGGTAGTCGTTTCCGTCCTGGACGATCTTCAGTACGAGTCGGCGCTGGCCGCTCACGATGAAGGAAGATCCGAGTGTACGGTAGCGGTTATTGTTCAGGGAAGCCATTTCGCTCACCTGGATGCAAGGGAGCATCGGATCGACGACGGCACCGTTGACGGATTTGTTATAAGCGGTGCTACCCGTCGGAGTCGCGAAGATCATGCCGTCGCCACGGAATGTTTCAAAATGTTTGTCGTCGATGAAGACGTCCATGACGAAGGTTTTGATGATGCCGGAGCGGATGCTGAATTCATTCAGGCAGTGGAAGGACGTCTGATTGTCGACGGTCACTTCGATGGTCGGGTATTTACGTACTTCGATCTGCTCGGTTGTCATGGCTTCAATCATCTTGGATGTGTCATCGATATGGAAGTCACAGTACATGCTCAGCGTACCGCCGGTTGAAATACCTGCATACAGACAGTCCTCCCTGAAGCCGGTTTGCCGGACGGCCTGAAGGAATGTTCCGTCGCCTCCGATGCTGACGATGATATTCGCGTTCTTCGAAGATTCTACTATATTGAAATCATACCGCCTTGCCAGTTCATATAATTGATCAAGTTTGGCCTGCATTCCTTCTTGATGAAGGGCATAGAAAAAGATATTTCGACGGTTATTCATCGTATGTACCTCCCAGGATAAAAGATAATTTTTCCCATTTACATGAAATTTTGCTAGAATCTAACTTAGTGAATATTCTATCATGTTTCCCCATGAGAATGATATTCATATCCTTACATAAGATAGGGTAAACGAGGGAGGAATATACAGATGAATGCAAAAAGGTGGACGGCATTAGGAATCGCTGGCGCATTATTCTTTGTTTCGGTAATCGTCAACTTTGCGACCTCTGCTGTGACAAGTGATGTTAATCAAGCATTTGAAGACATGTTCGGAGGGACGGACAATCCATTCTCCGAGGAAATCATCGATGAAGGGAATGCGAATAAACGGATCGCGGTCCTGGAAGTGGAAGGTGTCATCCAGGATACGGGTGGTGCAAGTTCCTTATTCGAAAGCCCGGGCTATAACCACGAGCTCTTTATGGATAAGCTTGATGCCGTTGAAAAAGACAAATCAGTCAAAGGGATCATTTTAAAAGTGAATTCCCCAGGCGGAGGCGTGGTAGAGAGTGCACAGATCCACTCAAAGCTGGTTGAAATCATGGAAAAAACGAAGAAGCCGATCTATGTATCGATGGGTGGTACGGCGGCATCCGGAGGCTACTACATATCAGCACCGGCTACAAAAATCTTTGCCAGCAAAGAAACGCTCACGGGTTCACTCGGTGTTATCATGCACAGCATCAACTACTCAGAACTTGCTGAGAAATACGGCGTCGATTTTGTCACAATCAAAAGTGGCCCGTATAAGGACATTATGAGTCCGACCCGTAAAATGACTGATGAAGAACGAAAGATCATTCAATCAATGATCGATAATTCGTATGAAGGTTTCGTGGATGTCATCGCTAAAGGCCGTGATATGTCGGAAGCGGAAGTGAAGAAGATTGCCGACGGACGTGTGTACGATGGAATCCAGGCGAAGGAAGTCAATCTGATTGATGAATTCGGCTATGTGGAAGATACGATTGCCGCGATGAAAAAGGATTATAAATTGAAAGATGCACAAGTATTTGAATACACGGCGGGCGATCCTTTCTCCGAGTTCTTCAGTATGGGTGCAAAGAAAATGATGGGGCAGGATATGGAAGTAGCGGCATTGATGAAGCTTCTTTCAAACCCGGGATCTCCACGATTGATGTATCTCTATTCTGAATAAGGAAGGTGAATGAAGTGAGTGATCGCTATGAACATAATGAAACACGGGAGCATATCGAAGTCCAATCTTCTTCTCCTGACTTTTCAAAGACCATCCCCCACGACGGTTATTACCTGGCGGGATTCTGGATTCGTTTCTGGGCGTATCTGGTCGATCTGATCGTCATCGGCAGCATCACGCGGCTGATTGTGAATCCAATCTTTAAACTATTGGACATTTCCTTATCCGACGGCTCGATGTTTGCCCCGATCTCGATTCTGACGAGTATCGTTTTCTACGGATACTTTATCCTGATGACGAAATATTTCAGCCAGACCATCGGCAAAATGGTATTCGGCATCCGGGTCATCGAGTTGAAAGGCACGAAGCCATCATGGGGAACCATCCTTTTCAGGGAACTGATCGGCCGGTTCATCTCCACGACCGTCTTTATTTTATATGTGGTGGTGGCGTTTACCAATAAGAAGCAGGGCATTCATGACCTGTTTGCTGATACGACGGTGGTACAGGAAAAGAAGAAGCTGGAATTTACTCCGGCTGTGTAAAAAGAGAGGCAAACCTGCTGATGGGGCGGGTTTGTTTTTTTTTATGCGGAATTGGATTTCTGTGAAGAAAATGAGATGACTTTGTGAAACGTTACCTTTTTATGGAAAATAACGCAATTACCTGGTGAAATGAAGCAATTAAATAAATTATGACGCAATCACAGGAATAATGACGCAATTAATCAAAAAACGACGCAATCACCCCCCAAAATGACGCAATCCCCGTCAGGCCCCCTCCCCAAGAGCCGATTTTCCCCTGCATTTTCCACCCACCGGAGTTTATTTTCCCCAACAAAGGCCATAATAAGAGGTTGAAGGGTGTGAATTTATGAGCTGGTGGATCTGGACGTTAATCATTATCGCGGCACTTATTATTTTTCTATTATTCATTCTTATTATCACGAAGCTGACCATCACAATCTCCCTATACCATGGAAATGACAATGATCATTTCAAGGTGAAGCTGAGGGCGTGGTTCGGGTTGATCAAGTATACGATCGATATCCCCCTCGTGAAGCTTGATGACGACGGTCCGAATGTTGTGGTCGAACAGGAAACGAAGAAGGGGAAGGAGAGCGACCCTTCCAAGAAAAAGGCTTCCAAAAAGAAAATCACGCCTCACGATTTCATTGCGAGTTTAAATGATACAAAGGAAATCGTCATCCACGTCCAGTCCATGCACCGGATCATCCGGGGGTTTCTGAAAAAAGTCAAACTGGATCAGATCGAGTGGAAAACTTTATTCGGAACCGGGGATGCGGCATCGACGGGGACGCTGACTGGGACGATTTGGGGAATGAAAGGGAGCATCATCGGCATCCTGAGCGGGTATATGCGCCTTCAATCTATGCCTGTCATCGAGGTGACCCCGACTTTTCAGCATGCAGTGATCCAAACGCAATTTTCATGTATTATCCAGTTTCGCATAGGGAATGCTATCCTAGTAGGTTTCAAGATACTTCGGTACTGGAGAGGCGGTATGGCTAAGTTCAAGACAAAGCCCCTTTCCACCATTTCTGGAGAAAAACATTCAGTTTAACTAGGAGGTCTTCATATGTCAGAACATCCGATTGAAGGTCTGATGACCACGGCAATGGAAAATTTAAAAGAAATGATCGATGTGAATACGATCATCGGTGATCCCGTTGAAACACCCGATGGAAGTGTCATCCTTACCGTTTCAAAGGTAGGCTTTGGGTTTGCTGCAGGTGGTAGTGAGTTCATCATCGACAGTAAGGGAAAAGACGACAGCGGTAAAGGCGGAGAAGGCGGCGGTGACAAGTCATCCCCTAAGCAGCAGCCGTTTGGCGGAGGTAGCGGTGGCGGTGTCTCCATTACCCCGATCGCGTTCCTGATAGTCAGCTCGAAAGGAATCAAGATGCTTCATTTAGATGAAAGCACTCACCTGATCGATCGCCTGCTGGACCTTGCTCCTGGTGCCATCGAGAAGATCCAGGGCATGATGAAAAAGGACGGCAATAAAGAGGATCAGAACGGACAGCACAATCAAAATCATAAGATGGAGCTGTAAATGATTGTGAGCTTACTCGAATGAGTGAGCTCATCTTTTTTTTGAAAAGGACCCCTATGATTTGCTTTCCCCCTCCCTTTTTCTGTACTATGAAAGGGTACATACTATTCATAGAGGAGGAACAAATAATGGCAAATATCACGTTTAAGAATAACCCTGTCACTCTATTAGGTAATGAGGTTAAAGTAGGCGACAAAGCTCCCAACTTCACAGTATTAGCTAATGATCTATCGGAAGTCACACTGAATGATTCCAAGGGCAAGGTACGTCTGATCAGTGTCGTTCCTTCCATCGATACCGGTGTTTGTGATGCACAGACACGTAAGTTCAATGAAGAAGCAACGAAATTTGATAACGTGGAAGTATTGACGATTTCAGTGGACCTTCCATTCGCGCAAAAACGCTGGTGCGGAGCGAACGGAATCGAAAATGTCCAAACGTTATCCGATCACCGCGACCTTTCATTCGGTGAAGCATTCGGTGTACACATCCAGGAACTTCGTCTTCTGGCACGTGCTGTATTCGTTGTAAACAGCAATGATGAAGTAACGTATGTGGAATATGTAAGCGAAGCGACTGATCACCCGGATTATGACGCTGCGGTTGAAGCAGTGAAAAACGCGAAGTAATCCTGTCCCAACCAGAATATTTCTTAAGACATGCTGACCTGATTCTCGGATGGTCAGCATTGTTTTTTTTACAAACGTCTTGGACAAAGGTAAAATAGATGAATGAAATTGAGATAAAGGAATGAATGCCGATGATTAATTCGCCAGTCGAATCATTATTTGGAATAATCGACGAAACGGCTACCCTGCTGAAGGATGAACTTGCCTGCAGTTATTTAGAAGCCGTTGCGGAAACGGGGGAGAACCTTTTTCAAGGGGATGTCCTTCAGGAAGAAGTCAGTGAACTGACCAAGAAGCGCCTGAACAAAAAATACGACGAAGCAAACGTTTCTCAACTTGAGAATGAAAATATCCGTAAAGCATTCCAATTCGCTATTTTAAAAGGAATGAAGGAAAACGTGCAACCGAATCATCAAATGACGCCGGATTCACTTGGGCTGTTCATCAGCTACCTGGTGAATAAATTCACGGCGGGCATGAATAAGCTGACCGTCCTTGACCCTGCAATCGGAACGGGGAATCTCCTGACGACGGTGTTGAACCAGATGCCGGGTAAAGAAACCCAGTCCATCGGTGTCGAAATCGATGAAGTGCTCATCAAACTTGCCTATGTGGGAGCCGATCTTCAGAAGCATCCACTGCAGCTCTTTAACCAGGATTCATTGGAGCCGTTGTTCATCGATCCCGTCGACCTTGTCCTGTGCGACCTGCCGATCGGGTATTACCCGAACGACCTGCGCGCCCAGGATTATGAGCTGAAAGCGGAAGAGGGCCACTCTTATGCCCACCATCTGTTCATCGAACAAAGCTTGAAGCATACGAAAGACGGTGGATACCTCTTCTTCATCGTGCCGAACGGCCTTTTCGAATCGCCGCACAGTGCACAGCTTCAAGGATACCTGAAAGAGAAAGCAGACATCCAGGGCTTCCTGCAGCTGCCGCTTTCACTGTTTAAAAATAAAAACTCGGCGAAGAGCATCCTGATCCTTCAGAAGAAAAAGGAAGGAATCAAGCCTCCTAAAGAGGTATTGCTTGCTCAACTGCCAAGCCTATCGAATCAGAGAGCCCTTCAGGATATCCTGTCGAAGATTGATCAGTGGCTTGTGCAGAATAAATAATCGTATGAATCGAGACTGCCTTCTGGCGGTCTTTTTTAATTGGTGTTTTATTGGACAGGTGGTGGGGGTATGCAGAGAATGAAGAGTTATTCGACCGTCATTTAAATTTATCGAACACTCAACATAGAACGACAAATTTTGCATGCAACCAAATACGGCGTGCTGTTTTCAAACTTTTGTGAAAACATTTAATTTAACATGAAAACGATGTCATTTCAAGCTTTTTCTTGAAATAGGGTGGAGTCAGTGATTTAATGGGGAATTGAGAGATAAAAAACGATTCAATGAACAGAATAATGGTAGAGTCGATAGATCGAAAACAAAAGGAGCGATACAACGTGGCAAAAAAAGTGATTGCAATTAATGCTGGAAGCTCTTCTTTAAAGTTTCAGCTTTTTGATATGCCTGAAGAAACAGTCATTACTAAAGGTCTAATTGAACGTATCGGATTGAACGATGCGGTTTTCAATATAACAGTGAACGATGAGAAACGTGAAGAAGTAACGGATATCCCGAACCATGAAGTAGCGGTTAAAATGCTGCTAGAAAAGCTGACAGGCTATGGCATCATCAACTCACTTGATGAAATCGAAGGAATCGGACATCGTGTCGTACACGGTGGGGAAGTCTTCAATGAATCCGTTCTGATCACTGACGAAGTGATTAACAAAATCGAAGAACTTTCTGATCTGGCACCACTTCATAACCCTGCAAACTTAACGGGAATCAAGGCATTCCAAAGCGTACTGCCGACTGTTCCTGCGGTTGCTGTGTTTGATACAGCTTTCCACCAAACGATGCCTGAAAGCTCATTCTTATACAGCCTTCCGTATGAGTACTATGAAGATTTCGGAATCCGTAAATATGGTTTCCACGGGACTTCCCACAAGTATGTATCTCAGCGTGCAGCTGAAATGCTTGGCCGTCCGGAAGAGCAAGTGCGCCTGATTTCTTGTCACTTAGGGAATGGTGCAAGTATCGCAGCGATCGAAGGCGGAAAATCCATCGATACATCCATGGGCTTCACACCACTTGCCGGTGTTGCCATGGGAACACGTTCAGGTAATATTGACCCGGCCCTTATCCCGTTCATCATGGAGAAAACTGGATCAACGGCTGATGAAGTATTAAATATCCTGAACAAGAAGTCCGGTATGCTTGGTGTATCAGGATTCTCAAGTGACCTTCGTGATATCGAGATGCAGGCTTCAGAAGGTAACGAGCGTGCGGAACTGGCTCTTGAAGTGTTCGCTAACCGTATCCACAAATACATCGGTTCATATGCATCACGCATGTACGGTGTAGACGCGATCGTCTTCACAGCAGGTATCGGTGAGAACAGTACACTGATCCGTGAAAAAGTCCTTCAAGGCTTGGAATTCATGGGCGTATACTGGGATCCGGCACGCAATCAGGTCCGTGGTAAAGAAGCATTCGTCAACTATCCGCATTCACCGGTAAAAGTCATGATCATTCCTACGAATGAAGAAGTCATGATTGCTCGTGATGTTGTGGAAAAAGGGAATATCTAATAAATGAAACGGGATCGCCAGCTATGGTGGTCCTGTTTTTTTGTTCAGAAAATGAGGGACGGACCTCAAAATGAGGAATCATGCGGAAAATGACCTGAATCATGCCGGATTTACGATAATCATGCGTGTATTTAAACTTTCATGCGAGATCCACTTCTATCATGCGACATACCAATGAATCATGCTGGATTGTCGGATTTTCTTTACGAATAGAGTATACTGACTATTCCCACCATTATCCCCGTCACAAAGGATTTGTCCATTCCATATATGGTATACTATACGTAATTTAAGGAATGTAAGGAGTGGGGAGAAGTGAACTGGTCAGAACGAGATAATCAGGTATGGCAGTCGATCAAGGCTTGGAGAGAAGAGTTGTATGAATATGAAGCGAATGATTTGGAGCATACATATGTGAAGTGGCTGGATTACGCGTTTGAATCGATTCCTGAAGATGTTCAGGATCAGTTTTTTCAGCGTCTTGATGGCTGGTTGTTTCATATGCATTCCCTGATTCAAGGTTCACAGATGCAAAATGATGCACGGGAGCGGATCCTTGTGACGGCTCGTGCCTTCAATCAGGACATTCAGACGGTCGAGGATCTTCATTATTTAACGATTGACCAGCTTCATTACATAGCGGAGCAGCATGCGGGACGCCATCGCATCTACTCCCTGTTGCAAGGAGGGGTGACGGGTACCGGGGGGCTGGTGGCTCTGGGTTCGGATCTGCCTGCCATGCTCGTCATCAATCTCCGTTCGGTGCAGCTCATCGCCATCACGTATGGATTCGATGTTCAGACGCCGTTTGAAATGATGACGTCGCTGAAGGTGTTCCATGCCGCAACCTTGCCGGCAAGGCTCCGGGCTCTTGCTTGGGAGGATCTGAAGGAGGACTTGAACAAGAAGGATTCCAATTACTTCTACGACGGGTCGGAGCAGCTGACGGATTATACGTGGCTTGAGGGGTCCATGAAGCAGGCACTGAAAGCGATGGCCATCACCATGTTTAAGGGTAAGAAGTGGTCGGGTCTGCCTCTTGTCAGCATTGCCATCGGAGCGGGATCCAATTATCAGCTTTCCAGGAAGATCACTGATTTTGCCGAAAAATATTATCAATACCGCTATCTGCGCGATAAGAAAAATGAACAATAAAAAAAGGGGAATGATGCGTTCAACGCATCATTCCCTTTCTGTTTTTTCCGGATTGGTCCGGTACCAGAGCCATAGATCATTGATTTCCGAAGCACGTTCAGAGATTTCATGATTGATCTTGCAGGACCGCTCAAAATCATCTTCCCCAGCCAGTTCATCCTGAAGGCGCTCGATCTCCCCATCAATTTCCCCGATCCGGTCTGGAATGGTTCCCCGGACACGCTCCCACTCCAGGAGAATCACTTCCTGTTCCTCTGATGAATATTTCGGCCATTCCTTCAACTGCAATGGGAGGTGGATTCCCAGTCTTGAATCATATGAAAAAAATTCGTTCCTCATCTATCTGGATGCTCCTCACATTTCATTCTTCTTTCATCCTACAATAAATTCCCGCTGAAGCCCAGTGCGAAGGGGATGTCACCAATTGTCCATAAAATAATTATACAAATTCATGAATAAGTATTGATGTATTTCTCGTAAACTGCTAATATAAATTCATCTTAAAGAATAAATATTCATTTATATAGAAAATCAACAGGAGGAGATACGGATGAATAAAAAAGTGGTATTAGCCTACTCAGGTGGTTTGGATACGTCGGTTGCAGTTCAATGGTTAAAGGAAAAAGGATACGAAGTCATTGCATGCTGCCTGGATGTCGGGGAAGGAAAAGATCTTGATTTTGTACAGGAAAAAGCATTGACGGTTGGAGCGTCTAAAAGCTATGTGATCGATGCAAAAGAAGAGTTCGCAAATGAATACGCGCTTCTTGCCCTTCAAAGTCATGCGCTGTACGAAGGAAAATACCCACTGGTGTCCGCTCTCTCAAGACCGTTGATCGCTAAAAAGCTTGTAGAGATCGCAGAACAGGAAGATGCAACGGCTGTGGCACATGGCTGTACGGGAAAAGGAAATGACCAGGTGAGATTCGAAGTGTCCATCGCGGCATTGAATCCTGATCTAGAAGTAATCGCCCCGGTTCGTGAATGGAAATGGTCACGTGAAGAGGAAATTGAATATGCGAAGGACAAGGGGATTCCAATTCCCATCAATTTGGATTCTCCATACAGCATCGACCAGAATCTTTGGGGCAGAAGCAATGAGTGCGGGGTGCTCGAAAATCCTTGGACGGCACCACCTGAAGATGCATACGATCTAACATCAAGCATCGAAGAATCGCCAAATGAAGCGGATGTAGTTGAAATCACGTTCTCAAAAGGCGTGCCTGTGGAACTGAATCACGTGGCATATCCTCTTGATGAAATCATTGCGAAACTGAATGTGCTGGCCGGTAAGCACGGAGTCGGACGTATCGATCATGTGGAAAACCGTCTTGTCGGCATCAAGTCACGTGAAGTATACGAATGTCCGGCTGCCATGACTCTTTTAAAAGCTCATAAGGAACTGGAAGACCTGACATTGGTGAAAGAAGTTGCCCATTTCAAACCGGTGATCGAGAAAAAAATGACAGAATTAATTTATGAGGGACTTTGGTTCTCTCCATTAAATAAAGCGTTGAAGGCCTTCCTTGATCAAACGCAGGTGTATGTAAATGGTGTCGTACGCGTGAAATTATTCAAAGGTCATGCCATCGTCGAAGGAAGAAAATCACCGAACTCCCTGTATGATGAAAACCTTGCAACGTACACAAAAGCGGATGAATTTGATCATGATGCTGCCATTGGATTCATTCAACTTTGGGGTCTGCCGACGAAGGTGTCTTCCATGGTCAACGCTGAGAAGAAAGAGAAAGTCACTCTATGAGTAAGCTGTGGGGAGGGCGTTTCACCAAAAAGCCTGAAGAGTGGGTGGATGAATTTAATGCATCCATCTCATTCGACCAGGAGCTTGTACTGGAGGACATTGAAGGCAGCATCGCCCATGTGAAAATGTTGAAAAAGTGCGGGATTCTGACAAACAGTGAATCCGATCAGATCCTCGATGGCCTCCATGTGCTGTATGGAAAAGCTGAAAAGAATGAGCTTCAGTTTTCCGTTGAGTATGAGGATATTCATTTGAATCTGGAGAAGCATCTAATCGATTTGATCGGTGAGGTCGGCGGCAAGCTCCACACGGGCAGAAGCCGTAACGACCAGGTGGCGACAGACATGCATCTCTTTTTAAAAAGACGTGTGGAGGAAATCGTCAAGCTGGTTGAGGACCTTCAGGAAGCGATCATCGCCCAGGCGGAAGCAAATGTTGAAACGATCATTCCAGGGTACACTCATCTACAGCGTGCCCAACCTATCTCGTTCGCTCATCATCTGATGTGTTATTTCTGGATGCTGAACCGTGATAAGGAGCGACTTGTCGACTCGTTAAAACGAATTGATATCTCTCCATTGGGTGCAGGTGCGCTTGCCGGGACGACATTCCCCATCGACAGGGAATATTCAGCCGAGCTCCTTGGCTTCGGTGCGTGCTATGAGAATAGTCTCGATGCCGTGAGTGACCGTGATTTCATCTTGGAATTCCTGAGCAACAGCTCGATCATGATGACCCATCTTTCCCGTCTCGCGGAAGAGATGATCCTGTGGTCCACAGAGGAGTTCCGATTCATCGAGCTTGATGACAGTTTCACGACGGGTAGCAGTATCATGCCGCAAAAAAAGAACCCTGATATGGCGGAGCTTGTCAGAGGGAAGACGGGCAGGGTGAATGGAAATCTCATTTCTCTTCTCACTGTGTTAAAAGGTCTGCCCCTTGCATACAACAAGGACATGCAGGAAGACAAGGAAGGCATGTTCGATACGGTGAAAACCGTCGTGGGATCGCTTAAGATCTTTACGGGCATGATTTCGACGATGAAGGTGAATAGTGAACAGATGAAGGAAGCGGTCGGGAATGATTTTTCCAATGCGACAGAGCTTGCGGATTACCTGGCGACGAAGGGGATTCCGTTCAGACAGGCCCATGAAATCGTTGGGAAGCTTGTGCTGTATTGCATCGAGAAGGGCTGCTATCTGAAGGATGTATCGCTTGAGGAGTATGGTGAGTTTTCTTCGTTGATCGAGGAGGATATTTATTCGATTTTGACTCCGTATTCGGCTGTGGAGAGACGGAAGTCGTATGGTGGTACGGGATTTGAGCAGGTGAAGGTGCAGATTGGGAAGGGGAAGGCTGAGTTGGGATCTTTGGCTGCTCAATCTGTGTAATTGATAGTGCTGATTGATTTCCTTTCTAATATCACCAAAAAGAGCGGTTGAAAAGGAACCTTCTCCTTCAACCGCTCTTTTTTTGGGAGAAGATGGTAAAATCAATCTTCCACTTCTTCCGTTCTGACAACCAGTACGTCGCAGTGGGCAGCTCGGGTGATGTGTTCGGAGACGCTGCCGATGAGGAAGCGTTCGACGGCGTTGAGGCCGGTGGCTCCGCATATGATGAGGTCTGCTTTGACGTTTTTGTTTGCTTCTCTTGGGATGATCACTTTCGGGGAGCCGTATTCGACATAGGTTTTGACTTTGGTCAATCCGGCTTTGCCCGCTTCTTCTTTGTACTCGTTTAATAATTCTTCAGCATACTTGATGGCTCTTTCTCCTACTGTGCGGTCGTAGGATTCGATGGCCGCGAAAGAGCGGGTGTCGATGACGTGGATCAGGGAAAGAACGGCGTCGTTCCGTTTGGCGATGGCAATCGCTTTTTTGAAGGCCCATTCTGCTTCCCTTGATCCATCTACAGCTACTAATATGTTGTGATATTTTAAACTCATTGTGATCCCCTCCTTACATTCATCATACTATATTTTCCCACTTATATCTGTAGCCAATTTTCGAACAATAAAGGAGAATCGACTACTTATTTTTAAGGGGGAATCACCATGAAGAAGGATCCGAAAGAGCAGTTCACATATGATGAAAATGCGAACCAACAGGTAAGCCAGCAGATCATGGATTCGTATACGAGCGGTGTCATCGATACGGAGAATGGTCAGTATGGTACGTATGAAAACGAGCAATATGAAGAGTAGGTAAAGGAAAAGCTTGTAGAGACAGTTAATGTTTCTGCAAGCTCTTTTTTTATGGCTTAAGCTCCCCTGAATGAAAAGGTCCGTCCCTTCTGCTACAATACTCTATATTATAAAGAGAATAGGAGGTCACGGCATGAAGAAACCTGTGATCATTGTCGGGGCTGGCCTGAGCGGTCTCAGAGCCGCTTCCCTCCTCCACTCGAAAGGCGTTGAGTGTGTGGTCCTTGAAGCCCGGGGAAGAATCGGCGGAAGAGTCATAAGCGAGACCATCGGAGGGACGGACCTTGCGAAAGTGGACCTCGGACCGACGTGGTTCTGGCCTGACTATGAGCCTCTCATCACACGTCTTGTAAAGGAGCTCGGTTTACAGACGTTCCTGCAGCATACGGAAGGAGCCCTTCTCTATGAGCAGTCAGAAAATGTTGTCCCGCAACAGCATGTGTTACCGGAAGGAGCTGTGCAAAGATCTTTCAGGCTGCACGGCGGTGTGAAGTCACTCATTGATGCCGTCTATGATACTCTTCCGCAGGGAACTGTTCAGTTGAATACAGCAGTAAAGGCAATCCGGATGGATAACAGTGAGGGCATCACGGTCGAAGCTGATGAGCAAGGCGGGAAGAAGGAATGGAAGGCAGAAGCTGTGATCCTTGCCATGCCACCACGACTTGTGGCACGACATCTTTCATTCTCACCTTCTCTTCCGGAAGCCCTTATCCAAAGCATGCTTGAAATGCCGACTTGGATGGCGGGACAGGCAAAGGCAATAGCCATTTATGAACGGCCTTTCTGGCGGAAGGATGGTCTTTCGGGTCAGGTAACGAGCTGGGCAGGTCCTCTTCAGGAAATACATGACGCTTCACCAGATAAAGGGGCAGGTGCTTTGTTTGGATTCTTCGGGATGCCGGCTGCAACGCGCAGGGAGCTGGGTGAGGATAAAATAGTGGAGCTTGTCTTGGAACAGCTGAAACGCTTATTCGGTGAGCAGGCGGGTTCGCCAATCTCCCTTCTGTACAAGGACTGGTCAGATGACCCACATACTGCCGTAAAAGAAGATGCTGAACCGCTGATGAATTTTCCTGAATATGGTCCACTTGGGCATGCAGGTGTGTGGGAAAGGAAAATCCTATTTGCCGGAACCGAAACAGCAGCCGAAAGTGGCGGTCATCTCGAAGGTGCTCTCCGATCGGCTGAACGTGCGGTTTCCAGATTACTGGAGAACCCATATAAATAAAGAGAGAGCCATCACATCAACCCTGTGATGGCTCTTGATCTGTCACGCCTCTTCGTACACAACCTCAACGTCTCCTTTATCCTCATGCATCTTGAATAAAGCTCCGGCAATCTTATCCCCCGAGAAATAAGTGTCTTCCTGAACGAATCCGTTAATGGTCAGAGTCCCTACAAAGATTCCTTTCGGCGTCAGTTCCTGATTCAGGCTGTAAGCGAGGTTTCTTAAGCCCGCTTTTCCAACGGATAATGAAGCAACGTCTGCACTTGGATAGAGCGCAAGACCTCCACCTGTCAAAAGAATGGATCCGGAGTCTCTTTTCATGAAAGGAAGGATTTCCTGAACGGCGACTAGTGCACCTGCCACGTTCACTTTAAAGTCATAAACGAAATCCTCCACGTTAATCGCAGTCGGTTGTCCAGGTCGGATGGACGCTGCATTATACAACAGGACCTCGATTTCATCACCAAATGCAGCTCTTACTTCAGAAAGGGCATTTTTCATGGACGATCCGGATGAAACATCACCTTGAAATCCTTTTGCTATGATACCATGCGCCGCTAAATCACTTTCAAGCTCCTGCAGTGAAGAGAGGGTACGAGAAAGGAGTGCGACCTTGTATCCTTTCAATCCAAAATTCTTCGCTGTCTCATAGCTGATCCCTTTACCGGCTCCGATGATGACAATCGTTTTATTCATCATGTATTCCTCCAATTTTTATATTTGTATATGCAAATGAATGGGTAAAAAAAGAGCGTAAAACATTCTCACTCTTTTTCAAGCTTTAGACTTGCTTCATGCAGCATCCGACTTAAATCCAGGCTGAAATCCTTCCCCAGTGTCTCGGAATAATCCTGGAACATTTCTTTGATCGACACGCGGAATTCACGGTACAATTCTTCCCCTTCCTCCGTTAACGAAATGAAGGTTTGCTTACCGGACATTTTGCGAACGACGATGTCTCGCTTTTCCAGTTTATCAATGAAACGTGTACTGGTTGAAGGAGCAATGGCCAGCTTTTGACATAGTTCTTTCTGTGTAATTCCAGGCTTGAAGTGAATAACCATGATCATATAAAAGTAAGATGGAGCAAGTCCCCCGGCATCCAGGTGTTTTTCAGCAAGTTTGGTGATGCTGCGGGAAAAACGGCTTGCCGTGAAATATAAGCAGTGAATCAGAACATCTTCTTCTTGATTCATAAGGTCAACATCCTTTCATTTGCACATACAAATTAACATAGGGAAGAACTCCTTGTCAATATAAGCGGCAGTTATGATGCTCCTTTCAGATTTTCTATTGTGCAGATACCAGACTTTTACATTAAAATAAAATGGAGATAGTGGAGAAGGGGTGTTGTGATGAAAGCAGTGATTCAACATGAATTTGGGGATTCCCATGTCCTTCAATTAGCGGAAATGGAGACTCCAATTATTAGTGAAGATGAAGTGTTGATTAAAACGGCATATACGAGTGTGAACTATGCAGATATTAAATCAAGGAAGGGCAAAAAAGGAAAGGGGCGATTTCCTTTCACACTTGGTCTAGATGCAGCTGGGACCGTCGTTGAAGCAGGCGAATTCTCCGGGTTTGACGCCGGCGACCGGGTCATTGCGTTTCCGTTAGGTGGTTCATACGCAGAATATGTAAGAGCCCATAAACAACTTACGTTTAAAATTCCTAAAGAACTTTCCTTTGAACAGGCGGCTGCCATGCCGACTGTGTCGATCCTTTCATACATTCTGTTACACGATATCGGACAGGTGAAGAAGAGTGATACGATCGTTGTGCACAGCGGGGCAGGTGGTGTCGGTTCCATGCTCATTCAATTAGCGAAGCTTGCAGGGGTTGAGACAGTCATGGCAACAGTAGGCAACTTGAACAAGGAAGACTATGTAAAGAGGATGGGGGCAGACCATGTTTGTACATACGACACGTTTTCAGAAGAAGTGCTTCAAATGACGAATGGAAGAGGGGCGCAAGTCGTTTTTGATTCCGTGGCTGGAGAAGTCACTATGGCGAGTATGGACTGCCTGGGTCTATACGGAACCCTCGTTCAATTCGGCAACAGCTGCGGCAGTGCGGGTCACTTCAAAACGAGCGATGTACATTCCTCCTGCCGAAATGTAAAAGGGTTCAGCCTGGGGACAACGAGGAAACATCGCCCGGACATGTTGGCTCCTGCTGCTGAAAGAGTGATTGAGCTATTTGCAGCAGGCAAAGTAACGCTCCCCATTGCCAAGGTATTCGATTTAAGTGAAGCCAAACAGGCTCATGATTTGATCGAGAGTCGTGCGTATGAGGGGAAGGTATTGATTAAAGCATAAGGATGGTTAAAATAAGATATCGAGTTCTTGTGGTAAAAGTATGATCTAGAAGAATGTTAGAAGTGAACAGTTTGGTGATTTATAAAATACTTTGAGTAATATGTTATATGTACAATAAAAAGGAACAGTAACTCAAGCTGTTCCTTTTTATCTGTGAATTTATTAATTTGCCACAACCAGATCAACGGTATTTCGTGTTCTATATATACTCAATAACAATCCTACTGCCAGCATTTCAATGATGATATGGGAGCCGCCAAAGCTGAGAAATGGAACGGAAACCCCAGGAAGAGCCGATAACCCCATATTTGCAAGGATGCTTACTGTAAATTGAGCTGTAAAAGTAGTGGCAAGGCCAACCACAAGCAGTTTACCAAAGGCATTATTCACGCTACTTGATATGGTAAAGGCTCTGTAAATAAAATAGACAATCGTCCCGGAGACCGCGATGGCGGCCAACCAGCCAAATGAGTAGATGGTATACGCCAGGATGAAATCTGTATGAACTTCGGACATTAAACTTGGAGCGGTCTGGATTGTACTCCCTATTAGATCTGCTTGCTTAAATGGTAGGTCGGCATATGGACTGACCATCGTATGTGTTTGGGCATGACTGATCAAATGTACCACTGGCCATATAGTGGAGACGGCTGCAAATGTTATCACTTGTTTAAGGCCGGCACCCGAAGCATGCATGATGGCAGTACAGACCAGAATGCTGATGAAGGTAGTGGCTAAGGCACCAGTCGTCGACAATAAAGCGATGGGGATTGAAATCATTCCTACCCCAAACCATAACGATCGTGTACTCCTCCACTTCCATGAATGAAAGATACCTGCAAAGGAAATGATCAAAAGAAAGGGAGCCACTTCCGTTACATTCACATGGGCAATACCTAAATTTAAAAATGGCACACCATCCACTCTATCGCCAGTTATAACGGTCAAAAGTAGAAGAAGGACCGTCCCCACGTAAACGTACTTCGAGTAGGTTAATAGTTTCCGATAATCGAAGGTATATAAAGTCAACATGATTAGAAGACCGATTATATAAAAAACAAGACTTTTATTGAAAACACTCATTTCATTAAGGGCTGAAATAGTGGAATGGAATTGCAAATAATACATGACCACCAAACCGAACAGGGAAGCGGCCAGTACTGGAAGAATGGTTTTGACATCCAGCGGAGCTTTATGGGTCTTGTTTAACTGGTCTCCCAACGCCTCTGCGTCTCCCAAATGAGTTAGCGCATAGTCGATTGCCTCTTCCTCAGAGAGTCCCCTGCTCATGCCTTCCTCTTTCAATGAAAGGAGATGATCTTGAATTTCAAGCGCTATTTGAGCATGAACATCTTTGTTTCTGACCCGCTTACAGATTCTTTCAATATATAATTCAACCTTTTTTTCTATTCCCATGCGCGTTTCTCTCCATTTAGGACTTGGTCCACAGCTTGTTTAAAAGTGGACCACTCTTTTTTCTTTTCCTGAATAAATTCTCTTCCGGAGTCATTTAACTTGTAGTATTTTCTTTTTCTTTTTCCAGACCCTTCCTCCCAGTAAGACAAAATGAAGCCTTTATCCTCCAGCGTGTGCAGGATGGGATAGATGGTCCCTTCTTTCAAGTTGAAAATCCCGTCAGATTTTAATTCCAGCTCTTTAATAATTTCATAGCCATACATCGGTTTGGCATCCAGCAAGCTTAATATTAGGGTAGTGGTGCTCCCTTTCAGCAGTTCTTTACTTACTTTCATAGATAGGCTCCCTTCTCATACATAGTAAATCTATGCATAGTATTTATATGTGTATTGTATACGCCATAATGGCAACTGTCAATATTGGTTTTGGGTACAGAGTGAAGCCATTCTTTTACATCATGAAGAGTCTTGCCCAAATCTCCGTCATTTGAAATAATTGGTACTAAGTTAAAGGTCAGGTTTGAAATGCGACATCAAGTTAAAATAACATGAAATGGGGTTTAGATGATGGGATACATAGAAGAACTGAGGGAAATCGTGGGTCACAGGCCATTACTTTTTGTAGGAGCTGTTACGGTTATAGTGGATGATATGGGACGGTTACTCCTTCAACAGCGAACGTTTCCAAAGGGTGTTTGGGGGATTGCGGGCGGACTGATGGAACTTGGGGAATCCACTGAAGAGGTTGCGAGAAGGGAAATATATGAGGAAACGGGGTTGAGAGTCAATGAACTTCATTTAATCAATGTGTATTCAGGACCCGAACACTATGTAAAGGCCGAAAATGGTGATGAGTTTTACGTCGTAACGGTCGCCTATTATTCGGAGGGGTATGAAGGGGAATTGAACATCGATCCATCTGAATCGATTACGTGTGAGTTCTTTTATCCTGATGAACTGCCAACCAATATGGTTAGAAGCCATAAAGAGATAGTGGGTGAATTTTTGTCCAAACATTATAGAAAAGGTGTATAAATGATGGCAGATATAGGGGAACGGAGCAATAGCACATGGTTTATCCAGGGAGGATAAATGGCCGTTTTAGTTGAATTCCTTATGGTACAAGTAGCTCTGGTAAGATTTAGTGCAAAAGTGAAAATCCGTTTTGATCATACAAAGGAGATGAAAAACATGAAATTACTGCTTACATCAGCAGGCGTCAATAACAAAAGCATACACGAAGCCCTGGTTGCCATGCTCGACAAACCGATTGCCGATTGCACGGCCCTGTGCATCCCCACCGCCATGTACGGACACCCCTGGGTCGGTCCCGGCGTCAGGACATGGGAGTTCATCAGCGGGAATTCCGAGAATCCCATGGTGGAGCTCGGATGGAAGTCTGTCGGCGTGCTGGAGCTCACAGCGCTGCCAAGCATCAATCGAGACCGATGGGAACCCCTTGTAAAAGAAACAGACGTCTTTCTTGTATCTGGCGGAGACGCTCTTTACTTGGCTCATTGGATGAAACAGTCCGGACTTGCAGATCTTTTGTCGTCGCTTGACGCCGTCTATGTGGGAATGAGTGCAGGAAGTATGGTGATGGCGCCTAACATAGGAGAAGACTTTGTTGGCTGGAATCCTCCGAACGGCGGTGATACCGCCCTTGGAATGGTTGATTTTTCGATTTTCCCGCATCTGGACCACGAGATGCTGCCTGAAAATACGATGGGTGATGCAGAGAAATGGGCAAGAGGAATAAAGGGACCGTCGTATGCCATTGATGATCAGACAGCCATCAAAGTGATTGATGGTGAAGTAGAAGTGGTTTCGGAGGGGAATTGGAGACTATTTTCATAAGGGTTGATACCTCTTTAATAAAATAAATATGATAGGTGGGTCGATGATTAACAGGATAGGATTACTGAATGTAACGAAACGGAAAATAATATTCACTGCCATATTATTGGCATTGGTTTCAATAATTTCGATTATACTTGTCTGGTCCGAGCTTCGTGGCAGGATGTACGATCTACATTACATTCCAAAGGCAAGCCAGATGTCATTTGAATTCAAGATACCCACAAAGGTTCCATTTGCGGAAATGAAAGTGAATAATTTTTCAGTTGGACTAGAGCAACAGGAAGCGGAAATGTCTTTATTAAACGCTGATATAAATATGATGGATATCGGAATTTCTTCCTCCAAACCAGAGTATGAAGCAGATAACATCGAAAGGGTGAAAATCGGACATGACACTTATGGAGAATTCATCCCGAATGACTCTGGCAGAAGAATTCTTACCTGGAAAGACGAAATATATTATGAAATTATTTATTATCCTAAAGTAACCCCAGAAGAAATAAGTAAAACACAGTTGATTCAAATGGCAGAGTCTTTTCAATAAAAAAACCAGGTGGTAAGAAGCAATGATGTGGAGAAATTATCTTGGCAGTTTATCGGAAGAATGTCAGTTCAAAGCACCCGCAACTGAACCTGAGATCTCGACAATCAAAGAAACCTTAAAGCTTGAACTGCCGAAGAGACTTGCCCAATTATACAACGAGACCAATGGAGTCTTTGGGAACTATGGGATATCATATATTTGGTCAACAGAACAGGTGGTTAGGGAAAATATATGTTATAGGACCGTTCATGCATCTAGTGATGATATGTACTCTTGGTTATTTTTCTCCGATGCAGGAAATGGTGATTTATTTGGTTATTCGATTGTAAAGGGCAGAATACATTCTGAGAATATTTACATATGGAATCACGAAGATCGGAGTCAACGAATAGTGTCAACGTCTCTAGACGAGTTTATTGAAGGATGGATTACAGGAGAATTGAATGTTTAAATAACTACGGCAAAAGCTGAAGATGAAAAAACAACCTTCAGCTTTTATAAATTGGGTTGACAAAACCACTACTTCGTCATACTATATAGTGGTAGTTAGTATTACTGAGTACGAAACTGAAATATAGGGGGTGAATGTTTGGAAAACTTAACAGAAATGCTGAAAGGGGTCCTGGAGGGCTGTGTCCTTGAGATCATCAGCCGTGGCGAAACGTATGGGTACGAGATCACGCAGCAGCTGAGAGAACTGGGGTTCACGGATGTGGTGGAAGGCACTGTGTACACCATTACCATGCGCCTTGAAAAAAATAACCTAGTAAATATTGAAAAGAAGAAAAGCACAGTAGGGCCGCCAAGAAAATTTTACACCTTGAATGAAGCGGGTCAGGAGAAGCTCGAGATATTCTGGGGAAAATGGGATTTCCTTTCAAGCAAGATGAACGAACTCAAAACAAAAGAAATCATAAGGAGAGGTTAAGATGAAATTTATTGAAAAGATTACTGGAAGTATGGCCGACAAGCGTGAATGGAGAGCGATGGAAGCCCGTGCGAAGACATTGCCAAGTGAATACCTCAATGCCTACAAGGCGATTCAAAAATATATGTGGACAGCCGGCGGTCTTACCGACTGGAAAGACACGAGCCGAATCTTTAATGGCATTCTGGATCTGTTCGAAGAAGGGGCAGCGGAAGGCAAGGAAGTTACTGACCTCACCGGGGAAGACGTAGCCGGATTTTGTGATGAACTGGTGAAAGACTCGGAAACGTGG
Source organism: Rossellomorea sp. KS-H15a (assembly GCF_024195245.1). NCBI lineage: Bacteria > Bacillati > Bacillota > Bacilli > Caryophanales > Bacillaceae > Rossellomorea > Rossellomorea sp. KS-H15a. Next base: position 3,946,944 of record NZ_CP096886.1, on the reverse strand, counting down.
AGTGACAAGTACCGGGTGAAGTTGAACGATTCGATCGGTCGTGGAAAGAAGTGAATCCAATCGGTTTTACCGACTGAATGGCGGGTGAAAATGCAGAACCAAGACTATTCAGTTGTTTTTTTTACCATAGTAGTAAGTGATACTGATTACCTGTAACACTAAGTAGTGTTTAAAATATAAGGAGGAAAACAGATGAGTCATGCAGCGATTTCAGTAAAAGGGTTGAAAAAGTCGTTCAAAGACAAGGAAGTCTTAAAGGGTGTGGATTTTGAGGTGAAGCGCGGGGAGATATTTGCGCTTCTTGGTTCAAATGGGGCGGGTAAGACAACGATCGTCCATATTCTTTCGACGCTGTTGAAGGCGGATGGTGGCAGTGGGAGTGTTTATAGCTTTGATGTGCAGCATCAGCCTGATCAGGTTCGTCGGAGTATCAGTTTGACTGGACAGTTTGCTGCCCTGGATGGTATCCAGACAGGAAGGGAAAATCTGATCATGATGGCGAAATTACGGGGAGTGTCCAATCCGTCTCGAATCGCAGGTGATCTCTTAACGCGATTTAGTCTGACGGACGCGGCGGACAGACGTGCGGATACGTATTCCGGGGGGATGAAGCGCAGGCTCGACATCGCCATGAGCCTGATCGGGGCGCCGCCTGTCATCTTTCTCGATGAGCCGACGACAGGGCTGGACCCGGAAGCCCGGATGGAAGTCTGGGACACCGTCAAGGAGCTTGCGGGTGGTGGAACGTCCATCTTACTGACGACTCAATATCTTGAGGAAGCGGAACAGCTGGCGGACCGCATCGCCATCCTCCATGGAGGGGAAATCATTACGACAGGTACTCTTGCTGAACTGAAGGAAATGTTCCCACCTGCGAAAGTGGAGTATATCGAGAAGCAGCCGACGCTGGAGGAAATTTTCCTCTCGATCATTGGCAAAAAAGGGGGAAATGAAAATGAACAGTAACACAGGGGTATTATTTGGACGTTTGATGCGCGGTATATTAAGGAGTCCTGACACGATCATCACGGTTGCCGTTACTCCGGTCATGATGCTACTATTGTTTGTTTATGTATTTGGCGGTGCCATTGAGACAGGGACGGACAGCTATGTGAATTACTTGTTACCCGGAATTCTGCTGATTACGATTGCGTCAGGTGTCGCTTATACATCGCATCGGCTCTTTATGGATGCAAAGAGCGGGCTGATGTCGCGTTTTAGTACGATGCCGATTAAACGCACATCGATTTTATGGGCACACGTGTTGACTTCCCTTGTATCCAATTTGCTTGCCGTTATGGTGGTCATTCTTGTTGCACTGCTGATGGGCTTTCGTACTGGTGCTGATGTGTTGGAATGGCTGGCGGTTATCGGGGTACTTGTACTGTTTACGCTCGCTCTGACGTGGCTTGCGGTTATTCCGGGATTGACGGCAGACTCGATGGAAGGGGCGACGGCATACTCATACCCATTGATCTTCCTGCCGTTTATCAGCTCGGCCTTTGTTCCCACGGAAACGATGCCAACCGTTGTTCGGGTGTTTGCAGAGAACCAGCCTGTGACTTCCATCGTGAATGCGATCCGTGCCCTATTTTATGATGGAACGGTTGGCAGCGAGATTTGGATATCCCTTGCCTGGTGTGTAGGTATCATGGTCATTTCATATATTATTGCAGGCAGGATATTTAAAAGGCAGCTTGGATAAAGGGAAGGTTCATGCATTGTAAATGTAAGAATATATCAGATGGACACGAAAGGATTGGGGATGACGGCTTAGTAACCAATCGTCCTTTTGTGTCTTCTTTTTTTTGCATAATAGAGGAAGATGCACGATAAAGATGGAATACCTTTAGTATGAAGTAGGCTTAGATCTCGGTCTTTTATTAAGATTGTAATGGGAGGGCTGTGTATGGCATTCATTTCAATTTACACGATTGGCCGGTTGCGTAATCCTTATGATCACCCGTCTTCCCGGGGATTTTATGACATGGGATATAAAGTCATGCGTCAGGCTTATGCCTCGGGACATCTCCTTGAGGAGTTTTCTTCAGAGGGTATCACGATTCCTGAAGAGGCCAATGCAGGTGGATACCCGGTCCTGACATTAACCATATGGAAAAGCCTTCAATCGTTGTACCGTTTTACTTATGGCGGGAAGCACAGTCAGGCACTGCGGAACAGAAACAATTGGATGGAGTCCCATGATGGGAATCATTCTTCCTATGTCATCTGGTGGACAGAGAAGGTGAAGGATGTTTCATGGGAGGAAGCGTTCAAAAGGTACGAATATTATCTTGAACATAAAGCTACTCCTTATGCGTTTGACTTAAAGCAAGCATTTGATGAGAGTGGTAAGCCGTCCATTCTTAAGTCATAATCTGAGGTAGTGAAGGAGGTTCATTCTATGCTTTTTATGATGATCGTCAAAGCCTCGGAAAATTCGGAAGCGGGTAACCTTCCGAGTCCCGAGCTCATGGAGGCGATGAAGAAGTACAATGAGGATTTAGAGGAAGCAGGTGTGCGGGTGATGGCAAAGGGACTTCATCCGAGCTCGGACGGTATTCGCATCTCGTACCCGGAACCAGGAGGAAAGCCGGTGGTAACGGAGGGCCCTTTTATAGTCGATGAATTAGTGGCAGGTTTCTTCCTGATCGATGTGAAGTCGAGGGAAGAAGCGATCGAGTGGGCCATGCGCGTACCCGATCCACAAGGGCATGGGGAAGGCAGGGTGGAATTGCGTCAGGTGTTCTAAGTTCTAAGTAAACGATACATGACAGGAGGAAGAAAAGTGTGTGAATTGATCTATCACGTTGCCGTTTCCCTGGACCATTTTATCGCGGATCAAGCATTGATAGACGGGGATATCGAACGTTCTCTCTTTCTATTTGATGGTGATCATGTACCAGAATTCTTAGAAGACATAAAAGGTTATGATGCCGTATTAATGGGCAGGAAAACCTATGAGTTCGGATTCCTGCTGGGGGCTAAGCCTGGTGAACCCGGCTATAAGGGAATCAAGCATTACATATTTTCCAAGTCCCTTCAATTTGACTCTAACGAAGAAGTAGAACTCATAAAGGAAGACGCAGTCTCATTTATTCAGAAACTTAAGCAACAAGAAAAGGGCAGAATCTGGCTCTGCGGAGGCGGGGAGTTGGCTGGGACGCTACTTAAACATCAGCTCTTAGACCGATTGATTCTAAAGGTTAACCCTATCCTAGTCGGGAAGGGCACTCCGTTATTCGGAAGCGAAGAACTTAGAGTAAACCTAAAGCTGTTGGACGTAAAACCATATGCAAGCGGCGTCATTAGATCGGAATATACGTTTATGTATTCATAAATGAAAAGAAGAAAGGGAGAGAACCTATCATGATCAAAGGCTTTGGAGGAATTTTCTGGAGAACAAAAAACATGGATGCTTTAAAGAAATGGTACAGTGAAGTGTTGAAGATTGAAATGGGGGATTGGAACGGAACCATGATTAAACCCGATCCAGAAAATGAAACGATCTTTTCTTTCTTTAAAGAAGATGACCCCTATTTCCCGACAGAACAGCAGGTGATGTTGAATTTTCAAGTACATGATCTTAACGAAATGATGGAACATCTTGAACGGGTGGGTGTATCCCTTGCAAAGGAAAAAGAAGTGAGTGAATTCGGTCAGTTTATTTGGATTAAAGATCCTGAAGGCAGACTGATTGAGCTATGGGAGAAATAATGGTTGAAATCATACGGGAAGGAGGGTCGGATCTTTATGGGGTTAACACCGTCACAGCGTCAGGCAATCGATTATTTTACTGCCTATGCACTGAAGCATAAAGCGGATGCGAAGGCTACCATTGATCATGTCCTGAACATGTCCAATATTTCAGGTGAGGTGTTTGAACAGGCAGTGAATCATATTAAAACTCACGCACAGATCGGTTTGCACTTCCATCCGGATCGACCGGCTTCCACTATGAAGAACGTTGCCCAGTCCCTGCTCGAACAAGGGGAATATAAGAGTCAGTTTGAAACATTCATATCGAATGGGAAGGTCTCCCCTCATTCAGGTGGTGACCGGGATAGGTGGGAGGAGAGTATGTTTGGAGGGGCTTACCAATCGGACGGTACATTGATGAGCGAACGGCCAAAGTACGGGGCATTGAATCTGATGCTGCATCCGGATGGGCCTTCTCCGCGGTTCGGCTCATGCTACTTTTTGTTATCCCCTAACGTTTCATCACGAGCGACCTTTACATATCTGGACTCGCATCAAAACCCATTTGAGAAGGGGACGTATCAAGAATTTGATATGATCCTGGCCGCGCTTTTGGAAGAAATGTTTTTAAGGGATTTTGCACTTGGAGAGAAGGATTTGACACCGACGAGGTTTATGCAACATGTACTGCATCATCTTGAACATGGCAGGAAAGAAAGCTTGGCGAATCGAAATTTGAACCATTACATAGAATCACAGATTCATGGTCCCATTTCCCTGAAAGAAGATGTGGAAGTGTTGGTTGCCGATCCGTCCTATAAGGACACGACTGTTGGTGAAACCCTGGAGCAAATGTGTTCCAAGTATTCCATCAATCTTAAATGGCATATGGGTTTTGTCCTTGATGTAAAGGATGTCTTTTCTGATTTCAGGGGACCATCCATGCCGTCCCTGGCCAAGCGAATCGCTTATAAAGATAGGATTGATGCCCGCACAATCGGATCAGCCGTCATGAGTTTGAGACAAGATCCTGATTCCTGGAGTGATCGGGGTGCTAATGAAGCTGTGCTGCAGGAATTGAAGCTGTTGTGGCATGTTCTCGTTAAGTATGGAGAACCGGTAGGGAATGTATGAAGGCGGTGTTGAGGTGAAAAAAACATCTGTGGCAACAGTAGCTTTAAGTATTATAGTAATCTGTGTTCTATCAAATGAATACTCGTTTCATCATGCCAAGCAGTCTTGTATCAAACATGATAAAACTCCAACCGTAGAAAAAGCATTTCTATCTTTTCATTGGAGTGTATCATGTAAATAAAACAGATACAGAGCCGCAGTATATCATAATCGTTAGTAAAAGCCCTGAATCTTTGAGTCCTTCACACAAAGATTCAGGGCTTGCATTTGGTTAATTGATAAAAGCTTGTTAATCTCCTCTCTTTTACAACGCTTACGAAGTTAGCTGACGGGTTCGGAAGGTATAAGTCTCCCGGTCACATGACTTCACCCCATGAATAGTCTCATCCATTCCTTTGGTTTCTCCGCTCCTGTCGGATTCAGCGAATTAGTTCAGATGCGATGAATACAATCATCGTTAGTAAATGGATAATTATACAATTTTGGTTAGTTTTCCAACTGCTTTTCCAGGTTCTTATCAAGCACGAACACTTCCATGCGCTCTCCCGTTTTTGTACTGATGTCGCTATGGCTCGAGAGTACTTTGCATCCGGTATGCTGTTCAACCATTTCTTCAATGTTCTGGCTATACATTTCCCGCAGTACCTGTCTCATCTGCTTCACGAGCACCCTGCCTTTATCGTGTTCGACAAGGTGTTTTTCTTCTACCGTTAACACACCCTTGAATCGTGCGATGACCATGTCCTCCAGGATGTATGTGCGTGTTTCCTGTGGACCGCGGCCGATCAGTTCCCTCTGCATCTTTATAAATGCTTCACTCAATTCAGCCTCTAATCGGCGTTTAGTCGTTTTCATATTTTCTTCCCCCTAATGACTAAAGTAACAATTCATGGACTATCTTACTCAGGTGTGTTAAAAGTTGTCAATCTTTAATTTTGAGTTAAATAGACTAAGAGAAAAAGTACGATTCAATTAGGAATTTTAAGAGAACGATGGTTTTTGTTAGAAAAACAATCCAATTTAGCAGGATTCGGCACTTTTTATCCGTTTACAAATTTCATAAGCCGGGAGTAATATAGTCCTTGTAAAGCACAACTCAATATATCGGCCTAGTCTCGGAAACGAGAACGGAGGACCCAATCAAGTGGGGTTAATTCTACAAGTGTAGAAGGGATGAGATTACACTCTTTCGCCATCCTACCCGTCAGCTAACTTCGTCGGCTAAAGCGAAGGAGGTCATAAAGACCACCTTTTTCAGGGGGCTTTTTTTGTTGTTTTATAATGGCAAAAAGGGCAGCCTGATGATCAAGTAGGTCTTTTTATAATGCCTATTTTCGAAAAAGTGAACATGGAAGACAGAATGCATAGAAGGCTTAAAGGAGCCTGCTAGGCATTAAGTAGACCAATGTGTACTTTTTCTCCAGATGAACAAGAGATGATAGAAGATCGCATCTATACAGGATGCTGATTGTTCTTTGCTTTTGTCAATCGTCTGGGGGAGAAGTGTACGTTGGTCTATTTTTGTTTCTGAAGACGGATTTTTCTTCCTGATGAGGGGATCTGTTGGAAGAAAAGGCCCATGTTTTTTCGAGGGTATGACTTTCTGCAGGATGAAATGGTAGAGGTGTGATGATGCAGAACAAAAGGAGGATGTATGTGTGTACGCAGGAACGGCCAAAGGACACGACGCTTGTTTGTATTCCGACATATGAAATGCTGCAGGAAATAGAGGACTGCTTAGATCTTTCACTTGATTGCTGTTTTGTTTCCCCCATTCCACAAGTTGTTGAGATTCTGAAAGGGCGTGGGTTCCAACATGTCATGGGTTTGGTGGTGAATGAAGAATTCCTTGATCACCGCCAACACTTCCATAAGGTTATCGTATTTGAGAATGACTTTTTCGATACGTTACCGATGATGCGGTTCATTCAAAACAGTACGTCCGCCCCGATCATTGTCGTCACGATGACACCAGGGTATCCGGTACGCCTGTATCAATCCATCGGAGCAAGATATGTGGTGTATACAAAGAGCCGGAATGTTTCGTGTTTCTTCAAATAATGTCAGGAGGTTTTACGCATGTTGGATATTATAATGATCTCGCTATTCATCATCCTTCCGGCACTTATGTCGGGACTTATTAATTGGTCTTCCACTGTTGTCGAGCAGGGAGGTAAGGACTCATGATGCTGTTACTTGGGATTACGGCCATCGTGACACTGTATTTATTTTATGTATTGTTTCATCCAGAAAAATTCTAATTAGTTGGAGGTATCACAGGTGATTACGACCATCCTATCGATCATCATTATATTAACGGCAATGATTCTGATTGCAAAGCCTGCAGGGGTCTATTTGGCAAAGGCGTTCGATTATAATCAAACGCCTTTAGATAAAGTTTTTGGACCATTCGAACAACTACTCTTTAAAGTCAGTGGAATAAAAAAAGTGAACCAGACGTGGAAGCAATACGCATTGGCCCTTGTCTTCACGAATGGTTTCATGATTTTCCTTGTGTATCTGGTCTTCAGGCTGCAGGGGATCCTTCCCCTGAACCCGAGTGGCAATCCGGGGATGGACCCTACTCTTGCCTTTAATACAGCGATCAGCTTTATGACCAATACGAATTTACAGCATTACAGCGGGGAATCAGGTCTTTCCTATCTCGGACAGATGATCGGGATTCTGTTCATGATGTTCGCTGCCCCGGGAACGGCACTGGCAGTAGCCATCGCCTTTGTCAGGGGACTATCTGGAGCTGAAATCGGTAACTTCTTTGTCGATTTATTCAGGTCCATTACCCGCGTCCTTTTACCGATCGCCTTTATTACGGGCTTTATTTTCATAGCTCTCGGAGTTCCACAGACGCTTGAGCCATCGGTTACAGTGAATACGGTTGAAGGTGGTACCCAGGAGATCGCCCGTGGTCCTGTCGGAACGTTCCTGTCCATTAAAGAACTCGGGAATAACGGGGGAGGATTCTTTGGTGTCAATTCGGCCCATCCATTTGAGAATCCGAACGCCATCAGTAATTTCATTCAGATTCTGCTAATGTTCCTGCTTCCATCCGCACTCCCTTTTACGTATGGAAAGATGGTCGGGAATCCAAAGCAAGGACGTGTCCTGTTTGTATCGATGGTAATCGTTTTCATTGTATTCCTTTCTACTGCTCTGTTTTATGAAACGCAAGGAAACCCGGCACTGAATGCCATGGGTATCCAGACCGATCAAGGAAGTATGGAAGGGAAGGAAGTACGGTTCGGTACCGGTCAATCTATATTCTATGCCATGGTCACGACGGCGACGGAAACAGGTGCCGTCAATACGATGCATGATACGTTAACCCCGATCGGCGGAATGCTGGCACTGACGAATATGCTGCTTAACACCGTTTTCGGAGGGGTTGGCGCAGGCTTCATCAATGTGCTCATGTACGCCATGATCGCTGTGTTCCTTTCAGGGTTGATGGTTGGACGCACTCCAGAATTTCTGGGCAAAAAAATCGAAGGCAGGGAAATGAAGCTGATTGCCATAACGATGCTTATGCATCCCCTGTTGATACTGGGGGCATCTGCCCTTGCGCTGTATACTCCTCTTGGGGTGGAAGCCATTTCGAACAGTGGATTTCATGGGATATCCCAAGTCGTTTATGAATATACGTCATCCGCTGCCAACAATGGATCGGGATTTGAAGGACTTGGGGATGCCACTCCATTCTGGAACATCTCGACAGGCGTCGTGATGTATATTGGAAGATTCTTCGGTCTGGTGACGATGCTCGCTGTTGCAGGATCCCTCGCATCCAAAAGAATGGTTCCCGAGACGATTGGAACGTTCCGAACAGATACGTCCCTATTCGGAGTGATCCTGATTGGAACATTCTTTGTCGTCGGGGCGTTAACGTTTTTCCCGACACTTGTATTGGGGCCGGTAGCAGAATATCTGACATTGTAGATGGGAGTGGAAGAAGTGGCAAATCCATTATTGAAAGAGACAAATAAGGTCGCTGAATTTAGAGGGAAAGAACGAAACCGTCTTTCCCCCGAGCAGCCCAATCCAAAAGAACAGAAGGATGGAAATGACATGAAGAATAAAGGAATGGTCAAGCAGGCCTTGAAGGATTCTTTCGTTAAGCTTGATCCAAGAATCATGATAAAAAATCCAATCATGTTTGTAGTGGAGATTGGATTCATCATTACATTCATATTGTGTATGGCACCTGATGCATTTGGACCCAGTGATGTAGCACCCTGGTTCAATGTGACAGTCAGCCTGATTCTATTATTTACACTGCTCTTTGCCAATTTCGCCGAAGCATTGGCAGAAGGCCGCGGGAAAGCACAGGCCGATTCATTGAAAAAGTCCAAACAGGAGATGTCCGCCAACCTGCTTCGGGGAAATGGAAAAACGGAAAAAGTGGCCTCAACTTCGCTCAAGAAAGGGGACGTGGTTGTCGTTTCACAAGGTGAGATGATCCCAGGTGACGGGGAAGTGATAGAAGGTCTCGCCTCGGTGGATGAATCCGCGATCACGGGTGAATCAGCTCCGGTCATCAAAGAAGCCGGTGGCGATTTCAATTCTGTCACCGGAGGAACGAGAGTCGTCAGTGATCAGATTAAAGTCCGGATCACCAGCAACCCTGGTGAATCATTCTTAGACCGCATGATTTCATTGGTGGAAGGGGCAGAGCGTCAGAAGACCCCGAACGAAATCGCATTGAATACGGTATTAACAAGCCTGACGCTGATTTTCATGATTGTGGTGGTCACTCTTCCATTCTTTACGAACTATCTGGGATTCTCCATTGAAATCCCTGTATTGATCTCACTCCTCGTCTGCCTGATCCCGACGACCATCGGTGGATTGTTATCAGCCATCGGGATTGCGGGGATGGACCGTGTGACTCAATATAATGTACTCGCCATGTCCGGTAAGGCAGTGGAAGCGGCAGGGGATATCAATACGATCATTCTGGATAAGACAGGTACCATTACATTCGGTAACCGGCTGGCCAGTGATTTCATAGCGGTGGGAGATGCATCGAAGGAAGAGCTTTTCCACTGGACGGGGATCAGTTCGTTACAGGATGAAACACCTGAAGGACGTTCCATCATAGAACTGTTGAAAGAGAAGGGAACCAAGCTTGATGCTTCCCTTGCAACAGGAGGACAATTCATAGAATTTAAAGCTGAGACAAGAATGAGCGGGGTGGATTTAAAAGATGGCAGACAGGTGCGTAAAGGGGCCGTTGATTCAGTCAAGACGTGGGTGAAAGCTAAAGGCGGCACAATCCCCGCCGATCTTGACGAGGAAGCGAATGAAATTGCGAAAGAAGGCGGTACCCCATTGGCTGTAGCGGTAGAGGGACAAATCTTTGGGTTAATCTACCTGAAAGACACTGTGAAACCGGGGATGAAGGAACGATTTGAAAAGTTACGACAGATGGGGATCAAGACGATCATGGCTACAGGTGACAATCCTCTAACGGCTGCCACGATTGCACGTGAAGCAGGGGTGGATGAATTCATAGCGGAATGTAAACCAGAGGACAAAATTGAAGTGATCAAATATGAACAGTCCCAAGGGAAATTGGTGGCGATGACAGGTGATGGGACGAATGATGCGCCTGCACTCGCCCAGGCAGACGTGGGGCTTGCCATGAACAGCGGGACGACAGCGGCAAAAGAAGCGGCGAATATGGTGGATTTAGACTCGAATCCGACAAAGATCATTGAAGTGGTTTCAATAGGAAAGCAATTACTCATGACCAGGGGAGCGCTAACCACATTCAGTATTGCCAACGACATTGCGAAATACTTTGCGATCATTCCTGCCATGTTCATGCTTGCGATTCCGGAGATGACAGCCTTGAATATCATGGGTCTGTCTACACCCATATCGGCCATCCTGTCGGCACTCATCTTTAATGCCGTGATCATTCCTTTATTGATTCCGCTTGCCATGAAGGGAGTCGCATACAAACCGATGAGTTCCAACTCATTATTGAGACGCAACTTAACGATTTATGGTCTTGGCGGTGTATTGGTGCCATTCATAGGAATTAAATTGATTGATATGGCGATTTCATTATTCGTATAAAGAGGATAGAAAGGGAGATGTAAAATGAAAAACAGTCAATTTGCCGGACCGATTATCCGGTCCAGCTTCACCATCATGGTGCTTGCAGGTTTAGTGTATCCACTAGCGTCAACCGGAATCGCACAGGCAATCATGCCGGACAAGGCGGATGGAAGCTTGGTTTATAATGAAGAAAATGAAGTGGTGGGCTCGAAATTGATCGGGCAGAGCGTGAGTGATCCCACCCTATTTCATGGAAGGGTATCCGCCATTGAATATGATGCTTCTGGTTCGGGATCGAATAACTATGCCCCGTCCAATGAGGATATGATCAACCGTACAGAGGAATCATTGGAAGTGTGGAAAAAAGCCAACCCGGATACACCGATCAGTGAGGTTCCGGTCGATCTTGTGACAGACTCAGGTTCAGGTCTTGATCCACATATCTCCGTTCAGGCTGCCATGGCGCAGGTGAACAGAATTTCAGAGCTCACCGGCGTATCCAAAGAGAAGTTGGAGAAATTGATAGAAGACAATACCCAAGGGAAGGAATGGGGGATTTTCGGAGAAGAACGAGTCAATGTCCTTTTGCTTAATCTGGATTTACAGAAGTTATTATAAGTGAAACAGAACCCTGACCAACTCGTTGGTCGGGGTATCAAGTTGATGTGTGCTGCTCGGAGGTGAACAAGAGTGGAAAAAAATCACCCATATTTCAGGAGAAAGACCCCTGAAGAAATTCTCCATGACATCACAGAATCAGCAAGGGGCAAACTGAAATTATATGTCGGCGCTGCTCCGGGAGTGGGAAAATCATATAAGATGCTCCAGGACGCTGCAGACTTAAAAAAAGAAGGAAAAGATGTGGTCATCGGATTAATTGAAACACACGGACGGGCTGAAACGGAAGCTCAACTGAAAGATCTTGAGCAGGTACCATTAATGGTCATGGAGTACAAAGGGAAGAAATTCTATGAACTGAATGTAGAAGGAATCATCAAAAGACAACCGGATCTCGTCATTATCGACGAACTTGCCCATACGAATATTTCCGCTTCCGTTCATACGAAGAGATATGAAGATGTAATGTTGATCCTTGATGCCGGGATTGATGTCCTGTCAGCCGTCAACATCCAGCACCTGGAAAGTGTCAATGATATCGTCCAACAGATTACAGGAGTGAAAGTAAGGGAAAGGGTACCGGATACGTTTGTACAAAAAGCACATGAAATCCAATTGATTGATGTGACTCCTGAAGCGTTAAGAAAGCGGCTGAAGGAAGGAAAAATTTATGCTCCCGTGAAAATCCAACAAAGTCTGACCCATTTTTTTACCACGGCCAATTTATCAGCACTCCGTGAACTGGCTTTAAGGGAGGTTGCCAATGATGTGGACGAAAGAATTGAACAAATAAGCGGTGATCTTAAGAATGGTCCAATCGGGGTTAATGAGAAAATCCTGGTATGCATCCATTACGGTCCCACATCAGAAAAGCTCATCAGAAGGGGCTGGAGAATGGCACACCGGCTGAAGGCAGAATTGTATATTTTGAACATTGTAGCGAATAAAGTTTCACATGCCCATCAGGTTAACGAACCAAAGATGAAAGAGTGGAAGGGGCTTGCCGAACAGTTTAATGCGACTTTATTGTTTGAAGAACAAGGAAAGAGAAAACCTGCTTCTGTCATCATCGAAGTCGCCCAAAAATATAATGTGACTCAAATCCTGCTGGGGCAGTCAGCAAGAACCAGGTGGGAGGAAATATGGAAAGGTTCGATTGTCAATATGATCATGAGGGAGACGACCAATATTGATATACACATCGTGGCAGATGGAAGATCATAAGGAGGAAAGAACTTGAACATCGCGTTTTTCTTAGTCCCCAAGCGGGACGTAGCTTATATTAAGTACGAATCGACGATGAGGCAGGCGCTGGAAAAGATGGAATATCACCGGTACACGTCTGTACCATTGGTCGATAAAAATGGAGTGTATGCTGGTACTCTTACAGAAGGGGACCTGCTCTGGAAAATAAAAAACACACCGGGACTGACATTCCAAAATACAAGCAATGTGATGGTCGCTGACATCCCATTGAACAGACAGAATAAACCGATTCACATCGATGCGGAAATGGAAGATATCATTTCTAAGTCTTTGGAACAGAATTTTGTCCCGGTTGTCGACGATCAAGATCATTTCATAGGAATCATCAGAAGAAGGGAAATCATTGCTTATTGTTTCGGAGAGATGATAAATGGGGAATCGATGTAAAGAACACTTTTTTTCTAACGAACCGAATTCAGCTAGTAACATATTCGTCTATTTGGGCAAAATACCTGTGACTCCGTACAACAGGGGGGAAGAGTATGAAGAAGCAATTTGCTGTTATCGGTTTAGGCCGCTTTGGAGGGAATTTGGTGATGGAACTGTCTGAATTGGGGGTGGAAGTCCTCGCAATCGATCGTAGTGAAGAAGTGATTGAAAGATTCTCCTCCATCGCCACTCATGCCGTCCAGGCAAATGCGATGGAAGAATCCGTTCTAAGGCAGCTGGGATTAAGGAATTTTGATCACGTCATTGTTTCTTTCGGGGAGAACATTGAGGCAAGCATCCTTACAACACTCCAGTTAAAAGAGCTGGGTGTCAAAGAAGTGTGGGTTAAGGCATCGAATGTGTACCATCAAAAGGTATTGGATAAGATTGGTGCTGACAAGGTTATTCACCCCGAAAGAGATATGGCTAAAAGAATCGCCCATCATGTAACATCGGAAAAAATCATCGATTATATCGAACTTTCAAACGAACATAGCATCATAGAGGTCGTGGCAACAAAGAAAGTAGCAGGGAAAACATTGGTTGACTTGGATATTCGGGCAAGGTATGGATGCAATATCATAGCCATTCAACGAAATGGAGAAATTCTGGTTTCACCTCCTGCAGATGAATTGGTCCAGGACAGGGATATGCTGATCGTGATTGGTCATAAACGAGACTTACACCGGTTTGAGAAAGAAGGGGTGTAAGATGATAAGAAGAAGGGTAAACGTCACGCCTCCACAGTTACTTGTTTTAGTATTTTTATTCTTTATCATCCTGGGAACATTACTATTAAAGCTTCCATTTGCCTCTACCATTTCTCTCTCATGGCTGGATGCCCTTTTTACAGCCACATCTGCGATGACTGTAACAGGATTAATCGTCGTTGATACAGGGACTGCCTATACTTTATTCGGCGAAGTGGTCATAATGTGCCTCATCCAGATCGGTGGACTAGGTATCATGTCATTTGCTGTATTAATCTATCTAATGCTGGGAAAGAAAATCGGCTTCAAAGAACGTCTCTTGATTCAACAAGCACTTAATCAAACCTCGGTGGGTGGAGTCATTCGACTTGTTAAGCACTTATTTTTCTTTTCTTTCATAGTGGAAGGGATTGCACTTGCATTACTCGCAGCAAAATGGATCCCTGAATATGGATGGGGGAAAGGCCTCTATTATTCATTATTTCATTCTATTTCTGCCTTCAATAACGCCGGCTTCTCGATATGGCCAGACAGCTTAATGAGATACGTGGGTAGTCCTATCGTAAATCTTGTTATTACAGGTCTATTTATTATTGGTGGAATTGGATTTACGGTTCTGACAGACCTTTGGTATTCAAAAACCATCCGTACATTTTCCCTTCATACGAAATTAATGCTCATAGGCACCCTGATTCTAAACATAGCAGCCATGTTGGCTGTGTTTGTATTGGAATACAGTAATCCAAAAACAATCGGTGGTATGCCGTTGGAGGATAAACTGCTGGGTTCTTATTTCCAGGCGGTAACCCCAAGGACCGCCGGATTCAATACATTGGATATAGGAAGTATGGAACCTTCGACCATCCTCCTTATTATATTCCTGATGTTCATCGGAGCAGGCAGTGCCTCAACAGGTGGAGGGATTAAGCTGACGACTTTCATCGTCATTCTTCTGTCGGTTGTTTCGTTCTTAAATGATCGAAGTGAAATCAGAGTCTTCCGCAGAACGATAGATCGAGCATTCATCTTTAAGGCATTGGCCATCTCGATGATTAGTATATTATTAGTATTTACCGGGATATTTATCTTGACCATCAGCGAGCATGGTTCACCCATCCTCCAAATCATATTTGAAGTGGTATCAGCTTTTGGGACGGTTGGGCTTTCCATGGGATTGACAGGTTCATTGTCATGGATAGGTAAAATAGTCATTATATTCATCATGTTTACAGGGAAGCTTGGTCCATTGACATTGGCCTTCTCTTTGGCGAAGACGACCAAGGATAAAATCCGTTATCCAAAAGAGGATATTCTTACTGGGTAAGTTTAACTATTGTGGGAAAAACACAGAGTGAAGGGGTCTTGACCAGTAGGCATCAAAAGACACAACTAGAGAGAGAAGCTAGTTGTGTCTTTTGATCTGGCAGATAAGATGAACATGAAGCGAGAAGCGGTGGTATACAAACGATTCCGCTTCTATTAAAGATAGTCACTGAGATGGGCGATCTTACCGCATTACTTCAATACTAAAAATCAATTGTCCCTCTTTACTTTGCTTTAATCAACCTAATATCTTCCGCCTTCGCCAACACACATTTCTTATCTTCAGAACCCAATTCCACATATTCAGAATCATAAATCCAGAATATGGTGTACAACTCATCTTCGTATTCTACAGTATCGCCTAAATTATATTTCATTGTCTCTCCTTGAGGAAGATCGATCCATTCTCAGTGACAGGTGTATATTGTACCATTACTTTAGAACTAATTTTGTTCCTTGGGTCTTGGTATTAGGCATTTTAGGTGAGACTACTCCATGGAATCACCTGTGAACGTCGTTATTCACATTGAAATATTCTTTTAAGAATGTGTACGCTTACCTAACCAAATTTTCAGATTGGTCCATTCGAAAGGGAGCAAACGGACGTTCGTCTGTGATATAATGGAAGGACACAACATAATACGGAAGATGGGGTAGCGGCTCACACTCCCAAGTGAAGGGAGGTGATACGCTAATGATTGCTGTAGGAGATGTATTGCAAATTATGATTGCCTTTGGAACATTGATTGTAGCAATTGTCGCGGTTACACAAAAAAAGAAGTAACCATCGTCCCCACCGCTCATGAGGATCATTGATGATTACTTCTGTTTCGATTGACTCTGAGTGAGCCGCTGCACTTTCCATGCAGTTTATGTTGTGGAGGAGTCCTGATTGCCGTCAGGGCTCCTTTTTTAGTGTACTTAACTACTTTTATTATATACATAATGTGATTCGTTAGTAAAGAATAGTGAATAAATGAATCATTTTCCGCCAAGAATAAAATAAAGTATTGACAAAATTAACCTGTTTCGTATAGATTAATTGTAACATAACACTTACATTCTATGACGAGAACGAGTAGGTATGGAGTCTGTTCTACAGAGAGTTGACGATTTGGTGGAAGTCAACGTTCAGATCATATTGAATATCCTCTCCGAGAAGCAAAGCTGAAGGGTTCTTAAGCTTTGACGGATTTCCGCCGTTACAAGGAACGCGTATGATTGTACGTTGAATGAGCGCTGTCACGTAAACTTGAAGTCGGGTTTATGGACAGAATCAGGGTGGTATCGCGGGTTACAAACTCGTCCCTAACTTAGGTTAGGGGCGGGTTTTTTTATTTATATAAAAGAAGGTGTGATGACATGGAGAAGGTAAATGTAAACGAAAAGTCGGTCGAAAGAGAGCAGCGAATCCAGGGTTTCTGGAATTCGAATCATATTTTTGAAAAGTCAGTGGCAAACCGTGAAGGTGAAAAGACATTCGTGTTCTACGAAGGTCCCCCGACGGCCAACGGTCTTCCGCATGCCGGGCATGTCCTCGGTCGTGTGATCAAAGATTTCGTCGCAAGGTATCAGACGATGCGGGGGTATCAAGTGAAACGGAAGGCAGGATGGGATACCCACGGACTCCCGGTGGAACTCGGCGTTGAAAAGAAAATCGGCGTCTCGGGTAAACAGGAAATCGAGGAATATGGGGTAGAGAAATTCATTGAAGAATGTAAAAAAAGTGTATTTGATTATGAGAGACAGTGGCGTACGTTCACAGAAGCCATCGGATACTGGGTGGATATGGATGATCCTTATGTGACCCTTCAAAATGATTATATCGAAAGTGTCTGGCACATCCTTTCGAAAATCCATGAAAAAGGTTTGCTCTATCAGGGGCATCGGGTCGTCCCATACTGCCCGAGCTGCCAAACGTCTCTCAGCTCCCATGAGGTAGCTCAGGGATATAAGGATGTAAAAGATCTTTCCGCGACGGCTAAATTCAAGGTGGAAGGAAGCGAGAATGAGTATTTTCTTGGATGGACGACGACCCCGTGGACACTTCCTTCAAATGTGGCACTCGCCGTTCATGAAGACGTGGATTACTTGAAAGCGAGGCGCGGGGAAGAGACCTATATCCTGGCGAAAAACCTTGTGAACGAGGTGATCGGAGACGACTACGAATTGGTCAGTGAGCATAAAGGACGTGAATTTGTTGGCGTTTCCTATCAACCGCCATTCGACAATCTTACACTTGAGCGCGGGCATGAAGTGATTTCCGCAGAATTTGTAACCGACGACAGCGGAACCGGGATCGTTCATCTGGCTCCTGCTCACGGGGAAGATGACTACAATGCCATCAAAGAAAGCGGATTGGATTTCGTGAATTTCGTGGATGAGAAGGGTTGTTACACCAGTGATTTCAAGCCTCTCCAAGGGGAATTCACCAAGGATAGCGATGTTAAAATCATCAAGATGCTGGCAGACAGCAACCTTCTTTTCTCCAAAGAAAAATATGAACACAGCTATCCGCACTGCTGGCGCTGTGACTCACCGCTCATCTACTACGCGATGGAAGGCTGGTTCATCAAGACCACGGCCGTGAAAGATACGATCATCAAGAACAACCAATCCGTTGAGTGGTATCCAGATCATATGAAAGATGGCCGCTTCGGGAAATTCCTTGAAAATATGGTCGATTGGAACCTTGGCAGGAACCGTTACTGGGGAACACCTCTTAACGTATGGGTTTGCGGGGATTGTGACCAACAGTTCGTCCCGGGAAGTGTTGCCGAGCTGAAAGCACATGCGAAAAGCGGTTGGAGAGAGGGTCTTGAGCTTCATAAACCGTATGTCGACGAAGTGACGGTGGAATGTCCCTCCTGTTCCCAAGAGATGAAAAGGACAAAAGAAGTCATCGATGTCTGGTTCGACAGCGGTTCGATGCCATTTGCCCAGTATCATTACCCATTCGAGAATGAAGAGTTATTCCACCAACAATTCCCGGCGGATGTAATCGCGGAGGGAGTGGATCAGACAAGGGGATGGTTCTACAGCCTATTGACGGTTTCGTCGCTCTTCACAGGGAAAGCGCCTTATAAGCGCGTCTTATCACTCGGTCATATCCTCGATGAAGATGGACGTAAGATGTCTAAGAGTAAAGGGAATGTCATGAATCCAATGGAACTGGTCGATAAGTTTGGTGCCGATGCTCTCAGATGGGCATTGCTTGCAGACAGCGCCCCATGGAATAATAAGCGCTTCTCAGAGAACGTCGTCAGTCAGGCAAAATCAAAGCTCGTCGACACGCTTAATAACGTGCATTCCTTTTACACCATGTATGCCATGATCGACGGTTTCGATCCTGAAAAGCATGCAGCCGGAACACCTTCCCTGCTTGATCAGTGGATGTTATCACGATTGAATTCGGTAACCAGACTTGTCACGGAACATTTAGATGGGTATGACTTTACGGCAGGAGCAAGAGAGTTATCCATCCTGGTGGATCAGGTGAGTAACTGGTATATCCGGAGGTCCCGTGAACGGTTCTGGAGTGAAGGGCTGAATGAAGATAAACTGGCGGCGTATCACACGTTACATCGGGTATTGGTCAGTGTGAGCCGGTTACTGGCACCGTTCACGCCGTTCATCGCAGAAGATATCCATATGAACCTGACGGGTGAAAGCGTGCATCTGGCCGATTTCCCTAAAGCTGAACAAGAGGAGATCAACCCGGCCCTTGAACTGGAAATGGACCATGTGCTGCAAGTCGTCGAGCTTGCCCGGTCCGCCCGGAATATGACAAGCATTAAAACGAAACAGCCCCTATCCGAGCTTACGGTTGTTGGGTCTAAACAAGATACAAAACCTCTATGGAAATATGAATACATCATCAAAGATGAAATCAACGTGAAGAGCGTTCAACTACAGGACACCGCAGGAGATTCCGTACAGTATGAAGTGAAGCTGAATTTCCCGACTGCCGGTCCGAAACTCGGAAAACTCGTAGGTGTCGCTCAGAAGCATTTACAAACGTTATCTTCTGAAGAAGCGAAGAAGGTTGTGGAACAAGGGTATGTTGACTTTGAATCTCCAGCAGGAGAAAAGGTTTCAGTCGAGAAAGATGATCTCATTGTTCATCAAAAAACCCATCAAGGACTGGAAATGGCTTCAAACTCTCAGTTCAGCGTATTCCTGGATACAACCATCACAGAAGATCTGCGGAAAGAAGGGAAGGCCAGGGAACTGGTTCGTGCCGTCCAGCAGTACCGTAAAGAGCTGAATCTGCCGGTGGAACAGCGTGTGCATCTGGTGTTGGATGTGGATGATTCGATGAAAGAGGTAGTGGAGCAATTTGAAGATTTACTGCAGGGCAGTCTCTTGATCAAGAGCATGACGTTTGAGAAACGAGAAAGCATGAAGACAGTTGATTTGGATGGAGCTCGATTAGGGATCTTTGTAAGAGTGTAATGTAACGAAGGGCTTACCCAAAATCAGGGTGAGCCCTTCTCTAGTTAAATTTATCTTGAGTATGCGGGGGGAATTTGAAATAATTGGTAGTAAGGAGTGATGGATATGAGGAAATACAAAGCTATTCTGTTTGATTTAGATGATACTTTACTCGATCGAAATCAGGCAGTGGATAGCATATTTCATATCATGTTGAAAGAGTGTTATGGGAATGTAGAGGATAGGTTGAAAACGGAGATGCTGCGTAAGTTCAAGGAGTATGATCATGATGGTTATGGCGTCAGTGATAAAACAGCTGTATTCCAATCTTTTTTTGATGAATGCCCACCGGTATACCGGTTGCCGGAGCCTCAAGAATTCTGGAATCAACAATTTCCTCAATGTTTTTCGATCAGTGAGCATACCGTTAATCTGGTGAAGAGGGTCCAGGAGCATATGAAAGTGGCCATCATCACAAACGGCACCGTATATAGACAAAACGCAAAGATCATGAATTCCGGTTTACATAAATGTTTTGATGTTATCTTGATTTCCGAGGAAGTCGGATTGGAGAAACCGGATCCACGAATATTCCAATTGGCTCTGAATAAACTTCAAGTCCATCCGGAAGACGCATTATTCGTCGGGGATAATCTCGAGAAGGATGTTCAAGGGCCTCAAGGTGCTGGCCTCAAGGGTATATGGTTCAATCCAAGTGGGATGGAAAACGATTCTGATACAAAGCCAGATGAAGAGATTCAATCGTTGGATGAACTGTTACATTATCTTTCTCCTAAACAATTTACTTGAAAATGGCGCAGTATGCTGATACTCAATAACAAGAATGGTTTTGATGTCATCGATACGTATACAGATGTGAAAGGCTTGCATAAGATCATTCTGGAAAAGAAGTTATAGCAGAGCGGAGGGGATTCCATGCTAAACAGTTCACCTGCACATGAACCAATACCTGTTACAACAGATGCATCGAACATTAGATTTAAAACGCTATTAATCTATTTGACCATGTTGGCTCTTCCGGGTTATGTCATCAATCAACTGCCCCTTCAAAACTATGACGGACTGAAAGGGCTCATTTGGTTTTTATATTTTATGGCCGTCACGCTGGGTTATAAGAATATCAGGACATTCATCGTTCCACTATTGAAAGTGGAAGTCTTCAAGAAACCAGAAACCTACCTATGGATTTTTCTCACCTTTATGCTTCCTTACGTATTATTGCACGTAAGTCTCCATTTCGAAGTACTGATCGACAAATACTATATTTTTTACTTCAACAATCATATGCTCCATGCAAGCAGCTGGCGAGAGACGGTCGATGTGGCGGTCCTGACACCAATCTCTGAAGAAATTATATTTAGGGGCATTTTGTTGACGGTCCTTTTAAAATTCGTAAAGCCATTTTGGGCAGTAGGCATTACATCGATCTTATTTGGACTCATCCACCCATCGGAAATTTGGCTTTTCACTGTACTGGCTGGCTTCCTTTTAACGATGACCGCTTATAAAACCAAATCGATCCTGCCGGCAATGGTGGCTCATTCAATGTGGAATCTATATATGGTGCAGTTGTTTCTATTTTTTTGATGACAGGAGGGGAGCGATACTTGAAAATAATAAGTATTGTACTGGGCGTGATCCTGCTGGTCGCCATACTGGCCAATCTCCATACGATCATCGCTTCAGCCAAATGGTATTCATTTGAGCATAACAAGAACGTTTCAACCGAAACCAAAACCATAACGTATCGGGACATGTTCGAGAGGTTGTACCAACAAAGAGAAGTGGCAGCAGAATTGGAAGACACGATTGTATATTCAAGGATAGGGGATGAAGTACGAAAAGGGGCTGATGAGGCTTCTGATTACGAAATATTATTAGCGCACAACGAGCAGATTACTTCTTTGAAAGTGAAGTTGCCAATAACCACGTTTACAGATGGGGATAAGAACATAGAGTTTATTTCAGGGCATGGGGAAGTGTTAGAAATATGTGAGGACGGTCACTGGGAAGAGTTTAATGGATCTTTGCAGGAGTTAATGAAAAAAGCCCATTAAAAACGCTCAGAAAAAATGACTCTGAGCGTCCTTGTGATCATCTTGCCTGCTTCTGATTATATCCCTGCTCCCCATAAGGCTGCATTTTCTCCAACCACTTTTCCTCCAGCTCAGCCAGAGCTTCTTTCTCCGTAACAAATGGATCATCATTCTTTTTCAATTTTTCCAGCACCTCAAAGGTAAAAGCGTCTTTGCCAAACTCTTTCCATGCAGTTTGTAACGCTTTACTGGTCGTGAATCCATTGTTATCAAGCATGAACTTA
Organism: Rossellomorea sp. KS-H15a; assembly: GCF_024195245.1. NCBI lineage: Bacteria > Bacillati > Bacillota > Bacilli > Caryophanales > Bacillaceae > Rossellomorea > Rossellomorea sp. KS-H15a. The sequence goes on along the minus strand of NZ_CP096886.1, from coordinate 3,924,909 downwards.
ATCCCGTTCAAGGTCTTCAAGTTCTTCGTGCTTCCGATATACATTTTATTGTTTTGCTTGTTTGTAATTTGAAAGACACCCGCTTCAACCGGTGTTTCTTTGTATTGTTGTTTTAACTCCCGTTTTCGATCCATGGTACAGACCTCCCGTTTATTTTTTTGCCCAATATTGGCTTCCGTCGGATTTCCGGTCGAGTAAGCCGTATTCAATCATGTATCTTCTGATGAGAACGTAATCTTCATAAATACCTCTTAGTACCTCGTTTAACTCTTTTTCATCGTACACATGGTCTTTTTTCAACTGTTTCGAAATCTCACGAAGGACGACGAGCCTTTGTTTTTCCTTTGGCGGAAATTTCGTCAATGTCCCGTCGGAGAAGTATTTCTTCAGTATGTGATCCTGTTCGTCCTGTGTGATATTGTACCGTTCATCTACCATGGTGGCGGTTTGATGAACGGGTACAAACGTCGGGGCGTTCTCATCTTTTTCTTTCAGTAACTCCATCATGGTCAGAAAGGTCTTGGCCTGACGCTCCTTTTCTTTTAACGCAAACCGGTGATGGCGGATCGTAGACGCACTGCCGATCTCCAATTCTTCTTGAACTTCCTTATCATTTTTCCCTTGATAAAAGAGGGTCAATAAACGCTTTTGGTGATCGGTCAGACCCGTGAGCTTTTTATCCATCCCGATTAAATAATCGAACACAGAAATATGCGTACGGTCAATATGAACCCCCATATATTTTTCTGCCAGGTAAAATCGATCTTCGTGTGGATAGACCATGCCTTTTTCAATACTCTCTCCGCACAAAAGACAAACAAATGCATCCTCTTCTTCCATATAGCCTCTTTTCATTTCTTCCAAAGAGGCACTCCAAAACAGGTTGGAAAGTTCCATTTCTTCACACGTCCTAATCTTTTGTTGGTTATTATATAAACTATAATTAAATTCGTTGGTTAATTTATAAACATATTATATTTTTGTTTGGTTTTTGTCAACTGGGAGCTTTTTGTGAAATTAAAGGAGATTGATCATTTGAAGTAGAATCTAAACTTACAAGATCCATCGACTGGAGGTCAAAAACATGAAAGAACATATCGTCGACGTCATCCATCAAATCGAAATCGATCACGATGTAAAAATTTTATTTGCCTGTGAATCCGGAAGCAGGGCGTGGGGATTTCACTCTAAAGACAGCGACTATGATGTCCGCTTCATTTATATCCATAAGCCAGACTGGTATTTATCCATTGATCAAAAGAGAGATGTGATCGAAATTCCTGCGAGGGATTCCGTCTCGATTCCGATTGAGCCGTTGTTGGATATAAGCGGATGGGAGCTGACGAAGGCACTGAGGTTATTCCGGAAATCGAATCCTCCTCTTCTCGAGTGGCTACAATCAACGATTGTCTACTACCAGTCTTACACCACCATTGATCAAATGGAGGAACTGGAGCAGAAGACCTTTTCCCCCGTTTCCTGTATGCATCATTATGTGAGCATGGCAAAGGGGAATTTTCGGGATTTAGTTCAGGGAGAAGATGTAATGGTCAAAAAGTATTTGAATGTGCTCCGTCCCCTGCTGGCTGCCAAATGGATCGAGAAATATGATTCGATCCCTCCGATTGAATTTCAAGAGCTGTTTGAAGAACTGTGGCTAGAGGGTGAATGGAAGGATTCGATTGGGAATTTGTTAAAACAGAAGAGAGAGGGAGAAGAGATCTATCTCGAACCGAGGCTGGATGCCCTCAATGAACATCTTCAAAAAGAAATTGAACATATAGAAGCGTATGCGAAGTCGATTAAAAAAGACATTCCGGATCCAACGGGTGAATTGGATATGCTGTTCAGGGGGGCGTTGAGGGAAGTTTGGGATGAAGAGTGGAAGGAGTTGGGACAACGGGGATGGTGAAGGAGTAGGGGAAGATTATACAACCACTGATCAGGGACTGGTTTTTGTTAAAAATGTTAAAAAATCATAGGATAATAGGGTGAAAGGGTTCAAGAATACGTAAGACCCAGGAGTTCCAACCCTGCTCATGGGGTTGGTGCTCCTTTTTGGTCGTAATGGTCTTGAAGAGGGAGGGGTAGAGGGATTAATTGCGTCATAATCGACGATGATTGCGTCTTTTTAAGAATAATTGCGTCATTTTCAAATTAATTGCGTATTTTACCAAATGATCCCATTAAGCCTCACCTCTAACTAACGCCTACCTTCCCCCTTATCACTCCCCCGATTAAACCAATACATAAGAAAAAAACCGAGAGTAAATCCACCACTCAATGTCAGAATCAAACCCATCTCATAATCTCCAAGTAGGAATAAGAACATAAATATAATGATCCCGACAACAAATGGAAAGTACCAGCGATTCATCGGAACGCCTCCTTGTTAATTTTTGTAATTTTCACTTATGGTTTTTTTACCCAACTACAGGGATTGTAATCTTTTAGTGTCATAGTATCTTATCTACAAACCCCACCTTACCAAACCACCCAAATAAGATTATAATGGTAATATCTTCTACCTCTATGTACAGGCATGAAGAGAGATCTCACGATAGAGGTGATTCCATGAAACTGACTTTCTTAAGCATTCTCCGTCTGGTCATGTTCACCATGATCAGTTACATCTATTATTCTTCTGTTGGTACACCATCAACGGCACAAACCATGTATGTGATCATAGCGGGAATCGGATTTATACTGAATCATTTTTTACTGGCGTCTACTCGAAATCAGACCTATTATCCCCTTGCCCTCGATTTCATCCTCATTACAGGGTTTGTCTATTTTTATCCTGGATCGTCTCTGTATTTGATCCTGTTTGGCGTAAATGCAGTGACACTGTTCTTGTCTGCTAAAGATAACCGGGTCCTATGGGGCTTCAGCTTAACCTTTTTCATCATTTGGTTCAGCTCTATGTACTATACTTATGAAGTTACAGGCACATTTTCACTCTTGGAAAATCTCATCAATTTCAGCTTGATTGTGTTCGAAGCAGTCGTCGGACGGCTCATACATAAACTGTTCCATGCACGGGCAAAAATTGAAACCCAGTACGGGGAGTTGCAGGAAACTCATACAGCGTTAACGTCCGCCCATGAACAATTACATCACTACTCAAAGCAAGTGGAGGAGTTGACGCTGATCCGTGAACGGAACCGGATTTCCGGGGAAATCCATGATACGGTCGGTCATAAGATGACGGCGCTTCTTGTTCAGCTTCAGGTAGCGAAGGAGCTGATGGATTCACGTCCTGACATGAGCAGACAGAAGCTGGAGCTCTGTGAAGACCTGGCGAGGGAGACCCTCCAGGAAATCCGCCTGTCGGTCAGGACCTTGAAGGATCACGATCAGCCGCAATCCTTCATCCCAACAGTCCGCAAACTGCTGGAGGATTATCAGGTGATGACGGGTCTCCTCTCCAGTTTTACCGTTAAAGGGGATGTGACCACCATCCCAATCTCCATCCAGCTTGACCTGACCCGGGTCATACAGGAATCGATCACCAATGCCGTCCGGCACGGGGAGGCGAAGGAATGTAGTGTCATGCTGGAAGTTTCTGAATCTAAGGTGGAAATCCGAATTCAGGATGACGGAAAAGGGTCGGCGGATATCAATCCCGGATTCGGCTTGAAGCATATGAGGGACAGAATCCACGAACATGGAGGGACCACCGTCTTTGAAAGTACGAAAGAAGGGTTCCGTGTGAAAGCAACGGTGCCGTTAATAGAGATGAAATGGCAAATGGGGGGATCATGAATGGTCAGAATTCTAATCGTCGATGATCAGGAATTAATGAGGGACGGACTTGCCACAATATTGGATTTAAGACAGGAAATCGAAGTGGCAGGGGTTGCGTCAAACGGAAAGGAAGCGTTCGAGAAAGCCGGGGAGCTCCGTCCGGACATCGTACTAATGGATATCCGCATGCCAATTGCTAGCGGAGTAGAAGGAACAAAACTGATTACCACCAACTATCCCGACATTAAGGTCCTCATGCTCACTACTTTCAACGACAGCGAGCTCATTTTTGAAGCACTGGAAGAAGGGGCGAGTGGATACTTACTGAAAGATATGCCGACGGATGCCATCGTCCAGGCGATCATGACGGTTCAATCGGGGGGCATGGTGCTACCGAAAGAGCTGACGGCGGATATCGTAAGGGAAATGAGACGAAATCAGCCGGCAGAACAAATCCACACAGTCCCGGAAATCGTGAAGGAACTGACGGAACGGGAACTGGAGGTTCTTCAACAGCTCGGTCTCGGACTGAACAACAAGGAAATTGCGGAGAAACTGTATATATCCGAAGGCACCGTAAAGAATCATGTGTCCAATCTTATCAGCAAACTCGAGTTAAGGGACCGCACCCAGGCGGCGATCTTTGCCGTCCGCTATCACATCACACATTATTGAACCATGACTTTCAGCATAGTACTCCTATGAAATACAGCTATCAAAGCTGTATTTTTTTATGTTCAAATTCTATCGCAGGAGGGATTTGGAAAAGGAAGATCCCCGCTATACTTAAGCTATAGTCAATGAAAAAAGGGTGTGGCGATATGTTGGAAGTGAAAGAGCTGAAGAAAAGCTATGGAAAAAACGAGGTCGTGAAGAATGTATCCTTTATGATCGAAAAGGGGGAGTCGTTCGGATTGCTGGGACCAAACGGAGCGGGGAAATCAACGACGATTTCCATGATTTGCGGACTTGTCCCGTATGATCATGGGGAAGTGCTCGTGGCCAGTCAATCGGTGAAACAATTTCCGTTGCTGGTTAAAAAGAAAATCGGGGTGGTCCCTCAGGAAATTGCCCTGTATCCAACGATGTCAGCAAGGGATAATCTGTTGTTCTGGGGGAAGATGTACGGTCTGACCGGAGCACAGGCAAAGAGTCGGGTGGAGGAAGTCCTCGAAATCGTCGGTCTGAAGGAGCGGGGGAAAGATAGGATTGAAACCTTCTCCGGAGGGATGAAGCGGAGAATCAACATCGGAGCCGCCTTGATGCACGAACCGGAATTATTGATCATGGATGAGCCGACGGTGGGGATCGATCCACAGTCGCGCAATCACATCCTTGAAACCGTCAAAGCACTCAATGAAAAAGGCATGACCATCATATACACGAGTCATTACATGGAGGAAGTGGAGTTCCTTTGTAATCGCGTCGGCATCATGGATCATGGGGAAGTGATTGCCCTCGGGACGAAGTCGGAATTGTGCAGCCGACTAACGGGAAGCAGCTTCATTCAGATAAAGGTGGAAAATCTATCGGATGATGTGATGCGGGAGTTGGAAAAGGCGGAAGATATACCACGAATCGCTTTTCAACAGGAAGCCGGCATCATCGAAGTATTTGCACCGAACCCGCAGGAAGCCGTGGCCTCGGTCATCACGTCAGCCGTCCATGCGGGATTGAAGATTGAATCTGTTGAAATTAAAGAATCAAATCTTGAGACGCTATTCCTGCAGCTGACAGGACGAACGTTACGGGATTAGGAGGAGATAGACATGAGCATGTTCACCATTGCATGGAAAGATATCAGGATCCGCCTCAAGGATCGCAAGTCCTTTATCACACTATTATTGATGCCGATCGTCCTGACAGCCATCCTTGGATCTGCTTTAAGCAGCGCTTTCAGTGAAAATGGATCGCTGCCAGAACTGACTGCAGGAGTCGTCGTTACCTCACAAGATGAGCTGACAGATCAATTCCTGCACGACACCCTGCAGGGAAAAGAATTGAAGGACAGTATCACTTTAAAAAATTATAAAACAGAATCCGATTTGCGGGACGCCATCGAGGAGGGGAAGGTGGATGGCGGCCTCGTCATCCCGGACGGTTGGGGAGACGGGATAGTGAACGGGGAAACCGTACCGGTCAAACTTTACAAAGATCCTGGTAAGGAGATTCAGTACACCATCCTTTCCACTATCACCGAATCCTTCACGAACCGCGTGGCTACGGTATCGGCGGCTACACGGACCATGGGTCAGGAGTTGGGATCGGCTGTGCCGGTGTCCAATCAGAATATCGATCTTTCCGCTGCCATGAAGGATCTATCAGAAAAACTTTCTACGATTGCAGATTCAAAGGAAAACGGGGTCATCACTCAAAAAGACGGCAAGGAGCCTCTTTCAGGCATGCAATACTATGCTGCTGCCATGGGTGTCATGTTCATTCTATTCAACACCACGATTGGGGCCAAAACCATCCTTCAGGAGCGGAATACCGATACATTGGCAAGGCTGATGGTCAGTCCGATTCGTCACTCATCCATTATGGGAGGGAAGTTTCTGGGTACCCTCTCGTTCACGATCCTCCAGTTCACGGTGTTCATCATCGCCACCCGGTTGTTATTTGGAGTGGACTGGGGCAGCAATGGATGGCAGCTTCTCCTGTTGGGCCTCGCGTACTCCGTTACGGTTTCGGGTCTTGCCATGTTGCTTGCGGGATTCCTTACGGATGAAAAAACAGCAGATTCCATCGGGGGAATCGGCGTGCAGGTCCTCGCCCTGCTTGGTGGTTCAATGATCCCACTGGCATCGTTCCCTGACGCCTTACAGAAGTTCGCCTCCATCGCCCCCAATAAGTGGGCCCTCGGCGGCTTTCTCGATATCATGAACGGAACGTCGTGGAATAGTCTTGTCCTGCCTGTCACCGTACTCGTACTGAGCGGTCTTCTGGCATTGTGGATCGGTTCATTGAAATTAAAGCTTAGATAAGGAGAGAAATAGGATGAGAAAAATCATCAGCATAGCCCGATTTGAAGTGAAACGACTTTTTCAAAATCGCCGTGCCTTTCTGCTGCTGTTCGGAATGCCCCTGTTATTCACCTTCATCTTCGGGGGAGTCATAACCGGAGACGGGGAATATAAGCCGGAGATTGCCGTAGTGGACGAAGACCAGACGGAGGCGTCACAGACCCTGATCAATGAAATGAAAGCAAGCGATTCTTTTACATTTACAAAAGGAAATAGCAAGAGAGTTGCCGAACAGTTCGACAACCAGGAAATAACGGGATATCTTTCGGTGGAAAAAGGATTCGAATCAACGCTTCAAAATGAGGGAACACCGGAAGTCGTCTTTGTTTCAGGACCTTCCTTCGAAGGGGCGGCACTTGTGGAACAGCTCATCAATGACAGCCTCGTGAAACAGAAGGTAAGTACAGCTGCTGCAAAATTTTATCAAGAGACAACGGGAGAAAGTCCGGCCCTCATCCAGGAGAAAATCTCGGATGAACGGACCTTGGTACCTGTAGCTGTTGAAACCGTCTCTGTTACGAAAAATGAAAATAGGCAATCGATGAACAATTTGACGGCGCGTTCAGCAGGCTTCACGATCATGTTCGTCATGATCGCCATGCTATCAAGCACCGGTATCCTACTCGAGGCGAGACAAAACGGGGTATGGTACCGGATGATGTCCACTCCTGCCACCAAAGTGGAAGTATTATGTGGATACATGCTGGCATTCTTCGTCATCGGCTGGATCCAATTCGGAATCTTGATGACTCTGTCAGAGAAGATTTTTCACATCGAATGGGGGAATATGTTCGCCAATATGATTCTCGTTTCAAGTCTGCTTCTCTGCAGCATCGGACTTGGACTTTTCCTTGCCGGATTCGTCAAAACGTCAGAACAGCAATCGGTCTTCGGGAACCTGATCATCATCTCCACCTGTATGATCGCCGGCGTCTACTGGCCGGTTGAAATCATGCCGGACTTTATTCAGCATATCTCAACTTTCCTTCCACAGTATTGGGGGATGGAAGGGTTTGCTGAGTTGACGGTAAGGGGCGGAGATATCACGGATATCGTTACACCTGTAGGGATCCTGCTCGGGTTTGCAGTTGTGTTTTTGATGGTTGGGTTGAGAAAAGTGAGGTTTGAATAGAAGGAACGAATCAAGAATAAGCCATGGCCCCATGGCTTATTCTATATCCTGATAACCAAGTAATCCCCGTTGGTCATCTGAACAACGTCAGCCTTTAATCCTTTTGCGATATCAACGGTCATCTCTTTTAATTCCTCAAGATCCTCACTGTATAGTAGAAGCGGTCCCCCGTTGATGACTCTGTCACGGTTTGACGTTAAGTAAGCTAGTATTTGATAAGGTGGTTTCATTGAATTTTCCCTGCCCAAGAAGCATCACCCTTTCAAGTTGGTTTTCATGACAGCATGAGATTTTTTCGTGCTTTCGAGTAATGGACATTTTTTGACGGCCTCAATGAACGCATCGATGTCGCGTTTGATCGGCACAAGGGTGATCATGACCTTGCCGTCTTCATAATCTTTTCTTGTAAACTGATACCGTTTGACCCCCAATGCCCGGCATGCTTCGAATAAGGCGGCCTGACGCTGACCGAAGTTATCAAGGTTGATCCTGAAATGATTTTCTTTCGGATAGATGACAACGGCCATTCCTTCTTCAGAAAACAGCTTCTCAGCATTGTCCGTACCAAGCAGGTTGCTGACATACATATCATCCACATACAAGGAGGAATGTTTTACGACCACTTTGCCTTCTTTGACTTCTGCAATGTCGCCAATCGTTTTACCCTTGGTGAATCTCTGCAAATAGTAAAGAAGAGCAAAACCTATCAAGGCACCTCCGGCAATACAGATCCATAGATTCTCCAGATTGAAAGCGTTTTGGAGAATGGATATCGTAAGAGACGTGACGAGTGCTACGATAAAGGCAAGATAATTTCTGGCTTCGAATGTTTTGGCGATCCCGTCTATGTAGGCTTTCCCCCTGTAAGTGAATTCCGTTTCTTCCAAGTCGCTCAGGCTTTCTTTCTCCATCTTCCGGACATCCCTGAATTGCTGGAGGGCCAGGGTGAGGAACGTCACAGCTACGAAGTTTTTACTTAATAATGCGGGAATGGCCACGGCTCCCAGTGCCGCTGCTACAAAACCCGTAATGATTTGAATGAAATAGCCATTCGGGTAGCTCGGATACTGTCTGAAGTCTTCTTTGATCGTCAGGATCCTTGTCATGGTTCCAATGATGATCGCGCTTGTTATGGTATAGAGTTCGTTTGCAGTCAATCCAGCAGATTCCATAGATCTCACCTCGATTCAATGGGTCTATCTGGATTAGTATGGGAAACGTGAATGTGAATTATGCGACGTGGTGGTGCGAAGACACAAGAAAGCCAGGCACTTAAATCTGCCTGGCTTTCTTCTTCTGATTAAAATAACTCACTGCCGTCATCCGGCTCAATAAAGCGACTGTCAAAATGGACAGGATCATGTGTACGGACGATGTCACTGGGCTCAGTTCTTCAGTTTTTACGACAAATCCACCAAAGGTTGTCAAAATGGCTAGGAGGATCAAGAGTAAGGCGGATTTCCTCATGACGTTAAACCTTAACGCTAGGAAAACGGCATATCCGATGAAGAATAAAGCAATCATACCGAGCAATCCGTGGATCACATACGTGAAATTGGCAAGTTCTACATCCGTATTCCTTACTTCAAATAGTAATTGGCTGAGTTGAAAATGTTTAAAGAGTGCCCCGATTAACACCTCGAGCATAAGGGCTGAAAACCCAATCACTAAAGGTTTTTTCACTTCATTCAATTTCATGTTCCCAGTTCCTCTCTGTAATCCTTCATGAAGGAAAATAAGAGAGATTAATAGAAAGAGGCTGAACATGACATCGAGTGTCGTGAAACCGGTCGGTGTGCCAAGCAGGACATTCATTCCGCCAATCATCGCCTGAGTAAATAACAGAACCAATGAAAGTAATGAGATGACTTTCACGGCTTTATCGGTTGTCTTTCTCCAGGCAAGGATGGCGTTGATCAGGATGACCAGGCCGAGCAGTGTCGTGAATAACCGGTGAGAGTATTCAATCACGACGCGATAATTGGTGATATCCGGAATGATTTTTCCGTTACAGATCGGCCAATCACTCCCGCAAGCATCACCTGAATGTGTCGCTACGACCAGGTTGCCGAGCACCAATGCTGCAATGGTAACGATGATCGTAAAGAATGAGAATCTATTTTTCATATCATTGAAGTCCTTTCGTGTTAGAATCAATCATATATTGATATCTGTTCATATACTAACAGGATTGTGAGATGGAACACAATCGTTAAACGTCGATGTCACATAACGTTCATCTATCGTTAGAAAAGATTGGAAAGAATATTAATGGTAGCGAGTGGTGGTTGATTTCCGCTGCAGGTGCTCGCTTTCCGCGGGGCGTGAGTTGAGCCTCCTCGAGCTTCGCCCTGTGGGGTCTCAACTTTCCCGCTATTCCCGTCGGAGTCGAGCACCTTCCGCTCCAATCAACTTTATGAGGGTATGGAGGACAAATTTCCTTCCATATCCATCAGAAACCACCTTCTATGAAAAAAAGCTTTCTTAAAAATCCAGATTTCTTAACTGTTTGAAAATAACAATGATTACTGTTTGACAGTGGCATGTTCTTTTTTTTATCATATAAATAAGAATACATGAACACATTGTCATATATTGAAATAGAATAGGAGTGTCGACATGCGAAAGAATAATAATCATGAGGAAAATATAGTGGAGATGAATGGGCGTAAACAGGATGAAAAAATAGATGAACCGTGCGTGGAGATTGATGAAGAAACGTTATTTATCGTCACTCAGACGTTTAAAGCATTGTCCGAGCCGACTCGTGTAAAGATTCTTCATTTATTGGCGCAAAAGGAACACTCTGTTAATGATATCGCTGAAAAGCTGTCGCTGCTTCAAACGACCGTATCTCATCAGTTGCGCTTCTTGAAAAATTTACGATTGGTCAAGTACAGACGCGAAGGCACGACTTTATACTATTCTGCCGATGATGATCATGTCATGAATATGCTTCAGCAAACGATGCACCATGCGAGACACCACTAGGAAACAATGGGGGAGTTCAAGATGGATGAATATAAGCTTCAAGGGCTCTCGTGCAGCAATTGTGCGAGGGAAATGGAAGAGGAAATCAATAAATTGGAAAACGGGGAAGGCTCGAGAATTCTTTATAATAGCAGCAAATTAGTCCTGAATAAAGGCGTTGATATGCAAAAAGTGGAGAAAATCCTCTCCGCTGATGGAGCGGCCCTTGTGAAGGAGCATGGGGATGAACATGGTCATGATCATTCACACGAGCATACGAACAGCAGCACAATGAAGATCCTGCTAGGGATTTCGGCCATCATCTTTTTCTCAGCGATCTATGTTGATTCGCAATTGGATAATCTGGTCCCGATCATCATGTATTTGACCGCTGCTGCGACAAGCGGATATCCAACCTTCATCAAGGGAGCAAAGAATCTGCTGAAATTCAAGTTCAACATCGATACGCTGATGACAATTGCCTTGATAGGGGCCTTTTCCATTGGGGAATGGAAAGAAGGGACACTTGTAGCCATTCTCTTCGGCGTCAACGAACTGCTTGAAGGAATGGGCATGGAGAAGGCAAGGAAGTCCATGGAGGAATTAATGAAGGTCGCACCGAAAGAAGCGATCCTGATCGAAGGGGACAAGGAAAGGGTCGTCCCGATCAGTTCATTGAAAGCAGGGGACCTCGTCCTTGTGAAATCAGGACAGAAAATCCCGTCAGATGGGATCGTCGAATCCGGTAAGAGTTCCGTAAATGAAGCGGCCATCACCGGTGAAGCCATGCCGGTTGAGAAGGAAAAGGATGAGAAAGTCTTCGGCGGAAGCATTAACAACGAAGGGGTCCTCAAGGTAAGGATTTCGAAAGAATACAAAGACTCGTCCCTTGCGAAAATCCTGCACTTAGTCGAAGAGGCTCAGGAAACCAAGACCCCGACAGAACAATTCATCAATCGATTTGCCCGGTATTATACACCGATCATCATGATCGTGTCCGCATTGGTGATACTCGTCCCGCCCCTTCTATTTAATGGGGACTGGGGAGAATGGTTTTATCAAGGGCTGGCCGTCCTCATAGTCGGCTGTCCGTGTGCACTGATCCTATCGTCTCCGATAGCCATCGTGTCCGGGATTGCCCGCAATGCAAAAAACGGAATCCTTGTAAAAGGCGGCGTCTTCCTAGAACAGCTTGGGAAAATTGATACCGTTGCATTTGATAAAACGGGTACGCTGACCAAAGGCCATCCTTATGTAGAAGAAATGGCCGTGTACGATCAAGAAAACTTTTTCCGGATTGCCGGTTCAATCGAAAAATCATCTTCACATCCGATCGCCAAAGCGGTTATGAAGAAGATAAGCGACGACTCAGCAAACCAGGCATTCTCGGAACCTGAAGACATCAACACCATCTCAGGTCAAGGTGTAGCTGCCATGATTGAAGGAAAAAGTTACAGAGTCGGAAACGAGAAAAGCCTCGAATGTTCCGTTCCGTCTGAAGTCGAGCAAAAGATCCAAACGATGAAAGCGAATGGGTATACGCTGGTGATTGTCTCAAGCGATACAGACGTTCTTGGATTATTCGGCATCACGGATGAAATCAGGGAAGAAAGTAAGGAAATCATACAGGACCTATATTCTGCCGGTATCAAACAAGCCGTGATGCTGACAGGAGACCACGACAAGACCGCAGAAAAAGTGGCACAGCAAGTAGGGTTGACCGATTACTATGCAGGTCTCCTTCCGGACGAAAAAGTCGCGAAAGTAAAAGAACTCACAAGCAAAGGAAAAGTGGCCATGGTGGGTGACGGAATCAACGATGCGCCTGCTCTTGCCACGGCCGACCTTGGAATCGCCATGGGCAAAGGAACCGACAGCGCCATTGAAACCGCCGATATCGTGCTGATGCAGGATCACCTCGGAAAACTTCCTTCTGCCATCAAGATTGCGAAAAGGGTTAATAATATCATTAAAATCAACATTTCCCTGGCATTGGGGTTAAAACTGATTGCACTGCTCCTGACCATCCCAGGACTACTCACACTATGGATTGCCATTCTGTCTGATATGGGTGCAACCATTTTGGTTACGTTGATTAGTTTGACGGTTATGATCGGGGAAAAGTCAAAAGTGTCAAATTAAATGAAAGGAGCGGGACGATCCCTGCTCCTTTCATTTTTTATTGGGTATTAAAGGGTTTTTGCAGCTGTTTAGTAGAATAAACAAGAGAGAACACAATTCCAAGATGGGAGGCATTTCAGAATGAAAAAACTGCTTATCTTCGGAGCAAGCGGATTAGTGGGAAAAGCACTGGTAAAAGAATGCAAAGACTCCTTCGATGTATACGGAACCTATGCAACCAGACCCGTAGATCTCCCTCAAGAAAAACAATTTCAATTAGAAATCAGCGATACGGACCAAATGAAAGACATTGTTAAAACTACAAGACCCGATAGCATCATTTCATGCCTAAGAGGCGAGTTCGATCAACAGCTTGAATTTCACAGGGAACTCGCAAAGGAAATGCAACATACAGAAAGCACACTCTACTACTTTTCCACGGCCAATGTGTTCGATGGGGACTTCACGAAGCATCATACAGAAGAAGACGCTCCTAACGCCGCATCACCTTATGGGCAGTTTAAAATAGAGTGTGAAAACTTGTTGCATGAATTATTACAGGAACGGGCCGTTACAATACGCATTCCGCAAATATGGGGGAAGAACTCTCCTAGGCTGGACCAGATCAAAAGTGGGATTGAAGAAGGCTCCATTGATGTATACAGCAATCTGGAGTGTAATCATCTCACAGATGAATTATTGGCCAAACAGTTAAAATACATCATTCTTCATCACCTTAAAGGAGTTTTTCATCTCGGTGCGGTCGATATGATGGCTCAGTCTCAATTCGTTGAGGAACTAGTGGGCAACCTTACGAATAAGGATGTTAAGTTTCATGATTGCCTGCTTGAAGATAAACCGGAGACATTTCATTTCGGGCTGAAGAGCATTCGAAAGGATATTCCGGGTCGTTTGGTGAAGACGAATAGAGCATTGATAAGGGATTTAGTTTAGGCAGATTCTGTTGAAATGGGGGCTTACACATGTTTGATACGTTTAATTTTGACCTGATCTACCGTGAACGAAATGATGTAACCCCATTAGTGGTCATGATGTGTGGGGTGGCGGGTTCCGGTAAAACGACTTTTTCACAAATATTGGAGCGATCCGGTTTTGTCCGCCTTTCAATCGATGAAGAAATATGGACAACGAATGGTCGCTGGGGGATTGATTTCCCAATGGAAAAGTTTGAGGAATATAGAAAAGAGGCAGAAGTAACATTACGCAACCGTTTAATAAAGTTAATCCACGATAAACAGCAGGTGGTGATTGACTTTAGTTTTTGGGACCGTAAGAGAAGGAATCGATATAAAAAGCTGATCGAGGATTCCGGAGGTAAATGGATGCTTGTTTATTTGAAAGTTCAAGAACGTGATTTGCGTGAACGACTTAAGGTACGTAGCCAGCGTTTTGATGCAAATTCCTTCCCGATTTCTGAAGAACTTTTAACGTCATATCTTAATGGATTTGAAATACCTCAAGGAGAAGGGGAAATAGTGATAGACAATTAAAAGGTGGTAAGTAACAGTGCAGATCTATGCTACAAAAGCAGGACTTCCCCTCCCCATCTCAGAATACATAGTGAAAAGGATTGAAAGGAGAAAAAGTATGAACATTGAAAAACAGATACTAAAATGGTTCACCCATTTCCACGCTCATCCGGAAGTGAGCTGGAAGGAAGTTGAAACGACGAATAAGATTGCAGCAATTTTGGATGAACTGAATGTGGGCTACAGGAGATTTTCTGATGTGACAGGGTTGATTGCTGAGATAGGGGAAGGGGATGAAGTGACGGCTGTTCGCGCGGACATCGATGCCCTGTGGCAAGAGGTGGACGGGGGGATGAAGGCGAATCATTCCTGTGGTCATGATGCCAATATGTCGATGGTTCTCGGAGCACTTCTTTATTGCCTGCAGGATCCTCCGAAAAATAAGCGGATCCGTTTCATTTTTCAGCCTGCAGAGGAGAAGGGGAATGGATCGCTGACCATGATTGAAAAAGGAGCGCTTGAGGACGTCCGTTATTTATTCGGGGTTCATTTGCGACCGCAAGAAGAATTGGAACATGGGTCCTTTTCGCCTTCCGTTCATCACGGGGCAGGCATTTACATGGAAGGGAAAATTAAGGGTGTTGATGCCCATGGGGCGAGACCCCATCAGGGAAAGAATAGCATCGATGTGTTGATGGCCATTCATTCCTTTTTAAAAACGATCTATTTGTCTCCATTTGAATCGTATTCTGCCAAACTGACAAAGCTTGCTGCCGGAGGGGAGAACCTAAACATCATTCCGGGAAATGCGGAGTTTGCCATCGATGTGCGTGCACAGAAGAATGAGGTGATGGAAGAAATACAACGCCGTCTGAATGATGGAGTCGATGCTATTGCTAAGCTGTATGGAGTCACGATTGAGTATGATTGGACTGACTATACTCCTGGAGCGGAGGTGTCGGATGAAGCTGAGAGCATAACGAGGGAAGCGATTGTATCCATCGCGGGTGAAGAAGCATTGGCTCCGCCGGTCATTACTTCGGGCAGTGATGATTTTCACTTTTACACGATCAAGCATCCGGAAGTGAAGGCGGCGATGATCGGGGTCGGGGCGGATTTGACTCCAGGACTGCATCATCCGGACATGACGTTTAATGTTTCAGCGTTGAATCAAGCGGCAAAAATACTAGCTGAGACGTTAAAAAAGACATCATCCTGATTGTAAACGGTACCAAAAACGGATTGACGTCTCCAGCTTCTCCCCTTATGATACTCATATAGCGACTATTTAACGACAATTAGGAATAGTCAAAAAACAAAGGGGTATCAAGGGGGAATTTGGATGAAGAAAGAAATGTCGTTTTGGCTGGCCATCATACCATTGTTAGTCATGATCACCGTAATGGCCATCACAATCGTCGTGTTGGAGCAGGGGCCGCACATTCCTCTGATCATCGGTACGGTCACGGCTGCACTAGTCGCATGGTTTACTGGATTCAAATGGAAGGATATAGAGGAAGCGATGTATAAGGGGATCCGTCTTGCTTTACCGGCCGTCGTCATCATCATGCTTGTGGGATTGACGATCGGTGCGTGGATCGGTGGGGGAGTCGTGGCGACGATGATCTATTATGGTTTGAAGATGATCACACCTTCGCTTTTCCTATTATCGATTGCGGTCATCTGCGCCGTTGTGTCGCTTGCGATCGGAAGTTCCTGGTCAACAATGGGGACCATCGGTGTTGCAGGCATGGGAATCGGCATTAGTATGGGGATCCCGGCTCCGATGATTGCAGGTGCCATTATCTCCGGGGCTTATTTCGGTGATAAGATGTCGCCCCTGTCAGATACAACGAACCTGGCTTCGGGTCTGACCAACACAGATCTTTTTGTACATATCCGACATATGCTTTACACAACGATACCAGGCTTTGTGATTGCCCTGGCTGTATATGCGTATTTAGGAAGGAACTTTGGAAAAAGCGGAGTCAATACGGAGGACATCGAAAAAACAATCGGGGTGCTGCAGGACAGCTTTGTCGTGTCACCATTTTTACTGATTGTACCACTGCTTGTCATTGTACTCGTTGCCCGGAAAGTTCCGGCCATCCCGGCTCTGATTGTGGGGATCATTCTTGGATTTGGAGCCCAGGTATTCATTCAGCACGATTCGTTTGCGGATGCTGTTTCGGCTCTTCAAAGCGGATACGTGATCGAGACGGGAAATACGATGGTCGATGATCTGTTTTCACGCGGAGGTCTCGACTCCATGATGTACACGGTCTCCATGACGATCGTCGCCATGACCTTCGGGGGGATCCTTGAGCACACAGGTATGCTTCAAGCCATCGTCAACCAGATCCTTAAGGTGACAAAGACAGCGAAAGGCCTGGTTGCTTCCACTGTAGTGTCTTGTTTTGCCACAAATGCATCATGCTCTGAGCAGTATATTTCCGTCGTGGTGCCTTCACGGATGTATGCGAATGCCTATAAAGAAAAAGGGCTGCATTCAAAGAATCTGTCCCGTGCCCTTGAGGACGGGGGGACGTTGACATCAGTCTTCATCCCATGGAATACATGCGGGGTCTTTATTTTAGGGACGCTCGGGGTCCATGCATTTGAATATGCGCCATATGCGGTGCTGAATTTCATCGTGCCGATCATTTCCATCATCTATGCCTTCACGGGCTTCAGCATTACCAAACTGACCGAAACCGAAATGAAGGCAATGGAGCAGGAGGATGCCACACTTTCCTCCTGAACCGGTCAATAAATGGGGAAGGTCAGTTCATAAATGGCCCGTGGCCTTCCTTGTGCATAGGTCATTTCTTCTCCAATGATCCTGGCAGAACCATTGTCGACCAGCTTCTTCAAAATCCGTTCTGTGGAGCGTCGTGTGATTTGTAAGTAGTCAGATAGCTCTGCCGCCGTGAAATCACGGGCCGAACGGGATTTGTAGAATTGAACGATTTTGGATAAGTTCGCCGGACTTAATTTTAATTGCTTGGCAAGGGACAGCATGTCGGGAGTATCATTCTTCAGATGCTGTTTCTTGCTTTTATTAGGAAAAGGTCCTGATAACTCTTTTTCTTCATTTAAAATGAAGGCGCAGCTATTAGAATCAGCCTTTCTGGCAAATGACAACGCAATCTCTGCGTTTGTCTCTGCCTCCGCTGCCGTATGACCATATCCGAACCCTGCAAGCATGGAATGTTCATGGAAGTCGGTGCTTTCCAGGAAATGTTCAATGCTTCCCCTATTACTGTAAATTGTGTGGGAAGCATCATCCTCATTTTTTTGGAGTGTTCCCTTCATCAAGCGGGCGAGTTCATGAAGACGTTCATGTTCCCCTTCACAATCTTGAACGGAAAGACGGGCTGCGGCAATCGTGGCTGCTTTTCGTTTAGAAAGAAGGGACTGGGAATGAGCTTTCTCAATGGCACGTATGAGCGATTTGGCAGGGTCGATCATTCTCATGCAAGGGATGTGCAACTCGACAAGCTGGTCGTAAACCGCATGGATGCTCGTTAAAGCCATCTCTGTTTGACCGTCCTGAAATAACTGCTGGTGGAATTCTGTATAGTCGTTGATATGAAAATTGTGGGGCAGGCTCTCTTTATAATCCTTTACATATCGGGGCGGGTTCTTGAAGTGTAGGTCTGACTGGGCGTGATCGATGAGAGAACGATCCATCAAATCGATGGACACACGGTCTAGTTCAATCCCATGATGGTGCAGGATATAAAGCAGTGAGGTCACAAGGGCCGTTTCATCCTGTTCCAGGTAAAGGACCGGGATGGATAGTGTGCTGCATTCTTGTTGTGAAAAAAAGTAAGGCAGTGCTCCGGAAAACAATACGGCATCACAAGGTGTGAGGTTTTTCATAAGCTTGCTTGCTTCCTGAGGTTCATCGTAAATATAAGGGACCAGTTCGATACTGTTCAAGTTATAAGGGATGGACTTCTCGACCCGTTCGATGAACTCCCTGGACCCGATCAGGGCGATTTTCGTTTTCATGGCAATCTCCTTTCTAAATTAACGACTATATAACGACATTATACCAAGAGGAAAGAAAATTTGTTAGTTTAAGGAGTGTTTAACATATGATCATAAAAAAAATCAATCTGTATGCGATTCGATTACCACTGAAACAGCCTTTTATCATCAGTTACCATACCTATGAGGATATGCCTTCAATCATTTTGGAAATGGAGACGGACGAAGGCATCATTGGATACGGTGAAGCGGTGGCGGATGAACATGTGACAGGGGAAACGTGGGAAAGCACATTTCAAGTACTTCAGCACACCCTCGCTCCGAAACTGATCGGGGAGAATCCATTTCATATTGAAAAAATCCATGAGCAGATGGATCAAGCCATTTACAATGCCCCGACAGCCAAGGCAGCCATCGATATCGCCTGCTATGATGCCATGGGGAAAAAAGTGAATCAGCCTGTCTATCAGCTGCTCGGCGGCCGGTATCACGAAGAATTCCAGATTACCCATGTCCTGAGCATAACAGAGCCGGATACGATGGCAGACGAAGCGGCCAGTATGATCGAGAAAGGGTTTCAATCCTTTAAAATGAAAGTTGGAACCGATATCGACCAGGACATTGAACGAATACGGAAGGTCAGGGAACGCGTCGGGTGGGACGTGCCGATCAGGGTCGATGTGAATCAGGGCTGGAAGAACAGCAGTCAGACACTGAAGGCACTGCGGCATCTTCAAGAGTTGAACATCGATTGGCTGGAGCAGCCCGTTTTGGCAGATGATGTGGATGGGATGGTCCGGATCAAATCGAAGACAGATATCCCCCTCATGATCGATGAAGGGCTGAAAGGCGTTCGTGACATGCGTGAAATCATCGGGAAGCAGGCAGCGGATAAAGTGAATATCAAATTGATGAAAAGCGGAGGGATCTACCCGGCAGTGAAACTTGCCCACATGGCTGAGATGGCAGGGATGGAATGCCAGGTCGGTTCGATGGTCGAGTCATCGATCGCGTCAGCAGCGGGATTCCATGTGGCTTTTTCCAAAAAGGTCATCACTAGTGTAGAATTGACGGGACCGATTAAGTTTTCAAAGGACATCGGAGACCTGCATTATGACGTTCCCTTTATCCGACTATCGGATAAAGCGGGCCTCGGTGTTACAGTAGATAAAGCTATTTTGGAAGAGTTGACTGAGTTTAAGAGTATCGTAGACTAAGGAGCATGGAATCATGGATTATCTATTCGAAGGGTTTCTTGAAAATAAAAATGAATCATACACCGTCCGTTTGTTAAGTAAAGAGGATATGAATCAAATACAGCAGCTGCAGGAACTTGTGGTGGATACGTTGACGGAAAAAAAGAACCTGCAACCCTTGACGTATGAGGAATTGGACTATATTCTAACCGGAAACGGGCTGATGATCGGAGCCTTTACAGAGACGGGATTAATCGCATTCCGCGCTTTGTTGGTCCCGCCTATTGACGAAGAACATCTGGGGCTGGATGTTGGATTGGATGCAGAAGAACTGCCACGGGTCATCTACCAGGAAATTTCGAACGTCCACCCGGATTACAGAGGCAACCGCCTCCAGCAAACACTGGCTCATTTGATCATGCAGGAGCTGGGGGAGCTGGAACAAAAGTTCACCTATGTGGCTTGCACCGTCGCTCCCTTTAATATTCCCAGTTTAAAAGATAAGTTCAAGCAGGGAATGGAGATTGCTGCCCTTAAGATCAAGTACGTCGATCAATTGCGCTATGTTTTCATCAAGCGCCTTGATGGAGATGGCGGAGGAGAAGAAATTTCCGAGATTGCAAGAGTTCCGATGGGGGATGTCGAGGGACAGCAGGCGTTATTGGATGAAGGGTGGCGTGGCATTTCGATGGAGGAAGATGATGGTGGGTATCGGGTGTTGTATGTGAGAAGAGAGTCAATGGGATAAACCTCCGTCTATTAAATTAGCGGACTTGGAGTGAAAGGCAAATGAATTCATCCTTCATTTTGAGTGTCCCCTGATTAATAAACGGACTTTTTCCGGTTATCATGCAAAATAGGGGTAGGCTTGGGGGAAATAAGCGGAATTTCTCCGTTTAAGGCAAGGATAAATGGCCCAACTTAAAGCTTTTTGAGTATATAGGCGGAATATTTCCGTCTATTACTCGATATTTCGTGCAGAATTCCTCAATAAGCGGAATATGTCCGCTTATGAAAGTGTGTTGTTTTATGGATATATAGAAGTCGCAAGAAAATGCTTGGAGCATCTGTCTCCAAGCATTTTAATTTTCCTTATGATGTCTTCACAGGCTCATTTGAGAGCATGCTCGAGGGAACTTCCTTGAACATCCGAGGTTTCGTCTTCAACAACGAAAATAACACACAACCCGCCAAAACAATCGTACTTCCAACAGCCTGCAGCCCATTCATCTTCTCTCCCAAAAAGACGAACGCCAACAAAGCCGTGAAGACAGGATTGAAGTTCAAGAACAACCCGGACGTACTCGGCCCCAGCTTATTCACCCCGATATTCCAGAGCACCATGCAGACAACCGTGGAAATCACACCCGTATACAAGATCGACTGAATGAACGAAGCATCGACATTCGTCACGTGGAAATCATGAAGGTTGAAAGGCAGCAGGATGAGAAGTCCGAAAATCCCTGAATAAACAATCGACATCATGGGCGTGACACTCTTCATCGCCCACTTGCTGCAAACGGAATAAAAGCCCCACATCACCACCGCAGCCAGCATATACAGGTCCCCTTCATTGAACTCTAAGGAAAAGACCATTTCCAGGTTTCCTTTGGACAGGACAAGCAACACGCCAAAGAGTGACAAGAACATGGAAGACAGTTGAAAGGCATTCATCTTTTCCTTAAGAAAAATAAACGAAATTCCGGCAATCGAAAACATATTTAACGTGGAAATCAAGCCAACGTTGGTCGCAGAGGTCTTCTCAAGGGCCATGAATTGGAGTGCCTGAAAAAGGGCTACCCCTGTCAGCCCCATTAAACATAATGGCAGAATCGATCGTACGGGTGGAACGAGCTTCTTTTCCTTCCACCAGACCATTGGAAACAGGCAGACAATGGCGATCGCCCATCTTAATATCGTCAATGTTCCCGGGGATGCATGCTCCACAAGGGTTTTGCCCACGATGAAATTGCCTCCCCAGAGAAGACTGGTCAATAATAATAGATAATGATATTTCACGTCATTCAGCCCCTTTTCACAGAGCCACTGTGCACAATGACATTTACTATAAGAATAATTTTAACATTTAATCAGATTTACAGAAGAACATATTGTATAATGAGGATTAATCGAAATAATTGAAAGTATGATAGAATAAATGGTTATAGAAATTCATTTGTACATCGTTTTATCAGGGGTTTTTGGAACAATTGAAAAGGGTGGTTGAATCATGGAATCAGTGGTAAGCAGGGTATTGGACCAAATGGATCTCAAGCTTTTGGATTTGCTGCAAAAGGACGGGCAGTTAAGCAATCTTGAATTATCAAAACGGGTCAATTTATCGGCACCGGCCGTTCACGCACGCATAAAGCGTTTGGAAACAGAAGGGTATATCAAGAAGCAGGTAGCCATTCTGAATCACGAAAAACTGGGGTTTGATTTATTATGTTTCGTGTTTATGAGCACGAACGAACACCGCACCGAAAAACTGGAAGCCGTGGAAGGGACATTGGAATCAATGGAGGAAGTCCTGGAATGTCATTGCTTGACCGGGGAATATGATTATCTTCTAAAAGTCGCCTGCAAGGATCGAAAGGGGCTGGAGATCTTTATCAGAAGGTTGAATGAGATGGGGATCACGAAGATACAGACGAGTTTGGCGTTGAGGGAGATTAAGGATTCGACGGTGCTACCGATAATGGAGGATTAAGTGGGGATTAGCCCCCAACATTCAGAAACTTAAATATATGTAGAGTTGCAATAATACATATAGGAATCCGAGCAACAGCAAAATCAGCAGACCAATGATGGATGGAATCAGATAAAGGGCACGTGACCCTTTTTCCAGGTTAATCATAAAAAAAATGAAAGCCGAAACACCAATTAGATAAGGGATAAGGTATCCAATGCCTAGATAATGTAAAATACCCTCACTTTGGCCAACGGAGTATTCAACAGCTGTGTCTGCTAGAATCAGTAGAATGGTAGAAAATCCGGTTACTAGTAAAAGAATTCGTATGTAATTGAGAATGGTTAACATCCTTTCTTTTATCCAACTGCCTTATGTTTGATTATTTTTTCGTTATGATTTTTCTGGTCTTTGAAGTTAAGAATCTTACTTTATGATTTATCATTTGGAGACTGATGTCAATGTGTGCTGTAAGACACTGGCGATTCACGACTTTGTCATTCCATAGGGCTTAATTTAGTGATGTCATCAGCATTATCCCAATCTGGGATGAGTGCTTTTTTTATTTTGAAAAATTTAGTTTAAACTTGACCGATATATTTCCATTGAATTTTGCTGGAAAATGGGAAGTCGTATTTGGAGATAACAAATCAATAGTTGCTTCATATTTAAAAATCTGTCGAGATAGTCTCAACAGCTTTTTATAATTTCAAAAACTTAGATCTATGAATATGGTAAAATATAACTGTTAAGAATTGCCTGCAAGGAGGAAACCCAGTGAAATACATATTCATCATAACAGCTATACTCGTCATCATATTTCTCAGCGACCTCATGAAAAAAAGACGGATTAAAAGAATAATAGAAAAAGAATGGCAGGAGAAGAAGAGCTTCTCAATTGACGAACCAGTCGACTCGGTCAGTACATTCTGGAAGAATCTCGGTGGTCAACGGCACGGTGTGGACGAAATCACATGGCGCGATTTATCAATGAATGAGGTATTTCAAAAGCTCAATTACACTCAAACCTCCGTAGGTTCGGAGTACTTATATCAACAATTACATACTATCCAACTCACGGATCAAGACCGTGATGAACCACTTTATAAACTGATGCAAGATAATAAGCCGTTACGAACTCGGCTATTATATGACCTGAAGTTATTAGGAAAACGGAATCATACAAATTCTTCTGCATTTTTTCATAAAGAGTATACAAATATTAAGAATATCTGGTTGTATTTTATTTGTGGAATATTACCGATTGCAAGCATCGGCGTCATATTTTTCTCAATAAAGTACGGTCTGCTTTCACTCATAATGTCTATCTGTTTGAATATCGTCATCTATTACACTAATCGCCGACACCTTGATATCAGCTTGTATGAAATTTCGTATGTAGCCGGCATCATCAGGACCGGTAAACGTATGGCAAATATAAAGAATGATTCTTTCAGGCCTTATTCCAAAAGCATTAGCCAATCGGTTGAACCTATCCGGAAGATGCTGATCCTGGAAAGGGTTGTCTCACTTGGGAAGGGGTCAGGGGACTTAGAAGGATTATTTGAATACATACGGATTATCTTCCTGCTCGACTTTATTTCCTATTTCTTTATCATCCGGATGCTGAAGGAACATAGGGATAAATATGAGGCAGTGTGGAAATCAATTGGAAAAATAGATGCGGGTATAGCTGTAGCATTTTACAGACGTACGATCGGGGACTATTGCACTCCTGACTTTATTGGCAGTGAGGAATTGCTCTTTGAAGATATGGTTCATCCTTTGATTGAAGATCCCGTGAAAAATGGTTCCCAGCTGAATAAATTATCGCTGATTACCGGTTCGAATGCCTCTGGTAAATCCACCTTTATGAAGGCTATCGCCATTAATGCTATTCTGGCACAGACAATTAACACTGTGCTTGCCACCCGTTGGAGGATGAAGCCTGGATACGTACTCTCATCCATGGCGATTCAGGACAATGTCATTGAGGGAGATAGTTACTTCAAAGCAGAGATCAAGTCGTTGAAGCGGATTATGAATATAGTTCAGTCCGGTGTTCCTTGTCTCGCTTTCATTGATGAAATTCTTCGGGGTACCAATACGGTTGAGCGCATCGCGGCATCTGCTTCCATTATGGAATGGCTCAAAAATTACCAGGGCATGACGATGATTGCTTCACACGATATCGAACTCACAACGATGGTGGAAGGATTTGAAAACTATCATTTCCGTGAAACGGTTCAGGAAGACAGCGTCTATTTCGACTACAAAATACATAAAGGTCCTTCCAAGACGAAAAATGCCATCAAGCTGCTGGAACAAATGAAATATCCTAGAGATGTGACAGAACAAGCTTATCGGTTGGCTGATGAGTTTGAGGAAAGTGGAGAATGGAAGGTTCCCAAAACCTCCATTACGAGGATATGATTAAATGTTTGTAGCTCAAATAATATTCATTTCAATAGGAATACTCACTATTATGATGGGGTTGTTGGTATGGAAAAAACGTTGCTACAAATTGATGGCAGGATATGTGGAAGGCAGCATCAAGAATGAAGCTGCGTTTGGAAAAGTGAATGGAATATTCTTTATGGTCATGGGGATATGGACGATTGCTTTTAGTTTCTTTATGGATGTGTTGAGTGTATAGGTGTTTATTGGTCTACTAATGATAATAGTAAGTGCACAAATTATATTAAATAGTAGGATTGCTAAAAAATGAGGTTATCGCTGAGTGAAACGAAAAGTATTTTTTGTTTCATTTTGTGGTAAAATATAGATGAAGGAGGGGTTTGTGATGATTATTGAAGAAGGTAAAATAAATTCTGCTGCCTTGATTTTGGATAACATCGATTATGAAAAAGACCCTGCATTTGTGTTTCTTATGTTAGCGCATGCCACTGAAATGAAACATCATCGTTTTGTACGGAAAATACTACACACTGAAGATACAGTTTTTAAACAGAAAATGAATGCTCTTGATGAATATAAAAACTTGCTCGTGTCACTGTCAGAAGCATTGAGGGATACGGCGATGCATCCTGTGGAGAATTTGGCTGTCACGAAATACTTTCTCGATTCCCTGTTCTTACTTATCTCAGACAAGGGATCTTTGAAATATGATTACCAGCATGACTATCTTTATTCTTCCAATATGATCTGCAATGGCTTGAAAATTTCTAAGGCTACTCTAAGTCGCTATGTAAATCTTGGCTTAGAGGTGGTTGATACAAATAAACATAATCGATATCCTGCTCATGTACTATTTTATTGGAAGGAAAGCTTGTGGTCATCGCGCATACAAGCCATATTTCAGGCATTTAAGATCCGTAACCGTACCCGGTTGGACATCATCAAAGAGTTGGAAGAAGAAAAACGTACGTATGAAAAGAGCCACGGGAATAAATCCTTCTATGAAGTCTACGCCCAAGTTAAGAATCCAGATGAATTAGAAGATCCCGAGAAATATTATGACTGGAAAGACATAATAGATGAGTTAGAGGAACTTACAAATGAAGATCAATCAGAATGATCGGATTCAACATATTCAACGACTCTTCGAATCAAATCCGGATGTATTTGATTTTAATAAACCCGAGGTACTTGAAATTAGTGCAAAAGGTTCTAAACGAGTAACGGCTGTTCTTCCCTTATTGCATCATGACGTGTATGGTGAAACTGTCCTTTTTATAAATGAAAAAATTGAAAATGAAGACTTAAAGGAGTTTAGATATGGCTGGGAGATTTCCCAACGTCAACGCAAGTTGGGTGTTTCATCACGATTTCTAACAGCGTTTGATAAACAACATAAACCAGAACCGCCTTATAACAATATTAGTACTGATCCATATCACCATCATTATGAAATAGGCAATAAGGTTCTGCGTACTGAAACTTTTGTTCAGTCTTTAGAGGATGTTATTACTATTTTAAGAGATTATATTATAAGTGGAGACCCTTACCACAGTAATCATAGATTCATATAATCGCCCCTAAACTAGAGAGGTTTTTTCTTCCCACGAACATCCACCCAACTAAATACACCATTGCGATCATAAAATAATTAGTGTACGATAAAAAGAAAATTTTAACGAACGAATCATAATGGAAAGTATAAAGGGACACTCACAAAGCGAACAGTATGATTTTTTCATAATAGGCAGATTCGTTTTGGGAGTGGCCCTTTTTTGTTTAAGGAGGATGCCATCATGACGCATTACATAAATGAATTTACGGACTTCTTCTGGCAGCATGACATCTATTTCCGGATTGTGGTGAGTGCGGTGTTGGGGTTCATCATCGGATGGGACCGGTCTTCGAAGAACAAGCCGGCCGGTTTGAAAACCTATACGTATGTTTCGGTGGCATGTACGTTGATTACGATCGTTTCAATCGAAGGCGCCGATATGCTGAGTGAACCGGATAGCGGGAAGATGATGGATCCACTCCGTCTCGCTGCCCAGATCGTATCGGGGCTCGGGTTCTTGGGTGCAGGGGTGATCCTGAAAGATGGACTGCGGGTGAAAGGGCTCACGTCGGCTGCGATGATTTTTTACGTTGGGGGTATCGGAATCGGCATCGGAGCAGGGTTTTATTCGATTGTCATCTTCGCCACCCTTGTCACCTTCATCATGACGAGGATCGGTAACTTCTTTGAAGAACGGGAGATCAAGGCGATGAGTCTGCCTAAGCTGCGGAAGAAAAGCGATGAGAAAGACGACTAAATGAAAGGTGGGAACAGATGATCTGTTCCCGCTTTTTATTTTGTAAAAGATATGTAAATAAGAATAATTTAATTGCCAACTTTTAGTTAATGTTGTATTATTGTGAATAATCAGACATATATATTAGACAGGTTTTAGTCTAAGGGTAGAGATGCGGAGAATCCCTGTGACCAATAAAATGCATGCCACATTTTTGTGCTGCAGTTTATTGTTCATGGGTTTTTTTATGAAGAAAAGGGGAGGAAATGACATGAAGATCAGGCTTTTATCATTCGTTTTAGTGTTGATGGTTGTGTTTGCCGGATGCAGCAGCAGTGATACCGCTGGAGGCGAAACGACTGAAATTGATTTCTGGTTTCCGGTAGCGGTTGGCGGGGATGTAGCGAAGATCGTGGATGGGTTTGTGGCGGATTTCGAGAAAGAGAATCCTGACATCAAGGTGAATGCGAAATACGGAGGCAGTTATGCCGAGACGATGACCCAGGTAATGGCATCGGCACAGGCAGGAAATTCACCTGAGCTTGCCGTATTATTCTCCATCGACCTTTTCACATTGCTTGAGAATGACCTGATTGAGGAATTGACGCCGATGTTCGATGAAAAGTATCTGGATGATTTCTATGATGGATTCATGGCGAACTCTTCCATCGGTGATAAAGTGTACAGCTTGCCGTTCCAGCGCAGTACGATCGTCCTTTACTACAATAAAGATGCATTCAAGGAAGCCGGTCTTGATCCGGAAGCTCCACCTGAAAACTGGGATCAGCTCGTGGAATACGGGAAGAAGCTGACGAAGAATGGCGGAAAGGACCAGTGGGGTCTTGAAATTCCGAGTACCGGCTATCAGTACTGGATGTTCCAGGCGCTGGCTCTTCAGACAGAAAAGAATATCATGTCCCAGGATGGAAAAGAAGTATATTTCAATGCCCCATATGCAAAAGAAGCAATGGATTTCTGGCTATCCCTTGGGAAGGAACATAAAATCATGCCGGAGGGTGTCATTGAATGGGCGACGGTTCCTTCTGACTTCCTGAGTGGAAAAACGGCGATGATGTACCATACGACGGGGAACTTGACGAATGTGAAGAACAATGCGGACTTTGATTTCGGTGTGTCATTTTTGCCGGCGAATGAGCAGTACGGTTCCCCTACAGGAGGCGGAAACATCTACTTGTTCAAAGACCTGCCTAAAGCAAACAAGGAAGCGGCCGTCAAGTTCATGAAGTTCCTGACCGAACCGGAGCGTGTGGCTCAGTGGTCCATCGATACAGGATATGTCGCCACCACGGAATCGGCTTATGAGACAGACGTGTTGAAGAAGTATGTAGAAGAATTCCCTCCTGCACTGGTTGCTCGTGAGCAGCTGGAATATGCAGAAAGTGAACTCGCCACCTATCAAAATGGTGAAGTACAGAAGATATTCAATGATAACATTCAATCGATCTTAACGGGTCAAAGCCCTGTGGATGAAGGATTGGATAACGCACAGAAGAAAGCAGAAGACGTGTTGGAGCCATTTCAGTAAAGGGCAACAGGTGGAGCATTGAAAGAAGTGGAGCTCAAGCGCCGACCTTGGGCTCCTTTCACAAGAAAGGTGGGACTGATCGATGTCAACGAAGCATAGAAAATTCAGTTCCCGGGCAAGGAATAATCTGTTCGCCTACGGGTTGCTGTTACCTTCATTTATCTTTTTAACCTTGTTTACGTTTTATCCGACGCTCAAGTCGATTCAGTTAAGCTTCTACAGCGGTCCGATGACGAGGCTCCAATTTTCCGGATTGGAACAGTATAAGGAAGTCTTCGGAGATGAAATTTTCAGGAAGGTTATATTGAATAACATCCTCTTCATGATCGGCACCGTACCCACGAGTCTGTTCCTGGCGATGTATCTTGCCATCTGGTTGAATAAGAAAATGGCCGGAAGCGCTTTGCTCCGTACGTCCTTTTTTTACCCGACCATTGTACCGCTCATCGCAGTAGCAAATATTTGGCTATTCATCTACACGCCTCAGTATGGATTGCTTGATAACTTTCTCCATACGTTCGGCCGCGGTGATACAAGCTGGTTGGGGGACCCGAGTACCGTCATGGTTGCGATGATTGTCATGATCATCTGGAAAGATGCAGGTTTCTTTATGATCTTCTATCTGGCAGGATTGCAGAATTTGCCTAGTGACGTGTACGAAGCGGCTGAGATGGAAGGGGCGAAACCGTTCCAGATGTTCCGGCATATCACGTTCCCACTGTTGATGCCGACGACGTTGTTCGTCATGATCGTGGCGATCACGAATTCATTCAAAAACGTCGACCACCTGTACATAATGACCAAAGGTGGACCGGATAATGCCAGTAATCTATTACTCTACCATATTTACGAAGCGGCATTTACGAACTGGGATCATGGGAAAGCCGCGGTGCTGACCGTGATCCTAATCGTCATCATGCTCGGTATCACTGCCTTCAACTATCTATACCTTGATCGGAAAATCCATTACTAGGAGGGGAAGCAACGATGAAAAAATTGAACTATGGCATCATTATTGTTCTAGGGATTCTTTCATTCATCCCCCTGCTTTGGGTGGTCGTCACTTCTTTCTCTCCGGGGAATCAAGTGATTAATGGAGGCTTTCCGTTCTGGGTCACCAATCCGACGTTTGAAAACTACATCCAGGCGTGGGAGACGGCACCATTTTTGCAATACTATTTCAATACGTTCGTGATCGTATTTGGCGTGTTGATCGTCCAGATCGTCACGGTTACCCTTGCAGCCTATGCGTTTGCACGGGTGAACTTCACAGGAAAGAATGTCTTGTTCATCCTGTTCCTGCTACAGCTCATGATTCAGCCTGAAATCCTGCTGTTCCCAAACTACCAGGTCATCAGCCAGCTGGGACTCGTCAACACAAAGCTTGCCGTCATGATGCCGTATTGGGCATCGGCGTTCGGGGTATTCCTGATGCGCCAGACGTTCAAGCAGGTTCCATTTGATCTGGATGAAGCGGCAAGAATGGACGGATGTAAATGGTATCAAACCCTGTGGCATGTCTATATCCCATCTGCGAAACCGACGTATATAGCCTTTGCCCTGGTCTCGGTCAGTCACCATTGGAGCAACTTCATGTGGCCGTTGATCATCACGGATTCCGTGGAGTCCCGCCCATTGACCGTCGGACTGGCGTTATTTGCACAATCCTATGAAACAGGGGCACAGTGGGGGATGGTTGCCGCAGGTACGGTCATGGTCATCATGCCATTGGTCATTGCCTTCTTCCTTTTTCAAAAACAATTCGTATCGAGCTTTATGCACTCAGGAATTAAATAGGAGGGGATCTGATGGACATTCACTTTTTAGGAACGGGGAGTGCGTATCCCGGCTCGGAACGCGACAATACCTCCATCTGCTTCTCGAATGATGAGTATCATGTGCTGGTCGATGTCAGCGGCAATCCTTGCAGGAAACTGAAGCAGCTGCAGGTGGATTTAAAGGAACTTGATGCAGTCGTGTTCACCCATTTTCATATTGATCACATTTACGGCCTGCCATCCCTGCTATGGGGGATGTGGCTTGAGGATCGGAGAAAGCCTTTAAGGATTCTGTGTGACGTGCGGAATGAGAGGAAGCTTCAGGAATGGCTACAGACGATGGAAGCCGATCAATGGCCGATTGCTTTTCCGATTGAAATCGAGACATTTGATGGTAATCGGGAAACGGAAATTCTGTCTGGAGGGGGAATGACGTTTTCCTGCTTTAAGGCCTTACATTCTGTTCCCACAGTCGGGCTTGAAGTACGTTGTGCCGGACGGGTGCTCGTATATTCCAGCGATTCGGAAATCAACGCACGTATTGGTGGGTATGACCATATAGATGTGTTAATCCATGAAGCAACGTCTGCGAGAAAAGTGGCAGGTAATCATAGCAGTCTTGTTGAAATCGTTGAAAAGTATGACGTGGATAGAATCGGGAAAATTGTTCTTGTCCACCTATCCGACGGCGAACCGTATGAGGAAGAGGTGGAGAAGCTCAAGACTTCAAAGGTCATCATCGGCGAAGATTTGATGACGCAGCACTTGTAAATGAATAGGTACAAGGATAAAGATGAGGAGATTCCTTGGGTATGACGAAAAATCCAATTATTCAATTGGAGAAATCGTCATGCTCAAGGAATTTTTTATTTGTTGGAGGGGGTACAAATGAAGAATTTAAAGGGGTATATTTTCGACTTGGATGGGACCGTGTATCTCGGTAAACAGTTGATAGAGGGAGCAGACACCACCATCAACTCACTTCTCGCTGAAGGGAAAAAGGTGTTGTTCCTTACTAATAAGACCATTGAGTCTCGTCAGCGCTATGTGGAAAAATTGCATGGATTCAATATACAGGCTAACCTTGAGAACATTTTGAATCCGACGGTTACGCTGATTGACTATTTAAAGGAACATCATCCCCAAGCGACGTTGTATGTGATCGGGGAGCAGCCCATCAAGGATGAGCTGACACTTGCGGGATTCAGGGAAGGAATGACACCTGCCGAGGTGGATATCGTCGTACTGTCATGGGATCGGGATTTTCATTATGACCATTTGAATTTTGCCTATCAGTCAATCAAGCTCGGTGCGAAGATGATTGCGACCAATCCTGATAGAACCTGTCCGGTAGAGATGGGGGATGTGCCGGACTGTGCGGGGATGATCGGCGCTGTGGAAGCTGTGGTCGGGAGAAAGATTGATGTGCAGGTTGGAAAACCGTCCATCCTGACCATTAAAGCAGCATTGAAAATATTACAATTGGAGCCGGAAGAATGCGTCATGATCGGTGATCGCCTGGAGACCGATATCCGGATGGGGATCGAAGCCGGGATGAGAACGGCCCTTGTGCTGAGCGGGATCACAACGGAGGAGGATTTGAGGGGGACGGTTTGGACGCCGGATTATGTGTTGGAGTCGGTTAAGGGGTTGTTGTCGGAAAAGATGATATAAGAAATAGGGAAACTGTTTCGCTGGGCACCTAGCAACCAACGAGTTTGAACGTCAAATTCGTTGGTTTTTTGTGCTCCACACGCCCTTTTTGTGCTCCACACCCTCTTTTTGTGTCCCTAACAGGGGAAGTCAGTGTCGTATTTGGGAGGGGGGCGGTTTCTTACTCTGCTTTTCGAGTGATTTCAGAAGAAGATCGAATGGAAATGGTAGAGATGGAACCTCCCACTCTCAATAATTGCGTCATTTTCATTGGGGAATGCGTCATTTTCCGGATAATTGCGTCGATTTTTTGTTTATTGCGTCATTTTCGTTCGTATTTGCGTCTTTTGGAAAATAATAGAAATTAATCTTGCGCACTGAATGTTCAATGGGTTTTGCACAGACTCAATTTTCAATGTTGTATTTTTTTACGACACTTACTCCAATTGCAATCAATAAAACAATCAGACTATTAATCAGTAAATAGTACCCAACTTGCAGACCATAAAATATGGCAAAAGG
Organism: Rossellomorea sp. KS-H15a; assembly: GCF_024195245.1. Lineage (NCBI taxonomy): Bacteria > Bacillati > Bacillota > Bacilli > Caryophanales > Bacillaceae > Rossellomorea > Rossellomorea sp. KS-H15a. Next base: position 3,892,337 of record NZ_CP096886.1, on the reverse strand, counting down.
ATCTCGAATGATGAACAGAGCCAATATTCCTCCTATGGACGCAAATAAAGCTGCTAGAAGAAGTATAGTAAAGGCAACAGAATATAGACTCTTCTTTTTCTTGTATGAAATAAATCCAATAACATTTGAAATTACAATAAAAAATCCTATAAGTATGATGAAGAAATTTGTCATTACATCCTCCCTTTTAACTAATATAAATTAATCTTGAACTGATATGGATCCCTCGTCCGTGAATCCGTCTTTAATACTTTCAATAAAGGATTCTCCATTAAAGATAAAGAAGGTCAATGCCAGAATAGACAACAAAATAATAAAACCGAAGATGATGGACGGTATCATGCCCTTTTTCATTTCCAACTTCCCCTTATCATATGTTTATTAATTAGACGGAAACCGATAACAGATAGTTTCAATTTATTCGCCCCTCTTTTGTGCTCCCACCATAACTCAACCCACAAATATTTGTGTCCGGAGCACGTTGTTTCAGAGCCACTTTTCCCGTTATAATTTTCTTAAGATTTACATTTCTTCGTTTAATCACCTCACACTTGAGGTAACAGTCACTATAAGGAGGTGTTGTAATCATGGAAGCAATCAGTAAGCGTTTTTTCATGTTTCTTTCTCACAATAAGGCATTGGATAAGATGGCCAAACGGTGGGGATCGAAATTTGGGGCTAACAATCTTGTAGGGGGAGAAACCTTTTTACAAGCGATTCCATTGATTACGCAATTGAACGAGGAGGGATTCCAGGTAACGGTCGATCATCTTGGTGAGTTCGTCGATTCCACAGAGGTGGTGCGGGAGAATGTCCAAGGATGTATCCAGAGTATCAGTGCCATCGCCTATCATGGGCTAAACACTGAAATCTCTGTCAAACTGACTTCCCTGGGGTTGGATATCAGTCAAGATCTTGTCATGGAAAACATGGAGTTGATTCTGTCGAAGGCAAAAGAAAGCGGAATCACGGTCACTCTCGATATGGAGGATTCCTCGAGGTGCCATGCCATCCTTGATGTTTACAAGAAGCTCCGTCAAAAGTACGACAATGTGGGGACGGTGATCCAATCCTATCTATATGTTTCAGATAAGGATGTGGATGATCTCAATCAGTTCTCCCCTTATTTGAGGCTTGTGAAGGGTGCATATAACGAATCGGGTAAAGTGGCGTTCCAGGAGAAGAAAAAGGTGGATGAGAACCTGAAGCATCTCATCAAGAAGCAGCTCTTGAACGGCCATTATACAGCGATCGCAAGCCATGACGAAGCGATCATCGATTACACAATCGGATTAGTGAAAGAACATAATATCCCGAATGATCGCTTCGAGTTTCAAATGCTTTACGGAATGCGGAACCAACTGCAAACCGACTTATTGAAAAAAGGATATACCGTTCGCATTTACCTGCCATATGGCGAGGACTGGTTCGGGTATTTCATGCGACGTCTGGCGGAACGGCCGGCGAACATCGCATTCGCATTAAAAGGAATCTTCAGCAAGTAACATCCAGACAGAATGAAATCAGAAAGGAACGTGAAGAGAATGAGTAACGGAATTTACAACATCCCAACACCTACAAATGAGCCTGGTAATACATATGCCCCAGGTACGAAAGAAAGAGAAACGCTAAAAGCTGAATTAGAGCGTCAAGCTGGTCTTGAGGTTGAGATCCCGGTCATCATCAATGGCGAGGAAATCAAGACAGATACAGTGAAGCAAGTGGTCATGCCACATGATCACAAACATGTATTGGCTACCTATTCACAAGCAGGTGAAAAAGAGCTTCGTGATGCAGTAGAAGCAGCAATGGCTGCGAAGGAATCATGGTCCAATATGCCATGGGAGCACAGAGCATCCATCTTCCTGAAAGCGGCTGACTTAATCTCTGGTCCATACCGTGATGTTATCAACGCTGCTACGATGTTGGGGCAATCTAAAACAGCATACCAAACGGAAATCGATGCAGCACAAGAATTAGCTGACTTCCTACGCTTTGGCGTTGATTATGCCAACCAAATCTATCAAATGCAGCCGGACAGCATGAAAAACATTTGGAATCGTTTAGAATACCGTGCATTAGATGGTTTCGTACTAGCAATCTCTCCATTCAACTTCACAGCAATCGGTGGTAACCTGCCATCAGCTCCTGCCATCATGGGGAACGTAGTTGTGTGGAAACCGGCAACAACGGCTTTACTATCAAACTACTACTTCATGCGTATCCTGGAAGAAGCTGGACTGCCTAAGGGCGTTATCAACTTCGTCCCATCTCGCGGTTCTCAAGTTTCTGAAGTGGTATTAACAGATCCACGTATGTCAGGATTCCACTTCACTGGATCAACAAGCGTGTTCCAGACGATCTGGAAAACAGTAGGAGAAAACATCACTAACTACAAATCGTATCCTCGTCTAGTTGGGGAAACAGGCGGTAAAGACTTTGTCTTCGCTCACGAAACCGCTCAAGCAGACAAAGTAGTCGCTGCACTTGTTCGTGGTGCATTCGAATACCAAGGTCAAAAATGTTCAGCAGCTTCCCGTGCTTACATCCCAGCAAGCATGTGGGAAGAAGTGAAAAATGGAGTTGTGGAAGAAACGTCGAAGCTTAAAGTAGGGGATGTGCGTGACTTCAGGAACTTCATGGGTGCGGTTATTGATAAACCTGCCTTTGATTCCATCACAAGCTACATCGACTACGCGGCTGATTCAGAAGAAGCTGAAATCATTGCCGGCGGTACGTATGATGATTCTGTTGGATACTTCATTCAACCGACTGTCATCGTGACAACGAATCCAAACTTCAAAACGATGACCGAAGAAATCTTTGGACCGGTCTTAACGATTTATGTATATGAAAACGATCAATTAGAAGAAACCCTTACTTCAGTGGATACAGCTTCCATGTACGCATTAACGGGTGCGATCTTTGCACAGGATCGTGAAGCGATCATGCACTTAGAACGCCGTCTATCCGGTGCAGCTGGTAACTTCTACATCAACGATAAACCAACTGGTGCCGTGATCAACCAACAACCATTCGGCGGTTCACGCGGTTCTGGTACAAACGATAAAGCAGGCTCTGTTTTCAACATGATTCGCTGGACCAGTCCTCGTATCATCAAAGAAAACTTCGCGCCAACAACCGATATTACTTATCCGTTTATGGATGAGGAATAAACCGAATACGACAAGCTCTCCCGACATGGGGGAGCTTTTCATTTTTTATTGGGGGATTTAACGCTATAATAGGAGTCACAAACATTTGTGGAAAGGTACGATTCCTATGGAAGCAATAGATATCATCCTCCAAACAGAAGATATTCATAAAGCGACGGAATTGATCAGCTCAAAACTGGGCAATCCCGTCATCATCGAAAACAAAAATTTCGAGCTGATTTCATATAGTTCCTCTTCTAATAAATTCGATCAAACACAGCTAAAGACAATCCTCACGAAAAAATGTCCGGTCTTCATTATTGATCGACTGAAAAAAGAGGGCATCGTCCACCAGCTCGAAAAACATACGGATCCGATCCGGGTGCAGGCGATGGAAGAGTTAGGATTCCACCAGCGCGTCGTCATCGCCGCAAAATATCTGGGAAACACGATGGGATACATCTGGGTTCAGGAATCCAACCGCCTTCTCGAAAATGAAGAGCTCGGTTTCCTTGAAGAAATCTCCGCACATCTTGGAAACCTGATCAATGATATGTACGCGAAGGTCAATATCAAAAAAGACAGAAAAGAAGAAGTACTGTGGCATCTCCTACAGCACGAATACGGAAGTGAAAGCCAGCTCCGCCATGATGCGTCCCTCGTCAAGTTGACCCTGCCGGAACGGTTCACGGTAGCGGTGTACTCGATTGCATCGTCGGACTATAAGCCTATGCTGGACCAACTGGAGAAACTGGTCCAGGAATCCAGCTTCAACACAAAGGTTTATTCACTACGGACGGAATATCAGGTGATCCTCGTTCTCTACGGAAAGGCAGACACACCGTCGTCTTCCCTCGAACTAGCGAGAGACCTTGTTGAAAAAGTAAAAGAACAAACTGGTGAGAAAGAATTCTACAATTTCCTGATCGGGATCGGGAAGGAATACACCACGTTATATCAAATGAGAAAAAGCTTCCTGGAAGCATCAGAAGTCATTGAAACGGCTAACTTCATCAGCCCGCGTCCTGAATCCATGCCCCGGGAATTCGCTCATCTTGGTATTTACCGGTACTTGCCGACGCTCTATGAGAAGAACACGTCAAAGGATTATTACAGTGATGATCTGTTGGTATTGATCAAGAATGATGTAAAGAAGCAGACAGATTTGCTTAAAACACTTGAGGTGTACCTGGCGAATGATGGGAAGGGGAAACAGACGGCAAGCGAACTGTTTATCCATCCGAATACGTTGAATTACCGGATCAAGAAGATACAGGAACTGACTGCGATTGATTTTAATGATTTTAATATGAAGGTGTATTTGTATACAGAGTTGTTGCTGTTGAATAATGTGGAGGCTTATTATCAGAGGTATAAGGATGCTTTGAAGGGGATTTGATTGAGCTTATTGAGTTTTTAAAAACACTTTTGTATTAACGAAGCTAGTGCTGGTTGATTTCCACTCCAGGTGCTCGCTTTCCGCGGGGCGTGAGTTGAGCCTCCTCTGGCTTTGCCCTGTGGGGTCTCAACTTTCCCGCAATTCCCGCAGGAGTCGAGCACCTTCCGTTCCAATCAACTGATTAGCGTAAGTCGTAAAAATCTAAAAAAAACGCGTTTTGTTTAAGGAGATCTCCTGTCGATCATCGCATCATATTCATCTCAAAGAATAGAGTGACAACCGTCCCCGGGGTGCCCTAAAAACTGCGTTTTGCTGCCCAAACTCCCTGCATTTTACTGAGGAATACAATTTGTCCAATATGATAGGCGTCGTGCATCGCTAAACTCTTCAGTTCAATCATTAATGGATTGTCATCAGGAATTTCTCTATACAAATCTTCTAGTTCTGATGTTGCTAGAATTTTTTCTAGTTCACGATGAACATGGAAGTATTCTTGTTTTGTTTTCTGCCAATTTTGAGATGTTTCAGTTGGTAATTGATATGTAGGGTCATTATTTTCTGCCTGTGGTTCATTGGCTGTTTCACCAAGAAATCGTAACAGAATTCGTTTTTCAAAGAAAAGCAAATGACACACTAATTCCCAAATGGAATGGGCCCCTTCAGCTGGTTTCCAAATGGCATGTTCTAAGGTGATATCCTCCAGAACTTTTTCAAGTGGTGGAAACCAGTCTTCTCGATCTAAGCAGCTTGCCCATTGCTGTAACAAAACTGTCCTTACATCCATTTTCTATTCCCTCCAATGTAATTCCTTAAATAGATAATCCCTAGTTCAAAATTTATTTTGACGTGATGTATATAGCAATTAATCTGTTCTTCACTAGAACAATGAAGGCAACATTATTCAAAATATTCTAATAATATTTTACCATATGTTGTATTAATGAAAAAGAACAACTGTTTTAAGATTGAGCTACGGCGCAGAGTAGAGTGATGACCCCTTTTGAAAATAATGGAATTAACTTATTGAGGCGTATGAAGTGAAATATACCGAAAAAAGAAAACATATGATTGAAAATTGTTTTTAGGTTATAGAGGGTTTTAACAGCATAAGAAGGAATATAGACAAAAAGACCAGATTCATTTTAGGTCTGATTTTAAAACTTTTTACTGTAAAGTGAAGAGATATTTACACTGCTATATCTGCTGCTAATTTTGATGTGATTTAAGAGTAGAGTGGAGACGGTTTTTACTCTACCTTTTCCTATCGCCCGTCCCCCAAAAAATAGACAAGGAGGTTATCAGATGACAAGTGGATTCTCAATAATGGATTTTGAAATAATGACTAAACGGCTTTACTTGAGTATATGGGAGGAATCGGATGCATCTTGGTATAGGGAACTTGTTGGGGAACGTGGAGTTGATAGGCCAACTCTTGAAGATGCTCGCAAACATGTTATCAGTTTACGTGATAGAGCACTGGAAAGTGGTATAGGTGCACTTACAATCCGACGCAAAGAGGAAGGAGATATGATTGGGTATTGTGGATTAATTATTGGTCGTTCTACTATAGAAGAGCCGGAAATTGCTTATGAACTGTTCAAAAGTGTCCACGGGAAAGGCTATGCAACAGAAGCTGCATCAGCAATTATAGAAGCTGCGGGCGCAACTGGACGTAAACGTCTGTGGGCTACTGTTGGGTCTTGGAATATTGCTTCCTTTCGAGTTCTTGAAAAGATTGGTTTCATACGCCACCATAGTACCTGGAAAGAAGATGGAGAAGAAGTTGTTTGGAACATGCGTGATCTTTAGATCAATTATTTGATCCGACTTTTGCCCTTATTAAATTGTTGGGCTGGATAATGGAAGAGAAAACTATTTCCTAAACAAAGTGAGGTATATCGAGTGGACTTATTACTCTGGATCACTATTGGCTTCATCATAATTGGATTTATTGTGCTGCTTTCTATGAAAACAAGCATGGAAAATAAGCTTGCTTCTATATCAGCAAATTACGAAGATGAGGAGAGCCCACGGAAGGCTAGATCCATTATTTGGTGGATAGCGAGTACGACTGTTTGGGGAATTGTTTGTATGATTCTTGTTGTTTGGTATTTTCATCATCACTTTGGATGATAGGGTTGAATGATCATTAAATAATGCAGTTTCAAAACATCAATAAAGGAAGTGCGTATGATTGGGTAGTGAAGGTAAACTCATTATTTCTCCATTAAAGGATGAATTAATTGATGACATCAATCAAACAAATGATTCTTTTAAAGTGTTTGGTAAGCTTGTACCCAGTTTTCAATCAGGAAAATGGTCTTTTGAAGAGAAACTATTTGATAAAACCAAAGATATCCGTTTCCCGGATGACAAACTTGATTGGAGCCAATATATAAACAGTGAAGATAAAGCTCTATTTTTAGCATATAAGAATAATGAATGCATTGGGCAAATTAGAGTCGTGAAGGATTGGAATCGCTTCTGCTATATTGAAAACATAGCGACTAAAAAAGAGTATAGAGGCAGTGGAGTCGGAAAGCTGCTATTAAATAAAGCTGAGGACTGGGCGAAACAAAGAGGACTTATAGGAATGTCCTTGGAAGCACAAGATGATAATCTTGGTGCATGCAGATTTTATCTAAAACAAGGATTCATACTAGGTGGAGTTGATACATTGAAGCAGTCCTATAATCCTAATATTGAAACCACTTTGTATTGGTATAAGTTATTCAAGTAACGGGGCTTTAACCGCATAAGAAAAAACCAGATCCATTTAGGTCTGGTTTTTTCACTTACTGAGATCCTTCTCTTCTATGACGCCTTTAAGCTACTCAATCCCCTTATCATCCTTCATCAACTTCTTCATATCAATCTTAAGCATCCGGTCCATCGGGTAGGTGGTGGTGTAGCGGTATTTGTTGGCGCCGGATTCGAATACGACGTACAGTTCTTTCTGTATTTCCACTATTCCCTCAGGCATTGGGATGGCTTCGACACTCTGGCGTGGTTTGGCCGTGTGACCATCCAGGAACCATAATGGAACTTGTTTTCCTTCTACAGTGGCATAGGCATGTGGTTCTTCCTTCAACGGATATTCATAGCGATACAGAACACTGTCGTTTGCCCTGCCGTAAGAAGTGCTGAGAGTGACACCGTTTCTTGCTGCCTTCTGCATGATGGCTCCCTGGACTTTTCCTGTCGTTGATAACACGTAATCCGGTACGGCGTTGACGTCAGGTGAGCCATTCCACTGCTCTTTACTCAGCATGTCGTTGTTTCGTTCTAGATCGTATCCGATCATCCATGCGTAGTGCATGTCTCCGTCCCTGTTCTCGATGTGATGGGAGGGATCGGTCGGGTATGAGCTTGCTTCATAGAATTCCCCGACCCAAAGGATGCCTTCATCATAGACGGTGTATGCCGCTTCGACGGGGATGGGGATCTGTTTGGTGAACTGGATTTCGCCGTTGTTTGGTGCATTGACCAGGTCGCTTAAATTGAAGCTGAATAAGTGATTCTCTGATGCGACCCAGCCGTGATCACGACTGACGGTTACACCGCCTGCATGCCCGGTGTAAGGTGTGCCGTCCCTGTTGTAGAGGACAACGGATTTCACTAGTGCTCCGGTTGTGCGGTCTGTAACGGTTATGGTACCCGGTCGGATCCCATCATCGATGTAGCCGATGGTAAGGAGCCAGTCTTTTTTCTTGTAATAGGACAATCCTTGTGGAACAAGACCTTCTGATAGTCCGGCGATCACCGGGCCGTCGGTACTGATATCCCAAAGGTCCTGATAGGCGGGATCTTTTTCATGCTGGGACCGTTCCACCTGGGTGATGATCTGATGATCCGGTGTGACGGTTACGGGATCTGATTTCTCTGATATGTTTCCTGATGTATCCTCAGCGCTTACTTGTAACGTGTATGTTTGATGACCGACTAGCGTGTAAAGAGTAAAGTCGGTCTGGGATGGATCGACGGAATATTCAAGTTCTCCATCTTTGTAAATGTGATAGCGATATAGATCGGTTTCACTGGAAGCGTCCCATGTTAAAACGGCTTCCCCGTTGCCTGCAGTGGCTTTCACGTTGGTCGGTGTTTGCGGTGCTGCTTCATCTGACACGGGACGATCCGGTGCTTGATCTTCTATGACCCATCCAGGTGTCGGACTTTGACCCGCTGCCAATTTTTCCATCGTCCGGGTATTATCCTTTGGATAGGAATAGGTGACGGTTTGTTTTAGGGAAACGTCCTCTCCTGAATAATCGGCCCTTACAACTTCACGTCCATCAGGGTCGTAAACGGTCAGTGTATTGCCGCCGTTGACCAGGCCGGCGATATCACCGATGACAATGATATCCTCTTCCTGAAGATACTTACTACTATAAGAATAAAAATAGTTATAGTTGAACGCTTCAAGGGAGATAGGGCTGATGGCAGTGTTCCTGGTCCAGATCACCACCGTATCCCAAGGCTTTAAGATATGAGTGTCCCCGATTTCTTCATCCCAGTTGTAGGACGCGAACCGATATCCTTTTAAATCGATTGGGTCGGGGCTGTTGTTATAAAGCTCGAAGTATTCAAATGCATCATAACCTGCATAGTTATCTGTATTCGGAATCAATTCCGTGATCAGCAGGTTTGGTGTCGGGACATTTTCACTCGGGCCTGTGACGAGTGGTTTGGTCGGTTCCGATTCGTTTCCGACGTGGTCGATTGCCGTTACTTTGAAAGAATACTCCCTGTTCAATTCCAGAGGGGATACGTTCAGGCTATTTTGGTCAGCATCAACTGTCCCGTAAAGCGTCCCGTTGATGTAGACGCGGTATCCGCTAAGGTCTCTTTCAGGATTGGCATTCCAAAGCAGCTTGACATGATCCTTGCCTGGAGTTGCTTTCAATCCGGAAGGCGTGGCTGGGGCTACGCTGTCCACGACCTCTTGTGGGACAGCACGGACTTCTTTAGTTGCCGGGGATTCATTTCCTTCTGCGTCCACGGATGTCACCCGGAATGTATAGGTCTTTCCATTCTCCAACCCGTTTATGATTGATGTGGCAGCGTCCGTGGAAGTAATCGATCCGTCAGAATGGTAGATTTGATAAGAAACAGCACCATCTGTCGCTTCCCACTCAAGGGTAACCGACTGGTTGGAAGGAGTTGCGGTCAGGTTTGCAGGTGTCGAGGGACCAGCTACCTGTCCGGTCAGAACGACGCCTGGAGTCGGCTGTTCATCGTTTTTCATCTTGGTCATCGCAGCAGAGCCGGTGGCCTGATAGGTGATGCTCCGGTTCGTGATGCCATCTACTTCGCCATCATTGATGAGAGCGGTGCTGAGGATCGTGCCATCGGCGTCCGCAATTCCTACCTGACGCAGGCTGCTGTCATGCAATCCTTGACCAGTTGAGGTCAGCTTGACTTCGTATACATCCTCAGGTGTGAGGTACATCTCATAGTTGGAGTTGAAGTCCCAAAGGGGTACATCAGGATAGGCTAATTTCTTTAACCAAAGGACGAGGGAATCTTTTGGCTGGATGATTTTATCTTCGATGGGCCAGCGGTTGGCCGGGCTTGAGAAGTTACTTGTGAAGTATTGAAGCTGATAGTCTTGCAGGTTGATGGCTTCTGTGGTGGTATTATAGATTTCGACGTACTCATAGGGCTGTCCTGACCCTGCAGATTTGGTGACGATTTCCGTAATGATAAGGGGCGGATTGGTTTCTTGCGCACTTGCGTTGTGGGCCTGAAGCAATAAGAGTCCAGTAATGGCGAAAGCAAGAAGGGCGGCTATCCGGGTGATTGAGTGGTTTTTCAACATCATTTCCTCCTTTTTTCTATTGTTTATGTAAAAAAGAAAAGAACCCCATGGCAATGGGGTGCACGATGACCGTACACACGATTGACACAGGGTTCTCCTCATCTCTACCCGCTATATTCACTGTTTAATTCCATCATACAATAGACCCGCGATTGAGGAAATGGGCATTTAGATTTAATTTAGTGTATATTTTGAATTTTTAGATATATTATTGAAATGAAGAGGGAATTGGTGTATGATGAAAGGAATAAGAAGAAGCTTGGTAGGAAGAGTAGAAGAGATCCCCTATGAAGCGAATGGTATGATTTTTTTCACAAAATGTGGAGAAATCATGTATTCGTTTTGTGGCGCGGTCTTTTTTTCATTTAAGGAGGAAGAGGGCATGGCGCATTACATGAATGAAGTAACGAGATTCTTCTGGCAGCATGATATTTATTTTCGGATTGTCGTGAGCGCAATATTGGGGTTCATCATAGGCTGGGACCGGACATCCAAAAATAAGCCCGCGGGTTTGAAAACATACACGTATGTATCAGTGGCTTGTACCTTGATCACAATCGTCTCGATCGAAGGCGCCGAGATGCTCAGTCAACCGGGCAGTGGTAAGATGATGGATCCTTTCCGTCTTGCAGCTCAGATCGTATCCGGTTTGGGATTCCTTGGGGCAGGCGTAATCCTGAAGGACGGTTTGAGGGTAAAGGGACTCACTTCAGCAGCGATGATTTTCTACGTGGGGGGAGTCGGTATCGGCATTGGAGCGGGATTCTATTCCATCGTCATCTTTGCCACACTGGTAACCTTCATTATTACGAAAATAGGAAACATCTTTGAAGAGCGTGAGATCACAATCGTACGAGTTCGCCTCCCGTGGGTCGGGAAAAAAAGAAAAGAAGACGATGCAGAAAAAAAGGTAGGGACCTAAAAGGACTGGAACTCAGAGGAGTTTCAGTCCTTTCTAGTCAAACATCCAGATTCCAAAGCTTCGGATCCCCCGAAGAAATGGCGAGGGCGCCGGCACTCAACCCATTCAGAATATCCTGCTTATTACTGATCAAGCCACCAGCAATGATGGGGAGGGTTGTCATAGTCGTGAGTTTATCAATAATAGAAGGCATGAGACCAGGTAGGACTTCAATGGCATCGGGCTTGCAGTTATGGGAGATGTCAATCCCCTTCTCAAGGGCATTGCGATCGATCAGAAAGAGACGCTGGATTGTCATCAAGCCTTCTTCCTTCGCATACTTGATCAGATTACTCCTTGTCGTAATGATGCCAGCGGGCTTCCATATTTCTGCTATGTATTTAATGGCACTCTTCGTATTAGACAGCCCGTCGATGAAATCAATATGGATAAACGTAGTTTTACCGGCTTCCTTCAGCTTTTTCAGATAGCCGTTCATCGTAATCAAATTGCCCGTAAGGATGAAGACGATGTTGGCGTTTGACTGTATGGCTTTATCCAGGTCCTTTTCTTCTTTGATGGAAGCGATGACCTGGGATTGGACGATGTCGATAATATTTGGTTTCATGAAATTGGCCCCCTTTGAAAAGTCTGAATATTTTTTCTTTTAGTATAGCATAGTTGTAAAAGATGCCTCATACAATTATCGGTTGTAAGAACCGGTAAAGAACCAGAGCTGATCAATAGACGGAAGCATTCCGCTTAATTCGTCATAATGCATGAGAATGGTCATTAATCATGAACAAATAGTAATGATAGAAAAGAGAAAAAACGCTTCGATACAAAGATATCAAAGCGTTTTTTGTTTGGAAAGACGATCCTCACACCGGCATCAAAATCCGAATCGAAGTCCCTTCCCCAGGCGTGCTCTTCACGCTGATGCTTCCCTGGTGAAGCTGGATCAACTGCTTCGTAATGGCCATCCCCAAGCCGGTTCCGCTTCCTGAGTCGCTTGTGTTGGTGCCGCGGTAGTAGCGTTGGAAAAGGCTGTTGACGGTTTTTGGGTCCATGCCGATTCCTTCGTCAGTGATGGTGATTTGGCACAGGTGATGTTCGATGACATCAAGGGAGACGGTGATCGTCGTTCCTACCGGGTTGTATTTCAGTGCGTTTTCGACGATGTTGTCGATGATTCGTTGAAACCATTTGGGGTCGACGGATGCTGTGACGGTTTCGTCCTCTGCCTGGAAATCAATGTTCATTTCTTGGTAGTCCGGGTTGTTCATATAACCGATGATGGTCCGCCGTATGAGTTCGGTGATATTCTTTTTTTCACGGACGATCGGCAATGCACCGTTTTTGATGCGGTAGGTCAGCGTCAGGTCATCGAGTAAATCCTTCATATACGCCGATTTGTTTCCGATGATTTCAGCGAATTCCCTCACTTCCTCCTCGGACCAGTGATATTCCTTTGACTCCAGCATCTTGGAGTAGCCTGCGATGGAGGAGAGGGGTGTTTTCAGGTCATGAGAAATGCCGCTGATCCATTCCTCGCGGGTCACTTTGATTTTTTTTCGTTGATCCTGGTTGTCTTTCAAGGTGTCCGTTAATTGTGAAAGGTTCGTGATCAGCTCTTGATACAGCTTGTATTTTCGTTTGATCTTTCCGTTCTTTTTAAAAAGGAGGGGCTGTTCGACGTGATTGACGGGCTGCTCATAGACGCCGTTCCCGAGCTTCTCGATCCACTGCATCATGGTCATCAGGGGTTTGCCGAATTTGCGGGCATACCAAAAGGTGATGAGAAGGAGCAGTAGAATGAGCAGGACAGAAACAAGGATGATGCTGTTTCCAACCTTGCTGTCGATTTTCTCTTCCAATGTAGCTGCCATGTCCTTGAGAGGCATTCCCATCAAAATCGTTTGCTGCGTACCCTCATTATAATAGGAAGAAACGGATTCTTCCTTGGTTTGGGTCATGGTGAGGATTTCTTGATGAGAGTATGTCTTGGGCTTGTTCCCGGCATTATAGCTGTCTATCACTTTTCCAGAACTGTCCACGAGCTGGACCCAGGCGTTAGTGGTCTGAAGTTCTGAAAGGACTCCTTTCCGAAAGTCTAATTTTCCCTTCTTCCAATTGACGTGCTGTTTCACAGAATCCAGGAGAAGTGATTCTCCATTTTCTTCTCTGAAGAAGACCAGCGGGGCATCAGGTTCGGTTTCATTCAACCGCCAGTAGGAGTAGTCGAGCGTTGGGTCATTCTCCAATAAGAGTCCGGCGAGTTCTCCCTCATTAAAAGTGGAAGGGGTGTCGTCAAGCTCGGGATATCCTCCGAGGAGCTTTCCATCCGCAGACACGACCAGCAGGCGGCCGTGCTGTTCTCCCACCAGCTTTTTCAAACGGTCGGAAATGCCGGCTTTTCCATCTTCAACCGTAATATTTTGCGAAATAAAATAGTCTTCCGCCAAGGACAAATCGTTTTCTGCTTCACTGTCGGAAAGGAAGTAGCCGATGATTCCGAAAAGGAAGAACAGCAGCACTCCGCTTAGGAAGAAGATGAGCATGAGCTGCAGAAAGAGCTGGACGACAAACCGTTTATGAATGTTCATGCTGCGCTCCGTGCGGGATGAATTTGTATCCCAGGCCTCTAACCGTCAGGATATACCGGGGATCGCTTGGGTTTTCCTCGATCTTTTCCCGGAGTTTCCGGATATGCACCATCACCGTATTGTCCTCGCCAAGGAATTCCTCGCCCCACACTTGTTCATACAGCTGATTTTTGCTGAACAGCTGGTTGGGATGTTTGCAAAAGAAAATCAACAGCTGATAAACCTGTGCCGGCAGCTCGACCTTCCTTCCTTTTACCGTTACCTCCCCGGAAGAGGTATTGACGATAAGACCGCCGAATTGATACGTTTTTATCTTAGGCTTCATGGAAGGAGCGACGGTCTTTCGCCTGAGGTGTGCCTTGATCCGGGCGACGACTTCCAGCGGATTGAACGGTTTGGTGATATAGTCATCGGCTCCTAAAGCAAAGCCTGACAGCTTATCCAAATCGGTGGTGCGGGCAGTCAGGAAGAAAATGGGGGCGTCGGTTGTTTCCCTGATCAGCGGACAGATCTCAAAGCCGCTCCGGTCCGGCAGCATGACATCCAGCAGGATCAAATCATATCTTTTATCACGGCTGCGGGCTAACGCATCTTCCGCGTTATGGGCGGAATCTATGTATGTGAACTGTTCTTTTTTTAATATGGTCGTAAGCATCTGGACAATGGACACTTCATCATCGACAATCAGAATCTTGCTGTCATGCATCTTGTAATCTCCTATTCTTACTGAATTCATAGCTCCATCATATCAATTATTTTTATGAAAAAGTAGGAATTAAGGTAAAATTAAGGAAGAGGTTCACGGACCTTAAGATACCCGATGTATGATCAGGATATCACAGAAAAAAGTGTTCATATTGAAGGGAGATAAGGTATGTTTGCCATTGGAAAGAGAGAATTTCTAAAACTATTTAAAGGAATCAAGTCGATGATCATCATTATGATTTTGGTTGCAACGTCCTACTATTCTGCTAAGTTTTCAAATCTGTTGCTCTCGCTGGAAGAGTTCTCAACTGAGGATTCCGATAAGATTGAATATGCGGGGTTATTGATCCTGCTGCTTTTCCTGGGGCAGCTATTTGTGATGGGGCTGTCACATGATGCGATGAACAGGGAAACCCATGACCGGACGATACGGTTTCTGGTTACAAGGACATCGAGGCTGTCGATCTTGCTCGGAAAATTTTCCGGCATTGTGCTGTTTTGGCTGGTATGTGTCGCTGTATCTTACCTGATCATCTTTTTCATGACAGGGACCATGGACCCTCTCAGTTTTTTTCAGACGATGAGTTTATTGATCTATCAAATTGCGCTGACCATCCTATTGTCAACTTTGATCCCGAAGCCGGCATTCACAATGTTTCTCAGCATTGTCATTGGCCTGGCGTTTCCGATTGTAAGTCTGTGGTTATCATTCACCAGCAATTCCTATGTGAGCTGGCTGAAATTTCTAACCCCATTCTATTACTTGGAAGAGGATTATATGTTCTTGTTGATCTTGCCGCTGGCCGCTGTCATGTTCATACTATCCCATCTTGTATTTAAAAGGAGAGAGTGCTGATGGCTGCGATTGAAACGAAACAACTTGTTAAATCGTATGGAAGAGTGAAGGTCGTAAAAGGAATTGATCTGTCTGTCCATAAAGGGGAAATCTTTGGGTTCCTCGGAAGGAACGGAGCAGGAAAATCAACCTTCATCAATACGCTGACAGGGATCATCCATCCGAGCGGGGGTTCGTTCTCCCTGCTGGGGACGGCTGGAGTCACGGATGACGTCAAAAAACGAATTGGGGTCATGCCCGACTATACAAGCTTTGACGGCGCCATGACCGGGATCAGTTATTTAAAATTTTTATCAGAGGTGTCGGGGAAAAAAGCATCGACTGAAAGGTGCCTGGAAGTCCTGAAAAAGGTGGGACTGGAAACCGATGCCGCTAAAAAGGTAGCAAAATATTCGTTCGGGATGAAAAAGAAGCTTGGCATTGCCCAAGCCATCATCCATGATCCCGAATTGATCTTCCTGGATGAGCCTACCTCCGGACTGGATGCAGAATCGGTCGTTCACATACATACCTTGATCCGCGAACTGCACCAAAAGGGAAAAACGTTGTTCATGACGTCACACAATTTAGATGAAGTGGAAAAGCTCTGCTCCCGGATCGCCATCATGAAAGAGGGGCAGATCGTAAAAATAGGCTCGATGGATGAACTCAGATCCTTCTATCAATCCAGGATCGTTGTGAAAATAAAGCACGGAAACATCCCGGCAACAGAAGAAGGTCGGTTAACACAATGGCTTGAAGGTGCGGGGGAAGACGTGGAGATTCAGGATGGGTATATACACATCACTGTCGAACAGGAGAAGAAGATTGCGGAAATCATCCGGGCCTGCAATGAGTGCAAGGTGGATGTCTATCGGGTGGAGGTTGAGGAACCATCCCTGGAGGAAATCTTCCTCGATGAACAACAAAATACACATCACGGTTAGGAGAAAGAAGTATGGAAATGCCACAGAAAAAATTAGCAAAAAAGGTTGTCCAGGTCTGGCTGGCCAGTAACATCATTTCATGTGTTGTCGGGTTTGCCGTCCTTGGAATGCTGTTTTACCTTGATCACCGGTTCCAATGGACAGAGTGGATAGGCTGGATCCTGATCGCACTGGCTGTCTATTCCGTCATCGATTTCATTTGGTCGTTTTTTCAGCCCGGATTTCTGTACAGAAGCTGGCGGTTTGATTTTGATGAAGAATTTTTACAATTGAAATCGGGTTTCTGGCAGGAACAGCATCACCTCGTGCCGATGACGAAAATCCAGGCGGTGTCGACTTCACAAGGACCGCTGCTCCGTAAATTCGGGCTGCGTTCCATCGGGATCGAAACGATGGGATCTACTCACGAGATACCCGCCTTGTCAGAGGAATTGGCCATTGAAATCAGGGACACCATCGCTCATTTTGCCAAGGTCAAGGAAGTGGAACAATGAGTTCCCCAAAGCGCTATCATCCACTCATGATGGTCCTCAAGCTCTGGGGCTTGGTCCGCGGTTCTTTCTTCTTCTTACTATTTCTATTTGTCATCAAGGCAGGGTCCGACTCGACCATCGTCTATTATGCGAGGTGGGGATTGCTGGCCGTCATCGGAATTTCCCTTCTGGCGATTCCATTGAAGTGGTTGTTTGAGACTTACGCTTATGATAAAAAGGCATTCTATCTGAATAAAGGAATTTTGTTCAAATCAGAACAAACGATAGCTTTTTCAAAGATTCAAAATGTGAATCGCCACGTATCGGTCATTCACCGGCTGTTCGGCTTGACGGCCCTCCATTTCGATACGGCGGCGGCAGGGGAAGATGCATCCGTTACGTTTGAGGCTTTGACTCTCCAGGAAGCGGAAAAGCTGGAGGAGCTGGCAGCGAACAAGGAAGAAAAGGAAGCTGTCCTTGAGGAAACAGAGGAAGGGCAGGATGCTGCCCCCGTTCTACCGAGCGAAAGGACCTTGCACTTCCGGCCGACAAAAAAGGATACCATCAAAGCGTCTTTCATTTCGCTGGGCTTTCTCTTCCTGGTTCCGTTGCTGTTCTCTTTTTACTCGAATATCAGTGACATCTGGAATGTGGACGAAGAGGCAAAGGGCATCTTTTCTTGGATTGCCCAGTCTCCGCTGACCTTCATCATCGTATTGGCAGGGCTTCTGATTGTATCCGCCGTCCTGGGGGTGGTCCGGACGTATCTGAAATATGGAGCGTACGAGCTTTCCTCCGACAAGGACCGGATCTACATCACAAACGGCGTCATCGAGCTGCAGAGTTTCTCGATTTTAAAGGAAAGAGTGCAAGCAGTGGAGTTGAAGCAGTCCTTGATTAAGCGGATGTTCGGCATGACCGAGGTCGAGCTGATCAGTATCGGGCAAGGTGTGATTTCAGAAGACAGCCCTGATATTAAGTCGCTCTATCCATTTCTCCCGACCGACCTCGCGTATGAATTGGTAGAGGAACTTCTGCCAGGCTATCAGGTGGAGAAGAAGATGAACCCGCTGCCGTTAAAATCACTGGCGATCCGAATGATCCAGCCCAGCTGGATCTGGGTCATCGCTACAGGGGCACTCTTTTGGTTCAAGCCGGCGGTCTTTGGGATAGCCGCCTCCTGGATCTACGTATCGATCTCCCTGCTGATTGCGATCTTGGTGTGGAGATGGCTCAATTTCCTTCACACCGGCTATCTCCTGCGCGACAACTTTGTCCAATTCAAAAAAGGCTTCTTTGAATCGTCGATTTTCTATACGAAGCGGGAAAAAGTGATTGAAGTCGAAGTGAGCCAGTCTCGGCTGCAGAAACTGATCGGAGCCGCATCCATATCGACCATCAATCGGGCCAAACCGATCCGGGTCGAGGATATCAGGGATATTCCTTTTTCTGTGGGGGAAGAGTTTTATCGTTGGTATTTGGGACGGAAGGTGTGACAGGTGGAACAGGGTGTACAAGGGGAAGGGACTCGGTTCATCCATCAACGGAAACGTCAGCCGGGTGGTCGACCATCCATCCCTACAACAAAATTGGCACTGAATTCCTTTGTCATCCACACGAACGAATTCAGGGAATCGGTGAAATCCACCGAGGGTGACCGTGCCCTGGTGATCGGGGCAAAGGCACTTGCGCTGACGGAATATGAACTGCTAACGGATAAGGGGATTTTAGAAGAACTATGGAAAGAGTTCGGTTCAGGCAATGAAGGATGAGAAGACAGCCAGATCAAGGCTGTCTTTTTTCTGTTGATGGAGAATGTTCCAATGTTTAACAAAAACCCTGAGAGGATAATGAATAAATGAGAGCTAGTATCGTAGAAACCCAAGAAAGGAGAACGACATGAAAAAACTACTGATAGCAGGAAATCTTTTTTTCGCCCTCTCGATCCTGGGAGCGTGCGGTTCTGACGAGGCCGAACCCGAAGAAAACACTTCAAATGATACGGCAGAAATGAATGATCAGCAGGATACCCAGGAAATGGAGGAGCCCACAGCAGACCTGTTCAGCAGTGAAAAGCTGCAGGAACGAATTCAAAAGGGGATGGATCTTGATTCCTATTCTGCTGAATTGACAGCAATGGAGGAAAAAGGAGAAACCACCCTCGTTAAAAAGTACAACTTGACCGGGAATGAAGAAATTAAAGCACAAATCCTCCAATCCTCAGACGGGTTTGTCGCAGTTGAAACGGATGGTCTTGAAGTAACAGACGTTTCAAGCTTCAAAACCATGCAGGAGGTCGAGGATCACTTGAATGAAAAGGATATGGAAGAAGATATGAGTGAGTAAACGGTCCATACCAGGCGTAATCCAATAATAAATAGATAAATGAAAGGAAGCGTTGATCTAAAAAGGATCAACGCTTTTTCCTATGAAGTTAATTGATTGAAGGGCAGGTTAATGCATTAAATTTAACAGTTGTTTAGCTTCATAATTAATCGCCCTTTGTAGGTGTGGTCCCAGATTTCCATTTATTACAGATATATTTAATAAAATAGTAGGTTGGTCTTCAATCAGTTGCGACCATGAAATATCTATGCTAAAATTTTTAGTGAGTGATTACTCACTTTTTTATTATGGTTTAAATGTACGAAAGGATAAATATTTTTAAAAAAAGTATACAATGATGTATTTCAATAAGTTGGAAATACTTTAAGTAAAGACAAGCATTTAGACAGTGTGAAGAAAAGGATTGTTGATTTTAGCTTGGACGATCATGAAGGGTGTAAGGGAAAGTCCGACCGGTGTGATAGTTTTAACCATAATAAGCAGTTCAAATTAAGGGAGGAATCATAATGAACCCGGATATTCTGATAGTAGGAGCTGGTCCGACTGGTCTGGTCATGGCTCTAAGGTTGTTGAAACACAATGTTTCTTTCCGCATTATAGACAAAAACAGCGGTCATGGGGAAGCCTCCAGAGCACTGGTGCTCCATGCAAGAACGATGGAGTTCTATCGCCAGCTTGGGTTTGGCGATGAGATATCAGAGTTAGGGATTAAACTGGAATCCCTTCATATTCGTGAAGGTTCCAGAGAAAAAGCCCACTTGACCTTTAAGGATTTAGGAGAGGACTTGAGTCCATACCCGTATATGCTTAGCTATCCACAAGATGATCATGAACAGTTTCTCGGTGAAAAGTTAAAGCGGGCTGGAATAGAGATTGAGTGGAATACGGAGCTTCTTTCGTTTGAAGATAAAGGGGATTATGTTGAAGCCGTCCTTTCAAAGGATGGACATGAAACATCCCTCCGTACCGCTTATCTTTGCGGATGCGATGGTGCTCACAGTCCTGTTCGTAAAACCCTGGGCCTGGGTTTTTCCGGTGGAACATATGATAAGCTCTTTTATGTAGCTGATGTGGAAGCAGAAACACTACATGATGCTTCTATGAACCTTTATCTGGACGCAGAGGGCTTTTGTGCCTACATGCCTGTAAGAAGTTCCGGGATGGTCAGGGTGATCGGGATCATTCCTGAGAAGCTCGCTCAAGCAGAACATATTACGTTCTCATCCATCAGCGGTTTTGTAAAAGAAAAGGTCGGGTTGGATGTGAAAAAAGAAAACTGGTTCTCAACCTATAAAGTTCATCATCGTGTAAGTGATCATTTTCGAAAGGGAAGGGTCTTTATTGCAGGGGATGCAGGGCACTTACACAGTCCTGCAGGAGGACAGGGAATGAACACGGGGATTGGGGATGCAGTAAATCTGTCATGGAAACTGGCAGAGGTGCTTAAGGAAAAGGCACATCCTGATATC
Source organism: Rossellomorea sp. KS-H15a (assembly GCF_024195245.1). Taxonomy (NCBI): domain Bacteria; kingdom Bacillati; phylum Bacillota; class Bacilli; order Caryophanales; family Bacillaceae; genus Rossellomorea; species Rossellomorea sp. KS-H15a. Next base: position 3,871,683 of record NZ_CP096886.1, on the reverse strand, counting down.
TTGGATACTTATGAAACAGAAAGAATCACTTTTGCAAGGACCCTTGTGGATACAACCGATAAAGCATTTCAGAACATTGTGGGAGAAACCTTCAAAAGTAAAGTGATTCGAACGGTCATCATGCCTTATATTGCTCCATTCCTCCTCGGATTCTCGACTACCAGGAAGGCCGCATTCAAAGTGATATCACAAACGAGAATTCATTATCACGATAGTCGCTTGAGTAAAGGGACTTCAGGTAAGATTACCGGTGGTGACCGGCTTCCTTATTACCAGAATGGTCCTATGGATAATTATGATCCGCTTACCTCTTGTGAATGGCAAATCCACATTTATGGGAAAGCTTCAGAACAGTTAGGGAAATTCAAGGAAGAATCTGGAGCCGAATTGCACGTCTTCCCTTGGGAATCACCTATGGAAGAAAAAGGTCTAATGGAAAATGCTATCTATCTGATCAGACCAGATGGCTACATTGCTTACACCAATCAAGACCAAGATCTCAATAGCCTAAAGAATTATCTTCAATCTTATTCGCTCCGATTTAAGTAAGACCTTACGAATTGATACTGCGTGAGTGAAGAGGACTAGGATTGAGGCATGACCCTGTGGGATATCCGGACGATTTTTCTTTTTCGAAAGATCGTTCGGGTCTTCAGGCATCCTTTGTATGCAGAAAAGCTTCTGAATGTTCGTGGAAACAGAGGTCGATTCCAGCCTGAAGTCAATCTGGGAGGGGTCTGAGATGGCCAATGTCAGAGATAGGAAGTTCCGGTGAATGAATTTATAATCGTATAATGGATATAATTTAGCCTCCACAATTTCATTTGACAAAATTCAAACCATGCATTATATTTAGTTTGTCAAACTAAATTAAAGGTGGGTGTTGCTACTTTGGAACAAATCCTTCGTGAATTCATCGTCACACTCGACACCTCATTCAAGAAGTTAGTACAAGAAACAATTGAAACTGCAGGTGTTTCGAATTTAAGTGTGAATCAAATTCAATATATACAAGCCATCGGAAAACTTGGAAATCCGACGATCAGTGAGATTGCGGATTCCCTCAATATTACGAAGGCTTCAGCCACGGCGGGGATTAACAAGCTGGTTTCTCTCGGTTATGCGAAGAAAACACAATCCACGGAAGACAAACGGATCTATCATGTGACATTAACTGAATCAAGCCTGACATTCATGCGTTTGAATCAGCAGGCCTTGGAGGATTATGTCTCATTTATCGAACACCTTCTTACCGCCGAGGAGACGGAGCAATTCAAGAGAACAATGGAAAAGCTGATCAAGGGATTCTACGAAAAGAACACTCAATGATCATAGGAACAGGGGAAGAGCTCTGTTTCAACATAAAGTAAGTTAGTCTAACTAATATAATAGAGTAAAAGGTAAGTTAAACTAACTAAATAAAATGAAAGAAACTAATTGACCTTAGGAGTGTGTAAACATGAAAATTTCAATCTTAACAACAGGTACAAGAGGGGATACCCAACCTTACATTGCCCTTGGAAAGGAATTAAAGAGTCTTGGTTATGAAGTCAAACTTGCTGCGTTTGAGAATTATGGGAAGTTAGTAGAAGATCATGGATTGCACTTCCATCCCATCAAGGGAGACATTGCCAAGATTTCGAGGGAAATGTCCAAGAGTTCAATTGAGTCAGACAATCCCATTAAATTTTTTACGAGCTTTCAGAAGATGAAACCGTATATAAAAGATAAACAACTGGGCATGCAAAGGGATCTGTTCGAGGCTTGCGAAGGAGCGGATGCCATCATCTATCATCCAGGAGCAGCCATCGGGGAATTTGCAGGTGAGCATTTCGGTGTACCGGCGATCCTTGCCTCCCCTTTTCCTATGGCACCTACCAGGGAGTACCCTGCCTTGATCTTTTATCAGTTGAGATGGGGGAAGACGGCCAATCTGCTGACCCACAAGTTGTTTGAAAAGGGATTTTGGCTTACCGTCAAGCCTCCTATCGTCACATTCTGGAAGGAACGATTTGGGAAGCTTCCACCCCATTTCAACAACCCATTCGGTAAGGCGGAGACAAACAATCATACGTCTATCATGTCGATTAGTCCGCATGTCTTTCCGCAGCCAGAAGGACAGATGAAGTCCTTTGGGTACTGGTTTCTGGATGAGGATCTAGGTGAATGGAGCCCGCCGGCGGATCTGGTTGAATTCCTGGAGAAAGGGGATGAACCTGTCTATGTGGGATTCGGGAGCATCTACGATGAATCCCCGGAAGATACAACCAAATTAGTCGTAGAAGCTCTTAGAAAATCCGGAAAGAGGGGGATTATTGGCATGGGGTGGAATCACGTCGATGACAAGGATGAATATGAAGATATGTTCTTTATCGAAAGTATTCCTCACACATGGCTCTTCCCGAAAGTTTCCGGGGTCATTCACCATGGAGGAGCGGGTACGACTGCAACTGCATTCCGTTCAGGTGTTCCGAGTGTCGTCATCCCGCACGGAAATGATCAGTTCGCCTGGGGAAAACGGACAGAAGAATTAGGAGTGGGTTCCACCCCTATTCCAAGGAAGAAACTGACGGTGGATAATCTATCCAAAGCGATCGGTCATATTCAATCTTCCCCTGTGAAAGAGGCTGCCCAAGAATTGGGGAAACAGGTGCAACAAGAACATGGTGCCAGAGATACGGCCCGTTATATCCAACATTTTCTGAAAGGGTAGGGATCAATATGTCAGAACTAAATCGCAAGGAGCTCCGTTTCGGCCCAATGTTTACGGTCATGCTGCTTGGGGCTTTCATGGGGATTCTAAATGAAACGTTATTGTCTACGGCGTTGCCATCGATTATGAATGATTTTGGGTTGAATGAAAACAAGGTTCAGTGGCTGACAACGGCTTTCTTACTGACCAATGGTGTGATGATACCCGTTTCGGCCTATCTCACTGAGAGGTTCTCGACCAGGGCGTTATTCCTTTCTGCAATCGGATTATTTGGTCTTGGGACAATAGTGGCTGCACTCTCCCAAAGCTTTTCCATGTTATTGCTTGGAAGAGTGGTGCAGGCCGCAGGTTCAGGCATTATGCTTCCTTTAATTATGACGATCATTCTGACCATTGTTCCGAAAGACAGAAGGGGAAGGATGATGGGCTGGGCTGGAATCGTCATCTCCTTTGGCCCGGCGATTGGTCCCACGTTGTCTGGGTTACTACTGGAATATTTCTCGTGGAGAGCATTGTTCTTGATCGTAGTGCCCATTGTGGCGGTGGTGATGATGCTGGCGATGATTTATGTGAAGAATGTGACAAAACTGACCCGGCCAAAAATCGATATTCTGTCGATCGTCCTCTCTTCTCTGGGGTTTGGGGGCTTGCTCTATGGATTTAGCATAGCCGGGGAAAAAGGTTGGTCCAGTCCAAGTGTCCTTCTCTTCATCCTATTTGGCTTCTTAACACTTGGGGTGTTCATCTGGAGGCAGCTCAGACTGGAACAACCGTTACTTCAATTTAGAGTCTTTCGTTATAAGAGATTTACATTGTCGCTTGTCATTACCATGGTCGTGATCGTGTCCATGATCGGCGCAGAAACATTGCTTCCTTTATATATGCAGAATGTACGAGGGTTCAGCCCGCTCCAGTCCGGGTTAATGCTATTACCGGGGGCGATTGTTATGGGAATCATGTCCCCTGTAACCGGAATCCTCTTCGACCGCTGGGGAGCAAAGAAACTGGCGGTTCCGGGACTTCTGATTGTCGTCGTGACCTCTTTCCTCATGACGAATTTGTCCATGGAGACGTCGATTATCTATCTCTCTTCGGTTTATTGCCTTCGGATGTTCGGCTTATCTTTAGCGATGATGCCGGTCATGACGAGTGGCCTGAATCAGATTCCTGTTCAATGGAGTGCCCATGGATCGGCACTGGCGAATACGTTCCAGCAGGTATCGGGTTCGATTGGAACCGCTATATTGATTACGGTGATGACCATGTCTTCACAGAGTTACACAGATGTACAGGGAAAGGGGACCAATGGGCTAGGGGAGTTGGCCATGATTCACGGATATAACCAAGCATTTCTCTTTGCTACAATCCTTGCCATTGGTGCATTGGTTCTATCCCTCTTCTTAAATAGAGAAACAGCAGACCAAACGGAAAAGAATGTAAGCGAAGCATATTAAAAGTAGGAGGAAGAGTGTATGAATGATATTAAGATCAGTAACGTTAATAAATATTATAAGCTTGGTAAGAAAGACAGAATTCAAGTATTGCATGATGTAAATGTGGCTTTCAATAAGGGAGAGTTTGTATCCATCCTGGGGGAGTCCGGGAGTGGGAAGTCCACCTTGATGAACATCATCGGTGGCATGGACCGTGAGTACGAAGGTGAAGTGAAGGTGGATGGGAAAAGCCTTCAAGAGATGAGTGAAAGCGAGCTTGATGCCTACCGTAAGCTGAAAATCGGCTTTATCTTCCAGAGTTTTAATCTGATCAGCCATTTGTCGGTCCTTGAGAACGTGGTGATGACAATGCAGATGACCGATATGAAGACTTCTGAAAGAGAACAAAAAGCGAAGAAGACATTGACTGAACTTGGTTTGGGCGACCATCTCCATAAGAAACCGAATCAACTCTCAGGAGGTCAGAAACAGAGGGTAGCCATTGCCCGTGCTCTTTCCAATGACCCGGATATTATCTTGGCGGATGAGCCGACAGGGGCGCTGGATAAGAAAAACAGCGAACAGATCATGCAGCTGCTGGATCAAATTGCTGCACAAGGGAAGCTTGTTATTACTGTTACCCATTCTCAAAAGGTGGCCGACTATGGAACCAGGATCATTACGATGGACGACGGAACCATCATTAAAGATGAGTCGGTCAGGGAGACTTATGATAGGAAACCGTCAGGGCAAAAGGTGAGAACGAAGAATTTGAAGTTTGCAGCAGCGATAAAGATGGCTTTTAACAATATTCGTTTGAATCTGAAACGGAATCTTCTAGTCTCTTTTGGCGGGGCAATCGGGATTTTAAGTGTCATTCTTATGTTGGGGCTTGGTACAGGGGTGACCGACTATATCAATAAAGAAATAAATGCAAATGTAAACCCGAACCTTATTCAAGTGACGAAATCCCCTGAAGATCAATCCAATGCCGGCTCAAGCCCCCTTCCAAATCCAGTACAGGAGACAGTGACTCTGGAACAGAAGGATATTGATCAAGTGAAGAACATTGAACATGTGAAGAATGTGGAGAAGGTCTATACGTTAACCATGGGAAGCTCCGTTCTCTATAAGGACACTTCGGTGAATATCGTTCAGTACCAAACGATGAATCAATCCGTGACGGGAGAAGACCTGATAGCAGGAGACCTGCCTGAAGATCAAGAAGTATTGCTTTCTGAAACGGCTGCAGAAAAGGCGATAGATTCCCCGGAAGATCTGGTCGGTGAAAAGGTGGAAGTCTACATCAACACAACGGATAATCAGAACAGACCAGTCGTCCTTAAGGAAGAAATGAAGGTGTCAGGAATCATCAAAGGCAGTATGAATCAGGATCTTGCCTATACCTCCTATCGAACATTGGAAAACATGTACAAACAGGATGACATCACTTTAAAGGCTACCCAACTGAATGTGACGGTGGAAAGTGAGAAATACGTGGATATGGTTGAGACCGACCTCAAGGATGCCGGATTCACCGGTACCGGAGTCGGGAACATCCTGAACCAGGTGACAAATTATTTAAATATCGCCACAAATGTCCTTGCAGGCATAGCGGGAATTTCCCTGCTTGTATCTGCCATAATGATTATTGTCGTGTTGTATATCAGTGTGGTGGAAAGAACAAAGGAAATTGGCATACTACGAGCGGTGGGGGCCAGAAGAAAAGACATCAAACGCATCTTCTTCTCTGAAGCAGCTCTGCTTGGACTTGCAAGCGGAGTGATCGGTGTACTCATTGCTAGTGGCATCGGAGTTCTAGGCAATAATGTCATGCAGCAGGCATTCGAAGCGAAGTTGATCCAGATCAGCGCGGGAAATATGCTGACAGGCATTATCATCAGCGTAATCATTAGCATCCTTGCTGCTTTAATGCCCGCTGCCAAGGCATCAAAGCTGGATCCAATGGAATCACTGAGATATGAATAAGGGAACTATCCCCTCTGGGAGTGATTTCGGGTAGATAGGTCAAAAAGAGTCCATGCATTGCTGGGCTCTTTTTTGTGAAGGGCACCTATACCCATAAGTAAGAGATAATAGAAGATTAGCCCAGCTCTAATACAGATCGACAAGTAATCTGGTAAGAGAACGTATATACTGGACCACTTGTTAGAGCATCAGTTAATCCCAAATTTAGTTTTGCTGTAGTCATTATACGCCATTCATCGATAGATTGATCAAACAGTTACCGACAATGTCCATGTTCCTTTTCCATCCTTTAGACAACCTAAATGTTTTTTACTTTTATCTTCTCCAAAATGGGGTAAAGAAGAACTATATCCTATTTTCCTAGTTTAGAGGAAGGTAGAAGACTAATAGAAAGGGTTGATAATTGGTGGAAGAATCAAAAGATCAAAAAAAGGATAGGAAGAAAAAGATTACGCCTCTTAGAACTGGGGTTGTGTCCTTCATATTAGGTGTGTTGGTCATGTTTCTCGTTGTGGAAGGTTTTAATTTTCCAATCGGTTCTGAAATGAATGGTTCTGAAGGGGCCTCATCTCAACCGAAGGCAGTTAAGGCCAGCGCAGAAGGGAATGACGACAGTCAATCCATCGCAGAAGCGGTGAAGGAGAGCCGTTCATCGGTTGTCAGCGTTGTGAAATTCGAAGGTGGTAACATGTTTGAAGGGTCTGATCCAAGGCCAGCTGGCTCTGGTTCAGGGGTGGTTTATGAAAAACAAGGCGGTAAAGCTTACGTTGTCACCAATCACCATGTGGTGGAAGGAGCCAGTCAGCTGGAAGTCACGTTGAATGATGGTTCTAAGATTCCTGCTAAATTACTGGGATCAGATGCTCTCTTGGACCTGGCCGTTCTTGAAGTGGACTCAGAGAAAGTGAAGCATGTGATTGAAATAGGGAAATCCTCCAGCCTGAAGCCTGGTCAACGTGCCATCGCCATCGGAAATCCTTTAGGATTCCTGGCAGGTACCGTAACGGCAGGTGTTATAAGTGCCGCCGACCGTTCTATGCCCGTGGATGTGAACAAGGATGGAGTAGTAGACTGGCAGTCTGAAGTCATTCAAACCGATGCTTCCATTAATCCAGGAAACTCTGGTGGTGCCCTAATTAATTTAGATGGAGAATTGATCGGGATCAATTCTTCCAAAATTGCCATGGAGAACGTAGAGGGAATTGGCTTTGCCATCCCGGTGGACATCGCCATTCCGGTCCTGAAAGATCTAAAGGAGTTTGGGGAAGTGAAACGTCCTTACATCGGCATTGTTCCTGTTTCGTTATCCGAAATTCCGTCGCAATACTATGATACACCTCTCGATCTTCCGGAAGAAGTGAAGGAAGGAATCGTTGTGAGACAAGCGGATCCGGGTTCACCTGCTGAAGAAGCTGGTCTCCAGCAATATGACGTCATTACCATGATCGATGGTGAAAAAGTGGAAAAGGTCAGTGACCTGAGAAAATATTTATACAATGAAAAAGAAGTAGGATCAAAGATTGAAGTGACTTACTATCGGGGGGGAGAAAAGATGAGCACGACTTTAACACTGATTGAACAAGAGGAATAGAGCTTATGGTAAAAGGGTCAGTTCCAGGTAGTATGTAGTGCTACTTTGGGGACTGCCCCTTTTTATTATTTTCCTGATAACTTTAAGTGATAAATTCTACTCTGTTGATAACCCAGCTCGCTTTGAATACGGTCAAACTCTAAAAGGGATACTTTCGGATTGGCCAAGGAAGGGGTTTATCCATATCCAATGATTCTTTTTATCCCTTTCGGTAATTGACTCGTTGTTCTCCTTGCTTTTTTTGGTTACCCCTGGAATTATTTCTTTAAAAATCAACCAATTGTTTATCACTATATATACGTGGTAAACAAAAACTAAGTACTTACAAACTACACTTACAAGGGAGAGAGTTATAATGAAAGTAAGAAATTTATTACTAACATTACCACTAAGTGCAGGACTGGTTTTAGCCGGTTGTGGAAATGATGAAGGTGCCGAAGAGGAAGACAATAATATGGAACAGCAGGACACTTCACAAGATGAAAGCAATACGGATCAAGGATCAGAAAACGAAGATTCTATGAATGAAGATAAAGCGGATGAAGAAGATAATGAAGGTATGCTTAATGAAGATCCTTCAGGTGAAACATTGAGTGATGATGAAGTGGATAAGGACGATAAAGCTTCAGAAGAACAATAGAACTCATTCTAACAAAAGCTCAGTTTCTAACGAGTAATGAATTGAAAGAGGAAGCCGGATGACAAAAGGTCTCCGGCTTTTTTGAGTTGAGTAGAGAAATAAATGCGTTATTCAAGAATCGCTACACCCTCCATTAGGAATAAAAAATCACTCAAAGAAGCCACCCCTTTCACAAACCGGCTACTTTAGGGCCTTGTTAAGGAAGTTGACACTATCTATTCCATGTTAAGCAATAAAGACAGGTTTTGAATTAATCTCTCTTCTACTCTTAGAACAAAGACAACCCCTTTAAAAGATAGTCGGAATTAGCCCACCATCCATACGGATTGGGGATCCTTTAAATGCCGATGCATACGGGCTACAGAGGAATGTAGTAAGTCTTCCTATTTCTGTCGGTCGGATAAATCTTTGGATCTCAGATTGAGGCAGGTTTGAAGTCATGAAATCCTTCTCTTTCTCTGAAAAAGTCATGTCTTTTCTATTGTACATACCGTCAATGATTTGATGAACATTTTCAGAGAGGGTTGGTCCTGGCATGATTGTATTGACCGTCACACCTTTCCCAACTGTTAATTTAGATAGGCTTTTTGACAATGATAAAAGCATTGATTTTGTCATACAATACTGAGGCATTTGTCCTGAAGGCATCACGGCTTCTTCACTCGCTATAAAGATAATCCGGCCAAACTCATTGTTCAACATTTTTGGTAAATAAAATTTAGATAAACCATTTGCAGCAAGAACATTGGTGCGGAAGTAGGTTTCCCATACTTCATCGTCTACGTCCTCATACTGCATGATTTCATAGATCCCCATATTGTTAACTAATATATCAATGTAGGGATGCTCTTTGAATAAATTCTCTCGCTGTTCTTTATCTACTATATCGGCTGCAGCATTTTGAGGAGAGGTTGTAGGGAATTTTGATTTAATTTCATTTACAACTTTTTCTACCTCTTCATCATGACGGCCATTAATAAGGACATTTACCCCTTCCTTTGCAAGCTCAAGAGCGATAGCTTTACCTATACCTTTTGTTGAACCTGTAACTAAAGCTGTCTTATTGGTTAGTCCCATTTCCATCATACATTTCCCCTTTTCTTAGTTAAAAACAAGATCAGTTTTTTGAGTTAACACCTACATGTACAGTACGCCAATGGGAGGGCGTATCTCCCTCCCAAAGCCGAAAAGCGCGATAGAACGAATTTTGATCCTCATAACCAATCAGGAAAGCCACTTCTCCTATTTCAAGTGAAGGATCTGCTAAGTACTCCCGTGCAAGTTCTTGTCGGACTTGTGATAACAGCTGTTGAAAGCTTGTCCCTTCACCATGGAGACGGCGCTGCAAGGTTCTATTGCTCATTCCTAACTCAGCTGCGACAGTCTGGATGCTGGAAAGTCCTCCCGGCAGGCTACGTTTGGTGATCCACTTGACCTTCTCGATAATTGAGTGGCCAGGTTGCTGCTGATCAATGGATTGGTCCAGTACGGGAGTCAAGATTTCAAGCAATTCTGCGTTATAAGAGACAAAAGGGCGGCGAAGGTCCCTTTTATGGAGCGTCAATCTGTTACGTCTACCACCGACTTGGACCCGGCACCCGAAGTAGGTTTCAAGCGACTGAACGTCGCCCATCAAGTGTGAAAACTCAACGGATTTCGCAGTCAAGGGCTGACCAGTTCCCCTCCGTCCCAACTCTAAAAGAAACGCAAGCGTAATCCCTATTAACATTGGCGGACCCGGTTGCTCTGTATTCAACCATCCGAGTTCAATCGTACATTCGTTGTTTTCCTCTGTGATACGTAAGCTTTCAGGGGGACACAACCGTTTATACCGAATCATTCGTGTAAGTGCGTCGTGGTAGTCACGGGCGTGATAAGCTGCTAAAACAGTTGGTGGAAAATGAACTGTTTCGAATCCGGTCGTTAGCTTAATGATTCCTTTTGCAATGTCCCCTATGATATCCGAATACGCCTCCCAAATGGAGAAATATTGGGCAGTTGTGACCATTGGTTCATTGATAAGAGTGAGTGGAAGTCCAGCTCTTCGAACCACTTCATGGGGGGCAATCCCTAGTTGACGCAATCCCGACCAAAATCCTGCCGGGAATTTAATAGTTGTATAAGCCGCCATTTATCATCCTCTCCCCTAGCTATCTATAGCTTGAACAGCTGTTATTGTGTTGACCCTGTTGATAGGATAGTTATCATATTACCAACCCCATGTTGTTTTGTAACTAGCAAAAGACGACACACAACTAACTGTTTACGTCATATAACTCTTGTTGAAGTGAATAAATAGCAAATGTTAGTGGGAATCTGCGCCCGTGCACTATTGCAAATATTATTCACATTTCAAAGCTTCAACCCTCATTGGGACTGAGGCTCTTTCTTCTTGTTTCGGGCAAAATCGTTGAATATTCATTTCCCACTAAAGTAAAGAGAACTTAAAAACACTTATAAAATGGTTAAACGCATAATAGGAAAATAAATGACAAAAGATAACCATTAAGACACACGTATAATTCAGGGGTTAAGATGTGAGGGATATGCGAGGAGGATTGAAGAATGACAGTGAGAGAAGGAATACAACAAGCGAATAGAGCTACCGAACAGATAATTGAAGTAAATGATTTGATGACGGATGCAGTAGTTCATTCCTTTATGTTTACATGGCAATGGTGGTTTGGAATCGGACTATTTATTATTCCTTGGATCCTTTGGTTTCTGTTTAGGAATAAGGAAAGTACAGGCAGACTTCTTATCGGGGGCTTTGTCACCATCATTTTATCATTAATCATTGACCTTATTGCCTTGGCTTATGGGTTGTGGTCGTACCCCGTAAAATTTTCACCTATAGCTCCACTGTTATTTCTTCCCTATCATTTTTCATTAGCTCCTGTTGCCATTATGTTTGCACTTCAAATTAAACCGAGAACGAATGCACTATTAAAAGGTTTAATATTTGCTGCAATTGGGGCTTTTATAGGTATGAATTTCTTTGCCATGATTGATTTTTACGATCCAAAAGGATGGCCAACCATTTATGACTTTTTTATTTTTCTATCCCTTTTCTTTGTAGCGCATTGGTTCAGCAACATGGATAGTTTTAAAAAAATGACAGATCATTCTTGAGATATGGAAGAGAGCCTATGCTTTGTCCAAGAACGGGCGCGATTATTTAACATCGCGCTTTTTTTTGCGGAGTAAAATCATTGTAAGGAATAAAAATTTTTGAAATAATTGGTATTAAGTGAACGGGCAGTTCTGTAAAAGACTCAGTTTCGAAATATAATGATAATCTTGAAGCATTTTGGCATTAATCGTTTATATAATAAATTATCCATACCTCTTTTATGCAAGATAAGTTGAGTCAAATGAAAACCAGGGGGGACAAAGCGATGAAAACGATTGGACTTATAGGTGGAATGAGTTGGGAATCTTCAGTAAAGTATTACAAAGTAATCAACGAAGAAGTAAAAGAAAGATTAGGAGGTTTACATTCGGCAAAGTGTCTATTATACAGCGTTGACTTTGAGGAGATTGAACGCTATCAAGCTGAAGGTGATTGGGAAAATGCGGGTAGAGCATTAGGAGAAGTTGCCTCATCTTTAGAAAAAGCAGGTGTAGATTTCATCGTCATTTGTACAAATACGATGCATAAAGTCATTGATCATGTGGAGGCACGGATCAACATTCCGGTATTACATATTGCGGATGCCACATCAAAAGAAATTCAAAGGGCCGATATGAAAACGGTTGGCTTACTTGGGACTACCTATACAATGGAGCAGGATTTTTATAAATCTCGGATTCAATCTAACGGGATTAACGTGTTGGTTCCGGATCAAGAAGAAAGAAACACCATCAATAAAGTTATCTTTGAAGAGTTGTGTTTAGGGAAAATGGAACAATCATCTAAGGATTATTTTAAGGGTGTTATTCAAAAATTAGTGGATAGAGGAGCTGAAGGGATCATCTTGGGGTGTACAGAAATCGGATTGTTAATTAAACCGGATGATTCAGAAGTTCCATTGTTTGATACAACCGTTATTCATGCGATTGAAGCAGTAAATACGGCCCTAAAAAAATAAGGATTCTTAAAGTAGAGGGGCAAAGATGTGTTAATTGAGGCAACTTAGTAAAAAAGGATAGGTGGAGGGGATTATAATCGAAAACAATAATAGTAATCTCTCAAATGAAAGGTTATGGTTAAGGGAATTTACTACGAGTGATTGGATAGGTGTACATACATACGCATCACAAGAGATCGTTTGTCAATATCAACCTTGGGGACCGAATACAGAAAAAGAGTCGCAGGATTTTGTAAATAAAGCGATAAAAGACTCTACACAAAACCCAAGAACAAGGTTTGTTTTTGCCATTATATATGATGAAATGTTGATTGGAGCTGGAGAGTTTAATATAAGGGATTTTACTAATAAAGTTGGAGAAATTGGCTATATTGTTCATCCAGATTATTGGGGAAAAGGGATAGCGACAGAAGTTGCCACTCTATTAATTGATTTTGGATTTGGAGAACATAAACTTCATCGTATATATGCAACTTGTGACCCAAGGAACATAGGTTCATCAAGAGTTTTGGAGAAAGTTGGAATGACCAAAGAAGGTAGAATTCGTGAAGATTTGTTCATGAAAGATGGCTGGCGAGATTCAACACTATACAGTGTTTTGGAACACGAATGGAAATCGTAATTAACACACCTTGTTAAGCTGAAGGGGTATTAAGTGAAGAGCATGCAGCAGATCTTCGTTTTTTTATTCAAGTTATCGGGCAGGTTAATGGAATAATTCCCGTCAAAAATATAAATACTTTGGTGTCCCAAGGAGGGGAGTTGAAGTGAATAACAAATTAACAAAATCCCGAACAGATAAGTCAATAAGCGGTGTTTGTGGAGGAATAGCGGAGTATTTGGGCATTTCTTCTTTGGGAGTAAGGTTAATATTTCTTTTATTACCTGCTAATATACTTATCTATATAATTCTTGTTAATACCATGCATGACAGTCCCCGATCATTATAATTCCTTAAATATCTTATTCAAGTTTAAGGGGCAGGTTAGCGAAACGTATATGAGTTGTTTAACGTAAGAGGTTTTGAATTGCTTGGGGGTGCACTTATTGAAAATTAAGTCACGGAAAGATTGGTGGTTATCCCTTATCGTCTGGGCGACCATGATATTAGCTATTGGAAGTGGTTTTTATGCACTTTTTGATAAAACACTTAATACCTTTGATCTAATCATTACTTTCACTCTTTGTGTTCTTCTGCCATTCTTTATAATGTGGATGTGGGTAACGACCTATTATGTGGTAGACGAGAACCACTTAACCATTAGGTTTGGTCCTTTTAAAAAGATTGTTCCGTTAGACACGATAAAGTCTGTACGAAAAACAACAAACCCAATATCAAGTCCTGCGTTGTCACTAAAAAGGCTTGAGATTGTGTACGGTTACTATAACTCTGTGCTCATTTCTCCAATTAATAGAGATGAGTTTATTGAAATCCTCTCTAAACGGTGTAAGAATATCGAAATTAAAGCTTAGTTTTTTAAAAATATAGAGTGATATAGAGGTAGAATCATATGCCCAAAATAGACAATATGCTAGCCATTCTATGGATGCTTCGTTCAGGAAAAAAAGTGACGGCACAGCAAATATCAGAAAAACTAGAGATGAATATAAGGACGGTGTATCGTTATATTGATACCATTTCTACAAGTGGTGTACCGATCGTTTCAGAACCAGGACATAACGGTGGGTACTCTTTATTGAACCATTTTGTTGAGGCTCCTCTGTTTTTTGATGTTGAGGAGCAAACTTCCCTCTATCATGCGGCTGTTTTTGCAGAGGAAGCAGGATATTATGGAGGGGAAGCACTCGATAGGGCCCTTTCTAAACTCAGTCACCACTCCAATCAAGAGCAGGAAACAAAGGTAAGCCAACATGTAACGAGTCTTGAAGTCATAAGTGGATTACGTTCAGTTTCTATTGAACCTTTCTTGAAGGAGTTGGAGCAGGCCGTAGCTGACAGGTATTCAGTCGACATTCTTTATCATAAAAGTGGCGAAAAGTCATTTAGTGAAAGATTGGTCGATCCATACAAAATGATCTATTGGAATAACAAGTGGTATGTGATTGGATTTTGTCATCTTCGAAGTGATATCCGTAGTTTTAGAGTCGATCGAATGGAACGTCTGGTGCTGACTGAAAATACGTTTAACCAGCCGGAAAATTTTTCAGCACGTGACTACTTTATAAAAAGCCTTCTTCCAACGTTGGAAGATAAGGAAGGGATTATGACTTTGGTTCTTCATGGAGGGGAAAGTGCATTGGATGATCTTTGCCAACATTGGTTTTTAGGACATTATTTACAGGAACGTACCTCCAATCAAGCGGTGTTTCTTCTTGAAAAAGAGATCATACATACCTATGTACCTTATTTACTTTTACCGTACAATAGATCGATTAAAGTGATGGAGCCAGTAAGTCTTAAGAAAAGACTAATTGAGGTTCTGGCAGAGTTAATAGAATTTCATCAAGATTAATGACTTCCCTGACGCTACCTGTCAGGGAAGTTTTATTATAATGGCTCTATCAATGGTGATTGGAGTGTAATTGGATGCAAACACGAAAAGCTTTTCTATATGTATTTGATGCAATGTCGGACTGGGAATATGGTTATTTATTGGCTGAGCTAAACTCAGGCAGATATTTCAAAAAAGAGGCAGCTCCTGTAAAAGTCATGACAGTAGGAACTACTAAAGAAATGGTTACGACGATGGGAGGACTGAGCATAAAACCAGATATGTGCCTTGATGAATGTACACTTGAGAGGGAAGATCTTTTAATCTTACCCGGAGGGACTACATGGAGTGAAGACATTCATCAACCGATCTTGGAAAGAGTTGACCAAGTTTTAAAGATGGGCACGAATGTAGCTGCCATTTGTGGTGCAGTTGAGGCTCTTGCGGATAGGGGATACTTAGATACTAGAAAGCATACAAGTAATAACTTGGAATATACGAAAATGGTCTGTCCGAACTATAAAGGAGAGAAGTTCTATGAGTCGGGACCTGCGGTAGCTGATGATAATTTAGTCACGTCATCAGGAATTGCTCCTCTGGAATTTTCCATGGAGGTACTGAAAAAAATAGATGTGTTTGCGCCGGATACATTAGATTCATGGTATCACCTGAATAAGACTCATGAACCCCAATACTTCTTTCAGTTAATGAATTCAATAAGTAAATGAAGGTGCTGAAGAGCTCAATTTCTCTATTTTGTTTTGTAGAGAAGTTGGGCTTTTTATTTAGACTTTCCTGACGATAGTCCTATTGGGAAGTTTCATTTGCGTAAGATTGGGAATTAAATGAATGAAGCAACCCAACCCCCATTAATCGGATGCAACGTCCTATTCGTCACTAAATAATAGAGTGGAAAATTATGCCTATTAACTCAAGAAACGCAATAAGAGGTGATGTTTCTGGGCGTAAGCGGAAAACCTCCGTTTATTTTCTTTATAACCTGTTCAGAATACGTATACTAATTATAAAAAGCATACTTTTAGAAACTGCTAAAAGGATTTTTCTGGTCAAAGTTCGCGGAGAAAGGAGGAAACGAGAATGAAATTATTTGCTCATCGCGGAGTGAGTGGAGAGGCTCCGGAGAACACATTGACTGCGTTTAAAGCAGCAGCTGAGTCAGGTGCCCACGGGATTGAACTGGACGTACAGCTGTCAAAAGACGGCCAGATCGTCGTCATCCATGATGAAACCATCGATCGCACCACGAATGGAACCGGCTATGTGAAGGATATGACGTGGGAGCAGCTCAGAACCTATGACGCCGGAAATTGGTTTCACCCCTCTTTCAAAGGAGAGTCCATTCCTTCATTAGAGGAGGTCCTGGATGTGGTGACCACGCATCGTGACTCGATCATCATCAATATCGAGCTGAAGAACGATCAAATCGACTACCCACAGTTGGAAGATAAGGTCCTGGAGCTGCTCAAAGAAAAAGGAATGAAAGAACAGACGATTATTTCTTCTTTCAATGCCGAGAGTCTGAAAAGGGTCAGAGAGCTTGATCCTGATATTGAGACAGGTTTCCTTTTTGAAGGGATACCAGCAAATATTCTGGACCGGATCAAGCCCTTACAGGTCAACGCTATCCACTGTGAGGCGGTGTTCGCTCAATCGCCAACGGGGAGAATCGTCATGAAGATGGGAATTCCGTTGCGTGTTTTTACCATCAATACAATGGAAGAATTTCAGTTGGTGAAAAAAGCGGGTGTAGAGGTTGTCATGACTGATTATCCGGAGTTGTTTTTGGATCATCTATAGAGGCCAAAAGTGGACCGTTTTGAGGTGCTCGGACAACAAATAGTGACACCCAAACTAGAAGCCATAAAAAGTAAAGAGATTCGTCGATTGACGAGTCTCTTTGTTTTGGAATATAAATTATTTGCGACATATAAGCGAGTATGCACGAAAAAAATTATATTTCTGAAGGAGTAGTTCTGGAAACAGCCAATGCAGTTAAAGCCTTCTCAATATAACGATATACTTCGTCTGCAATCCCCAGAAATTCATCAACATCTACATGACTATCCAAGTAGCATGCATACAGATAGTCAACTAAAGCTGAATCAATGGTGCAATAATCTAATATGCCATTCTTCATCTTAGAAATGTCATCTTGCCAAACCCCTGTATCTTCTAAAACCAAAGAGTATAATGCACGAATTAATTTCTTTGAGTAACCTTTGGTATATCTGGATTTCAGGGTGTCATCATTGGCATTAGATAGAAAACCGCGAACGCGCTCCACTGCCTCTTGAGTGTCTGAATTTAAGTCTAATATGAACTCAGGTGAAATAAGAATAGGCGGTACTTCTTCACCAATATCCGTACCATATATACAAACACAGATGATCTTGATCCAGAATCCCCACTCATTGGGCTTACTTCTTACATCATCCAGTGAACAAATAACCGTATCAACCTTCGTTACGAATCGATATTTTTGTAACATCTGATCCTTCAGACATGATACTCTATCATAATCTATATCTTCTGGTCTTTCGCATACGATTGTAAAATCTGCATCAGACTCAAATGGCTTAGCAGTACCTTTAGGAATGGAGCCACACATATAAATACTGTGAATCTTCCCATTGAACTCTGAAAGTAAGCCAGCTGTATACTCCTCTACAAAAGGTTTGTACTCACTCTGAATATTGATCTTCTTTATAACCTTCTCCAAAACCATATCTGATCTCATTTTATCTCCCCCTGGTTAAAAGTCATTTTATAAATTTTTCTTTTATTGTTTTTTTCACTATCCTGCCCGTAAGCCGAAGATGCTCTGACCTAACCAAGGCGGGGCGGCTACTTGTTTAGCAAACGCCCCCGTTTGTTGAACAAGGTAATTCCTAAAAAGTATATTTTTCTTTCTTTTCAATAAAGTCTTCTTCACTTATTTCACTAAATAAGATAGATTGGAATGCTTTGAATAGTTCTTGTATTTCTTCTTGTTCATTAATCATATCAATACTTTTTTGATACTCATTTTCATCCTTATATCTTGAAATTTCTATCCATTTCGTAGCATCATCCTTACTATTTAGACACATTGTGTGAAAATCTAAATGTCTCCCGTAAATTTCTGATGCTTTTTCTTGAATTGCTAAATATTCGTCTACTTTATTTTTTTGAATATGATACTGATAAACTTTAACGAACATAACTCACTTCACCCCAATTTTATTTCTTCTTGCATTAAACTGCCCTTTACTGGAATAGAGGGTGGTTGATTGTTCAGCAAGAGTCCCTTTACTCGAACATCTAAAGAAAGACCTAAATTTATTGTCCCTTGTCATCTTCATCGATACTCTTTCCCCATTCAAATCCAGACTTCCCCATATAATAAAGAATGCCTACGGTAGATAGAATACCTAATAATGCTAAAATAAGTTCCAAATTGCTCACCCCTATATTTCCTTATTCTGTTGTTATTCAATTAACCTGCCCTTTACTTGAACAAAGGGAGGCTGGTGGCTTAACAAAGCCCCTTAAAGAAAGGATCTTTATTTCAGAGCAATATCATATAGGTAGTTCACTACATCGCCCATTCGCCAAGCGATAACAGCCATACTAATGGCAATAACTACTAAACTACCAACCTTAATCAGTTCTATTGTATCCTTCGCCAATATTTCTCTCCCCTTACATTTAGTTTCTTACACCATTAACCTGTATGATCATTGAAGAGGGTACTGCCGGCATGTAGCTGGTTTTCAGTTATTGCTGCTTTCCTATTTCACCAAATGTTTCGTATCAAGCGAAAAATCATTTTTGGTATAAACAATAAGATGTTGAAAACCACTTCAGATATAAACTCTAGAAGGGTATCTTTAAAAAATTCTTTTCTGTTTTGTTTGTTATTTTTCATCTTCTAGCTCCCCAATAATCTATAGCTTACTTCCGCTTCCTGACCTTTTATGGAATAATTGATATCATAATTATATCCTTATTTTACCACGTGGTATGTCGCTGTTCCTCAGTTTATGAAATGTTTTTTTTACGGTCAGGTAATGGACTCTCATTTCTTATCAAAACATCTTTCCCTTAAAAAAGTGTTCCATATTGGATTAAGCATCTCGTTAAAAGAAAAATGGAAAATGAATTTTCGAGATGTATCAGCCACCATTGACAGACTGATTGCCAAGAATAAAGGGTGACTATACGTTAATATGAATAGAAGAACATTCCCGGAGTGCAGGCATATCATGATTTCGTATATAGGTGAAGGGAATGAAAAAAATGTACAATGTTTCCAGTATGTACCCATATCAAAATCAAAACCAATATCATAATGATATCAATCCAGCTATGCAAAGCTATGTAAGTCGTCCTGCTCACAGAGGATATACTCCTCCCAACCATTCATTTGGTCCTGTTCATGCTGCCAAGTCAGATGCAACATTGGAAGAAACAACTATGTTCAGACCCACCGCCCCTCAGTCAAATACCTTCAAAACCAGCTATTCTAAAGAGGAAGCAGCAGCCATAGCATTACTTTTAGGTATTGATTTTAGTAAGAGTAAATTCAATTTAACTGAGTTTTGGATGGGAGTAAATACTGAGCTTGAACACGGGAAAAAATACTACCTAACAAGTGTTACAGGGGATGACCCAATCGCTACTGGGAAAATTGCATTGGCTCATTTAAACGAATTTCCTGATTATTATAGAAGGTTGAAAGTTCTTGAAGATGAGGCAAAAGCGTATTGGAACAAATGAATTTTCAAGTAGGTGGGTACATTCCCCACCTCTTGGAATGTAGTATTGAAAAACATGGAACGTGAATGATGACTTAAGTTCACCTTTCTAGCCTTAGGGGCTCATATCCTCGCACGGTGAAAAGTATCTATACTTAAAAGGTTGCAAGCGATTACAAATTTGTGTTACCTTATGTGTAACCGGTTACACAATAACCAACCAAACGAACAGGAAGTGACGCACGTGGCAACAATCAAGGATGTGGCGAGTGAAGCGGGGGTGTCGGTGGCGACGGTCTCCCGGGTGCTGAATGATAACGGCTATGTAGGAGCCGAGACGAGGAAGAAAGTGATGGGGGCGATCGAGAAGCTGAATTACAGCCCGAATGAGGTCGCACGCTCTCTCTATAAACGGGAGTCGAGACTGATCGGACTGTTGCTTCCGGATATCACGAACCCGTACTTCCCGCAGCTGGCGAGAGGGGTCGAGGATGAAGTGAGTGAGGCGGGGTTCAGGCTCCTCCTTGGTAACAGCGACGAGAACATCCAGAAGGAACTGGATTATATCCAGACCTTCGTTCAGAACAATGTCGTCGGCATGATCTCAGCGACCAATCATGTGGAGCATGATCAACTGTATAGTGAATTGAATCTCCCACTCGTCCTCCTTGACCGGACCACGGACAACTATCCGGCTGTCTATGCGGACGGCCGTAAAGGGGGGCGCCTGGCGGCAAAGACCTTAGTTGAAAAAGGGGCGAAGCGGATCACCGTCATGAAGGGACCGGCCCACGTCAAGCCGGCACAGGACCGATTCCGTGGAGCCGTCGAGTACCTAAGCGGGACGGACGTCGATTTCACCGTTATGTCCACGACGTCGTTCTCCTTTGAAGACGCAAAGGGCTGGGCAGAGGAATTGTTCGCAACCTATCCTGATACGGACGGGGTCATCGCAAGCAATGATATCGTCGGGATCGCGATTCTTCATGAGGCCTTGAGGCTCGGGAAAAAGATTCCGGAAGACGTACAGATTATCGGCTACGATGACATCCCCCAGAGCAGCCTTTCCTATCCGGCGCTCTCCACGATCAGGCAGCCGGCTTACGAAATGGGCAGGCAGGCCGCAGCACTTCTGATTAAACTGATAAAAAAAGAAAAAGACATCGATACAACGGTTCAGCTTCCGGTTGAACTCATACAGAGAAACACAACACGAAAGGGATGAAGGAAGATGAAAAAAGCGAAGATTGCCGTGATCGGCAGTTCATCCATGGATCTGGTGGTCACATCAGCGAAACGCCCCGGTGCAGGGGAAACGGTACTGGGCGACAGCTTTGACACGGTACCCGGAGGAAAAGGCGCCAACCAGGCCGTTGCAGCAGCAAGACTTGGGGCAGATGTTTACATGATCGGATGCGTCGGCGATGATCCTTACGGCCAAGAGATTTTGGAAAACTTCAAGAGTAACGGTGTCCATACAGAGTATGTGGAACCGGTTACAGGTGAGAGGTCCGGAACCGCTCATATCATCCTTGCTGAAGGGGATAACAGCATTGTCGTCGTAAAAGGGGCCAATGATCTTGTGACACCTGAGTACGTGGAGAAAACAGCCGATTTCCTTAAAACATGTGATCTCATCATGATCCAGCAGGAAATCCCGGAGGAAACCGTTGAGTACGTGGCAGACCTTTGCAACCAGATTGAAGTCCCACTGCTGTTAAACCCAGCACCGGCACGGAAGATTTCACAGAAAGTCATTGTTGGTGCCAGCTACCTGACACCGAATGAACATGAAGCAGATGTTCTCTTTAATGGAATGAAACCGTCAGAAGCGCTGAAACAATATCCTGACAAAGTCATTATCACCGAAGGAGCAGCCGGAGTCCGCTACCATGATGGAACAAAAGAAATCCTCGTTCCTTCCTTCAAAGTCCAAGTTGTTGATACGACAGGGGCAGGCGATACGTTCAATGCCGCCTTCGGAACAGCTGTGGCTGAAGGACAATCAATGGAAGAAAGCCTCCGATTCGCAAACCGCGCCGCATCCCTTTCCGTGACCGGATTCGGGGCACAGGGCGGAATGCCGACAAGAGACGAAGTGGAAAGGAAGCTGGCAGAATGAAACGACATGGCATCTTGAACAGTCACATTGCAAAAATATTAGCCGATCTCGGTCACACGGATACGATCGTCGTGGCCGATGCCGGTCTCCCGATTCCGTCAGACGTCGTGAAGATCGACCTGGCACTGAAACCGGGAGAGCCGTCCTTCCTTGATGTGGTTGAACTGTTAAAGGAAGAAATGGTCGTCGAAACCGTCACACTTGCCGAGGAAGTCGAAACAAATAAAGGGGTTCACGAACAAATGACCTCATGGTTTGACGGGATCCAGTATGTATCCCATGAAGACTTCAAGAAAGAAACACATAAGACGAAGGCCGTCATCCGCACGGGAGAAGTCACACCGTACGCGAATTGCATCCTTCACGCGGGAGTCATTTTTTAAAACAAAGGGGGTAGTAGCATGCAGATCAGCATGAAGAATATCCATAAAGCATTTGGGACGAACAAGGTCCTTGAAGGCGTGGACATCGAGATCGGGGAAGGTGAAGTCCATGCCTTGATGGGAGAAAACGGTGCCGGAAAGTCGACCCTGATGAACATCCTGACGGGTCTTCACAAGAAGGATCAGGGAACGATCACCATCGACGGGAAGGACATGACGTTCGATAATCCGAAGCAGGCTGAGGAATTCGGCGTTGCCTTCATCCATCAGGAGCTGAACGTCTGGCCGGAGATGACTGTCCTTGAGAATCTTTTCATCAATAAGGAACCGGTTACACAATTCGGTCTCATCAACACCAGAAAAATGAAAGCGGTTGCGAATGAACAGTTTAAAAAGCTGAACATTTCCATTCCCCTCACAAAAGAAGCAGGACAGTGCTCGGTCGGGCAGCAGCAAATGATCGAAATCGCCAAAGCCCTCATGACAGATGCAAAAGTCATCATCATGGACGAGCCGACGGCGGCCTTGACGGACCGGGAAATCGAGACACTCTTCACCGTCATCCGTTCGTTAAAAAAAGCAGGCGTGTCGATTGTGTACATCTCCCACCGGATGGAAGAGATCTTCACGATTTGTGACACGATCACGGTCATGCGGGACGGACGCACGGTGGATACGACGCCGATCCCCGAGACGAACTTCGATGAGGTCGTGAAGAAAATGGTCGGACGTGAATTAACAGACCGCTTTCCAAAACGCCAACCAAAGCCTGGCGAAACGATGCTTGAAGTGAGGAACCTGACGAAGAAGGGACTTTTTGAAAAAGTGAGCTTCGAAGTACGTTCAGGAGAAATCGTCGGCATGTCAGGTTTGATGGGGGCAGGCCGAACGGAAATCATGCGCACCATCTTCGGACTCGACGGACGTTATGAAGGCGAAGTCCTCGTGAACGGGAAACGGGTCACTATTAAAACACCAGATCAGGCAGTGAAGCTTGGTCTTGGATTCATCACCGAGGATCGGAAGGATGAAGGACTCGTCCTCGACTTTTCCCTGAAGGATAATATCGCTCTTCCAAGCCTCTACAGCTTTACGAAGAAAGGCTTGATCAATGATAAAAGTGAACAGGACTTTGTGGAAATGCTCATCAAACGGCTGACGATCAAAACCGAATCAGCCCGGACCCACGCAAAGAACCTTTCGGGTGGGAACCAGCAGAAGGTGGTCATCGCCAAATGGATCGGAATCGGTCCGAAAGTGCTCATCCTAGACGAACCAACAAGGGGAGTCGATGTCGGCGCAAAACGGGAAATCTATCAACTGATGAACGAGCTCACCGACCGGGGAGTCGCGATCGTGATGGTATCATCCGAGCTGCCGGAAGTACTCGGAATGAGCGACCGCATCCTCGTTGTCCATGAAGGGACCATCGCAGGAGAGCTATCTAAGGAAGAAGCCACACAGGAAAAAATCATGACATTGGCGACAGGAGGTCACGCACATGAATAACGCACTCAAAACGAATCACGTCGGCAATCTGATGCAAAAGCTCGGTCCACTCCTCGGACTGTTTGTGCTGATTGCGACCGTATCCATCATCAACCCTAGTTTTCTAGAACCCTTGAACTTATTGAATCTATTACGACAGGTCGCGATCAACGCCCTGATTGCCTACGGGATGACCTTCGTTATTTTGACCGGAGGAATCGACTTATCCGTGGGCTCGATCCTCGCCTTATCCAGTGCCCTCATGGCAGGGATGATGGTATCGGGAATCGACCCGATCTTAGCGATCCTGATCGGCTGTATCCTTGGAGCGGTTATGGGAATGGTCAACGGATTATTGATCACAAAAGGAAAAATGGCCCCATTCATCGCAACACTTGCAACGATGACGATGTTCCGTGGGTTGACGCTCGTGTACACAGACGGTAACCCGATCACAGGACTCGGCGACAGCTATGCATTCCAACTGTTTGGAAGAGGATACTTCCTTGGAATTCCTGTCCCTGCCGTCACGATGATCCTGACGTTCGCAATCCTGTGGGTGATCCTGCATAAAACCCCGTTCGGCCGAAAAACGTATGCCATCGGTGGGAATGAAAAAGCAGCACTGATCTCAGGAATCAAAGTACCACGCATCAAAGTGATGATCTACTCCCTGGCCGGCTTACTGGCAGCACTCGCAGGAGCGATCCTCACGTCACGCCTGAATTCAGCCCAGCCGACAGCGGGTACATCCTATGAACTTGATGCCATCGCCGCCGTCGTCCTAGGCGGGACAAGCCTGTCAGGCGGACGCGGACTGATCGTCGGAACACTGATCGGTGCACTTATCATCGGAACGTTAAACAACGGTCTGAACCTGCTCGGCGTCTCATCCTTCTTCCAAATGGTCGTAAAGGGTGTCGTCATCATCATCGCCGTTCTCATCGACCGAAAGAAAGCAGCGTAGGAGGGATACTATGAAAAAAGCATGGTTACTACTAATCAGTTTGTCACTCCTATTCCTGGGCGCCTGCTCCCTGCAGCCGCCGGAATGGGCAAAGCCAAATAAAAGCTCAAACCCGGAAGACATCAAAATTGGACTATCCGTTTCAACACTGAATAACCCATTCTTCGTCTCCATGAAAAACGGAGTAGAAGACGAAGCGAAGAAACAAGGCATGGAAGTCGTCGTGGTCGATGCACAGAACGACGCCGCCAAACAGATCAATGACGTAGAAGACCTCATCCAGCAGGGCGTCAACGTCCTACTCATCAACCCGACGGACTCAGCAGCTATCTCGACTGCCGTCCAATCTGCCAACAGCCTGGGCATCCCTGTCGTCACCCTTGACCGCTCAGCGGAAAAAGGAGACGTAGCCACACTCGTCAGCTCTGATAACGAAAAGGGTGGCGAAATGGCCGGGGAATATCTCGTCGAACAGCTCGGTGAAGGGGCCAAGGTTGCAGAACTGGAAGGTGTCCCTGGAGCGTCTGCCACACGTGAGCGTGGAGCCGGATTTCACAACATCGCGGATGAAAAGCTAGATGTCGTGGCCAAACAGACGGCAAACTTCGATCGTACCGAGGGACTGAATACGATGGAGAACTTGATTCAAGGGAATCCAGACATCAAAGCCGTGTTCGCTCATAATGATGAAATGGCATTGGGAGCACTGCAGGCGATCCAAAGTTCCGGACGTGACGTATTAGTCGTTGGATTTGATGGAAATGAAGATGCGATGACTAGCATTCGGAATGGCAACCTGTCTGCGACTGTTGCTCAGCAGCCTGAGAAGATTGGTTCGTTGGCCGTACAGGCTGGGGCTGATGTGTTGCAGGGGAAGAAAGTGAAGGAGAAGATTCCGGTGCCGTTGAAGTTGGTGACGGAGGAGAATATAGAAGAATCTACAGAATAAATTGTGGTGGGAAACCTCATTTGTGCATTTGTACGAATGAGGTTTTTTCCTTTGTTGATAAAAGTAGTGGAGAAACGAATTTAGCTTTTCTTGTTTGTGTTTGCTCCAAATGAAGTAGGAGTTTGACCCTGATTTTCAGTTGAATGATAACAAACCTGCTCTTCATTTTCTCCTTCAAAGGTATTTACCTTCCTCAGCTCTAATAACAACATAAATTAAGAATATTCACCTTAGGGTATCCTTTCCCAGCCCATCTCTCTATATAAAAGTTGAATACAGATTGAATCAGGAGTGAATCAAATGAGTAGATGGAGAAAATTAAATCATTGGATGTTGGATTTGGATACATTTTATCACCTGTATCTGTTGATTCTGTTGAATGCCATGTATGAGGGCGGAGTTCAGTTAGGGTGTGTGGTGCTCGGTGAAGGGCATTATATTCGGTCCATTGGGAGGACTCGAGAGGATCTGTTTTTAAAAGTGAGAATAAGGCCTTTTTGTAAGGGGTTGGTGTCGGAGAGGTATGAGTATGGGGGAGTCTATACGTTTAAGCCGATGAATGATTTAGCTTGTGGGATCAGAATGTTTGTAAAAAGGGGATGTAATGATTCTGGGATTGACCAGCTTGATAATAAAGCTGATTCCGGAATGTCTTCGTGCGGCGAAAAGCGTGTGAATCGGGTACGGAAATAAACTGCAAACAGACTAAGATCTTAGAGAAAGAATAGATATTAGAGAACACCACCAACATAGAGACGCTAAGGATGTAGATAGGGTGGAGGCGCTGATTGGACATTTGGTTATCGGGATGGATGTAATCATGATGTTTGAGTAGTTGATACGGAGAAGCTCTGGTTCGAACACGTGGAAGAGAGTATGTTCTACTAGGTGAAGAGTTGTCCAGATTAATGCAAAAAACCAAGTTGAATCCGTCCCCATTTAACCGGAGAAAAACCAAAAAAGCACTCTTGTACCAATCATCAAGATTTGAACAAAATTTTATTTTACCTCTCAATAAAATGGTTTGTCAACACGAAAGT
This sequence comes from Rossellomorea sp. KS-H15a, assembly GCF_024195245.1. Classification (NCBI taxonomy): domain Bacteria; kingdom Bacillati; phylum Bacillota; class Bacilli; order Caryophanales; family Bacillaceae; genus Rossellomorea; species Rossellomorea sp. KS-H15a. The sequence goes on along the minus strand of NZ_CP096886.1, from coordinate 3,845,067 downwards.
TGTATTCTTATCAATAAAATGGTATGATTATTATCTGGTGATTTTTTACATTGAACGTTTAGTTATCCATTTTATTTATTCCGAAGGGAAATTCAAACAGTTTTTGTGAGCTTTTTAGGCAATAGTACCCGAGTGTTTATACAAGGAGGACTAATATATTGAATTTAATCAATAAGAAAGTTACACATGAGCGGTTTGGTATGGGAAGCATCGTGAATCATAGTGATACGGTAGTTGAAATCCATTTCGCCTCGGAAAATAAAAAATTTGTTTACCCGGATGCATTTGGACAGCACTTGAAGCTACATGATAAAAGTGCTGCCCATTCACTTGAAAAAATTTTACATGAGCAGGAAATGGAACTCAAAGAGGAAGAAATGCAGAAGCAAGAGGAAAAGGCACGGCAAAAAAGAAACCAGGAGCTTCGAGTGGGGCATGAAAAAAGTATGAAAAATCATAAACTTCATCCCGAATCGCAGATGGTTTACAGGTGCGATACAGAAGAACAGAGTAGCTCCTTTACAGATTGGACGGTTTCCTCTGGCGAAATAAAAAGTGGTACGAATAAGGGTAAGCCAAACAAGCCCAGTCGCTTACACCAAAACAGTGCGGTCCTGCTGACAGCGGTCGATCCCAGCATGCCTGAAAAAGACAGACGGATCTTAGGTGTCTATATGGTGAAGGATCATTTCATCGGTAAATTTTGTGAAGATGGAAATATTCCTGCCCATTCCCATTACAGACTCCAACTGACATACGAGGAATCGAAACAGATGCCTTTCTGGAAGTACTATGTCAATGAAAAATCCCCTCAGCAAACGACATGGAATACAGGCAAGTACCGATATTTTGATAATTCCTGGATGGCTCAGATTCTGCGCGACATCGTTTCATTGAAAAGTGACACGGAGGAACAAGAGCTGGCACAACAATTTCTGGACCACTTCTCTAAGATGAATCAAATAGTAGAGCAGGAGTTAAAAGAGCCGAATGGAGCATTATTGCGTACTTAGATAAGAACGCAATAATGGGGTCAGACCCTCGGTACGGTAAAGCGTTAATGTACCGGGGGGGGGCTGACCCCAATTTTTTGATGGAAATTAAGATGCGATGACTAGCATTCGTAATGGTAACCTGTCTGTTACTGTTGATCAGCAGCCTGAAAAGATTTGTCAGTTGGCGGTTCAGGCTAGGGCTGATGTGTTGCAGGGGAAGAAAGTGAAGGAGAAGATTCCGGTGTCGTTGAAGTTGGTGACGGAGGAGAATGTTGAGGAATCTGGAGAATAAAATTGATAGGAATGCCCTTCCGTATGATTGTGCGGAAGGGTTTTTTTGATGAAAGAGGCAGGTGAGGATTGGAGAACGATAGTACTTTAGTGGCCACCATTAAGGTAGCTCTATTTTGCTAATCATTGATCCCTAGTACATCTAATTCAATTTCAATTCTTTTTTTCTTTTGCTTTATTATTCTTGAAATGAATTCTTCATAACTTTCAATAGGGTAATTAGGATTAGTCTCTTTGACCGCTTCTCCAAAAACAGATGCCATATTCCGGGTGATTGCAATACTCATATCCGCTAAAGGGGTGTTCTTATAATAAATATTGTATTGTTTAAGCTGGGAGTACAATGTCTTAAGTTGGTCTAAATGGGATTCTAATTCCATTTCAGCCGTAATAGAGTAACCGGTATCAATCCGTTTGCTAATTATCTGCTGTATTTCCTCATAAGATGCTTCAGCGGTTGTAACTCCTCGCCTAATATATATTCGATTTTTTTTTAGTGACTCACTATCTTTAATAGAAACATAAGGAATTAGCTTTGGTAAGTTCGGAATAAATAAAACTTGAAATTTTTTACCCTTTAATTTGTTATATTCAGTTTCTTCATAGTTAAAATCAAATATATCAAGTGCATTTAATAGAGACTTCGGAAGTGAATTTTCTAATTCGTTAAAAACGTTTTCTTTGGGCTTGAATGATTTTAACCCTTCAGGCTCAATAACGCCGTTTTCTTCTTTAACACCAATAATAAGAAAACCGCCACCATAGTTAGCGAAAGCTAGTATATGTTTTGCTAAATTTCCTTTAACCGGCCATTCTAATTTAAAATCCAATTCATTATGTTCCCCTGACTGGTTCTCAAAAATTTCCCTAAGACCTACACGATTTGGGTCCGCTAAAAATGTCGCAAACTTCTCCTTCATATACACACCTCCTGTAAATTAACTAAATTTAAACCATACTACAAAAATAAACAAAATATTGGGGTCTGACCCTTGGCAAGGTAAAGCATTAATGTACCGGGGGTTAGACCCTGATTTTGAATTTCTATATATTTAATAACTCAACTAAATCATCGAAACTTTTTTTAGCTAATTCTGAATTGCCTTCAAAGTCATGCCATGTTTCAAAAAGAACGAATACTAATTGCTCGTAGGTTAATCCGAGCTTTTTGTGGAACTCTACCAACCAGTCATGGTGATTTAACCCATCGATTTCTGAAAGAATCATGTGCACCACTTCAGGTGTTCTATATAATAGTGAGGATAGAAACTCAGGATTAGAATATGCAGATTCTCTTAGTTCTTCTTCAGGTGATTTTTCACCTGGAAGAAAAGTATATGGCCAATTGTAAGTTTCATTAATACATTCTGATTGGTCAGCATCAAAAACGCCTATAATCTTCAACCATCTATCAAGAGCAGGAAATCCATTTAATATTTCTTTTATTTTACTTTCAGAGTCAATATCTTTTATTTCAAGTTGTGAAATAAGCTGAGGGCCATATCTTGATATCCATACCTTCGAAAATTCTCTGGCAGCCCTGTCTTCCACAAATAGAATCCCTATTTTACTTAAAGGAATCCCTAAGCTTGTAAGATATGATTGATCTTGAGGAACGATAATTTTTACATCATTTCTTAATCTTGAAATTAATTTAACATGTTGAGGTGGAATCTTACTTAGAATATTTGGTGAATGAGTAGATAAAATAACCCAAATACCTTTCTCTTCACTATATTTTGCAAAAACGTTAAGTATAGCTTCTTGAGCATGTGGTGATAAGAATGTTTCTGGTTCTTCTACAATTAAGATAGAGTTTTTGGATAGTCTATGTAATTGCCAAAGTATAAAGAATACAGATATTTCTCCTGCTCCCATCAGCTCTGAACCGTATGATATTCCATCACAATTTACAGTGAAATAAGGAACGAGTTTATCACTTTCTACCTCTACCTCGTATGTCAATATAGAATTATAAGTTTTTCCGGTAATATAGGATATGAGTTCAATTTCCTCATGTGAGGAGGATCTGGGCTCGTGTTGTGCTAAGAGCTCTCCGAGATTATCCATGTCTTGAAATAAATCAATCATTTCATTACTATATGATGAAATATCTATCCAAACTGAGTTCATTTGATCTAAATCTGGAGTGATAGTTATTTGACTGTCATTAATAGTAAGAGATCTAGAGGTAGGTTGGTTGTTTAATATTAGTTGACCAGTGATGGTAGACTCTCGTATCTTCAATAAATGAACATTAGAATTTTTAATATAATCAGGGTTTAATATTCCAAGTATTGCAGAAAGTAATGTAGTTTTACCTGCCCCATTAATGCCACAAATTGCGGTAATTCCACCATTAAAATTAATTACACCCGAACCCATGCTAGGTATATTTTCATATTTTATTGAACTTAATTTATTCGGAAAGGTTCTTGCATAAGTTCTTCGCCAATGGTCATTAACTTTAGCACTTCTCATATGTATCTACCCCAGGAGTATTTACTTACTACATCATTAATGAGGTCAGCTATTTCTTTTCTTTTGAATTTCAACTCTGCCTCTGTAATAATTTCTTCCAATATGGAGGCTTTATTGTTATCAAAGTAATCGGGATCAATATTCCTTTGTTTTAAAAATTTATAAAAGAAAATCCAAATTATTAAATCTCTTGAAACAACGGAAGTAACATTAGCCACCCTTGAACTTGCTCTATCATTGAATAATCCTAAAAGATGTTCTTCAAATGAATCTGGATGACCATAGTCATTTGAGAATATACTTAGTGGAAGTGTTTTGTTAGTTTTTCTAACTATCTCAAAATAAGAAATATATTCTCCTAATACATCTATATTTTCAAATAAAAAATTTTCATTTTCAATTTCAGATAAGAAACATAACCAAGAAAATAATGTTGCTTTATTAAATCTTATTGATAGATCAATATAACTACTTGCTTGCCCCAAAGCTTTAATAGAATTTTGGACACGAGTTATAATTAAATTATCAAATTTATCTTGAGATCTGTATTTATTAGTTATATCATTTGCATTTATTTTTTCGTAAAGAGTCCCTATTTCAAGTGTGAAACATAACTTTGCAATAATATCGTCATAGGCCATCCTTGAATTTGAAAATTTAAGTACATTTTCTGACAAACCAAAGTAAGAGAAACTTTCTACTAAACTCTTAATCTGTTCTCTTGCGGGACCAAAAAATGCATTTCTTTGTTCAGCCGATGTTAAATTAGTGGGTTGATTTAATCTGAAAAACAATTCCCCTGGTTCTTCAGGTCTGTAATCAGTAATTTTAAACAGTCTAATAGTAAATTGTTCAAACTTTCTACGCCAAACTACGGGTAGATCGTTATATTTGAAACCATGTAGTTCTTGGATATTAATATCATTAGGTTCAATAAACCCATCTATGGTTATTTTCCCATCTATAAAATCTCTAATTGCTACAAGCCTTTGTTGTCCGTCAAGTACATCTTGACGACGAGTTTCAATAACTTCTACGACGTGGATTGGGGGTACATGCCAGTCACGAAGGATACTATCAATTAGTCTTTTCTTTTTCACTTCACTCCAAACTTCACCACGTTGAAAATCAGGCTGGAGATCAATGTCACCATTTTTTATTCTCTGTACAATTGTGTAAATATCAGGGTCAGACGGAATTAATCTCAATCGGTTAGCCTCCTAAATTCACCAATTTTTCCATGTTTAAGTATATAACAATTAGAATTTACATGCTAGCATTACAAGATTGTAAAGAAATCAATAATTAATATAGTTGTACTAACAAAATACAATTTTACTACCAATTAAAATAGTCAATGAAAGATATCAAGTTACTTTGAAAATAATTTCAAAAGGGATGAAGCAGTTCATATATTAGATACTCTATTACTTTGCGTTAAAGTGTAAATGAACTGAGGGTCTGACCAGTTTCCCGTTTAAATTACTCATTATCTAGAGTGATTCAATAGAAGCAATAGATTCCTCAAAATAAAACTGTGAGTAATCATCTCTCATATGGCGCTGTATAAAATCCCTATGATATTCATTTAATATTTGAAAAACCTCTCAGTGATTGATTTCAAACTAAATGCAGGATTCAACGCAACAGATAAACCATTCCTTATAAAGACAACTATTTTTTATACTCCCCCTCCACCTTTGTTCTACCGAAAATTTCATATTAAGTTAATGAAAGGAGGAAGGTTAGCTGCCCTGCGACACCAGTTATTTAGAGAAAGTGAAGTTTTATTATTTTTATGTTCATATGTTTTCTAATAAGTCGATATAAAAGTAGTTCATATTAAAAAAATGATATAGAGGAGAATACAATGGTATTTCAAATCTCCCAATGGAACCAGACTAATAAAAATCGCACTGATTTAACAGGGCTTCTTACGCATTTAACAAGGAGGCAAGGTGCTGAAATGAGTGCTACTGATGTACTAGTAAAAATATTAACAGAAAGACAACTCCGTGGAAGTTCAAAAGGCTTTATTATCGGAGGGAATGAAGTAGTTTGCTTTCAGGATATTCCCCTATATTCAGTAGCGGAAAATGCTATAAATCATATCGAAGATTACGAATCAGGAAAAACTGGAAAGTTACGTTATGATGCCTGTGGGATTTCCTTTCATAAATCGACAATTTCTCAGCTTTATACGCTGGATAGTAATCAACGTATACCTGATTTTGGTGCTAGACCGGTAATTTATGAAAGGTCTGAACTTGCTAAGGAATTTATCCATCCAAGTCAATACTGGAGAATTGTGGATTTTGATTTAAAAGAACTTTATTTTAATGGACAGGTTACAGATTGGACACACGAACGTGAATGGAGAATCTTAGGAAGCTTAACATTTCATTATAATCTTATTACTGTTCTTCTAAGAAATGCCGAACAATATCGAGAGTTTATGTTGAAAATTGATCCAGCAATTGTTAAGCAATTAGGTGGTATTGTGGTTTTAGATGCTCTTTTATATTAATTGAATAGTTTCAGTGAGTTCATGGGTCAGAACCTGGGCGATATCGTATTATTGTATTGGGTCAGACCCTTATTGATATATAAGACCTCAATGGAATTAAGAGAGGATAACAGTTTTGAACGTAAAGAAGTATGTCTATCATTTAGAGAAAACATCCTACCTAGACCCTTACTACCTTGAGGATGAGTAGTGGCCAGAATTTTGACTTCTTATTGAAAAAGTAAAATAGGTAGGCGTTACATTGATGTAGTAATAGGGCTTAAAGCAGAGAATCATAACAAGCAAATTACGAGTCCCTTTAAAGAAAACCTAAAGGTTTGTTTGTTAAGGAGATCAGAGGGAATAAAACGGAACTGCCACTTGTTTAATATATGTAAATGGTATTAGTGGTATAATATTCCTGAAGGTTAGAAATTAAGTATGGACATCATTTCTAGAAAACAAAATATAAACACTGTTTTTTCTCACAACTTATTATTATGATTTTTATCAGGGAGAATATAAGTGATCTATCGATCCTGGTTAAAGATTAATAGATAATATTTTTAAAGTTTTAGTATTAAGTATTGATAGTAACTTACTTTGAACGTTTAAATAATATAGCTTTGAGGTTATACGGAGGAAATAAGAAATGGATAAAATATCGAGAATAGTAGTTAAAAGATTTCGTTCAATTATAGATTTAGAAATAAATTTGAATGTTGAAAATAATTATATGAGTTTATGTGGAGAGAATAATTCAGGTAAAACCAATACATTAAGAGCATTAGATATATTTTTTAATCCAGATAAATATATTGCTGAAAATGACTCTCCATATCATAAAATTGAAGGTACTAGAGGTGGCGCTGTATTTCCTGAGATTTTGATTGATTTTGAGACTACTCAAAAACAAACGATTAGAATTATTAGGAAATTCGATAAAAGAGGTTTGGAGCATACAGTTGGTATTAAGAACGCAAGAGCAAAAAAAATAGAGAGAATCAAGATGACGGAAAAAGAAATAAAAGAATATTTAGATTCATTTAGTTTTTTCTTTATTGAATCAATAAATATTTCAACACCTCAAGTAATAAACAATATCATAGATGACATATATGATTTAGAGTATGCTAAGAGTCAATTTAGAGGAGCAAAAAAAGAATTAAAAGATGCTTTTGATAAATATGTTGAAGGTTTAGATTCTATTTTGCAACAACTTGCAGACGAAATAAACCCGAAGTTTAAGGAGTATAAAGAAAATTGGGGGGTTGGATTTGATATCCCTAATGACATTAAGAAGTTCAGGGATTTAATTACAGATGATATAGATTTTTATATAAATGATAGATCAAATAAACGAATAGATGGTAAAGGAGCAGGTTTACAGCGATTAGCACATATCCTTTTACATTTTAAAATAATTGAAAAGATAAAGAATAAAAATGTTATTTTCCTTATTGATGAACCTGATGTCTACTTACATGAAGGATTACAAAAAAAACTATATAGAGATTTAAAACAATTGGGAAAACATGTTCAAACTTTTGTAACTACTCACTCTCAAATATTTATTGATACATATCGATTAGAAAATGTATATCTTTTAGAATTACAAATATCATCACAATATTTTAAAAGGAGAAAACGAGACTACTCTATTTTAGAAACTAAATTAGTAAATTTTAATGAAGATACGGGTAAAGAAAAAATTAGAGAATATTTAGGTATTAGCATTGAAGACTATGAAGTATTACAACAATATAATATTTTAGTTGAGGGTGAAACAGATAAAAAGTATATTCATGAGTTAATAAAATACTTTGATTACGAAGCTCCAAACATTATTGCAGCTCATGGAGCCGATAAAATTATTGGGTACTTAGAGTTTTATGACTCCTATTACCGTAATATTAAGCAAAAAAGTTATAAACCTAAAATCCTAGTCATCTTAGATAATGATTTAAAAGGTAGAGAAGTATTTAAAAAAATAGGAGGAACCAAAAGTGGGAAATATAAACACATAAATGTATTTTGCATGTTTGTTCCAAATTTTTTGGGGGAAATTACAGAAGAAAAATTCCAACCAGATTTGCAAATTGAAGATTTATTGTATCCGAAAGTCCTTGTATTTTTAGTAAATCAACTATTGAAAAAGAAAGATTTAAAGTCTATTAATGAGAAAGATGTTATCGATAAAATTGAGAAACCTGCACACAAAAATAAAGGCATTCTATATCTTGTTGAAAATTTAAAAAATGATAAAAATCCAGATGATGGACAAACTATTAGCTTCACTAATTCTTCAGGTTCGTCAGATCAAATCAAAACTGGAATCGTAGGTTCTTTTAATATTATGGGGAACCCAAAGTTAGCTGAATTACTAAATGAGGAAAAAGAAAAATACGTTGAAGTTGAAAAGTTTATTAACAGAATAATAAATTCATCAACTTATTTTTCAGATGAAATATAATAAGTGGTTAAAAGATAATTAATTATTAGACTTAGTGACGATACTTATCTATGAAAAAAGTGTCAATAAATTAGTGAGATTTATTTAAGTTAAAAAACCAACACCTATATACACACTTATAGTGTGGGCTAACTAGTATTCACTTGATGCTAACGCAACATCAAGAAAATGTTACAACGCTGTTTGCTAGAAACGATGATTTTCCATACATTTTTGAAACGACGTAAATGATATTACACATTCTCACCCTACCTGCGAAATGATGTAGTATTATATTTTAAATGAAAATAAATTAAAAAGTAAAAGGTATACACCACGGCATCAATATTTATCTGCCATCACCATCCAAATATGTGTAGTGTAGAAGCAAGTTTGTTTATTACCTCTGAGTTAGAAAATTTAAAGAGAAGCCTTTACAAGCAAAGAGTGAACCTTACCTAAAGGCTCACTCTCTTAAATTAACCAAGTCTCTGAATAGGGTCTTGTTTTTCTACCCTACTTTTTATTTTACTTAATACATATATAATTGAAGTGATTATAAAACAACTAAACCCCGGCGAAAACGAATCCGGAATCACCAAATAAAATACCATCCCAATCACTAAAACATACAACGCCTCCCGATTAAAATTCGACTCCCCACTCGCAAGCCGAACAAGCGAACTCTCAGAAATCCTCCCTTTCCGAATAACCAAATAATCAACCACAACAATAGCCGATATCGGAATAATCAAGATCCCCAGATAAGAAATATACTCCTGCGCATTATAAACCAGCTGAGGAAACGAACTTAAAATAATCCCTGCAAGACTAAACAACAATGCACTTTGAATCCGTGATAGGGACGGCAGTGCGTTAAGTAGACTGTATCCCCCCGTATACGCATTACTAAGATTAATTGAAATCATCGACACCATCGCACAAGCGGTGATTACCAATAGTAGCAGACTGGAGTCGGTCAGCTGCCCAGCTGCCACGAACGGATTCAGATCCTTGAACAAGCTGGCACTCAATCCTCCAAGCAGCGCGGTCATCATGAATCCGACGACGTTTCCTCCGTACAGCCCCCAGAATCCGTGCTGATCACTTTTGCTGTAGCGGGTGATGTCGGAGGATGCGCTGACGCCTGAGATGTATTGGACGAAGACGAGGCTTGAGTAGAATAGGAACGTTCCGATGGAGAAGGGTTCCTGACCTTGGCTTAGTGTTGGGAGGGAATCGGCTCCTTTTGTCAGGAACAGGTACAGGATGATTCCCTGGCCGATCACGAGGATCGGAATGAATAGTTTGGTCGCTTTTTTGACGGCTTCGAAGCCGATGAGGGCTAGAAGGGTCATGATGATGGCGAGTCCGATGGCGACTGGGATGAACGGAATCGTGTAAGGTGTTACTTTTTCCACCATGGAGATGATGACGAAGGTTCCTCCAATGGTCTGGACGCTGAACCAGTAGAGGGACGTCAGGGACCGGATGGGGGATGCGATGAGCATCGACAGCCGGGTTCCAATGATGGACCTCAGGACGTATTGAGCGGGCAGGCCGTAGCGGGAGCCCGGTAGAGATAGGAATGATACGAATAGGAAGGCGACGCTTGCTCCGAGTACGGTGGCAAGAAATGCTGCCTGAAAGGATAGTCCGCCTTCCAGGACGGCGAGTGCCGGGATGAGGAAGTTTCCTGCGTTCACGGAGAAGGCGAGCTGTATGATGAAGTATTCGATCCATGTGGTTGATTTTAATTCGGGTGGGACCTTTTCGAGTCCGAGCCGTTCGATCATGGGTTGTTTCATATAATAGTCTCCTTTGGGTATACTAGGATGCATGGTTTCTATTTTAAAGAATTTTTGAAAAAAAGCGAAGAAATAATCATTTATTTTTTTAAAGAAAAGTAGAGATATTTCCTTATTTATTTGTTAGAATGTAAGTGCTTACAGGGTGAGTAATTGCCCTTCGCTATTATATATGAATAGTGTTATATTTAGGAAGTGAATGCTCCAAGGAGCAATAGTGCATTTAGGAGGTTGGCTTAGTATGCGTATTGGTGTACCAACGGAAATTAAAAACAACGAAAATCGTGTGGCCATGACGCCGGCTGGTGTTGTGAACCTTGTTCAATTCGGACATGAGGTTTACATCGAAGCTGGAGCGGGAATGGGTTCAGGATTTACAGATGAAGATTACAAAGCAGCAGGTGGACACATCGTTGATTCTGCAGCGGAAGCATGGTCCATGGATATGGTCATGAAGGTAAAAGAGCCACTTCCAAGTGAGTACTCTTATTTCCGCGAGGGGCTTATCTTATTTACATATTTACATCTTGCTCCAGAACCGGAATTAACGAAAGCGTTAATTGATAATAAAGTGATCGGAATCGCGTACGAAACGGTTGAACTGAATCGTGCCCTTCCATTACTGACTCCGATGAGTGAAGTGGCTGGACGTATGGCGACTCAAATCGGTGCCCAGTTCTTAGAGAAGATCCACGGTGGTAAAGGTGTATTACTTTCAGGTGTCCCTGGGGTTCGCCGTAGTAAAGTAACGATCATCGGTGGAGGAGTTGCCGGTACGAACGCAGCGAAAATGGCTGTCGGACTTGGTGCCAACGTCACGATCCTTGATCTTAACCCGGATCGCCTTCGTCAGCTTGATGATATCTTCGGTAGCGACGTAACAACGCTTATGTCTAACCCGTTAAACATCGAACAAGCTGTCAAAGAAGCAGACCTAGTGATCGGAGCTGTACTGATTCCAGGAGCGAAAGCACCTAAATTAGTAACAGAAGACATGATCAAAGCGATGACACCTGGATCAGTGGTTGTTGATATCGCCATCGACCAAGGCGGAATCTTCGAAACAACAGACCGCATTACAACGCATGACGATCCAACATACGTGAAGCATGGCGTTGTACACTATGCCGTTGCCAACATGCCTGGTGCCGTACCACGTACGTCAACCATCGCATTAACAAACGTAACCGTACCTTACGCGGTTCAAATCGCAAACAAAGGCTACAAAAAAGCGTGCCTAGACAACGAAGCTTTATTAAAAGGTATTAACACATTGAACGGATATGTGACGTACCAAGCGGTTGCTGAAGCGCATGATGTAGACTACTCAGATACTAGAACACAATTAGAGCAACAATAACAACAGGAAGCCGACTGCATGGGAATGTTCAGTCGGCTTTTTTATATGCTGAATTCTTCACCAATGATCAAACTCACTTTTATTTTTATGAAATTCGGGTATAACATAAAATAGTATACGGGAGTAAGAAAAATAGATAAGTTTATTTGGAGGAGAGAGATTATGAAGATTTCATATCACGGACATTCAGTAGTCAAAATCGAAACCAACGGTAAAACGATCCTGATCGATCCATTCATCAATGGGAATGAACTGACGGATCTGAAAGTGGACGACGAGAAACCAGATGTGATCATCTTGACACACGGTCACAACGATCACGTAGGGGATACAGTGGAACTTGCGAAGAAAAACGATTCACTTGTCATCGCTAACCACGAACTAGCAACGTACCTAAGCTGGCAATTAGTGAAGACCCATCCGATGCACGTCGGAGGAGCGTTTGAGTTCGACTTTGGTAAAGTGAAACTGACTCAAGCCTTCCACGGTTCAGGTCTCATCACAGACGGAAATGAAATCATCTATATGGGTATGCCAGCAGGCGTTCTCTTAATGATTGAAGGGAAGACGATCTTCCATGCAGGGGATACAGGATTATTCTCTGATATGAAGCTGATCGGGGAGCGTCATCCAATCGACCTTGCCTTCCTACCGATCGGGGATAATTTCACGATGGGACCAGAGGATGCGGCAACGGCAGCAAGCTTCTTGAAAGCGAAGAAAGTCGTGCCGATTCATTATGATACATTCCCGCCGATTAAGCAGGATCCGCATAAATTCGTTGAGATGCTTGAGGATTCTGAGGGGCAGGTTATGAAGGCTGGAGATGTTATTGAATATTAATAGGGAATAAGAAGTAAGTTAACAATAAAAATACCACAACAAAAAGCTTGGGATATCCCAAGCTTTTTGTTTGTTCTTATTCAATTATAGCCTCTATTAATGTATAAAGAATTATTGTGAAAGAGTTGTCAGTTCAAAGAATTCAGGTTCTGGTTTCATTATTTTAGTGCCTTTTTTGGATTGAAAATAAATTTCTTTATCATTCTCATAATAAACCTTAATTTTCATGTTTCCGAAATCAATGACACTTGTTTTCTCCCGATTAGATAGTTTCCCATCATCCCAGTCAATCGCCTTATTTATTAGTGTTTTTATTCCCTTGACCTTTGATTTATCATCTATAACAAAACAATCCTCTTGGTTTAAGGTTTCATAGATACAAAGGTTGTTTGGTGTTTCTTCGATCCAAGAAGTTGATTTATGAATAGGAGTCTTATCAAAGATGACCTCTGTTTTATCATCAAATTGATTATAATTTGAAGAAATCCATAACTCCCCGTCAAAACCTTCTTTTCTCCATCGGGAATAGAAACCAGACCAGTCATTTTCAATATCGTTATCGTCCAACGCTGACTCGACATGTTCAACTTCCCAACCTAGGGATGTAAGTTTACTTATATAAAAGTCATATATATCCTCCCAATGATTTCCCTTTATGACATATTGGCTTCTAGTTGGTTTCAATCCCTTAAATAAAGGGATATCTTTGTGTTGCTCTGGAATAATCGACATACCTTCATAAGTATCATCAGTGACTTTATGATAGCCAAACCAACTGATAGCAATTAGTAGTGCAATCCCTGCAGATAAGAATATACTTTTTCTACTCACATAATTCCCCCTAAGAACTATTCCTCTAAATTGCCTGGTAATTGAAGAACTGAAGATTCGTAATCTTTACATTTATATTACCACATAATGTTAAAAACCCTTGAGACATCAACTAAAACAACCATTTCATTTAAAGTGCTAAAAAGGAAGCTCATACACCAACCAATTAATATCATCCTTCACAAAACTTAATTACATAGATAGACAAACACATCCCCTTTTTTCTCACCTTTACACAACATCCATCAACCACTCGCATATACATGATACAAGCCTAGAGAGGAGGGAAATGTTTGAAACAACGTTATATACTCTGTTTACTCATCACAGGGGCACTCATCTACTACGGAGCCCCACGCATGTCTATTTTTGCAGAAGGCCTACAAGGGTACTTCGCCATCGGCTGGCTCATACTCGCCACCTTTGTCTTAGCCGGAAACCTAGCCGCCCTGCTTTACACACCGAAAGGAACAGGCAAGGGTAAGAAGTTGAAATCGAAGCCTGTTCGGAAAGTGAAATCACGATCATTTGGGTAAAGAAAAACGGGGCTTGTATCACTCAAAGCCCCGATTAAATTGAAACACCGCGCTTTTCACATTATAATAAACATATAAAGTAGGACGTTATAAAGAAGGGTGAAAAGCTTGGCTACAAAACACGAACAAATACTGGAGTACATAGATACCCTGCCTGTCGGAGAAAAAATCTCCGTCCGCCAGATCGCAAAAGCACTGACCGTCAGCGAAGGAACGGCATACCGAGCGATCAAAGATGCCGAAACAAAAGGCTACGTCAGCACCATCGAACGCGTAGGGACGATTCGGATTGAACAGAAAAAGAAAGAAAATATCGAGAAGCTTACGTACGCAGAAGTGGTCAACATCATCGATGGACAAGTACTCGGTGGACGATCCGGCCTGCATAAGATGCTCAACAAGTTTGTCATTGGAGCCATGAAGCTTGAAGCCATGATGAGATACACGGAAGCGGGGAACCTCCTCATCATCGGGAACAGGAACCAGGCTCAGGAACATGCCTTGCGTGCAGGAGCAGCCGTCCTGATCACCGGTGGATTCGATGCAGACGAAGACGTCAAGAAGCTCGCGGATGAACTCGAACTCCCGATTATCTCTACTTCCTATGACACCTTTACCGTCGCCACCATGATCAACCGTGCGATTTATGATCAGCTTATCAAGAAAGAAATCGTGTTAGTGGAAGACATTTTAACCAAAGTGGATGATACGATTTATCTGCACCTGGATGACACGTTGGAAGAATGGTACGAAAAGAATCAATACACATTCCACAGCCGTTTCCCTGTCGTGGATCGAAACCTGAAAGTCCATGGGATGGTGACTTCAAAAGACGTTATGGGTCAGGAAAAGTATGCGGGCATCGATAAGATCATGACGAAGCAGCCAATCACCGTCAGCCCGAACACGAGCGTCGCATCCGCTGCCCATATCATGATCTGGGAAGGGATCGAATTACTTCCCGTCGTCAATGAACAGAACAAGCTGCAGGGAATCATCAGCCGTCAGGATGTATTAAAGGCCCTGCAAATGATCCAGCGTCAGCCACAGGTCGGGGAAACGATCGATGACCTCATCTCAAATGCAGTCGAAGTAGTCGGCGAGAAGAAAGACAACAAAGAAATCTACCAATTTGCCGTCACACCGCAGATGACAACGGGGATCGGGACGCTTTCCTATGGTGTCTTCACCACCTTAATGACCGAAGCGGCCAACCGTGCACTAAAGCCATACAAAAAAGGCGACCTCGTCATCGAAAACATGACTATTTACTTTATCAAGCCTGTCCAAATGGAAAGTATACTCGAAATCCATCCAAAGGTACTCGACGTCGGGAGAAAATTTGGTAAAGTGGATGTAGAAGTATATAACGAAGGCGTGCTCATGGGGAAATCCCTGATGATTTGTCAGTTGATTGACCGGCATTAATCGGTAAAACAAAAAGACTAGATGGGCATCTAGTCTTTTACAGTACTTTATTGGTTATCCAGTTCCTTCGCTTCCCTCTGTGCAAAAGGAAGCACATGCTTGTACATCTTATATCCAGCCCAGCAGCTCCCAAGTCCCAAAAGGATGAACAGCGTGCCGATGACATACGTCAGTGTGCTTGGGAATAAAAACAGCTGATTGATCCCGAACAGGGCAACGAACAGCCCAAGGGCAATGCTTGCTTTCGCAGATAACCATTTCTTTTCCATCGGTCGTCGTGTCCGCACTTGTCTTATTTTATAAAAGACATAGAACGTGAACGTAACGACAATCAGTAATGCGAGAAAATACATAGTTTTTTGTCCTCCATCGTTGACATCTCTCGCTACTATTTTACAGATAACGGAGCAGAATGCCAAATATAAATTCCACTACAAAGGAGATTCCCATGAAAGAACAAATCCTGAACCTCATCAAACAATACGAAACGATCATTGTACATAGACATGTCCGTCCAGACCCGGATGCATACGGATCCCAGGGAGGACTCGTGGAAATGCTGAAAGCCTCTTTCCCTGAGAAAAACATTTATGCCGTCGGGAAAGAAGAGGAAACCCTCCATTACTTAAAACGTCTCGACGATATTGAAGATTCCGTATTCGAAGGAGCCCTGATCATCGTCTGTGATACGGCCAATGAAGAGCGGATCTGTGACCGCCGCTATAAACTAGGGGACCTGCTTGTGAAAATCGATCATCATCCAAACGAAGATGCCTACGGGGATCACCTGTGGATCGATACCACGGCAAGCTCCGTCAGTGAAATGATCTACGAATTTTACCAGTTCGGAAAAGACAAAGGATTGACCCTTCCTGATTCAGGGGCTCGCCTCCTGTTCGCGGGGATTGTCGGCGATACGGGAAGATTCTTGTATCCAAGCACCACTCAGAAGACTTTTGACATCGCCGGTGAATTAATCCGCTATGATTTTGACCGGAATGAATTATTCAATAAAATGTATGAAGTCGATTCCAACGTCACGAAGCTTAACGGATATGTGCTGCAAAATTTCGAGATGGACGGGGATGGCTGTGGCATGATGGTCATGACGAAGGATATTCTTGAAGAGCATGCTGTTGTACCATCTGAAGCATCCCTTCTTGTGAGTACTCTGGGGAATGTGAAAGGCATGAAAGCATGGGTCTTCTTTATTGAAGAACATGATCAAATCAGGGTTCGCCTTCGTTCGAAGGGTCCTGTCATTAACACGATTGCCAAAAAGTACAATGGTGGAGGTCATCCACTGGCTGCAGGTGCGTCCATTTATTCATGGGAAGAGAAAGAAGAAGTGATGAAAGATTTACGGGAAGTGTGCAGGAATCATCAATAAGTTTTACGAAGAGTCGGCTGACGCCGGCTTTTTTTGTGCAAAAATACTCAATCCCAATCTAGGCTTCTTCACCAGTCACAACACCCAGCCAGCGAACATAAATTATTGAGGATGATTCACATTTATCGTGCTTTCGCCTAATAGAAACTCCATGTCAATCGATAAGAAAGCCTTATGGTACTTTTTTTGGGAGGTAATGAGGATATGAATAATTTTCATAATGAACTTCAGAATTTGAATGTAGGTGATTTCCAGGCAACACAGCCCGTTTCCTGGGATCAGAATATGTATGATCCGAACGACGAACGACTTTTCCTTGGATTGGGAGGCTGTTTCGGCTTTGGATTCGCATGCTTCTTTAGCTGCTTCGGGTGTGGTGGGTGTTTCCGTTGCGGTGGCTGCGGAGGATGCTTCCGCTGTGGCGGATGTGGACGATGTGGCGGTTGCGGCAGATGTGGACGCTGCGGTCGTTAGGAGAATATCGGTTTCAAATGGATCCCTGTGAGTGTGCAGGGATCTTTATTTTATACATAAGGGACAAATTGAAATTCATACGCTAATAATGACAGCCAAAATATAAATGAGATAAGCGGGGGTTAGGAGGATTGCTATGGGAAAATTGAACCCTTCTATGCGACTAAAAGTGAAGAGGGATACGTTTTATCTCCCTGAGCGGGACAGCGGCGTGTATTTCAGGAATAACCTATGCTCTTTCCGGATGGAGGGAAGCGGCATTGATCAGTGGGTGGAAAAGCTCTTGCCGATGTTCAATGGGGAGTACTCCCTTGAGGATTTGACGAACGGACTGCCTGATCCTTATCGAAACAGGGTCATGGAAATAGCAGAGGTGTTGCTTAAGAATGGATTTGTCCGGGACGTAAGCAGGGACCTGCCACATAACCTGCCTCAACATGCAGTGGGAAAATTCGCGTCACAGATTGAGTTCGTCGATAGTTTGGCAGATTCAGGTGCTTCACGATTTGAAACCTATCGTCATGCCAATGTCCTGGCAGCGGGGTCTGGTCCTCTTCTGACTTCATTGGTTTCATCCCTCATTGAATCCGGGTTGGCGAAGCTGCAGGTACTCGTGACCGATGAGGTGCCTACGAATAGACGCAGGCTGAAGGAACTTGTGGACCATGCCCGGAAAACCGATCCCGATGTAGAGCTTTATGAAGTGGAATTTAGTGGATCCGGGTGGCGGGAGACGATAAGGCCATACGATTCGATCCTATATGTGACGCAAAACGAAAGCCTCGAGGAACTCGACCTTCTTCATGCCATTTGCAGGGCAGATCAAAAGCTGTTGATCCCGGCGATTTGTCACAAGCAGACATGTATCGCTGGACCCATCATCCATCCTGATTCCGAGGCGGGGTGGGAATCTGCCTGGAGGCGTCTTCACGCGACTGCCTTGCAAAAAGAAGAGGAGTACCATGCTGAGTCGGCAGTGCCTGGTGCGATGATGGCGAACATGATTACATTTGAACTATTCAAAGAGATGACAGGAGTGACAAAACCGGATCAGCGAAACCGGCTCTTTCTGCTGGATACCGAAACACTTGAAGGAAGCTGGCATTCCTTCTTACCGCATCCACTGGAAACAGGAGTTGGAGCTGAACCTGTGCTGAATCTGGAAACCCGTCTGGATCAGGGGGCAGAAAGGTCTGATCCTGAAAAACTACTGTATTTCTTCAGTTTGCTGACGTCCAAAGAAACGGGGATCTTTCATGTATGGGAGGAAGGGGATACGAAGCAGCTTCCGTTGGCTCAATGCCGTGTGCAGCCTGTTGACGGACGGTCTGAAGGTTCTGCAGAACTGCTGGATGCGGAGGTATGCAGTGCTTTGACCCATGCAGAGGCACGTCGTGAAGCCGGGTTAAGAGGAATAGAGAGGTATGCTTCAAGATTGGGGAGTATGGTGGTCCCACATGATACCGGAGAATTCATGGCGTTCTGTACAGGGACGACGTTCGCGGAATGTGTTGGTCGCGGTTTAGAGAAGTGTTTGACGGAGGAGCTGAGAAAAAGGGAGTCTCTTCAAAAGAACATCATTTCCCGTCTTGAATTAGAAGCAGTGGAGGATGAAACATGCCATTTTTATCTAAAAGCACTGACGACGATGCAAATGGAACCTGACATCGGATTAGGGGAGGATGTGCATGGATTTCCGGTTGTCTATGTCCGTGGAAGAAATGGCTGGTACGGAAATAGTGGCTTCACGATCACCAAGGCGTTGAGGAATTCCCTGCAGCAAGCACTCTTTCAAGCCCAGAACGGTACGGATGCATTCGACGCAAATCCTGTTGCCGTTGCTTTGGCGAAAGAGAATGTACAAAGAATCATTATTCCGGCAGGGGAAGATCGGATCGCGCCTGATCATCTGAAAGATGCTCTTAACACTCTGAAAGTGAATCAGAAACAGGTAACGGTGTATGAACTGGATATTGAGCCCGCATTCAAACAAGAGCTGGAAGGCGTATTTGGTGTGCTGCTGCGAGAGGAGGAAGCCTAATGAGTTCTTTCGTAGTGATTGTAGGGGAGGGAATGCTGTCGGACCGTGTCTGTGCGCAAATGTCAGCACGGTACCCCGTTTTCAGGCAAAAGACCGTTGAAACGAGCTTCCCGGCAAATACAGATTTAGTACTGGTGTTGGATGATGCATGGAATCCAGCTGTCCATCACATGGCAGAAGAAGTAATGAGGGGCACTGGGGTTTCATGGCTGAGGGGCTTCGTCTCGTTTGGAGAGGGGATCATCGGCCCACTGGTTCAGCCCGACACACCGGGATGCTCCCAATGTGCCGATCTGAGACGTCTCCTTGGAGGAAAGGAACGGCATGAGATGCGGGAGGTGCAGGGGAAACTTGCTGAAGTAGGGGGAATGACGAAAGATCCGTGGGCTTCGAATACCGGATTATCGCATATGGCTCACATCATCGCTGCAGAAGCTTACCGGGTCCTGGAAGGTGCAAAGCCACTTTCCCGAGGGAAGGTATGTTTGACCGATTTGAAAACATTGAAGAGCTCCTGGCATTCATTCGTACCCGATTCGTTATGCCCGAACTGCAGTCAGGTTCCGGACGATTCGGCGGAACTAGCCCGTGTTACCCTCAACCCCAGTCCGAAGATCCGAGCCGACAGTTTCCGATGTACTCCCTTGGATGAATTGAAATCGGTTCTTGTAGACGATTATCTGGATAACCGGACCGGGCTTTTTAACAGCAAGATGTATGACCTGGTGACGCCCTTTGCTGATGCGAGCGTCAATATGCCGATGATCTCCGGTGGTGATGAAGGGACGGCTGGACGGACTCAAGCCTACTCAGACAGCGAGCTGACCGCCATTCTTGAAGGGTTGGAACGTCACTGTGGATTGGAAGCGCGGGGTAAACGGACGGTTGTCCATGACAGTTACCGGAATGTGGAGGAACATGCATTGAATCCTCTGGAGGTCGGCGTGCACACTGACGAACAGTATGCTATGCCGGGATTCCCATTTGAAAAGTTCGACCCTGACAGGAGGATCGACTGGGTGTGGGGATACTCGCTCATCGAAGAGCGGCCGATTCTCGTCCCAGAGCTCCTTGCCTACTACAGTCTGGGCTGCGGTTCATCCGGTTTTGTTTATGAAACGTCCAACGGCTGTGCCCTTGGGGGAAGCAGGGAGGAAGCCATTTTCTACGGAATCATGGAGGTTGTCGAACGGGATTCCTTTTTGATGACCTGGTATGCAGAGCTGGGTCTGCCTCGTCTCGATCCTTTTACTGCAGAAGACGAGGAGCTCCAGTTAATGATTGAGAGGATGAGGGCGGTCGCCGGGTACGATCTCTTTTTATACAACTCCACCATGGAGCACGGAATTCCAAGCGTCTTTGCCATGGCTAAAAACAGGAAGGATACGGGATTGAATCTGATCCTTGCGGCAGGTGCCCATCTGGACCCTGTAAGAGCGGCGAAAAGTGCGATTCAGGAGCTTGCCGGGATGATGCTGAATCTGGATGATAAGTTGGAAAAGAACAAGGCGAACTATGAAAAGATGCTGTACGATGATTCTCTAGTGAGACAGATGGATGATCACGGCATGCTGTATGGATTGCCCCAGGCGGAGGAGCGTTTCAGCTTTTTACAGGATCGGTCCATGCGAAGTTTCCAGGAGGAGTTCAAATGGAATTCCCGTCATGCGGATTTGACGGATGACCTGAAGGAAATTCTTGAACGATTCCGAAGCCGAAACCTTGATGTCATCGTGGTGGACCAAACCGCGCCGGAACTTGAAAAGAACGGACTTCACTGCGTAAAAGTTCTGATTCCCGGCATGCTGCCGATGACATTCGGCCAACATCTTACCCGTCTGACCGGTCTTGAAAGGGTCCTTCACGTCCCGGCGGAACTGGGATATAGGGACCGGCCGTTGACATTTGAAGAGCTCAATCAAAAACCGCATCCGTTTCCTTAAGGTACGAGGGAGGTAAGGAAGGTGAGTCTGAACGAATTTCTGCACAATCTGCAATGTGATATTAACCGGGCCAATCAGCCCAACTGGGAAGTGGACTGGGAGGATGGGCCCCTTCCCTATAAGCTGTACCGAGGGTTGCCGGTTGTACCATTGTCACTCGAAGTACCATTGTCACTCACCGGGGAGCTGCCGCCGTGGAAACCCGATGTCGAAAGAATCGGTCATTTTCTCTGGTATGTGTACGGCGTCTCCGGGGTAAGCCAGTCGGTGCATCCCGATGATTTCGGGGAGGAGTCGTATCCCATCCACTCCTATCGGAGGTTTGCTCCATCAGGTGGTGCGCTGTATCCGAATGAACTCTATCTCTATTTGAAACTCGATGATTTACCCGATGGAATCTATCATTATGATCCCGCCCACCACAGGCTTGTCCTGCTCCGGGACGGGAATGTCGATTCGTACGTAGAACGGGCACTCGGCAATCGCTCCGACATCTCAACGTGTTTTGCCACGGCCTTTGTGTCGGTGAGATATTGGAAGAACTTTTTTAAATACAATAACTTCTCCTACCGCCTACAGGGGCTCGATGCCGGCGTCCTGATGGGGCAGCTCTTGGAAACATCCAAACAGTTCGGATTCGAGACAGGGGTGTATACTCAATTTCTCGATTCCCCGATCAACCATTTGCTCGGGCTAGCAGAGGAAGAGGAAAGCGTCTATTCCGTCATCCCGCTTTCCGTTGCTGCAACGAATTGGGGTGGCAGGGGGGTGGAGCGGGCAGTCACCGCTGAAGAATTATGCCGGGAGCTGCCAGCTATTTCTCTTGGACACTATGAAAAGTCTGAAAAGGTTCGGGAGTTTCCTAGGTTACTGGAGGTGAATCAAGCTTCTAAACTCGAATGTACCGGTGATTTTCAAAAGGTGACGAAACAACCGGGTATGAGAGCGGGAGAAAAAGAAATCCATCTCCCGGAAATCGAGTCAGGTCCGTATGATTTTGTGGAAGCATGCCAAAAGCGCCATTCACCGGAAATGGATTTTGTTATGGGGAAGGTTAGTCAGGAGCAACTCGCGGCTTTGTTGAAAAGGGCCGCACATTCCTACTCGTTTCGAAGTGACCTAGACAACGTTTTTGACGGGGAAGCACCCCGTGTTTCGATTTACGGCTGTTTGTATAACGTTGAAGGCATACCAAATGGCGCATACGCATATGATAGCGTCCGCCATTCACTAAGGGAAATCGGTAAGGGGGATTATCGTCTTCAGCTGCAATCGGGGCTGTCGCTGGATAACGTCAATTTGTTGCAGGTGCCGATGTGCCTTCATATCATCGGGAATAAAGACTATTTCAAGGATTCCCTTGGCTACAGAGGGTACAGGGTCATGCAGATGGAAGCGGGAATGCTTGTTCAGCGCCTGCTCTTATCTTCGGCCGCCGCCGGGTTTGGGGGACATCCACTGCTTGGGTTTGATACAGGGGTGACGGATGGAATTTATAAGCTGGATTCTGAGAGCTTAACGACCTTGATTCAGATTCCGATCGGACCTTTTCGGGAGAAGGCTTGGATGAGGGGGAGTTTGAGGAGTTGAAGAGGAGGGAGCTGCGGGGACAGGTCGATTGGCTTTTTGAATTGGAGCCGCGGTGCCTGTCCCCGTGGCGCTTTCCCCTGTCGCTTACTTACCAGAGCTACCAGATAGACGGAAAAATTCCGGTTATTTCGTCATTGTTAGGTTAAATAGGCTGAAATAGAAGGAGAACTTCCGCCTATTGACTGAAGAAATACAATAACGGATGATTATTTTTTGGTTAAGCGGAAAAACTCCGCTTAATTACCCCAAATACACCGTTCATTCTGAATGTAAGCGGAAAATCTCCGCTTATTTTACTTTTGCGAAACGGCTTGTACTTGTCGCCGTGGTGATTTTCTGCCAGGGAAATAAAGAAAATTCGACACAGCGGCATGATTATCGTATTTCTCGCTTGATTTCTATTAAACTCGCACGATTGTGGCGCTAGCCGCATGATTATCTGAAATCCCGCACGATTATTGTAAATCTCGCATGATTCTGCTTGACGCTCTTTATCCAGGCAGTGAGTGTAGATAAGAATATCGCGAAACTATACAAAAAATATAAAAAAACGTCCCTTGGGCAAAACAAGAGGACGTTTTTTTCGATGGAAGTTTATTTAATCATTCGCACTTTCTATATCTGCCTTCAATTCCTTAAACCACTTTAAATTCACTAAGTGATGAGAACGGGAATTTTCGTTCATGCGACCAAAATAATCAATCTTACCAGGTAATTCCTCAATGGTAGCTAAGTAATCATCGAGAAGAGCAATTCTGGCTTCTGTTTGATCAATTTGGGACTGGATTAAATCTACTAATTTATGCTTATCGTATACATCTGCAAAGAGTAATGCCCCATAGACTGGTAAGTTGACATACTCGGATTTGGTTCCGTATTTGGCCATTAATTTATGGAATTCTTCTATCCCTGAAGACGTTACTTTAAAGGTGTGAATGTCACGACCATTGTTTGGACGTCCTTCATTTGTTTCTTCAATCAACCCTTTTTCTTGGAGTTGTTGCAAATTGTAATAGAATGATCCCTTAGTAAAGTTGACGATATACTTATAATGTCGTTTTTCCATTAAGCTTAATAGTTCGTAGCCATGAGCGCCAGGATTTTGAATGAGTAAGCCAAGGATAAGTAAGGGAATCAAGGCTGCATCACCTTCGCCATCTGTGCTTCAAATTCAGCGTATGTGATTTTGCCCAGAGCCAAATTCATACTGTGAATATACATTTGTTCCGTTTTCGAATAGGTATGGTTGATCGTTAGTGATTGATTTTCATCCGACAGAGGCCCTGTGATATGACACTTTTTCGAAAATGCTTCGAAGTAGCGAAAACCGAATTTTCGTTGGGAAACGGCGTTCAAATGAATACCATCCGGATTGGCAGTTAGACCTTCTGCCGATACAAAATAACAATTCGGCTGCTCATAAGCGAATCGACGTAATTCAGCGTTGATTTCTTGAAACTCTGATGAATACTTTCCGAAACCTTCTTTCCCTAAGAAATGACCAAGCTCACCAATGATTAATGGGACATCTTGAAGGTTTAATTCGTTACGTAACGTTTCAATGATAAGCGATAACTTTTCATAATACGTCTCATGTAGAGACTGGTGGCTGTCACTTTCACCTTGATGCCAAAGAATGCCACAAATTTCACTCGTTTCAAGAGCAAATCGTGCTTCAGACAAAGCATGTTGAAAGAGAGTGCCTTGTGGGTGCCAATCGTTCAAGGAACTGCCACCTTCTGCACAAGGAATCAAACCAATTTCATCATCCGGGTTGGCTTTCGAATACTGGTCTGCAAATGAAGCTGCCAGACTTACACCAGCAACAGGACGATCATAGTTAATAGGCTCCGTCATCATTTGCCACTGTCCGTTACGAAGCATCTTTATTTTTTCATTATAGATAGGATCTACCTCATGCAAGAATCCACGACCGGCCATATTCGATTGTCCTAGCATTAAAAAAGATTTAATCATTACAGTTTCATTCCTTTACACGATAGTCTAATTAGACTAATCTAGTATAAAGTCTAATTAGACTAATCTAGTATAAAGTCTAATTAGACTATTGTCAATCAAGTAGGGGAGGACTGATGATATTGGAAAGTGTCAGAATGTTAAAGATTATGTTGTGTGTCGGACTGCTAAGTTTAAGTTTCATCGGCAACGGATTAAAGCAGACCGAGGCAAAAGGAAATGCAGCAAGTCATGGGACTGCTCATAAGTTCATGCAACTCGAGAAAAAATTTGATTCCCGCCTCGGAGTCTATGCGATTGACACCGGTACAAATCAGGCGGTAGCTTATCGACCTGATGAACGGTTCGCCTACTCATCCACCTTTAAGGCTTTGGCTGCAGGGTTGGTGCTGCAGCAAAACTCGATGGACGAACTTGACGAAGTCATCACCTACACCAGAGATGACCTCGTCACGTATTCTCCCATTACAGAGCAACACGTGGATACCGGGATGACCCTTAGGGAAATTAGCGATGCGGCTATCCGGTACAGCGATAATACGGCAGGGAACTTTTTATTAGAGGAACTCGGAGGACCTGACGGCTTTGAAAATGCCCTGAGGCAACTCGGCGATCATGTCACCGAGGCTGATCGCTTTGAGACTGATTTGAACAGTGCCATCCCAGGAGACATCCGTGATACGAGTACAGCAAGAGCACTTGCGACCAACTTGAAGGCTTTGACGGTCGTCGACGTGCTCTCGCATGATAAGCGTACCATTCTGACAGATTGGATGCGGGGGAATACTACTGGAGACGAACTGATCCGTGCCGCTGTTCCTAAAGGATGGGAGGTAGGCGATAAAACGGGGGCTGGAGGCTACGGAACACGAAACGATATCGCTATCGTATGGCCGCCGAATCGAGCTCCCATCATCATTGCGATTCTATCCAGCCGTGATACTGAGAATGCTGCCTATGATAATGAACTTATAGCAAAGGCAGCCAAGGTCGTACTGAAAGAATTTAAGTGATTTTTCGAAACGTCAAAGAATCTGGACAATCCATTTCCTCGTGAAAATCGTATGACTTTAAATAAGATAAAAGTGATCAAAATGCTAGGGTTAAATCGCTTGCTTCTTCTAAGGAATTAAAACCGTTTCCGGTGGGGGATGAATAAGAAGGTGGAGCTGGATAAAGAGCAGAATGAGTCACTGTGAGGCAATAACTTAGGAGATTGTCGTCTTTCTCTTATAAAATAAAATTTATCTAGAGTTAGATTCCTTTTTCAAAAAAATTGGTAGTGAGTCCATTGTTGATGTTAATCCAATCGTAATATAGTGGCTCTGTTAAACTCTAATATTGAAATATAGTCAAAATAATGAGGAAACCCAAAAAATACAGGGTTTCCCCATTCTTAATACTATCGAACTCGCTAGATAGTGTTAGAGTGGAGGATTTTCCACACCTAAGTGGATCCAATCTTCTTTTGGCGGTCCATAAACGCCAAACGGTTTGATTCCGGCTTGACGCATAAGAATAGTAATTTGGCCACGATGATGAATAATGTGTTTAATTAGTCCCATTAAAACTTGAGCATTTGTTTCTTCCCTGCCAAATGCAATTTGTACTTCTTTCAAGGATTCGTCTGTCCATTGTTGTTCAATGGCTTTGACTGCACTAGAACTTATATTTTTAAACGTTTCAGCCATTTCTTTAGCTGAGGCAGGAACATTTTCCACATTTTCTACACCGTCTACATTCAGCCCGAAATGAGTTAAGTACTCTGGAATATTTGTCGTGAAATGCCAAACAATCCTCCCCAATGAACGACCTTCCGGGTAGACTTTTTGATTCAATGAATCATCCGTTAAACCTTCCAAAACCTTTTGAGTTAGGGTTGCCTCCCAATTCCATTCTCTAATAAAGTCTGCAATCGTTACATACATATACCACGCCTCCATAATCCCGTTTCAATAATTTTTCATTTATGAAAACACATTATAAAACACTTGTTCGCATTATTCAAATTTCCTCCTTTACTTTTATTTTAAATATTTAATTTATGAATGGCAGTTTAGATTAGCATCCATATAAAAAAAACCAGTCGGGAATTGTTTTGAATTTTCAGTTATCGTATAGTGTAATTATTCCTAATAAATAAAGGAGAATTGAAAATGAGAAAACTTGTTCTTTTTCTGCACGCATCGCTTGACGGTTTTGTAGAAGGGCCGAAGGGGGATATGGACATTGGATGGGTTTCCTACGATGCTGATCTTGAGAAGCATGCGAAAGAAATTCTGAGTACTGCCGACACCGTCATCTGGGGGCGTGGGACATACCAGATGATGCACAGTTACTGGCCATCTGTCTCTTCAAACCCAACAGCTTCACAACATGAAAGAGATCATGCCGAATGGATCGAAAAGACAGAAAAAATCGTTTTTTCGAGGACACTGGAAAAAGTCGAATGGAACAATTCCAGACTGGTTAAAGAAGATGTCATGAAAGAGATCAACAACCTCAAACAGCAGCCAGGTCAGGATATGGTCATACTCGGAAGTCCAAGGTTCGCACATTACCTTATGCAGCTAGATTTAATCGATGAGTATAAAATTACAATTTCTCCCGTTCTGATCGGGAGCGGGCTGCCGTTATTCCAAGGTATCAAAGAAAAGGTCAATCTTAAGCTAATTGAAAACAAGACATTTGACTCTGGCGCCATAGGGCTCGTTTACCAGACGAATAAATGATCCTGTTTCCCCAAATGAGTTTAAGCAAAGTCAGCCCGAAAAAGGTATACTTTTCAGATCCTCCTATCGCTTCGACAGGGGAGGAAGGGTTGCGACTTGCAAAGACACTTTCATACAACCTCATCCTGTTGGACTTAATGCTGCCGGGAATCGACGGGTTTGCATTTTGCAAAAAGCTCCGGGAATTCTTAGATATTCCGATTCTTATGGTGACCGCCCGAAAAGAAGACATTGATAAAATCAGGGGATTTGACCGCGGAGCAGATGATTATATTGTTAAGCCCTTCACACCTAGTGAACTTATTGCCCGGGTAAAGGCGCATATATCAAGATACGATCGATTAATCAGAAAGGAAGCCCCGAAAGATGAAATCGAAATCAAGAGCCTCAGGGTGGACCTCGATTCCCGGAGAGTATACGTGGACAATGAAGAAAAACCATTTACCGCAAAAGAGTTCGATTTATTGGTGTTCCTGGCCACCCATCCTGACAGGGTCTTCACAAAGGAACATCTATTCGAAAGGCTCTGGGGATATGATTCGTTCGGGGACATCACGACGGTCACCGTCCATATCAGAAAAATACGGGAGAAGATTGAAGAGGACCCTTCAACCCCTGAATTTATTGAAACCATTTGGGGTGTAGGCTACCGATTCAAGAAGCAATAAGTTTATTTTTTTGCTTTCCTTCTCCATTCCAAAATAACAATAAAATCTAATTCCTGAAACGGTTCTTGATGATAGATGCCACTAATTAGTAAAGGGGGCAAAGAGCTTATCCAATTTGAAGGGTGAGCTCTTTTGGTTTTGAAGAATAGTCTTGTGTATGGGACTCTATTTTGAAATAATTGGTATTGAGTTAAAAGCAGGTTGGTTGTAGAAGAATAACTTCTTATGATCAAGTAAAAGTGTAAGGGGGGATTTTGTGAAATTATTATTATCTATTTTCTTATCTGGGCTTTTAGGTATATTGGTTTTCTTTGGACCTATTGGTATATATATTTTATGTGCAATTATTGTAGGAGTGATTTTCAGGGCATTCGTTTTAATACATGACATACATAAAGAACTTGTACCAGTTGGGAGCAGAGATAGCGTCAAAGAAGTATATGAAAAGTATTTAAAGGAAAAAGAACAAAGCGAAGAACGTTCGTCATCATCTTGAGGTTATTTGGCTGGTTAAAGAAGTAATACATAATAAAGAAAATGTAGTATTTAAATAGAATGGAGAAGAAATAGATGTCTCAAGATGGAATTGTATTAGTAGCAAGTGTATCAATCTTTAATCAGGATAAAGTATTGATGATAAAAGAAAACAAACCCAATGCCGTCCATAAGTGGAACTTTCCGAGTGGGCATATAGAGTATGGTGAGGATATTCTTTATTCAGCTAAAAGGGAAGTGAAAGAGGAAACGGGTTTGGATGTAAAGCTGATTGGCACGACCGGAGTATACAATTTTACCAGTAATACGAACGATCAAGTCATTTTATTTCATTTTGTTGGTGAGATTACGGGAGGTACTTTACATCTTGAAGAAGATGAAATTACTGACAGCAGGTGGATAAAAACGAATGACCTTTTAGCATTAGAAAAAGAGGATTTGCGAGAACCGCATGTATTAAAACAAATCATTCATAACTTAGTAGAAGAAAACATCTATTCCATTAGCGTCATGAATGAGCAACTTTTTAAGGGCTAATATAAATTTACATACTATTTTAAAAGGAGATGTTTCTTTGTTCCTATTCGCATCAGCGCAATCAACAACATCAGTAAATACCGGTGATATCATTTTTCAGTTAGTGTCTTTAGTATTTCTTTTGGCCATTCCAGTGGGCATCATTCTATTTGTCGTTATTCTGAGGAGAAGAAATAGCAGGCTTAAACGGGTCGAAGAAAAATTAGATAAGCTTTTAGCAGATAAGGATAATAGTAAAGTATAACTTTTGATAGGTTTATCCATGGGCTAACTCCTCCGTCCGTATTACTTTTTGAAAATTCTATAATTTGGTATGATGGATTTTGTAATCAGGAAAATTAAGTATACAGAGGGAGTGCTTAACCATATGGAATACATTACGCTTAATAATGGGCTGAAGATGCCAATTGTAGGGACAGGTACAAATACGTATGGGAAAGAAAACAATGACTATAACGCAGCGTTAACAAATGAAATTCCAGAACTCCTATCAGCACTTGAGTTGGGGTACCGTTCAATCGATGCAGCCATCATGTACCGAAACGAAGAACTTGTCGGAAGAGTGTTAGCAGAGAGCACAGTGCCTCGGGAAGAGTTATTTATTACGACAAAGGTTCCAGCCAATGAAGAATATACTTCTTCGAAGGAAGCTACCCGAGCAGCCATCGAAAACAGTCTACAAAACTTTCAAACAGACTATCTGGATCTGCTTCTTATTCACTTTCCTATCGAAGACAAAGGACAACTTCAAAACACGTGGGAAGTCTTTGAAGAATACTACGAAGCGGGCAAACTAAAAGCAATCGGCGTTTCAAACTTTAAAAAAGAGCATCTGGAAGAATTGAAAGAATTCGCTAAAGTGAAGCCAGCCGTTAATCAAATTCAAATTAACCTAAAAGAACCTAACAAAGATCTCCTTGCAGTATTAAAAGAAGAGGGCCTTGCACCGGTTGCATGGGGACCTATGAAAGCCGAAGCCCAGCAAAAAGAAGTGTTGGATGAAATCGGTGAGTCCTATAAAAAATCTGCCGCACAAGTTTTATTAAAATACCAAATCCAACGTGGTGTGATCGTTATTCCTAAATCTCACAACTCTGAAAATCAAGCATCTAATCTAGATCTTTTCGATTTTGAATTATCTGCAGAAGATATGAAGAAAATTGAAAACTTATAATTGAAGATGGTTATGTCGGCATCAATTAATATTACAAGGCAAAAGGTTCGTCAATCGACGGGCCTTTTTTGCTTTTTATAGCTCCTTGGGTGGTAAAATGAGTGTCATTTGGGATTTTTTTTTAGATCCTCAAAACGGCTCCATTTAGGATTCTTTCACCGGTGAATGATTTCCCCCTTTCTGTAAACAAAAGTTGATATTAAGTTTATATTCAGGCTTTACAATGAGTAGCGAAGACTAGAAGGAGGCTGCATGATGAAAAAATGGTTGTATCCGATTGCAGACTGGGTATCGACAAAGCGGGGGATCTGGATCACAATCATCGTCTGGCTTGTGCTGATAATAGGGTTGAGTGCAGGGCCCAAGGTTGGGGATTATAAAGTGAGTAATTTTCAATCACTCCCTGATGAAGCGGCGTCGATGATCGCTGACGATAATTTTGTATGGTGATTTCCGACAGCTTCTACTAACTAAGTAAAATCGAGTACGTATGATGTCATACTCAATTTTCGCATGTCCAATGAAAGTCTTACTCATGAACCTCAAGTCTCCTTAATATGATACGTAGTAAATACGTCTCAGAGGAGGTCCCATGGAGAGCACGATCATCAGAAACGTCAGAGTATTTATCGCAAGCCCCTTCTTCAGCGAGGAACAAGTCGACCGGGTACAAAGGCTGGAACAATCACTCATGCAGAATCCGTATGTGTCGGAAATCTTCTCCGCACGGTTTCATCAATACGAACATCTTGAATTTGGGTCAAAAGAGTGGAGGCGGAAAGTGTTCCGCAATGACTTGAGAAACTTAAGACGTTCCGATGTGCTGGTGGGCATACGTGATTATGAAGGCAAGTATGTGGACAGCGGAACCGCATTTGAAATCGGGTACGCAAACTCCATGCGGAAGCCCATTCTGTTAATCAATGAGAAAAATTCAGTCATGAATCTCATGATGGCTGAAAGCTTGCACGCCTACTTCACGAAAGTGGAAGAACTGGCGACGTACGATTTTCACCGGATGCCGAAAGCTCAGTATGAGGGGCCGGTGATATGATGGCTGGATGGCAAGTTGCCGGACAGAAGAAAACAAAAGATATCGCCTTCTTTCATTTTTGAAAGGAGGCGATTTACTATTTTGTTGGGTATTCCGTTATAGGACCCGTTTTTAATAGAAGGTTTACCCGCAAAGAATAATCCCTCCTCTTAAAATCACAAACTTTTTCTCTACTCATATACTAGTTAGTAGTGGTGGTATTTTAAGGAGGAGTACGATGAGAAAGAATAGGAAGAAGCACGTCCATCATAAAAAGCTTTTTGCTTACGTAACGAACTTTGGGGAAGATACAATTTCGATGATAGATACCAAAAACGATAAAGTGACGAGTACGATTCCTGCTGGAAGTCAACCAGATGGGATTACGATTTCCCCTCTAGTTAAACATGCATATGTGTCCAATACTGAGAATAACTCTGTTTCCGTTATAGATCTTTCCAGACATAAAGTGGTCAATGAAATCCCCGTAGGTGAGGGGCCGGTTGGCCTAGCTGCGACACCTGATGAAAGAAAAGTGTATGTAGCGAATTTCGGTGGTACAACCGTCTCCATCATTGATGTCTGTAAGGAAACTGTGAAACATATAGAAGTAGGAGATAACCCATTTGATGTGGCCTTTAGTCCAGATGGAAGAAAGGCATATGTTGCTGTAACTATAAGTAACTTCATTGCCGTCATCGATACAAAAAAAGAATCAGTGATCGATAGGATCCCTATTACAAATGGAGAATTCCCACGAGATCTTGCGGTAACTCCAGATGGAAAAAAGCTATACGTGGCCAATCGTGGGAGAGGTGAGCCCAGCACAGTTTCTGTTATTGATCTAAAGGAAAATGTCGTAACGAATGCGGTCAATGTAGGGATTAGACCGAATGGTGTAGCCGTTACTCCAGATGGGAAGAAGGTTTATATCACGAATATTAGTAGTGACGATGTAACAGTCGTGAATGTATGGGATGATTCCATTATTACAACGATACCTGTTGGAGATGGTCCAACGGATGTTTGTATTACCCCCGATAGGAAAAAGGCTTATGTCACTAACTATAATGCAGGGACAGTTTCGGTTATTTGTATTAAAAATGATATAGTCATGACTACGATTACGACAGGAAAGCAAACAAGCGATTGTGCTATTGGTCCTTCATGTTATCCTTTCTGAGCCATGGGGACAGGTCCATTGGCTCTTTAAAGGAGAAGAGATGCCTGTCCATGTTGTGCTTTTGCCACTTACGTATAAAGAAAATTCGACACCTTGGCATGATTAT
This sequence comes from Rossellomorea sp. KS-H15a, assembly GCF_024195245.1. NCBI lineage: Bacteria > Bacillati > Bacillota > Bacilli > Caryophanales > Bacillaceae > Rossellomorea > Rossellomorea sp. KS-H15a. The sequence continues at coordinate 3,812,193 of NZ_CP096886.1, read as the reverse complement.
CGTCATTCTCGCATGAATTTTCTATATATATCTTTTCAAATGTATTGAATAAGAATTTTTATAGGAAAAACTTTCAAAAAGCGTCCCTTGGTCCGGCCACGTGACGCTTTTTTATTTTGCACTATACCTTTTTTAAGTTATTGATAAGGCTGGGTAAGACAAAACCTAATAAACTAACCCCATAGACAAGTAATATACTCAATACGATGGACAATAACGAAGGAGCGTCCGTAATATAATATGTTATGCCATATAGCGGTCCTATATAGATAATAAAGAATAATATGGTTGGGAACAGGAGCTCAAGTAAATAGCCTATTACACAGGCAGCTAACCCTATTCCAAAATAACCGCTAATGAAGGGGAGAAATTGCTTTTCTTTTTTAAACCCCATAAATACACCTAGAAAACCCCAAAGCGCTAATAATAAGATGGATAATAATGTCTTAAAATGAGTTGGAGGAAAACTTTTCAAAAACTCCGAAAAACCTACGAAATTAACGGTAATAGAAATAACAATAATAATAATAAAGGGCTTAATCATTTTCATAAAGAAACCACCGTTCTTTTAGTGTAATTTTACACTAAAAGTTACATTATGTATATAGGGTTGTTGTATTATCCTTCAGTAAATTCATTTTGAGAAATAACCTTCCCCATCAAGATATGAAACTGACAAGAAAACACTTCTTACAATGAAAGTGAAGTATTGCTCAGAATCACAAAATTTGAAATAATTGGCATTAGGAGTTGCGAAAGGATTGAGAGCTATTAATCAACTGATCAAAATCAACGACCACAAAATGGAAGTTCTTCTTAAAGGGAATAAAGGTCCGCTGGTTATTATCCTTACAGGGATGGGCTGCTCATTTGAGGAGTGGTATAAGGTAACGCAAACGTTAAGTAAAACGTATAGAGTCCTAACGTTTCACCGGCAGGGACTGGGGCAAAGTGAGATCGGGAGTGGTATTCAAAATACAGCATCCACCGTTCGTGATTTAGCTGAAATACTCCATCACCTTCAAATCGACGAGCCATTTTATTTAATGGGACACTCGTATGGCGGCTTATGTGTTCAACACTTCGCTAAAGTTCATCCTGAAATGGTGGCCGGAGTGATATTAGTAGATTCGACCTCTGTTGACTTAAAAGAATTAGAAAAGCTTGATCTGCCTGTTTTAAATCAAGACACAGATGAAATGTGGATTGAAAAAAGCTTAGAGTATTCAACCAGAAGTGAACAAGAACTATTGGAAATACTTAAGCCTTCAATTAATGAAAAACATTGTCAATTTCCAAAGACTATTCAGCAAAAACTATTGGATTTTCAGGTGAACCCATTACTCTTTAAAGCGATGGCTTCAGAGATAAAGGAATGGACGAAAGATGCAGAAGTTATTAGGAGTCTAGGAGATTTTCCTGATGTTCCATTAATCGTAATAGGACGGGATAAGGAATATTCGATTCAATCTGAATTGGACAATGGCATACCTGAATGGGAGTTGAGGGTTTTTGAAGAGAAGTGGGAAGAGCTTATCACCCATCAGAGTAAATTGTCTTTACAGGGTGAATTAGTGTTTGCGAGTGATTCAGGACACTCTGTGTTTCTCGATCGACCAGATTTGATTATTGAGTGTGTACATAAAATGGTAAGACGGGTGGATTGTGTGCCATCACTACAAAAGTAGCTTCATCAATGTAGACAGGTTAACTGAATACGCATTCTTTATATTTGGAGGGGTTCTAAATTAATATTTTGTTCTATTTAACCTCAACCATTGTATTGGTGTTTGTATTATTAATTCTATTAGTAGCTTATCGAGTATTAATTAAAAAGAAAAATCCTAGTAATTACTATACCCCGTTTGACCATATAACAGGGCAGTCAGTAAGCGGTTTTCAGGAAGAAAATATAGAAGATGAACAAGAAGAAGGAAATGATAGTGCTGATGATAAAGATAAAAGTAAATATATAACCCCATAATCTTTCTTGCTGACTCTTCTATTAAGATTATGACTAGATTTTATATCTTTGCAAGAAAACCAGGCAGGTGAAAAAGTGAATAACGTAATAGAAAAACTGAAAGAAATTGATGTGGGAGAAGTAGGGATAACGATCTATTCCACTAAAGAAAATAAAGAATGTATATCTTTAAATCGCGAACTCACAATCCCCCTTGCTTCGGCAGCAAAAGTGGCAATAGCTTTTTGTGTAGAGAAAAGGGTAGAGGTTGATGTGGTTGAATGGGATGACATTGTTGAAAAAGTGTCATTTAATTCAGAAGAAGATAGCAAAGAACTTTATCCTCATCTACAAAATAGACAAACCCTTCCGTTGAGGGAAGCGGTTGAAGTAATGATTGCCTGCCATGATAGTTATATTGCCAGAAGCATTGTTGAATTTTGTGGTGGTTGGGAAAAAGTAAATAGGTCGCTCCAGTCTTATTATCCTTCCATACATGTTACTGAAAACCCAAGGGATGTTGATAATAAAGCTCAGCTAAACGAAATGCTAGATTTGATGATTCGTATCTATCAAGGGTACAAAACGCAGCCTCTCTTGTGGACACCGATCATGAATGGATTGGTTAGACAAAAGGGGAATATAGGACAAATACCAGTGCACCATTTAAACCATATGACAGGTGGTCTTGAAAATGTAGCTGTTGATATCGGTATAATGGGTGACTTCAATGAGAACCCTTATCTCTTTGCATTAGGAGCGGTTAACTTACCTAATCGTCTAAACCATCAGAATTCTGACCATAAGATTATGGAAGCGATGGAGTTGCTTTATGGTGAATATGTAAAACAGTAAGCAGCCTTATTTAGTTATCGGGAATGATGGGGGAATGTTCGTGCATCCAATAACGCTATTAGAAATAACAATGTGTGCTGTATTTATCCTGATCCTCTTTGCAATCACATTTTTATTACCTAAAAAGAGCAGAAAATGGAGTTTCATTATCGCGTCCTCAATAACTCTAATAGTCCTTTCATTCTTCGTGATTAGACCCTTTTGGATTGATTATCAAGTATCACATAAGACAGAACAACTGGACCATTTTCTTGAGAAAAAATACCCCAATCAAGAGTGGGAAATTGGTCATCAAACAAGGAGGCAATACAACCCTTACCATTTAAGGGTTGAGTTTGAAAACGAAAAAGGCTGGATTTACACATACTCAGTGGTAGATGAAAAGACTATTTGCCAAACCGCTTGGACACCTCCAGGGGGAAGTTTGCCAAAGGAAGGGAAGCATTTTGAACGTAATCAGTGTGAATAAGTAGAAACTTAGTACTTGCTTTTGGGGGACATTTTGAAAACACAAAGTTAAGAATCATTTGGATTATTCCTAATGTATTTTGTTACTTTTGCTGATTGGATTATCAACAACGTACGCTTATTCAAGGAGGAAAATGATGAAGAATGCACTATTGATTATAGACGTTCAAAATGGGATGTTTCAGGAAGGTAATGTTGTATACATAGGAGAAAGATTACTCCAAACTGTAAAAGATCTAATTGGAAAAGCACGCTCTACCGAGACATCCATTTTCTTTATACAACATAATGCACCTGCTGGAAAACCATTAGAGCATGGTACAAGGGGATGGGAGATCCATCCTGAAATCACTCCAAACCCTCAAGATATAATTATTCAAAAAACGACTCCAGATTCATTTTATAATACTTTTTTAGATGATGAACTGAAAAAACAAGGGATTGAACATTTGATCATTGCGGGAATTCAAACAGAAGCATGTGTGGATACAACGTGTAGAAGAGCCTTTAGTTTGGATTACAAGGTCACTTTAGTTTCAGATGCACACAGCACTTGGGATTCGCAAGATATCACGGCCCAACAAATTATAAACCATCATAATGGAGTGTTACGTTGGTTTGCAGATGTATACCCAAGTAATGAAATTACATTTGATAGTTGAGTATACAACTATACAGGTTGTTTGAACAATAAAGGACGGTGGCTTCCATGAATAAATTAAATCCAGGTGACAAAGTGGGGATCTTCACTCCATCATCACCGGCAACAGTTACAGCAAGAAAACGATATGAACGGGCAAAATCTTTCCTGGAGAGTAAAGGTTTATGTATAGTCGAAGGGAATTTGACAGGGAAGACTGAAGGATATCGCTCAGGTACCCCTAAAGAGCGCGCAAATGAATTAAATGAGTTATTGCGAGATCCAGAAATAAAAATGGTGATGTCCACGATAGGCGGTACCAACTCTAATAGCCTTTTACCTTACATAGATTACGAAGCGTTCATAAGAAATCCGAAGATCGTAGTAGGTTACTCAGATGCAACGGCTATCCTTCTTGCTCTTTATCATAAGACAAATATCACTACTTATTATGGTCCCGCACTCATTCCTTCCTTTGGTGAATTTGAACCATTAGTGAATGATACGTACCAATACTTTGTTAACTACTTTATGACAGAAAGCAGTCTTCCTTATGAAGTTCCCATGCCTACATATTGGTCTGATGAACCTGTAAATTGGTTAGACAAAACAAAAGAAAAAACTCTATTCCGAAATGAATGGATAACAAGAAACACCGGTGTCGCGGAAGGCAGATTAATAGGTGGAAATGTTAATGCGATGTATGGTTTTATTGGTACGGACTTTTTCCCTCCTATAAAAAAGGGGGATGTCTTGCTGATAGAGGATTGTGCGAAAGATGCGTCGATAGTGGAAAAGAATTTTGCAATGTTAAAAATGCACGGAATCTTTGAAAAGGTGTCAGGAATCATTTTGGGGAAACATGAGGGATATGGTGATTTAGGAACGGGTAAGAAGCCAATCGATATTCTTATGGAACAACTAGACGACAAAGAGATTCCTGTTTTAGCTGAGTTTGATACGTGCCATACTCATCCCATGCACCCTTTGGCTATAGGAAGGAAAGTGAAAGTAGATACAAAGGCAAAGTCAGTCCAGTGTATTGAGGAGTGGATCTAGGTTTATCTTGATTCACTAATTGCGATTGGTTATCTTGAATTCAAGTTATCAAAGGAGAGCTTATCCAGAATAGGGATAAGCTCATTTTTAAAAAAATTTGGTATTTCCATTAAAATATATTGTTGATTTCAAATTAGATTACAACTATAGTGAGGGATTCAAATATGTTTTTCATTCAGATGTCCGGTTTTCCAGGCTCAGGAAAGTCTACACTTTCTAGACAAATTGCCAAGCACACAGGAGCTGTACTCATTGATCACGATATTGTTAAATCAGCTTTATTAGAATCCATTGAAGCCGAAATCGATAACAGCTTAGCTGGGAAAATTTCTTACAATATTGATTGGTCATTAATTGAGTTTCATTTATCCCAAGGTCACAATGTCATTTTTGATAGTCCTTGCTTATATGATGAATTAGTTCGTAAGGGCACGAACTTAGCTGCTAAATATAATGCTACGTACAAATATGTTGAATGTTATATTGATGATGTAAAGGAAGTTAATTTTCGATTGAAAAATCGAGAAAGGATGACTAGTCAAATAAAAGAAATCACTTCAGAAGAAGCATTTAGATATACAATCAATAACAGTAAAAAACCAACCCATATCAAATGCTTGTTAGTAGATACAAGTAGACCTCTAGAAAGCTATGTTGAGGATGTTTTGGAGTATGTGAAGGAGTGAGGAGTTTTCTTACTGCAATTAAATAACTAAAGATCCGTTAACCGACTGAGGTTTTTGATAAGCAATTTAACATACGAATATTCCAGGAATTTCAAAATCAGGACCCGTCATAGGGTCCTTGTTTAATTCTTTTTGTGGGGTTTGGGGAATAATGGGACTTTTATGATCCGGCAATCGTCTGTTAAGTGAAAAATACAGTTCATGGTGGTGTGAAATGACAAACAGTGCAGAACAGAGTGGGCATGAAGAACAATCGATTAGATCCCTGGTTACCCGATATGGGGAGGATATGAAGAGGCTAATTTACTCCTATGTGAAAAGTTGGAGTGTGGCTGAGGACTTAGTACAGGAAGTTTTCATCACAGTCTACCAAAAGATAGACACCTTGGAGAAGAAAGCTTCAGTGAAAGCATGGATATTTTCCATTGCCGCTAATAAGTCGAAGGATTATTTGCGAAGTTGGCATTATAGGAAGTTATTATTCACGAATACATTTTCCATTAAAACCAATAAAGAGGGTCCCGAAGATTTATTGATACAACAACAACAGAAAACGGCATTAAGTGAAGCCATTTTTGCTCTTCCGGTGAAATACAGAGAGGTCATCATTTTCTTTTATTATCAAGAGCTGAAGATTGAAGAAATCTCAACTATTCTTGGAGTCAATTCCTCGACCATCCGAACCAGATTGGCCAGAGCACGTGACCTCTTAAATCAAAAGCTTGGAGGCGATCTAGATGAATCATAAACGAATTCATGATGCTATTCATCATCATTTAGGGGAAGGAAGGACATTTTCTAAAGAGGAGGAAGCTGCATTACTCACCAAACTAGAGAGCAATCACATTCATCCGCCCAAGCGAAGGTGGTTTCCAGAATTATTAAGCTTGAGCTTTATAGGTTTAGCAGTTCTCTTAGTCGTAGGGATTATTGGAAGCCAGACAGGGATCTTATCATTTTTAGGCGGGGGACAGCCTGAAAGGTTGGATACTTCTCTATTGAAAGAAAGTGAAGTCCATGGTCTTGAAAATATGTCAGAGAAGCAAAGGGAAGAATTTCTAAGCAGGCAACCTAAAGACTATTATGCCGACACGGTGGAGAACGCTCTTAAGGCATTGCCATTCTCATTGACCTTGCCTGAAAAACTCCCTTTTGATGCGGAATTTGTGGTAGAGGGAATCAAGGACTGGCATTTTCCATCCAATACAGACGGAAAAGACATCTCAGCGACATTTAACGCTTCTAATGGTCAACAGTCTATCATGATTGATGCCGTTGACTTTGAACAGAAATTCATTGAAGGGGATAGTGGGTCTGAAGTATCCCGTGAGGAAGTAGAACTTAAACAAGGGAGAAAAGGTGACTTGAAATTAGACAGTAATGGAGGGGAAATCTCTTTCGAAAATAAAAATGGGGTAAATATTAAAATCTACTTTTATGATCCTCAAAAGGATTATAATACACGTGACGTATTAACGGACCTTGCGAACCAGATGGTTCACTGATTTTAAAATATACCTGCCCCTAATGCTCATAATGGAACTAAAATAATAGATTTTAATGAATTGGAAATATGAATGGCACCGACTGATAAAACAGAAGGGTACTGGCTTGATTTAGTTCCACTAATAGAAGAGGCTTATCCGGTATAGGGGTAAGCCTCTTTCTAGTTTCAATTTTTTCTTGAGAATGCCTCTTCATTTTGAAATAATTGGTATAAAGATGAAAGTGCATGTTAATGGGAAGTGGGTGACACGAAGGTGATGAAAAAGGCTTTCAGTTCAGATTTAATGGCAAGAATAAAAATGATTCAAGGAGAAAACTTTGTAACGGTTGAAAATACAAAAAATCTGACAAACCAAGAACTAATCCAACTCATCCCATATTTAATGAGGAAGTCATCTATTAAAACTTGCAAAAATGTAAATATCCTTGTGGATAGTCAATGTAGCAAAGAGGTAGTCTCTCTTTTGAAAGACAATGATTTTATGTTACATGACGAAAACGTTACTGTTCACAAAGCACTTAATGAATCATCCAACATGCAAGGCGGCTTCAAATTAAAGGATTTACACGACCTTTCAACAGCTGAGTTTAAAAAGGTCTGGGAAGCATCGATGGAAGGATCACTTAATTCACCATCTTCATTAAATATCGATGAACAGATGCGAAGCGTAGAAGTGGAACTGGGCCCCAACTATAAGAAGTCTTGTATGATTGCTTATGAAAATGAAGCCCCAATCGGAGTCACGATGCCTCATATAGAACCCGGAACGTTAGAAGAGGGAAGGATTTTTTATTTCGGAATCCTTCCAAGTGAAAGAGGGAAAGGGAAAAGCAAGCTTCTCCACCAACAATCGCTAGAAATCTTAAAAAAAGACTTTAAGGCTTCTTACTACATTGGCTCTACTGGTCACAACAACCTCCCGATGCTTAAGACATTCCAGAATAATGGTTGTACGGTGATAGAACGAAATAAAGTGTTCAAAAGGAAGAATTAAAATATAGTGGGTATTCCTTAAAGTAGCGGGGGGGTAATACATAAGATGAGCTTAAGGCAGTCGTTCTCAACTGAAGTTGAAAATATTATTATAAGTATACAAGAAGAACTTACTACTATATTAAACGATGACCTTGCTGGTTTGTATATTCACGGTTCCTTGGCAATGGGTGGATTTAATCCAGACAAAAGCGATATAGATTTATTGGTCGTCACGAAAAAAACGATTACAGTTGAAACGAAAAGGAAGTTGGCTAAATTCTTTTTGAATTGCTCCAATTCCCCATATCCAGTCGAAATCAGTTTTATTAATAAGGAACAATTAAAAGATTGGCAGCACCCTTGTCCATTTGATTTCCATTATAGTGAGTTCTGGAGAGAGCGGTATGAACATGATTTGGGAAGGAATACACACAAATTTTTAACTGGAAGTAGTAGCACTGATCCGGATTTAGCAGCCCATATTACTATTTTACATAAAAGGGGGATTTGTGTGACAGGCAAACCTATTGCTGAAGTCTTCCCCGTAGTTCCGCGTTCAGATTATCTATCGTCAATAGTCGGAGATTTTCAAGAATGTCTAGATCGCATTCAAGAAGACCCCGTTTATTGCACGCTAAATATGATTAGAGTGTTCTGGTATGTAAAAGAGGGAGTCATCTCTTCAAAGGAAGAAGCTGGACGTTGGGGGTTAGCGAACTTGCCGAAAGAATTAAGCAGCACCGTCAATAAGATAATTAGTTGTTACTCAAGTGAAATAGATGATTGTCAATTTGAGAATGATGAACTATTAAGGTTTAGAGATTATGTTGCTACTAATGTGCAGATCATTTTAAGATAAGCCTTAAGATTAGCTAATTGTCACTTTACTCACCTTATTCAACAATCAGGGACGTTAGTTATATAAGAATACAACAAGTTGGAATTGAGATACCGATTCTGAAAGCATATAGAACAATAATTTTCTTATTTAACAGGAGGCTTTATGACTTATCAATTTAATGTTATGACACAAGAACAAGCAGAAAATATTGCATTTAATTGGCATTACGATGGTGATTATTCATTTTACGATATGGAAGCGGATGCAGAAGACTTAGATGAATTTTTAAATCCGGAAGAACGAGGGGATACAACGTTTGCTGTTACCAAAGATAAGGAACTGGTTGCCTTCTTCAGTGTCAGAAGAATAGCTGAAGGAATTTTTGATATTGGATTAGGGATGAGACCCGATTTAACTGGAAAAGGCAATGGGATCGAGTTTTTAAGGGCAGGTATGAACTATGTACAATCAGAATTTAAATCTGAAAAAATCACATTGTCAGTAGCAACCTTTAATCAGAGGGCGATAAAACTGTACAGAAAAGTTGGATTTAAGGATGTAGAGACTTTTATGCAAGAAACAAATGGTAGCACATTTGAGTTTCTGAAGATGGAATATACATGTCATTAAACACTTCTTAATGTAACAGGGGAGAGGGCTGAAGATGACTTTTTGTTTCTTCCTTTTTATGCTTCCAGCTAACAGTGAAGGTGGATGAATAAAAGTTTTAAATAATAATGATTAAGAGGCGATTAAAATGAGAATAGTTAAGATTATTTTAGGGACTATTGGAAGTGTAATCTTAGGCTTACTATTTATGGGGGGATTAGACTTAGACGATATAAGATTTCAAAAGAATATACGGAAGTTAAAAAAAGAGGGGTGGTTCAAGGAGCTTAGCGATAATGGTATGTATTATGAACGGATATTTCATAATGAAGCAGTACGAGAATACTTACTTCAGGAAAATATTGTTGTAAAAATAAATAATGATGAGGGAAAAAGAAATAAGTTAATATCGCTGATCAAGTCATCATCTTGAAATGATTAGTTGAACATTCCACCTTGGAATGGCTTGCTGCTTCCTTATAATCAAAAGGAAGCACAGGAACCGTCCCCATGCTTCCCCCGTGCTTCCTGATGACTATGCGAGAAACTCAAGAACCCTCTTGATCACTAACTTCGTCGCATCGGCATCATATGTAGGTATACTGCTGTCAGTAAAGAGGTGTTCCTTGCCCTCATACAGAAAAAGCTCAGCGTGATTTGCAGATTTCACAAGTTCACGTGCTGCATCGATGTCGCCGTCTTCAACGAAGAAAGGATCTTCATTCATGGCATGTATTTGCACCGGCAAGTCAGCTGGCCATGGAGATTCAAACTCGGAGGTCGGGAGGCATGCATGGAAAAACAGTGCTCCTTTTGCGCCTTCGCGTGTTTGAGCGAGCTGCTGTGCTGCCGGGACACCTAGTGAAAACCCAGCATAGACGACATCTTGAGAAAGGTCGCCAGCTGCCCGAATGCCACGCGCAGTCACTTCTCCAAATCCGATTTCCTTCACAAACCCTAAGCCCTCCTCCAGTGAGGAAAACGTGCGGCCATCAAATAAATCCGGTACATGTACAGTATGCCCTGCATCTCTCAGTTGATCTGCGAATGCTTCAATCCCCTTCGTTTTCCCTAAAACATGGTGATACAACAAAACTTCTGCCATCATTTACTCCCCCATTTAAATACGTCTTATGTATAAATTTCGACAAAAAAACTGTTTGACCTGCCAGAACCTTAACTTCTACCCCAAGGTCTAGTTTTGAAAGGGATTGTTTAAATTTTCTTGCATTTTATAAGTGGTATTTGAAATAATTGGAATTGAGAGTTACAACTTTTAAGAAAGTAATGCTTATCTTTTACTGAAAATAGGGAGGCTCCAATATGAAAGGTCAAGAATTAGTAGAGGCAGTAGACTTTAAAAAACTGACCATTGTAGAATTACAAATGAAATTCGAGGAACTAAAAGATAAATACCCAGAAAAGAAGATGATCTTTCTTACTCAATCTGCAACCATCGAGGCTGATTTCCAAATGCAACTAGCAGAAAATGTAGAAGAGGAGCCTATTCTGGGACGTGCTCTGCAAGAATACGAGCTTAGTCCAGAAATAGACATTACAGACAAAACAATCGTAAATTCTACTGCTTGTATTTACTTAACGGATGTGAAGCTGACACCTTTAGCATCACCGAATTCACCTATTTATCTGGAAGAGTTTATTTTGTTTTCAGATCATTTATTAGGGTTAACAACTACATAAGATATTCTATTGAAGGCGCCTACCAAATCTGGAGAATATATTTGTGAAAGGAGGCTTTACCAATGGGAGTTAAGAATTATCTAATAGAAGGGGTTTCCTGCACCGGTAAAACTACCGTCTGTAATGAGTTGCAGCGCCGTGGCTATCAAGCCTTTCATGGTGACCGGGAATTGGCTTATCAGGGCGATCCTGAAACGGGTGAAAAGACCGATACTGCCTCCCATGAAAACCATATTTGGGATGTAGATAAAGTAAAAGCTTTGGTCGATAACAAGAGTGAGCCAGTAACATTTTTCTGCGGTGGTTCTCGTAACTTCTCGAAATTCATCGATCTATTTGATGAAGTGTTTGTTCTGGAGATTGATATTGAAACATTGAACCGACGACTGGACGAGCGTCCGGAAGATGAATTTGGAGGGAAGAAATCTGAACGGGCGCTCATAGTTCGTTTGCATGAGACGAAAGAAGACATTCCAAGAACTGGGATGATCATTGACGCAACTGCACCGATTGAGCGTGTAGTTGATAAGATCGTTCGTCAAATTGAAGGAAGATAGCTGAGTGACAAAGTTTTGCTCAATCCATACTATCTATTTCAGCAAAGAACGAACTTAAATCATGATGTTAATAGTTAAATAGAGATACTATAAAAAAAGCGGATAAGTCTTATAAATGAATTGGATATGATGAGTCAGCTATATATTTTTAAAAAGAAATATCGAATATGGTTTAGGGGTGGACTTTATGTTTGTAGTAAATGTAGAAGGTGCTATTCATCGTGAGGGTAAATGGCTATTAATCCTGAGAAGTGAAAAGGAGGAACACGCTGGGGGCACTCTTTCACTCGTAGGAGGAAAGTGTGAAATTGAAGGAGTTTCATCTGATATTCTGGAAAGGACTTTAAAACGAGAGATCTTTGAAGAAGTAGGTAGCAAGGTTACAGACCTTAAATACGTAAATAGTTCTTCCTTTGTTACTGATTCAGGAATCAATGTGATTGATATCGTTTTTCTGTGCCATCACAAAACTGGGGAACCTTTCGCTAAAAGCACTGAAGAAGTGGATGATATACTTTGGATGACTACCTTAGAGATTCTTAACCATACGGAACTACCTGTATATCTAAAGGAAAATATCAAACTGGCGGACAAGATGCTATGAAATCAATTGTATGTTAAATGATTGCAAAGTAACATAGGAGGTCTATGATGAAAATCACTAGAATGGATCATATCAGTATCAACGTAAACGACCTTTTAAAGGCTAAAGAGTTCTTTATTGATTTAGGACTTGAGGTCAAAGGCGAATGGGAGATGGATGGAGAACTGCTGGACAAGGTCGTTGGCATGAAAGGTGTGAAAACGTCATGCGTAGGAATGGGATTACCGGACGATCAGACATGGTTAGAGCTCGTCAAGTATCTTACACCGTCAGATGAAAAAGGTATTCAGCAAACCTTCCCCAACACATTAGGTATCCGGCATATTTGCTTTGCTGTTGAGGATCTTGAAACCATGGTTGCCCATCTGAAAAGAAAGGGTACGGAAACCTTTAGTGAGATCCAGCAATATGAAGAACGTTATAGACTGTGCTACGTACGTGGTCCGGAGGGGATTATTTTAGAGCTGGCGGAGGAAATCAAATAATAGAGGGATGTAGATATGGAAAAGAGTATAGCACAATCGATGAAAATAAGTGCAGAGGCACTAGTTGAGACTGAAGATGTAAAGGACATTTATCTTATTGAAAACGGAAAAGAAACGAAGGTTGGTTCCACGACAGAGAAGATAAGGTTTGTTCGTATCAACGGCCGGGAAGCGATTGAGAGAGTGCAAACATTGAATTCAGATGTTTTAGGCAACAGACAAGGCACCACTATAATTGAAAAGACAACATTTAGCCCCATTTCATTCACTGATTACGTAAATGGTAGTCAACATGTGAAAGCTGAATATAGTGATGAAGGCGTACATATCGCGCTTAAAGATAGTGAAAAAAACATCAAACTAAATGGATGCTACGTTGACACTTTTTCTGTGGAGCTTATATTACGTGTGCTTCCTTTGAAGCCTGGTTTGTGCCTGCAAATGAATGGTTTCAATGCAACTCTTGAGTCCGAAGTTGATATTCACATTCAAGTAGTCGAGTCAGAGCTTGTCAAAAGAGGGTTAGATGACTTTGTTGATGCTTGGAAGGTGAAAACGTACTTTGGAGAAACCCTACAATACTATTGGATTGATTCAGCCAGCAAGGAGCTGCTGAAACAGTCTTCTGAAATTGGAGATGGGCTTGTCCTGGAATTTCGTAGAGGATGACCTTTTATAGAGAAGTTTAATTTTCAAATGAAAGGAAGAGCGATGGGTCTATCTTCATCATTTCTCCATCACTTACCTCCAAGAAGATGATTTAATAAATAGCTATAAATAAATTTTAATAAGGTAGGAAGTAATAAATGCTTCAACCAATGCAGCAAGAAAAAATAAAGGAAGGATAATCAATATGTAACTCTTGAAACCATTTGTTATTATTTCTTTGATTTTGTAAGTTTTCCGCTTCCTGAGAAATACCTTTTTAACGATATTTTTATTCACATACATTCCTATTGCTACGCTATAAAGAATGGGGATAATTTCAATAATTGCGTGAGGTACAAATGCGATAATCAACGTTTTTACGACGTTATGCTCCATAATGAGACCGTAACCAGCGAGTATTCCTACGGCAGCAAAGGAAAGTAAACCAATAATAAATGGAAGTCCATAAACAGGAATAAATCCTAGTATAATGATTATTCCCCCTACGAACAAATTATTTACTAGTATTGATAAGAACTTATGTACATTCGTCAACGCTTCTCTGTTGTTTCCATCTACCGTCTGTTCAGCAATATTTCTAGATTGTTCAATAATGAAACCTTCAAAATATAATGATGTGAAAAAGAGAAGCAAGGCTGTTATTATCCCTGTAATCAGAACAGTAAATATTGTTTTTCTGTAATAATCTTTATATACCTGCCACTCTATATTAAATTTTTCTCTAATGATACTCACACTCATTTCTGAAACATTCCTCCAATTAGACTACTATCAAATTTTCTTATTGTGAATTTACTTGTTAAATGATCTTCATTTTCAATAATACCATAAAAAGTAAATTGTTCATTTTACTATAGAAGAAAAATTATTTTCTAATAGAGCCAATTAATTGCTTAGTACGACATTCAATTAGTTAACTCCTAACCTGAAATTGGGTAATTATGTTAAAATGTACTTGAGACATCGAATTCTAAGTCCTCCAACTAATCTAATAAGTATTTTGGAACAACAAGAGTTTCTACAGGGGTGAGTGTTAATGAAAAGAAAGTTCCAACCAACACCAGATGCTATAAAAGAATGGATAAAGGCTTACGTAACAGATAAAGACCTCTTTTTCCTCCCAGAGAACAACCTTGCCAGTTTTAAAGAATATCTAAATAATGTCCTAGTGGTTCCCCACGAGGAGTTCAAAAACCATTCCACTTATAAACAAGTTCAACTTGCAAACAGCTATGAGTATTGGAATCTATCAAAGGACGTGGCCTATGTACTGGTGACACCTCCAGGCTGGGTGAATGATTTACCAGCTGAGAAGAAAACCGAGCTTTTTCAGATTCAAGTGGAAGTGAACAGGGGATTGATTCATCCGATCTCTGACTTCTCTGTAGACACATTATCCATTGGTAACAATGTTGTTGAAGTGAATGGAGAGAAGTATCTAGTCCTTCATAAAGCGATGTGGGAAGAACTCTCTTATGGTTATAAAGAAGAACTCATAACAGAGATTGCCCAGCAATGGGAGGAGTGGACTTGCTATGATGTTCCGACCAAAACCCCTTCGCACTTAATTAAGTTTGCGAACACCTTCCCATCCACAGCAGGAAGTAATTGTTTATCGGCTACACTCTTCGCCATTACCGGACAAGAATGGATGATACATGAATGGGTCCATCCTCAAACATTTCTTCAAAGTTTAAAAAATGAGATTTATCACTCGTCCCCTCCTGAAGATATTAGGGCAGGTGATGTGCTTACTTGGGAAAATGCAGACGGAATCATTCAGCATGCCTCATACTGCATAGACGATCACTTCTTTTTTAACAAACGTGGACAGACCTTTTTTAATGCTTGGAGTATTGTGCATGTTGATGATCTTACAGAAGATTGGGGTCACTATCATATGAAGAGCTTCCGGAAACATTCATAGGGAGGAGCGTACCATGAATACATTCAAAGAACTGGCCTCAAGTTTTTTACTGATCATTAGCTGGTTTCTGTTTGCCATAAGTGCGTATCTCCTTTATTGGACGGTCATAATGCCTGAATATGTCATCATTCCGTTCCTTCTTTTTGTAGCTGCTGGTCTGCTGTGTTTTTACAGTTCAAGAAAGCTTGATGGTAGAAAGAAAGTCCATAATTAAATTTATATAAATCTTCTTGGATTCCAACGGTTAGGAAGGAAGTGAAGGGGAAAATGGAAGTATTTAAAAAGATCGTCAATCTCCTTAATCGATTGAAGCAAGTATTTTACTCCTATGATGATGAAGGTTTCTCGACTGCTGAAAAAGAATACATTGATCGTATCAAGAATGCCAATCCCTATGGCATATTTGTCCTGATTTTTGGCGGGATCTCCTTCGCATTCGGTCCCCAATATGTCATTTTCCCAATCATCACTTTGACGGTAGCCTTCTTTACAATCTGGACCTTTGATAAAGAAACAGAGGACAACCCGTGGACATTTCTTCTGGGGACCGTTCTATCTCTCACAGGATTGTATATGCATATGGTGGGAGCGGTTCATGTTCTCATTCTTTAAGGGGGGAAGGGTAGATGGAATTCATTCATCGCATTCAAGAAATTGTATCAATGGGACTTGCATTTGTTGTTTATCTTGCTATACCGGCGTTTATTATCATTAGAGCCATCCGAAAAAAGAAACTGCCCAACAATCAATACACTCCCCTGGACGATATCCTGGACGGGAAAGTGAGAGATCCTGAGGAAGAGAATGATGGCGCAAAGAATGGACTAAGAAATGAATGATATGGAATTTTATAGAAAATTAAAGGAGAAGGGAATACAGAAAGCGAACTACTTGATAGACCAGTATAAGGGAGAGAAGGATTTGAATAAATCATTCATTGAACAAGTGCATTATATTAGAATCCCCGTCAAGAATGTCGAACAGTCAGCACATTGGTACAGAGATATGTTGGGTCTAGAGCTATTAAACGTTAACGAGGAACTGGCCGCCATCAAGGTAAATGAAGGTCCTTTCTTACTGATCCTCATTCCGACGGAGGATGAAACCTTTGCCCATTTTACGGTGAACCAGGAACAGGAATTCAGCATTGGTTTTACAAGCCCGAGGCTGGGTGAATTTCATCAACACTTAACGGATCACGGGGTGAAGGTCGATGAGATAAAAGAAGATAGTGGTCATGCCTTTTTCCATTTTTACGATCCAAATGGCAATAAGCTGCAAGCCCACTGGTAAGATTAAGCCGATTTCCGAATGTACCGGAAATTGGCTTTTTTTAATGGAATTTCAAAAATATGGTTGACTATTCAGTTGAACTGTATTATCTTGTTAGTAAGCTGAACTATATAGTTGAACTGAATAAAAGGGTGAGAACATGAAACATAAATTATTGCCATTGTCTGAAACGATGCATTATATTTTATTAGCTCTCCGTGAGCCACTTCACGGATATGCGGCTATGCAGAAGATCGAAGAAATGAGTAATGGGACCGTTGTGTTAGCGGCCGGTACATTATACGGTGCGATTGAGAACCTGAATAAACACGGTTGGATTGAACCTGTTGGACATTCAGGCAGGAGAAAGATTTACAGTATAACTTCAGAAGGAAGCGCCATTTTGAAAATGGAGCAAGAAAGGCTTGTGCATATTTTATCCTTGTATGAAGGAAGTGAAGCGAATGAAGAAGTTTAAATGGTTCATCAGTATTGAAAAAGAAGAACGTTGGCTGAATGAACAATTGCAAAAAGGCTATCGGTGCACGAACATCAGTGGACTGGGAGTCTACACCTTTGAAAAAACCGATAAGAGCTATGTGATGCGCCTGGACTATCAGGATTATCTATCCAAGAAAAAGTTGGAGGAATACAGAGGGATCTATGAAGATTTCGGTTGGAGCTACCTGAAGGGGTACTGGCTGAGTGGAATACGGTATTGGCAGAAAGAAAGCGATGACCAGGATGAAATCTTTTCTGACCGGGAGTCCAGGAGACATTATTATAAACGGATCATGGGCTATTCTTTTTGGTTTGGCATGATATTTCTCATCTATTCTTTTGGCTACTACAGGGATCCGGAAATATATCATGAAGGTCTTTGGAATATGGAAAATGATTTGTTTTGGAAAGCGTTTCTCTTTGAAACGCCATTTGCCCTGTTGAAACTGTTTCCTGCTTTTATGGTGGTTTTATTGGCAGGGAGTTATTATAAGGCTTATCGGAAGTATACAGTGTTAAAAGAACAATAGATGGAACAGGGCTTATCCGGGGAGGATAAGCCCTTTTTATTGAAGTTTTCCTTGAGTAAGTTTCTCGATTTTGAAATAATTGGTAGTAAGTTACATAATTTCATCTTAACTTTTCTGTCACTCATTGTACCTTTTCGTTCTTAATGGGTATCTGAGGTAAGTGGCAGGGATATTAAGGAACATGTCAGATTGGGGAGGACAAATAAGTATGTCAGATAAAAAGTATCATAGAGCTTTTGGAGTTTA
The DNA here is from genome assembly GCF_024195245.1 of Rossellomorea sp. KS-H15a. Lineage (NCBI taxonomy): Bacteria > Bacillati > Bacillota > Bacilli > Caryophanales > Bacillaceae > Rossellomorea > Rossellomorea sp. KS-H15a. The sequence goes on along the minus strand of NZ_CP096886.1, from coordinate 3,794,098 downwards.
CGGTATCTATATAGAAGATGGAAAACTCTTAGTAATACATAAATCTGGTGGCCCTTATATAAACCGTTTTGACTTACCTGGAGGTAGTTTGGAAGAAGGTGAGAGTTTAGCAGAAGCGATGAGGAGAGAGTTTCTAGAAGAAACAGGTATAGAGATTGAAATCGAGGAACAAATCGGGGTTAGTGATTTCAAATTTCCCTCAGTTTGGAGAGACTTTACTAATGTTCATCATATTGCCGTCTATTATTCTGTAAGAAAAATCGGTGGGGAAATAAGCACACCGGAACAGTTTGAAGGGCAAGACTCATTGGGAGCTGTGTGGGTATCTGAACATGAGGTGTCTCAGGAAAATGCTTCTCCTTTAGTGATGAAAGCTTTTGAGTGGTTAAAAACCAATGAGTTGGGGCTGAACGCAGAGGTTTATGAAGAGTGGGAAGTTTTGAAATGACTGGAATATCAAGGAATGAACTACTATTTTTCTGTAACCAAAACCGAGGTAGATAAGGGAGCTAACAAACTATGAAACCACTACAAGGAAAAATTGCTGTTGTCACAGGTGCATCCCGTGGTGCGGGTCGTGGGATTGCCTTCGAGCTAGGCAGTGCCGGAGCGACGGTGTATGTGACGGGTCGCAGTGTAAGGGGAGCTACCACCGATGATCGACCCGAAACGATTGAGGAAACGGCCGATGGTGTCACTTCACGTGGGGGGAAGGGTATTGCCGTACGATGTGATCATACAAATGACAATGATGTGAGAAACCTGTTTGAGCGAATTGACAGGGACCATGGCCGGATTGATATTTTAGTCAATAGTGTATTTGGCGGCTCTGAAAGTTCTCTGCCTTCAGGAGAAGGAAGACATTTTTGGGAACGTCCACAGGAGCATTGGGACGCGATGATGGTTGCTGGCCCGCAGGCTTATTTACTGACCAGTCGCTACGCTGTGCCTTTGATGCAGCAAAACCAAAGAGGGTTGATTGTAAATACGACATTTTTTATCAGAAACAAGATATCAGGTAATTTATATTATGATTTAGCTATGAATGCCATCAATCGAATGACAATGGGAATGGCAAAGGAATTAAAGGACTTCAATGTTTCAGCCGTTGCGGTTTGTCCAGGTTGGATGAGGACTGAAAGAGTGATTGATTCCGGTTTTGGACCGGAAGATGGAGCAACGGAAACAACAGCATATGTAGGGCGTGCTGTAGTGGCATTAGCCACAGACCCAACGGTATCAAGGTTTTCAGGCGACGCCTTGATGGTCGCTGATCTTGCAAAAATATATGGTTTTACAGATCTGGATGGAACTCAACCATTGCCGTTTGGAGGATAAATAGCAACTAGCTATTTAAAGATTAGTGCTTAAGTTTCGCATGAATGGGAGGACGACTAAATGATTTTACATACAGAAGTATATGGAGAAGGGGACCGATTGTTTTTCTCCATACGGGGTTACAAACGGGAACGACTGATTTTGAAAAACAAAGAGAGGTGCTTCAAGAAAGCATGAAAGTCATAGTGCCGGATTTAAGAGGACATGGGAAGTCTGTCAGTGATGATTTCAGCAATTATTTTGAAGATGCTGCAGATGATTTGAAGGAAACGCTTAATCATTTGCAAATTGATAGACTGCATTTAGTGGGGTGCTCACTGGGAGGACTAGTGGGGTTGCGGTTTGCCAAGAAATACCCTGATCGATTACGAAGCTTAACGTTGTCTGGTATTACTTCCGATAAGCCTGATAATTGGGCAGTCATGCATGCGCAAGATGTTCAATTCCAAAGAGAATTACTGGAAAATAGCGAATTCACCAAGCAATTGGATCTGCAGCACCAATCTGACTGGAGACAGCTTATTTATATGGCCAGGGACGAAGACTGGTACCCTTTTGAATATACGTCTGACTTAGATAACATAAGTGTTCCGGTTCTCTTTATGGTGGGTGAAGGGAATCCAGCAGAAGTCGAAACTGCCGCCAAATACCGGAACATACATAGTCACATACATGTGTGCGTCATTCCATTTGCTTCGCATTTAGTTCATGTCGAAAAGCCCGATATGTATACTGAAGTACTGTTAGAATTTTTAAATGTAGGACAAATTAAGAGCTGATATGTCTTTTAGATGACTGTGCATTGGGTGTGTTTTTTGAAAATTAGGAAATCAACTATTGTTTATACATGGAATTTCGTGTTAAAATACATTAATTTGTGTATCGTGAGATGAATTGCACGACCATACATAGTAGGATTTTCACTAGAAATAAATAAAAAAATAGTTGATTGGGAGATGTTTCGATGGAATTCAGAGGATCTAGTGTTTATGATCAAACGGATTTTTTTTCGAATTATATGAAAAGAAGAAATAGACAAGACAGTCCAAACAATGCCATTGAAGGTCCTATTATGTATGAATTAATGGGAAGCATTCAAAATAATAGTATCTTAGATTTAGGGTGTGGTGATGCCTCGTTCGGAAAAGAACTCATACATAAAGGGGCAAAACACTATACAGGAGTAGAAGGTTCAAAACAAATGGTAGAAGCGGCTCGCTCTAACTTACTTGAACAAAACGGAACAATATACAACGAAACAATGGAATCGTATGATTATCCGAAAGAGACATTTGATCTAGTAACATCTCGATTTGCTATCCATTACGTTTCTGACATTAACCCCCTGTTCCAAAATGTTAGCAAAACGCTTAAAGAAGACGGCAGATTTGTTTTTAGTATCCAGCATCCCCTTACCACTTCGTCATTTGCAAGTAAGCAATCCGGAGATAAACGTGGTAATTGGATTGTCGATGATTATTTCCATGCTGGTGAAAGAAAAGAGCCCTGGATTGATCAAGTAGTGGTTAAGTATCACCGGACCATTGAACAATATTTTCTGGCACTTCGACAAGCTGATTTTACAGTGTTGGATTTGCGTGAAGGTACACCTGAACGTGAACATTTTAGTAGCGAAGAAGAATTTGTTAGAAGGCAACGGATTCCAGTCGTACTGGCTTTTTCTTGTGTGAAGTAAGTGAATTTTAAAGATCATTTTTAGTATAAGTTGGCTTATCCAGAATAGGGTAAGCTTTTTAAATAGCAGAGGTGAATCTCATGAATATTAAAGGAATTAATCATTTTCTCTTCTCTGTTTCAGACCTGGAACGCTCCATCCGTTTTTACCAGCAAGTGTTCAATGCAAAGTTACTCGTAAAAGGGAAAACAACAGCCTACTTTGATCTTCATGGCTATTGGCTTGCCTTGAATGAGGAAAAGCATATCCCTAGGAATGAAATCTCACAATCTTATACTCACATAGCCTTTTCGATTGAAGAAGAAGATTTTGAGCAGGCGTATAAAGAGTTAACGGATTTGAAGGTAAACATTCTGCCAGGTCGAAAGCGAGACAGTCGTGATAAGAAATCAATTTATTTTACCGATCCTGATGGTCATACATTTGAGTTTCATAGTGGAACTTTACAGGATCGAATAGATTACTATAGGGAAGATAAACCTTATATGGAATTTTATGAGGAGGAGTGAAGGTATGCCGCTGGTTGAACACAATTTGATCCTTAATCACAAAGATTTCTCACCGGTGTTGGACCACGTTAAAGCTACATTTAACAAAGTCATCTGCTCAGGGGCTTCTACTCTTATCATTCATAAAGATTCTATTGTGTTAGAAGAATACATAGGGAAGCAGGCAAGGAAAGAAGACGCTAGAACCGTTCAGGCTGATACTCAATTTCATGTTGCTTCAGTTAGAAAAAGCTACATCGGTTTTGCAGTTTCGTATGCTTTGTACTACGGATACATTAACAGCATAGATGATCCGGTTTTATCCTATTTGCCTGAACTTGAAGAGAACACCTGGAAAGGTACAACGATAAGACATTTACTTACTCATACACATGGATTAACTCAAGAAGCAAGTAAAGACATTCGGGAGTTTACTTCAGGATCAAGCTGGTCTTATAAACAAATTGGGATCGAGGCACTGACTCAGATTATCAAACGGACAACAGGTAAGTCAGTTGCAGATATCCTTCATGAGAGTGTCTTTACTCCCTTAGGCTTTACCGAATCGGATTGGTATTCACAGAAACACGAAAAGCTGGTCGATGTCGTGCTGCGTTATGAAGGGGATGAAGATTGGAAGACGAGTGAAAGCACTGAAGGGGACAAAATGAACATGTATGTATCGACCAGGGAGCTAGCTTACTGGGGGTATTTCCATTTGAAGAAAGGAAAAGTGAATGGAAAGCAAATGGTTCCGAGAGAAATAATAGAGGTAGCTACTTCTCTCCAAAGTCCATCCACCCTTCATAAAGACTTACCTCAAAATGGCTTCTTGTGGTTTGTCAAAGATTTACCCGCCACAAAGACAGAGATTGGTGATCAAGTCCCTAAAGGGTCCTACCAAATACTTGGGTTTACCAATGTAACTCTATTAGTAATTCCTGAAGAGGATATTGTGGCAGTTCGGATGTTTAATAGCTTTGGGTCTCCAGATGGCTATGATTACTTATCCGACGTAAGGTCGTTTGGGGATACGGTTATAGCGTGTGTGAAGAATGAATCCGAAGTGAAAAAATAAGAGAGAGAAAATAAAGAGTTGGCGAGCCAGCTCTATTAATTACTCTCATTATCCAAATAGGAAACAGCAGTCTGAAATGCCTTTATCCTTCTCTCAATATAAGTCCGCTGCCCACTCCCTGGCTTTGTTTTCTCAAGAAAGGAAGGAAGCATCAACAGCAATCCCTTCAGCACCTCTTTTGCCATTAATAACTCATCTTTGCTAACAACCAACTCCTTGTCTTCCCATCGTGCATGGAGAACATCTTCGCCAATCCTTGCTGCTTTCAATCGTTTCTCAAGCAAGTTCGTCTGCGGTGTGCCTGGTTTCATACGAGCAAGAGCAATTTCCGATTTACGAATGATCGAACGAAACGCTTCAATCAATTGCTGCTGTTCTTCTGGTGTGACTTGTTCCATGACAGTCACCTCATTTCTCTAATTTTGAACTATATGTAGTTTACCAAAAAACAATCCCCTGCACTGACTTTTGATATAATGACAACTAAGAAGCTTAAATAGGATGGTGACCGATGGAACAGAACGTCTTTGAAGAAATGGCCAAGCGATACGATACAGAAGAGCGAAAGGAACTTGCTCAGATTGTCGTGGAGAAAGTGAAAAAAGAACTGCAGGACAGTCAAACTAAATCCTTGATTGATTATGGGAGCGGTACAGGGCTCGTTAGTTTAGAACTGACAGATCTGGTCGCTTCGACATTGTTAATCGATTCATCGGAGCAAATGCTGGAAGTGGCAAAAGCAAAGATCACTCAGAGAGAAATTACCAACGCTGATGTCCTTCATTCCGACTTTACACAGGGTACGCCTGACGTGAAAGCGGACATTGTCCTCATGTCGCTCGTTCTTCTCCACATCCCAGATACCCAAAAGATTTTACAAGAAATGTTCTCGATCCTCCATGACGGCGGCAAACTTATCATCGTCGACTTTGACAAAAACGAAGAAATCAGCCATCCAAAGGTACATAACGGATTTGTACATGAAGAGTTGAACGACATACTCTCTGAAGTAGGATTTAAATCTACTGAAATTAAGACATTTCATCATGGAAAGCGCGTGTTCATGAAGAAGGATGCTTCGATGTTTATTGCGAGCAGTATAAAGTAAGAGAACAGCAATCATTCAGGGAACTGAGTCTGGCATTTTCAGGCTTGGTTTTTTGTTTTGCTTGGATTAAGGGTCATTCAGCTTGGTTATTGCGAATATTTGAAATTAATGGATAATGGTTGTTAAGGAAGCGGATGTGCTCAGAGAATTTTGAAGTGAGTATTAGGAGTATGAATGAAGTTTTGGTATTTGTTTATCTTCCACGAAGTTTAGTGAAGAAGGCTAGAGAGGGGAAAATAGATGGTTCAGAAAAATATGACATATCGAGTGTATGCCAATTGGGCCGAGTTTCTTGGATGTGATTATTCAGAACTACTCGTTCCTAATGTGAAGGTATTGCAGCATTCCAAGAGTTTAGATGGATATAACGGAATTTACGCATTCTCCAATGAGATCTCCTGCATCATTTCCACTCCACCAAAATACGTATCAGTGCTGGGGAAAGCGGTGATGAACCTCAGGTCAGACGCAGTATTTGATACTGAATGGCTTGGTCAATTACTAAATGGCAAACGTACTAAAATCATCGGCCCGGCGTTTCAAGGGTATGTAGAGGGTGATTCACTCCTTCAAGCAGGTTCTTTATCAGTAATTGAATATAAGAGTGAGCACCACAGAACGTTAATGGAGGAATTGCGTGAATCATGCTCAGAAATAGAGTGGCAACACAGTTCAATTGATGAACAGAAAAGCCCGATCCTATTGCAAATCCTCAATGGGAAAGTAGTGGCAGCAGGTTCATGGAGAAGGGGAGAGTCAGGATTTCTGAGTGTCGGGATTATTACCCATCCTGCTCATAGAGGTAAAGGTTATGCGAAAAAAGTTGTAAATGCCCTCACACAACGAGGGTTAATAAGTGGTGCAACTATGCACTATCAGACACTTGAGTCCAATACACCCTCCATTGCCATTGCTAAGGCGTTGGGATATAAGCGGTTAGGAAGGACGATTGCCATTAGGTTGAGTGAATGATTTGATATGTAGAACTTACATTTGGAGGAGTATGGATGAAGATCAGACCTGTAAAAAAAGAAGAATATCGTTTCATTGAAGACTTTGTCTATGAGATATTCAGGAACACCACTTTTTCAGATGGAGTCATTGAAAAAGCATTGGTAAGAGAGATCCGTGAAAAAACGTATTATATTCCGCAGCTTGATCTGGTGGTTGAGAAAGAAGGAAGGATCATCGGTCACTTTATCCTCTCAAAACTACCCATTAGTCATAAGCATGAACATGAAATCTTGATGTTATCCCCTGTTACAGTCGCATTGAATCAACAACAACAGGGCGTTGGCACGTTTATGTTAGAAGAAGGAATCAGAATAGCGGCTGAAATGGGGTTTAAAGGAATCGTGGTTGAAGGAGATCCCCGGTACTATCACCGTTTTGGATTTAGGACATCGACTGCATTCGGAATCTACGCGTCGGAGAAAAACCTCCCACCTTCTGAAGAGAATTTAATGGCCATGGAATTGAGTGAAAAGGGGCTCGAGAATATCTCAGGCGAAGTGGATTATTCGATTTATCGTGCGTTGAGACACTGACAGCCAAGGAGGGGATATGTCATAAAAAAGCTATTCTTTCTTATCCTATTCATATTTGTTATAGGGGCTTGTAGCCAACAAAAAGCAAAAGACAAACCGACTGATATAAAGTACATTACTTTGGAAAAAGTTGAAACTGTCATAACGGAGCAAGGATTTGAATTAGATAAAGAGACTGATTTACCAGGTGAAAACGTCTTTATACAAGAATTAAACGGTATTACTCCTGAAGTATATAATGCAAAAGGTCATACATTATCGCTTTATGTTTTTTCTTCTACAAGGGATAGAGAAAAAGGATTACAAAGGTTTGAAGAGAAAACGGCAAAAGCAGAAGTGGTTGAACATAAAGCATATGAAATGAATAATATTCTGGTGTTTTATATAAGTGATGATGAAAATATGCAGAATCGATTGTTTGAGGCATTGCAGGAATTGGATGCTTCGAAATGAAATTCCGCCTTGTTGGAAAAAGTATATTAATAAGAAAAGTGAGGATTTATATGACTCAACTGACATTCCATGAGTTACAGAGCTACCTGGCACTAAAATACAAAGAAGGACGCACTTCGTCTGCTTTGTTTATGAAGCTGGTAGAAGAAATTGGCGAGGTTGCAGAGGTACTGAACCAGTTAGAAGGCAGAAAAGAAAATACAGGGAATGCTTCTTTAGAAAAAGAGTTAGTGGATGTTATACACTACGCAGTCGCCATTGCGAGTATAAATGAGATTGATTTAACATCGGCCATACTGAAAAAGGATAAACAAGCTGCTATGAAATATAATCAATCTCCAAACTTAGAAGAATATTTAGTCGTACATAATAAAGAGGATCAAATAAAAGATAGTTTTGCAGAATAAGAAGTAAAGAAGGGGGTTCCTATGGAAATTATTATTATCAGGCATGGACAAGGAGAACACACAGTGGATTTACCAGGGAGTTTGCAAATTCAAGATCCTTCTTTAACCCAAGAGGGAGTGAATCAAGCTGAAACACTTCAATCCCGGTTCACACTAACGGAAAGAGATCTTGTAGTCATCAGTCCAGTCAGAAGAACGTTAGAAACGGCAAAGATTTTAACGAATGACATAAGCTGCAGAAAGATCGTGAGCCCTTCCGTATCTCCAAGAATGTTTCCGCAAAAGCGTGAGTGGAAAACCCTTCCCTGTGATCGGATGTTAGATAAGGAAATAATAAAAAAAGAGTTTCCAAGCTTTACGATTGATGAGGTATTTCCAGAAGAACTATGGACTTCGGGAATCAATACAATGCCGGAACAAGAATTTAGTATAGTAGCAGAAACGTTTCTAACATGGTGCAAAAGCCAAGGTGTTGAACATATATACATAGTTTCACACGATGGGACAATCAATTCGTATAGGGAGTTTATGGGAGGAGGAAAACTGACGAGAGAAGACTTTTTAACAGATGCTGGATGGATGAGGCAAAGTTACTAATCTATAGAAAAACCAGCCCATTTAGAATGTGCTGGTTTCCCATATCATTGTTAGTCCTCTATTTCCCACTCTGGATTCCATACAACTTCCCATAGATGACCGTCTAAATCGAGGAAGTGACCAGAATATCCTCCCCAGAATGTATCTTTGGCCGGATCGGTGATTTTTGCCCCGGCTGTTTCTGCTTCCAACATCACCTTATCCACTTCCGCTTTACTGCTAACATTGTGACCGATTGTGAATTCAGAGGGGCTTCTGGGGGAGAGGGGGACATTCGCTTCTTTCGCTAGGCTTTTTCGTTCCCAGATGGCTAGCTTCAATCCATTTTTCAAATCGAAGAAAGCAACGGCACCATTCTCAAATTCCTGCCCTATGATCCCTTCAGTTGGGAGGTGCAGACCGTTTTGATAAAATTCCAGTGATCTTTCCAGGTCATCTACTCCGAGAGTCAGTACGGTGATTCTTGGTTTCATTAATCGTTCCTCCTTTGTTGATGACTTATTATAGTCTTATGTCGGTTTGGAGATCAGTTTGAGCTTGAGAGCTGATCGATAGACGGAAAAATTCCGCTTAAATAGAAATTTCTATTAAAAAAGAATGAAATAGACGGAAGAACTCCGCCTATTTACTCCAATGGTTCCAATGATAGGAGATTTTCCTATGCATAAGCGGAAAACCTCCGCTTATTTAACCCAACAACATGCTACATTTTAAATGTAACCGGAAAATCTCCGCTTATTAAGTATTCCTAAGATTATGAAACTACGCGGGTTCTTCTTTTCTACATGATGCCAGAAGCTCTATTCAACTTTACGGCTGACTCGGAACTTTAATTACCTTGATCATTTGTCGTATGGATCCGAGATGGTAGGCGGAGTGTGCGATCGCTCCAAGCATTCCTGTAATTTTCTGTTCATCTAAGGAGTCAAGTGAATCAATCGTTGTAAGGAGTGAGGTGTATTCTTGTTGAAGGTCAGAGGTGAATAGTGTCCATGTGTTGGTGTCTACGCTCGTGATTTTCCAGGATGCTTCCCAGTCCTTGTCGGGTTCTTCTCCATTTAAATAGGACCTAGCGACCCACACATAATAGCGGGTATGATCGGTTTGGGCGGCGATGGTCGTGCCGTTGACCGGTATCGAAACGTCTTCTGCCGATAATCCTTCTAGCGTCCCAAATAAACCACTTCCAGGCTTCGATTCTGTGTACCAGCTTCCGTTTCCTTCAGGCCCTTCAAATGTTTCCTTCAACAAGGTCTTAACAGCTGCCAACATTAAATTCTCCATCATAGTACCTCCTGAAATTGTATTTAACCATCTAAAACAATTTAGCTGGTTATAAGTTTACTCCGGTTGTTTCTAACTGTCAATATGTATTATGATGGTTAGAGTAAAGGAGTCATGATTATGTCAGAAACAAACCCTTATATGATGGTCGGAGAACGACTATGTATGGATTTCATCAATACCGTCAGCTGGCGGGAAAGTACGGAGAAAAGGCGGGACTGGTTTAAGAGTTACACCGAATTGGTCGACTGGTCCCTACATGCTGAAGTGTTGACAATTCAACAGGCACAAGATCTTCTTAGTGAAGCAGAGGAAAACCCCTCAAAAGCAGAAGATGTCCTGAAGCAGGCGATCGAACTGCGTGAAGTCATGTATCGAATGTTCAAAAGCATTTCAAAGAAAACCCCGCCCGCCGAGCAGGATCTGGCATGCTTCAATGAATCCATGAGCCCCTTCTATCGTTCATTGCAAGTCATACACGAGAACGGCGAATATACTTTGAAGTTCAAACAAACAGATAATCCCCTGGACACCATGCTGCCACCCATTCTACAATCAGCTGTGGATTTACTCACTTCAAAAAATGAGTTGGAGAGGGTCAAACAGTGTGAGGGAGACCCTTGCGGATGGTTATTCTTTGATACAAGTCGGAATAAAAGTCGCCGATGGTGTTCCATGGCGGATTGTGGGAATCGTGCGAAGGTGCGGAGGTTTTATGAGAAAGGGAAGTGACGATACTCGGTCACTTTCATCATTATCTAGTCATCAACCTAATAGGATAAGTATGTCAGAAAGATTGACGTACTTTTTTCAATAGGAAGTTCAAAAATCGAAGGGATGAATGCAATTGAAACGACTATGGATCATAATGGTCATCCTTCTCTTGGCAGGGTGTAATACCGCTGAACAAGGAGAGAAATCTTCTAAAGAAGTAGAAAAACCTCCTTCAACAGAAACAAAGACAATTGGAAATCTCAAAGAGGGCTACACTTTCGAAGAGTTCATGGAAGATCATGAGGTCTCGTTGAAGGGGACGGACATTCCTTACAGGGTGGAAGAAACATTCACGAATCAATCAATTGCTCTTGAAGGGAAGGCACAGCTCAGCAGGTATTATAATTATGGCTTCAATGAGCTAGAAGGCAGTCACTTTGTCATCAAGGTGACAAAAAAAGATGAGTTGGATTGGTATGTTTATTTACCAAGGGAAGAGTACCCGGATCTGTTTAAGGCGTTAAAGAAAGGACCGGTGGATGTGTACGCGACCGTTTCCATCCCGAAAGAATATTTCGAAACAGGGCAGGGTCACCTTTCAATCGTTGAGGAAATATTGTTTAAACAAAGCGATATAGAAGAAGCCCCACTTGATGACGAGCTGGCTGACTATATGAAGAAGAATTCCGTGGAGCTTACAGCCAGGGATATCCTGTACGATTTAAAGGGAATGTCAGATCATCCATTCGCCCTCAGTGGGAACGCACAGCTCGTGACCTATCGCTATGCCAGCGCATACAAGGACTTGGAGCCGACCCATTTCGTATTAAGTGTGCGGGACACCGTAAACAGTGAGGAGCAGCTTTGGAGGATAGTCTTCGACCGGGTGAAGTACAAGGAATTATATGAACAGGCACTTGGTGGGATGGTCCATGTCAATGTCACCGCGATGGTGGAGGATGATCGCTTTACCGAATATTCTGGAACAAATGCTATGGGTCAGGATGTGGAGTTTGAACCGTTGGAACGCTATGCTGATACGTCGATGGAGGGGCAGGTCTATATGGAGGAAAACGGATTATCAGTCATCGGAAGGGAAGTATTGTATGATCCGATTTCCTATATCGAGGTACCTTTCTTTGTAGAAGGAACGGCCGAGATGGACCCTTATGCCACTGCCAGCGGAGAGTATGAAGATCTGCAGGACACCCATTTTCGGATAGATATCGTCGAAGATCCTTACGGCGAACAGTATGTCGATTATCCCCGTGCGCTGGAAGGGTGGTCGCTCTATCTTGACCGGCAGAAATATCGCCATATCTATGAGAAACTCAGCCAGGAAAAGTACCTTGATGTCATGGTAACTGCACGCATTCCCCGGGACAGATATAAGATGGGGCAAGGCGGGACGGCGTTGGTTGACAATGTGGTTATCAAGTAGTTTCTTTCCATTTTAAATTACCAGACAGGTTAAATTTACAAAAGTATTCAATTATACCTATGATGAGAATTGTTTCGCATTATTAGTAAAGGGAAATATCACTGGAGCGTGAACCGATGCCCCCAATAAAAAAAGCATACGCCTACGTCACTAGAGTAAGAGATAGAAGGCTGCAAGTATTGGTATTTCAACACAAGGATATTCCTGAGGCAGGTATCCAGATACCAAAAGGGACAGTAAAAGAAGAGGAAGACACGTATAACGCAGTAATAAGAGAAGTTAGAGAGGAAACTGGAATACAAAAATTCGAAGTGCAAAAATTGATAGCAGCCGACTATTGGGAAAATGATGACGGTGCTATGCATAATAGGTATTTTTATAAGATCGTTTGTCATGAAATGGCTGACGAGTGGGAGTACAACCCAACAGGTGGAGGAGAAGAAGAAGGACTTACCTTTCAATTTTTTTGGATCTCATCCGAAGAAGAATTTGAACTAATAAGAGGTCACTCTGACTATTTGAAGCTGGTTTTTGATTAATAAGAAGAGAATCATATTATTGCAGAGGGCTTATCCAAAACAGGGTAAGTCCTTTTTTATATTTTAGAAAAAAAGGGGTTATTAGGGAAGAGGTATGAGGAATTGAGGTTCTTTTTTCTGAAAATTCAAATCCGTAATTGCTAAAAAAAACCAGTTTGTTATAATTGAATATGAATGGAATTTGATTTGTGAAGGAGGTTGTAAATCGTGCACTCAATGAACTTCATACCAGAACCATTACATGTACGATGTCCAAACCTTCTTATCGCATATAGTTAGTTAATCCTGAGATTTCTTAATCTTATTAGTATGTGGGGACTATCGTTTGTTGATAGTCTCTTTTTTTTATCAGAAGAGAGCAATTGATTCATGAGGAGGAAAAATAGATGGTGGATTTTCGATCAACCGAGTTTGTAATGGAAGAACATGAACTGAAAAAGTACTTACAAGAATATAAGAATGGACAAAAGCCGTGGGACGTAAAGAATCATGTTGGTCTTGTAAAGTCCATGATGAATTTCATCGGATCTACGGATAGTGAGCTTAGGGACAAATTGATTTACAGCACCTTTTTTCACTTAGCCATAGACAACCAGTTGGAGCATGATTTATTGAGTGATCTGCTGGATTACAGTTTAAGTGATGACATGTTATTCAAAAGGATTGGCGAAAACGGTACGGATACCGTGTTTAGAAGGGCGTTTAGTTCACTTGTCATCGCCGTTATTTTATACAAGGATAATAAGGATGATTTTCTCTCCAGGGACGCTGTCTATAAAACAAAAGATCACTTAATCAACTACATCAACTCTGAAAAGGACCTGAGGGGCTTTGTCCCCGTGAAAGGCTGGGCACATAGTATAGCCCACGTGGCAGACGCGTTTGACGAATTGATACTCAATAAAAAAATGGAGCAGAAAGATCTTTTTGACATGTTACCTCCACTTTGGGAGAAGATCCTTGTATCTGAAAGTGTCTATGTTCATTCTGAAGACGAAAGAATGATCACACCGATCCTTGCCATGTTAGAAAAGGGATTGGACATAGTGGAAATAGAACACTTACTAAAAGGAATACCAGCCGAACTGAAACGTCGGAAAGAACATGTAAAGGAAGAAAATTATTGGTTTTTAGAAGCGAACTGTAAAACATTTTTAAAAAGCTTTTATGTAAAGATAAGTTCCCGTGAAGAGTTGATTTCTCTTCGTCGGGATATTGAGTTGTGTTTATCTGAATTATAGAGGAGGAAAGGGATGAAAAAGAATAAAATAGTCCGAGCATTCGTTGACCCCGAACACAAAGTAGAAGAGGGATATGAAGACATTCTAGAACTATCACGGGTGTGTAAGTATTCGAACTGCACACATATAACCGAGGAAGACTGCGCGGTTCAAAAAGCCATCCATGAAGGCACTCTTTCAGAAGAAAGATTTAACGCCTTTTATAAAGATAAAAACGAAGCAGAATATGTTTCCAAACAAAAGAATAAAACCAAGGCCATCGAGTATATGAAGCAAAGGGATCTATTTAAAAGATCTTAAATCGAAGTTGCCTTAAAATAAAGGGGTCAAAAATATGAATAAGCATGAACCTATCGAAATAGAAGGCGGATTAAGGTTGGTTTATCAAGAACCGAAGGAGTACACCCACTATTATTCCATTTACCATGGACAGAAATATGCAGATTCCTATTTTAGAAGGTCCTCAGATACGTTAGTGGAAGTGGCAACCATTTTTGACTGCGGATATTTCATCATGGAAGGCGAAACGATCATTGGTGGTGTACTTCTGAAACCTCATTTCATCTCGGATTTATTTGTAGTACCGCCCTATAAGGACTACGAAGGGTTGGCCAGCAAGCTATTAAACTATGTAAAAAAGATATCTGCGATTGAAGAAAACATTATTGTAAGAGAAGTGGTAGAAGAACATGTGGCAACGTATGAACAACTTGGATGCACGATTCAGGAAGTGAATGTATGGATGATTCGTCCGACGGAGCCAATGAAGACCACTCTTCCTGAAGGGTATAGTTCGAGGGCTGTAACAAGTGAAGATGCGGAGGATATCGCATGTTTACTTATGAAATCCTATAGTACCAATCCGGCGTATAAGCAAATCGGCACGAAAGAAGATTATCTCCTTCACGTAAATGAATTTAACGATGTACACAAACGCAATAAGATTATGGATGAGTGTTCAAGAGTTGTGATCGATGCTCACTCGAACAACATTGTGGGTGTCTGTCTGCACATGGAATTTGAAGAATATCCACTTATCATGAGTTTAGTCGTGGATCCTGATCATCAGAAGAGGGGACTAGGACGTTACTTGTTAACCCACTCAATTAATCGGTCGAGTGCAGGATACCCGGCCACACGCTTATCTGTGATTGAGGATAATGCAGCGATAAAGCTTTATGAAGACCTTGGATTTCTTAGAAGTAAAACGATCAGTGATATGTATTTAGCATGAAAAAGGGAGTAGAAGCTATGATGAAGAAGCCAGAAACAAACGAATATCCCCCATATTATAAAGAGTATGTAAACAATGTACGAGATGGAGAACTGCTCCAGATACTCGAAGATCAACAAAAGGAGACCAAGAAACTGTTGATGGACTTAAGTGAGGAAAAGGCAGAATACCAGTATGCTCCAGGAAAATGGACCATCAAGGAAGTCATCGGCCACATAACCGACACGGAGCGAATCATGTGCTACCGCCTTCTCAGTATTGCCAGGGGAGAAAAGGGAATGCTGCCTGGATATCATGATGATGAGTATGTGAGGAGAGGGAATTTCAATCGGTTCTCACTATCCGACCTTCTCCATCATCAAGCCATCGTCCGCCAACACACCCTTCTTCTTCTAAGCAGCATGGATGAAGAAGCGTTGCGCCAGCGTGGGAACGCAAACGGCTCCGAAGTGACGGCACGTGCGATTGCCTACATTATTGCAGGGCATGAAATTCACCATCGAAGGTTGATCAAGGAGCGGTACTTGAATGACACTGTGACAAATAATAATAGTCAGTAGAAAGGATGAAGCCGGATGATTTCAGAGCTTGATCCGACTGGATTTTATAAATGCAAGAAATTATTAGAGCACGATGGACCCTTGGAATCTAAAGCTGCCATTGAAGGTACGCAAACCGACCGCATATTTGTGGATGACCCTATGTCTCCTGCCTCTGGATTTATATGGCTGGGAAGTAATAATGGTTTTATCTTTATTGGAAACGAAGAAAACGCAGGATTTAATAGCCATCTAAACCATCACTTCAATACAGTCATCAAACCAGACGCCAACAGAATGGGTTTAACAAGTTTTGAAGCGATAGGTGATCATCCAAAGTGGAATAAGACGATCAAAAACGTATTTGGTGAAAATCTGAAAGGGTACAATCAAAAAGTATTTGAATTACAAAAGGATCATTATATCAAGGAACATGAACCTCCTTTAGAACCAGGATATGAAACTGTTAAAATCACAAAAAGTGTTGTGGAAAACAACGGTTCCGAAATATATGGAAACATTGAATTTTTACAATCGAAAGTATTACAGTTTTGGCCGTCATTTGAAAGGTTCTTCCGTCAGGGTGTCGGGTATATGGTGGTTTATAAAAATGAAATTGTAAGCATTTGTTTCTCAGGAGTTGTAGCGGGATATGTGCAAGGCATTGACATTGAGACGTTACCACATCATCAAGGGAAAAAGCTTGCACAGAAAGTCGCTCATGCTTTTGTTCAAGAATGTTTAGAGAATGGAATTACACCGTATTGGGATTGTATGGAGATCAATGAACCCTCTGTATCAGTTGCAGAAAAGATAGGGTTTCGGAATAAGCATAATTATATGTGGTATAGTGTCCCGTTTGAATGATTTCCTTTATGGAGGATCCTTTCCTATTTGCTGTTTATGTTCAATTCCTTAGAAAACAGTAGTATTTACACTTCGATTTTTTCAGAGTGGGTAACCGGGAGGAGAAAGAAATGAAGGGGGAATATTATGAATGAATATATGCAAAAATGGGAGAAAACGAGGAAAGGAGGAAAGCTTAAATATATCCTATTTCAGTCATTGATGACAGGCGGCGCTTGTTTTCTGACTTTCATGTTGTTTAAGGTGGTCTTTAATACCGCATCACCAATAGGCGTATTGATTTATCAATCTATTATAATCGGCTTAGTAATATCGATTCTTTCCTGGATAGTAAATGAGAAAAGGTATAAAAAGTATCTATAGAAGTAGTAGAAGCGGTAAAGATTAGCTAGATAAGCTTAACTCGAAAGGAGGAGCTGTCCATGTGGTGGCAGTACTATGGCGATGCAGTGATTGCAGTATCAGGGCTGTCAGCAATATTGCTTCTGAGTTCGATTCATTTCTTCAGCGTGAAAAGTAAAAGAGGATTCATCATTCCATTAACCATATCCACTATAGGCTACATATCCTTTGTAATAGGTATCGTCTTTATCCGAGGATTTGAAGGATTAGGATTTATGGTCTATGGTTTCATCATTATGGGGATTGGTCTCTTATATTACCTGGGAGTGGGGGTCTATAGGAAGATTAGATACTAATGACAATATGAGGTATAGCTGAATCGCTTAACAAGCATCAGCCCTCATGATAAAAAGGGGTGAAACCATTGTTGTCCACAGAAAGATGCGAGTTACATAGATTAAAGGAAAGTGATTCTCACCATATAAAAAAATTATACGACAACGAGCAGGTACGAAAATATTTAGGTGGCACCGTCAATGAAGAATCATTTAAACAGAGATTTCATGACATGATTCATTCACCCAATAAGGAATATCATTGGACTATTTTCAATAAAAGTTCCCAGGAATTTGTCGGGATGGTATTCCTAGACACCTATCATGACGGAATTCACACTGAAATCGGCTATCAATTTTTACCGGAATTTTGGGGGAGAGGCATCGCCAGAGAAGTCATTAATAAGGTATTGCATTATGGGATTCATACTATGCAATTAGACAGGGTCATGGCCGAAACACAGTCACAAAATAAGGCGTCTTGCAAACTATTATTATCCGTAGGGATGAGGTTGGAGAATAAGATTCAACGCTTTGGAAATGAGCAATCCGTTTTTACCATTTCAAATGGCTAGTTTATCAATGAAATACATAGGAATGCGAAAAGAAAATTGTAGGTGAATGTATGAGTTTATTAAAAGGAAAAAGGATTCTCATAACAAGCGGAGGTACACTTGAGAAATGGGATACAGTTAGAGGACACACTAATTTAGCAAAAGGGACGATGGGGTGTTATCTAGCGGAAGAAGCGTTGAGCCATGAAGCAGAGGTCATTTACCTACACGGCTATTTTGCAAAGCTTCCTGAAAGCCATGGAAGCATGCGCTTGATACAATTTGAGGGGATAGAAGATCTGGGTGAGAAAATCAAATCGATTGTACAATCTGAACCTATTGATGTCGTGATCATGGCAGCAGCCGGATCGGATTGGGTAGTCGATAAAATGTTGGACCAACGAGGGAATCCGATTTTGGAGACAGGAAAAATGACGAGTGATGAACCCCCGATCATTCATTTTAAAAAAGCTCCAAAAGTATTATCAGAAATAAAAAAATGGAATCCAAACGTCTTGCTTGTCGGATTCAAGTTAGAGCATACAGATGATCAAGAGTACTTGTTCGAAAGAGCGAACATTCGAATGGATTCTTCCGGGGCAGAATTTATGGTTGCGAATAAAACGGCGTCTCTCTATGGTGAAAGTGCGGAGCATTATATTGTTTCAAAAGGTCAACCTCCCCAAACGTACATAAGTAAGAAAGATACAGCAGAGGGGTTAATGGAGTTACTTGCAGGTCATGTAAACTAAATAAAAAGTTATGTTCAAAAGAAAATGAATATTGCCAGAAGTGAAACGGTTTGAAATAATGGGTATTTGTGGCAGGTGATTTTTTACTGAAAGGCGGATACGATGAAACAACGATCAACCAATATTTCACTTATCATTTTAGCGCTATGTATTTTAGCTGGTGCATGGATGATTTCGAATGCCATCCAAAACAGTGACTCTCAAAATGTAGATGATCAAGTTACAGTAAATATGAATTCAACAGAAGGACCTCAATTATTAAGTTCCACAGAATTAAAAGATTACTTAGGTATAAGCGACGAGCAATTAGAATTGATATACCCCAGAAAAGAAGATGACGTTGTTATTAGTGAAATTCCATATATAAAAATGGGATATGAATACTACTTTCCTGTTAAAGCGATCGATCGATGGTTAGAGGAGACGGAAGGTAAATCTTTTCAGTGATAGGTAAACACTAGACTAATTAAACAGCTGAAGACTATATCAAAGACCTTCAGCTTTTTACATTTTTTAAAGGGGGATGAGATTTTGCAACACTGCAAGAACTGTCATACCCAATTCCAATGGAAGAAGGTCTACCGGTATTTATGGGGCCCAATTATAAAACCGTTCAGATGTCATGCATGCCAACATGAGCACCTAATAACGATGAAGGGAAGGGTCATGCTTAGTCTGTTGTATTTACCGACGACACTCTTTCTCCTATTCCTTACTCCTTTCCAAAGCATAGTATTGAATCTTGGAATTGGGATGCTATTCATACTTATCGGCTCACTGCTGAGTCCATTCATAGTGAGGTTCAAACTTGAGCAAACCAACCAATCATAAATTTGACGTGGAAATCTAAATGAAAGGATGTTTACCATTAAAAAAGCTATTTTGTTAACTGTATTCACCCTCATCACTATATTGGCCGCATGTTCTAATCAACCCACATTTGAAGAATTCTTTCATAAAGAAATGAAGGAAAATGCAAAGGAATATGATAAGGAAGTGAATTATTCCTATTCCCTCATTCACAAAGAGGAAGAGGTCATCGAACCAAACGATGCAATCGCCGTATTTACAGAACATAATCCCCGGGGAGAACAAGTCTTTATCGCCTATTTCAAACAAGAAGACGGTCAGTGGGAATGGAAGCAAACAAGGGGAGCGGAATGGGATACGCCTGTAAAGTGGTCGGCAATGCATCAGGAACCGTATATCTATTCCGGTGCAATCAGTGATTCTTCCATAAAGCAAGTGTTTGCAGGGAGAGAGAAAGCCAATATCATCGAGGTGGAAGGCGATAAACGGTTTTGGTATGCAGTCAGTGATACTAAGGATGCAGAAATGAAGGTCGTTAAGGAAGACGGAACGCAAGAAGTTATTGAGGAATTAGATGATAAAGAGCTAGAGGAATCGTCTGAGCAGTTTCATAATAGGTGAAAGATTGGTAGAGGAGGCATTCTATGAATCTTAGAATATATCGGATCATTCATCTCATCATAACCGGTATCATCACGATACCTATTACACTTTTTTTAGCAAGTGGAGGATTTGGGGAGAATTATACAGGGCACACATTTGTTTACCCTGGCTTCCTTTCCATTATAGGAGTATGGCTTATCGGTTCTGTGCTCTTATTTATTAGAAAATCAGCAGTATTCGGCTTAGTCATCAGTGCACTACCGGCATTGTTTTTCATTTTGAATGTTCTTATTACATTTCTGACATAAGCAAGAGGTTCGATTATAGTTAGCCATGGGGCAATTTAAAGACAAGTTCACTAAAGTAAGTAACCTACAAAGAACATCCTGGAGGAAATACGATGCAAACACATATCCGAGAAGCCACTAAAAACGATTACGATGCAGTTCATCGAATCCAAAGACAAGTGCACGAAATGCATACAAAGGAAAGACCAGACCATTACAAGATGGCAGATACCACGTTAGACCAGGACTATTTTAACAACTTAGTAGATGGAGAAAACACGAAGGTATTTCTATTAGAAGAAGTCCAGCCCATCGCCTATACCATTCTTACAATCAAGAATGCAGCAGAACGGCCGATCCTCATTCCTAAGAAAGTGGTTTATATGGATGACTTTGGTGTGGATCAGACGTTCAGAGGAAGGGGATTGGGAAAAAGATTCTTTGGGGAAGTAGTGGAGTACGCCAAGACGATTGGTGCAGATTCACTGGAGTTAGGTGTATGGGAGTTTAACGAAAATGCGATTAAATTCTATGAATCCATGAATTTAAAGACTAAATCAAGGATGATGGAAATCCGTTTATAAGATTCTCTCAAGCTTTCAGAATTAGGGGAGGGACTTCAAATTGAAGGAAATAAGAGAAATCAATCATTCTGCATACGCATCATTTTGTTCACTTGCCAATGGGGCATTCCCTGGTTTACATGCCGATCAGTGGCTGCAGGGGCATATCGAAGAGACACCGAGCGAAAGCTTATATGGGTTGTTCAAGGGGAATGATTTAGTGGCCGGCATGAGGACCTTTCTGTTTGAAATGAACCTGAACCAAACCACCATCCCTGTTGGCGGAGTCGGGATGCTTGCCGTTGATTTGTTACATAAGAAAGAGGGAAATGCGCATCAACTAATCAAGTATTTTTATGAGATTAATAAAGCCAAAGGTCATCATCTTGTGATGTTATATCCGTTCAACGTTTCCTTTTATAAGAGAATGGGATTTGGAATGGGGACACAGGTTTATCAATATTATGTCAGCCCATCCTCTTTTCAGAATGGTTCCTGTAAAGAGCATCTTGAACACTTAAACGATGAAGACAGAGAACTCATTCTGGATTGTTACAACCGTGTTTTTCAAAGAACGCATGGGATGACGAAACGATTTCCGACAGAGCGGGAATTGAATCGACCTTTTAATTTTGGAAAAGTGGTTGGTTTTAAACGGGATGGTCAAGTACTTGGTTACGTATTGTATGAAGGTAAGGGGAAGGATCTTTACATACATGAGCTATTCTTTGAAACAAGGGAAGCGATTGAAGAATTATCTACTTTTTTACATCAACAGGCTGATCAATTTAAACGAATCATCATAAATGCTAACCGTGGTGACCTCATTCACTTTCTTAGTTCACCTGAAAGTGGGATGGACACCATGCTTGATACAGCGCCTTCTGTTGACAATAAGCATATGGTGAACCTTGGGGTTGGTGTGATGTACAGGGCCCTTGATTGTAAAGGGTTATTGATGGAGCTGTACGAGAAGAAGCACCGATTTGGCCGTGCTTCATTAACGATAGGTTTTGAGATACAGGACGATCTGCAAGGTGACGAGTCAAAGAACTTCAACGTGACGTTTTCACACGGGGAGATTCAATATTTTCATGAACAGACAGTCGACACTATCGTGCGAATGGATATCTCCGAGTTTTCTTCGATGATCATGGGGGCCGTGACTTTTCGCTCGTTATATAAATGGGGCAAAGCAGAATTATCGAACCCAGCATATGTGAATCAAATCCATGACCTTTTCCACACGCATGAAAGGCCGGTATGTACGAAAGCATTTTAAGGTATTCAAGATGAAGGGGTATCTGAATGAATAAGAGTGATACATATTTAAGTATTGAAGAGCTTCTTTCCATACCTGCCATAACAGACTTACACATGAGTGAGGACGGACAACGCGTAGCATTTGTCAAAAACACGGCTGACTGGGAAGAGAATATATATAGGAATTCCATCGTGATATATGAAAAAGACAAGGGGGAATGCACCCCATTCACAGAGGGGACATCCCCACTATGGTCGCCGGATTCCACACGTTTAGGCTATCTTTCAGCTGGTGAGGGAGGTATGAAGAATCAAATCTTTGCGGAGTCAATTAATGGTGATGGCAGAGTTCGAATTACGAATGAAAAAGAAGGGGTCATTCAATTCAAGTGGGATCCTTCTGGCAAGGGGATTTACTATGTTACACCGTCACCGGAATCTGAGGAAATCAAGAAACGCAGGGAGAAGTATGGGGACTTTCACCATGTAGGCAAGGATTACCGGAACCATTGTTTATGGTACGTGGAAGTAAAGGATTTTACTAAACCTGATAAAAATGTTCCCTATCAACTGACGGATGGCAGAGATTTTCACATCCAAGAATTCGAAGTTTCAGCCGATGGGGAAAAGGTGGTGTTCATGGCTACGCCAAGCCCGGATGGGGAGGGTGGTCAGAACGGAGAAATTCACCTGCTTGATCGCCCATCTGGAGATTTGCGGGAGCTGGAGGGAGATAAGGTAGTCGGAGGTAACGTATGCTTTTCTCCTCAAACTACGAAAGTGTGTTACACAGCGAGCTTACGTGAGAAGGGTTACTATAAGACTCATATCATGGACAGTACACTCGAAATCTATGATCTTACGAGTGGTCAGCGAATTCAACCATTGTTAGATTTTGACCATGCGGTTGTTCCCATACGCTGGACAGCTAAAGGGATTCTACTGATGTGGCAGGACAAAACGAATTATCGGATCGGGTTATTGTCTGGAGATGGGAAGTTGGACATGATAAGCGGAAAATCGGATGGCTGCATTATGGAAGCTTCAACAACAGAAGATGGAAAACATCTGGCCTATCGTAAGGCTGCACCGAATGAAACATTCGAAGTCTATGCTGATAATGAAAAAATCACCAATGAGAATGGTCTGCTCCGGGGTAGACTTACAAGTAACAGGGAAATCATCTCATGGAATAGCCGTGATGGTCTTGAAATTGAAGGGGTATTAACAACCCCGAAAGACATGGATTGGAATAAAAAACACCCTTTACTGGTCTTCATCCATGGCGGTCCGGCCTGGGCTTCTTTCCCCATCCATTCAAGCTGCTTCAATGAAAAATATCCAGTTGAGCCGTTTATTGAGAAGGGCTTCATCGTTTTGGAACCAAACTACAGAGGTAGCTCAGGATATGGAAATGATTTTTTGAAGGCAAACTATCGAAACCTTGGCATCGGTGACTACGAGGATGTGATATCCGGTGTCGATGCACTCGTGGACCGGGGAATAGTAGATCAAGATCGAGTCGGGGTGATGGGCTGGAGCCAGGGCGGATTCATCTCAGCATTCTGCTCTACCTACAGCGACCGATTCAAGGCTGCCTCAGTTGGGGGCGGAATCAGTAACTGGGTCACGAATTATGTGAATACAGATCTGCCTTCCTTTATCAGGATGCATGTAGGAGAGACACCTTGGAATGACCCGGAGATCTATGCCAAAGCCTCACCCACGACCTATATTCAATCAGCCTCTACGCCAACCCTGATCCAACATGGTGAGAAGGATGCAAGAGTCCCGCTTCCTAATGCATTCGAGCTCCATAAAGGACTTAAGGATATGGGAGTCGAGACAGAATTAGTCGTATTTGAAGGAATGGGATACAGCTCTGACAAGCCGGGAATACACCGGGCTATTATGGAGCAGAATTTAGTTTGGTTTTTAAAATGGTTGGTTAATTAGGTTAACTAGGGACGGTTCCCAATTAACTTTTTCACTTAAAAAAGCCATGGGGCGGGTACGTTGTGAACCAACGTACCCGCCCCATGGCCATCTTTTTCTGGAAATCGGTTCATAGAGTTGATGATTTAACTCCACATACAGCCACCGTATGATACCCCCGCGATACGGGTCCTTCTAGTACGCGAAGATCCTCAAACTTGAATTGTTCCATGATCGGGAGCAATTCACTTTGGATCATTTTCTTGATGGCACCCCAGTCTTCTCCGTCCTTTCCATCGCAAAGCGTAATCAAGACGGTACCTCCAGGAGACAGCACCCTTTCGATTTCCTTCAATGATTTGGACAGGTCCTCCCAGAAGTAAACAGAATGGATGCTGAACACGAATGTGAATTCTTCATTAGGGATGGGCATTTCTTCAACGCTTCCGTGAACTAGTGCCATCTGGTTTTGTCTGATGGCTTTTTTATTACGCACAGCCGCTGATTGGAGAAGGGTTTCTGACACATCCAATCCGGTGACATTGTGGCCGCCATTCAACGAAGCGATCTGTTTCATCGCAAATCCTGCCCCGCATCCAATCTCAAGAATCCGTTCGTTTTCCTGAAGCTGGAGGTTTCCAATGGTCCACAGCGTTTCAGGCTTATGCTGGCGAATCATCTTCTCCCCGATGAACCATCCGAGAACCCCGGCAGGCCGGCTATACTGGGTGTCCATAAGGTTCTGTAATTTTGCTTTCACATTCATAAAACGCCCTCCTTTTATTTATTGTGTATTTCCACTATAATTTTCTTATCACTATTAAACAATCCTATATTACTTATAGTTACTATAATATATTTTTATAATGGGAGTGGTTATATTGGAAATCAATCAGCTGATTGCGTTTGAGCTTGTGGCAAGGCTAGGTTCATATAGTAAAGCTTCGAGATACCTGGATGTATCACAGCCTACTGTCAGTTTACGGGTCAAAGAGTTAGAGAAAGATGTTGGGGGATATCTGTTTGTAAGGGCAGGGAAACAGATGGAGTTGACGGATTTGGGTAAAGGGTTCCTTCCCTATGCGAGGCAGGCTCTCGAAGTGTTACATAAAGGGAAAGAAAGGGCCCTGTCGATAAAGGAAGGGAAAAGAGGGGAAATCACGATCGGAACCCTTCCGACATTTACATCGGGACATTTCACGTCGATCATCAAGGAAATGTACACTGCATTTCCCGATATCCAGATCGCCATCCACACCGGCCATAACCAACAAATCATCGACATGCTTTATGATGGAACCATTAGAATGGGGATGATCACTTCTCCATTTTTTAATAAAGATCTGAAAAAGCTTTATAGTATTAAAGAACCTCTGATCTTCGTTGCCCGCTGTGATCAGCCATTAAGCGGGATGGAGGTTGGGAGTTATAGGGTAGAAGACATTTTTGAAACAAGCAAACCATACATCTTGACGGATTGGAGCGAGGAGAGCAAGCACTGGCAACGAACCCATATGTCATTCGGGAGTGACACCATCGAATTGCCTCCTGCTACAGCACTGGAGTTTGTCCAGAACTACAGTGGAACAGCGCTCCTTACAGAGTCCATGGTATCCGAGCCTATAGAAAAAGGAACATTGGTGAAGCTGGAACCAAATGATATGCCTGCTCTCTACAGGGAAGTCGCTTTAGTGAGCCTGGGTAGCGAACAGTCCCTGCCTCCTGCTGCCCGGCGCTTTTTAGAAACAGTAAGGTCCGGTTCATGGGGACAGGTATAGAGCGGGTGCCATCCCCGCTCTGCCGTTATGTATCTAATTCTTCAAACAACCCAACCGAATTACCATACGGATCGCTAAACGAACACCAGGCAGCGGGAACGCCTTCCCGGGTTTGGACTTCCTCTATTGTCGTATTCAATGATTCTATCAATCTCTTACGTTCAGAATGGATGTCTTGAACGCCTAATCGTAATGGACCATTCCCCACTGTAGGCTCTCCTTTTGCCACTTGCAGCCAGGTATCTTTCACGATTTCCCACTCGGCAAAATTTTCATGTGGGATAAAGTCAGGGTCGCGGTTGAAAAGTGTTTTGTACCAACCAAGCCCTTCTTCGTAATCTGTAACTCGAACTTGAAAGGTGACTCCTGTATAGTTCTTCATTCTTTTTCCTCCTTTTTTGTGATTACATCTTAATGGTATCGGAGTGATGAAAGACCGTATTGTAAAAATCGGACACTTGAAGCTGAGAAGGACTTTTTCCTGTCCGCTTCTTGAAATCCTTTATGGAATGGGATTGATCAAAGTATCCATCAGCAAGATTCGTGCTGTTAGGATGGCGCACCCACTCTTTCAAGATGGATTGAAATCGAATGATTTGACTGAACTTCTTGGGGCTCAACCCGATGCGTTCTTCAAACAGGCGATTCATCGTTCTGGTACTGATCACTTCTTTTCGTGCGATTTCCTCGACGGTCAATGTCCCACATCCTGATACAATAGTAGAAAGAATAGCAGGAAGCGAGGCATCCTGTCTGAATGACAAAGAATCTTTCAACGCTTCAGAGAATATGACATCACAACATGCAATCATCTCGGTTACATGATTTGTCTGTAGCAATTGGTCTTTAAGTTTCCCCATCAAAGATTGGTTTAAGTGATTCAAATCAGTCATCGAACGAGCGGTATCCTTCGCCTTCTCCCTTATAAAGTAAGCAGAGCTCCCCGGATAAAAACGGATGCCAAAAGTGATTTTATGAGGATGATGTTGTTCAGTCGCGTGAAAATATTCATCAAACATTCCGTAGTACGTTACCGAACTGGTTTGGCTCAGACGATCGTATTCAAATAGGATATCGGTACAGCCATCTGGAATGATGTCGTACGAATACCGGGGGACCTGCATCTTATAGGGGGAAGCTAGCCAGTAGCAGCAAATGTAGGGGCGGAGAAACGGTGCCGGTTGGAATTCCTTATATTTCGTATAGGGGCTCGGCATAATCGTTGGCCGAAAAAAATCAAAACGTGTCATCGCTTTCCCTTCTTCCTTTCCATTCGTCTACTAGAGTACATTCAAGTAAACGCTCCATTCTCCTGCCATATCTTTCACACATCATGGCATCTTTCCACCCCGTTAAGAATAAAGTGGAAACAAAAAGGGTGGTCTGGTTTATGAACAATGTTCACGAGTTGTGCACGGAATTCGGTAAGATTCTGAATGGGAAAGCAAAGCTGAAGAATGGTGTATGTTCCGTATCCATCGATAGAAATCTGTATGTGACGATTCAAGGACGGCTAAGCAGAGGGGAGCTAAAGGCGGGGTTCTCATTCGAGTCACTGGATCAAGAAGGCCGTGCATTAAATCTTGGGGAGGTTGTCCTGTTGGAAGAAGAGATTCAGTCATTCTCGAAAGTGCTGATCAAAAGAGGATTGCTCGTCAGCGCTCTACATAATCATTGGCTCTTCACCCATCCTGATATTATGTACATCCATTTTCAATCCGTTGAGCCTCCTCTACAGTTTGCCCATAAAGCGGCCGAGGCACTTTCCGTTCTGGAAAATTGAAGCGTTCTCCCCGCCATTTCTCTTCCATTCCAATTTACTCCTAATATTTCGAAACTTTTTTTGTTCTTAAGACGTATAAATGACTAGAACAACCGTTTGATGAGCCGGCTCACAACGGTGTGGCATAGGGTCTGGAGTAGATGACGATCTGCCATAAATGGATTCTATGAAAATAAAAGGAAAGTTAACAGAATAATTGAAACTATTCTGATTCGGCATCCGTCTAATGAATAGTGTATAAGATAAAATACCCAAATTAACGATACAGACAAATCAGACTGGGGGAAATAGGAATGTGGGAACAAAAGCTGATCCAAACAAACCGGGGGATTTTTGAAATCTTTGAAGCAGGTAACGGGGAACCGTTATGCGTGACGCACCTTTATAGTGAATTTAACGAGAGCGGGTATCATTTCGCTGATCGATTTGTCGAGGACTTTAAAGTGTACTTGGTGAATCTGAAAGAAACAGGGAATTCCACTGAAGTGACACATGAAGACGAGCTGAGCATGAGTGAGACAAGCAAAGATTTAGAAGCGATCCGCCAAGTTCTCGGATATGAACACTGGAACTTTGCCGGACATTCAACCGGTGGGATGCTCGGGCTGCACTATGCCGCTCATCATCCGGAGTCTGTCAAACGATTGGTTGTAGGTGGAGCTTCCGCAACAAATGAATATATGGAGCATCAGGACAGTATATACTGCGACAAGAATCCGGAAAATGACCGTTTGAAGGAAATCGTTTCCGTCTTTTATTCTGAAGAGGCAACGAAAGAAGAGCGCCGGCAGGCAGGAAAGGCGTGGACGGAAATGTCCTTGTATGATCCGGAAAGATACGATGAATACTTCGGCAAGCCAAGCAGTGGAAAAGTGGTTAAAAAACGCCTGGACTATTATTCTAAGACGGAACTTCCTGAGTATGATATTCGAGAAACCATTTCGGAAATTACCACTCCGACAATCATATTCTGCGGGAGGCACGATGCGCAATGCCCGTTTGTGTTTTCTGAAGAAATCTTTCATTTAGTACCAAATTCAACCTTTTATATTTTCGAAAATAGCAATCATTCTCCTCATGTCGAGGAACAAGAGAAATTCAATGACATGGTGAAGGATTTCAGCTGTTTGGTGTAGTTCTCCATATGAGCACACAAGAGGTTTCAAATGGATAAGCGGGTTCAATTTGACTTTGAAATCGATTTTACCAATGGCGGTGGTATTCAAGGACAGGAGTTCCGTCTTGATATTGACGGGGATGACATCTCTGATCAAGAACTGGCCAAGTACATCGGGGAAGATATGAGATAACTGATATTGGGAGAAGTAAGAATACTAAATAAGAAGATCATCCAAGAGAGGCATAAACGGATGGTTAAAAAGAGAATGGGATAAATTAGAAGAGGTGCATTTCTTACCGGAAATGCACCTTTCCTATTTTAAATAAAGGGTAACATGGTATTTAAGTAGAATGTCATTAACTTAGAATGATATATCTGTATAAGCAAGGAAAGATTGTTTATCATCTCTGTGAAAGAGGGGAATTGTATGCTGGAAATTTATTTAACCCGTCACGGTGCAACGGAATGGAATGTAGAAAATCGTCTGCAGGGCTCTCTTAATTCCGACTTAACTGAAAGGGGAGTCAGAAGCGCGGCCGCTTTGGGAAGGCGTCTGTCAGACATTGAATTCACCGGAATATACGTAAGCCCAAGTAAGCGGGCGTTAGAGACAACAAAATTGATAGTATCCGATGAATCCTCATTCACGATTATAGACGATTTGAATGAAATATCATTTGGAGACTGGGAAGGAAAAACCAGGGAAGAAATAGAGTTGAAAGGAAAGGAGGAATACGATAACTTCTGGAACCGGCCACACAAATATAATCATCTGCACCACAACGGAGAGTCATTGGCGGCTTTTAAACAACGGGTAGCAGTCGCCATGGGACGAATTCTTTCAGAAAATCCAGAAGGACGTATACTGATTGTGACACATGGTGTTGTCATCCGTGCGCTCATGGCATTCTTCTGGAATATCCCTCCTGAGAAAATGTGGGATCCGCCCATTATTCACGGTACAAGTCTGTCCATCGTTCGCTTTGACGGTAACCATTTTGAGAAGGTGATGTTAGGGGATACGATCCACATGAAGTGAACAGGATTGTCAATGGAGAAAGGTTCATTTTTAGGTTAAAAGGACTATTAAATTTACTTTAGTAGACGTTTGAACAGACAACTTCTCCCCCTTCTTAATATGATGATAAAGATCATATCATTTAAAGGAGGTTTTTTCTGTGGCATTTCCCAGTAATTCACAGTATACCCCTGTTTTAGTGGGAGGGACGCCCGTATTTGATGTCTTAGGAGATGAAAGTCCGGTTTCAACAGACATTGTGGGGAATTCAACTTTTCCTGCAGGTTTCTTTGCGTACGACGGAACGAATGTATATTTCCGATTAAGACTGAACGGGGATCCCCGGAATAATCAATTAACAGGTTTCAGGAATTTCGCATGGGGGGTTTTGATTAATACAACCGGTGTCGCCGGGACATACGATTGGCTTTTTAACGTGGATGGATTGAATAACCGAGTGAGTCTGATTCAAAACACGGTGAAACTGGTCAATTCGTGGAATGACCCTGCTGAGGGGACGGGCGGAGGGAACCCAAACTTTTCCCAAGCAATCACCAACTTTGACTATGCAAGGGTTACGCTGGCAGATTCGAGTATTGGAGGCAATCAGGATTATTTCCTTGATTGGTTCTTGCCGGCAAACACTGTTTTTTCTTTTCTAGGTATAAATGAAGCATCTCCTTTGCGAGCCATTTACTTCACTTCTGCCAATGCAAATAATTATAACAAGGATTCACTACGGGAAGACGAAGAATTTTCGTTTGCGAATGCCTTAAGTGACCCCGTCACGCCAAGTCAGGCCGACATCAGGGCGAGGCTTTCGACCAACAAGGTAAGGAATTCCGGACCACAGTCAGTTCTCCTTGGTCAGCAGGCAACATGGACAGGTACCGTAACTGTGACGAATACGGGCCTTTCACAGGCCACCACGATCTTTCTCGATGACATCATCGGTCCGGATCAGGTTACCGGATTTGTCGTGAATTCCACATCACAAGGGCTCACTACGTATAACTCAGCTACTAAATTACTGACCTGGAACGTCGGAAACCTGAATCCAGGTGCCACCGCTACTCTAACATTCTCTCTGAGCGGTGCCTATACAACCAGCGGATCGAGAAACTTAGATAGGGTACAGGCATCAGGTGTGGATTCATCGACGGGTAAACCCATTCAATCCAACACTTCCGTGGTGACGATCACCGTACAACAAAGTGCTACGGTTAATGGGACCATCACGGATCAAACAACCGGGTTGGTACTTCCGAACGCTACCGTTTCCCTTCTGCAGGGAATGAGCGTCATTGCCACCACACAAACGAATACAAGCGGTTTTTATTCGTTTACAAATGTCGTGCCTGGAAACTATACGGTTCAGGCTTCATTAACGAATTACGTGACGGGAAGCGTGAATGTGACGGCAGCGGCAGGGGCTTCGACAACGGGCAATATTGCCCTCGTACCTCAGCCAAGTACCATAACAGGAAACGTTTCGAATGGTGGTGCCATTAATAATGCGACCGTTCAGCTTCTGAATAATTCCGGTACGGTGGTGGATACCACGACCACCAACATAGCCGGTAATTATTCCTTCACTAATGTGACACCTGGACTCTATAACGTTTCTGTTGTGGCCGCAGGGTTTCAATCTCAGACAAAAGCGGTGATGACAGAACCGAATCAGGCGTCTGTAGTCAATTTCACGCTTGTTGCGAATCCCGGTGCAATATCCGGTACAGTCCGTGATGCCTCCACTACTAATGCAATCCCATTTGCCAATTTAGAGCTCCTGGACTCCAATGGGGTGCTCATTGCTTCCACCACGGCTGACGGAAGTGGTCAATATACCTTCAATAATTTAGCACCTGGAACGTATCAGGTCAGGTCCTTTGCTGCTAACTATAGTTCCACGACGGTCTCTTCGATTGTAACCGCCGGAAATACCACCATTACGAACCTCTTCCTCGACCCCAATCCAGGATCCATACAAGGGACGGTCATTGACGCTGACACCATGACGGCTATTTCTGGCGCATCCGTTCAGGCTATCAATAGTCAAAATGTGGTTGTAGCGAGTACCACAACGAATGGAAGTGGGCAATATTCCTTCACGAGTCTCACTCCCGGTTCGTATTCTCTCTTATTTATAGCAAGTGGCTATGCGACTCAAACACTCGGTGCTGTCGTCATATCAAGCACTGTCACCATTGTAGATGCTGCATTATCAAGGCTCGCTGGTGCGTTAACTGGTACCGTTCAGGATCCTAATGCTGTAGCAATTCCCGGGGCAACAGTAACAGTCTTCCAGAACAATATCCCGATAAGTTCGGTGGTAACAGATGCAAATGGGCAGTATATGGTGTCCGGACTCCCTCCTGGAAGTTACACCCTTGTCGTAAGTGCACCGAATTATACGACGGAAACGGTTGCGGCGATGATTGAAAATGGTCAGACCACTACAGTGAATGTTACCTTAAATGTAGATCCCGGTACATTGACCGGATTTGTAAGAGATTCCAATAATAATCCGATTGCAGGTGGAAGTGTCACTGTGGAGATCAGTACAGGAACAGGCATCATCGTTGCCACCACTGTGACCGCACCTGATGGCTCTTATACGGTTCCGAACCTTGCCCCTGGGAATTATACAGTAGTAGCGGCAGCAACCAATTATCAAACAGCCGCTCAGGGCGTCACGATTTCATCCAATGCCACTAGCATTGTCAACTTTAATCTAGCATCCGACCCCGGTTCTATTGCAGGGAATGTAACCAATGCCCAAACCGGAACACCGATCATCGGTGCCAACGTACAGGTGCGGGTGGTGGATTCCAGTGGGGCGATTATCGCAACGGTCCTAACCGACAATAACGGTCAATATGTGGTGAATGGGCTGGCACCTGGAATATATACAGTGGTTGTATCCGCAATGAACTTCCAGACCAACGCTGCATCTGTGCAGGTATCGTCCAACCAAACCGCTGATGGTAGTGTTGCCCTGGAGCCTGATCCCGGAAGGATTACAGGAACCGTTGTGGACAGTCCGGGAGGCAACCCTATTGCAGGAGCAAGCGTGAATATTATCAACAGCTCTGGAAATTTGATTACGACCGTACTGACAGATTCAAATGGGGTTTTCATGGTAGAAGGGCTCGCACCGGATAACTATACAGTGAACGTATTTGCTGCCAATTATCAGAACGGTACAGTCGGCGCACTCGTTTCTTCAGGTCAAACTACCCCTGTTTCTGTGTCGTTGCTTCCAAACCCGGGTTCCATTACCGGAACGGTTACTCCTCTCGTACCAGATACCGTTATTCAATTAAGAGATGTAAACAACGTCCTGATCGATTCTGTCGTCGTTAATCAAGATGGGACGTTCTCGTTCAATAACTTGACACCAGGCACATACACAGTGTCAGCATCAGCGCCAAACTACTCCATAGCTCAGGCAGGGGTATCGGTTTTGGCAAACCAAACATCTACCGTCGCTTTAGCACTCACACCAAATCCTGGTTCTATATCCGGACTCGTGACAGATAATGTAGGAACTCCAATCGGGAATGCTGTCGTTCAAGTGTTTGATCAAAATAATATCCTGATTGGTACTGGTTTTACTGACGCATCTGGTCACTATGTCATAGGAAATCTTCCGAGCGGGTCTTTCACTGTGGTGGCGGATGCACCTGGGTTTGGTCAGGTGATCACCGGAATCAGTCTGGGAGTGGGGGAAGATTTAACCGGCGTCAATATTTCATTGATTCCGAATCCCGGAAGTATCAATGGCCAGATCACCAATCTGACGACTGGCGATGCCATTCCCGGTGCAACGGTAGTCATTATCGACGGGATCTCCCAAATCCCTGTAGCAACGACAACGACATCCGTTTTCGGAAACTATTCTGTCAGTGGGCTGGCTCCCGGATCCTATATCGTCTCGGCCTCGAAAGTGGATTTTACGACAGAGCAAATTGGAGCCATCGTCCAAAGTGACTCATCGACGATAGCGAATCTGGCTTTAAATGAGAATCCTGGTACGCTTACAGGAAATGTGGAAGATACAAACGGAAATCCAATTACAGGCAATAACATTCAAATCTCTGTGTTTAACGAAAATAATGTGCTCGTTGTCAGCTTCTTTGCGAACTCTGATGGGACATATTCAGTGCCTTCACTTGCACCAGGGACGTATTTCGTTACAGCTACAGCCCCGAATTACTCGTCGTCCACCGTATCGGCGATCATTCAATCCAATCAAACCACCACCATTACCAACGTGTTAGCCGCAAATCCTGTGACCCTTTCAGTGCAGGTATTGATTCAGAATACCTCTACTCCTATAGAAGGATCGACCGTCACCATTCGGCATTCCAACAACATCACGATTGCCACCGGTATTACGGATGCGAACGGAAATGTCATCTTCACCTCATTGCCGGCAGGTACACTGAATATTACAGCGGATGCAGCCACATTTGGGACAGATACGAAGTCTGTTATCGGGGGACCTGGAGACATTCTCTTTGCTGAACTCAGTCTTTCTCCGAATCCTGGACAGATTCAAGGTTTCATTACCAATCTTGCAAACGGAAACCCTATCCCCAACGCCGTCATCCAACTTTATGATGTCACGAATATACTCGTCCAAACTACATTATCCAATCAAAATGGGGAGTACACGTTTGCTGGAGTCACCCCTGGAGTATATACTGTCGTGGCCAATGCAGCCGAATTTGGTCCGGAGACAGCGGGAGCAATCGTCACATCTGATCAAACCAGCTTCTTGAGCTTTGCCTTACGTCCAAACCCGGGAATCGTTCAAGGTTTCGTAAGGGACTCGGTTACGCTTGCTCCAATAGCCGGTGCAACGGTAGTCGTCCGTGAACTTTCCGGTACCGGTCCGATCATTTTCACCACCATCACCGATTCAAATGGATTCTTCCAGACGACCACTCTTTCTCCTTTGGTGTATGTACTGGTGGGAAGCAGTCCGAGTTACGGGGCTTCTGCTGTTTCGGCCGAAGTCATGAGTGGAGGAGTCACCAATGTTGAAATTCTTCTCACACCGAATCCGGGTTCATTAACAGGGACGGTCAGAGATGCGCAAACCCTACAACCTTTATCGGATACCCTGGTCAGGGTCATTGACAGTCAGGGTACCGTTATCGCCACCGTACACACGGATGTGAACGGGGAGTATGTCATTCCTGGTCTGGCAGAAGGAAGCTATACCGTTGCGGCGATCAATACGGGTTATCAGGCATTGCTCCAGCAGGTCAATATCCAACCCAACACCACCACCGTACTGGACTTTAATCTCCTGGCTAACCCTGCCATCCTCAGTGGAAATGTAGTGGATGCGGTTACAGGTTCTCCTTTGACTGGAGTCATCATTGAAGTTTATGCAAGTGGTACAGGTGTATTAGTGAGGAGGGTCCTTACGGATGAAAACGGTAATTATTTGATAGAAGGTTTGCCTCAGGGAGCGTTTGATGTCATTGCCCAACTTGAAGGATACGCCATCAATGTAAATAATGTCTTCTTAGCACCTGGTCAAGCTGAGGTACTTGATATTGCCCTTACGCCGTTTCCTGCAACGATTCAAGGGACGATACTAGATGCCGTTACTATGAATCCGATCAGCGGAGCACTTGTCAAAGTGGTGATACCAAATACAGATATTGTTGTTGCAAGCGCCCTGACATCGAGCGATGGAACGTATTTCATCGGTAACTTGCCAACCGGCAGCTACAGTGTAGTCATTTCTGCCGACGGCTATGGAACAGTAATCACCCCCGTCATCCTTATCCCAAATGGGACAGAAACGGTCAATGCAGCCTTAGAACCAAATCCTGCTGGAATGACAGGTACTGTCTTCAATGCACAAACTGCGACTGGAATTCAAGGGGCACTTGTAAGGATCTTTAACTCAGACGGTGTGTTTATTACCAGCACCCTGACGGATGAAAATGGAGCCTATGTGATTACCGGGTTAGCAGAAGGTCAATATACGGCCGTAGCAAGCGCAGATGGGTTTGGAGACCAAATAGCGGTTGTGACATTGTCACCAGGTGAAACGGAAATTGTTAACTTCAGTCTTTCGAACCTACAAGCGGTTCTTAGGGGAACAGTTCGGGACAGAGCAAACAATCAGCCTATACAAGCAGCACTTGTTCAAGTATTCAGGGTAGGGACCACACTGCCGGTAGCTTCTGTTCTCACCGATAGCTCAGGGGAGTACCTGATCACCGGACTAGATCCCCGTGAGTACCGGGTGGTCTTCTCTGCGGAGGGTTATACGAGTGAAGTGTTCAGGATTTTCCTGACGAATGGAGAAACGAGGACTCTCGATGTAGAACTTGGACGCCAGCCTGCCACGCTGACAGGCACGGTTACGGATGCCGGGACGGGAACGCCAATTCTGGGGGCAGCGGTCGTAACCGTCATCAGTGGATCAGGAATTGTTGTGGCATCTACATTAACCGATCAAGAGGGAAGGTATATTCTAACCGGGCTTCCTGCAGGTGATTACAATGTCATATTCTCCGCAGAGGGATATGTAAGCCAGACAATCCCTATCACCCTTCGTCCAGGGGAAACGGCGGTTCTTAATGCAGCACTAGAATCAAACCCGGCCACGATCATGGGAAATGTCAGGGATGCCGGCACTCTGGCAGCCATAGATAATGCCCTTATCCAAGCCTTTACAACCGATGGACGGTTACTGGGTGTGACACTTACGGATATGGATGGGAACTATACGCTTTCGGGGCTCCCTGGTGGAGAGGTGGTCATCGTTGTGAGAGCGAGAGGCTATCAAAGTCAGTTCCAAACGGTCACGCTCATCAGGGGAACCACAAGGACCCTCAACTTCCTGCTGGAAGACAATCCTGCAAGCGTCAGGGGATATGTAACAGATATCCAAACGGGGGAACCGATTTCTCAGGTGCTGGTTCAAATCTTTCCGATTGGATCACAGGTGCCCATTCGCTCAACGTTAACCGATCCCAACGGATTCTATATCTTGTTAGGACTGCCTCCTGGGAATTTCATCATCAGGTTTACGGCACCGGGATACCCGGTGAAAGAGGTGCGCATCAATCTACAAGAAGGGGAGGATCGGGTGCTGAATGTTCAGTTAGGAGAAGTACTCCCTCCACCATCAAATTTGAGACCTGAATGCATCGCAGTAGAAAAAGTATATGATTGGGTCATTGCTACCCATAACGCAACGCAACCTATTTGGTTATCCGAAGGTTGTAGTGAGCTGGTCGATGAACTCCTGAATAGGGGAGAAGGTATACAGGTATCATGTCAGTTAACCCCTGCCGGATGTTCGGTCATCGGGTTTGAAAGAGGGACACCGGGATATGTGGAGGTGCGTGGCCAAGCAACACTTCAATTGACCATCCAATCCAGAGTAATTGAAGCAGAAACCTGCACGATGGAAATACCGGTCTTCTTTGATAAAAAGATCGCATGTTGTTTACCTGAAGGAATCGATCCTGAGAATGTGAAATGCTCCATCATCGATATCAAATGTGGGGAAAAACAAGGAACCCTCACCCAGGAACAGGTCAACATTCAATTCATCGCATGCCTGGAAATTGAAATTCTTCACCCGGTTATACTGGAAGTACTTGGTTCATTCTGTAGTCCAAGAACAACGGTGGAAATGGTAGAAGAAGAGGATGACATGTGTTACTAAAAAAAGAGGTGTTCTCCGAGAGAGAGCACCTCTTTTTATATTTGTTTTATTCGAAACCAGGGTCAAATGGATAAACTTTGATGCTCGTCCATTTTCTAAGGTTAGAGAACGAACTTCCAATACGCAAAGCAAATAAACGTACAAATCCACGAAACAAACCCAAAAGCGGTCACAATGGTCGTTTCACCCCATCCATATTTTAACCCGTAATGATAATGAATCGGAGTCATTCTGAAGATTCGCTTACCCCTCGATTTAAATGAAGCCACCTGTAGAATGACCGAAAGCTGTTCTGCAAAATAGATAAAGAATAGCAGAGGAATGAGAATCTCCACCTTTTCAATAACCGCAAGAAATGAAAGGGAGCCCCCTATCGCCAATGACCCAGTATCCCCCATAAAGGCCCGGGCAGGAAAGATATTATAAATGAGAAACCCGAGTAAGCAGCCAATCATCACTAAACAAAAAAGCTGTACCTCACTACTGTCCGAAATCATAAAAAAGAAGAAATAGGTAGGGATCGCGACCACCCCTAAAAGGCCGTCCAATCCGTCTGTAAAATTAATTGCATTGGCAGAACCGACAATAAACAAGGTGATGACAATGAGATATAAGGCCATTGGAAGATTGATAGAGAAATCTTGATAGATGCCGATGTTCGTATCTATTCCTTGTTCATTCATCAAGTAGTAAAGCAGGGTACCCGTAAATAGAAATTGGAAGATAAGCTTCGTTCTACTTGAAACACCGCCGGGATCTTGCCGGGACGCTTTCCAAAAATCATCCAAGAAGCCGATGAAGCTGAATAGAATGTAGGTAATGGCCAAGAAAAACATCAGGGGCGTAGGTGAAAAAAATAAGGAGACGATAATTCCGATAAAGAGAATGATTCCAAACATGAGCGGTGTACCCTTTTTAATCTGATGATTGGAAGGAAGCTCTTTTCGTATTGGTTGCAGGAGTTTTAATTTTCTTAAGAGTGCAATGAACAGAGGGGATAAAGCTGCGACTAAAACAAACGCAATAATGGCCGGGATTAATTGATCTCTCACTTTGTATCTTCTCCTATTCTATTTAATCGTCTATACAATAGTTCTATGAAGAGTGTGGATATCCTTTAATCGATTACAGAATTAGGTACTCAATCGAATGTTGCTTGCAAAAAAAGTGGATAGTAGGCAGGATATGACATAAACTGCAGCGAATATAATTAGGTAAAAAGTGGAATGTAGGTGGATGTGCTGAGTAAGATCATTGAGTATTACAATCAATTTGATGAATGGGGAAGACTTGAACGTGAACCTGTTGAATTTCAGGTGAATTGGCATTACATGAAAAAATATATGCCTCGTACAGGATCTGTTCTTGATAATGGAGCGGGGCCGGGAAAATATTCAATGGAACTTGCCAAAGCTGGGTTTAGGGTGACATTGATCGATTTGACCCCTCGATTAGTTGATGTGGCGAAAGGTAAAGCAAAGGAACTTCATTTAGAAGAACAGTTTGAAGGGTTTCATACAGCAGATGCCAGGGACCTTCACATGATTGAAGATGAACAGTTCGACTCTTCCCTCATGCTTGGTCCCATGTACCATCTGCAGGAAGAAAACGACCGTATAAGAGCAGTGAAAGAATTAAATCGAGTGACGAAAAAAGATGGATTGGTCTTTGTTGCGTTTATGCCGAGGATCAGACACATTCTCACATCGCTCCTATCCCCTGACCATTGGAGGCCTCATGATGAGATGGATAATATACTGCAATTTTCCCAATCAGGATGCTTTCATCACGCAGATGAAGGGCGATTTACAGGAGCCTATTATTTCGAAATAGAAGACATCAATCCTTTTATGGAAGAGAACGGGTTTGAAACAATCGACCTGATTGGTTCCAATTCAGGCACTGTTTTGAATCAAGGCAATTGGAATTACTGGAGAGAAAAAGGAGAAGAGGAAGTAAGGAAAATCATTGATTTGATTATCGAAAGAGCAACAGATCCTTATATCCTTGGCATTTCTTCTCACTTGCTTTATATCGGCCGGAAAAAATAAAATGGAGGGATTTTAGATGAACGAAAAATTGTTAAGGGTCGGAACTACCTATATTCCAGTGGCTGACGTGGAACGTTCTTCGGAATGGTACGTAACCAAATTGGAGGCAGAATTAAATTACAAGGATGAAGATAAGGCTATATTGAATCTTGCCAACCAAAGTATCTTTCTTGTGAAATCAAAAGAAAACGAGAGTGCTAACTTTATAGATGTCCATGGTAAGGAACGCTTTTCTTTAACATTTGAAGTGGATGGGTTAGAGGCTCTGGAAAATGTACGAGGGGATTTTATTCATCGCGGGATGAAGGTTGGAGAGATTGAGGACAGGGGTCACTCTGGGAGGAATTTTGTTTTTTATGATGTGGATGGGAA
The DNA here is from genome assembly GCF_024195245.1 of Rossellomorea sp. KS-H15a. Classification (NCBI taxonomy): domain Bacteria; kingdom Bacillati; phylum Bacillota; class Bacilli; order Caryophanales; family Bacillaceae; genus Rossellomorea; species Rossellomorea sp. KS-H15a. The sequence continues at coordinate 3,754,253 of NZ_CP096886.1, read as the reverse complement.
TAAGTTTGATGTGTGGAGTGAACTAAGTCCGACGTTTAGGGAAAAGTATTTAGTTTCGGAATCAAAGTGATATAGATGGGTGGGCCACATCTGAGGGGTGTGGTTTTTTTTATGGTTGAGGTTTGCGGGTTCAGCTGCTGAATATTCGGCAAGAATCAGCAGTTGAATATTCCAATTAACTCAGCAGCTGATTAACAGAGGTTATTCAACCGCTGAATGCACCACGGTTCTAGGTTAAGATCGAAATTACTTTAACCTAACAAAAAAGGTGCTTATCCAGAACAGGATAAGCACCTTTTTAAAATTATTGTGCTACTTTCTCCTCACTCTCCAACTGCTGAGCACGTTGGCGCTTTGATTTACTGAAATACAGCAATTCATAAAACACAGGAACAACCACAAGCGTCAGCACCGTGGCACCGGCAAGACCTCCGATGACGACAACGGCAAGTGATTTCGACACGAGACTTCCATCTTCCGTGTGACCAAAGAGAAGGGGAAACATGGCACAGATGGTGGCAATCGCCGTCATGATGACCGGACGGAGACGGGTGCCGCACGCTTCCAGGATCGAGTCACGAATGATCATCGTTTCCTCATTCTGCTTCACGCGGTCAATCAAGACGATAGCGTTTGTCACAACAATTCCGATCAGCATCAACGCTCCAATTAGAGCCGTGGCGTCTGCAGGGACGCGGGCAATCAACAGTCCGAGAACTGCCCCGATTGAGGCGAGTGGCAGCGTGATGAGAATCGCGAGTGGTGCTTTCAACGTCTTAAAGGTCAGGACCATGATCAGGTAGACGATCATGATGGAAGCAAGCATCGTCATGCCAAGGTCCTTAAAGTCGTCGGCCTGCTGGGCAGCGGCGCCGCCGGTATCAAGGGAAACGCCTTTTGGCAGGTCGATATCCTTGATTTCGGTACCGATATTTTTCGAAATGACCGAAAGCTCTTCAGGTTTTACCTCTGCCGTGATCCGGACATATAAGTCACCATCTTTATGCAGGACGGTACTTGGTTTTTCTTCTTCCGTGATGGAAGCCACTTCCGTAAGAGGCTGGATGCCTGAGTTTGTGGCAATCGTCAAGTCTTTCAAATCTGACGTTGATTCAGGATTGACGCCTGCGTCCAGAAATACAGGTGTCGTTACATCATCCAGGTTGATGGCCCCGATCGGCTGTGGATTCAGTAATGAACGGATTTGCATGGCCGTTTGCTGGGCATTCGCTTTCTCCGTGTTGACGTTTACGGTGAAGACAGGTGACGTTTTCTCCTGGTTGCTTGAGACTTTCTTCACTCCGTCTACATCTTTGATCTTATCCATGATGGTTTTGGATGTGGTCAGAAGTTCATTTGAGTCATTTCCGACGACGTCATAAGTAATGCTTGAGTTGGATGAGCCTCCGAAGATGGAGGATGGTGATGCCGTGATCGTCACACCTTTTTCATCCTTCTTTGTTTCATTCACTTCTTCGATGAAGGATTCTGCATCGGATCCTTCTTTCATGATGACGGTATATACCGCTGTGTTTGGATCACTCACGGCTCCGTATTCGGCGTTTTCTTCACTTGCACCGTACTGGGTGATCAGGTAATCGTATCCTTCAAAACTTGATAATGTGTCTTCGAATTTCATCGTGCGGTCTTTGATTGTCTCTTCTGGTGTATCACTCGGGAACTCCATGGTGACAGCAACAAAAGAGGCGTCATTTGCACTCGTAGCAGCTTTCGGTAACGTGATATAAAGAGCGATGGATCCCCCGAATACAAGAATGGCCAACAGGATGGGAATCCATTTATGATTGAGTGACCAACGCAGCACATTCACATAGCGGTGCGGCGTGTTGTGTTTTGGCAAGGTTGTATTTTTCAACATACCTCGGCTTAATAATGGCACGACCGTAACGGCTACAAGCAGTGATGCGAGCAATGAATACGTAACAGTCAAACCGAATGGAAGCAGGAACGCTTTCAACGATCCGTTGACGAGTCCCATCGGCAGGAATACGGCGACTGTAATGAGAGTGGATGACGTAATCGCACGGGAAACTTCCTTTGTTGCGAGCAGGACATTCTGTTTGGAAAGCTTCTCATTCTGGCTACGCCGGAAAATATTCTCGACGACGACGATGCTGTCATCGACCAGTCGACCGACGGCCACCGCGACTCCTCCCAGTGTAAGGATGTTCAGGGTGACTCCGGATAACCAGAGCAGGAATAGTGTGATACAGAGTGACAATGGAATGGAAACGACGGTAATCAGGGTCGGCTTGAATTTTCTTAGGAACAACAGAATGACAAGCGTTGCGAACAGAGCACCAAGTGCTACTTCGCGAACCATGCTGTTCACCGAATTCTCTACCATATCCCCGGTGGTAAATAGTGCGGTTGCTTCCACACCTTTATAGTCCTTGTTGATTTGATCGACCGTATCTTTTACATCTTCACCAGCGGTAACGGCACTTGCATCGCTTTCTTTGAATAGGACGAATGCCAAAGCTTCTTTCCCATTGACACGGGTGATGGTGTTTTCCGCTTTCACTTTTTCAACGGTTGCGATGTCTTTCAATTTGACTGCAGGAGCATTCGGGGCCTGCAGTGGTACCGGCAAGTTCTTCAACGCATCAACGGATGTCAGATTGTCCGTGACGTTGATCGTACTTTTCTGGCCGTCAATCGTTGTACTTCCCGCAGAGGCGGAAACATCCTGCCCTTGCAGTACGCCCATCACTGCGTTAACCGGGATATGTAACTTCTCCAGTTTGTCGTGATCAAGATTGATTTGGACCCGCGGGCTGTTTTCTCCGGCAATGCTTACCTGAGACAATGAACCCTTATTTTCAAAGAGCGGTTTGAACTCATCATTGACAAGGTCAAGATTCTTTTTCGTCAATCCGTCATCAAATGTCACCGACACCTGACTGATCGGAATCATCGAAGTATTCAGCTGGGAGATTTGCGGTTGCCCGACTCCCTCTGGAAGCTGGATTCCTTTGATCGCTTCTTCCACCTTGTTTTTGGCTTCCTTCATGTCGCTTTTTGAATCGAAGTTGATGGTCACTTGGGAATATCCTTCTCCGGTGGTGGACAGGATGGATGTTTTTCCCGATATGGATGAGACCGACTGCTCCACGGGTTCCGTGATGTTCGTTGTCATGGATCCGGCGTCATACCCCTGTCCCAGGGTGACGACGGTCACTTGTGGATTATCCGCTTCAGGCAGAAATTCCATAGGCAGACGGAAATAACTGATGATGCCGAGAAGCAATGTGATGATGATAAATAGTGTCATGGCTGCCTTATTGCGGAATACCCAATTGGTTAAAGTTTGCATGTGTTTCCCCCCTAATACTGATTTGGCTTTTAACCTTCTTTTTAAAGATACTGTAATACGGACTGCATCACAGCCACCTCCAGGCTAATATTCGCCTAGGTCTTGAGGCGGATTTCCTCATGTCACAAAATTCATTTTACTGTAGAGCACTCCCTGTTATTCTTAAAAACTTGTAAATTTTATGTAAGGACATCCTCTGTGTAAAAATATTCCTGTCACAATATAGTATTATAGTATGAATGGTAAGAAGTGGGAATAGGGTATTTCATGTAAGCAAAAGTTTTATAAACCGATTGTTTATTTGAAGATTTTTTGGAATAATTGGAATTTAATGGATTAAAGGAATAAGAAAAAAATTTTAAATGAAGCCGACATATGTAGAGGGGGATTGATTATGAAAGATTTAAAAGCTTCTAATTGGATTAATCTCCTTGCTGCGATTGGAATCGTGATCAGTTTTTTCGTGTATGAGCCCTACACACATGTGCGAATTGTATTATTAATTTTCGCATTTACTGAACCGATGCTTCTGTACTTTCAAAAGAAAATGGAGCGTGCCAAACTTTGGTTCTGGGCATATTGTATTTTCATCCTGTCCAGTGTTTTTCTGGCTTATTCTTTAGATGAACCACTTATGATCACGTCTAAATTATTTTATTTCCTTCTCTATACCATGGTGTTGCTAACGGCAACATATAAAGGATTATTTCAATCAACTAAACAAAGTGAAAGCTAATGGTGATTGCATGATTTACATAATAATAAGAAAAGAGACGACAATCTATGAATATCCCAAATAAATTAATTGACTATTCCATCGTCTATGATGCGAGGAAAGAAGTGAATTCAGGAAAGTATGATCATAAAAAAATGATCATTGATGAGACAGTAAAGGAATTTAAAAAAGAGGTCGAAAATCGTAATGGGAAAGAGGTCATCGTCGTCTACGATTGGCGTAAGACACATAGTGGAATGGAAATCGTTATGTATGCATATGAGAAATAATCGTATTCTTACAGAGGAGAAGTGTGAGAATGAAGAGGATCATAGTCTTAGCCATTTTAGTGCTCTCGATATTAACCGCATGCAGTTCATCAAAGGATTCGTCAACCTTAAGCTTCAGTAAAGTGAAAACTGTCCCAGCTGATGTACAAAATAAAATCGAACCGGAATACACACTCCAGCTGATGGATGAAGGAAAAAAAGGTTCATATATCGTATTTCAATCAAGTGGGGAAGTAGAAACAGAGGTGGAGTCAAAAGATGATACGGTCACGATCAAGTTCAACACCTCCGCGTCAAAAGAGAATGTTGTGGGGCAACATGTCTATTATTTAACAAGAGATCAAGGGCAAGACGTCATTCATGTTTTAGTGGATGGGGAGCCTGCCGTTTTTGATAATGTTACTGGGTTGTGAGGAGAACGATTTTGCACGATGACAAAGAGAAAGGAACATTTATAATGACACAATCATTGATCTTCGATATGGATGGAACACTCTTTCAAACAGACAAAATATTAGAAGTCTCTCTGGATGATGCCTATGAACGATTACGGTCAGAAGGCAAGTGGGATGAGGAAACCCCGATTGAGAAATACCGGGAGATTATGGGTGTTCCTCTGCCAAAGGTATGGGAGGTACTGCTGCCTGACCATTCTCTTGAAGAAAGAGAGCAGACCGATGCCTTTTTCCTTGAGAGATTAATTCAGAATATAAGGAATGGAAAAGGGGCCCTATATCCTCATGTTCAGGAGGTTTTCAGTCATTTAAAAGAAAATGGATTCAGCCTTTACATAGCCAGTAACGGATTAATTGAATACTTAAACGCTATTGTTGATTATTATGACCTGGACCAATGGATAACGGAGACATTCAGTATTCAGCATATTGAATCTCTGAATAAATCAGATTTAGTCCGGCATATTGTGGATAAATACGAGATGACGAGTGGAGTTGTGGTAGGGGACCGGTTATCGGATATTCATGCGGCGAAGGACAATGGGTTGATTTCCATTGGCTGTCGTTTTGATTTTGCCCGGGAAGAGGAGCTTGCTCAGGCTGATGTGATCATTGAGGATTTACTGGAATTAAAAATGCTGTTTCCTGCAAAAAAGCAAGGTATTAAATGAAATCGTTCATTTGAAAAGGGGTATCCAAGTGATCCAACATAAATCGATCCATATCCTAAATGGAACAGAGATGTACAAACGTTTCAAAGAGACTGGGTTTCTTAAATCAGAAGAGATGATTCCATTTAACGAAGCCATGTGTTGGGGAGAGACGTGCGAAAACATATTTTCAGATGAGTTTATTGAGATGCGTTCGAAGGTTCATCATGTAACGCGGAATCAATATACTGACATCACCCTGAAGCCGTTGGAGCCACTCTTTCATGAGAGTGTGGACACTATTGCCTTGTGGTTTGATGAAGATATGTTCTGTCAAATGAATGTACTGACGATACTCGCTTGGCTGGAACAGAGGGAGTATAGAGGATCAATTGAGCTGCATCTTGTAGATCATCAGTATATGCCAGTGAAAAAGTATAGCTTAGAGGCGAAGGGGTATGCGGCCATTTACGAAAAAGTGATGATTCATCGAACGGTGCCTGAGGACATTGTGCTAGAGCCTTTAAAAAAGGGAGTTGAGCTTTATTTAAACTACCAGGAGAAGGATAGTGAACTGATGGTGTATATCCAGAAGCATCCGGATGTTCCGATAGAGAAGCTGGTATCGCTTTTGATTGAGAATTTTAGAGCGTATGGGTTGGGGGATACTCAATACTTTAAATTGATTGAGGATTGTCGTGAAATTCGATGACTTCTTTAGTTTAAATGTGTCCAATTCTTTTTAGTCGTTTAAAACTTTAACGAGGTGATTTAATGGGAGTTTATTATTTTGCTATTCTATTTATAGGGGTTTTTCTCATTTTCCGTGCTGGTTTGCAGGCGTCTAAGCAGGGTTCATTCCTAAAGCCAAGAGTGTTTGTCTACGGTGTTATGGGGGCTGTGTTGATTGGCCTCTCTATTTTCATGTTTACCCCGGGAAGTGCGGATATTGTGGCTGACCTATTAGGGATGACTGACTAGCGAAGTAAATGTTGTGTGAATTTAAAAGAGCGATTGGATATAATGATAAATGTTGAATGATACTTAAGAAAATAGATGAAAAGGAGAAGATCCACTATGAACAAGGTTACACCATTCTTAATGTTCCAAAACCGGGATGCCGAGGAAGCAATGAACTTTTACACCTCTCTGATTGAGGATTCTTCCATTACTAACATAGCTCGCTATGGTGCAAATGATAGTGGAGATGAAGGGACGGTCATGCAGGCGACGTTCACGTTGAAGGGACAAGAGTTTATGTGCATTGACAGCAATGTGAAGCATCAGTTTGACTTCACACCTTCTTTCTCCATATTCCTTACATGCGATACGGAAGAAGAACTTGAGACGATCTATGAGAAGCTGAGTGAAGGTGGTCAAGCGCTTATGCCACTTGGAGATTACGGATTCAGTAAAAAATTTGGCTGGCTGAATGACCGTTTTGGCGTTTCGTGGCAGCTGAATCTGCCTAACTGATTTTATGCTCAAAAGAAAATACGGAAACCGTGCTGATTGGAAGAGAATAGAACAAAGGAAATACGCTCAAACATATCTTCACACGAAGGAATTCCAAGGGTATATCACTCTGCTGAACACAGTGAAAGTGAAGGAACCTTTAATCACCCAATACGGAGACAGAGATGTGTGCATCGTTGATAACGGATATATGTGGCTTCAGCACTTTCCTTTGGAAAAAAATCATTCCGTCACTTCCATGTTTGATGAAAATGGAGAGATAGTCCAGTGGTACATAGATATATGCCTGGAAAATGGAGTGGAGGACGGTGTTCCGTGGATGGATGACCTCTACTTGGATATTGTGGTGCTACCATCAGGTGAGATCTTTCTCTTGGATGAGGATGATCTGGAACAGGCGTATAAAAATGGAACGATCTCTAAGGAGAAATATGATATAGCACTCAATGAAGTGAAAGAAATTATGAGTCAGTTAGATAATGATGAGTTTAGATTAATGACACTGACTCAAGAACATAAAAGAATGTTGGAGAACGAACTTAAGTAACAGAGTAAAGGTGTCTGACCCTCAACACATCGAGCCAGACACCCTTTTTATGTTATAAATTCATTCCGAAATACCTTGATTTATTCTTCAATGCCTCCATTAAACGTCCTCTCAAGCCCACTAACCATTCCGGTTCATGGTTCCACTGATCTTCTGTTGATTTCAAAATACGTACATACCCGTATAAATCGGCAAACCTCTTGAAAGCCGGAAGTAATGCCATCATATCATCCTGGATTTCAAATTCGGTTCGATACCCATCCAGGAAGCATTCTTTTTTCTCCTGGAACAATTCAGGCAGAATGCAGTCTTGCAAACTATCAAGTGTCCGCTCAATGTCCATTACATACCAATGATACATTGCATCATCAAAATCTATGACATAACAAGATTGAGATTGTGCATCATAAAACACATTGTCGTATTCAAAGTCATAATGAATCAATCCAAAATTGCTCTTTAATCTAGGAATGGATTTAAAATACTCTTGTAATAACTTTGTCTCTTTTATCGCTAATGTTTCATGAGGAAGATCCATCAGAATCGTCTCAATGGAAGTGAGGATATCGCAATAGGACCACCTGTCGGATTGAACAGGATGATACTCACTGGACAATCGATGAAGTTTTCCTAATGATTTTCCATAAGTGAAGATAATATGATTATTCAGATCAGTCTCGCTAATGGGTACACCTGGTACCTGTTTGAACACGGTAGCATAGTACTCACCCCATGGTGTTTGAACTTCAACCAACTTCTCTCCGCTTTTTGATTCCACAGCTTCTAATACGCCATATTCCTTTGAACGAAGATAAGAAATAAAATCAAGTTCCGCGAGAAGGTTTTCCAAGTACTTCTCTGATGTTGGGGCAAATCTGAGAAACTGGGTCTTTCCATTGAAATGAAAAGAATAAGTAGCATTCGATGATATTCTGTAGGTTGTGAACACGTCAGGTGATTGTCCATCACATTCCCAATTCCTTACCAACATTTCTGCCAGGTCTTCGTTGTTAAAAAGATATTTCAGCTTCAACATAAAACAGTCAACTCCTCATTTTGTTTGGTCATCCATTTGAGAAGAAAAACTGGAGAAGATATTGCTGTAAAAAGCGAAATATAAAAAGCCACAGGGTATATAAATTAACCCTGTGGCTAAAGATTTCGTTCTTCATCATAAGCAGATGTTGCCATACTCATTCTATTTTCACATTGTATCCGTATGAGTGAGAGGGCAATCCATATCATTCTCCAAGGTTATCTTCATGAAATTAGTCATTGCGTCATCTCACTCCCTTCGTTATCAGTATGAAAATTATACCATTTATAAGATTGGCAAATCAAGGGATTTCGAATGGGTGAGTATGAGGTATAATGAGTAGTAAATAAAATGAAAGCGGGTGGATGATCCATGAATAATATTACTAAAATGAAAATTCAAAAGCCGGCACATGAAATCTTCGAGGCATTTGTTGATCCCGAAAAAATAGGAGGGTTCTGGTTTTCTTCAAGCTCTGAAAGGTGGGAGGAAGGAAAGACGGTTACGTTGAGATATGAAGAGTATGACGCTCAGGGTGATATACACATAGTAGAAATCCAAGAAGAAAAGAAGATTGTCTTCGAGTGGGCAGGAAACCACAAAGTAACCATATCTTTTACTGAAGAAACAGGCAGCACAATCGTAGGGGTTAAAGAAGAAGGGTTCGATAAGGACAATGAGCATGTTATCAACGAATTAGTAGACAATAAAGAAGGCTGGGTATATATGCTAACATGCTTGAAGGGGTACATGGAGTATGGTGTGAACCTTAGGGCATCGCTTGTTAAATAAATCTGAATGATAGCCCATTTAACAAAAATCATCCTGTCACTGAAGGATGATTTTTATATAAATGAATACCTTGCATTATTAGGTAATATATTATATAAATATGTAAGGGGGTGTAAAATTTGGAAATTAATAAAGAGGTCTTAAAAGGTCATATCGATACATTGATTCTCTCGCTTCTGAATAGCCGTGATATGTATGGATATGAGCTGGCGAAAACGGTTCGTGAAAAAAGCGAAGATCAATTTGAATTAAAAGAAGGTACGCTTTATTTATCATTGAAAAGGCTGGAAAAAAACCAGTGGATCTCTTCTTACTGGGGTGATGAGCAGGGGCCGGGCGGAAGAAGGAAGTATTATACGCTTACCCAAATAGGCGAAGAGGGGTTTGAAGAGAAGCGCAGAGAGTGGCAATTTGTAAAGAAAATCATTGATACCTTTATTGAAGGGGGAGAGAACCTTGAGACAGATTGATGCATATGTAGATTCTGTTTATCAACATATCGGGGGGAACAGAAAAGAAATTCAGGAATTGAAGGCTGAGATGAAAAGTCACTTACTGGAGGCAGTTCATGAACTAAGAGCCGAAGGGATGGGTGAGCAAGAAGCCATTGATGTGGCCATTGAACGTTTCGGCGGGGAACAGGAGATGCGTTCGATTGTAGGACAGCTCTTCAAGGCTCAAAAAACTTTCGCTAAATGGGTCCTTTACCTTGCACTGGTTGTCCTTCTTTTTACCGTGTCTGCATTCGGATATTTATGGTCACTTGAAGAAGAAAATGCGAATGAAAATTCTGAAGTAGCTACACAAGTTTCAACTATCCTACAGGATAAAACCAGCGTTTCTGATGACATGAAAAATAAAATAAATAGCTTAATAGAAGGGACGGATCAAATCGCAAATGTTGAAATTTATGATGTAAGCAGTGTTAAGAATACTAATATGGTATTTGATTATGTCAGGGATACAAAGCCGGAATACCGTTACGAACAAAAAGTGTGGAGTCCAAAATGGCTTCAGGCTGATTTCTTTCCATATGGAAACGGGGATGGAAAACAGTGGTATGTGGAAATGGAAACAAGACATATGAGCGATTTGATGTCGATCATCTTGTTCTCGGGAATGGCGATTTATATCACATTGTTTACGATTTGGGCAACGGTTAATGCTTATCATCATAGAAGATTAAATATTGGGTGGATAGTGGTGTTTGCTTTGTTCAATGTCTTGGGGTATTTGGTTTATTACGTTGTGGGGAGAAAAAGCTTAAAACGAGAGTTAAAGAAGCATAACACGTTTAGCTGAATGACCAATATGAAGTTGTATTTAAAGAAGCTCAGAGCAATGATCTCTGAGCTTTTATCATCTTTATTCGTAGGTTTTCTACAAACTAAACTTCTCTTCCTACTTCTATTATACCACGCTAAAAAAATTCATTATAGACTGTTTCTTCCCATGCAGTACTGCTAAAATCAAATAACATTGATGGAGAAGGGGAGTGGCAGGATGAATTCATTGGTTCTCAGCTTTCAGGAAATGGAACCATCGGAGCTTTCGCTTGTGGGTGGAAAAGGCTTAAATCTAGGGTTGTTATCAACGATTCAAGGAATTCAGGTGCCGGATGGTTTCAGTGTGACGACGGTTGGATTTCGGAGAGCGGTAGAACAGAAAGAGAACTATCATACATTGCTCTCGAGGTTATCCAAGCTTAAACCCGAAGATCGGAATCAAATTAGGGAAATCAGCAAGGAGATTCGGAAAGTCCTCCTGAATGTAACGATTCCTTCCGATGTAGTGGAAGCCGTTAGACACTATCACTCCCGGTTTGGAGAGGAACATGCCTATGCCGTCCGTTCAAGTGCCACGGCGGAAGATTTGCCACATGCCTCTTTTGCCGGGCAGCAGGATTCGTACCTTCATGTGATCGGCATGGATTCAATCCTCGAGCATATCCGCAAGTGTTGGGCATCTCTTTTCACGGATCGGGCCGTCACTTATCGTATGCAAAATGGGTTTGATCACAGTGAGGTTCACATTTCCGTTATTATTCAGAGGATGGTATCCCCGCAGGTTTCAGGGATTCTGTTTACGGCTGATCCAGTGAGTTCCAATCGGAAAGTGGTTTCCATCGACGCAGGGTTTGGTCTTGGAGAAGCTTTGGTGTCCGGCCAGGTTTCACCAGATTCCTATAAAGTTCAGGACGGCATGATCATAGATAAGAAAATTGCAACGAAGAAATTGGCCATCTATGGGGTGAACGGTGGAGGGACGGAGACGCTGCCTATCCCTCCTGATCAGCAGCAGGCAGCGGCCCTTACGGATGAGCAGGTTATACAGCTCTCCCGAATCGGCAGGAAGATCGAAGGGCATTTTGCTTGTCCACAAGATATTGAATGGTGTTTGGAAGATGGCACCTTTTACATTGTGCAAACTAGGCCGATCACGACGCTATACCCGATTCCGGAAGCGGTTGATGGGGAGAATCGAGTATATCTTTCCGTCGGCCATCAGCAAATGATGACGGATGCCATGAAGCCTCTCGGTTTGTCCTTTTTCCTATTAACCACTCCTGCACCGATGAAAGTCGCCGGAGGAAGATTGTTTGTGGATTGCACCCCTCGGTTGGCATCACCTGCCAGCAGACAATCGTTCATGGAATTAATGGGCAAATCTGAACCACTTATAAAAGATGCTCTCACAACGATTATAGAAAGAAAAGACTTCATCAAAACGGTTGAGGATGTAGCTGAGCCTGCTCCAAGGAAAGGTGAAGTCGCTCCAATCGACCCGAATCCTGCCATCGTTGCAGAACTAATAAAGAAAAGTGAAGCCTCAATCGAACAGTTGAAACAAACCATTCATTCGAAAATGGGATCGGAGTTAATCGATTTCATCTTAGAAGATATGAAGGAATTAAAAAGGATTCTATTTGATCCCGAGAGTTCCCGGGTCATCATGGCTGCGATGGATGCTTTATTCTGGATCAATGACCATATGTACGAGTGGTTGGGAGAAAAAAATGTGGCAGATACACTGTCTCAATCGGTCCCGAACAATATCACGTCTGAAATGGGCTTGGCATTGATGGACGTAGCTGATGTGATACGTCCGCGTCAGGCAGTAATCGATTATTTGCACCAGGTAAAAGAGGACCATTTCCTGGATGAATTGGTGAAAGTCGAGGGTGGGGAAGAAGCCCGGGAAGCCATCGAAGACTTTCTCTCCAAATATGGGATGAGATGCAGCGGGGAAATTGATCTTTCGAGGATGCGCTGGAGTGAAAAGCCAACAATCATTATCCCAATGATCCTCAGGAACATCCAACGGTTCGAGCCGCAGGAAAGCAAACGTAAATTTGAGCAAGGGCGGCTAGAAGCGTTAGAAAAAGAACGAGAATTACTGGAGCGATTAAGCTCATTACCAGATGGTGAACAAAAGGTAAAAGAGACAAAAAGAAGGATCGATATCATCCGGCATTTCACCGGCTACAGGGAATATCCGAAATACGGCATGATTCACCGCTACTTTGTTTATAAGCAGGCATTATTAAAAGAAGCGGAACGGCTTGCAGAAAAGAATATACTTAAAGAAAAAGAGGACATTTTCTATCTTACATTCGAAGAATTACAGGACTTGGTGAAAACCAAGGAACGGGGAGATGCTCTCATTTGTAAGCGAAAAGAAGAGTATGACTTTTATGAAAAACTGACGCCGCCACGGGTGATCACGTCGGACGGAGAAATTATTTCCGGTGAATACAAGCGAGAAGATCTTCCCGAGGGTGCCATTGCCGGCTTGGCTGTTTCATCAGGAGTGATAGAAGGACGGGCACGTGTGATTGTCAATATGGAAAACGCGGATTTGGAAGAGGGAGATATCCTGGTTACCCCTTATACCGATCCGAGCTGGACACCGTTATTTGTCTCCATCAAAGGGTTAGTCACTGAAGTTGGCGGACTGATGACCCATGGAGCGGTGATTGCAAGGGAATATGGACTACCGGCTGTCGTCGGCATTGAACGTGCGACCCAGCGGATACAAGATGGACAAAGAATCCGTGTGCATGGGACAGAAGGGTATGTTGAGATATTGTAAGAGAAAATATAAGAGGGACGGACCTTGCATTCCAAGGTCCGTCCCTCATCTTTTACAACGGTGGAAGATCAAACTTTCCTTCTTCAAACAGTTGTTTGAGCATGTGTTTGGTGTAGCCGGCGGCTTGGGAGAACTGGATTTTGGCCGGCATTGGTGCTTCGTCGGCGTCGACTACGACGTCGATGATGCATGGTTTCTTTTGTTGGATCGCTTTTTGGAGCGATGGAAGGATGTCCTCCAGGCGTTCGACGCGGTATCCGACTCCACCACAGGCTTCCGCGTATTTAGCGAAGTCAGGGTTCTGGAGGTTTGTGCCGAATTCAATATTCCCCATCACTTCCTGCTCGAACTTGATCATGGCAATCTTATGATTGTTTAGGATTACGACGATGATGGGTAAGTCATATTTGACCGCCGTGACGAAGTCCGCCATCGTCATGGCGAAACCGCCGTCGCCGCATATCGCGAACACCTGTCGATCCGGATAGGCGATTTGACCGGCAATGGCACCAGGAAGACCACAGCCGAGGGTCGCGAGCCAGCTCGAAATGATGAAGGACTGATTGGTAATCGGGAAATGCCTTGCCATCCAAACCGTTACGTTTCCGACGTCAACGGACAGGATGGCGTCGTCTGATGCGACTTCCTTTAGGGCATGAATCAGTCGCTGCGGTTTGAGCGGGACCGATCCATCCACCTCCTGTGATTCTAAGTTATCCCACCATTTGCTCGTGCGTTCCTGATTTTTCTCCAGGAATGTTCGATCTTCTTTCCTTAAGACATGTTCGGTCAGCCACTTAAGGGAAGTACCGGCATCCCCGGCAAGACCGACATCAACGGGGTAGCGCTTCCCGATTTGGGATGGGTCAATGTCGATATGGATCGTTTTGGCACTGTCAGGCAGAAATCCAGTGAACGGGAATGAGGTCCCGATCATCATGAGCAAATCGGCTTCCTGCATCGCTTCATACGAAGGCTTTGTCCCGATCAGGCCAAGACCTCCCAAGCAATACGGATGCTTATCAGGTATGACCCCTTTACCAGGCAGAGTCAGCACAATGGGTGCCCCCACTTTTTCAGCAAAAGACAATAGTGTTTCGCGGTGCCCATGGACACCTTTTCCCGCAAGAATGATCGGTCGTTCCGCACCCTCGATCAGTTCTTTTGCTTTTTGCAAATCCTCAGGAAGAGGCGCAATGTTCTGCTTTACTGAAAAATGGGACGTCACACGTGCTTCTTTTCCGACTTCAAAGCGCGGGATGTCATCCGGGATGGTCAGGACAGACACCCCTTTTTTCGCATAGGCTGTCCGGATTGCCTGATTGACGACGGCGGGGAGTTGATCGGCGGACATGATGCGCTGATTATACACGGCTACATCGTCGAACATCCGCTCAAGATTCACTTCTTGAAAAGAGTCCGTCCCTAACAGGTCCGTTTCTACTTGACCTGTGATGGCTAACACCGGAGCTTTATCAAGCTTGGCATCATACAAACCATTTAGAAGATGGATCGCACCTGGACCGGCAATCGCCGTGCATACCCCCAGTTTCCCTGTTAATTTCGCATATGCGGCAGCGGCCAGTGCCCCTGCTTCCTCATGCCTGACTTGTATAAACTTGATTTTGTCCTGTCTTTTTCGAAGTGGTTCTATAATGGAATTGATGGAGTCCCCGGGCATCCCGTAAATATGGTCGACTCCCCATTCAATCAAGAGATCAATCAACTTTTCTCCAGCGTTCTGTTTGAACATTACATCGTCTCCTCTCGAAATTGGTTATTCCTATTTTGGTTCAATACTTCCTAAATTACTCAATATTTCTATTCCGAGATGCACATACTGAAAAAAAAGATCTGGAGTGATGAAAATGAAGAAGCTTGTGTTCCTTCGACACGGCGAGAGCCTCTATAATCTTGAAAACAGGTTCACCGGTTGGACAGATGTCGATTTAACCGATGACGGCTATTCAGAAGCAAGAAAAGCAGGGGCTGTCCTGAAGAAACACGGATTCATTTTCGATGTGGCCCATACATCTGTTTTGAAACGCGCAATCCGAACCTTATGGATCGCTCTGCACGAAATGGACCTGGTCTGGATTCCCGTGTATAAATCATGGAGGTTAAATGAGCGGCATTATGGGGGTCTGCAGGGACTGGATAAAGATGAAGTGACGGAGCAATTCGGGGAAGAGCAGGTTCATGAATGGAGGCGGTCTGCCGATGTTCGGCCACCTGCGATTTCAGAAGAGGGCCATCGCGAAAATCTGTCCGATCCGAAATACGCCACCGTTGGCAAGGAGAATATGCCTTTATCAGAAAGTCTCCTCGATACGGAAAAGAGGGCACTCGTCTATTGGCATGAGGTGATTGTCCCGAGCATCCGGGACAATAAACGTGTCATCATCTCCGCCCACGGAAACACGCTTCGGGCACTCGTTAAATTCCTTGACCACATCCCGGATGACGGAGTTGTCAGTCTCAACATACCTAATGGCATCCCACTGGTGTATGAACTGGATGACGACTTGAAACCCATCAGGCATTATTATTTGGACGACGAGGGAGAGGTTCCTCATGATCGAATTCCGCGGCACATGGATATAGAGGATAGGGAGAATTGGGATTGGATGGGATGAATGTATTAAGGAGTACTAGTGGCTAAAAGTACTTTTATCGAAGTGAAAATTCTAATTGTATGGGTTCATTATTCGTGGTAAAAAATCAATGTAATTCAAAAACGATATGGTCCGTGTCGGTGCGACGGACCATATCTTTTTGATGATTTCATGTTCCATTAAAGCCCCTTTAACGGAATAACTTATTTACTTTTATCTAAGGGTCCATTAACCCCTTCAAAATGTTTGTATATCTCATTTTTAGTATAACCTGAAATACCACCTTGACTAATTATCTCGTTATCATATTGATAATAATAAATGGCATTTGGTTCATCATTAAATACGACTGATATACTCCAGGGCTCATAGGAAAGCAGAAAAGCTTGCACTGAATGCTCAATTTCAATTTTTGTTATTTCACTTTCTTTATAGCCTTTGTCTTCTGTCAAATACCTAAATATTTCATCTTTTCGCTTTTTTTCACCTGCATCTGCATAGATGAGATATGACATATAAGCAAGTAAAATTATAGCCAATGGAATTGCGAGTATTACTTTTTTGTTTTTGATAATAGTAGACAAAACCTTTCCCCCTTTTTGTGAACAAAAACCCTTTTGGTGTAATTATACACTAAAAGGGTTTATTTATAATTAAATTATCAGTTTATTTAAGGGTTGAGATGAGGTGTATTCCATTAAGTTGTCCATTACATCATTACGACGGTCCTAAAATCTCAGAATCAAGCTTGTCCAGCCAATTATGTACCAACGAATTGAACACATCCTCCTGCTCAATCTGCACATTATGACCACCCATATCAAGCACGGCGAAGGTTGCCCTTGGATAATTCTCGATTAATCGCCACGCATCCAGATATCCGACTACATGATCTTGCCGTCCGGTGACAATCAGCGTTGGACAGTCAAGTGTATGTGAAAGCTCGAAGGTGAAGCCATAGCCATTTTCCCGGATTCTGTTTACGAATTCCTCATTCGTTTGAGTGGAAGGAAGCAGGATGTCATCACGGAACCTTTCCCATTCCCTCTGACCTTGCACGACACCCATCGCTGAAAAAGCTTCTGCTTCCAGTGAGGAGAGATTCGATAGTAAGTCAGGGTCCTTTTTTAATACGATCTGCTTTGGCAGTTCTCTTTTATCCGTATCGGGTATGACCATGGGTGCCAGAAGCATTAAGCCCCGAACTCTATCTTGTCGGGCCTCTACGATTCCCCTCGCCATATAGCCTCCATACGAATATCCGCACACGATGAAGGGTTGATCGGGAATCAACTCGTCCAGTATTGCCAGCACAGCTTCCAACATATCGTCGGAATCCTTGATTGAAGGTTGTGCTTCCGATTTCCCCATTCCAGGCAGATCTATGTAAATCCGTTTCCATCCGGTGCGGTTCTCGAAGTTCGGTTCCATTGCATGCCTCATGGCCTGATGATCCAGCGTCCACCCATGCACCATTACAATGGGAAATCCTTCTCCGATGATTTTATGGTAAATAGCCACGTATATTCCCCTCCTTTTAATCTATTAAAAGTATATGTTATTTTCTGGATTAATCAAAGGATCCTTCTTCATGCGTGTTTTATGGTGCAATTTCTATGGACGTTTAAGCTGTGAAAACCAAGAAACGAAGGGCGGTATGTATGATAAAGTATTAAGAACAGAACCTTTAAACCAACGGGTCTAGAAGAAAAAAGAGGTGATATCAATTGGAAGCATTAGGGGTAATTGTCGTCATCATTTTATCTTTATGGTCGATTACTAAGACTTTAGAAAAGATCTCAGACAAGATTTTAACAAGCCAAAACAAGCAGACTGAGTTATTAGAACAAATAAAAGAAAGACTTAGTGACAATGTAAATAAATAAGGGTCTTCAATTGAGCAAATTCCATAAAAAAGTAGGTCAGAGGCACTCAGCCACTGACCATTTTTTATGAAAATCCATTAAAAAAGCCAACGTTATCCTTCAAAAAATACAATCTCCTCAATATCCCGAACCCACTCCATAGCTTCAGTCCCATCCGCATTTCCAATCCACAGATCCCTTTTCGTATCAGTAAGGGATTTCCCTCTTAACCAAGCGAGTTTTCCAATGGAAGGGATATACTGAGGAGCATAGTCCCCATACCCTTTAGGAGGGCTCGTTATCTTCATTTGTTTCTTCGAATCGATACTCAAAGTATATAGAGCAGGCAGCGGGTGCTTGCTAAAGTCGTTCGTCCACTCTTGTTCCTTGATCCTCGACACGACCAGTGATTTGTCAGTCATCCAATCAAAGTCAAGGTCAGCGTAATCTGCAGGTGTATAAGTCCCTGACGCAGGCATTTCTTTTACCTTTAAGTCCTTATTTTTGAAGCCGAACACGATTCTTCCGCCGCCTGCGATATAGGCTAGTGTATCGGTTGAAGGTGACCATTTGGGCTGTCCTACCTGCAAAATCATTTCGTCCAATACCTCGAAATTCTTCCCGAGACTATCAATGACACAGACCATATCGCTGTCCATGGACCAGGAAGCGGTGGGAGATACGACAAATGAAATCCATTTGCCGCTGGGTGAATAGGTCAGCTCTTCTGCATTGACGGCAATCAGTTTGTTATGTTCATTTGTCCCGATTTCTTTAGGTAGTGTAAAAAACGGCTCCACGCCTCCGAATAAAACAATATCCTCATAATTATCGCCGACTTTTTTAGTAAACAAAGAGGCACTTGACCATCCATCCGGGTTGAGGGTTCCAGATGAAGACAGAAGGAATCCACTTCCGTCCGGGAGCCACGTGAAATCACTGACCCCGGTTGCGATGTTGTAGAAACGGTTGAGGTCAGAGATATCTAAGATTCCATTATTAATATAGGCAAGATTGTTTTTATGGGGAGCCCATTTTGGTACATGGCCATTATATGAAATTTTCTTCTTTTCACGAGTGGCGAAATTGTATATCCACAGCTCAGACTGCCCACCGGTTGATGATTCCGCTTGATATGCAAGTAGCCTTCCGTCGGTTGACCATTTTGGTTCGGAGTGGATATTGCCCGTGTTCGTGACTTGAGTTTCCTTTCCATCTGCTAAGGTCCACACGTTTCCTTCCCTGATAAAAGCAGCTTTAACTCTATTATTAATCGATGCGGATGGCGTCGATGGGAAAATAAGTAATAATATAATGGTTAGCAGGATGGCTGGTTTCATCGGGAAGTCTCCTTTTTGGGTGGTGTACTTACTATTTTCTTGAATCGAATTAATTATGTAGGGGGGCAGTCATTGACTCCATGCTAATATGAAAATAAACGAAAAAAGGATTTTTTGGCAATTTATGCAACCATTCAATTTGGGCATCGTCTAAAGGTTGAAAGGGAGTACATGATGATAGGGGATTAGAAGTTGTTTATGGAGCAAAATGAAATGAGCAGAGAAGAGACGGTTGAATGGTTAATGGATGAGTATGGGAAGAAGGTTGTTCGACTTGCTTATACCTATTTGAAACAAGAGCAGCTTGCTGAGGATGTGGCACAGGAAGTGTTTATCAGGTGTTATCAAAAGTTTGATACGTTTCGTCAAGAATCATCCTATCACACATGGATTTACTCCATAACGGTAAATCTGTGTAAGGACCGGTTGAAAAGCTGGAGTTTTAGGAATCTTGTGTTTAATGATTTCTTTTCTTCAAGGGGGATTAGTCATCATACACCGGAGAGCAACTTAATTCACCTCCAAGCAAAAACAGAACTATCCCAAAGTGTATTGGGTCTTCCCATCAAATATCGTGAAATCATGATTCTTTTTTATTATGAAGAATTAACGTACAAGGAGATTGAAGACTTGTTGGGAATCAGCAGCCAAACGATCAAGTCCAGATTACATAGAGGAAGAAACATGTTACGGAAGAAGCTTAAAGGAGGGGAGGGAAATGAGTGATATGTTGGATCAATTGAAACAAGAATTGGACGAACGGGTTCTGAAAGATATAGATTTCAGGGAGAGAAACAAAGCGGTTGTAAGGAACCACTTTAAGAGTAATCGTGAGCCGAGTAGAGACAAAAAGCACTTTGGTATAGGGTTGGTTTTAAGCTTCTGTTTTTCAGTCTTATTTTTGGGAGTCGCCGGCTATTTTATCATGGATCATTTGGGCTTATCAAAAGACAGAGGTCTTTCTCAAAAGAATGAAAAATCGAATGAGATTCAAGAATATAAAGAGCATACTCACCCACAGCCAAAAGAGAACGATGAGGTTATGACAAAAGAGGAAGTTCTCCATAAGTTATTTAATTCAGTCGATTACTTTGAAACAGCGGCCGGAGAATTCGAATCTTACTATTTAAGCAAATCAACGGTTAAGTATAAGGTGAGAAATAAGGGTGTGGTTGGTGGATACGAGAAGGTAATTGATTATCCAGACCCGAAGAATCCCATATCGAAAGAGAGGGTAAGTAAAACGTATTATAACAAAAATCATGTTTGGCACCTTGACTTGGACTCAATGGAATATGTAAAATTCGGCATAATGCCGGAAAAGAATATATCCGTTGTAAAGGCAGATGATATCTTCAAAATGGACCCAGACGATATTCTTGAATACGATACAATGAACATTTTCAGGGAAACCCCTCCAAACATGTTAGCGGGAATTTCGCTTTATAATTATACATTCATCGCCAAATACTTGAGACCTGAAAATGATTGGTCAATAGAAAAGCAAAATGAGAAACTATTGGGACATAATACGCTGGTCATTGCAGGTACACTGGACGATAGCCTGGTCGATACCATGCAACCAGATGAAAAAAAATTTAGGATATGGGTGGATAAAGATACTGGAATCATGGTGAAACATGAGATATATAGTGATACCGGGGAACTAGTCAGTTATTTACATCCAAAAAGCTTGGAGATTAATAAAACATTCCATGAAAATGAGCTCGAGCCTGATCTTGACGGATTTCACTCTTTTAGGGATGAGAGGGATAGGGAACTCCAAGTCATTGAACATGCTGATACAAAACGGACTGAAGTAGAGGAAGTAATGGCCATTCAAAGGGAGACCATGCCTTTGTTTTATGAGTTTAAAGACCCGAAACTCTCCCCTTTTTCCGCCAGTATTGAAAAATACCGCAAGGATCTTCACGCTTATGTCGTCTACAGTTATGACAAGCCTGTAAATGAAGTGGGATCCGGATCTCGTTTGCTTTACACAAGGATACATCCTAAGGACACATACCTCAGAAAAACAGGCGATTTTGTAAGGACACTAGGCGAAGAAATTGATTCAATGCAAATGAACGGAATTCAATGGCATATGTTCAAAGTGGAAGACACAGATGAAGTTTTTGTAAAAGGAGAGAGCGGTGACTATATGATTGAAATTGTCACGCAAAAAGTATCCGGCAGTGAATTGAAAAGGTTGTTGGGCACATATAAAAAAATAGAATAGGTTTACTGGCGCATATCACGAGTTAAGATATGCGCCTTTTCTATATGTTTCAATTTATCATGACACATTGGATTAACAGAAGAGAGAGTGGAATAAGAATCCTGGTTTGTTGGAGAAGAGTTTTCTATTTTGTGTTTTTAAAAGGAATTATCCAATCTTTGATGAAATACTAAGAAGATAGATTAATTTGTAGGAGGAAAGAGAAAATGAATCGAACAGATCTACTCTTAAGAATGCTCGACACCACATACGACCAGGAAAGTTGGTATGCGCCCCTAAAACCAGCAATAGAAGGACTCACTGCTGAACAGGCTTGTTGGAGACCGGATGGAGAAGCGGCGAAAACCATATGGGAAAATGTGAATCACCTTACTTATTATAAAGAAAGATTGACGGCACAATTAGAAGGGCGTGAATGGAACCAAACTCTCGATGGTAATGATACTTTCTATCTAACGGAACAAATAAATGATGACAAGGAATGGGGAGCAGTCGTTGAGCGTATTGAATCGGCCCATGGTCGCTTAAGGGAAGCACTTAGTAAAGCAACGGCTGAAATGCTTGAAGAACATTCTCTTGAAGAGAAATTGTTGGACATCATGATGCATGATGCTTACCATACGGGTCAGATCATGCAATTGAGGAAGATGCAGGGGGCGTGGCCGTCGCAGAGGTGAATGGTGGAGAGTGAAAAGCTGGGATCATAAATGATCTCCAGCTTTTTTCTGCTTTATTTCTTACTCCGACAAATCACTAAAATAATCTACCTCTTCCAAATAAGTCACCAACTCATTCAACGTCCCCAACGACTTCAATCCCTTATTCATCTGCTCTCTCATATCCACGATCCGACCTTGAAGGATGGGAAGGATATCTCGGTAGTTTTTCCTCTCAATCCCTTTAAGAACCTCCCTGCATTGATCGAATCCCATACCGGATAAACGCAGTAGTTTAATGATAAATAGTTTGTTCATCAATGCCCCATCGAAGTAGCGATAGTTATTCTCTCCTCTGCTGGCTTCAAATAGTTCTTGCTGCTCCCACACTCTCAAAGTAGAAATCGGCAGGCTCAATCGCTTGGATACCTCTTTGTAGGTGACGGGTCGTTCAACTTGAACCTTTGGGGGAATTTCCTGATTGCTTAACGTTGATTGCAATTGCTCGATGACCAATGTGCTTTCTTTGTAGTTATTAACCAGTACGGCCTGAAATTCCACTGCCAAAATAATAGCCGCTTCCCGTTCTTTTTTCACAAGATGTCTCATCATTTTGGCCACTTCTGTCCATGAATATCCAGCCATCATATGACGGGATGCTTCGAAAAATCTCTTATGTATCTCGCTATATTGCCGATAGTTGTTTTTCCCTCGAGGGGCATGAGGGATGAATCCCCATGTTTCATATTTTCTGAGCAGGTCGGCACTTAAGTTAAATGGCCGTGTGATTTCGATTCCTCTATAAACACGCAAATTCATCATATCCCCCCCTCAAAACATTGAAGTAAAACATGAAAGTCTCATTCCGACTTTTTTATGTATTTTAAATGATCATTCCACGTCTATTTTGCTAAACCCTCGAACCTTGCAACAGAGTGCTACGATTAAAGTATAGGTAAAGTATTTGGAATTTTCAACCAAAAAAAGGAGAGGTTATATGCTGCAGGTGCAGAATTTAGGGAAGACCTATGAAGTCCCTGTCAGGGAATCGGGTCTCAAAGGAGCTCTATCAAGTTTTATGAAACGGGAGAAAAGGGAGATTTGTGCTGTGACGGATCTTTCTTTTGACATTCAGAGAGGGGAGATGGTCGGGTTTATCGGGTCGAACGGAGCGGGAAAGAGTACCACCTTGAAGATGCTTAGCGGCATACTGCATCCTTCGAAAGGAGAAGTGACGGTGCTTGGATTTACACCTTATCAACGTCAACATGAGTATCTGAAGAGGATTGCATTGATCCGAGGAAGCAAGCCTCTCTTTGCACCGGCTGATTTGACAGCACTGGACGCGCTTCATATGCAGAGAATTATCTATGATCTCGATTTTAAGGAGTTCTCCAAGGATTTAAATAGAATCGTCGATTGGCTGCAAATTGAACCCTATTTTAAAAAGCCTCTTCGAACACTTTCTTTAGGAGAGAGAATGCGTTGTGGATTAGCCTGTTCTTTGGTGTATAACCCCGAAGTCCTTTTTCTCGATGAACCGACGATCGGTCTTGATTCCAATGCACAGCAACGGATCCGGCATTTCTTGAAAGAATATAATCGCGAAACCAATGCGACGATCCTGTTGACCTCTCATTACATGGAGGATGTAACCCAGCTTTGTAGAAGAATTATGGTCATTGATAAAGGCCGGTTGCGATTCGATGGAGAGATCGATCACTTGGTCGAACGGTTGACTCCCTATAAATTTATTGTGTTTACCCTTGAGCATTCCAGCGTGCTGCCTCCTGACTTATCCGGAATGGTTGAAGAGGGACAGGGTGGGAAGTACACCATGCGTGTTCCGAACGCACAAGTTCCTTCCGTGACCGCACGCTTATTATCGGAGTATTCCATTCTTGACTTAACTGTCGAACATCCACCATTTGAAAACACGATCCAACAATTATATACAACGGAGGTGGTGTGATAGATGAGTAGAATCGCTGTTCTCAATTCCTTTCGTCTGCTTAAGGGCTATACGGTGTGGAAGACGATGGATGTGTTTAGCTGGAGGTCATTCATTTACCTCCTCGTATTTTCCCATTTGATTACCCCGTTGGTTTCATTATTTGTTTGGCAAACGGTCACGGCAGAAGGGCAGGTCGTTGGAGGCTGGGGATCCAATCAGTTTATGGACTATTATTTAGCGATTGTTTTGGTGCGACAGCTGACGGTCTCGTATGAACACCATATGCTGGGCATGCAGATTTATAATGGAGAACTAACGAATCTATTATTGAAGCCTCATCATCTGCTATATGTCGTGATAGGAGAAAACCTCGCTGTAAAAATAGTATCCTACACCGTTTCAATCCCCTTGCTTATGGCCCTTTGGATTTGGCTCAGCCCGGAAAGTACACTATCGGTTACACGCATCATTCTCTTTATCCTGACTGTCATCAATGCCTGTATCCTTCGCTTTCTGTGGCTTTACTTGCTGACCCTTGCTGCCTTCTGGACAGAAAAAACGCAATCATTGGTCAACGCTGGTGAAGTGGCCATCTTTTTTATCGGGGGAGAAGTGGCTCCACTTTTTCTTATACAGGGTGGTTTCGGTGATTGGCTATACTATCTTCCTTTTTACGGGATGTTGGGCTTCCCGGCTGAAGTCCTGACCTGGACCAGTGGCATCTCTATCCTTCACGGCCTTGCCCTGCAGTATGGCTGGATCGGCATTCTGGTCCTATGCAGCACCTTTATATATAAAAAAGGCATTAAAAGATATTCTGCTCTAGGAGGTTAAGAAATGAGAAAAAAGTTTGCTTTAGTATTCCTGTTCTTTAGAACGTCGCTCATTACCCAGCTGCCTTACCGGGTGAATTTTCTTACTCAGGCTCTTTCTTCACTATTCTATTTTGCAAGCGGGGTATTCGGCCTCCGGATTGTGTTTCAGTTTACAGAATTCCTGGCAGGATGGACGTTTGTTGAAATCATCACGTTATTAGGAGTCTATCAATTGGTGGCTGGTGCCCTTTCCCTTTTTGTCATGGGGAATCTCGAAGCCCTTCCAGACAAGGTGGTGGATGGTCACTTGGATGAAACGCTCTTACTTCCGGAGAATGCCCAGTTCCTATCGAGCTTCGGGAGCTGTAATGTATGGGCAATCCCTGACATCATCCTTGGGGTGACCGTCATAACGGGGGCTGTCTTTTTCCATTTAGAAGAGGTGGTACTTCTTCATTTCATTCAGTTCGTCCTTTTGTTATCATGCTCTCTCATCATCAGCTACTCATTCAGAATGTGGATCGGCACGCTGTCATTTTGGCTGGGAAGAACAGGAGGCGGGTTCGTCCTGTTTTCGAGTATATGGACGATGGGAAAGTATCCAGTTGATCTTTATCCTCCGATGATCAAGTGGCTTCTTTATACCCTGGTTCCTGTTGGGATTGTGGCTGCGGTTCCGACTTATGCCCTTTTTCATGGAATATCATTAGTTCAGTTAATGGGGTTGTTGGTGTTGACTATTATCATTTCGGTTTTTACGAAGTTTTTGTGGATGAAGGGATTGGGAAGGTATTCGAGTGCTACGTCTTGAAGTTACCTATTGTTAGGAATTAGAAATTAATGGATAATAGTTTCAGAGTATATTGAGCACAATTCCAAGGAGTGGATCGAGATCATTATTCAACCAATAACATTTTATATTCGAAATCTGCCCTATACCATCAGATCAGCAAAAATAGAAGATGCTCAGAACCTGTCAGAAGTTAGGCTCCAGGTCGATGGAGAGACAGAAAACATGGATAGGGAAAAAGGTGAAGCGTACATAGATGAGGCGGGTTTTAAACAAATAATCATTGAAGATACAGCGAGTCCCCAGAATCTCTTTTTGGTTTGTGAAGTAGGGGTAAGGATTGCCGGTTTCTCCAGGTGCGAAGGGAAATCATTAAAGCGGATTGCTCATAAGGTAGAGTTCGGTGTAGGTGTTTTACAGGAATTCTGGGGATACGGCATCGGGAAAAATCTATTAAAGATGAGCATACGCTGGGCAGATGATAACGGCATTAAGAAGATCACCTTGAATGTCCTCGAAACCAATGAAAAAGCCATCATGCTCTATAAGAATAACGGGTTTGAATTTGAAGGAGTATTGAAGAGTGATAAATTATTATCGGATGGACGTTACTACGATACTGTGGTGATGGGACGGTTACATCCGTAAGGAGTGGTTCTTATGAATCTGACAGATAAGCCAACGAAAAAGTATAGCCTTCTTTTATTTGACCTGGATGACACGCTTCTTGAAAATTCTTCCTGGTTTGACGAGGGACTGGTGCAGACGCTAGCGGAGCATCCTTTGACAAAGGGAATGGACGATCAACAATTTTTGAAGCAATTAAAACAACCTCCAAGATCTCTAATCGATAAACTTGTAAGTGGTGAACTAACTACATTTGAATTTAAAAGAGAAAGATGGAAGAGTGCTCTTGATTCCTTGGACGTGAGAGCAGACATTGAGGAAATTGATCAGCTTGAATCACTCTTTGTTAACAGGAGTATGAATTTTATTACTGCCGATGAATCCGTATTAAATTTAATGAATGAACTGAATAAGCAATTTGAAGTTGGAATTGTTACAAACGGACTTTATGACCCTCAACAAAAGATAATCAATATGGGGTTAGGGGATATATTCAGTCAAGATAAGATCATCCATGCAGAACCATTAGGTATTAGAAAGCCCGATTCTAGAATCTATACTATTGCTCTAGAAGCATTTAATAAGAAACCTGAAGAGACGATATTCATAGGCGACTCGTGGACGCATGATGTAGTTGGTCCCATGGAAGCAGGAATGGAAGCGATATGGGTTAATTTCAGAAGGGAAGAAAAGCCAACGGATCATACTCCGTATGCAATTGTTTCTTCTATTATGGAAATAAAAGATATATTGGTGAGTAGCAGTTTGAGCAGTTCAAAAGGGGAAGAAGAAAGTGATGAATAAAACAGTAAAAGACCAACTCCAACGCCTAGAAGAAAATCTATTAAAACCAGAAATTCGCTCATCCAAAACAGAGCTTACCCAGATTCTTGCAGAGGGATTTTTTGAGATTGGGAGTTCGGGTAAGTTTCTTTATCAAGATGAGGAAATCAGCGAAGAAGGTATTGGGGTAGTGAAGATGACAATGGATCACTTTGAAGTCCATCCACTATCGGATGAAATCGTATTGGCTACATATAGAATTTTCAATGAGGAAACGGAGCAACATTCGTTAAGAAGTTCGATTTGGAAATGGGCAGATGAGAGATGGCAAATGGTGTTTCATCAAGGTACCAGGGTTAGTTAGGATACTAAATTTTTCGTAGGAGTGAAGATATGCAAAGTGTAAAGCCTAGATTGGTTTTAAAGGTGGATGATCTTGAACAATCTCTTTCATTCTATCGTCATTTATTTGGTTGGACTGAGGAATGGAGAGAAGATACGATTGCACAATGGAAGCTTCCTAGTGGTGGGGCTGTTTTATTTACGGAAGGAAACCAAGAAGATTTCAAGAAATATACCGATGTCGCTTTTGTCAAACCTGATCCGGGCCAGCGGTTTTATATTATGGGAGAGAAAATTGAAAACCTGAAGCGAAAGTTTGAGGAAGAACAAGTTGCTTATGAATTGGAAGTAGATCCGGGATTTGGCCAGCTAATGATGGTGAAGGACCCAGATGGATACCTCGTTTCACATTGGGAAGAGTTGTTTATGTCAGATGAAGAGATATTATCGCTATATAAGAGTGGGATTGACCGAATAGATACCGTGCTTAAGGGGTTATCTAACGATGAATTGGACTTGGTTAGAGCTGAAGGGAAATGGTCCATTCGGCAAACCGTGCTACATTTCATTGATTCGGACTTGACCATGTTCCATCGTATCAAGTTTGCGCTGGCTGAAGATGGCAGGAATTATAAGAATAATCCATATGACCCCAATCTTTGGGAAACGGGAACGAATTACAAAGGTCGATCAATCGAAACCGAAGTATCCCTTTTTAAATTGATACGGGAACACGTACTCAATCTTTGTGGAAGCTTACCGGACTCCCTTGATAGAAAAATTCAAACGGAAGACCAGGGTGAGCTGACCGTTAGAAAAATGATCAAGATGGTAGCGGGACATGCAAAAGGGCATCTTGAACAGATTGAAGAAACAAGAGACATTCATCACATGTGAGGAGGGAAGCTTATCAATTTCTAATGATAAGCTTCTTTTTTATCACTATATATTGAGTTGTTGTCAATAAACTGGAATAATTGGAATTGTCAGTAATAAAACTGTTAGTTCAGGGAGGAGACAGATGAAGTACAAAATCGTTTTCTTTGACATCGATGGAACGATCACTCATCACGAAAATGGGAGCATACCAGATAAGACGAAAGACGTCATACATACACTAAAGAACAAAGGGTTCAAATTGGTGGCAGCAACGGGACGACCCTTATCCATGTGCCAGGAGATAAAGGATTTAGGAATCGATACGTTTATCACAGCAAATGGCGGCTATGTCAAACATAACGAAAAAGTGATTCATCAAGTTCCCATGGACCGGAATCTGGTAAAAGAGATTGTGGATTTCGCCCATGGCAAGCATGGCCTTTCTTTCTATACCGAAAGCTTCTGTATGAACGGAGTGGAGGAAGAAGAAATAGCCCGGGCATTGAAGGAAACGTTATCGTTGGATGAATATCCTGTGCAGGCCGATCTTATTGGTGAACAGGATGTCTACTTGATGTGTTTATTTGCAACGGATGAAGTGGTGAAATCATATCAACAGAGGTTTCCTCATCTTACCTTCAGAAGATGGCATCCCTACGTGTTAAATGTGTTGCAAGAAGATGTGTCAAAGTCATTAGCCATAAAGAAAGTATTAGATTATTATGATTTGCAACCATCTGAAGCCATCGCTTTCGGTGACGGGGATAATGATGTGGATATGCTGGAACTTGCGGGTCTTGGGATTGCGATGGGAAATGGTAGTGACAGATTGAAAAGGGTTGCGGATTATGTGACCAAAAAATCCAGTGAAGATGGAATCACTTTTGCATTGGAGAGATTCGGTGTGATCTAGTTCATACCAGTTCATACCTGCTTAAAGGGAGAGGATTGTTTTGCTAACCTTATATATTACAAGGCACGGAGAAACCGAGTGGAACACGGAAAAAAGAATGCAGGGCTGGAGAGATTCAAGCCTCACAAATAAAGGGAAAGAACATGCCACGCTTTTAGGAAACAGACTGAAAGAGGTTGAGTTCGAGGCCATCTATTCAAGTCCAAGTAAAAGAACCGAAAAGACAGCAGGCTTAATTAGGGGTAACAACGAAATTCCGATCATCATGGATGAAAGATTGAGGGAAATCAATATGGGGATTTGGGAGGGAGAAACGGTTTCACACATTAAGGCGAACCATCCCGACGAGTTTCACTCATTTTGGAATACGCCTCATCTTTATCAACCACTGGGTGGAGAACGCTTTGATGAAGTAAGGGACAGAGTATTGAAATGTATGAGCTCGATTCGTGAGATCTACGATTCAGGGAATATCTTAGTCGTTACCCACTCTGTTGTCATCAAAACATTGCTAGCTTATTTCAAAAACCTTCCCTTGGAGAGATTATGGGAACCTCCATTCATTCATGATACCAGTCTTACCGTTGTTGAGTTATGGGAAGAGGGGAGCAGGATTGTAATGGAGGGGGATTTATCGCATCGGGAAAAATCAAGTTAAGGGGATGAGCACATGCTGAAGAAAATACTTTTCATAATTGGAACGATTCTTCTGTTAACTGCCTGCAACACCAAAGATTTCTCCTTCTCAGGTGAATCCGATCACTGGAAAGGTGACCTAAGCGTCAATCAGTCCAGTGATTTTGAAAAACAGGATTTCGTCCTGAAGTACGTAGGGGATGATGTTGATTCTGTTGGTGACATTGGCTATACAGTCGAGGAGGACCACGGAGAGTTTGGTAGAGCGGGTGTGACGCTTGAAGAAAATGGAGTCATCCGGGACAGCAGAGAAGCGAATCCGACCAATGTCAAAATGAATGAAGATTCCGAGATAGAGGTAACGGTGAAGTGGGATGATCAAGAGGAAACATTTACTCTAGAAAAAAATTAAAAAAGGATGGATTCTATGTCATAGAAAACGTTTCAAGTGGGGTTGTGGTTGACAGCCGTGCTGGGATCGCTTGCCCTGTTTGTTGCGACAAGATTCATCTGGAAAGAAGCGAAAGATGTACTTTTACTGGTTTATTTAGTCGTTGGGTTTCTGATGAATTTTATTGTTTCGAAAATCAGAAGTATTAAGATTGAAGAAGCAAGACATAAAGGGTGATGTTCTTGAATCAGGTTGAATGATCGTTATGGTACATGGCACAAGGAGGAAAATAATGAACTACGTCAAAGATCTGCGTAAACTCGTTGGCACCAGACCCCTCATTCTCCCCGGGGCTGTCGTCATCATCTTAAACGACCAACAGGAAGTCCTTCTCCAACACCGGACAGACGGTGGCTGGGGGCTTCTGGGAGGATTGATGGAACTGGGTGAAAGTTTAGAGGAGACGGCAAGGAGAGAAGTGAAGGAAGAAACCGGTCTTGAGATTGGGGAACTGACCCTTGTAAATATCTTCTCCGGTAAGGACTATTATTTCAAAGTATCGAATGGGGATGAACTATATTCCGTCACGGCTGTTTATGTCACAAAGGATGTGAGGGGAAAAATGGACATCGATGAAACCGAATCGGTTGAAGTCCGATTTTTCAAACTGTATGAACTGCCGGGTGGATTAACGGATGAATATAAAAGCTATATTATGCCATACATAGATCAAGTAAAGAAGGTGCAAGTATGAACGCTTCAGAAAGCATATTGAAAACATGGACAAAATTTAATGATTTTCCCATGGAAACGTTAACGAAAGTCTGGTTTTATCATCAGGGGAGTGTAAAGAAGCAGCGGGATGTCTCTCTTATGCGTGAACATCGGGAACAATACGGCATGTCGGGGAATTGTTTCGATCTCGCTCTCTGGTTACTGGATGAATTTAAAAGAGACGGCGTCGAGGCGTATCCCGTCGGTCATAACCTGAATTCGGAAGAGGCTCATGCGGCCGTCATCGCTCTGAATGAAAAAGGGGAACGATTCCTTTGTGACCTGGGCGATCAATGGTTGAAGCCGATTTTAATAGATACGAAGAGTCCCGATTACTCCAACGAAAAATTAAGTGGTTTCTTTCCTGCTGCAAAGGTGCAGGTTCAAGCTCATCCAGCAGGAACTGAAATCCTGTATCATCGACCTAATGGAAAAGTATCGAAACAGGTTTTCCAGACTGAACGAATCGAGATGGATATCTTCTTGAAGGCTGCTGAACATTCTCAACATATGATAAAGAATCATCCATTATTGGAGTGCAGAATCCCGTACCAATCTGAAACGGCGCATTGGGAGTTTTATAATTGGGAGAGCTTTCTGAGTACGACAGAAGGATTGATGAAAGACCCGAAGCTTGAAACGGTGTCTGAGTGGGCTGAAAGGATTCATGGGAAAACGGGATACAGCGAAGAAATTCTAACAGAGATATTAGAGCATTATAAAAGCATACAAGTTTGAAAGGAATCATGACTATGAAAACAACCGCATATGTGACACTAAGAGAATTGACGTTGGATGATGCAGAAGACCGATACCATTGGTGTCTGGACCAAGAAGTGACCAAACACTTAAACATGCCGGAAAAATATCCTCCCTTCAGCCTGGAAGAAACCCGTGCCTGGATCGACATGTGCATCAACAAAACCAATGGATATGAACAAAAGGCGATCATGACGGGAGAAGGCAAACACATCGGCTGGATTGATTTAAAAAATATTGACCGGTTAAATAAACATGCAGAACTTGGGATTGCGATTGGTGATAAAAATTACTGGGGAAAAGGCTACGGGTTAGCAGCCATGCGCGAGATGCTTCAATGGGGGTTCAAGGAACTCGGGTTGAACAAGATATGGCTAAGAGTAGAGATCGATAATGAAAAAGCCATTAATTCCTACAGGAAAATGGGATATGTGGAAGAAGGCACTTTAAGGCAGGATCGATTGAGAAACGGAGAGTTCGTCGACCGACTGCGGATGAGTATTCTCAGGGAGGAATTTGTCTATGACCCAAAAGTTTAATGAATTTTTTAAGATTGCCAGAAAGCTAAATGGGGTCGGAATTACGCCACTGCTAATGGGTTCGGTGGGATTGGAAGTGGTCACCGGAAGTAGCTGGGATGCACAGGATCTGGACATCCATGTGCCTGGCGATAAGAGGGGATGGGAAGTGCCGGCTGAAACATCCATACATAACTGGAATGAAATTGTTGAGGTCATGAATTCCATGGACTATGTGCTGATTGATCTGCATGAACATGAATTTTCGAAAGATGGATTATCCGTGGAGTTTGGGATCATCGATACGCTGCCGGAATTTGCTGGAGTTCGGATGGAGGGTTTAGAGATGCATCGAAAGGAAGAAGTGACCTATTATCTGTTGAATCCCGAACAATATTTGCGTGTGTACGAAGCTTCCTCCAAGGACAGCTACCGGGCAGACCAGAATAATCATAAGGACTTGGGGAAGATCGAGTATTTAAAACATGTAAACTCTCATAAAGAAAAAAACGTATAAACCATATATGTTACAGTGAATATAAACCAAATTCCGGAGGTGTGTAATCATGTATTTCTTGATCTTTCTGGGAATCGTCATTCTATATTTTGCCATCCGTATATTCATCGGTTCAAGGAAAATGGAGTTTTATGGAGACAGCATTAAAAAGAATTCTTCCAATCCAAGAGACGAAGCTTATCAAAAGTCGGTTCAGCATTCCCAACAATCCACGAACGCGAATAATCAAACAGGTGGTGGGGGTGGACCTTCTGCATGAATCCGTTGAGGACGCTCGCTTTTTTCTTCCTGGCAATGGTTATCACAGCCTGTAGTAGCAGTGATGCCGAGCAGAATAAAACATTTGAGAATACAGTGGATTTCATGGTGAAAGAACTGCAAAACAAGGAGATTGAGATTCATTCAATAGCGGACTTCAAATGGGACAAAGCCTATTTGTTTCCACCCTATACCTCACAAGAAAGTATAGAAAAGAAGCTTAAGGTTGAATACGAAGATTCCAATAATATCAGCAACAGGGATGATATCTACTTACTCGTCTTTCTTCATGAAGGCAGGGTGGTTCAGTATACTGAAATCAATCGTCAAAAAGCGGATTTTACAACGGATGGTAAAGAGTATCTGACTCCTTATGAGGATGTTTTGAAGATTGAAAGACATGAAAAATAAAAGGGACCTTCATCGTTTAGAAGGTCCCTTAAGTTGGGTCTTACTGATTCAACTTCTCCAATAATCCCCCATCATCCATATTTCGGTTCGTCACAATCTTTCCATCATCATTGAGGTTTATACGGCCACTGACCTTTGCGGTATCGGTTTCCCCATCCTTGCTATATTCCACTTTGACTTCATACTCATAAGCGAGGTCTTGATCCTTTTTCACTTCAATATTGACCGGCTTCAATTGATATCCTTTTTCATAAGCAATGCGGTGAAATAACAGGATATGATTCTTATTCAATAGATCTTCCCAATCCATCACGAGAGGCTTATAGGTTTCTTTTACATACTCTTTTAACTCAGGAGGAAATGCCCCTTCCTGGTTAAATGCATCCGATAGCTCTTTATCAGGTCCTGTAAATTCATCTTTTAAAAAGGTTTGAATCGTATCTGCATTTGTATCACTTTCTTTGGGTGAGGTACATCCAGCCATAAAAGTGAAAAGTGACGTAATTATGAGAAAGTACATACATAGTTTTTTCATCAATTATTCCCCCTTATCAATCTATACGGGTGGAGATGGAAAATGTTTCAATGAATTTCGCATAAACTGATTAGCTAGCATATAACGAAATGCCAACTTTTTTCTTTTTATTGGAACTGTCTGGCCCCCTGACATGTCTAATAAATGAAAGAAAGGAGGGCAATATGAATAAATACAAGTTGGTAGAAAAAGCAAAAAAGGGAGATAAAAAAGCATTTGCTCAACTCATTGAGGAAGAAAAGGTGAAGATTTACAGGACTGCTTTCCTTTACACAAAAAATAAGGATGATTCACTGGATATTGTTCAGGATTCGATATATAAAGCACTCGTATCCATAAAGAATCTTAAGGAGCCGAATTATTTTTCCAGCTGGTTAATGAGGATAGTGATCAATTCCTCATTGGACTTTATAAAAAAGAAGAAAAAAGTCATCCCACTTGACTTAGAAATCCTAGATGATATTCGACTTAGAGAATTTAAAAGTGATTACAAATTAGACCTATTTGATGCTATCGATGGTCTGAAGGATCGGTACAGAACCATCATTATTCTTAAATATTATCAAGACAAAACACTGAAACAAATAGCGGAAATATTGGATCTTCCTGAAGGTACAGTAAAATCGAACCTTCATCGTGCTCTCCAGAAACTACGAAGCTTGATAGGGGAGGATTGTGTAAATGAATAAAGTTATTAGCAAATTCAAAGATGATGTTGAGAATGTAGAGGTACCGATCGATGAGTTAGATGCTGTAATTGAAAAGGGGATATTTGGAAGTGTCAGGAAGGATAGAAGAAGTGAAAAAATTCTATATTCTGTTGCAACCGCAATTCTTTTCCTTGTTATCTTATTGGGAAGTGGGTACGTTTCCCCAACAATGGCAGATGTATTAAGTAAGATTCCATTCATCAATTCTGTATTGCCATTTACAGATGCTGGATTAGAAACTGCAGATGAGAAAGGTTTAGTGAAATCCATTGGTCAAACAGTTGATCAAAATGGAATTTCAATGACTGTCACAGACGTTTATTATGATCATTCAAGATTAGAAATAGGATACTCAATCCCTTTTAAAGAAAAGGATCCTGAAACGATGAAACAATATAAGACCTTAGGCATTGCAAAGGCAGATATTAAAGTTGATTCACAGGAAGTTGGATATTCCATTCTTTCTACTTTAGAAAATGACTATATTACTGGAACCATTACCATTGAAGACAATGATTTGCCGAAGTCAAAAGATAAAGTTAATTTTTTTATAGATGTAACGGAAGTGTTAAATAAAAAAGGTCACTGGAAGTTTCAATTAACTGCAAGTAAAGCAGAACAAAACACTGTCATTCATCTTGAGAAAACTGTTACTACCAAAGACTATACTTTTACAATTGAATCTATCAAATTAACTCCAAGCAGTACAAAAATGGACTATACATTTTCGGTTCCTTCAAATAATGATGACTTTAATGAACAAGCACTCGAATTCAATATAATAACAGATACTGGAGAAGCAGTTGACATGATAAAAAAAGATATGATTTTTATCGAGAATATTGATAATAGAAAGCAATTCAAAAGTAAAGTTCTGTTTGAGCCGATACAGGATGTAGGGTCTTTAACCATAACCCCTATAATAAAAAATCCTGAAGGTGAAGATGAAATTCTAGAAGACCTTGAGCTTGAAATGCGAATTCATGAATAAGTGAAGAACAGGTTGATTTCGATTAATTCCTAAATTTCAATAATCCTCAAACCAGATTATAAATCCTTAAGTCGGACCCTATTTTCTCAAGGCGGATCATATATCAAAAAAGTGGATTATATGGGTTGGAAATCGGATCATTATTGCAGCTACGGTTTTCGGAAGTCATTATGAAACGATAATACAGGCCACATTTAAGCTTAAAAGGCAGCTACCCTTTTATGAAAACACTCAAATAGAATTGGAGGTAACCCCAAATGACCAATATCATCATCCTAAACGGCGGATCAAGCTCCGGTAAAACAACCCTGGCAAGATACCTACAGAATTCATTAACCGAGCCATGGCTGAGATTCGGCATAGATGACCTGATCAAGTCTATGCCTGAAGCCATGCTCAAGAAAGACTCCGGGCTTACCTTTAATGGAGACGGATCGGTCCACCCTGGTACAGAATTTCAAAAACTGGAAACAGCTTGGATGCACGGTATCGGAGAGATGGCACGAAGAGGTGCCCGGATCATCATCGATGATGTCTTCTTAAGCGGAGTGAAGGGACGTGAAAAATGGGAGACTGCCTTGGACGGACTCCAGGTACTATGGGTCGGTGTCTTCTGTGATCCGGACGTCGCTGCTGCACGTGAGAAAGAACGCGGGGACCGGATTGAAGGAATGGCTGTATCACAGGCTACTATCGTGCACAAAGATATGAATTATGATGTAAAGGTGGATACGTCCAAGTCATCGGCTGAGGGATGCATTCGATTGATTAAACAAAAAGTGTAAGCTTATTAAAGGTGGTTTATTGTGTTATCAAAAAAGAAAATGTTCATTCCAGGAATCGTTATATTCATCATGTTATTTGCCCTATTGGATTATTCCTCTCCAACGAGTGAAGAAATGGAGGAATGGATGTTGGATGAGAATGACATTGTTTGTACAAATGATGGAGGAGTTAACTACTGTGAAAAGGACAATCAAGCCGTCTGGGGACGATCCGGCCATTTTAGAAACGTTGGATTTTTTTCTTCCTACGAGAGGACTTATGACTATGAGACGGGAGAAGAACTGACATTCAGAACCTTTGGCTTTCTAGGTAAGATCATCCCAATGGAAGATGGCCGTGTTTGGGAGGTAGTGAATTAATTCATATCAAAAGCAACAACCGTCGATAATGGATATTTATGTTAAAATATATAATATCTTAATTTTTTTCCTGGAGGAAGATTCATGAATCGTGCAACAAAAGGTATCGTATTTGTATTAGCAGGAATTTTAGTCTTAGTATTATCATTTATTCTCCCGCTCCCAACCCCGTTGTGGGCTGTCATCCTTAGTGCGAGTATTATTCTAAACTGTGCAGGGACTGCGTTTCTTATAAGATTTATTCAGGAATCTGATCAGAAGAAGAAAGAGTTGGAATAAGTAAAAGGATATAATCAGAGCTTCACACCTTTGTTAGGAGTGGAGCTCTTTCGCTTGTTTTTTTAGAAAAAAATGGATCTACCACCGAACCCTTTTAACAGTTTATTAGTAATAGAGTTGAATGCTAAGCAGGATTAAGGGGGAGAAGAGAGTGGGAAATCATAAAATACTAATTATAATGGGACTTCTAGTACTAATATGCAGCGGTTGTGTCGCATCCAAAAAAGAAGTGAAAATGGCAGGAAACGTTAAGACTATCGGCAACAAGGTTTCAGTTAACGGTACCAGTTCATTAGAGGCGGGTTCGCATATCAGGGTTGAATTAAAAGATATTGAGAGTAATAGGGTGCTGGAGGATGACATTGTAGAAGTGGCCAAGGACAAAACATATAGTGCAAATTTTTCGAGAGATGAAAAAGGTGAGAATCAAAAATTAGTGGTTTCGTTTAACCCCGAAGAACAACCTGACGATATTAAGAAGATATACGGTAGTAATGGTGAGAATATTAGGGCAGAATCACCAGGCTTGGTAAAGGATCGTAAAGACGGAAATGAATATACACGAATACAGTTATTTGATTTTATTTATGCGGTGGAAAAAGGGAGTGCGGGTCAAAGGACCATTTTATTGGATTACTTTAATAACCCTGAAGAAACAAGTAGTGGAGGGGAGTGAATTTTTCTCAATGTTTATTGAAGAGTCGAGGGCAGAACAGATTTTCAGGGAAAATAGAGACTATGTTTACAGAACAGCTTTGCTATTAACAAAATCACGCAGTTTAGCAGATGATATAACACAGGAGACGTTTATCCGCCTTTTGAGTAAGTACGATATGTACGATAACACGAGGCCAATTAAACCTTGGATTTACACCATAACAATGAATGTTGCCAAAACTGTCATGAAGAAACAGAAGCTAATGAAATGTTTTACGCTCTTTTCTGATGAAGTGGCCAAGGACCAAATTAATTCTATAGAAGAGAGTTTCTTGAAGTCAGGTGGTATGCATGAGTTGTGGATGGCCGTCAATTCTCTTACGTGGAAAAGCAAGGAGCTCATTGTTCTACATTTTTACTCGGAATTCACATTGAGAGAGTGTTCAGAAATTCTGGGAATACCCTTAGGCACGGCGAAATCCAGGTTGAATACAGCACTGAAGCAATTGAGGCGTCTCGAATTGCAGGGGGAATTTGATCTTACCAAGGCGGGGTTATATGAAGAAAGATAGATTAAAGAAGTTATTTGATCATGTTGATGAAAATGAAAAGTCGACAGTTGAATTCCAAACTGTTTGGAGGAAAGCGCATAGAAGGGACTGGAAACGACGACTCTTCCAATCGGCGGGCCCTAATCTAGCCGTGCTTATGACCCTTCTTATCCTTACTCCTCTTGCAGGTTACTATCTTATCAACCCAGAGCATACTTCCGATTCAGCTCAGTCTTCATCCAATCAAAATGAGAACGTTTACGACCTGTCTGGAAAAGTATACAATTTCCCTAACCAAATCGTTATAAAAGGAGAGACCGGTTTACCGGAAGGCGCAATACTCACAATTGAACACCTTGAAAGGGATGGCCAAACGCTAATTAGAAAAGAAGAAGTGTCAACCACTTCAGAGGGCTATTTTCAATATACAACTGACCGACTTGAAAAAGATAAAGAATATATCGTTAAGGTGCTCCTTTATCCACATTTACAGAATGAATCTATTAAAAATCAGATTGGTGAAAGAGGAGAAAACCTCAAGAAAAGAAAGAATGTATTTTGGTATCAACGGGGTAAAGGTGAATATTCCGGCATGAAGATGGTCGGACTTGTGAATAAAATTGAGGATACGACACAATATGTTTCATCGGAATTTTTGAGGAGTGAAAAAGAGTTTAAAGATATTAACCAAAATCTGCGGTAATGTTCTGTAACTTAAAAAGTAGTAATGTATAATAAACAAAAAAATAGCTTACCAACAACACTGGTAAGCCGCTACAAATAAGGAATTTTTCGATTTACAATAAGGGGTCCTGCCTTAAACCACTATCTTCAAGATGAAGAATAATTTCAGTATACTATTATTTTCAGGTTAGTAAAGGTGATATGCCTAGATGAATATTTTTTCTTCATGTGTTGATCAGAATAAGTTATTCTAAGATTGGA
Organism: Rossellomorea sp. KS-H15a; assembly: GCF_024195245.1. Lineage (NCBI taxonomy): Bacteria > Bacillati > Bacillota > Bacilli > Caryophanales > Bacillaceae > Rossellomorea > Rossellomorea sp. KS-H15a. The sequence goes on along the minus strand of NZ_CP096886.1, from coordinate 3,714,968 downwards.
AATTTTAGTGAATCAGTGGAGGTAGGAAATGATTATTAAGAAACTAAACGAGACTGAAGAACTTCCCATGAAATTGCTTCTCCTGGCAGATCCTTCAGAGACCATTGTGAAGGAATATACCACCAGGGGAGAATGCTTTGTAGCGGAGCTCGAAAAGAAAATTGTTGGCGTGTACGTATTAGTGCCCACAAGACCGGAAACCATCGAGCTAGTGAATGTGGCGGTTGCAGAAGAGATGCATGGGATGGGAATCGGTAAACAGCTAGTGATGGATGCCATAAAGGTGGCTGGGGAGAAAGGGTACAAGACTATTGAAGTTGGGACCGGGAATTCAGGGGTTGGTCAATTGGCCCTTTATCAAAAATGTGGTTTCAGGATTGTTGGAGTGGATTTGGACTTCTTCGTCAGACATTATCCTGAAGAGATTTACGAAAATGGAATTCAGTGCAGGGATATGATCCGTTTGTCGCAGGATTTATAAGAAGAGACCCCTTCAGAGTTGGAAAGGGTCACTTTCAATTTATTTAAGGGGTTAGTAAAATCTTCCCTGTGCTTTTCCTGCTTTCTAAATACTCATGAGCTTTTGCACCCTCGCTTAAAGGAAAGACCGTTGGTTCAGAGATCTTTAGCTTACCTGCCTGAATCCATCCGAACAATTCGTGGGAACGGTTTACCCGTTCTTCGTGAGACGTCAATACATTCCATAAATCCCCGCCGGTCAAGGTTTTCGAGGTGTCCATCAGCATCCGGGGATCAACTGAAACAGGATCGCCTCCTGCCATACCGAAGAAGACGACCGTCCCTCCGATGCGCGTTGATTCGAAACTGTCCATCAGAGTCGAACCGACTGATTCATATACCACGTCCACGCCGTTACCATCTGTCACATCCTGGACTTGTTGTTTCCAGTCTTCACTGTATAAAATCATGTGATCGGCCCCAACCGCAAGCGCCGCCTGCCTTTTTTCTTCCGTAGACGTTAATCCTATGACTGTGCCACCTAATATCTTAATGATTTGAACGAGGAGTTGTCCTACTCCGCCGGCTGCAGCATGGACTAAAACGGTATCCCCACTCTTGATACTATAGCTGTCTTTCGTTAAGTAATGAGCTGTAAGTCCTTGTAACAAAAGGGATGCAGCCGTTTCATACGATATGTCATCCGGCAATGGGATGGCTTTATCCTTTGGCACGCCCACAAGTTCCGCATTCGCATAAGGTACATCGGCAAAAGCGATGCGGTCCCCAACAGCCATTCCTTGCACGTTGGCTCCAATCTCTTTGACGACGCCTGCTCCTTCATATCCACAAATGTACGGTGGATCTCCTGCTAAGTGATAATTCCCTTTTCTTCTATATACATCGGCGAAATTCAGACCGATTGCCTTCATTTCCACTAACATTTCATCCGGTCCTATTTGGGGAGAATCAATCTCCTGATAGTGGAGGACATCCGGTCCGCCAAACTTTTCAAATACAAGTGCTTTCATTATGTACTCTCCTCTTTAACATCATTCTCTTTTAGTGTAACCAGTTGTTTGATTTTTGACTAGGGAAGAGCTTATCTGACACAAAGTCCAAGACTAATGGTTTGTAATGTATAATACTGGAATAGAGCGTTGGTTTAATGATCTACAGCAATTCATAGTTCTCTATTATTTTTACTTTTATAAAAAAATGAAAGCCAAATCGTCTTTTCAGTTGTCTAATGGATGAAAGAAGATAATAAGGGGTGAAGGACATCGATCGATTAGTTAAGAAAGCTCAAAAAGGCGATGATAAGGCGTTTTTAAAACTTTTTAAACAATATGAAGAGGATATTTACAGAATGGCCTATGTGTATGTGAAAAATGAAAGTGATGCGTTAGATGTCGTACAAGAGGTCGCATACCGTGCTTTTAAGAATATTGAAACGTTAAAGAATCCTGCGTATTTTAAAACCTGGTTAATCAAAATTGCGATTACTACTTCATTAAATATATTGAAAAAAAATAAAAAAGTAGTTCAACTTAAACCGGAATATGAGGAAATGATCGGATTGGAAGACCAGGATACGCTCCTTAGCATCACGCTTCATGAACTATTGGAAAAATTAAGTGAAGAAGAAAAAAGCGTCGTTACCTTGAGATTCTATGAAGGATATTCCTTCAAAGAAATTGCAGAGATAGTAGAAATACCTTTAGGCACTGCAAAAACGATCTTGTACCGTGCGTTAGGGAAACTTCGAAAGCACATGAGGGAGGCTGATACGTGTGAGTAATATCAAGCAGGAGATAAACAAAATTGTCATTCCACCAACACTGCACGAACGATCAAAAATGGGAGTGAGAAAAGCACGCCTCGAAAAAGGTGGAAGAGTTAACAGGTTTATTAAGAAAAACATGGTATCAGCTATACTTGCGGCTTCTTTAATTCTTCCAACAGGAGCTATCGCTTATCAAACCTTTCTTGCTGATGAGTTCTATGGCTCATTTGAAAATGTGCAGGCTCACCTATCCAGTGCGACAATGGAAGGGTACCTGCTTCTGGATGCAAAATTGACTCAAGCCCAAGGGGATATGGAAAAAGAAGAGTTCAAGCGTTTTAAAGAATTATTAAAAACCGTAACAAACGCAAAGGTAGAATATGGAGATAAATATGGAAACATTGATTATTCAGAAGTTCCTGCTAAACAGCTGGCTAAACTGAAAAATACTTTATATGAGATACAGCCTTTCTTTGATCGGCTTAATGGACAAAAATCAAGCAAAGAGATATTGTCATCAGGTGACTATGAAGAATATATCGAAGCAATCATGATATATGAGCAAACGATGGCCAAAAGTGGAATGAAAGAATCCGATGAAATCGATAAACTTTCAGATGATCAAAGAGAAATTTTTTTAGAAGCTCAACATGTACTTAGAAAAGTAAATGAAAAACAATTAAATCAGTAATGTATCTAAATCCAATGAAGCATACTGCTTAAATGATGGCGACAGATTTATAAGCGGAAAAACTCCGGCTAATTTTCGTGAAATAGCTATATTTTCCGGTTTAGACGGAATTTTTCCGCTTATTTTCATACGCCACAGAAGCGATCGGTTCCCCTTATTCAACATAAGGGTTCACTTTAGAAATTGATAAAAAAGGCTCGAAGCATAAGGCTTCGAGCTTTTTTACGTGTTCATTTCACTGCTAAATATTCTACTGATTCTACTGAAATTCACTGTGCAAAAAGCACTGATAATTCAATTTTTCCACTTTAACACCAAACCCGTTATCAATAGAGTGAGCGTTTTTTGCATTGACTAGGGTACTTCCAGGTGCCTATGCCACTTCAAAGTGCGTTCTTCCCAAAAGGTTAGCCAGCCCTCATAATTCAATTTAGCTTTTCAAACAGTACCTGCCTATTTTCATCGAAGAGGTTTGAAAGGTATATAGGCACTTAAGAGTCCCTAGGTTACAAAAAAGTGCCTACATGACTTTAAAGTGCGTACTTCGCATAAATAGTTGTACCCATTATCATGTGTGTACAGAGAAACGAAAGGCGCCTTCGTTTCTCATTTCATTTAAATTTTAAGGAGGAAGTTACGTTATGAGTTCAACTTCAGCTACTATACATCAATCAAAAACGAAAGGCGGCACGCCGGCGTTACTTGCCCTTGCCATCAGTGCCTTTGGAATCGGGACGACAGAGTTTGTTCCCGTTGGATTATTATCATCGATTGCCGATGATTTATCAATATCCATCACACTCGCAGGTTTATTGATTTCAGGTTATGCCATAGGAGTCGCCATCGGGGCACCGGTATTGACGGCATTGACCAGTAAGATGAGCCGGAAATCACTTCTCATGTCCTTGATGCTCTTATTCATTGTAGGAAATTCGGTTGCAGCCATGTCCACAAGCTTTGGACTATTGCTTGTAGCACGTTTTATCACAGCCTTTTCACACGGGATTTTCTTCTCGATCGGATCGACGATTGCGGCCGATCTAGTGCCTGCCCATAAGCGGGCCAGTGCGATTGCCTTTATGTTCACAGGATTGACGGTGGCGACCGTTACAGGAGTACCACTTGGAACATTCATCGGGCAGGCATTTGGATGGAGAGCCACATTCTGGGGAGTTGCACTTCTCGGTATTGTCGGGATCATTGCCAGTTCGATCCTTGTACCGAAAAATTTGAAAGAAGCACCACCAGCCAAGTTCAGTGAACAATTGAAGATTCTAACAAACGGTCGATTGTTATTAGCCTTTGCCATTACAGCCCTTGGGTATGGCGGAACGTTCGTCGCGTTCACTTATTTAACACCTTTACTGCAAGACGTAACAGGATTCAGCGCGAAATGGGTGAGTATCATCCTTCTTGTATACGGAATTGCCGTTGCGATCGGAAATGTCGTTGGAGGGAAAGCATCTGACAAGAGCCCGTTAAAAGCATTATTCTGGATGTTTGTTATGCAAGCCATCATTCTAGTAGCTCTTACATTCGCAGCACCATTTAAAGTGGCGGGTCTCATCGCCATCTTCCTAATGGGATTATTCGCATTCATGAACGTGCCGGGGCTGCAGATCCTTGTGGTGAACCTGGCTGAAAAATATGTCCCTTCAGCGGTCAATGTGGCATCTGCACTGAACATCGCCGCATTCAACGTCGGGATTGCCATCGGTTCCTTCGTCGGTGGACTTATCGTGGATGGAATAGGCTTGATTCATACGCCTTGGATTGGTGCCATCATGGTGGCAGGAGCGGTTCTGTTAACAGCGTGGCTCCGCGGTATCGAACGAAAGTCAGCCTAGAATGGTTGAAATATGGAAGGAACGAGTGGCTCAACGGCAGAAACGCTTTGCAATTGAAAAGGGAATTGTCATAACCATCATGACTGGGGCGGCACTTTTCGCCGCCTCCCGTCAGATGAAGAAAGGGAGAGGGAAAGATGAATCCATTTGCACATCACAAAGCTTATAACCGCATGTACAAAGAGGGAGAATTGACGCTGGGCCTTCACATCCCCCTTGAAAATTATCAGTTCGACACCCCGACGATGGAGAAGCAGGTGGAACTTGCCCAATTGTCAGTGAAACTTGGTTTCACGAGCCTGTGGTTAAGGGATGTTCTCCTCGAGGATCCGAACTTCGGAGATCCTGCCGTCGGCCAGATCTATGATATGATGATTTACTTGACCTACCTTGCCGGACAGACCAAGGATATTGCCCTTGGAACGGCTGCTGCGGTACTGCCGATTCGTCATCCGCTTCGGGTGGCAAAGGAAATCGCCACGATTGATCAATTGTTCCCGGGCAGGGTCCTGCTTGGGGTATCATCCGGCGACCGCCGGGTAGACTTTGCCGCGCTCGGTGCATCCCATCCGGACCGTGGTCAGAAGTTTGTAGAAGCATATCACTATCTGCAGGAAGCCCTGTACAAGGAGTTCCCTCATATAGAGTCGTCGAGAGGAAATATTCGTGGGGCTAACCTTGTGCCAAAACCGACCACGCGCATACCTACCTTTATTACGGGATATGCCCAACAGGACATGCAGTGGTTTGCTGAACATGGGGATGGTTGGATGTACTATCCACGCAGTCCACATGATCAGGAAGTGACGATCCAGCGCTGGAGAAGCCTGGTAGCAGAGTACCATCCCGGCGTCTTCAAGCCATTCAGCCAGCCTATGCATCTGGATCTTGCAGAGGATCCGAATGAAATCCCAAGACCGATCCGCCTTGGATTTAGAATCGGCCGGAACTATCTGATTGAATTACTGAATATCTACAAACAGGCCGGAGTCAATCATCTCTTTTTTGCCCTGTTTGACAGTCAGCGACCTGCTGATGAAGTCATTCAGGAGCTGGGGGAGGAAGTGGTTCCATATTTTCCTGCGGTTCAGGAATGAGTGAACTACTTGAAGCCACAAGTCATTGAATTCTGTGACTTGTGGCTTCAAGTAGTTCATATGTAAAGTGAGCTTTCTTCTGAATTCATCTGGTATTATGGGAAATTCCCCAGTAGTATTAAAAACATAGTATTTATAATGGGGGCGGGTACATGAACATTGAACAAACACTATTCAACGATGCAGTGGCTTTAATTGAAAAAAGATATCCAACAGGCTGGGGTGGTGCTGCGGCCATGTATACAAAAAGCGGGGAAATCCTGACCAGCGTTTCCCCGGAAATCATCAATGCGTCCACAGAGCTATGTATTGAAACGGGAGCCATATTGGAGGCGCACAAATTGGATACGGAAGTGACTCATTCGATTTGTGTCGTGCGTGATGATGAAAACTCAGACTACAAAGTACTCACTCCTTGTGGAATTTGCCAGGAACGACTCTTCTATTGGGGACCACAAGTTCAAGTGGGTATTTACCATCCAAAAGGCGATCTTCAATTTAAGACATTAAATGAAGTCCAGCCCTTTCATTGGTATGAAGCCTATAGAAAGTAAATTTAAAGGAACATTTCAAAAATACGAAATGTTCCTTTTTTAAAATGCTATAATAGGATTGGATAAAAAAGGGAGATGTCATCGTGGAATTCATATCATTACCGGTTATCTCGATTGCACTATTCATTTTAATCATACATAGCATTGAAACACTCGCTTATGCGGTCAGGTTATCCGGTGCAAGGGTGAAGTTGATTGCTTCAGGCCTTTCTCTGTTTAATATGATGGTCATTGTGTCACGGATGTCAAATATGATGCAGCAGCCTTTTACAGGGGGACTCACTGATGCTGCACCTGAGGGCCGAAAACTAGAAGTGGTGGAAGAGCAGTTCAGGGTGCTGATCGGTGCCTCGACTTTAGGTACTCTCCTTGGAATCGTGTTATTGCCTACGTTTGTTGCATTGTTTTCAAGGGGGATTATCCACCTTTCCGAGCAGGGAGGCTCTGTGCCAAGGTTAATCAAGCTTGGGTTTAAGAATGATCTATATAAAAGAGGAATGAACCATTTTGCTAAACCAGGTAGAAGGTATTTGACGGGAATCAATTTCAGGGCCATTCCAAAAAGGTTGTTTTTTATCAATATGTTGATTACAGCGGTTTACACGATTGGCGTTCTTTCAGCGCTTTATGCTGCGCTCATCGTACCAGATCGAGCAGGCAGTGCGACCATGGCTTCAGGCTTGATCAATGGTATCGCAACGATTTTATTGACTCTGTTTATTGACCCCAAGATTTCCGTTCTGGCTGATGATGTGGCCAATGGGAAGGGGAATTATCATGAGTTGAAGGGTCTCTCCATCATGATGGTCATCTCGAGACTGTTCGGGACACTGCTCGCTCAACTGATCTTTATCCCGGGTTCATACTATATTGCTTGGATGACTCAGTTTTTTGTTATGAAGTAAGTATGGAGGAGGGATTCTATGCAACATCTAAAATGGTTATGGATACTTGCCATCATCTTGGCTATTCTCACAGCATGCAATGAATCCAATCAGACCGCAGAACCTACTAAAGAAAACGATTCTGAACTGAATGCGGATGTAGTGAACATGCATGGTGGGATTTCAGGATTGGATAACATGAAGAACTATTTTCAAAAGGTAAAGAAGCAGAAAAAAGGAGATTTGAGAGTCGTATCCTACACAATCGAGGGAGATCCCATACTCACGGATTTAGCTTACGATGGGAAACAAATCGATGTAACATTCGATTACACTAGAGACCAATATGGCGATGGCGAGGTGGAGTCCTTTCAATGCGGAAAGCTGAAACGGGAAGAGAATCCTACCAATCTGTCTTATTATCTGACAGGTTGTGAGGGTGTAACGGGTGAAACCTGGGGGGTTCTCGAGACTTCTTATGACGTCAAGCGCCAGGATGTTTTTGAAGTGGAGTTAAGGTACGGTCCCAAAGAAGGAGAAAAACAAACGATTCAACTGGATGATGAGGATAAGCAGGAGGTCTATAAGCAGTTGGTGTTGGCGAATTATCTAGACTCCAAGCCTACGAGTGATGAATGCCCTAAAGGAAAACAGGCGGACAACTATCTGATGAAAGTGAAGATAAATGGAGGTGGCCGAACGCTTAACTGGAATGCCTGCGGTTCTCATGAAAGCTCTAAATCCTTCACTGATATTGCTGAGTACATTATTTATGCATCCCAACATCCCACAAAATCCAGTGAAAATGTCGTCTACGGTTACATCTTGGAGGTGAAGGAAAATCAGATTCTGATTGGAGAAGATTTGACGGCTCCAGATTTAGTGTCCCTGGAAAAAGTAAAAGGGGAAGATTTAGCGAATTTAAACGGTACCTTTTTATATGTAGAAACGGAAGACGCCCAAGAATTTTCAAAGGGAGACAAAATTGTCTTGAAAGTCGATGAGGTGTTAGAGGAAGGTTCTCCTGGAAGGGTCAGGGCAAGTGATATTCAGACGATAACGGAATAGATATGATAATGATTGAACTTTCAATGAAACTTGAGAAGGAGTGTATTTGATGGTACATATCGTTACGAAAGGGGACTTGCGTGGGACGGCTTCTGGTGTTTTATTCATGGCGTTTTTCGGTACCTTATGGTCGTATACAGGCGTCATGGGTCTGCAAGGTTGGGGAAGCCCGTGGTGGTTAACCGCTGCTTTAGCAATCGGAATGGTGTTAGTCATCGGTGGCTTCTCATTGATTTCGGCATCGAAGGGGTTCCCCCAAGGGACCTCCATCAACAGCGGGAATAATGGAAAGAAAATAAGGATGTGGTTTAACATTATTTTCGCCGGGGAGGGGATAGCGATCGGGATTGCCATTGCAGTGTGCAATGCTGTTGGACACACAGAAAATATCCCAATCGTCATTGCCATCATCGTCGGACTTCATTTTCTGCCGTTGGCCCGACTATTCCGGGTTAGGATTTATTATTACACCGGTCTTTTACTATGTGTGGTTCCTATTGTCACCTGGCTTTTCGTACCTGAGACAATGTCATTGAGTGGTCATCAGCTCAATGCCTACATGTCTGTTGTCGGCTTGGGATCTGCGTTGATTCTGTGGGTGACGAGCTTTGCCATTTGGATGATAGGGAGAAGATTGATGGGGCTTGCCTCTGATCAGTTGTCCAACCAATGATTTAACACACTAAAGTCAAACATCCCTGCTTGCAGAAAAGCCGATCTGCATGCGGGGGTGTTTATTTTTTAAGGTTGAAGATTCGGAATATTTATGAAATAATTACCAATACTAGTATAAGAAAGGAAAGAGTCTATGATTCTCATACGCTTTCAAAATCCATTCGATCATTAGAACTCATTCATTGTGTGGAAACCGCCTTAAGGTTAGCGAATGACTTCGTGTTATTTGCTGATGATTAAAGGAGGATTTTCATATATGAATAAACAATTAATGATTCTGTTAACAGGCAGGATCATCACCAATTTTGCTGACAGCTTTTACATGATTGCGACGATCTGGTACGTGAAAACGACGACGCCTTCGCCTTTGTTAATCGGCTTGACAAGTGCAGTGGCCATTCTGCCCGTCACCATTCAATTTCTATACGGTCCCATCATTGACCGATTTTCAAAGAAGAAGATTCTTTATGTCGCCATGCTCGGGCAGGGGGTGCTGGTCAGCGCCATTTCTGTCTTGTATTATACGAATCTCTTATGGATGCCACTGTTATTCACATTGATGTTTGTGGCCCTTTCGTTATCGGAATGCACGTACCCGACTGAAAGTGCCCTCATTGAGAGCCTGACTCCCCGTGAACAGCTTACAAAAGTAAACTCGATTTTCGCCTTTTCTTATCAAACCCTCGATATCATATGTGATGCTGTATGGGGGATCTTGATCACATTTGTTGGGTTGGGTTTGATTTATGTGACGAATAGCGTTTTATTGATCGGGACAGGAATGCTGTTTTTATTCTATTTAAGCGTCCCGAGGTCGAAAAAGGAAACGGAAGTACGAACCGTTCACTTTATCAGGCAGTACAAGGAAGATTTCAAAGAGGGATTTCTGGTGGTGAGAAAACGTCAGACGCTTCTAACCATGGTATTCGGCATCATCGTCATGAATGTGATGGCGACGATGGGGATGGCTATGCTTCCGGTCATTTCGGATTCTTCTGCGGAATACGGATTCTGGTTGACGTCCATGTCATTAGGCACTCTGACAGGGACCGCCTTATCCAGTAAGGTAGAGAAAATAGCGCTAAATCGTATTCTACCGCTACTGTCGCTTTGGTCCGGCTTGTGTTGGATGCTGGCGTTTACCCTGAAGGACTTGTCGATCATGCCTTATCTATTGTTTTCTTTATCATGGATGGGGATCGGCATCATCGGGATTTATGTGCAAACGTTGATTCAGGTCAATCTTCCAAAAGGATATATAGGAATCGGTTTTGCTTTCATTTCGTCGCTGCTCGGGTCACTGAGTCCTTTAGGATACCTGCTCGGCGGTGTGATTGGAGAGTTCACTTCTGGAAGATTCCTATTAGTATTATCAGGCGTCGGTTACCTGGCATTTGCTATGTACTTCTGGGTGAATCCCAGGTTGAAGAATTTGAACGAACCTTTAACCGTCCGGTTTGAAGAATCGTGAATCATCAGGTTTCCCATTTCGGGAAGCCTTTTTTCAAAGTGAAAAAGGGGTGAAAGGATACCGAATTCGAGGCTGGTCATCTTCGAGAGGAATAATCATTACCCATTCCTTGAGGAAGCAGACCGGTTTAGGGATGAGTATGAATTGTTTTTAAATGAAAAGAAGTAGGGGGAGCAAATATGGTTTCAGCTTATGAAAAAAGAATAAGAGAGGTGTACCCGGAGTTAACGATCACCAACAGCAAAATGAATGAAATAGGTCAGAATAACGATGTTCTTATCGTTAACGGCTCTCTCGTTTTCAGATTCCCGAAGTATAGGGAAGGAATCAGGAAATTGAAGAAAGAAACGAGTGTGTTGGAAGGGATAAAGGGAAACATTCCATTAGCGGTCCCTTATCCTATTTATCAATCCTTGGAACCAGAGGAAGTGGGTATGGTATTTACAGGATATAGGCTGGTTGAAGGGAGTCCACTGTGGCCAGGCGTGCTTATAGAAAATGAAGAACATCATGAACAAATCGCTTCCCGATTGGTGGATTTTTTGACTGCTCTTCACTCACAATCTATTGATTCTATGAACATCGAGAAAAAGAGTATAGGGGATATACGAAGTTCGATTGAAGACCTATACGATCGGTTCAAGGAGAAACTTTTTCCCCATATGAATGAACGAGCAAAGGTGGAAGTCAGCCACCATTTCGATTCGTTTTTATCAAAGAATGAACTTCCAGGTTTCCAACCGGCCCTCACTCACGGTGACTTTGGGGCATCCAATATCCTGTGGGATCCGGAACGTCATGAAGTCTCCGGAATCATCGACTTTGGTGAAGCCGAAGTGGGTGACCCTGCCTATGACTTTGCAGGACTATTATCCAGTTACGGCGAACACTTCGTCAGGAGATGTCTAGAGAAATATCCGAACGGGGATCGAATTCTCGACAGAATGAATTTTTACCGAGGTACATTTGCGTTGCAGGAAGCACTTCACGGAATTGAGAATGATGATCCGGTAGCATTTGAGAATGGGATGAAGGGGTATAGATGATACCTGGTTGAAAATGGGGGACGATTATGGAAGAAATCAAAACAAAATCCATGCACCCGGATATTAGAAAATTATTATGCTTTGCAACTTCTGTAGAAAAAGTGGAAGAGGAATATGATCTGTACATCCATTCCACCGAACGGAAATTATATGGGTTTACGTCTGGAGATGAGCTGGTTGGATGTATAGGAGTTGAATTCCTGAATGAGGGAGAGTGTGAAATAAAGCATATAGCCGTGATGCCGAAACACCAGGGCAAGGGGATAGGCTATAAGATGATCGATCATATCGTCCATTGCACTAGGATTACTGCTGAAACGGATCAGGATGCAGTGTTGTTTTATAAGATACTTGGGTTTGATATTACGAGTTTGGGTGAGAAATATCCTGGGGTGGAGCGGTTTAGGTGTGTGCTGGACAGGCTTAGATCAAATTGTTAATAAAAAGAGTGACCACAATAAATATTTAAGATAATCCTATAAAATGAATGAGGGTGATTGTATATGAATGAAGTCAAGATATCCATAGACCACCATACCTTTACAATATATGAAATAGGAGACAAACACCTCCCCACTCTTGTTTGTCTCCACGGAATGACAGGTGACTCCAAAAGCTTTATTGAGCTCACAGGATATCTCCTCAACGATTTTCATCTCATTCTATTGGACCTCCCGGGACACGGAGAAACCGAGCCTTTGGGAAGCGAGGAAGACTACCTTTTTTCATCACTTGCGAATCGGATCATGGGCGTCATTATGAGAATGACGTCTGGACCCGTATATGTTTTGGGACATTCCTGGGGAGCAGATCTGTCCCTGCATATCGCCAAACAATACCCGCATCAAATAAAGGGACTTATTTTAATAGACGGAGGGTATGTGTTCCCTGAAATGGTTGAGGGATACAAGAAGGAAAAAGCTCTTTCGGATTGGGCGGAATACATCGATTCCAGCCGGTATCAGTCCTGGACTGATGTAGTGAACATATATCAGGAGTACACGACAAGACCTTGGGACCCTCAGCTTGACGGAATTATTTCTTCAAACTTTGGCATTGTGGATGGCCAATACCAGCTGAGAGCGGATCGGGACAGCCTTTTGGCAACAATCAAAGCTTTTTATTATGAACCGTGCTCCACAGCTTATCAAGAGATTGAGTGCTCTGTGTTATTCTTTCATGCTACGATTCCCTTCTCAGACCCTTCAAGGCAGAAAGCCATCGAGAAACTGCTGCGTTCGGTCAGGAGGGTGAAGATTGTCGGAATCGAGAATACGAAACATAATGTGCACTGGGATTGTCCGGAACGAGTGGCGGGAGAAATTCGTGAGTGGATGAATAACTCCCCTATAAAAGTTCGAACCACAACTTAAATAGGGGAGTTATCATTTATTTTTCTAAATCAATGACGATCGGTTCAAGTTCAATTTCTGTATGACCTTTCCCCGACCCGAGACTGGCAATTTCAATGGGTTCGATGATGAGTTGGCTGGCTTCTTTCTGGATGGTTCCAAACTCCGTTGTCCCTTCGTATGTTTTTCCGTTATCGGTTGAAAAACCGCCACCGCCCGTTCCGTCCATATACACATGACCCAGGTCGTCCGTCACTTTGAAGACGGGTGATACCTCCGGCCACTCCTCGAGAAGGGCGTCCGCTGCCATCTGCTTATAAGCAATGACGGTTGATACATCGGTAAACTCAATAGACTTCAGTGTGAAGGTTACATCTTTACTCTGAACCGTTTCATTGATAAGCTGCAGATCGCCTTCCAGCCGTTTTAATGAGAAGGCGAATGACCAGTCTCCTTTAACTTCTGTATCATTGGACGTGCTATAAAGAGTCTCTGGTTCCCACCTGATGTCCACCTTTTCCGGAAAGTCCCCGCCTTTAAAGCTCGGGGTGATGGAGGACAATCCGACATAGCGGGTTGGACTGATCTTGGTGAGTTGACTGCTCCCGCCGCTTCCATTCGCACCCTTGATGTCAAACCATTGTCCACCGCTGTGGATGTCTTCACCGAAATCTTTGTCCGTTTCGATGGCATAGGATATTTTGATATTCGTGCCGTCATAAACGGCGTTATCAATCAGGATGGTCACACCATTACTTGTCTGGGAAAGTCCGATATCAGTCGAGTAGTCTTCAAACTCTTTGTATGGCTCATCAGTAAAATAGCGTATGACATCGTCCATGAACGGGAGCTGTGTGGCAAACGAGGGATACGCAAAGCTTGCCGCTGTGGAGACGCCGATCAGCATAACGGATGCGACGGCCAGATTCCTCCAAATGTTTGTCTTTTTCCGTTTATTTAGAACATGTTGTTTGACGCGCTTTTTTTCCAATTCGGTCACTTTTTCTAGTTCAAGTGAGTCGATATCTAATTCCATCCATTCCTTCATGCTCATACCAGTCGCTCCTTTAATGTTACATTTGACGCTAATTTTTTCTTCCCGCGATACAAGCGGTTATCCACCGCCGCTTTCGAAAGGGTTAATTGATCAGCAATTTCTATATTGGTTAAGTCCAGGTAATACTTCATTATGAAGATGTCACGGTCCAGCTCTTCCAGGTGACTGATCGCTGCTAGTAATTCATTTTTTTCTTCCCGTCGCAATATGGATATATCGGTTCCGGGAGTACTTGATTTTTCAAGGAGAGATTCGTCCTGATGTTCACGGGCGTTCCGTTTTTCAGCCTGACGGTATCGGTCGATTGCCTTGTATTTTGTGATCATTCCAATCCACTTCCTGAAGTCTTCAGGCTCTCCTTTAAACTGATGTGCGTTTTGCCAGACGGTCAGGAATACATCGTTAATACATTCATCGACGTCCAGACGATTTTGATTGTGTAGGATTTTTGTAGCGATCGTTTTCACAAGCGGCATGTAAGCATCGATGATATATTCCAATGCATCCTCTTTTTTCTTTTTTAACCTTTTGATGAAATTGGTTGGTGAACTTTTCATTTCATTCGCTCCTTATATGATTGAAAGGCCTTTACACTATGTACAACGAATGGATGGGGAAGTTATTCTCATGTAAGTTGGAATTTTTTTTGGCTTACTCCAGTATACAATCAAGGCTGGGGAGGGAAATGGGTGATTTTGTATTTTGACGCAATTCTCGATGGGAATGGCGCAATCAAATTTTTTTTGACGCAATTATCAAAATAATGACGCAATAAAGTAAATTTTGGCGCAATTAAGACAAATGTGAAGACTTGAGCCCATCGAAAAGCCAGTCAGCAAAGCAAAATGAACCGAAGCAACCATCTTACCTATATACATGCACACAAAAGAACCCGCCACCCGGCAGGTTCACCCAACAAATCTAATCATCCTCATACTTCAACTCCAAAGTAATCTGCGTGGTCGTATAAAAGTACATCTCCTTCACTTTCAGCCGGAAATTCTTATCATTCAGCTTGACCGTTTTATTCTCAATGATTTTCTTGATGAGCTCTTTATTCCCATACACCGTTTCCAGATCCTTGGTCAAAAGGCTCCGCAAATCTTCGCTCAGTTTGTCCTCGGTTTGATGAATGCTCAGCAGCTCCACTTTTGTCTTGGTCGTGTTGATGATTTTGATTTTGACTTCCTGGATGACCAGTTCATTTTCGTTTTCCTGATTCAGCTGCTTGTATTCTTCTTGTAAGTAGGTCAGAGTATGCTTGAGTTTGCTGATGTCGTTTTTTTGTTCCTCTATTTTCAGGGCCTGTTTTTCATGCATGGTGCCGAACATGTAGAGGAAGATCATCCAGCTGATGATGCCCCCCACGACCATTCCGGCGAAGAACCGCTGCCAGGAGGGGAGTCGGTAGAAAGGGGGGATCCTCATGACGGCATATGTTCCTGGGTGAGCCACGTGATGATCATGGCAGCCGTGTTGGCTCCTCCAAGTGCAGACAGGATCCACAGGAATTGTTTGAAGAGTTCTTTTGTTTCCCCATTCAGGAAACCTTTTTCAAAGCTGTACACTGTATCGAATGTACCGCCGATCGCTGCGATGATGGCCCAGATCCGCAGGAAATCGGATAGTCGTCTCATTTCAATGAACAGGGGCTGCCCCATGGCAAACGAGGCCAATCCGCCGAGCAGTGATCCGCCGAGCAATACTCCCATAGCGATAAAGAAGCTTTTGAATAATTCAGGAAAGAAAGCTTCCGCCATTTCATCATCTCCATCTATTACGTGTCTTTACGATAACTATATGGGATTCGGGGACAAGATATGAGGGAGAACATATTTTCTTTTTTGCGGTTTCTTTCCTATAATAAAAGTATATTGAAAAAAAGGTTGTGCATAACATGTCATTTGTTCATTTACAAATAGCGAGTGCCTATAGTCTCTTGTCTAGCACGATATCGATAAATGGACTTGTACATAAAGCGAAGGAATCAGGGTACAGGGCGCTTGCCTTGACCGATAAAAATATGATGTATGCCGCGATCCCTTTTTATAAGGCGTGTGTAAAAGAAAACATCAAACCGATCATCGGATTGACCGCAGATATTGCCTCGGAGGAAGGTTCCCACCCCCTCGTTCTCCTCGTGAAAGATCAAAGTGGCTATCAGAATCTATTAAAAATCTCGAGTGCCATCGGAGCAAAGTCGAAAGAAGGATTACCGCTGAAGTGGCTCTCTTCCTACAGTAAGGGATTGATCGCCATCACTCCAGGCGTCAAGGGTGAGATAGAGAACCTGTTATTGAATGATGAAAAAGAAAAAGCTAAGGAATGTATCCGCACCTATCAACAGATGTTCGGTCGGGACTCCTTTTACTTGAGCATTCAAAAGCACGGCATTGCCTCTGAGGATTCGCTTATTCCTTTACTGCAGAAGATAGCGGAAGAGACCGGTTCGGAAATGGTCGCTACCAATGATGTACAGTACCTCGAGCAGGAAGATCATTTTGCCCATGAGTGTATGGCGGCGATCCGTGACGGGGTGAAACTGTCTGAGGATGACCGGGACGTCCTGGAATCACAGGAGTATTACTTCAAGAACAAGGATCAGATGGTGGAACTATTCTCTGATCATGTTGAGGCATTGGAAAATACAATGAAGATTGCCGACCGCTGCCATCTGACCATTCCTTTTCATCAACAGCTCCTTCCGAAATATCCTCTGCCTGAAGGAGTCACCGCCCTCGAGGAATTGACGCATCTTTGTGAAAAAGGGTTAAGCGATCGGGTCGAAACGGTAACTGATGAGTATATCGAGCGGTTGGATTATGAGCTTGAAGTCATCGGCAGGATGGGGTTCAGCGACTACTTCCTGATTGTGTGGGATTTCATGAAATACGCGAAGGACAAAAAGATCCTGACCGGACCGGGACGTGGGTCGGCCGCAGGTTCCCTCGTATCCTACGCCCTCAGAATTACGGACGTGGATCCTTTGGAGCATCATCTGCTGTTTGAACGATTCCTGAATCCAGAACGGGTGACCATGCCGGATATCGACATCGATTTCCCTGATCACCGGCGCGACGAAGTGATCGAGTATGTGGAAGGGAAGTACGGCAGCCTGCATGTCGCCCAGATCATCACGTTCGGGACGTTTGCAGCGAAAGCGGCTCTCCGTGATACGGGTCGTGTGTTTGGACTCAATATGAAGGAGCAGGAGCAGGTGTCGAAGCTCGTGCCGAACCAGCTCGGAATCACTTTGAAGGAAGCCTATGAAAAGTCGAAGGGGTTTCGCGACTTTGTGACGGGCTCTGATCATTATAAAAAATTGTTCCAGACTGCTCTCAAGCTTGAAGGACTACCGAGGCACACCTCCACCCACGCGGCGGGAGTCGTGATGAGTGAAGCTCCTTTAGTACAGTGGGTACCGATCCAGGGGAGTTCATCGGGGATTCACCTGACACAGTACTCTATGGATATTTTAGAAGAAATTGGGTTGTTGAAGATGGATTTCCTTGGGCTTCGCAATCTGAGTATATTGGAAAGAATCGTGAAGAATGTTGAAATCGGGACGGGAAAACCGTTTGCCATCGAGTCGATCCCGATGAATGATGCCAAAACGTTCGAGCTGCTCACTAAAGGGCAGACGAACGGGATCTTCCAGCTGGAATCGGATGGGATGCGGAATGTGTTAAAAAGGCTGAAACCCAATTCCTTTGAAGACATCGTGGCGGTGAACGCCTTGTACCGTCCGGGTCCGATGGAGAACATCCCGATGTATATCAACCGGAAACATGGGAAAGAGCAGGTGGAATATCCTCATCCCGATTTGAAACCGATCCTTGAAATGACGTATGGGGTCATTGTGTATCAGGAGCAGATCATGCAGATCGCATCGAAAATGGCCGGGTTCTCCCTCGGGGAAGCGGATCTCCTCAGGCGAGCCGTTTCCAAGAAGAAAAAGGGTGTCCTCGATCAGGAACGGGAGCATTTTGTTTCCGGTTCGATACGGAAAGGCTACAGGGAAGAGGTCGCCCATACAATTTATGATTTGATCGTTCGTTTTGCCGATTACGGTTTCAACCGGTCACATGCCGTGGCGTACAGTATGATCGCCTATCAACTGGCTTACCTGAAAGCCCATTATCCTGCGTTCTTCTTATCGTCACTCCTGACATCTGTCGTAGGGAATGAAACAAAGGTGGCTCAGTATATACGGGAGGCCACGCAGTATGACATTGAAATCCTGCCTCCTTCCATCAATCGCAGCCAGTTTGTTTTTACAGTCGAAGGAAAGAATGTGATCCGCTACAGCATAGGGGCGATTAAAGGAATCGGGGCCGCGGCTCTTAAGGAAATCATCCGTTCGAGAAAAGAAAAGCCGTTTCAGGATCTCTTCGATTTCTGCATGCGGGTGTCCTCGAAGACGATCAACCGGAAGATCTTAGAGAATCTTGTGCTCTCCGGGGCGTTTGATGAATTCGGGATCGACCGCGCAACCTTGCTTGCTAGCTTGGATGTGGCAGCGCAGCATGCTGAGCTTGTGAACCCTGATGACGATCCTGACCTGTTCCATGAAGAAGAGGCTTTTATGTTAAAGCCCAAATATGTGGAAGTGGATGACATGACGATCGATACGAAGCTTCAGTTTGAAAAACAGGTACTTGGACTCTACTTATCGGATCACCCGGTTTCTTCTTACCGGCCTTTATTTGAAGGAATGGGATTGCAACAGATAGCCGATCTTCAAAAAGGATCGAAAATCTCACTCGGCGGTTATATTACCGGGATGAAATCGATCCGGACCAAAAAAGGGGAAGTGATGGCTTTCCTTGAAATCGGGGACGAGAGCGGAGAGATGGAAGCCGTTGTGTTTCCGAATGTGTACAAACATAATATGCCTCTGCTCAAAGAAGGGAATATTCTCCTATTCGGGGGCAATGTGGAAGACCGCAACGATAAGCTTCAGTTCATCGTGAATCAGTTGGAAACGATGGAAGACGTTCAGGCAAGGGTGAAAGAGAGCAGCCAGAAGCTCTATTTGAAAATCGCCGCGGGTCAGGATGAAGAGGGCTGTATGGAGGGGATCCATCGAGCCATTAACCGGTTCAAAGGGAAGAATCCGGTCATCGTCTACAACGAGCAAACCAAAAAGAGTATAAGGCTTCCGGATCATCTGCGCATCAGTCCTTCACAAGAGGCTCTTAGGGAATTGTACCGAATTCTTGGGGAGTCAAACGTGATATTGCAATAACATACTTTACTAAAACCATAATTTATATTATTGTTTAATAGAAAAAGGTGGTCTGACCACCTCTGAACTTATTATTTTATTATCCAATTTTACATTTAGAAGAGTCGTTTTTAGCGATTCGATCCATAGCATGTAAAAGAATCAGAAGGAGTGAGTCAATTTGTCATTACGCGAAGAAGCTCTGCATATGCATCGAGTGAATAAAGGGAAATTAGAGTCTAAATCCAAGGTGGAAGTCCGAAATGCGGATGACTTGAGCTTAGCTTACTCCCCCGGGGTGGCGGAACCCTGCAAGGTGATCTATGACAAGCCTGAAACGGTCTATGATTACACGATGAAAGGGAATATGGTCGCGGTTGTTTCCGATGGTACGGCTGTTCTGGGTCTTGGGAATATCGGACCTGAAGCGGCTCTTCCCGTCATGGAAGGAAAAGCGGTACTATTCAAGAGTTTTGCAGGAGTCGACGCATTCCCGATCTGTTTGAACACAACGGATGTGGACAAGATCGTTGAAACCGTCAAGCTCCTTGAGCCGACGTTCGGAGGCGTGAACCTTGAAGATATCGCCGCTCCGAATTGCTTTGAAATTGAAGAGCGCCTGAAGAAAGAAACGAATATTCCTGTTTTCCATGATGATCAGCATGGTACGGCGATCGTCACCGTGGCTGGACTTGTGAACGCTCTCAAAATAGTCGGAAAGAAGATGTCCGAAATCAAAGTCGTGGCAAATGGTGCCGGTGCTGCCGGTATGGCCATCATTAAGCTTCTTTACCGTTATGGGGTAAGGGACATCATCATGTGTGATTCCAAGGGTGCGATTTATGAAGGGCGTCCTGAAGGGATGAACAGTACGAAAGATGAAGTCGCGAAGTTTACGAACCGTGACCATATCAAAGGCGGCTTAGGTGAAGTATTGAAGGATGCCGACGTATTCATCGGTGTTTCCGTGGCGGGTGCCCTGACGGAAGAGATGGTTTCTTCCATGAAGCAGGATCCAATCATCTTCGCCATGGCGAACCCGGTTCCTGAAATCATGCCGGAGCTTGCGAAAGCGGCGGGAGCCAAAGTCATTGGTACAGGCCGATCTGATTTCCCGAACCAGGTGAACAATGTCCTTGCCTTCCCTGGGATCTTCAGGGGTGCACTGGACGTACGCGCAACCCACATCAATGAAAAAATGAAGCAGGCTGCCGTTGAAGCGATCGCTTCTTTGATCACGGAAGACGAACTGAACGCAGACTATGTCATTCCTGCGCCATTCGATAAGCGTGTCGCTCCAGCCGTTGCTGCTGCCGTGGCGAAAACAGCGATGGAAACAGGGGTTGCCCGCTTAAAGGTGGACCCGGAAGAAATCCGTAAGAAAACGGAAGATTTAGCCGTCATCGGGAAGAGTGAATGATGACAGAAGTGAACTCTCTCCAAACTCACGCTAAAGTATATATTGGAATTGTTCACCAGCTGAGAGAAATGATATCAAAGGACTGTCTGAAGCCGGGAGATAAGATCCCGTCCGAGAGAGAGCTGTCCGAGCGCCTGAATGTCGGGCGATCCTCTGTCAGGGAAGCACTCCGGGCCCTTGAACTGTTGGGACTGATTGAAACCCGCAGAGGCGAAGGTACCTTCTTGCGGGACTTCAGGGATCATCATCTGATCGATCTTCTAGGCATGTTCATCCTCCAGGACGACATGGCTCAGGAAGACATTCTTCAGACGAAGATGATGATTGAAAAAGAAGCATTGAAGGCTTTGTATATAGATAAAAGGAATACAGATTCCCTGCATGTGAGCGTTTCTGAATGCGAGAACCTGGACGACGTGTTCAGGGAGATCGTCATGATGAGTTCGAATTACTTATCCCAACGGATCTGGAATATCCTGAATGATTTCGAGACGTTGATCTGTGGTGAGAAAAAACTCACAGAAGCGATGAGGGAAGAGTTGATCACCATGCTCAGTGGCATCGATCACCAGGAGAAAGAGACTGTGCAAGAGACGTATAGAAGGGTTAGGAAAATTGTCGATGAAGACGCGACAATTTCCAACATCTTTTTTTAAACACTTCCATTAAACTGATAGTCAAGCAGTTAATGCACTTACTATAGAGAAGCGAATGGGCAGCTGTCATGTAAGGGAATATTTCCCCGCTAAAAGCAAGCTAGTGTCATTCGGTAAGGAGGTTTCACCTTGCTAAAGGAACTTTTTAACAAATCAAAAAAGGAAAAGAAAAAATATGCAACGATTCCTTCTGAAGCGGCCAAACATGACGTTCCGGAAGGCATCATGACGAAATGTCCTGATTGCAAAAAAATCATGTACACGAAAGAACTTCAAAAAAACCTAAAGGTGTGTATCCATTGTGGATACCATCATGGCATGAGTTCACCAGAGAGAGTCGATAGTTTTATAGATGAGGGCACGTTCAAGGAGCTTGATCATGACCTGACTTCGGGTAACCCCCTAAACTTTCCTGATTATGAAAGTAAAGTCGAAAAGGACCGTAAGAAGACGGGCATGAACGAAGCTGTTCTGACGGGTTCAGGAAAGGTTAATGGTGTGGAAGTTGTGACAGCCATCATGGATTCCCGTTTCCGGATGGGAAGCATGGGATCGGTGGTCGGTGAAAAAATTACGAGAGCCATCGAAGAAGCCGATAAACGGAAGGTACCGTTCATCATCTTCACGGCTTCAGGCGGGGCCAGGATGCAAGAAGGTGTCCTTTCCTTGATGCAGATGGCAAAGACCAGTGTAGCGCTGAAACGTCTGAGCGATAACGGAGGGCTTTTCATCTCGATCATGACCCATCCGACGACAGGCGGAGTATCCGCAAGTTTCGCATCCGTCGGGGATTATAACTTTGCTGAGCCGGGAGCACTGATTGGATTCGCAGGCAGAAGAATCATCGAGCAGACGATCCGTGAAGACCTGCCGGAAGACTTCCAGACATCCGAATTTTTATTAAAACATGGACAACTTGACGGAGTCATTTCGAGACTCGAGTTGAAAGAGAAAATCGGGACAATACTTGATATACATCAGTGGGACGGTGATCTGCCATGGTAAATGAGATGGAATTTGAAAAGCCTGTATACGAGCTCAAGAAGAAAATTGCCGAACTGAAGGAGTTCACCCAGAATTCGGACGTCGATTTATCGAAGGAAATCGAGAAGCTTGAGCACCGTCTCACAAAGCTTCAAAATGATATCTACGAAAACATGAAGCCGTGGGAAAGGGTCCAGGTGGCCCGTCATCCAGAGCGTCCGACGACTCTGGATTACATCAAGTACCTCTTTACGGACTTCATTGAAATGCACGGAGACCGCCTGTATGGGGATGACGAAGCGATTGTGTCAGGCGTCGGGAAGTTTCACGATGTCCCTGTGACGATCATCGGTCACCAAAGAGGGAAAGATACGAAAGAAAACATCCGCCGGAACTTTGGGATGCCTCATCCGGAAGGATACCGAAAAGCACTGCGCTTGATGAAACAGGCGGACAAGTTCAATCGTCCGATCATCTGCTTTATCGATACAAAAGGTGCGTATCCCGGAAAAGCGGCAGAGGAACGCGGACAGAGTGAAGCCATTGCACGGAATCTTGTGGAGATGGCCGGCCTTACGGTTCCCGTCATCTGCATCGTCATCGGTGAAGGCGGTAGTGGTGGAGCCCTTGCACTTGGAGTGGGAAATCATATTCATATGCTTGAAAACTCCACCTACTCCGTCATCTCACCTGAAGGGGCAGCGGCCATCCTCTGGAAGGATTCCACCCAGGCGAAACGCGCGGCTGAATCCATGAAGATTACGGCTCCCGACCTTAAGGAGCTTGGGATCATCGATGACATCATCACGGAAGTAAAAGGCGGAGCCCATAAAGATGTCGAGGAACAAGCGAAGTATATCAACGACGTCCTTATGAGCTCACTGAAAGAGTTGGTTCCGATGAAAAAGGACGAACTCATCCAACATCGTTATGAAAAATTCAAGGCGATGGGTGAATATTCGGTTTTAAATGATCTTATCGGGGTAAAATCATAACAAACGATGGACTGACAAATAGGAGATACCATTTGTCAGTCTTTTTCATTCAATCTTAATAATTCCTACCCGGAAAAAGGGCTTTGTGACGATATTTTGAAGGTTTTAACAATTAAAACGCTTCCATTTAATAGATTATTTCGTCTTTTGCTATTCCTCCTAGTAACTTGTTGAGAACCTTGAACCTTCGTGTTATTTTAGAAATAATCCAAAGTCTATTGGTCCATAATAATGTAATGAATGAAAACTGGAATTTTCCTTTTCTTTGATTTATGTGAAACGATTAACAATACCATTCAATTACATATAAAGGCATATTTCTTAATGAGGTGATCGTAGTGAAAAAGATTGGTGTATTGACAAGTGGTGGAGATTCACCCGGTATGAATGCAGCAGTCCGTGCAGTTGTGCGTAAAGCCATCTTCATGGATATAGAGGTATATGGTATTTATCAAGGGTATAATGGATTAATCAACGGGAACATCAAGAAGCTTGAGCTTGGTTCTGTCGGTGATATCATCCATCGTGGCGGTACGATGCTTTATACAGCCCGCTGTGAAGAATTCAAAACAAAAGAAGGACAGAAAAAAGGGATCGAGCAACTAGAAAAACACGGCATCGAAGGTCTCGTTGTCATTGGTGGGGACGGTTCTTACCAAGGGGCAAAAGCCTTGACGGAATGGGGATACCCATGTGTCGGTGTACCGGGGACGATCGATAATGATATCCCTGGGACTGAATATACGATCGGTTTTGATACAGCGCTGAACACGGTCATCGATGCGATCGATAAAATCCGTGATACGGCTACATCCCATGAGCGGACGTTCATCATTGAAGTAATGGGACGCAACGCCGGGGATATCGCTCTTTGGGCAGGTCTTGCCGGCGGAGCGGAAACGGTCCTGATCCCTGAGGAGAAATTCGATCTTGACGACGTAGTCGGCCGTTTGAAAAAAGGACAGGAACGCGGAAAGAAACATAGTATCATCATTGTTGCAGAAGGTGTCATGTCTGCCAATGAATTTGCGAACCGCTTCACAGAAGCAACAGGAATGGATACGCGAGTCTCCGTCCTTGGTCATATCCAGCGCGGTGGAACGCCGACAGCTGCAGACCGTGTCCTTGCCAGCCGTTTAGGGGCTCATGCCGTTGAGCTATTGGCCCAGGGTAAAGGCGGAAGAGCGGTAGGAATTGAGAAAAATCAACTTGTTGATTACGATATTATTGAAGCACTTGCCAAGCCACATCAAATTGATTTGAACATGTACAGACTTTCCAAAGAGCTTTCAATCTAAATTGTTGTAAGATTTCAGGAGGTAAAAGAAAATGAGAAAAACGAAAATAGTATGTACGATCGGTCCTGCCAGTGAAAGTGTAGAGAAGTTATCACAACTGATTGAAGCAGGAATGAACGTTTCCCGCTTGAACTTTTCACATGGTGACCACGATGAGCACGGACAGCGCATCATCAATATCCGCGAAGCAGCAGAAAAAGCCGGTAAAACAGTCGGGATCCTGCTTGATACTAAAGGTCCGGAAATCCGCACGAACAATATGCAAGACGGAGCTATTGAATTAACACAAGGATCCAACATCATCGTTTCCATGAAAGAAGTACTGGGAACAACTGAAAAATTCTCCGTTACATACGAAGGATTGATCGATGATGTTCATGTTGGTTCCAAGATTCTTCTTGATGACGGATTAATCGAGTTGGACGTGACCGAAATCGACAAAGCGAACGGTGAAATCCATACACATGTTGCCAACAGCGGTACACTTAAAAATAAAAAAGGTGTAAACGTACCGGGCGTTTCTGTGAACCTTCCGGGAATCACGGAGAAAGATGCCAGCGATATCGTATTCGGTATCGGACAAGGTGTTGACTTTATCGCAGCATCATTCGTACGTCGTGCATCTGATGTACTTGAAATCCGTCAATTACTGGAAGAACACAACGCGTCTCATATCCAAATCATCCCTAAAATTGAAAACCAAGAGGGTGTAGACAACATCGATGAAATCCTTGAAGTATCTGACGGATTGATGGTTGCGCGTGGAGACCTTGGTGTGGAGATCCCAGCTGAGGAAGTACCACTTGTGCAGAAGATGCTGATCAAGAAATGTAATTCACTTGGTAAGCCTGTCATCACAGCGACTCAAATGCTTGATTCTATGCAGCGCAACCCAAGACCGACAAGAGCGGAAGCAAGTGACGTAGCGAACGCCATCTTTGATGGGACAGATGCGATCATGCTTTCTGGTGAAACGGCAGCAGGTTCTTACCCTGTAGAAGCGGTTCAAACGATGCATAATATCGCTTCAAGAGCAGAAACGGCACTTGATTACGATGCCATCCTTTCTTCACGCAGCAAAGACAGCGAGCACAATATGACGGATGCCATCGGTCAATCCGTTGCCTATACAGCTCTTAATCTTGATGTGAATGCCATTGTCGCTCCGACTGAGAGTGGCCACACGGCACGCATGATCTCTAAATACCGTCCGAAAGCACCAATCGTAGCCGTGACTGGTACAGACTCTGTATCACGCCGCCTGGCACTTGTATGGGGCGTCTACCCTACAGTCGGCCGCAAAGTGACGACAACCGATGAAATGCTTGATATGGCAGTAGAAGAGAGCGTCAACTCAGGTATGACGAAGCACGGAGACCGCATCGTCATCACAGCGGGTGTTCCGATCGGTGAATCCGGAACGACGAACCTGATGAAAATCCACGTAGTGGGCGATGTCGTTGCAAAAGGTCAAGGAATCGGACGTAAATCTGCATACGGTAAAGCAGTCGTGGCAACAACAGCTGAAGAAGCCGTAAAGAACATGACTGATGGTGGCGTCCTTGTCACAATCGGCACTGACAAAGAAATGATGCCTGCCCTTGAAAAATGTTCGGCACTGATCGTCGAAGAAGGCGGCCTGACAAGTCATGCAGCCGTAGTCGGTATCAATCTTGGAATTCCTGTTGTGGTCGGAGTCGACCATGCCACTTCATTATTCAAGAGTGGCCAGGAAATCACGGTGGATGCGACTCATGGCGTGATTTATAATGGGTATGCGAGTGTATTGTAAGTAGATAGTTATGGGAAAACCAGAGTCTTTTTGTGGGCTCTGGTTTTTTATATTGGATGGAGTGTTGTGGAGCCCCCTTCAAAGCACTGCAACAAGGATAACCCTCAACATAAAACACAATTTCTCTAATATGCTATAATAAATACTAAGCAAGTATTAAACCAAATGGAGGAATCCATCATGAGATATATGCTTTTACTATTGATTATCATACCGGCACTTGAAATAGGCTTATTGGTCCTTTCTGGACAGGCCATTGGTCTTATCCCAACCGTGTTATTGATTATTACGACAGGGATCCTTGGAGCGTACCTTGCGAAGAAGCAGGGGATCGAAACGATAAGGAAGGCTCAGCGGGACATGCAATATGGTCAGATGCCCGGGGAGGCCATCATGGATGGTCTATGTATACTGGTGGGCGGAATCGTCCTGCTGACACCAGGATTCATTACGGATGCTCTTGGATTTCTCTTATTGCTCCCGGCTACGAGGAGAATATTCAAGCCATTCTTCTATCGGTTATTCAAACGCTTGATCAACAAAGGGAACGTCATTATATACAGATAACGGAAAACGCACTGCTCACCGATGGAGCAGTGCGTTTTCTTATTTCACACCCATGATGAATTTCCACGTATCTTCAAATACCCCAGCTCTTTTTAAAGTAGATAATATCACCAGTACAACAGGACCAACGATCAGTCCGAGAAAACCGATGAGTTTAAACCCGACAAATAAAGCAATAAGAGTGGCCAAGGGATCGAGTCCGATGCTTGAAGATAGCACTTTCGGCTCCATGATCTGCCGCTGGACGACTACGACCAGGTACAGGACCGAAAGCCCGATCCCCAAACCTGTATTGCCCGTAATGAATTCATAGATGATCCACGGCACGAATACTGCCCCTGTCCCGAGATATGGGAGGATATCCACGAGACCTGTCACGAGTGCGATGGTGATTGCGTAATCTACTCTCAGGATGATCAATCCGATCAGAACGATGATCGCTGTGATGGAAATGAGAGTGAATTGAGCACGGATGAACCCGAACAGTGCCCGTTTTAAGTCGAAGAACACCTTTCTCCCACTGCTCATCGCCTTACCCGGAATGATTTTCTCCGCTTTGGCGGATAATGTATACCAATCCTTGCTGATGAAGAATGTGGCGAGCGCCGCAAAGATCAGGACTGACGCAGCATTTGGGATCCATGAGATCAGCTGGGGCAGTTTGGTGAAAAAGTTTTGCAGAAAATCACCAGCCGACGTCGCGATTTTCGTTCCGGCTGTCTGGACATTTTCGAGGATCGTATCCTGCTGCCCGGCTTCAAGATTTTTGAATAATCCTGCGAGCTGATTGTACAGGGGGATGACCTGTCCGACAATGATATCCTCTGCATATGTAACAAGGGTTTGAACATGCTTAGGCAGTTCTTCTGCCAAGTAATTTGCTCCGGAGACTATTTCGGCAATCAATAATGTGATGAGACCTGCGAAAATGGCGACAATCAAGATGAGGGATACGGTGACGGCCCATATCCTTGGGAGCCATTTCTCCAGCCCGTTCACCAGGGGATTGATCAACAAGGCGATGGCAACGGCGATGATGAATGGGTATGCAAGCTTCCATATGTAATAGAGTGAAATCAATGAGAGAATGATGATCGCGAGAACGATCAGAAAGCGAATCGTTCGATAAACATAATCTAAATTCAAGGGTTTCCCTCCTACCGGGTCTAGTACTTCTATTTTATAGGAGACAGGAAATGAAAGGAAGATATATTTGCAGTGGCAGGAGCATTTTATGAAAGATATGAAAAGTTGATATGGTAGGATAATGATTGGAGTACATATAGGAGAGGCAGGGGAATGATATGACTCAGCCATTCATGTTTTTATTGCTTTTATTGGGAATCGGGCTGATGGCGAAAAATCAATCTATCATTATAGCCGTAGCATTTCTACTTGTATTAAAGCTGCTCGGGCTGGATGAGAAGATTTTTTCGACGATTCAGTCGAAAGGCATTAACTGGGGTGTGACGATCATTACGATTGCCGTCCTTGCACCGATTGCGACAGGGGAAATCGGCTTTAAGGATCTCGTTGATTCGTTGAAGTCCCCATATGCGTGGATTGCACTCGCCTCTGGGATGGCAGTGGCATTGATTGCGAAGAATGGGTTGATTCTATTGGAAGATGACCCCCACCTGACAACGGCCCTCGTCCTTGGCACAGTGTTAGCCGTCGCTCTCTTTAAAGGGGTTGCCGTCGGGCCTTTGATCGGAGCCGGGATCGCCTATCTTGCTATGAAATTGTACGAATTATTTCTGTGAATATGCATGGGTGATCCCCCGGTTTGATCCTCTTTTTATCCCTGGTTTATTTTTCTAGAAAAATAATTTTTATAGAAATTGATGCGTTTTCATTCACAAAAGTCAGATAATTGTTTATAATAGGAAATGTAAGCGCATCCCAAGCTCTCATGTTATCATAGAAGAGCCGGGAATCATTTTTTGTATAGGAATTGAGCAATCGCTCAACGTGTTTCTTTACGTTCTATTTAAACAAGCCTACTAGATTTAATAGATCGTTTTGTAGGGTTTTATACTCATATGAAAATGGGTAAAGATTAACAAAAGGAGAGGTTTATTATGACAGCAACTCGCGGATTAGAAGGAGTTGTAGCAACGACATCGTCCATCAGCTCCATCATTGACGATACTCTTACATATGTTGGCTACAACATTGATGATTTAGCAAACAATGCAAGCTTCGAAGAGGTTATCTACTTATTGTGGCACCTGAAGCTTCCTACTGCCTCTGAACTTCAAGAATTTACAGAACTGTTGGCTGCTAACGCTGAATTGCCGAAAGAAGTCATCGAACATTTCAAAATGTATGACATCAAAAAGGTTCACCCGATGGCCGCTTTACGTTCTGCTGTATCTTTACTGGGACTATATGATGACAAAGCAGATGTGATGGAAGATAAGGAAAACTATCTGAAAGCCGTTCGCCTTCAAGCGAAGATCCCGACGATCGTCACGAGCTTTGCACGTATCCGCAACGGTCAGGAACCGATTGCACCACGTCAGGATTTAGGTTTTGCCGCTAACTTCCTATACATGCTGACAGGAAAAGATCCTGAGCCTGTTGAAGTTGAAGCATTTAATAAAGCACTTGTCCTTCATGCGGACCATGAGTTAAACGCTTCCACGTTCACAGCGCGTGTATGTGTGGCAACTCTATCAGATGTCTACTCAGGTGTTACCGCTGCAATCGGAGCTTTAAAAGGTCCGCTTCACGGTGGTGCGAATGAGCAGGTTATGAAGATGCTTACTGAAATCGGTTCTGTTGATAAAGCAGAAGAATATATCCTGGACAAGTTAGAGAAGAAAGAAAAAATCATGGGCTTCGGTCACCGTGTTTACCGTCAAGGGGATCCACGTGCGAAGCATTTGAAAGAAATGTCCAAAAAATTAACTGAATTAACAGGACAAAGCGAATACTACGAAATGTCCGTTAAGGTAGAAGACGTATTTACGTCAAACAAAGGCTTGCCGCCAAATGTTGATTTCTACTCAGCATCTGTGTATCACAGCTTAGGCATCGATCATGATCTATTCACTCCGATCTTTGCGGTAAGCCGTGTATCCGGCTGGTTGGCACATATCCTTGAACAATATTCCAACAACCGCCTGATCCGCCCTCGTGCTGATTATGTAGGGCCTGGCAAGCAGGAATATGTACCTGTTGATCAAAGAGGTTAATCATCGATATTTACAAATAGTAAAAATATTGGTGTAATAATAAGAGAAGGGGAATGACTCAATATGCTTCTAATGGGTCATCCCCTTTGATAATGAAAAAATGGAGGTTACATAATGACACAAGGTGAAAAAATTACAAACCAGAATGGCCAACTTAATGTGCCTAACAATCCAATCGTCCCATTCATTGAAGGTGACGGAACGGGTCCAGATATTTGGGCAGCAGCTCAACGCGTCCTCGATGCTTCTGTAGAGAAAGCATACAAAGGCGAACGCAAGATTTCCTGGAAAGAAGTATATGCTGGGGAAAAAGCATTCAACAAAACGGGTGAATGGCTTCCAAACGATACACTAGAAGCAATCCGTGAATATTTCATCGCGATCAAAGGTCCACTTACGACTCCTGTAGGCGGCGGAATCCGTTCATTGAACGTTGCGCTTCGCCAGGAATTGGATCTATTCACATGCCTGCGTCCAGTACGCTACTTTGAAGGTGTTCCTTCACCGGTTAAGCGTCCTGAAGATACTGATATGGTCATCTTCCGTGAAAACACTGAAGATATCTATGCAGGTATCGAGTACGCTAAAGGTTCTGATGAAGTGAAGAAATTAATCAGCTTCCTTCAAGACGAAATGGGCGTTAACAAAATCCGTTTCCCTGAAACATCAGGTATCGGAATCAAGCCAGTGTCTGAAGAAGGGACAAGCCGTTTAGTCCGTGCAGCAATCAACTATGCAATCACTGAAGGCCGTAAATCAGTGACTCTAGTTCACAAAGGAAACATCATGAAGTTCACTGAAGGAGCTTTCAAAAACTGGGGTTACGAGCTTGCTGAGAAAGAATTCGGCGATAAAGTATTCACTTGGGCTCAATATGACAAGATCAAAGAAGCTGACGGATTGGAAGCAGCTAATAAAGCTCAATCTGATGCTGAAGCAGCAGGTAAGATCATCGTGAAGGATTCAATCGCTGATATCTTCTTACAGCAAATCCTTACTCGTCCAGCTGAGTTTGATGTAGTGGCAACAATGAACCTAAACGGAGATTACATCTCTGATGCATTAGCAGCTCAAGTAGGTGGAATCGGTATTGCTCCAGGAGCAAACATCAACTACGAATCAGGACATGCGATCTTTGAGGCAACTCACGGAACGGCTCCTAAATATGCAGGTATGGATAAAGTGAATCCTTCATCTGTCATCCTTTCAGGTGTGCTTATGCTTGAACACCTTGGTTGGACAGAAGCTGCTAACCTGATCACAAAATCAATGGAAAAAACAATCGCTTCTAAAGTGGTAACATATGACTTCGCCCGTCTGATGGATGGCGCGACAGAAGTGAAATGCTCTGAGTTCGGTTCAGCTTTAATCGATAACATGGAAGCATAATAATGTGACATAAGGGTGGGGTGCTTCGTATTGGAGCACTCCTTCCTTTACATAATGAGACGAATAGGAGGAATCATGATGGCAATTAAACGTAGAAAAGTATCTGTAATCGGTGGAGGTTTCACCGGGGCGACAACGGCATTGATGCTCGCCCAGAAAGAGCTTGGAGATGTTGTATTGGTTGATATTCCGCAAAACGAGGATCCAACGAAAGGGAAAGCACTGGATATGCTTGAGGCAAGTCCTGTACAGGGCTTTGATTCAACCATCATCGGTACGTCCAATTATGAAGATACAAAGGATTCCGATATCGTTGTCATCACTGCCGGGATTGCCCGTAAACCGGGTATGAGCCGTGATGATCTGGTTCAGACCAATCAAAAGGTCATGAAATCAGTGACTCAGCAAATCGTGAAGCATTCACCTGACTGTTACATCATCGTTCTGACCAATCCAGTGGATGCCATGACCTATACAGTCTTCAAGGAATCCGGTTTCCCGAAAGAGCGCGTAATCGGACAATCAGGAGTCCTGGATACAGCTCGCTTCCGCACCTTTGTCGCACAGGAATTAAACCTGTCCGTGAAGGATATTACAGGATTCGTCCTCGGCGGCCACGGTGATGACATGGTTCCTCTTATTCGTTACTCATACGCTGGAGGCATCCCTCTGGAGACACTGATCCCGAAAGACCGCTTGGACGCCATCGTTGAGCGCACCCGTAAGGGCGGAGGAGAAATCGTGGGACTTCTCGGTAACGGAAGTGCCTACTACGCACCTGCCGCATCCCTCGTCCAAATGGTCGAAGCCATCCTTAAAGACCAGCGCCGCGTCATCCCGGCCATTGCCTACCTTGAAGGTGAGTACGGATTCGAAGGCATCTACCTCGGCGTCCCGACCATCCTAGGTGGTAACGGTCTCGAGAAAATAATCGAACTCGAACTAACAGAAGACGAAAAAGCCGCACTAGCCAACTCAGCCGACGCAGTGAAAAACGTCATGGCTTCATTGGCTTAATAATCTCAAAACTGACTTCCAAATTGGAGGTCAGTTTTTTAATGGTGAAAAGGGTGTAACTTGTATAGAAGCGAGTAAAAACTCTTTGTATGGTAACCCTAAAAATGATAAAATACTAATAGACAGACAATAAAAACAATTTTTATTATTTAAAATTGTAATCGTTTACATACTTGGAGGTGCTTCTTATGTTATTAGGGAAAAAGAGAAAACTGGGAAGAAAAATCGAAGAAATGACCGTAGGTGAAAAACTGACCCTCACAGAAAAAATTGAAGACAATGAACTTCTGCTATACCTTGGGCTCACAAATGATGCCAATCCATTATATATCCAGCACGATTATGCGTCACAGACACCTTTTAAAAAGCCGATCGTTCCATCAATCATGCTGACGGGGATCATCACGTCTGCTGTATCCAAATATCTGCCGGGACCGGGCTCCCATATCGTGGAGCAAAACATTGAATTTCCAAAGCCGGTCTATCATTATGCAACGGTTCAATTCCTCTTTGAAGTGACAGAAGTCAATCCACATAACCATCTGGTTACCATCCAGGTATCGGCTACGAACGAGGAAGATGAAAAGGTGATCAACGGAACCATCAAGGTGTGTCCGCCTCATCACCTGGAAAAAATGAATAGTCATGCATTGGAAAACTTCTAATGCCGGGAGGGAGCTATGTCATCATAGCTCTTTTTTTATGCATAAAAATGATAAAGAAAAAGCTTGAGGTGCATCCTATCATAAAGGGCAGTAAAAAACTAAAAAGGATTAAATGATGGTAAGCCCGGAGAATTATATTATAATGAAAGTACAATTACATAAACAGTTTGGATGTTGGGGTTAATTTTCTTTGGTATGGAGGCACAACACATGAGCAAAAAAATCTTGGTAGTCGATGATGAACAATCCATTGCAACACTCTTAAAGTACAATCTGGAGCAATCCGGTTATTCAGTGACAACAGCACATGACGGCGCGGAAGGAAGGGATCTTGCGATTGAACAGTCCCCGGACTTGATCGTCCTTGACCTGATGCTTCCGTCCATGGATGGAATCGAGGTATGTAAAGAATTGCGGCAGCGCAAGATCAATATCCCGATTCTGATGTTAACGGCGAAGGATGATGAATTCGATAAAGTCCTCGGTTTGGAGCTTGGCGCAGATGATTATATGACAAAACCGTTCAGCCCCCGTGAAGTGGTTGCGAGGGTGAAGGCGATCCTAAGGCGAAGCCAGGCCATTCGGGAAACGGAACCGGCTGCCGAAGAACCGACTGATTATAAGGAAGTCGGGGAACTAAAAGTATATCCTGAACAATATGAGGCGTATTTCCAAGGAGAATTACTTGAACTGACACCAAAGGAATTCGAGCTTTTATTATATTTGGTGGATAACAAAGGAAGGGTCCTTACGAGAGATCAACTGCTGAGTGCGGTATGGAACTACGACTTTGCCGGGGATACGAGAATCGTAGATGTGCATATCAGCCATCTACGGGAAAAAATCGAGTCCAATACGAAAAAACCAACCTATATCAAAACGATCCGTGGTCTCGGGTATAAATTGGAGGAGCCTAAAAATCGATGACCAAATTTAGAACAAAGCTCCTATTTGCTCTCATTACGTTGATCATCGCTGTCTTAATAGGGCTTGGTCTGCTTTTGGGCCAGATTTTCAAGAACTTCTATTTGGATACCTTTAACTCTAGGATTCAAAAGGAGACCAGGTTACTGGCAAGTTCCATTGAGGAGAACGGGGCACCAAAAGAAATCGATCCTGAAATGATCAAAGGGTTGAGCGACATATTGGATGTCCGGATCACCGTGCTCGATAAATCCGGGGATGTGGTCCACGATACGGATACGGCAGATTCACTGGTTGGTCCACAGCAGAAGAAAATCGTACAGGAAATCCAGAAAAATTGGGATGTGAAACAGAAGCATAAAAAACTCGTCACATCTGGAAATGAATATCGGTATTACTGGTATCCATTAAAAAATGCCAACGGTGAAAAGATGGGACTTCTCATTATGAGCGCAGAGGTGGATGCCCTGGAAAGAGGCACTCAGCAAATTTGGTTCGTACTGTCCATTTCCTTAGGCCTTGCCCTGGTACTCATCATCATTCTTGGCTCAAGGATTACGGTGAGGTATACAAAACCCATTGAATCAGCGACCAATGTGGCCATGGAGCTTGCCAAGGGGAATTACCGTGCCAGGACCTACGAGGACCGGCTGGATGAAACGAGTATGCTCAGCACCTCCATCAATATTCTGGCGAGAAACCTTCAGGAAATGGTGAATTCCCAGGAAATGCAGCAAGACCGCTTAACGACTTTGATTGAAAATATGGGGAGCGCTCTCCTATTGATCGATCACCGGGGGTTTGTCGTCTTAACGAACAGGACGTTCAGGGAATTCTTTAACCTGGAAGAGAGCCAACTGAAGAAAGTACGATACCATGAGGTGATTCACTATTCTGAAGTGAATAAGCTTGTGGAGGAAATCTTTATGACGGAGGAGCGATTGAGAAAGCAGATTCTCCTTCCGTACAAGCTTGATCGAAAGCACTATGAAGTGTACGGAGCCCCCATTATCGGCAACAATGACGTATGGAAAGGGATTGTCGTCGTATTCCATGACATCACCGAGCTTAAAAAGCTTGAACAGATGCGCAAAGATTTTGTGGCGAATGTTTCACACGAACTGAAGACGCCGATCACCTCGATCAAAGGATTCTCAGAAACGCTACTCGACGGGGCAATGGATGATCCTGAAACGCTGAAATCCTTCTTAGACATCATTCTAAAGGAAAGTGACCGGCTGCAGTCCCTCATTCAGGATCTGCTGGAGTTATCTAAAATTGAGAAGCAGGGTTTCCAGCTATTCGTCGAGGAAGTGGAAGTGGCAGGGTTGATAGAAGATGTAATCCCGATTTTAAAAGAAAAAGCAAAACCGAAGGACATTTCCCTTCAATCCGATTTCGAATCAAGGGGAACGGCAGAAGTGGATTCCTACCGGTTAAAACAGGTGTTCATCAACCTGATCAGCAATGCGATCGCATACACTCCGAAAGGCGGAAATGTTTCGGTCACGGTGCAGGACGATCAGGATAAAGTGTATGTGAAAGTGAAGGATAACGGGATGGGAATCAGCCAGGAAGAGCTCCCCCGCATCTTTGAACGGTTTTACCGGGTGGATAAAGCAAGAAGCCGGAATTCAGGTGGAACCGGTTTGGGCTTGGCGATTGTCAAGCATATCATTGAAGCCCATGAAGGTGATATTGAAGTGGAAAGTGAACTTGAAAAAGGAACGACTTTCACTGTCACATTGAATAAACGTGCTTCATCCATCTCTCATGGTGGAAATCAAGGAAAACCTTAGTTGTATTTCACCTTATTTACATTGTTTTTACAATCGCTTTAAATTCAATTAACAATGGGGTGTTACGATACTAAGTGAAACCCCTTCATCCAAGGTGTTACGAAAAGACGAGAACCAACCCCGTTCTCGTCTTTTCGCTTTTTATTTTTGATAACGCTTTCGCAACTCCTCTTGTCATCTTTCCTTAATATTATTGAAACCTTTTTGTCTTACGTCCGTATATCTTAGTAAGCAGAAAATAAGATATAGAGATGGAAAAGGGAGGGTGCATATGAGCTTGAAGCGTGTTTATACTCTGGCAGGAATGGTGCTCGCAGCCATAATTCTAATTGTTGTCCTACTGACATCCTGGTATACCGTCGACGAATCAGAACAGGCACTGGTGTTGACGTTCGGGGATGCAGGCGAACCGGTTGTGGAGCCTGGACTGCATTTCAAGATGCCGTGGCCGGTGCAGTCAGTGGAAGTGCTGTCGAAAGAAACCTTCAGTCTTCAATTTGGATATGAAGAAAAAGACGGGAAAATCAAGGACTTTCCTAAAGAAACAAAAATGATCACGGGGGATGAATACATTGTGCTTGCGGATCTTGTGGTTCAATGGAAAATCACCGATCCTGAGGCCTATTTATTCAACTCGGATAAACCGAAAGAAATCCTGTACGATGCGACTTCTTCTTCATTAAGAAGCATTATCGGAAGCTCATTGATTGACGATGCCTTAACATCTGGGAAAGCCGAAATCGAGGCAGATGTAAGGGATTTATTGACGGAGTTGATCGATGATTATGATATCGGGATCTCCATTCTTGCGGTGAAGCTGCAGGATGTTGAGCTGCCGAATGCAGAGGTCCGCTCGGCGTTTACGGCGGTCACGGATGCAAGGGAAACGATGAATACGAAAATCAATGAAGCCAAGAAATATCGAAACCAGCGGACCAACGAAGCCAAAGGGGAAAAGGATGCCATCATGTCCCGGGCCAAAGGGGATAAAATCGCACGTGTGGAGCAGGCGCGTGGAGATGTAGCGGTATTTGACAAGTTATACAATGAGTATAAATCGAATCCTGACATTACAAGAAAGCGTCTCGTGCTGGAAACGTTGGAAAATGTCCTGCCGGATGCAGAAATTTATATCATGAAGGATAGTGGAGAAACCCTGAAATACTTCCCTATCCGTCAAATGGAGAATCAGAATCCTCCGGTGAAGCAGGAAGGAAGTGATGAGAATGAGTGATCAAAACGTATTTGATATCAATACAAAGAAGAAAGAACCGATCGAGTGGAAGCGCTATACAAAATTAGGAATCTTTTTCGTGATCCTCATCGCTGTCATCCTTCTCCTCTTCACAAGTCTCTTTATTGTCAAAGAAGGAGAATACAAAGTCGTCCGTCAATTTGGGGAAGTGGTACGAATCGATAAGGAGCCTGGTATGAAATATAAGATTCCGTTCATCCAATCCGTCACTACCTTACCGAAGCACCAAATGACCTATGACGTGACAGAAGCAGAGATCAACACCAAAGATAAAAAGCGGATGCTCATCGACAATTATGCCGTGTGGCGCATTGAAGACCCCCTCAAAATGATCAAAAATGCCAGAACGGTGATCAATGCCGAGACCAAGATGGAAGAATTCATCTATTCCGTCGTCCGCTCAGAGCTCGGTCGATTGGAATATGATGAAATCATCAATGATGAGAAGTCTTCAAGGGGTAGCCTAAATGATAAAGTAACAGATAAGGTGAATGAGCTGTTGCAGCGGGATAACTATGGAATCGTCGTTCAGGATGTTCGCATGAAGCGCACCGACCTGCCTGAAGCGAATGAAAACTCCGTCTATACCCGAATGATCTCGGAACGGGACTCCAAAGCACAGGAATATCTGTCCATGGGGGATGCCGAGAAACAACGGGTGACGGCTGAAACCGATCGTGAAGTGAAAGAGCTCCTTGCAAAAGCAGGGGCAGATGCCAATGTGATCCGGGCCGAAGGGGAAGCCGAAGCCGCACAAATTTACAACAAATCCTTCTCGAAGGACCCGAGCTTCTATGACCTCTATAAAACGCTCGAAACGTATAAGAAGACCGTGGATGATAAAACCGTCATCATCTTACCGTCCGATTCGCCGTATGCGAGGCTGTTGATGGGGTATACGGAGTAATAGGAAGGGACTCTTTGAAAAATGGAATGATCCATTTTCGAAGAGTTTTTTCTTTTATAAGGAGGGGAATGTCAAGAATCACAGTCCCATTCCATAAATAAGGTCCCCGTTTTTCCTTTCATTCCCCAACATGATAGAATGAATATATAGAAACAGAAGCCTTTACAGGAGGTACTTATATGTCCAAAAAATTAGTCCTGATTGACGGTAACAGCATTGCTTACCGTGCATTCTTTGCCCTTCCACTATTGAATAACGACAAGGGTGTACATACAAACGCAGTTTACGGGTTTACCACCATGCTGCAGAAAATACTGGAAGATGAAAAGCCGTCTCATATCCTCGTGGCCTTTGATGCGGGGAAAACAACGTTCCGTCATAAGACATTCACGGAGTACAAGGGCGGCAGGCAGAAGACCCCGCCTGAATTGTCCGAGCAATTCCCATATATCCGGGAGCTGCTGGATGCTTACGGAATCAAACGGTATGAAAAAGAAAACTATGAAGCCGATGATATCATCGGGACCCTCTCCCTGCAGGCAGAGTCAGACGGGTTTGAAGTGAAAGTGTACTCAGGGGATAAGGATTTAACCCAGCTGAGCTCCAAAGATACGACGGTGTGCATCACAAGAAAAGGAATCACGGATATCGAGGTGTATACACCTCAGCACATCAAAGAAAAATGGGAGATCACCCCTGACCGGATCATTGATATGAAAGGGTTGATGGGGGATAGCTCTGATAATATCCCTGGTGTACCCGGTGTCGGTGAGAAAACGGCGATCAAGCTCCTGAAGGAATTCGATTCTCTTGAGAAGCTGCTGGAGTCCATCGATAAAGTGAGCGGAAAGAAACTGAAAGAGAAGCTTGAAGAAAATAAAGACCAGGCGATCATGAGTAAAGAACTGGCCACGATCCTCAGGGAAGCTCCCATAGAAGTCACGGTTGAGGAATTGAATTACGAGGGCTGGGATGAAGTGAAACTGAAGGAAGTGTACCGGGACCTTGGCTTCAACTCCCTTCTTGAGAAAATGGGTGAATCCGTTCAAGAAGAGCCCCAGGAGCTGGATGATATCTCCTTTGAAGTGGTGGAAACCATTACAGACGAACACTTGACAAGTGAGAGCTTCCTATACATCGAAATGCTTGAAGAGAATTATCATCTTGGTGAAGTGATCGGCATGAGCCTTCATAACGAAAATGGGACGATTTTCTTTACCCTTGAAACGGCACTGAATTCAGAAGCCTTTAAAAAATGGGCAGAAGACGGATCGAAGTCGAAGAACGTTTACAACTCGAAAGAGACCGTCGTTGCCCTGAAGCGACAAGGGATCGACATCAAAGGGATCGGGTTCGATCTGCTGCTTGCTTCTTACATCATCAATCCTTCTGAATCGAGTGAAGATTTCGCCTCAATCGCAAAAGGTCATGGTCAGCCATCCATCGAATCGGACGAAGCGGTGTATGGAAAAGGGGCCAAGCAGAAGGTCCCTGCCACTGAAGTATTATCCGAACATCTGGCCAGAAAGGCATTCATCCTTCAAGACTTGAAGGAAACATGCATAAAAGAGCTTGAAGAAAATGATCTTTATGAATTATACATGGAGCTGGAATTGCCTCTTGCCCTTATCCTGGCTGAGATGGAATTCACAGGTGTGAAAGTGGATCAGGATCGTTTGATGACCATGAAGGAAGAGCTTGCCCTCCGACTGGAAGAATTGGAAAAGAACATTCATGAACTGGCAGGGGAGAACTTCAATATCAATTCTCCTAAGCAGCTCGGTGTGATCCTTTTTGAAAAATTGGGGCTGCCGGTTGTGAAGAAAACAAAGACTGGTTACTCCACTTCCGCAGACGTATTGGAAAAACTGCAGTCTAAGCATGAAATCATTGATCATATCCTACACTACCGTCAGTTAGGAAAGCTCCAGTCTACTTATCTCGAAGGATTATTGAAGGTGGTTCATAAAGATTCCAGCAAGATCCATACACGGTTCAACCAGGCCCTCACTCAAACCGGCCGCCTGAGCTCAACGGATCCGAACCTTCAAAACATTCCGATCCGCTTGGAAGAAGGCAGGAAGATCCGTCAGGCGTTCATTCCTTCTGAAAAGGGATGGGTCATGTTCGCTGCCGATTATTCACAAATCGAACTGCGGGTGCTTGCCCATATAGCGGGGGATGAGAAATTGGTGGAAGCCTTCCGTAATGATATGGACATTCATACGAAAACGGCCATGGACGTGTTTGGAGTGGAGAAGGAAGAGGTCACATCCAATATGAGAAGGCATGCGAAAGCCGTTAACTTCGGAATCGTCTATGGAATCAGTGACTACGGACTGTCACAAAGTCTTGATATAACACGAAAAGAAGCAGGGGAGTTCATTAAGAAATATTTAGAAAGTTTCCCCGGCGTGAAAGAATATATGGATGATATCGTACAGGATGCGAAACAGAAGGGGTATGTGACGACCCTCATGAATCGACGCCGATACCTTCCTGAAATTACGAGTCGTAATTTCAATTTACGGAGCTTTGCTGAACGTACAGCGATGAATACACCGATCCAGGGAAGTGCAGCAGATATCATCAAGAAAGCCATGATTGATATGGCGGCCCGTTTGAAGGAAGAGAAACTTCAAACACGGATGCTTTTACAGGTGCATGATGAATTGATCTTCGAAGCCCCTGAGGATGAAATCGAAACATTGAAGAAAATCGTTCCTGAAGTGATGGAAAACGCAATGGAGCTCGAGGTTCCATTAAAGGTTGATTACTCGTACGGACAAACATGGTACGACGCGAAGTAGTTTTATTGAGAAGGAGGTGGCACTATGCCCGAGCTGCCTGAAGTAGAAACGGTCAGAAGGACATTGGAGCTCCTTGTATCAGGGAAGAAAATAAAGGATGTCAGTGTCTTTTGGCCAAAAATGATCAAGAACCCACCTGAAACGGATGAATTCATCCATAGCTTGAGAGGTCAGGAAATTCATGAAATGAGAAGAAGAGGGAAGTTCTTGATCTTCTCTTGTGACGATGTTGCCCTCGTTTCTCATTTAAGAATGGAAGGAAAGTATAATCTGGCTGATCATGAGGATCCCATTGAAAAACACACTCATGTCATCTTCCACTTTACGGATGGAACGGAACTCAGATACCGTGATGTCCGGAAGTTTGGGACGATGCATCTCTTTAAAAAGGGGGAAGAACTCCTTCACCTACCCCTCCTCCAGTTGGGGCCGGAGCCGTTTCTGGCGGAGTTTACCCCAGACTATCTGGCTGAAAAGCTAGGCAGGACGGATAGGATCGTGAAGGCCACCTTATTGGATCAAACGGTGTTGGTGGGCCTTGGAAACATCTATGTGGATGAAGCCCTTTTCCGTGCAGGCATTCATCCCGACCGGAAATCAAAGTCCCTGTCACGGGAAGAAATTGAACGGCTCCATCGAGAAATCATCCACACGTTGACAGAAGCAGTGGAAATGGGTGGAAGCACGATCCGGTCTTACGTGAATTCCCAGGGACAGATGGGGATGTTTCAACAAAACCTTTATGTTTACAGCAGAAAAGAAGAGCCGTGCCGGAACTGCGGTACAGCGATCGAGAAGAAAGTTTCGGCTGGGCGGGGGACCCATTACTGCCCCAGCTGCCAGCAGTAAAAAGAACGTTTAACATTTGATAAGCCCTTACCATATAGTATTGTAATGATTTTCGGGAGGGCTATTAGATGAGTGAAACAATCTCCTTATTACTGCTGGCGTTCGCTGTAAGTCTCGATAGTTTTAGCACCGGTTTAACTTATGGATTGCGAAAAGTGAAAATCCCTACAAAATCAATCAGCATCATATCGATCTGTTCAGCGAGCTCTTTATTGCTGGCGATGTTACTCGGTCAAACCATCGGGTCCATCATCACCCCGGTCTGGGCGGGAAGAATCGGCGGAATGATTCTTGTCGTGATCGGCGCTGCTGTTCTCTACCAGTTCTTCAGACCGGAAAAAGAGACGGTACTGTCACATGAAAAAACATTGATCAATTTTGAAATTAAATCCATAGGTTTAGTGATTCAAATATTAAGAAGACCGCTCACGGCGGACTTTGATAAATCAGGTACGATTACCGGAATCGAGGCATTCATGCTTGGGATCGCCTTGTCACTGGATGCCTTCGGTGCCGGGATCGGTGCCGCGTTATTACATTTCTCGCCACTACTACTAACCCTGGCGATTTTTGCGATGAGCTTCGCGTTCTTATTTTCAGGATTGAAGATGGGGGAATTCTTCTCTCACCTGCGCTGGATTCACCGCGTTTCATTCCTTCCGGGCGTTCTGCTCATCCTGATCGGGATCCTGAGGTTCTAGTGACCGGCGAGTATTGGAAAGGACACGATCATGGCACGTATTATAGGATTAACAGGTGGAATTGCAAGTGGTAAAAGTACAATCTCCACCATGTTACAAGAAAAAGGATATACCATAATCGACGCAGACCTCGCAGCCCGTATGGTGGTCGAGGTGGGGCAGCCTGCCTATCTGGCGATTGTCGAAGAATTTGGTGAAGGCATCCTTCACGAAACCGATTCGACCATCAACCGTGAAAAACTCGGTGGAATCATTTTTAACTCTGAAGAAAAAAGAAAAATGCTGAACAGCATCGTGCACCCTGCCGTCAGAAGCATGATGCTCCAGCATAAAGACGAAGCCATCGCGTCCGGCAAGAACACCATATTCATGGATATCCCCTTGCTATTCGAAAGCGACCTCACGTGGATGGTCGAACGCACCCTCGTCATTTACGTAAACGAAGAAACACAACTTTCACGCTTAATGGAACGCAATCACTTAAACCGTCAAGACGCACAAGCACGGATCGCATCCCAATTCCCACTCAAGGACAAAGTCAACCTTGCCGACGCAGTCCTCGACAACAACGGAACCCTGCATGACACAAAAGAACAACTAGATGCTCTATTAACAGAATGGGACCTACAACCATAACAACACAAACGACCGACAAGAAACCCTTGTCGGTTTTTTATTTTGTCTAAGAGTAACATTTGGTGGATTGATCTGACATTTACTATTCGTATTATCATAATACCCATGTTGAGTGTAGCGGAAGGTTGCTCGACTCCGACGGGAAAAGCTGGACAGATGAGACCCCGCAGGCGAAGCCGAGGAGGCTCATCGCCAGCCCCGCGGAAAGCGAGCAACCTGGAGCGGAACTCAACCAGCACATGCTCCGAGAGAATGTGTGAATAAAACCTTCAAATCAAGTATGATTCC
This sequence comes from Rossellomorea sp. KS-H15a, assembly GCF_024195245.1. Lineage (NCBI taxonomy): Bacteria > Bacillati > Bacillota > Bacilli > Caryophanales > Bacillaceae > Rossellomorea > Rossellomorea sp. KS-H15a. The sequence continues at coordinate 3,671,602 of NZ_CP096886.1, read as the reverse complement.
AAACCAAAAAAATATACATACAATAAGCCTATTTGTCAGAATAATAAAACATTAAAAATCCGCAAAATACTTATTAACTAATTCTCCAAATATGTTATACTATTTTTAGTAAATAAACATATAAGTATAACATTAATATAGAGGGGAGCCGGATTTATGAAGGCGAAAATTGCAATCAATGGTTTTGGACGTATTGGAAGAATGGTTTTCAGAAAAGCAATATTAGAGGAAAACTTAGAGGTTGTAGCCATTAACGCAAGCTACCCGGCTGAAACGTTAGCTCATTTAATAAAGTATGACACAAATCATGGTACATTCCAGGCAGATGTAGTGGTGGAAGATCATGCACTCATCGTCAACGGAAAACGTGTTTTACTATTAAGCAATCGTGATCCTAAAGCATTACCATGGAATGAACTGAACATCGATATCGTCATCGAAGCGACGGGAAAATTTAATTCAAAAGACAAAGCGAGCCTTCACTTGGAAGCAGGAGCGAAAAAAGTCATCCTGACGGCCCCGGGTAAAAATGAAGACGTTACCATTGTGATGGGTGTAAATGAAAGCGCATTAAATATAGAAGAACACAGCGTCATCTCCAATGCTTCCTGCACGACGAACTGTCTGGCTCCTGTAGCGAAAGTGCTGGATGAGCAGTTTGGAATTGAAAACGGTCTCATGACGACGGTGCATGCTTACACGAATGATCAAAAGAATATTGATAATCCACATAAAGATCTTAGAAGAGCAAGAGCATGCGGCCAATCGATCATCCCGACGACAACGGGTGCTGCGAAAGCATTATCACTAGTGCTTCCTCAACTAAACGGGAAGCTTCACGGCATGGCGCTGCGAGTTCCGACTCCGAACGTTTCATTAGTGGACCTGGTCGTGGATGTAAAAAGGGACGTAACCGTTGATGAAATCAACGAAGCATTCGTCACGGCATCCCTTGGTTCCCTGCACGGTGTACTGGAATATACAACAGAACCACTCGTCTCAATCGATTTTAATACAAACCCACATTCCGCCATCATCGACGGCTTGTCCACAATGGTCATGGGCAGTCGTAAAGTGAAAGTCCTTGCCTGGTACGACAACGAATGGGGCTACTCATGCCGCGTCGTCGACCTGGCCAAATTTGTCGCCACCAAAATGAACGCCAAACAAGAAGTCAACGTTTGAAAGAACCAACATAAATCATAAAGCAAAACCCTAGAACGTACCTTTTTCAGGTGCGTTCTTTTCTTTTATTAATTTATTACTCTTTTTATAAATGGGTAAACGAAAGTTCTCTAAAAGTGTATGAATTTAGTTGCTACCATGAAAAGTCTTTTTAGACAAATTGTTCTTTCAAAAAACTATGTGTTTACGCGTTTAACTAATGTAGTACCACAGAGTGGATTGTAGCGGAAGGCACTTGACTCCTGCGGGAATAGCGGGAAAGTTGAGACCCCACAGGGCAAAGCCCGAGGAGGCTCAACTCACGCCCCGCCGGAAAGCAAGTGCCTGCAGCGAAAAGGAACGGTCAAAGAAGAAAACGGGATCTACTAGGCACTTTATTAAAAGGTGAAAATGATTTTGGTTTTCCTGGTTAAAAAACTTTATAAAAATTTATTGCAAAAGAGTTTTAAACAAAGTATACTATTTTTCGTGAACTTCTTATTAGCAAATGAATACTGATTTAACTACTTAAAGGGTTAGGACCTCTTCGGACTAACTTTCCCCCGTGGTAGTTAAGATTTTGCCAAAGGATTCGTTCATTTTGACGAAAAAAATCATGTCAAAGGGGGAAATACAAAATGGAAACAATGGGACGTCATGTAATCTCTGAATTATGGGGTTGCGATTTTGAAAAATTAAACGATGTAGTAGGAATTGAGAAAACATTCGTAGATGCTGCGCTTAAGTCAGGTGCAGAAGTGCGTGAGGTGGCTTTTCATAAATTTGCTCCTCAAGGTGTTAGTGGAGTCGTGATCATTTCTGAATCACACTTAACGATCCACAGTTTTCCTGAACATGGTTATGCCAGTATTGACGTATATACGTGCGGCGATTTAGATCCTAATATCGCAGCTGAATATATAGCAGATGCTCTTGGTGCTGACACACGTGAAACGATTGAATTGCCACGTGGAATGGGTCCTGTACAAGTGAAGAAGTCCCAGGCTCAAGCCCTTTAATCGATAATAACTCAGAAGAGATGCGTGATTCATGCATCTCTTTTTTTATGCACCCGTTCGTACGTGCACTTATGGGTTTTTCAATCTTGCCTTTTCGTGTAAAATAAGGGTAACTAAAGGGAGGAACTTGATATGAGTGGAATACGTACCCTGTTAAAGCGATTTCAATCGGAGTGTGAAACGTCCGATCAGCATGAAGATAAGGAACTGCAATCACGCTATTATAAATCCATGCACCAAGGTGCATTTAATGCCGTGCTGGGATTATTCTCATCGTCAGAATATGAGGTGATCTCCCAGTCCAAGGACAGAGGGGAAATCACCGTCCGGAAAAACGGAACGCCTCAATTATTTATCGTGGCCACGGTCATTACCGTGCGGCCCCTTGAAACAGCAGTCGATTTCAAGGTCAGTGCGGATAAAGGGAAGATCTTTGGTACATATACCGTTTTAAAAGCGCAAATCAACCATTATTATCACCAGCTTGATGGCGAATTGAAAAAAGTGAAATAACGGTAAATCCTATAGAAGCTTGTGTAAGTTGCAGCTTTTTTATATGATGAAGGTAATAGTATGTAATAACGGAGCTGATATTATGAAATGCCCGTCTTGCCAGCATAATGGTACCCGAGTGGTGGACTCACGACCTGCTGATGAAGGACGCTCTATCAGGAGAAGAAGAGAATGTGAAGAATGTACATTTCGCTTCACGACCTTTGAGAAGGTTGAAGAGCTTCCTTTAATTGTGGTGAAAAAAGAAGGGGTAAGAGAAGAGTTTAGTCGAGAAAAGATTTTGAGGGGATTGATCAAGGCCTGTGAGAAGCGCCCGGTACCTCTTGAAAGATTAGAAAAGATCTCAACAGATATCGAAAAGGACCTGCGGAATCAAGGTGCTTCCGAAGTAGAATCTGTGAAGATCGGTGAGATGGTCATGGATCACCTTGCGAAAGTTGATGAAGTGGCATATGTCCGTTTTGCATCCGTATATCGACAATTTAAGGATATTAATGTATTTATAGACGAATTAAAAGAATTAATAAAAAAAGAGTAGAAGAATGAGCTGAAGATGGAATTCTTTGGCTCTTTTCTCTTTATTTATTGAAAGGTAGAATCCAACTATGATGAAGAAGCATTGGAATGAAATACAGCCAATCGATCACTACACCGTAGGGACACATGGGATGCTTCAGGAATATGACCGGAAAATCATTACGTTTCTGTACCAGCCTCTGATCGGTACAGTTTGCTACAGCCTCTACATGAGTCTATGGGGGGAAGTGGAAGAGAATCGTCTCTGGTCCACTGATTCCACCCATTATCACTTGATGAACGTCCTGTCCGTCAATCTTCAGGACGTCTACGAAGCAAGGATGAAGCTCGAGGGAATCGGTTTGCTGAAGGTGTATGAAAAAAGGGATGATGAAGACCGCCGTTTTCTATATGAACTGCAGCCGCCCCTCTCGCCTCAGGAATTCTTTCATGATGGCATGCTGAATGTGTATTTGTACCGTAAGATCGGCCGGACCCACTATTTGCGTTTGAAGAAATTTTTCACAGATGCGTCAGCTGATAAAAATCAGTACTCAGACATTACCCGATCTTTCCAGGATGTCTTCACATCTGAACCGATTAATTTCCTTCACCATGATGCGAATGTGGATTCGGAAACCGGGTCAGGTGAACAATATATGAAATACGGCAAGAATGATGGACTTGCCCTGGATGAAATCGAATTTGATTTTCAGCTGCTGCTGGCCGGGTTATCGGAATCCATGGTCCCGCGCAAAGCCTTTACGCCGAAAGTGAAGGAAACGGTATTAAAGCTGAGCTATCTGTACGGGATTGATCCTCTTCAGATGAAGAATATCGTCTTAAGCTCCCTGGATGCGGATGATACGATTGATATCGAATTGCTCCGTAAAACGGCCCGTGACTGGTATGGTATGCAAACGGGTGATCAACTGCCTGATTTGACGACGAGAGTGGAAACGAAGAAAGCCGTAGAACGGGATCAACCGCTTTCCCAGGAGGAAGAGCTCATCGACTACCTGGAAACCACTTCACCGAAGGACGTATTATCGGACATCTCGAACGGCGGGTCGCCTTCCAAGGCTGATCTTCAAGCCGTTGAGGAAGTGCTCATGTCCCAGAAGCTGCCGATCGGCGTGATGAATGTTTTGATTCAATACGTGTTATTAAAAACAGACATGAAGTTGACAAAAGGATATATGGAGAAGATCGCTTCCCATTGGTCCAGGAAAAAGGTGACGTCGGCAAGTGAAGCGATGATTCTTGCGAAAAGTGAACATAAGCAGTATCTCGAATGGGCAGAAGGTAAAAAGGAAACGAAGTCGAACAGGCGGAGAAAGCCGATCCGCACCGAGAAGCTTCCGGACTGGTTTAAGGAAGATGAAACGGCGGAAGAATCCGAGTCGACTGTAGAAGGATACGACTTCGAAGCAGAAAAGAAAAAACTCGAAGAAGAGCTTAAAAATTTTCGGAAGTAGGTGAACAAAACGATGGAGAAAATCAATAACACCTTAAAAAGGCTGGCGACTTCCGGGTCATTTCAACAGCGATATGAACAAATGAAAAAAGAGATATTAGAAAATAATGATGTAAAAGATTTTATCCGCAGGAATGAAGGCCGGGTAACGGCTGAAATGGTCAATGAAAGCCTGATGAAACTATATGAGTACATCTCTCAAAGCAAGGAATGCCGGTACTGTCCTTCTTTGCAGGAATGCAAGAACATGATGGAAGGGTATGACCCTCATCTGGTGATCAGGGGAAACACCATCGACATCGATTATCATCGCTGCCCGCGGAAAGTCATCCATGATGAAAGAACGAGTGCCCAGCGTCTGATTAAAAGTCTTTACGTACCTAAGGATATCTTGCAGGCCTCCTTCCAGACCCTCGATCTTGATTCGAAAAGCCGTCTGGAAGCGGTGCGCCTTGCGAAGAATTTCGTAGAGACGTATACAGAAGGGACGAAAATGAAGGGTCTCTATTTTTACGGGAAGTTCGGAGTGGGCAAGTCCTATCTGCTAGGCGCCATGGCCAATGAACTTGCTGAGAAAAAGATCGGATCTTTGATTGTATATGTTCCTGAGTTCTTCAGGGAAATCAAGTCTTCACTCGGTGATAATACGGTGAATGAAAAGCTAAAGATGGTAAAATCAGCACCGATCCTCATGCTTGACGACATCGGAGCGGAAACGATGTCCAGCTGGGGAAGGGATGAAATCCTCGGCACCATCCTCCAGTACAGGATGCTTGAGAATCTGCCGACATTCTTCACTTCCAACTTCAACTTCAGCGAGCTGACCCATCACCTGACCTACAGTCAGCGCGGGGAAGAAGAGAAATTGAAGGCTGCGCGGATCATGGAGCGGATTAAATATTTATCTAAGCCTGTGTTGATTGACGGGCGGAATCGAAGGGAATAGTTTGTAGGAAAGGGAGTCGCGTATGCGGTTCCCTTTCCTTTTTTTATCAGCCAAAAGAATTTCCCTCCTCAACTTCTAATTTATACAAGCCTCCCATATATATAAATCAGGGAATTGGGTTTAAGGAGGCGAGAAAGTTTGATTGAATTTATTTTCAAGCAAAAAAGTGATGCGGTAAAGCTTCAAGAATACCTCAATAAAGAATTCATCCAATCATGGTTTCATGAAACGCTCTTTCAACATACAACTCACTATAATCTGACGATAGAGGTTTCGCCCTTCTTCAAGGAGCGGGAAAAGCTTTTCAACGGTGTTTCCAAATTCGTCATGAATGATAAATGCATGGACTGGTCCGAATCAGCCTTGAGAGAAAATTATTTGTATGAAGACAGTGATGAAATCAATCAAATATTAGAAATCGTGTCAGAGATGAGGATGGGTGAACGTCCGGAATTGATGGAGCTGATCGATGAATGGGACGAGGCTGACTACGTCCATGAGAGCCTTGAACTTCTATTGGAAGGAAAGGCCCCCATCTCATTCGACTCCTTCAGCAAGTTCAGGTTGAAAAAGCTTCAGGAGAGGTTACTGCTGATGCTGGATCTCGCCATAGACGAATATAAGATGGAGCAGGAATATCAGATGTTCGTTCATATGCTGCGGGAATATCTCTCGTCAAGGGAGCAGAAAATGCGCACGGTCCATCTTTACTCGACGGGGTATGGATTTCGTTTCTTTGATGAGGACATGAAAGAAGTGACACGGCAGGAGCTGACGAAGGCGATCGATAAACGGCTGCTCACCAATCACCCCTTATATGTAGATTCATTCACCATTGCCCCTTTATTGTCCCTTGCACCTGAGAAGATACACGTTTATGGAAATGGGGATCATCAATTGATCCGGACGCTACAGAATATTTTTGAAGAACGGATCGATCTTCTGCCGTTAAGTTATTTTCCCGAGACACTTCTTTATCCTTCGTGGGATATTGCGAATGAATAGGCTTGCTTTTCAAAACATAACCGATTATAATACCTACATAATAAGTCAATAAATAAAGGTTATGATGAGGACAACAATATTCCTATTCATTCACAGAGAGGGAAGTCTCCAGGCTGCAAGCTTCCTAATTCGGTAGTGATATTTACCACCTCGGAACTTCAATCATGAACGGAACCTGATCCGGTTCACAGTAATGATTGACGGCTAAATGTCGTTATTCTTTTTCAATGAAGTCATTGTCTTTAAACCAGGACAGTGAGAAGTTGGGTGGAACCACGAGTTTATTTATTAACCTCGTCCCTTCAAACGTGAAGGGGCGGGGTTTTTTATGTTGTATAAAGATATTTTAAGGAGTGAAACCACATGTCAGAAGTAGTAAAAATGCAGTTCCCGGATGGTAATGTTAAGGAGTTTCCCAAGGGTACGACAACAGAAGAGATTGCTGCGTCCATCAGTCCGGGACTGAAGAAGAAGGCGCTCGCTGGAAAAATAAATGGTGAAATGATCGACCTGCGCACAGGAATTCAGGAAGATGGAGCGATTGAAATCGTGACGGCTCCTTCATCGGATGCCCTTGAAGTCCTTCGTCACAGTACGGCCCATTTGATGGCACAGGCAATCAAACGTTTATACCCTGAAACGAAGCTGGGGATCGGTCCGGTCATTGAAGGCGGATTTTATTACGATATCGATTCAGAGCATACGTTTACGCCGGAAGATCTTCCCGTGATCGAGAAGGAAATGAAGAAGATCACAGGTGAAAACCTGGAAGTCGTACGTAAAGAAGTCAGCCGAGACGAAGCGCAGAAAATGTACGAAGAAATCGGTGACGAGTACAAGCTTGAACTGCTTGAAGCCATTCCTGCAGGCGAGCAGGTTTCCATTTACGAGCAAGGTGAATTCTTCGACCTTTGCCGTGGGGTCCACGTCCCATCAACGAATAAAATCAAGGAATTCAAGCTGTTAAGCATTGCCGGTGCCTACTGGCGTGGGAATAGTGATAATCAAATGCTTCAACGGATTTACGGGACTGCGTTCTTCAAGAAAGAAGATCTTGAGGAGCATTTACGCCTTTTAGAAGAAGCGAAAGAGCGTGACCACCGTAAAATCGGGAAAGAATTGAACCTGTTTATGAACTCACAAAAAGTGGGACAAGGACTGCCGATGTGGCTTCCTAAAGGTGCGACGATCCGCCGCATCATCGAGCGTTACATCGTCGATAAAGAAGAGCGTCTGGGTTACGACCACGTTTACACTCCTATCATGGGAAGCGTGGAATTGTACAAAACAAGCGGTCACTGGGATCATTACCAGGAAAACATGTTTCCGGTCATGGAAATGGACAATGAAGATCTTGTCCTTCGCCCGATGAACTGTCCGCACCATATGATGATTTACAAAAACGGCATCCACAGCTACCGTGAGCTTCCGATCCGTATCGCCGAGCTTGGTACGATGCACCGTTACGAATTATCCGGTGCCCTGTCAGGACTTCAGCGTGTACGGGGAATGACTCTGAATGATGCCCATATCTTCGTACGTCCGGATCAAATCAAGGAAGAATTCAAGCGCGTCGTACGCCTCGTTCAGGAAGTGTACAAAGACTTTGATCTGAATGATTGTTCGTTCCGTCTTTCATATCGTGATCCTAAAGATACAGAAAAGTACTTCGATGACGATGAAATGTGGAACCGCGCACAAGGCATGATCAAGGAAGCGATGGATGAACTGGATGTCGATTACTTCGAAGCAGAAGGGGAAGCGGCATTCTACGGCCCTAAACTGGATGTACAGGTGAAGACGGCACTGGGTAAAGAAGAAACGTTATCCACTGTTCAACTGGACTTCTTACTGCCTGAGCGCTTTGACTTAACATACGTAGGTGAGGACGGCAAGCAGCATCGCCCTGTCGTGATCCACCGTGGAGTTGTATCCACTATGGAACGCTTCGTTGCCTTCCTGATCGAGGAATACAAAGGTGCATTCCCGACATGGCTTGCTCCAACACAGGTTCAGGTGATCCCGGTTTCTCCGGATGTTCACTTCGACTACGCGAAAGAAGTGAAAGAAAAGCTTCAGGCTGAAGGACTTCGTGTAGAGATCGATGACCGTAATGAAAAAATCGGCTACAAGATCCGCGAATCACAGATGAGCAAAGTTCCTTACATGCTCGTCGTGGGAGACAATGAAATCAAGGAAACGTCCGTCAACGTCCGTAAATACGGAGAGCAGAAATCCGAAACGATTTCCCTTGACGAATTCATCGCTCAAATTACAAAAGAAGCGAATCGCTAAAATTGGAAGAGGGACGGACCTCCAAATGGTCATTGTGGTTTACCATAATGTTTCTGTTGGAGGTCCGTCCCTTCCCGATAAATTTCAAAAAAACTATTGCACTCTCCTTAGATGTCTGATATTATGAAATACGTTGTGATATTAAATGATTATTTGACAGCGGTATTGTCATGTGATATAGTATCTAAGGTGAATTGAATACAGTTTGGTACAAGCAGAAGCTACCCGCTTCTCACCTGAATAACGCGTTAAAGCTGTTTACAGGTATGTGATTGACTATTAAAGCCATTTATATATGCTTAATAATCAGGTGCGGGTGTTTCGACACTCGCATCTTTTTTTGTGTGTTGCACTCAAAAAGAGAAGCGAGTACGTCAACCAAAGCCGTGTATTCTTTTAATAAACCTTGGAGGTGGCTAATTATTAGCAAAGACATGATCTTAAACGAAACGATTCGTGCCCGTGAAGTACGTCTTATCGATCAAAACGGTGAGCAACTTGGAATCAAATCCAAGAATGAAGCTCTTGAAATTGCTGAACGTGTAAACCTTGATCTTGTTCTTGTTGCTCCAAATGCAAAACCACCCGTTGCTCGTATCATGGACTACGGTAAGTTTAAATTTGAACAACAGAAGAAAGAAAAAGAAGCACGTAAGAATCAGAAGATCATCAATCTTAAAGAGGTGCGTTTAAGCCCGACGATTGATGAACATGATTTCAACACAAAGCTTCGTAACGCTCGTAAGTTCCTTGAAAAAGGAGACAAAGTTAAAGCGTCAATCCGATTTAAAGGTCGTGCGATTACGCACAAAGAAATTGGTCAACGCGTTCTGGATCGCTTCAGTGATGAGTGTAAAGATGTAGCAACCGTTGAATCAAAACCGAAAATGGATGGTCGCAGTATGTTCTTGGTGCTTGCACCAGTCAACGAAAAATAAAGGACCCGAGGAGGAAAAGCATCATGCCAAAAATGAAAACTCACCGCGGCTCAGCTAAGCGTTTCAAGAAAACAGGTTCTGGTAAACTTAAACGTTCACACGCTTACACAAGCCACTTATTCGCAAACAAATCTACTAAAGCAAAGCGTAAGCTACGTAAAGCGGCTGTTGTCTCTAAAGGAGATTTCAAACGCATTCGTCATATGCTTGACAACCTAAAATAAGAAGTATTAGAAACAGGAGGGAATTATTATGCCACGCGTAAAAGGCGGAACAGTAACACGCAGACGTCGTAAAAAAGTTCTTAAATTAGCCAAAGGTTATTTCGGTTCAAAACATACTTTATATAAAGTAGCAAATCAACAAGTCATGAAATCATACATGTATGCTTATCGTGACCGTCGCCAAAAGAAACGTGACTTCCGTAAACTATGGATCACACGTATCAATGCGGCTGCACGTATGAACGGTCTTTCTTACAGCCGTTTAATGCACGGATTAAAGCTTGCTGGTATCGAAGTAAACCGCAAAATGCTTGCTGAGCTTGCGATTTCTGACGAAAAAGCATTCAACCAATTAGCTGACGCTGCTAAAGCTCAACTAAACAAATAAGTAACTGCTGACGAAATCAGCAGACAAAAAGGACTGGCCCCTGGCCGGTCCTTTCTTATATCAATCACTTTAGAAAGCAGGTAGAAATCATGGATGCATTAACAGGGATTCTTTATCTATATGCCGTCATCATCAATATCATCGGCTTTACGGTCATGGGGAGAGATAAACGGAAAGCAGAGCGGCATGAATACCGCATCAGCGAGCGGGTGCTGTGGCAGGTCGCCATTGTGGGAGGCAGTGTCGGAGCGTATATGGGGATGAAGGTGTTCAGGCATAAAACGAAGCACAAAGCGTTTGCCATCGGCTTCCCATTGCTTGTCATCGTCCACTGTGTGCTGTTCATCTGGCTGAACGCGAATCTGTGACGTCAAAGTTTTCATTCTTTAACCCGTCTCTCATACATACTATATAAAGAGGGTTTGTAGAAACAGCTTAGAATAGCAGAAGGAGGTCGCATAAGCCATGGACGAACGGTTGGTTGCTGCATTCGCCCTGATGGAGGCAAGCGGGTATATGGCTCCTGTTCTGTTTATCTTATTTCATATCCTGAGGCAGTTTCTGTTCATCCCCGTCGCCCTTGTCTGTATGGCGGGAGGGGTTCTGTTCGGGAGTCTATTCGGCACACTGTACTCGTTGATCGGATTAACGCTCTTATCTGTCACTTTTTATTTTGTCATCAAAAGTTTCAAATCGTTTTATGAAAAACTCCTGAGGCTGAAAGAAAAGTGGTTCGGCCGGAATGCCACCCTCACCACGGGTCAGATTGCGGTTCTCAGGCTGATTCCCTTTGTCCATTACCAGCTCTTGAATCTTTGCCTGCTCGAGCGGAAGAAGGAGCTCAAGCCCTTCGTACGCGCCTCTGTCCTTTCCAATATTCCCCTGGCGTTTTTCTATACGGTGTTCGGCCAATACATCAAACAATTTTCCCCGCCCATTCTCGTCATGATCTTCATCGCACTCATCGTCCTATTTTACCTCCTGAGAGAAAAAGTCAGAGTCATTCAATGGAGAGAGTTTTTCCCGGGTAAATAAAAATGAAAAACGACCAGCTCTGCTAGTCGTTTTTTTGTTGTGATTTTTGAAGGAATTCGTGGATCGGACTTTTCCAGTCGAGTTTGGCATTCGGGTATCTTTCTTTGATTTCGTTCTGGAGGTATTCGAAATCCTCCCGGGTAAGGCCCTTTAATGAGGAAACATGTTTGGTCCATACGAATATGGAAACCACATCGAATGCCTTCTCGGTTGCACCGAGATATTTTTCCCCTTCAAATCGTACACCCTTGTACGTTATGTGAAAATTCTTCCGGACATTTTCCTGATCATCGAGAAAATAGAAACGTTTCTGCTCCTGGGCAAGCTCGAGTTTTCGCTTTGGGTTGATAATGTATTTCACGCTGCTGTATAAAAGATAAAGAATAAGGATCAAAAGCACTAACCGAATAAGCCAAAGCATAACCATTACCTCCATAGGCATATTTCTTCCAATACTATTTACGGTTAAATCAGAAAAAGGTTTCATATTATTATAAATTTGTTTAAAAATTTGTCATACTAAGAGGGTGTGTAAGAAATAAAGGCATCGAAGGGGAGATACCACAATGAATATTGAAACATTATTGGACATGCAGAAAAAGCTTGATCAGCATATCGAAGAGGAACACGGCCTGGAACAAGAAGATCTGATCGACAAAAAAATCCTGGCCCTCCTGGTTGAGGTAGGGGAACTGGCCAATGAAACGAGAAGCTTCAAGTTCTGGAGTACGAAACCTTCGTCAGCAAAGGATGTGATCCTTGAAGAATTTGTGGACGGGGTCCATTTCATCCTGTCACTAGGAATCGAAATCGGCATTCAACAATTCGATATAGGGGAGACGAATTATGTGAATGAAGATGTGACAAAGCAATTCATGGAAGTATTCAAATATGCCAACCACTTTGCTGAAGAGCGTTCCGTTGAACATTTCCAGGAGTTATTCAGGCACTACGTGTACCTTGGAGAACTGCTCGGATTCACCCATGAAGAAGTGTTCGATGCGTATGTGAAGAAAAATGAAGTGAATTATAATCGTCAAAAAGAAGGATATTAATCCATGATAGTAAAGAAGATTCAGGAAATTTTGATGAATCGCACAGGTTTTAGTATAATGAAAAGGTAAAACAATATTTAGGGGGTCGAAACAATGGCGAAATTAGATGAAACATTGACAATGCTCAAAGATTTAACCGATGCCAAAGGTGTACCGGGTAATGAGAGAGAAGTACGGGAAGTCATGAAAAAATACATAGAGCCATTTGCAGATGAAGTGACGACAGATAACCTCGGTAGCCTGATCGCGAAAAAAGTGGGCGATGAAAACGGTCCTAAGATCATGGTGGCGGGACATCTTGATGAAGTCGGATTCATGATCACCCAGATCGACAGCAAAGGGTTCCTGCGCTTTCAAACCGTAGGAGGCTGGTGGTCTCAAGTTATGCTTGCCCAACGTGTGACGATCGTGACGAGTCAAGGGGAAGTGACGGGTGTGATCGGTTCCAAGCCGCCGCATATCCTGCCTCCGGAAGCACGCAAAAAACCGGTGGACATCAAAGATATGTTCATTGATATCGGTGCCTCAAGCCGTGAAGAAGTACTGGAATGGGGAGTGAAACCGGGAGATATGGTGGTCCCTCATTTCGAATTCACGGTGATGAACAACGAGAAGATGCTACTGGCGAAAGCATGGGATAACCGCATTGGATGTGCGATTGCCATCGATGTACTAAGAAACCTGAAGGATGCGAGTCACCCGAACGTCGTATATGGAGTCGGTACCGTACAGGAAGAGGTCGGCCTGCGTGGCGCGAGAACGGCTGCTGCCAAGATTCAGCCTGATATCGGCTTCGGTGTGGATGTTGGAATCGCCGGGGATACACCTGGAGTTTCTGATAAAGAAGCGTCAAGTAAAATGGGTGAAGGTCCACAGATCATTTTATATGATGCGTCCATGGTTTCCCACAAGGGACTTCGCGACTTCGTGACCGATACTGCGGATGAGCATAACATTCCGTATCAATTCGATGCCATCGCAGGCGGAGGAACGGATTCAGGTGCGATCCATTTGACAGCCAATGGAGTTCCTGCCTTATCTATCACCATTGCGACACGTTATATCCACTCACATGCGGCGATGTTGCATCGTGATGATTACGAGAACGCAGTTAAATTGATTACAGAAGTGATCAAGAAGCTAGACAGCGACACCGTGGCGAAGATTACGTTTGATTGATTGCAATGAGAGAGACCCTTTTAGATCAGGGTCTCTTTATTTTGTCTTTATTCAAATGTCATTTCTTTCGAAGAGGTCATATCGGCGTCAATCGTCTTCTTGATGATGCGGATCGCGCTTTCATTGTCCTCCTCGGTTTCAGATGCCATGCAGTCCTTTGGTATCGACATGTCATATTCCCTCATATAGGCGTCATTGGCGGTATACAGCACACAGATGTCACCTGCAATCCCTGTTAGAATCAGATGCTTCACATCCAGCTGATGAAGCAGGATATCAAGCTGAGTTCCGAAAAAACAGGAATGTTTCGGTTTGATGATAAAATAATCGTCTGTATCGGGATGGAGTTTTTCAATCACGTCTTTGCCTTTCCCTTTTTTGCATTCCTCGATGATATCATTCATATTGTCCTGCCAAAGGCCGTAGTTGTCATTCACATATATGACAGGCACCCCGGATTCCTTCGCTTTCTCCTTCAAATCGCGGATGTTTCCGACGATGTTCATTGTGTTTTCATGTAATTTTTCTCCACCTTGGAAGTCAAACGTATTAATCATGTCGATGATCAATAAGGCGCTTTTCTTTTGACTCATCCCTTTTTCTCCCCCTTCGATTTCTTATGTATGTTGTATTACCACTGAAGGAGTGAGGCTAAAACCATTCAAGGGAAAAAACATGGGCAACCCCGATTCAGGATTGCCCATGCCTTTATTGCATTTGTTGCTGCTGCAATGATTCCTCTAATGTTTCAAGGACCATTTTCTGTTCCTCTGGATCGGCGTTTTGCCAGAAGACTTCAAGGAGTACACCGAGACCTGGGAGGGTTTTTTCTTCTCCCCCCTGGATGGCATCCACGATGGTGTCTCTCAATTCGTCCTGGTTGTTTCCAGATACATTGTGTATGATCGCTTTTCGTAAGTTAAGATTCATCACGCATTTCTCCTTTTTGCTAGGATGAGGAATTCATTGTTATCTTGTCTCAAATTGAATTTATTATGTAGGAAAGTTAAGGTATAATGAGACCTTGAATAGTAATCAAAAGGAGCGGATACGATTGAAGTATATTCAATCCTCGAAAAATCCTGTTGTGAAGCAGTGGAAGAAATTATTGACGAAAAAAGAACGGGATCTCACCCGCACATATATCATTGAAGGATTTCACCTTGTGGAAGAAGCATTAAAGCAGGAGGATACGGTCATTGAGCTGATCCTCGTCGAAGGGATCGATCTTCCCCAGAAATGGACGGTGGACTCGGTATCTGTCACCATGGTATCGGATGAAGTCGGGAAAATCCTCGCTGATACCGAGACCTCTCAAGGGATCTTTGCGATATGCAGGCAAAGAGAAGATGAGTATGACCCCGATCAGGCATCCACATTCATGCTTCTCGACGGCCTTCAGGATCCTGGCAATATCGGCACCATCATCCGTACAGCCGATGCGGCGGGAATCGATATGGTCGTGTTGGGAAAAGGGACGGTGGACCCTTATAATCCGAAAGTGTTGCGCTCGGCACAAGGAAGTCATTTTCATATTCCGATCGTCAGAAAAGAACTGCCTGAAACCATTTCAGCCCTGAAAGAGCGCAGTATCCCCGTGTACGGGACGGCTCTTGAAAACGGAGTGGAGTACACGTCGATCAGCCCGCAATCTTCCTATGCCCTCATCGTAGGGAACGAGGGGAACGGCATGTCGAAGGACCTGTTAAAGGAAACGGACCGGAACCTCTACATCCCTATTTACGGTAAGAGTGAATCATTGAATGTGGCCATTGCGGCAGGCATTTTAATGTACTATTTTAAAAATGGGCAGTGAATTTCGTGAAAAGGTTTGAATTATGTCGTGAAATTCACTATAATAATGCACATATAACTTTAAAAACGTTGAAAGAGGAAAGTAACACATGACCTTCTTCAAGGGAGAGAATGCCCTGGACTGTAAGCATTCTTAAGGAAACATGATGTGAACATTTCACCTCTCGAGTTGGCATCGGGACCATTCCAATGTGAATGTAAAGATGCTCCGGCATAAGCCGTTATCCGAATGAAGTGAGCAGATCCCCCTGTGGATATGCTTATAAGGGTGGTACCGCGATATAAACCTCGTCCCTTTTTGGGATGGGGTTTTTTTATTTGTTTAAAAACCAATCCAACGAAACATTCGGACGATATACATTAAAGGAGGAAGAACAATGGAGGACAAATTACGATCCCTTCAACAAGAAGCCATCGAAAAAGTGAACGAAGCACAAGATCTGAAAGAACTGAACAACATCCGCGTTGCTTATTTAGGCAAAAAAGGACCTGTCACCGAAGCCTTAAAAGGAATGGGTAAACTCTCAGCGGAAGAGCGTCCTAAAATGGGGGCACTTGCCAATGAAGTCCGTGGAGCGATCACCGAAACCATCGAAGCAAAGCAGGCTGTTCTTGAAAAAGAAGCGGTCGAAAAGAAGCTTCAATCTGAAACGATCGATGTCACGTTACCCGGTCGCCCTGTGAAAAAAGGGAATCACCATCCCCTGACGATGATCGTGGAAGAAATCGAAGACCTCTTCATCGGCATGGGCTATACGGTTGCTGAAGGACCGGAAGTCGAGAAGGACTATTATAACTTCGAAGCCCTGAATCTCCCTAAAGGACATCCGGCACGTGATATGCAGGATTCTTTCTATATTACGGAAGAAACCCTTCTGCGTACCCACACGTCACCGGTTCAGGCAAGGACGATGGAACTGGCCAAAGGAAAGGGACCCATCAAGATCATCTGTCCCGGGAAAGTGTACCGACGTGATACAGATGACGCGACACATTCCCATCAATTCACCCAGATCGAGGGCCTTGTCATCGACGAAAACATCCGCATGAGTGACCTGAAAGGAACGCTGAATGTATTTGCTAAGAAAATGTTCGGTGAAGACCGTGAAATCCGCTTGCGCCCGAGCTTTTTCCCATTCACAGAGCCATCTGTCGAGATGGATATCTCATGTAAGATCTGTGGAGGAAAAGGCTGCCGCGTATGTAAAGGCACAGGCTGGATCGAAATCCTTGGAGCAGGGATGGTTCATCCGAATGTCCTTGAAATGGCTGGATTCGATTCGAAGAAATATACAGGTTTCGCGTTTGGTATGGGACCAGAGCGTATTGCCATGCTGAAATATGGCATCGATGATATCCGTCATTTCTACACAAACGATACTCGCTTTGTGACACAGTTCGGAACACAAGAGTAAAGAAAACGATAGGGAGGTACTAACACATGTTTGTTTCATATAAATGGTTAGAAAATTATGTAGACTTATCAGGCACAACTCCTGAAGAGTTGGCAGAGAAGATTACAAGAAGCGGGATCGAAGTCGAAGGTGTCGAACGGATCGGCGAAGAGATCAAAAATGTGGTCGTCGGGCATGTCCTGCAATGTGAGCCGCATCCCGATGCGGATAAGTTAAATAAATGCCTTGTGGACGTAGGGGAAGAAGAGCCTGTCCAAATTATTTGCGGGGCACCGAACGTGGCAAAGGGCCAAAAAGTGGCTGTCGCGAAAGTAGGGGCGGTCCTTCCTGGAAACTTCAAAATCAAAAAAGCCAAACTTCGCGGCGAAGCATCCCACGGGATGATCTGTTCCCTGCAAGAGCTTGGAGTCGAAGGAAAGCTCGTACCGAAAGAGCATGCAGAGGGAATCTACGTATTCAGTGATGAGGCCGAAGTCGGTCGCAATGCCGTTGAATTATTGAACCTGGATGATGCAATCCTGGAATTAGGATTGACACCCAATCGTTCTGATTGCTTAAGCATGCTTGGAGTGGCGTATGAAGTCGCAGCCATCCTGGACCGTGACGTAAAGCTTCCGACAGCCGAGGTATCAGAAGGCAACGAAAAAGCTTCGGATTATGTATCGGTAAAAGTAGAAGCAAAAGAAGATAATCCTCTTTACGGGGCTAAAATCATCAAAAATGTCAAAATCGGTCCATCTCCACTTTGGATGCAAAATGCACTGATTTCTGCAGGGATCCGTCCCCACAACAACGTAGTGGATATAACGAACTACGTACTGTTGGAATATGGTCAACCGCTCCATGCTTTCGACTACGACCGTCTCGGTTCAAAGGAAATCCTTGTTCGCCGGGCAAACGACGGCGAAACATTCGTGACCCTGGATGATGCTGAAAGAACGCTATCAAGCAGCCAGCTTGTGATTACGAACGGGACTGAACCCGTTGCCCTTGCCGGAGTGATGGGTGGAGCCAATTCAGAAGTCCAGAACGATACGACGACGGTCCTTCTTGAAGCAGCTTACTTCACCGGTGCCATTGTCAGAGGTGCATCGAAAGACCACGGACTCAGAAGCGAAGCCAGCACCCGTTATGAAAAGGGTGTGGATCCGAATCGTGTCCTGAAAGCCGGGGAAAGAGCGGCTGAACTGATGGCTGAATATGCCGGAGGGGAAGTTCTCGAAGGTACTGTTTTATTTAATGAATTGGATGTTGAACCGGTCAAGGTGGAAATCTCCCTTGAAAAAATCAATTCTTCACTTGGAACAGCCATTTCCGTTGAAACAGTGGAAGATATTTTCCGCCGACTTCAATTTGATGCAGAAGTAAACGGCGGAACATTCGTCGTAACGGCTCCTACAAGAAGAGGGGATATCACCATCCCTGAAGATTTACTGGAAGAAGTGGCCCGCCTTTACGGCTATGACAATCTTCCGATGACACTTCCAGAAGGAGAGGCAACACCTGGTGGCCTTTCGAATCACCAGCTGAAGCGTCGTACGGTCCGCCGATACCTGGAAGGAGCGGGACTCCTGCAGGCGATCACGTATTCATTGACAAACGACAAGAAAGCAAGCCAATATGCGTTGGACGTAAGGGAACCTGTCCGCTTATTGATGCCGATGAGTGAAGAACGAAGCAACCTTCGTTTAAGCATCATTCCGCAGCTTCTTGAAGTGGTTTCATATAACAAGGCCCGTCAAAATGATTCTCTAGCCTTTTATGAAGTGGGATCCGTATTCTTAACGGAAACAGGCGAAGAGCTTCCACAGGAAAAAGAGCATATTGCAGGAGCGCTGACCGGCCTGTGGCACCAGCATCCTTGGCAAGGCGAGAAAAAGCCAGTCGACTTCTATGTGGCCAAAGGGATCCTGGAGGGCATGTTCGAAGAAATCGGTGTATCAGAAGCTATTTCATTCCGTCAGGCAACCGTAGACGGCATGCACCCTGGACGTACGGCCGAGATCTTACTTGATAACGAAGTGATCGGTTTCGTCGGAGCGATCCATCCTGAAGCGGAAAAAGAACTGGATCTAAACGAAACGTATGTGTTTGAACTGAAGGCATCACCTGTCTTCCATTATGAAAAACCAGGCCTAAGCTACACGCCGATCCCTCGTCATCCATCGATCACAAGGGATATCGCCCTTGTAGTGAACACGGATGTGAAAGCCGGGGATCTGGCATCCATCATCAAAGAAGCAGGAGGAAAACTTCTGAAAGAAGTGTCCGTCTTCGATCTGTATGAAGGCGAGCATATGGAAGCAGGCAAGAAATCACTTGCATTCTCCTTGAAATACTTCGATCCGGCAAAAACATTGACCGATGAAGAAGTGGTGAAGGTGCATGATGGAGTACTTGCAAGCGTAAAAGAAAAAGCAGGAGCCGAATTGAGAGGATAATTCGACTTTTGGAGAGAGGTGTCAGACATTGGTCTGGCATCTTTTTTTGTATGTGGTGTGGGATTGTTTGCCTGTTGAAATAGGAGGGGATTTTGACAGGAGAAATAATGGTGGAATTCAGCAGGTGAAATATGACGTATATTCAACAGGAGAAAAAACGGGGAAATTCTCCTGCTGAAATATCCCCAACATTCAACAGCTAAAAAAACACCAAACTTCACCTGCTGAAAAACAAAGAAAAATCAGCAGCTGAATCCCAACCGAAATTCTCCTGCTGAACACCACCCACCCCAAAAAAACACAAACAAAAAACCCCACCAGCAACACCAGTGGGGCCATCATCCTCATTTCCTCGCCAACCTCATCGCCTTTTCACTATTGGCGAAATGCCATTTCGTCATGGACTGTAATTCTTCGATCCCTTTTCGTTTGATGATCTTCGCGGCTGCCACATCTACGTGTTTACCGGCGCCTTTCGGTATTTCTACACCTGCTTTGGCACTCAGCTTGTCCATTTCTTTTAAGAATGCGTAGCGCGCGATGATCGATGCCGCTGCGACTGCCAGATGGATGCTTTCGCCTTTTGTGCTGAAGTATACGCGTTCCCGCTGGATTTTCGATTGGGCAGCGATGTGTTTGAAATATGTATTCTTTTCGACGAACTGATCGATCAAGATGCCTTCTGGTTGTTCCGGAGCCATCTTTTCCAGCAGGTTCAGTATGGCTTTGTTATGAAGGAGGGCTTTCATCTTCCCCTGGGTCATTCCTTTTGCCTGCATCTCATTGTATTTCGGGTTGTGGAGAATGAGCAGTGAATAGGGAATGGTGGAAATCAGGTCCCTGGCAATACTGATGATTTGAGGGTCGGATAGGTTTTTGGAATCTTTGACCCCGAGCTCTTTCATGAGTGGGATCTGCTCTTTTTTTACGTAAGCGCTCACCACGGTGATCGGGCCGAAGAAGTCTCCTGTCCCCACTTCATCAGAACCGATGACGGACCAATTTGCGAAATTTTCGGGGAGGCTGGCAGTCCCTTTGGAAGGGGATTTCACCTTGGCCGGTGCGCTGCTTCCCCACCGGCTTGCCTCACCTTCACCGTTTGCCCCTTGAAACATTACTTTACCCGATTTATAAGCGGTGATCGTACAGCCTGAGGGTTTTGCGACAAAGACTGCCCCCGGCGGCAGTTTTTCGATTAATGCATGTTTGTAATGACTTTTCATTTTCTCGATTGTCTCTTTCGTTGTTTGTATGACGGTATTGGCCATGCTTCTCTCTCCTTATGACAAAGTTCTTGAATTTAATAAAAAATGTGAGCGTATATGACAAATTCCTTCCATAATCAAAAGACTTCATGGTATGATTATGTGTAGGATTCTTATGAATGGGGGGCTTTCAGGTTGTCAGAAGAACAAAAAAATCGCACCACGGTGGACATATATGGTCAACAGTATACGATTGTTGGGACTGAATCAACAAGTCAAATCCGATACGTTTGTTCTAAAGTGGATGACAAAATGAGAGAAATCAACTCCATGAATCCATCTCTCGACACAAGCAGGCTTGCGGTCTTGACAGCTGTCAATGCCGTGAACGATTATCTCAAACTTCAGGAAAAGTTTGAAGAGCTTGAACGGGAAATTAAACGATTAAAGGATTGAATAAAGATGTTGGACTTAGCTTTGTTGGTCATCCTGGTGATAGGGTTTTTAATAGGTTTAAAACGTGGATTCATTCTGCAGGTCATCCACATTTTCGGATTTATCGTTTCTTTCATTGTAGCATACATATACTATGATCAGCTTGCACCGAAGCTGACTTTATGGATTCCTTATCCTGTATTGGACGAGCAATCCACGTTAAATATGATCTTTGAATCGACCCATCTGGATCAGGCATATTACCGTGTAATCGCGTTTGCGATGATTTTCTTCGCAGTGCGCATCATTCTTCAAATCATCGGATCGATGCTTGACTTTGTCGCCCATCTTCCACTATTGAAGCAGTTGAATGTTCTTGGCGGTGGGATACTCGGTTTTGTTGAATCCTATTTAATGATATTCATACTCTTGTATATTGCGGTATTATTGCCGATTGAGTCGGTTCAAACATTCATCAATAACTCATTCATTGCACAAGCGATGGTGAAACATACTCCTGTTTTCTCCGATATGGTGAAATCCTGGTGGATTGAATATGTAGCCTGAAAAAGGGCTGACTATAAGTATGCAACTTACATTCGTTAGGAAAGCCATTAACGATTTGTTCATCTTATAAGTCAGTCTTTTTTCTTTTTCTACCAGTTTTGCTACTATATAATTGGAGACGTTCTGGATATTTGAATGAACATGGTTCCTGATCGTTAATTCTATGATTGTAGGTGATTCCCTTGAATAAAAAAGATATTATAAAATTATTAGAAAACATTGCGATATATATGGAATTGAAAGGCGAGAATTCGTTTAAAACATCCGCCTACCGAAAAGCGGCAGCGGCCCTTGAAAATGATGACCGGAGCCTGCAGGAAATCAGCGACTTCACAAAGCTCACCGGGATCGGCAAAGGCACGGCCTCCGTTATTGAAGAGTACATAAATGAAGGAACCTCCTCTGTTCTTGAAGGGCTGAAGGAAGAAGTGCCGAAGGGGTTGATCCCTCTTTTGCAATTGCCGGGTCTTGGGGGGAAGAAAATCGCGAAGCTATACAGTGAGCTGGGAGTCGAAAGCATAGAGGACCTGGAAGAAGCGTGTAAAGAGAACAGAGTACAGGCACTTGCAGGCTTCGGAAAAAAGACCGAAGAAAAGATCCTTGCTTCCATTGAGCAGGTTGGGAAAAGACCGGACCGGCTTCCAATCGGCTTTATGATGGGCATCGCGGAAGAAATAGAAGGCTATCTTTCTGAAATCGACAGCATCGGAACGTATTCGAGAGCCGGCAGCTTAAGAAGGATGAGAGAAACCATTAAAGATCTGGATTTCATCATCTCGACCGAGCATCCGGAAAAAGTGAAGGAAGGGCTTCTGAAGTTGCCGAATATCGTTGAGACGATTGCAGCCGGGGACACTAAGGTGTCACTGACCCTCCAGTATCATTGGGATGTGAGCATCGATTTTCGCATCGTGAAGCCTGAGGAATTTGCCACGACCCTGCATCATTTCACGGGATCGAAGGATCATAACGTCCGTATGCGCCAGCTTGCCAAAGAACGCGGAGAGAAGATCAGTGAATATGGCGTTGAGAATAGTGAAACAGGTGACGTGAAAACATTCGATTCCGAAGAAGCATTTTATCATCACTTCGACCTTCCCTGGATCCCGCCTGAACTCCGGGAAGATGGAAAGGAAGTGGAGGCGTTCAAGGGGGATTATCCCCTCCTTACCCTGAATGATATAAAGGGCGATCTTCACATGCACTCCACATGGTCTGACGGTGCCTATTCCATAGAAGAAATGGTTGAGGCGTGCCGTGCCAAAGGGTATCACTATATGGCCATCACAGACCATTCCCAGTATTTACGGGTGGCTAACGGCCTCACTCCCGAACGGTTGGTGAAGCAAATCGATGAAATAAAGGAACTGAATAAAAAGTATGATGATATAGAAATCCTTTCGGGGATCGAGATGGATATCCTTCCTGACGGTACCCTTGACTATGATGATGACCTTTTGAAGAGAGTGGATCTCGTCATTGCTTCCATTCATTCAAGCTTTTCGCAGCCCCGTGAAAAAATCATGGAGAGATTGAAGACGGCATTGGAAAGTGCCCATGTGGATATCATCGCCCATCCTACTGGCAGGATCATCGGCAGGCGGGAAGGATATGACGTCGATATGGATCTTCTTATCCAATTGGCGAAAGAAACCGGTACAGCTCTTGAACTGAATGCCAATCCGAATCGTCTGGATCTGTCTGCTGAAAACATCCGGAAAGCACAGGAGCAGGGTGTGAAGCTTGTTATCAACACGGACGCCCACAGTATCGATCATCTGGAATTTATGGAAGTGGGTGTCGGTACGGCACGTAAAGGATGGATCAAGAAAGACACGGTCATCAATACATGGGACAAAAATGAGTTCATACAATACATTAAGCGAAACTGATAAAAGGTGGAATACATTCCGTGAATTCTAAAGTATTGAAAACGTTAGAGTTTGATAAAATCAAAGAATTATTAAAGCAATTTGCAGCATCTGCCCTTGGTCATGCAAGGGTTTCCTCCCTCATGCCGTCGGTCGATTATGAAGAGATCACCGCTCTTCATGAAGAGACGGATGAAGCCATGACGATTCTCAGATTGAAAGGTCATGCCCCGCTTGGCGGGATTTTTGATATACGCCCTCATGTGAAGCGTGCCCAAATCGGCGGTATGCTTTCTCCGTCTGAATTCGTCCAGGTGGCAAGTACAATCCGGGCAAGCCGGAAGCTGACCCTTTTTGTAGAAGAGCTCTTGGAGGAAGAGGTGGATATTCCCCTCTTACAAGGCAAGATGGGGACGGTCATCCCGCTTCCTCATTTAGAGCAGGATATACGTAAAGTGGTGGATGACAATGGTGAAATATTGGATACGGCGAGTGAAACCCTCCGTACGATCCGGACCCAGCTGCGTGCCAACGAAGGGCGGATACGGGAGAAGCTGGAGCGGATGATCCGTTCATCCAACGCACAGAAGATGCTTTCCGATGCGATCATCACCATCCGGAATGATCGATACGTCATCCCGGTCAAACAGGAATACAGGGGGCAATATGGCGGGATCATCCATGATCAATCTTCTTCCGGGCAGACGTTATTCATCGAGCCTGAAGCGATTGTTCAGCTGAATAACCAGCTCCGTGAGCTTCGTTTGAAAGAGCAGACGGAAATCGAGAAGATTCTTCAGGAACTGTCTGAAAGTGTACAAGAATCGGGAGAAGAACTGCTTCTGATCGTCAACGTCCTGTCAGACGTGGATTTCATGTTTACCAAGGCGAAATTCGGACGATCAATCAAAGGGTCAAAGCCGACGATCAATAATGAACGCCGGGTGAAGCTGAATAAAGCACGTCATCCCCTCTTGCCCATCGATGAGGCAGTGGCGAATGATATCGAACTTGGGAATGAATTTTCTTCCATCGTCATCACCGGACCGAATACCGGGGGTAAAACCGTCACGTTGAAAACACTGGGCTTAACAAGCTTGATGGCACAGGCCGGTCTTCCGATTCCGGCACTTGATGGTTCCGAGGTCGGTGTATTCCGCACGATTTACGCTGACATAGGGGATGAGC
Organism: Rossellomorea sp. KS-H15a; assembly: GCF_024195245.1. Lineage (NCBI taxonomy): Bacteria > Bacillati > Bacillota > Bacilli > Caryophanales > Bacillaceae > Rossellomorea > Rossellomorea sp. KS-H15a. Next base: position 3,646,911 of record NZ_CP096886.1, on the reverse strand, counting down.
AATCCATTGAACAAAGTTTGAGTACCTTCTCCTCCCATATGGTGAACATCGTCGACATTTTGAAAAAGGTCGATCATGAGAGTCTGGTGCTGTTCGATGAGCTTGGTGCCGGTACCGATCCTCAGGAAGGGGCGGCATTAGCGATTTCCATCCTTGATGAAGTTCATGGAACAGGGGCAAGGGTTGTGGCGACCACTCACTATCCAGAGTTGAAGGCGTATGGGTATAATCGTGAAGGAGTCGTGAATGCCAGTGTGGAATTTAATGTAGAGACATTAAGCCCCACGTATAAGCTATTGCTTGGGGTCCCGGGAAGAAGTAATGCCTTTGACATTTCCAAACGTCTGGGATTGTCAGATGGTGTCATTCAACGGGCGAAGTCCCATATCGGTACCGATAGCAAAGAAGTCGAGAATATGATCGCTTCCCTTGAAGACAGCAGGCGCCAGGGTGAACGGGAGCTCGAGGAAGCCCATGAGCTGTTGAGACAGGCTGAGAAGATGCATAAAGACATGCAGAAGCAAATGATGGAGTATTACGAGAAGAAGGATACCCTTTACGAAAAAGCACAGCAAAAAGCCAGTGAGGTCGTTGAAAAAGCGAAGGCGGAAGCCGAGCAGGTCATCAAGGATCTGCGGAAAATGCAGCATGAGAAGTCAGCCCAGATCAAAGAACATGAATTGATCCAGGCGAAAAAACAGCTTGAAGATGCGACTCCTAAGCTGAAAACGGGTCAAAAGAAGAAAGCGACTGGATCCCAGCATGAATTGAAGGCCGGGGACGAAGTCAAAGTACTGAGCTTCGATCAAAAGGGTCATTTGGTCGAGCGGGTATCGGCGAAGGAATGGCAGGTCCAGATGGGCATCATGAAGATGAAAGTGAAGGAATCGGATCTTGAATTCATTCAATCCCAACAAAAGGTCGAAACGAAACCCCTCGCTACGGTGAAAGGGAAAGATTTTCATGTCAGCCTCGAACTTGACTTGCGCGGAGAACGTTTTGAAAATGCCTTATCGAGGGTGGAGAAGTACATTGATGACGCTCTGCTTGCAGGCTACCCACGCGTTTCCATCATCCACGGAAAAGGAACGGGGGCTTTGAGACAGGGAGTGCAGGAGTACTTGAAGAATCACCGGTCGGTCAAGAGTATCCGTTTCGGGGATGCAGGTGAAGGTGGAACGGGTGTAACTGTCGTTCAATTTAAATAACAAGGTAAAGGGAGCTTTACGATGGAGAACTTTTGGGAAAATGAATTTGTTCAGACGGCGGGGAATTACAGTGTAGTCATCCTTTGTCTCGTGTTGTTCTTAGCGGTCTTTGAACTGGTGACAAAATATCGGAACTGGGAAGAAATCAAAAAAGGGAATATGGCCGTGGCCATGGCAACGGGAGGGAAAATATTCGGGATCGCGAATATTTTCCGGCATTCCATCAGTCATAACGATACCATCCTCACGACGATCGGGTGGGGGGTGTTTGGCTTTTTCCTGCTGTTGATCGGGTATTTCATTTATGAGTTCCTGACTCCGAAATTCAGGATCGATGAGGAAATTGAAAATGATAACCGGGCGGTAGGCTTCATTTCACTGGTCATTTCAGTCGGATTATCCTATGTCATAGGAGCCGGTATATCGTAAGGAGAGGGAATATGGAAACATTGGCGAAAGTTCTGCTCACCCTGTGCGGCGGCTTTATAGTCGTCGGCATCATCTATATGTTGTTCTTTACTTGACTCAGGGCACTCAGGGGAAAAACACAATCCCAAAATAATAATATTGTACAAACAGACTGTCATATGGTGGAATAGGCAGTCTGTTTTCTTTTGAAAAAAGTTCTGTAAGGAAGGTCAAGCTTCATGGATAGGAAGAAAGTATGTCGGCATTTATTTCAAATTGTAACTGAAGTCCCCTTATATTATAATAATGAATAGAATAAATTTTCTAACTATTCAGAAGGAGGGATTACAATGAACCAACCATGGCTTGCTGAATACCCGGCGGAAATACCAAAGGAGCTCAACCTAGTTGAAAAACCTTTGCAGTCCTATTTGACCGAAGCCGCTTCTCTGTACGGAGATAAAGCAGCGATTCATTTCATGGGCAAAGAGATAGGATACAAGGAACTATACGAATCGGCTCTTACATTCGCCGGATACCTTAAAACACTTGGGATCAACAAGGGCGATCGGGTAGCGATCATGCTTCCCAATACCCCCCAATCCGTTATCGCCTATTACGGCATCCTTTATGCAGGCGGAGTGGTGGTACAAACCAATCCATTATATATGGAAAGGGAAATCGAATATCAAATGAAAGACTCCGGAGCCAAGGTGATCCTTACATTGGACATTCTGTATCCAAGAGTATCGAAAGTGATGAAAAACACCGACCTTGAGCACATCATTGTAACCGCTATCAAAGACTATCTTCCTTTCCCTAAGAATCTCATTTACCCATTCATCCAGAAGAAACAATATGGTATCGTCGTGAAGGTGGACCATAGAGGGCAGAATCATTTATTCACGGAAATCATGAAATCGTCGGTGGCTGAAGCGATATCCCAGGAAGAATTCGATTTTGAAAATGATCTTGCCCTGCTTCAATACACAGGCGGTACGACAGGTTTCCCCAAAGGCGTCATGCTGACCCATAAGAATCTGGTGGCCAATGCCTCCATGTGCGATGCCTGGCTGTATAAGTGTACAAAAGGGGAAGAAAAGATGCTTGGGATCCTGCCATTCTTTCATGTGTATGGCATGACTGCCGTGCTGATTCTTTCCGTCATGCAGGGATATAAGATGATCCTGCTTCCTAAGTTTGATGCAGAAACAACATTGAAGACGATTCAGAAACTGAAGCCTACCCTGTTTCCAGGAGCCCCGACAATCTATATCGGACTCTTGAATCACCCGGATTTAAAGAAATATGACTTATCATCCATCGATTCATGTCTCAGTGGAAGTGCGCCATTACCGGTTGAGGTGCAGCAGCAATTCGAGGAAGTCACGGGTGGGAAGCTCGTCGAAGGATACGGATTGACCGAATCATCCCCAGTCACTCATTCCAATTTCCTTTGGGATAAAGCGAGGATAAAGGGAAGCATCGGTGTTCCATGGCCGGGTACGGACAGTGCCGTGTTCTCAATGGAAACGGGAGAACCCCTGCCGCCGAATGAGATGGGTGAAATCGTCGTCAAGGGTCCGCAGGTGATGAAAGGATACTGGAACCGGCCTGAGGAAACGGAACAAACGTTAAAGGACGGATGGCTGTTGACGGGAGATATAGGCTATATGGATGAAAAGGGCTATTTTTACGTAGTGGATCGTAAGAAGGATATGATCATTGCCGGCGGCTTTAATATCTATCCCCGGGAAATTGAAGAAGTCCTCTACGAACATCCAGCGATTCAGGAAGTTGTCGCAGCAGGGGTCCCGGATCCGTATAGAGGGGAAACCGTCAAGGCATACGTTGTCCTGAAGGAAGGAGAGTCCCTGACGGAGGAGGAACTGAATGAATATTCCCGTAAATACCTGGCTGCCTATAAAGTGCCGAGGATTTATGAATTCAGGAAGGAACTGCCTAAAACAGCTGTCGGGAAAATCCTGAGAAGGGCCCTCGTGGATGAGGAACGGCAAAAGATAGAGGATGAGCAGAAAACAAGTTAGGCTGTCACCCACTTGAGCTTTTTCTTTTTGATTGGAAGTGGGACAAGGATCCCTTCTTGACAATCAATGAGAAACCTTTTATTATGGAAATATGAATGAATGGTCATTCATATTTTGTTAAGGCAGGTCAAAACTTATGAAACGAAATAAACCAAAATACATGCAAATTATCGATGCTGCTGTTATCGTGATAGCAGAAAATGGGTACCATCAGGCACAGGTGTCAAAGATTGCAAAGCAGGCAGGGGTGGCTGACGGAACCATCTATCTTTATTTTAAAAACAAAGAAGATATCCTGATTTCGTTGTTTAAAGAAAAAATGGTTCTCTTTGTCGAAAAAATTGAAGAAGTTATTGCAGGAAAACAGACAGTTTCAGAGAAATTATTAGTGATGATTGAAAATCATTGTAGGATACTGTCGGATGATCATCATCTCGCCATCGTCACACAATTGGAGCTTAGACAATCGAATAAAGATATCCGATTGAAAATCAATGATGTGTTAAAGGGCTATCTGGAATTAGTCGATAAGATCCTGATCAGCGGGATCGAATCTGGCGAGTTCTCAAGTGATCTGAATGTTCGCCTCGCCCGCCAAATGATCTTTGGCACTCTGGATGAAATGGCGACAACATGGGTGATGAACGATCAGAAATACGACTTAGTCGAACAAGTCCCTGCTATTCATAAGCTATTGCTTCATGGATGCAGAGGCAGGAACTAAACTAGTTTAGGGGGATTAGAGATGGAAAGTTTATCATGGGTCTTAGAGGGACAGGTCGCAACCGTCCTGATTCAAAGACCTCCCGCAAATGCACTAGCAAGTGGACTCATCAAGGAAATCGACGCGGTTCTTGATGAACTTGAAACCAATTCGGATGTCCGGGTGATCTTACTGAAAGGTGAGGGACGCTTCTTCTCGGCTGGTGCCGATATCAAGGAATTCACGACGATCGAAAGTGGTGAAGAATTCTCCAAGCTTGCGAAAAAAGGCCAGGACGTCTTTGAACGGATGGAGAACTTCCCGAAACCGATCATTGCAGCCATTCATGGTGCCGCATTAGGTGGCGGACTGGAACTCGCCATGGGCTGTCATATCCGATTGGTGAGTGAAAATGCCAAACTCGGCTTACCGGAGCTTCAACTCGGGCTGGTTCCAGGATTTGCAGGATCACAGCGCCTTCCAAAACTGGTTGGACGGGCGAAAGCAGCAGAAATGCTGTTGACGAGTGACCCGATCAGCGGAACAGAAGCGGTTCAGTGGGGACTTGCCAATAAGGCATATCCGGGGGACGAGCTTTTCGATAAGGCGAAGGAAATGGCCGATAAGATTGCGAAGAAGAGTCCGGGAGCCATGAAGGCTGCCATCGAACTACTTAGTTATACGAAAGATGACCGGTTCTATGAAGGTGTGATGAGAGAATCGGATCTGTTTGGTGAAGTATTTGTGTCCGCGGATGCCAAAGAGGGTATTTCAGCCTTCGTTGAAAAGAGAGAACCACACTTTAAAGGCTAGAATACATTCTAGTAATATAGTAAACTCTTATTGAGGGGCAGTGTTGCATGTCAATGCTGCCCATTCAAAGGGGTTAAATTGTCGAAATCTTTTTAAGGGAAAGAATGTTTACATTATTAGGAGGGACTTACGAATGAACATCTATGTACTTTTGAAAAGAACGTTTGATACTGAGGAGAAAATTTCGATCCAAAACGGTCAAATTGCCGAAGACGGAGCTGAATTTATCATAAATCCTTACGATGAATATGCAGTCGAAGAAGCCATTCAAGTCCGTGATGCACATGGCGGCGAAGTGACAGTAGTAACTGTCGGTGGGGAAGAAAGTGAAAAGCAATTGAGAACGGCTCTAGCAATGGGTGCTGATAAAGCAGTCCTGATCAATACAGAGGATGACCTTGATCATGGAGATCAATTCACAACGGCCAAGATCCTTGCTCACTATTTAAAAGAGCAGGAAGTAGATTTGATCCTTGCAGGTAACGTAGCCATTGACGGTGGATCTGGACAAGTCGGTCCGCGTGTGGCAGAACAGCTTGATATTCCTTACGTAACGACGATCACGAAACTGGAAATCGATGGTGAAACCGTAACGGTCACGCGTGACGTAGAAGGGGATTCAGAAGTCATCGAAACGTCTCTTCCATTATTAGTGACTGCTCAACAAGGATTGAACGAACCTCGTTATCCATCCCTTCCAGGAATCATGAAGGCAAAGAAGAAGCCTTTGGATGAAGTGGAATTGGACGATATCGATTTAGACGAAGATGATGTAGAAGCGAAGACCAAGACAATTGAAATCTACCTTCCACCGAAGAAGGAAGCCGGTAAAGTATTAGAAGGCGAATTAGACGCTCAAGTATCAGAGCTTGTTTCCCTTCTTCGCAATGAAGCGAAAGTTATATAAGCGAGAGTCACAGGAATAACTAACATTCAGGGGGTATTTTAACATGGCGAGAAAAGTATTAGTACTTGGAGAAGTTCGGGACGGATCATTACGTAATGTTTCCTTTGAAGCGATTGCGGCAGGGAAAACAGTATCTGAAGGCGGAGAAGTCGTAGGAGTTCTAGTTGGCAAGAGTGTAAGCGCTTTAGGAGAAGAAATGATTCAATATGGTGCGGACAAAGTGGTAGTCGTTGAAAACGATAAACTGGAACAGTATACGTCAGACGGGTATTCACAAGCCATCCTTTCAGTCATTGAGGAAGAAAAGCCTGAAGGCATCATTTTCGGTCATACGGCACTTGGGAAAGACCTGTCCCCTAAAGTGGCAAGCAAGCTCAGCACAGGATTGATTTCCGATGCAACGGATCTTGAGGAAGCAGGCGGTAACCTTGTCTTCACAAGACCGATCTATTCAGGGAAAGCATTTGAGAAAAAAATCGTGACTGACGGTGTGATCTTTGCGACGATCCGTCCAAACAACATCGAGCCGTTGGCGAAGGATGAGTCACGTAGTGGAGAGGTTACATCCCTTTCTGTCGATATTAAAGACCTGCGTACCATCATTAAAGAAGTCGTCCGGAAAGCGAGCGAAGGGGTGGATCTTTCTGAAGCGAAAGTCATCATCGCCGGCGGACGCGGTGTGAAGAGTGAAGATGGATTCAATCCTCTTAAGGAACTTGCCGACGTGCTTGGTGGAGCTGTGGGAGCTTCCCGTGGAGCGTGTGACGCTGACTACTGCGATTACTCACTGCAAATTGGTCAAACAGGTAAAGTCGTAACGCCTGATCTATATATTGCATGTGGTATTTCAGGAGCTATCCAGCATTTAGCAGGTATGTCCAACTCCAAGGTCATCGTTGCGATCAATAAAGATCCTGAAGCGAATATCTTTAACGTAGCGGATTACGGAATCGTTGGAGACCTGTTCGAAGTGGTACCGATGTTAACGGAAGAATTCAAGAAATTAAAAGTATCTTCTTCTTAATCCGTTCATACGTTTACAGGAACGAATAAGGGGTATGAGAATAATATGAATACAAATAAGGACGTAGCTGAATCACGGGCTGCGCCTTATTTTTTCTCCCGTGGTATATTCCATATTTAAACGGGAATATTACCTACGAGCAGAAAGATAGCATCCAAAAAAAAACGGTGATATACTTACGTTACATTAAAAGATTTTAGGAGGCGCATATATATGGCTATTACACATGCTACTGATCAATCATTCACAACTGATACAAACTCTGGACTGGTACTTGCGGATTTCTGGGCTCCTTGGTGTGGACCTTGTAAAATGATCGCTCCTGTACTGGAAGAGCTTGATAGCGAAATGGGCGACAAAGTGAAAATCGTCAAAGTCGACGTTGATGAAAACCAGGAAACAGCAGGTAAATACGGAGTAATGAGTATCCCTACTTTGGTTGTCCTTAAAGACGGAGAAGTAGTAGACAAAGTAATCGGTTTCCAACCTAAGGAAGCACTTGCTGAATTATTAAACAAACACGTATAAGAAATATTGATGGGAAACCGGGGCTGAACTTCAGCTCCGGTTTTTTTGTTGTGTCCAGAGTTCTCCTCCACAAATTTTCAAAAACTCGTTGACTATGAGAATCGTTCTCGATATAATTTAAATGGAATTGAAAATCATTATCATTTAAACAGTCGGAGGTCTATACATATGAGAAAGAGAGATTTAACGAAGATTTTTGCAGCATTCTTATTAACAGGTTCTGTTTTGGCGGGTTGTGGAACAGATGAGAAGAGCAGTGAAGACAAAAAGTCTGCTTCAAATGATTCAAAACAGGTTGAAAAAGAAGATGAAACTGAACAAGCGGACATTGATTTCTCTGCCTCATTCGAAGAAGCGAAGGCTGAACTTTCAAAAGCGAAAGAAGACAAAGAAGTCGATTATGATAAAGTGACGTCCATTTATAAGGATGACTTACAGGAGCTTGTGCAAAAACGTGACCAGGAAACAGAAGGTAAAGTGGATGAACATATTTCCACAGCCCTTGAAGCAGGTAAGGATGGTTCCCTCGATCAAGTGGTGGTAGCACAGATTTTTGATAAATTAATGCAAAAAGTATTCTATACATCGATGAAGCATGAATTTACGGAAATAGCGGAAAACTGGGGTAATACAGAAGAAGTCAATGAAGAAATAGAAGAAGCGAAAGAGTTCTATGCCATCTTAGAGCAGACTGTTCAAAAGCGTGACCAGGCTTATGACACGAAAATGGTTGATGCGATAAATGGTGGTTTCAGTGAAATGGAGAAGGCGGTTGAAGAGGATAATGAGCTCGGTTTCCAATTGGGGAAACAAGTCGTGGATAAGACGCTCATGAAGACATTTTATCTTGCTGCAGGTGCCCTTCCGAACGGTTATGCCATGAAGGCGTCTGAAGAAGCGAAGGAAAATGCCGAAGCTGCAAAAGCCGAGCAGGCAGAAGGGTGGGCATTCTATCAATCTCTTGATAGTTATTTATCAGGGAATGCCCCGGAAGAAGCAGAGATGATCAACAAACAATTCGATCTGCAAACGGATGTGACGTCCATTGATCCTGAAGCAGTGAATCATGCATTTGTCCGCGGTTTCTCTAAAATCGCCATACACGAATATGAGGAAAGTGGAGAGAACTGGGGCGAAGATAAGGCGGCAATCACAGCCTTGGAAGGTGCACTGTTCATTGATCTGATCTCATCAGATCTAAAGAGCCTTATGGGTGAAGAAGAATATCAATCTCTATCAAGCGATGCTCAAAGCTACTTAGAAGCTGTTAAGTCACAGGATAAAGAGAAAGCAGAAACGCTCAGAACGAACATTCAGAACGTATTGAATGATGTGGTGGCGAAAGCGAATAAATAGTTTATTGGGTTGACCCTGAATAGTGTGTAAAGTCCATCCTTCAAGTGCTGCTTGGGGGATGGTGCTTTTTTGCACATGGGGGTCAACCCTTTTTCACTTTCTCACTCAGGTGAGGTACAATATAGAAATGATTAAATCGTAATGTACGAGGTGTAAGGAATTGAAGATTATAGTTACGGGAGGGGCCGGGTTCATTGGATCCCATCTATCGAGGAAGCTCATTGAAGAGAAACACGAGCTGTTGATCGTAGACAGCTTTCATCCCTATTATTCACCTGAAAGAAAAAAGAGGCAGTTGTCCTTTGTGAGGAAAATGGGTTCATTCCGCTTCGTCCAAAAGGATTTACTACTAGATGAACAGGAATTACAAGAAGTATTCCATGATTTTAAAGCCGATTGCGTCGTCCACTTGGCGGCGATTCCAGGCGTTTCCCATTCCTTGCGTGTACCGAATGAATATGTCGATTATGATATCAAAGCGACGATCAACACGCTGCGGATGGCGGGGGAGAGCGGAATAAAGAAATTTGTCTTTGCTTCTTCGTCATCCGTTTATGGAAATACCGATCACAAACCATCCAAAGAAGATGACGCGACGGGTGAGGTGGTGTCTCCATATGCCGCTGCCAAGTACAGTGCCGAATCGTTCTGTAAAGCCTATGCGTCCATTTATGGAATGGACTTGACGATCCTTCGTTTCTTTACGGTCTATGGGCCATGGGGCAGACCCGACATGGCGATCTATTCTTTCATCAAAAAGCTTATGAATGGTGGGGAAATCCCGATTTATGGACTTGAGAATAAGAGGGATTATACGTACATAGATGATATCGTGGATGGTACATATAAGGCGATCAGAAGTGAAGAGTCGGGAACGTTTAATCTCGGGAATGGTTCGCCGATTTCAATGGAGGGACTGGTAAGTGAACTGAGAAAACACTTCCCTTCCCTCGAGCTCCACGTCACGGATAGAAGAGCAGGGGATGTGACATCTACCTATGCAGATAGTAGGAAGGCAAAAGAGATCCTCGGCTATTCTCCTTCCATCTCCTTTGAAGAAGGAATAAAAAGAACGGTTCAATGGATGAAAGAACATGAACAAAACGGTCTATAAGTTCGCAAAGAATGCTGTTAGATTGATATTATTAGGTCTGTTCTTCCTCTTGGTGAGCTTCTATTTTAACAAAGAGTTTATGGTGGAAGCCATCGGGCAGATGCTAGAGCACCCTTTTATCCTATTCAGTGTGTTAGGAATCTATTTTTTATCCTTTTTACTAAAAGGGATGGCGTGGAAAATCTACCTGAATGAACATGTTCGATTATCAAGCTGTTTAATCGGTTTGTTTTACAGTTTGTTGTTTAATCATCTGTTTCCATTGAAGGTAGGAGACGGGCTGCGGGTCATGGTGATGAATCAGCGTGAAAAGCAAATCAGTGTTGCACGCTCGTTTCATTCTGTATTTGTCTTGAGAGTGATGGACATTTTATTTCTCATGATTCTGGCAGGAATCGGTCTGCTATTTATTCCGCTGCCACTAAAGCTGCCTGGTCTATACTCGATAGGATTGGTCGGATGTGCCGTATTGATCGGGTTACTCCTCTTCCGGTACGTAGCTTCCGAATTTCTCTCAGGGGAGCTCAAACTGCTGAAAACTGCCTTATCAGGCGGTAGGGGACTCATAGTCATCACCCTCGTATTCTTGAGTTGGATATTGGAAGGGGCCATTCTTTACGGTGTTTCCATGATTATGCTGGAACCCCTATCCATGGGGGAAGCGGTTTGGGTCAACAGTGTGACGATCATCGGCCAGTTATTTCAATTTGCCCCTGGAGGAATTGGTACGTATGAATCGGTCATGAGCTATACATTGCTTTCTGCCGGTATCCCACTTGGCATTGGTCTTTCCATGGCGATCGTGAGTCATGGGTTAAAGTTTATATTCTCCTTTATAGCAGGAGGAATCGTAATCGCTGTGTGCCCCGTTTCCATTAAAAATGTGAAACGGTGGAGCAGGATGAAAGGATGAATAAAATTGAAGAGCGCATCAAAATTTGAAAAAACGGCGGCCAGATGCTGGAACCTGCTGAATGAAGGGAAACCATTCACCCCTATTTTCGTCATAGGGACCATGACACTCTTTCATTTACAGGGGTTGCTGCAAGGGGAATGGTTTCCGTTCCTCATAAGCTTGCTGTTTACCCTCCCACTATTTATTTTGTATTTCTATTATGATTTTCCGTTGTTCCTGAGGAACTATTTATGGATCCCGATCATCGGCTATCTGTTATTCTTTGAATCACCCAATTTAGCCCTGTGGGGATTCGGGATTGGTCTTTATTTCTTTTTCACCGTCTTTTTCTGGGGAACATTTTATTACCATCTCCGGATCGGGACGGATTGGCTGAATTTCACCCGGTTTTGGAAACTGGTGTTGAAGAACAGTGACTCAACGAGCGGAAATGCCCAGGAGCAGCTACCGAAATTCCTGCTCCTGTTAGCTGTATGGGATGGAATGATGACGAATCTTGCCACCGGAGAACTTCTTCCTGCCACCCATTATTTCGTATTTTGCGGTGCTATATTCGCTTTAGCGTTCATTCTGCATCATTTCCTTTTTGACTGGAAGCCGAAGCAGTATGACTCCTTTACAACGGGTGAAGCGATGGATGAGGAGATGACGAATGAAAAAGTGGTGGTCATCGTGATCGACGGGATGAGAAAAGAACGCTTCTATGAAGCGAATACTCCATATCTTGATTCTTTGATGGAACAGGGGACCGAGTATTTGAATATGGAAACCGTCTATCCTGCTAGAACGGTTGTCTGCTTTTCCTCCATGTTCACAGGTACGTATCCGAAGGAACACGGCATGAAATCCAATATGGTCTGGAAGCTTGGGATCAAGGTGGAAAGCATCTTTGATTCTCTGCGGAAAGTAGGGAAAAAAGGGAAGATGCTGGGGATTGCCCACCTGGTGGATTCCTTCGGTAAAGATGTCGAAACCGTGACGGCCGTGATGCATAAAGACAAAGCAGATCGAAATATTATCAATAAAGCGAAAGTCATCATGGAAGAACAGGACCCTGATCTATTCATTGTCCAATTGATCGGTACAGATCAAATCGGGCACAGCAGGGGAGTCTTATATGATGAATACATCGAAAAGATTGAAGAGGCAGATCGCCTGATACAAGAATACGTCGAGTGGCTGGAAGCAGAAGGAAAGATGGAGAACACGACCCTTATGATATGTGCAGATCATGGACAGGCAGATGGAATCGGGGGACATGGTCATCTTGATGAAGGGGAAAGATACGTTCCATTCTTTATGGTCGGCCCCGGGGTCAAACAGGGAGAGAAGATCCAGGAGAAACACAGTCTTGTTTCCATGGCCCCTACCATCGCCCATTTATTAGGGGCGCCATTTCCAAGTAACAGCAGGGGACCTGTCCTCAACGAGGCGTTAAAGGAGCGTTGGAAACAACATGAATAAGCAGAAAGTCATCGTATTTATGCCGGCGCATAATGAAGAAGAATCGATCGGGGAGGTCATTAAGCGGGTGCCCCGTTCCTTCCACCCATCCGTAGATGTAGAGGTATTGGTCATCAATGATGGATCAACGGATCGAACGGTTGAAGTGGCTGAAAGGGCAGGTGCCGATCATATCATTACATTTGAGAAAAATCGTGGACTGGGTGCTGCGGTACGAGAAGGACTGCGGGCCTCCTTCAACCTTCATGCTCAAATCGGGGTCATGATTGATGCGGATGGAGAATACCCGCCAGAACAAATACCTGAGCTATTGGAGCCGATTTTCAAAGGGGAAGCGGATTATACCATGGGCTCGAGATTCTTGGGAACCATCAATGGAATGAAGCTTCACCGTCGATTGGGGAACTATTGTTTCACCCTTCTTCAATGCGTCCTCCTGAGAAAGTGGATCTATGACGGGCAGTCCGGTATGAGGGCGTTCTCGAGACAGGCCATGGAACATGCCGAAATCATACATGATTACAATTACGCTCAAGTGCTGACCTTGAACCTTGTCCGTAAAGGGTTTCGGGTGAAGGAAATCCCGATTTTGTATTATGTGAGGACGACGGGGCGATCCTTCATCAAGTTCAAGTCCTATATGTCATCTGTTCTTCCCGCCATTATTCAGGAGATGAAGAAACCGGTGGAGAAAGTATATGTGGAAGAGCAGGCCCATTACATCCCTTCAGATGAAGGAACGAATCATTTTGCAAAATGACAACATAAAACCACACCATTCGTAAAAAATAAGTACTCCGGCTTCTATGCTTGAGTACTTATTTTTTATTGACAATACGAATGATAATCATTATCATTGAAAACAGGAGGGAATCATACATGAAAAAATCGTTCATAACCACGGTACTATTGTTTTTATTAGGTAATATCCTGCTGTCTTCACAGGCATCCGCCTATTCATACGGCGATCCGAGTGAGGAGAAAATAGCAGAAGCGTATAAAGAAATCATGATCAAGCTAGATGAAGACCCTCCGAATTATTCAGAGTCCAAAAAGATTTATGAAACGGTTCAAGAAGAAGTGGATCAGCATATGGGTGAAGAACCTTCAAAGATCATCCTTCAGAACCTTGATAACAAAGAAAAGCGAGAGGCCATTGAAAACCTGGATGAACTCCTTGTCCTCAATATTGCCAGAAGACTTGAAAGCATTGATAAAAACTTCTCGGAATATGATACGAGTAAGCGATTGCTCGCAAAAGGATTTGCTACATATAAAACGTTATCCCCGAAAGTAGAAGGGGAAAACCCTGAATTGGATCAAAAGATCAGGACTGAATTCGATCAAGCGCTGGAATCCCTCGGAAACCCGGGATTGTTCGGAGTCGGAACAAAGGAATCCGATCAGGACGCGTTTAAAGAAAGTAAAACGTTCATAGTGGATTCGCTTCAAAAAGAATTCGACATTAAGAGTCTAGAAGTCGGACACTTTTCTGAAAGTGCCACTGAGGAATCAAGCGGGAAACAGGAATGGACGGATATTTCCAACCTGAAGAACTGGTTACCCATCATCATTATCGTCGGGGTGCTGGCTGCAGCGATTGTATATGCCGTCAGAAAACGTAAATAAGGTCACTATAGAAATAGTCTTTAAGCAAGTAAGGGGGAACTATTGTGGAATTACAAGCTTTACTGATCACCTTTCGTGAAGTCCTGGAAGCGTTACTGATCATCGGGATCATCACTACCTATCTGAAGAAAACGAATCATGGCCGGTTTACAAAGTTTGTCTGGCTTGGTGCCGGATTAGCGATCATCGCCAGTGTCGGCGTAGCGATGCTCTTTCAGGTCGTCTTTACGGGATTTGCTGCCATGGGAAGCGAGATCTATCTGAAGATCGGCATCATGCTCGTCTCCTCCGTCCTTCTTACCCAGATGGTCTTCTGGATGGCGAAGCACAGCCGCGACCTTAAAGGAAACATGGAAGGGAAGATGAAGCATTTCATTTCCACAGGCAACATTGTCGGAATGGTGATCCACTCGTTCCTCGTTGTTCTCCGCGAAGGTGTGGAGACCGTATTCTTCTTCGCCGCCATTACAGGCGGGGATATCGGAGCGGCCATGCAGGGCTGGGGAGCGATTACGGGAGTCGTCATCGGGTGTGTCGTAGCTTACTTCTTCTTTAAAGGCACAATGAGAATTTCATTGAAAAGCTTCTTTAAAGTGACCGGCGCATTCATTATCCTCATATCTGCAGGACTTCTTGTACAGGCGATTTCCATGATGCAGGATATAGGATTGATCGGCAGTGTGATTCCACACCTTTACGACCTGACCTGGCTACTGCCTGAGCATCCGATCGATTATGCCCATTTCCTCCGTGATACAGGAACTGCCCCGTTGTTATCCGGTGATGTAGGCATTTTCCTTAAGGCGTTGTTCGGATATTCCTCCATGCCGTCCATCGAAGAAGTGATTTCGTATATTGGCTATTTCGTAGCGATTTACTTCCTGACTGCACCGAAGCGGGAGTCGGTGAAAGCAAAGGAAGAGGTCAAAGGCGGAGTGAAGGATTTGAGCCCACAAGCTAAATAAATTGTATCAGTACCAAACCTCATTGCCCTTAAAGATTGAACACCGTTTTCGAAAGGTGTACACTCTTTAAAGGAATGTATGTTTGGTACTTTTTTTAATCATTGAGAGTCTAACAAAGTATGAGGGTGAAGTCGTTGAGAATGAAGAGTGGAAAGTATATGAGTCGGCCGAATGTGGCGGGTGCATTTGCTGTGGCGGTTGTATTTGTTCTTCAGCTGATGTGGATCCCTTCCTACGCAGCTACTTGGGATATGGTTGATTTTGCACTGGGTGTCCAGCATTTTGATATGTATCAGATGCAGCCCCACTTTCCCGGTTATCCTTATTTCATCCTGGGAGGGAAAGTCCTTCATCTAATGGTGGGGGACCCCGTCCAAGCCCTGACTCTTTTTAATATCCTTCTGTATGGAAGTGCCATCATCCCTCTTTTTCTGTTAATGAACCGAATCGTGCTTCCGACATATGCAGGGATAGCGACAGCCATCGTGTATACTAGCAGCTTTACGGTCCTGATGGTGAATCAGCCGATGTCCGAGGGAGCAGCAGTCGGGATGATGTGGTGGTATATATGGAGCTTGGTTTTGGCCAATGAGAGACATCATAAAGGATTCCTCATTCTCCCACTGCTCCTATTCAGTCTGCTTCTTGGAATCAGGTTATCTTATCTGGTTCTTGGGATCGGAATTCTTATACTCCTGTACAGAAAGTGGAAGGAAGGGGTGGTAACACTTCTGGATACCTTTGTTTACCTGCTCATTGCAGTCCTGTTCCAGCTCCTCTGGGTATCGGGGATCAGCATGTCGGAAGGGGGATATGAAAGCTTTCTCCGACTGGCCCTTTCCTTCACGAACGGACATTTTCAAGAATGGGGGGGAACGATCGGTGCCTCAAATCTCAGTCTCTGGGACAGAGTCGTGAAGCTGATTTTTGTGAACACGATATGGGTGGGGGGTGTCGCTGAGTTCCTCCCCCTCCTCATTCTATTGGTTGTCGGTTTGGCTGCAGCAAGGAAGGACTTACAAGGGAATCGTTATATGACAAGCTTGATGCTCGTGCTATTGGGCAGTTATTTCCTTTGGGCCCTTTTTGCCCAGAATGTAATGAAGCCCCGTCACGCTTTGCCTTTGATCGGCATCGCCTTGTTCCTTGGAGCGGGAAGACTGCTTTCACAACGACTGTCACGGACAGGTTCCATTCTTGTCCTTTCGTTCCTTCTGCTTCAGGTTTACCATACAAGTGCGTTATTATATAAACATGCATCGGACATCCCGGCCGTTTATCAAATGGCCGATTATTTAGAGAGCGAAGAGGAAAAACAGCCTCTCGTCGTATATACCTGGGAAGAGTCCAGGGTACTTGAGTATCTTGATGTCCCTTTTATTCATAAGAAAGTACAAACGTATGAAGTGTTTACCACTGACGCACGATATTACCCTGAGCGGGATATTTATCTGACGGATAAAGTGGTCGAAGGGTTTAAAAAGCAGGGGCTCCAGATGGATGAGTTCATTAAGGTCGAGAAGCATTTCCATTCCAGTGAGCTCATCGACCCGATCTATCACGACCTGACATTATATAAATGGAAGAAACAGAGGGGGGAGGAAGAAGGATGAATCAGAATATCACGAATAAATTAGCGCTGCTTCCCGACCAACCGGGCTGTTATTTAATGAAGGACAGGCAGGGGACGATCATCTATGTGGGAAAGGCCAAAGTATTGAAGAACCGGGTGCGTTCCTATTTCACAGGCTCCCATGATGCAAAAACCCAGCGGCTGGTAGGGGAGATCGAGGACTTCGAATACATCATGACCTCATCTGACCTGGAAGCCCTTGTCCTCGAAATGAATTTGATCAAGAAGTACGACCCTAAATACAATGTCATGCTTAAGGATGATAAAAGCTATCCGTTCATCAAGTTAACGAATGAGCGGCACCCGAGACTCATTACCACACGAAAGGTCCAGCGGGGAAAAGGAAAGTATTTCGGTCCTTATCCGAATGTCGGAGCGGCAAATGAAACGAAAAAACTTCTCGACCGCTTGTATCCTTTACGGAAATGCTCGACGCTTCCTGACCGAGCCTGCCTTTACTATCATATGGGGCAATGTCTCGCTCCCTGCATTAAAGAAGTGAGCAAAGACACGTACCGTGACATGACAGATGAAATAGCCAGATTCCTCAATGGGGGATACAAGGAAATCAAGAAACAGCTGACTTTGAAAATGAATGAAGCCTCGGAAAATCTGGAGTTCGAAAGAGCGAAGGAATTCCGGGATCAGATTCTCCATATCGAAGCGACCATGGAAAAACAGAAGATGACGATGACCGATTTCACCGACCGTGATGTATTCGGATATTCCGTTGATAAAGGCTGGATGTGTGTGCAGGTATTCTTCGTCCGGCATGGGAAGCTCATTGAGCGCGATGTGTCTTTATTCCCTCTCTATAATGAACCAGAGGATGAGTTCCTGACGTTCCTGGGTCAGTTCTACTCTAAATCTAACCACTTTAAGCCGAAGGAGATCTTTTTGCCTGAAGAGATCGATATCGAGCTGGCGGAGAAACTTCTTGAGGTTAAAATGACCCAGCCAAAACGGGGGAAAAAGAAAGAGCTTGTGAAGCTTGCCGAAAAAAATGCCCAACAGGCACTTGGGGAGAAGTTCGCCCTGATTGAAAGAGATGAAGAGCGGACGATCAAAGCCATTGAAAGGCTCGGGGATCATATGGGTATTTATACGCCTTTCCGGATTGAAGCCTTTGATAACTCCAATATTCAAGGTAGTGATCCCGTATCGGCCATGATCGTCTTTTTAGACGGGAAACCGGCAAAGAAAGAATACCGTAAATATAAGATCAAAACCGTCAAGGGTCCCGATGATTATGATTCCATGAGGGAGGTGGTCCGGAGAAGGTATACGAGAGTGCTGAAAGATGGACTTCCTTTACCGGACCTGATCATCATCGACGGAGGAAAAGGTCAGATCGAAGCGGCAAGGGACGTGATCGAGAATGAATTGGGTCTCGACATCCCGATCGGGGGTCTTGCAAAAGACGATAAGCATCAGACATCGGAACTGCTGTACGGCAACCCGCTGCAAATCGTCCCCCTTGAAAAGCGCAGCCAGGAATTCTATCTCCTCCAGCGCATCCAGGATGAAGTCCACCGGTTCGCCATCACCTTCCACCGTCAGCTGAGAGGCAAAAGCGCCTTCCAATCCACCCTCGACGACATCGACGGCATCGGTCCAAAACGGAAGAAACAACTTCTTAAACACTTTGGCTCCATGAAAAAGATGAAAGAAGCTACCGTGGAGGAGTTTATAGAGATAGGAATTCCTGAAGCCGTGGCGAAAGTATTGGTGGAGAAATTGAAGTAGCGGCTGTAATGAATTCAATTTATTTAAAAATTGTGCATTGAATCACAATTTTTTATGTGCTATAATAAACAAAAATTTATAACATTATCACTTTTTAAGTGGTGATAGAGGTGCGAACTTCAAGAGTACAGGTAAAGAGGGGTATGAGCCCCGCCGACATGCCTGGAAAGGGGAGAATCGCCGAAGTGGTTATAGTCTCATACTATATCCGCTGGTCCTGGGTTTAAGAAATACAGGATTGTCAAGATGATTCAATCTTGGAGAGCTATCTCACAATGCCGATGAACCTATTTGTATGTTCTGCTGTATGTTCATAAAGCAATGAGATATTATTCTCATTGCTTTTTTTATTATCAGCGCAGGATTTGGTACCAACGATCCTGTCCTATGGACGTGTAGGATGATTGTGATTGTACTCTTCATCATCAACAAGAGCGGAGACGCTCAGAAAGAGGGAGAAGTCGTGAGTATTATTGTTCAAAAATTCGGTGGGACTTCAGTAGGGTCTGTGGAAAGAATTCAAAATGTTGCGTCAAGGATCATTGAAGAAAAAGAAAGAGGGAATGATGTGGTGGTCGTCGTATCTGCCATGGGGAAAACGACGGATACACTCGTGGGTCTTGCAAGGGAAATCACGTCTCAACCAAGCAAAAGAGAAATGGATATGCTGCTCTCAACCGGGGAACAAGTCACCATTTCACTCCTGACCATGGCCCTGATCCAATCGGGGCATGATGCCATTTCATTCACGGGATGGCAGGCCGGAATCGAGACGGAATCCGTCCATAGTAATGCAAGGATCACCAATATTCATACCGATAAAATGGCAGCTCACCTTCAGGAAGGAAGAGTGGTCATCGTCGCGGGTTTCCAGGGCATGACAGAAACCGGGGAAATCACAACACTCGGACGGGGCGGGTCGGATACGACAGCCGTTGCAATCGCGGCTGCCCTGAAAGCGGAGCGCTGTGACATATATACGGACGTAGACGGGGTTTACACGACAGACCCCCGCTATATAAAAGGAGCAAGGAAGTTACCGTCAATTTCTTATGATGAAATGCTCGAACTTGCAAACCTCGGGGCCGGGGTACTCCATCCAAGGGCGGTGGAATTTGCCAAGAATTATCAAATCCCATTGGAAGTCAGATCCAGCATCGAAAGAGTGGAAGGAACGTATATTGAGGAGGAAGCAAGCATGGAACAGAACTTGATTGTAAGAGGAGTAGCATTTGAGAATGAGATTACGAGGGTCACGGTATTCGGACTGGGAAATGCATTAACGGGACTATCATCCGTGTTCACGACGTTGGCTGAAAATCATTTGAACGTAGACATCATCATCCAGACCCAGACGGATCAGAATACGACCAATTTATCTTTCTCCATCAAGGAGCACGATCTCGAGGAAACCCT
Organism: Rossellomorea sp. KS-H15a; assembly: GCF_024195245.1. NCBI lineage: Bacteria > Bacillati > Bacillota > Bacilli > Caryophanales > Bacillaceae > Rossellomorea > Rossellomorea sp. KS-H15a. Next base: position 3,627,033 of record NZ_CP096886.1, on the reverse strand, counting down.
TGCTGTTCTTGAACGAAATAAAGAGCAGTTGAATTTCACACACGTCGAGCACGAAAGTGGGCTTGCGAAAGTCTCCATTGTCGGTTCGGGGATGATTTCAAACCCGGGTGTGGCCGCGGAAATGTTTGAAGTGCTTGCTCAAAATGACATCGTCGTGAAAATGGTCAGCACTTCTGAAATTAAAGTGTCTACAGTAGTGGATGGCGAGAATATGCAAAAGGCAGCAGGCGTCTTACATACGGCCTTTCATCTCGATGCCGTGAAGATGGAAGAAATCACGCTGTAGGATCAACATGGAAAAGGGTTGCCTGGATGATTCCAGGCAACCCTTTATTGAGAGCTTGATTACTCGATCCGGTCTTTGTCGTCCCATCTTACCATGACTTTGACCGATTGGCTCCGTTTATGTAATTCGTCAGCAGCTTCTGCCACACATTTTCTTTGAAGCTGAATCTGTTCGGCAATAAAGCCCGTTTCCAGTTTGAAGTTCACATCCGTTTTAAGTGACAGACGCCGTTCGATCACAGGTCCGCTCAATTCAAATGTCATTTCATTTCTTTTCTGTTCCAGAAGTGTAAGGGTGCCCCATCCAGCTTCATCGAAAAAGGAAGATATTTCTTCCGTTGACTGAAGGGGGAACTTCCTAGAGAGCTGCTTTCCTCCCCAGTATAGGATATCGGGTGTGTGTTTTCCCAGTATGTCTGGAATCAAGATGTCGCGTAACATTTCATATCCGAAGATTGGAACGGACGGCTGATGTACTTCTTCTTTTTTCTGTTCCAAGTAAATCCCCTCTTTCTATAAAACTATTATATACATGAAAGAGGTAATTATCATCCCATACCTTGAAAAAATGACCTTGGGATATTTTGGTGCTATAATATTTATTGTAAATTTATTAGAATTTTCGAACATTTAGTTGTGTAAAACCTCATGTTTGCCGTTGTTGAACTACTGAAAATATTTTTGCGGTATTGTCGAATTTATGTATACGTTTTCTTGACGCTTCCACTCCTTGGGAGTAAAATGAACATGTCACATTATTGTTACAATATAAAATATGTATCGTCGTCTAATAGGTAAAGAAAGGCATTAGAAAACGAATTCATATTTTATCATTAAGGGGGGTAAATCATGGCTGGAAATCGAGAATTTAATTATCGCAGGCTTCATTCATTGCTAGGTGTTATTCCAGTTGGATTATTTTTAACACAACATTTAGTCGTGAACCATTTTGCCACTGGTGGGGAAGAATCATTTAACCAGGCGGCGCATTTTATGGAAAGTCTTCCTTTCCGTTATTTCCTTGAAATCTTTATCATCTTCCTTCCATTGTACTTCCATGCGATTTACGGAATTTACATTGCATTCACTTCCAAGAATAATGCAAGCAAGTTTGGTTATTTCCGTAACTGGATGTTTTTACTTCAACGTGTTTCTGGAGTGATCACATTCATTTTCGTCACATGGCATATCTGGGAAACAAGGGTCGCTGCGGCGTTTGGAGCTGAAGTGAACTTTCAGATGATGGAAAACATTCTATCCAATCCGTTGATGTTAGGATTCTATGTGCTTGGTGTATTATCAACGATTTTCCACTTTGCTAATGGATTATGGTCATTCTGCGTAAGCTGGGGACTAACGGTTACACCTCGTTCTCAATTAATAGCTACATATGTTACGATCGGGATTTTTGTCGCGTTATCGATTGTCGGTATGCGTGCAATCTTTGCCTTCGTATAAGCAGAAAAATATACGAGTCTGATAGATAAGCAAGTGCTCTCGAAGTATGGTAGGAAAAGGAGTGAGTCACGATGAGTAAAGGTAAAATCATCGTTGTCGGTGGCGGTTTAGCCGGCCTGATGGCCACAATTAAAGCAGCAGAAAAAGGAACACAAGTCGATTTATTCTCACTGGTACCCGTTAAGCGTTCTCACTCTGTATGTGCACAGGGTGGAATTAACGGAGCCGTTAATACAAAGGGAGAAGGGGATTCTCCTTGGGAACATTTTGATGATACGGTTTATGGTGGGGATTTCTTAGCGAATCAACCGCCTGTTAAAGCAATGACAGAAGCAGCACCTGGGATCATTCACTTACTCGATCGTATGGGTGTTATGTTTAACCGTACACCTGAAGGGTTACTGGATTTCCGTCGCTTCGGTGGGACGCAGCATCACAGAACCGCTTTCGCTGGTGCTACGACTGGTCAGCAGCTATTATATGCTTTGGACGAGCAGGTTCGCCGTCATGAAGTGGCTGGGTTAGTCAGCAAGTTCGAAGGCTGGGAATTCCTTGGAGTCGTTATTGATGACGAGGGAGTCGCAAGAGGGATCGTTGCCCAGAACCTTCAAACGATGGAAATCAAATCATTTGCAGCAGATGCCGTGATCATGGCGTCAGGTGGACCGGGGATCATCTTCGGTAAGTCTACAAACTCTGTCATCAATACAGGTTCAGCCGCTTCCATCGTTTATCAACAAGGTGCTTACTATGCAAATGGTGAGTTCATCCAAATTCACCCGACAGCCATTCCAGGGGACGATAAGCTTCGCCTCATGAGTGAATCGGCACGTGGTGAAGGTGGACGTGTCTGGACGTACAAAGATGGTAAGCCTTGGTACTTCCTTGAAGAGAAGTATCCTGCATACGGAAATCTTGTACCCCGTGATATCGCCACACGTGAAATCTTTGATGTGTGCGTAAACCAAAAGCTTGGTATCAATGGTGAGAACATGGTTTACCTCGATCTGTCTCATAAAGATTCAAAAGAGCTTGATATCAAGCTTGGCGGAATCATTGAAATCTATGAGAAGTTCATGGGGGATGACCCGCGTAAAGTACCAATGAAAATCTTCCCTGCCGTTCACTATTCAATGGGTGGACTATGGGTCGATTATGATCAAATGACAAATATTCCTGGATTATTCGCAGCTGGTGAATGTGATTATTCTCAGCACGGTGGTAACCGCTTAGGGGCTAACTCATTGCTATCCGCTATCTATGGCGGTATGGTGGCAGGTCCTAATGCGATTAAGTATATTGAAGGACTTGAGAAAACAGTAGAATCTGTCCCATCTTCACTATTCGACCGCTATGTGAAACAGGAAGAAGAAAAATGGAACAACATCATGTCCCTGAATGGCACTGAGAACGCTTATGTCATCCATAAAGAGCTTGGGGAATGGATGACGGATAACGTAACGGTTGTACGTCATAATGACAAGCTTCAACAAACGGATGAAAAGATCCAGGAATTGATGGAACGTTACCAAAATATCAATATCAACGACACGGCTAAATGGAGCAACCAAGGGGCGACATTCACCCGTCAATTGTGGAACATGCTTCAGCTTGCACGTGTTATTACAATCGGTGCATTAAATCGTAATGAGAGCCGTGGAGCCCATTACAAACCTGATTTCCCTGAACGTAATGACGAAGAGTTCCTGAAGACGACGATGGCAAAATACAATGCCGCAACGAATACTCCTGAATTCCATTACGAGGAAGTAGATACTTCACTGATCGCACCACGTAAGCGTGACTATTCTAAGAGTAAAGGGGGAAGTAAATGATGAGTGAAAATAAAAAAGTCCGTTTTATCATTACTCGTCAAGAAAGCCCGGAATCAGCCCCTTTCCAAGAAGAGTTCGAACTTGATTACAGACCGAATATGAACGTCATTTCCGCCTTGATGGAAATCCGTCGTAATCCGGTCAATGCAAAAGGGGAACACACCACTCCGATCAACTGGGACATGAACTGTCTGGAAGAAGTTTGTGGAGCCTGTTCAATGGTGATCAACGGTAAGCCTAGACAGTCTTGTACGGCTTTGGTCGATCAACTCGAACAGCCGATCCGTCTTGAGCCTATGCGCACATTCCCTGTCGTCCGTGACCTGCAGGTAGACCGCAGCCGCATGTTCGACAGCTTGAAGAAAGTGAAAGCATGGATTCCGATTGATGGGACATATGATTTGGGTCCTGGACCGCGTATGCCCGAGAAAAAGCGTCAGTGGGCATATGAATTATCAAAATGTATGACATGTGGTGTATGTCTGGAAGCATGTCCGAACGTGAACAGTAAGTCCGATTTCATCGGGCCTGCTCCGCTATCTCAAGTACGCTTGTTCAATGCGCACCCAACTGGTGCCATGAATCAGGATGAGCGCCTTGAGTCCATCATGGGCGACGGTGGACTTGCCAATTGCGGTAACTCACAAAACTGTGTTCAATCTTGTCCAAAAGGAATTCCTTTGACGACTTCGATTGCGGCACTGAACCGTGAAACCACTTTCCAAATGTTCAAGAACTTCTTCGGAAGCGACCACATGGTTGATTAATATGTTTTAATGAAAAGCACTTTCCTTCGGGGGAGTGCTTTTTTGGTGTTTGCGCAAACGATAATTTGATGAGTGGTCGTTTGAAAAATGGACCGTTCCTTTCCGCTCCAGGCATTTGCTTTCCGCGGGGAGGAAGTCGAGCCTCCTCGGGCGTTGCCCTGCGGGGTCTCGACCTTTCCTCAATTCCCGCAGGAGTCAAATGCCTTCCGCTTCAATCCACTCTGTGCTTTTTCAAAAGCCTGTCAAAGTTAGCTCTCCCTTTTCTATTTTGTAAGGGTTCAAGTGACTTACTTAATAATGGGAGAAGAAATAAAAAAATAGGCTTTTGTACATAGTAGACACATATATGGATCTAGAAGAAACTGGAGTGATGAAGGTGAAGTGGACTGGATTTTTACTAGTGATTTTATTGTTTACACAGCCCGTCATTGATTTTGAAAAAGCCGAGGCAAAGGAGAAGGTGGAGCCTTTCCGTCTGACGATTCTGCATACGAATGATGTTCATTCCCATTTGGAAAACGTTCCGTATTTGCACACGGCGATAAAAGAAGAACGTAAAAAGGATGGGGATGCCCTACTCCTGGATGCGGGGGATGTGTTTTCGGGGACGTTGTTTTTTAATGAATATCTGGGACAGGCGGATGCTGCATTCATGAATGAAATTGGCTATGACGCCATGACGCTGGGAAATCATGAATTCGATAAGGGAAGTGAGGTGCTCGCGGACTTTATCAGGAAACTTTCCTTTCCCGTGGTGAGCAGCAATGTGGATGTCCGGCTTGATCCTCACCTTGCCCCTATCATGAAAAGTGAAATTCCGGAACAGGCAGAGAGTGGAAACATATACCCTTCTATTATTCAAACAGTAAAGGGGGTCAAGATCGGCATCATCGGACTCACAACCGAAGATACGGCTTTCCTTTCTGCTCCGGATAAGAAGATAGTCTTTCAGGATGCCGAAAAGAAAGTGCTTGAAGAGATGACAAAACTTGAGGCAAAGGGAGTGAATCATATCATCCTGCTGTCTCATCTGGGATTACGGCAGGACAAAATGCTGGCTCAAAAGGTGAAAGGAATCGATATTATCGTCGGCGGCCATTCCCATACAAGATTGGAATCCCCGCTTGTATACAATATGAAATCAGAACCGACACTGATCGTCCAGGCGGATGAGTATGGGAAGTCACTTGGCAAATTAACGGCTGTATTTTCCGACAGAGGAGTACTGACCGGGTGGAATGGTGAGCTGCTGGATGTGTTGGGCAAAAACCAAATAGGAAATGATGTGTATCCACCTGATCCATGGGCAGTTAATAGATTGGAGCAATTACGGGGACCCATTGAAAAGGTAAAAAGCATGGAGGTTGGTACAACCAACATTTCATTAAATGGGGATCGTCGGGACGTTCGGACGAAAGAGACCAACTTAGGCAACCTCATTACAGATGCCATGCTGGAGAAAGCAAATCAATTTAACCCGACTCAAATCGCCTTTCAAAATGGTGGTGGAATCAGGAATTCCATCAGTGCGGGGACCATTACCCTGGGAGATGTGTTGGAGGTGCTGCCTTTCGGGAATACCCTTGTCACATTGAATCTGACGGGGGAGGAGGTCCTTCTTGCATTGGAACATAGTGTGGCGAATGTGGACGGAGAAGCAGGTCAGTTCCTCCAGGTTTCCGGCATGACATATCGCTTTGATCCGTCAAAGCCCATTGGCAATAGAATAATGGAAGTGAAAATACAAGGAGCACCCCTTGACCGTTCCAAGATGTATGGGGTGGCCGTCAACGCATTCCTTGCAGGTGGAGGGGATGGTTTTACCGTATTGAGAAATGCAAAAGATAACGGCAGGATATCCGAACTGCACCTCAATCTGTATGAGGTGATGAGTGAGTACCTCACCACTCATTCCCCCGTGTCCCCGCAAGTGGAGGGAAGGATTGTGGAAGAAAAAGAATAAGAAGAAATGAGTCGGTTTTTCCTGCCGGCTCCATTTTATGCATATAGGTTTCATATTTTTCAGAATAGGGGTATAATAAAATGAATCATCATTCATTTTTCATTTGCTAAAAGGAGGATCCAATTTGAAACATTTTACATACATTGAAGATATAGAAACATGGCAACAAGAATTTTCATTTTCAATCCATATAAAGGTCCGGTTTTCTGAGACTGATATGTTTGGACATATGAATAACACCGTTCCATTTACGTATTTTGAAGAAGCCAGGATCGAATATTTAAAGCACATTGGATTTATGCAAAACTGGGTGAAACCCGAGCATGATACGATCCCTGTCGTTGCAGATTTACAATGTGATTTTGTAAAACAAGTATTCTTCGACGAGACGTTGAAGATATATGTGAAGGCAGATCGCGTTGGTCGTTCTTCAGTGGATTTACATTACATGGGTCTGAATGAAGAAGAACAGGTTTGCTTTACTGGTAGAGGAACCATGGTGCAAATATCGAAGGAAACTGGAAAAGGTGTCCCTTGGACCGAAGAAATGAAGGCGAAGCTCCATAGTGAAAAGGTGGTCTCGAGCCCGGTTTAGGACGTGAAAGAAATCGCTGCCTATTTTTCATTTAACTTCCTTCTCTATGTCACTCTAAACCCTACCTTCACATATGATATTCTGACGACCAACAATACCCATCCCCGCGGTTTAAAGCTGGCGAAGGCAAGGAGGGTTACCATAATTGAAGGACAATGATTTTACACACAAACCGTTGCTCACCAAAAGAGAAAAAGAAGTATTCGAACTGTTGGTTCAAGACAAAACAACTAAAGAAATTGCTAGTGATCTATTTATTAGCGAGAAAACAGTTCGAAATCATATTTCCAACGCCATGCAAAAGCTTGGAGTGAAGGGGCGATCTCAAGCTGTTGTAGAGCTTCTTCGCATGGGGGAACTCAAGCTTTAAATGTAAGGGACTGATTCTGATGCCGAACAATTAACAGGTTTCTATACATGATACCTATTAATGTTTGAATGAGAGTCAGTCTCTTTTAGTTCTGTTCCTTCCGAGAACTTGTCTTGAATTTTTTCGTGAAAAAGGTGAAAATGCTAGTAAGGGGAATCAATGCTTGACCTATAATAGATAAAGAAGCTAAAACGGGAAGGCTGATGCGTTCCGGTTTTTCATAAGGAATAAATGTCCGGTTTCTGAATGTAAAAGGAGAGAAATAATGACGAATTCTAAAGAGCAAACCATTGAAGATATACAAGTTGTGGCAGATATCGAGAAAGACCTTCGATACATATCATCGATCATTAAGCAAAAAGGAAGAGAAATATTAAGTCAGTATACCATCACGCCTCCACAGTTCATTGCGCTGCAATGGTTATTCGAGTATGGGGATATGACAATCGGAGATCTTTCAAATAAAATGTACCTTGCCTGCAGTACGACGACGGATCTTGTTGATCGAATGGAGAAAAACCAGTTAGTCGAGCGGGTCAAGGATGAGAATGATCGTCGCGTCGTACGCATTCATATGTTAAAAGAGGGCGAAAGAATTATTGAAGAAGTGATTAAGAAAAGGCAGAATTACTTACAGAGTGCCTTAACGGACTTCTCTGCCCAGGAAGTGCTATTATTAAAAGATCATTTAGCAAAACTCCATCAAGAAATTAAACCAGAATGAGGGAATAACGTGATTCAACCAATCGGCATCATTGATTCTGGGGTAGGGGGGCTCACTGTCGCTAGAGAAGTGATGCGTCAGCTGCCGAAGGAGACCATCTATTACTTAGGTGATACAGCCCGTTGCCCCTACGGACCCAGATCAGCTCAAGAAGTAAAAGCGTTCACGTGGGAAATGACTCAATATCTCATGCAATATGATATCAAAATGCTGATCATTGCCTGCAATACAGCCACTGCGGTGGTACTGGATGAAATACAGACCCATTTGGATATACCGGTGATTGGGGTCATTCATCCTGGGGCCCGGGCAGCGATCAAGCATACTTATAATAAGAGGATCGGTGTCCTTGGAACCGTGGGGACGGTCAATAGCGGCGCCTATGAGGATGCCCTTCACTCCCTTCACGGAAGTCTGGACGTCACGTCCCTTGCCTGCCCAAAATTTGTTCCGCTTGTGGAAAGTGGAGAGTATGACAGTTCTATGGCGACTGATATAGTTAGGGAGACGCTCCATCCTCTTAAAGAGTCGGGGATCGATACGTTGATCCTGGGATGTACCCATTATCCGTTGCTCCAGCCGAAGATACAGGCTTATATGGGCCCTGAGATCAGTGTCATAAGTTCCGGGGACGAAACCGCCCGTGAAGTCAGTACGATCCTTGATTATTATAATCTCCTGTACAGGGGAGTCCTACAGCCTGAACACCGCTTTTTCAACACAGGGTCTTCGGCAATCTTTTCCCGGATCGCATCCGATTGGCTGACAGTCGGGGAAGTAACAGCAGAAACCATCCGATTACAAGACTAGAATCTTGTGGTCGGGTGGTTTTTTTATTTTGTTGTTTTTATTGTGAAAAGTTTCGGTCTATTTTGTGGAGGGGGCTCGTATATATGTTAGTACAAACTGTCTTTTAGGAGGTTTCCCAATGGCAAAAAAAGCAAAGGTGTCAATTGCTGTAACGGTTTTAGCTTCTTCTGTATATCTTTCCGGTTGTGGATTACTCAGTTTCGGTGATGACAAGGAGAAGATCGATCCTCCTCAAGACTTATCCTACTTGAAAGAAGGGGAAAAAGTCGATACCGCCAAGAAAGAGGATTCAAATAAAAAGGTGAGCAAAGAAGAAGCGGGTGCTGAGACCGTCATGACGGAATTGTATTTAATCGATAAAAACGGCTATGTCGTTTCCCAGTCGATCCCTCTTCCAAATCAGGAAAGTGTGGCCAAACAAGCAGTTGAATACTTAGTGAAAAATGGTCCTGTTGAAAACATCCTGCCAAACGGATTCAGGGCTGTATTGCCGGCAGATACACAAGTGACGGTCGATATTAAAGATGGAAAGGCGATCGCCGATTTTTCTCCGGAATTCAATAATTATCAGCCTGAAGATGAACAGAAGATCCTGCAGTCCGTGACATGGACATTGACTCAGTTCGATTCGGTTGAGAAAGTCGAACTCAGGGTTAACGGGTATCCATTAACGGAGATGCCGGTGAATGGTACGCCGATCGACGAAAATGGATTAACGAGAAAAGTCGGGATCAATGTGGATACTACAGGCGTTGTGGATCCGACGAGCACCAAACCGCTTACAGTATATTATGTAGCCCAGTCCGATGATAAGACCTATTACGTTCCAGTTACGAAACGCGTCAGTTCCAAATCCGCGGATGAAGTCAAGGCAGTGGTGAATGAACTGATCGAAGGACCGGGTTATTCTTCTTCCCTGGCAAGTGACTTTACGGGAGCGAAGCTGTTGGATGATCCAAAGCTTGAGGATGGAACCGTGACGCTGAACTTCAATGAAGCGGTGTATGGAAGCCTTGAAGAAAAAATGGTTTCTGAGCATATGCTTAATTCCCTCGTTCTCTCCTTGACTGAGCAAAAGGGCATCAAAGGGGTCTCGGTACTCGTGAATGGTGAAGCGACCACCGTCTCAAAAGATGGGGAAACGGTGACTGAACCGGTGACAAGACCAGAAAATGTGAATGCAATTAGTTTTTAAATCGCGATTTTTTGATATACTATGAATAGAATCACCTGATAAGAGGTTGGCAGATTGCCACCTCTTCTATTTTTGATTAGGCCATTTTTTACATAACGTACGAACAAACAGGAGGGAATTATATGAGAACAGACGGCAGAGAAAAGAATCAATTGCGTCCTATCGAAATCGAGACAGGATACGTCAAGCATCCGGAAGGTTCTGTATTGATAACGGTTGGTGAAACGAAGGTCATTTGTAACGCCAGTATCGAAGAGCGGGTGCCTCCGTTTATGAGGAACAGTGGAAAAGGGTGGATCACGGCGGAATATTCCATGCTTCCGAGAGCGACGGAAACGAGAAATATCCGTGAATCGTCCAAAGGGAAAATTTCCGGCAGGACGATGGAAATTCAACGTCTGATTGGACGTGCCCTGCGTGCGGTCGTTGATTTGGATGCTTTGGGAGAGCGTACGATCTGGATCGATTGTGATGTCATTCAAGCAGATGGCGGGACAAGAACGGCTTCCATTACCGGGGCATTCGTTGCCATGGCAATCGCCCTTGCCAAACTTCAGGACAGTAAAAAGATTTCTTCATTCCCACTTAAGAGCTTTCTGGCGGCGACAAGTGTTGGGATTGTGGAAGAACACGGAGCGGTCCTTGATTTGAATTATATTGAAGATAGCAGCGCAATGGTGGATATGAACATCATCATGACGGGTGAGGGTGAATTTGTGGAGCTTCAGGGAACCGGTGAAGAAGCCACCTTTACAATGGATCAACTGCATCAATTACTGAAGCTTGGTCAAGAAGGGATTCATGAATTATTCCAAATCCAGCAGCAATCATTAGGTGATATCGTAAAAAGATTTCAATAAAGGGATGAGAGAGTCGATGACAAAACGAGTGATTATAGCCACAAAGAACAGGGGAAAAGCAAAAGAATTCCAACATATGTTTGCGCCTTACGGGTATGAGGTACAAACATTACTAGACCTTCCTCATATTGAGGATGTGGAAGAAACAGGTGTAACCTTTGAAGAGAATGCGATTCTAAAAGCGGAAACCGTAGCCGGGGAATTAGGGGCACTTGTGATTGCCGATGATTCCGGGTTGGCTATCGATGCCCTTGAAGGTCGTCCAGGCGTGTATTCTGCGCGCTATGCCGGGGAAGAAAAAAGCGACGAAGCGAATATGGCGAAAGTATTGGATGAGCTTGAGTCAGTGGAAGAATCCGACCGAACGGCCCGTTTCCACTGTGTGTTGGCCATTGCCGGCCCTGACATGGAAACGAAGACGGTGACAGGAAGTTGTGAAGGGATGATCCTGCGTGAGAAGAGGGGGACGAACGGGTTCGGCTACGATCCGATCTTCTTCGTGCCTTCCCTCGGAAAGACCATGGCCGAATTGACACAAGATGAAAAGAGTCAGATCAGTCATCGCGGTCACGCACTAGAAAAGCTAGGAAATATGATTTCAGACTTAGTTTAAAGGGTGAATCTGAATGAGATTATTAGTTGTAAGTGACAGTCACGGATCCAAAGATGAATTGTTGGATCTCTCAGAGAAGTACAAGTCGAGTGTAGACGCCATGATCCACTGTGGTGACTCGGAGTTGAGTGCAGATGATCCTGCTTTGTCATCTTATCTCATTGTCCGGGGGAACTGTGACATGGATGCACGACTGCCTGACGACTTGGTAGAGAAGGTAGACGACCACACCATCATGGTGACGCACGGGCATCACTATGGAATCAAGATGTCATTGATGAAACTCCGATACAGAGCGGAAGAGGTCGGGGCGCAGTTTGTGTTCTTTGGTCACTCCCACACTCTGGGGGCTGAATGGATTAACGGTACATTATTCCTGAACCCTGGAAGCATCCTGCTGCCACGTGGGAGAAATGAACGTACCTACGCATTGGTAGATACGGCAGATCAAGAAATCAACGTTACATTCCTGACCCACGATCATGTGGTGCTGGAGGAATTGACGCAAACATTCAGCTTGTAAAATATAGTGTGGGAACCCGTCACGTGCGGGTTCCCATTATGTTTTGTCGTATAAAAAGCAAAGCTGAAAAATAAAATAAAACTTTTTTTGAAAATCTGTTGACTTATTTATGCTATGTGAATATAATAAATATTGTCCTTGAAAAACAAATAACGAAAAACACACACGTCCCAGTAGCTCAGCTGGATAGAGCAACGCCCTTCTAAGGCGTCGGTCGGGAGTTCGAATCTCTCCTGGGACGCCATAATCATTACATACGAACCTTGAGATCAGGGTTTTGACTAACAAGGGGTACTGACACAGTAACTGTGAGGTATCTCTTTTTTTATCCGATACATGGTCTGATGCTTTTTGTGTCATCTTACTATATTGAATGTGTCCCAGTAGCTCAGCAGGATAGAGCAACAGTTTCCTAAACTGTAGGTCGGGAGTTCGAATCTCTTCTGGGACGCCATAAACCCTACATACGCAAAGCTTACCCCTATGAGGTAGGCTTTTTTTGTTATCCAAATGATATCGTGCTAAACTAATACAAACTAAACAGTATAGGCGGGTACGTTTTATGAATAAGGGAAACCAAGAAGGAAAAGGAAAGATTGTACAGTTCCCAGGATTGAAGGACCGGCTGCTGGAAAAAGGGGTGCAGGCCCTGGAAAAAGGGGAAGTCCATGAATCCTCCCAGCTCCTCGCACAAGCCTATGAATTGGAACCGGATAACCCGGACATCAATACGGCACTCGTATTATCACTCTATGAAAGCAAACAATACGATCAGGCCGGATCCATATGTAAAGAGATGCTCCTCGAAGGAATCGGTGACTATTTCGAGGTCGTGGATATGTACTTAATGATTCTTATACAGCTTCATAAGCACACTGAAGTGGTCGATACAATCAATGCCCTCTTTGATGAAAGGGAAGTACCCTTTGAAAAGGAAGAACACTTCAGGAAGCTTCTCCATTTCAGTGAAAAGGTAGTGAACGGGAAAGCGGCTGTTCCTGAGAAGGAAGTACAGAATGAAGATCAACCGTCAATCTTGACGGGAAAAAGCCTCGAGGAACAGACGTTGATCGTGGCACAGCTCGTTCATCGTAATATTCACCCGTTCATCGGGGAACTGCAGGGGGTTTTACAGGATCCCGATGCCCATCCATTTTTACAAACAATGATATTAAATGTTTTAAAAGAGCATGGAATGGATAAAGAAGTAGTTGTGGTGAAGCTAGGGATGGAAGAGCGGGTTCATCCCGCAGCGTTGGAAGACGTTTTCGAATCGGATTTCTTCACCGGGGTCACGCATGCCCTGGATGAGCTTCTGGCACAAACGAATCCCACTCTATTTCAGCACGCACAGGAATTACTGAAACGTCATGCCTTTCTGCTCTATCCTTTTACACTTAAAGAAGAGCCGGATGAAATCGCTGCGGTATATGCTTATTACACCGCCGGGATGTTTGCCGATACAATACTTGAAGAAGAGTTAAAAGAGCAGGTTGAAAACAGTCAAGCGAAAGGGATTTTATCAAGGCTTACGGAACTAGAGGAAATTTCCTCTCCGAATATTTAAACCCCCTCTGTTGAAAGACAGTGGCTGTATGTTATAATGTAATGGTTGTAATGTAAAAGTTTTTCATATATTTACGATGATAGTGCTAGATTCACACGGGACTATCTACTACTATGCGTAAAAAAATTAAGATCAATTATAGATTTGTTGGAGGGAACAGTATGTCTGCAAAATGGGAAAAGCAAGAAGGAAACCAAGGAGTACTTACAATTGAAGTAGAAGCTGCAAAAGTAAACGAAGGTTTGGACGCAGCATTCAAAAAAGTTGTGAAACAAGTGAACGTACCAGGATTCCGTAAAGGGAAAATGCCTCGCGGAATGTTCGAAAAACGTTTTGGTGTAGAATCACTTTACCAAGATGCATTAGATTTCATCTTACCTGAAGCATATGCAAAAGCAATCGAAGAAACAGGAATCGATCCAATCGACCGTCCTGAAATCGATGTCGAGCAAATGGAAAAAGGAAAAGACCTGATCTTCACTGCTAAAGTACAAGTGAAACCAGAAGTGAAACTTGGCGAATACAAAGGTCTTGAAGTTGAAAAAATGGAAACAGAAGTAACAGCTGAGGACGTTGAAGCAGAACTTACTTCACTTCAAGAAAAACAAGCTGAGCTTGCTGTCAAAGAAGATGGGAAAGCTGAAGAAGGCGACACAGTGACAATGGATTTCGAAGGATTCGTTGACGGTGAAGCATTCGAAGGCGGCCAAGCTGAGAACTACTCACTTGAATTAGGTTCTGGTCAGTTCATCCCAGGATTTGAAGAGCAACTGGTTGGTGTTGCAGCAGGAGAAGAGAAAGAAGTAGAAGTAAACTTCCCTGAGGAATACCATGCAGCTGAACTTGCTGGCAAGCCTGCTACATTCAAAGTAAAAGTTCACGAAATCAAAGCGAAAGAACTTCCGGCACTTGATGATGAGTTCGCAAAAGACGCTGACGAAGAAGTTGGAACGCTTGCTGAACTAAAAGAAAAAATCGAAAAACGCCTTCAAGAGTCTAAAAAGAACGAAGCTGAAACAGCGGTTCGTGAAACTCTTGTAAATAAAGCTTCTGACAACGCTGAAGTTGAAATCCCAGAAGTAATGGTAACAGCTGAAGTGGACCGCATGATGCAGGAGTTCGGTCAACGCCTTCAAATGCAAGGTATGAACCTTGACCTTTACTTCCAATTCTCTGGTCAAACAGAAGAAGATCTTCGCAGTCAAATGACAGAAGACGCTGGCAAACGCGTTCGCACAAACTTAACACTTGAAGCAATCGCAGCAGCGGAAAACCTTGAAGTGACAGACGAAGAAGCAGAAGAAGAAGTAAACAAAATGGCTGAACAATACAACATGTCTGCTGACAACATCAAACAAGCACTAGGCGGCCTTGACACACTAAAAGCTGACCTTAAAGTTCGTAAAGCAGTAGAATTCCTTGTTGAAAACAGCAAAACTGTAGCATAATAAAAATAGCAAACAAGGCGCGAATCATTCGTGCCTTGTTTTGTACAATGAAGTAAAGAAACTCCATGGTTTTGGCTCATTCGTGAGAAACGGATGTTTCACACGCTTTTCAGCGCAGCTGAAAAGCAGCCATCATCATCAAAAGCGAAAGAGCAAACGAGCGTTTGCTCCATCGCTTTTGATGATGATGGCGTAAATGAGCCAAAACCACCATTACACCAAGCTTCATTCCAATATTTTACGAGCTCAAGAGTTTGCTCCAGACGTTTTTTGTTTCTGTGGCAAAATGAGCCAAAATACTATACTCTGTTGATTAAGAAACTTTCTCCATCAATTAAGAATAAGAACCACTATTTTTGGAAAAAGCTTATGAGACGGGGTTGCATTACTTTTCACCATGAACATACATAATCAGATTCCTTACATCACCTGACTTCAATTGGACAAAATAAACATTGGCAATGTAAAAGATTTGCTAAAATGCACAATACATAATAAGATGATTCTTAAGAATCGTATCAATTTCTTTACGAACATATAATATGATAAAATGCAGTACATAACTTTAGGTAATAGGGATGTAAGGAATCGTTCGTTTGATGAAACAGAGCACGATTTTATGAAGTTTTAACGAAGGGGTGAAAATCATTGTTTAAATTTAATGATGAAAAAGGGCAATTAAAATGTTCTTTTTGCGGAAAAACTCAAGATCAAGTTCGTAAACTAGTCGCTGGACCAGGTGTGTATATTTGTGATGAGTGCATCGAGCTTTGCACAGAAATCGTAGAAGAAGAGTTGGGTACAGAAGAAGAAGTAGAATTTAAAGACGTACCGAAACCACGTGAAATCCGTGAAATTCTCGACGAATACGTCATCGGACAGGACCAGGCGAAGAAATCACTTGCAGTAGCGGTTTATAACCATTACAAACGTATCAACTCCAGCAGTAAAGTCGATGACGTTGAATTGTCTAAGAGTAATATTGCTATGATTGGACCGACTGGTAGCGGGAAAACCCTCCTGGCCCAAACTCTGGCTCGTATTCTTAACGTTCCTTTCGCCATCGCGGACGCGACTTCTTTAACAGAAGCCGGTTACGTTGGGGAAGATGTAGAGAATATTCTATTGAAACTGATCCAGGCAGCTGACTACGATGTGGAAAAAGCTGAAAAAGGGATCATCTACATCGATGAAATCGATAAAGTGGCAAGAAAATCCGAAAATCCATCCATCACGAGAGATGTATCAGGTGAAGGGGTGCAACAAGCCCTCTTGAAAATTCTTGAAGGTACGGTAGCAAGCGTTCCACCACAAGGCGGACGCAAGCATCCTCACCAGGAATTCATTCAGATCGATACGTCCAATGTCCTATTCATTTGTGGTGGAGCATTCGACGGAATTGAACAAATCATCAAGCGCCGTTTAGGTCAAAAGGTAATCGGATTCGGTTCTGATCCTAAAAACGCTGATGTGAAAGAAGATAAGTCCCTACTTTCTAAAGTTGTTCCTGAAGACTTATTGAGATTCGGATTGATTCCGGAATTCATCGGTCGTTTACCGGTCATTTCAAGCCTTGAGCCTCTTGATGAAGAAGCACTGGTTGAAATCCTGACTAAACCTAAAAACGCATTGGTCAAACAATACCAAAAAATGCTTGAACTGGATGATGTCGAGCTTGAGTTCACAGAAGATGCCCTGCTTGAAATCTCTAAAAAAGCAATTGAGCGTAAAACAGGTGCACGTGGACTGCGTTCCATCATCGAAACCATGATGCTCGATGTGATGTTCGATCTTCCTTCACGTGATGATATTAAAAAATGTATCATTACGAAAGAGACGATCCTTGAAGATGCAGCCCCTCACTTAATGCTTGAGGATGGCACCATGATCGATCCAAACGAAGAAAAGACATCAGCTTAATAGCTTAACGTAAAGCCGGGAATGATCCTTCATTCCCGGCTTTTTTTACGACTGAAGTGATAGAAAGGAGACGGGACGGTTGGACAATAAGAAAACCAAGGTGGCCATTAGCTGGAGTGGCGGGAAAGACGGGTGTCTGGCTTTGTATCGTACGTTAAAAGCCGGCAAAAAAGTAGAGTGTCTTGTTTCTATGGTTTCAGAAAAATATGAACGGAATCATGCTCACGGTCTCAGATTGGATATTCTCGAGCATCAGGCAAAAGCCGTGGGTATTCCGCTGGTACTTGTGAATTCCGGAGATGATTATGAGCGTTCCCTCATCGGGGCATTATCAGATTTAAAGCAGGATAGGGGTGTGGATGAAATCGTCTTTGGAAGCTTATATGCAGAAGAAGATCGAAAGTGGAATGAAGAAGTGGCAATGAAAGCGGGTTTGAAACCCTCATTTCCCGTATGGATTTCGAAGGGAGAAAGCAGTCAACTACTGAAAGAATTCATCACACTTGGATTCTCTGCAGTCATATGCAGGGCTTCAGACAAAGTATTCGATTCATCATGGGCCGGCAGAATGCTCGATTGGGAATTTTTCGAAAGCATTCACAATAAGCAAGACTGCTGCGTCATGGGAGAAGCGGGTGAATACCACACCTTCGTCATGGACGGTCCAATCTTCTCAAAAAAAATTCACCTAGAAAAATTAGGCGTGGTCTTAAACTCAGGACTCTGGTCATTGGATATAGAGGATTGTCAATTATTAGAGAAAAAGGGTGGAATTGACTGTATTAGTTAATGAAATATCCCTTTTTGAACCATCTCATCACCGAATTTTTTTTGTTTATTCCCACAAGGTCAAGGAGATACTAACCGATAACAACTTGTATCTACTTGGAGGGAGACGAATGAGCTTTACAAGCATCGCTTTATTCATCCAATTATTCTTCGGAATCATCATTGGATTGTACTTCTGGAATCTGTTGAAAAACCAGCGAACGCAAAAAGTTTCCATTGACCGTGAATCAAAAAAGGAGATGGAAGAACTCCGAAAGATGAGGTCCATTTCACTGACTGAACCCCTTGCCGAAAAGGTAAGACCCTCAAGCTTTGAAGATATTGTCGGACAGGAAGATGGCATCAAAGCATTAAAAGCAGCGATATGCAGTCCGAATCCACAGCATGTCATCATTTACGGACCGCCCGGTGTCGGAAAAACGGCAGCAGCCCGTTTGGTCCTGGAAGAAGCAAAGAAAAATATGAAATCCCCATTCAGATCTTCTGCCGTTTTTGTTGAATTGGATGCCACCACGGCACGATTCGATGAACGGGGGATTGCCGATCCGCTGATTGGTTCCGTCCATGATCCCATCTATCAAGGGGCAGGAGCCATGGGACAAGCCGGGATTCCGCAGCCGAAACAAGGGGCTGTGACGAATGCCCATGGAGGCGTATTGTTCATTGATGAAATCGGGGAATTGCACCCCATTCAATTGAATAAGCTCTTAAAAGTGTTAGAAGATCGCAGGGTGTTCCTTGAGAGTGCCTATTACAATGAAGAAAATCATCAAATTCCCACCCATATACATGATATTTTCAAAAACGGCCTTCCGGCTGATTTCCGCTTGATCGGTGCCACCACCCGTACACCGAATGAATTGCCTCCGGCGATCCGCTCCAGATGCATGGAAGTTTTCTTCCGGGAGCTAGAGCATGATGAAGTGAAGAAGGTAGCGGCAGGAGCCGTTGAGAAGGTAGAAATGACGATCAGTGACAAAGGTCTCGAAACCCTTGCATCTTATGCGCGCAACGGACGTGAAGCAGTCAATATGGTCCAGATAGCCGCTGGGGTTGCCATCACAGAAAATAGAAAAGAAATTTATGATCATGAGCTCGAATGGATCATTCAATCCAGTCAGCTTTCCCCTCGCTATCAGAAAAAAATCAATGAAGAGGCAACGATTGGTCTGGTCAATGGGTTAGCCGTGACAGGACCGAATACGGGTTCTCTACTTGAAATTGAAGTAAATGTGATTCCGGCAGTCGATAAGGGCACCATCAATGTGACGGGAATCGTGGAAGAAGAGAGCATCGGTGATCGGAGTAAATCCATCAGAAGAAAAAGTATGGCGAAAGGATCGATCGAGAATGTGATCACCGTCCTTCGTTCCATGGGAGTACCTGCCGATCAGTATGATATCCATGTGAACTTTCCAGGCGGGGTGCCGGTCGACGGTCCTTCTGCAGGGATTGCCATGGCTCTTGGGATCTATTCGGCCATTTACCGGATTCCCATCAAGCATACAATTGCCGTCACAGGTGAAATCAGTATACATGGATCTGTTAAGCCTGTCGGTGGGGTATATCCTAAGGTGAAAGGTGCGAAGCTAGCCGGTGCGACCATGGCCATCATTCCTTACGACAACCAGCAGGCGATGTTAAAAGAGATAGAAGGAATCGAAGTGGTCCCAGTCAAACAGCTCAAGGAAGTTCTTGATCTCGCCTTGATGAAGGATCACGTATCGTCACCCGATCTCGCACCTGAACAAAATAAGAAAAGTGTATAGACTGTTGACCGATTCGGGTCTATCCGAATCGGTTTGTTTTTGAATGGGGAGAACAGGAATAAGAGCAGCATGCCTTGAATAAAGTTGTAAATACCTATTTAATAGACACTCCCTAGTAAATAAGTTAGAATTGTACAAAGACTAGAGAAGCATAATTCGGAGGTGTTATATGTGGCAAAACAAAATAATTTAACGGTTCCCCTCCTTCCATTAAGAGGCTTACTTGTGTATCCAACAATGGTCTTGCATTTAGATGTTGGACGTGAGCGCTCCGTTCAAGCTTTAGAAAAAGCGATGATGGATGATCATTTAATTTTCTTAACGACTCAAAGAGATATGAATATAGATGAGCCAACACAGGAAGATTTTTACGAAATGGGAACATTGACAAAGGTTAAGCAAATGCTTAAACTGCCAAACGGGACCATCAGAGTGTTGGTTGAGGGAATGAATCGGGCGTCCATCACTTCATTCACTGAGCAAAAAGATTTCTACGAAGTTACGGTGAAGGAATTTCATGATTCTGAAGGGAAGGAATCGGAAACAGACGCCTTGATGAGGACGTTACTCAATTATTTCGAACAATACATAAAGCTATCAAAGAAAGTATCAGCCGAAACGTATTCAACCGTTTCAGATATTGAAGAACCGGGAAGGCTTGCGGATATCGTCGCATCCCATCTGCCCCTCAAAATGAAGGAAAAACAAAACGTCCTGGAAACGCTCGATATTAAGAAGCGGCTTCAAATGGTGATCGAAACGATCAACAATGAAAAAGAAGTGCTGAGCTTAGAGAAAAAAATCGGGCAGCGTGTCAAACGTTCGATGGAAAGAACCCAGAAAGAGTATTATCTTCGGGAGCAAATGAAAGCCATTCAAAAAGAGTTGGGTGACAAAGAAGGTAAAACGGGTGAAATTGAAGATTTAACTTCAAAGATCGAACAGGCCAATATGCCTGAAGAAGTGGAACTTACGGCATTAAAGGAGCTCGCACGCTATGAGAAAGTGCCTTCAAGCTCTGCTGAAAGCTCTGTGATTCGCAATTACATCGAGTGGCTTGTTTCTTTACCATGGTCCACCGAAACAGAAGATCAATTGGACATCAAGCGTTCTGAACAGATATTAAACCGGGATCATTACGGTCTTGAAAAGGTCAAGGAAAGGGTTCTTGAATATCTTGCCGTTCAGCAGCTGACTCAATCCCTGAAAGGACCCATTCTGTGTTTGGCCGGACCTCCAGGTGTCGGGAAAACGAGCTTGGCCCGTTCCGTGGCTGAATCACTGGGTCGGAATTTTGTACGCATCTCCCTTGGGGGCGTCCGTGATGAATCCGAAATCAGGGGGCACAGACGTACGTATGTAGGCGCCATGCCCGGCAGGATCATCCGCGGGATGAAAAAGGCAGGTACGATCAATCCTGTGTTCCTTCTCGATGAAATCGATAAAATGTCCAGTGATTTCAGGGGAGATCCTTCTTCTGCAATGCTTGAGGTACTGGATCCAGAACAAAATTCAAACTTCAGTGATCACTATATTGAAGAGACATACGACTTGTCAAAAGTGATGTTCATTGCAACGGCCAATGACCTATCCACCATACCGGGACCACTCCGGGACAGGATGGAAATCATTACGATTGCCGGTTATACGGAGCTTGAAAAGTTAAACATTGCGAAGCATCATTTACTGGAAAAGCAAATCAAAGACCATGGATTGACCAAATCCAAGCTTCAGGTGAGAGATGAAGCGATCGTTGATATCGTCCGTTATTATACCAGGGAAGCCGGTGTAAGGAGCCTGGAGAGACAATTGGCCGCTCTTTGCAGAAAAACGGCGAAGATCATCGTTTCAGGTGATAAGAAGAGAGTCGTGATCACTTCAAGCAATATAGAAGAGTTCCTCGGAAAGAGGAAATTCCGTTACGGGCAGGCAGAAATAGAAAATCAGATCGGTGTATCAACTGGCCTTGCCTATACGACGGTCGGCGGGGATACCCTTCAAATCGAAGTATCCCTTGCACCGGGTAAAGGGAAGCTTGTCCTGACCGGGAAACTGGGAGACGTCATGAAGGAGTCTGCTCAAACAGCCTTCAGCTACGTACGTTCGAAGGCGGGGGAACTTGGGATCGATGAGAATTTCCACGAGAAACACGATATTCATATCCACGTTCCCGAAGGAGCAGTCCCGAAAGACGGTCCTTCAGCCGGGATCACGATCACGACGGCACTCGTATCTGCCCTGACAGGGAAATACGTGAACCGTGAAGTGGGGATGACAGGAGAAATGACCCTGAGAGGAAGAGTCCTTCCAATCGGAGGAGTGAAAGAAAAAACATTAAGTGCTCATCGTGCCGGAATTAAAACGATTATCCTTCCGAAAGATAATGAAAAGGATATAGATGATATTCCTGAAAGTGTGAGGGGAGAATTAACGTTCATCCTTGTATCCCACATCGATGAAGTCTTAGAGAAAGCATTAGTAGGTGAAAAGAAGTGAAAGTAAATCAAGTTGAGCTAGTCATCAGTGCGGTCAGGCCTGAACAATATCCTGGCGATATCCTTCCTGAGTTTGCCTTAGCGGGGCGCTCGAACGTAGGGAAATCCTCATTCATCAATAAAATGATCGGCAGGAAGAGCATGGCGAGGATTTCATCCAAGCCTGGTAAAACCCAGACGCTGAACTTTTATAAAATAGAAGAAACCCTCTATTATGTAGATGTTCCCGGTTACGGTTTTGCCAAAGTATCCAAAACGGAGCGGGAAGCTTGGGGAAAGATGATTGAAACCTACATCACTTCCCGTGAGCAGCTAAGGGCGGTCATCCTGATCGTGGACCTTCGTCATGCCCCGACCAAAGATGATGTGATGATGTATGATTTCCTCAAGCATCACGGGCTTCCATGTATCGTCATTGCCACCAAAGCGGACAAGATCCCGAAAGGCAAATGGCAGAAGCACCTGAAAGTCACAAGAGAAACCCTGAACATGGACAGCGAAGACGATCTTATCATGTTCTCTTCTGAAACAGGCCTTGGAAAAGACAAAGCCTGGGACGCCATCAAATCGTATTATAAATGATCTTGTAAAAACCGATTTCCATTTATGGAGGTCGGTTCTTTTTTTACTGAAAAGTAGTCATAAAGAAGGTCTACCGAAGTCCGTATAAGGTTTTTTGGCCTATAGGATGAAAGGATATGAAAGGAAATGAAAGGATAGGGACGCATATGTATCCATATCAAAGCTGAATGGGGTTCATCCATCAAAATGGATAATTATAAGCTGTGGAAGCTATATTTGAATTTTGAGAATTTTCTCTTTTGTTGATAAAATTATGAAAGATTAAAAATATTACAAGCTACATAAGGGGGACTCTAGACAGTGAAGAATTTGAAAAGCCTGGTCATATTAGTACTAGCTGCACTTCTTTTATCCGCTTGCGGAGACAAAGCTACTACAGAGAGTGGTGCGAAGTTAGTGGAGGAAGGCAAATTCGTTTATGCAGCTTCCGGTGAATTCAAGCCATTCAGTGTGACGAATGACGATGGAACCATGTCAGGTTTCGATATTGAAGTGGCAGAAGCCGTTGCGAAAGAAATGGGTCTTGAACCCGAGCAGAAGAAATTTAAATTTGCAGGAATTGTAGAAGGGGTCAAATCCGGACGTTTCGACGCGGCGGTAGCCAGTCATACGATCACGGAAGATCGTTTGAAGGAAGTAGACTTCTCAACTCCTTATTATTATTCAGGTCCACAGATTTTCGTCCGTAAAGACAGTGATGTTGAAACCCTGGATGATTTGAAGGACAAGGAAATTGCTGTATCAAAGGGATCGACGTACTCAGATACTGCAAAGGAAGTAACGGACAAAATTCAGGCATATGATAGTGACGTTGTGGCACTTGAAGCGTTAAACAAAGGAAAACATGATGCCGTCATCACAGACTTCATTACAGGTAAAGAAGCGATTGCTTCTGGCCTCAACATCGAAGCACGTGAACTGATCGGACGCAGTGAGCAGGCGATTGCCGTCAGTAAAGACAATGAAAAGCTATTGAAGGAAGTCAATCAAGCTCTTGAAGCATTAAGAGAAGACGGTACATTGAAGAAAATCAGTGAAAAATATTTCAAAACAGATATTACATCAGATCCCGAGAAAGAGTAAGAGCAGCATGACACAGAGCGAATGTGCTTCTATGCGCATTCGCTTTTTGTCTTAAAGTGGAAAAAATCGAACGGAGGGAAGTCCATGCACTTTTTAGAAACCTTTGCAGGTACATATGATGTTTTTCTGAAAGGGATGCTGTTAACATTCCAGTTAACCTTTGTTTCTGTCCTGATTGCGATTGTGATCGGTCTGTTTTTCGCTTTCCTGAAGATTTCAGGGATCAAGCCTTTGTCCCTGATTGCGGATTTATACATTTTCGTTGTAAGGGGTACACCATTAATCGTTCAAATCTTCATTTTCTATTTCGGTTTGACCTCATTGAATATTTCAGGCTTCTGGTCGGTCGTTATGGGTCTTGCTTTCCATAACGGGGCTTATATCGCAGAGATCTTCCGGGGAGCCATTCAGTCCATCGACAAAGGGCAAATGGAAGCGGGGCGTTCCCTTGGGATGTCCCTTGGATTGTCCATGAGAAGGATCATCCTTCCACAGGCATTCAGGCGTGCTCTGCCGCCCCTGGGTAATCAATTCATCATTGCATTGAAGGACTCATCCCTTGCTTCATTCATCGGGATGTTCGAATTGTTCAGCGTGGCAACGACACTCGGATCGAATAATTTTGATTATATGACCTATTTGCTCGTCGTAGCGATTTATTACCTGGTTCTTGTCTTACTATTCTCAACGATTGTCAATGTAATTGAAAAACGTATGTCCATCAGTGATTAAGAATGACGCAGGAGGGATGAGTATGAGTCAGGAAATGATTAAAGTAGAAAAATTAAATAAATCCTTTGGTGATTTGCATGTATTAAAGGACATTGATATCAGCGTAAGGGAAAGTGACGTGGTTTGCCTCATTGGGGCCAGTGGATCTGGGAAGAGTACACTGCTTCGCTGCTTGAACTTCCTTGAGCTGAAAGATAATGGGAAGGTTGTCATCGAAGGCGATGAAGTCAACCAGGATACCCATGATTTGAATAAAATCCGTCAAAAGGTAGGGATGGTGTTCCAGCATTTCTATCTTTTCCCCCACAAAACCGTATTGGAAAATGTGATGGAGGCACCGGTCTACGTAAAGGGTGTCTCTAAGGCGGAAGCAAGGAAGGATGCCAAAGAACTATTAAAGAAGGTCGGACTTGGGGACAAAGAAGATGTCTACCCGTCCAAGCTTTCCGGGGGACAGAAGCAGCGTGTCGCCATCGCCAGGGCCCTGGCGATGAAGCCGGATATAATGCTGTTCGATGAGCCCACCTCTGCACTTGATCCGGAATTGGTCGGTGAGGTACTCGCTACCATGAAGGAGCTTGCTTTAGAAGGGATGACGATGGTCGTCGTGACACATGAAATGGGATTTGCCCGTGAAGTGGCCGACTGGGTCGTCTATATGCATGATGGACGCATCGTCGAAGTGGGACCCCCTCAGGAATTATTCCATTCTCCAAAAGAACAGAGGACGAGAGAATTTTTGGACTCGGTTCTCTAATAAATGTAAAAAAGCCCGGATGCGATTCCGGGCTTTTTCACGTTTTGCCTACTTTTTTCTTACAAATAATAAATAGACACCGATACCGATAATGATAATGGGCCAGAATTCCCACGCGCTTCCCACGCTTCCTTCAATGAAACCGAACCATCGCACCACTTTATCAGAGAATAGGAGAATGATAGAGAGTGTCAGAAAGAGCACTCCTTGAAATAAGCCGGCGCGTGTCTTCTGATATCTGAGAAGAAAACCGAGGGCGATGATGAGGATGAAGGTCCCCATATGATCCGGCCAAACGTCAAGCTTGTTGACCACATGGAAATGCAGGCCGAATCCGACCAGGATCGTACCGGGAAGGATGGCTTCATAATCCCGTCCCCCGTATCCCTGACCGAGAAACGCGAGTCCGACAATGATAAGCAAAGTGGGCCAGGTGAAAAACTCCTGAAATAATACAATGTTCGCTTGTTGTAAGTAAAAGTAAGCTCCAAAGCCAATTAAGATGATTCCGGGGAATATTCGCTGCTGTTTCATTCTTTGCCTCCTGAAAATTAGTAAAATTTCGGATTTAATTCCTATTTTTTAAGGGGAAATGACACATAATATGAAAAATCGATCCCTTTGTTCCGATGAATCGTGAGAAAGCTTTCCATTACTTGATTCTTTAGGCTTGTTTTGGTACCCTACATTAGTAGGCAAATGTCGAAATATAAAAGATTTAAGAAGAATTGAAAATGCTTTCAAGCTTCTTTCTTTCTTCTACTTAAATGTAATGATGAAAGTGATGTTTCGCAAGTCCCGGAAGAATCATTCGATTCTACCCCCTTAACTGTAGCACAGGTTTCAATTTCTGTTCACATTTCAGGGCCTGAGGACTTATTTGGACATGTTATAATAACAGTAATGATTTTACTTGGGGGTGTAGTGCATAGCATGTATACAATAGTCGTTGGTTTAAATTATAAAACGGCCCCTGTAGAGATTCGTGAGCGTTTATCTTTCAATGAAACTGATCTTCCTTTAGCCATGAAAACATTAAAGGAAAAGAAAAGCATCCTTGAAAATGTGATTGTTTCTACATGTAATAGAACGGAAGTTTATGCGGTAGTGGATCAGCTTCATACAGGTCGTTATTATATTAAAGAATTTTTATCTCAATGGTTTGATATAGATAAAGAGGAGTTCACACCTTATCTGTTCATTTATGAACAAGAAGGAGCGGTCGAACACCTGTTTAAGGTTGCCTGTGGATTGAACTCCATGGTCCTCGGGGAAACTCAGATTCTTGGTCAAATCCGTTCAAGCTTCCTGAATGCCCAGGAGTCGGGAGCGACGGGTACCGTATTTAATCATCTGTTCAAGCAGGCGGTGACGGTTGCGAAAAAGGGTCACTCGGAAACAGAGATTGGTTCCAATGCGGTATCAGTCAGCTATGCAGCCGTTGAATTGGCTAAAAAGGTATTCGGCAGCCTGGAGGGTAAGCATGTCCTCATACTTGGTGCAGGGAAGATGGGGGAGCTTGCCATCAAAAACCTTCATGGCAGTGGAGCCACCAAGGTGACCGTGATCAACCGTACGTATGAGAAGGCCCAAACCCTGGCAGAGCGTTTTAGCGGTAATGCGAAGACGATGCAGGAGCTTCAATGCGCCCTTGTAGAAGCGGATATCATGATCAGTTCTACAGGAGCAAAGGATTTTGTCATCACGAAAGAAATGATGTCCCATGTGGAAAGCATGAGGAAGGGCCGTCCTCTATTCATGGTGGACATTGCCGTACCGAGGGATCTAGACCCTGCGATCGGTCAGCTCGAGAGCGTATTCCTTTATGATATCGATGATCTGGAAGGCATCGTCCAGGCAAACCTTGCTGAACGCAAAAAAGCGGCAGAGCAAATTGAAATCATGATTGAAGCGGAAATCGTTGCGTTTAAAGAATGGTTGAATATGCTCGGTGTGGTTCCTGTCATCTCTGCCCTTAGGCAGAAGGCACTCTCCATCCAGGCAGATACGATGGAAAGCATCGAACGTAAAATGCCTGATTTAACCGATCGTGAACGTAAAGTTTTGAATAAGCACACGAAGAGTATCATCAATCAGTTATTAAAAGATCCGATCCTCCAGGCAAAGGAATTTGCCGGGCTGCCGGATGCTGAAGATAAGCTGGATTTATTCATCAACATTTTTAACATTGAACAAGAAGTGATAGAGCAGAAACAAGTGAAAGCAGCCAACGAAAAGACTGAGAGCAATCATGGCTTTACACCACAACCCTCTTTTCAAGCATAAGTGAGGTTAATGTCTATGTTTGAACAAACGATGACTAGGCTGCACGAACTTATGATTGTTCTGTATGCTATTAGTATTCTCTTTTATTTTATAGATTTCTTAAACAAAAACCGGAAGGCGAACCTGTTTGCCTTCTGGTTACTTGCGATTGTTTGGGTCCTTCAAACAATCTTTTTATTTCTATACATGATGAATACAGGCAGGTTTCCGGTCCTCACCATCTTTGAGGGACTTTATTTTTATGCCTGGGTGCTCATCACCCTGTCCCTGATCATCAACCGATTGCTAAGGGTGGATTTTACTGTCTTCTTTACAAATGTACTCGGTTTCATCATCATGGCGATCCATACCTTCGCTCCCGTTCAGGTGGAGTCCCAGGCGATGGCAGAACAGATGGTATCGGAGTTACTGCTGATTCACATTACGATGGCCATCCTATCATACGGGGCCTTCAGTCTTTCCTTTGTGTTTTCTCTGCTTTATCTCCTCCAGTTTAAATTATTAAAGGAGAAAAAGTGGGGACAGAGGTTATGGAGAATCAGTGATTTGTCCAAGCTTGAGAAGATATCTTATATCTCTAATTCCATCGGGGTGGCGATGCTTCTGTTGAGCCTGATATTGGGGCTGCAATGGGCATACATCAAACTCCCGGAATTTCTATGGTATGATCCAAAGATCGTGGGATCATTCATTCTATTAATTTTATATAGCATGTATTTATACCTTCGCATTAAAAAGAATGTCTTTGGTAAATCATTAGCGTTTCTTAATGTTGCAGCCTTCTTGATTATATTAATCAACTTTTTCCTAGCTAGTCGGTTGTCTTCATTTCATTTCTGGTATTCATAAGTTTTCAGGAGGTCATTATGAGAAAAATCATTGTTGGTTCAAGACGAAGTAAATTAGCCCTTACCCAAACCAATTGGGTGATCGATCAGTTGAAGGCAATCGACCCTTCTTACGATTTCGAAGTAAAGGAGATTGTGACGAAAGGGGATCAGATCCTGGATGTCACCTTATCCAAAGTCGGCGGTAAAGGATTATTTGTAAAAGAAATCGAGCAGGCGATGCTGGATAAAGAAATCGACATGGCCGTTCACAGTATGAAAGATATGCCGGCTGTTTTGCCAGAAGGACTGACCATCGGAAGCATCCCGGTTCGTGAGGATCACCGTGACGCGTTTATCAGTAAGAATCATGTTGCCCTCAAAGACCTCCCTGGCGGAGCGATCGTCGGAACGAGCAGTCTTAGGAGAGGGGCTCAGATCCTTTCTGTGAGACCGGATCTTGAGATCAAGTGGATCCGCGGCAACATCGATACACGCCTTTCCAAACTTCAGAATGAAGATTACGATGCCATCATCCTGGCAGCGGCGGGACTATCGCGCATGGGATGGACGTCGGATGTCGTAACGGAATTCCTTGATCCGGACCTTTGCTTGCCGGCAGTCGGTCAAGGGGCCCTTTCGATCGAGTGCAGAAATGATGACGATGAAGTTCTTGAACTGCTAGAGAAGTTCGCGTGCGAAGAGACAACGAGTACCGTGACGGCTGAACGAGCTTTCCTGCATAAGATGGAAGGTGGCTGTCAGGTGCCGATTGCGGGATTTGCCGAGCTGAAGGACAATGGAGATGTTGCATTGACCGGACTTGTCGCTTCTCCGGACGGACAGACGATCTACAAAGAATACATGACGGGTCCGGAACCGAAGGAAGTTGGAGAAAAAGTGGCTGAAAGTTTAACAAAACAAGGGGCAAAAGCCTTGATCGATCAGGTGAAAGAGGAGCTGGATCAATAATGAAGGGTAAGAGGCCTTTAGAACAAATAAAGGTTTTGATTACTCGTGGCAGTGAGGGATCCAGTGAAACCGGGTCGCTCATTGAAAACGAGGGAGGGGTGCCCATCTTGGTACCGCTCCTTCATTTTCACCCCCACATAGATCCGTTGGAATTATCGCTTCACACCACCTTACATACATACGAATGGATTATCTTCACCAGTAAAAATGGGGTGAAGTTCTTCCTGGAAGCATTAGAAAGAAGGGGGATCCCTTTATCCTCTTATACGGGGAAATTCGCGGCCGTCGGGACCAAGACGGAGCAGTACTGTCATAAATTCGGCATACCGATTTCATTTGTCCCGGAAAATTTCACAGGCGATGACTTCGCCGAGGAGTTCATTTCTAACGTGAAGCCTGATGGTCACGTCCTGATTCCAAAAGGGAATCTGGCAAGGAATGTGATTGCAACGGAATTGGCCTCAGCAGGAGTCAGCTGTCAGGAATGGATCGTTTATGAAACGGCCCTTCCAGAGAACAGCTTTGTCCAGTTGAAAACGATCATTGAACAAGAACAAGTGGATATCATTACATTTACGAGTTCATCGACGGTCCATCACTTTATGAAGGTCATCCGTCACTATTCCCTCTATGATCATATCAGGGACATTCCCATTGCGTGCATCGGCCCGATCACAAAAAAAACCGCGGAGCAATACGGATTACATGTAAAAATCTGTCCAAGCGTTTATACTGTAAATGAAATGGTGAATGAGATAAAAGAGTTCATCTCTGCCTATTAGCTATCAAACATTAGGAGGCTTTTATTATGAAAGACCTGCAATTTAATCGACACCGCCGCTTACGTCAATCGGAAACGATGCGTGCGCTCGTGCGGGAAACACATCTAAGAAAAGAAGATCTAATTTACCCGTTGTTTGTCGTGGAAGGGGAGAACATCAAGAATGTCGTTCCATCCATGCCGGGTGTTTATCATATTTCCCTCGATAATTTACAAGCTGAAATGGATGAAGTGGTTTCACTCGGGATCAAGTCCATCATTCTTTTCGGTGTTCCTGCTGAAAAAGACGAATTGGGGAAACAGGCGTATCATAACCATGGAATCGTCCAGGAGGCAACGCGTTTTGTGAAGGAGCGTTACCCGGATCTTGTTGTCATCGCCGATACGTGCCTCTGTCAATATACCAGTCACGGTCACTGCGGGATCGTCAAAGACGGGAAAGTCCTGAATGATGAAACCCTTGATCTGTTGGCCAAAACAGCGGTCAGCCAGGCTGAAGCCGGTGCAGACATCATCGCTCCGTCCAACATGATGGATGGATTCGTAGCAGCCATCCGTCACGGGCTGGACGAAGCAGGCTATCATGATGTGCCGATCATGTCATACGCTGTGAAATATTCATCAAGCTTCTATGGTCCTTTCCGTGATGCGGCTCACTCAACACCTCAATTTGGAGATCGCAGAACGTATCAAATGGACCCTGCGAACCGCATGGAAGCCCTAAGAGAAGCGCAGTCTGATATGGAGGAGGGTGCCGACTTCCTTATCGTGAAACCGGCCCTTTCGTATCTGGATATCATGCGTGAAGTGAAAGACCGTTTCAATGCACCGGTTGTCGCCTATAACGTAAGTGGGGAATACAGCATGGTGAAAGCAGCGGCTCAGAACGGCTGGGTGAACGAACAGGAAATTGTCATGGAGAAACTGACCAGCATGAAACGTGCAGGGGCAGACCTCATCATTACGTATTTTGCAAAAGACGTAGCAAACTGGTTATCCTAATTGGTGGAGAATTCCTGTCAGGATGACTGAACGATCACTAAAGGAGGAACCGATATTGCGTTCATATGAGAAATCGAAACAAGCATTCAAGGAAGCTGTAAACCTCATGCCCGGCGGAGTGAACAGTCCCGTCCGTGCATTCAAATCCGTTAAGATGGATCCGATTTTCATGGAAAGGGGAAAAGGATCGAAAATCTATGATATCGATGGGAATGAGTACATCGACTATGTCCTTTCCTGGGGTCCTCTCATCCTTGGTCACAGCAATGACCGGGTTGTGGAATCCATTAAAAAAGTGGCCGAAAACGGAACGAGCTTCGGTGCTCCAACAGAAATTGAAAATAAACTGGCTCAACTGGTGATCGACCGGGTGCCAAGCATCGAGATCGTCCGTATGGTGTCTTCAGGTACGGAAGCGACGATGAGTGCCCTGCGGTTGGCCCGTGGATACACCGGCCGCAATAAGATCATCAAGTTCGAAGGCTGTTACCACGGTCATGGCGATTCTTTATTAATTAAAGCGGGCTCGGGTGTCGCGACACTCGGTTTACCGGACAGTCCCGGTGTTCCTGAAGGGGTTGCAAAGAATACGATCACGGTGCCTTACAATGATCTGGAAAGCATCCGTTATGCCTTCGAACAATATGGTGATGACATTGCCGGTGTGATCGTCGAGCCTGTAGCCGGAAACATGGGTGTCGTCCCTCCACAACCGGGCTTCCTGGAAGGCCTGCGTGAGGTAACGGAAAATCATGGAGCACTATTGATCTTCGATGAAGTCATGACGGGCTTCCGTGTCGGCTATGGCTGTGCACAAGGCTATTATAATGTGACGCCTGACTTAACCTGCCTTGGTAAAGTCATCGGCGAGGGACTTCCTGTCGGGGCATACGGCGGAAAAGCGGAAATCATGGAAAGGATCGCGCCGAGCGGACCGATCTATCAAGCCGGAACCCTTTCAGGGAATCCGTTAGCCATGACCGCTGGATACGAAACGCTGAGCCAGCTCACTCCAGAAACGTATACCGAGTTTGCGCGCAAAGCAGATCTACTGGAAGAAGGCTTGAAGAAAGCTGCGGAAAAATACAACATTCCTCACAGAATCAATCGTGCAGGCTCCATGATCGGGATCTTCTTTACAAATGAAGAAGTTTCGAACTACGAAGGTGCCAAGTCATCCGATCTTGAGATGTTTGCCGACTACTACCGTGAAATGGCCCATGAAGGGGTCTTCCTGCCACCTTCACAGTTTGAAGGACTTTTCTTATCGACAGCCCACAGTGATGACGATATCGAAAAGACGTTGCAGGCAGCGGAAAGAGCGTTTGAAAAAATCAGTAAGAAGTAATGGTAGAAGCCGATCCTTTTGGGGTCGGCTCTTTTTTATGGATTTTCGTTTTCCTATCATATTCCTCCTTTCCGTTTCATAAAGTGATAATGGCATTGTTTACTATTTCTTTGTTTGGAACCTGAAAGGAGGAATTTTCTTTGTCACAAGAACAACAATCGTGCTTACGATTTTCTTTGGAAGAATCAATTTGGTTCAAAAAAGGACAGGAAGTTGAAGAATTGCTATCTATCTCCTTAGATCCTCATATAACGATACAAGAACAAGAGCAGTACGTACTTATCAGGGGCAGCCTCGATTTGACGGGTGAGTATTTACCGACATCACTTAGAGAAGAAGAGGAAGATGAGTTCGAAGCAGGCGGGAAGTTCGTGCAGACAGTGGAAAAGAGGGAGAAGGGTGAATATGAATTTGTCCACAGGTTCCCGGTGGATGTCACAATCCCGAAAAATAGGATTGCGAATCTGGGGGATATTGATGTATTCGTTGAGTCATTTGACTACATCGTCCCTGAAAATGCCTGTTTAAAGCTGAACGCTGACTTGACCATCACCGGCATCTACGGTGAACAGCAGGCTCACACTCCTCTTGAAGCAGAGTATGAAAGAGAAGAAGAATTCGAGCCTCTTTACCGCTCAAGTGCCGTAGCCCAAGCAGAAGAAGTGGAAGAGGCGGAGGAAGAAGTCGAAACCGAAGAAGAAGAAAGAGAAGAAGTGTACGAATACGAAAACTATCATGAAGAAGAAATTACAGGTTATGCTGAAGAAGACGAGGAAGAAGAGGACCAGGATGACGAGTATCAGCCGTTTAATCTGGAGGGGAGGACCCCACCGGCTGAGCAGGAAGATGAAATTCCTGTCCAGATTCAATACGATACACAGCCGGCTCCTTCCTATGAGGAAGTCGACTACCGGAAAGAGAATGTATTCCAGCTTCCTCAGCATGAGCTGAGTGAGTCGTCTGAAGAGCAGCCTGCTGAACCGAAGGCCGCTTATACGCCGCCTCCAGCACCTAAGTACAAGGAGCAGGAGATGGAAGAAGAAGAGTCCTCCTCCTCATCAGCCGTAGAAGCAGAGATGGAAGAGGAAGAAAAGGAAGAAAAGAAAAAGGCGAAGGGCAAAAAGAAGTATGAATCCATTTCATTGACTGATTTCTTTGCCCGGAAAGAAGAAGAACGGGGAGCGACTCTTCGGGTATGCATCGTCCAGGAGGGAGAAAACCTGGATTATATAGCGGAAAAATATGATTTGACCATTCCACAGCTATTAAGGGTGAATCAACTCGAAGCGAATCAGGACGTATATGCCGGTCAGGTTCTATATATCCCGAACAGCGAATTCGTTTTCAAGGGATAAAGGAAAATAGCAAGGTCACTCCCATCAGAGGACCATAGAAGCGAGTCAAAGTATCATAGTGGAAATGACGGGGCTGACACCAAATTCATTGGGGTTGGTCCGTTTTTTTTAGAAAAGTAATCGTAGAAGGTGAGAGAAATGGCGCAAACGCTGGAGGGATTGAAGCCTGTCTTGCAACCTTATGGGGTCGAACCTCATTTTGTTGAAAGTTACGGAAGGATTTCGAAGGTATTTTCAAATAAAGGCACTCTGGCCGTCAAACAGCTTCCTGCCCAAAATGGCGTGGACTTTGTCCGGAATGTACAAATGCTGTTTCAGCGGGGCTATAATCGGATCGTCCCGATTTATCCCACCATGGATGGCCGCTATGCTGTGTGGAATCAGGGGGATTTATACTACGTCATGCCGTGGCTGATGAACCAGGAAAGGGAAGATCAGTTTGAAAAGCATCAGAAGATGTTCAGGGAATTGGCGAGGCTCCACACTCTTTCCTCCCACGAAGTGAAAATCGATAAGGAAGAGAGAGAATCCCATTATGAGCAGCTCACGTCGAGATGGGATAAAGAGCAGGCGTTCCTGGATGAATACGTGGAAGCATGTGAAAAGACCACCTACATGTCCCCTTTTCAATTTCATTACTGCATGTATTACAAAGACGCTTCACAAGCGTTGAAGTTTTCCCGTAAAATGCTGGATGAATGGTATGAGGAGACGAAGGAGCTGGAAAAGGTAAGGACCGTGATCACTCACGGAAAGGTTTCGACGGAGCATTTTTTATTCGATGAAAGGGGCTTGGGGTATTTCCATAACTTTGAGAACTCCAAGATGGCGTCTCCTTTTCATGATCTGCTGCCGTTTTTATCGAGAACCTTGAAGACCTATCCTAAGTATTATGAGGAATGTATTGAATGGCTCACCACCTACTTTCAGCATTTTACCGTCCGGAATGAAGAGAGGCTCCTGTTCATGAGCTACCTGGCATATCCGAGCTCCCTCATTGCCGTGGTGGAAAAATACTTCCATACCCCGAAGGATAAGCGGAATGAACGGAAGTCCCTGAAGAAACTGCAACGTCACTACTGGCTCTTGAAGAATACTGAATACGTGGTCATGCGTCTCGATGAGATGGAGAAGCAGAAGAAAGAGCAGGCCGAACAGGCTGAATAAAAAAAGGACTGACGAATCCACTTTTCGTCAGTTCCTTAAATCCAATCAAAATATATGGCGAGGCCGATACCGATAAACAGGGTTAACAGAAGGACGTCAAACGTGGTCGGGAGCAGAATCGTGCGGATACCTTGGAAGATGGTAAAGGGTATGATGAATTGCTTACATATTAATCGGGCGTTCCCCATCCATTTCTGTAACGTGTACTGGTTGATTTTTTTCATCATCATCCACTCACTTTCCTGGGTGTATTCACTACTTTATCTTATGAAACCGGGATGGAATGGTGCCTATGTATGGGCAAAATGAATATTTTTCAATGAAAATGCCAATAATGATTGACGAAAGTTTATCTTATCCTATACTATAATGAGTAAATAAATAATCATGAAAAGCAATGAACAGGAAGAGTACATTGATCCTTACGTTCAGAGAGGAAAATCGTTTGCTGAGAGATTTTCTACGATAAGACATTGGAAGGTCGCCTGTAGAGCTGTTTCTATGAAATGAGAGTAGTAGAAGCCGGTTAAAAGCCGTTATAATCGTCGAGCGTTCAGGAGTCTTCTTTCTCCTGAGAAAAAAGGTGGTACCGCGAATGGAATCCTTCGTCCTTTTCACAGGACGGGGGATTTTTTTATTTTTTTAGAACGATATAGGAGGAAATCACATGGAAACTCAAGATCAACAATTATCAATGCCAACTAAATATGATCCGAAAGCCATTGAACAGGGCCGGTACAAATGGTGGCTCGAAGGCAAATACTTCGAAGCGACAAACGATAAGGAAAAAGAACCTTACACCATTGTCATCCCTCCACCGAACGTAACGGGGAAACTTCATCTTGGCCATGCCTGGGATACAGCATTACAAGACATCCTGACAAGAATGAAACGTATGCAGGGGTACGATGTACTATGGCTGCCGGGTATGGACCATGCCGGGATTGCCACACAGGCAAAAGTGGATGAAAAACTCCGCAGCCAGGGGATTTCACGCTATGACCTCGGTCGTGAGAAATTCGTGGAAGAAACGTGGAAATGGAAAGAAGAATATGCCGAGCACATCCGCCAGCAGTGGGCGAAAGTCGGGCTGGGACTCGATTACAGCCGCGAGCGCTTCACACTTGACGAAGGTCTGTCCGATGCCGTTCAAAAGGTATTCATCGATCTTTACAATAAAGGATTGATCTACCGCGGGGAATATATCATCAACTGGGATCCTGCGACAAAGACGGCACTATCCGATATCGAA
Organism: Rossellomorea sp. KS-H15a; assembly: GCF_024195245.1. Taxonomy (NCBI): domain Bacteria; kingdom Bacillati; phylum Bacillota; class Bacilli; order Caryophanales; family Bacillaceae; genus Rossellomorea; species Rossellomorea sp. KS-H15a. The sequence continues at coordinate 3,590,903 of NZ_CP096886.1, read as the reverse complement.
GTCATTCATAAAGATGTACAGGGTGCATTCTATCATATGAGATATCCATTGGCTGACGGAAGCGGCCACATTGAAATCGCCACAACCCGTCCTGAAACGATGCTTGGGGACACGGCGGTTGCCGTACACCCTGAAGATGACCGCTACAAGCACCTGATCGGAAAGAACGTCATCCTTCCAATCGTAGGACGTGAAATCCCGATCGTCGGTGACGATTATGTGGATATGGAATTCGGTTCCGGAGCGGTGAAAATCACACCTGCCCATGACCCGAATGACTTTGAAATCGGTAACCGTCATAATCTGGAACGCATCCTCGTGATGAATGAAGATGGCACGATGAACGAGAAAGCTGATAAATATAACGGCATGGACCGTTTTGACTGCCGCAAGCAAATTGTGAAGGATCTACAGGACTCCGGTGTATTGTTCAAGATTGAAGAACATATGCATTCGGTTGGGCATTCCGAGCGTAGCGGGGCGATTGTCGAGCCTTACCTTTCAAAACAATGGTTCGTTAAGATGGATTCCCTGGCGGAAAAGTCAATCCAACTTCAAAAAGAAGAAAATAAAGTAAACTTTGTTCCGGACCGCTTTGAAAACACATATCTTCGCTGGATGGAAAATACACGCGACTGGTGTATCTCCCGTCAGCTCTGGTGGGGACACAGAATTCCTGCCTGGTATCATAATGAGACAGGGGAAATACATGTAGGAGAAGAAGCTCCTGAAGATTTGGAAAACTGGACACAGGAAGATGACGTACTGGACACATGGTTCAGTTCTGCACTATGGCCATTCTCTACATTAGGCTGGCCGGATACAAACGCAGAAGATTTCAAACGTTATTATCCGACAAGTACCCTTGTTACAGGCTATGATATCATTCCTTTCTGGGTTTCACGGATGATTTTCCAAGGGTTGGAGTTTACTGGAGAGCGTCCTTTCAAAGATGTATTGATTCACGGATTGGTTCGTGACGCTGAAGGAAGAAAAATGAGTAAATCTCTTGGCAATGGTATTGACCCGATGGATGTCATCGAAAAATACGGTTCCGACTCCCTTCGTTACTTCCTGACAACGGGAAGCTCACCAGGACAGGATCTGCGTTTTTCATTTGAAAAAGTTGAGTCGGTTTGGAACTTCGCGAATAAGATCTGGAACGCATCCCGTTTTGCCCTGATGAACATGGATGGCATGACATACGACGAAATCGATTTATCAGGTGAGAAGTCTGTTGCGGATAAATGGATCCTTACCCGATTAAATGAAACGATTGAAACGGTGACGCGCCTGGCAGATCGTTATGAGTTCGGTGAAGTTGGACGCTTACTATACAACTTCATCTGGGATGATTTCTGTGACTGGTACATTGAAATGGCGAAGCTGCCTCTATATGGCGAAGATGAAGCGGCGAAAAAGACGACCCGTTCCATCCTGGCTTACGTTCTCGACAACACAATGAGACTGCTGCACCCATTCATGCCGTTTATTACCGAGGAAATATGGCAGAACTTGCCGCATCAAGGCGAATCGATCACTGTAGCGGCCTGGCCGACGGTTGATGATAAGCTGACTGACAAAGGGGCAGCAGAAGAAATGAAGCTTCTCGTTGACATCATCCGCGCCGTACGAAATGTTCGTGCAGAAGTGAACACGCCGATGAGTAAACAAATCAACCTTATGCTGAAAGCCAAGGATGCACATACCCTGACGATCATCGAAAAGAATCAATCGTATATCGAGAAATTCTGTAATCCGGAAAAGCTTGAAATGGGAACGGATGTAGAAGCACCGGAAAAGGCGATGACGGCAGTCGTGACAGGCGTGGATCTGTACCTTCCACTAGAAGGACTGATCAATATCGAAGAAGAAATCGCACGACTTCAAAAAGAACTGGATAAATGGACGAAGGAAGTATCCCGTGTCCAAGGCAAGCTTAACAATGAAAAGTTTGTAAGCAAAGCCCCTCAGAAAGTAGTCGACGAGGAAAAAGAGAAAGAGAAAGATTATTTAGAGAAACAAGCGACTGTAAAAGCGAGGATCGAAGAGCTTAAATCGCTTTAATGTGATTGAATAAATAGAAGGTAAGGAAGAGGGCTTTAAAATCGGGTCTAATTGACAGGGGGGAACCCTCATCAACCAGGCCTGGATTGGGGCCCTTTTTCTAATGAAGCCTATGTGGGAGTGAAAAATTGATGAATTATGAACAAGCTGTCGCGTGGATCCACTCAAGACTCAGACTTGGAATCAAGCCGGGGTTGATGCGGATGAATCACCTGTTGGAGGAACTCGGGAACCCTCACCAAAAGCTGAAAACCGTCCATATTGCCGGTACGAATGGAAAAGGGTCCACCGTAACCTATTTGAGGAATGTGTTACAGGATTCAGGATACAGAGTCGGAACGTTTACCTCTCCTTATTTTGAACGTTTCAATGAACGGATCAGTATGAATGGAGATCCCGTCAGCGATGGTGATCTGACGCTGCTTGTCGAAAAGATTAAGCCTATCGCGGAAAAAATGGAACAATCAGAATGGGGTGCGCCCTCTGAATTTGAAGTCATCACGGCCATGAGCTTCTATTATTTTGCAGAGTTACAGCCCGTCGACCTCGTCCTTTATGAGGTGGGACTCGGAGGAAGACTGGATTCGACGAATGTCATCATTCCCATGGTTTCTGTGATCACGAGCATCGGTATGGATCATATGCAGTTTCTTGGGAACAGTTTGGAAGATATCGCATTTGAGAAAGCGGGAATCATCAAGCACGGTGTACCTGTCATTTCAGGGGTCCATCAACCAGAAGCAAGGAACGTCATCAAAGATAAAGCCCTTGAAAAGGAAAGTGAGCTATTTCAACTTGGGCAGGATTTTACTGCCGAGCGTGTCGCCTTGTTGGATAAAGGGGAAAGATTCGAGTATGGATCTCCCGTGCAGCATGACGAGTTCGATCTTTCCATGATCGGAACCCATCAAATCAATAATGCAGCCCTTGCCATCAAAGTCGCCGAGCTCCTTGTGAAAAATCAGGAGATGAAAATAGAACCGGAACACATCAAGACAGGATTAAAGAAGGCATCATGGCCGGGGAGGATGGAGGCATTATCCGCTACACGTGAGATTTACATTGATGGTGCCCATAATCCAGAAGGGGTGGATGCCCTTGTGAAGACGATCAACGAACGTTTCTTTCATAAAAAAGTGACCGTCCTTTTCTCGGCACTTCACGATAAAAAGTTAAGACCGATGATCTCTCAATTGGAAGAAGCCGTGGATGAGATCGGATTTACGACCTTTGATTTTCCGAGAGTGGCATCGGTTGAAGAACTTTACGAAGCTTCCGCGCACCCAAAAAAGGCAGAAGTCCATGATTGGAAGAAGTATCTTGAAGAGAAAATCGCCGTCATGGAAGAAGATGAAGTGCTGCTCATAACCGGCTCCTTGTACTTCTTATCGGAAGTGAAACCTTATTTACTTCCTTTATTGGAAAATTACAGAAAAAAGTAAGTGACTTTATTCGGGTGCTTTGATAAAATATTCTTAAACTTGTGACTATTTAACTAGTATAGTATGATCAGACTATATAAAATTCATTGTAAACCTATGGGGGATAGATATGACGTTACCATTGAAAAAAAAGCTGTACATATTGCTGGCATGGCTTGCGGTTGTACCGGCTGGTTTATATTTTACATATCAATACTATCCTCCTGAAAATATTGCAGGAAATGAGCTTGAGTTTATAACATTGGTGCTATTTGCCACTTTCATCCCCCTTATGCCGATCGTGATCAACGGTGCGACCATTTTCTTCATCCAGTGGGTGACACTCGTCGGGTTCATCAAGTATGGTCTATTTATTGAGATCGTATTGATGCAGTTCTCGATCATCCCCTTGCTCATAAGGCTCCGGGTGACGAAAAGCGACTGGCACAGGATTCCATTGAATTCACTGATGTTCTTTTTGGTTTCATATATCAGTGGGCTGATCTATTTTATGGTGGGAGGGGAAATCGCCGAAAGGGAACTCGGTCAGCTGATCTTACCGATCCTTTGTTATCAGATCGTATCCATTATGATCAATCAGGTCCTCCTCCTTCTCTATCATCATTATGTGGCTAACAATGACGTGCGTTTTTACAGTAAGGACTTTATATGGGATTTCACCGCCAATATGATCATGTTCCCTCTTTCTCTCTCACTCTACTATTTGACATTTGAACTGGGGGCGTTTGCCTCGTTGCTGATTGGAGTCCCGTTCGTGAGTCTCTCCATCATCTTAAAGCTCTATAATTCATCTGAGAATATCAATGAATACCTTCAAAAAGCAGGGGAAATCGGTCATCAACTCACAGAAAGCCTAAAGGTCAAAGAAGTCCTGGATATTTTCATCGAGAAAATCATCGAGACCCTCCCTGTCGAATATGCGTATATCCTCGATTGCCATGAGGAGGGGTTGGTGCTTCTCAGACGTTTTGAAAATGGGGAAATGAAATCGAATAACCTGCGTCCCCTCAAGAAAAATCAGGGGATCAGCGGAGTGGTCTGGGAAACGGGGAAATCCGTCCTGTATACGTCCCGGTCGGAATGGACCGACATCGCTGAAGGGTATATGCCGGAGGATGTGGAAAGCGTGTTATGCGTGCCCATCGTCAGGAGCCAGAAGGTGAGGGGAATCCTCCTTCTCGCTTCCTCCAAAAAGAAAGCGTATGAGAAATTCCAATTGATGATCGTCGATATCCTATGCTCCTATTTCGGGATAGCCATAGCCAATGCAAGGCACCATGAGCGGACGAAACAGAACAGTGAACGATGCGCTCTTACTGGCCTATACAATTACCGCTACTTCGAGGACCTTCTTTCAATGGAATACAATAATCTAGAGGCAGGAAAGAGAAAGAACCTGTCCCTCATCATGCTGGATCTTGATCATTTCAAAGTGATCAATGATAACTACGGGCACCAGAGCGGTAACGAAATCCTGATACAACTGGCCGAACGCTTACGCGCGTTGATTTCCACTAAAGGAACTGTGGCAAGATACGGCGGGGAGGAATTTGTGATCCTCCTTCCCGACACAGAACGGGAAGAAGCACTCCGCATTGCAGAATATGTCAGGGGCACGATTGCCAATCAGCCGTTCACGCTCCATGACAGCCTGGACGAATCCAACAAGCAGATGATGGTAAGAATTACGGCGAGCATAGGTGTATCGACTGCTCCCCAGGATGCAGACGACACCATGGCCCTTATCCGTCATGCCGACCGGGCGCTCTATACGGGGGCGAAGCAGGCGGGGAGGAATAGGGTGGCGCAGTATGTGAAATAAGGAAAAGGATGTCTAAAGTAATCGTGGACATCCTTTTTTAATTGAAAATATCATTGTGTGAGTATTAAGTCCTATTAAAATAGTATGGAGATTGATATAATAAATGTATTATAGGATAGCCAAAATGAGGGATATTATGAGAATACAGCCAAAAGTTCCATTCCTGTTCATCCTGTTTCTTACACTCCTAATGAGTCCGACCATATCATTTGCTAAAGGGAATGCTGATTTACATGTGGATTTTAATGTAACACCGTCGCAAAGTGTGATCGTAAAGCCTGCAGAAGGGAATGCAAAAGCATCATTAGACTTCAATATTATTCCGGCAGGAGAAGTGAAGGAGGCAAAGCGTCCCCCTATTGATGTCGTCTTTATCTTTGATAAATCAGGCTCGATGAATAGCACGAGGGATAAAATGCAAAATGCAAAAGACGGCCTGACCAGTGCTGTCCAATTCTTTGAAAAAAACAAGCAGGAAAATGACCGCTTTTCTCTCATTACCTTTTCTTCCGAGATTGAAACGATCCTTCCGTTAAACGATGACCTCGATTCTATTAAAACATCTATGTTACATACCACGGCATATGGAGGGACAAATTATACCGATCCTTTGCGTGCTGCCAAGCATATGCTGAGAGATTCCAACAACGAAAAGTATATTGTCTTCCTGACCGATGGACAGCCTATGATTGCAACCGCCGTTGAAAAAGTAAAAAAAGAAGAATGTACAAGGCCATTTTGGTTTTTTTGCGGTGAAACAGATCTTGTAGAGAATGATCAACAAGTGATATATGACTTCCAAAACAGATACTCTTATAATAGATGGCTCCATAAAATATATTCCCCGGATACTAGCAAATTGAAGTCATTATGGATTCCTTCTGACTTTTCCATGGATGGCACTTCTTTAAAGTCAGGTTGGTACAATCCAGGGGAGTTGGAAACAAATAGTCAGCAAATGCAGGCGCTTATCAAACAAAAAGGCCTGGAGGTTTCCAAAGAATTATACAACTCGAACATCACGATGCATACACTTGGATACGGGGAAGGTGATCTTGACGATCGATACCTTCAAATGCTGGCAGATCAGACTTCCGGCAGCTTCATCAAAGCAAGTGAGGGAAGTGTCTCGGATGCATTTGAAAAGCTGGCGAATAAAATAAACTCCGTTAAATTGGAAGGGGAAGCAGCCGTACCTTTACCGGCAAACGCAACTGTCGACCGTAACGTATACAAAGTGGTCAATAATACGGTGTATTTACCGTTTTCCACCGTGTATGAAGTGGGCCAGGGAGCTCCGTCGCCCATAACCCTATCATTACCTGTGGAATTTACGACAAAGGGTACCTACACCTTTAACCCTTTGAAAATTCAATATAAAACAGCAGAAGAAACGGCCTGGAGGAATACCAATAATAAATCGGTCACGATCCAGGTGAAGGATGATGCACCTGCATCTGTTACAGGAAAGCTTGAACTGAATAAAATCAATCAAGAATTATTCAATTTAATTATTGAGCAAGGAAAAGATACCAACTCATTTACGGGTAAGTATCAGCTGGAGTTCGGAGGCCTGGTAAATCCAAATGCCAAGGGGAACGTAAGTGATATCACAATCTACCAGCCGTTACCTGAAGGGGTGGAAGTCGAAGCCGGCAATAACCTTTCAATAGAAAATGTGAATGGTCAACGAACGGCTGTCATGAGATTGACTCAAAGGATAAATTTTGAGAACGGAAAGTTTTCTCAAACCTCCCTTTCCACCAATATGAAGATAAAGGCCGTATGGGCCATCAATAATGTAAAGATGCCTCAGCCAAAAGTATCTTACGTTGATTCGAGATATGGTACAGCAGTGGTCAGTAATTTGACCCCAGATCAAAATGAATTAAGTGCGAAAGTAAGAACCCGAAAGTATGATAATCAAAAAGAATATGCCTATGATGGTTTTGCTAACGGAACAATAAAAAAAGTATTGATCACAGGACAGGGGGAAACGACTGTCGCTGTTCTGGAGCCGGGCATTAATAACGGCTTTGCGAATAAAGCGGTAAAGGAATTAGTGGCTGATTCAACTCAATTAACGATCACCTACAAAGATGGATCAACCTCTGTACTATCATTTATTCCTGCACTGACTGTCAAGGATGCCGTTACCAATAAAGTATTGGAAGATGGGGATTCCATATCCAATCAGGCTGAATTCTATCTATCTACCGGGGTTCCCGGAAATGATGTGAAGTATCAATATCGAATGTTGAATGAGGATGAAGTGATAGAAGGATGGAATAACATCGACCTTCAGGAAATGAAAACCCTCGACACATTCGGAAAGAATGAAGTCCAGGTGAAAGCGAGCGGAGGATTTGCCGTCGATGATTATATTATTGGGAAAACCATCTGGATCGAAGGAGACGAATTAATACGAGTTCCTTCCCTCATCGAATTATACGTGGGTGAAACGAAGTCTTTCGATGTCGATGTCTTCCCTTTTGGGAAACCAAATAATAATTATAATGTCCTGGTGACCCAAGGGAACGACGGGGTAATCAACTCTGAGTATACTCAAGTCCGTTCTACCAAGGAGAATAGAATGACAGGTTTGTCCCCTGGTGAGGATAACGTTATTGTAGAAACGAAAAATGGGAAGTTTAAAAAGACTATCCGCGTCATTGTGAAGTCTAAGTTCATAGATCTTGAAAGCATGGATTTCACTAAATCGAAATATACTCTGCTTCTGGAGGGGAACGATTTCGACGTTCATTCAAACTTGATCTTTAATCCTCATAATGCCACCAATAAAAATATTAAGACTGTCACTGATACAGGGAATGGCATAGTCGAGATAACAAGGGAAAATGACATATGGAAAATAACCCCGAAGAGTAAAGGTGTGACGACCATCACTGTAACATCCGATGAAAACCCCGATATTAAAGCCACAGCCATTTTTGAGGTGGTTACAGAAGAAGGTGGAAATCCGGGTACAGAAACTGGAAGTATCGATGGCAGATGGTAAAATGAAAAGCGAAGCTATGAGCAATCATAGCTTCGCTTTTTTTACTCCACAATTATTTCATCACCAATTAGGGAGAGGGAGTCCACTTTGGGAAGATCATCCAATTTGGAGAGCAGTACATCTTTATTATAATGAACGATGAATCGCGATAATTTCTTTTCCTGGTTAGAAAAGAGATCACTTTGTATCGTATCCATGTTGTCAACATCCCCACGTACGGCGTTTACAGTCAGGTTTCCCTTCGAAAAGACTCCACCGTTCACATAAAAGAGGGAGCCGACACCATATAATGTTGCGTCACTATCGGTGTATAAGAAAGCCTGAAGAGGCTTAATATTTTCTGATGCATCTGGCAAAAGGTCAGCCTCTCTCTTTTCTTCTTCATCCGTATAGTATTGGAATTCATTCATCCTCGTGACCAATAATTCTCCTTTTGAAAGTAAGATCAATTGACCCCGTTGATCGGAATGACCGGGACTATTTTTACCGGTAATATTCAAATTCGAAATACTTGTCTTTCCTTTTGCGTAAATGACAGAATCAAATTCAATTTCATCGTTTTCGTCATCCGGATCATTGGCGTCACCCTGTATCGTTAGGTTACGTCCCGAGTAGATGTTCCCTTCAATGGAAGATGTAGAGTTTTGGGACTGAAACAAAACATCATCAAAACTGACTATATTCTTTTTCAGAATTACCGGAGCATTTGCTTCAATTGATACTTTGCCGGCAGCGACAATATTTCCGATTGACATCTCCCTTGTTGCGTTCGATATGGTTACATTTCCGGTAGAGATGATATTCCCAATATCCATTTTGGAATTTGCAAGAATGGTTACATCACCTTGGACAATCAGATCTACGCCGTGATGTCGTAACCCTTTTACCGTGATACTTTGATCCGCTTTTACAGTCCCCTGTACATTTTCACTCAATACAGCATTTACCAAAGGGAAGAAGAGGGGACTGTCGGATAGATAGTTGGCCGTTATCGTATTCCTTATATTAGCCTTGGTCAACGCCTGATCAAGTGAAAGCCCAAGAGAGTCCAATACTTTCCCAACCTCCTCCCCGTACGTTCGATCGAAGGAGATGTCAGTGAATTGGCTGTCCTGCTTTATGTCCGGGGGTGGCAGGTGCGGGTAAAACTGACGGGTGTCCACCAGGGATTTCATATGGTCATAATTCACTTTGTCATAGCTGGTATACAAATCTCCAACAATGGAAGGGAATGGTGCACTCACTTTCTTATCATCTAAATTGGACAATTGATAGTTTGCATCTTCACTGATGCCAAGTGAGTGAGCATATACGTTTCCGACAAGATGGGGTGAACCGTTCAACTGAAGCTGTTCACGGGACCCTAACGTATACTTCAGGAAGCTTGGAATGGGGGAAAGGATGATTCTCTTACGAACAATTTTTTCAACCTTTCCTTCCTCGGAATCAGGATTTTTCGTATTGACGATAATCTCGTATACCCTTGTAAGGTTCGTGTCGAGAAAATCCAAGCCGAATGTTCGATATTGAAGGGTATTGGCTTTCCCGCAGTGAGCTCCCAGTAAATTCGAAGCTTGATTGCCGCTGACATCCATGATCGTAATGCATTTGATCGTATCAGAAGATTGATAGGATGGGATGATCTCTGTTTGAATGAACTCCCTTACTTTTGAGTTCATATTTACAGGAGATAATTGGTTGATTTCCAACTGCTTAGTGGGCTGCAATTGGAATGCAAGCTTGGCAGAGATCTCTTCGACGGCTTTTAAGCCTTCGTATGTAATATCAATATATGTTTCCCTGACTTCTGTCCGTTTGGCTCCTCCTATCGTTGAACTCATGATGGCCATGCCGATCGTCACCATGACTAGGGAGGTGATTAAAACAGTCAGCAACGCATTTCCTCGTTGATTTGTTAACAAATGATTTCCTCCCCTCTAGAAGCCGAAGCGACTCTCTAATTGAAGTGTTTTATTGAACTGTGGATGAGTCACATTAAATGTCATCTGAATCATCGCATCCTTACATGGATCAGACGTACAGCTCGTCGAAACCGTGGATCCTGAAAAGTCGGATGTAGTAGCCAGTATCTCACCGTCGAAGCTCCATTGCGCTTTCCCGTCAATGGTTATCAGCTCCAATGTCTGTTCATCATGTGAAACGTCTTCATCTCTCACCTCATAGAAGGATTTTCCGGAGTAGGAAGATACACTTTTTTCAGTGTTATTTACGAATTTAATGCAACCTGTTTGCTCAGGGGTACATTCTTCGACGCTGTCAAAGGGGTAGGAATATAAATGTTTCATCACCATGGAAGAGACATAATCAGCATCTTCACGGAGCTGGGCATCTATCGATACTTTTTCATAGACTTTATATCCAGTGATCAAGGCACCATATGTAACGGGCAAAAGAATAGCCGATATAGCTAGGGTGATCAACAATTCAATCAACGTGATCCCTTTATTATCGAATATCTTCACTTTTAACTTTTCCATCAACACTCGTGCTGTAAGCCTTATCATTCATATTCCACCTCACTTTAACTGTAATTGGAATATAGTAATCCATTTCTTCTGGAGAGGATACTTCATCGGAAAAGATGGTTGCTTCATATTCTAATCCATTAATCGTAATCTGTTGTTTGCCGGGACAGGTGTTATGTATTTCAGATTCAGAGAACAGTGTATATTTCTCTTCGCAAATGAGTAGAGTGAGGTATTCAGTATCAGGGGACTTATCACCTATATTCACATCATGAAAAAAGTCCCTGACTTCGAGAAAGTTCTGCTTTTCCATGAACATGAGGACATTCCTGGCTACATTGACTCCTACCGTCTTCTTTTGATTGGCATTTGTATATGTACTGGATTGAAGGAAGAAATTCATAAATGACAGCAGGACGATTCCCAGTATGGTAATGGAAACAAGCAATTCAATCAACGTGAAGCCTCTATTATTTTTTACTATTTTTGTGCGTTTCACCCCAACACCTGCTTTCAATCTACCTAACTTTATTATACAATATTTAATAGTCGAAACTTGTTAAAAAAAGTCTAATTTATAAGAAATATATCATAGGGAGGAACTGAATGTAAGATGATTTACCTATTTTCGTTACTGGCACTTATTCTACTGTTGCCTATTTTATATTTCATTCCAATCGGGATCTCCCATAAGGGGAAACTATTGATCGCAGGCGTATCATTTGGGTTGACGCTTCTGGGGTTAGTCGCATCTGCCCAATACCCGATGTGGTTAATTGGTCTGATGTTACTTGCTTTGCTGGCCATCCTCTCATACGTCATGGAACAGCGTTTTAGCGGGCTATTGGTAGTGGCTGCAGGTCATGACCAGGATGTGAAAGAAGAACAATGGCACGAAACTCCTGCAAATGTTGAATTTGAATTCAAGTCTGACTTACATAGTGACAAAGAAGCATCAAATGAAGTTTCTGAAGTGAAAGATGTGGAAGAAATCGCTTTGGTTGAAGAGTCTGTTAATGAAATAGAGTCTGAGGATCATAATCAAGAGAATATGGTGCATGGAAAAGAAACGCTGGATACCTTTGAAGACATCGAGCCTTTACAGGAACATGAAGAGGTAATGCCCGTACATGTTGTTCAAGAAACAGCCTCAACACAGGTTCAGGAAGACGAGAGTGAATGGTTTATAGAAAATGCAAACGAATTGAATGAAGAACCTGATGTGACCGAAGAGGACTTCGAGTTGTTTGAGGGTGATTTGAGTGAGATTGAAAGCATGATCAATGACCCGGAAGAAATCGCAGTAGAGGAAACGGAAGAAACAGAGGTATACATGGGGGAATTAGCTAAAATAATCGATGAAAGTGGTGAACCGGTTGTTGAAGAGATAGAGGAGCCTGTTAGTGCAGGGGAAGAGGCAGTTCTTGAAGATTCCATCGATGGGGAAGACGAGTTGATCGATCATCATGGTGCAGAAGATGACGCCTTTATAGACGAACTTCCAAAGCGCAGCAGAATCATGAGAGAAGTAATGAAGACCATGATTGAACAGATCACACTTTCCCGGAGTCTGTTAACCGTTGACCAGATGGAAAATATGATAAAGCATTATTTACATCCAAGTTTACACGATCAGGATTACTATACATTTGCAAGGATATTAATGGATCATTACATTTCAACGAAGCAATATGAAGATTTGGATATGTTCATTAAGGGGATCGAAGAGAGATTCAGGGAGTACCCTTATATCATAATGGATTTGGATCATACAAAGGAATACGCGTGGGAAATGACACGAAACTAAATTGATGGAATAGGTGAGATGACATGAAGAAAAGTGCAGAAATGAAAGCTTTACCGATTATCAGTATTAACGATGGAAGTGAAATAGGGAGAGTGAAATCCCTTGTTATAAATCCTGAGAAAGGCTCAGTCGATTTCTTGACCATTGAACATGAAGATTGGCAGGTGAGTGTGAAAGCGATCCCTTTTAAAAAGGTAGTCGGAATCGGGGAATATGCTGTGACCGTCGAAAACGAGAATGCGGTAATAGATTTAAATGAAATCCCTATCGCAAATCAGTTGGTGAATAAGAAGATTAAGATCAATGATACCCGTGTCATGACCCGTAAAGGACAGATGATCGGTAATATCCAGGAATTCTATGTGGATGATGAAACAGGGGCCATCGTTTCATTGGAGTTACAATCGAAGGACAATACTTATTTCCTTGCAACAGAACATGTACTCACTTTCGGGAAAGATATCCTCATCGTGAATGAAGATGCTGTTGAATATTTTAAAGATTCATTCGATCAACTGAGCGATCCTGAACCTGTGTTTGAAGAAAAGGTCGAAGCCTTACCTCAACAGCATGGTCTGGAAACAATCAAATCGAAGCAGACAGAATTATTGGCGGGTAAAAGCGTGACGGAAGATATTTATAATTTAGAAGGGGATTTGTTGATTGCCAAAGGTTCTTCTTTATCAGAATCTGACATTAAAGCCGCTCAAGAAGCGGGTCCTTCAGTATTTGTTGATTTAACAATGAATATTAAGTAGGAATTTTAGCAGGAAGGAGCGCCTGATGTGAAAAAAGGTCTGCTTGTAAAGTTGATGGCCGTTTTATTCTTTTCTACATTTTTTCTATATGGATTTTCTCATTTAGGCGTGTATGCTTATGAATCGTTCTTTGTTCAGTCACTCAGTCTATCGAAACATGCAGCTGTTGCATCTGTTAATTTAGGTGGAGCAAACAAAGAAGAAGCAGTAAAGATACTGGAAGGGAAAATAGTAGAGTGGAAAGGGAATCAAAACATTATGCTTGAATTCAATGGGGAGAGTGCAAGGATCGATTCAGCACTCTTTCAATTCCACTTGGAAGAAAGTATAGAAAAACTCGATGACAATGAAAATACGAGTTTAGTGGTTTCCTTGGATGATCAAGCCTTGGAATCATTTCTAACCGATCATTTCCCTGACTTTAGCCGTGATGACATAAACGTGGCTTCTTTAAAGGAGTATGTCCTATCTTTAGCTGGAAATCTCAACAAAGGTGAGACCATTGGCGTGTACGATTATATTGATAAAAATGCATCGACACAGATTTTATTTGAAGCTGTATCCAATGAATTGAACATTACACCGACGATCAAGAGCTTCATAGACAACTTTCCCTCCATTCTCATTGCACCCAATTCTCAGTTTTCGTTTTCGGACTTCCTGGAAACGGAAGGATTTGTCGTTGAATCACAGGCTGACTTAAGTCCGGTTGCATCATTACTCTATCAGATTACGTTGCATTCCAACTTTTCCATCATTGAACGAAATATAAGCAAAGAGCTTCCGGATTATGCGACCCTGGGCTTTGAAGCAAAATTTAATCCTATGAATAACCAGGACTTTGTCATCACGAATCCGAACGCAACGGAGTATGAGTTGAAGCTTTCCATTCAAGAGAATCGACTCAAGGCACAGCTCGAGGGATTTCCCTTTTCAAGCACTTATAATGTCCGATTGTCTGAAAAGGAAACATTTCCTCCCCGTGTGATTAAACAATTCAGCCCTTTTGTTGAAAAAGGAAGCGTCGATATTCAGCAAGAAGGGAAAGACGGGGTTTTGATCCGCGTCTACAAACAAAAACTGAGCACTTCTGGAGAAATCCTTTCAGAAGAACTGATCAATGAAGATTTTTATGCACCGCAGAATAAAGTTGCGGTATATCCGTTGCAGGAAGTACAGGAATCACCGAGTGAAACATATGACAATGTAACGAATGGGGCGGATGAGGTAGACGGGGAAGGAACAACTCAGGAAGGTTCGAATGATGCTGAAGTGGCAGACCCATCTTCCCAGAGTGAAGAGGATATGTCGAACACTCCTACTAAGCAGGAAGGTGAGGACTCTTTCAAACAAGATTCTTCAAAAACATCGTCTGAAGAAAAAACAAAACAAAAGAAAAAGGATTTTAAATAAGGTTTAAAAGCGGGTGATAAGGTGACCACCATTAGAAAAAGGCTCGGAGACCTGCTGGTAGATGCAGGGATCATATCCGAATCCCAGTTGCAAGATACCCTGAAAGATAAGGCCAAGGGTCAGAAGTTAGGGGATGCACTGCTTCAAAGAGGATATATTACGGAGCAGCAGCTGATAGAAGTACTGGAATTCCAATTGGGGATCCCCCATGTCAGCTTATACCGGTATCCCTTTGAAACGAACTTATTCCACCTCATCCCTAAAGAATCTGCGAAAAGGAACTTGATGATCCCACTTAAGAAAGAAGGGGATAAGCTTTTTGTCGCCATGAGTGACCCTTTGGATTTTTATGCCATAGAAGATCTCCGTCTGGCTACTGGCTTTCAGATCGAGACAGCGATTGCGACGAAGGATGATATCCTGAAAGTCATCAATAAATTCTATGACCTGGAAGATGGATTTGAAGATCTCTTTCAAGAAAATCGGAATCAAAATAACGTGGAAGAAGAGACGGTGGTGGATTCCGATTCTCCCATTGTTCGCTTAGTGAACGGGATCCTTTCGAATGCCGTCACCCAAAAAGCCAGTGACATACATATCGACCCGCAGGAAACGAAAGTGGCCATCCGTTACAGGGTGGATGGGATCTTAAGAACCGAAAGAAATCTTCCGAAGCATATGCAAAGCATGTTGATTGCCAGGATTAAAATCATGGCGAATCTCGATATTACCGAGTTCAGGGTGCCACAGGACGGTCGGATCAAGGTGAACATCGACTTTCATCCTATCGATCTGCGAGTATCGACGTTACCGACGGTGTATGGTGAAAAAATTGTCCTCAGGATCCTGGATTTAGGTTCCAGCCTGAATGATCTGGCAAAACTGGGGTTCAACAAGGTGAATCAGCAGAGGTTCATGAAAATGATCCAGCAGCCGACAGGGATTGTCCTTATAACGGGACCAACCGGTTCAGGAAAGTCTTCCACTTTGTATGCAGCATTGAACCACTTGAATAGTGAAGAAGTGAACATCATTACAATCGAAGATCCCGTTGAGTATCAGCTGGAAGGAATCAACCAGATCGGTGTGAATCAAAATGTCGGATTGACCTTTGCAAAGGGACTTAGGGCCATTTTGCGTCAAGACCCCAACATCATCATGGTCGGGGAAATCCGGGATCGGGAAACGGTTGAAGTGTCCATCCGTGCTTCCCTGACCGGTCATCTTGTCCTGAGCACCATCCATACCAACGACTCCATCAGTACAGTTACGAGACTGTTGGATATGGGTGTCGAGCCGTTTTTAGTCGCTTCTTCACTGAGCGGGGTCGTGGCTCAACGGTTGATCAGGAAGGTGTGCCGCGACTGTAAGCAGGAAATGCCGGCGACCAAACGGGAAGTGGAGATATTCGCCAAAAGAGGAATGAAGATCGAGACCATCACAAGGGGGCGGGGGTGCTCATCTTGTAATATGACCGGATACAAAGGGCGGATTGCCATTCATGAGGTCCTCGTCATGAATGATGAAATGAAGAAGGTCATCCTGAACAATGAACCATTTTCGAAGCTAAGGGAGCATGCTGTCCGAAATAAAACCATTTTCCTCGTGGATGACGGTTTGCTGAAAGTAAAACAGGGATTGACTACGACCGAGGAAGTATTACGAGTAGCCATATCAGAGTAGGTGAATGAATTGAAAGAAAAAGTTGATTATCTTCTTAAATCCGCTTTCGAGCTGGGGGCGTCGGATATCCATTTGACCGTGGGTTCCCCGCCTATCTTCCGCATACACGGGGATTTAAAAAGATACGGGAAAGAGAACCTGTTGCCCGATCATACAGAGTTAATGGCAAAAGCCATCATTTCAGAGACAATGTATCCTGCTTTTGAAGAAGTGGGTGAGCTGGATTTTTCCTATGGGATTCCCGGCGTGTCAAGATTCAGGGTGAATGCATTTAAGCAGCGATCATGTGTATCCTTGGCTATACGTGTGATTCCAACTTCCATCCCAACAATGGAAGATCTGTTTCTTCCACATGCATTGAAGGCCATTGCCGAAAAACCTCAGGGACTGTTCCTCGTAACAGGGCCAACGGGAAGCGGGAAGTCTACCACACTCGCTTCCATCGTCGATTATATGAACCGGAAGATGAGGAAGCACATCATCACCCTGGAAGATCCAATCGAGTACCTGCACAAACACGGTGCATCGATCATTGATCAGCGGGAAGTGGGGTTTGATACAAGGTCGTTCTCAAAAGGACTGCGAAGTGCCCTGAGGCAGGATCCGGATATCATTCTTGTAGGAGAGATGCGTGACTTGGAGACCATCCATACGGCCATCACGGCAGCTGAGACCGGTCACCTTGTACTTGCGACCCTACACACATCCAGTGCGCCTGCCACGATCGAGCGGATCGTAGACGTCTTCCCTCCGGAGCAGCAGTCACAAATCCGCGTTCAGTTAGCCTCGGTCCTTGTCGGGATCCTTTCCCAAAGGCTATTTGCCACAGTGGATAAAAAGGGGAGAAGGGCAGCGACGGAACTCCTGATGAATAATGCGGCGATCGCCAATCTGATCCGTTCTGAAAAGGTCCACCAGATTCAAAATGTCATGCAGACGTCTAAAAGTTCAGGCATGCACATCATGAGCGACAGTGTGATGAAACTGTATGAAGGTGGCATCATATCAAAGGAAATGGCGTTTCCTTACAGCAGAGAGGAGATTCCTCAGTAGATGGGACGGTATAAGTACACAGGCAGGGACCAAAAAGGGAAGAAATCAGGGATTGTCACGGCTTCATCGAAAAAAGATGCACTCATTCAGTTGAAAAAGCAGGAAGTAAGGGTCATAGACATCCTGGAGATGCCGGAAACGCTTATGACGAAAGACATCACGATCGGCAATCCGGTTAAATTACAGCATCTTGTCATTTTTCTGAGACAGTTTGCCACCCTGCTGCAAGCTGGCGTCACGGTCGTGGATGCCACTCATATTCTGTCCGAGCAGACAGAGAGCAAGGCACTCGGCAAAGCCTTAAAGGAAATCGAGGATGAACTCAGGGACGGGAATCCTTTGTCGGAAGCCTTTTCCCGGCATAAGAAAATTTTCGAACCGCTCTTGATCAATATGCTGAAGGCGGGGGAAGCGTCAGGGAGCCTGGATGAGACGTTGGAAGGGCTTGCCACCCATTATGAAAAGCAGCATATCACGAAACAGAAGATCATATCGGCTCTTGCATACCCGATGGTTGTCGGCGTCATCGCCATCGGTGTCGTGATTTTCCTCCTCGCTGCCGTCGTACCTACTTTTGTGAATATGTTGAACGATTTTGGCGGCGAACTGCCGGCCATCACACAGTTTGTCATTGCATCAAGCGACTTCATGCAAAAGTTCTGGTACATCATCATTTTGTTCTTTGTATGCATTGCGATCACCTTGGCCATGTTAAGGAATGACAAGCGCTCCAAATATTATTTAGACTATGCCGTCCTAAGGATTCCAATCTTCGGAAAAATGCTGCAGAAAGCGGTCCTTGCGAGAATGACGAGAACGTTAAGCTCCTTATTTTCCAGCTCCGTCCCCATCTTACAGGCGTTGGCCATCGTGGAAAAAGTGGTGGAAAATGAAGTGGTGGCGCGGGTGATCGGCGAATCAAGGAGATCATTGGAGAAAGGGACATCCTTGACGGACCCGATGAAGCGCCATTGGGCTTTTCCTCCACTTGTGACGCAAATGATTGCCATCGGGGAAGAAACGGGTTCCCTGGACTCGATGCTTGCAAAGGTTGCGGACTTCTATGAAAAGGAAGTGGAAAGCGCAACGGACCGACTAAAGTCATTGATCGAGCCACTCATGATCGTCATGCTGGCAGGTTTAGTCGGAACCATCGTGACTTCCATCCTCGTCCCGATGTTCGAAATCTTCAACAGCGTTCAGAACTATTAGAAAATACCTATAATTTTACAAAAAAGTTGATTTTTTTGTCGATTGGTTGATGTATACTAGTACTAGATTACTAGTTTTTGCAAAAAGATCATTAAACAGGAGGAATTACCATGTTAAAGAAAATCGGTCAAAGATTGAAAAATGAGCGTGGATTGACGCTTATCGAGTTACTTGCGGTTGTTGTTATTTTAGGGATTATTGCTGCGATTGCGATTCCTAGTATAGGTGGATTGATTAATAATTCTCGTGCAGATGCTCATATTGCGAATGCTCAGCAGATGGTAAGTGGGGCTAGGTTGGCTGTTACTGCTAATGAATTAGATTTTTCAGGGGGAGATAGTGACACTATTTCTCTTGGTACTTTAATAGCCAACGGGTATTTAGAAGAATTTGAAAATCCATCCGATGATGAATATCAATTGGATAACAGTCTTGTAACTGTAACTAGGGATCCTGATACTGGAAATTATAGTTATACTGTTACTCTACTAAATGGGGATGACGGTCAACATTTGAATGGTGATCCAGCTGCTATCACTAGAGATGATGTAGTCTTAAACCCTGAATGAAGATAGAGAAATTATTATGGAGTATTTTAGTACATTAATAACTTTTTCTTACGGTCTCCTCCTAGGCTCCTTCTACAACGTAGTCGGCCTGCGGATACCGCTCAAAAAATCAATCGTCAAACCGAGATCAGCCTGTCCTTACTGCCGGCACGTGTTGACGGCCAGGGAACTGATCCCGGTAGTTTCATATATTATACAAGGAGGAAAATGCGCTCAGTGTAAAGGGCGCATTTCTCCTCTTTATCCGCTAATGGAATTATCCACAGGACTACTATTCTTACTTTCTTATACGTTAATAGGCTTACAGCCGGAGCTGATTGTCGCTCTAACCCTTGTTTCCCTGTTCATGATCATTACCGTCAGTGACCTGAAATATATGGTCATCCCTGATAAAGTGCTGCTGTTTTTTTCGGGACTGTTTATCATCGAACGTATATTCATCCCGTTGAATCCCTGGTGGGACAGCATAGCGGGTGCATTGACAGGCTTTTGCCTGCTTCTCCTGATTGCCATCATCAGCAAAGGGGGAATGGGAGGCGGCGATATTAAATTATTCGCTGTCATCGGCTTTGTCGTGGGAGTCAAGGTGATGCTGTTTTCCTTTTTCCTCGCCACGCTTTTGGGGGCTTTGGCAGGCATTGCCGGCCTGATTCTAGGTGTTTTCAAAAAAGGACAGCCCATCGCGTTCGGTCCGTATATCGTATTGGGCACACTCGTCGCATACTTCTTTCATCAGCCAATCCTGTATTGGTATTTTTCTTTATATAGCTAAAAGGGGTTATTCAAGATGTTATCACGTCTCTTCAATAAGAATAAAAATAAAATCAATATCGTCATCAGTGATCAATGGATTCGTTTTGTTGAATTGAAATCAGTTTCTCCTTTACATATCCATGATTATGGAGAGATGCGTATAGCAAACGGGATCATTTCCGATGGCAAAATCATTGAAAAAGAGGCGTTTCAAGCCCTTTTGGATGAGTGTGTCCTGGATTGGGGCCTGAAAAAGAGGGAAGTTCAATTCATCGTCCCGAACACACAGATGATCATCAGGAAGATGGCGATTTCCTCTGATATTGAGGACGATGAAGTAAAGAGTCACTTATTCCTTGAAATCGGGACAAGTATCCATCTACCTTTTGAAAATCCGGTTTTTGACGTAGTGGTGGTTGGGAGTAAAGGGGACAAGAAAGAAATCATCCTGGTTGCCGCACCGGAAGACATTGTGATGGAATATCAACAGATGCTGACCGCTGCCCACTTAAAGCCCGTTGTAGCGGATATCAGTCCACTTGCCTACTACCGTTACATCCATTCTTTGGACCTTACACATAGTGAAAGCCATGAAATGCTTCTTTACTTTAATCCTTCCAATGTGACCGTATCCATCTTCCATGATCACCAGCCCGTCTTTTTCAGACCTATCAGTTTAGGGGAGGAACGGGAAGTGGTGGATGAGGGAAGTGTTCATGATGAATTTCATTCCCTCCCATTTGATGATGTGATGAAAGAGATAGACAAAGTGCTCAGCTTTTATCGCTACACGCTGACAAACGATGAAGCTGTGATCAATAAGGTATATGTAGCCGGTGATCACCCCATGGTCGGGGACATCCATACCCTTTTGGCAGACAGGTTTGAGATTGACACTATCAAGGTGCCTTCTCTAGCACGGGACGCCTACACCAACGAAGAACTACCGAATGAGTTCCTGCTCTCCGTTGGTTTAGGATTAAAAGGGGTGATATAGTGCTCGTCGATATCAATCTATTACCTCATAACGAAAAGAGAAGCCGGCAGTGGCTGTATGTGGTCACTGGGATTATATCACTTGGCATTCTTGCTCTGATCATTCTATTCATCCTTGCCGGGAATCTCGGTAAAGACGTTGACGCCCTGACTGCTCAACTTCAAAGTGAAAAGCAGCTTAGGGCTGAAAAAGAACAGAGCATCTCTGACTTTGAATCCTCTGATGCATGGGTACAACTGGAGGATGCAGTGAGCTGGGTGGAAGACTATCCGATCGATACTGTACCGGTCCTGGATCATCTCGTGGAATTGCTTCCGGAACGTGGATTCTTAAAGGAATTCACTTATGCTGAAGATGGGAGTATCCAACTCTCGATTCAATTCGATACAAGCAGTGAAGCAGCCTATTATTTAACTCATCTGAAAGATTCCAAGTACATTCAGGATGCAAAACTATCATCCCTTGCCACTGAATCCGTCATGGAGAATGTACAGGCGGCTGTTAATACCGAACCCGTCCTGCCAAGGTACATCGGCCAATATGAAGTCATATTAAATAGAGACAGCATCAAAGAAATCGAAGCAGAAGCCGATGAGCAAGGGGGCGATTCGGAATGAATCTACAATTCGATAAAAAAGAATGGTTTCTGATTGGAACCTCCATCATATTAGTATTATTTCTTATCTTTGGAGCTGTTTGGTTTTTCTACATACCGGTGAAGAATCAAAAAGAAAGCCTGCAAAGTGAAATTCAAACGGAAACGAAGCTAATCAATGCTTTGGATTCGAAAATTTCTTCCATCCAACAGGATTCATTTGAAAACTCGAGTTCCCTTCAACAAAAAGTTCCGGTGAAACCCATGACGCAGCAGCTGCTTATAGACCTTCAAAAGGCGGAAATCGTCTCGGATAGTCTTATTACGAGCATAGAATTTACTGAAGGAGCGATGGCGCTGCCTGTAACCGGGGAAACAACCGGGACTGCCATCGAAGAGACAGCCGAGTCGACGAATGATGGGACACCTTCAACCAATCCGGATGGATCGGTCGTGTCCCTCCCGCAGGGCCTGCAAAAATTGACTGCCACCATGTCTGTTGAAGCCAAGAGCTATTTCGAAATAGAAGAATTCATCAAGAAACTGGAAGAGCTGCACCGCATCGTAGAGGTTGAACAGATTTCTTTCAGCGGGCCACCGGAGATACAGCAATATCAGGATGATGTAGAGAATATTCAATTGAATATTGTGGTATCCGCCTTTTATTTGCCTGGTTTAGTGGAACTTGAGAAGGAACTGCCTAAACTGGATGCTCCTCTTCCTTCAAACAAAAAGAATCCTTTTCAGGAGTTCCCTGAACAAAAGTCAGAAGAACAAGATAACAATGTAAGGTCTGATGAATGATGACTGAAAATGAGAGAGGCTACACCCTTGTCGAATTACTGGCCGTGATTGTCATCCTCGGAATCATCGCCGTGATCGCCGTGTTGGCGATCAATACGATCATCGAAAAATCCAAACAGCAGGCATTTGTGGCAAATGCCCTTACAATGAAGAGCTCTGCCGA
This sequence comes from Rossellomorea sp. KS-H15a, assembly GCF_024195245.1. Lineage (NCBI taxonomy): Bacteria > Bacillati > Bacillota > Bacilli > Caryophanales > Bacillaceae > Rossellomorea > Rossellomorea sp. KS-H15a. The sequence continues at coordinate 3,568,260 of NZ_CP096886.1, read as the reverse complement.
GTACTATGCGAAAGACGCCATGCTTCAGGAGCGCCAAATCAATAAGGTCACCTATAAAGAACTGGTAGACGCCAACCTGATCGAACCGATCCTTGATCCCCATTCCAAAACAGTCATGACACCGGATGATGACTCCTATGTGCTGGCTGATGGTGAGAATGTATTATCCATTTGTTTAATGGGGGAGGAGTACAATCTTTGTACAAATGATGAGGGTGATAGAGAGGAAATCCCCTTTTCTTCTCTATCGATTGAATCCCTGAAGAAAAACTAAAAAATTTGACGAAAACCTATTAGGACAAGACGACAAAAGTCTTGTTCTTTTTTTTGGGGGATGTGATAGCATGGAAAAAAATAGATGAAGGAGGGTGGCGATGATGGGCGATCGTGGGAAAAACGACAAAAAGATTTCTATTAAAATCAATGGGGAAAAAACGAAGTTCGATGAAGATCTCCTTGTGTACGATTGGAAGTTGGGGGAATCGGAAACGGCTGCCGGGGAAGAGGCGAAGGATGACGGATTTGATTGGATCCTTCCCGATGAAGAAGCCGAGCCTCCACAGGAATATAAAAAGATCCACTATGTGTCTGGAAGTAAGAAGAAGAAAAAATCGTTTATTAACCCGTTTCAGGATTCGGTCAACTTGGTCATGTCTTTGATTGGGGCGATCGTTGTCGGGGCGGTCCTTGGTTTCGGGACCCTTAAGGTGATCACGACGACGGATGGCCCGGCTACACCGGCCGCAACGCTGCAGGAAAATACATCAGCAGGGAAAACAGGCGACCAGCAGGCGGTTTCTGCTGTCGAATTAAAGGATTTTTCTACCTCCATCCTACAGGGCGGTGTGTTTTCGACAGAGGAAGCGATGAAGGCCATGAAGGATAGTTTAGAGGCAAAAGGTCTTCCTGGTGCATCTGTGGAGAAAGACGGCCAGTTCTTTTTATTGCTCGGAGTTTCGGGTGACCTGGAAACGGCCAAAACCCTTGGCGGGAAACTGAAGGATCAAGGGGTGGACGTTTACGCAAAGGATTTTGTGATTGGATCCAAAGGGATCAATGCGTCAAAAGAAGAAAAAACGTTCCTTGAAAAAGGGAATGCCCTATTCAGCGCTATAGCCCAGGCCAGCAGCAGTGGAATGACCGGGGGGACTGCGGATGAGGCAACGATCAAAACGATTCAATCCGGAGTGAAGGAATTGGAAGGGCTCAAAGTCGGTCAGGATTCCATCGCCTCCATGAAGAAATCATTGATGGATGCAGGGAATCTGGCAGCGGCAATGAAATCCCCAGAAGATGCACAAAAAGCTCAAGAAGGACTATTATCTTATCTTCAGCTATATAGCGGGTTATAATTTCGACTGAATTAGACTATTTTCTAGGAAATAATGATCTGTGAGCTGTCTAAGTACATGGGATTCTTCCATTGTCGCGTACTGAGGCAGCTCTATTTTTACTTGTTTAGTCAGGGTGGATTTGGTAGTATATTCTTGTATCTCCCAATTTGCACTCTGAAAGGAATGGTATGGTGTGTCCAACCTCATACTTGCTTCACAATCCCCCCGACGAAAAGAACTTCTCGAACAAATCCAACTCTCTTTTTCCATTATGGCCTCCAGTGTGGATGAAACCTTTTCTCCTGATTTATTGCCTCATGAAGTCGTCATGTTTCTCGCAAGGAAAAAAGCCAGGGTAATATCGAACCGACACCCTTCTCACTATGTGATCGGCTCTGACACCGTTGTGACAAAAGACGGTAAGATCCTCGGGAAACCGGAATCGAAAGAGGAAGCGAAGGATATGATTCAGATGCTTTCCGGTTCTTCCCATGAGGTTTATACGGGTGTCGCGATCGTCCATGGAGAGGAGGAGAAACTCTTTTATGAAAAAACGGATGTTACGTTTTGGGAGTTGACCTCTAAAGAGATCGATGACTATATCGCAACAGAAGAGCCATTTGACAAAGCGGGTTCATATGGGATCCAGGGAATCGGTGCGAAATTCGTCAAGGAAATCAAGGGAGATTATTTCGCGGTTGTCGGTCTCCCGATCTCACGTGTGAATCGTGCGCTACTCGAAATGGGCTATCTTCCTTCAGAATGACTCCTTCACGTAAGAATAGGAGGAACCAATGGTAAAAACGATGCCCCATCAGGAAGAAAACCGTCTGATGATCAGGGATTTCCCTCAGGATGAGAGACCGAGGGAAAGAATGATCCAAAGCGGAGCAGCCAGTCTGTCCAATCAGGAACTGCTCGCCATTTTACTCCGGACCGGAACCAAATCCGAGTCCGTTCTTCAACTATCCAACCGTCTCTTAACTCAATTTGATGGATTGAATCTACTAAAGGATGCGTCCCTGGAAGAAATCACGAAAACGAAAGGGATCGGTCTTGCCAAGGCCGTACAGATCATGGCGGCAGTGGAATTCGGCAGGCGCATCAGCAATCTGGCATTCGATGACAGATATTCGATCCGTTCCCCAGAAGACGGGGCCAATTATGTCATGAATGATATGAGGTTTTTGGCCCAGGAACATTTTGTCTGCTTATACCTCAACACAAAGAATCAAGTACTCCACAAGCAAACCATCTTCATCGGAAGCCTCAATGCCTCCATCGTACATCCCAGGGAAGTCTTCAAAGAAGCTTTTCGCCGCTCCGCCGCCTCCATCATTTGCATCCACAACCATCCATCCGGGGATCCTACCCCGAGCAGGGAAGACATAGAAGTGACAAAAAGATTGGTGGAATGCGGTCGAATCATTGGTATTGATATACTCGATCACCTTATAATAGGGGAGAAGAAGTTTATCAGCTTAAAGGAAAAAGGGTATTTATGACACTATGATTTTTTTCCTGGTTACGATATAATAAAGCTTATGATTTTTACAAACAATATCGTGATTCAATATAACGCGGGCTTACTGAAATAAGAGAGTCATTCTACAAGGGAATGAGTCTTTTCGTTATGCATGAACGAAGCATTATTGTGACGAAAATTAAGAGGTAGAGAGTGATTGGACAACTCTCCTATGAAAACACATAAACCTTTATAAAAACCAGCCAATTTGTATCAGAAAGGGAGATACCATTCATGTTTGGAACGAAAGATTTAGGGATTGATTTAGGAACTGCTAACACATTGGTGTACGTGAAAGGCAAGGGGATTGTCGTTCGCGAACCTTCTGTTGTGGCGCTTCAAACAGATAATAAGCAGATCGTTGCAGTGGGGAATGACGCCAAGAACATGATCGGCCGTACACCGGGGAATGTCGTGGCCCTCCGTCCGATGAAAGATGGAGTCATCGCTGATTACGAAACGACCGCCACGATGATGAAGTACTACATAAAGCAGGCGACACGGAATAAGGGAGCTTTTTCACGAAAGCCTTATGTCATGGTATGTGTACCTTCAGGCATTACAGGGGTGGAAGAAAGAGCGGTCATCGATGCGACGAGACAAGCTGGGGCAAGGGACGCTTACACGATTGAAGAGCCTTTCGCAGCAGCGATCGGAGCGAATCTCCCGGTATGGGAACCGACAGGAAGCATGGTCGTGGATATCGGTGGAGGAACGACGGAAGTGGCGATCATCTCATTGGGTGGGATCGTGACAAGTCAATCGATCCGCGTTGCCGGGGATGAAATGGATGATGCGATCATCAACTATATCCGCAAAACGTACAACCTTATGATCGGGGACCGTACTTCTGAGACGATCAAGATGGAAGTTGGTTCTGCAGGGGATTCAGAAGGCATCGAAGCGATGGAAATCCGCGGGCGCGACCTTCTGACAGGACTGCCGAAAACGATTGAAGTAACGGCAGAGGAAATTGCATCCGCCCTTCGTGATACCGTCTACACGATTGTGGATGCCGTTAAGAGTACGCTTGAGAAGACGCCGCCGGAACTTGCAGCAGACATCATGGACAGAGGGATCGTGCTGACCGGCGGGGGAGCACTTCTTCGTAATCTTGATAAAGTGATCAGTGACGAAACGAAGATGCCGGTGCTCATTGCCGAGGAACCACTGGATTGCGTGGCAATCGGGACAGGGAAAGCCCTTGACCACATTCACTTATTTAAAACACGTGGAAAATAATAATTGATCGTAAGAGGGGACGTTTCCTTAAGGATGCAAGGGCAGCCTTAAGGCCGGCCCCATCTTTTTTCGAAGAACCATGAATATTTTGACGAATGATATCAAATATAAACGATTTTTGATATAGTATTTACTAGAATGAGAAAAGGTTGAGGTGTACATCATGCCACAATTCTTCCTGAATAAACGTTTGATCATTCTGCTCGTCAGTGTCATTGTCCTGGTGGGATTAATCGGATTTTCTTTGCGGGACCGGGATAGTATCAGCTGGCCGGAGCAGTTTGTGAAAGATATGGTAGGATTCGGACAATCGTTGGTTTCAAAACCAGTCAATTATGTAGCCGGAGTTGTTGATAACGTTCAAGATCTTCAAAATACATATACAGAAAACGAAAAACTGAAAACACGTTTGGATGAGCTGATCAAGCTTGAAACAAAAGTGAAAGACCTGAAGCAGGATAACGATGAATTACGGGCGGTCCTGGATAAGAAGGAGAATCTCCGTGCTTATAAAACGGTTCAGGCAACCGTCATTGCACGAAATCCGGATCAATGGCAGGAGCTCATCACCATCGATAAAGGGGAAGTGAACGGGATCCAATCGGATATGGCCGTCATCTCTTCAGCCGGATTGATCGGAAAGATTAAAAGTGTCAATGAATTTTCATCTACCGTCGAATTAATTTCGACAAATAATACAAAAAACCGCATTTCCACCGTCATCCAAAGTAAAGAACAGGATATTAACGGTTGGATTGAAGGATACGACAGCAAGAAAGAAGAAATTCTGGTGAAGCGGATTTCCAACGATATGAAGGTCGAAAAGGGATCCAAAGTGATGACCTCTGGCCTCGGTGGCGTGTTCCCTAAAGGATTGGTCATCGGTGAAGTGAAGGAAGTCAAACCGGATCAATATGGACTGACGCAAACGGCATATGTGAAGCCTGCTGCTGATTTCTATCATTTAGAGCATGTCATGGTCATCGATCGTGAAATCCAAGGTGTGACGGATGAGGACGCGGTTGAGGAGGAAGAGCAATGATCAGCAGGCTCCTCCTTCCTTTCATGACCTTGCTTTTCTTCTACAGTGAAAGCTTATTTGTCCATCTTTTCCCCAGTGAAGAGTGGTTCGATCAGAAAATGATCGTTCCCCATTTCCTGGTCATCGTTTTGTTCTTTATATGTGCGTTCTATCAATACCGGACCGCACTTCTTTATGGCTTCATCTTTGGCTTCTTATTTGATATTTATTACACTGAAATCAACGGGATTTACCTGGTGTTATTCCCTTTCGTCATTTTTCTGTCCCATCAGATGATGAAGGTGTTACATAATAACCTCTTTGTATTAGGGATCATAACCCTTGTGAATGTTTCTGTTTTAGAGTTTTTGGTATACGAGATCAACCATATTATCAATAGGACGGATTTGACGTTCATGCAGTTTGTGGACTGGCGTTTATGGCCGACTTTGGTCCTGAATGCCCTGTTTTATATCATTCTTGCATTTCCATTTAGAAACTACCTTCTGAATAAACGGAAAGAGTGGTTGGATGAATAAATTCCATTAGTAATTTTTTCATATAAAGAGGAAATGACACTGCTTATGTCGAATTTATAGACGACTGAGGTGAAAAATTACGACATGAATAAGAAGCCAAATGTGATGATCAAGGGAACCAAAGAAGGACTGACCCTTCATCTCAACGATCAATGCTCGTTTCAGGAATTAAAAAAAGAGCTGGACGATAAGCTGTCTGCCCAATACAGGGAAACAGAAGGAACCCCTCTCTTGACGGTCAATATCCAAACAGGCAATCGTTACCTGGAAGAAGATCAGGTGGAAGAGTTGAAGGATATTGTAAGACAAAAACGCAATCTAGTGGTAAACGAAGTATGGAGTAATGTCATAACCAAAAATGATGCTGAGAAACTCATAGATGAACGAAATATCGAAACCCTCACAGGAGTCATCCGTTCGGGACAGGTCGTGGAAGTGGCCGGCGATATCCTCGTAGTGGGAGATGTCAATCCCGGGGGGAAGGTCCTCGCCGGGGGGAATATTTACATATTAGGTTCATTAAAAGGGATTGCCCATGCCGGCTGCAATGGAAACGATGAGTCGGTCATCGTGGCTTCAAAAATGGTCCCATCCCAGCTTCGGATCGCGGATTCCCTGAATCGTGCACCTGACCGGGTGGAGGAAGAGGATGACCGCGAGATGGAATGTGCGTACGTGGATGAAAGTGGACAGATCGTTGTCGATCGATTGCAGGTTTTGAAGCATCTTAGACCAAATATTACTAGTTTTAAAGGAGGAAGCTAATGTGGGTGAAGCGATAGTTGTTACTTCAGGTAAAGGTGGAGTGGGAAAGACGACTACTTCTGCCAATGTTGGTACAGCATTAGCTCTACAAGGCAAAAAGGTTTGTCTGATTGATACGGATATCGGCCTCAGGAACCTGGACGTGGTGATGGGCCTTGAAAACCGGATCATCTATGATTTAGTGGACGTAGTGGAGGGCAGATGTAAAATCCATCAGGCCCTTGTGAAAGACAAGCGTTTCGAAGACAAACTATTCTTATTGCCGGCTGCTCAGACGAGTGATAAATCCGCTGTCAATCCTGAACAGATGAAAAAGCTGGTACTGGACTTAAAGCAAGACTATGATTATATCATTATTGACTGCCCTGCAGGAATTGAGCAGGGGTATAAGAACGCCGTTGCAGGAGCGGATCGCGCGATTGTCGTGACCACGCCCGAGATATCGGCTGTACGGGATGCGGACCGGATCATCGGCCTTCTGGAGAAGGAGAACATCGAACCTCCGAAATTGGTGATCAATCGTATCCGTAATCATATGATGAAGAACGGTGAGATGCTGGATGTGGATGAAATCACCTCCCATCTTTCCATCGATCTTCTTGGAATCGTCGCCGATGATGACAATGTGATCAGATCATCGAATAAAGGAGAGCCGATCGCTCTCGATTCGACAAGTAAAGCGTCGATCTCCTACCGGAATATTGCGAGGCGGATCCTGGGTGAATCCGTCCCGCTGCAATCCCTGGAAGAAGAGAGAACGGGCGTCTTTATGAAAATTAAAAGGTTATTTGGTGTAAAAGCCTAGTGATATCGCCGGTCCCGGCAGGTCGCATGATGCGTCCTGCCGGGACTTTTTGTGTTCTTCATGAATATTCCCACGGGACAAGTCATACATTGTAGCAAAACATGTGTAATGGAATCTTGGTGTGGATCTGACACCCGTTTGCCCATCAGCAGGAATGGACCAAGCCAATCACTGGTTATGAACAATACCTTATAAAAAGGAATGATGTACATGGGGAATCGAGCGGATGAAATACGGAAGCGGATAGCCAAACGAAAAAAGATGGGTGGAACAGGTTCTGGTACGAATCCATCGCACTTTCTGCCGTCGGATGAGGAGCGCTATGGAATGGAGCGTCAGACAAGCTTTGAAGGCGGTCCTCCACCGGAAGGGGTCCATCCTCTTTTTAAGAAAGAAACCTTCATGCTGAAAATACTCGGGGCGGGGATCATGGTATTGGTGACGGCCATCATGTTCAAAAGCCCTTCTCCGGCATTCACTGACGCAAGAACCGTTGTCATGAAGACGATGGATACGGAGTTCCAATTCGCCGCCATTTCCACCTGGTATGAAGATCAGTTCGGAAAACCACTTGCTTTATTGCCTGCAAGTAATTCGGGCAAAGAATCCGCATCAGAACAAAGCGCTGAATATGCAAGGCCTGCTTCCGGGAAGGTCGTAGAGAATTTTAAGACCAATGGGCAGGGAATCATGCTTCAGACGGTCCTTGGTGAGGATGTAACGGCCATGAAGGGAGGTTTGGTTCTATTTGCTGGGAAAAAGGAGGAGCTGGGGAATACGGTGGTCATTCAACATGCGGATAAATCAGAATCGTGGTACGGAAATTTGGAATCGATTGATGTGAAGCAGTATGAATCAATCAAGAAGGGCTCCCTTGTAGGGAAGGTTTCATCCAGCAGTCAAGACGAAGCAACGGGCGAGTTTTATTTCGCGATTAAAATGGGTGATGAATTCATCGACCCGATCCAGGTGATGTCATTTGACTAATATCCTTTCGCTATTGAAGAAATTTTACGTCCATCCCTTGCTGTGGCTTGTGATCGGGATTGCCATCATGACGGCCCACTTCTTTGAACTGATCCTGCTCCTCGTCATCATCACGATCCATGAACTTGGCCATGGGATCATGGCTCAATCCTTTTCTTGGAGGGTGAAAAGAATAGCCCTGTTACCCTTTGGGGGCGTCGCGGAGATGGATGAGCATGGGAACCGTTCCTTAATGGAGGAGTTTTGGGTGGTGGCAGCTGGTCCCTTACAGCACGTCTGGCTCATTGCGGTCGGCTTCGGTCTCTTGGAGTTTGGCGTGATCAGTCAGGACACCTTTTCGCTTTTCTTTCAATTGAATATGATGGTGTTGCTGTTTAACCTCCTGCCTATCTGGCCATTGGACGGGGGAAAGTTGGTTTCCCTGCTCCTTGCGACGAAGTTTAATTATTTGAGAGCGTATGAATACACGCTCCTCTTTTCATTTGGATTATTATTGTTGTTCCATCTGATTGTACTCATAACCGCTCCCCTGCATTTGAATCTGTGGATCGTCCTGTCCTTCCTGTACTTCTCCCTATGGGTCGACTGGAAGCAGAGGAGATATGCGTTTATGAAGTTTTTATTGGAGAGGTATTACGGAAAGAGTCATCAATTTGTGCAACTGAGGCCATTGCCGATTGAAAGTGAAGAATCCATCATAACGGTGGTGGAGAGGTTTCAGAGGGGGGTCAAGCATCCGCTCGTTGTATTCGACAAGGGTGTCGAAGTGGGGAAGCTTGATGAGAACGAGCTGCTCCATGCCTTCTTTGCGGAAAAGATGACCTCAGCCAAAACGAAGGATCTTCTCTACCTTTATTGACGAATGGATACGAACTGTATAAAGTAAGGGCATACTGGTAAAAGGGTTGAAACCAACCCTTTTTTCTTATGAGTTTTTCTGTGGAAAAGAGGTTTAGGTATGGAAGAAATGATTGTACACAGTAAGGGCAGGGAAAAACGGTGGGTACACCGTTCACATAATGAAATTATCGGTCTATATACATATCCCCCTGGAGAAGAAAGCTTAACGGGCAATATTTACCTGGGGCGGGTCATCAAGGTCCAAAAGGGACTCGGGGCGGCGTTCGTCGATTTTGGTCAGGGAAAGAATGGGTATCTCCATGAAAAGGACTTTCCGCAAAATGTGAAAGCGTATCATGAGGGGAGCGATCCAACCCCGATCGGGAATCTTGTCCATGAAGGAGAAAAAGTCATGGTTCAGGTCTTAAAGGATGAAATGGGGACGAAGGGTGCCAGATTGACCGCTGTCATCGAGCTGAAGGGTGAACATCTGGTGTACATGCCAAAGGGGTACTATGTGGCGGTTTCCAAAAAAGTGGATGATGAAAATCGCAAGGTGTTGAGGCGGTTAGCTCATGAGTGGAAACAAGGGGGAGAAGGCATTGTGATGCGCACCAACGCCTCCGGGGTGAAAGAGGTAGTATTACAAGAAGAGGTCATCTCCTTGCGGACGCGCTATGAAGGTCTTGAGAGGGTGTCCTTGAGGGCGAAGTGTCCGTCCCTCCTATCCCGACAGGATACCTTCTATGAGGATCTCCATGAGTACCTGAAAAAAGGTGGGGGCGGGAAGATCGTATTTGATGAGTATGACAGCCTTCTTCAAGTGGAGGAAATGAGCGGTGAGGGAATCAGGGAGAAGTGGAAGTTCGAGCTTTATCAGGGCAGCGAAAATATTTTTAAACATTATGACGTTTCCTCTGCATGGGAAAGCGCACTGAAAAAAATAGTGTGGCTGCCGAACGGGGCCACGCTTATCATTGAAGCAACGGAAGCGATGACGGTGGTGGATGTCAATTCCGGAAAATTCACCGGGAAAGACAACCTGGAGCAGACAATACTGGAGACGAATAAACTCGCGGCGGCAGAAATGGCGAAGCAGCTTACCATCCGGAACTTAAGCGGGATGATCCTGATCGATTTCATCGATATGAAAAAGGACAGCCACCGCCAGGAAGTGATGGACGCTCTTTCAGAAGCCCTCCTTTCAGACCGGCAGCGCACAACGATCGTAGGGTTCACCAAACTCGGGATCCTGGAATTGACGAGGAAGAGGACCCGGCAGCCCCTTGCAGCGTCCTTGACCCGGCCGTGCTCGGTATGTCATGGTACAGGGAGGGAAATGAGTCCGGAGACGATGGCATTCAAGCTCGAACGGGAGCTGTGGGAATGTGTAGGGATGGACGGCTCACGAATTGAAGTGGAAGCGACCCGTGATGTGGCGGATAGTTTTGCTGGAAAACAGGGCATCCATATCGAGAGACTCCAGAAAGTATTGAATAAAAAGATCGTGATTCAGGAAATCACTCACACCCATCCTTATTTCAGGATAACAAAGATCTTATGAATTTCTTGAATGTTATTGACAGTCCATCGATTTTTGTGATAGGATTCTAATGTTATTGATTGTAGCACCCGTGCTACAACCGCTCATTACAGGTACAAAAGCTTGGAGCATTCCAACACCTGTCATTGGCGAGTCTGAGTTTATAAGGAGGTGCGATTATGTACGCAATTATCGAAACAGGTGGTAAGCAAATCCGTGTAGAAGCTGGTCAAGCAATCTACATCGAAAAGCTAAACGCTGAACAAGGCGATACGGTAACTTTTGACAAAGTTCTATTCGTTGGTGGTGACGATGTGAAAGTAGGAAGTCCTTTAGTGGATGGAGCTACTGTAACAGCGAAAGTTGAAAAACAAGGCCGCGCGAAAAAGCTTGTAGTATTCAAATACAAAGCGAAAAAGAACTACCGTCGTAAGCAAGGTCACCGTCAACCTTACACTAAAGTTGTCATTGACGAAATCAACGCGTAAGGCGTGAGATCATGATTAACGTTTACGTAGAGCGTTCCTCCGGGAAAAGAATCCGTTCTTTCTCCATGGATGGACATGCTGATTTTGCCGAAAATGGGCAAGACATTGTCTGTGCAGGTGCTTCTGCTGTTTCATTCGGCAGCATTAATGCCATTATGGCGTTAACCGGTGTAGAACCGTCCATCGAGCAATCCTCTGATGGTGGATTCCTTCGCTGCATCATCCCTGATGATCTTCCGGAAGAAACGGAGAGCAAGGTTCAGCTGCTGCTTGACGGCATGTTGATCAGCCTCCAGACGATTGAAAGAGACTATAGTGATTTTATTAAAATAACCTTCAAAAAGTAGGAGGTGGAACAGATGTTAAGATTAGACCTTCAGTTTTTTGCGTCCAAAAAAGGAGTAGGTTCGACTAAGAATGGTCGTGACTCTATCTCAAAGCGCCTTGGTGCTAAGCGTGCAGACGGTCAAATGGTTTCTGGTGGATCAATTCTTTACCGTCAACGCGGTACGAAAATTTATCCAGGCCTAAACGTCGGCCGTGGCGGCGACGATACACTTTTCGCTAAAACCGACGGTGTTGTTCGTTTCGAACGCATGGGTCGTGACAAGAAAAAAGTGAGCGTATACCCAGTTGCGAATGAAGCTTAATCGCATATCTTTAACGAAAACTCTAACCGACTTTCGGTTAGAGTTTTATTTTTATCAAGGGTATGACGATTCTTATCCGATTTCCGTTCACAATACACCAATTTCACAGAAACAATATACGCACGACGCCCATCTTTGATATACTTACAGGTAGCACTTAAGTATAGGAGTTAGATTATGAGCGAAAATTGGGGTGTAGTCGAGGCGTTGAGGCATGCCCGCCACGACTGGATGAATGATTTGCAATTAATTAAAGGGAATCTGGACCTTGGCCGTGTGGAGCGGGCGAAACAGGTCATCGAGGAAATGGTTCTCGTTGCGCAAAATGAATCAAAGCTTTCGAATGTGAAGCTGCCATTATTGGCAGAATGGATATTAACCTATAATTGGTCAAGACATTTGATTAAGCTGGATTTTGAAGTCCTTCGACTCGAGCCTCACCGGCTTGAAGACAAAAGACTTTACAATTGGTGCAAGGAGTTTCTGGAATTCCTTGAATCAAATGTAATGAACAATGTAGAAAATCAATTATCCATTATACTTGACATTACTAAAGAACAATCCCGTTTTATATTTGATTTCACAGGTATACTAAAGAGTACAAGCTTAGTGGAAGACTGGATCAAAAATCAACTATCAAATGGAGAAAATATAGAATTAGAACAACTTCAAGAAGAGGTTCTTGTCGTTCATGTTATCGCTGAATGATTGAAGCGATTGCAGTGATAAGTTAGGAGTGAAAGTATGTTTATAGATCAGGTCAAGGTTTATACAAAGGGCGGTGACGGCGGTAACGGTATGGTTGCCTTCCGTCGCGAGAAATATGTACCAAAAGGTGGTCCCGCAGGGGGAGATGGCGGTCACGGAGCAGACGTCATTTTCGAAGTGGACGAAGGCTTAAGGACGTTGATGGATTTCCGTTATCAACGTCATTTCAAGGCACCTCGCGGAGAGCACGGGATGAGTAAGAATCAGCATGGCCGCAATGCAGAGGATATGGTGGTCAAGGTGCCACCTGGGACTGTTGTGAAGGATGATGACACAGGTGAAACGATCGCCGACCTTGTACAGCATGGTCAACGTGCGGTGATCACGAAAGGTGGACGCGGCGGAAGAGGGAATTCCCGATTTGCAACGCCTGCGAATCCTGCACCGGAGCTGTCTGAGAAGGGTGAGCCGGGTCAAGAACGTTATATCGTGATGGAATTGAAGCTTCTTGCTGATGTGGGATTGGTCGGATTCCCTAGCGTAGGGAAATCAACACTGCTTTCCGTTGTTTCAGCAGCGAAGCCTAAGATCGCCTCCTACCATTTCACGACAATCGTACCGAATCTTGGGATGGTGGAAACGGGAGATGGAAGAAGCTTCGTCTTGGCCGATCTTCCAGGATTGATCGAAGGTGCCCACGAAGGTGTGGGGCTAGGACATCAATTCCTTCGCCACATTGAACGTACCCGTGTCATCGTGCACGTCATCGATATGAGCGGAATGGAAGGAAGAGATCCATACGAGGATTACCTGACGATCAATGAAGAGCTTAAGCAATACAATCTTCGTTTGACAGAGCGTCCTCAAGTCATCGTTGCGAATAAGATGGACATGCCGGATTCAGAAGAGAATCTGAAGGTCTTCAAAGAGAAACTTCAGGAGGATTATCCTGTGTTCCCAATCTCCGCGGTCACAAGACAGGGTCTCGCCGAACTGTTGTATGCCGTTGCGGATAAGGTGGAAACAACAGAAGAATTCCCGATCCATGAAGAAGAAGAAACGGGTATTCACCGCGTTCTTTATAAGCATGAAGAGGAAGAAAAAGAATTCGAAATCACCCGTGACCCTGATGGCACATTCGTCGTCAGCGGTGCGAAGATCGAGAGATTGTTCAAGATGACGGATTTCTCACGGGAAGATTCGGCAAGACGTTTCGCCAGACAGCTTCGTTCGTATGGTGTGGATGATGCCCTTCGTGAACGTGGTGCCAAAAATGGCGATACGATCCGCTTAATTAAATATGAGTTCGAATTTGTAGATTAAGTTTCATCCTTTATCTATTCAGACGAATTGACAGGTGGTGGCTGAAATCTGCCGTCACCTGTTTTACAATAGAGAGCGAAAGCGGTTTTATTCGAACCTCTACAGCTCGACAATTGGAGGAATAGTCATTGGGGAAAAAATTTCAAGAAGGCAAGTTTTATTTGGTGCGTGAAGACGTGCTGCCGGAAGCGATGAAGAAAACCCTGGATGCAAAAGAATTGATTGAAAGAGGCAAGGCGGATTCCGTATGGGAAGCGGTCCACCGGGTCGATTTGAGCCGGAGTGCCTTTTACAAATACCGGGATACGGTCTTTCCTTTCCACACCATCGTGAAGGAAAGGATCATCACCCTGTTCTTTCATTTGGAGGACCGGTCAGGGACACTGTCTCATCTATTAAGTGAAACAGCCAAGCATGGTTGCAATATATTAACGATTCATCAGACGATCCCGCTGCAGGGAAGGGCGAATGTCACCCTCTCCTTGAATGTGACGGACCTCACGATCGGATTGGAAGACTTGCTCTCAAAGCTCCGTCGTTTGGAATTTGTCGAGAAAGTAGAAGTGTTGGGTTCCGGAGCCTGACGCTTCTTTTTTTATGGGAAAACCTTTCCCTTTGATCCCATACGTGTTAGAATGTTCAATAAATTTCAATAGTGTGAGAGGAAGATCAGAGTGAAAATTGCATATTTAGGACCACAGGCTTCCTTTACAGATTTAGCCGTCAAGAAGGCTTTTCCCGAAGAAGAAACGGTTTCGTATGTGACGATACCCGATTGCATCGAGGCAGTGATCGAGAGTGAAGTGGATTACGCCGTGGTGCCTTTGGAGAATGCCCTGGAAGGCTCGGTACATATTACGGTGGATTATTTGTTTCATGAAGCGAACTTAGCGATTGTCGCTGAATTGACGTCCGCCATTCAGCAGCACTTAATGATTCATCCCGCGTGGAGTGACAGCGAAGACCGGATCGGGAAAGTCCTTTCCCATTCCCACGCATTGGCACAGTGTCATAAATTTTTACATAAGCAGTTTCGCGGGGTGCCATTGGAGCAGACGACGAGTACGGCTGCCGCTGCTAAATTCGTAAGTGAGAATCCTGATTCATTCCTTGGGGCGATCGGCAACGAGCTGGCAGCAGAAAAATACGGATTGAACATCCTGCATGAAAACATTCATGATTTTGCCTATAATCATACGAGGTTCATCGTCTTACATAAGACACCGGATCCACTGACCCTGCCTCAGGAAAAGAGCATGGAGAAGACAACCTTGATGGTGACTCTTCCGAAAGACAGATCGGGTGCGCTTCATCAGGTATTGTCCACGTTTGCCTGGAGACAGCTGAATTTAAGTAAAATTGAATCAAGACCCTTGAAAACGGGGCTCGGTGATTATTTCTTCTTGATTGATGTGGCCCATGAAATGGATGATGTCCTCCTTCCCGGAGCCATCAGTGAAATGGAAGCCCTCGGATGCACGGTAAAAATGATTGGGACATATTCTTCTTATTTACTGGATAACTAAAGAAAAAAGGCAGATTCCTTGTGGATTCTGCCTTTTTTTTCGCGGTTTTCATAATAGGATATGCCGCTCTCAGTCCTATAAATCCCCCTGAATCAAGAAGCCTGCTTCGCGAAGCGCATCTTCTGCTTTATCCAATGTTTGTTCCGTTTGGGCCATCAGTGTATGTAAATGGACACCGTCGGTCAATTCTGATAGGAAGGATGCCCCGGTTTCTTCGATCTTCTTCATGAATTGCTCGACTTCCTTACGGTTTGACACCATGATGGACGCGGTCAGATCACCATACACACCGTGTTCGATCCTGACATCCTTGACTGTGACCCCGTGATCGACAAGTAAAAAGAGTTCTTCTTCCGACCGGTGAGGGTGATGCCTGCAAGCGACCGTGCGTTCAACCATCGTATCCTGATTCGAGGCAGGCATGAACAAGTAGCCTTGACTCGTCGCGATGATGGGTTCGCCTTTGGCTTTAAGTAAGGTGATGTCACTGACGATCACCTGCCGGCTGACATTAGTCTGCTTCGCGAGCTCTCCCCCTGTAATCGGGGCTTGCTTCGTCATTAGCTTATCGAGGATCCACTGTCTTCTTTCTTCTCCCAGGATTTTTTTTCCTGCCAACATTATCTCCTCCGTCCCCAATCGATATAGGAAATCATATCACAACCGGGTCTTCAAGTTAAGGGAGAGGTCAGGGACGCATATATGTCAGACAACGCGTGGACCAATTCTGTTATGTGTTCCTCCGTTGTCTCCCTTCCAAATGATATCCGGATGAATTCTTTCCCTGCTCTCTGACTGACGCCCATACTCTGAAGGGTCTTGGGTAAGTCGTGTGAACTGGCACCGCATGCACTGCCCGTTGAGATCCCCATTCCGCGCCTGTTGCATTCAAGCATAAGCCACTGACCTTCAAGGCCATGGATGCCAAGACCGATGACATGCGGCAGCTGGGCATGTGCAGGCCCTTCATAAAGAGTGTACCGGCCGGGCAGCTGTTCTTTCAGTCCTTTTAAGAAATGAGTTCTCAACCCCATGTAATGAGACGTTGCCAAGGAACGGTAGCATAGATCAGCGGCTGTCACAAATCCCGCTATCCCCGGAAGATTCACCGTTCCCCCCCTGAAGCCGTCTTCATGGGTTTGTCCCGGTATCATGGGGGTGATGTCGAGGCTAGGATTGATATAACATGCGCCGGCACCTTTGGGACCGTAAATCTTATGGGATGAAAGGGTGAAGCTGTCGACCTTGGACGTAAATTCCGTGACGTCCATTTTTCCGAATGATTGAACCATATCGCTGTGAAAAAGGATATGACGATGTTTCAGTAGATCATGGATGGCATGGAGTGGCTGGATCGTTCCAATCTCCCCATTGACGTGCCCGATGCTCACGACGGTCGTCTGTTCTGTAAGCGATTGTTTTAGAACAAGTAGATCGACCAGGCCTTCAGAAGTGAAAGGGATTTTCGTGACAGTAAAGCCCAGCCCCTGAAGGAAAGCGGCTGCGGAATGCAGGGAAGAATGCTCGCCTCCTCCGATGATGATGTGTTTCCCTTTTTTTTGCCTACTTAGTGCCAGGGTGACGAGGGCTAAATGGTTCCCTTCCGTCCCTCCGGAAGTAAAGTGGATCCCTTTGGAGGGGACGCCGAGCAGCCCAGCCAGTTTTTCTCTGCATCTTGAAAGGAGCTGCTCTGCTTTCCCTCCGATATCGTGAAGAGAGCTGGGGTTGCCCCAGAATTCTTCACTAACGGTCCGAAATACGTCTAAACTCTCTGCATCTACAGGAGTTGTAGCGGCATAATCAAAATAGTTCATCATGTAACCTGCCTTTAATGGGAATTGTCTGAATATATGAGTCTTGTAAAAAACTCTTGTCATTAGTTTAAATATGTGTAAATATATGTGTCAAGACACCTGTAAATAATCAGGAGGGTTTTTGATGGAAAAAGCCGATATAATCATCGTAGGAAGTGGCATTGCCGCTTTGCAATTGGCACGGAGACTTCAAGATCATTATTATGTGATGATTATCACAAAGGGTGAAATCGAAAGCGGTAACTCGTATCTCGCTCAAGGCGGGATTGCGGCACCTGTAGGACTGAAGGATTCTGTCCATGCCCACATAAAGGATACATTGGAAGCAGGATGCTATCACCAGCCTGAAGACAGTGTGAAAGAGCTTATAACAGATGGAAAGAGGATCGTGGAATCCCTGGTGTATGAAGGGGTACCTTTCGATCGGAAAGAGGATGGAAGCCTTTCTCTTGGAATGGAAGGGGCCCATAGTGAACATCGAATCCTTCATAGCGGGGGGGATCAGACGGGGAAATATTTAATGAACCATTTATTGAAATCCCTTTCACAGGAAAAGGTTCGATTTGTGGAACAGGAAATGGTGTACGAACTTGTCAAAAATGACAGGGGACACTGCTGCGGGGTGAAGACAAAGGATAAAGATGACGCCATCCGCCTTTACTATGCTCCTCATATTGTCCTTGCAACAGGGGGAATCGGTGGGTTATATCCGTCTACATCCAATCATCCGTCCGTGACGGGAGATGGCATGGCCCTTGCCTTTCTTGCAGGAGCAAGACTTTCCGATATGGAATTCATTCAGTTTCATCCGACGCTCCTTTGGTCGGAGGGGAAAACATGCGGTCTGATTTCAGAGGCGGTGAGAGGAGAGGGAGCCATACTCCTGAATGACGAGGGAAAAAGGATCATGGAGGGCATCGATCCCCTCCTGGAACTCGCGCCTAGGCATATTGTGGCGGAGTGTATATACAAGGAACGACGGAAAGGAAGAAATGTGTATCTGGATATTAGTAGAATAGAAGACTTTCAAAGGAAGTTCCCTTCTATTACCGCCTTATGTATAAAACATCACATTCCAATCGGGGAAGGGAGAATCCCTGTTTCCCCTGGTTGTCATTTTATGATGGGCGGGATCGTCACGGATCGGGCAGGGAGGACCAATATTCCAGGACTTTATGCCATCGGGGAAGTGGCATGCAGCGGCATCCACGGAGCAAATCGTTTGGCGAGTAATTCCCTGCTGGAAGGATTGGTGTACGGGGAGCGGCTCGGTGAATATTTGAAGGGGAGTGGAGCCTTATTCTCCGCACATGAGCATTCCCCATTGGACCGGATTGAGGAAGGGGACCCATTATCGATTCCTTTTCATGCACACGAATTAAAAGAAGGAATGATGAATCACGTCGGAATCATTCGGAGGGGGGAAGGCTTATCCGCTCATTTGAAGTGGTTAAAAGAACAGCCCCTTACCTTCTGTGAGCATATTGATTTTAATTCACGTGAAGAAATTCACTTGTATTTCATGTGGATCGTAAGCCTCCTTATTACAGAGTCTGCACTATTAAGGACTGAAAGCAGGGGAGGCCACATCCGGGCAGATTTCCCTAAGGAAGATAATGCAGGATGGTTGAAACGGAAAATGGTTCTACAAAAAAATGAAGGGCGCTTGAGGGTGGACGATCATGAACAAAATGAAACTAAAATCTATGCTTGAAACGTTTTACCAGGAAGATCTGGGTGATGGTGATCTATCGTCTGAATTCTTGTTCAGTAAAAGCGATGAAGGCTCCTTTTCACTATTTATGAAAGAACAGGGTGTTTTTTGTGGAAGAAATGTGATTGAAATCGGCTTTTCTCTTATGGATCCCAAAGTGGATGTCCAGGTATTTGCTGCCGATGGTGATTGGGTGGAAGCGGGACAATCAATTGCTGAGGTCCGTGGTCCGATGGGGGATCTCCTCCAAGGGGAAAGGGTGGTCCTCAATCTGATCCAGCGAATGAGCGGTATTGCAACGGCAACGTACCGTGCGGTTGAACAGGTGAAAGGCACCGGGGTCCGGCTGTGTGATACGCGGAAAACAACGCCAGGTCTCCGGATGCTTGAGAAGTACGCTGTAAGGACCGGGGGCGGGTTCAACCACAGAAATGGTCTTTATGATGCGGTCATGTTAAAGGATAATCACATTTCATTCGCCGGGTCGATCACCGAGGCTGTCAAGCAGGTGAAAAAGCGAATCGGTCATATGGTGAAAGTGGAAGTCGAAATTGAAACGAAGGAACAATTATTGGAAGCGATTGATGCAGGGGCAGATGTCATCATGTTCGATAACTGTACTCCGTCGACGATTAAGGAGTGGATACATCTTGTGCCGCCTCATATCGTGACGGAAGCATCTGGCGGCATCACCAGGGAGAGCCTTCATGCCTATGCGGGGTCAGGGGTTCATTATATCTCCCTCGGGTACTTGACCCATTCTGTGAAATCACTTGATATCAGTGCAAGAGTACGAATAGGAAAAGGGGTATGAACATGGGATTACTCGAAGAATTAACGAAAGAAACGAACGTCCTGCCTGAATCACTCACCAGCCTTTCGACGGAAGAGATGGAAAATAGAGTGAGGGAAATCAAGCGGCAGTTGGGAAAGAAGCTTTTTATTCCCGGGCATCATTATCAAAAAGACGAAGTGATCCAATTTGCCGACGCCGTTGGTGACTCCCTGCAGCTTGCCCAACTGTCGGCTGAGAATAAAGAAGCGGAGTTCATTGTGTTTTGCGGGGTCCATTTCATGGCTGAAACGGCAGATATCCTGACGGAGGATCATCAAGTGGTCATCTTGCCGGATATGAGGGCCGGATGTTCCATGGCGGATATGGCAGATATTTATCAGACCGAAAAGGCGTGGGGGAAGCTCATGGAGATGTTCGGTGACAGTATCATCCCCCTTACGTATGTGAATTCGACTGCAGCCATCAAAAGCTTTGTCGGAAAGAATGGGGGAGCCACGGTTACATCTTCCAATGCCCACAAAATGGTTGAATGGGCATTGGGAGAGAAACAGCGTATCCTGTTCTTGCCTGATCAGCATTTAGGACGCAATACGGCGGCTGATCTTGGTGTTTCCTTAAGTGAGATGGCCGTCTGGGATCCCATTCAAAACGAGCTTATCTATGATGGCGACATGGAAGAAGTGAAAGTGATCCTATGGAAGGGTCATTGCTCGGTGCATGAAAATTTCACTGTGAAAAATATCGAGGATATCCGTGAAAATCATCCTGATATGAAAATCATCGTTCATCCTGAATGCCGCCGGGAAGTAGTGGAGAATTCCGATTTGAATGGCAGTACAAAATATATTATAGAAACGATTGAAGGATCACCTTCCGGATCTGCCTTTGCCATCGGGACTGAGATGAATCTTGTGAAACGGCTGATCAAAGAGCATCCGGATAAACGGATCGTTTCCCTGAATCCATATATGTGCCCCTGCTTAACGATGAACCGGATCGATTTACCACATCTCCTTTGGTCGTTGGAAAAAATAATGGAACAAAATCCCGAAAATATCATCAAGGTGGATCGAGATGTTTCGAAGAATGCACTCTTTGCTTTAGACCGCATGTTGACACGTGCTTGATGCAAGCGATTATAAAAATGAACAAGCTGAAATATACCGTCCCTATCCAGGATACGGTATATTTTTTTTTCATATCTCATAAGTTTTTATGTAGATGATTAGCAATTTGCCTATCTTGTCATAGGATATATAGACTTATGCCTGAGGAGGGAAAAAGAGTGAAAATCCATATCGTTCAAAAAGGGGATACTCTTTGGAAGATCGCCAAGAAGTATGGCGTGAATTTCGAAGAATTAAAACAGATGAATGCCCAGCTTTCAAATCCCGATATGATCATGCCCGGCATGAAGATAAAAGTGCCGACTACAGGCGGAACCGTAAAGAAAGAGACACAAATCAAATACGGATCCAAAGAGATGCCGATGAAGGAGATGCCTAAAGCAGAGCATCCATTCAAAGAGCAGAAGCCTATGGCCATGCCGGTCGAAGAACCAAAGAAAGAAATGCCGAAAGAAGTACAAAAGCCTTTTGCACCAAAAATGCCGAAACCAGTCGTACCGGAAATCGATATTAACAACTATTACATGATGAATATGGCAAACATGCAAGTACAGCAGCCGAAGCAACAGGCTAAACCAATGCCAAAACCTAAATCACCGCCTAAACCTACCAACGTACTCCCTAAAGCAAAAGAACAGCCTAAGCCGATGCCAAAACCAAAGCAGGAAGCCGTAAAAGGTGTTCAAGAAGAGGAAAGCTTACAAATGCCATCACAACCACAAGGAGGGAACACCCAGCCTATGTATTATAACCCGAATAATTGCGTACCTGTCTCCCCGGTCATGCCAGGATCAGGTTTCTGTCCGCCACATGGAATGCATCCAGGAGCAGGATATGGAATGCCAATGGGCCAAGGGATGCCAATGGGCCAAGGAATGCCAATGGGTCAAGGGATGCCAATGGGTCAAGGGATGCCTATGGGACCTGGCAGTCAGGTTCAAGGTGCTCAATCGATGCCAGGAATGCAGAACATGCCGATGATGCCGCAAATGGGATATGACGAAGAGTCGTCCTCTGTTATGCCGTATATGCCACAAGGACAAATGCCGATGCAGCAGCCAATGCAGATGCCGATGCATATGCAGCAACCGATGCAAATGCCGATGCAGCAGCCGATGGGTCAGCCTTCTGGAGTAATGGGTGCATCAGAAGAGAACTACCCTTCTGTTCAAATGCCACAGCAACAGGCTCCATACATGCCGTATCCACAGAACTGCTATCCTGTCTCCCCAGTCATGCCGGGACCGGGATTCCAAGGCGGCATGCCGGGCGGGTATCCGATGGGACCTGGAGGCCAGGTACAGGGAATGATGTCTGAGGAGTCGCCTTCCATGGGCGGATATCAAATGCCGATGGGCCAACCGTCCAATGTGATGGGAGCACAGTATCAAACGCCTATGGGTCAGCCATCCAATGTGATGGGAGCAAGTGACCAGGGGGATTGCGGATGCGGTGGACCTCAATATGGTCAAATGATGCATCAACCGATGATGTCGCAGCAGATGCCTCAAGGAATGCAACAGCCATACGGCTACGGTCCGGGAATGATGGGGCAGGGAATGCCTGGTCAAGGAATGCCGATGGGACCTCAAGGTCAGGGAATGGGAATGGGCCCTCAGGGGATGCCAATGGGACCTCAAGGCCAGGGTATGCAAATGGGATCACCGGGAATGTTTGGTCCAAGAGCATTCAGCATGCCGAATTTCAATGACGATGATTTTGAGGGATAAGATGCATGCACGAGGGGACGATTATTCACATCGTCTCCTTTCTTTTTTGCAATATAAATTAAAGGATCCCGGGGCATCACTGAAAACGATTAAAGAAGGAAAATGGATGCTAAAAAGCCATGGGAGTAAATGGTTCGTCAAGCGATTTCCCAATCAATTGAAGTTCCTCCTACAGGAACGGCTGATTTCAACCCTTTTAAGGGAAAAGTTCTATCATGTCCTGCCGTTTCATCCTATTCATGAACGGGAGCTTTTATTATTTGAAGGATTCCCCATCGGTATTACGATGTGGCTGGACACGTCAAAGGCCATTCATTACGACCAGGCGGTTGACAGGGATGATGCACTGCACGTATTGAAAAAGTTTCATGCCGTTTCAAAGACCATCCATGGTTCATGGACAGAAGAGATTCCTCACTATCACTGGCTGAAGAAATGGAAAAAACGGCTGATGCAGTTTCAATATAATCTCCCCTATTTGCAGGCATTCATTCAGCCATATTACTTATATACGTATTTAGAGTGGGGGAAATGGGCACTTAAAGAATTGAAATCGGTCGGCATCCATGAACATGGGGACTGCATCACCCATGGAGATGTGGCGCATCATAATTTCTTAAGGGGAAAGAACGGGGTTGTCTATTTGATCGACTTTGATCTTATGTCACTCTCCACGGAAATAACGGACGACCTGCAATACTGCAATCGGATCTTGCCTTATTTAAATTGGTCCCTCAGTGATATCAAAGAAATGGAACACTTCCATACTTATCGCGATCATCTTATCTTTCACATCGGATTGATGTATCCATCCGATGTATTCAGGGAGTGGAACCGATTCATCAGGGAAGATCAATCGTACAAACAGCGTGTATGGGGTTATTTAACGAACTTGACGATCCAGCAATTCTCCCAGCGGATGCAATTTAATCAAGAACTGCATGGAGAAGTGAAAAGGATCAATACCCAATTGTAGGGGATGTCTCCAAACATTGACCCGAATGAAAGAGAATCTCCTTTCACAACCTAATGGTGAGCAGAAAGAATGCTCAAGTATTGGGTTGAAGGGGGAAACGTAACTTGAATAAACGATTATTCATGGTACCATTAACAGCCGTCATGACCCTGGGTCTTGCTGCTTGTAACAGTGGAGAAGAAAAAGCCCAAGACCGTTATTCAGACTCCTACGAGCCACTCGGCTTCTACTCCAACGAGGGACATGGCGGGGACAACCGGGACGAGAGGGACGGACCTCTGACTGAAATGTATGATCACTCTGCCGGAAAAGAAGGGCAGGATATCCGTCAAAAGAAACGCCAGTTCCTTCAGGTGAGGGATGAGAATGGAAACCCTAAGAACCCATCCCGGCCGCTTGCCGATTATGACAAGAACTTCTTGGCAAGGGACGCCCGTGCAAGCCATGGGGATGCGAATTATCACGGTCACCTTGATGATAATACCCGATCTGCAAGAAGATCCTATTATACAGCTTACGAAGGGGATCTGGCCGAGAAGATAGGCGATGTGACGGGGAAGGTGGAGAACGTCAGTGACGTTCGTGCCGTCGCCTATGGTTCAGACGTCCTCATAGCCATTGAGCTTGATGACCATAGTAAGATCGAGGAAACGAAAGCACGTGTAAAAGAAGCCGTGCAGCCTTATCTGAACGGGAGAACGGTTTCAGTGGTGACGGATGAAGGAACCTTCAGCCGGGTAAGAAACATCGACAATGATTTACGTGACGGCGGCCCGAGGGACGCTCTCAACTTCGACATGCATGATATGTTCCGGTCGGTAAAGGACCGCATCAACCGATAAACAAGGATGGACTACTTAAAGAGTGAGAACTCTTGGGTAGTCTTTTTTTTGCGGGTGAGGTCCGTCCCTAAAAAGTTTGGGGCAGGTTGGATATTCTTAACAGGCTTTGGTAAGACTAGTGGATAGAGCGTTACATAAATCAAGTTCGAGGTGATCACGATGACGATGAAGGTTCGAATCGTGTTTATGGTATTGTTGTTAGTCGGTGCGTTTTATTTCACGTTTTTTTATACAGAGGAAAAACAGGCTGCAGACGGCAGTTCCCTGGAGATGCTGAACGAAACCCCTGCTGAGGTTGCGTCCGCCCATACGGTCACGGTTATATTGGAACGCGTGTATCTGGACGGGGAAGTGAGCGAGGAAATCGTGCAGGAAACGATTTGGAGCATGGAAGACTTCTGGGCTGCGTATGATGACTGGCAGCTGATGGATATGACGGAAGAACAGATCGTATTCCAGAAGAAGATGGATGATATTTCGCCTCTTCTCAAGACCAATGGCTACTTCGGTATATCGGATAAGGGAGTACTGTCCATCTTTAACGGGAGACCCGGACAGGCGGAAATCATTCAATCCTTTTTCCAGATCGATGTAGGGAAGCTTGAAAGTAAGCGTCACGATGACCTCGTCAAAGGCATCCCCATTAAGTCGAAACAGGAGTATGAAGAGGTACTCGAACAATACAAACCCTATTCCGTCCCTAAATAACAGCAAAGAACCAGTGCATATGCCACTGGTTTTTTATTTTACCGTTTCCTCTGCCCAATCCCCGCATTCTTTGATAAAATAAGAACAGGTGTTTCTCTTTGGTCTCCCTTTCCCATCCCATCAAATAGTGATATGATACAATAGATTTTATATGTCTTTTTGAAGATCCTTTTCGTAAGGTTTATTGATATCTAGAGGAGCATGATGTAGTTGATTTCCGCTCCAGGTGCTCGCTTTCCGCGGGGCTGGCGGTGAGCCTCCTCGGGCTAAAGCCCTGTGGGGTCTCACCTGTCCAGCATTTCCCGCAGGAGTCGAGCACCTTCCGCTTCAATCAACTGTCTAAGCAAATGTTCTTATAGGGTGGGAAGAGGTTATTTTCATTTGAAAAAGACCTTCTAGCTCTGTCACGAAAAAACTCTTGAAAGATGGTGAGGGGAACTGCGAAGACTCCTGCGGAAAAACGGGCGTGCCGAGACCCCGGAAGCGAAGCTGAGGAGGCTCGGCCGTACGTCCGCCGGAAAGCGAAGCGGTTCCCCTCACCATCCAGCGCACTTTAATTGACAGAGCACAGGCAGATTCTATAATCAAAAACATCAATCTTTGCCAAAGTAGTCTTTTGAAAATGTAGATGAAAGACCAAGTAGTGGTATATATGGGGAGAGAATGAAATGTATGAGTATATAAAAGGGACGGTCAGTCAAGTGGGTCCCGAGTATGTTGTGGTGGAGAATAATGGGATCGGGTATCAGTTGTATACGGCGAATCCATTTGTGTATTCAAAATATCAAAATCAAGAGATTCAGATTTTTACATATCAGCATGTAAGGGAGGATCTTATCGCCCTTTACGGGTTTCTTGCCATCGAAGAGAAGCTCCTCTTTATGAAACTATTAAATGTATCGGGGATCGGGCCAAAGGGAGCCCTGGCGATTTTGGCTTCAGGTGCCCCGCAGCAGGTGATCACGGCGATCGAGGAAGAGAATGAAAGTTTCCTGACGAAGTTCCCTGGTGTAGGGAAGAAGACGGCACGTCAGATGATCCTCGATTTAAAAGGGAAGCTGCAGGATGTTGTGCCTGATTATTTCCCAAGCCTGTTCTCAGATCATGAGGAGGCGGAAGTATCCCATGGAAAGGACGAGGCATTCGATGAAGCCATCCTTGCCCTTAAAGCCCTGGGCTACTCTGAACGCGAAATCAAGAAAATCACCCCTAAATTGAAAGGGGAAGGGCATTCGTCAGATGAAATCATCCGGAAAGCCCTTCAACTTCTCTTGAAATAAGGACTGCTATGAAAGGAGGAAGTCTAAATGGAAGACAGAATCGTATCAGGAGAATCGGAATTAAATGAAGATTCCTTTGAATATTCCTTGCGTCCTCAGACAATAAAACAATATATTGGGCAAGATAAGGTCAAGCATAATCTTGAGGTTTTCATCGAAGCGGCAAAGATGCGACAGGAGACCCTGGACCATGTCCTTCTATACGGGCCGCCGGGATTAGGGAAAACGACCCTGGCGGCCGTCATTGCCAATGAGATGGGTGTGAACCTGCGCACGACCTCGGGACCGGCAATCGAAAGACCGGGAGACCTGGCCGCCGTCCTTACGGCACTCGAGCCGGGTGATGTGTTGTTCATCGATGAAATCCACCGGCTGCCCCGGGCCATCGAAGAGGTCCTTTATCCTGCAATGGAAGATTTCTGTTTGGATATCGTGATCGGGAATGGTCCAAGTGCACGGTCTGTCCGTTTGGATCTTCCGCCTTTTACACTGGTGGGGGCGACGACCCGCGCCGGTGCCTTATCGGCTCCCCTTCGAGATCGATTTGGTGTTTTATGCCGGTTGGAATATTATAATGAAGAACAGTTGAATGAAATTGTTCAGCGGACAGCGGCGATTTTAAACACAAAGATTGAAGCTACGGCTTCTGAAGAATTGGCGCGGAGATCGAGAGGGACTCCGCGTATCGCCAATCGGCTGCTCAGGAGGGTAAGGGATTTCGCCCAGGTGAAGGGGAATGGGGATATCACCACCACCCTGTCACGGGAAGCCCTTGAACTTCTCCAGGTCGATAAACTCGGTCTCGATCATATTGACCATAAGCTTCTTAAAGGAATCATCGAGCGCTTCAGGGGAGGACCCGTTGGACTTGATACGATCGCCGCAAGCATCGGGGAGGAGTCCCATACGATTGAAGATGTGTACGAACCGTACCTTTTGCAGATTGGATTCATCCAGCGTACGCCGAGAGGGAGGATCGTTACTCATCTTGTGTATGACCATTTCCAATTGGAGGTGCCGGATAATTGACAGGGCTGCCTAAATTAGTCATGATCATCGGCGCGATCATCCTCGTGATCGGCTTCCTTATGCAATTCATCAAAATAGGGAAGCTGCCGGGTGACATCATCATCAAAAAAGAAAATGCGACATTTTATTTTCCACTTATGACTTCTATTCTGATAAGTGTTATACTTTCCGTTGTCTTTTATTTCATCGGGAGATTCAAATAGGATTCATGAGTGAGATTTACATAAGCCAGGTGACGAACTGTGAAAGTAGAAGATTTTGATTTTCATTTACCAGAAGAATTGATTGCCCAGACTCCTCTTGAGAATCGTTCCGAGAGCAGGCTGATGGTATTGGATAAAGAAGATGGTTCCATGGAGCATATCCGTTTTAAACAGATCACCGAGTACCTCCAGGAAGGGGATTGTCTCGTCCTGAATGATACAAGGGTTCTGCCGGCACGTCTTTTTGGGCAGAAAGAAGATACAGGTGCCAATATTGAAGTGCTCCTTCTGAAACAGGAGGATGGTGACAAGTGGGAGACCCTTGTGAAGCCGGCAAAACGGATCCGTGTCGGAACGGAGATCGTTTTCGGTGATGGCAAATTAAGGGCAACCTGTGTGGACTTGAAGGATCACGGTGGAAGGATCCTTGAATTCCGATATGAGGGGATCTTTTACGAAGTATTGGATGAGTTGGGTGAAATGCCGCTGCCGCCGTACATTCGTGAACGATTGGAAGAACAGGACCGCTACCAGACGGTGTTTGCAAGGGAACGGGGCTCAGCGGCCGCGCCGACTGCAGGTCTCCACTTTACGGAAGAACTGTTGGAAGAGCTGAAAGAAAAAGGTGTACACATTGCTTTCATCACCCTCCATGTGGGACTCGGAACATTCAGGCCGGTTTCCGTCGAGACCATTGAAGACCATGATATGCATGCCGAATTCTATCAGGTATCGGAAGGGACCGCCCGCCTCTTGAATGAGGTAAGGGCAAATGGGGGCAAGATCATAACGGTGGGAACTACCTCCACCCGCACGCTTGAAACCATTGCATCCAAGCATGGGACGTTTGTTGAAGAAAATGGATGGACGAATATTTTCATTTATCCAGGCTATAAGTTTAAAGGGATTGATGGGCTGATCACGAACTTCCACTTACCGAAGTCGACGCTGATCATGCTGGTCAGCGCCTTTGCGGGGCAGGACAACGTGATGCATGCCTATGAAACCGCCGTTAAAGAGAAGTACCGCTTCTTCAGCTTTGGAGATGCGATGTTGATTAAATGATGACCGATTGTAAAACCCAATGGAAATTGGAAGGAGAATTCCCAAGTTGACAGCAATAACATATGAACACATTAAAACATGTAAACAAACCGGTGCCAGACTGGGCCGCGTCCATACGCCACACGGTTCATTCGAAACGCCTGCCTTCATGCCGGTGGGCACCATGGCAACTGTAAAAACGATGTCCCCGGAGGATCTGAAATCCATGGAATCCGGAATCATCCTAAGTAATACGTATCATCTATGGTTACGTCCAGGTCATGAGATCATAAGGGAAGCTGGCGGCCTTCATAAATTCATGAACTGGGATCGCGCCATCCTGACCGATTCAGGCGGCTTCCAAGTGTTCAGCTTGAGTAAGCTACGCCAAATTGAAGAAGAAGGAGTCCATTTCCGTCATCACTTGAACGGGGATAAACTTTTCCTAAGCCCGGAGAAAGCGATGGAGATTCAGAATGCCCTCGGCTCTGATATCATGATGGCATTCGATGAATGTCCACCGTATCCTGCGGAATATGAGTATATGAAGAGTTCAGTGGAACGGACCACGCGTTGGGCAGAGCGATGCCTGGAAGCTCATCAGCGGCCGCATGATCAAGGATTATTCGGCATCGTCCAAGGTGGGGAATACGAAGAGCTTCGTAAGCAAAGTGCCCGTGACCTTGTATCCATGGATTTCCCTGGATACGCCGTCGGTGGACTTTCTGTCGGGGAGCCTAAGGACGTCATGAATCGCGTGCTTGAATTCACAACGCCACATCTTCCTACGGATAAGCCCCGTTACCTGATGGGCGTCGGATCTCCGGATTCACTGATCGATGGTTCGATTCGCGGAATCGATATGTTCGATTGTGTCCTTCCGACCCGTATCGCCCGTAACGGAACGCTAATGACAAGTGAAGGCCGTCTGGTCGTGAAAAACGCTAAATACGCAAGGGATTTCAGACCTATCGATGAGAATTGCGACTGCTATACGTGTAAAAATTATAGCCGTGCCTATATCCGTCATTTGATCAAATGTGACGAAACGTTCGGAATTCGCCTTACGACTTATCATAATCTTCATTTTCTGTTAAAATTGATGGAGCAAGTCAGACAAGCGATTCGTGAAGATCGTCTAGGAGACTTTAGGGAAGAATTTTTCGAGCAGTACGGCTTCAACCGACCTGATGCGAAAAACTTCTAAAAAAGCATGCTATAAATAAATCATTGAAAGGAGGGGAAAAAGAATGGGAGGAAGTTTAGGAACAATACTACCTTTGATATTAATGTTCGTACTGTTTTACTTTTTACTGATCCGACCTCAGCAAAAGCGTCAAAAAGCGATCTCAAAAATGCAAAATGAGCTTGCGAAGGGTGATAGAATCATCACGATTGGCGGTTTACACGGATCAATCGATGCTATCGAAGAAGGTAAAGTAGTCATCCTGTGTGGTGACGGAAGCCGTCTTACATATGATCGTAATGCGATCAGGGAAGTCATCAGAGCCGAGCAGGTATAATAAAAAAAGGGTTTCTCTCCATGTGCCGAGGCACGTGGAAGAGGGACCCTTTTTTAGTATGGAGATGGCCTAACTCTCCCTCGGACCGCCACTCATGTTGACACCAAGGATTCCCCCCATCATGGCGGTCAGGATGTAACAGCCGTGATAGATGAGCTGTTCCATTGAAAACAGGCTGTCGTATCCCAGGTATTGAAATAAGAAAATGACGAGGGTATAAATGAGCCCTGTCGAACCTCCAAGCACCCAGCCTTTTGTCTTTCCTTTTCCACCTGACATAAATCCACCAACAAATAAAGAAAGAAATGAAACGATCGTGACAAACAGCGTGATGGAGCTTTCAGTAAGTTCGGTAAACCGGAGAAGCAATGAGAATAATAAACTTGCGGCAATCGCTATGACAAATATGGTGGTCGTCCCGTAAAGGACGGCACCACCCATTTTTTTCGCTTCTATGACGGTCCTCTCCCTTCTCAATCGATAATTTTATTCCGTGTTAGTACAAGCATATTCATGGCAATGGTAAAAAAGACTAGAAATTTTATGTGGTCAAGCCTCATAGACTAGTATGAAACTTCCTGGAAATGGAGGGGCTGTGACCATGTCTCCGATGATGGTATTGATTGTGTTCGTTTCGGTTTACATCCTATTGATGTCAGAGAAATGGAATCGCGTCCTGGCCGCCATGGCCGGTGGGGTCGCCATGCTCCTGATAGGGGCTTTTCCCATCGAAAAGGCGCTATTTACGTATATCGACTGGAAAACCATCACGCTTCTGTTTTCCATGATGCTGATTGTCACCATCACCAGCAAAACCGGGATATTTGAATTTATTGCCATCCGGATCGCCCAATGGGTGAACGGGAACGGGCTCGCGCTCCTGGTCCTGTTTTCCTCCCTGGCGGCGGTGGGTTCCGCGTTTTTGGCAAACGTGACGATCGCTATGCTGCTCGTTCCGATCTTGTTCAAATTAACCAGGGTCCTTGAACTTCCGCCCATCCCCTTTTTGATCATGACGATCCTGGCATGTAATATCGGTGGGACGGCAACCCTTATAGGTGACCCTCCAAACATGATGATCGGCCAGGCAGTAAAGCACTTTACATTCAATAGCTTCCTTGAAAACCTGTTACCGGTTGTTCTCATGGTTTACGCCGTGACGCTTTTAATCATGTGTGTGGTATACAAGGAAGTGCTCCACGTGAAAGAAGACAGGAAACTGCTTTTGAAAGGGATCAAGCCCGAGGAATATTTAAAGAGGGACAGCGGGCTCTTTCAGTCTTTATTTGTACTTGCTCTCGTATTGGTGGGCTTTTCCGTGTATCCGGTGTTCCATCTGGATGTGACGACGGTATCCCTTGCCGGTGCAGTTCTCCTTATGCTGCTCCTCGAGAAAATTCATCCTCCGGAAAAGATTTTGAGAGAGGTGGAATGGGGGACACTCTTTTTCTTTATGGGCTTATTCCTCCTGGTCGGAGGGATTGAAGAGGCAGGATTCATAGATGAAATCGCACGTGAAATACTGCGGGCGACGGATGGGGATATGAAGAAGACGGCCTTTGTGATCCTGTGGGGAACAGGTTTATTGTCAGCTGTAGTAGATAATATTCCGTTTGTGGCAGCCATGATTCCGGTCATTCAGGAATTCGGTGAATTCGGGATGGTCAATATGGATCCCTTATGGTGGTCATTGGCCCTGGGTGCATGCCTTGGTGGGAATGGTACACTTCTCGGCTCTTCTTCCAATCTGGTCATTGCCGGACTCGCTTCAAAGGAAAATGTACATATCAAATTTCACCAGTACTTACTGATTGGTGTTCCCGTTACCGTCATTTCCCTTGCTGTATCCACCATATACGTTTACTTTAAATACATCCGGCCATTCATGGGTGGATAAAAATTCCTCCGATTTATTTTCTCCTTCTGTCGATACTACATAATGACATGTGTATGGGAGGGAAAAGTAGTGGAGGAATATTTTATCATCATTTTACGCACTCTTTTTCTTTACGTAATGATCATTTTCATTTTTAGAATCATGGGGAAAAGGGAAATCGGGGAACTGAGCATCCTGGATCTGGTCGTATTCATGATGATTGCCGAGATGGCGGTCATGGCTATCGAAGAACCGGAGGATCCCATCATTCATACAGTGCTGCCCATGGGGATCATCGTCCTCGTCCAAATCCTGTTTGCATGGTTTTCCCTCAGATCTAAGTCTTTCCGGGAATTATTGGACGGAAAACCCACAGTCATTATCCATAACGGAAAAATCGACGACCAAGCCATGAAGAAACAGCGTTACAATTATGATGATCTGCTCCTTCAATTAAGGGAAAAGGATATTTTCAATCTGGCAGATGTCGAATTTGCGATATTGGAGCCATCGGGAAAACTATCTGTCCTGCAGAAAGACAAAAAGACTCCGCATTCCCTGACACTGCCCCTGATCCTCGATGGACAAGTCCAAACCACCCATCTCGATATGATCGGAAAAACGTCCTTCTGGCTACGGAAAGAACTGAGAGAACGCGGATTCAAAAACGTACAGGAAATCTCCTTCTGCAGCTTCCAAAACGGACAATTTTACATTGATGAAAAAAACAAATAATCTTTGAGAAATGATCTGATTATAATGGTGGACCGTTCCTTTCCGCTGCAGGCACAAGACTCGCGCGGGGAGGAAGTTGAGCCTCCTCGGGCTTCAAGTGGTGTCCTACCCTTGTCCAGCTCCGGCGGCTAGCCCCTTGAGGTCATAAGCTAAATGGTCCAAGAAGGCAAAAAACGCCTTCCCGGCCATTTAGCTTATGCTTGTCGGGGCAGAGCAAGCCGCCTCCGCTTTTCGCTATTTCCCACAGGAGTCAAATGCCTTCCGCTTCATTCCATTCTTTGCTATTACAAGCGTCATTCCTAAAAGGTTTGTACTTGAGTTTTCACTCTACAAAAAGTGAAGTTTTTAGCGATATTTTATTTTTTGGTGATTTGAAAAATCTTTTTGAATATTAATCAGGTTGTTTGCTAACCTTCTAGTTCTTATTTAATTTCTGTGTAAGGATACATGCTCCGTAAGTTGATTGGAGCGGAAGGATGCTCGACTCCTGCGGGAATTGCTGGACAGGTGAGACCCCGGAGGCGTAGCCGAGGAGGCTCACCGCCAGCCCCGCGGAAAGCGAGCATCCTGGAGTGGAAATCAACTTTCTGCTTACTTTTGAAAAATGAAGCAATACCGATTACGAAAGTGACTCCAATAAAAAAACTCCTCAACAAAATGTTAAGGAGTTTTTTTATTTGGGGAGACTATGGAGTGATGAATCGCCGGATGAATGGGATCCTGGCAAGGTCGTTTTTCACGATGAGTTTAAGGGTGATGGAGAGCACGGTATAAAGGGCCGTACAGGTAATGACCCCGAATAGCAATCTGAATACGGTGGACTGACCATCAAATAAGTAAAGATAAGAAAAGTGACCCCATACTCCGGTTACCAACAGAACTAACACCGTCTTTACATAATCCCGGGCATAAATCGTCATCGGAATATATTTCAGGATGGTCATGAAATGAAGCAGGGTCACGAGCAGGAACCCGGTGACGATCCCGAGAGCCGCCCCGTTGATGCCAAAAGCCGGCTGTGAAGCGAGGACAAAGATGACGCCGGTCTTCACCACGGCCCCGATCAGGCTGTTGATCATGGCGGCCCTTGCCAGGTTCAATGCCTGGAGCACAGCCTGCAATGGCCCTTGATAGTAATAAAATAAAAAGAAAGGGGCCATGATCATCAAGAAGCCTGCCCCGTTTTCATTCCCATACATGACCTGCATGAGGGGCTTTGCATACACGTAGAGGATGACGACGGATATCCCGCCTGTGATCAAACAGAACCTGAGGGCCTGCTGAAGCCGGTGTTCGATTAAGGTGAAATTCTTTTGAGAGTTGGCTTCACTGATGGCGGGGACAAGAGATTGCGATAGTGAAAGGGTAACGAATGATGGAAGAAACAGAAGGGGAAGGGCATATCCCGTCAAGGAACCATACTGTTTCGTCGCCATCCCTGCTGCCACTCCGGCGAGGGCAAGACTGTTCGCTACCACGATCGGTTCAAAAAACCAGGCGATCGACCCGATCATCCTGCTGCCTGTCGCCGGCAGGGCCACACTCATGAGTTCGTTGAACGTTTCCCGGCCATTTCGGATCGATTTAAAGAAATTGCGACGGATCTTGAACTTCTTCTTAACTTTAAAGCTTGCAAATAAATACAGAAGGGAAGCGAGTTCCCCAAGGACAGACGCCACCATGGCAGCGGCAGCTGCGTATTCAATCCCATAAGGAAGGAAGGTTTTGGTCAATACGGCAATCAGGGTAATCCGGACCACCTGCTCGATGACTTGTGAATAGGCGGAAGGTTTCATGTTCTGTCTTCCCTGGAAATAGCCGCGGATGACCGACGAGATCGCTACGATCGGAATGATCGGGGCAATGGCCACCAATGGATAGTAGATCCGGTCATCCGTAAACAAGACGTCTGTTAAATAAGGGGCGAGCAGGATGAGGGCAGGGGTGAAGATGAGGGATAGCCCCATGGTGATGGAAAGAGAGACGACCAATATTTTTTTTACTTTCCGGATATCTCCCTTTGATTCTGCTTCGGCAACATTTTTTGAGATGGCTACAGGGAGCCCCAGTTGAGTGACGGTGATGACGAGTATGAGGGTAGGGAAAGCCATCATAAATAGGCCGACGCCTTCTTCCCCGATGAATCTGGCGACGACGATGCGGTTCACAAACCCTAATATTCTAGTTATAAAGGCGGCCATCATTAAGATCATGGTGCCTTTCAGAAATTTTGACATAAAATTCCCTGCCTTCTCAAAATTGGTATTATCGTTTACAATGATGTATATGCATAAGGGTGGACAAAGCATGACAAGTAGTGAACAATTCGGGCTGAATATAGCCCAAATGGGGTGGATGGGGAATGAAGAAAAATCAGCATCCTTACGATCGTTTTTATGA
Source organism: Rossellomorea sp. KS-H15a (assembly GCF_024195245.1). Lineage (NCBI taxonomy): Bacteria > Bacillati > Bacillota > Bacilli > Caryophanales > Bacillaceae > Rossellomorea > Rossellomorea sp. KS-H15a. Next base: position 3,533,167 of record NZ_CP096886.1, on the reverse strand, counting down.
ATCATTAGTACCAGCGCTTGTAAGCAAAGTAGAAGAATTTGAAATTCTTGGATACGGAAAGGCAGACGCTGACCGCCTATGGTCCTACTTAACGAAGAAGAAATGGAAGAAGCCTGAAGTGGATGTAAAGTTCTTTCAGTTAGTGAGTGATGTGTTGACGGTCAAACCCGGTGAGTATATGAGCTTTGAAACGATCGAAGCATACAGGTCTCCCAATTGGTTTGCAGAAGTGAATGAAGATGAGCTGAACGAGCTTCTTCGCCCGAATAAGAATGGAAAATAGCCCGAAAAGAAATTGACACTCATTTCTTTCTCATAGATAATGAGAAAGGTGAAGTTTTCAGGAATTATATTACTTATTGAAGCACATAGCGTATGGTTTTTTTAAAACGGCAAGGAGGATCTATACATAATGGTAAAGCGTGGCCGAATCATTGCCTTCTTTATACTTGTGGTATTGCTTGCAGGTACTATGGGAGGCACAACGAAGAGTATTGTAGATAACATTAAACTGGGATTGGACCTGCAGGGCGGATTTGAAGTTCTTTATGAAGTTCAGCCGATCAAAAAAGGCCAGGAAATCACGAAAGAGACCGTTGCCAATACAGCCGATGCACTCGACAGGCGTATCAACGTATTGGGTGTCAGTGAACCGAATATCCAAATCGAAGACGGGAACCGCATCCGTGTTCAACTGGCCGGTGTCGAAGACCAGAACGAAGCAAGGGAGATCCTCTCCACTCAAGCCAATCTGACGTTCCGTGACGTGAACGATAAAGTCCGTCTGGACGGATCGGATCTTGAGTCGGGATCTGCGAAACAAACGTTTGATGACAAGAATAATCCGATCGTTTCATTAAAATTGAAAGATCGCTCGAAATTTTATGAATTAACAAAGGAAATCTCCGCCATGGCTCCTCAGAATCAGCTCGTCATCTGGCTGGATTACGAGGAAGGAAAAGATTCATACAAAGATGAAGTAGGAAAAGAGGATCCGAAATTCATCTCTGATCCGGCGGTGAATAAGCCAATCAACTCCGATGAAGTCATCATCGAAGGGAACTTTACGGTTGAGCGTGCCCAGAATCTTGCGTCCCTCTTAAATGCCGGGGCACTTCCGGTCAAACTGGACGAGAAATATTCAACATCCGTGGGAGCGCAATTCGGTCAGCAGGCACTTGACAAGACAGTGACTGCGGGGATCATCGGGATTGCCATCATTTTCTTATTCATGATTGCGTACTACCGTTTCCCGGGACTGATCGCCACGATCACCCTTTCTGTTTATATTTACTTGATTCTGTTGATTTTCGACCTCATGAACGGGGTCCTGACCCTGCCGGGGATCGCAGCCCTCATCCTTGGGGTGGGTATGGCCGTTGATGCGAACATCATCACCTATGAACGGATCAAAGAAGAAATGCGGGTCGGGAAGCCGATACGTTCTGCATTCCAGGCAGGGAATAAATCTTCTTTCCTGACGATCCTGGATGCCAACGTAACGACCATCCTTGCAGCGGCCGTCCTCTTCTTCTATGGGACAAGTTCGGTCAAAGGATTCGCAACGATGCTGATTGTCAGTATCCTGACAAGCTTCATTACGGCGGTATGGGGTTCACGACTGTTACTCGGCCTTTGGGTGAACAGCCGTATCTTCAATAAAAAGCCGGGCTGGTTCGGTGTCAAAAAATCCGAAATCAAGGACCTGGCGGAGAACTACGATACATTGGATCTCCCTACCCGTTTTGACCGCTTTGATTTCGCTGCGCAGCGAAAGAAATTCTTTACCCTGTCAGCGGTACTCATCACGGCAGGTATCATCATCCTGGCCATTTTCAGATTAAATCTCGGAATCGACTTTGTCAGCGGATCACGGATGGAGATCCTCGCTGATCAAAGCTTGAAGACGGAACAGGTTCAGGACGAACTTAAGGAGATTAAATTGCCTTCTGACGATGTCGTCATTTCAGGCGATCAAAATAATATTGCCGTCGTCCGCTATACGGATGACCTGAATAAGGACGATATCGCGAAGTTGAAAGATCACTTCAACAAGCTCTATGGTGCCGAGCCAAGTATCAGTACCGTTTCACCTGTAATCGGGAAAGAGCTTGCGCAGAACGCCATGATCGCAGTGGCCATCGCTTCTGTCGGAATCATCATTTATGTCACGTTCCGTTTCGAATGGAGAATGGCACTGGGTGCAATCCTTGCGCTCCTGCATGATGCATTCTTTATCATTGCATTCTTCAGCTTGACCAGGCTCGAGGTGGATATCACATTCATTGCAGCCGTCCTGACGATAGTCGGTTATTCAATCAATGATACGATCGTCACCTTTGACAGGCTAAGGGAGAATCTTCATAAGAAACGCCGTTTGAAGACGGATAAGGACATTGAAGAAGTAGTGAACCAGAGTATCAGACAAACGATGGGCCGTTCAGTCAATACCGTATTGACTGTCGTGTTCACGGTCATCGCACTCATGATCTTCGGAAGTGAGTCGATCCGTAACTTCTCCATCGCTTTATTGGTCGGGTTAATCTCAGGTACCTATTCTTCCGTATTCATCGCTTCCCAGGTATGGCTCGTGATGAAGAAGAAAGAACTGAAGAAAAAAGGAACCATCAAGACTGTAAAAGAAAAGAAAACGTGGTCGGATGAACCACAAGTATAATGACGATCAAAAGGTCCGGGAAGTATTTATTCCCGGACCTGTCTTTTTGTTTTTTTACAGCATTGGGTTACACTAATAGGAGTTAAAAGGGAGGCGACTTGAATGAATCATGAGGATCGTTTTAAAAAAGCGGAATTCGCTGCCATGATCGGTGTGGTAGGCAATATCGTACTGGCGGTGATAAAGTGGGCGGCAGGCATCATGGGGAATAGCCGGGCGCTGATTGCCGATGCGGTTCACTCTGCATCGGATGTAGCAGGATCACTTGCCGTCTTTATCGGTTTACGTGCTGCCAAGCAGCCACCCGATCAGGATCATCCTTATGGTCACGGAAAGGCGGAGTCCATTGCGGCAATCATCGTGGCCGTCCTGTTGTTCCTTGTGGGGATCGAAATTGGGAAATCATCGATTGAATCCTTCTTTCACCCTCTCACCCCACCGACAGCGATTGCGATTTATGCCGTCATCTTCTCCATCATTGTGAAAGAAGCGATGTTTCAATACAAATATCGTTTGGGTAAAAGGTTAAAGAGTGATGCATTAATCGTGAATGCATACGAGCATCGTTCGGATGTATTCTCTTCCATCGCGGCACTGGTAGGGATCTCAGCTTCCATCCTTGGAGGGAAGTTCGATATCGGCTGGCTTGTTTATGCGGATCCTGTTGCAGGAATATTCGTTTCCCTGCTTGTCCTCAGGATGGCTTGGCATCTGGGGGCGGAATCCATACATACGACCCTTGATCACGTCATGCATGACGAGGATGTACTGCCTTTTCGGAAAATTGTGGAGACCGTCCCGGAAGTGAAGGAAATCAACGAGCTTCATGCAAGGGAACACGGACACTATGTGATCATCGATTTGAAGATCAGTGTCGATCCTTACATGACAGTAGAGGAAGGTCATCGTGTCGGGAAGAGAGTCAAAGAGAAGCTTCTAAAGGAATCCAATGTGAATGATGTATTCATTCATATCAATCCATTCAATCCTGCTTCTGAAGAAAGTGATGATCAAATAGACTTAACTTAAAGGGAGGGAAGTCTCATGAAGTTTCAATGGACATTATTATTGGGTATTTTCTTTGCGTTGGTGGTTTCAATATTTGCAGTCATCAACGTCGACCCGGTCACCGTCAATTATCTGTTCGGTGAATCCGACTGGCCTCTTATATTAGTTATTCTCGGATCTGTCCTGATGGGCGGTATCATCATCGGTTCCGTTGGGCTGTTCCGATTATTCGTCGTCCAGCGCAGGGTCAAATCCCTTGAAAAGGAAAATATGTTATTGAGGGAACAGACAGAGGGGATGCATAAAGAAAAGACTGAAGATATCCCGCTAAAAAAACGCGCTCCGGATTCGGTAGGGGAAGTGGGAGAATAAATGAGTCTGGTGGCTATTGCCGCCGGACTTTTTTTATTTTGACTGGGGAGTTTAATTGTATTTGGATAAATGTGTCATTTGGCTGGATTCTGTTTGATTTCGGCCGGATTTTCAACCATAATGGCTGGATAATGGGGTAAATCCGCTGAATTATTCCCGATTCCGGCTGGTTTTTCACCAAAAGCGGCTGGATTCCCACCCAGGGACATCTTGAAACCACGTTCACTCATCCTACATCCTCTTCACACACTTTCATTAAGATTGAAACAACCCCCTCACTTTTGTATAATGAGTAAGGCTGAGGGGTGAACGTATGTTAAACTCAAAAACACGTTGGATATTGACAGAAACAGATGAACATAAAATAGCAGAATTGGCAAATGAACTAAAAGTACCTTCGCTTGTAGCGAAATTATTGATAAATCGTGATTTGGATGATGTAGAAGAAGCCCGGAATTTTTTATTTGATTCTGGCGATTCATTTCACGATCCATTTTTATTTGAAGATATGAAAAAAGCAACGGAACGGATCCATAAGGCCATCCAAGACGGAGAGAGAATCCTAGTCTACGGTGACTATGATGCTGACGGTGTCAGCTCAACGTCTGTTATGATGACGGTCCTGAGAGATCTTGGCGCTGAAGTGGAATTTTATATCCCAAACCGTTTCAGCGAAGGATACGGTCCGAATGAAGGGGCGTTCCGCTGGGCGAAGGATGAGGAGTTCTCACTCATCATCACGGTCGATACAGGGATCTCTGCCGTGAACGAAGCTAAACTCGCGAAAGATCTCGGGATGGATCTGATCATTACAGACCATCATGAACCTGGACCCGAATTACCGGAAACCTACGCTCTACTCCATCCGAAAGTGGGAGAAGCAGCCTACCCGTTCGGTGAACTTGCCGGGGTAGGAGTGGCATTTAAATTGGCCCATGCCTTGTACGGTGAATTGCCTACCCATCTACTGGATCTTGCTGCGATTGGAACCATTGCGGATCTCGTTCCCTTGAGAGGGGAGAACCGACTTCTGGCTAAACGGGGTCTTGCAGAGCTCCGGGGTTCAAACCGACTGGGGATCAAAGCTTTATGCAAAATCGCCAATGCGAAGCAGCATGAAATTACCGAAGAGACAGTCGGCTTCATGATCGCTCCACGGATCAATGCCGTCGGTCGTTTAGGTGATGCCGATCCTGCCGTTGACCTCATGCTTACAGAAGACGAAGAAGAGGCCAAGGCACTGGCAGAGGAAATTGACGGCTTGAATAAAGAAAGACAGGCGATCGTCGCCCAGATGACCGAGGAAGCCGTTGAGATGGTGGAGCGGGACTTCCCGCTTAAGGATAACCATGTACTCGTCATCGGAAAAGAAGGCTGGAATCCAGGAGTTGTCGGGATTGTGGCTTCCCGCCTTGTCGACAAATTTTACCGGCCGACCATCGTGCTGAGCTACGACTCTGAAAAAGGGACGGCGAAAGGGTCTGCGAGAAGCATCGTTGGTTTTGATCTATTTAAAAATCTATCAACCTGCCGGGATATCCTTCCCCACTTCGGAGGACATCCGATGGCTGCCGGAATGACGCTGCAATTAGACGATGTATCTCACTTGAGAAGCCGGTTGAATGAACTGGCCGGCACGGAACTGACATCCGAAGACTTCATCCCTGTCACACAACTCGATGCTCCTGTGACTGTGGACGAAATCACTGTTGAGTCGATTGAAAAGCTTCAGCTTTTGGCGCCTTTTGGAATGAAAAATCCAAAGCCTAAGTGGATCATCGATCATGTGAGCATCGAGCACTATAAAAAAATCGGCTCTGCACAAAATCACCTGAAGCTCGTTTTAGGGGACGAGGGTATTCAATTGGATGGTGTAGGCTTCGGGCTTGGTGAATTGGCTGACCACATGACACCTTTTTCCAATGCGTCCGTCATTGGTGAACTATCCATAAATGAGTGGAACAACCGCAAGAAGCCCCAGGTGTTTTTACATGATGTGAAAATCGATCATTGGCAATTATTCGATGTGCGGGGAATCAAGCAGGTCCATAAATGGAACGGACTCATCCCAGAAGAAAATAAGAAGTTGATTTGTTTTCATCCATCCACGTTGGACAAACTGAACCTGCCGAAAGATGAAGTCATCCTCCTGGAGGGAAGCTCGACTCTTGATGGGTTATCAACGGAGAAAGCGAGCCTTGTGCTCTTGGATCTGCCGAATTCCAAGCCTTTACTTGAAGAGCTTTTGAAGAAGGGGCGTCCTCACCGGATCTATGCTCATTTCTTCCAGGAAGAAGATCATTTCTTCAGTACGATGCCGACCCGGGACCACTTCAAATGGTACTACGGCTTTTTAACCAAACGTGGATCGTTCGATATCAAAAAGCATGGCGATGATCTCGCAAAATACAAAGGCTGGTCAAAAGAAACAATCGATTTCATGTCACAGGTGTTTTTTGATTTGAAGTTTGTTACAATAGACAATGGATTTATTTCTCTTAATCCTGCGAAAACCAAGAAAGATCTTTCTGAATCTCGAACATATCAGAAGAAACAACAACAATACGAGCTTGAAAACGAATTGTTATATTCTTCCTATCAAGAGTTGAAGACTTGGTTTAATGAAAGGATAGAAGAGTCTGTTACAATTGAGGAGGAAGTAGAAGCATGGACTTAAAACAATATGTTACAATCGTTGAGAATTGGCCAAAAGAAGGGATTAAGTTTAAAGACATCACGACCCTTATGGATAATGGTGATGCTTATAGATATGCTACAGACCAAATCGTCGAATATGCAAAAGAAAAGCAGATCGACCTGGTTGTAGGACCGGAAGCCCGTGGATTCATCATCGGATGCCCAGTCGCTTATGCACTTGGAGTAGGCTTTGCACCTGTCCGCAAACCTGGTAAATTGCCACGTGAAACGATCCAGAAGGAATACGGCCTTGAGTACGGTAAAGATGCTTTGACCATCCATAAAGATGCCATCAAGCCCGGCCAGCGTGTCCTGATCACGGACGATTTACTGGCAACAGGTGGAACGATCGAAGCAACGATCAAGCTTGTGGAAGAACTGGGTGGAATCGTTGCAGGGACTGCGTTCTTAATTGAACTTACGTACCTTGACGGCCGCGACAAACTTGAGAACTACGATATTATGACATTGATGCAATACTAATTACCTTTATCAATTCTGATAAACATATGAAATGTGTGATATACTGAAATAAGGGACTGACAACTGGTTAACGTGTCAGCCCTTATTTTTTTAATTTCAAGAAGAATAGAATCGACATTTATCGACAAAAACAGTTGGATTCTGAGAATTTTCTGCGAAACACTTTACAGAAGCTGTTTTTTTTTTGATAATAGTAACAATCATTAAAATCGAACAATCGTGAACTATATTAAAATACAAAGGTGATTTTGATCATGGCTAAAGATCAAGTACTAACCCCGGAACAGGTTATTGATAAAACAAGAGCATACTTAAACGATGAGCATGTTGAAATGGTCCAGAAGGCATACGAGTATGCAAGGGATGCCCACAGTGAGCAGTACCGGAAGTCTGGTGAACCCTACATCATCCATCCCATCCAGGTGGCAGGGATACTGGCGGACCTGGAGATGGATCCGGCAACCGTTGCTGCAGGGTTTCTTCATGATGTAGTGGAGGATACAGGCATTTCCCTCGGTGAAATTGAAGAGGCGTTCAATGCCGAAGTGGCCATGCTCGTTGATGGGGTCACGAAGCTAGGGAAGATTAAATACAAATCCCATGAAGAGCAGCAAGCTGAAAATCACCGGAAAATGTTCGTGGCGATGGCTCAGGATATCCGGGTCATCCTGATTAAATTGGCAGACCGCCTCCACAATATGAGAACCCTGAAACATTTACCACAGGAGAAGCAGCGGAGAATAGCAAATGAGACACTTGAAATCTTCGCTCCTTTGGCCCATCGGTTGGGGATTTCAAAGATCAAGTGGGAATTGGAAGATACGTCGCTCCGGTATTTAAATCCTCAACAATATTATCGTATCGTCAATTTGATGAAGAAGAAGCGTGCGGAGCGTGAACAGTATCTAGAGGAAGTCGTCAATGAAGTGAAAGATAAGCTCGGCGATGTGAAAATCGTGGCTGAAATTTCCGGACGCCCTAAGCATATTTACAGCATCTATCGTAAGATGGCCCTGCAGAACAAGCAATTCAATGAAATTTACGACCTCCTGGCTGTACGGGTGGTCGTAGACAGCATCAAGGATTGCTATGCTGTACTCGGAATCGTTCACACATGCTGGAAACCGATGCCCGGAAGGTTCAAGGATTATATTGCCATGCCGAAACCGAATATGTACCAGTCCCTTCATACGACGGTCATCGGTCCTAAAGGCGATCCCCTGGAGGTTCAGATCAGGACGCTTGAGATGCACCAGATCGCTGAATACGGGGTAGCGGCACACTGGGCATATAAAGAAGGGAAAGAAGCGAATGAACCTGTTTCATTCGAGAAGAAGCTTTCCTGGTTCAGGGAGATACTCGAGTTCCAGAATGAATCGGCCAATGCTGAAGAATTCATGGAATCTCTTAAAATCGACCTGTTTTCCGATATGGTCTTTGTATTCACACCTAAAGGAGACGTATTGGAATTGCCATCAGGATCCGTCCCCATCGATTTTTCTTACCGGATCCACTCGGAAATCGGTAATAAAACGATCGGCGCCAAGGTCAATGGGAAGATGGTCACGCTCGATTACAAGCTGAAAACAGGGGATATCATCGAGATCCTTACGTCCAAACATTCGTATGGCCCGAGTCAGGATTGGCTGAAGCTTGCCCAGACGTCCCAGGCGAAGAATAAAATCAAGCAGTTCTTCAAGAAACAGCGCAGGGAAGAAAATATTGAAAAGGGCCGTGAGCTGGTCGAAAAAGAAATCAAGAATCAGGATTTCGATGTGAAGGAAATCCTGAATCCAGAAAACATCAAGCGTGTGTCGGAGAAATTCAATTTCTCCAATGAAGATGATATGTATGCAGCCGTGGGGTATAACGGGATCACAGCGGCTCAAATCGCCAACCGGCTGACGGAAAAACACCGGAAGAAGCGGGAACAGGAAGATAACCTGGAAGAAACGATGAAAGAATTGAATGCTCAACCCGTCAAGCGAAAAAAAGATGCGGGTGTACAGGTTGAGGGCATCGACAATCTCCTTATCCGCCTGTCCCGCTGCTGCAGTCCGGTTCCCGGGGATGAAATCGTCGGCTTCATTACAAAGGGCCGCGGCGTTTCAGTGCATCGTGCGGATTGTACGAATGTCATGGCGGATGAAGTGGAACAGCGCCTCATTCCCGTATCATGGGAAAGTGACGGAAATGACCGTAAAGAATACAATGTCGATATTGAAATCTCCGGATATGATCGCAGAGGGCTCCTCAATGAAGTGCTTCAGGCGGTGAATGAAACGAAGACGAATATATCGGCTGTAAGCGGGAAATCGGACCGGAACAAAGTGGCCACCATCAATATGTCCATTTCGATTCAAAACATTTCCCATTTGCACAAAGTGGTAGAGAGAATCAAACAGATTTCAGATATATATGCCGTAAGAAGAATCATGAACTAAAGGAGATTTCTTTATGAGGGTAGTACTGCAGAGAAGTAAAGAAGCCTCCGTCACGGTCGATGGAGAAGTAAAGGGAGAAATCCGATCAGGCGCTGTATTGCTTGTGGGGATCACCCATGAAGATACACAGGAAGATGCCCGTTATGCGGCAGACAAAGTTGTCAATCTTCGCATTTTTGAAGATGAAGAGGGAAAGATGAATCATTCACTCCTTGATGTCGGGGGAGAGATCCTGTCCATATCCCAATTCACCCTGTATGGCGATGTGCGTAAGGGAAGAAGGCCGAATTTCATGAATGCAGCCAAACCAGACCATGCAGAAGTGATCTATGACTATTTCAATGAGATCCTTGAGGAAAAAGGAGTGAGGGTGGCAACAGGCGTATTCGGTGCAATGATGGATGTAAATCTGACGAATGATGGTCCTGTTACACTCTTGATCGAGAGTAAAACCTGATAAAAAGGCTGATTCCACTACCGGAATCAGCCTTTTTATTTATAATGGACATCACTCTGAGAAATAATCACTTAAACCATGGTAGATGGCCGTCGCGGCCAAATCTTGAAAATACTGAGTATTAACATTGGCTTCTTCTGATGGATTACTGAGGAATCCTAATTCCAACAGGACGGCTGGCCGGTTGTTTTCACGGATGACATGATAATCCCCGATGCGGACACCCCGGTCTGATGTGGGTAATCGATCCGAGAGACTACCGTGGATCTCTTCTGCCAGCTCTTTTTGCTGGTCCTGATAGTAGTAAGTCGTATGACCCGCAATGGAAGAATCCATAATGCTGTCAAAGTGTATGCTGACAAAGGCGTCTGCCTGATTATAATGGGATAATGATACCCTCGATGGCAACGATAAATATTCATCGGTTTTTCTTGTTAATTTGACCTTTGCGCCTGCGCTTTTCAACTTCTCGGCAAGGAGTTCGCCTGTCTTCATGGTAAGAAGCTTCTCAAGTGTACCACTTGCTCCCGTCGTACCACTGTCCCTTCCTCCGTGTCCGGGGTCGATCACGATCACTTTATCTTCGAGACCACCGCTTCTCTTGCGGTCTGGCGTCGTGTTTTCACCTGATGCAGAGCGGACCGAAACGACCCAGCCGGCCACAAACCCGGCACTGCCATCGGCTAATTCCACCTCATACCAGTCTCCATCCTTACTCTTTACCCCGTAAGATTCTCCACTTGAAGCCCGTTTGACTACACTTGCCTGGGTGTTTGCTTCACTGCGGATATTCGTGCCATTATAAAGAATCGTGATGTTTTCATTTGAACTGTTGCTTTCATGGGCTGCGGCTGTCACCGTTTTCTGAACATACCACCCGGCAACCCATCCTTTATCCCCATTCGGGAGCTTGATTTGATACCAATTATTTTTCTCTTTTAACAATGTGAATTTCTCACCCTTGGATACTTTACCGACGACTCGGCCATTCAAGGAAGTTTCATCACGGACGTTGAGACCGTGTACCGAAATGATCCCGATCATCTCTCCATCGGAGGGTGATTCCTCTTCAGATGGGCTTGTTTCAGCTTCATCAGAACCGGTAGAGAACTCTACGTATGAATCACTGATCCATGCAACCTCGTCGCCGAACCGGATCTCATACCAACCGGAAACACTCCCGGTGACCTCTATTTCATCCCCCGTATTCAATACGCCAAGGACGGAGCTCTGCAGGGATGGTGATGTTCGGACATTCAAGGCGTCATCTGTGATGATCCCTTTTTGGTTCACCTTTTTTTTCCCTTGGGCGGCTTTTGATCCCGTTATGTAATCACGGTGGACCCATCCCCTGGTGCTTCCTGATTCAATGTTCAGCCAGTCTCCATCTTCTTTCATAACGGACACCGTATCTCCATTTTGCAATACCGTCACAACGTCGTCTGAAGTGCTGGGGCCCTTTCTGACGCGGAGACCGTCTGTGTTCACCTGGCCATCTCGAGGAGACGAATCATCGGAAACAGACTTATCCACTGTCACTAGCCAATCGGCCACCCAGCCGTCCCCGCTGTTTGTCTCGACTTTATACCAATCCTGTTGCGTGTCTACTATTTTGTACTCTTCCCCCCTATGTACCGTTGCCAATACGGGGAAGCTCAATCCCGGTCCTGTCCGGACATTAAGGGTCGAGACGCTGATCGTGACCTTTCCGGTTTCAGCCTGTACCTGATCCATGAAGGGCTGCATCGGGAACATCAGGAACACAATCAACATCGCTGCGATTACTTTCTTAATCTTCGTCACCTCCTGTAAGAAATACAAACACCCATAGTAATATCGGATTTTCCTGCTCAAGTGTTGAACCCCATCTGTCAAATTTTTTTAGAAGAAGGGGGGTTCCGGAAGAAATCCTTATGGTTTTAATACGATAAAAAAAATAAAATCCCTCTAAAACGAAAGAAAAATAGGTAATTGGAAATGATAAGGGTAGGAATGTTTTTGAAAGGATGAGTGTACGTGAGGTCGAGTGAAAAAGGATTCATGAGCGCAAATGGGGATAACCAGTTATTTGGAGTGGATTTCCATCAGTTTTTAGAACGTGAAAAAGATGCGTTGAACGTGGAACTTGCTTCCGAATTCGGATTGTCATTACGGGAAGTGAAATTGTTAAAAAAGAAAATGGAGAGATCCTGACGAAATTTTCTTTAACCTCTTGACATGTACCTGCGCCAACCGTATCATTATACAAATAAAATAACATTTACAAAAACCGTTGATCGAGCATAGTAGCTAACCCCCGCGTGTAAAGAGAGGAAATGCCTTGGCTGAGAGCATTTCTACAATGTGACTTAGTGAATGAACACTCAGGAGGTTTCTCTCTGAAAACGATCGTTAGTAGGAGATGAACGTACCAGGCGTTAACTGGCTAAGTGGAGGTCTTTCATAGACTTCAATTAGGGTGGCACCACGGGAATAACAGCTCTCGTCCCTTGTATGATATACAAGGGACTGAGGGCTTTTTTTATGTACATAAAGATCAACCGTGCACGATAAAAGGAGGAAATCATCTTGTCCATTCAGATTCCAAGAGGTACACAGGACATCCTGCCTGGTGAAGTGGAAAAATGGCAGTATGTAGAGGAAGTGGCAAAGACCCTTTGTCACAACTATCAGTATAAAGAAATCCGCACCCCGATTTTCGAGGCGAGTGAACTGTTCACCCGTGGAGTGGGGGATACGACGGATATCGTCCAGAAAGAAATGTATATGTTCGAAGACAGGGGAGGCAGAAGCCTGGCGCTCAGACCTGAAGGGACCGCTTCTGTTGTCCGCTCCTTTGTAGGGAATAAAATGTTCGGGCACCCGAATCAGCCGACGAAGCTTTTCTACTCGGGTCCAATGTTCCGTTATGAGAGACCTCAAGCCGGACGGTACCGTCAATTTGTCCAATTTGGCGTCGAAGCCCTTGGAAGTGAAGACCCTGCCATTGATGCAGAAGTAATTTCCCTTGCAATGGGAATCTACAAGAAACTGGGGCTGACTCAATTAAAGCTTGTCATTAATAGTCTCGGTGATGCCGGCAGCAGGAATGCACACAGAGAGGCATTGATTAATCACTTTAAACCGCGGATCGATGAATTCTGTGGCGATTGCCAGAATCGCCTGGAGAAAAATCCGCTCAGAATCCTTGATTGTAAGAAAGACCGCGACCATGAGTTGATGTCTACAGCACCATCGATTCTTGACTACTTAAATGACGAATCGAAGCAGTATTTTGAAAAGGTCCAGACTCACCTTTCAGACATGGACGTGGAATTCACAGTTGATCCAACCCTTGTACGGGGGCTTGATTACTATAACCATACAGCCTTTGAAATCATGAGTGATGCAGAAGGCTTCGGGGCCATTACGACTCTTTGTGGCGGTGGACGCTACAACGGACTGGTTGAAATGATCGGTGGTCCTGAGACTCCTGGAATCGGATTTGCCTTCAGTATCGAAAGGCTGCTCTCGGCCCTGGAAGCAGAAGGGGTCGAACTCCCGATCGAACAGGGAGTCGAGTGCTTCATCGTATCATTGGGTGATGACGCGAAAGATCATGCTGTCAAGCTTCTTCACAACCTTAGAGCTGCAGGGATTTCTTCAGAGAAAGATTATCTGGATCGCAAGGTGAAAGGCCAATTCAAAGCGGCTGACCGTTATGAAGCAAAATATGTGGCTGTCATCGGTGATAATGAATTACAAGAAAATAAAATCAATCTGAAAGACATGGCTACCGGTGAACAGGAAGAAGTGAGCCTGGATCAGTTTGTCGACAATGTAAAGAGCAAGCTCGGTAAATAGAACGCATTGATTTTTATTAGGAGGAGAACATGATGACGAAAAGAACCGCATACTGTGGAGACATAACAGAAACATACATCGGTGAGAAAATCACGATCAAAGGCTGGGTGCAAAAGAGAAGGGACCTGGGAGGCTTGATTTTCATAGACCTACGTGACAGAGAGGGAATCGTACAGGTCGTGTTCAACCCGGATTTATCGGAAAATGCCCTTTCCCTTGCAGAGAAAATCCGTAATGAATATGTCCTGAGTGTAACGGGTACGGTCGTGGCAAGGGGAGAAGGAACGGTGAACCCGAATCTGAAAACCGGAAAAGTGGAAATCCACGCTGAAGAGGTTCAAATCATCAATGAAGCGAAAACCCCACCGTTCATGATTGATGACCAGATGGAAGTGTCGGAAGATGTCCGCCTGAAATATCGTTACGTAGACCTTCGTCGACCAGCGATGATGGAAACCTTCAAGATGCGTCATAATGTAACGACATCCTTCCGTAATTTCTTGAACGATAACGGATTCCTGGATGTGGAAACGCCGATCTTAACAAAGAGTACGCCTGAAGGGGCACGTGATTATCTCGTTCCGAGCCGGGTTCATAAAGGGGAATTCTATGCCCTGCCACAGTCACCACAAATCTTTAAGCAGCTGTTGATGGTTTCCGGATTCGACCGTTATTATCAAATCGCCCGTTGCTTCCGTGATGAAGATCTTCGTGCTGACCGTCAACCTGAATTCACGCAGATCGATATGGAAATGAGCTTCATGGATAAAGAACAAATCATTTCTCTTGTTGAAGATATGATGAAGAAACTGATGAATGATGTGAAAGGCATAAACGTTACATTGCCTATCCCGAGAATGACATATGATGATGCCATGAGCCGTTATGGTTCTGATAAACCTGACACACGCTTCGCTATGGAGCTGATCGATGTATCCGAAATCGTCAAGGATTCAGGCTTTAAAGTATTTGCCGGCGCTGTTGCAAACGGTGGACAAGTGAAGCTGATCAATGTGAAAGGCAGCGCATCACAGTATTCCCGTAAAGACATTGATGGCTTGACTGAGTTCGTTTCACGTTACGGAGCAAAAGGATTGGCCTGGCTGAAGGTTGAAGAGGAAGGCTTGAAAGGCCCGATCTCCAAATTCGTGAGCGAAGATGATGCTTCGGCGATTTCAACCTCTGCAAATGCGGAAGCCGGAGACTTGCTGCTATTTGTAGCAGATAAGAAATCAGTCGTAGCAGACGCTCTTGGAGCCCTTCGATTGAAATTAGGGAAGGACTTGAAGCTGATTGATGAAACGGTATTTAACTTCCTTTGGGTGACGGACTGGCCGCTCCTTGAGTTCGACGAAGGGGAGAACCGGTACTATGCAGCCCATCATCCATTCACGATGCCGGTGAAGGAAGATCTTGAACTGTTCGAAACCGACCCTGCATCTGTTCGCGCAGAAGCGTATGACCTTGTCTTGAACGGATACGAACTTGGAGGCGGATCACTCCGTATATACGAGCGTGACATTCAGGAAAAAATGTTCAAAGTGCTTGGATTCTCGAAAGAAGAAGCGGAAGAGCAATTCGGTTTCTTATTGGAAGCCTTCGAATACGGGACGCCTCCACATGGCGGAATCGCCCTTGGGCTGGACCGTTTGGTGATGCTCCTTGCAGGCCGCACGAATCTCCGTGATACGATTGCGTTCCCGAAAACGGCAAGTGCAAGCTGCGTACTGACAGACGCACCAGGTGGGGTAAGTGAAGCCCAATTGAAAGAATTATCTTTGTCACTTGATGTAGAATAATGTAAGTAAATACCGGGGGTCATTCGTTGAAATCATCCTGGTGGTATGATATTATTTAGACAATCACAAACGAGTCCTGATGTGTACGACGTTTTTACCTAACAGTTTTGACCGAACAATTCAAACTTCGGGAGCTTGATGTTTCCGCTAGGCGTTCATGCCCCGTGCCGGGGACTAACAAATAGTGGAATAAAGCACCCACCTGCCGAGAGCGGGTTCAAAACGAAGGAAATGATGGCGGCGGCACGATTGGGACTCGTCCAAACAAATCCAATAAATAATATCGAATAAAGTGAAGAGCCAGGCTTACAACAGCCTGGCTTTTTTGTTGGGACTAAATCTGCCCTTAATGGGGTAAACGAAAGAGAAGGGCAACATTTCATGTTGATTTTCGGTCTCCTATCCTTTATTCTAATTCAGTATAAACCTAGTTGAATACTTATAATGGAGTTGATTATTTTGCTACACCAGTTTTCTCGAAATGAACTAGCGATCGGTAAGGAAGGTCTCCAAACCCTTAAAAATAGTACAGTGGCCGTACTCGGAATCGGGGGAGTGGGTTCATTTGCAGCTGAGGCGTTAGCCCGTTCCGGTGTAGGTCGTTTAGTGTTAGTGGATAAAGACGATGTGGACATCACCAACGTAAATCGTCAGGTGCATGCATTGCTCTCTACTGTGGGTCAGCCAAAGGTTGATTTGATGAGGGACCGCATTATGGACATCAATCCAGACTGTGAAGTCATCGCTTTAAAAATGTTCTATACGGAAGAAACCTATGAGGAATTCTTTGCTCAGGGACTCGATTATGTCATTGATGCCTCTGATACGATTTCCTACAAAATCCATTTAATGAAAGAATGCCTGAAGCGTGATATTCCATTGATCGCGAGCATGGGAGCGGCGAATAAAACCGATCCGACCCGCTTCAAAATTGCTGATATCAGCAAAACGCATACAGACCCAATTGCCAAAGTGATCCGTACCCGCCTGAAAAAAGAAGGAATCAAAAAAGGTGTGACGGTGGTTTTCTCTGATGAGAGCCCTATCGTCATCCGTGAAGAGATCAGGAAGGAAGTAGGAAAAGATGATGCGAAGATCCGTAAAGCACAGCTTCCTCCGTCATCCAACGCCTTCGTTCCTTCCGTGGCCGGGCTGATTGCAGCGAGCCATGTCATGAACCAATTGCTGAAAGACATTGAAATTAAAAGGGTGAAAGATAAATAAGCGACGTTTGCGGAAACAGGACTGAATCTCATAAGGGATTCGGTCTTTTTTTATGCATAAAGAGAATTCCAATAAATGGCTAAAAAAGGATTGACGTTTCAATGTGTCATAGTGTACTATCTAACTAGAACACTAAAACACATTACGGAGGAATGCAATCATGCACGCGTATAAAGGTCTTCTCTGGAAAGATTTCAAAACCTCCAGCATTTGGTTTTATGGCTGGATCGCCATTGTTTTCCTGATTTTTATCATTGGACTGGTGATCGGTAATTTTGTCAAAGAGCCGGGGGTTTCCCAAATATTCCTCATTATGATCGGTATTTTCCACGTAGCTTTTCTTCCGGGAATCGTCTGCTCCATGTTACGGTTGGAAGGAAAAACGCAACTGTGGCTTCATAGTCCCTACAGCGGGTTGATGCTGCTTTTATCAAAACTCACCATTGCCTTTATGTACTCCACCTTGTCGCTTTTGTTAGTCGATGGATTGGGGATGCTGACCATGGCCATGTTTCAGGAAGACGCGTTATTCCCCTATTGGCCCATTAAAGAAGGCATTCTTTTCAACCTGGGTGTGACGGTCGTTGGAATCTACTTTTCCGGATGGACGATATTTTTGTGGACACTTTACCATTCTCTTTCAAAATATCCCTCCATTAAGAACATACGGTGGATCTTCATTGCGGGATTCATCATTGTGTATCAAAGTGTGGTAGCCTTCCTGACGAGCATTGAATGGGTGGAGAAGTTCTTCTTTGAAACTCTTACCGTGAAGGTGAGCACCGGATTCTTTTTCTCTGTGGGTGCTAATGAGGCGAAGGCAGGCTTCGATCCCGAGATGATTCCATTCCCGGTCATGCCATTCCTGTTTGAAGGAATGATCATGATCATCGTCTTCCTCATTTCCTGCAGGTTATTAGATCGCAAGGTTGAGGTGTAAGGCATGACAGAAGAATATACAGCCTCAAAGCCCATATACCTGCAAATAGCCGATCGCATCATTCGTGAAATCGTGAGGAAGGAATTGACCCCTGGTGACAAATTGCCTTCCGTCCGGGAAATGGCCGTTCAATCAGGAGTGAATCCGAATACCATTCAGCGGACATACAGTGAATTAGAAAGGATGGACATTGTGGAGACGAGGAGAGGGCAAGGAACATTTGTGACAGAAAAGGAAGATGTCCTGACCATACTCAATGAAAAGGTCCAGGAGGAAGTGATTGAGTCCTTCATCCGAAACATGAAAGAATTGGGACTCACAAAAGAACAAATGATCCAGGGTGTTGAAAACTATTTGAGTCGAAGAGAGGGGGAGTAGAGATGGTTGTGACATTTGATGGTGTCACCAAGAAATATGGGAAGGAAACAGCATTGAACGATACCTCCATTCAATTCCAAAAGGGGAAGATATATGGTCTGCTTGGTCCGAACGGCAGCGGGAAATCAACTACATTGAAGATGATTGCAGGGCTTGTGCTTCCAAATTCAGGAACCGTCACGATGAACGGAAAGCCGGTCTCACGGAAAATGGCTAGTGAAGTCGCCTATTTGACGGAACTTGATATGTTTTATGAAGCATTCACCGTGGATGGGATGATCCGCTTCTATGCCTCGCAGTTCCCTGACTTCGATACAGATCGAGCCAATGAACTGGTGGAGTTTATGGAACTTGATGGCGGGAAGAAAATCAAGCATTTATCCAAAGGGAACCGGGGCAGGCTGAAACTCGTCCTCGCCCTGTCGCGGAACACCGAGGTACTGCTTCTCGATGAACCATTCTCAGGGCTTGATCCCATGGTAAGGGACTCCATCGTAAAAGGCCTCCTCTCCTATATTGATTTCGGGAATCAAACAGTGGTCATTGCCACCCATGAAATCGATGAAATTGAAGCGATCCTGGATGAGGCCTATATCATCTCGGATGGAGAAATAAAAGGGCATTGCCGGGTGGAAGAACTGAGAGAAACAGAAGGCTTATCTGTCCTGCAGTGGTTGAAGAAGACAACAAAATCAGAAGGGAAGATGAACGGATGAAAACGGTTGTGCAATTACAAGGTGTTTCCAAAGTCATCAAAGGCAAGACCATCATTGATCAATTAACGTTTGACGTGTATGAAGGGGAGGTATTCGGTTTCCTTGGACCCAATGGAGCAGGGAAAACGACGACGATCCGCATGATCGTGGGATTGATGAATATCTCAAAAGGAGATGTCCTCATATCAGGAAAAAGCATCAAGAAAGACTTTGAAGGCGCCATCAAGGATGTGGGGGCCATCGTTGAAAACCCCGAGCTCTATAAGTTCATGTCCGGTTATCAGAACTTAAAGCACTTTGCCCGCATGCAAAAAGGGATTACCGATGAACGAATGAAAGAAGTCATTGAACTGGTCGGGCTGACAGACAGAATCAATGACAAGGTAAAAACGTACTCTCTTGGAATGAGACAGCGTTTGGGTCTCGCCCAGTGCCTTCTTCATAAGCCAAAGCTCCTCATCCTTGATGAACCGACAAATGGTCTCGATCCTGCGGGAATCCGCGAAATCCGGGCCTACATCAGGAAGCTTGCCGAGGAAGAGGGAATGGCGGTCATCGTTTCAAGTCACTTATTATCCGAAATGGAAATGATGTGTGACCGAATCGGGATCATCCAGTCCGGTAAGCTTGTCGATGTGCAACAAGTAAGGGACTTTGTAGAAGGATCTGAACAGGTCTATCACTTCGAAATCGAGGAAGTGGATAAAGTGAAGGCTGTCCTTAAATCATTCGATCCTGGCATCAAATTTGAAGCTCAAGGAAAACAAGTGCAAGTGGCCCTGACAAAAGAACAAGTACCTGGTGTCATCCGGGCATTTGTTGAAGCCGATGTCCAAATTTACAGCGTCATGCCTGTAGCCAAAACATTGGAAGACAGGTTCCTGGAAATTACAAATGATAAAGGAGAGGTCATGCATGCTTAGTCTTATTAGAAATGAATGGACCAAAATCTTCAAGCGGGTCGGAACGTTTGTCATGCTTGGACTGTTGATTCTCATTATTGGAGTGACTGGTGCATTCACCAAGTATAGTGATTCGAAAGCGAAAGAAATGAATAACTGGAAACAGGAACTATCAGCCCAGGTGGAATCAGATAAGCAAATGCTGGCTGAAACTCCAAATTTGAATAAATTTATTAAAAAAGACACTGAACGAAGAGTCGCAATTAACGAATACCGCATTGAGAACGATATCGAACCAAAGGTGAAAGAAACGGCTTGGACGTTCGTAGAAACGAATGCCAATATCGTCCTGGTAGTCGGATTATTTACCATCATTGTGGCAGCAGGTATCGTCGCAAGTGAATTTAGCTGGGGGACGATCAAGTTATTGCTCATCCGTCCGATTTCACGCACGAAGATCCTTCTTTCTAAATACTTTACCGTCATTTTGTACGGCATGAGTATGTTGTTATTATTATTCGTCGTATCTCTCCTTCTTGGGCTTTTACTGTTCGGAGGGACAGATCAGTCCACTCACCTGGCATTTGTCGATGGGAAAGTGGTTGAACAGAATATCGTTGGATACTTGATCAAGACGTACTTATTACAAACCGTCAATATCGTGATGATGGCTACTATGGCCTTCATGATTTCAGCTGTGTTCAGAAGCAGTTCACTGGCAATCGGAATTTCTTTATTCCTGCTATTCGTCGGGGGCAATGCAACAAGCCTGCTCGCCCTTAAATTCGACTGGGCAAAATACAGTCTGTTCGCCAATACAGACCTGACTCAGTACACAGGCTTTACACCGCCACTCGTCGACGGCATGACCATGGGCTTCTCCATCACCATGCTGATCATTTATTTCATCATCTTCCAGCTGCTTGCCTTCCTGGTATTCAACAAGAGGGACGTAGCGGCCTAGAAAAGCGGAGGCGGCTCGAACAGTCCTTTAGGGTCTAGCAGCCGGAGTGGACAAAATAATGAAAAATCCCAAAAAATGACGAACTCATCTGAGTCCGTCATTTTTTATGTGTATCGATATAAATCAGAAAATTTCAGTCGTGTCACTTGTTCAAGGAGGTAGGCGGACTTCGTTGCATCCTTTTTGCGAAGCGTGTTCAGGGCTTCGATCATTTCGTCATGTGTCATGAGGCCAACCCCGTGACCGAAATACTGATCTTCTTTTATAAAGACCGAGTTTTCACCCATCCAGATCGGATCTTCGAAATCGGGGTTGAAGAAGTAATAAACATCCCCGGGGATATAATCCAGCCCTTTGTATGTGACCATGGGAAGATCATCATCATAGTTGTGGCCCCATACAAGGAGATGTGAGTAGAGTTCATTGAAATAGGAAGGTTTGATCGTATCGAGGATGGATTTATAGTAAAGCAGTACAATACTTGTGACACATTCGAAGCTGTACGCAGAACTGTTGGTGAAGATATCATCAATGGCATCTGATGGAAGCTTGGATTGCTTCAGCTGGTATCCATAAGGGGTCTTGGTCCAAAATGTCGGGTTGAACTTCGAATGTTCGAAGGCTGAAAAAGTGGCGTCACTTTCATTCATTTTTTTCGCATTGCTAATGATTCTTTCTCTTACTTTCAGCTCATATTTGAGCTCTGGAAGATTCCGATACCGATAGTCGGTGGGGCTTTCTTTCAATGTAGTAAATATGTTTTCTTCGACAGCAGTCAGGTTCGGTAATTCCTTAGGGGTGGATTCATTTTCGATGATGATCAATCCATACACCTCCAGGCCTTTTTAATAATGTATGTTTGGGAGGGGGGATATGGTATTAACACAGAAAAAAATGGAAGGAGAAACGAAACCCTTCCGTTTCTCCTTCCATTAAGTTTGCAGGTTATTTATTTTGCTTATTTATCTTCTCATACACCCCAGCGATGGCCTGTTCGAACTTCCCTGTGGCTTTCGGGGTGTAGTAGTGAGCCTTCTTCAGTTTATCCGGGAGGTAGGTTTGCGCCACCCATCCCGATTCATAGCT
Organism: Rossellomorea sp. KS-H15a; assembly: GCF_024195245.1. Taxonomy (NCBI): domain Bacteria; kingdom Bacillati; phylum Bacillota; class Bacilli; order Caryophanales; family Bacillaceae; genus Rossellomorea; species Rossellomorea sp. KS-H15a. The sequence continues at coordinate 3,511,177 of NZ_CP096886.1, read as the reverse complement.
GTGGGGATATTTATACTCCACACCTCTGCCCAATTCCTTGGCTCCTTGGTAGTGTGCATCTTTCAGGTGATCCGGCACCTCGCCGCTCTTGCCTTTCCGGATATCTGCAAGGGCAAGGTCGATGGCGGTGATCGCAGAGTTCGACTTAGGAGAAAGGCAAAGTTCGATGATGGCATTAGCCAACGGGATCCTGGCTTCCGGAAACCCGATCTTCTCTGCTGTTTCAACTGCCGCGAGTGTCCGTGGTCCCGCTTGGGGATTGGCAAGTCCGATATCTTCATAGGCAATGACCAATAGTCTCCGTGCAATGCTCGGCAAGTCTCCTGCTTCCACGAGTCTTCCAAGGTAGTGGAGGGCTGCATTCACATCACTCCCGCGGATCGATTTCTGAAATGCGCTGACAACATCATAGTGTGCGTCGCCATCTTTATCGTGAGAAAAGCTTTTCTTCTGTAGGCACTCTTCTGCTATGGAGACGTCAATATGAATGACCCCATCGTCACCAGGGGAAGTGGACAGTACAGCCAACTCCAATGAATTCAATGAACTTCTTACATCTCCGAAACTGCTGCTTGCAAAATGTTCAATCGCTTCGTCGGTTACATCGAGTGAATATCCGCCCAAGCCGCGTTCTTCATCTTCAATGGCACGGGTCAGGGCGATTTTCATTTCTTCTATGGAAAGAGGCTTTAATTCGAAAATCTGGCATCTGCTTCGAATGGCGGGATTGATGGCATGATAGGGGTTGCTTGTTGTAGCCCCGATCAAGGTGATCATCCCGTTCTCTAAATAAGGAAGGAGAAAATCCTGCTTTCCTTTATCCAGTCGGTGAACCTCATCCAATAGGAGGATCACCTTACCTGACATCTTCGCTTCCTCCGCTACGATCTGAATATCTTTTTTATTATTCGTCACGGCATTCAGGGTTTTGAAACGGTACTTTGTACTTCCGGCTATGGCACTTGCGATGGACGTTTTTCCAATGCCGGGAGGGCCGTACAGGATCATGGATGATAGCTGCTTCGCCTTCACCATCCGGTCGATGATTTTTCCTTCTCCGACTAAATGCTGCTGCCCGATGATTTCCTCGATTGTCCTTGGTCTCATCTTAAAGGCAAGTGGTTTTATCGACATGAAACATCTCTCCAAACTGACGTTCTAGTACCATTCACTTTATCACAGGAGGCAGCATTAAGGAAATATTGTGGATGCACAATGAGAATGAAACCGCCCCTTTCACAGTGAGGGCGCGAATATGCTATAATAACAAAAGTCAATAAGGAGAAAAACGTCCCGTCTCAACATGTGACGTTATTAAATATAATAGAGGTGCTGGACATGAAGATTTCAACTAAAGGCCGTTACGGTTTAACCATTATGATAGAACTTGCAAAACGACATGGTGAAGGACCGACTTCACTGAAAACCATCGCACAGCAGCATGAGCTGTCTGAACATTATCTTGAGCAGCTTGTCGCTCCACTGCGGAACGGCGGTCTGGTCAGAAGTATCAGGGGTGCGTACGGTGGTTATGTATTGGGCCATGAGCCATCTGACATTACAGCGGGGGATATTATCCGGATCCTTGAAGGTCCGATCAGTCCTGTGGAAGGAATCGAGGACGAGGAACCGGCAAAGCGTGAACTGTGGATCAGGATCAGGGATGCCGTTAAAGAAGTACTCGACAATACAACAATTGAAGATTTGGCCAGCCACTCTGATGATGGTGAATCAGATGCGTATATGTTCTATATCTAGGAGGTAACAATCAATGGAAAGAGTGTATCTGGATCATGCTGCAACGTCGCCCATGCATCCTGAAGTGATTGATGAAATGACAGCCGTGATGAAGGAGGACTTTGGCAATCCCTCGAGCATTCATTCATTTGGACGTGCATCTCGTCATCTTGTGGATCATGCACGGACCATCATTGCAGCTAGCATCCATGCCGATTACAATGAAATCATTTTCACCAGTGGTGGAACTGAGGCGGATAATTTAGCGATCATCGGAACGGCCGAAGCCAATAAGGAAAAGGGTACCCACATCATTACGACACAGACCGAGCATCATGCTGTATTGCATGCATGTGAATTCCTGGAATCAAAAGGCTTTGAGGTCACGTACCTGCCTGTGGACCGATCAGGAAGGATAGCGCTTCAGGATCTTGAAAAGGAGCTGCGTGATGATACCATTCTCGTCACGATCATGTTCGGGAATAATGAAGTGGGGACCCTGCAGCCGATTAAAGAAATCGGTGAATTATTACAGGATCACCAGGCCTATTTTCATACGGATGCTGTACAGGCCTTCGGATTGACCAGCATCGATGTCCGGGACCTGAGGGTCGATCTGCTTTCGGTTTCAGGGCATAAGATCAACGGTCCCAAGGGAATTGGATTTCTTTATTCCCACAAAGGGGTGGATCTTCAGCCTGGTTCATACGGCGGTGAACAGGAACGCAAGCGCCGTGCGGGAACAGAGAATGTCCCTGCCATCGTGGGTCTGGGGAGAGCAGTGGAGATTGCACGGCATTCTCTTGAGGAGAAGCATGCGTCTCTCTCCGGTCTCAAGAATCTGCTTAGACAGACGTTGGCTGATAAGGGGACCCAATTCGAAGAGAACGGATCCCTTGAGCACGGATTACCCCATGTGCTAAACTTAAGCTTTCCCGGCACGGATGTAGAATCCATGCTGATGAATCTGGATATGTCAGGTATCGCCGTTTCAAGCGGTTCCGCTTGTACGGCTGGATCGATAGAACCATCACATGTACTCGTGGCGATGTATGGGAAACAGTCCGATCAATCAAGGAACTCCATCCGTTTCAGCTTCGGCCTTGGAAATACGGAGGAACAGATTGAGAGAGTGGCCCATGAAGTCGCAAACATCGTGAAGAGATTAACAACATAAGAGGGTCGTCTTACATGAGGCGATCGAACGGAAACAAGGAGGTGGCGTTAGTGAAAAAAGAACCAAAGGATACGAGAGTGGTCGTTGGGATGTCCGGTGGAGTGGACTCTTCTGTAGCTGCATTATTATTGAAAGAGCAAGGCTATGAAGTCATCGGGATTTTCATGAAGAACTGGGATGATACCGATGAAAATGGAGTATGTACGGCAACCGAAGACTACAACGACGTGATTCGGGTATGTAACCAAATTGGGATTCCTTACTACGCTGTGAATTTTGAAAAACAATATTGGGATAAAGTGTTTACGTACTTCCTGGATGAATATAAAGCCGGCAGGACCCCGAATCCGGATGTGATGTGCAATAAGGAAATCAAGTTCAAGGCATTCCTTGATCATGCATTGAAGTTAGGTGCAGACTATCTGGCCACGGGTCACTATGCACAGGTCGAGTACCGTGATGGCGAATACAAAATGCTGCGCGGGGTCGATAACAATAAGGATCAAACATACTTCCTCAATCAGCTCGGGCAGGAACAGCTTGAAAAAGTGATGTTCCCCCTAGGCGGCATCGATAAGAAGAAGGTACGTGAAATTGCCAAGGAAGCGGGCCTTGCCACTGCAACCAAGAAAGACAGTACGGGAATCTGCTTCATCGGTGAACGTAACTTCAAGGATTTCTTGAGTAACTATCTTCCGGCGCAGCCTGGAAAGATGGAGACCCTGGATGGAAAAGTGATGGGGAAACATGATGGATTGATGTACTATACCATCGGTCAACGTCACGGCCTTGGCATCGGTGGTGCAGGTGAGCCGTGGTTTGCCATCGGGAAGGACCTGGAAAGGAATGTCCTTTACGTAGGTCAAAGCTTTGAGCACCCTGCCCTTTATTCCGATTCGATTCTTGCGACGGATGTTCACTGGACATCGAATGAAGAGAAATCGTCTGAGTTCGCATGCACGGCAAAATTCCGTTATCGTCAGGATGATAATAAGGTCACAGTCATTCCATTGGAAGATGGCAAGGTGAAAGTCATCTTTGATGAACCTATTCGCGCGGTAACGCCGGGACAGGCAGTCGTTTTCTACAACGGGGATGAGTGCCTTGGTGGAGGAACGATCGATACCATCTTTAAAGATGAGAAAAAACTGACGTACGTCGGATAAAGCAAAAGGACTGGGAAAAGGAGAAGGGAATCTCTTTTCTCTCAGTCCTTTTTTTCATCACGGAAGGATGTCCCTTATGTTATACTAGTAACGATAAAAGGAAGTACATACATAAATATTAGACCATATAGAGGTGTTTACATTGGATAAGAATTTAAAAGGCATTGAATTATTACAAGAAGGAAAAGTAGAAGAGGCGGTAAAACTCTTCACAGAAGCCATCGAAGAAAATCCGAAGGAACCGGTAGGGTATATCAATTTCGGTAATGTATTGATGTCGGTTGGTGACAATGAAAAAGCGAAGAAGTTTTTTGAACGGGCGATTTCCGTTGATGAAAACGCAGGAGCCGCTTATTACTCTCTCGGAAATCTGTTCTTCAATGAGAATAAATTTGACGAAGCAAAAGATCAATTTGAAAAGGCCATCTCCAAAGGAATGGAGAATAGCGACGTATTCTTCATGCTTGGGATGAGTCTGTTCCAGTTAGATCAGCCAAGATTTGCACTACCGTACTTTCAGCGAAGCGTTGAATTGAATGAAGAAGACATCGAAGCGCGTTTCCAATTAGGATTGTGTCTTGCGAAAGTGGAAGCATATGAAGAAGCGATCACTCAATTATCCCAAGTGGTGGAAGCGGATCCTGAGCATGCAGATGCCTATTACAATCTGGGGGTTGCGTATGCTGGGCATAAGGATGATGCGGATACGGCACTCATGTATTTTAACAAAGCCATTGACGTTCAACCTGATCATATGCTGGCGGGTTATGGAATCAAGATGATCGAAAAGCTTAAAAATGAACAAAGTGAATAGTTAGGGGGTTCACTGCCTTGAGCCAGCAAGACTCTTTAAAGCTGTTTGGTGAGGAAGAAATATATATAAAAGGAAGGCATCTTGTCACGATTTTTCATAATGAGGAGAACCTTTATTCGGTGGTCAGAATCCGTGTGGATGAAACGAATGATTCTTATGAGGATAAAGAAGCGGTCGTAACCGGGAATTTCCCTAAGATACATGAAGATGATACCTATATATTTTATGGTAGATTTCAAGAGCATCCAAGATTCGGCATGCAGTTTCATGCCAATCATTTCAAGAAAGAAATACCCCAAACCACACAGGGTGTCGTCCATTATTTATCAAGTGATCTCTTCAAAGGGATCGGGAAAAAAACAGCTGAAAAGATCGTTGAGCATATCGGGGAAAATGCGATCAGTAAAATACTCGAAAATCCAAGCCTTTTAGATGAAATTCCAAAGCTTCCAAAGGAAAAGGCTAAGAGTATCTATGATACGTTATCTGAGCATCAGGGACTCGAGCGGGTCATGATCATGCTGAATGAGCTTGGATTCGGTCCTCAGATTTCCATGAAGGTCTATCAGGCTTACAAAGAGCAGGCACTTGAAATCATTCAAAAGAATCCTTATAAGCTTGTGGAAGATATTGAAGGGATCGGCTTTACCCGGGCAGATGAATTGGGGTCCAAGATTGGTTTGACAGGCAGTCACCCGGACCGGATCAAAGCAGGCTGTTTATATACCCTGGAACAAACATGTGTCAAGCAGGGTCATGTGTATCTTGAAGCGGAAGAACTCATTGTTACGGTGAAAGAGCTCCTTGAGAAAAGTCAGCCAGAAAGAATCGAATACACGGACATTTCCACTCAATTGGTTTCCTTGGAGGAAGAAAGCAAAGTCATCGGTGAAGGGACGAAGGTGTATGTTCCTTCCCTCTATTTCTCTGAAAAGGGGATTGTGACGAATATCGAAAAGATATTGTCCCAGACACAGTATAAAGATCAATTCCCCCAGTCTGAATTCCTTCTGTCACTGGGTGCCCTGGAGGACAGGCTAGGGGTACAGTATGCGCCTTCTCAAAAGGAAGCCATCGAGACGGCATTGATGTCTCCCATGCTCCTGTTGACGGGTGGACCGGGTACGGGGAAGACCACTGTCATTCAGGGGATCGTCGAACTGTTCGCCGATCTTCACGGGTGTTCTTTGGATCCCAAGGATTACAAAGATGAACCGTTCCCGGTATTGCTCACGGCCCCTACAGGACGTGCAGCTAAGCGGATGACAGAATCTACGGGGCTGCCGGCCATGACGATCCACCGACTCCTCGGATGGAATGGTCAGGAAGGATTTCAGAGCGATGAAGAACGGGCCATCGAGGGCAAGCTGTTGATTGTGGACGAAGTGTCCATGGTCGACACTTGGCTGGCCCATCAATTGCTGAAGGCTCTGCCTGATGATATTCAAGTGATATTTGTCGGGGATGAAGATCAATTGCCGTCCGTCGGTCCGGGTCAGGTACTGAAGGACTTGTTGAATTCGGAAAGCGTGCCGACTGTCAGGTTGACGGATATATACAGGCAGGAAGAGGGTTCCTCGATCATTGAACTTGCTCACTATATGAAAAGGGGACAGGTTCCCGCCGATTTGACCAAACAGCAAAAAGATCGTTCGTTCTTTCCCTGCAGGACGAATCAGATTTCAGAGGTCGTTCAGAAAGTGGTGGAAAATGCCAAGAAGAAGGGCTACTCACCTAAAGATATACAGGTCCTTGCCCCAATGTACAGGGGCCCTGCAGGGATCGACCGCTTGAATGAACTTCTTCAGGAAATCTTTAATAGTAACGATGGGACACGGAAAGAAATCGCCTTCGGGGACGTGAAATACCGGATCGGTGATAAAGTCCTTCAGCTTGTCAATCAGCCTGAAAACAATGTTTTCAACGGGGATATAGGTGAAATCGTTTCGATCTTTTATGCGAAGGAAAACACCGAGAAACAGGACATGATCATCGTTTCGTATGAAGGCAATGAGGTCACGTATACACGGCAGGACCTCATGCAAATCACCCATGCGTATTGCTGCTCGATCCATAAATCCCAGGGAAGCGAATTTCCCATTGTCATTTTACCCGTCGTAAAGAGCTATTACCGGATGTTACGGAGAAATCTCCTATACACGGCCATTACAAGGAGCAAGCAATTTCTCATTCTCTGCGGAGAGCTGGATGCTTTCAAGCTTGGAGTGGAGAGGGAAGATGATTTTCTCAGGAAAACGACCTTGAGTGAGAAGCTGAGAGGCATACTGCATCACGAGGGGCGTCGTGTGGAAGAAGATTTATCAGAAGGGGACATACCCATTGAAGAAGTCCTTCTGAATGAAGACCCGATGATTGGAATGGAAGGGATCAGCCCTTACGATTTCATGAAGGCATAAAGTTGATGAATGAAGATGTCATTCATCAACTTTTTTTAAGTTTATTGTCAACTAAAACAAAATTTAAGTTGACATATATTTAATGAAAGCGATATCCTTATCTTGTAGAAAAAATGACAGATGGGGGAAGACAGATGAGCAGAAAATTAAGGACAATCGATCTTACACTGGCAGGGATGTTTGTTGCACTTATGGCGATCGGTGCCAACATCACCACATTCGTACCTTTTATGGTAGTAGGCGGTGTGCCCATTACTTTACAGACGTTTTTCGCCATTTTAGCAGGGGCGATCCTTGGAAGCAGGGTCGGGGCGATTTCCATGACAGTGTACGCATTGGTCGGTCTTGTAGGGGTCCCGGTATTTGCCCGATTTGGAGCAGGGTTATCTTCTATAGTAAGCCCGACATTCGGATTTATCGTTTCGTTTATCTTCACAGCTTACATTACCGGTAAAATCGTGGAAAAACATAAAGGGATCAAAGTATATATCTTCGCCGCACTGGTCGGGATGGCCGTCAATTATGTAGTCGGAACAAACTGGATGTACGCTGCATATAAGTTCTGGGCACAAGCTCCGGAAGGATTCACCTATAAGCTCGCATGGGCATGGATGGTGGTTCCGCTTCCGAAGGACATCATTTTAGCCGTCTGTGCTGGTGTCATGGCCCATCGTTTAGAAAAATCGGTTCTGTCAAAAAGTACATTTAGAAATTTGAAGCGTGCCGCTTAATGGGGAGGTTGTCAGATGAAAACGTGGAAAACACTTGCAGATGAGGTCATCGAGGGAAGGGAACTAACGAACGAAGAAGCTTTAGCCATCCTGAAAAGTCCGGATGATGAGCTTCTGGAGCTGTTGCACAGCGCGTACGTGATCCGGAAACATTATTATGGAAATAAGGTCAAATTAAATATGATCATTAATACAAAATCGGGACTGTGTCCTGAGAATTGTGGGTACTGTTCCCAGTCAAGCGTCTCTGATGCACCGATTGAGAAGTACCGCATGGTGGATAAAGAAACCATCATGAAGGGAGCCGAAAATGCTCATCAACTGAATGTCGGCACTTACTGCATCGTGGCAAGTGGCCGTGGTCCGAGCAATCGGGAAGTGGATCATGTTGTATCGGCCGTTAAAGAAATCAAGGAACAGTATAATTTGAAAGTATGCGCATGTCTAGGATTATTAAAGGGTGACCAGGCGAAACGGTTAAAGGAAGCAGGGGTGGACCGCTACAACCATAACATCAATACGTCCGTTAATCATCATGAAAACATCACCACTTCCCATACATATGAAGACAGGGTGAATACCGTAGAGCAGGCAAAAGCAGAAGGTATTTCCCCTTGCTCCGGAATCATTGTCGGCATGAAAGAAACGCTGCAGGATGTGGTGGATATGGCACATAGCCTGAAGGTCCTCGATGCTGACTCGATACCGGTCAATTTCCTTCATGCCATCGATGGGACACCTCTTGAAGGAACGGATGAACTGAACCCGAGGTATTGCTTAAAGGTCCTTTGCTTGATGCGCTTCATCAATCCAACGAAAGAGATCAGGATTTCCGGTGGGCGTGAAGTGAACCTGCGAAGCCTTCAGCCACTGGGCCTTTATCCTGCAAACTCGATCTTTGTCGGGGATTACCTTACGACAGCCGGACAGGACGGCACAGCGGACCATAAAATGCTTGAAGATCTCGGATTTGAAATTGATTATGTAAAAGAAGAAATCGGGCAGTCCGTCACCACTCCATAAAAATTCAATGGATGCTATGGAAAAGGTTACTCCTTATGAATTCAGGAAAATATCCCACACTATATAAGAACGTTGATATTGCATCAATGTTTGGGCGTCAGAACTCATTAAACAAGTATAAAACATGCACTGATTGGACATGATGGTAGGGAATAATCACCATTATCCGGTGAAGCCCTGAGGTGAACGTACCGATGAAGTGTCCAAATTGTCAGAGTAAAGATATCGGAAAGATCGGCATCAACCAATACTATTGTTGGGGATGTTATATTGAACTTTCCTTGTCTAAGGGAGTCATTCACACTCACCAGGTGGAAGAGGATGGATCACTCAGCTCCTTAGATGACTTGTTTGATGAGGAAGAACGCCGACTAAGCTAGGAAGAGGTGTCTTTCTTGAATAAAACATTTGCATCCATCGTTGGTTTTGGAGCAGGAGTCGCGGCTTCCATCTATTCTCAAAGGTCCAATATGATGAGTCAGAGACAAATGAAACGAATCCGTAAACAAGTAAAGAAACTTTTTTAACAGCCGAAAGAGACTGGCTCATTGTGGGTCAGTCTCTTTTTTTGTTCTTTAATAAAGGAGGGCGAATGAATCCCCATGAATAAAACCACCTCTTATCTTCAAACACTAGAGGAGAAAAGAGGGAGGTGTGGATGGTGGAAAGAAAATCTTATACAAGATGGATATACAGGCTTTCGATGGCCCTCATTCTTGCATTATTTTTATATGTACTCTATTTATTGAAGCCTGTATGGCATCCGGTATTAGAGGTCTTATTCTTTTCCCTGCTTCCTTTCTTCATAGGCGGGTTCATTGCCTACCTGCTTCATCCTGTAGTGGAGAAACTGCATGAAGCAGGTATTCACAGGGGGATCGCCATCCTCTTCATCTACCTCCTTTTCTTTGGGGGATTGGGCTATGCCATCTATAAAGGGACCCCGGCCGTCATTCATCAGCTGAAGGATTTATCGGAGAACGCGCCGGTTTTCACAGAGCAGTACCAGGGCTGGCTGAAGGTTGTTCAGAGTGAGACTTCCACATGGCCGGACGGAATCCAGTCACAGCTTGAGAAGAGAATAGACGGACTCGAAGCGTGGGTGACGGGCCTTGTGGCTTTGGTGCTGGCGACGGTGATGAAGTTCATGAACAGTCTGCTCATCGTGGCCATCATTCCCTTCGTATCCTTTTATTTATTAAAGGATATTACAAAAGTAAAGGCGTTCATGTGGCAGCTTACCCCGAAACAGTGGAGGCAGAGTGCGATATCATTTTCACATGATGTGGATGAATCCCTCGGTGGTTATATCCGGGGGCAGCTCTTGGTTTGCTTGATCATCGGTGGTATTTCAGCCGCCACCCTATGGCTGATCGGTATGAAATACCCCCTCATTCTCGGCTTGATCATTGGCGTGACGAATGTGATCCCGTATTTCGGCCCGATCATTGGGGCTGTCCCGGCAGCCATCATCGCAAGTACGATCTCCACGAATATGGTGATCTATGTTGTCATTATGGTGGTGGTCCTGCAGTTCTTGGAGGGTAACATCCTATCACCACTCATCGTCGGTAAAAGTCTTCATATGCACCCTTTATTCATCATGGGTGCTTTAATCCTGGGAGGCGAGGTAGGCGGTGTGATCGGCATGATTGTAGCAGTTCCCTTTCTTGCCGTCATTAAAGTGGCCATTTTACACGGAAGGACCCATTTTCTTCATACAAAGATCGATGAATAGCTGAAAAATGGGAATGATCATTGACAAATACGATGAATATTTCTATAATCCAACATATACAAGTATTCGCATAAAATGAAAGCAATGAAGGACCGAGTACGTTATAGTCCATCTTCCAGAGAGAAATCCCCCAGGGTGTAAGGGATTTTAGATGAAGGATAACGGAATGCTAATCCTGAGTGCAGGTAAAGCCTGCCGTCCAGCCGCGTTAAGGTGCATTGAGGGATGAATGAACGAAGGTTTATTCATAACCAGGGTGGTACCGCGAGAAACAGCTCTCGTCCCTGTTTTAGGGATGAGGGCTTTTTTGTATTCTTTTTTAACCATACATACAAAGGAGGAAGCTTGATATGAACAAATTAACAGGCGCAGAAATTCGTCAGAAGTTTTTAGATTTCTTTCAGGAAAAAGGACACGGAGTAGAACCGAGTGCATCACTCGTTCCCCATGAAGATCCTTCCCTATTATGGATCAACAGTGGGGTAGCGACATTAAAGAAATATTTTGATGGCCGTGTGATCCCTCAAAATCCACGAATCGTGAATGCCCAAAAATCGATTCGTACGAACGACATCGAGAATGTAGGGAAGACAGCACGACATCATACATTCTTCGAGATGCTCGGGAACTTCTCGATCGGTGATTACTTTAAGGTAGAAGCAATTGAATGGGCATGGGAGTTCCTCACGGATGAAAAGTGGGTTGGCTTCGATCCTGAAAAGCTTTCCGTCACGATCCACCCGGAAGATCACGAAGCATTTGACATCTGGAACCAAAAAGTGGGGGTCCCTGCGGAACGCATCATCCGTATCGAAGGGAACTTCTGGGATATCGGAGAAGGCCCGAGTGGTCCGAATACAGAAATCTTCTATGATCGCGGACCTGAATACGGAGACAATCCCGAAGATCCAGAATTATATCCAGGCGGGGAAAATGATCGTTATCTTGAAGTGTGGAATCTGGTGTTCTCACAATTCAATCACAATCCTGACGGGACGTACACACCGCTTCCGAAGAAGAACATTGATACTGGCATGGGCCTCGAGCGAATGGCGTGCGTCGTTCAGGAAGTCCCTACGAACTTTGATACCGATTTATTTATGCCGATCATTGCTGCAACGGAAGAAATTTCAGGGAAGTCTTACGGCAAAGACAACGATACGGATGTAGCTTTCAAAGTTATTGCCGATCATATCAGAACGGTTTCCTTTGCGATCGGTGACGGGGCCCTTCCATCCAATGAAGGCCGCGGGTATGTCTTAAGAAGACTTCTTCGCCGCGCTGTACGCTTTGCCAAACAGATCGAAATCAACCGCCCATTCATGTATGAATTGGTTCCTGTCGTTTCTGAAATCATGGTTGACTTCTATCCGGAAGTGAAGCAAAAAGCAGAATTCATCCAAAAAGTGGTGAAAAATGAAGAGGACCGTTTCCATGAGACATTGAATGAAGGTTTGGCTATCCTTTCATCCATCGTCAAGGTACAAAAGTCTTCCGGAAGTAACGTGATTCCTGGTGAAGATGTCTTCCGTCTTTATGACACGTATGGTTTCCCTGTTGAATTAACGGAAGAGTACGCAGAAGAAGAAGGATTGACGGTTGATCATGAAGGTTTTGAGAGAGAGATGGAAGGTCAGCGTGAAAGAGCGAGATCTGCCCGCCAGGATGTAGGAAGCATGCAGGTGCAGGGTGGAGTGCTGAGTGATATTACAGTGGAAAGCCGCTTTGTCGGATATGACACACTCGAAAGTAATTCGACAGTCCTTGAATTATTGGTGGACAATGAACGTCAGCCTCAGGTCGGTAAAGGTCAGGAATGCCAGTTCATCCTCAACGAGACTCCTTTCTATGCAGAAAGCGGTGGACAGATCGGGGATAAGGGATATATCGAAGCAGATGGCGTAAGAGTATTCGTCAAAACGGTCAAAAAAGCACCTAATGGACAAAACCTTCACACGGCCGTTGTAGAAGAGGGGACATTGGAGCAGGGGGCCGAGGTCCTTGCAAGGGTTTCAAGAGAATCCAGAACAAAAGTGGAGAAAAACCATACAGCGACCCACATTCTTCATCAGGCATTGAAAGACGTCCTTGGAGAACACGTGAATCAGGCAGGTTCCCTTGTTGAACCGGATCGTCTGCGCTTTGATTTCTCTCATTTCGGATCTGTATCACCAGAAGAAATGGAACGGATCGAAGCCATCGTCAATGAGAAGGTTTGGAAAGCGATGTCAGTGAACACGGCCCTGAAATCTCTAACCGAGGCTAAAGAGATGGGTGCCATGGCGTTATTCGGTGAGAAATATGGTTCAGAAGTACGTGTCGTATCGATTGGAGACTACAGCCTGGAGCTTTGCGGAGGCTGTCACGTATCCAATACATCCGAGATCGGCTTATTCAAGATCCTCTCTGAAAGCGGGATCGGTGCCGGTACCAGACGGATCGAAGCCTTTACAGCAGAAAATGCGTATACAGTATTGAATGATCAGGTATCTCAACTGAAAGAGGTTGCAGCGAAACTGAAATCGAATCCGAAAGAAGTAGTCAATCGAGTAGACTCATTATTAGGTGAGATGAAAGAGCTTCAAAGGGAAAATGAATCTTTATCTGCAAAGTTGTCTAACATAGAAGCAGGTAGCTTGACGGATCAAGTGAAGGTCATCGATGGTGTGAATGTCCTGTCTGCGAAAGTGGCAGCCGGTGACAGCAACGGACTGCGCACGATGATGGATGATCTGAAGCAGAAGCTTTCATCCGGGGTAATCGTACTGGCAACAACTGGTGACGACAAAGTGACCATCATTGCAGGAGTTACGGATGACTTAGTCGAAAAAGGATATCATGCCGGCAAATTGGTGAAAGAAGTCGCTTCCCGCTGTGGCGGAGGAGGCGGTGGCCGTCCGGACATGGCCCAGGCTGGCGGTAAAAATCCGGAAAAAGTCGAAGAAGCCCTTCAATTTGTAGAAGAATGGGTCAAATCCATTTAACTCCGTGTGAAAGTGGTGTACAATGGAGGTAACGATTAACAATTCGGTTGTCAAAAAGACAAGCCTAAAGAGAGGTGCTAAAAATGAGTTCTTTTGACAAAACGATGCGGTTTGATTTTTCAGAGGAGCCGTTCGAACATGACGTGAAAGAAGTGCTCTTACAGGTTCACGATGCTCTGCAGGAAAAAGGGTACAACCCGATCAATCAAATCGTAGGATACTTATTATCTGGAGACCCGGCTTACATTCCCAGACATCAGGATGCCAGAAATATCATCCGCCGTTTAGAACGAGATGAGATCATCGAAGAATTAGTCAAATCGTATTTGAAACAACACAAAGAGGGATAATAGATGCGTGTAATGGGTTTAGACGTTGGTTCTAAAACAGTCGGAGTCGCAATCAGCGATGAGCTTGGCTGGACAGCTCAGGGAATTGAAACGATTAAGATCGACGAAGATCAAGGTGTGTTCCGGATGGATCGAATAAAGAAACTTGCCGATGAATACCAGGTGGATACCGTTGTGGTTGGAATGCCTAAAAACATGAATAACACGATCGGTCCGCGTGGGGAAGCGTCTAAAGCTTATGGAGAATTGATTCAACAGGAGTTATCCCTTCCCATTAAATACTGGGATGAAAGGCTGAGCACCATGGCTGCTGAACGAGTGCTGTTAGAAGCTGACGTCAGCAGGAAGAAACGTAAGAAAGTGATCGACAAAATGGCTGCGATGATGATCCTTCAAGGATATCTTGACAGCCAAAAATAATGAGGTGAATGTTCATGGAACACGGAGAAAAACAAATTACAGTAGTTGACGAACAAGGAAATGAGCAATTATGCGAGGTCCTTTTCACATTTGAATCAGATAAATTCAATAAATCGTACGTCCTTTACTATCCACTTGGGGCAGATGAGAACGACGAAGAAGAAATCGAAATTCATGCATCTGCATTCATGCCTGGTGACGAAGGCCAGGAAGGCGAATTAAAGCCGATTGAAACAGAAGAAGAGTGGGACATGATCGAAGAAATGTTAAACACTTTCCTTGATGAAGAAGAAGACGCTGAATAAGCAGTCGTCATAGGACTATATGAAACAGGGACCGCAAAAAGGGACAAATAATTCACCCTTTTTGCAGGTCCCTGTTTCACTTTGTGCAAAATATTGTATAATAGTGGAGATGATGTCGAATTGCGCATGACGGATAGCCCGCTTTTTTGCTCGAAGGGGGGAAATGAAAGCGTTGGAAGAAAAGAAAAAGATAAAAGAGACACTTATGAAGAAATTGCTTGAAAGGCAAGAGGAGGCCAAAGTCATTAGAAAAGTAGTAGGACTTGTCATTCTTTGTCTTGTCATTATCATAGGGGGAACGGCCATTGGAGGCTACCTTTATGTGAATTCAGCCCTGAAACCGGTTGATCCTGATAATACGAAAACGGTGAAAGTGGACATCCCCATTGGCTCCGGGGTATCGAGTATAGGAAAAATCCTGGAGGACAAAGGGATCGTTAAGAATTCAACAGTCTTTAAATATTACGTGAAATTCAATAACGAAGCAGGATTCCAGGCAGGTTCTTATGATTTGACGCCTTCCATGACCTTGAATGAAATCGTCAACAGCTTGAAGACTGGTAAGGTCATGAGGAAAGCAGAATTCAAGATTACCATTCCAGAGGGACTTCAATTGGACCAGATCGCAGAGATCATCGCTGAAAAGTCCCCATATAAAAAAGATGAGATTGAAAAGAAATTAAACGATAAGAAATGGCTCGAGCAATTAAAAGAGGAATATCCGGAATTGATTACAGATGAAATCTTCAAGAAAGAAATCAAACGCCCGCTGGAAGGATATCTTTATCCTGCGACGTACCCTTTCTATGAAAAGAAACCATCTTTAGACACGATTTTAAAGAAGATGATCGCGCAAACGAATGAAGTATTGGCTCAATACCAGGAAGCCATGGCAGCAAACGAGTATACGCCTCATGAGCTTCTCACCCTTTCTTCCCTGATCGAGGAAGAAGCGACGGAAAAAGCGGACAGAGGGAAAATTTCAAGTGTGTTCTATAATCGTATGGAAGAAGGTATGCCCCTTCAGACAGATCCGACGGTCTTATATGCATTAGGAAAGCATAAAGACAAAACCGTTTATAAAGATCTTGAAGTGGAATCGCCTTATAACACATACCAGGTGAAGGGGTTGCCGCCTGGTCCGATAGCGAATGCGGGCTTGTCTTCAATTGAAGCCGCCCTGCAGCCGGAGGATACAGAGTATTATTATTTCCTGGCAGCTTCCAACGGCTCGGTATACTATTCTGAAACACTGGATGAACATAACGAGAAAAAAGCAAAATATATTACCAACAAAGAAGAATAGCTCGGTGAGAAGAGGAAAGAAACATTCGCTTTCCTCTTCTCTGTGTGGTAAAATAGTACAAGTTATTTTTATATCCGGGCGTTATCTTGATGAACGTGTGAAGTAGAAAGCTCATTGTAGCTTTCTTCTTTTCATGTTAAGAAAGAAGCGTTACACGGGCACTATTTATGAACATGATCGTGAGGCTTATATATGAACGAACAAGTGATTGGCTATATAGAATCAATCGTGAAAGGACGTCCGGCCTTAATTTCCGAGATGGAGGAATATGCAGTGGAACACAATGTTCCCATCATGGAACTGGTCGGCATCGAAGCGCTCCTGGGGATGTTACGGATCCAACAGCCGAAAGTGATCCTTGAGATCGGGACGGCCATCGGATATTCTGCCCTCCGCATGGCGGGGGCACTTCCAGAGGCGACGGTCGTCACCCTTGAGCGGGATGAAGAAAGATTCGAAGCAGCACAGGGGTTCCTCTCCCGTTCTGAAGATGGCAAAAGGGTCGTCACCCTGTTCGGTGATGCATTGGAGCTTGCCGAGGAAGTGGAAAAGCACGGACCATATGATGCTATCTTTATCGATGCTGCCAAAGGTCAGTACCTTAAATTCTTTGAGCTCTATTCCGGTATGCTGTCTGAAAACGGCGTCGTTTACTCGGATAATGTCTTATTCAAAGGACTGGTTGCAGAAGAACACGTCGAACAGAAACGAATCAGGAACATGGTCAAGAAGCTGCAGAATTATAATGCGTGGCTAATGAATCATGAAGAGTTCGATACAAGTATTTTACCTGTCGGTGACGGAATTGCCATCAGTAAAAAAAGAGGTGAACAACGATGAAAAAGCCGGAACTTCTTGTGACCCCTGCCTCTGTATCCGATATTGAATCATTGGCATCTGCGGGTGCCGATGCCTTCATGATCGGTGAAGAGCGATACGGCCTGAGGCTTGCCGGGGAGTTCTCCAGGGAAGATGTGGGAGAAGCCATCAAAGTCGCCCACAAGCACGATAAGAAAGTATATGTGGCGATGAATGCCCTCTTTCATAATGATAAAGTCGCTGAACTCGATGACTATATTGCCTTTCTTAAAGAGCAAGGGGCGGACGCCATTGTCTTCGGTGATCCCGCCGTATTGATGGCTGCCCGTGAAGTGGCACCGGAGATGAAGCTCCATTGGAATACGGAAACGACGGCCACCAATTGGTACACTTGTAATTATTGGGGCAGAAAAGGGGCGAAGCGTGCAGTACTCGCCCGGGAATTAAGCATGGATAGCATTATCGAAATGAAGGAATATGCAGAGGTCGAAATCGAGGTGCAGGTGCATGGAATGACCTGCATGTTTCAATCCAAACGCTCATTGCTCGGGAACTATTTTGAATATCAAGGCAAAGTGATGGAAATCGAAAATTGGAAAGAACAGCGCAATATGTTCCTTCACGATGAGGAGCGTCACAATAAGTATCCTATCTTTGAAGATGGGAACGGCACGCACATCATGAGCCCGAATGATATGTGCATCATCGATGAACTTGGTGAAATGATGGAAGCGGGTGTCGACTCTTTCAAGATCGATGGAGTGATGAAGTCTTCTGAATATATCCTGGAAGTGACGAAACTGTACCGTATGGCCATTGATTTATGTGCAGAAGACGAAGAGAGTTATGACGAACAGAAAGACGAGTTTCTGGAAGAAGCGAAAAGGCTGCAGCCGGATAATCGCCCGTTGGATACAGGTTTCTTCTTTAAAGAAACCGTGTATTAAGAGCGATAGATTGATCAGAACGGAGGAGTTATGATGACCACGGTGGTGAAAAACCCGATCTCAAAGGTTGTGGATGGGAAGCGTGTCATTGTGAAGAAACCTGAATTACTGGCTCCTGCCGGTAATCTGGAAAAATTGAAGATTGCGGTCCATTATGGGGCAGATGCCGTCTATATCGGCGGGCAGGAATATGGACTGCGTTCAAATGCCGGTAATTTCACCTTTGAAGATATGAAAGAAGGCGTGGAGTTCGCCCGGAAATATGGTGCAAAGATCTATGTCACCACGAATATCTATGCCCATAATGAGAACATGGATGGTCTTGAAGAGTATCTTCGTGGACTGACTAAAGCCGGAGTAGCGGGGATCATTGTCGCAGACCCCCTTATCATTGAAACATGCAGAAGGGTTGCCCCGGATGTAGAGGTGCACTTAAGTACACAGCAGTCCCTTTCAAACTGGAAAGCCGTCCAATTCTGGAAAGAAGAAGGACTGGACCGGGTGGTGCTTGCCCGTGAAGCAAGCGGCAAAGAAATCCAGGAAATGAAAGAGAAAGTGGATATAGAGATTGAGACCTTTATTCATGGAGCGATGTGCATTGCCTACTCCGGTCGTTGTACATTAAGCAACCATATGACCGCGAGAGATTCAAATCGCGGCGGCTGCTGTCAGTCATGCCGCTGGGACTATGATTTATATGAAATGAATGAAGACGGGGAAAATCCCCTTTATGATAAAGAAGATGCACCTTTCGCTATGAGTCCGAAAGACTTGAAGCTTGTCGAATCCATCCCTGGAATGGTCGAATTGGGAATCGACAGTTTGAAGATCGAAGGGCGGATGAAGTCCATTCACTATGTGGCCACTGTCGTAAGTGTGTACCGCAAAGTGATCGATGAATATTGTAAAGACCCGGATAACTTCAAGATCCAAAGGGAGTGGCTCGAGGAGCTTGAGAAGTGCGCAAATCGTGAAACGGCCCCGGCGTTCTTTGAAGGGGTACCCGGATTCAAGGAGCAGATGTTCGGAGTCCACAACAAGAAGAATACAAATTATGAATTTGTCGGACTCGTATTGGACTACGACGAAGACACCCAGATTGTCACCTTGCAGCAACGGAACCATTTTAGAGCCGGACAGGAAGTAGAGTTTTTCGGTCCTGAAATCTCCAATTTTACGCAGGTTATCGAAAAGATGTGGGATGAGCGCGGGAATGAGCTTGACGTTGCCCGTCACCCGTTACAAATTGTGAAATTCAAGGTGCATCAGAGGGTTTACCCTGATAACATGATGCGAAAGGAGAACATCTAATACTTATGAAGCAGAAACCCGTTGTGATCGGTGTAGCAGGAGGATCCGGCTCTGGGAAGACGAGCGTCACCAAAGCCATTTATGAGCAATTCCAAGGTCATTCCATCTTAATGCTGCAGCAGGATTATTATTATAAAGATCAATCGAATCTACCATTTGAGGAACGGTTGAAAACCAATTATGATCACCCATTAGCCTTTGATAATGATTTGTTGATTCAACATTTGCACGGTCTATTGGATCACCAGCCCGTCAATAAGCCGGTGTATGATTACAAAATGCACACCCGCTCGGATGATACGATCCTCGTTGAACCGAAAGATGTCATTATTTTAGAGGGAATTTTAGTATTAGAAGATGAAAGATTGCGTAACTTAATGGATATTAAGCTTTACGTAGATACAGATGCGGATCTTCGGATCATCAGAAGGATGCTTCGCGACATTAAAGAGCGCGGGCGTTCCATCGATTCTGTCATCGATCAATACATTACGGTCGTCCGTCCGATGCATAATCAATTCATCGAACCAACGAAGCGATATGCCGATGTGATCATTCCTGAAGGCGGTCATAATCACGTGGCAATCGATTTAATGGTAACAAAAATTCAAACAATTCTTGAACAAAAGTCATTTTTGTAATACGATAGCATAGATAAAGACATATAGGCGAAGGTTACCATTTCCCACATTGTAAAGAAGCAGGGAATGGAGGGAGAAGACATTCTCCCTCCATTCCCTCCCTTTACATACGTAGCACATTTACATATGGAGCATGGGAAGCTCTTAGATAGAAAAGGAGTGAAGAGGGTCATGAGTACAGAAAAAGTATTTCCTATGACAGCAGAAGGTAAAGAGAAGTTAGAAAAAGAACTGGAGAATTTGAAAACGGTTAAACGTAAAGAAGTCGTCGAGCGCATCAAGATTGCCCGCAGCTTCGGGGATTTATCCGAGAACTCTGAGTACGACGCAGCGAAAGATGAACAAGCATTCGTTGAAGGTCGTATTTCCACATTGGAAAACATGATTCGCAATGCAAAGATCATTCAAGAAAATGACATGAATTCAGATACAGTACAATTAGGAAAAAAAGTGACATTCGTGGAATTGCCTGACGGAGACAAAGAAACATACACAATCGTCGGCAGTGCAGAGGCGGATCCATTTGAAGGAAAGATTTCAAATGATTCACCAATCGCGAAAAGCCTTCTTGGCCATAAAGTAGGCGCAGAAGTGAATGTTCAGACTCCAGGCGGGGAAATGAGCGTCAAGATTGTAGAAGTAAGCTGATCACCCGGGAAGGGGCTCCAATTTAGAGCCTCTTCTTTTTTTATGATTAATTCGCATAAAACTCGTCAACAATGGGGACGAGGTGACAAAATGAAACGGAAACGAATCAGGTTGTTCAGTATCGTCTTATTACTTGCTCTCTCAGGACTTTCAGGTAGGTTGATGCAATTGCAATTATTCCAGACTGAATCCTATTCCAAACACAAAATCAACCTTCTTGAAGAGAGTGTCGCACAAAGGACGCAAGCATTGGTGATCGATGAAGGCAGGGGGGAGTTTCTTGATCGGAACGGTGAACCCCTTACGTATACAGAAAAGAATGTTCTGGTCCTTTTCCCGTTTCTAAAACAACTGGATTGGCCGGTGGATAAAGTGGCAGAGATCCTTCATGTTCCTCAGCAGACGATCCAAACGAAAGTGGAGGAAGCGAAAGGGCCGATCGTTTTCGGCGGGAAGGATCCGTTAAGGCTTTCAGAAGAACAGATGAAGGAAATTAATTCTCTTGAAATACAGGGAGTGTTCGCCCTTACGAAAAAGTATAAAAGCGACGAAGTACCTGCTTCCCAGCTGATAGGGGTCACCGGGGAAAATACAGACGTATTCCACGAACGCTACCCCGACAAAGTGAAGGGGGCGAATCAGAAAATCGGTGTGTCTGGACTTCAGGAGAGTTTTGATGAGTGGCTGGTCGCAGAAGAGGAAGCGAAACTGATCTATCATGTCGATGCAAGGGGTGGCCCTTTATTCGGTGTGGATGTAAAGTATCTGGCACCTGCCAATCCCTTTTACCCACTGAATGTGAAAACGACCATCGATAGAGGGATGCAAGAGGCACTCGAAGATGTGGCGGATACGTACAACATCCAAAAAGGGGGGCTGTTGCTCCTGGATATTGAAAAGAGTGAAATACTCGCCAGTGTATCCAGACCAGCCATGAAGAGCCGGGATCCATTCAGTGGAGGAGCGGGGAATCTCATGCTGAAAGCGTTGATACCGGGTTCAGTGTTCAAGACCGTCGTCGCAGCTGCAGCCATGGATGAGGGGATGGTAGATGAACGCAGGCTTTTCCCTTGTGATGAAGACATCCGTGGCGGGAGCGCTGAAAAGCCTCACGGCACCATTAACATTAAGACAAGCATAGCCGTCAGCTGTAACCGTACATTTGCGGATCTTGCTAAAGAGCTGACAGAGAAGGATGACCACCTGCTCGATGAGTATGCCGAGAAAATCGGACTGATCGGTGACATTGCATGGAGAGGCAACGTCTTTCATTACGAAAGCTTTCCTCAGCTTCAGGTGAGTGAAGGAAGGATCTTCGCTACTGACGGGGACAGGGCTGAACCTAAACTGGTCGCCCAGACAGGTATCGGGCAACAGGAAGTCCGCGTCACACCGCTTGGCATCGCCAATATGATGGCCACGATTGCCAGGGGGGGAGAGAAATTTCAGGTGAGTGCCGTCTCTTCTGTGCAGTATCAAAATGGCACCAACATGTTTTCCTTCCCTCAACAGAAGATCGAGGGTGCGACGATCACCCCTTTCACGGCCATGAAGCTTCAGCAGTACCTGCGGGGTGTGGTGAACTCCCCGGAAGGTACGGCACCCTATTTGCAAAACGCGGCCTATACCATTGCCGGGAAGACTGGAACCGCACAGACAGGGAATTATCGGGGAGAAAGAGTGAAAGCAAATGAATTATATAATAAATGGTTCGCAGGCTACTTTCCCTTCGAAGATCCCAAATACGCATTGGTGGCCGTCAACATGGACGTGACCATAGGCGAAGGGGGAATTTACCCGATCTTCAAAGACAGCGTCGATGCTGTCTACCGGCTTGATCATGAGTAGGAAGGAGTCCCGTGCGTTCTGTGACCTTTTTCCCTTTATAGCTGAATCATCCCGGGATGGATAATGTTTCGCTTTATTCTTTTCCTCTTATCATGTTAAAATGTTTAGGATAATAGGGAGGGAACAAAATGGCGAAATACCAATCTCGATTAGATAAACGGTCTAAAAAGAATACTAATAAACTGTTAAACATAATGATTGCAATCGTACTTCTATTAATTGTCGTGGTAGGAGGCACCATCGTACTTGGAGGGGGCGGCGACGAAAAGGCAACGACAGACGCCCCGAAGAATTCAGAAACCAAAAGTGCTGACAAGAGCGATAAGGCGACGAAAGAAAAAGACAACTCCGTTTCCATGGATGAGAAAGACGATTCTAAGGATAAAGCGGACGATGAACTAAAAGATGAAGACAAGAAGAAAGATGATGAGAAAAAGAAAGACGAGTCTTCTGATGAGGAGCAGGATTCTGTCGCATTAGACGGGGAAGACCAAAGTAAGATGAAGGTCGAGGAAAGTGACGACCCCAATGTAGTAAAAACGATGGTGCATCCTGACTGGAAGCCTATCGGCACCGAGCAGTCAGGTGAACACGTTTCTTCCTATGATACAGGAAGCGTCGACTGGAACGAAAAAGTTAAGGCTACTTCTTATGCAACGGGCATTCCCGAAAGTAACATGACCATTTGGTATATCGAAGGGAATGGAGGGCCTCAAAAGTCCATGGCGACCGTAACGGCCAAAGACACCAAAATCCCTTACCGGGTGTATCTGCAATGGGTCGACGGCAAAGGATGGCAGCCGACGAAGGTGCAGGAATTAAAGGAAAATGATAAAGACTGATGGATATAAAAAGGCCCTTCCAATCAAATGGAAGGGCCTTTTTACATGAATTACTTCTTCACTTTAAAATGAACCACGGCACTGTATAATCTTCTGCCGTTCTCATCGATGGAAACGGAATGATCCACGTGATGGACGGAGAGCATGATGGCTTTATTATGCTGGATCTGTTCGTCTACCTTTTTCTCCAAAGTCCTGAGATTGTCAGCTTCGAAAAACTCCACTTTATCTTCTATTAAATCGAATGAAATATTCATGGTGAACCTCCTAATTATGCGTGATGCGGAAAGGCTTTCTCCCTCTATTTTAGAGCCCCTCCATCCTTTTGACAATGAATTATTGTTGAATTCATCAGGAGAATATGATAATTTAATAACAGTTTTAAAATTAATTCATAGTATGTTTATAGGAATTATAAACTTAATGCAGCTGAGGTGCTGAACCATGGGTAGAGAATTTTTAGATCTGTTCGGTGACTGGGCAGATTCGTATGATGATACAGTGACAGGAAAAGATGTGGAATATCAAGCCGTATTCGAACACTATGATTCAATTCTTGACGGGGTGGTCGCCCGTTCAAAGGGGAAGGTGGTCGAGTTTGGACCCGGTACAGGGAATTTAACCAAGAAGCTATTGGATGCGGGACTCGAGGTCATCCCCTATGAACCCTCTCCGGAAATGAGAGCGATTGGAATGCAGAAGCTTGGTGATCGTGTCACATTCCGGGACGGCGATTTTCTGGATTTTTCTTTAGAGGGAAAAGCCGATTCCATCGTAAGCTCTTACGCATTTCATCATTTAACCGATGAAGAAAAGGGAAAAGCTTTCGGCATCTATGGAAAGCTTCTAGTACAAGGTGGTAAAATAGTATTTGCTGATACAATGTTTGAGACCGATCAGCATCATCAAGCCGCCATATCCCAAGCGATCAAGAAAGAGTATGTCAATCTGGCTGAAGATTTAAAACGGGAATATTACACGACTCTCGAAGTGTTAAGAGAGCTTTTGCGAGAGAATGGGTTTTCTGTACAGTTTCAGCAAGTGAATACATTTGTGTGGATCATGGAGGCGACTAAACAGTAGAAAGAGGTTTTAGCAATGAAAATCGCCATCATCGGAGCAATGGAAGAAGAAGTAACCTTATTAAGAGAGAATATTTCAAACCCGAAAGTGGAAACCATCGCAGGGTGTGAATATACAAGCGGTACAATGCATGACAAAGAAGTGATTTTGCTTCGTTCAGGAATCGGGAAAGTGAATGCAGCGATGTCTACGGCTGTCCTATTGCAGCACTTCAAACCGGATTGCATCATCAACACAGGGTCAGCAGGAGGATTCGATCCTTCTCTAAATGTCGGTGATGTAGTCATTTCAACTGAAGTAAGACATCATGATGTGGATGTAACGGCTTTTGGCTATGAATACGGCCAGGTTCCCCAGCTTCCGGCAGCTTTTACGGCAGACGAGAACTTGAAGCAAACAGCGATCAATAGTGTGAAGGAACTCGGAGATGCACAGGTGGTTTCCGGATTGATTGCTACTGGGGATTCATTCATGAATGATCCAGTGAGGGTGGATGCGATCCGTGACAAATTCACGGATTTGCAGGCAGTGGAAATGGAAGCGGCAGCGATCGCCCAAGTAGCGCATCAATTCCACGTACCATTTGTCATCATCCGTTCCCTTTCCGACATCGCCGGCAAGGAATCAGATGTGTCTTTCGATCAATACCTGGAAAAAGCTGCACTTCATTCAGCTAAAATGGTCATGAATATCGTGAAATCTGTTTAATAGAAAGAGAATATAGCTGACCCAGGCATCTACCCCTCTTACCGTGTGTACCAGGCTTGTTCAGACGAACAGTCCTTTTCATTGGTAATGAAGACGGTTTGGTGAAAGGGTCAGTTTTTTTGGTTGAAAGGGGATTGAATATATGGACGTGTATAAAAGTGTACATGACCTGATAGGGAATACACCGATTGTTGAACTGACGCATTTCCCGCTGAAGAACGGGGTCCGCCTCTTCGCGAAGCTTGAATTCTTTAATCCCGGAGGCAGTGTGAAGGATCGATTGGGGCTTGAGCTGTTAAGAGATGCAGTGGAGAATGGCAAGATCATGCCAGGGGGTACCTTCATCGAACCAACGGCAGGTAATACGGGGATCGGCCTGGCTTTAGCCGCCGTCAATTCAGGATATAAAGTGAAGTTCTGTATCCCTGAGAAATTCAGCGTGGAGAAACAGGAACTGATGAAAGCCCTTGGAGCGGAAATCGTCCATACCCCCACTGAAGAAGGCATGAAGGGTGCCATCGCGAAAGCTGCTGAATTGGTAGAAGAGACCCCTAACTCGTATTCCCCACAGCAATTCGGGAACGAAGCCAACCCGAATACGTATTACAGAACATTAGGACCGGAACTCTGGAAACAGATGGACGGTCACATCCATACATTTGTCGCCGGCGCAGGGACAGGCGGGACCTTCATGGGGACTGCACGCTACCTTAAAGAAATGAAGGACACGATTAAAACAGTGATCGTGGAGCCTGAAGGATCGATCCTGAATGGGGGAGAGTCAGGCCCACATAAAACAGAAGGCATCGGGATGGAGTTCCTGCCTGGATATATGGATGCAAGTTATTTTAACAGTATCCATACCGTCACTGACGAGGATGCCTTCACAAGGGTAAAGGAACTTGCATTATTGGAAGGGCTGCTGGTAGGCAGTTCTTCCGGAGCTGCCCTGCATGCAGCGCTAGTGGAAGCAGAAAAGGCTGAACCGGGTAGCCATATTGTCACCATCTTCCCGGATTCAAGTGAGAGATATTTAAGCAAAAAAATATACCAAGGAGGAATCTAATCATGAAAAAGAAAACGCAATTAATCCACGGTGGTATCCCTACAGATCCTCAAACAGGTGCTGTATCCACTCCCATATACCAGGTGAGTACGTATAAGCAGGATGAAGTAGGAAAGCACAAGGGGTTCGAATATTCTCGCTCAGGAAATCCCACACGACATGCCCTTGAAGAGCTGATTAAAGATCTTGAAGGCGGGGAAAAAGGCTTTGCATTCGGCTCGGGAATGGCGGCGATCACTGCAGTCATGATGATGTTCAACAGCGGGGATCATATTGTGATGACAGATGATGTGTACGGAGGGACATACCGTGTCATGACGAAGGTGTTAAACCGGATCGGCATCGAGTCCACTTTCGTAGATACTAGCGATGTAAACACTATCGAAAAGGCCATCCAGCCGAATACAAAAGCGGTTTATATTGAAACACCGACCAACCCATTGCTGAAAATCACAGATATCGAGGCAGCGGCTTCATTAGCCAAGAAACACAATCTGCTGACCATCGTAGATAATACGTTCAGTACACCTTACTGGCAGAACCCGATTGCCCTGGGAGCGGACATTGTCCTTCATAGTGCTACGAAATACATCGGTGGACACAGTGACGTTGTGGCAGGTCTCGTTGTAGTGAATTCAGAAGAACTGGCTGAAGAATTATTCTTTGTACAGAATTCAACAGGCGGTGTCCTTGGGCCGCAGGATTCATGGTTATTGATTCGCGGGATCAAGACCTTGGGGCTGCGTATGGAGGAGCATGAAGAAAACACCAGGAAAATTGTCGAGTTCCTGACGGCTCATCCGAAAGTATCGAAGGTTTACTATCCTGGTCTTGAAACTCATCCGAATCATGCCATCGCCAAAAAGCAGGCATCAGGATTCGGCGGGATGGTCTCCTTTGATGTAGGCAGTGAGGAAAATGCAGACCGTCTTCTGACCAATACGAGATATTTCACGTTGGCTGAAAGTCTCGGAGCAGTGGAAAGTCTTATTTCCGTTCCGGCTCGCATGACCCATGCGTCCATTCCGGCGGAGCGTCGGAACGAACTGGGGATCACAGACGGCCTTGTCCGGATATCCGTCGGTCTTGAAGATGTGGAGGATTTGATTGAAGATATAGACAACGCCCTTTCCAAGTAACCCTTGGCAGAACTGGTATCAATTACATGGTAGGCTGTATAGAATCATATGTTACCATAGAATGAGAGTTTACTAGTTCAAAAGTAGGTGAATGCAATGAAGAACACAAGCAAAAAGATCATTCAACATAAGGTCGTTGATTTCAAACGATTTGGTTTTACATTACTTGCACTGAGTGTCTTTATGTATTTAGGTGTCATCATTCCGACAGTGACCGTTACACCCGGCAAAATGATGCCCCTCATGACAGGGACCGTTGTTTTACTCGGGCTGTCACTATACTTCTTCATAAAAGCAATTAAATATAAAAAAGATCTGCAATCAGCGGATGAATAATAGATGAAAAAAGCGGGTTCTCAGTGAGGACCCGCTCTTTTATGTGGAAATTTGTAGAAAAAAGAATGAAGAAAAGAGTTTACTTTGGTGCAATAATTGGATATACTAACCAATGTAAGAAAAAAATCACAAGAGGGAGGTCGAAGAAAATGTTCGTGCTTATTGGAAAAAAAGACACAACTTCATATTGTTTTGATCATTCGACCGCTTGTGGGATGTTTTCTGCTTAATTTGAATTTCATTCAATAATAGCCACAGGGAGAATGTAGATCCCTGTGGTTTTTTTGTGCCACAAGGGTCGGTCGCTTTGTGGCTATTTACTATGCCCTGCATACTTGCAGGAACGTTGAAAGGGGTGATATTGTATGACACTGAATCTTTTATTTATAACGGTAACCTTCAATAAGAAACAGAAAACGTTTGAAGAAGCTTCTCATCATGAAATGGTTTTAAAAAGCTATGAAGAAACGAAAACAAAGCAGCACTCTATGCCTCAAATGTTTTAATCCTAAAAAACCAACACATGGAGAGGAGAATGAAAAATGATTTATGTACAGGAGAAAATGCTGAATGCGCTATGGGTAGAGAAGGATACTGCCTAACGAACCAGAAGGTGGTGGA
Organism: Rossellomorea sp. KS-H15a; assembly: GCF_024195245.1. Lineage (NCBI taxonomy): Bacteria > Bacillati > Bacillota > Bacilli > Caryophanales > Bacillaceae > Rossellomorea > Rossellomorea sp. KS-H15a. The sequence continues at coordinate 3,483,000 of NZ_CP096886.1, read as the reverse complement.
GAGATGTTTTTGAATATTGTCATTTGGTCCGCTTTCTTCCATAGAAAGAAGACCCGTGAACTCAAATAACCAATGAAGGAGGACCCCTATGGACGGGGGTCCTCCTTTTGTCTTCGGTCACATATCTGTCAATACTTAGTAAAGAGTTGTTCACGAATGGTAGGGGAATTTCCGTTTTTTCGTGATACATTAATAGTAGGAAATGCAATTTAATGAGGGAGAGGATGACAATGTTTTCAATGATCATGGGTCTTATCCTGACGTCTGTAATTGGTTTGATCATTTCGGCTGAAGTCAGTGTAGAGTAGAAAATAAAGAAAAGCGGTCCCGGGACCGCTTTTCTTTATTAGGATTTATTCCTTTTTTCTTTTTCCTCCCGGTAGAATTCATGAAACATTTTCATGAGGGCACGCTTTTCGATCCTTGAGACATAGCTCCTCGATATCCCCAATTCTTTTGCGATTTCCCTCTGCGTTTTTTCTTCTTTTAAATCCAGACCGAAACGCCCGACGATGACTTCCTTTTCCCTTTCGTCCAGTACGCAAATATATTTTCTCACCTTTTCGAGTTCCATGCTTAACTGAATCGTATCGATGACATCATCGCTCTCCGATTTCAAGATATCGATCAAGCTGATTTCATTTCCTTCTTTATCCTGGCCGATGGGATCGTGGAGTGAGACATCTTTCTTGGTTTTCTTCAGGGCACGGAGGTGCATGAGGATTTCATTCTCAATACATCGTGCCGCATAGGTGGCAAGCTTGGTTCCCTTTCCTTCAGAATAACTTTCGATCGCTTTGATCAATCCGATGGTGCCGATGGAAATCAAATCTTCTGGATCTTCGCCTGTGTTTTCGAATTTCTTGACGATGTGGGCAACCAACCTGAGATTATGTTCGATGAGCATGTTGCGGGCGTGTTCATCCCCTTCCGCCATCAGCTTTAGATATTTTCGTTCATCTGCAGCGGATAATGGTTGCGGAAAGGCATTATTCTTAACGTAAGAAACGAGGAAAATTAACTCCTTAAAGAAATAACCCAGTGCTGTTAGAACTCCAGACATATTTCCACCTCCATGATGACTTGAGCCTATATTCATTCATATGTCTATAAGGGGATGTCCTTGCATGTCCGGTGAAAGTAATCAGGAATTGGAACATTTTTTTCCAAGTTGAATTCTATAATAAAGATGCAAACTGCCTATACGCTCCTTCCCTATGTACATATACTGATAGTAAAAGTGAGTGAGGAGGTATGGTCATGCCTTATGGATATCCTTGTTACGGACCAGTCTATCCAGGTTGCTATGGCGGCGGGGGATTCTACTTTGCGTTAATCGTTGTATTGCTAATCTTGCTTTTCCTATTTGGTGGCTGGTGGTACGTCAATAACTATAACTGTTGTTAGCCTGATGGGTATGAAATAAATACACAAAGAGAGCCCTGTTCATAAGTGAACAGGGCTCTCTTGTATACCTTACATCTTCTTCAACGTAAAGGGGCTGACCATTAATACAGATAGTGTGATGGTCATGCACACGATCAGCACACTTGAGACAAATGGAATAAGAAGATAGCTCAAGGTCAGTAAACAGCCGGCTGCCGTAATGGGAAGACCGGTAAAATAGCCGTCATTTTCCGAAATGTTGAAGCGGGCCAACCGGTAAGCACCACACGCTACATACAAAATGGTGAAGAACATGCCGGGATAGTCAAACTGGCTGAGAACGGCCGTATACATAAGCAATGCAGGGGCCACACCAAAGGAAATGATGTCGCTCATGGAATCCAGCTGCTTTCCTAATTCCGACTCGATGTTTAACTTTCTTGCCACTAATCCATCGAACCTGTCGGTCAAGGCAGCGATGAAAATGAGGATCAAGCTAAGATGTAATTGGTTATGAAGAACGGAAATAATAGCAAAACCACCTAATGATAAATTCGAAAGGGTAATCAGGTTGGCTGTTTGGGTTTTAAGCTTTTTGAACGTTTGATCGAGTACCCCGGAGAGAAACAATCATCACTCACTCCTTCTTTTAAGTTTGCTCACTGTTGAACAAGATTCGTGGCTGAAATATGCCTTGACGAGTACCTGTTCACCTGGTTAACGTTGATGGTTAACACTATGCAGTGAAAAAAGATCCTTATTCATATAGTATATAATTATATTTTATTATATACTTATTAAACTGTTAAAGTTAATCGTTTTTTACATTGAGTGGACCATTTGACTGGACAGTAGGTCAGTAAATTGAAATGTAATGCTTCAGGAGCATATATTCCATAAAAAAGAGGACGGATTTTATATAAATCCGTCCCGTTTCATGTTAGTATTCTACGAAGTAGCTTTTATTTTATTTGTAAGAGATCGACGGTGAATTTCCATTTCGATGAGGCGAATGAATTCTGTATTGAGTTTCAGTTCCAACGCTTTGTAATAAGAATCAATCAACAGTTCGTCCGATAATTTCCTCATTAATGCCACCTCCATTACTCATCATCTTTTTATTCGAAACTTAATGTAAGTACGTTTTTTAGTAGTAATGTAACTTTACCAAAATTTTTTTTGCAGAACAAGCGTTCCGTTATCCACAGTACATGGTGGATAAGTTGTGACTAACTTGTATATAACTGGTAAATAAAGCTTATTTGAGTTCTGTATAATGTGAATAAGGTTATCCACAAGGTTGAAGAAAGCTGGAAATTTGTCGAAAAATATTTATTTTTTATCGGTATATGTTTGGAATTACAGGAATATATATGATTTATTTTGAATCTGTATGTAAAATTGGTTATCATTAATCTGTTATAGGTTAAAGGTATACTATAGAAATCGTTTCTCGATATCATCTAATGAAACTATATCGAAAGCAGTTCATCATATAATCGATAAAGAAATTTGAGGTGTAGCATGTGATCAAGCAGTTTTTACCCAATGAACAGGTCCAGGATATTTTTACTATCACCCCGGGACATCTGAAGGAAAAAGGGATCAAGGCAATCATTACCGATTTGGATAATACGTTGGTGGAGTGGGACAGGCCAAACGCCACCCCTAAATTGATCCAGTGGTTTAAGGAAATGCAGGAGCAGGGGATCCTTGTGACCATCGTATCCAACAACAATAAAAACCGTGTGGGGGCATTCGCCGAACCTTTGGGTGTGCCATTCATCTTTCAGGCACGAAAGCCCATGGGACGTGCTTTTAAGAAAGCGATCAAACAAATGGGTGTAAAAAAGGAAGAGGCGGTTGTCATCGGCGATCAGCTATTAACGGACGTATTGGGTGGAAATCGCAGTGGCTTCCACACGATACTGGTCGTACCTGTGGCTCAATCGGATGGTTTTTTTACAAAATTCAATCGTCAGGTAGAACGCAGAATCATGAAGTTTTTCAAGCGTAAAGGCATGCTTGAGTGGGAGGATAAACAGTGAGTGGAGTTGTATGTATAGGTTGCGGCGTTGAAATTCAGACGGAAAATAAAGAAGGCATGGGCTATGCCCCTCCTTCGGCTCTTCAAAAAGAAGAAATCATCTGTCAGCGCTGTTTCAGATTAAAGCATTATAATGAAGTCCAGGATGTTCCGTTGACCGATGATGACTTCCTGAAAATACTGAATGAGCTTGGTGACTCTGAAGGGCTTATAGTCAAAGTGGTGGACATCTTTGACTTTAATGGTAGCTGGCTGCCGGGACTACACAGGTTCGTAGGATCCAATCCGATTCTTCTGATAGGAAACAAGGTGGACCTCTTGCCTAAGTCGGTGAAGCACTCTAAGCTGATTCATTGGATGAAGCATGAAGCGAGTCAACTTGGATTGAAACCGATTGATGTTCAATTGGTGAGTGCAGCCAAGGGACAGGGGATCGGAGAAGCGATCGAAGCGATCGAGGAATATCGGAATGGAAAAGATGTTTACGTGGTTGGATGTACGAACGTAGGGAAATCCACGTTCATCAATCGCATCATCAAACATGTGTCGGGAGAGCAGGATGTCATCACGACTTCCCATTTCCCTGGTACGACTCTTGATATGATTCAAATTCCATTGGATGATGAAGAATCATTGATTGATACACCCGGCATCATCAATCATCATCAGATGGCCCACTTTGTAGATAAACAGGATTTGAAAATCATTACGCCTAAAAAAGAAATCAAGCCAAGGACGTTCCAGTTGAATCCGGAACAAACGTTGTTCTTCGGCGGATTGGCCCGTTTTGATTTCATGGCGGGTGAGCGTCAGCCGTTTACCTGCTATTTCTCAAATGAGCTGTCCATCCATCGGACGAAGATTGAAAAGGCGGAAGAACTCTATAAAAATCATGCGGGGGAATTATTGCAGCCACCAAGAAAAGACGATATGGATACGTTCCCTCCACTTGTAAGGCACGAGTTCAGGATCAAAGAACCGAAAACGGATATCGTTTTCTCAGGTTTGGGATGGATCACCGTCAATGATGCTGGAGCGACGATTGCCGCTCACGTCCCGAAAGGTGTCAGCGTATTCTTAAGAAAATCACTGATCTAGGAGGGTTTCTGTGGCTCTTTATGGTGTGATTGGGGATCCGATTGCTCACTCAATGTCGCCCCTGATGCATAATAGCGCGTTTAAAGATAATGGAATCAATGCTGAATACGTTCGATTTCATGTGAAGAAAGAGCAGCTACCCGACGCCATCCGTGGAATCAAAGCTTTGGGTATTGAGGGAGTGAACGTGACGGTTCCTCATAAAGAACATGTCATGTCTCTCCTCGATGGGATTGATCCATTGGCAAAAGCCATCGGGGCTGTCAACACGATTGCAAATGAAAATGGCAAGCTGATTGGGTATAATACAGACGGTCTTGGATTTGTTGAAGGCTTGAAGAAGGTAGCCGGTGAGGGTCTGGAAAACAAGTCGATGCTGATCATCGGGGCCGGTGGTGCAGCCCGGGCCATCTATTATACACTTGCCTCTTCGGGTGTGGGGAAGATCGATGTAACCAACCGTACCCCGGGCAGGGCAAAGAAGATGATGGATGCCTGCCCGTTTCCGTTAGATTCTTCGTTCCTTTCCCTTGAAGCTGCTGAGAACGAATTGCACGATTATGATGTCATCATCCAGACGACATCCATCGGCATGTTTCCTCATATTGAAGACAGTCCTATAAAGGTCAATAAATTAAAGCAGGGAAGCATCGTCTCGGATATCATTTATAATCCACTGGAAACAACATTATTGAAACAGGCGAAGCAAAAAGGTGCCCTGACTCAGAACGGGCTTGATATGTTCGTTTATCAGGGAGCACTCTCATTTAAGAAATGGACAGGAATCTTTCCGTCCTATTCCATTATGAGGGACACCGTTTTACAACAACTAGGAGGTTAACATGTTAACAGGTAAACAAAAAAGGTTTTTACGTTCAGAAGCACATCACTTAAATCCGGTTTTTCAGGTAGGAAAAGGCGGAGTCAACGATAATATGATCAAAACGATTGGAGAAGCAATCGAGACGAGGGAATTGATGAAAATCAGCATCCTTCAAAATTGTGATATGGATAAGACAGAGGTTGCACAAGAGCTTTCGGAAGGTGTAGGAGCTGAAATTGTCCAGATTATCGGAAATACGATTGTCCTGTACAAAGAATCGAAAGAAAATAAGCAATTAATCCTGCCAAGATAAGGATCGATACGATGATAAAAAAAAAGGTTGGACTTCTGGGAGGTACTTTCAATCCTCCCCATATGGGTCACTTGGTCATTGCAGATCAAGTGTTGGAAAAGGCACAATTAGATGAAATCCGCTTTCTGCCAAACCATGTACCTCCCCATAAACAGGTGGATGAAAGGGTAACCGTGGACCAGCGTCTTCGGATGCTGGAGGCAGCCATCAAGGGGCATCCCCGTTTTTCGATTGAACGGATCGAACTCGAAAGACAGGGTGCCTCCTACACATATGACACCATCAAGCTTTTGATGGAAAGAGAAGAGAATACCCAATTTTCGTTTATCATAGGCGGGGATATGATCGAGTATCTCCCGAAATGGTATAAAATCGAAGAGTTGCAGAATATGGTGAAGTTCATCGGGGTCAATCGACCAGATTATTCCCATGAGACACCCTATGACGTACAATTGATTGAAGTGCCGGCCGTCGATCTTTCTTCCTCATACATTCGTGACACTGTAAAAAAGGGACAAACGGTTCGCTATTTGGTTCCGGACGATGTGTATCGATTGATCAAGGAGGAGAAGTTATATGAATAGGGAAAAAGCGCTGGAGCTGGTTAAAAAGCATTTGACAGAACATCGCTACATTCACACATGTGGAGTCATGGAGACGAGCATAGAGCTTGCGAAACGGTATGGAGCCGATGAGAAAAAGGCTGAAACAGCTGCGATTTTTCATGACTATGCAAAGTTCCGGGATAAACAGGAAATGCAGGGGATCATTGAAAGGGAGAATCTTTCAAAGGATCTATTACTGTATAATGGCGAGTTATGGCACGCGCCTGTAGGAGCTATCCTGGTCGAACGCGAGATCGGGATAGAAGACCGTGATATCCTGGATGCCATCCGCTTCCATACTTCCGGGAAAGAGGGGATGACGGTACTCGACAAGGTGGTTTATTTAGCCGACTATATTGAGCCGAATCGCAGGTTCCCAGGTGTGGAAGAAGTGAGGGAGCTTGCCAAGGAATCATTGGACCTGGCACTCATAAAAGCTCTTCAGAATACGATCACGTTTCTTATGAAAAAAAATCAAGCGATCTATCCGGATACATTTCGCTTTTACAATGAACTGACATTAAATCAGAGGAGATGAAGGAATGGAACAAAATTTAGTAGAATTAGCATTTAAAGCGGCTGATGATAAACGCGCTGAGGATATTGTTGTATTGGATATGAAAGGTGTTTCGTTGATTGCGGATTATTTCCTGATCTGTCACGGTAATTCAGACAAACAGGTACAGGCGATCGCGCGTGAATTGAAAGACGCAGCAGAAGAAAAGGGATACACAGTGAAACGACTGGAAGGATTCGATCAGGCACGCTGGATCCTGGTTGATTTAGGAGATGTCGTCGCTCACGTATTCCATAAAGAAGAAAGAGGTTACTATAATCTTGAACGATTATGGGGAGATGCATCATTCGTCGAGGTTGGACAAGGTGAGAACCTGTAAATGAGTTATGAGCGTTTTGCTTATGTATACGATTATTTAATGCAGGACGTCCCATACGATGGCTGGTTGGAGTATGTGAACCGCCAGGCAATACGTCACCAGGGGAAGAGGGTTCTTGATATCGCTTGTGGAACCGGGGAATTATCATTGAGGCTTGCACGGGACGGATATGATGTGACGGGGGTCGACTTGTCTCAGGACATGCTCACCATCGCCCAGGAAAAGGCATCGGCAAAGAATGTCCATATCCAGTGGTTTCAGCAGGATATGTCGAGGCTCGATTCCCTTGGTGAATACGACATCATTACGATTTTTTGTGATTCATTGAATTACCTAAAAGACGAGAGTGACGTGAAGAGCACATTTAAAGGGGTATATGGACACCTGAAGCAGGATGGGCTATTCCTTTTTGATGTGCATTCCATTTTCAAAATGACGCAGATATTCATGAACCAAACCTTTACCCTTACGGATGATCATGTATCCTATATATGGGATTGCTTCCCCGGTGAAGTTCCCAATAGTGTGGAACATGAACTGACTTTTTTCGTGGAAGATGAAGAAACCGGACAGTACGAGAGAGTGGAAGAGCTGCACAAGCAGCGTACCTATCCAATCCTTATGATAAAGGAGTGGCTCGCGGGCAACGGCTTCGAGGTATTGAATATCACTGCGGATTTTACGGAAGAATCTCCGACAGACAAGAGTGAGAGAATCTTCTTTGCGTGTAAAAAGAAATAACAAAAGCCGGGTCGCCTCAGAATGAGGACGACCCGGCTTATCTTCGTTTACGGCAGGACGATAGAAAAAAGAAGGAATAAATCAATTTATGTCGAAGTATAAAAAGAGGAGTCACTCTAGACCCCGAATTGTGATTTGGTTCCTTCAATATCATCCACGAATTTTTCTTGTGTGGCTTCAAAAAGTTTCTCGAAAACATCTCCCAGTTCTCTTTCCATTACAGAAATCCCGATCCCGGTCACCCCTCCTTTTACACAAACCTTTTCTTGAAGTGTCGGCAACGTATAAATATTCTTCTTTAACAGATCCCCAAGACCGACCAGCATTTCAGATGCGAGGACAGTTGCGGTTTCATGATCGATCTCTGTCACTTCCACTGCAGCATCAATGAACCGCTGCGTCACATAACTGAAAAAAGCCGGCCCGCAGCTGACGATATCAGATGCTACCCGAGTTACATTTTCATCAATCTCGACTGGAGTAGAGATATGTCCGGCAATCTTCGTTACTTCCCGTCTCCATTTATCTGAACAATGACTTCCATATGTTAGAAGGGACACACCGCTCAGTGCGCGGTTCGTAATACTTGGAATGAATCGTGCGCAGGAACAGGGTAATAAGGATTCCAACTGATTCACACTTACCGGGCTTGTGATGGAAACGACACATTTGTCCTTCGTGAAGTTTTTCTTATTCTCTTGAATCACATCATATACATCATGCGGCTTGACGCAGATGAAGACCAGATCAGATGAAGAAATGACGTCTTCATTCGTGCGACCTATGTTCACGTTGCGGAATTTCTCTTTTATATCCTCGGCTTTTTTTAATGAACGATTCGTAATATGAAGATGTGAAGGAGAAATCGCCTGTGATTCAATGAGAGCTTCAATAATGATTTTCCCCATGTTTCCCGTTCCGATGATACCTATTTTCATGTTCAGCCCTCCTTCTTTCCCACTCTCTCCTAAAAGGTATGAATTCCTTGCAATGAATATTCCACCAGAGGTGATTTCCATGCAGTCCTTAATCGAAAAGTACCGAACGATCCTTGTGATCTTCGCGATTTGTGCCGTTTTCCTGATTGGGTATATATTGAAAAATGCTTCACAACCTCATGTTGAAGAACCTTCCTTTACTGCAGCAGCAGAAGTGAAAGTGCATGAAAAGCCAGAAAAGCCAGAAACGCCTGAAATAGAGAAGAGTCGTGAAACAGTGTATGTGGACGTTAAGGGAGAGGTGGTGAAGCCCGGTCTTTATGAAGTGAAGCAGGGGGACAGGCTTAAGTTCGTCATAGACAGGGCCGGGGGATTCACAAAGGATGCAGACAAAAAATTGATGAATCTTGCCGTGAAAGTTACGGACGAAATGATGATCTATGTCCCAAAAATCGGTGAAATGGAAACATCGCCGCAGTCGCTTCCTGCCCCTGTTTCTCAAGGGACAGAATCGGGCGAGGATAAACTTAATATCAATACAGCCTCACAAGCCGAATTCGAAACCCTTCCCGGAATAGGACCATCGAAAGCCGCCACCTTCATCCAATACCGTGAAGAACATGGTCCGTTCAACTCTATTGAAGAAATAACAAACATTTCAGGAATTGGAGAAAAAACGTTCGAGAAATTAAAAGAACATATTTTTGTCCAATGATTGACGAAGGCAGGAAGTCTTTATACACTTAAACAAGCATTAAAATAAAGAGCAGAACAAAGGAAGGGAGAATGGTGATGGAAAGAATCGCATGGCATCAATATTTCATGGCTCAGAGTCAACTGCTGGCCCTCCGCAGCACGTGTACGAGACTGGCGGTGGGAGCAACCATCGTCCGGGATAAGCGGATCATAGCAGGAGGTTATAACGGCTCCATAGCCGGTGGAGATCATTGTATAGATGAAGGGTGCTATGTCATTGATAATCACTGTGTGAGGACCATCCACGCAGAAATGAATGCACTCCTGCAATGTTCTAAGTTCGGGGTCGGGACGGAGGATGCGGACATATATGTCACGCACTTTCCTTGCCTTCAATGCTGCAAGGCGCTCATCCAGGCAGGCATCAAAACGGTTTACTATGCAAAAGATTATAAAAATCATCCTTACGCCATCGAGCTGTTCGAGAAGGCAGGCGTCCATGTGGAAAAAGTACCTTTCCAGGAAAGCAGTATCGATGTAAAACACAAGGAAAAGGCAACACTCATGATCCAGTTGATAGAAGATCTGCGGCAGCAGGGACTTCCGGAGGAGAAGATTCGTCATTATGAGCAAGAATACATAAAGCTTTTTAATGAGTAGGGGCCTATGCGTTTATTTGGCGTTGTCGGTTCTATCAGGGACTTTGCTGGCACTTCAATTCCTTTGGGGTGCTGTCGTCCTTGTTCTCCTCTTCCTTTCCCTTTTCCTCAGAAAAATGCCCCTACCCATCCTTTTCGTTTCATTCCTCCTGGTGACCGTTTCCTTCTTTCACTCCTTTTTACATGAGGAAAACCAGAAATCAAATTTCCCCCCTCAGTCTGAACCGTCCAACCATCAAGTATTTATAGATGATATCCCCACCATTGACGGAAGCACCTTTGTTTCATTTGCAAAAGTAGAAAATGAGAAAATCCTGATTCGTTATTATTTTGATACCGAAGAGGAAAAAAGGCGGTTTGCAGAAGTGAGTCCCGGATTTGTTTGCAAAGTAAAAGGACAGCTGGCAGAACCTCAACACGGTAAAAATCCAAATTCCTTCGATTATAAAGACTATCTGTCCCATCAAGGGGTGTATTGGATCCTTGAAGTACAGGGATTCGAGGGATGTGTGGATCGAAGTACCTGGAAAAATGGCCTTACACAGCTTAGATTTCAGGGGTTGAAAAGAATTGAACGGGAGTTTCCCCCTTCAACGGTTGGTATCACTCAGGCATTACTGTTCGGTGAGACAGGGATGATTACAGAGGATACCATGAAGGCATTCAGGGAGCTCGGTGTCGTTCATCTCCTTGCCATTTCAGGTCTTCATGTGGGACTCTTGTTTGCGATACTTCATTACCTTTTATTAAGGGTTGGCCTGACAAGGGAAGCAGCATCCTTGTCAGGCATTCTATTTCTTCTATGTTATATCGTATTGACCGGTGGCTCTCCCTCTGTTGTACGGGCATCCTTCATGCTGATCATCCTCATCATCGGCAAACAAACCTCCAGGAATATCGGTGTAATCGATAGCCTGGCCACAGTATTCCTCCTCATTGTCTTATACGAACCTTTCTCGGTATTCAATGTGGGCTTTCAGCTTTCATTCGCCGTCAGTTTTTCACTTGTGCTTTCTTCCAAGACCATTTTACAGAGTTCTTCTTCCTTCAAACAAATGGTCACCGTCACAATGGTGGCCCAATTGTCTTCACTTCCCTTCGTGATTTATCATTTCTATGAGTTCTCTCTGATCGGTTTTTTGACGAATCTCTTTTACGTCCCGCTTTTTTCCATCATCATCCTTCCGATGGCCATCCTCTTCTATCTCTTCATTTCAGTAGTATCGGCCGGATGGGCCATGTTCTCTTATCAAATTCTGCTGGAAGGAATTCAATGGTTATCCTCTGCCGTTGCTTCTTTACCATTTAGCACCTTGGTGATGGGGAGGCCGAATGTTTTTCTTCTCCTGGGGTATCTCATACTGATTTATTTCGTATTCGTTGGGATGGAGAAGGGAAAATACCTTTCCATCGGTATGCTTTTTCTTTTTACCTTCCTACACCTCGTCTTGAACAACTACCATCCTTATGGAGAAGTTGTCTTCATTGATGTGGGTCAGGGGGATGCAACCCTGATCGATCTGCCATACAATCACGGCACTTATTTAATTGATGCAGGAGGGGAAATCCCGTTCCCGAAAGAAGAATGGGAGGAGAAAAAGAACCGTTTTTCGGTAGGGGAGGACATTTTGGTGCCTTTTTTAAAAAGCAAAGGAATTACGACCGTTGATGCATTGATTTTAACTCATGGAGATCTTGATCATATAGGCGGAGCGGAAGCAGTATTAAACGAAATGAAAGTAGGAGAACTATTGATCAGTCCCGGCAGCGGGGAGAAGGTGGAGGTGGACCGGATTGTTAAGATGGCGCAGGAAAAAAGGATTCCTGTCAAAGAAGTGATGTATCGGGATAACTGGCGTGGAGACCGTGATGGGCTGCATATCGTATCCCCCCTTGATAAAGAGTATGAAGGGAATAATGACTCCATTGTTCTATACGGTGAAATCGGATCAAAGAAATGGTTGTTTACAGGGGATCTGGAGAAGGAAGGGGAAAGAGCGTTCGTTACAACATTCGATCTTCCTGTGGATGTGTTGAAAGTCGGTCATCATGGCAGCAATACAAGTACATCGGAAGCGTTCCTCGATGAAACGGAGCCGCGTGTGGCGGTGATTTCTGCGGGAGAAACCAATCGATTCGGGCATCCTCACCCTGAAGTGGTGGAGCGATTAAAGGAAAGGGGACTGACAATTTACAATACGGCTGTGAACGGGGCGATCACCTATCGTTTTTGGGATAAAAAAGGAACGTTTTCAGCCCACCTGCCATAGGATGTAGAACAAAACAAATTAAGCGCTAATGAAAAAGGGGCAGACCTATTGCAAAGAATCAGGGCATTCAAACCATCTTTATGATACCGAAAGTACCATATATGGAAGTTGAAGTAACCGTTTTCTTTACAGGCCTGCCTCCTATTTTTCATTAAGATCCGATTAATTTGATCGCTGTTGCAATAATGAACATTAATGCAAAGAATCCAAAAGAAACACCGAATGCTACACCTGAATCTACTGCATCATTTCTTTTTGATTGTACATTCTTTTCAAATTGGTTCACAATTACCCCTCCTATTTCTATTCTAGTATAGAACAACGCTACTGAAAAATCTATACTTCCCTTTACTTTTTCCTTTACTGACAAGAGTTGTCACCCATAAGTTCATGGGTGTGTGGTGACACTAATCAATACAAAGGAAATACCGTTGACGGATCAGGTTCCTAGGTCTTATCCGTCAACGTTAATATAGATATAGGGGGTGTCCTATAAGAGGGATGTCCCCTTTACCCCTTGCCAAAACCAGAAAGCTTTTTTACCATAGAGTAGAGAAAAGACTTAATGGAGAGTGCTGACTTGGTTATCGATACATGGAAAAAAATAGAGAAATCTCAATTTGCCGCTGTATATTTAGTTTACGGAAATGAGTCATTTATTATTAATGAAACGAAACAAAGAATTGTCTCAAGGGCCATTTCAGAAGAAGAAATGGATTTTAATTTTTCAAGCTATGATCTCGAGGAAACACCGATAGAAGTAGCGATAGAAGACGCGGAAACCTTTCCGTTCATGGGAGAAAGAAGAGTCGTCGTTATCCAGAATCCCGTTTTTTTGACTGCTGAAAAAACAAAAGAAAAAGTAGAGCATAACATCAAGCGTTTTGAACAATACATACAATCACCTGCACCGTACACCATCCTTGTCATCACGGCGAATTATGAAAAGCTGGACGAGCGTAAAAAGATTACCAAGTCCTTAAAAAAGAGTGCTGAGGTGGTCGAAGCCAAAAAGTTGAATGAGCATGAATTAAAATCCTGGGTAAGGGAACGTGCTGCCGGTAATAGTGTACAGATCGACGAAGATGCAGTTGAATTACTGCTGACATTAGCAGGCACCAATCTGATGATGCTCACTCAGGAATTGGATAAGCTTTCTTTGTATGCAAGTGATACGAACCGGATCGATGTGGAGGTTGTTGAGCGGTTAACGGCCAGATCGTTGGAACAAAACATTTTCACGTTAGTGGACAAAGTCGTGCACAGAAGGATCGATGAGGCTTTGAGGATCTATTACGATCTGCTCAAACAAAATGAGGAACCACTCAAAATCCTGGCGATCCTCGCAGGCCAGTTCCGCCTCATTTATGGCACAAAGGAGCTTTCACGCAGAGGCTACGGCCAACAAAAGATTGCTTCGACCTTGAAAGTGCATCCGTTCAGGGTAAAACTTGCAGCCGGGCAGGCGAAGCATTTTAATGATAAGCAGCTGGCCCATATCATCGATACCCTTTCACAAGGAGATTATGAAATCAAATCAGGAAAGATCAAGAAAGAACTGATGATTGAAATGTTCCTGTTTAAACTTCATGATCAAAGTTTTACATAAAAAAACCACCGGACCAATTGGTTCGGTGGTTTTTTTCAATTAGTTCGCTTTTTTCATTAGGCGAGACTTTTGACGATCTGCAGCGTTTTTGTGGATAAGACCTTTTTGAGCTGCTTTGTCTAATTGACGTACCGCTTCAGTTACTAGATCTTTCGCATTATCAGCGCTGTTAGTCGCTGCTGCTTCTGCTTTCTTGATAGCAGTACGCATAGTAGATTTTACTGCAGCGTTTTGAGCGTTACGCTCGTTGCTTGTTTTTACGCGTTTGATAGCTGATTTGATATTTGGCATTCCTGTCACCTCCTATAAAAGGATCGAGATTCTATGTGACTCGATTTAAATTCCTAAACAATAAGAACAAATGATATTTTATCAAACGGACAGTGATATTGCAATACTATGGAACGAAATTAAACAAGTGAATGAACACATACCAAAAAGGTAAACATAAAAAAATACTGGATAATATCCCAAGCCTGGAGGTAGAGTCACAATGAAAAAAGAAGAAATCGATCTTAGTAAATATTCCATTCGTACTGATCTTGCCGTGGAAGCAAAAGAAATGGTGGATGCAAATAAAGCGGAAAATACGTCTTCCATTCAAGGTGTGATGTTTAAAGAAAGAGAAGAAGACGGAGTGAAGGTTTCCCTGGTCACGGTGACACCTGAAGGAGAAGAAAAAATCGGCAAGAAACCGGGAAACTATTTAACCATAGAGGCTCATGGTATACGTGAAGAAAATACAGAGCTGCAGCAGCGGGTTGAAAAGGTATTCGCCAATGAACTTAGCCAATTCTTGATTAATAACAAAATCAGCAAAAATGCAAGCTGCTTAATCGTGGGTCTCGGAAACTGGAATGTGACTCCTGATTCCCTCGGACCAAGGGTATGTGAAGATGTCATTGTGACGAGGCACTTATTTGAACTTCAGCCTGAATCGGTGGAAGAAGGGTATCGGCCGGTCAGTGCCCTCGTTCCGGGTGTCATGGGACTGACAGGGATTGAAACGAGCGATATCATTTTCGGAGTGGTGGAGAAATCCAAACCCGACTTTATCATCGCCATCGACGCCCTGGCTTCCCGGTCGATTGAACGCGTCAATGCGACAATCCAAATATCAGATACCGGAATCCATCCGGGGTCTGGAGTGGGGAATAAACGGAAAGGGCTGGATCAAGAAACACTGGGTGTCCCGGTCATTGCCATCGGTGTTCCGACTGTGCTCGATGCTGTGACAATCGTCAGCGATACAGTCGATTTCCTCTTGAAACATTTTGGAAAAGAAATGAGAGAAGGCGACCGTCCATCAAGATCGCTTGCACCGGCAGGATTAAGCTTCGGTGAGAGAAGGAAATTGACAGAGGAAGATCTCCCGGAAGAACAGCATCGCCAAACATTCATGGGGATCGTCGGGACTCTTGAAGATCAGGAGAAACGAAAACTGATTCATGAAGTTCTGTCTCCCCTCGGCCATAACCTGATGGTCACACCGAAAGAAGTGGATGTGTTCATGGAGGACATGTCGAACCTCATCGCAAGCGGACTCAATGCGGCGCTCCATGATGCGGTGAATCAGGAGAATACGGGGTATCAGACAAGATAAAGGAGTTGGATGATAACGCCTCGAGGGGGGAATGTGGACCTCGAGGCGTTTTTAGTATGGGGAAAAGTTGTCCCTTTCTCATCAAAATCCATCCGAAAGCAACTTCCCATCACGAAAAATACTAGACTCCACCGTTTAACTTCCGACCAATCATCTCATAATGACTACTACATACAGTTCTACTATCTCTATCATTGTCATAGGTTGTACTAGAGTAGAAAAAAGAAAGGGTGGGAGAATGAGATCGTACAAAGACTCTAATTATGTCATTGCCATTCAAATGTCTACGATATTGAAAGGGACGCTGATCTTCATTGCAGGATTGCTCTCTGTTTTTTCGATGGTCGGCATCCTCACTTCCTTCAACCCTGAATATAGAATAACGTCGAATTCGTTGAATCAAGCGGCTTCCAGTGTGAAGGGTGAAACATTATATAAAATATTGGCTCTGGAAAACAGGTCCTTTAATCAAATATTGACAGAAGAGGAGCAGGCCCTCCCAAGCTTCTCATCCATCTTATTTCAGGTGGCGACCAACGTAAGTTTCGAAGATCCCCGGAGCTTTCTCGGTCGTGAACTGCCGGGTTTCTCGATTTTCGATGGGGATATCCTGGTGGCAGGGGAAGGGACGGACTTCACGAATATGCCGATTGAATCGGTCCCCCCACCCGAAGCCCTGGAATCTGAAAATGAAGCGCAACTCAAAAATGTCGGTGATCTGAAAGAAACCAATCAAAAAGGCGGGGACGTAGCGCCGCCATTATCCACAGGAAATAAAAAGACGGTCCTTCTTTACTTCACCCATACGAGGGAATCCTACCTTCCTTATCTGGAGGGAGTGACGAATCCGGATTCCGCCATGCATTCCAAAATCAATGTCACCAGGGTGGGTGAAATGGTGAAGACGGGATTGGAGGACGAGGGGATTGGGACAAGCATCGATAAGACCGATGTCATCCAAAACTTAAACCATAAGGGACTTGACTACTGGGCAGCTTATCAGGAGTCAAGGCCGCTGGTGCAGGCAGCCATGACCAGCAATAAAGATTTGTTGTATATGGTGGATATTCACCGGGATTCACAGAGAAGAGACATGACGACCGTGACGATAGGCGGGAAATCCTACGCGAAGCTTGCATTTGTTGTAGGGGAAGAGCATCCGAACTATGAACAGAACCTGAAACTGGCAACCGAACTTCATAAGCGATTGGAATCAAAATATAAAGGGATTTCACGTGGAGTCATAGCGAAAAAGGGCAGTGGCACAAACGGTAAATTCAATCAGGATCTTTCTGGAAACGCCATGCTCCTTGAATTCGGAGGGGTGGATAATACATTTGAGGAACTGGAGAGGACAGCAGACGCTTTCGCTGATGTATTTGCTGACTATTATCGGCAGGCAGAAAAGGTGGATGGTTCCCTCAAGACCCCTGCTGTAAGACAGTAATGAAAAGGATGGATGAACATGACGAAATTCTTTTTTAAATGTGCATTTCTCATAACGGCATTATTTATCGGAGTCCTGATCGGGATGCAATATGCCAATCAAGGAATCGTGGAAATGAAGGGACATGAACAGCAGAACTTCACCTCTCCTGTCGACGTCAACCAGAATGTGGAGGGAAATGTCGAGGCATCGTTCCTCGGGAATGAGGTAGATTCCAAAACCCTGACTGAAAAGAAAGAGAAGCTAGAAGAAATGAAGGCCTTTAATGTATTTTCTTCCATCGGAAAAGTAATAGCGGATACCATCGAAAGCATCACCAATAAAATAGTGGACGTCATTGCTTCGCTCATTTAAACGTATAGAGGCTGAGACAGAAGTATTTAGTTAAAAAAAATCCGAACGATCATTCGAAATTCATTTTTCTAAATTCGAAGTCGTTCGGAATTATCATTTACCTTTTGATGTAGTGAGTAGTGGTTTTTTTTTCGATACAGGTGCTCGCTTTTCGCGAGATGGCGGAAAGCCTATTGGATACATAAACTTTATTAAGTCAGTTGCTGTGATCGAACATTCGATAACTATAGCCTTAGTAGGAATAGAATAACCATGGTGAGGAAATGATGTTTGTTAAAGTAAAATAGCAAAGAAGCATACTGCTTAAATGCTTCCATTTTGGTGGCAGATTTTTAAACGGAGAAATTCCAGCTAAGGCAGCTGGAGGAGAGCTAAAACGCTGATATAAGCGGAGAAATTCCGCTTAACTCCTCAATATTAAATAATATTCAACGGCTATTGTTCAATAAGCGGAAAAACTCCGGCTATTATTGATGAAATAGTCGTATTTTCCAATTTAAACGGAATTTTTCCGCTTATTTTCAAACGCAAGTGAAACGGCTTTCCTTATTCAACACAAAAACGGCTCGAAGCATAATGGCTACGAGCTTTTTTACGTGTTCATTTCACTGCTAATTCAAATTGTGCACTTTAAAACCGAATCCGTTAGGTGAAATTTGCCTTTTTAATTTTGCCAAAGCATATACACTGTATAAAACAGGATCTAGCTATTGATTGGAGTGCAAGACGAAGACTCCTACGGGAAAAGCGGAATAGGTAAGACCCCGCAGGAGCGACAGCGACGAGGAGCCTTGCCTTCCGCCCGAGGAAAGCGAAGTCTTGCACGGAAATCAAAAGCGGTGTAACAAGTGATCCCCACTTATTTTTTGATTGTTCGCCTTTAGAGGAAATAGATTTAGATATATTTCAACCTCTTGTAAATACAAGGAAATCGGTCAATTCCAAACAGGCCTTTTAGTTTACATTGAATAATGTATAGTCTACTGCTATAATTCAAAATAGTGTATATGTGTGGAAATAACAGGAGTTGAACGAATAATGAACCGTGAAGAGAAATTAGAGAGACAATCGAGAATTAGAAACTTTTCCATTATAGCTCATATCGACCATGGGAAATCTACCCTTGCCGATCGTATATTAGAAAAGACGAAAGCATTGACGGCACGTGAAATGAAGGCCCAATTGCTGGATTCCATGGACCTTGAGAGAGAGCGTGGAATCACTATCAAATTAAACTCTGTGCAATTAAAGTATCAGGCAAAGGATGGGGAAGAATATATTTTCCATCTGATTGATACACCGGGGCACGTAGACTTTACATACGAAGTATCCCGTAGTTTAGCGGCTTGTGAGGGAGCTGTCCTTGTAGTGGACGCCGCTCAGGGGATTGAAGCCCAGACGCTTGCAAACGTGTATCTTGCCTTGGATAATAACTTGGAAATCCTGCCCGTCATCAACAAAATCGACCTTCCGGCAGCCGATCCCGAGAGAGTTCGTCAGGAAGTGGAAGACGTCATTGGTCTGGATGCATCCGAAGCGGTCCTTGCATCAGCCAAAGCCGGAATCGGGATTGAAGAGATCCTCGAGCAGGTTGTGGAAAAGGTGCCTGCTCCAGAAGGGGATCCAGATGCACCATTGAAAGCCCTTATCTTTGACTCTTTATATGACGCCTACCGGGGAGTCGTTGCCTACATCCGTGTGATGGATGGAAGCGTCAAGGTAGGGGATAAGGTCCGCATGATGGCGACAGGGAAAGAGTTTGAAGTGACTGAGATCGGTGTTTTCACTCCGAAAGCCACGGGTCAGAAGGAATTGACGGTTGGGGATGTTGGATATTTGACTGCAGCAATCAAGAACGTCGGGGACACCCGTGTAGGGGATACGATCACACTTGCCGATCAACCTGCACAGGAAGCATTGCCTGGTTATCGACGAATGAACCCGATGGTTTACTGCGGTCTATATCCGATTGATTCAAATCGTTATAACGATTTGAGAGAAGCGCTTGAAAAGCTTGAATTAAATGACTCTGCCCTTCAATTCGAGCCTGAAACTTCACAGGCATTAGGGTTTGGATTCCGTTGTGGATTCCTCGGTCTTCTTCATATGGAGATCATTCAGGAACGGATCGAACGGGAATTCAAGATCGACCTGATCACGACTGCGCCTAGCGTAATCTATCATGTGAAATTGACGGACGGTGAAGAAGTGAAGGTGGATAACCCATCCATGATGCCGGATCCACAAAAGGTCGATCATGTTGAAGAACCTTATGTTAAAGCAACGATCATGGTTCCGAACGATTATGTAGGTGCCGTCATGGAGCTTTGTCAAGGAAAGCGCGGAAACTTCATCGATATGCAGTATATGGATGATACCCGGGTGAACATCGTCTATGAAATCCCGCTAGCTGAAATTGTATATGACTTCTTCGACCAGTTGAAATCGAATACGAAAGGGTATGCTTCATTTGATTATGAGCTCATCGGATACAAGGAATCCAAGCTTGTGAAAATGGATATCCTGCTGAACGCTGAAAATGTCGATGCCCTGAGCTTTATCGTTCACCGTGACTTTGCTTATGAACGCGGGAAGCTGATTGTTGAGAAATTGAAGGAATTAATCCCGAGACAACAATTCGAAGTACCCGTACAGGCAGCGATCGGACAGAAGATTGTAGCAAGATCGACCATTAAAGCCATCCGTAAGAACGTACTGGCAAAATGTTACGGTGGGGATATCTCCCGTAAACGTAAGCTTCTTGATAAACAAAAAGAAGGTAAAAAACGTATGAAGTCCGTTGGGAATGTTGAAGTTCCGCAGGAAGCCTTCATGGCCGTCCTGAAAATGGATGATACGGATAAAAAATAATCGTCATGCAGATAAAGGGGGAAAGTGGCTTGTTTTCAAGCACAGCTTACCCCCTTTTCTCTATGAATGCCCCCAAAGGAGGGATAATCTTGGTTAAATCAGCTTATATTCATATTCCTTTTTGTGAACATATCTGCCACTATTGTGATTTTAATAAAGTTTTCCTGGAAGGCCAGCCCGTAAATGAATACTTAATCAGCCTGGGTCAGGAAATGAAACATAGAGTCTCAGCTTCTGAGAAACTGGACACCATCTTTGTCGGAGGTGGTACGCCGACGTCATTGGATGCTGGTCAGCTCGATACGCTGTGTGAATCCATCACGACCCATTTGCCCTTTGAAAAGGGTGAATTCACCTTCGAAGCAAACCCTGGTGATCTAACACAAGATAAACTTCGTGTGCTAAAGGATCACGGTGTAAACCGGTTGAGTTTCGGGGTTCAATCCTTCAATGATGAACTGTTGAAAGGAATCGGTCGTACCCATAAAAGCGAGGATGTCTATACTTCAGTAGAAAACGCTCAAAAAGTAGGGTTCTCAAACATCAGCATCGATTTGATCTATAGTCTTCCAAGGCAAACGGAAGAAGATTTTCAGGATACACTGACAAAAGCCCTTGACCTGGATCTTCCTCATTACTCAGCCTACTCGCTCATCGTAGAGCCGAAAACGGTTTTCTATAATTTGATGAGAAAAGGTAAGTTGTCACTGCCGTCACAGGATCAGGAAGCAGCCATGTACGAGATCCTGATTGAAACGATGGAGAAGTATGGGATCAATCAATATGAAATCAGTAACTTTGCCAAACCGGGATTTGAAAGCAAACACAATCTCGTTTACTGGGACAATAATGAATATTTTGGTTTAGGAGCAGGTGCACACGGTTATATAAACGGAGTACGTTATTCCAACTATGGACCGCTCAAAAAATACATGGACCCGATTTCAGAAGGTTCTCTTCCGACCATCCAGGAGCATGGAGTCACCAAAGCCGAAATGATGGAAGAAGAAATGTTCCTCGGGTTGCGTAAAGTCGAAGGCGTAAGTAAAACCATATTCCAACAAAAATTCGGATCCAGCATAGAATCCGTCTTTGGCCCATCCATCGGAGAAATGGAAAAACGAGGACTGCTCTCAGTAAATGAAGAGAGAATAGCACTTACAAAACAAGGGCGCTTTTTAGGGAATGAGGTTTTTCAATCATTCCTCGGTGTAATTTAATTGCTTCAATCTAATATATTGACATCCCTTTACTGATTTGATAATTTATTAATTAGATTTAGCACTCATCTTAGTAGAGTGCTAACAGGGGTGATGAACGTTGTTAACAGATCGACAACTTCTAATTCTTCAAGTGATCATTGATGATTTTATTCTTTCTGCCCAGCCTGTCGGTTCGAGGAGCTTATCTAAAAAAGATGAGATCTCATTCAGTTCGGCTACGATCCGAAATGAAATGGCAGATCTTGAGGATTTGGGCTTTATCGAAAAAACCCACACATCCTCAGGTCGCGTACCGTCAGAAAAAGGCTATCGATACTATGTGGATCACTTGCTTTCTCCACAGAAATTAAAGAAGAATGATGTGCATGCACTACGCTCCATCTTTACCGAGCGCATGTATGAATTGGAGAAAGTGGTTCAGAAATCGGCGAAGATCCTTTCAGAGCTGACCAATTATACAACCATTGTATTAGGGCCTGATTTAAAGGAAAACAAGTTGAAAAAAATTCAACTGATTCCCCTTAACAAAGATACGGCCATTGCCATCATTGTCACGGATAACGGACATGTTGAAAATAAGCTGTTCCATATCCCGCCCACAATGGATGCCTCCGAGCTTGAAAAGCTTGTACACATATTAAATGACCGCTTGACGGGTGCTCCGATCAGTGAGCTGAACGATAAAATCTTTAAGGAAGTCGCTCTTTTACTCAAAGAGCATATACAGAATTATGATTTTATCCTCCACTCCCTAACGGATTCCTTTAATCCAACGGTCACGGATAAGCTGTTCTTCGGAGGTAAGACCAATATCCTGAATCAGCCTGAATTCAACGATGTACAAAAGGTCCGCATGCTTCTTGAAATGATTGAACAGGAAGAGAGCATCTATAACCTGATCCGCCCATCTGCCACAGGTGTGAACATTAAGATCGGGAAAGAAAACGATCATCTTGCTATGGAGAATTGCAGTCTCATAACCGCTACTTATTCAATTGGCAAAGAACAATTAGGTTCCATTGCGATCATCGGGCCTACCCGGATGGAGTATTCCCGTGTCGTCAGTTTACTTAATTTCTTCTCAAACGATATGTCCAAGGTTCTGACGAAGCTGTATCAAAGCGGGGATTAGTGGACATATTGTATAAAGGAAAATAAGGCCCCGAAAGTGCGTCTCTACAGACGTTTCGGAGCCTTCATATGAGCGCTTTAAAGGATCACATTTTTAAGGAGGTGAATGTTATGTCTGAAGAAACGAAACAAGAGCAGCAGCAAGCGAAAGAGGAAAAAGGCGAAGCGGTGGAAGAAGTATTCGCTGAAGAACCTCAAGCGGATGAAGTGCTTGAAGAGCAGCAAGAATCAGATGAGCTTTCACAATTAGAGGAAAAGCTGAATGAGTCTGAAAATCGTTATCTTCGTTTAAGAGCGGATTTCGATAATTTCCGCCGTCGCATTAACGTGGAAAACGAATCGAAGGAAAAATATCGTGCTCAAGGACTGATTACGGAACTATTACCGGCACTGGATAATTTCGAACGTGCTTTGAATATAGAAGCTGATAATGAGCAAACGAAACAACTGCTTCAAGGAATGGAAATGGTTCACAGAAGTCTTGTAGAAGCCCTTAAGAAAGAGGGAGTGGAACCGATTGAAGCGGTAGGTCAGGAGTTTGACCCTCATATGCATCAAGCTGTGATGCAGGTGGAAGATGAAAACTACGATAGTAATATCGTTGTCGAGGAATTCCAAAAGGGATACAAACTGAAAGACAGAGTAATTCGTCCTTCTATGGTGAAGGTCAGTCAATAAACAAGACATTACATATATAAAACAGGGAGGATTCTTACTATGAGTAAAATTATCGGTATTGACTTAGGTACAACAAACTCATGTGTATCAGTACTAGAAGGCGGAGAGCCGAAGGTCATTGCAAACGCAGAAGGAAACCGCACAACTCCTTCAGTCGTAGCGTTCAAAAATGGTGAAAAGCAAGTTGGGGAAGTAGCAAAGCGCCAAGCAATCACAAACCCTAACACAATCATCTCAGTGAAACGTCACATGGGAACGGACCATAAAGTAGAAGCAGAAGGAAAAGAATATACGCCACAGGAAATCTCAGCTATGATCCTTCAACACTTGAAATCATATGCAGAGGATTATCTTGGGGAAACAGTTGAAAAAGCGGTTATCACAGTACCAGCTTATTTCAATGATGCAGAACGGCAAGCAACAAAAGACGCAGGTAAAATCGCAGGTCTTGAAGTTGAGCGTATCATTAATGAGCCGACTGCTGCAGCACTTGCTTACGGACTTGACAAAATGGATCAAGACCAGACGATCCTTGTATACGACCTTGGTGGCGGTACATTCGACGTATCCATCCTTGAACTTGGTGACGGAGTATTCGAAGTACGTTCGACTGCCGGTGACAACCGTCTTGGTGGAGACGACTTTGACCAAGTGATCATCGATTACCTTGTGGCTGAATTCAAGAAAGAGAACGGAATCGATCTTTCTAAAGATAAAATGGCTCTTCAACGTCTAAAAGACGCAGCTGAGAAAGCGAAAAAAGATCTTTCAGGAGTGACTTCAACTCAAATTTCACTTCCATTCATCACGGCTGGAGAAGCAGGACCTCTTCACTTGGAAGTGACTCTTTCAAGAGCGAAATTCGATGAAATCTCTTCTGACCTTGTAGAGCGTACAATGGGACCAACTCGTCAAGCAATGAAAGATGCTGGTCTTTCTGCAAGCGAAATCGATAAAATCATCCTTGTTGGTGGATCAACTCGTATCCCTGCCGTTCAGGAAGCGATTAGAAAAGAAACTGGTAAAGAGCCATCTAAAGGTGTTAACCCTGACGAAGTTGTAGCAATGGGTGCAGCGATCCAAGGTGGAGTTCTGACTGGAGATGTAAAAGACGTTGTATTACTAGACGTTACACCACTTTCACTTGGTATTGAAACAATGGGTGGCGTATCCACGAAGCTGATCGAGCGTAACACAACGATCCCGACGTCTAAATCTCAAACATTCTCAACTGCTGCAGATAACCAAACAGCTGTTGACATTCACGTATTACAAGGTGAACGCCCAATGGCTGCCGATAACAAAACGCTTGGACGTTTCCAATTAGCGGACATTCCACCGGCACCACGCGGCGTACCACAAATCGAAGTGAAATTCGATATCGATAAGAACGGTATTGTGAATGTTAGTGCGAAAGATCTTGGAACAGGTAAAGAACAAAACATCACAATCAAGTCTTCAACTGGCCTTTCAGATGATGAAGTAGAACGCATGGTGAAAGAAGCAGAAGAAAATGCCGAAGCAGATAAGAAACGTAAAGAGGAAGTTGAACTTCGCAACGAAGCCGACCAACTTGTTTTCCAAACGGAAAAAACGTTAAAAGATCTTGAAGGCAAAGTAGAAGAAGATGAAGTGAAAAAAGCGGAAGATGCGAAAGCTGAACTGAAAGAAGCGATCGAGAAAGATGATCTTGATCTTATCCGCGAAAAGAAAGACGCATTGCAGGAAATCGTTCAAAGCTTAACGATGAAGCTATATGAGCAGGCTCAAGCGGAAGCTCAGGCAGCTCAAGGCGCTGAAGGCGAAGCTTCGAAAGATGACGATGTGGTCGACGCTGAATATGAAGAAGTAAATGACGACAAGAAATAATCAGGTGTAAACGAACGAAAAAGTCAAAGTCAGGGCGGTTCTTGGCTTTGACTTTTTCTATGATTGAAGGAAACCTTCAATCAACAGACACAAACTAAAGTAAGGAATGTTGAGTTTTTATTGATAATAGTCGAAGCTCAATGTTAAAATAACCTTTATGCAAAGGATTCGGGAGTGGTGTTTTAATGAGTAAACGGGACTATTATGAGGTTCTTGGGGTAGGAAAAGACGCCTCAAAAGACGAAATGAAGAAAGCATACCGCAAGCTCTCCAAAAAATATCATCCGGATATTAATAAAGAAGCGGATGCGGATGAAAAGTTCAAAGAAATATCGGAAGCGTATGAAGTGTTGAGTGATGATCAGAAGCGCGCTCAGTATGATCGTTTCGGACACACGGACCCTAACCAGGGATTCGGCGGCGGCGCAGACTTTGGCGGCGGCGGTTTCGGCGGTTTCGAGGATATTTTCAATACATTCTTCGGTGGAGGCGGCGGAGGCCGCAGAAGAGATCCAAATGCTCCCCGTCAAGGAGCGGATCTTCAATACACGATGTCTCTGACATTTGAAGAAGCGGTATTCGGGAAAGAAACCGAAATTGAAATTCCGAGAGAAGAAGAGTGTGATACATGCCATGGTTCGGGAGCGAAGCCCGGGACAAAGGTCAATACATGTTCTCACTGTAATGGATCCGGTCAATTGAATGTCGAGCAGAATACACCATTCGGCCGCATTGTGAACAGAAGGGTTTGTCACTACTGTAACGGTACAGGTAAGCAAATCAAGGAAAAATGTTCAACGTGTGGCGGTGCGGGTAAAGTACAGAAACGTCGTAAGATAGCGGTCAAAATTCCTGCTGGTATCGATGATGGTCAGCAACTCCGGGTGACAGGTCAAGGGGAACCGGGTATCAATGGCGGCCCTGCAGGTGACCTGTATGTGGTTTTCCACGTCCGTTCACATGATTTCTTCGAACGTAACGGAGATGACATTTACTGCGAAATGCCTGTAACGTTCGCACAGGCAGCATTGGGTGATGAAATTGAGGTACCGACCCTACACGGTAAAGTAAAGCTGAAAGTCCCTGCAGGAACTCAGACGAGTACGAGATTCCGTTTGAAAGGCAAGGGGGTTCCGAATGTCCGTGGTTACGGCACTGGGGATCAGCATGTACAGGTGAAAGTGGTCACGCCTTCCAAATTGACGGATAAGCAGAAACAATTATTGAGAGAATTTGCAGACATCAGCGGTCAAATCCCTGATGAACAGCATGAAAGCTTCTTTGATAAAGTAAAAAAGGCCTTTAAAGGCGAATAACTAAAGAGCGGAGTTGGTAGATCAATGAAATGGTCAGAAATCAGTATTCTTACAACGAATGAAGCGATTGAGCCGATTTCAAACATTCTTCACGAATCAGGGGCAAGCGGTGTGGTCATTGAAGACCCTGCCGAATTAGTTAAGGAAAGAGAAGATATGTTCGGGGAGATCTACCAACTCAACCCTGATGACTACCCAACTGACGGCGTCATGGTCAAAGCCTATCTGCCCGTCAATAGTTTCCTTGGTGAAACCGTTGACGAGATCAAACAGGGCATCACGAATCTCGTTACGTATGATATCGACATTGGTGAAAACAAAGTGGAGATCTCTGAAGTAAATGAGGAAGAGTGGGCGACGGCTTGGAAAAAATATTACCACCCGGTGAAGATTTCCGATAAATTTACGATTGTCCCAACCTGGGAAGAATATACTCCGGTTCATAGTGATGAACTCATCATTGAACTGGATCCTGGCATGGCATTTGGAACGGGGACGCATCCCACTACCGTCATGTGTATCCAGGCACTTGAGCGGATCGTAAAAGAACATGATTCCGTCATTGATGTGGGTACGGGTTCAGGTGTGTTATCCATTGCATCGGCTCTATTGGCTGCAGACCAGGTACGTGCATATGACCTGGATGAAGTTGCGGTTCGTTCAGCAAGGCTGAATGTTAAGCTGAACAAAGTACAGGAAACGGTATCGGTGGATGCCAATAATCTATTGAACGGGGTGACCGGGCAGGCTGATGTAATCGTGGCGAACATCCTGGCTGAAATCATCCTGCGCTTTACAGAAGATGCATATGAGCTTGTGAAGCCGGGTGGATACTTTATCACTTCCGGAATCATCCAGCCTAAAAAGCAGGAAGTACGTGACTCTTTGGAGGCTGCCGGTTTCCAGATCGAAGAGATCATGGTAATGGAAGACTGGGTTGCGATCATCGCGGTCAAGCCTGAATAAAACAAAGTAAAAACGGTGGAGTTGAAACTGTATGCAACGATATTTTATAGAAGACTTATATCGAGAAAATGATCCGATTATGATTACGGGAGATGATTATCATCATATTGTCCGTGTCATGAGGATGAAGGAACAGGATGAAGTCTTCGTTGTCTTCAAGGATCAGGCATCAGCGATCACCCGTATTGAAACGATTACCAGTGACTCAGTGAAGCTATCAATAGTACAATGGGAAACATCGACGAAAGAATTACCAATTAAAGTAACCATTGCGAGCGGACTGCCGAAAGGGGATAAATTGGAGTTGATTTTCCAAAAGGGAACAGAGCTTGGAGCCACTCAATTTATCCCTTTTAATGCGGATCGCTCCATTGTGAAATGGGATGAAAAAAAAGCAAAGAAAAAGACAGAGCGATGGGAAAAGATCGTGAAGGAAGCGGCAGAACAGTCCCATAGACTTCTCGTCCCTGATGTCTCTGCACCCGTTTCAATGAAACAATTGATTCAAATAGGAAGTCAGTTCGATTATAAACTTGTCGCATATGAAGAAGAAGCACGCGCCGGTGAGAAAGGGAACTTGTCAAAGATGTTGTCCTCCATCGGTAACGGGCAAAGTGTACTGGTCGTATTCGGCCCTGAAGGTGGACTATCGGAGAAAGAAATAGAGCTGTTGAAAAGCGGGGGCTTTCTTACATGCGGCCTTGGCCCGAGGATCCTCCGAACGGAGACTGCTCCATTGTATGTTCTCTCAGCCATCAGCTATCAATTAGAACTTATGAGGTGATTGCAATGCCATCAGTAGCGTTTCACACTCTAGGGTGTAAAGTGAACCACTACGAAACTGAAGCCATCTGGCAACTATTTAAAGAAGAAGGATATGAACGTGTAGAATATGACTCGATCGCAGATGTGTATGTCATCAATACATGTACCGTAACCAACACAGGAGATAAGAAGAGCAGGCAGGTCATCCGCCGTGCCATCCGGAAAAATCCTGACGGAGTCATCTGTGTAACAGGGTGCTATGCCCAAACGTCCCCAGCAGAGATCATGGCCATCCCCGGAGTCGATGTCGTTGTCGGCACACAGGATCGCAGGAAAATGCTTACGTATATCGAGGAATACAAAAAAGAACGTCAACCGATCAATGGCGTCACAAACATCATGAAAAATCGGGTATACGAGGAATTGGATGTCCCGGCATTCACGGACCGTACCCGTGCGTCCCTTAAAATCCAGGAAGGCTGCAACAATTTCTGTACGTTCTGTATCATTCCATGGGCACGCGGATTAATGAGATCCCGCGATCCTGAAGAAGTCATTCACCAGGCTCAGCAGCTTGTTGATGCAGGATACAAAGAAATTGTCCTGACAGGAATCCATACAGGCGGATACGGAGAGGACATGAAAGACTACAATCTTGCTATGCTCCTTAAAGATCTTGAGCAAAGGGTGAAAGGTCTCAAGAGAATACGGATATCTTCCATTGAAGCGAGTCAATTGACGGATGAAGTCATAGAAGTGATCGATCAATCCGATATCGTGGTAAGGCATTTACACATCCCACTTCAATCGGGATCCAACACGGTCCTAAAAAGAATGCGCCGAAAATATACGATGGAATTCTTTGCCGAGCGTTTAGAGAAGCTTAAAAAAGCGCTGCCTGGTCTTGCCGTCACGTCCGACGTCATTGTTGGTTTTCCTGGTGAAACGGAAGAAGAATTCATGGAAACGTATCATTTCATCAAAGAGCATAAATTCTCTGAGCTTCACGTTTTCCCTTATTCAAAACGAACAGGCACGCCCGCAGCACGAATGGACGATCAGATTGATGAAGACATCAAGAACGAACGCGTCCACCGTTTAATTGAATTGTCGAACCAATTAGCGAAAGAATACGCTTCAGAGTTCGAAAACGAAGTGCTTGAAGTAATCCCTGAAGAAATCTATCAGGATGACCTCTATGTAGGATACACGGATAACTACTTGAAAGTGGTATTCCCTGCAACCGAAGAGATGGTTGGGAAGCTTGTGAAAGTGAAATTGACCAAAGCGGGTTATCCTCTAAATGAAGGCCAATTTGTACGCGTGCTTGAAGAATCAGAAGAAAAAACAGCCATTTAATGGATGAAGGCACCTGACGTTTCGCTCGGGTGCCTTGCATTTATTTTCGCACAATAATACTTTGTAACCACTTTCTTTTTTTGGGTTAGAATCGAATTATCTATTGATTAGTGAAGAAGAAGGTTGTAAACTGGTATTGTTAATGGAATATTTGAAAAGAGTCTTTTTTTTAAACAACAGTGCAAACGATTGCATTAAATGTAAGCGTTTGTATCTTACTATACTTTGATGAGGTGTTACGATGAAAATGGCATGGCGTAAAGAGGCAGTGGGATACCAAATCTATCCGAGAAGTTTCCAGGATTCAAACGGAGACGGAATCGGGGACTTACAGGGAGTCATCCAGCGTTTGGATTATATTAAAGAGTTAGGGATCGATGTGATTTGGATCTGTCCGATGTATAAATCCCCTAATGACGATAATGGGTATGATATTTCGGATTACCAGGATATCATGGAAGATTTCGGAACGATGGAAGACTTCGACCAGCTATTGAAAGAAGTTCATAATAGGGATATGAAGCTGATCATTGACCTTGTCCTGAATCATACTAGTGATGAGCATCCTTGGTTCATCGAGTCAAAGAGTTCCAAGGACAACCCAAAGCGTGATTGGTATATTTGGAGAGATGGCGTGAAAGGGAAAGAACCGAATAACTGGGAAAGCATCTTCGGGGGATCTGCCTGGCAGTATGATGAAGAAACGGACCAATACTTCCTGCATGTCTTCTCGACGAAGCAGCCGGATCTGAACTGGGAAAACGAAGAAGTGCGTGAGGCACTATATGATACGGTGAATTGGTGGCTGGATAAAGGAATCGACGGGTTCAGAATCGATGCCATCAGTCATATCAAAAAGCGTGCGGGTCTGCCGGATATGCCGAATCTGAAGAAGGAAAAATACGTTTCTTCCTTTGACATGCATATGAATCAAAAAGGGATCCATACGTTCCTTCAAGAATTCAAGGATCGTACGTATGCCAATTATGACGTGATGTCGGTTGGAGAAGCTAACGGTGTGAAAGCAGATGAAGCGGAACTATGGGTCGGTAAAGAAAACGGAAAGATGGATATGATCTTTCAATTCGAACATCTTGGATTATGGGATGCAGAAACCAATCCGGATCTCGACATCGTGGAATTGAAAAAGGTGCTTACGCGTTGGCAGAAAGGGCTGGAAGGAAACGGCTGGAATGCCCTCTTCATCGAAAATCATGATAAAGCCCGCGTTGTTTCGACTTGGGGCAATGATAAGGAATACTGGAAAGAAAGTGCCACAGCGATGGCAGCCATGTATTTCCTGATGCAGGGGACACCTTTCATCTATCAGGGCCAGGAAATCGGCATGACCAACGTTCAATTTCCTTCCATCGAAGACTATGATGATGTAGCCGTAAAAAATCTATACCGTCTTAAACGTGAAGAAGGAGTGCCTCATCAAGACATCATGGAAATCATCTGGGCTTCCTCCCGTGATAACAGCAGAACACCGATGCAATGGTCAGCAGGGGAAAACAGCGGATTCACAACTGGGACACCTTGGATGAAAGTCAATCCAAACTATAAGACGATCAACGTAGAGGCGCAGGATAAAGACGAAAACTCCATTCTGAACTTCTACAAGAAAATGATTCAACTTAAGAAAAGGGAAGACGTCTTCACGTATGGAATCTATGATCTGCTCCTTGAAAAAGACAAGCAAATCTATGCCTATACCCGCACTGGAGAAAACACATCCATGGTCGTCATCACAAATCTTTCCACAAAGAATGCTGTTTGTGACCTTGGTAAACGAAACGTATCATCAGAGAACCTTCTATTGAACAACTATGAAGTGGAGAACCATGGAGAATTGAGCAAATTAACCCTCAAACCATACGAGGCGAGAGTATACCGACTAAAATAATCGTGTTACACCGCTGTTGATTTCCGTGCAAGACTTCGCTTTCCTCGGGCGGAAGGCGAGCCTCCTCGTCGCTGACGCTCCTGCGGGGTCTCACCTATTCCGCTTTTCCCGTAGGAGTCTACGTCTTGCACTCCAATCAACAGCTAGATTCGTCTAAATACTCTTTATATGCTTTGACAAAAACAAAAAATCCGAACGAATTCGACTTTTAATTAAGAATCTCGAATG
The DNA here is from genome assembly GCF_024195245.1 of Rossellomorea sp. KS-H15a. NCBI lineage: Bacteria > Bacillati > Bacillota > Bacilli > Caryophanales > Bacillaceae > Rossellomorea > Rossellomorea sp. KS-H15a. Next base: position 3,451,203 of record NZ_CP096886.1, on the reverse strand, counting down.
ATCGTTCGGATTTTTCTTTGATAAAACGCTTTTGTTTCAGCCTCGTTTTCACTCTTATTTTCTCCATTATTGATAGCTACAGTCTCTAGATTATTTAACTTTTGGTGGCTATCTTACAAAAAGGAATATTAATGACTATAGTCTTTTTCAATACTTCTAGGATCAGTTGATTGGAACGGAAGATGCTCGACTCCTGCGGGAATTGCGTGAAAGTTGAGACCCCGCAGGGCATAGCCCGAGGAGGCTCAACTCGCGCCCGCGGAAAGCGAGCATCTGGAGTGGAAATCAACTACTGCTTGCTTATTGAGATGCAACCCTTTTGCAAGAATATGAAAAGGTTTTCTTTATTTTGGGAGATACTATAAAGTGCTCGTCTTTTTCTCTTAGTTTTGGTATGATAAGAGAGGTACGGACAACTGTTAAAGGAGAGATAATCAATGACTATGAACATTGCAAGTATGATTGATCATACTTTACTTAAACCTGAATCAACAAAAGATCAAGTAGAGGTACTTTGCCAGGAAGCGAAAGAATTCAAGTTTGCTTCTGTGTGTGTAAACCCTACTTGGGTACAATATTCAAGCGAATTATTAAGCGGTACAGAAGTAAAAGTATGTACGGTTATCGGGTTCCCGCTTGGAGCTTCTACACCTGAAACGAAAGCGTTCGAAACAAAAGACGCAATCGAAAAAGGGGCAACGGAAGTCGATATGGTCATCAATATCGGTGCACTGAAAAGCGGTGACCATGAGCTAGTCAAACGTGACATCGAAGCGGTTGTTGCAGCTTCTAAAGGAAAAGCACTTTCTAAAGTCATCATTGAAACATGTCTTCTGACAGAAGAAGAAAAAGTGAAAGCTTGTCAACTTGCTGTGGAAGCGGGAGCGGATTATGTGAAAACATCGACCGGCTTCTCGACTGGTGGAGCAACGGTTGAAGATATCGCTTTAATGAGAAAAACGGTTGGACCTGATATCGGTGTGAAGGCTTCAGGAGGCGTACGTTCCCTTGAAGATGCACAATCGATGATCGAAGCCGGGGCTACTCGTTTAGGCGCGAGTTCAGGTGTGAAAATCGTCCAAGGTTTAACAAGCGATTCTGACTATTAATGTGAAAAAAGCTGAGCGGATAACCGCTCAGCTTTTTTTTGGAAGGTGGACCTTTTCGATTAACCGGGCAAACGAATTGGCGAAGGGAAGAACAAGCAGGGAACATATAAGATTGAATAGGACACTGGCGTGGGCCAATTGCAAATCCGCAGAGTCGGCAAGCGTTCCTACAACCGACCCAAGTAAGGGGATGAAAGGGATGAATAGTGCCACACCCATCACATTGAGCCAGATATGGGCGTATGCCGTCAGCTTGGCTTGGGTGCCGCCGCCGATGCTTGCAATAAAGGCTGTGATACAGGTGCCGACATTGGCACCGAGCATGATGGCTATCCCTGCATGGAGATCAATCGAACCAGCAGCCAGAAAACCCATCGTCACGCCTGTCACAACGGTACTCGATTGTATGATGGCCGTCAGCACGCATCCAATCAGCAATGCAAGAACAAGATGTTCATTGACCTGAATCATATAAGAACGCAATGATTCGTGTGTCGTCAAAGGCGTTGCCAGCCATTGAATGGCCCGGATCGAGGTGAAGATCAATCCGAAGCCAATAAAGATCATACCGCTGCTTCTGATCTGTGGAGATTTGAAAAAATACAGTACACAGCCGATGATCATGGATGGAACGATGAGATAGTTCATGTCCAGGGTAAACATTTCAAGGGTGAAAGTGGTCCCGATATTCGATCCGAGCATGATGCCGATGGTTTGACGGAAGGGGATCAGACCAGAGGAAGCAAGTCCCACCGTGAGGACCATGACCGCCGAGCTGCTGTGAATAAAGGCGGTTACAACGGTACCTGTCATGACACCCTTCACAGGGGTGCTTGTAAGATAATGAAGCCATGTCTTGATCTTCTGATTTGCGATATTAAATAGCCCCGACCTGAGCCAGGCCATGCCGAATAAAAAACATAAGATAAAAAAAATAAAGGCGATTCCATGTAAGATCATTGAATTCCTCCTGTACACCAGTACGACTACTACAAATGTATGGGGGAAATGAATGAGACATGCCTATTTATGTGAGTGTTTTATGATAAATTGTTGACCTGACACATATCATATATTATAATGGCAAAGTACATGGATTTCTTTATAGTATATTAAAGAATCCATCCAAGAAAGACATACACTTTCTGTCCCCTTGTGACAATCAGGCAAGGGCAAAGCCATAACCAATTGGTGAAGTAAAGGACGTCAGATAATCCTGCGTCTTAAGAAATTGGTACAAACCATTTCTTGACTTGAACATGTAAGTGTAGTGTGTTCGGAGGGAGGGAAAGAGAGATGTCAAAAACAGTTGTTCGTAAAAACGAATCGCTTGAAGATGCTCTTCGTCGCTTCAAACGCTCAGTTTCTAAAACAGGAACTTTACAAGAGTTTAGAAAGCGCGAATTTTATGAAAAGCCAAGCGTAAAACGCAAAAAGAAATCAGAAGCTGCAAGAAAGCGTAAGTTCTAAGAGAGGGTGTAAGTATGAGTCTTCTCAATCGTTTAAATGATGATATGAAACAAGCGATGAAAAATAAAGAAAAAGAGAAGCTTTCCGTTATCCGCATGCTTAAGGCTTCACTTCAAAATGAAGCCATCAAACATGGGAAACAGGAACTCTCTGAAGACGAAGAGTTGACTGTCCTTTCTCGAGAAGTGAAGCAACGGAAAGACTCCCTCCAGGAATTTCAAAACGCGGGTCGTGAAGACCTCGTTGAAAAAATTCAAACAGAACTGACTTACGTCGAAATATATATGCCTAAGCAGCTTTCAGAAGAAGAAGTCTCTGCTATTGTCGAACAGACGGTAGCGGAGGTAGGTGCTACTTCAAAAGCCGATATGGGCAAAGTGATGGGAGCAATCATGCCTAAATTAAAAGGGAAAGCCGATGGGGCTCTCGTCAACAAACTTGTTCTTCAACATCTATCATAAGATTAAAGAAACCGGAAAGCTTTGATGCTTTCCGGTTTTTTTAAAACCGATTACAGATGGAACGGGGGACCTGCGCACTTTTATAACATATTTTTTCAAAAAGATGAAACTTTTTTAATGGGTCATCCGTACATAGAGTATCAAGGAATATTACCTGAAACGAGGGGGTTAAGTTGAGGAGAAGTATACTTGTATTATTGATGCTGATTCTTGGGTGCAGCTTTATTCAGCCGTTGATCAGTTCAGCCGCGGATTCGGATAGGGTATACGTGATTCCCATTCAAAAGGAAGTGGAAAGAGGACTTCATGCCTTTTTGGAAAGGGCGATTAAAGATGCGGAAGACCATAATGCGGAACTGATCATTTTCGATATTGATACACCTGGGGGATTGGTTGATGCCGCGGGCGATATCGGGCAGCTCCTGGATGGGATCGATGCTAAAACGATTGCGTTTGTAAATGACCATGCCCTGTCTGCGGGAGCATTCATTTCCCTTCATGCAGATGAAATCTATATGGTACCTAATGGACAGATGGGTGCTGCAGCGGTCATTGATCAGGAGGGGAATGCGGCGGATAAAAAAGCCCAGAGCTACTGGCTTTCTGCCATGAAAAGTGCCGCTGAGTCTAATGGAAGAGATCCTCAATATGCTCTCGCCATGGCAGATGATTCTCTCGTCATAGAAGAGCTGGGGATTGAAAAAGGTGAACTATTGACACTGGGATCAAAGGAAGCAAAGGAAATCGGGTATTCAGAGGGGACAGTGAAGAACCTCGACGAATTGTATGAAACCCTTGGAGTGGATAAATCTTCTGTGAAACGTGTCGATGAAACGTTCGCGGAAAAACTCGCCCGCTTCATCACAAATCCAGTCGTTGTCCCGATTCTATTATCCCTGGCAAGCATCGGGTTGATTGTGGAGCTGTACTCACCCGGTTTTGGAATTGCCGGTTCTATCGGCTTGATTTCCCTTGTATTATTCTTTTATGGACACTTGGTTGCAGGACTTGCGGGATACGAAACCATTCTTCTTTTCATCATTGGTATCATCCTTATAGTCGCGGAGTTTTTCCTCCCCGGTGGAATTGCTGGGATACTCGGTATAGGGGCGATCCTTGCAAGTATTATGTTGGCAGGGGGCGATATGGTGCAAATGGGAATCTCTCTTTTGATCGCTTTATTCATTGCCGTTGCAACAGTGATTATCTTTGTAAAGGTGTTTGGTAAAAAGATGAAATTCTTTAACAAAATCATTTTAAACGATTCCACCAGCACAGAAAGCGGATACGTATCCAATGCCAATCGATTGGATTTGATTGGGAAAATCGGCGTGACCAAAACACCTTTAAGGCCATCCGGAACCGTCATCGTGGAGGAAGAAAGAATCGACGCAGTGACAGAAGGCGGCTTTATCAAAGCAGGTGAAAAGGTTAAAATTGTGAAGGTGGAAGGGTCAAGGATTGTAGTAAGAGACATTTCATAATACTTTAGGAGGTAACAAACTATGGTTATAGGACCAAGTACGATTCTACTGCTCGTTGCGATTGTGGTGGGCATTATCGTTTTAGCTGTATTATTTACATTTGTACCAGTCATGCTGTGGATTTCAGCAATCGCGGCAGGAGTCAGGATCAGTATTTTTACACTAGTGGGGATGAGATTAAGACGTGTTATCCCGAGTCGTGTGATCAATCCATTAATTAAAGCCCATAAAGCAGGAATCACGGTAACGATCAATCAGCTGGAGAGTCACTATTTAGCAGGCGGTAACGTAGACAGAGTGGTCAATGCACTGATTGCGGCTCATCGTGCAAATATTGAATTGACCTTTGAGCGTGCTGCGGCGATTGACCTTGCTGGTCGTGACGTACTTGAAGCGGTTCAAATGAGTGTTAACCCTAAAGTGATCGAAACACCGTTCATCGCGGGTGTGGCCATGGATGGAATTGAAGTGAAGGCGAAAGCGCGTATTACGGTCCGTGCGAATATCGACCGCCTTGTCGGGGGTGCCGGGGAAGAAACGATCGTTGCCCGTGTAGGGGAAGGGATTGTATCTACTATAGGTTCATCCGACAACCACAAGAAGGTATTGGAAAATCCGGATCTGATTTCTCAAACGGTCCTTTCAAAAGGCCTGGACGCAGGTACGGCATTTGAAATTCTCTCGATTGATATTGCGGACGTTGATATCGGCAAGAATATCGGAGCAGAACTGCAAACAGAACAAGCGGAAGCTGATAAGAACATTGCTCAAGCGAAAGCGGAAGAAAGAAGAGCGATGGCCGTTGCCAATGAGCAGGAAATGAAAGCAAGGGTAGAAGAAATGAGGGCGAAAGTTGTGGAAGCGGAAGCAGAAGTGCCTCTTGCCATGGCTGAAGCACTCAGGTCAGGTAACATCGGTGTGATGGACTATATGAACATAAAGAATATTGATGCCGATACAGAAATGAGAGACTCGATCGGAAAGCTGACAGGGGATAAAAAAGATCCGAAGAGTGATAAGTAAGCTCCCTTTGTTCAGAAAGGAGGTATCTCCATGGAATCATTGATCTTATTTATTTTGATCGGGATCATCACATCCATATTCAATAAAATGAAACAGCCTCCATCCAATAAACCCGTGAGGCAGAAGCCGATTCAAACGGCCTCTCCCGCTTCTCCAGAGCCTGTTGGAAGAGGCAGGGAAAGAGTTGAGCGGGAACGAACCGGGCGGAGGGAACCAAGGTCATACAAAGAGCCTGTAAAAGAGGCCGTTTCCTCCATCCAAACCCGTTTGGAAGATAAGAAGAGGGAGACGGAATCTGCTTATTCCAGTCTTCAGAAACAAGAAGAACGATATTCCAGGAAGCTTGAAGCCCACCAAAACCGGGCGAAGAGGATTCGGGAGAATTCAGGTCCCATTCTCGATTTCAAAAATGAAGATGATATCGTAAAAGGATTTATTTTTTCAGAGGTGTTCGGCCCTCCGAAATCAAAAAAACGGCATCATCAAAAATAAAAGTGATGAAACCCCTTTTCATTTCATAAATATGAGATGAAAGGGGGTTCTTTTTTTATGGCGAAAAGCATTTTACAACAGATGCGAAAATGGATGACACAGAAAATGGATTTACCCGAAGATGTCATGATGGACCTTCCTCGCGTCACAATGATTGGACAAATTCATATCTATATAGAAAATCACCGGGGGCTGTTGACCTTCACAGATCGGGAGGTGCGGCTTCTGCTTAAACAGGGTCAACTTCTCATAAAAGGGGAGCAATTTGTCATCAAGATGATCCTTCCGGAAGAAATTCTCCTTCAGGGGAAAATCGTTGAAGTGATCTATTTAGAACAATAGGAGGGACGGATTTGAAGAATCAATGGTTCACCTTTCTGAGGGGAAAGGTATTCGTGAAAATGGAAGGCAGATTAGTTGAGCGGGTCATCAATCAATTGCTCCGTGCCGGTATCACCATCTGGAATGTGAAGAGGGCGGGAACGGAAACCATCACCTTTTACTTATCCTTAGAAGATGTACATAACTTCCGAAGAGCGGTACGGGCATCCGAGTGTAAAGTGACATTTCTAAGAGGGCAGGGGGTTCCCTTTCTATTCAGGAGATCACTGAAAAATTCAGGCTTCATGATTGGTGGACTGGCATTCTTCGTCATCGTATTCCTTCTTTCCAATATGGTGTGGGGCATCGAGATCAAAGGTGCGTCCCCTCAAACCGAGCACAGTATACGAAAGGAACTGGAGGAGATGGGTGTTTCCAAGGGGAAGATGCAGTTCCACATCCCCGATGTTGAAACCATCCAACGTGAGTTATCCTACAGGATGAATAATATCACGTGGGTAGGGGTGGAGTTACAGGGGACAACCTTTCACTTTCAAGTCGTGGAAAAGAATGCCCCTATGCCCCCTGAAACAACCGGTCTGCAGCATATTGTCGCCAAAAAGAAAGCCATCATCACCGACATGTTTGTAGAAGAAGGGGATCCCCAGGTGAACGTCAATGACTACGTCAATAAGGGACAGCTCCTTGTATCGGGTCTGATCGGGAATGAAAAAGAGCCGAAGGGAGTCTCGGCCAAAGCGAAGATATTGGGGGAAACATGGTATAAGACTTCGGTTGAACTCCCGTTGAAGTCACGATTTATCGTGTTCAGCGGAAATGAGAAAAGAAAACATTATCTCGGCTTCGGTTCACTTAATATCCAGGTTTGGGGCTTCGGGAAAACGGAATTCAAGCACGTCGTTGTGGAAGAAACGAAAAAGCCGCTGCGTTTTTTGAAATGGGAGCTCCCGGTGTATTATATTGATCGCAGCATGAAAGAAAAAGAGGACGTGGAGAGGACCTATACGAAATCCGAGGCGATCAAGGCTGCGAAGAAGCTTGCCAAAAGTAACCTGGAATCCTCCCTCCCGGAAGATGCAGAAATAAGAGGGGAAAAAATTTTGCAAGAAAAGGTGGAGAATGGTAAAGTTAGGGTAACCATTCACTTCAAAGTAATAGAAAATATTGCAGAAGGACAACCACTTATTCAAGGAGACTAACGAATGTCAGATGAAATCTTAATGAAATTACAACTTGAAAACCCCAATGAAGCCATCGCTTTGTTCGGTGTTTCAGATTCTCACCTTAAATTAATAGAACAGGAATTACACGTTTCGATCGTAACAAGAGGCGAAGAGTTGCTGGTTTCAGGTAAAGAAGAAGATGTAAGTCTCGCCGTTGATATTTCTGATCGACTGGTGGCCGTGATCCGTAAAGGGATCAATATCGGCCAGCGTGATGTCCATTATGCCATCGAAATGGGCAGACAAGGGACGCTTGAATATTTTACAGAGTTGTACAATGAAGAGATTACAAAGAACGCCAAAGGTAAATCGATCCGGGTGAAGACCTTGGGACAGCGCCAATACATCCAGTCCATCAAGAAGCATGACATGGTGTTCGGGATCGGACCGGCCGGAACAGGGAAGACCTATTTAGCCGTTGTCATGGCTGTACATGCCTTAAAGAACGGGCAGGTCAAGAAGATCATCCTGACGAGGCCTGCTGTGGAAGCAGGTGAAAGCCTTGGGTTCCTTCCAGGTGACTTGAAGGAGAAGGTGGATCCTTATCTCCGCCCCCTATATGATGCCCTGCATGATGTATTGGGAGCAGAGCATACCGCCCGCCTGATCGAGAGAGGTACCATCGAGATTGCTCCCCTGGCATATATGAGGGGCCGTACCCTTGATGATGCGTTTGTCATTCTTGATGAGGCCCAGAATACGACGAAGGCCCAAATGAAAATGTTCCTGACAAGGCTCGGCTTTGATTCCAAGATGATCATCACGGGAGACCGTTCCCAGGTGGATCTGCCCAGGGGCAGCGAGTCAGGATTGATTTCTTCTGAACGGATTTTAAAAGATGTTAAAGGAGTGTCGTTCATTTATCTCGATCAAGCCGATGTAGTCCGTCATCCGTTGGTCGCGAAAATCATCGATGCCTATGAAACAATCGAAAAATAGACAAAGAGAGATTGATCCAGTTGATCCATGCCGTCATCATAAGATCCGGTGTGGCCATGGATCAATCTTTTTTTGTTGTGCTATACATAGATAAATAAGTCAAAAACTGTTATCATTTTACATAATTGCTAATTGCTTTACCTATGGCCATCAGAAATTGTTTATACATAACAGGGGGTTCTTTATGCAAACTCACCCATTTCTACTTAAAATAAGGAGCTTTCTCAGCTACCGATTATTTACCAATCTCTTATTTGTACTGCTCGGCATCATTGTATTCGGTGTCCTATATGGAAATGTGACACCGAAAACGCTGGATATTCATTTATATGAAGATGCCCCCACCACGATAAGGGCACCTAAGAAATTCGTCGATGAGGAGGCCACCGCGAAGAAGAAGGAAGAAGCAAAGGCCGAAGTCGCAAGTGTGTATACTCCGAAAGAAGGGGCGATCGATAACTCTACTTCATTGATCCACTCTCTGTTGGAAAGTGTAAATGAAGTGAAGGAGGAGTCGAAACAGCAGGCGGGGGACGAGGAAAATCTAAAACCGTCTACAAGTACGGATACAACTGAACAGCTGAAGCTCCTGAAAGCCAAATTGCCGAAGGATAAAAATAATAATGTCACCAACAGTCTGAGTGATGACGTGTTAAAGACGCTCCTCCAGGCGTCAGAAGATGACTTGTCCCGCATAGAGACCATCGTTACCACCCAAATGAAAATCATCATGGAAAACGGCGTCAAAGAAGAAGAATTAAATGAAGCGAAATTGAATCTGGAACAACGGATCACCAACTATTCATTTAAAGATGATTTAACCACTGCTGCCATCAAGCTCGGGAAAGTCGCCATTGAGCCGACGCTTTACTACGATGCTGAAAAAACAGATGAGTTAAAGAAGCTTGCCGAAGCAAACGTGGAAAAGGTTGAAATCATTGAAGGAGGCGTCATCGTAGAAGATGGGGATCTGATCACACCTAAAATATACAGCATCCTGAAGACTCTGGGGATGGTGGAGGATACATTCTCCTTCAAACCGTATGTCGGACTGGCACTCTTCGTCCTTGTGGTGATAAGTTCACTATATTATTTCTTCTACACACTTGAAGTGACCGAGGAAAGAAAGCAGAATTATCTGATCCTGACAAGCATCGTATTTGTCATATCCCTCTTGATCATGAAGATCGTAGGACTGATCGAACAGCTGGAAATCAATGATATTGCCTTCATATTCCCGGCGGCGTTCACGGGTATGATATTGAGGATCTTACTGAACGAACGGATCGCCATGATGATGGTGTTCATCCTTTCTGCCTGCTCGAGTATCGTGTTTCACCAGCAGTTCTCCGGATCCATCGATATCGAAATTGCGATTTATACGTTATTCAGCGGTGTATCAGGGATTCTTTTCCTTGTGAGTCGAAATCAGCGTTCGAATATTTTAAGGGCGGGGATCTATGTAGCACTTGTCAATATCCTGATCCTTGGATTTTTAATCCTATTGAGCGGTACTTCCTATTCTAATAGTGAATACGTGTATTATTTAGTGTTTGCCCTGTTATCGGGGATCATGTCTTCCATCCTGACGATCGGTTTCCTCCCGTTTTTCGAAGCGGGATTCGGGATTCTTTCCTCCATGAGACTGGTCGAGCTCTCTAGCCCTACACAGCCGTTATTGAAGAAGCTGTTGACCGATGCGCCCGGCACCTATCATCACAGTGTCATGGTGGCGAACCTTGCGGAAGCAGCGTGTGAAGCCATCGGGGCCAACGGGTTACTCGCCAGGGTCGGATGCTACTATCATGATGTAGGAAAGTCCAAACGACCGCATTTCTTCATTGAAAATCAGCTGAATATGGGGAATCCCCATGACAGGGTCTCGCCTGAAACAAGCAGGGATGTTATTATTAGTCATGCTTCAGATGGAGCCCAGATGCTCCGAAAACATAAATTGCCAAAGGAAATCATCGACATCGCCGAGCAGCATCACGGAACAACATTGTTGAAATTTTTCTATTATAAGGCAAAAGAACAAGGGAAAGATGTTAAGGAAGAAGAATATCGCTATCCGGGTCCTAAACCCCAATCGAGGGAAGCGGCAGTGATCAGCATTGCGGATAGTGTAGAAGCGGCTGTCAGGTCGAAGAAATCACCCACCCAGGCAGAAATTCAAAAGCTTGTCCATTCGATTGTGCAAGACCGCCTACAGGACGGGCAGTTTAACGAATGTGATATTTCATTAAAGCAATTAGAGACGGTGAAGAGGTCTCTATGTGAAACATTGAATGGAATCTTCCATCCGAGGATCGAGTACCCCGAACTTCAAGCAAAAGGAGAATAGGCATGACTTTATTAATTGACTTTATTGATGAAACAGAAACAGTATCCGATGAACAGACACAGCTGGTTCAGAATATCCTGAACTTTGCTGCTGAACAAGAGGGGATCGAAGATGAAAGCGAAGTGTCCGTGACCTTCGTGTCCAACGACCGTATCCGTGAGATCAACCGTGAATATCGGGATAAGGACCAGCCCACGGATGTGATTTCATTTGCTCTTGAAGAACTAGGGGAAGATGAGGTGGAAATCATAGGGGCGGGGATTCCGCGCGTTCTTGGGGATATCATCATTTCCATTGACCGGACAAAAGAACAGGCGGAAGAATACAACCATTCCGTCTCCCGTGAACTAGGTTTTCTTGCCCTTCATGGCTTCCTTCATTTATTAGGATACGATCATATGGAAGAAGAAGAGGAAAAGAAGATGTTCAAGAGACAAAAGGACATTTTAGATGAATATGGACTCAAAAGAGACTAAATTCGGCTTATTCCGATTCCTAAAATCCTTTGGATATGCAGCGGAAGGCATGAAATCTGTCTGGGCAACGGAACAGAATTTCAGAATTCATTCATTCGTAGGGATAGTCGTTTTCCTTCTTGCCTACCTGCTTTCTGTATCCGCCATGGAATGGGTCATACTGATCATCCTTGTCTTTTCCGTTCTTGCCCTTGAAACGATGAATACAGCCATTGAAAAGGCAGTCGACCTTACCACAGAAGGGTATCATCCCCTTGCGAAAGCTGCGAAGGATCTGGCTTCGGCTTCGGTCCTTCTCTTCGCAATCTGTACAGCAATCGTAGGAACCATCATCTTTCTTCCAAAGCTTTTGGAACTGATCCACTAAAACGGAAAAAAGACAGTGTAAGACCGCAAAATAAAGGCTGCAGAGAAGAAATTGTGCGATTTCTTCCCTGCAGCCTTTAATTCATTTGAAAACGTTCTTATACTTGTATAGAATAAGTGGAGCAAAGGACAAAATCGATAAATAGTTTGAATAATCTAACTATTTTATTACAAAATGATAACAGCCCATTTTCTTTTATGAAAATTGTAGTAAAATGAATGTGTAAGGGTTAAAAGGAGAGTTAAATCAATGAATGCAGAACAATTGATACAAGAAGCTAAACTAGCGAGGGAAAAAGCATACGTACCCTATAGTAAATTCAAGGTGGGAGCGGCTCTTCTGTCAAAGGACGGTAAGGTCTATCACGGTTGCAATATTGAAAATGCAGCGTACAGCATGTGTAACTGTGCTGAACGGACTGCTTTATTCAAGGCGTACTCAGAAGGCGATACAGACTATTCGATGATTGCGGTTGTGGCAGACACGGCAAGACCTGTTCCACCTTGTGGAGCATGCCGGCAGGTCATTTCAGAACTTTGTCCGAAAGAAATGAAAGTCGTATTGACGAACCTGAAGGGCGATGTAGAAGAATTAACCGTAGCAGAACTATTACCAGGAGCTTTTTCACCGGAGGATCTAAATGAGTAATCATATCAGTAACACAGAATACAAATCAGGCTTTATCTCCATCATTGGAAGACCTAACGTCGGGAAATCCACTTTCCTGAACCGGGTCATCGGTCAAAAGATCGCCATTATGAGTGATAAGCCCCAGACGACACGCAACAAAGTTCAAGGAGTATACACGACCGATGATGCCCAGATGATATTCATCGACACTCCTGGAATACACAAACCGAAACATAAACTGGGAGACTTCATGATGAAGATTGCTCAGAACACTTTAAAAGAAGTGGACGTCATATTGTTCATGGTGAACGTCGAAGAAGGATTGGGAAAAGGAGATCACTTCATCATAGAGAAGCTGAAAGGTGTAAAAACACCGGTCTACCTCATCCTTAATAAGATCGACCAGATCCATCCAGATGCCTTACTGCCAATGATTCAACAATACAATGACCTGTTCCCGTTTGCAGCGACTGTCCCGATCTCAGCACTCGAAGGGAACAACGTGGACCAGCTGCTTCAGCTACTGAAGGATCAATTACCGGAAGGGCCTCAATTCTATCCTGCAGATCAGATTACCGATCATCCAGAACGTTTTATCGTATCTGAACTGATCAGGGAAAAGGTCCTGCACCTGACACGGGAAGAGATTCCGCATAGTATAGCGGTCGTGATCGACAAGATGGAGAGGAAAGAAGAGAAGGAGCTCATCGACGTCATCGCCACCATCATTGTAGAGAGAGATTCCCAGAAGGGGATTGTCATCGGCAAACAGGGTTCCATGCTCAAAGAAGTCGGAAAGCGCTCGCGGGTGGATATTGAGAACCTGTTGGGATCAAAGGTCTACCTCGAACTATGGGTGAAAGTACAGAAGGATTGGCGTAACCGATCTGCAAACCTCCGTGACTTTGGGTTCAGCGACGACGAATATTGATAATTAACAATATTTAGGCCACATGTTTTAGAGAGAAAATGCTCATTCTAATCACAAGAAAGCTTATGAAGTCTTGCTAGTTTAAATCCAGAAAGGTGGGTTTTTTATGTTAGACTTAACATGGAAATTTTTTTCGCAGACAGGAAGTATTGACACCTATCTCCTTTTCAAGGAGCTTGAAAAGGAGTCATTTGAGGATCCTTACAGCTTTGAAGAAGAAACAGCGGAAGTAGATTTTCCTTTAACGTGATAAGTGTGTCATCACCCGGGAAAGCAGAGATCGGGAGGTGGCTAAATGCTGCAGAAGTGTGAAGGAATTGTCATTCGAACGAATCATTACGGTGAGTCGAACAAAATTGTTACCATATATACACGGGAATTCGGAAAGATTGGATTGATGGCTAGAGGGGCAAAGAAACCTAATAGCCGTCTATCCGCCATTTCACAATTGTTTACATATGGTTATTTCCTTTTTATCAAAGGAAGCGGGCTGGGCACCCTTCAACAGGGAGAGATGGCAGAGTCCCTGAGGCATGTGAGGGAGGATCTGTTTAAGACGGCTTATGCCACTTATATCGTGGATCTCCTTGATAAAGCGACCGAGGACCGAAAGCCGAACCCCTTCCTGTTTGAGTTGCTTTACAAGACTCTTCACTACTTGAATGAAGACTATGACCCGGAAATCCTGATGCATATTTTTGAAATGAAGATGCTCCCTGTAATGGGGTTGTACCCTCACCTGAATGGATGTGCTGTATGTGGGGAGACCGATGGTGAATTTGCTTTTTCCTTTAAAGAAAATGGATTCATCTGTCATCGCTGTTTGGGTGAAGATCCACATCATTTACCGATCTCACAAAGCACTGTGAAGCTTCTCAGGGTATTTTACTATTTCGATCTCAATCGATTGGGAAATATATCGGTGAAAGATGAAACGAAACGTCAATTGAAGCGGGTAATCAGGACTTATTACGATGAAAACTCAGGTCTGACATTAAAATCCAGGAGGTTTCTGGACCAAATGGATAACCTTAAGGACTTATTCTAGTTACATAGATGCTGCTTGTGATATAGAAAGGCCCATTCACTTTTTGTGAATGGGCCTGATTTTTTATGGATATTAGAATTTAATTTTCTCTTGCAGGAACGATTTCACTTCACTGATTGGCATTCTAACTTGATCCATTGTGTCACGGTCACGTACGGTTACTTGACCGTCTTCTACGGAGTCAAAGTCAAATGTGATGCAGAATGGTGTACCGATTTCGTCCTGGCGGCGGTAACGTTTCCCGATGGATGCCGTTTCGTCGAAGTCGATCATAAGGTCCTGTGACAGCTCTTCATACACCTTGAATGCATCGTCAGAGAGCTTTTTCGAAAGTGGCAGGACAGCCGCTTTGAACGGAGCCAGTGCCGGGTGAAAACGTAAGACGGTACGTGAATCGTTTTCGAGTTCTTCTTCTTCGAACGCATCACATAGGAATGCAAGGGTTACCCTGTCAGCCCCAAGGGAAGGCTCGATGCAGTATGGTACATATTTTTCATTCGTTTGTGGATCCATGTAGTGGAAGTCCTCATTTGAATGTTCCATGTGACGCTTCAGGTCGAAGTCTGTACGATCTGCCACACCCCAAAGCTCACCCCAGCCAAACGGGAATTTGTATTCGATATCCGTAGTCGCGTTGCTGTAATGGGATAATTCATCCTGATCATGGTCACGGAGTCTCATATTGTCTTCGCTCATTCCAAGATTCAGTAACCAGTTTTTACAGAATTCGCGCCAGTACGAGAACCACTCTAGGTCTTCACCAGGTTTGCAGAAGAATTCCAGTTCCATCTGTTCGAATTCACGGGTTCTGAATGTGAAGTTACCTGGAGTGATTTCGTTTCGGAAACTTTTACCCACTTGCGCAATACCAAATGGCATCTTCTTACGCATGGATCGTTGAACGTTCTTGAAGTTTACAAAGATCCCCTGTGCTGTTTCTGGACGTAAATAAATTTCATTTGTAGAAGATTCTGTTACTCCCTGATGAGTTTTGAACATAAGATCAAATTGGCGGATATCCGTGAAATCGTGGCTTCCGCAATCTGGGCATGCAATGTCATGCTCTTTGATGATTTCTTCCATTTTCTCGAATGAAAGGCCGTCGACGATCATCTCGATCCCTTTTGCTTCCAGGGCGTTTTCGATGATTTTATCTGCACGATGACGTGTTTTACATTGCTTACAGTCGATCATCGGGTCATTGAAGTTTCCAACGTGTCCGGAAGCTACCCATGTTTGCGGATTCATCAGGATACTTGCATCAAGGCCCACATTGTAAGGGGACTCCTGTACGAATTTTTTCCACCAGGCTTTTTTGATATTGTTTTTCAGCTCTACACCAAGCGGACCGTAATCCCATGTGTTGGCAAGTCCTCCGTAAATTTCAGAACCTGGGAAGACAAACCCCCTGTGCTTTGCTAAGTTGACTACTTGTTCCATTGACATATAAGTCACTCCTTTTCATCATTTATGTAAATAAAAAAGCTCGTCCTTAGGCGCTTGAGGCCTAGGGACGAGCTTGTTACTCGCGGTTCCACCCTAGTTGATATACGTGAAGGTATACCCACTTTTAAACGGTAAATAGCTCCGGATTGCCGTTTCCATGCCTTCTGGGCTTTCACCGTCCCCAGTCGCTTATCGTTTAGCAAGGATTATTGATCCATCATAGCCTTATTGGTTATAAGATGATGACATTTTATCATGATAAAGAAATAAAAACAACTAATGATTGAGAGAAGAGAAAAGATTTGAAGTTTCGTTCAAAAGAAGATACTCTTTGTAAAGTGAAATTTAGCTATAGGTTGTCACAAATGGATGATAATATGCTCTTTTCATTTTGGGTGAATAGTATATAATATTTAATATAAAGTATAACATAAATCGTTGGACCGTTAGGTGGTGAGTAACAATCGAACTTAATAAGCGTCAAGAACATATTCTGCAAATAGTGAAAGACAATGGCCCTATCACTGGTGAACAGATTGCGGATCAATTAAATTTAACCAGGGCGACTCTCAGACCCGACCTTGCCATCCTGACCATGGCAGGTTACCTGGATGCCCGTCCGAGGGTAGGGTATTTCTATACAGGGAAAACAGGGACACAGCTGCTGACGGAGAACCTGAACAAAATATTCGTCAAGGATTATCAATCGATTCCAGTTGTCGTGAATGAGAATGTTTCCGTGTATGATGCTATCGTAACGATGTTTCTGGAAGATGTGGGAACATTGTTTGTCGTGGACGCCAATACATACCTGGTGGGTGTCCTGTCCCGTAAAGATCTTTTGAGAGCGAGTATCGGAAAGCAGGAACTCAGTACGTTGCCGGTGAATATTATTATGACAAGGATGCCCAATATCACGGTTTGTGAAAAGGATGACCAGCTGATCGGAGTGGCGAAGGACTTGATTCATAAGCAAATTGACTCTGTCCCTGTCATCAAAAAGACCGAAAAGGGTGATTTAGAAGTCATAGGCAGGATTACGAAGACCAATATAACTAAAGCATTTGTTGCGTTGGCAGATGAATATTAGAAGGTGGTGAACGATCGTGAAAGAACCGATCATCTATGTTGTATCCGACTCGGTGGGTGAGACTGCTGAATTAGTCACAAAAGCGGCGATTAGCCAATTCAATGGTTCCAATACGGTCATCAAGCGCTTTCCGTATATAGAGGACACCGAACATATCGATGAAGTGATTTCCTTGGCGAAGCTCAATCAGGGGTTGATTGTGTACACCCTTGTAAAGCCGGATATGCGTGCGTACATTAAAGAACAATCTGAAAAGGAAGAGCTCTATGCATTTGATATCATCGGTCCATTAATGGACAAATTTCAATCTTCCTACCAGAGGGAACCGCTGTTTGAACCAGGGACTGTCAGGAAGCTTGATGACGACTACTTCAAGAAGGTGGAAGCCATTGAATTTGCCGTCAAATATGATGATGGGCGTGACCCCCGGGGCATACTCAGGGCGGATATAGTGCTTGTAGGAGTGTCCAGGACGTCAAAAACGCCTCTGTCGCAATACCTTGCGCTGAAGAGGATCAAAGTGGCGAATGTTCCACTTGTACCGGAAGTAGATCCCCCGGAGGAACTATTCATGGTTTCACCGAAGAAATGCTTCGGATTAAAAATCAGCCCTGAAAAGCTGAATACGATCCGCAGGGAAAGATTGAAATCTCTCGGATTGAACGATCAGGCGAGCTACGCCAATATTAAACGTATAGAAGACGAACTGACGTATTTCGAAAAAATAACGGACCGCATCGGCTGTCACGTCATCGATGTTACCAACAAAGCTGTCGAAGAAACAGCCAATGTCATTACGAATATTTACCAAAACAGCCACGAATGATCGGCGGTCATCATGTTGACCGTGTACATAAAAAGATGATTCCCCCTGGAAAATGGGGGAATCATCTTTTATTTAGGCCGTTTACACACACTAGAACTATTTAATCGATATCATCTGCACCGAGAGAATGATGGGGTGGTTTTGATAATCTCTATAGTTTTAGTGAAAACTTATCCTTCAAAGTTGATTGGAGCGGAAGGTGCTCGACTCCTGCGGGAAACGCTGGACAGGTGAGACCCCGCAGGGCAAAGCCCGAGGAGGCTCACCGCCAGCCCCGCGGAAAGCGAGCACCTGAAGCGGAAATCAACCAGCACTCGCTTCTTTATGTTTGATGAAATTCAAACATAAAGAAAAACCTAAAGGAATTAAGTTTTTATAGTGGTCAAACTTGTCCGATTATACTATAATAAAAAATTGTGATAAAAATATTTAAAATAGGTTTAGACTAAACTCTTAAGGAATAAACTAATTATTGTGATATGTCAAGTCTCGTCTGAATTAAAATTCGACAATTTTAATCAAATCTCTGGGAAAGTTCTAAAAAGAGAGAAGGATAATACGGAGTGATGTAGAATAGTTAGTATTAGCGAACATAACCCTACCGTATATGTAGACGCGGATGCTTGCCCGGTAAAACAGGAAATCATTAAAATAACAAGAGGGTATGGCTTTAAAATCATTTTTGTTGCTTCCCATGCCCACAGGAAGAACACACCTGATGAAGGTGAATGGGTGTATGTGGATAGTTCGAAAGAAGCGGCAGACTTATACATCATGAATCATGTAAAGGCAGGAGATGTTTTGGTCACACAGGACATAGGGCTTGCAAGTCTGGTATTACCGAAAAAAGTTTATGCCATCTCTCCCAGGGGAAAAGCCTACAGGGAAGAGAGTATTGTCACGGCACTCGATTATCGGTATGTCGCTGCCAAAGAACGCAGGAGAGGCAACTATGGAAAAGGTCCCAAGCCTTTTACAAATGAAGACAGAGAAACATTTTGTACGTCCTTCGATAAAATCTTGTCGGAAATTGCAGGAGAATCGCAATAAGTACAGAATGGATTAAGAGGGTAAATAAAAACAGGTGATAGAGTATGTCTGAAAGAATCCCTGAAGATAAGTTAAATAAAATTTTATCGTCAACCGATATCGTCGATGTTGTCAGTGATTATGTACAACTGAAAAAGCAGGGCAGAAATTATTTTGGTTTATGTCCGTTCCATGGAGAAAACACTCCATCTTTTTCTGTTTCTCCCGACAAACAAATTTTTCATTGCTTTGGATGTGGTGCAGGAGGAAACGCATTTACGTTTCTCATGGATGTAGACGGCCTTAGCTTTCTCGAAGCGGCTCAGAAGCTCGGAGCAAGAGTCGGCGAAGAAATTTCCATCCAAACACCTTCATCGGATCAACCGCTTCCTCCTCAAGAGGATGAGAAGCAAATGTTGGAAGCTCACAGTTTATTAAGTAAATTTTACCATCATCTCCTTCTAAATACAAAGGAAGGTCAGGAAGCACTGGAATATCTGCTTGCAAGGGGCTTTACAACGGAAAGCATCACGAAATTCCAGATTGGATGGTCACTCCCAAGTTGGGATTTCACGGTCAAGTTCCTGGAGAAGAGGGGTTACTCCCTTGAACTGATGGAAGCCGCGGGGTTACTCGTCAGAAGGGAAAAAGACGATTCCTTCCTCGATCGCTTCAGGGGAAGAATCATGTTCCCCATTGTGGATACAAAAGGAAATACCGTCGCATTTTCAGGCAGGACGATCGATGCGGATGATCAGCCGAAATACTTAAACAGCCCTGAAACGAAGATCTTTAATAAAAGCAGCATCCTTTATCATTATCATGATGCACGATCCATGATAAGAAGAAAGCAGCAGGCGATATTATTTGAGGGATTCGCAGATGTTATTTCAGCGAGCGAAGCCGGTGTTGAAAACGGGGTAGCCACCATGGGTACTTCGTTGACGGAACAGCAAATAGGCCTGTTAAAGCGATTAACGGATTCCATCATCATTTGTTACGATGGTGATTCTGCCGGAGTGGAAGCCGCATTCAGAGCCGGAAAGCTTCTTCATAAGCATGGGTTGGACATACGCGTAGCGGTGATGCCCGAACAATTAGACCCTGATGACTACATTGCCAAATATGGTTCAGAACGATTCCAACAGGATGTAATAGGGGCAAGTTTAACGTTAATGGCGTTTAAGCTTCGGTATTATAAACTGAATAAAAACTTAAATGATGAAGGAGATCGCCTTAAGTATATAGAAGACATACTAAAGGAAATTACTCAATTAAGTAAAGCGGTTGAAAAGGATTATTATGTAAGATACTTGGCTGATGAGTTCGAACTATCGTTAGAGGCTCTTCAACAACAGCTATCTGAATTGCAAGGGCCGGAAAACCGCGTTCCTAAACCGCCTAAACAGGTCGGTATGCAAGGGAATTTCAAACAATCCACCCAGTCCAGGCTCTTGCCTGCATATCAAACCGCTGAGCGAAGGTTGATTGCTTACATGCTGAAGGATCCGAATACTGCTTATAAGATTCAGGAGTGGCTTGCAGGCACGAACCTCAATATTGATGAGCATCAAGCTATTATTACTTATTTATTGGGTTATTACGAAGAAGGTCTGCCTCCAAGTGCCAGTTCGTTTATCGGGTACCTTCCCGATGAAAGGCTCAGAAGGATCGTGACGGAAATCGAAATGATGTCCATAAGCGAAGAAAGTACGGATCAGGAATTGACAGATTACGTAAACCAGGTGTTAAAACATCAAAAGATGTTGAGAATAAAAGAAAAAGAAGTGGAAAGAAAAGAAGCGGAAAGACTAAAGGATTATAGGCAGGAAGCACAAATAGCAATGGAAATCTTACAGCTGCGTAAGTCTCTATAAAGTTTTGTAAGGAAGTTGGAAGGAGGGGAACAAATGGCTGAAAAGTCAGCGCGTTCCAAACAAATAGCGTCAGAATTAACAGTTGATCAGGTGAAAGAATTTTTAGTAAACCAAGGTAAGAAAAGAGGAGTCCTCACATACGAAGATATTGCAGATAAATTATCCGGCTTCGAATTGGATTCCGATCAAATGGATGAATTCTATGAACACTTAGGTGAGCAGGGTGTAGAAATCGTTAATGAAAGTGACGAAGATGATGATCCAGGTGCCACGGAGTTAGAGAAGGAAGAGGAAGAAGAATTTAATCTAAATGATTTAAGCGTTCCTCCCGGGGTTAAGATAAATGATCCTGTACGTATGTACCTGAAAGAAATTGGGAGAGTCGATTTACTTTCTGCAGAGGAAGAGATCAATCTTGCCAAGCGAATTGAAGATGGTGATGAGGAAGCCAAGCGACGTCTGGCAGAAGCGAACCTGAGACTCGTTGTCAGTATCGCAAAACGCTATGTAGGCCGCGGGATGCTATTCTTGGATCTGATCCAGGAAGGTAACATGGGTCTGATTAAAGCAGTGGAAAAGTTTGATTACCGGAAAGGGTACAAATTCAGTACGTATGCGACTTGGTGGATTCGACAAGCCATCACCCGTGCCATCGCGGACCAGGCAAGAACGATACGTATCCCGGTTCATATGGTTGAGACCATTAATAAGCTGATTCGCGTACAAAGACAATTACTTCAAGATTTGGGTCGTGAACCTGCACCGGAAGAAATTGCTGAAGAAATGGATCTGACTCCTGAAAAGGTTCGTGAAATTCTTAAGATCGCTCAAGAACCTGTATCCCTTGAAACACCAATTGGTGAAGAAGACGATTCTCACCTTGGGGACTTCATCGAGGATGCAGAAGCTCAATCTCCTTCGGAACATGCAGCTTACGAATTGTTGAAAGAACAGCTTGAAGATGTCCTGGATACTCTTACAGACCGGGAAGAAAATGTTCTACGGTTACGTTTTGGTCTGGATGACGGCAGAACACGTACACTGGAAGAAGTGGGTAAAGTGTTTGGTGTTACCCGGGAACGTATTCGTCAAATCGAAGCGAAAGCCCTTCGGAAACTGCGCCATCCAAGCAGAAGCAAACGATTGAAAGACTTTTTGGAATAGAACCAACCTTTACTGCCTCTATCGTGCATAGAGGTGGTTTTTTTTGTCCAAATTAAAGGGTTTCCCCTGATCGTTGCCGAATAGACTTAAAGGATGCAACTACAAAAGGTGTGACAAAGTGACCAGAATAAATAATTCAAAAAAAGAAACCATCATCCATGAAATCCTTCTTTGGAAGCAAACAAAGATGCTGCCTGAACAATACTGTGATTATCTTCTTGCATTATATACGGAAGGAACAGGAATCGATGACAGAGCAGCGGAATCTCAGAAAAAACACATCCTGAAAGATTTTCTGCTTTCCATTTCCTCGATAATAATTTCATTATTTGTCATTTATTTTACTGAATTGTCAATCGTTTTGCAAACAGCGATTTTGGCAAGTTTTGTCGGATTATTAATGGGTGTAGGAATTTATTATACTAAGAAACAATTCTCTCCGTTACTTCTCTTTGCGTCAGCTGCCAGCATCCTCCTTCTTTCATCTATGGAACTGACGGAAAGGATCTTTGAAGGGCACTCTTTGCCATTATACGTAACCTTATTCCTGAACTGTTTTATATGGATTGGTGCAGGGATGAAATGGAAGATGAATTATTTCACGCTGGCGGGTTCGGTAGGATCGATCCTTGTAGGAATTTATATATTACTATAACTTCTGAAAATTTAAAAGTTTTTTAAAGTTGAGAAAATTCATGATTCCCTCTTATAATAGGAATGAGAGCGTATTCATAGAGTCGAATGACTATGCTTGAAAGCGCTTTATATACTGTAGAAGTCTGTGGCTTTCAGTCATCAAAGTTAGACAAGGGGGATAAAGATGAATTTCGACTTAACACAAGAGCAAGCAATGATTAAGAAAACGATCAGGGAATTCGCTGAAGAAGAAGTAGCACCTTGTGCGTTGGATCGTGACCGCACAAAGGAATTTCCTAAAGAAATTTTCAAGAAACTTTCTGACCTGGGGATGATGGGGCTTCCCTTTCCGGAAGAATATGGTGGTTCAGGAGCGGATACAGTAAGCTTTGCCATCGTTACAGAAGAGCTCAGCCGTGCATGTGCCTCTACAGGGATCACGTACTCTGCCCATATTTCACTGGGCGGTGCTCCGATCAATTTATTTGGTACACATGAACAGAAACAGGAATACTTAACGCCGATTTGTACAGGGGAATCATTTGGAGCTTTCGGCCTGACTGAACCCAATGCCGGTTCAGATGCGGGGGGGACCCAGACCACTGCTGAAGATAAAGGGGATAAATGGGTCATCAATGGGAATAAGTGTTACATCACCAATGCAAGTTACGCGAATCATCTCGCGTTAACGGCGATCACAGGCAGGAACAACGGGAATAAAGAGATCAGTGCCATCATCGCACCCACAAAAGCCAAAGGATTTACGGTCATTGATAATTATGAAAAAATGGGGCTTCATTCCTCCAATACAACTGAGCTGGTCCTTGAGGACGTGGAAGTCCCTAAGGAAAACCTGTTAGGGAAGCAGGGGGAAGGATTCAAGCAGTTCCTTGTCACCCTTGACGGGGGCAGGATCGGAATCGGGGCAATGGCTGTCGGGGTGGCTCAGGCTGCTTTTGACAAGGCTCTTCAATATTCGAAAGAGAGAAAGCAGTTCGGTAAAACGTTATCTCAATTTCAGGTCACTCAATTTAAGCTGGCTGACATGGCAATGAAGATCGAGCTCGCAAGGAACATGGTTCATAAAGCAGCATGGCTGAAGGATCAGGGAAGACCATTTTCCAAAGAGGCGTCAATGTGTAAGCTGTACGCGTCGGAGATCAGTATGGAAGTGGCCGACGAAGCCATTCAGATCCATGGCGGATACGGTTACATGAAAGAATACCATGTTGAGCGCTACTTGCGTGACGCGAAACTCCTTGAAATCGGAGAAGGGACATCAGAGGTACAGAGAATGGTGATTTCAAGGTTGATCGGCTGCCAATAGGGGCTAGATCATCTAGAAGGGTAAATGAGCTCTATCGGTCCACTGGGGGCAGATAGAGCTCATCTGTTTTCATGCCTAAGGGGTAAATGAGAAGAAACGGAAGATGAAAAACAGGAAAAAAGAAGGAAATGTGTCTAATTTGTGAGAAAGATGGAAAAGTTAATTGATAGTACTTTTACTTTGTCGGTTTTTACAGTAAAATAAAAAGTGTTGAAAAGAGCACTATTTTTTGGATGTTGTACATAAAGGAGGTTAAAATCATGAATCGTAATCCAATTATTCCATTCGTACTTATTGCGGCTCTTGGAATTGGTCTTGTTTTCTTCTTATCGATTGAAGGCCTAAACAATGCCGATGAAAAAGCGAAGGAAGAAAAGCATGGTGAGACTGCTGGTAAAGAAGAAGCTTCAAGCGGTGAATTCGATCCGGAAGCTAAGTACAAGGAGTCTTGTGTATCTTGTCATGGTGGGAACTATGAAGGTGGCGCGGGTCCTGCTCTTAAAGGGACGAAGCTGTCAAAAGACGAGATCAAAGATAGAATTAAAAATGGTGGAGGCATCATGCCGGCCGGTCTTGTAGCAGATGAAAATCTTGATGCAATGGCAGACTGGATCAAATCACTAAAATAATGAATGGTTGAAAAAGGTTCTTTGTCTTTGGGCAAAGGGCTTTTTTTATATGGAAAAGTTGGTTAGAATGAGTATCAGATAAGCAGGACCAATAATAATGAGTAAAGGTGAACGAATGAATATCCAACAATTATCAAAACGACTTGAAACCGTTGTTTCATACATACCAGAACAATCAAAAATTGCCGATATCGGTTCAGATCATGCCTACCTTCCTTGCTATGCAGTCAATAAAGGAATCGCTTCTTCAGCGATTGCCGGTGAGGTGGTAAAGGGCCCATATCTTTCTGCGAAAAAACAAGTGGAAGATGCCGGACTTACACGGGAAGTTGAAGTTAGGTTAGGCAATGGCCTGGAAGTCATTTCACCCGGTGAAGTCAATTGTATTACGATTGCGGGGATGGGTGGTGCATTGATCGCATCGATTTTGGAGGAAGGCAAGGAAAAGCTGACCGACGGACCGAGATTGATCCTCCAGCCCAATGTGAGTGCGAAATCGATCAGGACGTGGCTGATGGAAAATGGATGGGATCTCATCGGTGAGGAAATCCTTGAAGAAGATGATAAGCTATATGAAATTTTAATAGCAGAAAAAGGAGATCCAAACTCCCACTATTCCAAGGAAATTGAAAAAGAACTGCTGCTCGGACCGTTCTTGATGAAGAATCGAAATGGTGCCTTCATGAAAAAATGGAATCAGGAACTCCGACAATGGAAAAATATTGTGAAAAACATGGAAAAGGCAGAGAAGACCGAAGCGCTGGAAATACGTAAAAATGAGCTTCTGCACAAAATCAAGATGGTTGAGGAGGTCCTTATCTCATGAAAACAGTAAACGGCCATGAAATCATTCAGCTTTTTGAAGAGTTCTCACCGAAATATCTGGCTGAAAGCGGAGATCCCATCGGACTTCAAATCGGTAAGTTGAATGAAAAGGTCGAAAATGTCATGATCACACTGGACGTGCTGGAAAATGTCGTGGATGAAGCGATCAAGAATAATGTCAAATTGATCATTGCCCATCATCCGCCATTATTTCGTCCACTGAAATCTTTGCAAACAGATTCCTACCAGGGAAGAATGATTGAAAAGCTGATCAAACATGATATTAGCGTATATGCTGCCCATACCAATCTGGATGTGGCGGTAGGCGGTGTGAATGATCTACTTGCTAGCAAGCTTCAGTTACAGGAGCCTTCTGTGCTTGTCCCTACCTATCAGGAAGAACTTCGCAAATTGGCGGTTTATGTGCCAAAAGAACATGCAGGGGAACTGAGGGAAGCTTTAGGAAAAGCCGGCGCCGGACATATCGGGAATTATTCTCATTGCAGCTTCTCCTCTGAAGGACAGGGAAGATTTCTGCCCGGGGAGGGAACCCATCCTCATATAGGAAAGCAAGGTGCACTTGAAGAGGTTTCAGAAGAAAAGGTGGAGACGGTTTATCCTGTTTCACTGGAGAAAAAAGTATTGAAAGCGATGTTCACCCACCATCCATATGAAGAGATTGCCTATGATATCTACTCCTTGGAAAACGGTTCTAAAGCCCTTGGACTCGGCAGGATCGGTTATTTGGCAGAGGAGATGAGCCTGAAGGACTTTGCCCTATTCGTGAAGAAAACATTAGGCATGGATGGAATCCGGTTGATAGGGGACGGGGACGCAAATGTGAAGAAAGTGGCAGTACTCGGCGGAGATGGAAATAAGTTCATCGGAAAAGCCAAGAGACAGGGTGCCGATGTGTTCGTTTCCGGTGATATCTATTATCATACGGCTCATGATGCCATGATGATGGGGCTCAATATTGTGGATGCAGGTCATCACATTGAAAAGGTGATGAAAGAGGGAGTAGCCGCTCATTTAGCCAAAAGATGCTCGGAAAAAGGGTTTATTGTCAATATATTCGCTTCGAAAGCAGAAACGAACCCATTTACGTATATGTAAAAAAAGAAAGGCCCCTTGCGATGGCAAGGGGCCTTTTGGCATTCTTATTTCGTTCCCATTTTCGCTTTCCGGACTTTAGGAAGTATCTTATTCAATGGAACATTGCGCTCTCTTGTCCATGTGGATTCGTCATTTGGATCAAAAGCCTCCAGGAATTTAATGACTTCCTTCACAATCGGTGTTGGAGTGGACGCACCGGCAGTGACAGCGACGACACCCGCATCTTTGATCCATTCGATATCGAGCTCGCTGATGTCTGAGATGCGGTGGGCAGGCGTACCTGCGATATCCATCGACACTTGTGCAAGGCGATTGGAGTTATTGCTCTTCGGATCGCCGACGACGATAAGGACATCGGCATCCCCTGCCTGCTCTGCCACTGCTTCCTGCCGTACTTGGGTAGCCAGGCAGATTTCTTTGTGCAGCTCGACATGAGGATACATTTCCTTCACTTTATCCATTGTATCGAGTACATCCCATTGACTCATGGTTGTTTGGTTCGTGACGATGATCTTATCGTTGTCGATAGATAGCTGTTCAACGTCGTCGGCTGTTTCGACGAGATGAACGATTTCGGGTGCGACACCGACTGCGCCCTCAGGCTCGGGATGCCCCTTTTTCCCGATATAAATCACATCATAGCCCTCAGCTTCTTTGGCCCGGATCAAGTCATGTGTCTTTGTGACGTCAGGACAGGTAGCATCAAGTGTGACTAATCCTTTTTGCTTGGCGATTTCTTTCACCTCAGGAGAGACTCCGTGGGCGGTGAAGATCACCGTTCCTTCATTCACCTGTTCAATGATTTCTTTTCTATTGCTGCCATCGAGGGTGATGATCCCGTCTTCTTCAAACGCATCCGTTACATGTTTGTTATGGACGATCATGCCCAGAATATAAATTGGACGAGGAAGCGATTTGTCTAATGCGGCGTTTCTTGCAATGACCATTGCATCTACCACACCATAACAATAGCCTCTCGGAGTAATCTTAATAATATCCATCTATAAATATCCTCCTACATGAGAGAGTCTTTTGTCTTCATTATAAAGGAGAAAGGTCCGTCTGACAAAGAGAACGAAGTAAAAGGCCATTTTCACATGAAAAAGTGATACATGTTTTTTGCTAATATACCAAAAAAATAATCCCTGTCAGGTGATGAAATACCTTTAGGGATGCGACATTTATATATAGAGTTTTGGTTTTGGATGTGATTTTGCCGGTGCCTTATCATCCCAATCTTCTTCATCATTGATTTTTACAGAAGGTTTCTTTTTCTTTTTTTTCTTTACAGGAATATCTGCTTCAGGAATTTCTTCACTTTCCACATTTTGAACCTCTGTCGATGGTTCATCAGGCGTATCAGCAGACATATCCTTAAACCCGCGGTACAGCTTCCACAGAGAAGGGATATTTTTGACCATCGGACCGTATTGTTGAAACATCGGACCCAATTGTTGGGCAGTCTGTAACATTTGTTGAGTGTTAGACAGAAAGGAATTGACATTGCCGGGATTCAAGAGGGTTTGCATGATTCCCCCAGCTGCCTGAGGTGATCGCTCAAATCCGGTTTCACCGCCAGAAGACCTCGTAAATTGTTCCAGAAGTCCGCCACCACCTGCATTTCGGTTTTCCCCTTTTTTCAGGAACTTTGACAGTAACCCTTTGCCTTGCCCTCTGCCTCTTCCGCTTCCTCTTTGATTCATTCCCATATTAAAGCCTTGATTAGGATTTTGCCTTCCAAATTGAAAAGGCGTTTGCTGTGTCTGTCCCAACCCCAAAGGATTCCTGCCAGACTGCTGCAATCCGAACCCGTTGCCTTGTCTTTGTCCCAATCCGAAAGTATTCATCCCAGGTTGCTGTAACCCGAATCCGTTCCCCTGGCGCTGTCTCATTCCGAAAGGATTTCTCATATCCTGACCCTGATTTCTCATTCTTCTAGGCGGCATAATGACAGCCTCCTTTCATTTCAATAAATTCGTTGTCACTATAGAGTATGCAACAGGTTAAAAAAGGGTATTGTGACAATATCATCTGAAATAATATCAAGTTGACCTAGATGTTTTGCTGAAAATTGATTATAATGGTTAGATGTTCTTTAAATATCACGCTTCTAAACGTTAAAATAAAATCACTGACAACTGAAAAGTGATCTGTACATTTTATATAAATCTGTGGTGATGATGTGAACGGCATAGACATCTATCCCGATGACAGCGTAAATAAAAGGATATGACGATAAAAGGAGATGTACTCAATGAAAAAGAATTTATTTCTGCAATTTGGATTTCAGTCTTTCATCAATGAAGCTGTAGAAGAACTGGGTTTCTATGAACCAACTGAAATTCAGAAAAAAATGATCCCTCTGATCTTAAAGGGACAAAGTGCGATCGGTCAGTCTCAGACGGGAACGGGGAAAACCCACTCGTATCTATTACCGATCATCGAAAAGGTGGATGCAGCTTCTGAGCAGGTACAAGCTGTCATCACTGCACCTACCCGTGAGTTGGCACAACAGATTTATCAGGAAGTACTTAAGATAACGAAAGATACAGAGATCGTTTCCCGTTGCTATATCGGGGGAACGGACAAACAGAGGACGATCGAGAAGTTAAAGCATCAGCCTCATATCGTTGTCGGTACGCCGGGACGGATCAATGACCTGGTCAAGGACCAGGCACTATTTGTCCATACAGCGAAGCTTCTTGTAATCGATGAAGCTGATTTGATGCTTGATATGGGATTCATTGAAGATGTGGATCAAATCGCTGCGAAGATGCCTGAAAAACTACAGATGTTGGTGTTTTCTGCCACGATCCCAGAGAAACTGAAGCCGTTCCTGAAGAAGTATATGGAAAATCCACAGTATGCCCATGTGGAACCGGAACAGCTGTCGGCAAAAAATATTGAACACGTGATCGTCCCTTTGAAAAGCCGTGATAAAACCAATATGCTTTACAATATTTTAGTGGAGATCAATCCTTATTTAGGGATTGTGTTCACCAACACGAAGCAAAAGGCAGATGAAGTAGCCGATGCCCTGATTGCCAAAGGACTGAAGGTCGGCCGTATTCACGGTGATCTTTCTCCACGTGAGCGTAAGAAAATGATGAAACAAATTAGAAACCTGGATTATCAATATATTGTGGCGACAGACCTTGCAGCAAGAGGGATCGATATCGAAGGGGTCAGTCATATCATCAACTATGAACTGCCTCAAGATCTGGATTTCTATGTTCATCGTTCAGGCCGTACAGCACGTGCCGGGAATAGCGGTATCGCCTTCACCATTTATACGCCTTCAGACGAAGATGCATTGAATCGCTTGGAGAAGCTTGGAATCAGCTTTTCACATAGGGATATTAAAAAAGGCGAATGGTCCGAGCTGCCTCCTTTGAACAAACGTAAGAACCGTCAAAAATCGAACGTCGATGAAATCGATGAAAAGGCGAAATCATTAGTCCGTAAACCGAAGTCGGTTAAACCGGGCTATAAGAAGAAAATGAAATACAAAATGGATCAAATCAAGAAGCGGGAAAGAAGAATAAAAAACAGAAACAAATAAGTGTTTGAACGTGATTCATTTGTACACATTCGATACAATAAAGAGAGATTTTCTTAGGAGTTGAGAAGAATGGTTAAGATTGGATCCCATGTTTCCATGAGTGGAAAGAATATGTTACTCGCTTCAAGTGAAGAAGCCGTTTCATATGGTGCGAATACCTTCATGATTTATACAGGTGCACCACAGAACACGAGAAGGAAAAAAATCGAAGACCTGAATATCGAAGCGGGTCTTGCTCATATGAAAGAAAATGGAATAGAGGACATCGTCGTGCATGCTCCTTATATCATTAACATAGGCAATACGACCAACCCGTCTACATTCGAGTTGGGTGTCAATTTCCTTCGATCTGAAATGGAACGCACTGAAGCGCTCGGTGCAGGGCAAATCGTGCTTCATCCCGGTGCTCATGTAGGGGCGGGGGCAGATAAAGGAATCGAGAAGATCATAGAAGGTCTGAATGAAGTATTGACTAAGGATCATAAAGTTCAGATCGCCTTGGAAACAATGGCTGGAAAAGGTTCCGAATGCGGTAGGTCATTTGAGGAATTAGCTCAAATCATCAATGGAGTAAAGTTGAATGATCGATTATCAGTCTGCTTTGACACCTGTCATACCCATGATGCAGGATATAATATTGTAGAAGATTTCGATGGTGTATTGGAGGAATTCGATAAAATCGTTGGAATCGATCGCTTAAAGGTGCTTCATATAAATGATAGCAAGAATGAACGGGGAGCCGCTAAGGACCGTCATGAAAACTTGGGCTTCGGTCATATTGGATTCAAGGCACTGAATTATATCGTGCATCATCCGCAGCTGGAGGCAGTTCCTAAGATTCTGGAAACTCCATATGTAGGGGAAGATAAGAAAAATAAAAAACCTCCTTACAAATTCGAAATTGACATGTTGCGTAATCAAACCTTTGATGAAGATGTTTTAACGAAAATAGTAAATCAGTAAAGAGTGGAGGAGGTCATCTCTCAAGATTTGAGGAAGCCTCCTTTTTCTATACTATCTGATGAGCTGTAAAAAGAGCTGGTTGATTTCCTTTGCTTTTGTTGGTCCAATGACCCTGGCAAGATCTTTCACTAGTCTGCTTCTTTTCGTATCATCAAAAATGTTGATGTTTTTTCCTTTCACCTTGGCAACAATGCTTGTAGCCTGATCGGGGGTCAGTGAAATATTATATTGTTTGGCATACTTTAGCAGTTCATCATTTGTAATATGGTTGATTTTGTGATTGATCACATTTTGTAATAGCTTCAAGTTTATCACTCCTCAACAGATACATATGTAGTATCCATCGAGAAAGTGACAATTTTATTAGAAAATAAACTGAAAGGAAAGGAATTGGCGATGACTCAAAGAGTACATAAGAAAGAAAGTCCCCTTCATTTCATTTACCGTCTATTCTTTATTACTATCGGAGCAGGGTTGGCAGCCGTTTCGATCGAACTGTTCCTTGTACCGAATAATATTATTGATGGGGGGATCATTGGTGTCTCACTGATCCTGAATTATTTGGTTTCTGATTCAATCCCTTTCCTTAATTTTTCAACCCTGTTGGTCTTACTCAACCTTCCTTTTATGTATTCGGGGTACAAACAAATAGGAAAGACGTTTGTCGTATCTTCTTTGTTTGCCATCGTCGCGTTGGCGATCATTGAAAGCCTCCTTCACCATATGGATCCATTTGTAACAGAAGAGATCCTTGCAACCGTCTTCGGCGGATTGATTCTTGGGGTGGGAGTAGGACTGGTCATCCGTCATGGAGGTTCGTTGGATGGAACTGAAATCTTAGGGATCCTTTTGACTAAGAAATTGCCATTCTCCGTCGGTGAGTTTGTGATGTTTATGAATATTTTCATCTTCGGATGGGCGGCATTTGTCTTTGGAATCGAAGAAGCCATGTATTCTGTCATGACCTATTATATCGCCTTCAAGACGATTGACACGGTCATTCAGGGAATGGATGAAACGAAAGCGGTCATCATCGTTTCGGATTATTATCTCGAAGTATCGGATGCCATCTTACAACGGCTTGGAAGAGGTACAACCATGTTGAAGGGGCGTGGCGGCTATACGGATAATGATAAAGAAGTCATTTACGTCGTGGTCACGAGACTTGAAGTGACGAAATTGAAATCCATCGTTTCGGATGTTGATCCAAATGCTTTCATCACGATCATGAGCACGCAAGAAACAAAAGGGGCACGTTTCAAATCTGCCATCCATTGATGTATTAAAATCATCCCTTTATGGAATGAAAGGACCGCCCAAACAAGATGGCGGTCCTTTTTTGAATGACGAACGGAATCATTTACAATTGATGATGCATCCTGTATACTACCCTATGTACTTTTAAATCGGAATGATTCTTATAAAGAGAGATGATAAAGATGGATATGACAAATCCAGTGATAAAAATAGAAGATGTGAATTTCCGCTATGAGCGTGAAAGAGTGCTCGAAGATATTAATTTGAGCATACCAAGAGGTGCTTTTCTCGGAATTGTTGGTCCGAACGGTTCGGGGAAATCCACATTACTTAAGCTTGTCCTAGGCCTGCTTAGGGTGAAACAGGGGAATATTGAGCTGTTCGGGATCCCGCAGCATAAATTTAAACAATGGGATCGCATCGGCTTTGTATCCCAGAAGGCAAACAGCTTCAACACAGGATTTCCGGCTACTGTTTATGAAGTGGTGGCTAGCGGACTGGCGAAAAAGGCAGGTTTGTTCAAGCGGGTTTCAGCAGCATATAAGCAAGACGTGATTCAAGCAATTGAATCAGTCGGCATGGGTGAGTTCGCCAAACGGAATATCGGGGAATTATCAGGCGGTCAGCAACAAAGGGTCTTCATCGCAAGGGCCCTCGTGAGTCAGCCTGATGTATTGATCCTTGATGAACCGACAGTTGGAGTCGACAGCCGTAACGTTCAAAACTTCTACGATATGTTAGAAAGGTTGAACAAGGATTTAGGTATCACTCTTGTGCTGGTCACCCATGACATCGGATCGATTTCAAATAAGGTCACACATGTTGCCTGCTTAAATAAACATTTACATTTCCATGGCAAAACAGAAGAGTTTGAAAAGCTCAAAGAAAATCAGCTTTCCTCTTTTTATGGTCATGATGTACATTTTTTGAATCATGAGCATGAACATCATCATTCATGATCGATCGGAGGGAAGAAAATGCTTCAAGCTATTTTTCAATATGAATTTTTACAAAATGCATTTCTGACAGGAATCCTTATCGGGATCATCGCTCCGTTACTGGGGGCCTTCATCGTGGTAAGGAGATTGTCCCTGATTGCAGACGCACTGAGCCACGTGACGCTCTCAGGCATTGCGGCAAGTCTGTACTTAAGCAAAACCGTTCCTGGGTTTTCAGGGTTGAATCCCCTTTACTTTGGAATGGCTTTCTCCGTGATGGGTTCCTTATTCATAGAACGATTAAGAATGGTATATAAGCATTACCAGGAGCTTGCAATCCCGATCATCCTGTCCGGTGGAATTGGGATCGGGGTCATATTCATTTCACTTGCAGACGGTTTCAACACGGATTTATTCAGTTATTTATTTGGGAGTGTCAGCGCGGTCAGCAGGGGGGACCTGTATCTGATTGCCGGGATCAGTATCCTTGTCATCGGAGTGATTTTCTTATTGTATAAGGAATTATTCCTTTTATCTTTTGATGAGGATCATGCAAAGGCATCTGGGATCCCTGCGAAAGCGATCCACTTTATCTTTATGATCATGGTCGCCCTTGTGATTGCCGCCTCCATGCGCATTGTGGGAATTCTTCTGGTATCATCTCTCATGACACTTCCGGTTGCAGCAAGTATCAGAATCGCGAACGGCTTTAAACAAACGATCGGATATTCCCTTTTATTCGGGGAAATTTCCGTCATCGTCGGACTAGTCAGCGCCTTCTATTTGAATCTTGCTCCGGGTGGAACGATCGTCATGACGGCCATCTTGATTCTCCTCTTGACGATCCTCATCAAGAAATTGAGGTCGTCTGGTCATTCTTCAAAAGGTGAGGTGTAGGAAATGAATGTAACGGAAGCCATGGATCTATTAAAAGCAAAAGGATATAAGCATACAGGGAAACGGCAGCAATTACTTGAATTGTTTTCAAGCTCGAATAAATATTTAACCGCGAGGGACGTCTTGGAGTATATGAAAGCCGATTATCCCGGCCTGAGCTTCGATACCATTTATCGTAATTTAAGCCTTTTCGTAGAGCTGGGCATACTGGAAGAAACTGAGTTATCCAGTGAAAGGCATTTCCGGATTACGTGTGAAAGTCATCATCACCATCATCACTTCATCTGTATGGATTGTGGGAAAACGAAAGAAATCCATACCTGTCCCATGGAAGTGTTGAAAGAAAATTTAGCTGAAACCGGCTATGATATATCAGGACATAAATTTGAAATTTACGGTAAATGTCCACAGTGTCAATAGGGATCCTTCGGGGTCTCTTTTTTCTTCGGAACATCTTCACGTGTTTAACCTTGTGTAAAGGAGGGGAAAAATAGGTATATAGAAGGAATATAGAGGAGATGTAGCCATGGAATCGGTCCCTTTCACACACTGCCCCACCAGTAAAAAAAATTGCGTCAGTACGATAGACCTTACCTCTTACCACAGAATCGCACCTCTTCCCGTAAGCGGGGAAGTGGCAGATACGAAAGCAAGGATACACCAGACGCTGAATCAATTCGATCATGTAGAAATCAAGGAAGAAGGGACGCATTATGTGCATGCCGTCTTCACATCCAAGTGGATGAAATTTAAGGATGACCTGGAGCTTTTTATTGATGAAAGTACCCATCTTTTGCATTTCAAGTCGGCTTCACGCTTAGGGTATTATGATTTCAAAGTGAATCGGAAGCGCGTGGAACGATTTAAATCCTTATTTAATAACGCATAGAAAAAAGCCTCAAACGAGGCTTTTTTTCTATAATCAGCGTTGTTGCTGCAACCAGTTCTGTACCCAGGAATCCGCTTCCTTCCAGTCATTCACACGAATGACCCCATCAGGGATCGGTTTTTGATTATAAGGCGTGTTGAATAACACAACAGGGATGGATAATTCTTCGGAGATGGCCACTGCATTATCGTGTTTATCCTCGAAGAAAATGTCGACTGCATGTTTTTTAGCAGTTGATATTTTATCGTGAGATCCGATTAATTCGATATGATGATACATAAGGTCCTGTGCATCGAACCATTTCTTCGTAATATCGATGAGGTCGGTTCGTCTTGCACTGATAAAATAAAGTTCGTGCTTCTCTTTCCATTGATCCAGGATCGTTTTTGCGCCGGGAGCAAGGGGAGACTCTTTGTAGATGAGCGGTTCTGCTTCTTTAAACCATTTTCCAAAGGTTTGAGGTGATATGTCCAAAACCTTTGTCAATTCATATTGGGTGATGTCCTGTAAGGTTAAATTCAATTGAAAGTGATCATTTATATGAGGCAGTAAAGATTCAGGTGACGTAACTGTCCCATCAATATCGATTCCAAAACGTTTCATTCTTTATCATACTCCCCTTTATAAAAACTCCTTCAAGTTTATCACATTCCCCGTATTGAAATAACCTCGAAAAACAATTATTCATGAGAACGGCCTAAGCGCGATCGCACAGATAACAAAAATGACAAAGATTAGCATAGTAAAATGGTTGAACTGACACACAATAAGAAGGCTCCCAAACACAGAAAGTGAGGGATTGCTGTATGAGTGATGAACGACGCGAATTAAACAGCGTTGATCGAAATCTTCAAGATATCGACGTGTATTACGACAATCCGGAAACAGATGTGAGTAGAGATGATTACCGTGAAGAAACAGCAGCAGAAATTGCTGCTCCAATGAATGTGAGCCGCGACTTTGAAGATGATGCCGCCGAAGATGCGACAACATCAGGGCGTGTGTTAGGATACTCTGCACTTGCACTATCCATTCTATCCTTATTTATTCTCCCGGTCATCATGGGGGCAGCGGGGATTGTCCTTGGGTTTGTGGCAAGGCGCAGGGGGGCAGAGATGCTCGGTGCCTGGGCAATCGGAATTGGGGCCGTATCGATAATCGTAGGATTATTTGTACTGCCGTTCTTTTAAACTAAATCGTTTTTCTTGAAATTGGGAGCGTTTCAGGAAACCAAAAAAAGAGGGCTGATCATGGATCAGCCCTCTTTCATG
This sequence comes from Rossellomorea sp. KS-H15a, assembly GCF_024195245.1. Lineage (NCBI taxonomy): Bacteria > Bacillati > Bacillota > Bacilli > Caryophanales > Bacillaceae > Rossellomorea > Rossellomorea sp. KS-H15a. The sequence goes on along the minus strand of NZ_CP096886.1, from coordinate 3,415,122 downwards.
CACAGGATCAGACTTGCTCCTGCTCTTTCTTTTCAGCTTCCTGCTTTGCAAAGTACTCTTCAGCAATCTTGTCAATTTCTTTCTTTAATTCTTCCACCATGGTCTCTTCAGGTACTTTACGGACCGTTTTTCCCTTACGGAATAGGAGTCCTTCCCCTCGGGCACCGGCAATCCCGATATCAGCCTCTCTGGCTTCACCAGGTCCATTCACTGCACATCCCAGCACAGCAACCTTGATCGGTGCTTTAATCGTGGAAATGTATTCTTCCACCTCATTGGCGATTGAAATCAAGTCAATTTCAATACGACCGCAAGTCGGACACGAAATCAATGTAGCTGCATTTGCAGAGAGTCCAAATGATTTCAATAATTCCCTTGCCACTTTCACTTCTTCGACGGGATCCGCACTCAAGGAAATTCGGACCGTGTTACCGATCCCAAGACTTAAGATGGCTCCAAGACCAGCGGCACTTTTAACGGTACCTGCAAACAGAGTGCCTGATTCTGTGATCCCAAGGTGAAGCGGGTAGTCGAAGGCTTTCGCAGCTTTCGTGTAAGCCTCAATTGCTAAGTTCACATCAGAAGCCTTCATGGATACGATGATGTCATGGAAATCGAGGTCTTCAAGGATTTTAATATGGTGAAGGGCACTTTCCACCATTCCATCAGCTGTCGGGTATCCGTATTTCTCAAGGATTTTTCTTTCCAGGCTACCGGCGTTCACTCCGATTCGAATCGGGATGCCTTTTTCTTTTGCTGCCTTGACTACAGCCTCCACTTTTTCGCGGCGGCCGATATTCCCTGGATTGATTCGGATTTTATCTGCTCCGCCTTCAATGGCTTTCAGGGCTAATTTATAGTCAAAATGTATATCGACAACAAGTGGGATATTGATTTGCTTCTTAATATCAGCAATGGCGTCGGCTGCACGCTCATCCGGGCAAGCGACACGTACGACCTGGCATCCTGCTTCTTCCAGACGGTGAATTTCTTTAACCGTTGCTTCAACATCATGGGTTTTGGTCGTGGTCATACTTTGGATGACCACTTCGTTATTACCGCCGATCGTTAAATTACCTACTTTGACAGGACGTGTTTTTGTACGATGTATAATTTCACTCAAGTGTAATTCGCTCCTTTAGAAAGGTTCTCAAAGTTTCATTATAAGTAATACGAAGCTATTGTAACAGTGTTTTGTGTAAAATGACAAGAAATAGGTGTTTAAGACATGTTCAAGCTATTGATAATTGGGTATTTTATAGGTTTTCCCTATTTGAATCTTGTCAGGTGGGACATCATTCAATTCTTCAAAGTCGGTGATCACCCGGTCGATGGAAACGGGAATGGATCCATCAAGAAGATCTTCCACAAGGCTCAATACGGTATCGCCCGGCTTCACTTCCATTTCCACATATGGAAGGGAGGAGGGACCTTCACCCCTTTGAACAGGTTCCTGTGGGAGTTTCCCTTGATTTCCATTCACCAGGGGCTCGGAGGAGGCGACGGTCGCTTCTTTATACAGCAGACGTAACGTCCCCTTATTTAAGTCATAATAAACACTGTATAGAAGAATGATAATACCAAAGAAAATTGCCATTCTTTTCATCTGAATTTCCTCCCGATTAGTGTGATGTCTGAATGGAACAATGAAGGAGTTGTATGATATGAGAGAGAAACTTCTCCCATTTGTGATCGGTTTACTGCCCATACTGATGGTACTGGGGAATTCAATGCTGATTCCCATTCTTCCTGATATTGAAGAAGACTTGCATTTAGGGAGCAGATGGTCGGGATTCATTTTAAGTTCATTTACAATCCCTGCAGCTTTGGTGATACCCTTTACAGGGATATTGTCTGATCGCTATGGGCGTAAACGGTTGATCAGCATTTCGTTATGGATCATGATTCTCGGGAGTATATTGTGTATCTTCAATGGAGGGCTCATTAGCCTCTTTATGCTCGGAAGAGGACTGCAAGGTGTCGGTGCAGCAGGGACGATGCCTCTCGCAATGGCATTGATCGGTGATCTTTATCAAGGGGAGGAGCGCTCAAGGATGCTTGGTTCATTGGAGGTATTCAATGGGATCGGCAAAGTGGCAGCTCCACTTATTGGTGCCACCCTCGCCCAACTCGTTCTTTGGGATCAGTCTTTTTGGGTCTTCCCCGTGATTTCTTTCGTGATCTTAGTCGGTCTGCGACAAACAGTCGAATCAACTAAAGGTGTTCGGAAATTGGATGTGAAGGAATTCTCTGCCGTTTTTTTATCAAAGGGCAGGCTGCTGATCCCTCTCTATGTCATCGGGGGAACCGGTTTATTTTTATTATTCGGCATTCTCTTCTATCTTTCCTACCATATTGAAAATACTTTTCATATTGATGGGTTTTTTAAAGGATTTTCGTTCATTTTTCCCCTTGGGGCGATGACGATCTGTTCGTATTGGTGCGGAAAAAGACTGAAGACTGATGAGGAATTGGGTTGGACCTATTTGAAATGCGGGCTAATCACCATGAGCATCCCATTAGGATTATTGATCTTTTTTTCTTCATTGGGATCTTTGATGTTTTTTCTCACCCTAAGCTTTGGGGGATTGGGATTGATGCTTCCTGTCATCAATACCTTCATAACGGGAAGCGTATCTGAACAAGAAAGGGGAATGGTTGTCAGCCTTTATGGTGCTGTAAGATTCAGCGGGGTGGCTTTGGGTCCTGTCGCCTTTGGGGTATGGAAGCAGGATCCAACACAAATGTATATTATCACATTTGGATTCACATTGATGAATATCCTCCTGTTTGCCCTATTGGCTACACGGACAAAAGGAGAGGCTCGTACTGAAATCCAACAGACCTTTGGAAAAAGTCCCCGTTAAGTGGAAACGGGGACTTTATTTATTGGCGTTTTTTCCTTTGGGGTATTTCTTTCACTACTAAATACAGGATGATTGTGATGACAAACCAGTCCAATATTGGAGCAGCGGGAATCCTGGTTTGTAATAATTCCATTAGGGTAAAAAATACGGTAGAAACCGTAGCCGAATAGGCGGTGATGCGAAAGCTTTGGCGATATGGTACATTTCGTTTCAGTACATTAGCAAATGTAACACCGATGATGGCGAAAATGGTTATTTTCAAGAATGTCATTCCGGAGGTGAACACGTAAAGAATGCTTAATGCCACAGGGATCAAAATCCATTTCAGGTCCTTGAGAGAATTCAGGATGTCGAGTAATCCATCCTCTGTTACAGTGCTATCACCAAACAACGTATAAGACGAGGATTGGACATGTCCCTGGCTGATGACCACAAAGTCATTCTTAAGGAAGGCGACCGTGTTTTCATTCCTGTCAAGGTTCCCTTCTTTCATTTGACCCGTATCATCCAAGATGATGGTCATGCCTTCTTTCTCAATGGTCACGGGCCCGGAATGATCAGAAGTCAAGGTGCCGTTCTCAATCGAAAATGATGGCAATTCATTATCCAGAGAATCCTTTAATGTATCCAGGGCATTGGTTGCGAACGATACAAATTGTACGGCCACAGGAATGATGGATATAAGAGCAAGTAAAAAAATGAAACGGATCGTCTTGCCAATTCCCTGGAAACGGAATTTTGCAATATCTTTTGGGGAATAGATACTTTTATACAATTGCTGAAATACATTCATTTCGTTTTTTTCTCCTTTCGTGCATACCCTATCTATTTTAAGCTTGTCTTCATACTTTCATCAAGTAAGTCTTCGGAAGCATTTATAATTAGTATCATTTGTAACATAAATGTAATAAAAGTCGAGTTTTATTAACCTATTGTAAATTTGGGGTAAAAAGTATTTACGTAAGCCCCGTTATATATTAAAAATGATATGGGGTTTTTGTTGTTTAATGTCGAAAATATATGTAGGGGTTGAAAAAATGGAATTAAATTGGCAGGAAATGTTGTTTCAGTTCTTTGGAGGACTAGGTATTTTCCTCTTTGGGATAAAGTATATGGGGGACGGCCTTCAGAAGTCAGCCGGTGAACGCCTCAAGGAAATCCTTGATAAGTTCACGACCAATCCGTTCATGGGAGTGCTGGCAGGGGTTTTTGTTACCGTCCTGATCCAGTCGAGTAGTGGTACGACGGTTATCGTTGTCGGGCTGGTAAGTGCCGGTTTCATGACCCTAAGACAAGCAATCGGGGTCATCATGGGTGCCAATATCGGTACGACGGTGACAGCCTTCATCATTGGTGTGGACGTAGGGGAGTATGCCCTTCCGATCATTGCCGTAGGTACCATCTTATTATTCTTCTTCAAGAATAAAAAAGTCCACAACGTTGGACAAATGATCTTTGGCTTCGGTGCCTTATTCTATGGGCTCGAATTAATGGGTGGAGGAATGAAACCTTTACGCTCATTGGAAGCATTCCATGATTTGACCGTCAGCATGAGTGATAATCCGATTCTTGGAGTGGTAGTCGGTACGTTGTTCACCGTGGTTGTACAAAGTTCTTCTGCCACGATCGGTATCCTTCAGGAGCTGTACAGCTCAAACCTGGTAGACTTACAGGCAGGACTGCCTATCTTATTCGGGGATAACATCGGGACAACCATCACAGCGGTATTGGCTGCACTGGGTGCGTCAGTCGCTGCCAGACGAGCTGCGGCGGTGCATGTACTCTTTAACTTAATCGGAACAACCATATTCTTGATCATATTGCCGTTATTCTCAAAGTTTGTCGTATTTCTACAAACTACATTCAACCTGAATGAGCCAATGACCATTGCATTCGCTCATGGTACTTTCAATATAACGAATACTATCATTCAATTTCCGTTCATCGCCGTATTGGCGCTGATCGTAACGAAGTTGATTCCGGGTCAGGACTCTATCGTGGATTATAACTCGAAACACCTGGATCCTGTATTCATCGAACAATCTCCTTCCATTGCGTTGGGGCAGGCAAAAGAAGAAGTTCTCCGCATGGGGACATTTGCCGTTAAAGGGTTACAGGAAACAAATGAGTTCTTGAAGACAAAGAGCTCGAAAAATTCAGAAGCAGCATATCAAATAGAAGGTGCCATCAATAACCTCGATAAGAAAATCACGAACTATCTTGTTGATCTATCATCTTCTTCCCTATCGGAATCTGAATCCGAGCGTCATTCGATCCTGATGGATACGGTTCGGGATATTGAACGCGTGGGTGATCATTTTGAAAACATCGTCGAGTTAGTTGAATATCAGCAAGCCAACAAAGTGAAAATCACAGAAGATGCCATGTCCGATCTTGAAGTCATGTTCAATTTGACGATTGAAACAGTTGAAAAAGCGATCAAGTCTCTGGATTTGAACGACACTGAAATTGCAAGAGAAGTGGCGGAGAAGGAAGACCAGATCGATAAAATGGAACGTAAGCTCCGCAAACAGCATATCCTGCGTCTGAACGAAGGGAAATGTTCGGGTCAAGCTGGTATCGTATACGTAGATATCATCAGTAATCTAGAACGTATTGGAGATCATGCCGTCAATATTGCTGAAGCAGTATTGGGAGTAGAATAAGTTTCTTTCCTGACCTCTTTGAAATTTGTCAAAGGGGTCAGTTTTTTTTATACTCAAAAGGGGGTGTTGGAACGTGGACATCGTTTACTGGAGTATCATTATCATACTCATGATTTTATCGTTTGTCGGGCTTGTGTATCCGATTTTGCCAAGTGTCGTTTTCTTAATGGGCAGCTTTCTGCTGTATGGGGTGTTTTTCAGCTTTGAACCATTCAGCTGGTTGTTCTGGACGATACAGATTCTGTTTGTCGCCCTCTTGTTCGGTGCCGATTATATGGCGAACCTGATCGGTGTCAAAAAGTTCGGAGGCTCGAAGGCAGGAATATGGGGAAGCACGATCGGACTGCTCATTGGTCCATTCGTCATCCCTGTCATAGGAATACTGATCGGACCTTTCCTCGGAGCCGTCATAGGAGAATGGATCGTTCATCGAACTAACTTGAAGACAGCATTTAAAGTAGGTATAGGATCAGTCATAGGCTTCATCTCAAGCGTATTCACAAAAGGATTCATTCAAATCGTCATGGCCATTTATTTCTTTATGGTCGTGTGAAGGGACTCACCACTATTTATGACAGCCTACATAACATGAAATATATTTAATGTTTATTGGGCATTTTATTCTTGTAAGAAAAAAGTGAGAGATTGAAGGCAAAATATTTGAACAGATATAGTAGTTTTGGTAATCTTATACTGAAACGGCCTGAATATAGCTATTCAGGAAACTATACATAGGGAGGAATTTATAATGGCTTACGAATTACCGCAATTACCTTACGCATATGATGCATTAGAACCTCATATCGACAAGGAAACAATGAACATCCACCACACTAAACACCATAACGCATATGTGACGAAAGTAAATGATGCACTTCAAGGACACGACGATTTATTAAGCAAATCCATTGAAGATCTTGTTTCTAACTTAGACGCTGTTCCTGAAGGTGCTCGTACGGCAGTTCGCAATAATGGTGGCGGTCACGCTAACCACTCTCTATTCTGGACGGTATTATCTCCGAATGGTGGAGGCGCTCCATCTGGAGAGTTAGCAGATGCCATCTCTTCCAAATTCGGAAGCTTCGATTCATTCAAAGAAGAATTCGCTAATGCTGCTGCAACACGCTTCGGCTCAGGCTGGGCTTGGCTTGTAGTGAATAACGGTGAATTGGAAGTAACAAGCACACCAAACCAGGACAGTCCTTTAATGGAAGGGAAAACGCCTGTTTTAGGTCTTGATGTTTGGGAGCATGCTTACTACCTGAACTATCAAAACCGTCGTCCTGATTACATCAGTTCATTCTGGAACGTTGTAAACTGGGATGAAGTAGCGAAGCGTTATTCAGCTGCTAAGTAATTTTATGAATAAGGTAAGAGAGGTTCTTTCAGGAACCTCTCTTTTTTTTGTATAAGTTCCTTCCCTTTTTCACAAGATAGGGGTACGTTAAAGGGGAGTTTTACACATGAGCAGCTTTAAAAGAATATTAGGTGACATTGATTTAACGAAAGATCTGACTTTGCTCCTGTTGATCGGGGGATTATACTCCTTGAGTATTGCCCTCTCGAACACATTTGTGAACATCTACTTATGGAAACAGTCAGGTGAATTCATTGATTTGGGTGTCTATAATTTAACCGTTGTCATCTTTCAGCCCCTGACATTTATTTTAGCTGGAAGGTTGGCAAAGAAAGTGGACCGGGTGATTGTATTACGCTTCGGTGTTATTTTTTTGGCTCTCTTTTACATATCCGTTTTGGCATTCGGAGAATCGGCAGAAGATTATCTTGTCGTGTTGGGAGCGTTACTAGGGATCGGCTATGGTTTCTACTGGTTAGCCTTCAATGTGTTGACGTTTGAAATCACAGAACCTGAAACAAGGGATTTCTTCAATGGCTTCCTCGGTACTCTGACGTCTGCCGGGGGGATGATAGGACCGATCCTCGCCGGTTTCATCATTTCAAGGTTTGCTTCCTTCAAGGGGTATACCATTGTATTCGGAATCTCTCTGTTTCTTTTTTTCCTCGCGGTTATTATGAGTTTCTTCCTTAAGAGGCGGCCGGCATCCGGACGCTATCTTTTCCTTAGGATTCTCGAGGAAAGAAAGCACAATCACAATTGGCGTTCCATCACCAATGCCCACTTTTTCCAGGGGCTGAGGGAAGGAACCTTTATCTTTATCATATCGGTGTTTGTATTCATCAGTACGGGAAGTGAATTTGCCATCGGTACCTTTGGTTTGATCAACTCAGGCATTGCCTTTGTGGGCTATTATGTCGCTTCCAGGGTCATAAAGAAACAATTGAGGAAACGCGCCATCCTGCTAGGTGGTATCCTTCTTTATCTGGCCATATTCCTGATCGTATTTGATGTCACGTATACAAAATTATTGCTTTATGCAGGTGTCATTGCCATTGCCTATCCCATCTTGTTGGTTCCCTATATCTCTATGACATACGATGTGATCGGTACGGGATGGAACGCAGCTGAAATGAGGATTGAGTACATAGTCGTAAGGGAAATCTTCTTGAACCTGGGAAGGATCGTCTCAGTCCTTGCTTTCATTGTTGCCGTGACTTTCTTTAATCAGGAAGAGAGCATCCCGATACTTCTATTGATACTTGGGGCAGGACATACACTGATTTACTTATTTGTACGGAAAGTCGTGCTGCCTTTATAAGGGACTTACTACAAAGAGAGGGAAAGATTTCCTCTCTTTACTTATGGCTAGATTATCCCTGACATTTTCTATAAAATAAGGGGAGGGTTAAGATGATTGTTCCCACCTTGTTTGCTATCCAATCAACCAGGAACGAAACAAGGGCAGAGAGAGATTTTTACATAGAGGAAGGGCTGGAAGACTTGAAAAAAAATAAGAGAAAAAGAAAGACGCATGTTCCCGTCAGGATGAATCTGCTGTTTTTTGCTGTGTTCTTATTATTTTCCCTTCTTGTACTTAGACTTGGACTTGTTCAGATCGTGAATGGGGAAAGCTATAAAAAAGAAGTGGAAAGAACCGAAGACGTCGTGGTCAATACTGGTGTGCCACGCGGGAAAATGTATGACCGTTATGGGAATGTGATCGTCGACAATATTCCGCTGAATGCCATTACGTATACACGGGCAAATAATACGAAGATCGATGAAATGATCGAAGTCGCCTCCAGGCTATCCCGGTTCATCGAAAAAGATACAGGGGACGTGACAGAGCGGGACAAAAAGGATTATTGGATCATCAAGCATCCTGAAGCAGCCGATGCAAAAGTTTCGGACAGGGAAATCAAAAACCTCCAAAGCAATGAAGAACTGTCTGAAGATGACGTGAATAAAAAAGTGTATCAGATGAGACTCGACCGGATTACCGAGAAAGAACTGGATTCCCTCACTGAAAATGACCTTGAAATCATCGCCATTTATCGTGAGTTCTCCAGTGGCTATGCGCTTAATCCGCAGATTGTGAAGAATGAAGGAGTCACTCCGGAGGAATTCGCAACGGTCAGTGAGCATCTGAGTGAACTTCCAGGTGTCAATACGACGACAGATTGGAAGCGTTCCTACGTATTTGATGATACGTTACGGACGATTTTAGGGAACGTGTCCTCTTCAAGGGAAGGATTGCCAAAGAATTTGGTGGATTCCTATTTAGCTCAGGATTATAACCGGAATGATCGCGTAGGTAAGAGCTATGTAGAACTTGAATATGAAGATGTCCTCCAAGGACAAAAGGAACAGATCAAGAACGTAACCAAAGGCGGAAGTGTGCTCGAATCCGTCCTTGTTCAACAAGGACAGAGAGGTAAGGATATTGTCCTTACCATCGATATGGAACTTCAGCGGGAAGTCGAAAAAATAATCGAAGAAGAATTAAGCAAACAGATTGTCCACCGGGACGCATCTCCAGATCTTGACCGGGCATATGTCGTCATGATTGACCCGAATACCGGGGAGATCCTGGCCATGGCAGGTAAACAATATGTCAAGAATCCTGAAACGGGTAAGTACGAAATGCGGGATGCTGCACTAGGGACCTTTACATCTTCCTATGAAGTAGGTTCCGTTGTGAAGGGCGCTACGGTATTGACAGGATATATGACCGGTAAATTGACACCGGGTGAGGTTTTGATTGATGAACCGTTAAGGATCAAAGGGACTAATCCGAAAACATCCTGGTTCAATAAATACCAGCAAATCCCGATGACCGATTTATATGCTCTGGAGAAGTCCTCCAACGCCTACATGTGGAAGGTTGCCTTGAAAATAGCCGGGGGCCGGTACGTACCGAATGAGCCGATCGTGAACAACCCGGCAGCGTTCGATGTGTTCAGGAATCACTACGCTCAATTTGGTTTAGGTGTCCCGACAGGCATCGACCTGCCCGGTGAATCTGCCGGTCTTACAGGAACCAAGACAGATCCCGGTTTCTTACTTGACTTGGCGATCGGTCAGTTTGATACGTACACCACCATGCAGCTGGCACAATATGTTTCTACCATCGCGAACGATGGTTACCGTGTACAGCCTCATATTATGAAGGAGATAAGGGAACCGACCAATGAAAAGGAAAGCCTCGGTCCCATCCTGTTCGAGAAAGAGACGAATGTACTGAATCGAATTGATGCCACACAGGAACAGATCGAACATGTCCAAAAAGGTTTCTACCGTGTTTATCATAACCCTGAAGGAACGGGTTACTTATTCCATGATGCTCCTTATAATGCAGCGGGTAAATCCGGAACAGCCGAGACGTATATTGACGGGGAACTGAGTTATAACACCACATTGATCGGTTATGCGCCTTACGATAATCCTGAGGTGGCGTATGCGACTGTGGTACCCGCCTCTCATATCCAGGCAAGCGGCGTGGCCGATCCATATGTGAATAAGTACATCTCCAGACGGGTAATGGATAAGTACTTTGAATTGAAGAAGAAGCGTGCCGAAGAAGAGAAGGATCCAACTTCCGTAAACAAGAAAGTCGAGAATGCGGATGAGGCAGAAGAGCAAATGCAGAAGGAAAGAGAACAGAATAACTAATGTAACAAGCTGATTCATGGGTAAATGGTTCCATGAATCAGCTTTTTTTATTGTGAATCATAACATTAATCCATGAATGGGCATCATACATTCATGAAAAAAAGACATTTTTTTAAGTACGTACATAATTTATCAAACATTGTTCAATACTAGTGTTAATAAGGGTTTAAAGCATTTATGAACCGCGGAATCATAAAAAAAATGTCGAATTTACAAAACCTTTACAATCGATTAAAACACCATTAACACTCATCTATTAATCTAGTACTCGTAGGACAAAACAACCAATATTCTAGGGGGAATTAAAGAATGAAGAACTTCAAGAAATACGGTCTGCTTTTAATCATCGCAACGCTAGTAGCATTTGCAGCTGCATGTGGGAATGGAAGCAGCACAGATGAAAATGCTGGAGACGACAAAGAAGGTTCAGAAACAGCTTCTGGTTCAATCGTAGTTTCAGGTTCTTCTGCAATGCAACCACTTGTTGCAGCAGCAGCTGAAGAATTCATGGCAGAAAATCCGGATGCAGATATCCAAGTTAATGCTGGAGGATCTGGTACAGGATTATCCCAAGTTTCTGAAGGATCAGTTCAAATCGGTAACTCGGACGTTTTCGCTGAAGAAAAAGAAGGAATTCCAGCGGACGAGTTAGTTGACCATAAAGTAGCGGTTGTAGGAATGACGGCTGCAGTTAATCCTAATGTTGGTATTGATGACATTTCAAAAGAAGATCTTAAAAAAGTATTCACAGGTGAAATCAAGAACTGGAAAGAACTTGGTGGTAAAGATCAAAAGATCACGCTTGTAAACCGTCCAGACTCTTCTGGTACTCGTGCTACATTCGTAAAATTCGGTCTTGATGGAGAGACACCTGCTGAAGGAATCACAGAAGATTCTTCAAACACTGTAAAGAAAATCATCAACGAAACTGATGGAGCAATTGGTTACCTTGCTTTCTCTTACTTCACTGATGACAGTGTAACTCCATTAGCAATCGATGGTGTTAAAGCAACTGACGAAAACGTACAAAAAGGTGATTTCCCAATCTGGGCATACGAACACTCTTACACTAAAGGTGAGCCTGATGGTCTAGCTAAAACGTTCCTTGACTACATGATGAGCGAAGATGTTCAAAGTGGTTTACTAAAGGATCAAGGTTACATTCCTTCTACAAAAATGGAAGTAGAACGTGATGCTGAAGGGAAACAAACAAAGAAGTAAAAGATGAATCAATTAAATAAATTGATAGGGTAGATGCTTGAGGGCATTTACCCTATTATCTCGTATTTAGGGGTGTTTATGGATATGGAAAACAAGCTACCTGCCTCAAAGAGGCTGATCAAAAGCAATAGATCTTGGATGAACGGTGAATTTAAGGGAAGATTCTTAGTGACATTAAGCGCAGTCATCATGATTGCCGCAACAATTTCCATCACCATTTTCTTAACTTCAAAAGGGTTGCAATCATTTATAAAAAATGGTGTAAGTCCAATTGAGTTCTTAACCAGTCCAGATTGGAGTCCTACAGGAGAAAACCCGATGTATGGCGCTTTGCCTTTCATTTTTGGATCATTTGCTGTTACGATTCTTTCTGCTTTAATTGCAGCACCGCTCGGAATCGGAGCGGCGATCTTTATGACGGACATCGCACCGTCATGGGGAAGGAAAATCATGCAGCCGATTGTAGAACTCCTTGTAGGGATTCCTTCCGTTGTTTATGGATTTATAGGACTTACAGTATTGGTTCCATTCATTCGTAACCATACATCCGGTATCGGATTTTCATTATTAGCCGGAATGATTGTATTATCCGTGATGATCCTTCCTACCATCACAACCATTGCCACTGATGCCATGAGCTCTTTGCCAAAAAGCCTGCGCGATGGATCATATGCATTAGGGGCAACAAGATGGCAAACGATTAGAAAAGTATTAATCCCGGCAGCATTGCCAACTTTATTGACAGCAGTCGTACTGGGTATGGCGAGAGCATTTGGTGAAGCACTAGCTGTTCAAATGGTCATAGGAAATACAAGAGATCTTCCTCAAAGTATAGTAGATGCGTCGGCTACGTTGACCACGATCATAACGCTGAATATGGGACATACCACTTATGGAAGCGTGGAGAATAACACACTATGGTCGATGGGTCTTATTCTATTAATCATGTCCTTCGTATTTATCTTATTAATCCGCTACTTATCATCGAGGAGGAAAGTCTAATGAATAGTAAAAGAGCAGACAAGATCGCCACTGGCGTGTTCATTGGAATCGCAACGGTCATTATCGCCCTTTTAGTGGCTCTATTCTCATATATTCTGGTGAAGGGTTTACCATATGTAACGTGGGACTTCCTTACAACCCCATCCAGTGCAGTCCGTGCCGGAGGAGGGATCCGGGATCAATTATTTAATTCATTCTATATCCTGATCATCACGATGATTATTACGGTGCCTCTCGGTGTCGGCGGAGGCATCTATATGGCTGAATACGCCAAGCCTGGCAAGATCACGAATACCATCCGTTCTTGTATTGAAGTACTGGCCTCATTACCATCTATCGTCATTGGAATGTTTGGACTATTGGTGTTCGTAAATACAACGGGTTGGGGATATACCATTATAGGTGGAGCCCTGGCACTTACGGTCTTTAATCTTCCTGTATTGGTTCGTGTTAGTGAAGATGCCATCAGAAGCGTACCCCGTGAGTTGAAAGAAGCGAGCCTTGCTCTTGGGATCACCAATTGGCACACCGTTAAAACCGTGCTCATCCCGGGTGCATTCCCGTCTATCCTGACAGGAGCGATTCTTGCATCGGGTCGTGTATTCGGTGAGGCTGCTGCTCTATTATTCACAGCCGGCCTGTCGACTCCCAGATTGAATTATATGGATTGGAATCCAGTTTCGCCTACGTCACCATTGAATCTTTTCAGACCGGCGGAAACACTGGCTGTTCACATTTGGTCAGTCAACACACAAGGATTGATTCCCGACGTAGACGAAAAAGCAGCAGGAGCCTCAGCCGTCTTGATTCTTTCAGTGTTAGTCTTTAATCTGGGTGCACGTTTCATCGGAAGCTACATTCATAATAAAATGACAGCGACAAAATAATAGAAGGTGTGATAGTACATGTCGGTTCAATTAGAAACGAAACAGAAGCGCTCTTCAAGAGTAGCGGATGAAATCAAAAAAGAGACCATCATCGATGTTCAGAATTTAGATTTCTATTACGGGGATAATCACGCCGTTAAAAATATTAATATGGAAATCGAAAAAAATGCTGTAACGGCTTTGATCGGCCCTTCCGGTTGCGGGAAATCAACCTTCTTAAGAACGGTTAACCGCATGAATGACCTGGTTCCTATTGCCCGTGCAGAGGGGAAGATCATGTATGAAGATGTGAATCTTCTAGGTAAGGACATTGATGTAGTAGCTCTTCGCAAAGAAATCGGGATGGTTTTCCAGAAGCCGAATCCATTCAGTAAATCCATATACGAAAATATTGTTCATGCATTGAAATTTTCTGGAATCAAAAAGAAGAGTGTTTTGAATGATCTGGTAGAGGAAAGTTTGACAAAAGCAGCACTATGGGATGAAGTTAAAGACCGCCTCCATACTTCGGCACTCGCACTATCCGGTGGACAGCAGCAGCGTTTATGTATTGCAAGGACGATTGCTATGAAACCGACTGTCATGTTATTGGATGAGCCAAGCTCAGCACTTGATCCAATTTCAAATGCAAAAATCGAAGAATTGATCACCGATCTAAAAAAAGAGTACACGATTGTCATTGTGACCCATAATATGGGGCAGGCATCCCGTGTTTCTGATAAAACGGCATTCTTTTATAATGGTGATTTAGTGGAATTCGACCAAACCGAAAAGATTTTCACCAATCCATCAGAAAAAAGGACGGAAGACTATATTTCAGGGCGTTTCAGTTGATCATTTAGTTGGAGGGGTTTCGCGTGTCAGTAGCTACAACGAAAAAAACGGCATTTAATGTAAACGACTTAAATTTATGGTATGGAAATAACTATGCGTTAAAAAACATTACATTTCCTATTTATGATAAAGAGGTCACAGCGATCATCGGACCATCCGGATGCGGAAAATCGACATTCGTTAAAACATTGAACTTAATGAATCGTTCGGTCCCTGGGATTAAAATGTCCGGTGAAATCAATTTTGACGGGACGAATATCCTTTCAGACAAGGTTGATTTAGTTGAATTGAGAAAAAAAGTGGGGATGGTGTTCCAAAAAGGAAATCCATTTCCCCAAAGCATTTATAACAACATTACGTTCGGTCCGAAAGTGCATGGAGTCAAAAAGAAGAAAGAGCTTGATGAAATAGTGGAATCCACTTTAAAGAGTGTTGCATTATGGGACGAAGTAAAGGATCGATTAGATGCCCCGGCCATGGGTCTTTCAGGTGGTCAACAGCAACGTCTGTGTATTGCCAGGGCACTTGCGACAAAGCCTGAAATCCTTTTGATGGACGAACCGACATCGGCTCTCGATCCCATCTCCACTGTCAAAATCGAAGAGCTGATTGGTGAGCTCAAGAAACAATATACGATTGTCATTGTGACTCATAATATGCAGCAGGCAGCAAGGGTTTCTGATAAAACAGCCTTTTTCCTATTAGGGGACTTGATTGAGCTGGACGAAACGGATAAAATATTTTCTAATCCCAGTGACAAACGAACGGAAGACTATGTGTCGGGTCGATTTGGATAAAGTGCGCGTTAAAAGAAAAAGGTTCTTCATCATTACTTAGCAAAGGGGAATAAGTATGGCGATAAGAAGAAATTTCGATAATAATTTAAAAGAGTTAAAAGACAAGCTTTTCGATATGGCGGATCTTGCCAAAGTGTCTTTAAAAGAGTCCGTGGTAGCCTTGAAGACCCAGGACATTGAAAAAGCAGAGGAAATCATCAAAAAAGATCATATCATCAATCAATATGATAATGAAATCAATAATCTTGCGATCATTCTCATTGCAAAGGAATCTCCTGTAGCAACGGACTTACGTAAAATCATCTCTGCATTAAGGATCTGTTCTGAAATTGAACGGATCGGGGATATGGCTACGAATATCGCGAAATCAACCCTGCATATCGGAAACCAGAAGTTGATCAAGCCGATTGAAGAAATTCCGAGAATGCTCTCGATTGCTGAAGAAATGCTCGAAGAAGCGCTAACCGCTTTTTACAGCGAGGATGCTTCCCTTGCGAAAAAAGTGGCGGATCGTGATGATGAAGTCGACGAGTTATATGGTAAATTAGTAAAAGAACTCATGACCTACATTCCGAACTATCCGAATGAAATCAGTCAGATCACCCAGCTGGCGTTTACGTGCAGATACATTGAACGCGTAGCGGATCACGTGACGAATATTTGTGAAAATGTCATTTTCTTAGTGACCGGTGAACGGTTTGATCTGAATAACTAAATGAAAAGCGTTCCTTCTGCTGAAGGGACGCTTTTTTTGCATTCTTGGATGATGTGCGTGATTTGTAAAGATTATATTAAGATAACAGTGAAAGTATAGAAAATATGGGTATTTTGGTACATATTCATAATAGACACAAAGTTATACATACAGGAGGACACAATGTCGAAAAAATCGTTTCCCTTTATGAAATATGTACCCCATATCAGAAAAATCCGTATCCTATCCAAGATGTCTTATCAACACTCTATCAAGAATAAACTTGTTTATACGTTTCTGCTTAATGCCGTACTGTTCATTTCATGTGTAGGCTTGGCCATATTCAGCATGAACGATCTGATGAAGGACATGAGATTCATGAAAGATACAGGTGAGCATTCTGTTCAAATCACGGAATTGAGCAGGCTCATTAATGCAAAAGATATCCGGATTGCCGATTACATTACCTTTTTGAATGAGGAGGATGTGAAAGAGTACAGGAAACTGAGAGCGGAACTGAATGGCATGACCGATGAGACAATGAATGGACTGGGTAAAAAAGACCGGGAACTCCTTCAAAGATTCTCTGAAAATAACAAAACCATCGATGAACTATTTATTAAAGAAATTGCACCTGCAGTCGTTCGTTTAGACGAAGCCATTTATACAGATGCCAGAATGAAAATAAGTGTTCTGAGGGATCAAAACAATACATTATTAATGCAAGTAAGGGAACGGACCCTCCATAAACAGGATACAGTCTTGCAATCAACCGAAAATAATATGAACACACTCTTTTTCTTGTTGATCGGTTTTGTGATAAGTTCAATCGTCATAAGCTTCTTCATTGTAAACCTCGTATCGGACAAGATTAATAAAAGTATCGATAAAATCCTTTCGGTGACAAAAGCCGTGGCGAAGGGAGACTTAACCCTTTCCGTTCCTCCGACGGGGAGAAAGGATGAAATAGGTCAGTTGAATTCTTCCATCAGACATATGGTGGAGCGCTTGCGGGAGCTGGTCATAGGGATAAAAGACAGTTCTCACACCGTACAAAGCAACAGCCGGCATATCAAATCCCTTGCAGATTCTATCAATGCCTCCAGTCACCAGGTAGGAGATTCCATGGCACGGTTATCCGGGAGTTCTGAAGAACAAGTCGCGGCTGCTGAACAGCTGAACAATCAGTACCAAACATTCAATGATGGGGTCCTTCAAGTAGAAACGAATGGTCATTCCCTGTCAGAACTCTCATCGCATATGCAGGGAGTCACGGTAGAAGGAATCGCATCCATGAATTCTACGACAAACCAAATCGAAATGGTGTATGGGAAAATAAAGAAAACGCATGACCTTCTGGATCGATTAGAGGAAAGCGCAATCGATATCAGCAACCTGACAAAGAGCATCAAGAAAATTGCCGATCAAACGAATCTGCTCTCCCTTAACGCTTCGATTGAGGCGGCCAGGGCCGGAGATGCAGGTAAAGGGTTTTCAGTTGTTGCAAACGAAGTCAGGAAGCTGGCACAGGATGTAGACGCCTCGTTGATTGAAATGAATGAGAGTGTATTAAATGTTCAACATATATCCAAGGAAGTGTCCAGTTCATTAAAAGACGGGTATAAAGAGCTTAGTACCGGTAAGGAATATATCCGTACAACAGGTGAACATTTCAATGAAATGAAAAAACAGGCCACTGGTATGGATCACAATATTACGGAAATATCAGGGAGCCTGAAGATGTTAAAGGAATATATGCACCATATTCAGGGAGCATTCCAAAGCGTTTCAGCTGTAGGCAAAGAATTCAATGACGGAACCATCACCATCAATTCCTCCATCCAGGAACAAAATGGCTTAATTGAAACCCTATATGGCCAGTCAGATGACCTGACCCAAAAGGCAAACCAACTCTCTGACCTTGTGAAAACATTCAGAATGTAAAAGAAACGGCTTACTCCTTGAGTAAGCCGTTCTTATACTCCTGCTATGAGTCCTGAATGATAGAGAGGACTTCTTGTTTCGACAGTGTGGATTGTTTTGTGATTTGATCCACTTTTACCCCCTGCTTATAAAGGGAAATCACTTGATTCTTTATGATTTCGTTAATCGGTGTCTTATGAAAAGTCATATCCCCATCCAACATGAGCTCTTCTTCCAAAACGCTTATTCTCTTCTTCAATTTATAATGCTCCTGCAGGACATTCATCGATAACTCTTCCATGTCTTTTTCAATATCGCTGTACCGATCCCGTTGAAAAAACGAAATGACAAGTAATAGGATAGAGAAGCTTACTAATCCAATGAATAGGTAAGTCACTTTATCACCCCAAGATGTATTCTTCTTCTTTATTTATAGCACAGATCATGTTCCAACTCTATATGATACGTGGATAAATGTGAGGGATATCCCAATATTTTGTCGAATGTCGTGGAGAGATCTACCAAGAAAAATGTCGTTATGGAAATGTAATCGCTTTATTATCATTTCAGCATACTAATTCATAAAAAAAATGCAGGTTGAATCCTATTGCCATCATGTGTAACAAGATACGACAAAATGCGTTTATTGTAGGTTTTTCAATACGGTGTTACGATAAAATTAAGATTAATTGTCATAATATTTAGATCCAATTCATATAATAAATGTTTCGGTTTAGGAGGAATGGTTTTGATAACAGAAATAATCAAGTTAAAGGAACAAGGTGTGTCATTCAGGAAAATTGCCAAAGAACTGAATACAACCGTGGGTAAGGTTCAGTATCAATGGGTGAAGTACCAGAAAGCATTGGAGAATGGTCCGGAACCGGCAGAAGTTGAAATGATAAAACCCGAAACACCGAAGAAACGTGTAGGAAGAGCTGCTTTTGGCAGGAAGATGCCTAAGCAGAGATCAAAAAATCCGAAAGCGACCGAGTTATCGATTACGTTTTCAACTTCTTCAAGGATCTATTGTTATTGGAACATTTCCCATGAATGGATCCGACATGTGAAGAGTCATTTTAAGATGAACTCCGACCCACAGCCATATGTTCTTCGATTATATGATATTACCTCTATTTCTTTTAATGGTCATAATCAGCATCACTATTCGGATTCATATGTACCCTTTACAGAAACCGATTGGTTTGTGAACGGATTGAAGGAAAATCGAAGCTACTGCATGGAGATCGGTTTGCGCCTGCCATCAGGGGACTTTGTTGCCTTCACTCGTTCCAATGTCATTCATACACCAAGAACCTCTCATCATCAAGAGGCGCACAGTATGAAAGAGTTGATGGAATACGAGCAGGGATTAATCAGGGAACCAAAATGGGTTGAGCATGTCAGCACATATTCGTATTATGTCATGAATGGGGAGGAAAAGGCATGAAGGCTCTTTCAGAAATCATCGTGTATCCAACATGTAATGAATGTTCATTTTCTCAAGTGTTTGAACAGGAAGATTCGCTTACTGCATTACTTATAGAGAATGGTGAATTGATCGATTTCCTTGATCGGAATGAAGGTAGTTCCATTCCTGTCGTATTGAACCCCCTCCTTTTCTCCCTTTTTATGAGCGAAGAGTTTAAAGAGAGGGCGAACGCCATCATTCAAGGCAACCTCCTGCAAGCAGACACTCATGATAAACAGAAGTGGCAGCTCATCTATTCACAGTGGTCCACTTATGATATGAATCTCGTACAAGCCTACAAACATCTCGCAGTGGAAGGGAAGGCTACCGTCATCCCTACGTCGGTAAGCCCGTTTCCATTAACGCATTACCGGACTCCAAGAGCCATCGAATCCCAGGTTCGGATGAGTACATTATTATTCAAGCAATATTTCCAAATGATCCCTAAGTCGTTCTGGTTACCTCAAGCCGCATATGTACCGGGGATTGATCTTTATCTCACTGGGCAAGGCATCGAGTATACATTCATTTCTTCTTTTTCCTATGAACATAGTGAAAAGGAACAGCACAGAGGGGTCATCAGGACCCCGAGAGGATTGAAGCTTATTCCTGTTAGGGAGGGCATCGACTCCCTGGAGGAAAGCCATCCACTTTCAATCGCCTTTGTAAAGTCGCTATCAGACTATGATGCATTAATGAAACTGGATAGAGGAGATGCCCGTCATACAATGGAAGCCATGATGGAAGAACCTACCGCTCTTTCAAGGGTCGGCTTCGGGTATCTTGGAATGGAGAAACAGGAACCGATCATGACCGATTCAGCCATTCGGAATATTCGGGTGGTCCATCGCATGGAAGAGCAGCTGGAAAATATGGTGACGCTGTCAGAAGAAACAGAGTGGACCTTTCAGATTATAAGGGAATGGATCTCTAGCATGGAAGGTTTTAAAGATGACAATGGAATATCCACGGTCCATTTCGACCGGTTGCTTCAACAAGTCATGGATGGGCATAAGGATGGACATCTCCTTCTTCATCGGAAGAGAATGATGCCTTTTCCATCTGACGAAATCCTTGAGAAGCTCTCCATTGGAATAAAGGGAGACGTGGAAGAGAAGCATGATTCCGTACTGATCCTTTCCTGGGAGTATCCACCGAATATCGTGGGTGGATTATCGAGACATGTGTATGACTTAGCCAACAATCTTGTGAAAAAGGGAAAGCATGTGCATGTTCTTACCACCATGGCCAATGATGCCCTTCCCCTTGAGAAAATGGAAGGTGTCACAATTCATCGGGTGCATCCTTTGCATCCATATGAAGAAGATTTCTTTAAGTGGGTATTCGATTTGAATCAGTCCTTCATTCAGTACGCCCATGACCTGATACGAGATGAACGAATCACCCATATCCATGCACATGATTGGATCGTATCGACATCGGCGATGAAGCTGAAAGACTATTATGCCCTTCCACTTATTACTACGATCCATGCTACTGAACATGGCAGGAATCAAGGGATTTATACGGATTTGCAACACAAGATCCACGGGGAAGAGCAGCTTCTCATAGGGGCATCCGATCATCTCATCGTCTGCAGTGAGCATATGAAAGACGAAATCAAGAGTTTATTCACGATAGAAGCACCAATTGCCGTCATACCGAATGGTGTGGAACTGGAGAAACTGGATCAGTCTTCTCCGTACGCCCTTTCCAAACCATCGAAGCCGTACTTTTTTTCAATCGGTAGGATGGTCCATGAGAAAGGGTTTGAGACGATCATCCGTGTAGCTTCACGGTTAAAGAGTGCTGGGTATGACATCTCCTTTGTCATAGCAGGGAAGGGTCCGATGCTCGAGCAATACCGAAAGGCTGTGATCGAGGAGGAACTCTCGGATAGCGTCTCATTCGTCGGATACGTCTCGGATAGGGAACGGAATGATTATTTAAAAAATTGTCTTGCCGTCATCTTCCCGAGTTTGTACGAACCGTTCGGGATCGTTGCCTTGGAGGCGATGGCCTTCCGGAAAGGCGTGGTCGCTTCGAATACCGGTGGGCTTAAGTCCATTGTGAAACATGAACAAACCGGATTATTATTTGAACCAAATCAGGAACATAGTCTCTATACTCAATTGATTTCATTAATTGAAAATCCGGGGAAATCCGAACAACTGGGTGAACTGGGCTTTAAAATGGCTCAGTCCATGTTCAGCTGGGACCGGATCGCAGACCAGACCATTCATGTATATGATGATGTGCTCCTTCAATCAAAAGTGGAGGGTATAAAAAGATGAAGGCGGTTATATTGGCAGGTGGAGAAGGCAGGCGATTAAGGCCATATACGATGTCCGTTGCTAAGCCCATGGTCCCGATTCTGAATAAGCCAATACTTGAATATAGCATTAACCTCCTGAGTTCTTATGGAATAAAAGATATATTGATTACGACTTGTTATAAAAGTGAGACCATCAAAGATTACTTTGGAGACGGGAAACGGTTCAATGTGAATATCACGTATCTTGAAGAAAGATCCCCACTCGGGACAGCGGGCGGCATTTTCCTCGCACGACACAGGCTGCGAGAACCGTTCCTTGTTCTTAGCGGAGATGCGTTTACCAATATTCCCATCGACAAGGTCATTGAGTTCCATTATGAGAAAAGAGCGGTTATGACCGTCGTCTCAAAGGAAGTGGAGAATCCAAAGGAATACGGAATCTGTCATACGGACGAAACCCGCAAATTAGTCGATTTTATCGAAAAGCCCGAAGAGTGGGTGGGCAATGAAGTCAATACAGGTGTTTATATGCTTGATCCACGGCTTTTGGACCGCTATGCCCACATTGGGGCCAAAGATTTCGGCCAGGATTTCATTCCCCGTCTCCTGTTGAATAATGAAGAAGTATACGTATTCAAGACAAGTGCTTATTGGAGAGATATCGGTAGCCCGGAAGAATATAAGTGTGCAAGGGACGATCTTATGAGGGGACATTTCTCCCCTCCCTCTTTTAAGAAAGGCTTCCATCATTCAAAGGGCTTGATGGAGCCTTTCATTACCCGACTGCAGGTAGCCTGTCCAAATGGGAAGAAACCGATGGTCCTTGCAAAACTGCTTGAGACGGTTCCATCTTCCTCCAATCAGAAAGAGATTGTATTCGACCACAGGGATGGGGGCCGGACGAAAATCATAAGTGATCCAAAGAGAGGATTCATCATCTATTCCAATGCGGACAGAAGGAATCTGGCAAGGGAGTTTGCAAGATATTACGGAAAAAAAATAAAAATCTGGCAAAAGGTGTAGAGGCTAATGAGGGAGAACCGGAATCGAACGTTTCATATTCAAGGAATAGCCTGGAACAAGAAAAATGAGTATACTCCTATTCACTCTGACAAGTGCTCCTCCCTTACAGATATACACGTGAAGGTGAAAGAAGAAGCTGAGGGGTGGGGGGACTCCTATGTATTCGAAATGGAGAATAAGTCGAAAGAAACCCGCCGTCTGAAAGTTTTCTTTCTCATCGAGTGGCTCGCCTGCAAAGAAGATGGAGTGGGGGTGCTGTCCCTTTCGAAGGATACATTCTGGAATTATAGCGGAAGACGGGTTGCCATCACCAATATTGTTTCCTGTGCCGAATCTGTCAAGAAAACCATCTATCCCCTTAATCTGAAGGGGCTTAAACTTTGGAAGAAATCCTTAAGCAAAGGTAGCTTATACTACTATCCTATAACAAATGGGCTCAATATGATGGTGTATATGCTGGATTTCACTTTCAAGCCATTTGAAGTGAAACAGGGGAAAGTATATGCGATTGAAGGTGAGATGGAAGAAGAGGTTGCAAATTTAAGTGATAGAATTAAAAACGGACTAGCATTTCCCGGTGAAAAGTGATATTATATAAAAGTCGTATGAATAGTAGAAGATGTATATGTTTGGAGGGAAATTATAATGCGTGTAAACATTACTTTGGCTTGCACAGAAACTGGTGAGCGTAACTATATTACTACTAAGAACAAGCGTAACAACCCAGACCGTTTAGAGCTAAAAAAATATTGCCCGAAATTAAAGCGTGTGACTCTTCACCGCGAAACGAAATAAGCAGCCGGATTTTATCCGCTGCTTTTTTTTATGCTTTATTAGGTTCTAGAGCAATGCCTTTTCCGAAAAGTGGTGGACTGGCTGTCGCATTTAGGCTGGAAATCCATTAAAATAATTTCAGGATTGTAAGTATGGAGGGATCATATGTCTAAAAAGGAAAAGCGGAAATCTCAGCTGCAAATATTAAAATCCATTGGCCATATTGCATTTCAACAAAAATGTTTTGAAATAGAACAACGTCTTTTTGATTCTCCCGAGTGGAAGCAAAGCAGTACGGTCTCGATCACCATTTCAAGGCCTCCGGAACTCGATACTTGGAATATCATTAAGAGGGGCTGGGAAGAAGGGAAGACAATGGTCGTGCCAAAGTGCGTTCCAGAGGACCGCCGGTTAATTTTTTATAAACTGAATGATTTTCATCAGTTGGAACAATTATATTTCAATCTGTTTGAACCGGACCCCGCGAAGTCCGTCGCTGTTCATAACGAATCGATTGAATTGATGATTGTCCCGGGATTATCTTATACAAACGCGGGTTTCCGTCTTGGATTTGGCGGGGGATATTATGACCGGCTGCTTTCAGCCTTTTCAGGAACGACGATGTCCCTTGCCTTTGAAGAGCAGATGGTCGAATCATTGCCGATTGAACCCTTTGATATGCAGGTGTCAACCATCCTGACGGAATTGAGACGGATCGATTGTGAAGATTGAGTTATTCCTGCTTCTTCTCTTTATCCTTGCCATCGCGATTGCAGGATGGAGAACAAAGAATTTAAGTAGATCAGGGGCTTGGATGGCGGTGTTGATCGGGCTTGTCATTGGGTTTGCCTATGGTTTCCGGGGCTTATTTGTATTGGGGGCTTTCTTCCTTTCCTCAAGTATTTGGTCTCATCTATTCAAGAAGGATAAGATCGGGATAGAGGACCGGCTTGCTAAGACGTCCACACGGGATTGGCAGCAAGTATTGGCCAACGGCGGTCCGGCAGCACTTTTCGCCCTGTTGTTCAGCTTGACCGGGGAAAGCGTTTGGACATTTGCTTTTGTTGCATCAATTGCAGGGGCAAATTCGGATACATGGGCTTCTGAAATCGGTCCCCTGAGTGGGAAACATCCTTTTTCCATAAGGTCATTCGAGAGAGTTCCAAAAGGCACATCGGGAGCCGTTTCCCTTATCGGTACAATAGCGGCGGTCATGGGTGCAGCCTTTATCGCACTGACAGCCCTGGTCATGCTGGATGGTATGGATGCCACGCTCTTTCTATTGATCACACTTTCCGGGTTTCTTGGAAATCTCCTGGATACATGCTTAGGGGCATATGTACAATTGGATTACAGGTGCCGGATGTGCGGGATACAGACGGAATCGACTGTCCACTGCGGACAGCAAACCGAAAGAACGAAGGGCTACTGGATGAACAATGAACTTGTCAATGCCCTTTCAAGTGTAATGTCCGGAGTGATCCTGCTTCTCCTCTATAGGTAGCAGGCAAAAAAATCCCAGGTTTAGATAAATTTATGGGATAAGCTAATCGGTTATGATCCAAACTATAAGCAGGAGGGATCATGATGAACGGATGGACAAAATGGTTAGTGCTTGGCGGTTTGGTTCTCTTTCTGGTTCCGAATCGATATCGTTTGTTAAACCTGTTATTAGGGAATTTTCTACTACGCAAATTTGCCGTAAGAGCGGCCATGGGAATACCCGGTATACGCTCGAAATTCATTCAGGGCGCATTCCGCTCTTGACCAAACAAAAAAAGACTGCAGGAGGGCCATACCCCATTCCTGCAGCTTTTTTGTTTACACATCAAAAACAGGTTCGGTATAGTAGGGGGAGACGCGTTTATTTGATGTCGGTAGGTTAAAAGAGTAAAAAGAAAGTAGTGGATGATGTGGATTTACGTTATCATTATTTATTTTGGAAAATAGCCCACTATTTAGTGGAATATAAACACTATCGGATCCTGAATATTTCCCCCGACCAGGATGAAATATGGTTGGAGAATTCAGGCATGAAAGAAGGAAATATCGTCCGGATCGTTCGAAAGGACCTCGATTGGGGTAACTGGGTCAAGAGGGATCTGGAATTGACCTCCATGAATGGAGAAAAAATCAGGAAAACCCTGAGAAAAAGACAGCTTCACATCAAGAATCTCTACATATCTACTTTTCCACCTGTGGATGGGGATCCAGGTCTATTCCTCGACCCGGTGAATCGTCACAAAACGACCATTCAGCCCATTCTCCTTGATGGAGATGAAAGTTTGGAAAAGCTTAAAGCCCATCCACTATTCCATGATGGAGAATGGGTTCTCCCCCCTGAAGTGTTGGAGGCCAATGTCGATTGGATCAAAAATATGACCATGACGTCTTCCTCCAAGCAAATTCAGAAAGAGAGACAGCTATTTGAGAGAGGGAAACCGTTTTTCACTTATCTCTTTATTGCCGTTCAAGTGATCATGTTCCTCATTCTTGAAATGAATGGAGGGAGTAAGGACCAGGAGACGCTCATTCAATTCGGTGCAAAATATAACCCCCTCATGATTGAAGGGGAATGGTGGCGCCTTGTCACGCCCATCTTCCTGCATATAGGATTACTGCATCTCTTAATGAACACACTGGCCCTTTATTATCTCGGAATGGCAGTGGAGAAAATGTTCGGCAGGCTTCGGTTCGTGCTCATTTATATGCTGTCGGGAGTCGCAGGCACCCTTGCAAGCTTCCTGTTCACATCCAATCTTTCAGCAGGGGCCAGTGGGGCGATCTTCGGCTGTTTCGGTGCCCTCCTGTACTTTGGGGTATTACATCCGAACGTTTTCTTCCGCACCATGGGCACCAATATCATTGCGGTCATCTTATTGAACCTGGTCCTGGGATTCAGCCTTCCAGGCATTGATAATGCTGGCCATATCGGGGGTCTTATCGGAGGGTTCCTTGCGGCAGGGATCGTCAGTCTGCCAAACGCCATCCGGCCGGTGCGTCAGCTCCTGTTTCTGCTCGGAAGCATTCTACTAACAGGTACATTGGTATGGAATGGGATCGGAGGGGATTCAAGCTCCTGGGACGTCGATACGGCAAATGGTGTCGCCCAGGAAAAAATATCGAACCAGGAGTGGAAAGAGGCCGAGGACATTCTTTCCCCTGTGGTGGAAGAAGGGTCCCCGGATGCCCAAACCTATTTCTATCTTTCTTATGCTGAAATCAAGCAGAATAAATTGGCACCGGCGAAGAAGCATTTGAAAGCTGCGCTCGAAGAAGATGATCGATTCCATGAAGCCCACTACAATCTTGCGTTGATCCTGATCGATTCCGGGGAAAGGGAAGAAGCTCTCCTCCACGCAAAAAAAGCCTATGAATTAAATAGGCAGGATAAAAATTATGAGAAACTTTATAAAGAGTTGCAAGGGAGCGATTAAGATATCAGCTGTCTGAGTAAGGACGCGTCCCCGTTTTGATCAACGAGGAGTACAAGGACTTCCTTTTTATCTTTTTTTATTAATAGGAGAGGAATGGCACTGTCGATGGATTCCACGACAGAGCCATCCTCTTTTTTAATTCCTAAATAATAGTTTTTATAAAGTCCTTCCCATAGATTCCCGATTAGGCGATCCCATTCCTGTCGGGAGAATCCTTCCAAGGGGCGGCCATCATATATCGGGAGACTGGTCAGGGGGATGGGGGTGTATTCATCGGCTGGGATACCCATGGAGGTGATCGCCTTTTCCCATAAATATTCGAGTTGTTGGGACGTCACCTTGTCCAGGATATTCTTCCACTCTTTTTCTGCGCTGTTCCCCGGTTGCCTGAATGCATTCAATGGGCTGAAATTGGAATCAATCACGTACAGGGTATCTTCGGACATCTTCTGGGCACTGGTGAACTCTGTGTCCGATTCATGTATTTCTGAATAGTGAAAAGATACAGCCTGCAGAATGCTGCTATCTTTCCCCTTTATCGTCGATTCCTCTACAATCTGATCGGTATCTTGTTCCCATTCATTCATCAGACCCTTCAATCTCCCGTTCATATATATAAAACCGACATCCTGACGTAAATAGGCGGGCGTATCAAGCTTTGAAGTGACTTTCCAATTCACTTCATAATGATCATTTTTCTTTTCCGGTTGGAGCATGAGAATCGTCGTGGCTGATTCATAAGATACGTTCTCATTGATGGGAAAAAAAATGATGCTCTCCCTGGTTTGCGGCTTGTAAATAAATTGAATGCCCAGGGCCACTATACACATGATCACCAGAAATGGCATTGCTTCTTTCAGCCTATCCTTCATTTTGTTCACTCCAGTGGTTTGTCCATTTTCTACATAGTATGAATCGATGGAATTGAATATGATAGGATGTATGATTTCAGGCTTCTTTGTCTAGGATGGTAAGGATGGAAAATCATGTAAAGGTATTGGGAGTGAAGGCTAATGTCGAATGAAAAGAAAAAGCCTGTCTCTACTCAGATTGAAGAAAACACCAATTATTTAAGGGATACCTTAGCAGTGGACAAGAGCTTTGATGTCATTCAATTGGATCTTGAGTATGCAGAAAGAAAAATGGCCATGTTTTTAGTGGATGGCTTCGTTAAAGATGATATTATGCATTATCTGATGAAGCTCTTATCTGGACTCAGTCCTGAACAATTGGAAGAGGATACTCTGGAAAAGCTTTTGAAGACGTACATTCCTTATATAGAGATTGAACAAGTAGATGACTTGAATCAGGTGATCGATTTAGTATTAGCAGGTCCGACAGCCCTTGTTGTGGACGGCATTGACAAGGTTATCATGATTGATGCAAGGACATATCCTGTCAGAGGGCCTCAGGAACCTGATTTAGAACGGGTCGTACGGGGTTCGAGGGACGGATATGTCGAGACGATTGTATTTAATACAGCATTGACAAGGCGGAGGGTGCGCGATCCTTCTCTTAGGATGGAATACATGCAAATAGGCAGAAGATCCAAAACGGATATCGTTGTCAGTTATATAGAAGACATTGCCGATCCCAATTTGGTGCATAAAATCAAGGATGCCCTCTCGAAGATCGATACAGACGGTCTTCCCATGGGGGAGAAAACGTTAGAAGAATACATTGCGGGACGGCATTGGAATCCCTATCCACTGGTCCGGTACACGGAAAGACCAGATACTGCGGCGTCCCACCTATATGAGGGGCATGTCCTCATCATGGTGGATGGATCTCCGAGTGTTCTCATCACCCCGACCACGTTCTGGCATCATCTTCAGCATGCCGAGGAATACAGGAATAAACCTTCTGTTGGGGCTTATCTGCGTTTTGTAAGGTTTATTGCGGTGTGGTCATCGATCTTTTTACTGCCCCTCTATTATTTATTTGCGATCCACCCTGAGCTCCTGCCGGAACCCATGGCCTATATTGGTCCGAATGATGTAGGGGAAGTTCCCCTATTCCTTCAATTCCTCATCATTGAAGTGGGGATCGATATTTTGAGGATGGCCGCCATACACACCCCGTCTTCCCTTGCGACCGCCCTTGGGCTCGTTGCAGCATTGATGATCGGGCAGGTTGCCGTTGAAGTCGGGCTGTTCATTAATGAAGTCATTCTTTACCTGGCCATCGCTGCCATCGGTACGTTCTCTACGCCGAGTTATGAGATGAGTCTGGCTAATCGACTGGTGCGGATCTTCCTATTGATATGCACGGCGTTATTTGGTGTTTATGGATTTGTGGTGGGTGTATTCTTATGGATCATCATGCTTTCAAGAATGAGTTCGTTTGGCATTCCATATATGTGGCCATTTATTCCATTCAATCTCAGGGCATTCAGGGACGTATTCCTTCGTTCCCCGATTCCCCTTAAGAACAGGCGGCCGCGATTCCTGCACCCGAAAGATCCGGATCGTTAGACATGATAGAAAAGAGATTTTCTTACTGGATATTCCTTTAAGGAAATCTCTTTTTGTTTTGTGTCCGTACTGGTTTGTTTAGGATTGAGAACAAAGCGGTTTTCACTTATACTTTATAGGGAAGAAGAGAAAGCAGGTGTATGCATGAAAACGATTTATGATATCCAACAGCTCCTCAAAAGTTATGGAACGATCATATATGTTGGGCATCGTCTTTCCGACCTGCAACTGATGGAAGGCGAATTAAAGGAACTCTACCAATCCCAACTGATTGATACCCGGGATTTTCAGACCGCTTTATTTTTGTTGCGTCATGAAATAGCGATTGAAAAAGAAAAACAGGACAGGTGATAATGATGACAGAAAAATGGTTAGTTGGAGTTGACTTAGGGGGAACGACGACGAAGATAGCGTTCTTAAGTAAATACGGTGAGCTTTTACATAAATGGGAAATCCCCACTGACAAATCGGAAAACGGTAAAAATATTATTGTGAATATTGCGAAAGCGATCGATCAAAAGCTCGAGGAATTGGATCAAAGCAGAGATAAACTGGTTGGTATCGGAATGGGGGCACCAGGACCCGTCGATACGGCAAAAGGAATCATTTACGAAGCAGTCAATTTAGGATGGGAGAATAATACACCATTAAAAGATCTGCTTGAGGTCGAAACAGGTTTGCACGCAGTCATCGACAACGATGCAAACTGTGCGGCACTCGGTGAAATGTGGAAGGGTGCAGGAGACGGGGCGAAGGACATTGTCTGTGTGACATTAGGAACGGGCGTCGGAGGCGGTGTGATTACAAATGGCGATATCGTCCACGGTGTAAAAGGAGCAGGTGGTGAAATCGGCCATATCACCGTCGTACCGGAAGGCGGATACCAGTGTAATTGCGGGAAGACAGGGTGTCTTGAAACCGTTGCTTCAGCAACCGGTGTCGTCCGACTCGCAAATGAAAAATTGGATGCCACTGAGCAAGAATCAACGCTTCGTGCCCTCAGGGATTCTCACGGCTCAATCAGCGCCAAAGATATCTTCGATGCGGCAAGAAACCAAGATGGACTAGCCCTGGCAGTCACTGATCAATTAGCCTTCTATCTCGGTTTATCCCTTGCGAACCTTGGGAATGGCCTGAACCCTGAAAAAATCGTGATCGGTGGGGGAGTCTCTAAAGCAGGGGACATCTTATTACAGCCGGTCGTTAAATTCTTTAAACAGTTTTCATTCCCGACTGTCCGTACCTCTACACACTTAAGCATTGCCACGCTTGGAAATGATGCCGGTGTTATCGGGGCAGCATGGCTGGTCAAGAACAAGATCTGATTTGACCTTAAAGTGAGATTCGAAAGAGAGCTTTCCTTTATGGAGAGTTCTTTTTTTATTTGGATTAGTAGTCTGAAACACCTAATGACAAATGAACTGTTTTCATATAATGCTGTTTAATTTGAAACTTTTAATGGTTTCATCCGTCTAATAGTATGGGTAGGAGAATAAGGCATCCACGATTATACACCTTCAATATGTATCCACGTTTGGCGTTATGTAAATAAATAATGAAGATGAGTCAATGTTACATCCGGAATAATTCCTTATTGAAATCATGAAAGTGTTACATACGATTGAACCGTTTGTAGCAAGGAGGTTGAATAAATGAATGTGAAAAAAATACCAAAGGTCCCGCTTATCATTATCGCTGCATTGTTCCTTTGGATCAAAACGTATATTGTCTACAAAACGAGCTTTGACATAAAGATCGAAAACGCACTCCAGGAACTGATTCTATTCATTAACCCGCTAAGTTTTTTACTTTTCATCTTCGGAGTGGGGTTACTTCTTAAAAAGGATAAGTCTCGCACCCGGTACATCATCACTGCAAGCTTCGTCCTTTCATTTATCCTATACGGAAACGTAGTATTTTATCGTTTCTTTGATGACTTTTTGACAATGCCCGTCCTCTTTCAAACAAGTAATTTCTCTGATTTGGGCACGAGTGCCAGTGCAATCATGAGCTGGAAGGACGTTTTCTATTTCACCGATGTGATCGCATTAATTCTCATCATAAAGTTGAAACCAACCTGGTTTTCTTTACAGAATTACTCTAAAGCCAATCGACGCGCTTATTTCCTCGTTGCAACAGCACTGGTTTTCTTTAACCTGGGATTGGCAGAATCGGAAAGGCCTCAGCTTCTGACCAGGACATTTGACCGGG
The DNA here is from genome assembly GCF_024195245.1 of Rossellomorea sp. KS-H15a. NCBI lineage: Bacteria > Bacillati > Bacillota > Bacilli > Caryophanales > Bacillaceae > Rossellomorea > Rossellomorea sp. KS-H15a. The sequence goes on along the minus strand of NZ_CP096886.1, from coordinate 3,383,534 downwards.
AAATGCTCGTCAAGAATATCGGAACCTATAATTATCATGTATACGATCTTTTCCTGCAATCCAAATCTTCCGCCCAGAGAGCCCTCGCAGATGGAAGTGAACTGGCAGATATCGACAACTACGTCAGAGCGGGTTACGCCCGGCCAGATAAAGAAATGTTCGGGGTAGCGAAAGACAAGAACTTAATCATTGTCTCCCTTGAATCACTGCAGAATTTTGTTATCAACAGTGAAGTGAATGGTCAGGAAATCACGCCTTTCCTTAATGATTTCATAGGGGAAAGCTACTATTTTGATCAATTCTACCATCAAACGCAGCAAGGGAAGACGTCCGATTCCGAGTTCATCATGGACAACTCCCTTTATCCCTTGAACCGGGGTGCTGTTTTCTTTACCCATTCCGGGAATGAGTTTGAGTCCATGACGGAAAAACTTGGGGAGAACGGATATTATACATCGGCCATGCACGCAAATAATAAAAGTTTCTGGAATCGTGACATCATGTATGATTCCCTGGGATATGACCGGTATTATTCGTTACCGGATTATGATGTGACAGAAGAAAATTCCGTGAACTGGGGCATGAAGGATATCCCGTTCTTCGAGCAGTCCGTGGAGCATATGAAACAAATGCCTCAACCGTTCAGTACGAAGATGATCACCTTAACGAACCATTATCCTTTCACGCTTGATGAAGAAGATAAGTTAATCGATCCTTACACTTCCCATGACGGTACGGTGAATCGTTATTTCCAAACCGTCCGTTACATGGATGAAGCGGTGAAGAACTTCATTGCGGACTTAAAGGAGTCCGGTTTGTACGATAATTCCGTCATCGTGATGTATGGGGACCATTATGGGATTTCAGAGAATCATAACAAAGCGATGAGTCAATATCTCGGTAAAGACATTACACCGTTCGTAAGCACACAGCTTCAACAGGTGCCGCTGATCATCCACGTTCCCGGTGAGGAAGGGAAGACCATTTCCAAGGTGTCCGGACAAATCGACTTAAAGCCGACCATCATGCATCTTCTCGGCATCGATACCAAAAAGGATATCCAATTTGGTTCGGATCTCTTCTCAGATGACCATGAAAACCTCGCCATACTCCGTGACGGCCGGTTCATCTCGAAGGACTATGTATATGCAGGGGAAAAATGCTGGAATAAGGAAACGGAAGAAAAAACCGATATGAAGTATTGTGAACCCTTTAAAGAGCGAGTCAATAATGAGCTGGAATACTCCGATAAGATCATTTATGGAGATCTGCTCCGCTTTTATGGGGAAACCGAATATCGTGATAAAGATGAATCATAAAGTACAAGCTTGCGAAAGGTTTCGCAGGCTTTTTTTTGTCATGAATCTTTGAACCATTCATACATGTAAGTAAGGACATATGAATGGGGAGGTTGCATCATGAAAGTGAAAGTGCGCAGTGGCGATACCCTTTGGTACTACAGTCAACTGTTTTATATCCCGATCCAGTTAATCATCGATTCAAATCCTTCCGTTGATCCGAATAGATTGAAAATCGGTACAGAGATACAACTCCCAGGATTCAGGAAAGAAAGTCATTCTATTATTCAGGGTGACTCTCTCTGGTCACTGGCGCAAAACCGTAACATCGCTGTCGACGCGCTCCTTCTATTGAACGAAGGTGTCAATCCCGATGGATTACAAATAGGATCGACTATCAGTCTTCCATCAAGGGTGGTTTCACCCATCGTCAATGGTAAACAGGCCTACGGCTCACAACGATTTGAAGGAGATGTACAACGTTTAAAGGAAATCTATCCCTTTATAAAGTTACGATCTGCTGGCGAAAGCGTAGGTGGAAAAGATCTCATCGAAATAAGGATAGGAACCGGAAAGAAGAAAGTTCAAATGAATGCTTCCTTCCATGCGAATGAGTGGATCACTACATCTGTCCTTATGACGTTTATCAATGAGTACTTACTTTCCTTGACCAACAGTCAGCTAATGAGGGGAGTACAAACCCTGCCCATATATGGAGATGTAGCGTTGTCACTCGTTCCTATGGTCAATCCGGATGGAGTGGACCTTGTTCTGAACGGTCCCCCTAGCGATAAAAGAAATGAAATAATCGCTCTTAATCGGGGGAGTACTGACTTTACAGGCTGGAAAGCCAACATTAGAGGCGTGGACCTGAACAATCAGTTTCCTGCCAAATGGGAAGTTGAGCAGGAAAGGAAAGAGGAGAAAGAACCGGCTCCAAGAGATTTCCCAGGATATAAGCCCCTCTCAGAGCCCGAAGCCATCGCCATGGCTAAGCTTGCACGGCAAGGGAAGTTCGATCGACTTCTGGCCCTGCACACCCAAGGGAAAGAGTTTTACTGGGGGTATGATGGATTGGAGCCTCCAGATGCAGCCAAACTTGCAAATGATTTCACCAGAGTAAGCGGATATAAATCAGTCCGTTACATTGATAGTTATGCAGGATACAAGGATTGGTTTGTGAAAGAATTCCAAAAATCCGGATTCACCCTTGAATTAGGAAGGGGCATTAACCCCTTGCCCCTGTCACAATTCGATGAAATCTACCAGGACGTGTCCGGTATTTTACTTGTTTCTATCTATCGGTGGTATGAATGAAGAAAACACTCGAAAAATCTTTATATTAGTTCCATAAATATCTATTGTGGAAAATGAAAATCAGGAGTAAAATTAATCATCATCCTATGAATAGTAACCTCTCGTGGTGACCCAAAAGATGTATGTATGAACATCTGGTCATCACTTTTTTTGAATTTTTGTCATGTTTTTTTAATCTTATTGAAACATTTTCGCATTATAAACGTACTAATGAATATGGAATACAGGAGAAGGGGGAAGAGGATGAAAATGAAAAAAGGTAGTGTGTTGATATTTCTCATGATGTGCATTCTATGGTTAACGGCATGTCAGCCGGAAGAAACACAATCTTCCCCCTCAGAGAAAGAAAAGGATGATCAGAAAGACGTGATGGTCAATATCCTTCCTGCAGATGGATTTATAGAAAATGTCGGCTGGCTGTCCAGTTCAGAAATCCTTTCTGTACGGGAAGAGGATGGTGTGACGACCTTCTATATCTATAATGTGTACGACGGAAGCAATCAAAAAATTTATGATGTACAACCCTCCTATGTGAGCGCAAGCATCTCATCGGATAAGAAAAAAATACTCATTCATTCCTCTCCGGCATCCTATAAAGCCCAGCTGACGATTATCGATAGATCAGGAGAAGTACAATTTCAAAAGGATGTTCCTTCCTATGACTTGACCCACAGCTGGAGTCCATTCAATGATGATACAGTGGTCATGACCACTTTCAATGAAGATTGGAGCTTTCAAGTCTTTGAAATAAAGATTGGGGACGGGACCATGGACCCCATTGATGTAGAGCAGCCGTTTGTTCAGTGGCAATCGGCATCCTCCGTCCTTTATCAGGACTGGAGCAAGGATGAAGTGAGCGTATCGGCTCCACTGGTAGCACAAAATATCCTCGATGGTGAAAAGGAAATGATCGTGGAGGATAGTATCCATTTCAACCAATTCAAAAGTTCTCTGTTATCGGTCTTTTCAAGGGAAGAAAAAGGGCCGTTTACGTATCAGTTCATTCATTCTAACGGAGAGGTTCAGTCGGAATTTACAGTTGACCTCTTAAGCCGTTACTCTGATTGGTTAATCCCTTATTATGATATGATAGAAGGGACGGGGCGGTTGATTACGTTCATTGCCAATGAACCGGGTTCTTTTGATACGTACTCTGGGACGTTCTCTTTAAAAGAGTGGGACACGGATTCCGGAAAGGAAGAGGTCCTGTTTGATGATCTTCCTTTAGAACCCATCAAGTGTTCTCCTGATGGAGAGTCGTGTTTATATGGTAATCAACTTGAAAAAGTAATCAATTTTAAGAACTCCAGTATCGTTCAACTACTTAAAGAAGAAGGAGCAGATATATAATGGCAATAGTCGATGTAACAGTTATTCCAATCGGAACGGAATCACCCAGCGTGAGTTCATATGTAGCGGATCTGCAAAGTATCCTTAAGGGGTATGAAGAGGAAGGTAAGATTCGTTTTCAACTTACTCCCATGAATACGATTATAGAAGGGGAACTTCCCGTTCTTTTCCAAGTGATACAAGACATTCATGAATCCCCATTCCAGCAAGGGATTCAGCGTGTGGCAACCAATATCAGAATTGATGACCGCAGGGATAAGCAAACGACCATGGAAGGAAAGCTTTCTTCCGTGCAGCGAAAATTAGAAAAATAACAAATACAAAAAGAGTGGGCGTCTAAGCCCACTCTTTTTATTGAACCGATCAAACTTCTTCACTTTCCAAAAGGACTTCACTTTTGTCGGGATAGGTTTTTTCGATATGCTGTTCACCCCATGCACATAACATATCCAGGGGTTCTTTTAGGGACCATCCGTATTCTGTCAGTTCGTACTCTACCTTTGGAGGTACCTGATTATAAATGATCCGGTTTATGACTCCATCAGCTTCAAGTTCCCTCAATTGCTGGGTCAGCATTTTCTGTGTTATTCCAGGCATCAAGCGTTTTAATTCACTGGTTCTCCGCTTGCTTTTAATCAAATGACAGAGGATGACGACCTTCCACTTGCCACCAATCACTTCCAAGGAAGCTTCAACGGGTATGTTGTATTTTTTCATATCATGACCTCCCCATCTATGGTCGAATACTATATAGAATCAGCAACAGGGCCAGGGAATATCCCATTTCCTTGTAGAAATATTTCACTATCATTATAACGTACACATCAAAAAGGTCCATAGGGTACTTTTGAGTGCCTATAGGAGAAGTGGGGAAATTAAAAAGCCTTCCATCATGAAGTGGAAGGCTTTTCAATGTGAAACATTTTTAATTAATGGCCACCTGGGTATCCAGAGTGAAGGACAGTCATAATTGTAAACCATCCAAAGACACCTAATGTCGCCAGTGAGAAAAGGATTCCCATCGCATTCTTGTTTTTGAATGTGCTTACTACTGCAAATAAAGCTAATAGTGTAACAAGTGAAGTGATAATTACAAGACCCATTTATATGACCCCTTTCATTAAAATGCGTTTTTCTGACTCTATTGTAACATTATGTACATAAATGCACCCATTAACATTTTATAGGTTTTTCTCCGGTTTGTCGAGGTCAAAAAGTTTGACACTTCTATGTCGACCCCATTTTTATGATAATGGAAGTTCTGATACAATAATAGTATCACAAATGGAGGTGGAAACGTTGCAATGGAAACAAATGCCCTTAGGCCCTTTGCAAACCAACAGTTACATCCTATGGAACACTAACCATGATTGTCTGGTCATTGACCCCGGTGGAGAAGGGGAGAAACTGATTCAATGGTTGGAAAATCACTCATTGTCTCCTTTAGCCATCCTTCTCACTCATGCTCATTTTGATCACATCGGAGCAGTCGATCAAATGAGGGACCACTTCAGCATCCCTGTATATGTACATGAAAAAGAGGCTCAGTGGTTATTGGATCCTGCATTGAATGGATCGCAGCTATTCATGATGGGCGAACTCATCAGACTAAAGCCGGCGGACTACATACTGACAAATGAAAAGACCTTGAAAATTGGTGATTTTCAGCTGCAATTATTCGAAACACCTGGTCATTCACCGGGTAGTATTTCTTATTATGTACAAGAATGTGGAATCGTATTAGCAGGAGATACTTTATTCATGGGAAGTATCGGACGATCTGATTTGCCGGGGGGAAATCAGAAAGAACTATTAGCAAGTATTCACGATAAGCTATTGACCCTGCCTGAGGATACCACGGTTCTACCAGGTCACGGTCCTGAAACGTCGATTGAAGCGGAAATGGATTCAAATCCCTTTTTAAACGGCTTTTAAATAAAAAAATCCCTTCAGCTAAAAGCTGAAGGGATTTTTTTTAGTGTCCTCCTGCACCAGGAGTCATCATAAAGGTCGTCCAATAAGTAAAACCTGCAAAGAACACTGTTAAGTAGGCACCGAAAACATAAATATACATGCGTTCGGACAGTTTTAAATAGCTAAGCATAATGAAGAATCCGGTTTGGCCTAAAAAGATTAATGATGTCGTGGTCATATCACCAAGATAGAACATAACGGCAAAAATACCAGTCCAAAACCCAAGAACTCTAAACATACGATCCATATGTAACCCTCCTTTGCACCCTAAGTCCATCACTCAATATTATAAATGAATACTACCATAAAAGTAAATATGTGTTTGAAGTTAGTTTGTGACGAATGCTTGTTAACTAAACATGAAACTTTCATTCACTCTATTCTTTTCTTGGTATTTCACCCCGAACCATTTTATGTAAAAAAATAATCACAAATTTCCAAGGGATATTACTGTACAAAAGTTATACAATTAATATACAATATGTTTAACGAATAAGAAGTTCAAATTTAAGGAGGTCAATAAAGTGAACAACCTGACATTTTTTACTTATCCAAGCTGTACCTCTTGCCGCAAAGCCAAAAAGTGGTTAACCGCACATTCCGTCGATTTTGATGAGAGGCACCTATTCAGAGACACTCCTACACATAAAGAGCTAATGGATCTACTTTCCTTAACGACAGATGGTCTTGATGAGATACTTGCCACGAGAAGCCAAACGTTCAAAGACTTGGGAAAAGACGTGAACGATCTTCCATTATCGGAAGTGATCAAACTAATTATCGATGAACCCAAACTTCTTCGCAGGCCCCTATTGACAGACGGAAAAAAACTGGTCGTCGGCTATAATCCAGAAGGACTTCAGAGTTTGGCGAACAAAAACAGATCATTGAAGAAAAGCAGCTAAATGGTTGAATTGAAAAAGGCAGGCACTTGAATTTCGAGTGCCTGCCTTTTTCAATGGTTTACTCATTTGTCGGGGCTGAACGAGTCGCCTCCGCTTTTCGTCTATCCAGCTACAGGGCTTAGAGGCTCGAGGTCATAAGCTAAGGAACCCAAAAAGGCAAAGAGCGCCTTTCCGGGTTCCTCATCTTATGCTTGTCGCCTCTGGGCAAAGCCCTTCCGCTTTTAGTACTGTCCAGCTCCGGCGGCTAGCCCCTCGAGGTCACAACTGAAAAATCCCATAAGGCAAAAAGCGCCTTTTGGGATTTTCCAGTTGTGCTTGTCGGGGCTAACCAAGCCGCCTCCGCTTTTCGTCTATCCAGCTACAGGGCTTAGAGGCTCGAGGTCATAAGCTAAGGAACCCAAAAAGGCAAAGAGCGCCTTTCCGGGTTCCTCATCTTATGCTTGTCGCCTCTGAGCAAAGCCCTTCCGCTTTAAATACTGGGCTAGCTGGATTCGAACCAACGCATGTCGCAGTCAAAGTGCGATGCCTTACCGCTTGGCTATAGCCCATTGAATCGTCTTTACAAAATATAGTATGGATGTATTTTGAGGAACTATTCATGTATTGCTAAAAAGTTTTTAAAATGTCTTCGGAATGCATTGTCTGTTGTAATAAGGGTTTGGCTGATATTGATAATAGTATGGAGGATAATTGAAATGTGTTTGCCGTACTGGTGAATGCCTTTCTTGTTCTAGGCAGCCCGGGCCGATATACGTGCCTGGCTTTACTTTCTCTGTCGTATTGATCCATGCGTTTTCATTCATGCAATAATTTTGAGCCATGACGCTTGAGGGGGTAAGTTTTAAAATATCGGATCCAAGGACAACTTCTGGAACGGGAGAATTAAATATAGCGAGTAGGTGGGTATTGTCCTTCCTTGCTTCTTCATAATGCCACCATCCTTGAGGTACATTCGCCACTTGTCCCGGCGAAATCCGGTAATTTAATATTTCTTTCGTAAATGGATTAAGTATGGAGACGATGGCTGCGCCGGAAATACAATAGACCAGTTCCGCAGCATTTTGGTGGTAATGAGGTTCTACAAAGTTATGTTTACTTAAATAGATATCAAGAAGAGAAGTATTGTCCAATGTATTTAGCTGATTTACTCCTAAAACATTAATCAGGTTTTGATTATCTTTTTTGAATAGGGGACTTTCATTCACATCAAAAGAGAATTGAGCTTCAGGTGAAGAATAATCCATATATTTCGTCATGGGAGGGTCACCACTTTCGAATGGCTGATTTTCTTATTTAATATATGGGTGGGCGATTGAAGTGTGAATCGGAAGAGACTTAAAGTTAAAAAACTTTCAAAAAAAGAAGGATTTTGCCAATTAATGTCGTATATTTACTTTAAGAAAACAGAAAGGTGGTGCCAATCCATATTTCACTCAGTCGAATCGTTATCGGAAGTGATGATTGGAGAAGCGTTCAGCAATGATGCCACAGATGTTCATTTGATTCCCAGAACGAAAGATTACTTGATTCAATTCAGAAAGCTCGGGGTACTGGTTCCATTCCAGACCATAGACCCGGATCAGGCAGATCGCTTGATTGCCCATCTGAAGTTCATGGCCTCCATGGATATCGGAGAAAAGCGTAAGCCCCAAAGCGGCTCCTTCAGCCTTACCGTAAGAAATACCCCCCTATCTCTCAGAATTTCCACTCTGCCAACCACCCACTTGAAAGAAAGTCTCGTCATTCGGATACTCCCACAAAAATACCAGATTCCCATTGAAAAAATGTCACTATACCCGTCATCAGCTAAAAAACTTCTTGCACTTCTTATGCATTCCCACGGACTCATCCTGTTTACAGGACCGACAGGAAGTGGTAAAACGACGACTTTGTATTCCCTCGTACACCATTGTTCCGTCGCCCTGAACCGGAATGTGATCACCCTTGAGGATCCAGTCGAGAAGCAGCATGATGAAATGGTGCAGATCCAGGTGAATGAAAAAGCAGGAATTACGTATTCAACGGGATTAAAAGCCATTTTGCGCCATGATCCCGACATCATTATGGTGGGGGAAATCCGGGACCGGGAGACGGCAGAGATTGCAATACGGGCATCCCTGACAGGTCATTTGGTGATCTCGACTTTGCATACTAGAGATGCAAAAGGGGCGATATATCGCTTGATGGAACTGGGGATCGAGTGGCACGATATCGAACAGACGCTGCTTGCTGTATCTGCTCAGAGACTGCTGAAGCTCCTCTGTCCGATCTGCAAAGCAGAATGTGGCGGAAAGTGTCTTGTGGGGAAAAACCGTAACAGGGCATCTGTCTATGAAATCATTACGGGAAGCTCTTTGAAGGAAGTATTGAAGGAGGCTAAGGGCGAGAGGGCGGAACATCAGTATCGCACATTGCAGGCTTTAATATGTAAGGGGGTGGCACTCGGATTTGTTTCAGAACATGAATATAGGAAATGGGTTCATGAAGAAAAGCGATGATCAGGGTAAATTCCTGAAGAGGCTTGGTGACCTCCTTCAAAAAGGCTATTCTTTTACAGAGGCCATCGACTTTCTCTTGCTTCCTAAAGAAAAGAAAACCATCAAATTTAAAAAAAGATTGATCGGCTCCCTCCAAAAAGGAGAGTCCATTTCCACCGTGATGAATAAACAACTCAACATCCCCGCTCATGTCAGCGCACAGATTTTTTTCGCCGAGCATCATGGCCAAATGGGACATACCCTGTCTGAGGCAGGAAACTATCTCATTAAAAGAAAAAAAAATCAGGAGCAATTGCAAAAGATCTTTCAATACCCGCTCATGTTAATTTTTATATCCATCATCATGATGGTCTTACTTCGAAAAGTATTATTTCCAAGATTTCAGTCCCTTTATTCCTCGATGGGCTATGAACCTTCCGCCAAGCTTACGTATCTCTTACATTTCATTGAGAACTTCCCCATGATTTTCTGTGCAGGATTACTGTTTCTCCTGCTCCTTACAATCGTCTTTTTCCTTTTTAAAAAGAGAATTTCGCCTGTGAAGCTCTCGGTTGTCTTATGTCGAATACCATTGATCTCCACTTACATGAAGCTCGGTCATTCCCACTTTTTTTCAAGGGAATTAAGCTTCCTGCTTTCAAGCGGTGTATCCATCACGGAATCCCTCCTCATCATCGAAAGACAATCATTCCGTCCGACCTTACAATACATTTCCAGCCGTTGCATCCAACAGCTCAAAGCAGGGAGTCCGTTTCATGAATGTTTTTCCACTATGCCTTTTTTCCAGGAAGAGCTGTCATTCGTTGTTCAGCACGGGCAGAAGAACGGACGATTATCAGAGGAACTTCGTATTTACAGTGATATCTGCTTTCAGGAATTAGAGGAGAAAACACATGCCTGGCTCAAGTATATCCAGCCCGCAATCTTCACTTTTGTCGGTCTATTTATCATGGCGATTTATTTCTCTATCATGATGCCTCTCTTCCAGATGATGCAGGGAATCTAAAATGAAATCTATACCCAGGAGGAAAAGTATGCTCAAAAATGAAAAAGGATTCACATTAATTGAAATGATGATCGTTTTGCTCGTCATTTCCGTCTTGCTTTTTATCACGATCCCGAATGTGACCAATCAGAGTAACTCCATCAATTCTAAAGGCTGTGAAGCGTTCGTTCATATGGTGGAAGGGCAGATTGAAGCGTATAAGATGGATGGGAATACAGATTCAGTGACCATTGATACCCTTGTTGCAGATGGTTATCTGAACGATGACTATAAAGCCTGTCCAGACGGAAGGACCATCTCCATCGATGCTGAAGGGAAGGTGGTGACGGCTGCTGATTAATGAAGGGATAAAAGTTGAAGCGGGATATACCCTCGTTGAAATGCTCATCGTCTTATTGATCTTTACCATTTTATTATCGTGGGTTGGTTTCTCCATCGTTCCGTTAAAAGACCATACTGAAAAGGAACTGTTCATTTCTCAGCTCGAATCAGACCTCTACCAGATCCAGAGTTACAGTATCAATCATCAAGTCCCGACATTGCTTATCTTTTATCCTTATACAAATAAATACGTTGCCAAAACAGGAGCAAGTCAAACGATTGTGTCGAGAAAACTTCCTGCCGGTATACAGATAGCCTTAACGAACAGCTTGGAGGAAATCACTTTTTATCCTGATGGGAACACAAATCAATTTGGCAGGGTGAATTTTAAAATGGGAGATGTCAATATGTATCTGATGTTCCAAATTGGTCAAGGGAGATTTTATGTACAGGAATACTAAGGGTTTTTCATTACCAGAAACACTCGTAGCGTTTAGTTGTGTTCTCATGATATGCGGCTTGTTCATCCCCTTCCTCATTCATTATGCGTCCGGGCTTCAAAAGCTCCAACGTGAAGTGGAAGCATTGAAATTCCTTCGGGAAGGGGTGGAGGAGGCAATCGTTACACATGAGTTTGTCGATCATTCAAGAATCTATAAGGGGGTCGGGTATGAGCTCATTTGGGAAAACGGGGGGAGTGGTGAAGCATGTGTACGCTATGATGAAGACGCAGGGACCATCCGTGAAGTGTGCGTCGGGGCGGATGGATGAGAAGGGGTTCACATTGATTGAGGCTCTGTTAAGCTTTAGTTTGTTTTGTATGATTTCCCTCAGTATTCCCCTGATGATGAAAGGTTTTTCGACGATCGAGCATGATTTGGTTCCTCCCCGATATTATGAATGGAATTTATTTCATGAAAGTGTAAGAGATGAATTAAGGAAGGCAAAGGATGTAAATGTAATGTCCAATCAACTCTCCTTCGTCATGGACGGGGAAACGATACTGTATGAAAATTATAATCAGTCCATTAGAAGGAGGGTGAATAATAGGGGTCATGAAATCGTCCTTCAGTCAGTGGATGGGTTTACGTTTAATGTCATCGATCAGGGGGTGCATTTGGATCTGGAATTTGAAGGCGGGGAAAAAGTGGAAGGGAACTTCTTTTCCTTTTCAGCAGCGGAGGGGGGATTCTCACCTTAACAATAACGGGTTTATTCTTCCATATACGCTGCTTCTATTGATGATTGTACTGGTTTTAGCCTTTGCATCAAAAGACTTGTTTATAAGTAAGTATCAGTATCTCTCTAACATGAAGAGTATTCAGGAAAGAAATGTCAGTGTCTCCCGCGCGATCTTATTTGAAATCGAGAATGGACCTCATCCTTCAGGGAATGTAAAAACCAAATTTGGTGAGGTCATGACCACCAGTCAGATGCTAAACCCGCAAGAAGTCCAGTTGGAATTGACATTCTCACGGAATAATAAGGTTTTTCTTCCTTCGACGGTTGTGTATAATAGGGAAACAAAACAAATCACACGTTGGGAGTAGAATATGAAACCGATTTTCTTTATTGGCTTTATGGGGGTAGGAAAGACGACGATTGGAAAACGTCTTGGAGACGTTTTGAATCTTCCGGTGATCGATATGGATCAATACATCGAAAGGATAGAAAAAAAGGCAATCAAAGATATTTTTCTTCAGCATGGTGAATCGTATTTCAGGGATCTGGAAACAAAAGTGCTCAATGAATTGAAAAGTGAAGAAGTCATTATCACTACTGGTGGGGGAGTGGTGGAAAGAAAGGAGAACCGGGAATTTCTAAGGCAGAACGAATCTGTTTTCCATTTAACATGCTCTTTTGATTCACTATGGGAAAGGCTTGAAGGGGATGAGGATCGTCCTCTGGTACAAAATAATTCGAAGGGCAAATTACTGGACCTTTTTGAGCGTCGTCTTCCCCTGTATAAAGATGGGAGCTCTGTAATAATTCATACAGATCATAAATCAGTCGATGAAGTGGTTCAAGCGATATTGCCCTACATCAAGAGTTAAGCTGTATAATTTCCGTTCTATTGGGAATACTGATAAAAGCGGAAGGTGGTGCTTTTATGTCAGTAAATGATTATGTTAAGTTCATAACACAAACATTTGTCCAGCATTATGAAAAATCACCCCATGAACGTAAGACATTAAAAAAGCAGAGAAAGAATGAGCGGGAACCATTTCTCTTCAGGTGGTTCGGCATCATCCCATATGCTTTCATGATCATGTTCAAGAAAAACAAATAGTGGATAAGGATTACCTTTATGGTAGTCCTTTTTTTATAGCCAAAAGGGGGAGAAACAAAGCTTGTCTCCCCCTGAATCCTCATTTCGACTGTTGCAGATAAAAAATCCCGCCGTTTATGACTTCGATGGTGATCTTCGGTTCATACTGCTCTTTTAACGCCTGCTGTTCAAGAAAATAAGATTCTGGCTTTTCTTCCTGATCTCCATAGAAATGGTTCAGAAGTTGAAGGTCCTCATCCCAGGTTTTCCTCGCTTGTTCCGCCCATTCGACGGGCTCCCTTGTGATTTCTTCATAAAGATAAGCCTGAATCCGGTTGACTCCGCTTTTCGGTTTGATGATCGGTGTCAAAGTGAATGAGAAGTCCGGAATCTTCGGCGTCAGGTTTTTGGATAACAATAAAGAGTGAAAGTCCTCTTCTATGACGCCGTTGATCAGGTTTAATCCGATGCTCTTTATGCTGTCTTTCTTTCGATTGGATTGATAGGATATTTTAATATTCAGGCCCAGCCATGGGTGGAGCGGGGTTTGCTGTCCGCTTGGAGTGTACCTGTTTTCATACAGTCGGATATACCCTGCCAAATTTCGTGTCGAATGAAAGATCTGATGCAGACGCGGTGAACCAAAGTGAATCGGTTCTCCTTTCATATCTTCCGGTGCCTGGTCGGGATTTGTGACGAGAGATAATGTCATTGGGTTTGGTGTCCCGCCTGTCTTTTCGAGATAATGCCAATAGAACGGTCGGTTCATTAGCTCTTTATCCAAGTCGATGGTCAGCTGTACGGTCATATATCCATTGCCGTTCGCAACCATATCACAGCCGTTGGCGACGAAGTATCTCTCAAGAAATCGATGAATTTCGTGCTGCTGCATTTGATTTCTCCTCCTTTAATTGTTCGGCGAATTGAATCATACTCGTCAAATTTTCCATTTTGATCTTCATTTCCCCTTCTGTACGGGAGGAGGAGAGGATGTCTGTCACATGCTCTTCAAAATCCCTGAAATCAAGCCGGGTCAGGATTTCGTCCAATTGACCAATTACCCGCTCAAAAAGATTGATCTTTTCATACAGAAGCTTCAGGATATGTTCTTCAACAGTATTCTTAGTTGCAAAGTTATAAATATGAACATCTTCCGTCTGGCCGAGTCGGTGCACACGGCCTATTCGTTGCTCAAGCCTCATAGGATTCCAGGGTAGGTCGAAATTGATCACGTGATGACAGAATTGAAGGTTGATTCCTTCCCCGCCGGCTTCGGTGGCGATCAGCACCTGGGCATGCTTCTGGAATAATTCACGCATCCAGTCTTTTTTACCACGTTTAAATCCACCACGGAATGGGACCGAGCTGATTCCGTGCTGCTTCAAAAACCATTGAAGATAAAGCTGTGTCGCCCGGTACTCGGTGAAAATAATCACTTTATCATTAATGGATTGTACGATTTCCAATGCTTTCTGAGCCTTGGAGTTCATCGTGACATTTTCTACTTTTTTCATCAATGTCCCAATCATCTGTTCAAAGCCCGGGGTAGGTGATTCCTTCTTCTCAAGCATATTCTTCAGGGTGTAAAAAACAGCTTCGCGTGAGCTGCATGCTTCTCTTTGTAAAGTCAAAAGGGAGAAGGAACTTGAATTGGCCCAGTCATCATATCTCCCCCTGAGCAGATCGATACTGTTATACAGATCCCTTTCAGCTTCATTGAAATCGATCAACACCGTCTTTACATGGCGCTTTGTCCATTCGATACCTGTATCTCCACGGCGGTTACGGATCATCACTTTGTTAATGAGGCTCTTTAAATGTTCATCCTCCTGAAGCGAACGATCTCCTTTTTTATATCTGTCCGTAAATCCTGATTCATTGCCGAGATGCCCCGGCTTTAATAGGGAAACGAGATGAAAGATTTCCTCTACGCGATTTTGGATAGGTGTGGCAGTCAAAAGCAGGCAGAATTTTTTCTTTAGATTCTGCACAAATTCATAGTTTTTTGTTTTATGATTTTTCAGTTTGTGAGCTTCGTCAATGATCACCAGGTCATAATCCTGTTCATACACCTTTTCCCTGTGAGGACTTCTTTTAGCAGTGTCCATGGAAGAGACCACGATGTCACATTGATCCCACACATAGCTCTTTCTCTGGGGCACGGCAGGAATGAAGAATTTGCTGTTCAATTCATACGCCCACTGAGAAACGAGGGAAGCAGGAACAAGGATCAATACTTTTTTTACTAAACCCCGAATCATGTACTCTTTTAATATCAATCCTGCCTCGATCGTCTTCCCGAGTCCGACTTCATCTGCAAGGATGGCTTTTCCATTCATCGTTTCCACAACCTGTTTCGCTGCTTCCAGCTGATGAGGGAGCGGAGTGACGTTTGCCAAATGTTTTGGAGCCTGCAGGCCATCAAAGTTCGGAATTGCAAGATGATGCTCGAATTCGATGGCGAGCTTATAAAGTTCCCAGTTCCCCCATGGTCCATCGTTTTCGATTAAATTTTCGAGACCTTCTCCCCACTCTTCATCAAATATTACTTCAACATTCATCTGAAAAACATCTCCTTAATTCTTATAAAAATGATTGCTCAAAACTCGTATTTAATGGTAGGATGAAAATAGATTTTCAATTGTTAGAAAAACTCGAAAATCCGAACATTCACATTTACAACATTTCTTCTGTATATTTCTAGTATGACCAATTGTTTCAAGGAATATTGGCGAATGATGACAAGGGGAGAGACTGTGCATACAGCGCCGAAGGAGCAAGCACGTTTAAGTGTGAATCTCTCAGGCAAAAAGACTCTTGTTGGACGCAACTCTGGAGAGTGTTTCCGACTCAGGAAACCACCAAAGGGGAAAGCCGTTCTTCGGTAAACTTTCAGGTGCAAGGACAGAGAAAACTTCTTTATGAAAAGGGGTTTTTCTGTCCTTTTTTCATGGGATAAAACGTGGTTAAGGATTATGCATGTAAGGAAGATAAAGGGGGAAAAGTCATGTCAGAGTTAAAACAAACACCTTTATACGAAGTGTACAAAGAGTATGGAGGAAAGACCATCGACTTCGGTGGCTGGGCTTTACCAGTGCAATTCTCAAGTATTAAGGAAGAACATGAAGCGGTACGATCCCGGGCAGGACTATTCGACGTTTCTCATATGGGAGAAATTGAAGTGAAGGGTGAAGGGGCTCTTGACTACTTACAAAAAATGATGACAAATGATGTTTCCAAAGTGAAAGACGGAGGCGCTCAGTATACGGCTATGTGCTACGAAAACGGTGGGACGGTCGATGATTTACTTGTTTATAAAATTAAAGACAATGATTATTTGCTTGTTGTCAATGCAGCAAATATAGATAAAGATTTCAAATGGATGAAAGAACATCAGACAAAAGAAGTTGAAATTAATAATATTTCTGAACATATGGCGCAATTGGCACTTCAAGGCCCTCTTGCGGAAGAAGTTCTACAAAAAATTACAAATGAACAAACATTGAGTGATATCGGTTTTTTTAAATTTCAGACGGAAGTGAACATAGATGGTAAACCTGCACTCGTTTCCCGTACCGGTTATACAGGTGAAGATGGTTTTGAAATCTATTGTGCTACAGGTGATGCTGCTTCAATCTGGAAGACGATCTTAGCTGCCGGCAAAGAGCATGGCGTACTGCCGTGTGGACTTGGTGCACGTGATACCTTGCGTTTTGAAGCGAATCTTGCACTTTATGGCCAAGAACTTTCTCAATCCATCACACCGATTGAAGCTGGAATTGGCTTCGCTGTAAAAGTAAATAAAGAGGTGCCATTCATCGGTCAGGAAGTACTGAAACAACAAAAAGACGAAGGAGCCCCACGAAAGATCGTAGGGATTGAAATGATCGACCGCGGCATTCCACGTCATGGCTACAAAGTATTTTCAGGTGAAGAAGAAATAGGGGAAGTCACAACAGGGACACAATCTCCTACATTAAAGAAAAATATAGGATTGGCATTGCTTGATAAAGAATTCACTTCATTGGATACAGAAGTATTGGTTGAAATCAGAGGGAAAAAGCTTAAAGCGAAAGTGGCATCAACACCTTTTTATAAAAGACCAAAGAAATAGGGGAGGAATGACGGTCATGAAGCATCGTTATTTACCGATGACAGAGCAGGATCAAAGGGAAATGTTAGAACAAATAGGAGTAGACAGCGTTAACGATCTATTTGAAGATATTCCTGAACAGGTTCGTTTCAAAGGGGATTACAACATCAAAGAAGCGAAGTCCGAAACGGAATTGGTAAAGGAACTGACTAAAATGGCAGCGAAGAATGCTGACCTGAAAAGTCATACATCGTTTCTCGGGGCAGGGGTCTATGATCACTACATGCCCATCATCGTAGATCACGTATTATCACGATCAGAGTTTTATACAGCGTATACGCCGTATCAGCCTGAAATTTCCCAAGGGGAACTTCAAGCCATCTTTGAATTCCAGACGATGATTTGTGAACTGACAGGAATGGATGTAGCCAACTCCTCTATGTATGATGGGGGGACGGCCCTTGCAGAGGCAGCAATGCTGAGTGCTGGCCAGACCCGCCGGAAGAAGGTCCTAGTGTCTAGCACAGTCCATCCCGAATCACGTGATGTTTTGCGCTCATATGCAAAAGGTCAGTATATCGAAGTGGTGGAGATTCCGCACACGGATGGTGTAACCGATGTGGAAGAACTTAAGAAATTAATGAGTGATGAGATTGCAGCGGTCATCGTTCAATATCCTAACTTCTTTGGACGTGTGGAAGAGCTGAAAGCGATCGAAGAAGTGGCACATGGGGAAAAAGCGATGTTCGTCGTGTCCTCAAATCCCCTCGCACTCGGGGCACTTACACCTCCGGGGAAATTAGGGGCGGACATTGTCATTGGGGATGCACAGCCATTCGGTATCCCGAGCGCCTTCGGTGGACCTCACTGCGGATACTTCGCCGTGAATAAGAAGCTTATGCGCAAGGTACCTGGACGCCTGGTCGGTCAAACCGTTGATGAAGACGGTATCCGCGGTTTCGTTTTGACTCTCCAAGCCCGTGAACAACATATCCGTCGCGATAAAGCGACATCGAATATCTGTTCCAATCAGGCATTGAATGCACTCGCTGCATCCGTCGCGATGACGGCACTAGGAAAACAGGGTGTCAAAGAAATGGCCATTCAGAATATCCAAAAAGCTCATTACGCTAAAGAAGCCTTGAAAGCGAAAGGGTTCCTCGTCGCGTTTGAAGGACCATCATTCAATGAGTTTGTCATAAAGGTAAATAGGCCTGTCAAAGAAATCAATCAAAAGCTACTCGAAAAAGACATGATTGGTGGATATGACCTTGGACTTATGGATGACAGCTTAACGCAGCATATGCTGGTGGCTGTCACGGAACTTCGCAGCAAAGATGAAATCGACGCATTCGCAGCAGAATTGGGGGATTGTCATGAATAAGCAAGATCAACCTCTTATTTTTGAATTATCTAAAGAAGGCCGAATTGGTTACAGCTTACCTGAAATGGATGTACCTCAGGTAGATTTATCCGAGCTCATTCCATCAGATTACATCCGCACAGAAGCACCGGAACTCCCGGAGGTTTCGGAACTTGATATCATGCGCCACTATACGGCACTGTCCAAGCGTAATCACGGTGTGGACTCCGGTTTCTATCCACTTGGATCCTGTACGATGAAGTACAATCCGAAAGTGAACGAAAACGTTGCACGCTTGAACGGATTCGCCCATATCAACCCGCTGCAGGAACCGGAAAGCGTTCAAGGTGCCCTTGAACTGATGTATGACCTGCAAGAGCATTTGAAAGAAATCACCGGTATGGATGAAGTCACCCTTCAACCTGCTGCAGGGGCCCATGGCGAATGGACCGGGCTTATGATGATCCGTGCTTATCATGAAGCAAATGGTGATACACACCGTACGAAGGTCATCGTACCCGATTCAGCTCATGGAACTAACCCGGCCAGTGCAACGGTTGCCGGCTTTGAAACGGTTACGGTGAAGTCAAACGATAATGGACTCGTCGATTTAGACGATCTTAAGCGCGTCGTCGGGGATGACACGGCTGCCCTGATGTTGACAAACCCGAACACCCTTGGATTATTCGAAGAGAATATCATGGAAATGGCTTCCATCATTCATGAAGCTGGCGGAAAGCTGTATTATGATGGTGCCAATCTAAATGCCGTCCTTTCAAAAGCAAGACCGGGGGATATGGGATTTGACGTCGTACATTTAAATCTCCACAAAACATTCACTGGCCCTCACGGTGGCGGTGGTCCGGGAAGCGGTCCTGTAGGAGTGAAGGAAGACTTGATTAAATACCTTCCTAAACCGGTACTGGTGAAAAATGGTGACACGTTCGAATTCGATTACAACAGACCTGAATCCATCGGACGGGTAAAACCTTACTATGGAAACTTTGGAATCAATGTCCGTGCGTATACGTATATCAGGACGATGGGGCCGGACGGACTGAGAGCCGTAACGGAAAACGCGGTCCTGAATGCCAACTACATGATGCGTCGACTGGCACCTCACTTTGACCTGCCATACGATCGTCATTGTAAGCATGAGTTTGTCATCAGTGGGAAACGTCAGAAGAAGCTCGGCGTCCGAACATTGGATATTGCGAAGCGACTACTGGACTTCGGATATCATCCACCAACCATTTACTTCCCGTTAAACGTGGAAGAGTGCATGATGATCGAACCGACGGAAACAGAATCCAAAGAAACCCTTGATTCCTTCATTGATGCCATGATCCAAATTGCCAAAGAAGCAGAAGAAACACCGGAAATCGTCCAGGAAGCCCCTCACACAACCATCGTGAAGCGTATGGATGAAACACTGGCTGCAAGAAAACCGGTACTCCGTTATACAAAAGAGAGCTAAACATACCATTGACACCGAAAGCCCTGCAGGAAAATCTCTGCAGGGCTTTTAGTTGAGGGACGGACCTGTGATATGTAGTGATGGTGATGAGGAATCCAGCCGTTATGGGTGATCATCCAGCGGAAATGAACAGGAAACCAGCCGTTTTGGTCAATAATTCGGCCGAAAGATCAAAAAATCCAGCCGTAAACCATTTAGTTCCATTTGCGGATGCATCCCGGCCACTCACGAACCGCATGCAAAAAAAAAGATCGCCCAGGGGCGATCTCTCTGCATTATTTTTTATGCTTTACTTTCCCTGTCCATTTTTTAAATCCACCTTGTAACTGGTGAAGATTGCGGTACCCTTTTTTGTGCAGCATTTGAGCTGCTCTTCCACTGCGGAGCCCGCTTTGGCAATAAAGGTATACGGGTTGATCTGAGCGGATTTCCTTTTGTCTCATTTTGATCTGTGACAAAGGAATATTGCGTGCACCGAGGACGTGACCGTTTTCAAATTCATTCGCTTCACGAACATCTATCAATTGAGCTTTACGATATCCTGCTCGAAATTCTTCCTCATTCAGTGTATTCACGATTCTCTTTTGATAGAAGAACGTAAAAAGTGAATAGATGATGATTCCACCAAGTACGACTAAAAGAATATATAATCCTTCCATCATTCATGCTCCTTTCTACAAATGCGCTACCTTCTATTATATTCATGAAGTGCGTAAGAATCAAAACAAATTTATTATTTTACAGCAAAGACTTTCCAATCTGTTTTTCTTTGTTTTTTCGATTGGATTTGATAGACTAGTAACGGACTTGAATGAAGATGAATTTTTACATAACGCTATTAAATAGAAGACGCAAATGAGGTATGCTGCATGAAAAAGGAAACGTGGAGATTCATTGACTCCGGGAATTGTTCTCCCTCTTATAATATGGCCCTTGATGAGGCCTTGCTCGATTGGCACAGTGAAGGGAAGATCCCTCCTACGATCCGGTTTTACGGGTGGGATCCAGCGACACTTTCTGTCGGTTATTTTCAAAAAGTAGAAAAGGAAATCAATCTTGACGCTGTCAAAGAACACGGACTTGGTTTTGTAAGACGGCCGACGGGAGGCAGAGGGGTTCTTCATGAACATGAATTGACGTACAGCGTCATCGTGTCAGAAGAACATCCGGAAATGCCAAGGACAGTCACAGAAGCGTACCGTGTGATTTCAGAAGGGATTCTGAAGGGATTTCAAGGGCTTGGTCTCGAAGCCTACTTTGCTGTACCAAGGACGGCAGAAGAACGGGAAGGATTAAAGAATCCGCGATCGGCGGTTTGCTTTGATGCCCCGAGCTGGTATGAGCTTGTCGTGGAAGGACGAAAAGTGGCAGGAAGTGCACAGACGAGACAAAAAGGTGTTATCCTTCAGCACGGCTCGATTCTATTGGACCTTGATGAGGATAAGTTGTTCAGCCTGTTCAAATACCCCTCCGACAGGGTAAAAGAGCGTATGCAGCGGGCATTTAAAAGCAAGGCTGTTGCAATGAATGAGATCAGTTCAGTGCCGGTCACAATGGATATGGCGAAGGAAGCATTCAAAAAAGGTTTTGAGGAAGGATTGAATATCCATCTCGAGCCCTATGAGCTCTCTGAAGAGGAAACACAATATGTTGTGGATCTTGCCAAATCACGATACGAATCTGATGAGTGGAATTTTAAACGTTAAAAAATTTTTTGTTGAAAAAAAGCGATGCTTGTCGCTTTTTTCCTATTTTACCAACGATTACGGTGCTTTATATTATATCAAGTTCAAAATTAATAGAAATAGCGGGATTAATAGATGTTTTTCTATTCTTTTCTCCTGTTTTCTATTTTTATTGGCATATTAACCGTTTGACAAACAAATGACCTATTGACCTGAAACACAATATATGGTGTGTCGAATAATTTTTCGTACACAATATGTTGTGTTTATTTATTGCTTTTCCAGAATGGCTATGATATCTTAATACTTGATATAAGACATCAGCGAAGAAAACAGAAACTGAAACATTTGAGATAGAAGGAGTTGTCTTTATGACTGTTGCGTCGAAAAATGCGATGAAATTAAACACCGAGAGATTAAATAAGGATATTGGATTGTTTCCTCAAGTACATCCCATCACACCGGATATGACTACTACACACAAAGGTGTCTCCCGTCTGGTCATGATCGATCGTTATTCGTTCAAGGATACGGAAAAGATCACACTTAGCGAAGGAGACTTCGTGGTCCTCACCATCAAGGAAGATCCCAAGTTTCCTGCAAGGGGATTGGGCTACATTTCAAGCATCGATTGGGAAACGAAAAAAGCATCTGTCTGGATCGAAGAAGAGTACAGAAGTGCCATCGATAAACCGGAGGAGATGGAGACAGGGATTGTCTCGAGGACACTCGATGTCATTGAGAAACCACTTGAAGTCTACTATGAACAAATTGCGAAGCGTAACGCAACAGGCTTGGCAGAGGTGGAAGAAACTCCTGAAAAGAGACAGGTTTGGTTTGAAAAATTCTATCATGAGCTAGTGAATCTCCATTTTGTTCCTGCTGGACGTGTCCTATACGGAGCGGGTGCAGGCACGGATGTAACGTATTTCAACTGTTATGTGATGCCATTCGTACAGGATTCCCGCGAAGGTATCTCAGAGCACCGCAAGCAGGTGATGGAGATTATGAGCCGCGGCGGCGGAGTCGGAACGAACGGATCGACCCTTCGTCCACGCAATACTCTCGCGAAAGGTGTCAACGGGAAATCATCAGGTTCCGTTTCCTGGCTGGATGACATCGCGAAACTGACTCACTTGGTTGAGCAGGGCGGATCAAGACGTGGGGCACAAATGATCATGCTTTCAGATTGGCATCCCGATATTATTGAATTCATTATCTCTAAAATGCAAAACCCGCGTATCCTGCGTTATCTTCTTGAAAACACGGAAGATGAAACCATCAAAAAGGCGGCTCAGGATAAGTTGAAATTCACCCCGCTGACTGAACAAGAGGAAGCGATGTATCAAGGGATCCTGAACTACAGACAGATCCCCGGCTATGGTGGATTCGATGTGAAGATCCTTAAGAATGCGGAAGAAAAACTGCGCACAGGGGGCACATACAGTGTCCATAATTCAGAATTCCTGACAGGGGCGAACATCTCCGTCTGCCTGACAAGCGACTTCATGGAAGCCGTGGAGAACGATCGTGAATATGAGCTTCGCTTCCCTGATGTGGAAAGTTATAACGAAGAGCAAATGAACTATTATAATGAAGAATGGCATAATGTAGGCGATGTGCGCGAATGGGAAAAGCTTGGATACAAAGTTCGCACATACCGAAAGATCAAGGCGAAAGAACTGTGGAACCTGATCAATGTGTGTGCAACCTACTCAGCTGAACCAGGAATCTTCTTTATCGATAACGCCAATGATATGACGAATGCGAAAGCATACGGCCAAAAGGTAGTGGCCACGAACCCATGCGGCGAGCAGCCCCTTGCTCCATATTCAGTGTGTAACCTGGCAGCCGTCAACCTTGCTCAGTTTGCGGATAAAGAGACGAAGACCGTTGATTTCGAGAAATTGAAGCGTACGGTTGAAGTCGGTGTTCGCATGCAGGATAATGTCATCGACGCGACTCCATACTTCCTGGATGAAAATAAGAAGCAGGCTCTCGGGGAGCGACGCGTAGGCCTTGGCGTAATGGGTCTTGCCGACTTATTGATCTACTGTGAAAAAGAATACGGATCAGAAGAAGGTAACAGGCTTGTGGATGAAGTCTTTGAAGTCATCGCGACAACTGCTTATCGTGCTTCCGTTGAATTATCGAAGGAAAAAGGAAGCTTCCCATTCCTGACTGGAAGCACTGATGAAGAAACGAAGGCCTTGCGTAAGGCATTCGTGGAAACAGGCTTTATGAAGAAAATGCCTGAAGACGTACGTCATGACATTGAAGAGTACGGAATCCGGAATTCCCATCTGCTGACGGTGGCCCCAACAGGTTCGACCGGTACGATGGTCGGGGTGTCGACGGGTCTTGAGCCATACTTCTCCTTCACCTATTACAGAAGTGGACGTCTCGGTAAATTCATTGAAGTAAAGGCGGATATTGTAGAGGATTACTTGAAGAGAAATCCGGATGCGGATGCAGACAATCTTCCGGAATGGTTTATCTCTTCCATGAGCCTGGCTCCACAAGCACATGCCGACGTTCAATGCGTCATCCAAAATTGGATCGACAGCTCCATTTCGAAAACCGTGAATGCCCCTCGTGGTTATACGGTAGAACAGGTAGAAAAAGTATATGAACGACTGTATAAAGGTGGAGCAAAGGGCGGTACCGTGTATGTGGACGGAAGCCGTGATTCTCAGGTGCTTACCCTTAAAGCGGAAGAAAACAGCTTTGATGATGAAAATGAACAGGAACAACATGACATTCCGACCGCTAAAAAGCCGATCGTATTACTGGATACAATCCAGGACGTGCGTTCCACGGACGTAACCATCGGTTCTGAAGTGGGGAATACATGCCCGGTCTGCCGTAAAGGTACGGTAAAAGATATGGGTGGTTGCAATACTTGTACAAACTGCGGCGCTCAGCTGAAGTGTGGACTATAATCATTAAAATGCGCAGGAGGGGACTGGTTCCCCTCCTGTTTTTTTTAGTCTAAAATCCTTCCAGGTGAATTAAAGATGTAGTAATACACTAAAAGGAGTGGAGCCTTTGGACATCGATGGCGTATTTTCCGGTGGAGGTATAAAGGGGCTCGCCATGATTGGAGCGTACCAGGCGATTGAAGAGGAAGGATACACATTCAAGAGGCTGGCAGGAACCAGTGCAGGGGCAGTGATTGCTGCATTTATCGCTGCAGGATACTCAAGTCGTGAATTACTCAAAATCATGGGCGACCTTGATTTGAAAGACCTGTTGGATTCAAACGCAGTCATTTCCCTTCCGATCCTTAAGTGGTTTCGAGTTTATTATCGTTTAGGATTATATAAAGGAGCGGCACTTGAAAGCTGGGTGGAGGAAAAGCTGAAAGCGAGGGGGATCTATACGTTTGCCGATCTGCCCCCCAGGTCCCTCCGTGTCATTGCATCGGATTTATCAAACGGAAGACTGCTTGTACTTCCTGATGACCTTGAGAAATACGGCATACCGAAAGAAACTTTTCCCGTTGCCAGGGCGATTCGGATGAGTGCGAGCCTTCCTTATTTCTTTGAACCTGTGAAACTGCGTTCACTCGAAGGGACCAGTTTCATGGTGGACGGGGGGGTGCTCAGTAATTTCCCCATGTGGCTCTTTGACAGGGAAAATGTGAAGAAGGTAAGGCCGGTACTCGGAGTGAAGCTTAGTCACGACTTGATGAGTAAGCCGAAAAAACCGATCAAAAATGCCATTGATTTATATGGAGCCCTCTTTACGACCATGAAAGACGCCCATGATTCAAGATATATTTCCAGAAAGCTTGAAAAGAACATTATTTTTATACCGACTGAAGGGGTACTCACCACTGAATTCGAACTCACTCCCGAGCGGAAGATTGAACTCGTCCAATACGGGAAAACAAAGGCCGCAGCCTTTTTGCAGACATGGCCCCATTAAAAAAACAATCGAGCTCCTAAAACGAAGCTCGATTGTTTTTTTTATTCTTTTTTCCTTCAATTACGGTTAGTTTGGCATTGGATTTTTTTCGTATCGAACGTTTTTTTGAAACATTGGATACTTGAGGTTTACTTGTAGACTTCTTCTTATGCCGCTTCTTCGATTGCTTGGCTGCTTTAACAAACGCTCTCTGTTCATTGCTATTTCCAGTCCGTCTTCCACTGAACCATCTTTTGTAAATGAAATAGATGATCCCGATGACGGCTGCTGTAATCAGCAATTGCCTTGCAAGACCTAAAGGATTTCCGAACAGGGAAGTTCCGAGCCCGATTATAGCCAACAAAATGAGTGTGAAAACAAAGATATTACGAGCGTTCAACAAAGCCACCTCCTTACATCACTATCCATCTTAGATATTATCTATACTATTATTCTAGACCATTTCGGCCTTCTTTAACCGTATAAATTGATTTTTTATCAGGGTATGAAGGGGACAAACCCACTTCTTTTTTCTGAAACTTTAAAAGATATTATCTATTTTACTAAATATTGAAGAAAATCACTAGAGAGAGCGTTTCCCGAATGTTATTTATCTACGATCTGGTCCAGATTGGAGGAGAGAAAAATAAACATTCCATGCAAATGTTTCATTCTATGGGACATACTACGAATGGAGGTGTTACAGATGGCAGAACAGAAAGGGCAACATGAGAAGGTCCAGAATGGGACGGAAGAGAGTAAAGAAAATCCACGGTTGGAGCAGAATCAAAGTGAAAAACCGCTTTCCTTCACGGCAATGGTCGTCGTGACGGGCTTTACAGCCGGGATGTTATGGAGCGGGATTGCATACATTTGCTACTTCTTCTCCTTTACGAAGATTGAACCCAATATCATATTCGAACCTTGGGCAGTCGGGAACTGGGTGGACAAATGGATCGGTATCGTTCTATCCATCGTGGCTTATGGTGTCATATCGATCGGCGTGGCCCTCATTTATTATGGCCTGTTGAGAAAATTCAAGTCCATGTGGGTTGGTGCAGCGTACGGAATCGCTCTGTACCTGGCTTTTTTTCTGGTACTGAATCCACTTTTCCCAAGCATAAAATCCTTTACAGCCATTGATTATCACACATTGATCACAACGTTCTGTTTGTATATTCTTTACGGTGTATTTATAGGTTACTCGATTTCATACGAAGAAAATGAATTAAGGCATCAGGATGAAAAGGAAAAATCAGGGGAAGTTTCTCATTAATTTATCAGACAATTAAGTAGGTATAGGTAAAAGGTTTATGTTAGAATGTTCATGATGAACATTCTATTTTTTTAGGAGTTTACATATGGTGAAAATCTTACTGTTAAATGGGCCCAATTTAAACCGATTAGGGAAACGGGAGCCCGCTATTTACGGTCATGTCACACTGGCTCAACTGGAATCAACCTTGAAAAGCAAGGCAGAAGATGACGGTTATGAATTGCTTGCCGCTCAATCGAATCATGAAGGGGAATTGATTGACATCATCCACACCTGTGAAGATGAAGGATATGGGGGGATCATATTGAACCCCGGTGCGTTCACGCATTACAGCTATGCGTTGAGAGATGCTGTGGCGTCGGTATCCGTTCCGGTTGTGGAAGTGCATATATCAAATATTCATGCACGGGAAGAGTTTAGGCATCAGTCTGTGGTGGCAGCTGAGACGATTGGTCAGATCGTCGGATTCGGACTGTTTGGGTACGAGTTGGCCCTCAAAGCCATTATAATGAACATTAAGGGAGTGGAACACGATGAAAATTGAACGATTACGTGAAACCTTTTCAGAGAATGAACTTGACGGTATTTTATTGACGAGTATGTATAACCGACGCTATATGACGAACTTTACGGGTTCTTCGGGAGTGGTATTGATTTCAAAGGAGAAGGCCTTATTCATCACCGATTTCAGATACATAGAACAAGCAACGGAACAGGCAGCTGATTATGAAATCGTGCAGCATACCGGTCCGATTCATGAAGAAGTGGCAAAGCAGGTGAAGAACCTGGGTATTACGAAACTTGGTTTCGAAAAGAACGATATGACCTACAGTGCTTTCGAAAGCTACCGGGATACAGTGGAAGCGGAAATGGTGCCGGTATCCGGTTTAGTGGAAAAGTTACGCTTGATTAAGACACCTGAAGAGCTTAATATAATTAAGGATGCGGCGGATATCGCCGATGCAGCATTTAAGCATATATTAGATTTCATCAAACCGGGTGTGACAGAGTTAGAGGTTTCAAATGAATTAGAATTCTTCATGAGAAAAGCAGGAGCCACTTCATCCTCTTTTGATACCATCGTTGCCTCAGGTTATCGTTCTGCACTGCCTCACGGGGTGGCCAGTGATAAAGTCATTGAAAAAGGTGATTTTGTAACCTTGGATTATGGTGCATACTATAAAGGATACTGCTCCGATATGACACGTACTTTATCGGTAGGAGAACCAAGCGAGAAATTGAAAGAGATCTATGATGTCGTCCTTCAATCACAGCTTCTTGCCATGGACCGGATCAAGCCGGGCATGACAGGTAAGGAAGCGGATGCGATCGCACGCGATTACATAACAGAAAAGGGTTATGGTGAGTATTTCGGACACACATTAGGGCATGGGATCGGTCTTGAAGTACACGAAGGACCCGGACTTTCTACGCGCTCTGATGTGGTTCTCGAGCCTGGGATGATTGTAACCGTTGAACCAGGTATCTATGTACCGGGTGTTGGCGGCGTACGCATCGAGGACGATACACTCATAACGGAAGATTCAAATGAAACACTAACACACTCAACAAAAGATCTAATCATTCTACCATTTTAGTCCTGAAAAAGGCCTACTAATCAATAGGAGGAATAAACATGATTTCAGTAAATGATTTTCGCACAGGTTTAACCGTTGAAGTCGACAACGGAATTTGGCGGGTAATCGATTTCCAACACGTTAAACCAGGTAAGGGAGCCGCGTTCGTCCGCTCTAAACTTCGTAACCTGCGCACAGGTGCCATCCAGGAAAAAACGTTCCGTGCCGGTGAAAAAGTTGGAAAAGCACAGATCGACAACCGTAAAATGCAGTACCTGTATGCCAATGGGGACATGCATGTATTCATGGACAACGAAAGCTACGATCAAATCGAGCTTCCTGCTTCTTCCATCGAATATGAATTGAAATATTTAAAAGAAAACATGGAAGTATCCATTATGATGTATGGAGCCGAAACGCTTGGTGTCGAGCTTCCAAACTCTGTTGAATTAAAAGTGACGGAAACAGAACCGGGAATCAAAGGTGACACGGCTTCCGGTGGATCCAAGCCAGCTACTGTTGAAACAGGTTTAGTGGTAAACGTTCCATTCTTCGTGAACGAAGGGGACACACTGATCATTAACACAACGGACGGATCTTACGTATCACGGGGATAAAGAATAAATATCAAAAGCCTGAACGGGATGAATCCCGTTCAGGCTTTTTTTTGTCTTTTTCCATTCCACTCCCAATGACCACCTCGAATCTCCCAACTCTATTGTCATAATCTCCATTCGCTAGAATACATTGTATTATCGGGAAGCATGTACGAAGGGTCCAGATCCTTCTACCCGAAGTGGAACAAGATTAGGAGGTCTCCATATGCAAGAAGTTCTAGCCTTTCTACCCAGCACTATATCTGATAAAGTCCTGTCCCTTCCACAAGATCTGATTGACCGGATAGAAGAAATCAGGGTTCGTACCAACCGTGTATTAGAGGTAACGGCACGGGGGAAGCCATACTTTCTTTCCTATACGGTCACAGAAGAAGATAGTGAACAGCTCATTAACAAATTATCCCGCCATTCATTTTATACATTGGAAGAAGAATTGAAGCGTGGCTATATCACGATTGAAGGCGGGCATCGGGTGGGGCTCGCCGGGAAGGTGATACTAGAGGGCGGAGTTGTGAAGGGGATTCGGAATCTCTCTTCTTTTAATATCCGGATTGCCAGGGAAAAGCTTGGCATAGCTCGGTCCATCCTTCCATATGTGTACAGTGACGGCTGGAAACATACGATGCTCATTGGTTCCCCTCAGACCGGCAAAACGACCCTGTTACGGGATCTGGCCAGGATGATTTCGACGGGGGTCCCTGAAAGAAATATCCCGCCATTCAAGGTGGGGATCGTTGATGAACGATCAGAAATTGCCGGCTGCGTGAACGGCATCCCTCAGCTGATGTTCGGTCCGAGGGTGGACGTGCTGGATGCCTGTCCAAAAGCTGAAGGCATGATGATGCTGATCCGTTCCATGAGTCCGGATGTCCTGATCGTGGATGAAATCGGACGGGTGGAAGACGGTCAGGCGATTCAGGAAGCCGTAAATGCCGGTATTACCCTTGTCATGACGACGCATGGGTCTTCTTTAAGCGAAGTAAGGAAGAGACCTGTGATCAAGGATATTGTGAATCTACAGACGATTGAACGATTCGTGGAACTGAGGAGGGGGGATGAACCGGGTAAGGTCCATGAGGTGTGGGACGAACACGGACAATCTCTTCTGAAAAAAGTGAGTGTGACGTAAATGATAAAACTTGTTGGCGCTGTATTTATTCTCCTTTCCACTTCCTGGGCAGGGTTCGAAGCTTCGAAATATTTGACGGAAAGGCCAAGGCAGCTTCGGCTATTGAAGCTGGCCCTTCAGTCATTGGAAGCTGAAATCACCTATAGTCATACCCCTTTGCACGAAGCGACCAGAAAGATTTCCAAACAACTGCAAAAGCCTGTTTCCTGGTTTTTTGAAACGTTCTCGAAGAAATTGACAGAGCAGGAGATCTCAGTGAAGAAAGCATGGGAAGAAAGCCTGAACGATGTCTGGAAGTTAACGGCCTTTAAAGCGGGTGAGTATGAAATCCTGAAGCAATTCGGAGAAAACCTTGGCAGACACGACATGATGACTCAGCAAAAACATATCCAGCTTGCTCTTAAACATCTGGATAGGGAAGAAACGGAAGCCGTTGAAAAGCAGAAGAAATATGAAAAGATGACGAAAAGTCTAGGTTTTCTATCAGGACTTTTGTTGATCATCCTACTACTCTGACTTGCGGACGGCATACGGGATGAGGCTTAGAAACCAGGAGGGAAATAAATATGGGAATTGACGTGGATATTATTTTCAAGATTGCCGGAGTAGGGATTGTCGTCGCCTTTTTGCATACGATTTTAGATCAGGTAGGAAAGAAGGAATATGCCCAGTGGGTGACATTATTCGGGTTCATCTACATCTTGTTCATGGTGGCTTCGATTGTCGATGATTTGTTCCAGAAGATAAAATCGGTCTTCTTATATCAAGGATAAGGGGGCGTCCGCGATTGAAATCATCCAGATTGTAGGTATTGCACTGGTTGCTACTTTTCTTGCTTTAATTGTGAAAGAACAAAAACCAAATTTTGCTTTCCTGCTCATTGTGTTTACAGGTTGTACGATTTTTTTATTTCTTATTGATCAAATTTATTCCATCATTCATATGATTGAGAAATTGGCTGCAAACGCAAACGTGAATATGGTGTATGTGGAAACCATCCTGAAGATCATCGGCATCGCTTACATAGCGGAATTCGCTTCACACATTACGAAAGATGCCGGGCAGGGGGCACTGGCAGCGAAAGTGGAGCTTGCCGGAAAGATCTTAATATTGGCAATGGCTGTTCCCATTCTGACAGTCATCATCGAAACGATCATCAATATGATTCCGACTGGATAAGCGAAACGTTAAGAGGTGGAATAATGTTGCAATTATACCGGATACTCGTCACAGCACTCGTTATCTTTTTCATCACAGCCTCAAGTGGACAAGCAGAAGAAGGGGATGAACAGACTCCTCCCGATACAAACATCCAGCAGGAATTGATCGATGCGCAGCTGGACCGGTTAGGGGTTGAAGAATTGACAGGATACTGGAATAGTATCGTGGATCAATACGGCGGCTATCTTCCCGAAAGTCAAAAAGGCAGTTTGATCGATTTCATGAAAGGCGAGAAAGAGTTCTCCTTCAAGGCATGGTTCAGCGGAATCTTCAAATTTGCCTTTCAGGAGCTTGTGATGAATGGAAAGTTATTGGGGACCCTGATTATGCTCACGATCTTCAGCATGTTTCTCCAGTCCCTGCAGAATGCTTTCGAAGGGGGAAGCGTCAGCAAGGTGGCATACAGCATCATATTCATGGTGCTGATCATCATCGCCCTGAATAGTTTTCACGTGGCCATCGACTACACCCGGGATGCGATCTCCACCATGGTCCATTTCATCATCGCCCTCATCCCGCTGCTCCTTGCCCTGATTGCCGCTTCAGGAGGCGTGGTTTCGGCAGCTTTCTTTCACCCGGTCATTATCTTCCTGATGAATACAAGCGGTCTGCTCATTCAAAATGTCGTGCTGCCCCTCCTGTTCCTATCCGCCCTTCTGAGCATTGTGAGCACCCTTTCCAGTCATTATAAAGTGACTCAGCTCGCTCAATTATTGAGAACTTGGAGCATCGGACTGTTAGGGGCGTTCATGACGGTCTTTCTCGGGGTGATATCCGTACAGGGTGCCACCGCAGCCGTTACGGACGGTATAACGATCCGTACAGCGAAATTTGTGACAGGCAACTTTGTCCCGGTCATCGGCAGGATGTTCACGGACGCAGCAGATACCGTGATCAGCGCATCTGTCCTCCTCAAAAATACGGTGGGGATAGCGGGTGTCGCCATCGTTCTGATCATTGCAGCCTTTCCGGCCATAAAGATCTTGATGATTGCCTTCATATACAAACTGGCGGCCGCTCTCCTTCAACCTCTCGGGGGAGGGCCGGTGATCGAATGCCTGGATACCATCGCAAAGAGTGTGATTTATGTCTTTGCGGCACTGGCGATCGTGTCCTTTATGTTTTTCTTAAGTCTTACCGTCATCATTGCAGCGGGAAATATTACGATGATGATGCGATAAGGGGGTCCCGCCATGTCATTTCTAACCGATTGGATTACAAATATCATCATCTTTGTTCTCTTAGCCACCGTCATTGACATGCTTCTTCCAAGCTCGAATATGCAGAAATATGCCAAAATCGTGACCGGCTTATTATTGATCACCATCATCCTTACACCGCTCTTCAAATTGATGTCCACGGATTTTGATGAGGTGATGAATTCCATAGATTTAAATGGTCCTTCTCAGAATAAATCGATGGAAAATGAAATAGAAATGAAGAAAAAAGAAATACAAGCCTCACAACGTGCATATATTTTAGAACAGATGGCTGTCCAAATGAAACAAGAAGCAGAAAAGGAGATGATGGATGAGCACGGCAAAGTCATTGAGAAGGTGACCATACAAGCAGATGACGTAGAAAATCTTCCCGACAGTATTACAGGAGTGACAGTGATTGTGAAAGAAAAGGTAAGTGAAAAAGACAGCACGATTGAAACAGTCCAGAACGTGGAGATCGATACGGGATCTGAAACAAGAAAGAAAACATCCGACGAAGATACGTCCCAACTGGCCACCTTACTAGCCGAACAATGGAATCTAACACAAGACAAAATAATCATTACAGTTGAAGGGGGGACTGGGGAAGCGAATGAACTTTAATAAAGGTCCGCTGAATATGCTGAAGGAATGGTTGTCAAAAGAAGACGCAAACTCTCCACCAAGGGGAAAAAAAGGTAAAAGGCTGCATTATTTTCTCATTGTGCTTCTCATAGGAGTGGCCTTCATGCTGATCAGCGACCTATGGAGCGGTGATCAAGGGGTGGAGGTTGCGAAGCAGGTGGATGGAGGTACCCCTGAAGAAGTGGCGACATTCGGATCCGGTCAAAAGGAATCGGATGGGTCCATGAGGGATTACGAAGATCGATACGAAAATCAGTTGAAAGAAGCCCTTGATCAAATTGTCGGGGTTAGCGATGTATATGTCGTCGTGAATGTGGAGGCAACAGAATCCAAAGTGTATGAAAAAAATGAATCTACAAAAACACAATCCACCGATGAAGAAGACAAAGAAGGTGGAAAGCGGTCGATCGAAGATAAATCCCGGGAAGAAGAAATCGTTATTGTAAATAACGGGGATAAAGAAGTTCCCATTGTGAAAGAAACAAAAAAACCTAAAGTCACCGGTGTCCTTGTAGTAGCAAAGGGAGCCGATAACATACAAATCAAAAAATGGATTATAGAGGCCGTAACCCGCGCCCTTGATGTTCCAAGTCACCGGGTATCGGTCCTGCCCAAACAATAAGGGGGAAATGATAGATGTTACTGAAAAAACAAACGGTTTGGCTATTAACGATGTTGAGTCTTGTGATTGTCCTTTCGGTTTACTACATTACGTCACCAACACAACAAGCGACAGATATGGCTTATCAGGAAAAGGATGCGAAAGAGCAGGCTAAAGGTGGAGATAAAGAGACAATGTCAGACAACGGCATGGAAGTCGTCACGGACGCAGCTGGAAATGAAATGTTCGAAGCATTGCGTCTTGAAGTGACAGACCAGCGTGATCAGCTTCGTGAAGAGCTGGAGGCGAAGGTAGCAAACGCGGATGTGTCAGCGGAAGAAAAGAGTGCAGCCTATGAGCAGATGGAAAACCTTCGTGAACTGGCCATGACGGAATCGGTCCTTGAAACGATGATCAAAACAATGGGTTACGATGATGCCCTTGTCAGAGCAAACGGAGAAAACATCCGGATCACAGTGAAATCAGACAAAGAGCACACTAAAGCCGATGCCAATGAAATCATCCGCCTGGTCATGAGTGAAGTGGGACAAATGAAGCCGGTCGCAGTGGAATTCCAGCCGGCAAACTAAACGGATCCAGGCCACGTTGCCGCCTAAAGCAGACTCTTTAGGCGGCTTATTTATGTTTAAGCCAGAAATTTCTTATTGTACCTTTTTATCAGATAAATGAAAAATCCTTTTCTATTATTTTATTTTTTTCCGAAAAAGGTCTAGAATAGAGATAGGGTTGTATGCGCTTTTAAAAGGATGGTAGGAATCGCATATTGAATTTATACGAGGTATTATCGTATGATGTTAGTAGCTAGTCATAATTTTTTAAACTATAAGAGGGGTGTCAACAGTGTTGAAAATTCAAGAAATTCGCGAAATAATCAAACTCGTAGATCAATCAAGTGTTGAAGAGTTTACATACGAGCATGATGGTTCTAAGATCAATCTAAAGAAAAATAATGGCGTGACCGTATCGGCCCAGCCGGTGGTACAAGCAGTCGAAGAAGTAAAACCTGCTGCACAAGCCGTTCAACAAGCACCTGTACAGGAAGCTGCTGCTCCTGCACAACCGGAAAAAGAAGCTCCACAAGCTGGCGCAGAAGATGCTAACTTACATAAAATCACATCTCCGATGGTTGGGACATTCTACCAATCCTCTTCACCTGAATCAGGTCCATATGTAAAAGTCGGGGATAAAGTCGATGAAAGCTCAGTGGTATGTATCGTGGAAGCGATGAAACTATTTAATGAAATCGAAGCCGAAGCAAAAGGCGAAATCGTAGAAATACTAGTAAAAGACGGTCAATTAGTGGAATATGGTCAGCCGTTATTCTTGGTTAAACCTGAATAAGGAGCGAATATAGATATGATAAAAAAGGTACTAATCGCCAATCGAGGAGAAATTGCTGTACGTATCATTCGTGCATGCCGAGATCTAGGCATTGAAAGTGTAGCCGTTTATTCTGAAGCAGATAAAGAGGCACTTCATGTTCAATTAGCGGATGAAGCTTATTGCATCGGACCTACTGCTTCGAAAGACAGCTACCTGAATTTCACAAATATCATCAGCGTGGCAAAACTGACGGATTGTGATGCGATCCACCCGGGTTACGGATTTCTAGCCGAAAACTCTGATTTTGCAGAGTTGTGCCGCGATTGCAACATCATCTTCATCGGTCCTTCACCTGAAGCCATCTCCAAGATGGGGACGAAAGATGTGGCTCGTGAAACGATGAGAGAAGCAGGCGTTCCGATTGTCCCTGGTTCAAAAGGCATAGTGAAAGATGCAGAGGATGCAGTTCAGCTTGCAGAATCCATGGGTTATCCCGTCATCATCAAAGCCACTGCCGGTGGCGGAGGTAAAGGGATCCGTGTCGCGAAAAGTCAGGAAGAGCTTATCAAAGGGGTGACGATCACCCAACAGGAAGCCATGACTGCATTCGGAAACCCGGGTGTATATATCGAGAAGTTCATCGAGGACTTCAGGCACGTGGAAATTCAAGTGCTCGCCGATAACTTCGGAAACGTGATCCACCTTGGTGAACGGGACTGTACGATTCAGCGCCGTCTTCAAAAACTGATTGAAGAAACGCCGTCGCCTGCTTTAACAGAAGAGAATCGTGTTAAAATGGGGGAAGCAGCAGTAAAAGCAGCCAAAGCGGTTGATTATACAGGTGCCGGCACGGTAGAATTTATATATGATTACGTAAATCAATCATTCTACTTTATGGAAATGAATACGCGTATCCAGGTGGAACATCCTGTAACGGAACAAGTAACAGGTGTCGATTTGATTAAGGAACAGATTCTCGTGGCATCAGGACAAAAGCTTTCCCTGACACAGGAAGAAGTGACGTTCACTGGCTGGGCCATTGAATGCCGTATCAATGCCGAGAATCCAGAGAAGAATTTCATGCCTTCAGCGGGGCGGATTGAAATGTATCTTCCACCGGGCGGCATTGGCGTAAGAGTCGACTCAGCCGCATATCCTGGTTATATGATCCCTCCATATTACGATAGCATGATTGCCAAAGTGATTACCTATGGAGCGACACGTGAAGAAGCCATTTCAAGGATGAAGCGGGCTCTAAGTGAATTTGTGGTTGAAGGTATACACACAACCATCCCGTTCCATCTCAGACTATTAGATCATGAAACCTTTGTAGGTGGGGAATTCAATACGAAATTCTTAGAAAAATATGAAGTAATGAAATCCTAGTGTGAATTCAGGAGGTGCCATACATGGCGGAAAATCAAAACCTTTTACAAATGTCTCACGGTAAAGACGGTCTTGGGAAAATTGAAATCGCACCTGAAGTGATTGAAGTGATCGCAGGAATCGCCGCGTCAGAAGTCGAAGGCGTATCCCAAATGCGCGGAAACTTCGCAACAGGTGTCGTCGAGCGTCTTGGAAAGAAAAACCACGGTAAGGGTGTCAAAGTGGAACTGGCCGAAGAAGGAATCATCGTGGATGTATACTGCATCATGAAATTCGGTGTAGCCATCCCGACGGTCGCTCAAAAAATCCAGGATAACATCCGTCAAGCCTTGCTTAACATGACTGCTCTCGAAGCAGATGAAGTGAATGTTCATATCGTTGGCGTTCAATTTGAAAACCAAAAGTTTGAAGCTGAAATTGACGAAGAAATGTAATGGGGAAGAACGGTCCTTTTAGGGGGCCGTTCTTTTTGTGTCTGCCGCTTTTCTTGTCAGAATATTGATTTTTTTACATACGCGTGCGTAATGCCCTTGGTTTGTGCTATTATCAAAGGTATGAAAATTGATGGATTAAAAGGAGTAAATAGAAGATGAAGAGAAGAGTTGCCCGTGAAAAGGCTTTACAGGCGTTATTTCAAATAGATATGAGTGGGATTGAGCCGGCAGTTGCGTTAAGGAACGTGCTGGAGGAAGAGGAGAAGATGGATGCGTATCTTGAGCAGATCGTTCTAGGCTTCATCGAGAATCAGGAACGGATTGATGGCCATATTCGTGAAAATCTGGAGAAATGGTCATTTGACCGTCTGGCAAAAGTCGATCGTAATATTTTGCGTCTAGGCGTGTACGAGCTTCTGTTTGTAGAAGACGTTCCGAATAATGTGGTCATTAATGAAGCGGTTGAAATAGCAAAGATCTTTGGTGATGATCAATCCAGTAAATTTATCAATGGTGTCCTTTCAAAGGTAAGTCAATCTTAACAATGTAAGGGGGCGAGTGAATGTCAGCTTCTATAATTGATGGTAAGCTCATTGCAGATCACTATCGGCAGCAATTAAAGACTCAGATTGAACAGCTGAAGGAGCAGGAAATCGTACCTGGCCTGGCGGTCATCCTGGTGGGTGATAACCATGCCTCCCATTCGTATGTGAAAATGAAGAGGAAGGCATGCAGTAATCTTGGGATCCATTCAGAGCTTTATTTATATGAATCCACTCTTACACAAGAAGAGCTGCTTGGAAAAATCAGAGAATTGAATGAACAGGATCATATTCATGCAATTCTCGTTCAACTTCCACTGCCGGACCATATCAACCCGATTACCGTGATTGAGACGATTTCTCCATCGAAGGATGTGGACGGCTTTCATCCGGTTTCTATCGGGAAAATGGTGACGAATCAAGATACTTTCTATTCCTGCACGCCGCTTGGGATCATGAAAATGCTTGAATATGAAAACATTTCGGTAGAAGGAAAACACGTCGTCATATTAGGGCGAAGTAACATTGTCGGAAAGCCGGCAGGCCACTTGTTCCTGAACCGGAATGCCACCGTGACGTACTGCCATTCCAAAACCGACAATATGTCTTCCTACACACAACAGGCGGATATTATCGTTTCTGCCGTAGGGAAAGCGAATCTGATCGGGTCTCGAGACATCAAACCCGGGGCTGTCATCATCGATGTAGGCATGAATCGTAATGAAGATGGCAAGCTGTGCGGAGACGTAAACTTTGAGGAAGTAAAGGAAAAAGCAGGGAAAATCACCCCTGTTCCCGGTGGAGTCGGCCCGATGACCATTACCATGCTTCTTTATAACACGGTGAAATCTGCCGAATGGGCTCTCCGGAATCGCCAAAATGGTTAAAAAATAGTACAATATACGTAACATAAAAGGAAAGGGACGGCTAATCGCTGGTCCCTTTCCGTATTCCTGCATGTATTTCGGTGCAAGGGACAAAGGAGTCAGTGAGCATGGAACTTGATCAATCGCGTTATTTAACGGTACAAGCTCTGACAAAATACATAAAACGTAAATTCGACAGGGACCCGCATCTGTCCAACCTGTTTGTACGGGGCGAAATTTCTAACTTCAAAAGGCACTCAAGCGGACATATGTACTTTACTCTGAAAGATGAAAAGGCCAGGATATTGTCTGTGATGTTTTCAAGTCACAATCAGTCAATGAAATTCAAGCCGGAAAATGGGATGAATGTATTGATCCGCGGAGATATTTCCGTGTATGAGTCAGGCGGGCAATATCAGATTTATGTGAAAGAAATGCAGCCCGATGGAATCGG
The DNA here is from genome assembly GCF_024195245.1 of Rossellomorea sp. KS-H15a. Lineage (NCBI taxonomy): Bacteria > Bacillati > Bacillota > Bacilli > Caryophanales > Bacillaceae > Rossellomorea > Rossellomorea sp. KS-H15a. The sequence continues at coordinate 3,344,778 of NZ_CP096886.1, read as the reverse complement.
TGAGCTTTATTTAGCGTATGAACAGCTGAAGGAGAAGCTCGAGAAGGCTGGATTCTTTGAGCCTGAGCGCAAACGGATGATCCCTAAGTTTCCGAAGCGGATCGCCGTTGTCACCTCCCCGACGGGTGCTGCGATCCGTGATATCATCACGACGATCAAGCGGAGGTATCCGATTGGAGAAATACTCGTCTATCCTGCTCTGGTCCAGGGCGATCAAGCGGCAGGCTCGATTTCAGACGCCATGAGGAAGGTGAATGAGCACGGGGATATCGATGTGTTGATCATCGGCCGGGGTGGCGGTTCGATTGAAGAGTTGTGGGCTTTCAACGAGGAAGTAGTGGCGAAAGCGATTGTTGAGTCAAAGGTTCCCGTCATTTCTGCCGTGGGGCATGAGACGGATTTTACGATTGCCGATTTTGTGGCAGATCTCAGGGCACCTACGCCGACGGCTGCCGGGGAATTAGCTGTTCCTCATATTGATGATCTATTGGAAAGGATCATGAACCGGAAATTAAGGCTGATTAAATCGTTTAAAACAAAGCTGCAAAGCGAAAGAAACCGATTAAATGGATTAACCAAATCGTATGCTCTGAGAAATCCCAGAAATCTTTATCAGCAGAAGGTCGAGGCCGTCGACCGGCTGACCGATCAACTGCAAAGAAATATAAGTATGCATGTAAAACAAGACCGGGATCGATTATCCGTTCTTCATTCAAGGCTAGAGCGTGTTCATCCATCCCAGATCATCAAGGTGCAGCATGAACGGGTATTATCTATGCAGACCATGCTTGAGAAGCAATTCAAACAAGTGTTGAAAGAAAAGAATCATCGTTTCACTTCAGCGCTGTCCACCTTACATGCCCTCAGTCCATTGAAGATCATGGACAGGGGATACAGCCTCGTTTACCGTGACGGAGGAGATCTGATTAAGTCATCTCGGCAGGTAAAGGAAGGCGACCGCATCGAGATTAATGTCAAAGATGGAAAAATACATTGTGAAGTTGAATCCGTTGAGGAGCGTGAGCAAAATGGCAAAATCTAAAGAAGAATTATCATTTGAAACAGCTATGGATCAGTTGGAAGAAATCGTGGAGAAATTAGAAGAAGGGGAAGTTCCCCTCGAGAAGGCGTTGGAATTCTATCAAAAAGGGATGGACCTTTCAAAATATTGTCATGATACGTTGCAAAAAGCAGAAAATCAATTAACGAAAATGATGACGGATGAAGGGGAAAAATCCTTTGATCTCGATGAGGGGGAATAATACATGTATCCTCCCATTACATTGAAAGAGTTTCAACAGGAACATGGCGAACTGATCACCAAACATATGGTTGAGACCGTAGAAGGCCTAAAGATCCCTCCTGTATTAAAGGAGGCCATGATTTATTCCCTGCAGGCAGGTGGAAAAAGGATACGTCCCATCCTCCTGCTGGCAGTGATCCGGACGTTCAATCAAAACACGAGGCTGGGCCTCAATACTGCGTCCGCCCTTGAAATGATTCATACATATTCTTTGATCCATGATGACCTTCCTTCCATGGATGATGACGATTTAAGGAGAGGCAAGCCGACCAATCATAAAATGTTCGGGGAGGCAGCGGCGATTCTTGCAGGCGATGGTCTCTTGACATATAGCTTTCAGCTCATTGCAGAAGATTCAGCCTTACCCAATGACCAAAAGGTGAAACTCATCGCCCTTCTCGCACGGTGTGCCGGTCCAGAAGGTATGGTCGGCGGACAGGTTGCCGATATCGAAGGGGAGAATAAGCGGTTAACTGTACAGGAGCTTGAAAACATTCACGTTCATAAGACAGGGAAGTTACTCATATTCAGCGTATTGGCCGGCGGGATCATTTCAGGTGCGTCAGAGAATGAACTTGAGCTGCTTGAACGGTTTTCATACCACATCGGTCTGGCGTTCCAAATTCAGGATGATATCCTCGACATTGAAGGTTCTGAAGAAATGATTGGTAAGCCGGTGGGGAGCGACGAATCGAAACATAAGAGTACGTATCCGAGCCTTTTATCGATGAAAGGTGCGAAGGAGAAGCTTCAATTTCATCTGGACGAGGCGCTGACGGCCCTTACTTCCATGCCGGTGGACTCCGGTCTGCTGGCAGAAATTGCCCGTTTGATCGTTTCCCGGAATCATTAAAACATTCTATATTTGAGCTAGTGATTTAACATATGTTATAATACGGTTAGAATAAATTTTGGGGTGGTGCAGTATTCTAGTCAGTCCACCAATCCTGAAGGTGGGCCTAAAAATCCACTAAAGGGCACATCGATGAAGTTCCTGGAATTGGCTTGAGGCGCCCAGCTTTGGGTCATATCTGGGAGTAAGGCTTGAGGGCGATCCACAATGGCATGTGGGCGTTGACCCGCGAGCCGCGGAGGCTTTGTTTCTTATGCTGGCTTTAAAGCATATGCAATAAGAACAAAGTATGAACCTGCGATGTGATGATTCACTAGCAGCGTAGCCTGCCTTGAGTGAAGAGAGAGGGGATTATGGTTACAGGGTACACATCAGTTGGCCATTGATATGTGCTTTTTCGCCCATATGAAATCCTCTTTGCAAAAGAGGCTAAGGATTGTGTTAAGGACTGTTGAGGAAAACTCCTAGACTGTTCATATTCGGACATATAAAGAGGATTATAGTGCGGACTAAGTGGTAATCCAGTCTAGCTTGTGGTGACGCGGCTAAGTCGGGTTTAATGGGAAACCGCCGGTATGGCAACATCCGGTACCTGATTGGGAAAACCTACTGGACCTAAGCTGCAATTTTTACTCTTTATATGACCCCCCAATTACATATAACCAAACTATTTACACAGTAGAAACGGTGTGTTTAAACGATAATGAATGAAACAATGAAAAACTCAATAAAATGGAGTGTCAGCATTGCCGTTATCACATTTGTGTTAGCGGCTATTTTTTCAGTTACTTCCAATATGGTTTTAAATGGGGTCGCATGGTTTACAGGGCTCGTAGTCGTGTTGATCATCGTCTTCATCGGGATTTTTTTTGATATGCTGGGAATCGCTTCAACTGCAGCTGATGAAACCCCTTTTCACGCCATGGCGGCCAAAAAGGTATACGGAGCGAAATATTCAATCAAAATTGTACGGAACGCAGATCGATTCGCAAGCTTCTGTAACGATGTGATCGGTGATATTTCAGGGATCATAAGCGGGACCGCATCAGCCATTGTATTGGTACAACTGGCGGTTTCCTTTCACCTCAAGGGAGGGTCCTTGAAGGAGTATATCGTAAGCGTAACCCTGACAAGTATCATCGCTTCCTTGACAGTCGGAGGCAAAGCGCTTGGAAAAACGTTTGCTATCACCTATTCTAAGGATATAATATTTAGAGTTGGTAAAGTTCTACAATTTCTTGAAGACCGATTTCATATCGTCCTGATCAAAGATAAAAAAGACAAAAAAGATAAAAACAAGAAAAAAGGTTTTAAACGTGAGAAACAAAATATTTAGTGATGAAAGTGAGTGGACCCCATGGATCTATTATCAATAAAGGAGCCTTCTTTTCTAAAGAGCATGTCGAATGAACAATTAGAAGAGCTCAGCCAAGAGATTCGCCAATTCCTGATCAAGAATCTTTCCAAAACCGGCGGTCATATTGGTCCAAACTTAGGGGTGGTCGAATTAACCGTTGCCCTTCATAAGCATTTCTCTAGTCCAAAAGATAAAATCCTTTGGGATGTTGGTCATCAATCGTATGTCCATAAGATATTAACCGGCAGGGCCTGTCAGTTTGACACCCTCCGTCAATATAAGGGGTTATGCGGTTTCCCGAAACGGAATGAAAGTGAGCATGATGTATGGGAAACCGGTCATAGTTCCACTTCATTATCGGCAGCCATGGGTATGGCGATCGCGAGGGACGTCAAGAAAGAAGATTCATATATTATCCCTGTGATCGGTGATGGTGCCTTGACTGGTGGAATGGCACTTGAAGCACTTAATCATATCGGTCATGAAAAGAAGGACATGATCGTTGTACTAAATGACAATGAAATGTCCATCGCTCCGAATGTAGGGGCCCTTCACAGTGTACTTGGCCGTTTGCGTACAGCTGGCAAATACAACTGGGTGAAGGATGAAATGGAATATATCCTTAAGCGTATCCCTGCTGTCGGCGGCAAATTAGCCAGTACAGCAGAACGGGTGAAGGACAGCTTGAAGTATTTATTCGTTTCCGGAATGTTCTTTGAGGAGCTTGGTTTTACATACCTTGGACCGATCGATGGACATGATTATAATGATCTTGCTGAAAATATTCAATATGCGAAGAAAACGAAAGGACCCGTCCTTTTACACGTGATCACGAAAAAAGGAAAAGGGTTTCATCCTGCAGAGTCGGACAAAGAAGGAACGTGGCACGGTACCGGACCTTACAAGATCGATACCGGGGATCTGATCAAGCCCGTGAATGCACCTCCTTCTTGGAGTGGCCTTGTGAGTGAAACGGTCCGAAGGATTGCCCGTGAGGATGAACGGATTGTGGCCATTACCCCGGCAATGCCGGTCGGCTCCAAACTTCTCGGATTTGCGGAGGAATTCCCTGATCGGATGTTCGACGTGGGGATTGCCGAGCAGCATGCCACAACGGTAGCTGCAGGTCTTGCCACGCAGGATATGAAGCCGTTCTTAGCCATATATTCTACCTTCCTGCAACGGGCGTACGATCAGGTGGTTCACGATATTTGCCGCCAAAACTTAAACGTCTTTATCGGGATCGACCGTGCCGGGTTGGTCGGAGCCGACGGGGAAACCCATCAAGGGGTATTCGATATCGCCTTTTTAAGACATTTACCGAATATGGTGATCATGATGCCGAAAGATGAGAATGAAGGTCAGCACCTTGTCAATACGGCACTTCAATATAATGACGGTCCAATCGCTCTGCGTTATCCACGTGGAAACGGGTATGGAGTACCGATGGACGGGGAACTTACAACGATCCCGATTGGAACGTGGGAAATATTGAAACAGGGAACCGATGCAGCGATCCTGACTTTCGGAACGACGATCCCGATGGCCATGGAAGCGGCAGAAGACCTGGAAAAACAAGGACTTTCGGTCCGGGTTGTAAACGCACGTTTCATCAAACCGATGGATGAGATCATGCTGAAAAGGATCCTGGAAGAAGAGATGCCTGTGCTGACGATCGAAGAAGCGGTTCTTCAAGGCGGTTTCGGAAGTGGTGTTCTTGAATTCGCACAGGAACAGGGCTTCCATGACGCCGTGATCGACAGGATCGGTATTCCTGATTACTTCATCGAGCATGGCAGTGTGAAGGAATTATTGAATGAAATCGGTATGACAAAAGAAAACATAGTGGATCGCATTTTAACGATCACACCAAAAAAACAAAAAAGGGCTTAATGATGAAAGTAAAAAAACAACGAGTAGATGTACTTCTGGTAGAACGTGGATTGATTGATACAAGAGAAAAAGCGAAGCGGGCTGTCATGGCGGGTCTTGTTTATTCCAATGAAATGAGATTGGATAAGCCCGGGGAAAAAGTAAGTGAAGATATCCCCCTTACAATGAAAGGGAAAGTGATTCCTTATGTGAGCCGTGGCGGTTTGAAGCTTGAGAAGGCTCTACAGGTCTTCGATGTGGATGTGGACGGTAAAGTGATGATCGATATCGGTGCTTCCACTGGCGGCTTCACGGATTGCGCCCTCCAGAATGGCGCAAAAATGTCCTATGCTCTTGATGTAGGATACAACCAATTAGCCTGGAAGCTAAGACAGGATGAACGGGTCGTGGTGATGGAACGGACGAACTTCCGATACGTGACCCCGGCGGATCTTCAAGGGGAGATGCCAAGCTTTGCTTCCATCGATGTCTCCTTCATTTCCCTTTCATTGATATTGCCTGTCCTGAAAACCCTATTGATACCTGGAGGGGATTGTGTCGCTTTAATCAAGCCGCAATTCGAAGCGGGTAAGGATCAGGTCGGGAAAAAAGGAATCGTAAGGGATCCTGCCGTACACAAAATGGTCATCGAAAAAATCATGACATTAGCTAGCAAAGAAGGCTATCATATAGCAGGTCTTTCTTATTCCCCCATTACAGGCGGAGATGGGAATATAGAATTCCTCATTCATCTGAGATGGCCGGGGCAGGAGGGTGAAGGGGAGTCCCTCCTTACCACCACACCGGATGACGTGATCGATGAAGCGCATAGTCAATTTAAGGCAAAAACACAGCAGTAATGACAGGGTCACTCTTCTTAGGAGAGTGGCTTTTTTTATGGGAAATGCCTTTAACGTTGATTGATAAATGCGCTGGAAGGAAAGTCGATAATATAATGGACAATGTCGATAATATATTATGTAAAGTCGGTAATATATCTTCAAAAGTTGATAATATATCTCCAAAAGTCGAAAATATCCATTAATCGGTTGCTCCCTTATGCTTGTCGCCTCCGCTTTTCTTTTGTCCAGCTCCGGCGGCTAGTCCTTCGAGGTCATAAGTCAAGTAACCCAAAAAGGCAAAGAGCGCCTTTCCGGGTTACTCGCCATATGCTTGTCGGGCCTGACCAAGCCGCCTCCGCTTTTCTATTGTCCAGCTTCGGCGGCTAGAGGCTCGAGTCACAAGCCAAACATCCCAAAAAGGCAAAGAACGCCTTTGTGGGATGTTCGTCTTATGCTTGTCGCCTCTAAACGAGCCGCCTCCGCTTTTCTTTTTTATTGTACTTCCCAACGAAATAGGCTAACATAAGCGTAGAGGTATATTTATACAGGCTTTAATCAAATGTAAGAGGTGTATGTTCTATGATGAACAAAGGGCAAAGACATATTAAAATCAGGGAAATCATTACGAATAGAGATGTGGAGACGCAGGATGAGCTGGTGGAAGGCCTGAAGAATGCAGGGTTTAATGTGACGCAGGCAACCGTATCCAGGGACATCAAGGAGCTCCATCTTGTGAAGGTTCCGCTGATGGATGGCAGATACAAATACAGCTTGCCGGCAGATCAGCGCTTTAATCCACTTCAGAAGTTAAAGCGTACACTGACGGATGCGTTCGTGAAAGTGGATCAGGCAGGGCATATGCTGGTGATGAAAACGTTACCCGGAAATGCTAATGCCATCGGGGCATTAATCGATAATCTGGACTGGGAAGAGATTCTCGGGACCATTTGCGGGGATGATACCTGTTTGATTATTTGCCGGACGGAAGAAGAAACGAAAGTCGTTTCAGAACGATTTTTAGATATGCTGTAAACGATCAATATCACGGGGCTTATGGTCAGCCCTTTATACAAAATCCAATAGGAAGCTTTTCTTTTTCAAAATTTTGAGGGGAAAGTTCCTTTTTATTTGAGGTGAATGTTTTGCTACAAGAACTATCAATCAAAAATTTCGCCATTATCGATTCCCTTTCCCTTTCGTTTGAAGAAGGATTGACTGTATTATCAGGTGAAACGGGTGCGGGTAAGTCGATCATCATCGATGCCATTCATTTACTTGTTGGCGGCAGAGGCTCCTCTGAGTATGTACGGCATGGGGAGAAGAAGGCGGAAATTGAAGGGTTATTTATTCTTGATAATGAAACACATCCCTGCTTTCAGAAAGCGGCAGACTTCGGGATCGAGATCGAGGAAGGTATGATCGTCCTCAGAAGGGATATCTCGAGCACGGGGAAAAGTGTTTGCAGAATTAATGGGAAGCTGGTGACGATCGCCATCATGAGGGAAGTCGGGGCATCCCTTATTGACATCCACGGGCAGCACGAACATCAGGAACTCATGAATGAAAGCCTTCATCTTTCCTTATTGGACCAATTCGGAGGGAAGGATATTGCATCCGGTTTATCCAGTTATGGACAAGTATACAAAGAGTATCTATCCATCTATAAGCAGCTGAACAGATTGAATGATAATGAACAGGAGATGGCTCATCGCTTGGATCTGATTCAATTTCAGCTGAAAGAGATCCAAGATGCGAATCTTCAGCTTAAAGAAGATGAAGAGTTGCAGGAAGAGAAGCGGAAACTGATGAACTTTGAAAAGCTATTCGAAGCGCTTCAAACCTCGTATGACAGCATACAAGGTGAAAGAAAGGGGATGGACTGGGCAGGACTCGCCATGAGCCATCTTGAAACCGCTGCAGAAGTCGATTCTCAGTATGCAAAGACGCTTGAATCCGTATCGAATGCGTATTATATCCTTGAAGATGCTGCCCATCAAGTCAGGGGTGGATTGGATATGCTTGAATTCGAGCCGAATCGACTGGACCTGATTGAGGCAAGATTGAATGAAATCAATGGTCTTAAGAGAAAATATGGATCATCGGTAGAAGAGATTCTTGCCTATAGTTCTAAGATCGAAGAAGAAATCGAAACGATTATGAATAAGGATTCCCATGTTGAACAATTACAAAGTAAATTACATTCACTTGAAAAAGATCTATCCCTGGAGGCGAAAAACCTATCCGATACTAGAAAAATGTGGGCGAAGAAATTGACCGCCAGTATCCACGAACAGTTAAAGCAGCTGTATATGGATAAGACGAAATTCGAAGTCAGGTTTGTGAAAAGCGGGGAAAACGAATCCTTTTCGTTTCATGATTTTAAGAAGGATGGTTGGGATACGGTTGAGTTTTATATTTCCACCAATCCAGGAGAGCCGTTGAAGCCGTTATCGAAGGTGGCTTCAGGTGGGGAACTGTCACGGATCATGCTTGCCCTTAAAACCATTTTTTCAAAGCATCAAGGGATTACATCGATCATTTTTGATGAGGTTGATACAGGTGTGAGCGGCAGGGTCGCCCAGGCCATTGCTGAAAAGATCTACCAGGTTGCCGTCCATTCACAAGTGATGTGCATCTCTCACTTGCCTCAGGTGGCAGCCATGGCCGATTGTCACTTGTTCATTTCGAAAAAAATGTCAGGAGGCAGGACGAGCACCATGGTGAAGCGTCTTCAGGAAAAAGATAAGATCAGGGAAATTTCACGTATGATTTCAGGAGTGGAAATAACCGATCTGACGCTTGAGCATGCAAAGGAATTACTGCAACTGGCCGGTTCCATTAAAGAGACATGAAAAGCTATCCAATTCGGGTAGCTTTTTTTTCATGATTACCAGTTATAAATGTGGCTTTTAAAGGCAAAATTAAAACTGTAGCCAATAGTAAGTGTTTGTGGATTAGAAGCGAGGAGAGTGAATATATTGAGTTTAGATTGGTTAAGGAAATGTATAGGTGGAATTCTCCTTGTTTCGCTTTGTCTTATTGGTTTTTACAAACCGGTTCAACAATTTGTCAATACTCCGAACTCTGTAAGGATGATGGAAGGGGATCAAGTTGCTCTCCCTAAGGCTGCATCCGTCACGACCATGGGTTCGTCGCATAATGAGCATGTTCAATTGGAAGAAGGGAAAGGCCAGCTTTCCATCCAGGGAAGCTCTGTAGGTAAGGACGAAGTGGTCTTCGAGCTTGCCGGCCTGCCCATCAAAAAGGTCGATGTAGAAGTACTGAAAGATTTCAAAGTGATTCCCGGTGGACAATCCATCGGTGTGAAATTAAATACTGTCGGGGTGTTAGTAGTTGGGCATCATCTGGTGGAAACCGATGGTGGGAAGATGTCACCCGGCGAAAAAGCCGGGATTCAGGTAGGGGACATGATTACTGAAATTAATGGAACGAAGATTGAAGAACTTGCCGATGTTGCTCCTTTTGTACAGAAGGCAGGAGAAGAAGCGGAATCTCTAGACGTCGTCATCAAGCGGGATCAAAAGACCGTGAAGACACAATTGCTTCCTTTGAAGGAAAAAGGGGACAAAAACTATAAATTAGGCCTGTATATCCGTGATTCGGCGGCAGGGATCGGGACGATGACATTTTATGATCCAAAGTCGAAGAAATACGGAGCACTCGGCCATGTGATTTCAGATATGGATACGAAGAAACCGATCGTTGTTGAAAACGGGGAAATCGTGAATTCTGAAGTCACTTCGATTCAAAAAGGGACGGATGGAAAACCAGGAGAGAAACTGGCCCGCTTTTCGTCTGACCGGAACGTCATCGGTAATATTAAGCGTAACAGTCCATTTGGGATTTTTGGTGAATTGAATCAGTCCATTGAAAACGACTTGATGGATAAGCCGATGCCAATCGCACTGTCTCATCAAGTGAAAGAAGGACCGGCACAAATTTTGACCGTTGTGGATGGGAAAGAAGTTGAAATGTACGATATTGAAATCGTCAGTACCATCCCTCAAAAGTATCCCGCAACAAAAGGGATGGTCTTGAAAGTGACGGATCCCGAGTTGCTCAAGAAAACAGGTGGAATCGTACAGGGGATGAGCGGAAGTCCCATTATTCAAAATGGGAAGGTCATCGGGGCTGTCACCCATGTGTTTGTCAATGACCCAACCAGTGGATATGGGGTCCACATTGAATGGATGCTGAGTGAAGCAGGAATCGATATTTATAAAAAAGATCATAACCGGGCAAGCTGAAAGTGGAAAACCCTTACGAAAGTACCGAAACCAGGTACTCATAAGGGTTCTTTTTTTTGTAGTGCTTTTTACATCCGTTTGCCAAAGAGAGTTGATCCTTGATAAAATAAAGAATATTCGACAAAACGAATCGTGAATATCGAATAGGGTCGAAATATAAAGAAATCGTTAGAAAATCGAAGAAAATATAATAATTTTCAAGTTTTTTTCAAAAATAAAAGGAATTTAGGTTGCATTGTCGAAAAAGTAATTTAGAATAAAATTACAGAGATGAATTAATTAGGATTGAGGAGGAAACCTGTAGTGAAATCGATTAAAGTATGTGTTGTGGATGATAACCGTGAGCTGACGTCTTTATTGGAGGACTACATTGCTTCGCAAAATGATATGGAAGTAGTAGGGATTGCCCATAATGGTCAAGATTGTTTAGATTTATTGGAGGAAGTCGATCCGGATGTCCTGGTCCTGGATATCATCATGCCTCACCTGGACGGGCTGGCGGTGCTTGAACGACTTCGTGAAAAGAAGGGAATTCCAAACGTCATCATGCTTACGGCCTTCGGTCAGGAAGATGTGACGAAGAAAGCTGTCGACCTTGGAGCTTCTTATTTTATTTTAAAGCCATTCGATATGGAAAACCTAGTGAGTCATATCAGACAAGTCAGCGGTAAATCAAACTCAATCATCAAAAAACCTTCCTCATCCAGAATGAATACAGAACAAAAACCAAGGAACTTGGATGCAAGCATCACCAGCATCATCCACGAAATAGGCGTGCCGGCACATATTAAAGGATACTTATATTTACGTGAAGCCATCTCTATGGTGTATAACGATATCGAGTTACTCGGGTCCATCACAAAGGTCCTTTACCCGGATATTGCTAAGAAATACAATACGACCGCATCACGTGTGGAACGGGCGATCCGTCATGCCATCGAAGTGGCTTGGAGCAGAGGGAATATTGATTCCATTTCTTCTTTGTTCGGATACACCGTCAGCATGTCTAAGGCAAAACCAACGAACAGTGAATTCATTGCCATGGTAGCGGACAAACTGCGCCTGGAGCATATGGCTTCTTGAAAGAGTAAGGAATAATACAAGCATCATCCAAATTTTCATATGACTATCCCTCTGATTATTCGGGTCAGGGGGTTTTGTTTGCTCATTTTCTTCTGCTTGTCCTCCCAAAGCCTCATCAAACCCTATTACAATCGCCTCTTTTATTCAAAAATGGTGGTTCGCCCTTACAGCCTGTCCCCTGCATCATAAGATAAAGTGTAGTGCAAAAACAAAATAGGGGGAGGTGAAATTATGGGATACTACCGTGATAATAACGATGTAGGAGGATCCTATGACCGTTGCAGAAACAATGATGTTGCAGGGGCTTCCGACAACAACTTCCGAGTTCCTGTCAAAGCTTATATCAGAGGAGAAGATTTCTGCAGAGCTGTTCGCCGTTGCAGGGAAAACGATGTAGCAGGAGAAATGGACAATCGCCGCCGCTGCTGCCGCTGCCGCTGGTTCTAATTAAATGCCGCCATAAAACGCGAAAAACCCTGAGTCCCTCAGGGTTTTTTTGATGATAGGCGTTAAAGGGTACATTCTTTGAGGAAGGTGCAAATAAGTATATAATGGAGTCAATCTACATATAGAAAAACAAAGGAAGTGAACTCATGACGCTGATTTTTGCTCATCGTGGATCTGCGGGTACCCACCCGGAAAATACTATGGAAGCTTTCTATGAAGCGGAGCGAGTGAGGGCGGACGGAATTGAATTGGATGTTCAGCTGACAAAAGACGGAGAAATGGTCGTCATACATGATGAAACCGTCGACCGGACGACCAATGGAAAAGGGTTCGTCAAAGATTATACGTTAAAAGAAATTCAAAAGCTCCAGGCGAATTTCAAATTCAAAAGTAAACTATTCAAGAAAAATCGCGTTCCGTCATTGAGGGATGTCTTTCAGTGGCTAAAGGGAAATGACCTTCTTTGTAATATCGAGTTAAAAAACAGTATCATGGATTATCAAGGTCTGGAAGAGAAGGTGATCGGACTGATCAAGGAGTTTGGATACGAGGACCGGATTATCATCTCTTCTTTTAATCATTATTCGATTGTGGCCTGTTACCGTTTAGAGCCCGCTGTTGAAATCGCGCCCCTTTACTCATCACGCTTATTCATGCCCTGGATTTATGCCCAGTCAATAAGGGCGAAAGCGATACACCCCAACTTGAAAGCGATAAGGGATGAGATGATCATAGAAGCGATGAACAACGGTATTGGTGTCAGACCTTACACGGTGAATAAGGTGGATCAAATGGAAAGATTACTGAATCTGGGCTGTACTGCATTTGTAACGGATTATCCTGAAAAAGCATGGAATCTGAGGGAAAATAAGAAAGGCTAGCGCATACATAGCGCTAGCCTTTCTTGTTGAATCGGGACTGAACCTTATTGCGTTTTCGGTCACGATGCAGGACGAAACCTGCAATGAAGCCCAGACCGCAGACAAAAAAGACTAACCCGATCATGAATTGAAGCCAAAGATAAGGGATCGGAGGCTGCAGGATCCCGAATAACATATCTCTCATCAACTTAATCCCGAGAGCTGCGAATGCTCCGGGGACCAACATGATTATCAGTGCAATAAGACGGACCATGAGATGCATAACTCCTTTTCGTTTCCTTACTAAAATTCTAACTCCAAGCAGAGAATTGTCAAGTTTCGAAAAGTAGTGTAACATTATGGATGTGAAAAAAATTGCAGGTGTCGGGGTGAAGAAAGTTGCAAGAGGTTCTAATTGTCGGCGGTGGTAAGGGTGGAACAGCCATCCTGCAGATCCTCCACGAGGTTTCCGTCATGAAAGTGATCGCTGTTGTAGATGTAAATGAAAACGCTTCAGGCATTAAGCTCTCAAAGGAACTTGGCATCCCTGTCGGTACAGATTGGCGACCATTCCTCAGTGACTCCGTAGACATCGTCATCGAGGTGACGGGTGAACAGGAAGTGTTTGAACAAATTAGGGATCACCGTGGAAAGAATACGGTTCTCATCCCTGGGAGTGTGGCTTTCCTTATATCAAAGCTCCTCGAAGAAAAAGAGGATCTTATCCATCAATTGACGAGCGAGTCCTTTAAAAGGGACCTTATCTTTAATTCAACTGATGATGGCATGGTCGGAATCGATGATCAAGGCATTGTCATGCTGTTTAATAAAAGTGCAGAGAGAATGATCGGAAAACACCAGGAAGAAGTGATGGGCCTTCATATTTCTGAAGTGATACCTGAGAGCAGGCTGACCAGAACCATTGAAACAAGACGGACAGAAATCAATCAGGAAGTCATCCTTGGGAACGGATTGAAGATCATCTCCAACCGGATTCCGATGATCACGGAGCAGGATGAAATCATCGGTGCCTTTTCAGTATTTAAAGATATCACAGAAGTAGTGAATCTGGCAGAGGAAATCACCAACCTCAAAGAGATCCAGACGATGCTTGAAGCCATTATCCATTCCAGTGATGATGCGATTTCAGTTGTCGATGAAGAGGGTAAGGGAATTATGATCAACCCTGCTTACACGAGGATCACGGGACTTTCCCGGGAGGAAGTGATCGGTAAGCCTGCGACGGCGGATATCTCTGAAGGGGAGAGTATCCATTTGAAAGTGCTGCAAACACGGAGAGCGATCCGTGGCACGAGGATGCGGGTAGGACCCAACCGTAAAGAAGTCATCGTGAATGTTGCCCCCATCATTGTAAACAATAAGCTTAAGGGGAGTGTCGGCGTCATTCATGACATGTCGGAAATACAATCTCTCACCCAGGAGTTGGACCGGGCGAGGAGGATCATCCGAACCCTTGAAGCGAAGTATATGTTCGAGGATATCATTGGTGACTCAGAGGAAATGATGATCGCCATAGAGCAAGCGAAACTAGGCGCGAAAACACCTGCTACCGTCCTGCTCCGCGGAGAATCGGGGACCGGGAAGGAATTATTTGCCCATGCCATACATAATGCGAGTGACCGTAAATTCAATAAATTCCTCAGGGTCAACTGTGCAGCATTATCGGAGAACCTGTTGGAAAGCGAATTATTCGGATATGAAGAAGGCGCCTTTTCCGGGGCAAAGCGTGGCGGGAAACGCGGATTGTTTGAAGAGGCGAATAATGGAAGTATCTTCCTTGACGAAATTGGGGAACTGAGTGCCAATACACAAGCGAAATTATTGAGGGTCCTGCAGGAAAATGAAATTGTGAGGGTCGGAGGGACGAAATCGATTCAAATCAATGTCAGGGTCATTGCCGCTACGAACGTAAATCTTGAAAAGGGAATAGCCGATGGATCCTTCAGGGAAGATTTGTATTATCGCCTCAACCGGATGCCGATTCAAATTCCTCCGTTAAGGCAGCGTAAATCCGATATACCACTCATTACGGAAACCCTGATTACAAAGATCAATCAGGATTACGGAAGGAACGTCGAGGGAGTGACGGCTTTGGCCATGGATAAGCTTATGAATTATCATTGGCCCGGGAATGTAAGGGAGCTTGAAAATGTGTTGGGAAGAGCCATCATCTTCATGAACTACAATGAAGTCCAAATTGATGGAAAGCATTTACCTCAATTAGAAAATACGGCCAAGCCCATGGTCAACCTAGCAGAACTTCCGTTTCAAGTCGATGAAGATCTTGCAACCCAGGTTGAAAAGTATGAAAAAAATATAATTCAAAACGTTTTAGAGCAGAATAATGGTAATAAGACGGCTACTGCTAAAGCACTGAATGTATCGGTGAGAAACTTATATTACAAAATTGAAAAATATAACATTGAAATAAATAGCATGAAGTAATTTGCATAGTGTGAAGAAAATTGCATATGTAGTCCCGGCTTTATAAAGCGTTTTCAGGATTTAAAAGTTGGCACGCTTCTTGCATGTAGTTAATTGGGAACACAATAACAGAAAAAAGGGGTTGAAACGACATACATGAATCTACAATCTTTAGTGGAAAAAGCAACCCGAATTGAACACTCCACTGTAGCAGTCGCTGCAGCAGAAGATAAAGAAGTCCTTTCGGCTGTCTCCATGGCGGTTGAAAAAAAGATGGCTGATTTTTTACTTTTCGGGGATAAAGAAGAAATCATCTCCATACTGGAAGAGGTTGCCCCACAGCTGATATCTCACAGCAGTATTAAAATCAAGCATGCCTTCTCGCCTCAAAAAGCAGCTGAGCTTGCGGTCAAGGCGGTAAAGGAAAATGAGGCAGGTACCCTTATGAAGGGGAATGTCCCTACTGCTGTCATCTTGAAGGCAGTACTGAATAAAGAATGGGGACTTCGTACAGGTAATGTCCTGTCGCATGTTGCAGCATTTGAGGTGGCTGGTTTCGATCGGCTTACGTTCATTACGGATGCAGCAATGAATATCTCTCCAGATTTGCAACAAAAAGCGCAAATCATCGAAAATGCCGTCGGGGTTGCCCGGTCAATCGGTGTGGATATGCCGAAAGTAGCGCCAATTGCTGCCGTGGAAGTGGTGAATCCGTCGATGCCGGCTACAGTCGATGCCGCTTCTCTTACCATGATGAATCAACGGGGGCAGATTCGGGATTGTACAGTCGATGGTCCGTTAGCCCTCGATAATGCTGTTTCCCATCATGCAGCCGAACATAAAGGAATCGAAAGTGCGGTTGCGGGGCAAGCGGATATTCTGCTCGTACCCTCGATTGAAACAGGGAATGCCCTATACAAATCCTTGATCTACTTTGCCAGGGCAAAAGTAGGGGCAGTGATAGCCGGAGCTAAAGCACCAATCGTATTAACATCCAGAGCAGACAGTGCCGAAAGTAAATTATATTCATTGGCTCTGGCTATATGCTCTGCTTCTAATAAATAATCATCAATTCTAAAAATATAAACCTACAGGGGGAAATAATAATGAAAATTTTCAGCTATATGGAACAATACGACTATGAACAATTGGTATTCTGTCAAGATGAAGCTTCAGGATTAAAAGCAATCATCGCCATTCATGATACAACACTAGGACCTGCCCTTGGCGGTACCCGTATGTGGACATATGAATCAGAAGAAGCGGCAATTGAAGATGCA
This sequence comes from Rossellomorea sp. KS-H15a, assembly GCF_024195245.1. Taxonomy (NCBI): domain Bacteria; kingdom Bacillati; phylum Bacillota; class Bacilli; order Caryophanales; family Bacillaceae; genus Rossellomorea; species Rossellomorea sp. KS-H15a. The sequence continues at coordinate 3,328,168 of NZ_CP096886.1, read as the reverse complement.
CTGCGCCTTGCAAAAGGGATGACCTATAAGAATGCAGCTGCGGGTCTGAATCTTGGTGGAGGGAAGACGGTTATCATCGGTGACCCCCGTAAAGATAAGAACGAAGAAATGTTCCGTGCCTTCGGTCGTTATATCCAAGGTTTAAATGGACGCTATATCACTGCGGAAGATGTTGGTACGACGGTTGCCGATATGGACTTGATCCACGAAGAAACAGATTATGTAACAGGGATTTCACCAGCTTTCGGTTCTTCAGGTAACCCATCTCCTGTGACGGCTTATGGAGTATACCGCGGAATCAAGGCAGCAGCAAAAGAAGCTTTCGGTACAGATTCACTGGAAGGGAAAACAATCGCCGTCCAAGGAGTCGGTAATGTAGCGTACAACATGTGCCGCCACCTTCACGAAGAAGGAGCAAATCTGATCGTGACTGATATCAACAAAGAAGCCGTTCAACGTGCTGTTGATGAGTTTGGTGCGAAAGCAGTGGACATCAATGATATCTACGGAGTGGATTGTGACATTTTTGCACCATGTGCACTGGGTGCGATCATCAATGATGAAACGATTCCACAGCTTAAGGCAAAAGTCATTGCGGGAGCTGCAAATAACCAGTTGAAAGAAACACGTCACGGTGATGCTATCCATGAAATGGGTATCGTTTATGCACCTGATTATGTCATCAACGCAGGTGGAGTTATCAACGTAGCAGATGAATTATACGGCTACAACAGTGAAAGAGCCATGAAGAAAGTGGAGCAGGTATACAACAATGTAGAACGCGTCATTGAAATCGCGAAGCGTGATAACGTTCCAACGTACGTTGCTGCTGACCGTATGGCAGAGGAGCGCATCGAAAAAATGCACCGTTCAAGAAGTCAGTTCCTGCAGAATGGACACCACATTCTTAGCAGACGTGGATAAATAGAAGAAAAAACGCTTTACTTTGTGAAAAAGTGAAGCGTTTCTTCCCGCTTTAGGGGGAACATCGGACAGAGTAAGGGGTTATCTATCATAGGGGGAAATTCTTTCATGCAAACATTACAATACAGCTGCCCAAATGGAGGTAACAACAGTGCAGGAAAATAAACATCGAATACTTGTCATTAATCCTGGATCGACATCCACCAAAATTGGTGTCTTTGACGATGATCGCTCCATATTTGAAAAGACAATCCGTCATGATTCTGAAAAGATCAATGAATTTGCGACGATTATCGATCAATATGAATTCAGGAAGAACACCATCCTTCAGACATTGGATGAAGAAGGGATCAATATTTCAAAGCTGAGCGCCGTATGCGGTCGCGGGGGACTTCTGAGACCGATAGAAGGTGGCACCTATTTAGTGAATGATGACATGCTGAAGGATCTGAAAGAAGGTTTCTCTGGTCAGCATGCGTCTAACCTTGGGGGGATCCTGGCATTTGAAATCGCCTCAGGACTAAATATTCCATCTTATATCGTCGATCCCGTTGTCGTGGACGAGCTGCAGCCCCTTGCCCGCGTTTCAGGGTTCTCACTCATTGAAAGAAAAAGTATTTTCCATGCGTTGAACCAGAAAGCGGTCGCAAGACGAGTGGCGAAACAAATCGGGAAGAAATATGAAGACCTTAATCTGATCATCACTCATATGGGTGGAGGTATCACTGTAGGTGCACACCGAAATGGGAAAGTCGTGGATGTGAATAATGGTCTCCACGGAGACGGACCATTCAGCCCTGAAAGAGCAGGAACCGTTCCGGCAGGCGATCTGGTTGACCTTTGCTTCTCAGGAGACTATTACCGTGATGAAATCATGAAGAAACTTGTCGGTCAGGGAGGCCTGGTCGGTTATCTTGATACAAATGATGCCGTAAAGGTAGAAAAAATGATAGAAAATGGCGACAAAAAAGCCAAAGCCGTCTATGATGCCATGGCGTATCAAATTGCGAAAGAGATCGGATCAGCAAGCGCGGTCCTGAATGGGAAAGTCGATGCCATCGTATTGACAGGAGGACTTGCGTACGGCAAGGATTTTGTCAAAGCGATAAGTGAACGAATCAACTGGATAGCGGATGTCGTTATTCAACCAGGAGAAAATGAACTGCAAGCTCTTGCTGAAGGGGCTTTAAGGGTCTTACGGAATGAAGAAGACTATAAAGTATACCCGGGAAATGTAAAAAAAGAAGCAAGAGTATAAGAGAGAAGGGGGACTTAAGATTGGCAGAAGAATATGATTTAGTCATTCTCGGTGGAGGTACAGGTGGTTATGTTGCTGCCATCCGTGCTTCTCAACTTGGGTTAAAAACAGCAATCGTTGAAAAAGGAAAGCTTGGAGGGACATGCCTTCACAAGGGATGTATTCCAAGTAAAGCCCTTCTTCGCAGTGCTGAAGTATATGCGACAGCGAAACACAGTGAAAATTTCGGTGTGAAAATCAATGGAGTGGAACTTGACTTTCCTAAGGTCCAGGAAAGAAAAGAAGGAATCGTCGAACAACTGCATAAAGGTGTACAACATCTGATGAAACAGGGTAAAATCGATGTTTTCGAAGGTCTCGGCCGGATTCTCGGACCTTCCATTTTCTCTCCCATGCCAGGGACCATTTCCGTGGAAATGAATAACGGCGAAGATAACGCGATGCTGATTCCGAAAAATGTGATTGTGGCAACGGGCTCAAGGCCACGTTCACTGCCTGGACTTGAAATTGATGGTGATTATGTTTTATCTTCTGATGAAGCGCTTTCACTTGAAACACTTCCGAAATCGATCATCATCGTTGGTGGCGGTGTCATCGGTATCGAATGGGCTTCCATGCTTTCCGATTTTGATGTCGATGTAACCGTTGTGGAATACGCTGATAAGATCGTACCGACGGAAGATCATGAAATCTCAAAAGAAATGCAGCGCCTCATGAAGAAAAAAGGCGTTAAAATTGTGACAAGTGCAAAAGTGCTTCCTGAATCCTTAAAAAAAGGGGACGGAGAAGTGACAATAAACGCGGAGCATAAAGGGGAAGAAAAATCCTTTACAGCAGAGAAGATCCTTGTATCTGTAGGCAGACAAGCAAACGTTGAAGGCATTGGCTTAGAGAACACAGATATTAAGGTGGAAAAGGGCTTTATTGAGGTGAATGATTTCTTCCAAACGAAAGAATCCCATATTTATGCGATAGGGGACGTCATCGGTGGACTTCAATTGGCACATGTTGCCTCTCATGAAGGAATAACGGCGGTGGAACATATGGCGAATGAGAACCCTCATCCGATTGACTATTCCCTGATTTCAAAATGCATCTACAGTAATCCTGAAATTGCTAGCGTAGGGATCACAGAGCAGGAAGCGAAAGAAAAGGGATACAATCTGAAGGTCGGTAAATTCAGCTTCAGAGCGATCGGAAAAGCGCTTGTATACGGGGAATCGGATGGTTTTGTGAAGATCATTGCAGACAAAGATTCCGAGGACATCCTTGGCGTGCATATGATTGGTCCTCATGTAACCGACATGATTTCAGAAGCGGGACTTGCTAAAGTATTGGATGCAACACCGTGGGAAATCGCGCACACCATCCACCCTCACCCTTCCCTGTCGGAAGCAATCGGTGAAGCCGCGCTTGCCGTAGATGGAAAGGCAATTCACTCATAATAAGAAAAATCAGGAAAGGTAGAGATCTTCTCTACCTTCCCAATCATTAGATTGTGTAGGAGGTAAATAAAATGGCTGAGAATCGTCATGAAGCGTTAGGACTTTCCAATGAGAAAGTATTAGAAATGTATGAAACTATGCTGCTTGCCAGAAAAATCGATGAGCGCATGTGGTTACTGAACCGTTCTGGTAAAATCCCATTTGTTATTTCATGTCAGGGTCAGGAAGCGGCTCAAGTTGGTGCTGCATTTGCCCTGGACCGTGAAAAGGATTATGTACTGCCGTATTACCGTGACATGGGTGTTGTATTGACATTCGGAATGACGGCCCAGGAATTGATGCTATCAGGTTTTGCAAAAGCAGAAGATCCAAACTCAGGCGGTCGTCAAATGCCTGGTCACTTTGGACAGAAGAAAAATAATATCGTAACGGGTTCATCTCCTGTAACGACTCAAGTGCCACATGCCGTTGGTATCGCTCTTGCAGGCAAAATGGAGAAGAAAGATGTTGTGACGTTTGTAACGTTCGGAGAAGGGTCTTCCAACCAGGGAGATTTCCATGAAGGGGCAAACTTTGCAGGTGTACATAAACTTCCTGTTATTTTCATGTGTGAAAACAATAAATATGCGATCTCGGTTCCGATTGAAAAGCAATTGGCCTGTGAGAAAGTATCAGACCGCGCCATCGGGTACGGAATGCCTGGAATCACAGTCGATGGAAATGATCCCATCGAAGTATATAAAGCTGTGAAGGAAGCTGCTGATCGTGGACGTCGCGGAGAAGGACCAACGCTTGTCGAGACAGTTTCTTATCGTTTGACTCCCCACTCTTCTGATGATGATGACAGAAGTTACCGCTCACCGGATGAAGTGGCAAAAGCGAAAACGAACGATCCGATCATCACATTTGGTGCTTATCTGAAAGAAACAGGCGTCATGAATGATGACATTGAGAAAGAAATCAATGATCGTATTATGAAGCTTGTAAACGAGGCAACGGATTATGCAGAAAACGCTCCATATGCTGAAGCAGAATCAGCTATGAAGTACGTTTACGCAGAAGAGAAGTAAGGGGGAATTCAATCATGCCAGTAATTTCATACATTGATGCCGTAACCATGGCAATAAGAGAAGAAATGGAACGTGATGAGAAAGTTTTCGTTCTTGGTGAAGACGTAGGGAAAAAAGGTGGAGTATTTAAAGCGACTCACGGCCTGTATGACCAATTTGGTGAGGACCGTGTCATTGATACGCCACTTGCGGAATCAGCCATTGCAGGGGTTGGGATCGGAGCTGCAATGTATGGTATGAGACCGATCGCAGAAATGCAGTTTGCTGATTTTATCATGCCTGCCGTAAACCAGATCATCTCTGAAGCGGCTCGCATCCGCTACCGTTCAAATAATGATTGGAGCTGTCCGATGGTCATTCGTGCACCATACGGCGGTGGAGTGCACGGAGCGCTTTATCACTCGCAATCCGTTGAAGCCGTCTTTGCCAATCAACCGGGATTGAAAATCGTGATGCCTTCCACTCCATATGATGTGAAAGGCTTATTGAAAGCGGCCATCCGTGACGAAGATCCGGTATTATTCTTTGAACATAAACGAGCTTATCGTCTGATCAAGGGTGAAGTGCCTGAGGATGATTACACGCTACCGATCGGAAAAGCCGACGTGAAGCGTGAAGGAGAAGACATCACAGTCATCACTTACGGCTTATGTGTTCACTTTGCCCTTCAAGCGGCTGAAAAACTTGCCCAGGACGGAATTGAAGCACATATCCTGGATTTGCGTACCATTTATCCATTAGATAAAGAAGCAATCATTGAAGCAGCGTCTAAAACAGGTAAAGTACTTCTAGTGACAGAAGACAATAAAGAAGGAAGCATCATGGGTGAAGTTTCTGCGATCATCGCTGAAAATTGCTTGTTCGAGCTTGATGCCCCGGTAAAACGCCTTGCAGGTCCAGACGTTCCTGCTATGCCGTATGCACCGACAATGGAAAAATACTTTATGATCAATCCGGATAAAGTAGAAAAAGCAATGCGAGAACTTGCAGAATTTTAATCTCATCCAGACCAATTAAACCAAAGCAGTAGGGAGGGTTCCTCATTGGGTATTGAAAATATGAAAATGCCTCAGCTAGGGGAAAGTGTTACAGAAGGTACAATAAGTAAATGGTTGGTGTCACCCGGTGATACCGTAAATAAATATGATCCAATTGCAGAAGTTCAAACAGATAAAGTGAATGCAGAAGTGCCATCTTCCTTCACGGGTACCATTAAAGAATTAATTGCCGAAGAAGGGGACACCCTTGAAGTCGGGGAAATCATTTGCTCCATCGAGATCGAAGGTGGAGGCACAGCCCCTGCTGAAGAAGCTCCGAAAGAAGAGCCAAAAGAGGAAGCGAAGGGATCGGCTCCTGCTAAGCCTAAGGCTCCAACGAGAGATAGCGGAAATAAAGCCAGGTATTCTCCAGCCGTACTAAAGCTTTCCCAAGAGCACGATATTGATTTGAATCAAGTAGAAGGGACCGGAAACGGCGGCCGGATCACCCGTAAAGATTTAAAGAAAATCATCGAATCAGGCTCAATTCCGAAAGCGGGAGATGCACCTGCACCTAAGAATGAAGCTCAGGCTCCACAACAAGCGCCGGTAAAAGAATCCGCACCAGTACAACCGGCTAAACAACAAGCACCTGCAGCAAATGTCCCTGTCGTCCCTGGTGATATCGAGATCCCGGTTTCCGGCATACGGAAAGCGATTGCCTCCAACATGGTCCGCAGTAAGCATGAAGCGCCTCATGCCTGGACGATGATGGAAGTGGATGTAACCAACCTGGTTGACTACAGAAATTCACTTAAGACAGAATTCAAACAACGTGAAGGATTCAATCTGACATTCTTCGCATTTTTCGTGAAAGCTGTCGCACAGGCTCTTAAAGAGTACCCACAAATCAATTCCATGTGGGCTGGAGACAAGATCGTTCAGAAGAAGGATATCAATCTTTCCATTGCAGTAGCTACGGATGATGCACTTTATGTTCCTGTGATTAAGAATGCTGACGAAAAAACAATCAAAGGGATCGCAAGAGAAATCACCGAGCTTGCCGGAAAAGTCCGCAGCGGTAAATTGACCTCCCAGGATATGCAGGGCGGAACATTTACGGTGAATAATACAGGGTCATTTGGCTCGGTACAATCGATGGGTATCATCAATTATCCACAGGCAGCGATCCTTCAAGTAGAATCAATCGTGAAACGTCCTGTCGTCATGAATAATGGAATGATTGCCGTTCGCGATATGGTGAATCTCTGTATGTCACTTGATCACCGCGTACTTGACGGTTTGGTATGTGGAAGATTCCTTCAGCGGGTGAAAGAAATCTTAGAAAACACTTCGAAAGAAAATACATCTGTATATTAATACTGATAAGGACTGACCATGGGTGGTTGGTCCTTATTTTTTTGTGCAGTTAGATAGAATGACTTATTAAAAAAGGTTCGCTCTAGTAAAATTCCGGGAAAAACAACCGGAATATTACTGGAAGAATATTTTAATGGACCGTCATAGGTCACTATCTGGGTCATAATTCTGATTCCTCATCCCGGGAATTCTCCCTATGAAACTTCTCGCTCATTTTTTCTTTCCTTCACTTATTAAAAGAGGCATAACCTCCACTTTCATCCTACTAAATCTGAAGATTATCCTGGAATATTCTTGAAGTTATATTATAAGAGGGACTTTATCCTTATGAAAAAATCGGGATTCGTGACTTTTCAATCAATTACTGAATTTTCAGATTTATTTCGACAGCAACTTACAACATTTTACATACATACTTGGTTATCTTTGGTTTAACACCTACTATTTTCCAAAGTTGGTGTTCGAAGGAGGTGACGGGTGGTTGGATTTATAAAAAGACTGGGAGGGAATTAGATGTCAGGAAGAAAACGTAAGGCAAGATGGTTATCCATTTTACTCACCTTAGTCATGTTTGTCCCCTTGATGTTTCCATTCAATGCAGGGGCGGCAAATACCTCACAAGCTGCTCTGTCGAAAGAAAAGCCATCCACATCAGCCAATGAGTCGGCAAAAGTAAGTCCACAATCAAAAATCACAACAACATTACAGGAACAATTTAAGAAAAAGGAACAGGTCACATACTTAGTGAAATTCAAGGATCAGGTAGATACGGAAGCTGTATCTAAAAAGGCGGCTGAAACAGCGAAAAAGCAGAAACTGTCTGCTAATAATAAGAAATTGTTAAAACGGAATATGGTCGTCTCAGAGCTTCGTGCTAAAGCCCTTGAATCTCAGGCAGAAGTGAAGAAATACTTAGCGAAAGAGAAGAAGTCAGGTGCAGTGAAGGAAATCAAAGACTTCTATGTTGTAAACGGAATGGCCGTTACAAGTACGAAGAAAGTCATGGAGAAGATTTCAACCTTTGCTGAAGTGGAGAAAATCCTGCCGAATGAAACGAGACAAATTATCCAGCCGGCAAAGGCAAAAGCTTCTTCATCCGCAGTGTTGGATAAAGAAGCCCCAAAAACCCCGGCATCCATCGAGTGGAATATCGATCGGGTAGGAGCACCGGCGGTCTGGGAAATGGGAATCGATGGGGCAGGAACCGTCATCGCCTCCATTGACACGGGGGTACAGTGGGATCACCCGGCATTAAAAGAAAAATATAGAGGGTATGACCCTCAGAATCCGGATTCACCGGACAACGAATTCAACTGGTTTGATGCAACTGCAGGTCAAAGTGCACCTTATGATGATCAGGGCCATGGAACGCACACTGTCGGTACTATGGTCGGGTCTGAGCCCGATGGCAGCAATCAAATCGGTGTAGCCCCGGGTGCCAAGTGGATCGCAGTCAAAGCATTCACGGCCGATGGTGGAACCGATGTAGACTTACTGGAAGCGGGAGAATGGATCCTGGCTCCAAAGGATGCTGAAGGAAATCCACATCCTGAAATGGCTCCTGATGTCGTCAACAACTCTTGGGGCGGCGGAGCAGGACTTGATGAATGGTACCGGGATATGGTCAGTGCGTGGAGGGCGGCAGAAATATTCCCTGAGTTCTCTGCAGGAAATACAACGCTCTTCAATCCGGGAGGACCAGGATCGATTGCCAATCCGGCTAACTACCCTGAGTCATTTGCAACAGGTGCTACGGATATCAACAATCAATTAGGAAGCTTCTCATTACAGGGACCTTCTCCTTATGAGGAAATCAAGCCTGAGATTGCCGCACCGGGAGTAAATATCCGCTCTTCCGTTCCAGGTGGCAATTATGAAGGGGGCTGGAATGGAACATCGATGGCTGGTCCACACGTAACGGCAGTCGCTGCCCTGTTACGACAAGTGGATGCAAGCTTAACAGTGGATGAAATCGAAGAAATCCTTATGTCGACCGCTGTTCCGTTAACAGACGGAACATTCCCGGAATCTCCAAATAACGGGTATGGACACGGCTTGGTCAATGCGTTTGATGCAGTATCATCCGTTATGAGCGGAATCGGTAAAGTAAAAGGACAGGTTTCAAAAGAAGGTGATGACACGGAAGCTCCTGTCATCAGTCATGACGCACCACAAGAAGCATTTAAAGAAATGAATCTGCCATTACAGGCAGAAGCAAGTGATAATGTCAGTGTGACGAATGTAACTCTGAATTATCAAAATCAGGACGGTGAATGGGTAGAAGTTGAAGCAAGCAGAACGTCAGGCGACTACACTTCAGGAACGTATGAGGCGGTTATCCCGGGTGAGGATCTCACAGGAGACCAGGTTACGTACAAGTGGGTTGCTGTGGACTTCGGTGGCAATGAAGTCGAATCTGATACGTATACTGTAAACTTATTACCGGGTATCACTGTTGGATATGAGCAGGACTTTGAAACAGATCCGACTGGTTGGACATCCTACGGTCCAGGGAACAGCTGGGAATGGGGCGTACCGGCAAGCGGTCCGGGAAATGCTTCTTCAGGAGAAAAAGCATATGCCACCAACTTAGACGGAACGTATGACAATAGCGCGAATATGTCACTTCAGATGCCTCCGATCGATTTACCTGAAGGGGAGAGCTTCTTACAATTCAAACAGTGGCACGAACTGGAACGCAACTATGACTACGGTCATGTGTTTGTATCCACTAATGGTGAAGAGTGGACACAGGCACTTCGCGTGAATGGAAATACCGACGGATGGATAGACGGAGAAGTGGATCTGAGTCAGTATGCAGGTCAACGTGTATACATCGCCTTCAACGTTACCTCCGATGGAAGTGTGACGAAACAAGGCTGGTACCTTGATGATGTGAAGCTTAGCGCAGAATCAAATCTTCCAGCCAAGAAAATGAATCTTGGTCTGAAATCAAAGGATGAAAAATCATCTTCGGTATCGAAAAAACCAAGTGTAAATCCAAGTAAGATCACATTGAAAAATGACGTGAAGAAAGATGATAAGACGGATGCATCAGGTCCGGCACCTGCCCTTCTTCCACTGCAAGCAGAGGTAAGTGTATTGGAAACGGGCCGTTCCGTTTATACAAATCCTGCAGATGGATCATATGAAATGACTCATGCAGCGGGTGAATTCACATTACAGGCATCCACATACGGTTACAGATCTGAAACGCAAAGTGTGACGATTGAAGCCGATCAAACATCAACTGCCAACTTCACCCTTGAAGAAATCCCTCAAGGGAATATTACCGGAACCGTCACGAACGAAGTAACGGGGGAACCGATTGAAGGAGCAACGGTCTTCGTTCTTGAAGATGCCGTAGTACAGCCGGTTGAAACAAATGCCAATGGAGAATATGAATTAGAAGCATACGAAGGGGACTACACCCTGAAAGTGGTTGCGCCTTACTACTATAGTAAGGAAATGAGCGTCACTGTTGAAGGCGGGGAAGTCACAACCGCCGATGTATCATTAGAACCATTCATCGGATATCCTGGTGAAATCGGGTACGATGATGGAACAGCAGAAAATGCACGGGCATTCTATGATGCAGGTAACGGCTGGGCCGTGAAAATGTCCCTTGAAGAAGGAAATGACACCGCACTTGTGACGGGTGGACTATTCCGCTTCTGGGATACTGAATGGCCTGTACCAGGAGGAACTGAATTCCAGGTTGCCGTATATGATGCAACTGGACCTGACGGGGCACCTGGTAAGAAAATCGCCGGTCCATTCGATGGTACCGCGTTGCGTAACGGAGAATGGACGCATGTAGATCTCAGTGAGCACGGCATCATGGTCGAAGGAGACTTCTACATGGTGTATATCCAGTCTGCACCAAATCCGAATGCGCCTGGACTTGGGACAGATGAAGATGGTGAATATGCCGCAAGAAGCTGGCAGTTCGTCGGTGGAGCCTGGTCACAGGCACCTGAAGACGAGGGGAACTACATGATTCGCGCAACTGTGAATTATGAAGTGACCGCACCGGTCATCACTTCACCGAAGGATGGATCATTTACCAATAAAGATTCCGTTACGGTTGAGGGGACTTCTGCCCCGACTACGACCGTCCATCTCTTTAATGGAGAAGAGGAAGTAGCGACAGCCGACACAGGTGATGATGGAACATTCTCAGCCGATGTTTCACTGCATGAAGGTGAGAATGTATTAACCGCCAAGGCAGCGACGGAACAGGGCATGACGGGTCCATCGGATTCGGTGACGGTAACACTTGATCAAGTGAAGCCGGAACTTGCCATCACATCACCGGAGGATGACATGAAAACAAATCGTGAAGCGATCACGGTTAAAGGAACCATCGCAGATGAAAATCTTGCATGGGTGAAGGTGAATGGTGAGAAAGCATCTGTCAAAGACGGTGAGTTCAGTCATCGAATCCTTCTGAATGAAGGGGAAAATGTCATTGGGGTAATCGCGAAAGATAAAGCAGGAAATAAAAAGAAACAAAGTGTAACGGTCTTTGCGAAATTTGGTGACATCGAGATCGAGAATCTTCTTCCTGCAGAAGATAAAGAATTGAAGAAGGGCGAATCCGTCAAGATCGAATTTGACAGTGAGCCGGGCTTGGATGCGACATTTATCATTCAAATGCCTCTGACAAATGCACGCTCCCAAGTGTCAAATGCCACTGAACTTCCAATGATGGAAACATCCGAAGGTCATTATGAAGGGTACTATACGGCTACTTCGAATGTGAAGGCGCCGGGAGCCATGATTGAAGTGAAAGTTTCAGATGATTATGGAAATGTCACGACGAAGCGTGCTGAAGGTAAATTGTATATCAATTCAAAAAAATAAGCATAACGGGGAGAAGAGTTGGGATGTCCAACTCTTCTTCTTTTTTATACTCATTTTCTTGAGAGATTGATGAAAGGAGGTTTATATACTAAAATAGTATTAGTATAAACATTTTGAATTTTCAAAGGGGATGCTTGCTTAATTAGGAGAATCTTAGTGAAAAATTATGTAAACGATTACAAAAATAGTTTACGAAAAGAGGGGAACTATGAAGCTTAGTGATATGAAAAGCCAATCATTCAGTCGTCATACACTGTCACAATGGGAGGAAGCGGCTGAAAAAGCGTTAAAGGGGAAGGGAATAAGCTCCTTACATACAAGCACATATGAACATATTGATCTTAAACCGTTATTTGTAGCGGAGGACACACCTCAACGTGATAGGGTGAAAGATTATATCCCGACTATTGATGACAAATTGATGCGCACTCATAAATGGTACATTGCCCAACCCGTCAAAAGGAAATCCTGGGGAGAACTCTCAGAAGCCGTGAGGGATGCGTTGTCCCGGGGGCAAAACTGTCTGTCGTTTTCCATTGGGGACTTGGATAAGGCTCGTGGCCTGGACTCATTCATGAACGGCCTGGGAGAGTGTGATTATCCTATTTTTTCGATTGATAAGGGTACGTCCATGGCCCTGCATGGAAAGAAGGATCTCCCCGAGAGTAAGGGGATGACAGGGGTTGTCGGTTACGATCCCATTTCTGAGGAAGAATGGTCCGATGAAAGCAGATTGGAAAGGTGGCTGAATGATGTCGAAGGGTCTGGTATGGAGATTACAGGGATTAAGAGCCTTATTGTAAATTCAGCTCCCTATCATAACAAAGGAGCCAGTGCGATACAGGAACTTGCTTATGCACTGAGTGAAGGTGTCGCTTATATGGAGGCTGTTCAGGATAGCGGATGGGAAATTGAGAAGGCTGCAGAGACCCTGCACTTCCATTTTTCAATAGGCAGTCATTTCTTTATGGAGATTGCAAAAATCAGGGCATTCAAGAAATTGTGGCAAGCTGTATTAACCTCTTACGGCTTGAGTGAACAAACTATGGCAAAATCCATCAGCATCAGTGCAGAGACCTCCCGATTCAACAAGTCGGCCCTCGATTCCCATGTAAACATTCTCCGTGGGGGTGGGGAAGCATTCTCTGCGATCCTTGCAGGGGTCGATTATCTTGTCGTGGCCCCGTTCAATGAGGTGAGCGGCGAAGTGACTCCCCTCGCTGAAAGGATTGCCCGTAACACTCAACTTGTCCTGGGAGAAGAAGCTCATTTGAATAAGGTCCTGGACCCCGGGGGTGGTTCCTATTTCGTGGAGTGGCTTTCAGATGAAGTAGGAAAGCGTGCATGGAAGGAATTCCAGCAGTTGGATAAAGAGGGGGGGATCCTTGCCCTCCTCGCTAATGGATCGATCGATGAGAAGATAAGAGTAGTAAGGGACGCCCGCATCCGAGATCTAGCCACCCGGAAGAACTCCATGATCGGGACGAACATCTATGCAAACCTGGAAGAGACCCTTCCGATTTCTCGAGCCGCGGGAGAACGTCTCTCTCTTCCTTTTGAGAAATTAAGAGAGCGGGCACAAAAACTAGGAAATAATCCCACTGCCGGTCTGATCGGGTTAGGCGAACTGAAAACGTATAAGCCCCGTGCGGATTTTGTAAAAGGATTTTTAGCGACGGGCGGTATTCACGCGGATCAAAGTACGGATTGCTTCTCCAAGGAAGATATCCTGCAATTCGTGGAAGAAACCCGGTATCCGTACTATGTAGTGTGCGGAAAAGACGAAGAATATCACGATAAACTTTCAATGATCACTGAAGCCGTCCATCACGTGGATTCTTCCATTGTGATCGACATAGCTGGAAGAATCCCTGATGAAAGCAGAAGTGAATGGGGCCGGCAGGGATTGAACGGGTCCATCTACAGCCAACAAAACATCCTGGAAAAATTGGATGAACTATTAACCATTTGGGAGGAGGGGAAAGACCATGACGAAGCCTGATTGGCAACAAATCAACCCGTATTCGAATAAAGGGGAAGCGGGGGACATCCACCTTACCGGGAGTCCCTACGAAACGAATGAAAAAATCGCCATAAAACCTTTATATACAGAAGTGGATTCGGAAAATATTTCTCATCGAGAAGATTTACCCGGCCTCGCTCCATACACAAGGGGGCCGTATCCGACGATGTATGTGAATCGTCCTTGGACGGTCAGGCAGTATGCGGGTTTTTCTACCGCTGAAGAAAGCAATGCTTTTTATAGAAGAAACTTAAGTATGGGGCAGAAAGGATTGTCGGTGGCATTTGATTTGGCGACTCACCGCGGGTATGACTCGGATCATCCAAGGGTTGTTGGAGATGTAGGAAAAGCAGGTGTTGCCATCGATTCCATCCTGGACATGAAGATATTGTTCGACGGGATCCCCCTTGATCAGATGTCCGTTTCCATGACGATGAACGGGGCAGTCCTGCCCATCCTTGCTTTTTATATCGTGACGGCAGAAGAGCAGGGTGTGTCGAAGGAGAAGCTATCCGGTACGATACAGAACGATATCTTAAAGGAATACATGGTGAGGAATACGTACATCTATCCACCTGAAACGTCCATGAATATCATTGCGGATATCTTCGAGTATACTTCCAAACATATGCCGAAATTCAACAGTATCAGTATTTCCGGTTATCATATGCAAGAAGCCGGTGCACCCGCTGATATCGAGCTTGCCTATACACTGGCGGACGGTCTCGAGTATGTCAGGACCGGCCTCCAGGCAGGGATCGATATCGATTCCTTCGCACCGAGGCTGTCATTCTTCTGGGCGATCGGGATGAATTACTTCATGGAAGTGGCCAAGATGAGGGCGGCGAGGAGGATCTGGGCGAAAATGATGAAAACATTTAATCCCCAAAATCCAAAATCGATGGCGCTCAGGACCCATTCCCAAACATCCGGTTGGAGCTTGACGGAGCAGGATCCTTATAATAATGTCATCCGTACGTTACTCGAAGCCCATGCAGCTGCAATGGGCCACACGCAGTCGCTCCATACCAATGCCCTTGACGAAGCGATTGCACTCCCGACAGACTTTTCGGCGCGTATCGCACGCAATACCCAGCTGTATCTTCAAGAAGAAACGGGCATAACGAAAGTGATCGACCCATGGGCAGGTTCCCATTATGTCGAGACACTGACTCATCAGCTGATGGAAAAGGCATGGGAGCATATTGAAGAAATCGAAGAGCTCGGAGGCATGACGAAAGCAATCGAAACAGGCCTGCCGAAGATGCGCATCGAGGAAGCCGCTGCAAGAAGGCAGGCGATGATCGATTCAGGGGACGAGTCCATCATCGGGGTGAATAAATACCGTCTGGATAAGGAAGATCCGATTGAAACTCTGGACATCGATAATACGGTGGTCAGACAGAAGCAACTTGAACGGATCCAAAAGTTGAAGGAAGAACGAAATGAAGAGAAAGTGGTTGAAACCCTGGAAGCTTTGACGCGAACGGCAGAAACAGGCGAGGGGAACCTTCTTGAAAAAGCCGTAGATGCTGCAAGGGCACGTGCGACCTTAGGGGAAATCTCCGATGCGATTGAAAAAGTATCGGGCAGGCATAAAGCGACGATCCGGAGTATAAGCGGGGTGTACAGCTCGAATTTTTCAAATGAACAGGAAATCAATATCGTGAAAGAGATGACGGAAGAATTTTTGGAGAATGAAGGAAGAAGGCCACGAATTCTCATCGCCAAGATGGGGCAGGACGGTCATGACAGGGGGGCGAAAGTGATCAGTACGGCATTTGCCGATCTTGGATTCGATGTGGATATCGGGCCGTTGTTCCAGACCCCTGAAGAGACGGCTCTGCAGGCCGTTGAAAATGATGTACATGTCATTGGGGTCAGTTCATTGGCCGCAGGTCATAAAACGCTTCTGCCTCAATTAGTGGCAGAACTGAAGAAACTTGGAAGGGAAGACATCCTTGTCGTCATCGGCGGGGTGATTCCAGCGGGTGACTATGACTTCCTTCTATCCAACGGGGCATCTGCCGTCTTTGGCCCTGGAACGATCATTCCGGTAGCCGCACAAAAAGTGATTAAAGAAATTTATGAAGTGCTCGGCTATGAGGAAGTGGCTGATTAATGACGGAGTATAAGCCGGAACGAAAGAAGCGGTTTGTGAAAAAGAAAAAAGACCCTGTTTCGATCAGTGATTTAAAGGCCGGGGTCCTGAACGGGGACCGGAGTCACTTAGCGAAAGCCATCACGTTGATCGAGAGCAATGCAGAAGAGCATTATGCGTTGGGACAGGAGCTGCTGCAAGAACTCCTCCCCCATACCGGTAATAGTTTCCGAATCGGGATCACGGGAGTTCCGGGAGCCGGGAAAAGTACGTTTATCGAACAATTCGGGGAAATGTTATGTGAAGAGGGTCTGCGTGTAGCCGTCCTTGCCATCGATCCGAGTTCTTCCATCTCAGGTGGGAGTATTTTAGGCGATAAAACAAGGATGGAGCAGTTGTCGAAGAATCCACGTGCCTTTGTCCGTCCCTCCCCAACGGCAGGGACGCTTGGAGGTGTCCACAGGAAAACCAATGAGACCCTCCTTTTATGCGAGGCCGCAGGGTATGACCTCATTATCATAGAGACCGTGGGGGTCGGTCAGAGTGAAGTCATGGTCAGACAGATGGTCGATTTCTTCCTGCTCCTCGTCATCACCGGAGCAGGAGATGAGCTTCAGGGAATGAAAAAAGGGATCATGGAGCTTGCCGACGTGTTGCTCGTAAATAAAGCCGATGGAGAGAATAAGCCCCTCGCCGAGAAGACGAGGAGGGAGCTCAATCAAATTCTTCACTTTCTCATTCCTGCCACAAAAGGCTGGAGTTCAAAGGCTTATACCTGTTCGGCATTGAAAAATGAGGGATTGAAGGAACTATGGGATGTGGTCCGACAATTCGAAGAGCAGACAAAAGAACAGGGTGTTTTCGAAGAAAGAAGGCTTGTCCAAAAGCAGGAATGGTTTCATACGATGCTGAGAGAAAGGATACTATCAGACTTTCTCTTTCATAAGACCATCAAGTCATCCCTCCCTACTATGGAAAGTCGGGTGAAAGAAGGGGAGTTTACGACTTCCCAGGCAGTGGAAGATTTGCTGAAACAATACAAAGAAGCCTTACTTCATGAGAATAGGTAATTTTGATTGAAAGATAGGGTTTGAAATTGTTATGATAGGGGTATATCAGATCCCTTTGTAATTTGAGATATGATTAAGTCAGCGATTAAAGGAGAGTTCAAGCATGGATATAGATTTCAATTTATTTATGAACGACGTTGTCCGCCAGGCCCGTCAAGAAATCGAGACAGCAGGGTATACCCAATTGACAACAGAAGAAGAAGTGGATCAGGCTTTTTCTAAAGAAGGTACAACACTTGTCATGGTCAACTCGGTTTGTGGATGTGCAGGAGGGATCGCCCGTCCCGCAGCCGCTCATTCCATTCACTTCGATAAGCGTCCGGATCAATTGGTCACGGTTTTCGCCGGTCAGGATAAAGAAGCGACTGCGAAAGCACGCAGTTACTTCACGGGTTATCCGCCATCTTCACCGTCATTCGCCCTATTGAAAGACGGAAAGCTCCTGACGATGGTTGAAAGACACGAGATCGAAGGACATGATCCAATGTCCGTTGTGAACAAACTTCAATCGTACTTTGATGAGTATTGCGAAGAGGTATAAAACATTTCGTCAAGTTTCTCACTGTGAGAGTGAGAGGCTTGACGTTTTTTTATTTTTAGCTGATATATTGAGTCTGAAGAGATTCCTTATTTTGTAAGAAGACGCAATTCCTATTGGAAAAGACGCAATAAATGGAAAAACGACGCAATTAAATCAATAATGACGCAATCACCTTCAAAAATGACGCAATGACAGCAACAGGCTGACATTCACCCCTCTTCATGGCAGTGAACGCTCGTTCAGATCTCCATAACCCCCAATGAATCACTTCTTTTCTATTTGATTCATACTCCGTGCATAGATTATGCATAAAATACACCAACTACTACCGTTCATCCCAATTAAATAGTCATTACCAACACATAAATTTTCAGAAAATATAATCAATTATCAATATTTATAAAAAGTATTGCATAAATATTGAACTCTGCTACAATACGAATATAGTAATTAATATACATTATATATTATATTTATACACAACAACCCAGGAGGAATCACAATGAAAAAGCTATTATCTCTCGTATTCGTATTAATCCTTTCTACTACTCTCGCAGCATGCGGCTCAGGAGAAGACAAGCCTGCTTCGGGGGAATCCAAGAAGCTGACCATGGGGACGTCGGCCGATTATAAACCGTTTGAATATGTCGACACGGCCAACAGCGACAAAATCATCGGGTATGACATCGATCTTGCCAATATGCTTGCAGATGAAATGGGTTATGAAATCGAAATCAAGGATATGGAATTCAGCGGATTGATCTCCGCCCTGAAAACCGGACAGGTGGATTTTGTCCTTTCTGCCATGACGCCAACGCCGGAACGACAGAAGAATGTTGACTTCAGTGATGTCTACTACACGGCTAAAGATATGATCATCTCGACTAAGAAAAGCGGCATCCAGAGTGAAAAGGACCTCGATGGGAAAACGGTGGGAGTTCAATTAGGCTCGATCCAACAAGATGCGGCAGAAGAACTTTCAAAATCGATCAAGCTGAAAGTGGACACTCGTGATCGTATTCCTGAACTGATCCAGGATCTTCAAAATGGACGCTTTGACGCCATCATCATCGAAAATACAGTGGCAAACGGATATTTGGACAAAAATGAAGAGCTTCAAGGGAATACGATGAATGTAAATGAAGAAGAGGCAGGTTCTGCGGTCGCCCTTCCAAAGGACAGCGAGCTGACAGGTGAATTCAATGACGCATTGAAGAAGCTGAAAGACAGTGGAGAACTGGAAAAACTCGCTGAAAAATGGTTTGACGGAGAACAGTAGATTAAAGAAGGGCTAACCTCTAATCCGGTTAGCCCTTCCTATTAAATGCCACATTACAACGTTGGAGGGGACCATTATGCCACTAGATTTTGAACAACTGATTCCTTCGATCCCCTTTATTTTGGAAGGATTGAAGGTCACACTTAAAATTGTCGCGTTAGCAGGGGTGCTCGGGTTCCTATTCGGTATTCTTCTTGCCTTTTGTAAAATTAGTTCCATCAAACCACTGACCCTGCTTGCCGATCTTTATACATCCATATTCAGGGGAACTCCCCTCGTCCTTCAGCTGATGATCATCTTCTACGGATCGCCTCAGCTTTTCGGGACACAGATCGAACCTTATTACGCAGCGATCCTCGCTTTTTCCCTTAATTCGGCTGCCTATATATCCGAAATCATCCGTGCGGGAATCAATGCAGTGGACAAAGGGCAAACGGAAGCCGCGATGGCGCTGGGAGTGCCTTACCGATTGATGATGAAAGACGTGATCCTGCCTCAGGCGATCAAGAATATCCTCCCTGCGCTGATGAATGAATTCATCACGCTCACCAAGGAATCCGCCATCGTCACGGTGATCGGTGCTGCAGATGTGATGAGGCGTTCATACATGGTTGGAAGTGACTTGTATTCCTTCTTTGAACCGCTTTTATTCGCAGGACTGATCTATTATGTGCTCGTTATGATTCTGACTTTACTAGGGAAAGTGCTGGAAGGGAGACTGCGTGGAAATGATTAAAGGCGAACAGATTACCAAGTCGTTTGGAAAGCATCAGGTTTTAAAGGGAATCGACTTCTCGGTTGAGAAAGGGGAAGTCGTCGCATTGATCGGTCCATCAGGTTCAGGGAAATCCACTTTATTACGGTGTTTGAATCACCTGGAAGAACCGACATCGGGATCGATTTACTTTGAAGGAGCCCAAGTGAAGGGGAAAGCCATCCACAAGGTAAGACAGGACGTCGGCATGGTATTTCAGCATTTTCACCTCTTTCCCCATATGACCGCATTGGAAAATGTCATTTACGCCCCAATGAAAGTGAAGGGCATGAACAAAACGGAAGCTGCGAAATTAGGGACGGACCTCCTGACAAAAGTCGGTCTGAAAGAAAAGTGCAATGAATACCCGAGCCGTTTATCAGGCGGACAGAAGCAGCGTGTGGCCATTGCAAGGGCACTTGCAATGGAACCAAAAGTCATGTTATTCGATGAACCGACGTCTGCCCTGGATCCCGAAATGGTGAAAGAAGTTCTGGATGTCATGAAATCACTCGCTCACACAGGGATGACGATGATCATCGTGACCCATGAAATGGGCTTTGCAAGAGAGGTTGCGGACAGGATCCTCTTCATGGATGATGGAAAGATCATTGAAGAGGGAGAACCCCAGGCCTTTTTCTCGAACCCGCAAAGTGACAGGGGAAAAGGATTCCTTGAGAAAATATTATAGGGATGAAGGATTAACGGCATCATTCGTTAATCCTTCTTTTTATGTTCAAGCCTGTTTATGGTATCCTAGAGTAGCTAAAAAATGAAGTAGTTAGGAGTAAGATGAATGTTTCGAATCGGATATCGGACACTTAAGACAGGAATCGGCACCGCGGCTGCCATCAGCATCGCCCAGTGGTTCCACCTGGATAACTTCGTATCAGCCGGGATATTGACGATCCTGTGCATTCAGAATACGAAGAAGAAATCGGTGAATGCATCATGGAGCCGTTTTCTGGCTTGTGTGATTGCCATGGTATTTTCTGCCGCCTTTTTCGAATTTATCGCCTATCATCCGGCGGTCATCGGTTTGCTGCTTCTTGTGTTCATTCCCATCACCGTTGCCTTGAACATCAAAGAGGGGATCGTCACAAGCTCCGTCATCATCCTGCATGTATACTCAGCCGGTCATGTCACCCTTGGCCTTTTTGAAAATGAGCTTGGAATCATCGTGATCGGGATCGGGATTGCCCTCTTGATGAACCTGTATATGCCGAGCGTCGATAAAAAGATGATCGAGTATCAGGAAAAAATCGAAGCGAATTTTTATAAGGTTTTCTGTGAAATGATCAACTATTTAAAGACAAATGATAGCGATTGGGACGGCAGGGAGATCACAGAAACGGAACAGCTGCTCAAAGAGGCGAAGACGATCGCCTTTAAAGATGTAGAAAACCATTTTTTAAGGGATGAGAACTTATACTATTTATATTTCAAAATGAGGGAGAAACAGTTTGAAATCCTTCAGCGCATCCTGCCGATTGCCACAAATATTTCATTAACCGTCGAGCAGGGTCATCGCATCGCAGATTTCCTGGAAGAACTGAGCGATCATATCCATCCAGGGAATACGGCGCTCTTTTACTTGAAAAAACTGTACGATATGAAAGTGGAGTTCGAGCAGATGGAGCTGCCGAAAACGAGGGAAGAGTTTGAAACACGTGCCGCGCTTTATCAATTTGTTCAGGAAATGGAACAGTATCTTCTCTTGAAAAGCTCGTTCAAAGGAATAAAAAAGGAGGAAAGTGAAGCAAACTACACCTAAAACATGAAGAAGGTGATAGGATGCGCTTACTTCTTGCCATCATATTGTTCGCTTCTCCCATATGGCCACTCGGGAGGAACCCGATACCGGGAGATCCGTTTATCATCGTGAACAAGGAAAACAATCAATTGGCGTATATTGACGACGGGAAAATACAGGCTACCTTTCCCGTCGCCACAGGAAAAACGGCTGAGCTCACCCCGGAAGGTTTATTTAATGTTATGGTGAAAGCCAAGGACCCCTACTATCGTAAGAAGAACATCCCTGGCGGGGACCCGAGAAACCCCCTCGGAACACGTTGGATCGGATTTGATGCAGAAGGGACGGATGGCCGGATCTACGGAATCCACGGGACGAACCGGCCATCGAGCATAGGGAGATACATCTCCAATGGATGCATCCGGATGCAGAATAAAAATGTTGAATATCTGTTTGACAAAGCACCCGTCGGCACCAAGGTACTCGTCGTGAAAACGAAGAAGAGCTTCAATCAGTTGGGGAAAGAATATGGGGCGATATAAAAAGGAGCTGCTGATCGATGGATTCGAACAGCAGCTCCTTTTTGTTACTATTTTTATAATAAGAATGACAGTCCTGCCATGATCGTGGATGCAATCATCGCAAACAGCATCACAAATACAATGATCTTTTGCATTTTTTTATTACCCATCGTATCGCTCCATTCTTCCAATTAAACGTAGAATCATTTTCATCTCTATTTTAACGTGAATAATGAGAGAAGACAACCACCCCAATAAAAGAAAACGCTTTAATTATTCGTCTCTATAGGAGGAAATTCGACAACAAGTATGGAATACTATATGGGTGGAGCATGCAAACAACAGGGGGATGATAGGGATGAAAAAGGTAGATCATATCGGAATAGCAGTTTCATCAATAGACAATGTTCTCGCATTTTATGAAGATACTCTCGGTCTTCCACTATTGAAGATCGAAGAAGTAGAGAATCAAGGTGTCAAGGTAGCATTCATGGATGGCGGAAATCTTAAGCTCGAGTTACTGGAGCCACTACATAAAGAAAGCCCGATTGCGGCATTCATAGAAAAAAAGGGTGAAGGGATTCACCATATAGCCTTCGGTGTAGAAGGAATCGAGGAGCGCATCAAAGAGCTCCAGACCAAAGGGGTACGGATGATCAACGAAACGCCGAAGCCTGGTGCCGGCGGGGCCTCCGTCGCCTTCATGCATCCGAAATCAGCCCACGGCGTTTTATACGAGCTTTGTGATAAATCCAACATCAAAGGGGAGTAACCACAATGGATATTTATGAAAAAATCAATGAATTATACGACCGCAGAAGAGAAGTGGAACTTGGCGGCGGAGATGAAAAAATAGACAAGCAGCATGAAAAAGGAAAACTGACAGCAAGGGAGCGGATCGATATCCTGGTTGACCCGGGGAGCTTTGTGGAGTTGAACCCGTTTATCGAGCACAGATGCACAGACTTTGGACTTGAAGGGGTACAGGGACCTGGTGACGGGGTCGTGACAGGGTACGGAAAGGTGAACGGGAAACCGATTTACTTATTCTCCCAGGATTTCACGGTGTTCGGCGGTGCGCTTGGAGAAATGCACGCGAAGAAGATTTCCCATGTGATGGATCTTGCCGTGAAGAATGGTGCTCCGTTCATCGGATTGAATGATTCAGGCGGGGCAAGGATTCAGGAAGGGGTCGTTTCTTTAGATGGCTATGGACATATCTTCTATCGAAACGCCGTCTATTCAGGTGTGATTCCGCAAATATCCGTCATCATGGGTCCTTGCGCCGGTGGGGCGGTTTACTCCCCTGCCATTACGGATTTTGTCTTTATGGTGGATGAGACGAGCCAAATGTTCATCACAGGACCTAAAGTCATTGAAACCGTGACTGGGGAAAAAATAAGCTCAGAGGATCTCGGTGGGGCAAAGGTTCATAATTCCATCAGCGGAAATGCCCATTTCAGGGGGAAAACGGAAGAAGAGGTGTTACAAGAGGTTCGAAGATTATTAACATACCTGCCTCAAAACAATGAAGAGAAGCCCCCTCGCCTCGATGCGGATGAAGAAGATGATTACCGTGCCAACTTAACGGACCTGATTCCATTTGATGCGATTCGTCCATACGACGTACGGACCGTCATCAATGAAATCGTCGATGAAGGAAGCTTCATGGAGGTTCAGAAGGAATTCGCCAAAAACATCGTTGTGGGGCTGGCCCGCATAAAAGGCGAAGTCGTCGGACTTGTATGTAATCAGCCAAAGTTCATGGCTGGTGGCCTTGATATCGATTCTTCCGACAAAGCGTCCCGTTTCATCAGGTTCTGTGATTCATTCAATATTCCTCTCATTACGTTCGAGGATGTTACGGGATTCTTCCCTGGGATCAAGCAGGAGCATGGAGGGATCATCCGTCATGGCGCCAAGATTCTATATGCGTATTCTGAAGCGACAGTCCCTAAAATGACTGTGATCCTAAGGAAAGCGTATGGCGGGGCGTATGTGGCCCTGAACAGTAAATCGATCGGTGCGGATCTTGTATTTGCCTGGCCGAATGCGGAGATCGCCGTCATGGGGCCACAAGGCGCAGCGAACATCATTTTTGCCAGGGAAATTGCATCGAACGATAACCCTGAAGAGTTAAGGGAACAGAAGATTGAAGAATATCGTGAAAAGTTCGCGAATCCATACGTCGCCGCGTCTCGTGGGATGGTGGATGATGTTATCGATCCCCGTGAAACCCGGATCAAATTGATTCAAGGACTGGAAATGATGAGAAATAAACGGGAAGAACGTCCGAAGAAAAAGCACGGGAATATCCCATTGTAAAAGGTGTACCATTTGTTGAACCCGGCTATTCACGCTATACTATAGAAGTGAATACATATTTGTGGAGGTCTACTAAATGATTAATGAAGAGCGTTTATTAAATGAATTCCTGGAATTGGTCCAGATCGATTCTGAAACGAAAGAAGAAGCGGAAATCGCGAAAGTATTAACAAAGAAATTCTCCGACCTTGGAGTGGAGGTATTCGAAGACGACACGATGGGGGAAACGGGCCACGGTGCCGGCAACCTGATCTGTACATTAAAAGGGAATAAAGATGGAGTGGATACCATTTATTTCACTTCCCATATGGATACCGTGGTCCCTGCCAAAGGGGTAAAGCCTACTCTTAAGGAAGATGGTTACATTTATTCCGATGGGACAACCATACTCGGAGCCGATGACAAAGCCGGCCTTGCCACTATGCTTGAATCCGTGCGCGTTCTTAAAGAAAACAATATTTCTCACGGTGACATACAGTTTATCATCACGGTAGGGGAAGAGTCAGGTCTCGTTGGGGCAAAAGCCCTGGATTCCTCTCTTGTCAAAGCGAAATACGGTTTCGCCCTTGATAGTGATGGAAAAGTAGGAAACATCATCGTAGCAGCACCGACACAGGCTAAAGTGAAGGCGACAATCTATGGAAAAACGGCACACGCAGGTGTAGCTCCTGAAAAAGGCGTTTCTGCCATCACGATTGCAGCGAAAGCCATCTCTAAAATGCCACTTGGCCGTATCGATGAAGAAACGACTGCGAACATCGGCCGCTTTGAAGGTGGAAAAGCAACGAATATCGTATGCGAACAAGCCGATATCCTTGCTGAAGCCCGTTCCCTGGTTCCTGAAAAAATGGAAGCACAGGTAGAAAAAATGAAAGCCGCCTTCACTTCCGTTGCCGAAGAAATGGGCGGGAAAGCGGAAGTCGAGGTTCAAGTCATGTACCCAGGCTTCAAGTTCAAAGACGGTGACGAAGTAGTGGAAGTGGCAAAACGTGCGGCGAAGAAAATCGGCCGCCCGAGCGAGCTGCTCACAAGCGGAGGCGGAAGCGACGCCAACGTCATCGCCGGATTCGGAGTACCGACTGTAAACCTTGCAGTAGGATACGAAGAAATCCATACCAAAAGCGAAAGAATGCCTGTAGAAGAACTAAACAAGCTTTCAGAAATGGTAGTAGCCATCATCCAGGAAGTCGCTGGGGAATAGAAAAGCGGAGGCGGCTCGAACAGGCCCGACAAGCATAAGATGAATCCGGCGGAAAGGCGTTCTTTGCCTTTTTGCCGGATTTAGCTTATGACCTCGAGGGCCTAGCCGCCGGAGCTGGACACAGAAAAGCGAAGGGGCTTTGCCCAGAGGCGACAAGCATAAGGTGAACCGACCGTAAAGGCGTTTTTTGCCTTTTTGGTCGGTTTAACTTATGACCTCGAGCCTCTAAGCCCCGTAGCTGGACAATAGAAAAGCGGAGGGGCTTTGCCCAGAGGCGACAAGCATAAGGTGAACCGACCGTAAAGGCGTTTTTTGCCTTTTTGGTCGGTTTAACTTATGACCTCGAGCCTCTAAGCCCCGTAGCTGGACAATAGAAAAGCGGAGGGGCTTTGCCCAGAGGCGACAAGCATAAGGTGAACCGACCGTAAAGGCGTTTTTTGCCTTTTTGGTCGGTTTAACTTATGACCTCGAGCCTCTAAGCCCCGTAGCTGGACAATAGAAAGAAAAAAGTCCACGTGCAAAAGGGTTATCTTTTGTACATGGACTTTTTTTCTTCCTTCAAATCTGCGCCCAATTGTAAAATATGGTACATTAGTAGTATACATATCAGAAATGCGAGAGGGGACGTTATACATTGCCGAAAGTAGTTGTATTTCATGCCGGAAAAGAAGAATATGCTCTGCCGATTGAGAACGTAGTATCCATTGAAAAGGTGGAGGAGGTCAGGGCGATCCCTCACTTACCCCCATTTGTCCTGGGACTTGTAAAGGTCAGGGGAGAGCTGATTCCGGTCCTTGATTTAGGAAATATCCTGTATCATACCCCTGCGATTGCTGAAAGGGGAATGTTTCTCCTCGTCGTCCAGACGAAAACGATGCAGGTCGGTCTGGTCGTGATGGAAGCAAAGGAAATCATCGAAGTGCCGGATGAATCGATAACAAACGTCGGTTTACTTGCTTACTCGAAAACAACCTATTTTTCAGGCATCATCAATCTTGAAGATTCCCTTTTGACCCAAATTGATCCCGATGTTTTAGTGGAAAGCTTAGAAGGTATAAATGAAATAAAGGATTACGTAAACGAGCAAAAAACACATCAAAACTAGACAAAGAAAGCCGCGATTGAAATGAACTCACACTATCCCAAAAACGGACGAGTGATCCTTCATGTTGATATGAACAGTTTTTATGCCTCTGTGGAGATGGCCTATGATCCTACTCTGCGGGGGAAACCCCTGGCTATAGCCGGGAATCCCCAGGAAAGACGGGGCATCATCGTGACATGCAGCTACGAAGCCAGGGGCTTTGGTGTGAAAACGACGATGCCTCTTTGGGAGGCCAAAAAACTCTGTCCGGATCTGGTTATCATGACACCCAACTTCGACCGTTACCGTGCCGCCTCCAAAGGAATATTCGATATCCTCAGACAATATACAGAATTAGTGGAACCCGTGTCGATTGATGAAGGGTATCTCGATATTACGGATTCTTTCGAGAAAGGAACTCCATTACAAATTGCCTCGGACATTCAGGCCCAGATCAAGGGTCAGTTAGACCTTCCATGCAGTATAGGTGTTGCGCCCAATAAATTCCTGGCGAAAACGGCATCAGATATGAAGAAACCTATGGGAATCACCGTGCTGCGTAAAAGGGATATCCCGAATAAGCTGTGGCCGCTCCCCGTCATTGAAATGCATGGGATTGGTCAGAAGACTGCCGAGAAGCTGAATTCAATCGGTATCCTTACATGCAGCGACCTTGCCCATGCCAACGATATCCAGTTGAAGTCATTGCTCGGGATCAATGGTCTCCGTCTTAAAGAGCGAGCCAATGGAATCGACAGAAGGAATGTGGACCCGGAGTCGATTTATGATTATAAGAGCGTAGGCAATTCCACAACCTTGCCAAAGGATACCACGAATCAACATGAGCTTTTATTGGTTGTAGAAAAGCTGTGTGCAAAGGTATCGTCGCGACTTCAACAAAAAGATGTACTGGGAACGACGATTCAGCTGATGATCCGGGATAAGTCCAGGAAAACCATCACCAGAAGCAAAAAGGTGGAAAATCCCATCTATAAAAAAGAAGACCTATTCCACCATGCGAAAGACTTATTCCTGAAGCATTGGGATGGGGATCCTGTAAGGCTCCTGGGGGTCACGGCACAGGATGTCGTGGAGAAAAGCGAAGCCACGGAACAGCTGGACTTATTTTCTTATAAGAAAGTCGCCGAAAAGGAGCCACTCTACAACGTATTATCCAAGCTTCATGACAAGTTTGGGAAAGATTCCATCTCTCAAGGGATTAAAGCCAAGAATAAGAAAAAGTCTTATGACCAGAAACAGGACACAAGCTTCAATAAAGACTTTTTAAGGGAATGACAGTTGTGAATGGGGACACCTTATAACAGTGACGTACTTCTCAATCGGATTATTTGCATCAGTGACCCATTCTTGTTAGATTGAAATAGACTCCGGTCATTCATTTGATGAAACTAAAGAAGTAATGAAATCATGATTCTATAGATGAAAGGACGTTGATGTTATGGCTCAGGAAATTGGTGTTATCGGATTAGCCGTTATGGGTAAAAACTTGGCATGGAATATTGAAAGCAGGGGATATTCTGTTTCTGTATACAATCGTTCCAGTGAGAAAACGGAAGAAATGATGAACGAATCGAAGGGCAAGAATATCAATCCTACATATACAATCGAGGAATTTGTAAATTCATTGGAAAGCCCCCGCAAGATTCTTCTGATGGTCAAAGCGGGAAACCCGACAGATGCCACCATCGAACAATTAAAGCCCTATCTTGAAAAAGGTGACATCTTGATTGATGGGGGAAATACGTTCTTCGAGGATACCCGTCGACGCAATCAGGAACTAAGCGAACTTGGCATTCATTTTATCGGAACGGGTGTGTCCGGTGGGGAAGAAGGTGCTCTGACAGGTCCTTCGATCATGCCTGGTGGACAGAAGGAAGCATATGATCTCGTGGCCCCTATCCTGAAAGATATCGCAGCGAAGGTTGACGGAGACCCTTGTACGACGTATATCGGTCCCGACGGCGCAGGTCACTATGTGAAAATGGTGCACAACGGTATCGAATACGGAGATATGCAGCTGATCTCGGAATCCTACTTCCTCATGAAAAATGTCCTTGGCTTAAGTGCAGAAGAACTTCATGAAGTGTTTGCGGATTGGAATGAAGGTGAGCTTGACAGCTATCTCATCGAAATCACAGCAGATATCTTTACGAAGAAAGATGAAGAAACCGGCAAGCCGATGGTGGATGTCATCCTCGATAAAGCAGGTCAAAAGGGTACGGGTAAATGGACAAGTCAAAGTGCACTGGATCTCGGTGTATCTTTACCGATCATCACGGAGTCTGTCTTCGCCCGTTTCATTTCAGCTATTAAGGATGAACGCGTAAAGGCTAGCAAGATGCTGAAAGGTCCAGACACGAAACCATTCGATGGTGATAAGAAAGCATTGGTGGAATCGATTCGGAAAGCTCTTTACATGAGTAAGATCTGTTCGTATGCGCAAGGCTTCGCCCAGATGCGTTCTGCGTCTGATGAGTACAAATGGGATCTACAATACGGAGATATCGCCATGATCTTCCGCGGAGGCTGTATCATCCGTGCACAGTTCCTGCAGAAGATTAAAGAAGCATATGACCGTGAATCCAATCTCACTAACCTTTTACTCGATCCTTACTTCAAAGAGATCGTCGAAAGCTACCAATACGCACTTCGCGAAGTCATCAGTGTAGCCGTCCAGAATGGCGTACCCGTTCCCGGCTTCTCGGCAGCCTTATCTTATTATGACAGCTACCGTACAGAAACGCTTCCTGCGAATTTGATCCAGGCTCAGCGGGACTACTTTGGTGCTCATACCTACGAACGTGTGGACAAAGAAGGTATTTTCCATACGGAGTGGATGAAATAAAAGAAAGACAGAGCCCCTTTTCTATTGGATAGAAGAGGGGCTCTTTATGAAATTAGGAATGGTCAACAAGGATAATAGGACATACGGAAAATTCGTTGGGGGAGGTGACACCAACGAATTTTTTAGGATAAACTAAATTAAGTAATCATTTTTATCCATGTTTTTCAGAAAGGAGTCTTTATAATGGAAGGAAACAAGAAGTCATTTACGACCGTCGATGAATATATTGCCCAATTCCCGGAAGGCGTCCAGGAACGTTTACAATCCTTAAGAGAAGTGATTATTGAGACGGTGCCTGCCGCACAGGAGAAGATCAGCTATCAAATGCCTACTTTCGCCCTGCATGGAAATCTGGTGCATTTTGCTGCATATAAAAATCATATTGGGTTTTATCCTACTCCAAGTGGAATCAGTGCGTTTAAAGATAAGATGACAGAGTACAAGACCTCAAAGGCGACGGTACAATTCCCCCTGGATAAGCCTATGCCCTATGATTTGATTCGTGAAATCGTAAAATTCAGGGTCGCTGAAAACGAGGGAAAATCCGGAAATAATATCATGAAAAAACTATAGTACATTTTGATATGTAACTGAAAGAATGAATCCTTGCACTTGCACTATAAACGTTAAAGGGGGAAGTTCATGAGACAAATCACATTATCAAACGGAAAAGTGGTAGAGGTCGACTGTCTAAGCTGCGCATTGACAAACGGGTTAGTCGAACCAGATGGTGGTGTGGTATATGAAACGGAATATTTCCATGCACATCAGGATGTAGCTTACCCCATCAGGGGATTGATCATATTAGCTTCCAAGCGTCACATTAAATCGTTTGATGAACTTAATGAAAAAGAGAAGATAGATTACATAACGATTTTATCCAGCATTAGAAAGGCTCAAAGAGATGTGTTGGGGATTGAATATGTTTACTACTTTTACAATGAGGATACCACTCATCATTTCCATACCTGGATGGTTCCCCGTTACGAGTGGATGTATGAATTCGGGCGTTCTGTGGAGTCTGTTCGGCCCGTACTCCTTCATGCCAGGAATGAAATGAACGATGAAGAAAATGTCTTGGAAGTCATGGAAGCGATCCAGGCACTTTCACAAGAATTACAAAGGTGTGCGTCAATGTGAAACAGATTTCTTTGATTTTCCCTGCTCGTTTGAAATAATGAAATAGCACACCATGAAAAGAGGAGGCATTTCAATGAGTCAAACGAATACATCAACTGAACCATTATTCAGACCTTTCAATAGTGAGAAACTACAATTGTCCAACCGCACGGTGATGGCACCGATGACACGTGGCTTTTCGCCAAATGGAGTTCCGGGTGAGGACGTGGCTGCCTACTATCGCCGCAGGGCTGAAAATGGGGTAGGACTGATCGTCACGGAGGGAACCGGAATCAATCACCCTTCTTCTGTTTCAGGAGCAAGCATCCCTCTGTTCCATGGGGAAGAAACACTGAAGGGATGGGCAAAGGTCGTGGAGGAAGTCCATCAAGCAGGAGGAAAGATCGTTCCACAGCTTTGGCATGTGGGGATGACCCGTAAAAAGGGGGAGCTTCCAAATGAAGAAGCGCTCCCTGTTGGTCCATCAGGACTGAGTCTTTCAGGTAAAGAAATCACGGAACCCATGTCGGAAGAGGAAGTCGTCCAGATGGTGGAAGCGTATGCCCAAGCAGCTCTTGATGCGAAACGCATCGGCTTCGACGGCATAGAACTGCACGGGGCGCATGGATATTTAATCGACCAGTTTTTCTGGGAGAATACTAATAAAAGAACGGACCGATATGGTGGAGATCTTGTAGGAAGAACCAGATTTGCCGTCGAGGTGATTGAAGCATGCCGGCGTGAAGTGGGACCTGATTTCCCGATCATCTTCCGTTTTTCGCAATGGAAAATGAATGATTTCGGAGCAAAGCTCGCAAAAACCCCCGATGAACTGGAGCGTTTTCTCGAGCCTCTTGTGAACGCAGGCGTGGATATTTTCCATTGCTCGACACGCCGTTTCTGGGAGCCGGAATTTGAAGGATCCGACTTGAACCTTGCCGGGTGGACAAAGAAGCTGACCGGTAAACCGGTTATATCCGTGGGATCGGTTGGTCTGGACGGGGAGTTCACCAGCTTCTCGGGTGCGGGTACGACAAGCCTTGATGGTCTGATCGAGAGACTGGACCGTGGAGAATTCGACCTGGTCGCAATCGGACGCTCACTCCTTCAGGATCCTGAATGGGTGAGGAAAGTGGAAGAAGGCAAGGCGGATGACCTGCTGCCGTTTGATAAGGAAGCCCTGAAAAAGTTGTATTAAAGGAGTGCCAGGTGTCTCTAATGAGGCACCTGGTTTTATGTTTACAATAAAAAACTCCCCGGCAAGTTAGCCGGAGAGTTCTATATCTACCCTTTACCCGATCATTTCATCAAACAGCAAGACGCGTGCCGGTGATGCATCGGTGTTTTGGATTTTTAGTGGTGCCGCCACCATGAAGTATTGGCCTGCTTTGATGTCTTTCAACTGAAGGCCTTCCATGATGATGACGCCGCTTCCCATCAGGCTGCGGTGAGTCGGATGACCTTCCTGGGCCCGCTCGATTCCAAGTGAATCGATCCCGACACCTGCAATCTTTTTCTCAGCGAGGTATGCGGCAGCATCTTCTGCTACATAGATGAAGTCGAAGTTGAATTCCGTATCCCATGAATTCTTCGTTTTGAAGAGGATGAAGTCATTCTCTTCAATCTCTAATCCTTCAATATCCTTCAGGCTGATCTTTTCATCGACTTCCGTTACATCAAATACTTTGACAGGGCGGACGAGCTTCTCGATATCGATCGTTTCAATCGTCTCGCCATCGTTGATCATGTGAAGGGGAGCGTCGACATGAGTTCCTGTATGAACATCCATTGAGAGTCTTGACTCCGTCACATGTCCGTTCGTATTGGTTTCAATACTCGGTTGTTTTTCAGGTTTGTTCTTGTACACGGGCATCCCGTTAAAGATCGGGGCTGTTACGTCATAAATTTTCATAGGTTCCACACCTTTCTTAGCATTGGTCTACATCAAGGTTGGCAATCGGCCACCAGGAGAAGCCGTCTTTTGCGAGCAGATTGTCAGCGGCTTTCGGACCCATCGAACCTGCTTCGTAGTTCGGAAATTCTCCGTCACGAGTATGTTCCCATACTTCAGAGATTTTGTCGACAAATGCCCAGGATAGTTTCACTTCATCCCAGTGTGTGAAATTCGTGGCATCTCCACGAAGACAATCGAATAAGAGCTTTTCATATGCTTCAGGTGTGTTCATTCCATCCACGCTGTTGTTGGCGAAGTTCAGTTTCACCGGTGTCGTTTCGATATTCTGTCCGGATTTCTTCACGTTCAGATGAAGGGTGATTCCCTCTTCCGGCTGGATGTGAATGACCAGCAAGTTTGGTGCCAGTGGCTTGTCCGGGTTGTAATATAGGTTCATTGGGATGTCTTTGAACTGGATGACGATCTTCGTTGATTTGGTCTCCATTCTTTTTCCGGTACGGATGTAGAACGGGACACCTGCCCAACGGAAGTTATCAATCATCAATTTACCAGCAACATAGGTTTCCGTATTGGACTGTTCATCGACGTTTTCTGCTTCACGGTAACCAGGAAGAGCTTCATTTCCTGCTTTTCCAGGACCATATTGACCTCTTACGAAGTAGTCTTTGACTTCATCCTGTTCAAACGGACGAAGGGAACGCAACACGCGTACCTTTTCACTGCGGATTTCATCCGTCGTCAATTTGATCGGAGGCTCCATGGCAAGTAATGCAACCATTTGAAGCAGATGGTTTTGTACCATATCGCGAAGGGCTCCGCTTTTTTCGTAATAACGGCCGCGGTCTTCCACACCAAGCTCTTCGGATGAAGTGACCTGGATATTGGAAATATAACGGTTGTTCCAGAGTGGCTCGAACATGGCGTTTGAGAATCGGATGACTTCGATGTTCTGCACCATTTCTTTTCCAAGATAGTGATCGATACGATAAATCTGATCCTCGGAGAATGATTCACGGATCTGGCTGTTCAACTTTTCGGCTGAAGGCAGGTCGTGACCGAATGGTTTCTCGATCACAAGTCGCTGGAAGCCTTTTGTATCGGTTAAGCCTTGATTTTTCAACTGTTCCGTAATCGTCCCGAAGAATTCAGGAGCCATCGCTAAGTAGAAAACGCGATTGCCTTCTAATTCATATGTTTCATCGAGCTCATCGGATAAGTTCTTCAATGCTTTATATGAATCACTGTTGGATACATCATTCGGCTGATAATAGAAATGGGACACAAACTCATCGATGTTCTCATCACTGCCTAACGCTTTATGTACCGATGTTTTTACATGCTCCTGGAATTCTTCATTTGACCATTCGCGTCGTGCCACACCTACAACGGCAAATCGCTTTGAGATTTTTCCTTTACGGAACAGATGATAAAGAGATGGATATAGTTTTCTTTTCGCTAGATCACCTGTCGCTCCGAAAATCGTAATCAGAGATGTTGGTGTAGTTGAATTATTCAATGTCATGACCTCACTTTATCTTGTTGTAACCCTTATTTATGCGTTTCTTCTTATTTAATATCCTATACAATTACTTAATTTTAAAGACTTCTCATTCATTTAGCAAATGATATGCTGAGGACTTTATCTGCGTATATGCATGAAAACGTTTTATCTTTTTTGCAAACATCTTCGTCATTATGTTGGCTTTAATTTTCATTCTTATAACTCATTTTGAGGGAAAGGGTAAAATAGGGGCGATTATGCTAAAATGGAGACAGAATAGCTCATCTGAGGAGTGATGATAGTGGAATTATTATTTCTGGGTACGGGTGCAGGGGTACCGGCCAAGCTCCGCAATGTAACCAGTATCGCTTTGAAATTACTGGAGGAACGCGGTGCGGTTTGGCTTTTTGATTGTGGGGAAGCCACCCAGCATCAAATTTTACATACAAGCTTGAAACCAAGAAGAATCGAAAAGATCTTCATTACCCACCTGCATGGTGATCACATATACGGGCTGCCGGGATTACTCGGGAGCCGTTCCTTCCAAGGTGGGGAAACAAAACTGACGGTATACGGCCCTAAGGGGATCAAGGAGTTTATCGAGGTTTCCCTCTCAGTCAGCAGGACCCACCTTCAATATCCCCTTGAAGTGGTGGAAATCGAGGAAGGGGTCATCTTTCAAGATGAAGGGTTCAGTGTAGAAGCAATGGGACTTGACCATGCTCTTCCTACTTTCGGCTATCGTGTTATTGAAAAAGCTAAGCCCGGTGTCCTTCAAGTGGATCAATTACGTGAAAGGGGCGTTCAACCAGGGCCCCTTTATAAGAAATTAAAATGTGGTGAAACGGTTCGGCTGGAAGACGGAACGGAGGTTGATGGAAAGGATTTTCTCGGACCTTCGATTCCTGGACGGGTGGTTACGATCCTTGGAGATACAAGATTTTGTTCCAATGCGATGGAACTTTCTAAGAATGCAGATGTCCTGGTTCATGAAGCGACCTTTAACCGGGATCAAGAAGAGATGGCACGGGAGTATTATCATTCCACGACAAAACAGGCTGGAGAGACCGCTCTTCAAGCCGGGGCCAGGCGCCTCTTCCTAACCCATATTTCTTCCCGGTATGCAAAGGAATCATGGGAAGAATTGGAGAAGGAAGCAAGGGACGTCTTCCCGGAAAGCTATATGGCAAGGGATTTCATGGAGTACGTCATACCTTTAAAGAAATAGGAGGGGTATAAATGAAGGAAATCTATATCGTCCGTCATGCAAAAGCGGAAGGACAGCCCTTTCATGCATCGTTAACGGGGGAGGGGGAACGTCAGGCACGTCAGTTAGCGTCCTTTTTAGAAAATCGATCCATTCAAGCGATTTATTCAAGCCCCTTCAAAAGGGCACTGGACACCATCGCTCCTTTTGCAGATCGCTCAGGCCTCCGGGTACAGGAGGACGACAGACTGGGAGAAAGGGTGCTGAGCGATCAGGATCTTCCTGATTGGATGGAAAAGTTAAAGATGAGCTTTGAAGATTTCTCTCTCTCATTACCTGGTGGGGAATCCAATCAAGTGGCGATGGAACGGGCAAGGTCCTTCGTCGATGAAGTGATGGGAAAAGAAGAGGAACACATTGTCTGTGTGAGTCATGGTAATTTAACGACGCTGCTCCTCAAGTTATTTGATGAAAGCTATGGATACAATGAACTGTTGGCTCTATCCAATCCGGACGTCTATATCGTCAGGCTTGAGGGGGACCGCGCTTCTGTACAGCGTGTTTGGGAGTAGGAAATCCCGTTTAAACAGAAAAAGGGGAATCGAGATGAATTCATTTACATTTGAACATATTTATTATCCTGGTCACGTTATAGCCGAAAACGCTCTTTATCTACATATTCATTATCCGGAAATGCTGACGAGGTATGATAGTAACTTTCTTGCATTTAAGAAACAGCCGACTCTTGAAGAATTTATAGAAGCCGCCCGTTTCTTACGGGAATTCCATCAGGCAAAAGGCCAGAAGCATGTAAAGTTCCTCCTTCCTCAAGATCACAAACCTTCAGAAGAACTGATGGACTATTGTAAACTAGAGGGATATGACGTCGGATTCAATGAACTTTATTCCATTGCACCAGATCAATTCCCATCGATGGAAGTGAATCCTGATATAGAAGTCAAGGAAGTGGGCAGGGAAGAACTCCAGGATTATCTTTCTTTTCAGTATGAGCAGGATATGGACTATGGTCCGGATTTTGCGGACCAAAAGGTGGATATGCATAAACGGAATTTTGAAAATCCCCGTATCATGCAGCTTTTGGCTTTCTATAAAGGGACGCCGGCCGGATCCGTGGATGTGATCATCGAAGAAGATTCAGCGGAAATAGACGGTTTGATGGTTCACGAATCGTTTCAAAAGAAGGGGATTGGAAGCAGGCTGCAGCGGTATGTCATGGAACGGTTCCCTGACACGTTTATCATCCTGGTTGCGGACGGGGAAGATACGCCAAGACTGATGTACCAAAAGCAGAATTACCGTTGTCTAGGGTTCAGATATGAAGTGCAGAAGGTGTATGAATAAATAAAACAAGAGGGTGGACTTCTGGTCCACCCTCTTGTTTGCGTATTTTTCATTTCCAGCCGCGCTCATACTGTTTAGGTGCTTCGATTTCAACACCGAGCTCTTTGGCCGCCGTTCTCGGCCAGTAAGGGTCCCGAAGCAATTCCCGTGCAAGGAGGATGACGTCCGCCCGTTCATTTTGCAGGATTTCTTCCGCCTGGATGCCTGTTGTAATCAGTCCAACCGCACCCGTGTCAATGTCGGCCCCGTTCTTGATGGTCTCGGCAAGCTTCACCTGATAGCCGGGGAATACCGGGATCCGTGCCGGTACCAGGGCGCCTGAGCTGACATCGATCAAATCGACGCCTTGCTCTTTCATCCATTGTGCAAATACCACGTAGTCCTCGACGTCCAGGCCTTCGTCGTTATAGTCTTTGGCAGAAACCCTCACAAGCAGCGGTCCGTCCCATACTTGTTGAATACCGTCAATGATTTCACGGAGGAAACGGTAGCGGTTTTCTGCCGATCCCCCGTATTCATCTGTTCGTTTATTGGACAGGGGAGAGAGGAACTCGTTGATGAGATATCCGTGGGCTCCGTGAATTTCAATCACATCAAAGCCCGCTTTCTTCGCTCTTTCGGCCCCTTTGATGAATGCGGTGACGGTTTCTTTCACATCATCCGCTGTCATTTCAACAGGCGTTTTCATTTCATCATTAAATGGAAGGGCTGATGGAGCAAGGATATCTCCTTCGAGTACCGCTTTTCTTCCGGCATGGGCAAGCTGGATGCCGGTCTTTGCCCCCTGCTCTTTCATCAGATCCACCAACTCTTTTAAGCCCTCAACCTGTTCGTCATTCCAGATCCCCAAATCCTGTGGGGAGATCCTACCCTGTGGTGTAACCGCTGTCGCTTCCAGGATGATGAGTCCGACTCCGCCGACAGCACGGCTCGTATAGTGGGTGCGATGCCAGTTTTCGACTTTTCCATCTTCATGGTGGGAAGAGTACATGCACATGGGTGCCATGACGATTCGATTCTTCAATTCAACATTTTTAAGTTTATATGGTTCGAATAGCTTTGCGTTCATTTCCAATCACCTTTCCATGAGGAATTTATTTCGGGTTTCTAAACAGTAATTCATCATGAGTATACCAACATCACTTTTGACGGAAAAGGAATGTGCTCTATTTTCTTTTCTTCCTCAGCTCCTTCAATGGATAAACCGTCCCGCGCCATTCGACCCCGCCTCTTCTAAACGTCAGGAACGTCGCCCGGGCGATGGAAAAGATGAATAACAAGGCTGTGACGGGCAGGGAGAGGATGAGAAGGGCAGACTCATTCGTCATCTCCTTTATGACTTTGAAATAGGTGATGGAAATCAACAAAATGATCAACATGCTTACGGTCCGGATCAGGGCTTCCCCGGCAAAGATCGTGAAGAAAGGAAGGACCGTGGAGCAGAACACACCCGTCATGGCAAATAGGACAAGAAGGATGGAGTAATGGAGCCCGGCAAATGTGTTCTTCTCAAGGCCCTGAAAGGCTCCTTTCAAGGAGTGATACCACTCCACCTCCAGCGAGTGAAGGGCAGTGAGGAACGCCTGGGTCTTCCCGCCTTTTTTGATATGGATCCCAAGCTGCAGATCGTCATCCGGCATGTGCTTGATCTTTTCATGTGTACCGATTTCCTCATAAGCAGAACGTGTGATCAGATTGAATGCGCCGATTCCGAGGCCCGTCCCCGAGGAAGGGTCATTCGCTTTCCATGGCCGTTTATAAAAAGAGAAACCGAATAAAAAGAACACAACAAAGCTTTTTAACCAGTATGTCTTTGATTTAATGTTGGGGGCAAGGGTGAGATGATCGAGCTTCTGAGATTGAAAGACCGCGACAGCCCTTGACAGGGTGGAAGGGTCTTTATACAGGACATCTGCATCCGTGAACAGGATGAGTTCCCCTTCCGAGATGAGGTATCCTTTAAATAATGCCTGATTCTTTCCGAGCCATCCTTTTTCAAGTGTATCGATATGGAGGACGCGGATCCGGCTGTCCATTTCCGCCAATGCTTCAAGTTTATCCGGTGTACGGTCCGTTGAACGGTCATTGACGAGAATCCATTCAATCCGTTTATAGTCCTGCTTGAGTTGAGATAGAATGCTGTCTGTAATCGTTTCTTCTTCATTCCTGGCAGGCACGATGATGGAGAGAAGCGGGCCGCTTGCCTTGTCCGGCAATCCTTCTAGGGGAGAAAGTGTACCCAACCCCCTCCACACCTCTACGGCGAGAACGATCCAGACGACCAGGACTGCAGAAAGTAAAATGAGGAGTAGATTCATCTGTGTCGACCTTCTTTTTTGCTTTGATTGTATCACTGAAACGGGATCTCCCGCGAATCATGATCGGCTGTAGGCTTATTTTTTCAAAGAATTCTCCTTTAATTCATGACCGAGTGTTTGAGAGCGGTTATTCGCGGAAGAAATGCACTGGAAAAAGGCATCCCTGACTTTGTGGTCTTCAAGCGCAGCGATTCCCGCTTCGGTCGTTCCACCTGCACTGGTCACATTCCTTCTTAATTCCCGGGCTTCCAATCCGGATTCAGAAAGCATGGCGCTTGCCCCGGCGATCGTCTGGGTGACAAGGCTTTCAGCGAGCTCATCTTTCAGTCCCAATTCTACTGCAGCATGTTTCAGTATTTCGGCTACGTAATAGATATAAGCCGGCCCGCTCCCTGAAAGAGCCGTGATCAGATCCAATTTCTCTTCTTCTACCTCCGCAGCTATGCCGACAGACTGAAATAGTGTTTTCGTCCATTCCTTCTGGGAGGGTGAGAGATATTGATTGAAAGCCACCGCCGTTGCCGACTTCCCCATGGCTGCACTGGTATTCGGCATAGCTCTCGCGATGGCTCCCTTAAAGTCCAGCCTGCCGCTTATATGCTCCATGGTGATGCCTGCCAGTACAGAGATGATCAGCGTATTCCCGGAAAGGTAGGGTCTGACAGAATCTGCTGCTTCATGGAAGTCCTTTGGTTTCATGGCGAGGATGATGACATCATAGTGTGACGCCCGGTTCACCTTCCGGATACAGAATTCTTGCGTGATTTCATTTAAACGCTCCTGATTGGCACGATTGGTTACATATACTTCTTCGCTATTCAATACTCCCGCTTTCAATGCACCGCTCATTAAAGCATGAGCCATCGATCCTGCTCCGATAAATAATGTCTTCATTCGCTCATTCCCCCTTCTGTTTTGAAAAAAAAACAGACCCTTTCATCCATAAAGGACGAAAGGGTCTCTTCCGTGGTACCACCTTGTTTTGTCCATTTTCTAAGAAGAAGATGAACACACTCCATTTCCATTAACGCTGGACGACGTTCTGCTTTAAGACGCTCAAAAGGCAGGTTCACAAATAGAGAGGACGACGGTGCCTTTCAGCCGGTGGGCCCCGATCTCTGACATCATCTATTCATTACTAATCTTTCTCATCGCTTTATTCTATATAAATATGTAATGGGTGATGAATGGAATAAATCTATATTATAGGTGATTATCGTAGAAATACAGCTTATCTGTCAAGGGGTTATTTTTAGTATATTCACACTTTTTAAAAATGACATCATGCTGAAAAAAATGTACACTAGGTAATGAAGGGTCATTCATTTTCTGGAAATGAGTGACAGAACGGGAAGGTACCGTATTGGCTGTACCTTTTTATTATGAAGAATGTGGTGAAACTATGACAACTTTAGTGAATGATATCGCAAAAATAACACTCTCCACTCCTTTTGCCGTGGGAGATGTGAATGTTTATTTAGTCAAGGGGGATGCCTTGACATTGGTGGATGCTGGCCCTCTTACAGATACGGCCTGGATGCAGCTGACTGAGCAATTGTCTCTTTTAGGGTACACACCTGAGGATATCGAACAAATCGTTTTGACGCATCATCATCCTGATCATGCAGGTCTGCTTGATCGGTTCTCATCCGACGTCACGGTATATGGTCACAAGTATAATCGATTCTGGCTCAAGCGTGATGAGCACTTTCATGAAGAGTATGACCGTTTCTTCACGGAGCTTGCCATGGAATCAGGGCTCCCTGAAGAATATCTCCCGGCCATCCCCAAGTTCAAGAGTCCATTGAAATTCATGGGGGATCGAAAGCTGGACGTGGCGATAGCAGAAGGAGATAGCATTCCTGGAATGGGAGGGTGGTCGGTCATTGAAACCCTTGGTCATGCCCAGAGTCACTTATCCTTTTATAGGGAACGTGATGGCGTTC
Organism: Rossellomorea sp. KS-H15a; assembly: GCF_024195245.1. NCBI lineage: Bacteria > Bacillati > Bacillota > Bacilli > Caryophanales > Bacillaceae > Rossellomorea > Rossellomorea sp. KS-H15a. The sequence continues at coordinate 3,287,362 of NZ_CP096886.1, read as the reverse complement.
TGATAGCGGGCGACCATATACTCGCCACTATTTCTCCCAATCCCCTCATCGAACCGCCATTTGAAGGGGAGTTGGAGCGTACAAAGCCACTGCTGCAGTATAATGCTTCTCTGAAAAAACTTTTCGATTTTCCGATTTCCCTCGCCTACACAGGACATGGTGCCGACGTAAGGGATGTTCATGGGTTGATTCCGAGGAGATTAGGGAAACAGGAAGAAAGAGCAAGAGATGTATTCGACATGATCAAAGGAAACCGCGTGACCGTATTTGAGATATGCAAGAGGTTATTTCCCTCCGTGTATCGAAAGGAGCTCGGTTTGACATTGTCCGAGACCATCGGGCAATTGGATTACTTGGAATCCAATCAATTTATACGGAAAGAAAAGCATGAAGGAATCTATTATTATTTTGCTTAGGAAGATGTGACTGACATGAACAGTAAAATCAATGGAAAAACGATTATCATTACCGGTGCCTCGGGAGGAATCGGGGAGCAAATGGCCATAAAGGTTGCGGAAAATGGCGGGAATCTTGCATTGATCGCACGCCGTGTCCACCTGCTCCAGGCATTGAAGGAAAAGCTGACAACAACATTCAACTGCAAGGTGGAAGTATATCCTTTAAACGTCACGGATTATGATCAGATCCCCCTTGTTTTCACTGCCATCCGGAAGGACTTTGGATCCATCCATGCCCTGATCAATAACGCAGGATATGGAATCTTCCAGGAAGCACACGAAACCTCCTTCCAAGATGTAAAAGGGATGATGGATGTGAATGTTCTTGGTCTGATGGCATGTACAGGGGAAGTCCTTCCTTACATGCGTGAACAGGGGTTTGGTCACATCATCAATATCGCTTCTCAGGCAGGGAAGTTTGCCACTCCGAAATCAAGTGCCTATTCCGCTTCCAAGCATGCTGTCCTAGGATATACGAACAGTGTCAGGATGGAAGCGAAAAGATACGGCGTGAAGGTGACGGCGGTGAACCCCGGACCAATCGCCACCAACTTCTTCTCCATTGCCGATGAAACCGGCACGTATGTGAAGAATGTGGAGAAGTTCATGCTTGATCCTGCATTTGTCGCTGGGAAAGTAGTGGATTCACTATTTACCAATAAAAGAGAAATCAACCTGCCGCGATGGATGAATATAGGGAGCAAGTTCTATCAATTATTCCCATCTTTTGTCGAAAAAGTAGGAAATAACCTTTTTTTCAAAAAATAGTGAAACCAAACAGTGCCATCAATCGTCTAATATAATAAGGGGGGAGTCTATGAAGAAATGTTTGACTGTTATGATCCTTTTTTCCTGTATACTGTTCACCGGATGCGGGCCATCAGCATCTGTCAATTCTCAGGCCAGCACAGATTTCATAGGCTTTGTCACCCAATTGGAAAACAATCAGGTGCTGATCAATGACGTTTGGTTTTCTTTCGATCAACAAACTGTCATGTTGACAGATCAAGATAAAAAGCTTCATAAAGAAGATATAGAGATGGGCAAAAAAGTGAATGTGACCTTTAATGGGGAGATGCAGGAATCCTATCCCAGAAGGGCTTCGGCGGATCAACTGGTGTTTCTGACAGATAAAGAGAGTGAGACCGAAGAGACTGTTGTGAAATTAGTCATGAGTGATCCCCGGTTCTCACAGGTCGTCATCCAATCCATCGAAAAAAACCCCACCGGTCTCTACTCGTTACGATTCAAAGACCTTTCCCTCGACCGTGATGTCCATGTCATGGTGAATGTCGAGAATGAAAGGGTCATTGTCCCGATACATACTTCTACCAAATAACAAAGAAGAAAGCGTCGATTACACCTCGACGCTTTCTTTTTTTTTGAGGTTACACCTTAGGGAAGAAGGGTATGCAAGAGAGAGTGGGAAATATTTTGCGTTAAACGGGTAGAATTTTTGTTTCAGAGGAAAACTATGATTATTGTCGGAAAAAGGATGTGGGTGTATGATAGGGATTCTTTTAGCCCTGATCCCCGCGGTCGCGTGGGGAAGTCTTGTGTTTGTAAGTGTAAAACTTGGAGGGAATGCCTACAGTCAAACAGTTGGGATCACGGTTGGTTCACTGTTGTTTGCGATTGGCGTCTTCTTCATCAAGTCCCCTGAGTTAACATTATTTGTGTGGGGCATCGGGTTTATTTCCGGCGTCTTCTGGGCTGTCGGGCAAGTGAACCAGCTTGCCAGTGTTAAATTCATCGGCGTTTCGAAAACCGTCCCGATTTCAACGGGAATGCAGCTGATCGGAACGACGCTCTTTGGTGTTCTGGTATTTAAAGAATGGAAAACGACTGAAACGATCCTCCTTGGAAGCGGGGCGGTTCTGGCTCTGATCATCGGTGTCGTCCTCACCTCATTCACACAGAAGTCCGAAGGGGATGAAGGCTCTCAGTTGAAAAAAGGTCTGTTAACCCTGCTCCTTTCCAGTTGTGGATACATAGCCTATGTTGTCATATTAAGATGGTTTGATATTGACGGATGGCAAGCGATTTTACCACAGGCAATCGGTATGTTCATCGGAGCCGTTGTCATCACATTCAGGCATAAGCCATTTAACAAATATACGGTTCGAAATATTTTAACCGGACTTATGTGGGCATCCGGGAATCTCGGATTGCTCCTTGCCCTGCCCCGGATCGGTGTGGCGACAAGCTTCTCCCTGTCCCAAACGGGAATCGTCATTTCCACTCTCGGTGGTTTGTTCTTCTTAGGGGAAAAGAAATCGAAAAAGCAGATCCTCCTCGTCATTGCAGGGTGTGTCCTGATCATCATTGGCGGGGTTCTATTGGGCTTTACGAAAGATTAAGGAGGAATAGGACATGTATACAGATTTAACGGATAAGGTTGTCATCATAACGGGTGCCGCTACTGGTATAGGAAAGGCGATTGCTAAACGCTTTGCCTCTGAAGGCAGTAAGGTGATCATTAATTATTTCAAAGAAGAAGAAAACCCTGAAGGACTTGTAAAGGAAATCGAAGAAGCAGGTGGGACAGCCTCCATCATTCAAGGGGATGTGTCAAAAGAAGAGGATGTCCAGGGGTTTGTCCGATTTGCTCATGACACGTATGGCCGTCTGGATATCTACGTGAACAATGCGGGAGTCGAAAATGAAGTTCCGTCTGAAAATCTGCCGATTGAAGATTGGCAAAGGGTCATCAACACGAACTTGACAGGTACATTCCTAGGTTGCCGTGAAGCGGCGAAATACATGCTCGAGCATGGCATCAAGGGATCGATCATCAATGTATCGTCTGTCCATGAAATCATCCCGTGGCCTCACTTCGCTCATTATGCAGCCAGTAAAGGTGGGGTGAAATTGCTGATGGAAAGCCTGGCGCTGGAGTTTGCACCAGATGGGATACGGGTGAACAATATTGCTCCAGGGGCCATTGATACACCCATCAATGCCGAGAAATTTTCCGATCCGGAAAAGAAAAAAGGAGTGGAGAAGCTCATTCCCCTCGGCTACATCGGAGAACCTGAACAGGTCGCTTCCTGCGCTGTTTTCCTAGCCTCCAATCAGGCAAGCTACGTCACGGGTACAACGCTCATCGCGGATGGGGGTATGACGAAATACCCAGGATTCCAAGCTGGAAAAGGTTGATGAATGAGAAGGTAAGTCCAAAATCACAAAAATGATTTTGGACTTATTTTTTTGTTCTGATCCTTGTGTATGCCAGACTTTGTGTCAATCATTTTATGCTTGTCGCCCCATGGCATGCCCCTCCGCTTTTCTATTTGGCCAGCTCCGGCGGCTAGAGGCTCGAGGTCATAAGTCAAACATACCAAAAAGGCAAATGGCGCCTTTCCGGTATGTTCATCTTATGCTTTTCGCCTCTGTCCAAGCCGCCTCCGCTTTTCTTATTATTCTCTCTGTTTCCAGTAATTTAAGTTGAAAGGGAACGTATATTCGGTTAGAATCATAACTATACTATATAAGAACGTTTGTTCTATTTTGGGTAAGATGGAGGATGAGGATATGACTGTCGATTACAGTGTGCTGCCACACCACAAGATTTTGTGCATCGATATGAAGAGCTTTTATGCTAGCTGTTCGGCTGTCATGGAGGGGTTGGATCCCCTTGAATGTCACTTGGCTGTAGTGGGGGATAAAAGTCGGCAGGGAAGCATCGTACTGGCGGCCTCACCCAGGATGAAGAGGGACTTTGGAATCAAAACGGGTTCGAGGATGTTTGAAATTCCAAACGACCCGAGAATCCAGCTTGTAGAGCCGAAGATGGCGACGTATGTCCGGATCTCCACGGAGCTGACCCGCCTGTTTCATCGTTATGTTCCAAAGGATGCCATCCACACGTACAGTGTGGACGAAAGCTTCATTAAGATTGATGGGGCGACGGGCCTCTGGGGGGACGCGGCCACCATCGCCGGCAAAATCAAAGACGATATGGAAAGGGAATTCCAGCTTCCGTGTGCCATCGGAATCGGCCCCAATATGCTCTTGTCCAAGCTGTGCCTGGATCTTGAAGCAAAGAAAGAGGGAATTGCCGAGTGGACCTATGAAGACGTCCCGGAAAAGCTGTGGCCGCTCTCTCCGCTCCGTGAAATGTGGGGGATTGGAGGACGCCTAGAGAAGACCCTCAATCGCATGGGCATCTTCTCTATCGGGCAATTGGCGAAGTATGACCTGGAGAAGCTGGAGGCGAAGCTCGGTGTGATGGGGAACCAGCTTTATTATCATGCATGGGGGGTGGACCTGTCCGAAATAGGGGCACCGATCATGGATGGGCAGGTCAGCTTCGGCAAGGGTCAGATCCTGCTGCGGGATTATAAGGAGAGAAAGGAAATCAAACGCGTCATTTTAGAAATGTGCGAAGAGGTCGCAAGGCGTGCCCGGACCCATCGCAAGGCCGGGCGGACCGTGAGCTTCGGAATCGGCTACAGCCACGAGGAGTTCGGAGGGGGATTCCACAGGTCACGGACGATAGAGGAACCGACCAATATCACCATGGATCTGTACCGGGTGTGCCTGGAACTATTCGAAGAGAACTATAATGGGAAAACCGTACGGAAAATCAATATCGCCCTTTCGAATATTGTAGAGGATGGAGCGCTGCAGGTTTCCCTGTTCGAACCTGACCGCTGGGAAAAACGGGAGCTCGGGTATGTAGTGGATCACATCCGGAATAAATATGGTTCCGGGGCCCTGCTTCGCGCCGTCTCCTACACAGAAGCCGGGACGGCAAGGCATCGTGCCCGTCTGCTCGGCGGACATAAATCATAACGAATGACAGGAGGTGAGAGAGTTGATTCGGGATCGAGGTAGAATCAAGTGGACCTCCATGATGCTCCCCGAGCACGTGAAGCTCCTGAGGGATTGGGCAAAGGAAGATACACACGAAAAGAGGATCGAACTTGATGAGCAGGAGCTCGACAGGATGAATGAAGTTGTCGCAGAGGCGATGGAGTTTGATAAAATGGTGTCGATTACCCACTATGTGAAGCACCGTCATCAATTATCGATCGGAACCGTTCATCATGTCGACCCATTGGAAGGGAAGCTGCACGTCGTAGACAAGTTTGAAGACGTACACTATATTCCACTGGCAAGCGTGGTGGACATTCGTTTTTTTGACTGATCTCCAAATGAAAAAAAGAGACTTCGGGTGAAGTCTCTCTTTTTCATTCCATTTACTCTTCGTCCAATACCTTTTCTGCACGTACACATGATTCAAATTTCCCTTTGTGAGAAGCGTCGCAAAACGGCATGTTGGTTGATAGACCGCAGCGGCACAGAGTAAACACTTGTTTCGTTGGAAATACATTTCCGTCAGCATCAATCAGTTCCACATCGCCGCTTACGCGAAACGAACCGTTATCATTCACTTTAATTTGAGCTTTTGTCATGAAAACCCACCCTTTCTAGAAAATACAAAAGAATCCCCACTATCGATAGTAAGATGAAAAGAGTAAAAAAGCAATATTCTAAAAGGAACAAATGAAATGTGGTAGGATAAAGGACAGAGGAGGTCATCGAATGAAAATCCAACTAACGAACGAAGCAACCCAAAAGATCCAGGATAAAATAGAAAACAAACAAGGTCACCTGAAACTCAAATACGATACAGAAGGCTGTGGCTGTGTGGTGAGCGGCATTCCTACCCTGTGGTTTGTCCATCGCCCGGTTGAAGGTGAAGATATCAAGATCGACACGAACAGTCATTCAATTCTCGTAGAAAAATCAAAGATGGTCTTTCTGGATGAAGAGCTGAAAATCGATTTTTCTTCCCAAAGCAATACATTCCAATTAAAAAGCCCCGCTCAGATCATCAATGGGAGAATGAACTTTTTGATGTACCCTGAGGAATAGAATACAAAAGCTCCGGTGCATGCCGGAGCTTTTGTGTTCTTAAAACCAATAATACGCACAAAATATAACCATGAAGCCGAAAACAGAAAAAAGGAGAGTCCCTGTAAAAAACGGGGAGCGGACCGGGATGAAAATCCGTATCGGAGAAGAGAGCCCGAATTTTTTCAAAAACAACAAGTCTGTATTCATGTTGAAATGAGCATGGTAGGGGATCACCCAGATGACAAATAGAAAGACGGTGCAAGAAATGAACAGTGCATCCAAAAAAGCCAGGTGGAAAAAGAAATAGACAGAAAAAAGAAAAAGAATTTCATTGAAAAGGGTAAGGGAGAAGAAGAAAAGCTGCTGACGAAAGGCGGTTAATTTGACAACGAAATAGTCCTCAAATCTTCCCCACAAAGAAGCGAAGAGGGCGATAAGCGCGATCCCTCCAAAAATATTCCCGAAGGCCAATGCAATCTCTCTCATATAATCCACCCCATGTAAAAAAACTAGTTATATAAATATTAACATATAATCCCAATTTATTGGGTGGTTAAGGAAGATTATCCATTACTCCGCCAAGAGCTCTTCAAACATCCCCGCCAAAGAAACCCCGGTTTTCCATCCATCAAGTCCACCTTCTACAGACCAGGACGCAGACAGAATGGAATGACAAAATCCATACTGAAGCAACCGCTCATAAGAGAGGGAAAGGAGGGAAGCGATTGTCTCTGTCCTATATCGGAGCAGCTCTAACGGCGCATCCCATTTCTCCCACTCATTCAACATGAACTGAATGCAGTCATATTCCCTCTCGCCGATCAGCCCTTTGGGATCGATGGCAGTCCAGCCGGAAGAATCGGAGTAGAGAATGTTTCCGTGATGAAGATCACCGTGAAGAAGATAGAGATCTGTGGAAGAACTCAGCAATTCCGGATAAAGGGTTTCAGCTTTAGCGACGAGCTCCTGAGGGATGGGGCCGGTTCCCCCGTTAAATCGTTCCCGTAGCCTTCCGATTCCCTTTGACCAGGATTCAACCGTAGGGTAGGGGTGGGTGCTGACAGGTTTATGCCAAAGTCGTTTGGCGGTATGGGAGAAGACAGAAAGGACCTCTGTTTCATCTTCAATCGAGAGAAGGGAAGATCCCGGCATAAGACGGTCTAACAGGATCCAGCCTTCTTCCTTACTGTAGTCGAGCATTTTCACCATTCCCTTTCCTTGAAAATCCTGAAGGGCATGAAACTCATTGGAGAAATCATTGTTCGGATACCCGATCTTTAAAACGGCTCGCTCCTGCAGGATCTGGACCGGAATCACGAAGTTATAGCTTAGAGAAAAAGGCTCACCGTAGGTTAACTGGAATCGGTCTTTTAATGACTCCATGAGATCTTCCGTATCCGTAATCCAATCATCCCCCGCATCCCCATACATCGTTTGCATTTTTAACCTGAAATCCGTTGGAATCATGAGACGACATCCTTTCCCTTTAAAACAAATTGCTCCAGGAACCGTTGGATCAATTCCTCGTATTCTTCCGGGTTATCATTATACGACTGGGCATGGGTACCGCTGAAATCAAGGAAAAGCTCCTTTGGACCCTGCTTCTTCTCAAATAGATCCTTTGTCATTTGAGGAAGGATGAAATCATCGTTCTTGCTGTGAATGAATAATACGGGTTTTTGAATGTTTTGGACAACCGAAATTGGTGATAAATCCTTTAATGTATAGCCTTGTCGCAGTTTCAGGGTACCGTCCACGAGGGGGAGGAGGAATTTTGCAGGCATCTTCACTTCTGCACTCATCCGGTAAGCAAGCTGTTCACCAAAGTCGGAGAAGGGACAATCGGCAATATAAAAATCAGCCCGATCTTCCACGCTGCCGGCATAAAGAAGCAAAGTCGCTGCCCCCATGGATTCTCCGTGGATTCCAAAGAATACATCGTCCCCTTCCCGGCGGATCAGCTCGTCCACGACCGCCTTCAGGTCATATTTCTCAAAATATCCATAGCTCGTTGTCTTCCCCCCTGATTCCCCATGACGCCTGTGGTCATAAATGACGGCATTGAACCCCTGTTTGATGAAAAGATTCATGTACTTGATGGAATTCCACTTGTTTTCCGTCACTCCATGGGAAAAGATCATAAATTTATTATGAGAGTGGGGCTTCACGAATACCGCTTTAATATCATAACCGTACTGAGAAGAAATCAGGACCTCTTCTTTAGGAAGGGAGTCATACTCTTCTTCGATCAGCCGGGTCGATTCGGTTTCACGCGCCCTGATGAAGTCGTCCCCCTTTTTCGGTAAATACATAAATCGATTCGTAATATAAACCCCAAGCAGCCCGATAGAGGACAGGGTGCCGCCGAGGATGGCCCATTTTTTTCGCATATGTCATCACCTCATAGGAATATCGTTTATTCTTATTGTAGCAAATATAGGAAATAAGCGGAATTTTGAGAATGAAAAAAAGTGCCTCGGGAGGAGACACTCTTCTTTAGTGGATGTGCATGTTCAGGACTTATGATTTAGCATTTTGTCCTTTTGTTGGATGAATGGCTTTATCCAGTTCTTCTTTCGCCATGGTGTTTGAAACCGTATCGGCGTTCGGTTTCCCTTTTTGACTGAATCCTTTATCGCGTTTTTGGCTCATGTGACTCATCTCCTTAGTGGTTATCACCTATAGAATGCTCGAAGGAGATAAGGCCTATGCATTACTGATTCAATTCATGAAGACGGTAGTAACCGCTTTCAATCAGACGGCTGACATGCGGTTTAACGACTTCGATGGCATGTGCAAGCTTCTCCAGGTCAATCCCGGTGAAGATCCCCATTTCTTCGAGCATATACACAACATCCTCGGTTGCCACATTCCCGGTCGCACCGGGAGCAAAAGGGCAGCCTCCGAGACCGCCGGCACTTGTGTCGAAACGGTCGATCCCTGCTTGAAGGGACGCAAGGATATTCGCGAGGGCCATCTTGCGGGTGTCATGGAAATGTGCTGTCAGTAAGGTATGAGGTAATTCCTGCTTCAATAATGTAAAAAGATGATACGCTTCAGACGGATTGGCACGGCCGATCGTATCGGCGACGCTCAGTTCATCTACACCCAGTGAAACAAATTTCTTACATAGAGCAAGAGTATCCTCCGGTAGGATTTTACCTTCGTATGGACAGTAAAAAGCGGTAGAGATGCAGGCTCTCACGAAATAGCCCTTTTCTTTTAACTCTAAAATAAGCGGCGTCAGGTCTGTAAGAGCTTCATCGGTTGTCTTATTGATGTTTTTTTGATTGAACGTATTGCTCACGCCAACGAATACTGCGACAGACCGGCAGTCTGTTTCATAAACACGTTCCATCCCCTTTTTATTAGGGGCAAGTACCATATCACGGGAGTCCAGTGTCATGCACGAGTCGACAATGTCACTCGCATCCTGCATCTGTGGAACCCATTTCGGAGACACAAACGAAGTCAGTTCCATTTCTTTGATTCCCGATTGCTTCAAACGCAGGATAAATTCTTTTTTAACGTCCGTCGGGACAAAATTCTTCTCATTTTGTAAGCCGTCTCTCGGACCTACTTCGATAATCGTAGCTTTTTTAGGTAAATTCATCATTTCACTCCTCCCTCTCCATTTTAAGAAAATTTCGACATATAAATCAATATAAAAATTTTTTGACAAATTTAGAGGAATTTAACCGCTTACATAGAATGAGTTAAAGTGGAACAGTTTTCAGGAAGTAACGAATTGGCAAGCACATCAGTCAGAAGAGAAAGGGAGGAAGAAAGATGTCGAATGAAGTTGTCATCGTAAGTGCAGTACGTACAGCCATCGGGAGCTTTAACGGATCATTAAAAGGTATTTCCGCTCCGGAACTTGGAGCGATTGTGATTAAAGATGCCCTTGGTAAGGCTGGCTTAAGCGGTAGTGATGTGGATGAAGTAATTATGGGGAATGTGTTGCAGGCAGGATTGGGACAGAACCCGGCCCGTCAAGCATCCATCAAAGCGGGACTGCCTGAGCAGGTACCGGCCATGACGATAAATAAAGTATGTGGATCAGGATTAAAAACGGTTCATCTCGCAACGCAGGCAATCCTTGCAGGGGATGCAGATATCATCGTTGCAGGTGGAATGGAAAATATGAGTCAGGCCCCTTATTTACTGCAGGGAGCAAGAGAAGGATATAAAATGGGGGACCAGAAAGTCGTAGACAGCATGATATCAGACGGCTTATGGTGTGCCTTTAATGATTACCATATGGGTGTGACGGCAGAGAATTTATGTGACCGATACTCTCTCTCAAGAGAAGAACAGGACGAATTCGCTGCATGGAGTCAGCAAAAAGCTGCTGCAGCCATTGAATCCGGCCGATTTGATGATGAGATCGTTCCGGTTTCCATCCCGCAGCGAAAAGGGGATCCGCTCGTGTTCAAACAGGATGAGTTCCCACGTAAGGGATCAACGGCGGAGAAGTTATCGGGTCTTCGGGCTGCCTTCAAAAAAGATGGCTCTGTGACAGCCGGTAATGCATCGGGCATCAATGATGGGGCTGCTGCTGTTGTCGTCATGTCCAGGAAGAAAGCAGACGAACTTGGCATCACGCCTCTCGTGACGATCAAAGGGAATGCCAATGCAGGTGTAGATCCGAGTGTCATGGGAATCGGACCGGTTGCCGCTGTTAAAAAAGTATTGGAAAAAACGAAGATGACGATTGAGGATATGGAATTGATTGAAGCCAATGAAGCATTTGCCGCACAATCATTGGCAGTGGATAAAGAGCTTCAATTCAAAAAGGATGCCCTTAATGTAAACGGGGGAGCCATTGCCCTGGGTCACCCGATTGGAGCCAGTGGAACTCGGATCCTTGTGACTCTGATTCATGAGATGAAGAAAAGAGGCGTCCAAAATGGACTTGCTACCCTTTGCATCGGTGGGGGACAGGGAGTAGCGACAGTCGTTGAACTTCATAAATAAGGAATGGGAAAATCCAGATTGGAGGAGGGAATACAATGAAAGAAGTATACACTTCATATGACGAAGCGGTGGCGGATATTCACGATGGAGCAACATTGATGGTTGGAGGATTCGGCCTGTGCGGGATCCCTGAAAAGCTCATTCTTGCCCTTGTGGAAAAAGGAGTGAAAAACCTGACCGTCATTTCAAATAACTGTGGAGTAGACGATTGGGGCTTGGGTTTATTACTGAAAAATAAGCAGATTGATAAGATGATAGGTTCCTATGTCGGGGAAAACAAAGAATTTGAAAGACAGGTCTTATCGGGAGAGCTTGAGGTGGAACTCGTTCCCCAAGGTACGCTTGCGGAGAAAATCCGTGCAGGTGGTGCAGGGATCCCTGCATTCTACACGCCTGCAGGAGTCGGGACACCGGTAGCGGAAGGAAAAGAAACCCGCACATTCAATGGAAAAGAATACTTGTTGGAAGAAGCGTATACGGCAGACTTCTCACTTGTACGGGCGTGGAAGGCCGATAAGATGGGGAATCTGATCTATAACAAGACGGCGCAGAACTTTAATCCGATGATTGCAGCGGCGGGGAAAGTGACGATCGCCGAGGTGGAAGAATTGGTTGAAATCGGGGACATCAACCCGAATGAAGTGCACACACCGAGCATCTACGTGCAACGCCTGATACAGGCCGAGCAGGAAAAGCGGATTGAAAGAAGAACAGTGAGACAAGCATAGAAGGGAGAGTGGAACGGGATGGATCGTGCCAAAATGCGTGAAAGAATCGCAAGAAGAGCGGAAAAGGAAATAGAAGACGGTTTCTATGTCAACTTAGGGATCGGGATGCCTACGCTGGTAGCCAACTACATTACAGAAAACAAACAGGTTGTCCTTCAATCGGAAAATGGATTACTCGGAATAGGACCATATCCGGGTGAAAATGAAGTCGATGCCGACCTCATCAACGCCGGAAAAGAGACCGTTACGGCGATTCCGGGCTCCTCTTACTTTAATAGCTCGGAGTCATTCGGAATGATCCGCGGAGGGCATATCAATATCGCCATCCTTGGAGGAATGGAAGTAGCCGAAAACGGGGATCTTGCCAACTGGATGATCCCGGGGAAAATGATTAAAGGGATGGGTGGAGCGATGGACCTGGTTCACGGAGCCCAGCGCATCATCGTCATCATGGAACATGTCAATAAGGCCGGGGAAAGCAAGATCCTGAAAGAATGCACCCTGCCCCTGACGGGAAAAGGCGTCGTTGACCGCATCATAACGGACCGCGCCGTAATGGATGTAACGGAGGAAGGCTTACTGCTTCGCGAAGTAGCTAACGGCTTCTCTGTGGAGGATATCCAATCATCCACGGATGCAACGTTGATCGTAGGGGATGACGTAGTACTGGAAGCGTATTGATGGAGAGAGCCGGTTAGAAGGGGAGAGTACCTCTTTTGACCGGCTTTTTTTGAGCCTGCCTTTTGACTAAAGAGAAAAAAAGATTTATAACTATGACAGATAGGGGGAATCAGAACATGTCCAAGAAAAAGAAACAGGAAGCCGAATTGACGTTGAAAAATTCCATCAACGGGGACATCTTCGAACAACTGAAGCAGAAGAAGGCAGAGCTTGAAAAAGTAGAGTCTGTGAAGAAGGAAGAAGAGCGCCTCCGGAAAATAGAAGAGAAAAAACAGCGTGAAAAGAATAAAAGTTTCGAAGAGCTGTTGAATGAAAGTAATATGAATTGGAAGAACTACAAGGATTGATGAGGGAAGTAAGAGTGGTGCCTCATCAAGCAGACTGGCAGGAGAAATTTGAAAATGAAAAACGCAGTCTGAATAAGCTCCTTCCTGACGCAACCATCTATCATATCGGTTCAACCTCCGTACCGGGTTTGGCTGCTAAGCCGATCATAGACATAATGATAGAAGTACCGAGCTTAGAGAGCGTTGATGAACGTAGAGAACAATTCAGGCAACTGGATTTTGTCGGAAAAGGTGAGAATGGCATCCCGAACCGCCGCTACTTCTATAAAGGAGAAGGGAATGAGAGAGCGGTACATCTTCATATTTTCCCTTATGGCATCGATCATGTAGTAAGGCACTTGGCGTTTCGTGATTATTTGAGGGAATTTGACAAGGAAGCCAAACGATACGGTGACTTGAAATCAATGCTTGCAAAGAAGTTTCCGCATGATATGGATGGCTACATTCAAGGGAAGGATCAATTTGTGAAGGACCTTGAGGAAAAGGCGTTAAGCTGGTATGAAAAAAATAAGCGGGCAGGGAACCAATAAACCCTGACCCGCTTATTTTTTTCTCAGTCCCTATGTTGCTCATATCGTGACAATTTGGTTAACTGTTTTAGCATGTCAAGCTCTTCGGAAGATAAAGGTTCCGCATTCACTGCGTCGATATTCTCCTGAAGCTGTTGAACGGAGCTGGCGCCCGGGATGACAGCACCAACCGACTCATGAGCGAGAATATATTGAAGAGCAAGTTCGTTCATTGAACGGTTGTCCCCCATTTTCTCATGGATGGACTTCAGTGTTTCTTCAAGTTCTTGATAAGAGTAGTCCAGATAGCCATCTTCCTTCATTTTCGCAGAAGCTTTAGACAGCATCTTTTCGGAAAGAAGTCCCTTTGCCAAAGGTCCCCGGGCCACGATGCTCACTTTATTTTCATCGAGCAGATCCATCCATTCTTCCGGGCGGCGATCCAGTAAGCTGTACTGCATCATGACGCTATCAATGGAAGAAGAACTCAGAAATCGCTTGATGACATTCGGACGGATGGAAGAGATGCCGTAATAGCGGATCAACCCTTCTTTCTTCAATTCTTCAAATGCCTCGATCGTTTCTTCAAAATCATCTTCGATGGTCCCTCCGTGAAGCTGGTAAAGATCGATATAGTCCACTTTCAAGCGCGATAAACTGTCCTTCACGGCAGACTTGATATAGGATTTGGAAGGGTCCCAGCGCCAACCATCCTCGACATCATTCCAGCGATTTCCACCTTTTGTAGCGAGGATGATATCGTCCCGGACATCACGAATGGCGTTGCCGACGATTTCTTCATTCTGGCCAAAGTCATATAAATCAGCCGTATCAAGATAATTGATTCCATTTTCTAAAGCGTGCTGCACAATTTCCTTCGCAGAACTCTCTTCGGTTCCAAGGGACATACAACCGAGCCCCATTTTTGATACATGTAAATCGGAATGACCTATTTGTCTTTTTTCCATGGTATCCGTCCTTTCAACATTAGCACTCTCTATTATATTAACGAAAGTGGGGACGAATAAACAAAGAAAACGGCTGCCTTCAACGATTGGCTTCGATCCATTCCTTGACAGTAACGTAGGTTTGATTATATTCCTTCAACTTAGCCTTGATTTCCCATGCTTTCCCTACCAGGATGATCCGGTCCTTTTCAGCAATCACCTTCAAGGGTTTTCACCTCGATCCTCGAATAGGATATGGTAAAATGTATGAGGACAAGGTCGATGACAGAACAAGGAGAGTTGAACGATGAAAAAATTCGAAGAAAAGACGATCACAACAGAAACGATCTATCAAGGGAAAATCATTGATCTTCAAGTGGATGAAGTCGAGCTTCCAAACGGCAAGACATCCAAGCGGGAACTGATTAAGCACCCTGGAGCCGTAGCGGTCATCGCATTGACACCGGAAGGGAAAATAGTGATGGTGGAGCAGTACCGTAAAGCGTTGGAGAAATCCATCATCGAAATACCTGCCGGAAAGCTCGAGCCGGGTGAAGAGCCGGATAAAACGGCCCTGCGGGAATTGGAAGAAGAAACAGGATACGGGTGTGAGAATCTGGAGCATCTGATCTCGTTTTACACTTCACCTGGATTTGCGGATGAGCTGGTTCACTTGTATATCGCTCACGATATCCATCCCATCCAGGAGTCGAAAGAAACGGATGAAGACGAATTTGTCGAGTTGATTGAAGTGACAGTAGAAGAGGCACTGCAACTTATTAAAGAACAGCGGATATATGATGCGAAAACGGCTTATGCGGTTCAATATCTGCAACTGCAGAAGTTGGGGAAATAAAAGATGATGTGAAGAAAGCTGGACTCCCGTTGAGAGGGGGTCCAGCTTTTGTTGGAAATTATTGGTGAAATACGCAAATAATGAATAAATGACACAAAAAAATGGACTTTGACGCAATAAATAAAAAAATGACGCAATTACCCTCAATTTTGACGCAATTATCCCCATAGGGTGCAAACGGACCTTCAAATTACTTTCCTCAAAGCCACAATCCACCCAGAAAAGTATTTTTCATCTAAAAGATTCATATTCTTAGTTGAAAAAGGGCTTAAAGCTACTATTTTTTTCTCTAAAAGAGGGAAGGATGATCTGATTTAATTAGTACTAGTCTTCAAAATGATGGTTTATATATTCAGAAACAGGTACACCGCTGCAAAGGTACAAATGAGACCCAAAAGAGGCTGACCCTACTACATACAGGAATCAACTTTTAATTAGGTCCCCCGGAATCAGAGAATAAACACAAGTATCACGTGCATCCGTCCCGTTTTCATCAAGATGGTCATGCCGAAAGGTCCCTTCAAGCAGAAAGCCCAGCTTCTCAGGCACCCTCCGAGAGGCAGTGTTCCTCTCATCACAGCGGATTTCCACACGCTGACAGGAAAGGTCGTGTAGGGCGAAATAGGTCAACGCCTTCACGGCTTCCACCATATAGCCTTTTTTTGTGTGCCGTGAGTTGAGCCAATACCCGATTTCCACTTTAGGTACATCCCAATCAATGCGGTGAAGTCCCGTGGATCCGATGAATTCATCCGTTTCTTTCAGATAGATATGTAGTCGGATATCGGTCTTCTTAATGAAATCTGCAAAGGATTCCCGGACGCCTGCCTCCACCTCCTCAAGGGTCTGTTCTTTCCGGGCGAAGGGGAGCCATGGTTTTAACTCACTCCGTGAATCTGCAATGGCACGAAACACGTCTGACCCGTCACCAGGCATGCATGGCCGAATATAAAGGCGTGGAGTTTCAATACGATCGGGAAATTCGATTAAGCTTGCCTTGGTCATATGATATTCCTCCCACTCAGGTTTCTATGATTATACGTTTATCCGAATGGAAGTTCAATAGAGTAGAATAAACCTCTTCCGCCTTACATATAGATTAGTAACCGATATCTAGGAGGAGCACTGTGATGCGTAAAAAAATATCAAATTCAAATCCACTCGTTCAACATGTACAAGCACATTCCTCAATCTATTTATTTATCATTACATTGTTTTTAATGGGGATCATTTTTGGTGCGATTGTCGTGAATTCATTATCCTTTGCCCAAAAGGAAGACCTTTATTTCTATTTAAGTAAGTTCTTCAGTGAGATGGAGGATGGAAGCATGACATCAGCGGAAGAACTCTTCCGTCAGAGTTTCCTCCATAATGTGAAGTATCTCGGGTTGATGTGGCTACTCGGGATCTCGATCATCGGGCTGCCCCTCATCTTCGTCCTATTATTCATGAAGGGTGTCGTCGTTGGCTTTTCTGTCGGGTTTCTAGTCAATCAAATGGGCTGGAGCGGATTTTTATTGTCTTTTGTGAGCGTCCTGCCACAAAATATCATCATCATTCCGGCATTTATTTTCATAGGTGCGATCAGCGCGAACTTCTCCCTGACGTTGATCCGGAAGATCTTTATGAGGCAGTCTTCGTCCATGCAGTTCCAGATGATCCCGTTCCTGTCCAGATACGTCATCTTCATGGTGGTGGCCATCGGAATCGTCACCGTTGCCGCAAGTATTGAAGCCTATCTTTCACCTACTTTAATGGAAGCGGTCATAGGGAAAATAAAATAAAATGATTCTTATATAAGAATCATTTTATTTGTTTGATTATAATTATTTTATTTTGCTTATTCCTCCCTTTTTGATATAATAGTAAAGACATTGACGAGGGAGGAGAGGACTATGGAAAGCCGCATTGAACGAATAAAAAAACAGCTTCATTCTGCCAGCTACAAGCTTACGCCACAGCGCGAAGCTACGGTCCGCGTGTTATTGGAACATGAAGAAGATCACCTCAGCGCCGAAGATGTATACCTCCTCGTTAAGGAAAAATCTCCGGAAATTGGACTGGCGACCGTATATCGTACATTGGAATTGCTGTCTGAACTGAAAATTGTAGATAAAATCAATTTTGGCGATGGTGTATCGCGTTATGACCTCAGGCAAGAAGGGGCAGCCCACTTCCATCACCATTTAGTATGTATTGAATGTGGAGCTGTCGATGAAATTCAAGATGATCTTTTAGAAGACGTGGAAACGATTGTCGAACGAGACTGGAAATTTAAAATAAAAGACCACCGCCTCACCTTTCATGGCATTTGTTCCAGATGTCAGGATAAAGAAGAAGATCCAGAAGAATAAGATGATGCCGAAAAGCCTTAAAGACCCCTGTGTTGTTTCTAGAATCGGAAACATCCCATACATACTCTTTAAGGCTTTTTTCATACTCTCCCGGAATTTTTCACAGTATCTCACTCCATAAGGTATAAAACGGTTCAAAATCGTCATAGCTTGTATTAATAAGCAAGCGAATATGGAGGACGACTGGATGATAAAAGGGGTTCAATTGGTATGGCAGACCATTAAGGTGTTTATTTTATTTACGGGTTCAACGATTTTATTTTACTATGGTATCATGTGGATAAGCGAAGAATACGAAGGTTACCACAAATATGATGAGCCAGAGGGAGCAGCGGTGAAGGTTTATTCTTCCGTGACAGAGGAAGAAAGCCATTGGTATGACAGATTATTATTTTTTTATATGAACGGGGAGTAATGCAGTGTGGAAGACCATATTCAAGATTTCATGCACTTTTTAATAGTAGAAAAAGGGCTTGCAAAGAATACGATCGAGTCGTATCAACGTGATTTAAAGAATTATGCCTTATACTTATCGAAGGTTGAAGAAGTGGCGGAATTAAACGCCGTTTCAAGGGTCAATATCCTTCAATTTCTCGGACATTTAAAAAACCAGGGGAAATCTTCAAAGACCGTTGCCCGTCATGTGGCGTCGATTCGTTCCTTTCATCAGTTCCTCTTAAGGGAAAAGGCGACGGACCAAGACCCGACTGTGCACATCGAAACACCAAAGACTGAAAGGACACTCCCAAGGATCTTGAGCATCGCTGAAGTGGAGGCTTTACTTGAAGCCCCTGAAGAATCGACACCCTTAGGGATGAGGGACAAGGCGATGCTTGAACTCCTTTATGCGACGGGGATACGGGTAAGCGAGCTCATCCAGCTTCAATTGGAAGACGTCCATTTGACCATGGGATTTGTCCGGTGCATCGGAAAAGGGAACAAAGAGCGGATCATCCCGATCGGGCAGACGGCCATGGATGTCCTCGAGAAATATTTAGGGGATGCACGGTTGAAATTACGGAGCAAGAAGCATCG
Organism: Rossellomorea sp. KS-H15a; assembly: GCF_024195245.1. Taxonomy (NCBI): domain Bacteria; kingdom Bacillati; phylum Bacillota; class Bacilli; order Caryophanales; family Bacillaceae; genus Rossellomorea; species Rossellomorea sp. KS-H15a. The sequence goes on along the minus strand of NZ_CP096886.1, from coordinate 3,268,605 downwards.
TGATGATCATTTATTTCTCAATCACCATGGGAAAGGGCTGACAAGGCAGGGCTTCTGGAAGAATTTAAAGGCCCTTGCGAAGAAAGCCAATATTGAGAAGGATTTGACGCCTCATACGCTTCGCCACTCATTTGCCACTCATTTGTTGGAGAATGGGGCGGATCTCAGGGCGGTTCAGGAAATGCTGGGTCATGCAGACATTTCCACGACCCAAATCTATACACATGTGACGAAAACCCGCTTAAAGGATGTCTATTCGCAATTCCATCCCAGAGCTTAAAAGAATGAAGGGGGATTCCTTAAAGAAATTACGATTCTTTAAGGGATCTCTCTTGTTTTTTTTGAGAGGGAAAAGTAGAATATAGATGTCAGACTTCTGACGTTAAATCCTGTCGATTGCTTCAAAGCAGATAAGGGTATGATACGTTTGAAGGTCGAAAATGTAACCGCTTTTTTAAAAAATGGATTACTATATAGGAGGTTTACGATAATGAGCAACTATACATACAAACGGGTTCACTTGATCGTAATGGATTCGGTCGGTATCGGCGAAGCGCCTGATGCAGAACTGTTCAACGATAAGGGATCTGATACGCTCGGTCACATTGCTGAACACATGGATGGACTGAATATGCCGAATATCGGGAAGCTTGGCCTTTCCAATATTAAAGAAGTGAAGGGTATCGAGAAGGCCGGCAAACCTCTTGCATACTACACAAAAATGCAGGAAGCGTCAGTCGGGAAAGACACGATGACGGGGCATTGGGAAATCATGGGCCTGAATATCGATAAGCCGTTCAAGACGTATCCGGATGGATTTCCAGAAAAATTGATCCAGAGACTGGAAGCGGAAACAGGCAGGACGATCATTGGAAACAAGCCTGCCAGTGGCACTGAAATCATTGAAGAATTAGGAAAAGAGCATATGGAAACAGGGGCACTCATTGTGTATACATCTGCAGACCCCGTTCTTCAAATCGCAGCTCATGAAGACATCATCCCGATTGAAGAACAGTACAAAATCTGTGAAATTGCCCGTGAAATCACGAAAGAAGAGGAATACCTCGTCGGACGTGTCATCGCCCGTCCGTTCGTAGGGGAGCCGGGAGCGTTTAAGCGCACATCCAATCGCCATGACTATGCATTAAAGCCATTTGACCGTACAGTCATGAATGAATTGAAGGACTCCGGCTTTGATGTGATCGCCATTGGGAAAATATCAGATATTTATAATGGTGAAGGGGTGACCGAATCCATTCGCACGAAGCATAACATGCACGGAATGGATGGACTCGTCGAATCATTCGACAAAGACTTCACAGGCTTAAGCTTCCTGAATCTGGTTGACTTCGACGCGTTATATGGACATCGACGCGATCCAGAAGGATATGGAAAGGCGCTGGAAGAATTTGATGCGCGCCTCCCTGAAGTATTCGAGAAAATGACCGAAGATGATCTTCTGATCATTACAGCTGATCACGGGAACGATCCCACTGCTCCAGGAACAGATCATACGAGGGAGTATGTCCCACTTCTTGTATATTCAAAGCGTTTTGATGGAGGGAAAGAACTTCCTATCTCTGAAACATTCGCAGATATCGGGGCAACAGTAGCAGATAACTTCAATGTGAACATGCCGAAGTTCGGCCAAAGCTTCTTGACGAAATTAAAATAAAAAATATGAGTGGGAGTGGGGTGAAGCCGAACGAAAGGCTCATTTCCTCCTCTTTACGTTGAAAAGGAGTAATAAGATGAATTACGAAAACATCCAAAATGCAGCAAATCATTTGAAAAATCAATATACAGGACAGCCTAAGGTCGGGTTGATCCTGGGATCAGGACTTGGTGTACTGGCAGATGAAATCCAAAACTCAGTGAAGATCCCTTATAAGGAAATTCCTGATTTCCCTGTTTCAACAGTAGCAGGTCATGCGGGACAGTTGGTATTCGGTCAATTGGCCGGACAGGAAGTCGTCGCGATGCAAGGGCGTTTCCATTACTATGAAGGGTATGGATTCGATAAAGTGACATTCCCTGTACGCGTGATGAAAGAGTTGGGCGTGGAAGTGCTGATTGTGACCAATGCTGCCGGCGGTGTGAACGAAAGCTTCCAGGCGGGGGATCTGATGCTGATTTCCGATCATATCAATAATATGGGAGGCAATCCACTCATCGGAGCGAATGATTCCCGCTTAGGGCCGAGGTTCCCGGATATGTCAGAAGCATATTGTAAAGAACTGCGTCAAAAAGCGAAAGAAATCGCCGGGAAATTATCCATTGAAGTGCAGGAAGGGGTCTATGTAGGTAATACCGGTCCTACTTATGAAACGCCTGCTGAAGTTCGTCTTGCCCGTACCCTGGGTGGGGATGCAGTCGGAATGTCAACGGTACCTGAAGTCATCGTGGCCCGTCATGCAGGAATCAAGGTACTGGGGATTTCATGCATTTCAAACATGGCTGCAGGGATCCTGGATCAGCCACTTTCCCATGATGAAGTCATGGAAACGACGGAAATGGTCCGTGCCAATTTCCTTTCATATGTAAAAGAAATCGTGAAATCATTATAAAAGCGGATTAATACTAGAAGAGTGGGTGAAGGCAATGAGAATGGTTGACTTAATAGAGAAAAAGCGTGAAGGAAAAGAATTATCTACGGAAGAAATCAAATTCATCGTGGAAGGGTATACGGACGGAAGCATCCCTGATTATCAGGTGAGCGCCCTGACGATGGCCATTTTCTTCAAAGATATGAGCGATAGAGAAAGAGCGGACCTGACAATGGCCATGGTGGAATCCGGAGATCAAATTGATTTGTCCGCCATTGAAGGCATCAAAGTCGATAAGCACTCCACAGGTGGAGTCGGTGATACAACGACACTTGTTCTTGGACCACTTGTGGCGTCTGTCGGAGTCCCTGTAGCGAAGATGAGTGGAAGGGGTCTTGGTCATACCGGGGGAACCATCGATAAGCTTGAATCCGTAGAAGGATTCCATGTGGAAATCGAAAACGAGGAGTTCATCCGTCTGGTGAACAAGAATAAACTTGCCGTCATCGGTCAAAGCGGTAACTTGACGCCTGCCGATAAAAAGCTGTATTCCCTGCGTGATGTGACGGCTACGGTCAATAGTATCCCACTGATTGCAAGCTCGATCATGAGTAAAAAGATTGCAGCGGGTGCTGATGCCATCGTCCTTGATGTGAAAACCGGTGCCGGTGCCTTCATGAAGACGTTGGACGATTCTAAGGATCTTGCCAAAGCCATGGTGAACATCGGGAATAACGTCGGACGAAAGACGATGGCTGTCATTTCCGACATGAGTCAGCCCCTTGGTTATGCCATCGGGAATGCCCTGGAAGTGAAGGAAGCGATCGATACGTTAAAAGGGGAAGGGCCTGAGGACTTAACGGAACTTTGTCTGACTCTTGGAAGCCACATGGTATTCCTGGCGGAGAAAGCTTCAACGTTAGAAGAAGCAAGAGCATTATTACAAAGAGCGATTGAAGACGGTTCAGCTCTTGAGAATTTCAAGGTATTCCTTGAATCACAAGGTGGAGATCCATCTGTTGTGGATGACCCAGCCAAACTTCCTCAAGCAAAGTACAAAATCGAGCTTGAAGCGAAACAGGATGGCTATGTGTCTGAAATCGTGGCCGATGCAGTCGGAACGGCTGCCATGTGGCTTGGAGCAGGCCGTGCAACGAAAGATTCTGTGATCGACTTAGCCGTCGGTCTTGAACTTCGCAAGAAAATTGGTGATGAGGTCAAAGCGGGAGATTCCCTTGCCACCATTTACAGCAATGAAGAAAACATCGACAATGTGAAAGAGAAGCTATATGAGAGCATTAAAGTGACCACTGAACATGTGGATGCACCCACGTTGATTCATACTGAAATCACGGGTTGATCATCCATTTGAACGAAGCCTTTGCCGAAGGGATTATTTCTCTTCGGCAAAGGCTTTTTTTGTGTGAAAACAGATTCTTGATTTCATTTCAATGAACGAAGAAAACGGCGCAATAAGTTTTGAATGACTTTTTACCAATGTTTGTATAAAAATGATGAGGATGGAAAAAATGGATCTATGAGTATTGAAATAATAACGAGATTTTGATTGGAGGACAGTTGGATGAAACGTTTTGCGTATATAGTGGTGACATTTGTTTTAACAGCTTTTCTATTTCCTTCCATAGGGTTTGCCCAGGAGAAGAAATCGGAGCTCGCCGACGTGGCGAAATCAGCCATTTTAATCGAGCGTGATACTGGAGCGGTGCTTTATGAGAAAAATAGCCATGAAAAGCTGGCACCTGCGTCCATGACTAAAATCATGACCATGACTCTGATCATGGAAGCCCTCGAAAAAGGTCAAATCAAGTGGGATGATAAAGTGCGTGCAAGTGAATATGCTGCCTCGATGGGCGGATCACAGATTTTCCTGGAGCCGGGCGAAAGCATGTCTGTAGAAGAAATGCTGAAGGGAATTGCCATTGGGTCCGCCAATGACGCCTCAGTCGCGATGGCGGAGCATATTGCAGGAAGTGAAGAAGCATTCGTTGAGAAAATGAACAACAAGGTGAAAGAGCTTGGGTTGAAAGACACTCATTTCAAGAACCCTACAGGTCTACCTTCGAAGGATCATTACAGTTCGGCACATGACATGTCCATGATGGCCAAGGAACTTCTTAAATACGACGGAATCACAAAGTTCACGGGCAGCTATGAATCTTACCTTCGTGAAGGATCGGATAAAAAATTCTGGCTCGTGAATACGAATAAATTGGTCCGCTTCTATGACGGAGTGGATGGTTTGAAAACAGGCTTCACGAATGAGGCGAAATATTGCCTGACGGCTACGGCAAAGAAAGACAATATGAGAGTGATTGCGGTCGTGTTCGGTGCCCCAACACCAAAGGAACGGAACAACGAAGTCAGTAAAATGCTCGATTATGCCTTTAATCAGTATTCAACCAAACCTCTCTTCAAAAAAGGAGATTCCCTGGCTAAGGTGAAAGTTTCAAAAGGGAAGGAGAATAAGGTGGATGCCGTAACGGATGAGCCCATTTCCCTCCTTACCCAAAAAGGTGAAAAGTTAGATGAAATCCAGCAGAAGATCACATTATCGAAAGACTTGAAAGCTCCGATTAAAAAAGGAGACAAAGTCGGGACGCTCGTGGTGATGAATAAAGGGAAAAAAGTAGTGGAAAGCACTCTCGTTGCCAAGAAAAATGTAAACGATGCAAGCTGGTGGGAATTATATAAAAAATCCTTTGGACTTTTTACAAAGGTAGGAAAGTAATGAGCCTCGGAAAATAACCTCTAATTATGACGAATTCCTTCTAGTTTTGTCATAGAGAAGGAATTTACTAAAAGAATAGCGAAATGACTCACTATACGACAGAGAAGGAGGCTTTCTGATAGTGAGTCTTGCTATTAACTTAGAAGTCAAAAAAGATGTACTGTGTGTCCGTTTAAGTGGTGAGTTGGATCATCACACTGCCGATGAACTCAGGGAAAAAGCTTCAAGCCTGATCGAAAGTGAGAATGTAAAGCATATCATTTTGAATTTAGAGGAATTAAGCTTTATGGATAGTTCTGGATTAGGTGTCATTTTGGGTCGTTACAAGCAGATCAAGCAAAAGCATGGAGAAATGGTGGTATGTGCGATTTCCCCTTCTGTAAACCGATTATTTGAAATGTCAGGATTGTTTAAGATCATTCGTCTTGAGCCGTCTGAAGAAAATGCATTACAAAGATTGGGGGTCGCATAATATGAGAAATGAAATGAACATTCAATTTAGTTCCTTAAGCCAAAATGAATCCTTTGCCCGCGTGACTGTGGCGTCATTTATTGCCCAACTCGATCCGACCATGGATGAGTTGACTGAAATCAAGACCGTCGTCTCGGAAGCCGTGACCAATGCCATCATTCACGGTTATGATAACAGGCCCAATGGGACGGTTTATATTTCCGTGATCATGGAAGAGGATGGGTTCATTGATATGACCATCCGCGATGAAGGAATCGGGATTGGAGATGTGGAAGAAGCCCGTCAACCACTCTTCACCTCCAAGCCGGAGCTTGAGCGTTCCGGTATGGGATTTACGATCATGGAGAATTTCATGGATGAAATAGAAGTGTCATCACACCCAGGTACAGGCACCACGGTAAGGCTGAAGAAGCACTTGACCAATAGTAAAGCGCTATGCAATTAAGGAGTCGTGCCCATGGATGTCGAAGTGAAAAATGAAAAGGAACAGACCTTTTTGAAGGATCATGAGGTGAAAGAGCTGATCAAGCAAAGTCAGGATGGCGACCAAAGCGCAAGGGACCTGATCGTCCAGAAGAATATGCGCCTGGTATGGTCCGTTGTGCAACGCTTCCTCAATCGCGGTTATGAGCCGGATGACCTCTTTCAAATAGGCAGTATCGGGTTGCTGAAATCAGTGGATAAGTTTGATTTAAGCTACGATGTCAAGTTTTCGACGTATGCGGTTCCGATGATTATCGGAGAGATCCAGCGTTTCATTCGGGATGATGGGACAGTGAAGGTGAGTCGTTCCCTGAAGGAAATGGGGAATAAAATCAGGAAAGCGAAGGATGAGCTCTCCAAGAAATTCGGCAGGGTCCCGACCGTCAGCGAGCTTGCCGACCATCTTGAGTATTCCGTTGAAGAGGTGATCATGGCCCAGGAAGCGAGTCGTGCCCCTTCTTCGATTCATGAAACGGTTTATGAAAATGATGGTGATCCCATCACGCTTTTGGATCAGATTGCCGATAATACGGATAATAAGTGGTTTGATAAGATTGCCCTGAAGGAAGCCATCCGGGAATTGGATGATCGGGAGCGGCTGATCGTGTATTTAAGGTATTACAAAGATCAGACCCAATCGGAAGTAGCGGATCGGCTGGGGATCTCCCAAGTGCAGGTATCAAGACTTGAGAAGAAGATTTTACAAACGATGAAAGAACATATGCATTCAGAACCTTAGGCAACATAACCTTGTGGATTCCATTTACTGAATCCACAAGGTTATTTTTTTGCTTGAAATTGTTTCCATAAACCTTCCCTCCAGACCTTCCCATCACTTCCATCCCGACGTTTCGTTCACCCATTTGTCCCATCGTCCCCGAGGATATTACATAAATAAATCACGTTAATCCATACTATTGGTACGAAGGGAAAATCATGTTTTCAGGAAGTGAACTGCATGGAAGGTATTTTGTATATACGCTTACGCCATCGAGTGCAGGTAAGGGAAGAGAGCATGGTCAAGCTTTCTCAGCTGGCGCAAATCATAGCATCTGAAACGATTGTGGAAGATATAAAGGAAATCCCGATTCATCAGGTGACCCCTTCAGATAAGAATATTGTCGTAGTCGATGTCATGAAGGTCATCAGTGAGGTATGCAAAGTATACCCGGACCTGGATATTCAAACGATCGGGCCTACTCAAAGCATCATTGAAGTGATCTATGAGAAAAAGAAAGTCTCTCTCCCTTTATTCATTGGCGTTTGGTTACTATTATTCATCGGTGCGGCCCTGGCTATAATGAATTTCCATGAAGACGTAAGTATGAGAGAAGTTCATCAAAGGCTGTATCATTTTGTGACGGGAGGGGTGGATCCCCACCCATTATTATTTCAGGTTCCTTATTCGTTTGGTTTAGGTCTTGGAATGATTTTGTTTTTCAATCATGTGTTTCGAAAAAGACTCAATGAAGAGCCGAGCCCTCTTGAAGTTGAAATGTTTAACTACCAGCAGGATTTAGATCAATACGTGATTATGCACGAAAATAAAGAAAGTCAGAAGAAACTGGATGACCATTAATGTATTGATCACCGTATTTATCGGATTTGCCGGGGGGCTGGCTGTAGGCTCGGGATTCGTTGCATTTTTAACCGTATTGGGTATCATCCCCCGGTTAACTCAATTGACTAAAACAATGAAAATGATTCATTACTATGAGATGGCCGTCATTACCGGGGCGCTTGCAGGAGGATTCATCAGCCTGAATGACTACACTCTCCATTTCTCTCCATTGGTCCTTATCCCCCTCGGTCTCATGAGCGGAGTGTTCATCGGACTGTTGGCTGCTGCCTTGACAGAAGTATTGAATGTGTTTCCCATCCTGGCCAAACGAATCGGGATTGATGGACAGATTGTGATACTGATCATGGCAATCGTATTCGGGAAGATTTTCGGTTCTCTATTTCATTGGCTTTACTTGGTTCATCAATAATTTGCAAGAGGCAGGGGTTTCGTATGGACAATCAAAGGAAAGTGATCCTGATAACAGATGGGGATGAATACGCCAAGCGCGCCATCGAATGTGTGGCGAAAGGATATGGCGGAAGGTGTATATCAAGCTCCAAAGGCAATCCTTCTGTGTTGTCGGGACCCGAAATTGTAAAGCTGATTCAAAGAGCCAAAAACGACCCTGTCTTTGTGATGTTTGATGATAGTGGATTCATAGGGGAAGGCGCAGGTGAAAGGGCCCTTAAGTATGTTGCGAATCATCCGGAAATAGACGTGCTCGGAATTATTGCGGTAGCAAGTAAAACCAGGCAGGCGGAATGGACCAGGGTGGATGTCTGCATTGATAAATTCGGGGAGTTGACTCCATACGGGGTCGATAAATTCGGTGTACCTGAAATGGATGTTGGAAGATTGACGGGGGACACTGTTTACTGCCTTGATGAACTGGATGTGCCGGTGATTGTCGGAATTGGTGACATAGGGAAAATGGCCAAGCGGGATCATTATTCCCAAGGCGCCCCCATTACGAAAAAAGCAGTGGAGATCATCTTAGAAAGGAGTGGGTATCATGCCTCAAAAGACGAAAGAAACACCGATACCTAAAGATTTAAAGGTCATTGAAGATTATATGAAAGAGCACGTGGGGTTGAACACAAGCTTTGACATCGGTGTCCGTAAATTGATGGTCTTGAAAAAAGGTGTTCATTTTTATTATATAAATGGGCTCACTGATGCATCCTATATCATTGAAATTGTGGAAGAACTTGTGGAGATCAATGATCATGAACGGGCTACAAGCAGATTATACGATATTGTACATAATCGACTTGTGCATCAATCCGTTGAACCGGTAAAAACGATTGAAGAAGCAGTAGATGAAGTGCTTTCCGGTTTGATTGCCGTATTTGTTGAAGGATATGAAGAAGCGCTGATCGTAGATGTCCGGAGTTATCCTGGAAGACAGCCGTCAGAACCCGATACAGAGAAGGTCGTCCGCGGTTCCCGTGACGGTTATGTCGAGAATATCATCGTCAATACAGCCTTAACAAGAAGAAGAATAAGAGATCCCAGGCTGAGGTTTGAAATATTCCGGATCGGAGAGCGTTCCAAGACGGATATTTCGATTGCATATATTGATGATGTGGCCAACCCGAGCTTGATTGAAGTAATCAAGAAAGAATTGAAAAATATTAAAATCGATGGGTTGACGATGGCGGATAAAACGATAGAAGAGTTTCTGGTGAAGCAAGGATATAATCCATATCCGCTGGTCAGATATACAGAAAGGGCGGATGTAGCTGCAACCCATCTGTTAGAAGGGCATGTACTGATCTTTGTCGATACATCGCCGAGTGTCATCATCACACCTACAACGTTCTTTCATCATCTGCAGCATGCGGAGGAGTATAGACAATCACCGGCTGTAGGTACGTTTGTGAGATGGACAAGATTCATGGGAGTGCTTGCTTCACTTTTCCTTCTTCCGTTATGGTATCTGTTCGTACTGGATCCATCACTGCTGCCGGAAGTCATTAAATATGTCGGCCCACAGGAACAGACCAATATTCCGGTGATCGTTCAATTATTCATCGCTGACCTTGGGGTGGAGATGTTCAGGATCGCCGCCATCCATACCCCGACCCCGCTCTCGACGGCCATGGGTTTGATCGCCGCCGTCTTGATCGGTCAGATTGCCATCGATGTAGGGCTATTTCAGCCTGAGGTCATCTTGTATGTAGCTGTCGCTTCGATCGGTACGTTCGCAACTCCGAGTTATGAATTGAGTGTAGCGAATAAGATGGCAAGGCTTCTTCTACTGGTGATGGTTGCGTTCTTCCATATCCCTGGTTTGATGATTGGAAGTACCCTGTTCATTCTGTACGTAGCGAATATCAAATCCCTCAATACACCGTATCTATGGCCGCTGCTGCCTTTCAGTCCGAAGGCGTTTATGCAGATTCTCGTCAGGAAGTCGGTACCGGGGTCTAAAATTCGACCAAGTATCGTCCAGCCGAGAAATAAATACAAACAGCCTGCTAAATCTTAGAATATTGCAACAATTCCTTTTCTGTGGTAAATTACGTTTAATTAGTAGTGGACTATAGAGGGGAATGAGACGTTTCATGCATCTTCATGGATCAGCAGAAATAAAAAACGGGGGCCTAATGATAGGCGGGGTCAGTACCGGAGACCTGGCGGCTCAATATGGTACCCCCCTTTATGTTTATGACACGAAACTTGTCAGGGAGCGTGCAAGAGGGTTTAAAGAAACATTTGAATCCCTCGGGGTGAAGGCGGAAGTGGCCTATGCCAGCAAAGCATTCTCCTGTATCGGAATCTTTCAGTTAATGGATGAAGAAGGGCTGTCCCTGGATGTCGTTTCTGGAGGAGAGCTATTTACGGCCCTGAAGGCAGGTTTTCCTCCGGGGCGGATCCATTTTAATGGCAATAACAAGTCAAGGGAAGAACTGACGATGGCCATTGAACATAGAATTGGCTGTATCGTCGTCGATAACTTTCATGAACTGGAGCTTGTGGGTGAATTGTCACGATCTCTTGAAGAAGCCACAAAGGTGTTGTTAAGAGTAACACCAGGGATCGAAGCTCATACCCATGATTATATCCTTACGGGACAGGAAGATTCGAAATTCGGATTTGATTTAGAGAACGGTCAAGCCGAAAAAGCGATGAAATCAGCGCTGGATTCCGAAACAATTGAATTGTTGGGACTCCATTGCCATATAGGTTCACAGATTTTTGAAACGACGGGATTCATTCTCGCCGCCAGGAAAATCATTGAAAAGGTCGCCCTGTGGCGTTCTCAATACAGCTTTGATCCACAGGTCATTAATCTGGGTGGTGGATTTGGAATCCGATACACGAAAGAGGATGATCCCATTCCTCCTGCTCAGTATGTGAAAGAAATGATTGCTGCAGTGAAAGAGGAAGTGGAGAAATACAATTTAGCTATGCCTGAAATCTGGATTGAACCGGGTCGGTCACTTGTAGGGGACGCAGGTACAAGTCTTTATACGTTGGGGTCGCAGAAAGATGTCCCGGGCGTCCGGAAATATGTAGCGGTCGATGGGGGAATGAGCGACAATATCAGACCTGCCCTATACAAGGCGAAATATGAAGCGATCATAGCGAATAAAGCAGACCGGATGTGTGAAGATACGGTTTCCGTTGCAGGGAAGTGCTGTGAGTCCGGAGACATGTTGATATGGGACCTGCCACTCCCTGTCGCAGAAGACGGGGATATTCTCGCTGTGTTCTGTACAGGTGCATACGGATATTCAATGGCGAATAACTATAATCGGATTCCACGGCCAGCCGTCGTATTCGTCGAGGACGGAGAAGCCAGGTTAGCTGTCCGAAGGGAGACATATGAGGATCTGATTACCCATGATGTTAGGTTTTAACGATCAATCATATAGTCTTTAAGTATATCGTACTTAAAGACTACTTTTTTTGTATTCTGAATTACATACTTTAACAAATTTCGATTTTACTATACAATAACAATGACATAAACACATAGAGTGAAGACAAAGGAGTCAGTCATGAAGATCAGTAATAAAGCATTGTTCTTGTTATTAATCGTTGCCGGTCTGGTGTGGGGAGTCATCTACTGGATGTTCATCGCTGGAAACTGATTGATTGGGATTTGCTTAATAAAAGTAAATTTAGTAAGATAAATAAACGTTCATATCAATTAAATTTCTAGTTTTTGTCTATAATTAGGAAATAAATAGATTAGACATAAAACATGACGAGGGGTAAATATGTTAATTCGGTATAAAAAGGCGTTTGAAAAGATTGCCATGGGATTATTATCTTTCATGCCAAATGAAAAGGATTTGAAGAAGCTTCAACAAACGATGAAGCAATACGAAACTGAAGAAAATTGGCAGCTCTTTTTATGGAAAGAAGAGGACATAGTAGGTTTGATCGGAGTTTACAAAACAGAAGGTACATTAGAGATTCAACATATATCAGTCAATCCATCACATCGTCACGAAGGAATCGGGAAATCTATGGTGAAACATCTGAGGGATATGCACTCGGAGCTTGAAGTGAAGCCCAATTCAGACACCGCATCATTTTTTGAGAAATGCGATGAAATGGGTGAAGACAACGAGGAACAGGAACAATAAAGAGGCAGGCCGCCTATTCTGGTGGTCCGCCTCTTTTTTTTCGTAAGGCATTTCTCCGCTTGGTAATCACATCGGTGCGGTCCCTGAAGGAATGGCGGTGAATGAGCGCTGAATTCGTCAGGTCACTCTCTGAACACCAGATGTAGCCATTTTTCCTGCACCGCAGTTGAACCTGATCTGAAAGGGAAGCATCCGTTAAAGGCAGGATGATACTGTGATAAGGTTGATTTTCACCGATTTGGTGAATGGTTTCCTCCATCATTGCGTGAAGCTTTCCGGAATGAATCCCCAACCCGGTCAATTGTTTGTGATTTTCCTCAATATTCTTCATGGCTTTATTGAATGTCCTCACAGCACCTGTCAGATTGCCTCGTCTATAATGATAAAAGCCCACTGCGACCTGAATGAGACCCACCCAGTGGGAAGTCCTGTTTCCCGGATCGACTTCTTTCCAATATTCTTCTAATACTTCATGGCATTCAAAATAATCTCGATTACCGTGAAAATACATTAAGTATTCGATGTAGGCTTCAGGATAAACCATAAGATCCCTCCATATGACGCAAAGTAGTTAAATTGTAGCATAAACCCCCGCTGATACGACAGGAAAGCCTGTAAATACAAAACTTTCTATTGGAGAATAGTGGTCTTTCTACTATACTATTAAGTAGCGTTCCAGCAAGATTGTTATGAGAAATTTGGTGATAAAGTGGAATACAATGTAAAGATTGACGCTTTTGAAGGTCCCTTGGATCTTCTTTTGCATCTGATTAACTCGTTAGAAATTGATATATATGATATTCCTATGGCTCAGATCACGGAGCAATATATGTTATATGTACATACGATGAAGGATTTGCAACTGGATGTCGCAAGTGAATATCTGGTGATGGCAGCTACGTTACTCGCCATTAAAAGTAAAATGCTCCTGCCTAAGCATGATGAGGGCATGATGGGCGATGAAATCGAATTTGAAGAGGAAGATCCCCGCGACGAACTGGTGGAGCGGTTGATTGAGTACCGTAAATTTAAAGAAGCGGCGAATGAACTGAAGCATCGTGAGGAAGAGAGGGGGCAAGTGTATACCAAGCCTCCAAGTGACCTTTCTGAATTCAGTGAAGAGGTTGATTTAAAGAATACTGAGGTTCAGGTATCTTTATATGATATGCTTGGAGCTTTTCATAAATTATTGAGAAGGAAAAAACTCCAGCGCCCCGTTCAAACGAGAATTACGAGACAGGAAATATCCATTGAGAAGAGAATGACCGATATTCTGGAAAACTTACAAAATTTAAAAAGACGCACATCCTTTACAAGTCTTTTCCCCTCTGATAGTAAAGAGCATCTCGTGGTGACGTTCCTTGCTGTGCTTGAATTAATGAAGCGGAAACAAATCATCGTCAACCAGGAGAATAACTTTACGGAAATATTTGTAGAAGCAGGAAAGGAGGCTGGAATGGTTGAGCAATATTAATTGGAAAGGGATCCTTGAAAGCTTATTGTTTGCAGCAGGGGACGAAGGTTTATCACTGAAACAGGTCTGTTCTGTGCTGGAAATCGAAGAACAAAAAGCAAAGGATGTCCTTGAAGAATTGAAGAATGATTATGAGAATGATTCCAATAGAGGCATATACATCATTGAAATAGCAGGAACCTTTCAATTAGTGACAAAAAAAAGGAATGCAGACTACTTAAAGAAACTGGTAGAATCCCCACATGTAAGCTTCCTGTCCCAGGCAGCCCTTGAAACCCTTGCGATTATCGCGTATAAACAGCCAATCACGCGTATGGAAATCGAGCAGATCAGGGGTGTCAAGACCGAGCGTCCCATTCAGACCCTTACATCAAAAGGGCTCGTCAAGGAAGTGGGCAGGGCGGAAGGGACCGGACGTGCCTTTTTATTTGGTACCACGAAAGAATTTCTGGACTACTTCGGCCTGAAGAGCATTGAGGAGCTTCCGCCTCTTCCTGAAAGCATTGAAGACGAATTCGCCCAGGACGAAGCGGACCTGTTCTTTGAGAAATTTCAAGAGACGATGGAAACGAACGAATAGAAAATCATATATGAAAATGCAGGACTGTAATGATGCATACACAGTCCTGCGTTTTTTGTTTTGGAGACGGCCCCATCGTGATAAACCTTTCACTTGTACAATCTGCCCTTTTGCTTTCGAGATTTCACTCATATTACCCCTTGTCCTCTCATAAACTTGTACAAACACGTTAGATTTAAAGGAGTAGATGGGTGTGAATCGAAAGAGAGCGAGATTTTACATATACTATTTTCTAATCATTGCTTTTCTGTTTGTCTCTGTTTCCAATAAGGTTCTGGCTGCACCTTCAGTCAGTTCACAAAAAGCAATCTTAATGGATCAGGAAACAGGGCGCATTCTATATGAAAAGGATGCCCATACTCAAAGTCGCATTGCCAGCATCACGAAAATCATGACCGCGATCCTTGCCGTCGAGTCCGGAAAGATGGATCAGGAAGTAACCGTATCTCAGAACGCGGCCGGTACGGAAGGCTCCTCCCTTTACTTGAAGGCAGGAGAGAAGATAAAGCTTGAGGATCTCGTGTACGGATTGATGCTCAGGTCAGGGAATGATGGGGCAGTCGCCATTGCGGAATTTGTAGGGGGAAGCCTCGACGGTTTTGTCTATATGATGAATGAAAAGGCAAAGGAAATAGGGATGGAAAATACTCATTTCTCCAATCCACACGGTCTGGATGACCATGAAGATCACTATTCGACAGCGTATGATATGGCCGTTCTCACGAGATATTCCATGGAAAACGATAGGTATAAGGAAATTGCAGGCACCAAGGTCCACACCGCCCCTAATCCAGATGAAAAGTGGGACCGCAAGTGGAAAAACAAAAATAGACTGCTGACCGAATTATATAAATATAGTACAGGAGGGAAAACGGGTTATACAAAACTGGCAAAAAGAACGCTCGTTTCCACCGCATCCAAGGATGGGGAGAATCTGATTGCCGTGACCCTGAACGGCCCTGATGACTGGAATGACCATATTGGGATGTTTGAATACGGATTTAAACACTATGATTACAAAATCGTCCTGGACAAAGGCAAAATTGAAAAAATGGATGATAAAATCTATAAAGACCATACCTATCTCAAGCGGGAATCTGTATTAACCTTGACGGATGATGAAGTGGATAAGGTCAAGGTGGAGTATAAGATGTTGAAGCCAAAACAGGAATGGTTAAAGGGCCAGCATGTGCCTGAGGTAGTCGGGAAGGCAGTGGTTTATTTAGGTGACAAGGAAGTGGATACCCTTCCCGTTTTTTATAAAGCATCACCTGAAAAGAAAGAAGAAAAAAGCTGGTGGAAGTTTTGGGCTTATTCCTTCGAATCCATCATAGGGGTACGGGACCATGGTTAACTTGATCTGGGTGGGGATGACCATCATCGGGTTGATATTCGCCATCATTAACGGAAAAATGGCAGAAGTGAATGAAGCCATTTTCACTTCAGCTAATGAAGCCGTTACCTTATGCATAGGATTGATCAGTGTATTAGTGTTTTGGCTCGGGATTATGAGGATCGCCCAGGAAGCGGGATTGCTTGATAAATTGGCTAAGTTGTTCAGGCCATTTGTGAAGAGGCTATTCCCGGAAGTGCCCGATAATCATCCGGCAATGGGGTATATCCTTTCCAATATGATGGCTAATATGTTCGGCTTGGGGAATGCTGCGACCCCCCTCGGGATCAAAGCTATGGAGCAGTTGAAAAGCTTAAACGGTGGAAAGGATGTGGCAAGCAGGTCGATGATCACATTCTTGGCGATCAATACCTCCAGCATTACGATCATTCCGACAACGGTGATCGCCATCCGTATGAAATATGACTCTGCGTCGCCAACTGAAATCGTAGGACCCACTCTGATCGCCACGATGCTGTCCACCATTGGTGCGATTCTGATCGACCGTTATTTTCATTACAGGCGAACCCGTCGAGAGGTGAAGTAAATGCAATGGATATCCACCATTTCCTTATGGCTGATACCGATCATGATTGGATTTATATTAATCTATGGGACCATCAAAAAGGTCCCGACGTATGAAACATTTGTTGACGGTGGAAAGGAAGGGATCAAAATAGCGGTATCGATCATTCCCTTTCTGATTGGGATGCTGGTGGCCATCACCATCTTTCGGGAATCGGGTGCCCTTGAATTCTTTGTTGGTCTGATCCGCCCCGCATTGCTTGCACTCGGCATCCCTCCGGAAATCGTCCCTCTGGCCATCATCAGGCCGATTTCCGGAACTGCTGCCCTCGGCATGATGAGTGATATCATCGCCACCAACGGCCCTGATTCCTTCATCGGAAGACTCGCTTCCACCTTGCAGGGAAGCACGGATACAACGCTATATGTACTGACCGTATACTTCGGTGCAGTCGGCATCCGGAAGATGGGGGATGCCCTGAAAGTAGGTCTCCTCGCCGACCTAGTCGGAATAGCCGCCGCCATCTTCATCGTCACCATCATGTTTTAATGATTGGCTGTCATTGTAACTTTATGGTTTTGACGAAGCGAGAAGTAGTTGATTTCCGCTTCAGGTGCTCGCTTTCCGCGGGGCTGGCGGTGAGCCTCCTCGGCTGCGCCTCCGGGGTCTCACCTGTCCAGCGTTTCCCGCAGGAGTCGAGCACCTTCCGCTCCAATCAACTTTTCAAAGTGGGTTTATTTCCCTAAACTCGAAAATATGGTGTTTGATCCCGATCACATCACGCTGTAAAGAGTAAAGGGATTTATTATAACAAATCCTCTATAACATTACTGAGTTTATGAAAACCTCTAGCTCTGCCACCAATTACTTGTTTAAAGGGTGAGGGGAACTGCGTAGACTCCTACGGAAAACGGGCGTGTCGAGACCCCGGAAGCGAACTGTGCTGAGGAGGCTCGGCCGAACGTCCGTGGAAAGCGGAGCAGTTCCCATCACCCTAAAGCACACACCTGTAGGCAGAGCATTTAGGAACAATATTTAAAGTGTTAATCATCAGCCTCACCTTGCAGGAAAGATGAAAAGGCATAAAGGGATCGACTGAATTGGTCGATTTTCCTTTATGCCTTTCTATTTTGCCTGGATTGTGTAATAATTCATGAAGGTAAATGTATTGAAAATTAAATGAGGTGAAAGACCGTGGAACGATTACAAAAGGTAATTGCTCACAGTGGCGTGGCGTCACGTCGTAAAGCAGAGCAATTAATTATAGAAGGTAAAGTAAAGGTCAATGGGAAAGTCGTGAAGGAACTTGGGACGAAGGTATCACACTCCGATCGAGTTGAAGTGACGGGCATCCAGATTGAAAGAGAAAATAAAGTATATTACATGCTTTATAAACCAAGAGGGGTCATCTCCGCTGTAACAGACGATAAAGATCGTCAGGTGGTAACGGATTTCTTCCCTGAAATCGAGGAAAGAATTTATCCTGTCGGCAGACTTGATTATGAAACGTCAGGGATCCTCCTGTTAACCAATGATGGCGACTTTGCCAATTCCCTTATGCACCCCAGCAATGAGATTGAAAAGACGTATGTGGCAAGATTAAAAGGGATTCCGCCTAAATTCAAGATCCGTGAGCTTGAGAAAGGAATTAAGCTGGAAGACGGAATGACCGCACCGGCTAAAGTGAAGGTCCTCAGCATCGATAAAAAGCAGGGGAAATCAATCGTGGAAATCACGATTCATGAAGGAAGAAACCGTCAGGTCCGCAGGATGTTCGAAGCCCTGGGGTATCCTGTTCAAAAGTTGAAAAGAGAAAGATATGCATTCCTTTCGCTCCACGGCTTGAATGCTGGAGAGGGAAGAGAACTGACACCACATGAAGTGAAACAATTGAGGGCGCTCGCTGAAACAGGCAGTATCCACTAATGTCCACTATGGAAAGTGTCACATATCCTTCATATAATTTACATTAACTTTAAAGTGATAAATGATATAATGAGAAAGGAATTTTACCCTGAAATCATGGGATATTTCTCTGCTCATTATGAGGATATGAAACCGTACATTATGGCAGGGACTGATTTCATAAGTGGACTCTTATGACTTCAGGCCCTTTGCTACTGTAAAGAGAGAAAAACTTCTCCATTCTTGAGAACGATTTCAATTTGGGAGGCACACGTAAATGAATAAGAAAAAGCGCAGATTGCTCATCCGGACCATTATTCTCATTGTGCTGACTTCTGCAGTTGCATATACCCTTTATGCAAACTTTACGAAGGACGAAAGAGGGATGTTAAAGGCAGGCGATAAGGCACCGGATTTTGTCCTTACGGATATGGATGGGAATACACACCGCCTTTCCGATTATGAAGGAAAAGGGGTCTTCCTTAACTTCTGGGGAACATGGTGCAAGCCGTGTGAAAGGGAAATGCCTTACATGAACAATCAATTTAAGAAGTACCAGGATCAAGGTGTACAGATTTTAGCGGTAAATGTAGGGGAATCCGATTTCCTCATTAATCGATTCGTTTCAAAACATGGGTTAGAGTTCCCTATATTAGTAGACAAGGAAGAGGAAGTGCAGAATGCATACGGGATCGATCCACTTCCTACGACGTTCCTGATCAACCCTCAGGGAGAAATTGAGAAGATCATAACGGGTACGATGACAGAAAACGATATCATTGAAGATTTAGAGAGCATCAAGCCGTAAGGCAGTTTAACTTGAAATAAGGAGTTTTAGCATGAAAGAGATTAAATGTGTATGCGGTCATGTGAATCCAAATGGTACAGTTCTCTGTGAATCCTGTGGACGGGCTTTAACGGAGGAAGCAAAGAATGAAAAGCTCCATGACATGCGTTACGAGGGGAGTGCAAGACGTTCCCAAACGTATAATAAATCAATTATAGATAAGATTTGGAATTTCTTTTCATCTGTGAAAGTGGGCGTATGGTTAATCGTCATCACGCTTATTGCTTCAGCAGTGGGAACGATACTGCCCCAGGAACAGTATATTCCAAATGGTCAGCCTGCAGATGAGTACTATGAAGATGTTTATGGTTTCTTCGGAGAATTATACTATACGGTAGGGTTCCATGATCTTTATAGCTCATGGTGGTACTTGCTATTGATTGCATCCATTGGGGTTTCCCTCGTCATATGCAGTCTGGACCGTGTGATCCCCCTCTATCGCGCCTTGAAGAATCAGCGTGTCACAAGACATGCCGGCTTCTTGAAACGCCAAAGGATCTACGGGAAAACGGACACGGCCGAATATGAAGAGCCACTTGGAAAAATAAAAGAAAATCTGACCCGGAAAAAATATAAGATCCGGGAAGAGGATGGGAATATCCTTGCAGAGAAGAACCGGTTTTCAAGATGGGGTCCTTATGTGAATCATATCGGTCTGATCATCTTCCTTTTCGGTGGCATGCTTCGATTCGTTCCGGGGATGTACATAGACGAAACGGTGTGGATCCGTGAAGGAGAGACGAGAGCCGTTCCGGGGACGGACCAGGAATATTACTTGGAAAACAAAGGCTTCACCCTGGAGACATACGACAAGAATAAGGATAAAGAAGTATTCGGTGAAGCGATTGACAAAAACGGGACCATTGCGAAGAATTTCCAATCGGATGTGATCCTGTATAAGGAATCAGGAGATCGCGTTCCCGGTCAGAAGGCAGAACGCGAGAAAGAACAAGAGGAGTCCATTAAGGTAAACCATCCTCTTAAATTCGGGAATTTTGCTGTCTATCAAACAAGTTATAAACTGGATGAATTCAAATCCATGTCTTTTACCCTGGATAACAAAGAGTCGGGGAAAAGCTTCGGTGAATTCACAGTCGATTTATTCGACCCTCAAAACGCCTATACGTTTGAAGATGGGTATAAAGCAGAACTTATGGGATATTATCCGGATTTTTCCGGGTTCAACGAGCAGGGTGAACCCCAGACGAAATCCCCGCTTCCGAATAACCCGGCATTCCTGTTTAAATTGTTCTCACCTGAAAAGCCCGAAGGTGAAATCAGTTTTGTAGGAATCCGAAAAAACCTTGAACCTTTAGGGGAAAATGACTATAAATTATCATTTGCCGGTGTCGAGACGAGAGATGTATCCGCCTTAACCGTACATAAAGATCTTACCCTCTGGATCCTGGCCCTTGGAGGAGCCATCTTCATGATCGGTGTCATACAGGGTGCCTACTGGCATCACAGAAGGATTTGGATCAGGCGGAGTGATGATGGGGATGGAGTCATCGTAGCCGGTCATACGAACAAAAACTGGCATGGTTTGAAAAATGAAATCAGCTTTGTATTGGAAGGCAGTGGAATCAATGAGCCTGTCGATCAACAACAAAAGGACGAAGTAAGGAGGAATGAGGATGTCAACGACAACAATGGCAGAGTGGAGCAGTAATTTACTTTACGTATCCTTCATCATGTATTTGATCGCGACTCTGTTTTTTGGCGGGAGTATCCGTCAAAAGAATACAACGGAAACGAACCAGAAGAAATGGGGCTTTATCGGAATTGCTTTAACCCTTGTCGGATTTGCCTCTCAATTGGGGTACTTCTTTCTTAGATGGGGGGCTTCGGGACATGCACCGGTAAGTAATTTATTCGAATTTACAACCTTTTTCGGTATGATGCTTGTCGGGGCATTCATCATTCTTTACTTTATGTATAAGACGACGATCCTTGGTGTCATCGCACTGCCATTCGCCCTTTTGGTGATTGCATACGCCAGCATGTTTCCAAAGGACATCAGTCCACTCATCCCCGCCCTTCAAAGTGATTGGTTGAAGATCCACGTCACAACCGTTTCAGCAGGGGAAGCGATTCTTTCCATCAGCTTCGTAGCAGGGCTGATCTACTTACTGAAATCAGTTCAGCATACAAAAGGCAGCAGGCAGTCATTCTGGCTCGAGACAGTGATGTATTCATTGGTTGTCGTACTGGGGTTTGTTGTCGCATCGACGGCATTTACCCTTGGCCATTATGAAGCGAACTTTCAATATGTGAATCAACAGGGGGAAGAGGCCATTTCTGAATACACGCTCCCTGCCCTGGTAGGTCCGAATAAAGGTGAATTATTGAGCGAAGACGTGATGGAGCCACTCGTTGAAATGCCTGCTCTCATCAATGCGAAGAAATTAAATACCGTGATTTGGTCATTTATGGTCGGGACAGTCATTTATCTTCTTCTCCGCTTGATCTTCAGAAAGCGGATCGCAGCTAAGATGCAGCCACTCGTAAAGAATGTGAACCTCGACCTGATGGACGAAATCGGTTACCGTTCCGTATTGATCGGATTCCCGGTATTCACTCTCGGAGGACTCATCTTTGCCATGATCTGGGCACAGATCGCCTGGACCCGTTTTTGGGGATGGGACCCTAAAGAGGTTTGGGCATTGGTTACATTCTTATTCTATGCAGCCTTTCTCCACCTCCGCCTGTCCAAAGGCTGGCATGGGGAGAAATCGGCATGGCTTGCTGTTGTAGGGGTTGCAATCATTCTATTCAACCTTGTAGCGGTTAATCTTATCATTGCCGGGTTACACTCATACGCTTAATCAATCGTACCGAAAGGAAGGAGCTGACAACCATGAGAATCCAATTCTCTTTCCTGTCAGCTTCTTTTTTTATACAAAATATAGGATAATATAGTGTAAATATACAAAGGGGGATGTACCCATGGAGGAAAATATTCGCATTCTGGTTGTTGATGATGAAGATCGAATCAGAAGACTGTTAAAGATGTATTTGGAAAGGGAAAACTATGAAATCGATGAAGCGGAAAATGGGGAACAGGCGTTAGAGATGGCCCTCGAACAAAACTATGATTGTATTCTATTGGATATCATGATGCCTGGAATGGATGGAATCGAAGTGTGTCAGCACCTTCGGGAAAGCAAGGCGACCCCCGTCATCATGCTTACTGCCAAGGGTGAAGAAGTGAATAGGGTACAAGGTTTCGAGGTCGGGACCGACGACTATATCGTGAAGCCTTTCTCTCCCCGTGAGGTAGTTCTCAGGGTGAAGGCACTATTAAGACGCTCCACGAAGTCAAGCTTCATTCAGACAGATGCAAAAGCAAAGGACCTGATTGTTTATCCGCATCTGACAATCGATAATGATGCCCACCGGGTGTCGGCGGATGGGATCGATGTCAATCTGACTCCTAAAGAATATGAACTCCTCTATTTCCTTGCGAAAGCTCCTGATAAGGTATTTGATCGTGAGCACCTGTTGAAGGAAGTATGGCATTACGAATTCTTCGGTGATTTGCGTACGGTGGATACCCATGTGAAACGATTACGGGAAAAGCTGAACAAAGTATCTGAAATGGCTGCTAAAATGATCGTAACCGTATGGGGAGTAGGCTATAAATTCGAGGTAACAAATGAATGAGGCTTTGGCGTAGTGTAGTAGGGAAACTGTGGGTGACCATCCTGCTCCTGGTTTCCTTTGTATTATTTATTCTCACCATCTTATTGCTGGAATTCTTTCAAAATTACCATGTTGGTGTAGTCGAGAAAGAATTGACCAATACGGCTGAAAAAGTAGCCAGGGTCATCGAGAATCATAATGACCTGACCCTTGGAATGGAACTTGGGAAAGAGATCATCGATGAACCTGTCAATATCATTATTTCCTTGGATCAAAACCAATCATTATATTCTCAGGATTCGACGGTCTTTCAAAAGAAGATCCACCATTATATCTCGAAGGATAACAAGCTTCAGTCGGTCAAATCAAAAGAAATCACCGTGAAAAAAGAGGTTGAACTGTCCAAGGAGTCGTCTAATCGATATGAGAATGTCATTGTAGTCGGCACGCCCCTTCATATCAATGGGGAAGATGGTGCCGTTTACCTCTATCAGTCCTTAGGGGTGATCAAGGATACGACACGACAAACCACCAAGCTGATTCTGCTTGCGGCAGGGATTGCCATCATCCTTACGACCATCTTTGCCTTTTTCCTCTCCACCCGTATCACTGCTCCGCTCCGGAAAATGAGGGAGGCTGCTTTCGAAGTGGCAAAGGGAAAATTCGATACAAAGGTTCCAATATTGACAAAGGATGAAATCGGTGAACTTGCTACTGGTTTCAATCAGATGGGAAGGCAGCTGAAGTTTCATATCAACGCACTCAGTCAGGAGAAAGAACAGCTTTCATCCATTCTCAGCAGTATGGCTGATGGTGTCATCACCTTTAATCGGGACGGGACCATCCTGATCACAAACCCCCCTGCTGATCGTTTCCTTCAACACTGGTATTACGAGCAAAGTGAAGAGGGTGAAGAAGCCATTCCGACGACAGTAAGGGAGTTATTGCAGAGTGTGGTCGTAACAGAAATGGAACAGACGGATGAACTGAGTCTGCAAGGGCGTTCCTATGTAGTGATCGTGAGTCCCCTGTATAATAATAACACCATCAGGGGAGCGGTCGCGGTGGTTCGGGACATGACAGAAGAACGGAGATTGGATAAGCTCCGCAAGGATTTCATCGCCAATGTATCCCACGAACTTCGCACCCCCATTTCCATGCTGCAAGGGTATAGTGAAGCGATCGTGGATGATATTGCCGGATCCGAAGAAGAGAAGAAAGAAATTGCGCGCATCATCTATGATGAATCGCTTCGCATGGGAAGGCTCGTCAACGATCTCCTGGATCTCGCCCGCATGGAAGCCGGGCATATCACCCTGAACAAGGATGTGATCGGTGTTGTGCCTTTCACGGAAAGGGTGACAAATAAGTTCATCGGATTGGCCAAGGAAAAAAAGGTTTCCATTTACTTTGAAAGTGATGTGGAACTGAATAAAGAGATTTTCATAGACCCCGATCGAATTGAACAAGTATTAACGAATCTCATCGATAATGCTCTGAGGCATACGCCGACGGGAGGGGAAGTGACGGTTTCCCTGACGGAAAAGAAAGGTGGATTTCTGTTCCATGTCAGGGACACGGGCTCCGGTATACCCGAAGAAGACCTTCCTTTTGTATTCGAGCGCTTTTACAAGGCAGATAAAGCAAGAACAAGAGGAAAGTCCGGAACAGGTCTCGGCCTCGCCATCGCCAAGAATATCATTGAGTCCCATAAGGGGCATATTCAGGTGCAAAGCAAAGTCGACCAAGGGACAACCTTCACTTTCTTTCTCCCTATTTAGGCAATTATCGATCATCTCCATAGAAACATGACGATTTTTCTTGTTACATGGGAAACATTCTTTATTTTTTGCTCTATTTCAAGAAGGCTGTTGAAAAAGAGAAAATGGGCCAGCAGGGTGATTTCCCTGTTGGCTTTTTTCATGCGGTTTTAAGGTCAATATAGGTCTTTCCTTTTCACCTAAATAATACTATATTGATAGTGTGTAACTTTTTTACATAGGTAAACGACTAATCATTTGACGGGGAGGGAATAAAGTGAACTCCGTTTTTGAAAAATTATACTCTGCTTATCATCAGGATGTATTTCAATTTCTCATATACATGGTACAAAATAAACAGCAGGCAGAAGACCTGGCTCAGGAAGTCTATATCCGGGTGCTTAAATCCCATGAGAATTTCGAAGGGAAAAGCTCCGAAAAGACATGGCTTTTTTCCATTGCGAAAAATGTTGCCATCGACCATTTCAGAAGACAGAAAAACTGGAAGAACCGTATTCTGGATAAATTCGATTGGAGTCGCAATGAAGTAACAGACGACGGGGCACTTCCCGAAGAGATCGCCGTTGCCAATGAAGAAATCCAGGTGTTGTATGAATGCTTGAAACACTGCACAACGGACTTTCGAATGGTCATCATCATGCGTTACTTACAGGAACTTTCAATCTCTGAAACCTCTGAGGTGCTTGGCTGGTCAGAAAGCAAAGTAAAAACGACCCAGCATAGGGCCATTAAATGGTTGAGGATTGAAATGAATCAACGGCTCCCAAAGGAGGAAAGAGACATTGAACCAGTCAGAATGGAAAGATCGTGATATCGAGGACCTCATCAAAAAACTTCCTCAAATCAAAGATGATCGAACTTCTCACTATATCCATGCACGAATGGAAAGGAGAAAAAAGAAAAGTCAAAGCTCATTTAAACGATTCATACCGGCAGTCGCTGCACTTGCCGCCATATTCATCATGTTCTTACTCGCTCCCACCGTTCTGAATCAACTAACGGATACCAGTATGGAGAAATCCGAATCGGGTGCGGAACCAGGCAGCTCAGAAAATAAAGGGGACATCGCTTCTCTTCAGAAAGAAAGCGAACTCCCTCCCCGATCCAGTAAAGAAGAGATAGTCGCTGCGACGGAGGCTGATCCAAATGAAAACAGCAATCTGACGATGTCGGAGGATCTAAAAGAATCCCCCAAAAGGCTTTCTCTTTATGAAGAAGATCTAAAGGGAAGTGAATTCTATTCCTTTGGACTTGTTTCACCTGAAGCAGTGCCCATACCTGTAACGATTGTGGAAGAACAGAGACAGGAAGACTGGTTGACAAGACATGAGCAAATTGGTGAGGAACTGCCGGAAACCGACTGGGGACTTGAAGACTATCTGCCTTTAAAGGGAGATGTGTCCCTTGACAAGAATAAGGTCATCTTCACCCTCGATCCCGATCATTCTTACAGTGGCAGCAGTGCAGTCGAATACGCTTTTTATCACTCTCTTCAATATTCATTCCAGCACAAAGGGTTAGATGAAGTTGTACTGAAAAATCAGGACGGTTCGGTCCCTCAATTCAGTTCGACGGGAGAATTCTCAAGTATTGATCTGAACGAAAAGACGCACAGTGCATACTATCTATACTCACCCAATGGGAAGGACCGCTTCCTTGTACCTGATAATGTAAACAGAGGGGGGATCAAGGAGTCGATCCAGGCAATGAAAAGTGCAGAGACGGGCCTTTTTCAAAGTGTCGTCCCGAAAGACATCAACTTTAACGTGACAGAAGCAAATGAGGTGGTCACAATCAGTTTTTTAAACGAATTGGATTTAACCTCTTTAGGCGAACAAACCGCACAGGAGCTGATCGAAGGAATATTGCTGACAAGCAGGAGCTCTGGCTTTGAAAGTGCCCGGTTTGAAAACATCAAACAGGAAAGCTGGAACGGCTTTGACTTCACAGAGCCCCTCGAGACACCGATCAGTCCGAATAAAAAGAGCGTTGTGAATTAAATATCATGGAAAAGACCAGAAGCGGATTTGATCCGAATCTGGTCTTTTTATTTATACGCTATAAAAACGAATATTTACCCAATACACAGACAAACTACACAAAGGAAAAATATCTCAAAAAGAATGCCTATGCATGTAATGAGGGGGAAACGGTTAGAATGGTGTAATACATATAGAAGTCAAGGTACGTCTGTCAATAAGACCGAAGGAGGACAAGCATGATTTTCGATTATGCAAAAAGGCTTTTCATCGTTTTTCTTTTAACGGTAAGTGTATTCATGATGTTCTTAACCGAAAATGCAGCAAACGCAGAGCTGGATAAGGTGTCAGGTGACACATCGTCCTGGACATTTCCCGTAGAAGGTATGATAACAGATTCATATGGTACAAGGTCGGGTTCTCACAAAGGCATGGATATCGGAGGGGACATCGGGTCGCCTGTATATTCTGTCGCTAAAGGAAAAGTGATCAAATCTTATCTTTCAGATAGCTACGGTCATGTTGTATTCATCAGGCATGAAAATGGATATGAAACCGTCTATGCTCATCTTCAAAGCAGGCTTGTGGATGAAAATCAGGAAGTGGCACAAGGTCAACAACTTGGACGGTTGGGGAACACTGGAAGATCAACGGGGGCTCATCTCCATTTTGAAGTACACAGAGGGGAGTGGACGATTGATAAAGAAAATGCAGTCGACCCTTATCGTGTATTCGGTCAGGGGGAAGTCGGACAGCTGGTATTTGCTAAAGAGAAGGATCCTTTCCAGGCAGTAGGTGTCTCTGGGACTCCGGAATCGCTTCCTGAAGAAAGTGTAGCCGAGGGAGTGCACATCGTCCATAAAGGCGAGACTCTTTGGGGGATTTCCAGACAATACGGGATGTCAGTTGAAGAAATCATGCAGAAAAATGAATTGAAGAGCTCCGTGTTAAAGGTCAATCAGAGGTTGATGATTCCAGCATTCTCCCCTAAAGGGCAATATGTAGTGAAGCAAGGGGACACACTGTATTCGATCTCTAAGGCGCAGAGGATCGATATGGATGAACTGGTGTCGAGGAATGACTTGAACCCGGCATCGGCGATTTATCCCAGGCAGGTGCTGAAGGTGAATTGATGATGTCACACACAGCATGGGAAAGGGAAAACACATAATTAGTTCGAATTCGAACTGTTTTTCTTCACATAACACTCAACTTTATGTATAATGAGAATGTATAAAAAAATAAAGATTCGTCTTCGGGGCAGGGTGAAATTCCCTACCGGCGGTGATGAAACCACGTGTTTCTAAGCCCGCGAGCCTTTTGGGGCAGGATTTGGTGCGATTCCAAAGCCGACAGTATAGTCTGGATGGGAGAAGATGAAGGTGATGGCCACAACGTTTAGAAAATGGGAAGCTAAACGTTTATTAGGGTATGCCTTTCATTCTCCGGGATATGTTTATCCGGGAGTTTTTTAATGCTACCTTTTGCTTGAACCGTCTTCGATTTGAGATGAATCTCCTAAAGGAGAGAGAGTTATGAAAAAAATGAATACGAGAATGTTTGTCACAATTGGTATGCTAAGTGCCATATCGTATGTACTAATGTTATTCAACTTCCCAATTCCACCATTTCCAAAGTTTCTCATGGTTGATTTCAGTGATGTACCTGCATTGATTGCGACGGTCACACTGGGACCGCTTGCAGGAATATTGGTCGAACTGTTTAAAAACGTGATCGATTATGTCATGACCGGAAGCGACACAGGTGTTCCGATTGGTCATGCAGCCAATTTTATTGCGGGAGTCCTTTTGATTCTTCCGACATATTACATCTATTCACGTTTTCAATCGAAAAAAGGTCTGTTGATCGGACTGATCACAGGAACCGTCGTAATGAGTATCAGCATGGGGATCCTGAATTACTTTGTGTTCCTTCCTGCTTATAAATACTTCATGAACTTTGAGCTTCCTGCTGAAATCATCATTACCGGAATCGTTCCATTCAATATCCTGAAAGGGATTTTGGTGACATCCGTATTTACTTTACTATTTGTCCGCCTTCAAGGCTGGCTATCAAGACAGGTTGCCTTAAACAAAGCGGCATAGTGATATTATAAAAATGAACCCCTCAACCATATTGAGGGGTTTTTCTATTGGATTCCATCCATAAAAAAAGCTAAGAAGATCGATCTTCTTAGCCCTCATCCTTACTATTCAAACTTCAGTGCATCTCCGTCGAATGGTTCGTCAGATACTTTAATGGAATCTGTCGGGCAACCTTCGAATGCATCGATCATATCATCTTCCAACACGTCAGGAACTTCAACCGTCCCCTGGTTATCATCTAATGTTACAAATGCAATACCTTCATCATCATAATCGTAAATATCTGGAGCGGCAGCCCCGCATGCTCCACATGCAATGCATGTATCCTTGTCAACGATCGTATATTTTGGCAAAGAAAAAACCTCCCGAATAAATAATTCTATATAATTCATCATTATACACAATGTCAATTTGTGAAAAATCACTTAATGTTTATTTTATAGAGGATTGGATGACTTTTCAATAGTTAGGTGCTTTCTTTTTATTTTTATCCTATATATGAAAAACAAAACATGGTGAAAAGCCAATTTCATGGTACAATATTTGACAATAACCTACATATTAAGGAGGAGAGCATTGACCTATCTTAATTATGTGATCCTATATTGTTTTATGCACATTAATGGAGAGCGCTCCATTTACTCTGTATTTCACATTCTAAAAGGGAAGAAATCTTCCCAATCGATTCAGGATGCACACATTTTTCATCTGCAGCCTTTTTTCCTTTCTTTACCTAAGTTGAAGCGGCCGTATTTCAATCAAAAGGTAAGGGAACTGGAAGAGGCCGGATGGATGACCGTTGGTGAAAATGATAATGCCATAGTGTCATCCGAGGGTTCTAAAGCCGTGAAACAGTATTTTCTTGATGAGACCTTCCCTTCAGAAATGAACGGTCTCATCCATGGTGATAAAGCCCGTCTATTCTGGATGAGGTTAAGCCTCCTGGTTCAGGTCCTTTCCAATGCGAAACGACAGGAATTCCTCTATTACCCGGTTCAGCGGAACAGACATATACAGGAATGGGTCAAGAATTGTATCAGGGCCAATCCAAACTGTGACAATCTCTCGTCCCTCTTGTTCAAAGAGCTGTCCACCCTGCTGAATGTCCAGGAAAGTGATCCATCTTTATTGGTGTATCGATTAACTGGATATAAGGACTATGGCTGGACGGAATTTCAGGTGGCAGAGCAATTGGACATGGATCTTGAGGAGTGCCGCTTCCGATTCCTTAATTTGCTTCACGGTATGTTGACAGAAATAGAAAAGGATCCTAAAGGCTTTCCGTTATTATATTCCATGGGCTTGAAAAGTGATCACCGACAGAACCTGACCTTATCGACCAGCAAGACCTACGACTTGTATAAGAGGGGGCATTCCCTTGAAGAAATCGCCCGGATCCGTAAATTGAAACTCAATACCATCGAGGACCATGTCATCGAGTTGATCTTAACAGAAGAAGGTTTGGGCATTGATCCCTTCATTACCAGGGAAGAATACGTAAACGTACTGAAGGTGATGGAGGAAGCGCAGACGAAAAGACTTAAGCCCATTAAAGAAAAGCTCCCTCATTTGAGCTATTTTCAAATCCGGGTGGCTATCGCAAAGGCAGGTGAAACAAGTGAATCTGCAACAAGAACTTAAAGAAAGATTCGGTTACTCTTCCTTTAGGGAAGGACAGGAAGAAATCATCCATTCCGTGCTGAATAAACGGGACACAGTTGCTATGCTCCCGACTGGGACAGGGAAGTCACTGTGTTATCAGCTGCCCGGTTATCTGATGGATGGGCACGTGTTGATCATTTCTCCCCTGCTCTCTTTAATGCAGGATCAAGTGGAGCAGATGAAAGTGATGGGGGAAAAGCGGGTCATCGCACTGAATTCTTTTTTGCCCTATATGGAAAGAAGAGAGGCTTTGGAACGATTACATCTGTATAAGTTCATCTTCATTTCCCCTGAAATGTTAATGAATCGAGGGGTCATATCCTCCCTGCAATCTTTGGATATTTCCCTGTATGTAATCGATGAAGCACACTGTATATCTCAGTGGGGACCTGATTTCAGGCCGGATTATCTAAAGCTCGGGGAACTGAAGAAGCTGCTCCACAATCCGACCACCCTGGCATTGACGGCAACGGCGACGGAGGAAGTCAGGGAAGACATCAAGAAGGTGCTTCAAATGGATCATGCTGTTGAAATGGTCTATTCAGTCGATCGTGGGAATATTGGATTATTTGTTAAGAGGGTGTCCGGACCAAACGAAAAGCTGAACACGTTGTTAGAATGTGTGAGAGCGTGGGACGGTCCGGGAGTAGTGTATTTCTCAAGTAAACGTATGGCTGAAGATATTGCTCTCTGGCTGTCAGAGAACGGTGTGTCAGGAGTGGCACACTACCATGGTGGGATGGAGCAGGAGGACCGGATCTTGATTCAGCAGCAATTCCTTTCCGGGAAGCTTAGAATGATCTGTGCAACCTCGGCGTTTGGAATGGGAGTGAATAAAGAAAATATCCGTTTCGTCATTCATTTTCATTTCCCCTCCAGCATCGAAGCGTTTTTACAGGAAATTGGAAGGGCGGGCCGCGATGGAGAAAGTAGTGTATCTGTCGTGCTATACTCAGAACAGGATCTTTCCTTGCCCCTTCAGTTCATCGAAAGTGAGTTGCCCCAAGATGATCAAATTCAGAGGTTTATCGAAGAGGGCAGAAAGGGACAGTCAAAGGAGTTAATCGAACAGCTTCAACTTACAGAGGTGCAGTATCGATTCCTGTTGTATTATACAGAGGAGTTGACCCGGGACATGCCAATTGATCAAGATAGATTACTAGAAAAAGTGAAACAAATCCGGAACAATCGTTTACAATACAAGAAGGACAATCTGTACTCAATGATCAACTGGCTTCAGGCCGTTACGTGCAGACGGGAGAAGCTTCTCCATTATTTCAATGAAAAAAAGAATGTCGATAACCCATATTGTTGTGATCGATGCGGTGATTCACTCGATGATTTCAAGACTGAGCCATTCGCGTTAAATATACAAGAAACCGGCACTGCGAACTGGGAGAAAAGGTTAGAAAATTTATTATTAGGATAAGTGGTATCAATGAAGAAACAAGGGGAAATCATTCAACAGCTTTCCAAAAAGCAATTAACTTTCCATTTGTATTTTACTCAATTTTTACTATTAACGATCGCCTGTGTGTTAGGTATATTTTTATTTGACACAACGTCCGAATTCTTGAATCAAATCAGGTTTTCCCCTGCCATCTTTACGGTCGGGATGTCGAGCGGTCTCCTGATCGTCCTGATCGATATCCTCCTGATGAAGGTGTTGCCTGCTAAATATTACGACGATGGCGGGGTCAATGCACAGATATTCACAAATAGAAGCATGGGGGAAATCGCTCTTTTAGCGATGTTTATCAGTGTAAGTGAAGAGGTTTTATTCAGGGGTGTCCTTCAATTTCACTTTGGACTGATCATTTCAAGCATTATTTTCGCTCTCATTCATTTCAGGTACTGGGCTCACTGGTTTTTAATCATCAATATCGTATTGCTCAGCTTTTGGATCGGTTTCATTTATGAATTCACAGATAATTTATTGGTTACGATCATCATGCACTTTGTCATCGATTTTTTACTGGGGTTACATATGCGTAAGAATGGAAGACAAAGAAGTAAAGAAGGGATGTCACATGAGTAAAGACCCATATCGAGATCAGGCAGCGAAACGGAAGATAAAAATTGAACGAGTCCCTGAGGAAACACCCGTCAAAAAAAGGGAGCCCCTTCCCCCAAGAAGTGAGCTGCATAGAGAGAAACATAAAAAGAACAAATGGAAAATGAAGTACCCATTGATCAGTATGCTGCTCTTATTTTTTATTTTATTGCCTTTGACCGTTTTTGGCATTTATTCTTATCTCGATCACAGAAATGGTCCCCTCGTCGTCATGTCCGAAGATATAGATGACGTGGTTGAAGTCCGTTATGACCAATCTGAGGATGAACAAGAAGATAGTGAGGCTGAGGCTGCCGTCGCCCCTCAAAAGGAAGAGGATCCTCCTGAAACGGACAAGGAAAATGCAACATCGAAAGAGTCCGCTTCCACTACTGGTGAGAAGAATCAACAAGCCTCGGCACCGCCGCCTAAAGAAACAGTGGAAGAAAAGCCGCAGGAACAGATAAAAGAAGAACCAAAAGAAATAGAGAAAGAAGAGCCAAAGGTCAAGATTGTGTATCATACGGTTAAACCACAGGAAACCTTGTATCGGATCGCCATGAATTACTACCATTCCCCATCAGGCGTTGACCGGATCAAAGAATGGAATAAAATTCAGGATACAGACATTCAGACAGGCCAAGTGTTGGAAATTCCGTTAGATCAATAAAGCACCCTCCCCAGAATATGGGGCGGGTGTTTTTTTTGTTGGTGATTTACATTCATTTGCAACAATCGCAATGAGAATTTACATGGAATTAGTAGAAGCATTACATACCGAAAATATAATGAAACTGACATATCAGTATCGAGAAGGGGTTGATGGAATGGACAATATGCTGACGCGCTTTCGTCATGCAGATGATAAGTTGTTTTATAGGATCAATGGCAGTAAGGAGCTTTATCGTTCATTCTTTGGATATGTAACTCACTTGGGAGGAGCGAGGTTCAGTGTGGGATCCATCTTCATCTTATTCTTCCTGGGTCAGTATTATAGTTGGCTCATGGATACGGTCATTGCGGCTGCTGTCTCCCTGATCATCAGCCATATCCTGATGATGTTGCTGAAAAAAGGGGTCAAAAGAATCCGTCCATATATGACATTACCGGGGGCGATCATTCATGGCTATCCATTCAAGGATCACTCATTTCCTTCGGGCCATTCAACGGCTATTTTCTCCATCACCATCCCTTTTATGATCCACTACCCGATCACGATGCTCGTTCTGTTCCCGTTGAGCTGGCTCGTTGGGTATTCAAGAGTCGTCCTGGGTGTCCATTATCCTTCAGACGTATTGGCAGGTGCGTTTCTGGCATTTGCCACGACAATGATGGTTATCTTGTTTATCTAAAGAAGCTAACGGAAAGCTAAGATTGCATGCAAACCAAAAAGGGGGAAGGGTAATGAGAGTGGCGCTTTTTACTGATACGTTTTATCCGCAGGTAAACGGAGTGGCAAGGACGTTAAAAAAACTGACGGATCATTATGATAAGAGAAGGATTGAATACAAAGTGTTCACACCTGATCTTCAGCATAAAGGGGAGAATTATCCTAATGTGCACTCATTCACGAGTTTCCCATTCTTTCTTTATCCTGAATGCCGGACGGCCATAGTAAATCCAAAAACAATCCGAAAGCAGCTAATGGATTTCTCTCCCACATTGATTCATGTTACCACGCCACTGACGATGGGGCTTTATGGAATCCGTGGAGCAAAGAAATTGGACCTCCCCCTTGTGGCTTCTTATCATACCCATTTTGATGTTTACTTGAATTATTACAAAATGATGTGGGCAGCCCCATTATTATGGAAATATATGAAGTGGTTTTATTCACATGCCGACCGCATCCTCGTCCCTTCTGAAGAAACGAGGATGCATCTGGTGAATCAGGGCTTTACCGACCTGTCCATATGGGGGAGAGGGGTCGATTGTGCGACGTTTTCACCCAAGAAGCGAAACTCCTCCCTTAGGGAAAAATTCAAGATTGATAAGAAATATATCCTCCTTTACGTAGGGAGGCTGGCACCAGAGAAAGACTTGGATACACTTGAAAAAACGATCAAACACCTTCCAAGGGAAGTGAAGGATCGAGTCCAATGGCTCATCGTCGGCGATGGACCGCTAAAGAAAGAGCTAATGGATAAGACCCAGGGTGAAAATGTCATCTTCACAGGCTATCTGACAGGGGAAGAACTTGCAGAAACGTATGCCTCCTCCGATTTGTTTGTCTTCCCTTCAGCTTCTGAAACATTTGGGAATGTCGTACTGGAAGCACTGGCATCAGGGTTGCCTGCCGTAGTCGCAGACAGGGGAGGCGTGACGAATATCGTCGAGCATGATCATACGGGCAGGGTTGCAGAAGCTCATCGATATCAATCCTTCATCCACCATATCATCGAATCTCTGGATGAAAGCCGGCTGATCTACATGAAACGAAAAGCACTTCAGATGGCTGAAAAACAATCCTGGGATACTATCTTCGAAAAACTCATAACTGAATTAAGGGAAGTGAGCTCCTTCCATAGCCAAACGCAGCGGTATGGATGAAAAAATAGTCAAAAGGGATCCTCAAAAGGGGATCCTTTTTCATGTGCTGATTCTATCTCCCTGGACATGCTCATATGCTTTAAGGAGGGGAGGAGTGGATAAGGATGGACCGTGGAGGAAAGGAATTTGGGGAGTGGACAGATCAGGCAACGGAGCAAATGCTCTATAACCTGATTGAGAAGAAACAAAAATTTGATAGGGCGAAGGCCCTTCACCTCTATATATTATGGGGGGCAATGTTTGCGTCCTTCTTTTTTCTATATTATTTGACGAAGTTCGTGTTGGACCCTTATTCATACTCATTTGCCGCCATGTTCTCAAGCTTTGTATCAGATTCCATTCATTTATTCATGGTCCTTTTTTTGGTTGTGCTATTCGGAGCTGCCAAAATACTATATGAAAAGAAGGAAAAGAAAGAAAAAGAATTTCATGCATTAAGATGCGAAATCATCGATCGCAGTAAAGATTTATGGAAAGAAGAAGCGTGGAAAAAGAGGCATCATGTATACGATAAGATGAAGAAAGAATGGGATATCAATCTGTTCCATGGCAGTAAATGAGAACCCAGTGCTTAAAGGGAAGCACTGGGAGTGGCTTTAACAGACATGCACATCCCTCACACTTGCCATGGCCAGGGGGCTTCCTTCCAATCCCACGGGTAATTGGAGTAGCTGTACCCAAAATGGGTCAGTGGGCCGAATTCCTTTTCAAATTTCTTTTTAATTTGTTTTCGGGTTTTGACATACATATTGTACTGTGAGATGGCCTCATGATCTTCCGGGTGGGTATCAAGGTACAGAGTGAGGTCGACAATGACGAAATCGACCGCCTGCAGTTCTTCCAACACTTCATAATAATGGGCGGGAAGCTGTTTCATATGGGATCACTCTCCCTTCGCTTTTTCGTAGGGACTATAATACGGATCATAAAATACTTTCCACAGTGTCCCTTTCTGCAATGCCTCTTTAGGGGTATATTGTTCTAAATTTGGTGGTTGAAACCCAAGATACAGGTTTGGGGGAGTCGAATATACCTTCCGTGTAATCGGCTTACACGGGTCATAGGGACTTATATACGGATAATATGCTTTATAGAATTCATGCATACCGATTCCTCCTTTAAATGAATTCCTTCGTAACAACATATGATTGGAGGAATGGGAACATGTTAATTTATATAAATTCATTAGAATGAAGGGAAATACAAGGGAAATGTTGAATACTTAAGATGTAGGAAATTAATGATGAGGTGGTCAAATGTTTGTTAAAAATGCCATGATACCGAAACACAAATGCTATGTGGTGGATGTAAACGATTCAGTTGAAAAGACGCTGACGGTGCTTGAACACCATAAAATCGACGGGGTACCTGTCCTTTCGAATGAAGAGTTTAAAGGCGTAGCGACCCGTTACAATATCTATCAAAGCTTCTTCCTTTCCGGAATGGACAAGGAATCCTTTCTCAAAGAGAAAAAGGTCAGTGATATCATAACGGATTCGGACAAATATATAACCGAAAAGGATGTATTTGAAAATGCATTGATCGAATTAAAGGATTCGCCGATCCTCCCGGTGGTGGCCGAAAATAATAAGTTCCTGGGACTCGTTACACGCTTCGACGTCCTGGATCAATTCAGGAGTGCATTCGGCATGGACCAGAAGGGAGTCCGCATCGCTTTCTCTTCTGTAGAAACGGAAGGGCGGATCGCAAGGCTCGGTGACATCATCCAACAATATTCAGAATCAGTGATATCCCTTGTAACATTCGATGAATCCGATAAATTATTACGTCGTATTGTCCTGAAGGTGGAAAAGAAGGACAATATGGATAAGTTCCTTCATAAGTTAGAAAAATCAGGTTTCCGGATTCTCGATATCCATGAAGATGAATAATTGAATAAATCCCTGTATGAAACAAAATCCTTCTCATAAGATTTATGGGAGGGATTTTTTTGATCAATCATTTCATGAAACTGATAATGACGTTTCTTTTAGGGTATCTATTCATTACTTGGTTTCCGGCATCCGAACGATTTACAAATCCGGATTTCATTGTGGAAATGGTCCTCAATCCTGTACAGTTCTTCGCTGCGTCCATTGCTTTTATGATCGGGGTCATGGTCCAGGTGAATGTACTGAAAGCTGAATTCTATTCTGTCCTTCAATTTTGGAATGGAAAACTACATAAAGAATCGATCCTCATTCCATTTCACTTAGCGGTGATCTACGTGTTGAGCGGGTATGGCATATGGCAAACCATGATTTTTTCCTGTTCAGCCATTTTTTATGGTATCATTTCAATAGATTTTCGCCGTCAAGGAGGCCACAATGCTTGAAATTAGTATGATTTTATTGGCAGGGGGAGCAAGCCTCCTCTTTTATATGGTATATGAAGCCCGACGTAACATCGTAAAGATTGAAAAGGTGAAGCTGCCTCGCTATCCCCGACAGATGAAGCCTGTATCCCTTTTTTTTATTTCTGATATACATAAACGGGAAATTTCAAATGAAATCATTGAAGAAGTGAGAGGGAAAACGGATCTTGTCATTATCGGCGGGGACCTGTTGGAAAAAGGAGTGCCTTTTTCCAGGGTCGAACGAAATCTTGACAAACTCCTGACGTTGGGAAGCGTTTATTTCATATGGGGAAATAATGATTATGAAGTGAATACGAGCAGGTTAAAACAAATATTCAAGAAAAAAGGAATCATCGAAATCGTCAATTCCTCAGTGAAGGTAAAGGTTCATAACGGTGTCTTGAACTTGATAGGGGTGGATGACGCAAGTACCCAGAGGGCAAATTATGAGGCTTCACTTGAAGGGGTACACCCTGATGAATTCAACCTTTTGATCAGTCATGATCCAAGACTTGTGAATCAAGTTCGGAAAGAAGACGGAATCGACTTCATGATAAGCGGACATACACACGGGGGGCAGATTCGTCTGTTCGGTTGGGGGATGTATAAAAAAGGAAGACTTGAAACTCTCCCGGAGACCACCCTATTAGTAAGCAATGGCTACGGGACCACCGCTATTCCTTTGCGGCTGGGTGCCCCGGCGGAAACCCACTTGGTGATGATAGATAAAGGTTAAAATGAACAAATGTTATTCATTACCTATACAAATTTTACACAATGAGGTTTCTCGGGTTATAATTTTAGAGAGATGAGAAATACTTGGGGGACTATTTATGAGCAATGATAAAAAGTTGGAAGGCAAATACAACATTAAGGCTGTGTCTACCATTTTAGGGATTCAACCTGGAACATTGAGGGCATGGGAGAGAAGATACCAGATCATTGCTCCTGTGCGGAATGAATCCGGGCACCGTTTGTATACCGAACAACATTTAAATATATTGAAATGGCTGGTTGAAAAGGTCGATCAAGGCTTTACCATCAGCCAGGCCGTTGCGTTACTGGACAAACAGGAGCTGGAAGAGAATGAAATCACATCCTCTGAACAGAAGGATCGTACCCAGACGATTTCCGATGATCTCTTGAAGGCTTTATTGAGTTTTGATGAAACGAAAGCCCATGAATTGATCAACCAGTCGTTTTCGGTGTATACCATCGACAAAGTGGTCATCGACATTCTCGGCAGCCTCCTGGTCAGGATCGGTGATTTATGGGAAAATGATGAAATCACGACGGCCCATGAGCACTTTGCCACTTCCATCCTCAGGTCCCGTATCGGTATCATCATGCATTCTTTCCCACATAACGGGATATTACCCAAGGTAGTGGCTGTCTGCGGCCCTGGAGAATGGCATGAATTAGGGTTGTTGATTTTCACCCTTTACGTACGAAGGAAGGGGTTTGAAGTCATCTATCTGGGATCCAGCATAAAAGAGAATGATATTGAGGTCGTATTGGATGAAGTGGATCCAAAGTTTTTATTCTTCTCGTGCACACTGTTTGAAAATGTGGATAACCTTCTTTCACTCGTTACATCCTTAAAGACCGAGCGGAAGGATCTCGTAATCGGAATGGGCGGTTTCGCCGTCGATCATCTGCCCAAAGACGTAAAAGCAGAATTTGATGAACACATCGTGGGACAATCCAAATCCGAATGGGAACATTGGCTCAAAAGTAAATTATAAGAGCATGCACTGTTTTTTGCCCCTTACATAGTATGATGATAAATCGTCACACTCTAGGGGGTACGAAGATGAAGCTCGAAAGAATTTCGGACAATAAAATAAAATTTTCCATTAGTGTAGAAGAGTTGGAACAAAAAGGGTTATTTGAACAGGACCAATGGAAAGATTCCTATATGTGGCATGATCTGTTCGAAGACATGTTAGATGAAGTACAAGGGAAGTTCGGCATCGAAACACAAATGGAAATCACAGTGGAGATCGAATCCTTTGATGACCAGGAAATCTGTCTGATCCTCACGTTGGAGTCTGAGGATGACTTTTCCGACTGGGAAGAAGGTACCGAAATGATGAAATCCATGAACGATCATGATGTTCTCGTGTATTTCAATGATTTCGAGGACTTACTCAACCTTCTCAAACGGATCAATGAGATGGGAAAGCTGAGCCATTCCCTCATTCAATGCAGTATTTTTCACTATGAAAAAAAGTATTACGTACTTATAGAGAATTTGCTTGAAGGCGACAGTTTCGTCCTTGAAGCGATTTGCGCCGAATATGGTCAACACTCGACGATCACAAAGCATATTCTGATGGAATATGGCCGAGTTGTGTTACTAAGGGATTCCATTAAAAAAATATTACATTATTTTTGACTCGTTCATCCTTGTATTGTATGTTTACCCCCTTTGAATATATATTTTATGTTTGATCTTATAAGAAAATCGTCTTTTTGCACTCTCAGGGTCTCCTGGGGGTGCTTTTTAGAAATTCTTATTCTAAAATGATAGCGTTTTCAAAAAAATATCCCATATTGAATTTTCCTTCTTTGCAAGTGCAAATCAAACGTGTATACTATGTCATGAAAGCGGACGAGGTTCTGCTAAACAGTGAAGGATACTGGGAGGTTTACATACATGGTAGCCGAAAAGGGGAAAGAAAATCATCAAAGTTCAGAACAGCATGATGTGCTGAAATCTACACAAACGGTTATTCATCTTGCACTCGATAAATTAGGGTATTCAGAAGAAGTTTATGAATTATTAAAAGAACCAATTCGTATGTTAACGGTTAAAATACCAGTCCGGATGGACGATGGAAAAGTAAAGGTTTTCACGGGCTATCGTGCCCAGCATAATGATGCGGTCGGACCGACTAAGGGCGGTATCCGCTTTCATCCAAACGTTTCGGAGAAGGAAGTTAAAGCGCTTTCCATTTGGATGAGCTTGAAATGCGGAATTGTCGATCTTCCCTACGGGGGAGGTAAAGGCGGAATCATCTGTGATCCCCGGGATATGTCATTCAGAGAGTTAGAGCGATTAAGCCGTGGATATGTGCGTGCCATCAGCCAAATTGTCGGACCTTCTAAAGATATTCCGGCACCGGATGTTTTCACCAACTCTCAAATCATGGCGTGGATGATGGATGAATACAGTCGCATTGATGAATACAATTCTCCAGGATTCATTACCGGTAAACCACTGGTGCTAGGAGGATCCCACGGCCGTGAAACGGCCACTGCCAAAGGGGTGACAATTTGTATCCATGAAGCGGCGAAGAAAAAGGGAATCAAACTCGAAGGGGCACGGGTGGTCGTTCAGGGGTTCGGGAATGCCGGAAGCTTCCTTGCCAAATTCATGCATGATGCCGGTGCGAAGGTGATCGGGATATCCGATGCCTACGGCGGCCTGCACGATGAGGACGGCTTGGACATCGACTATCTG
This sequence comes from Rossellomorea sp. KS-H15a, assembly GCF_024195245.1. NCBI lineage: Bacteria > Bacillati > Bacillota > Bacilli > Caryophanales > Bacillaceae > Rossellomorea > Rossellomorea sp. KS-H15a. Next base: position 3,227,871 of record NZ_CP096886.1, on the reverse strand, counting down.
CTGGACAGACGCGACAGCTTTGGAACGGTCACGAAGTTGTTCAATAATACGATTACAAATGAAGAACTGCTGGAGCTGGATTGTGATATTCTAGTGCCTGCTGCCATCGAAAATCAAATCACGGATAAGAATGCCCACAATATCAGGGCAAGCATCGTCGTCGAAGCTGCCAACGGCCCGACCACACTGGATGCGACGAAGATCTTGACAGAACGCGGTATCCTATTGGTACCGGATGTGTTAGCGTCCTCGGGTGGCGTGACGGTTTCCTACTTCGAATGGGTTCAGAACAATCAGGGGTATTACTGGACAGAAGAAGAAGTGGAAGAGAAACTGGAAAAGATCCTAGTTAATTCTTTCAATAATGTGTATGAAACGTCACAAACAAGAAGAGTGGATATGAGGCTCGCAGCCTATATGGTCGGGGTAAGGAAAATGGCGGAAGCCTGCAGGTTCAGAGGGTGGATTTAGCGACATACTAAAAGGGTGGGGACAAGATACCCCACCCTTTTTTCTATTGGGATCATATTCAATGGCGCCCATATAATGAGTGTGGATCACGGGAGACCGAGGGCTCCTTTTTGACCTGGACGCAATCTTATTCCATAATAACTGAGTAAAGACTTTTTAAAAATCTGAAGTGTACGGATGAACTTGATCATTCAGATAGAGGAATTGAAGGAGTGTCTGAATTTGAAAATGGAAGAATGCATAATTGTAGGCGGAGGACCGTGCGGGTTGTCTGCTGCCATTAGTCTCAAAGAAAAAGGAATCAATCCTTTGATCATTGAAAAAGGAAATATCGTCAATGCGATTTACCACTATCCTACCCATCAAACCTTCTTTTCGTCGAGTGAGAAGCTTGAGATCGGCGATGTACCATTTGTCATTGAAGAGCATAAGCCGAGAAGGAATCAGGCATTGGTCTATTATCGCGAAGTGGCGAAGCGTAAAAAGCTGAGGATCAACCGATTTGAAACCGTTTATAAAGTAGAGAAGCACGACGACAGCTTTACGGTGACGACTTCTAAGGGCCATTACGAAAGTAAGTCGATCGTCATCGCAACCGGATACTACGATAACCCGAATTATATGGAGATCCCGGGAGAGGAACAAGAGAATGTGTTTCACTATTTTAAAGAAGCCCATCCTTTTTTTGATACGGATGTGGTGGTCATAGGAGGCAAAAACTCCGCGGTTGATGCAGCACTCGAATTGAATAAAGCGGGGGCAAGGGTCACCGTTTTATACCGGGGTAGTGAATATTCCAAAAGTGTCAAGCCCTGGATTCTCCCGAATTTTGATGCGCTAGTAAGAAACGGTGAAGTAACGATGGAGTTTCAGGCATGTGTGGACGAAATAACAGGGGATTCTGTTCTTTACAACGTGAATGGAGAAAAGAAAGAAGTCAAGAGTGATTTTGTGTTTGCCATGACCGGCTATCATCCCGATCACAGCTTCCTGACGAAAATGGGGATAGAAATCGATAAGGAAACAGGACGTCCGGCCCACAATCCCGAAACGATGGAAACAAATGTAGCCGGCGTCTATATTGCGGGAGTCATTGCCGCAGGAAACAATGCCAATGAAATCTTCATAGAAAACGGTCGTTTGCATGGCGGATTGATTGCAGGATCCATCACGGAAATGAAAAAATAGAATGACAAAGAGGCTCGAGAGAGGAGCCTCTTTCTTTCGTCTTTTTTACTTTTTGTCGTTTACTAGTTTTTGAAAATCGCTTCAAGTTCTTTCATATCATGTATTTGGGAAAGGGCGACCACAAGCTTGATTCTGGCTTTTTGTCCATTTAGACCGTTAGAGAAGATGACCCCTTTTTCCTTCAGTTGTTTTCCTCCACCTGAATATCCGTAAATGTCCTGGACGATCCCATTGAAGCATCTCGAAACCAAAACGACGGGAATATTCGCTTCTAACAGTTCCTCGATGCCCATCACGGTTTCCGGTGGGAGATTCCCCTGTCCCAATGCTTCGATGACGACCCCGTCGTACTGAAGCTCTTTTATCGCCCGCAGTAAACCTGAATCCATTCCTGCATACGCTTTTATGAGTGTCACCCTCTTGGAGATGTCACACACTTCGTAGTGTTCGTTAGAGGTCGGCTGGTGATGGAAGAGGACCCCTCTTTTCGTCACGATCCCGATCGGTCCATACTGTGGGCTTTGAAAAGTAGATACATTGCTCGTATGGGTTTTGGTCACATTTTTCGCAGAATGGATCTCATCGTTCAGGACAACCAGAACCCCTTTGTTCATGGATTTGTCGTCCGCTGCTACACGTACAGACGAAATCAGGTTATATAAACCGTCAGCCCCGATTTCATTGCTTGATCTCATCGCCCCCGTCACCACGATCGAGATGGGGAGGGAGAGAGTCAAGTCCAGGAAATAAGCTGTTTCTTCCAATGTATCTGTTCCGTGGGTGATGACGACCCCGTGAAATGGCTTTTCCTGATACTTTTCTTCGATGGTCTCTTTCAGCTGCTGCATATGCAGAGGCGTAATATGAGGGGAGGGCAGATGGAATGCTTCTACTACACTCAGATTCGCCAGATTTGAAACGATGGATGTTTGCACAGAGAGCGGGTTTTCTTTTCCCGGTGAAACGGCTCCGGTCTGTTCGTCTTCCATCATCGAGATGGTGCCGCCTGTATGTATGACTAAAATATCTTTCTTCATTATTCATTCCTCCAACCATTTAAATTCCTATTTCCAATCCTACATTAACATGATACGATTAAGAAAACCGAAAGAAAAGAGGACTTTTTATGCTGGTGATTTTATCAGCGGGTATAGCACCAGGATTAGCATTGTTAAGTTACTTTTATTTACGGGATCAATATGAGGCCGAACCCATTACATTGGTGTTTAAAACGTTTATGTACGGGGCCCTTATTACCTTTCCGATTATGTTTCTACAATATGTCCTGGAAGTGGAAGGGATCATTGATTCCAATTGGTCTACAGCCTTCATTTCTTCCGGGTTCCTCGAAGAGTTTTTTAAGTGGTTTATTTTGATGTTTGCCATCTTCCAACACGTTGACTTCAACGAACCCTATGACGGGATCGTGTATGGGGCCAGTGTTTCCCTTGGGTTTGCTACAGTGGAAAATATTTTATATTTGATCGCCAATGGCGTAGAGCACGCATTTGGGAGGGCGGTACTCCCTGTATCCAGTCATGCCCTTTTCGGGGTCATCATGGGGTATTATTTAGGGAAAGCCAAGTTCTCTTCCCGAGAAGAAAGGCATAAATGGCTTTTTCTGGCCATTTCGGTGCCTATCTTGTTACATGGAACCTACAATTATATTTTCCTTTCTGAGAAAAACTGGGTTTACTATATGGTTCCGTTTATGTTTTTCTTATGGTGGCTGGGATTAAAGAAAGTGAAGAGTGCCCATCAGCTGACAGAGAAGAAGTACAAAAGGGAACTGAAGAAAGAAGTCATTTAAAGACGTTTGTGAATAAGTGAATCAGAAGAACCCCCGCTAATTGCGGGGGTTCGGTTTATTTATAGGCAGCAGCTAGATCAGTTTTTGGGGATTCTTTCCGCTTCACTTCATCAATTTTGTTCACAAACATCTGAAATACTTTACGTTTTTCATCCAAGTCGCGTATGTATTCTTTCAATTCACTATACTTTTCTTCAAATGGCTTATGATACATTTCCCTGATATTTTCAATGATTTCCTCATTCACCGTGGATTGAATGACCTGCTTTGTAATTCCGTATTTATAGGAATAGACCTTCAGTTCTTTTTTTACTTCCTCATAATCTGTATTGATTTGATCCAATACCTCTGAAATATCTTCTTTCCATTCATCCAACGATTTCGCTAAATAATCCTCCATCATGACCCTCCTGTTTGAATTAATGAAGTATCCCTCACTCATTATAACCTTACTTGTTTACATCCTTTTTGCTGAGACATTACAGTGTCTTATCAAAGTGCTTCACTTGTGCAGGCGCTTTTTCCTGTTTTCAAATTTTAATGATTCCACTTGTATAAAATGGGAGCCTCTACAAAAACTAGAGTTAATGTTAATTGAAGATATGGAGGTTAAGGCATTATGAATAGTCGTTTCAAATGGGTTTCTACTTCAGTCGTCATGGTGCTTATGTGTTCTCTTCTTATGATTTCTTCTGAAGGTGAGAAGGCAGACGCTTTTACGAATCAGGTCATTCAGCATGGCGCAACGGGTGAGGATGTAATCGAGCTTCAATCCAGACTTCAATATATCGGATATTATAACGGCGATATTGATGGTGTATTTGGATGGGGGACCTATTGGGCGCTCCGAAACTTTCAATATGAGTTCGGTCTTCCGATCGATGGCCTTGCCGGTGCGAAAACAAAAGAAAAACTTGTGAAAGCATCAAAGTACAATAAGGAATATGTGAAGAATCAAATTGAAAAAGGCAATGACTTCAGCCATTATGGCGGGACAGATTTAGATAAACAAGGAGGTTCGACAGGTGGGGGAGGGGCAAAGGCTCCTGCTCAAAACAAGCCGGCACCTTCTAAGCCGACGGCGGTGAATACACCGAATGGTTTCTCTCAGAATGACATTCAATTGATCGCAAACGCAGTATATGGAGAATCGCGTGGTGAACCATACGAGGGACAAGTAGCTGTAGCAGCAGTCATTCTCAATCGGATAGACAGCTCAGCGTTTCCCAATACCGTGGCAGGGGTCATCTTTGAACCAGGTGCGTTCACAGCCGTAGCTGACGGACAAATCTGGTTAACCCCTAATGAAAGAGCAAAAGAAGCGGTGTTGGATGCCATTAACGGTTGGGATCCGTCATCAAGTGCCCTGTATTACTTTAATCCAGCGACGGCAACAAGCAAGTGGATTTGGTCCCGTCCCCAAATCAAGAAAATTGGAAAACACATATTCTGTAGTTAAAGAGGTGAAGGGAATTGCTACGTATCATTTTAATTACGGTACTCGTCCTCGGTGTTGCAGGTACCGCTTTCTGGGGATACCAGGAACACCAGGAGAAAAATGCGATACTGATCAATGCGGAAAATAATTATCAAAGAGCATTTCATGAATTGACTTACCAGGTGGACCTGCTTCATGATCAAATCGGTTCCACTCTTGCCATGAATTCACGGAAGTCACTATCACCGGCACTAGCCGATGTGTGGAGATTGACGTCACAGGCTCACAGTGACGTAGGTCAGCTTCCTTTGACGCTGCTGCCATTTAATAAGACGGAAGAATTCCTGAGTAATATCGGTGACTTCAGCTATCGTGTAGCTGTAAGGGATTTAGATAAAAATCCATTGACGGATAAGGAATATAAGTCATTGGAAAATCTGTATAAACAAAGTGCCGATATTCAAAATCAGTTACGTCAAGTCCAGCATCTTGTCATGGAAAACAATTTGCGATGGATGGATGTGGAAATGGCTTTGGCTTCAGGGGATGAACAGGCAGATAATACCATAATCGATGGATTCAAGACTGTTGAGAAAAATGTAACCGGATATGATGAGGCGAACTTTGGCACGACTACCTTCGTCAACACGGAGAAAAAAGATCAGAACTTTAAGAAGTTAAAAGGGAAAGAAATTTCCAAAGAGGAAGCAGTCAAGATATTGAGAAGATATTCCGGTATCCCTAAATCAAAAGATGCAAAAGTTTCAAAAAGTGGGAAGGGTGCCGATTACAAATTCTATAGTGTATCAATCGGAAATGGTAACACCGAAGCGAGCATGGATATCACCCAAAAAGGCGGGTATCCGATCTGGTATATCAATAACCGTAAAATCAAGGAACCAAAGATCAGCTTGAACAAAGCAGCTGAAAAAGCGACGGCTTTCCTGAAGGAAAATAACTTCCAGAAGCTTGAACTTTTTGAGAGTGCACAATATGATAACATCGGTATTTTCACATACGTGACGGTCCTGGACGGAGTGAGGATTTATCCTGATTCAGTCAAAATAAAAGTAGCGCTGGATAATGGACAGATTGTCGGATTTGCTGCTGAAGAATACTTAAAGAATAATCATGAAAGAGAAATCCCTAAAGCGTCCATTACAAAGGCAGAGGCGAAAGAAACGACGAACCCCAACCTGAAGATAATGGAAGAGCGCCAGGCAGTGATCGTGAACGACCTTAACGAAGAAGTGCTTTGCTATGAATTCATGGGTATGCTGGGTAAAGATACCTATAGAATATTCGTCAATGCAAAAACAGGAGAAGAAGAGAAAGTAGAAAGGCTCAAAAAAGCAGAGCCCATTTATGAAGAAGTCGTTTAACACTAGAGGGACGGACCTCCAACTTGGAGGTCCGTCCCTCTCTTTTTTATTGGAAAATTCAGAATGGAGTTAAAAAAGGTATGGAAAGGAGAGGGATCTCGTGACATAATATAGATACATAATATGGGAAAGTGGGAATTTTGGACTATGATAAAAACAGGTACCACATTGCAATTGGAGCCTATAGATAATGAAACATTTGATCGATATAGATGCAGGGTGGTCGAACTTTCCGAGGAGGGGATTTTTATCGATTATCCCATCCATACCAAAACGGAGAAAGCCGTTTTTTTAATCGATGGAACACAGTTGAAAGCAAGCTTCACCTTCAATGAACAGACCGTCCTGATGTTTGAAACGGAAGTGATGGGCCGTAAATTATCCAAGATACCGATGATCCACCTGCACTATCCAGGGGATGAAGGGTTAATGAAAGTCCAGAGAAGGCAATTCGTTCGTGTAGATGCGAATACCGACATTTCATTAAAGAAAAATGGTCAGTTTTACCCTACGATCACGGAAGATCTCAGTGCAGGAGGATGTGCTGTGGTGGTGAGGAAGGGAATGGATTTGAAAAGTGGCGACAGGCTGTCCACCATCATCGTCCTCCCGATGCAGACAGGGGAGTGCCGGTATGCAGAAATCGAAGGGAAAGTGATCCGGGTATGGGAAAAGGAACACAAACAAATTGCAAGCATCGAATTTGTTCATTTAACTGAAAATCAGAGGCAACATATTTTAAGGTATTGTTTCGAAAGACAGCTTGACTTAAGAAAAAAAGGCTTACTTGAATAAAAAAACGAAATGTACACATACTTTTTCTTAGTAAGGAAAAAGGGTGATCACAGTGAAAAGGGTAGAAAGAATTTTAATCAAATTAGCCATCATACATGTCATATTATTAATAGCGGTCCAGTTTGTATTTCATCAACTGAATGTCCTTCCCGAGCTTCATAAGCTTGTATTCTACGAAGGAGTGGAGAAAATGGAGTACAGTGAAATTGTAGAAACCCTATCACGTTAGAGCAGGAGATGAATCCCTGCTCTTTTTTTTGAAAAAGACTCCAAAAGTAAGAATCTATAAACGGAAAGTGAGATTTATGTTAAAATGGGTAAGAAAATTATTAGGAACTTAAGTAGGTGGATGAATTGAAAAAATTAAGAATTGCAATCGATGGTCCTGCAGCTGCAGGGAAAAGTACTGTTGCAAAGATTGTGGCAGGAAAATTATCTTATCTTTATATTGATACCGGGGCGATGTACCGCTCTTTAACGTATAAAGCTTTGAGCAACAACGTAGACTTGCATGATGAGAATGAATTGAATCAATTATTGTCTGAAACAACGATCGAACTTGAACCTTCTGAAATGGGACAGCTTGTATTCCTGGACGGGAACGATGTAACGGATGAAATCCGTCAAGCTTCCGTGACCAATTCAGTTTCCCATGTGGCCGTTCACTCCGGTGTAAGGGAAGAAATGGTGAAGAGACAGCAGCTGCTTGCAAAAGAAGGCGCTGTAGTGATGGACGGAAGGGATATCGGCACCCATGTCATACCTGATGCGGAAATCAAGGTTTTCTTACTCGCGAGTGTGGACGAACGAGCCCAAAGGAGACATGAGGAGGATCTCTCGAAGGGATATCCGAGTGACCTGGAGCAATTAAAAGAAGAAATCGCCCGCCGTGACAAGATCGATTCTGAAAGGGAAGTGGCCCCATTGAAAAAAGCCGAGGATGCAACGGAAATAGACACCACTTCCCTTTCCATTTCAGAAGTTGTTGACCAAATCATGATATTAGTAGAAAGGAAAGGTTAAAGTGAACCTATATACCTTTGCCAGAGGTCTCGTTAAGTCGATCCTTTCCCCTTTGTACCGGATAGAGGTGAAGGGGCTGGAGCATTTCCCGGAAGATGGGGGTGTTTTACTATGCGCCAACCATATTGATAATCTGGATCCCCCCGTTGTAGGGATCTCAGCCCCAAGGCCAGTATCCTTCATGGCGAAAGAAGAGCTCTTCAATGTTCCCGTGTTGGGGAAATTGCTGCCTGACTTACGTGCATTCCCTGTGAAAAGAGGGATGAGCGACCGGGAAGCACTCCGTAAAGGATTAAAGATCCTGAAGCACGGAGATGTTTTAGGACTGTTTCCAGAGGGTACTAGAAGTAAAACAGGGCAAATAGGCAAGGGATTGGCCGGAGCGGGCTTCTTCGCTCTCAGATCTGAAGCTTATGTCGTACCCTGTGCCATCATCGGCCCATATAAGCCATTCAGGAAATTGAAGGTTGTGTTCGGACCGCCGATCCCGATGGATAGTATCCGTGAAGAAAGATTAAATGCGGAGAAAACGACGGAAATCATCATGAAGCATATTGAAGAGTTGATACTTGCGAATCAATAATATAAGGTTTCCCGCTTGACAAAAAGTAGTATTTATTAGAAGTTAGTAGAAAGAATATTTTAAATTGCGAAGTCTCACAATAATCAAAATCTTTGCAGTCATGGATTAAGGAGGAGTACATAATGGAAGACATGAATGGAATTGAAGTGAAGAATCTTGAAATTGGTGAAAAAGTTAAGGGGACAGTCACTAAGGTTGAAGAAAAACAAGTCTTAGTCGACGTTCAAGATAGTAAAGTGGATGGCATCATTCCAATTAGTGAACTCTCAAGCCTTCATATTGAAAAAGCTTCTGATGTAGTCAGTGAAGGGGATGTACTTGAGTTAATCGTGACAAAAGTGGAAGAAGAACTTCTGGTTCTATCCAAACGTAAAGTGGATGCCGAAAAAGCATGGGAAGAAATGAAGGTCCGCTTTGAAAATGGAGACGTCTTCGAAGCTGAAGTGAAAGACGTTGTGAAGGGCGGTCTTGTCGTTGATCTTGGAGTAAGGGGATTTGTCCCGGCATCATTGGTGGAAGATTACTATGTCGAGGATTTCTCCGATTATAAAGACAAAACCTTATCATTCAAGATCGTTGAGCTGGATCAGGAGAAGAATCGTTTGATCCTGTCCCACCGAGCAGTGGTCGAAGCAGAGAAGCAGCAACAGAAAAAACAACTGCTGACAGATATCGAATCGGGTGCCGTCCTTGAAGGGACAGTCCAGCGGATTACGGATTTCGGTGCATTCGTGGATATTGGTGGAGTGGACGGACTTGTCCATATTTCCCAACTCTCCCACGAACATGTAGAGAAGCCTTCGGATGTCGTGACTGAGGGACAAAAAGTACAGGTGAAGGTCCTGAGTGTCGATCGTGACAACGAACGGATTTCTTTATCCATCAAAGAAACCCTCCCTGGGCCATGGAGTGACATCACAGGCAAGGCTCCTAAAGGAAGTGTGTTGGATGGGGTCGTAAAACGACTTGTATCTTATGGTGCATTTGTAGAAGTGTTCCCTGGAGTGGAAGGACTTGTTCACATCTCTCAAATTTCGCATAAACATATCGGTACTCCGCACGAAGTGCTTCAGGAGAACCAGGATGTAAAAGTGAAGGTGCTTGACGTGAACGAAAATGAACAACGCTTATCTTTAAGCATCAAGGCACTTGAGGAAAAAGAGGAAGAAGTAACGGATTACGAAATGCCTGAAGAAAGCACCGGCTTCCAATTAGGTGAAATGATTGGAGACAAATTAAAAGATCTTAAGTAATGGTGATGAATTGTGACGAGAGCTCAAAGAAAGCAAGACCACATTAATTATGCTTTGTCTACCGGTCAACAGCGGAAGACCGGTTTTGATGAAGTGGCTTTTGTCCACCAAAGCTTACCGAATATAGCAGTAGATGAGGTTCATCTGCAGTCTGAGATTGGCGAACTTACATGGAGTTCGCCAATTTTCATAAATGCTATGACGGGTGGAGGTGGAGAATCCACTACAAAAATCAATCAGGAATTATCAATTCTTTCCAGGGAAACGGGGCTCGCCATTGCGGTAGGATCGCAAATGTCAGCACTTAAAGACCCTGCTGAACGAAAAACGTATGAAGTCGTACGGAAGCACAACCCGGATGGGATGGTTTTCGGGAATTTGGGAAGTGAGGCCACTGTTCAACAGGCAAGAGATGCCGTTGAAATGATTCGAGCCGACGCCCTGCAGATTCATTTGAATGTAATTCAGGAATTGACGATGCCTGAAGGGGACCGTGACTTCCGGGGTGCATTGGAGAGGATACAGAATATTGCCGAGAATCTTTCTGTACCTGTGATTGTGAAAGAGACCGGGTTTGGCACTAGTAAAGAGGCTGCCAAATCCTTGTCCGGCTCAACGATTTCAGCCATCGATATAGGCGGATTCGGCGGAACGAACTTCTCAAAAATCGAGAACCAACGGAGAAAGCGTATGCTGGATTTCTTTGATGAATGGGGGATCCCCACTGCGATATCGATTGCCGAGAGCTACGCTGTCTCAGATAAGCCGATCCTGGCTTCCGGTGGCATCCAGAACAGTCTGGACATCGTTAAGTCCCTTGGTTTAGGGGCATCCGCTGTTGGGATGGCCGGCGTCATCCTTAAACAGCTCCTGGAATCGGGTTTGAACGATACCATTGAAGAAGTGAATCAAATTCATACGGATATTCAATTTTTAATGTGTGCTCTCGGATGTAGACGGATTGACGATCTTCATAAGGTGCCCATGGTGCTATCAGGCCACGTATATCATTGGCTTGAGACGAGAGGGTTGAATCCCCGGGGGTACAGCAATAGATGTATGTAAAAAGAACGAATTCTCATGAGTGAGAATTCGTTCTTTTTTTTTGTTGCAGGGGTTGAGTCGGTCGGTTTTGATTCGGTTTGGTGGACTAGCGTTTAGCTTTTTCCGGTCCTTCGACGCCTGTCGCTCCGTTGTAATGTAAGCCCTGGTCACGGTCTGATTCCACGCGCTTGCTTTGTTTCAGCTTTTTCTCTTGTCGATCTTTACCCACTTGAAAACACCTCCTTTCTTTATTTTTTCTTTGGAAAGTTGATTCATACATGAATGAGATACATAAAGATTTTCCATAATGTAGATAATAGGAGGGAGAGTGTACTGATGGATGGGATATTGTATTTGTGGTTACTGTGGGGAATATGGGTATATACGACATTTTTAATGAGAAAGACGCATCCGGAACGTTTTCGTTATTCGTTTCTCTGTTTATTGCTTCTTTGTGTATTTCCTTATGGAATGATGGTGGGTCCTTTAGAAGTATCATTCCCTGTTATTGTACTTGCACTCATTTGTATTGTTTATATACGAAATTTAAGCTTGAGAGAGAAGCTATACATGCTTGTAGCTGTTCTCTCCATGGGGATGCTCTACGCTGGAATCGCTCTGATTTCCATTTATGACCCGGTACTTATGTTTATAGATCGGGATATCATCCTTTCTTTGTCGTTGGTGCTTGTAGGTGTTCTATTCTACAGTCTCTCCACCCAATACAGGCTCCGTCTCATTGCGGTTGCTTTAAGCAGTGTGATCGGCGACTTTTTTCTGAGCATTCCATTAAACAAGGTGGGATTTTATTATTCGATTGGAGGTCCTGCTTACCTGGACGTGCTTGCTCTAACCATCGGGCTTTTATCAGCCTTGAAAATAGTGGGGGAATTAAATCAGGCTGTTCACATCAAGACACAAACAAATAAGGGGGAAATGAAGAATCTATGAATGTGTATGTGTATCCGGTGATCTTTGGTGTGGTGGTGGGGACCCTGACAAGGATTTATATGCTTCGCACCGACTATCGCCAATATCCAACTTATCTGCACGGAAAGATTATCCATATAGCCCTTGGGTTCATTGCAGCGGGGCTAGGTACCATCGCCATTCCGGCATTACTTGAGGAGAATTTTACGGCGATTACATTCTTGACCGTTGCGGCCTCACAGTTTCGGGATGTGAGGAATATGGAGAGAAACACTTTGACAGAACTGGATGCTTATGAACTTGTCCCAAGAGGGGCTACATATATTGAGGGAATTGCCGTTGCCTTTGAAAGCCGGAATTACTTAGTCATCTTCACCTCTCTTCTTGCCACCATCGCGTACATCGTCATTAATATATATGCGGCTATAGTGATCAGCGCGATCTGTATGGTATTGGCTCATAAACTGATGGCTGGCGGACGATTAAAGGACATTGTCGACATTGAATATGTGGAGCCGCGTTTTGACGGAGCGGGTTTATATGTTGATAATATTTACATCATGAATATAGGTTTGAAAGTAAGGCAGGAGGAGATCTTACGATATGGGATGGGGTTTATCCTTTCGCCTAAATCCTTCGATGCAAGGTCGACACTCGCCAATCTGGGTCAGCGTCAGGCCATTCTCCATGATATGTCCACTTCCCTCGGGATCTTTAAGGATTCGGGGACTCCTGCTTTGACACCGCTCGCCAAGAGGGATCTAGATGATGGGAGAGTCGGGGTGTTTGTCCTTCCGCAGCGAAAGGACGTAGAGAAGGCAATTGCCATCCTTGGGCAGGTACCAACACTGGAAAATGCCATAAGGATGCCGTCTGAGTCGAAAGCGAATCAGGAGGGGAGTAAATTAAAATGAGTACGACGATACAGAAATTCATCCTCGCAACCGTCACCACCACTCCTGAAAAAGTACCGAGTGGAACAAGTGTGTTCTATTGTAAAACGGATGATGAATTACAAAAGATCTGTGCAAACCTGGAAGCCATCCTGGACGGGATTGCCCATGAATTAGACGAGGGACTCTTCATCATTGTAAAACATTGATTGCCAGTTTATTCTTTTACTGATAAAATAGTAAAGTTAGGGGGGACTGTCCCATAAGGAAGCATTACCTTAAGGGCCGGTCCTTCTTGTGCCAGTTAATGAAAATGATTGAACAGGCTTAAAAAGAGGAAATGTAAGAACGAAACAACTTCTTACAGAAAGGGTGATGAACGTGACTAAACCAGTAGTAGCAATCGTAGGGCGTCCGAACGTCGGGAAGTCCACGATCTTTAATAGAATTGTTGGGGAAAGAATATCCATCGTTGAAGATGTACCTGGTGTAACAAGGGACCGAATATATAGTTCTGCAGAATGGCTGACGCATGAATTTAATATCATCGATACAGGCGGGATTGAACTGGGAAATGAACCATTCCTGGATCAGATCAGGCAGCAGGCTGAAATTGCGATTGATGAAGCCGATGTCATTGTATTCTTGACCAATGGCCGTGAAGGTGTCACAGCCGCTGATGAAATCGTTGCCAAAATTCTTTACAGATCAAAGAAACCGGTCGTATTAGGGATAAACAAAATCGATAATCCAGAAATGAGGGAAATGGTTTATGATTTCTACTCTTTAGGATTTGGCGAACCGTATCCTATTTCAGGTTCCCATGGACTTGGTCTTGGAGATCTGCTCGACGAGGTCGTCAAGAACTTCAAACAGGAAGAGGAAGAGGACTATGCGGAAGATGTCATCAAATTTTCTTTGATCGGACGTCCGAATGTAGGGAAATCTTCTTTAGTGAACGCTTTATTAGGGGAAGACCGTGTCATCGTCAGTAACGTAGCGGGTACGACGCGGGATGCCATTGACTCCTCCTATACGTATGATGGACAGGACTACGTCATCATTGACACAGCGGGTATGAGGAAAAAAGGGAAAGTGTATGAAACCACTGAAAAATATAGTGTATTAAGAGCTCTCAGAGCCATTGAGCGCTCAGATGTCGTCCTATCCGTCATAGACGGTGAGGAAGGGATCATCGAGCAGGACAAGAAAATCGCAGGGTATGCACATGATGCCGGCCGTGCTGTCGTCATTGTCGTGAATAAATGGGATGCCGTGGACAAAGATGAGAAAACCATGAATAAATGGGAAAAAAATATCAGGGAACATTTTCAATTCCTTGACTATGCTCCAATCGTCTTCCTTTCTGCGAAAACAAAGAAACGCATTCACACATTGCTGCCTATCATTAATACGGCAAGTGAAAATCACGCCATGCGTGTACAATCCAGTGTGTTGAACGAAGTGGTCATGGATGCTGTTGCCATGAATCCGACACCGACGGATAATGGAAAGAGATTACGGATTTACTATGCGACACAAGTGGCTGTAAAGCCTCCTACTTTCGTTGTGTTCGTCAATGACCCTGAATTAATGCACTTCTCTTACGAACGATTCTTGGAAAATAGAATCCGTGATGCATTTGGATTTGAAGGAACCCCTATTCGTATTATTGCTCGTGCTAGAAAATAATAAGGTGGGTGTAAAAATGAAAAGTTCAAAAAATGTAACGGTAATCGGAGCAGGAAGCTGGGGCACGGCCCTGGCGATGGTACTGGCTGATAATGGACTGGAAGTTAGGCTATGGGGCCACAAAAAAGAACAAATCGAAGAAATCAATTCCAAGCATACGAATCATAAGTATTTGAAAGACATCGAGCTTCCTCACTCCATTATTGGTTATCACGACCTTGGGGAGTCATTGGATGGTGTCGATACCATCATTCTGGCCGTTCCGACGAAAGCGATCCGCGGGGTCCTCGGGCAAATTCAAGAGGTTCAACGTGCCCCGTTGACCGTGGTCCATGTAAGTAAGGGGATTGAACCTGATTCCCTCCTCAGAATTTCAGAATTGATCGAAGATGAAATGGCACCTGAGAATTTACATACAGTCGTGGTACTATCAGGACCAAGCCACGCTGAAGAAGTGAGCTTAAGGCATCCAACGACTGTGACCGTTTCATCTAAGGATATGAAGGCTGCTGAAGAAGTTCAGGACCTCTTCATGAACATGAATTTCCGTGTGTACACAAATCCGGATCTCCTGGGTGTAGAAATTGGTGGGGCTTTAAAGAATATCATCGCCCTTGCTGCCGGAATTACAGACGGCTTGGGATACGGGGATAACGCCAAAGCGGCTCTGATTACACGCGGGCTTGCTGAGATTGCCCGTCTGGGAACGAAGATGGGTGCGAATCCCCTGACGTTTTCAGGATTAACGGGAATCGGTGACCTCATCGTAACGTGTACAAGTGTGCACTCGAGAAACTGGAGAGCCGGGAATATGCTCGGAAAGGGTCATAATCTGGATGAGGTCCTGGCCAACATGGGAATGGTCGTAGAAGGGGTTCGCACGACGAAAGCGGCCCATCAGCTTGCTGAGAAGTATGAAGTGAATATGCCGATTACGGATGCACTGTACGATGTCCTCTTCAATAAAGTTGAAGCGAAAGAAGCCGTTGATCATTTGATGGGTCGCGTGAAAACGAATGAAATGGAAGACCTTGTGAATATTCTGGGTGAACGCTTAACCTAATCCGGAAAATAGGACTGTATGAATGATTATTTTTGCATAATGCACAATTATTCCTCGATTTATAGGCATTCGAGGATGCTTACACGGATCTTTCTGCATACACTGTCATGAATATATACAGCTTTGCCTATGGATGGGTAGGTCTCCCTTATTTAGAGCTTCTCTTAGTATGTTGACGTCTATGATGCTGACATACTTGAGAAGCTTTTTTTGATCTTTCATCCATAAGCTCCCCCTTTAAGGTTGTAACAGATTATTGAACAACCATTCTTTTCTATTCTTTAGTAAAAATCTTATGATATAATACATTCGATAACAGGAGGGATGTACTTTGGATTCGATGATGAAGATGTGGATTTCGTTTGCCTCGATGGGATTCATGTTTTTTGCCATATTAACGATTTATTTCAGCAGATATAAGATTAAGCAGAAATTCCTGCGTTTTATCACAGCTTTCATGGCATACATACTGATGATCGCTGGTGGGCTCATGATGATTTATATAGTATTAAGCGGACCTACCAATTAGGGCCGCCCGATTGAAAGGACGTTTTAGATTGAAGCGCTTTAGTATAGCAGCATTACTCCTCATACTTACGATGAGCATACTTTCCGGCTGTTTGTATCCGGATGAAGAATTAAGTCAGAATCAGATTCCTTATGAAACCCAGGTGAAGGCAGTACAAGAGGCAGTGGAAACCTATCAGAAAGATAATAGCGGACTGCTTCCGATCAAGACCAGGGATCAGGATACTCCCATCTATCAGAAATATCCGATTGATTTCAGGAAATTATCCCCCAGATACTTACCCGAAATTCCGGGGAATGCCTTTGAGAATGGAGGAATCTTTCAATATGTTCTAGTGAATGTGGAAGAAAATCCCGAAGTCAAGATATTCGATCTTCGTATGGCTGAACAAATAAGGGAATTGAAAATCAGGATCCAGGCACAGGACTACCCTCCGTTTAAAAAAGAAGTTGCAAACAATGTCTATACCCTGAATTATAAGGAACTTGGCTATGACGAGGAAGTCTACGTGAATAGCCCTTATTCCAATAAAAATCTTCCCCTTGTCATCAATGGGGACGGCGACATTTATGTTGATTATTCAATGGATTTATTTGAAGAACTCAAATCGGGTGACAAAGATTATAAAAAAGGTGAAGATATCCGGAATTTACTAGTAAAAGATACATACTTTGTTCCTGCATATTCTTTACCGTATACGGTTGATGAAAATAACGAACCTGTCTTTATGACAAAATAGGCATAACCCTTTTCTTGCAAAATATATTGTAAGGGAAGGGTTATTATTTTTATGTCATCCTTTATAGGGTTATTTCATCAAAACAAATGATCATAAATGCTAAGACATAATAAATTTTTCACTTTTCATCATAAGGGGGGAAAAAAAGCATATTAATAGTCATAAGTCATTGGGACAACATCATAACTATAGAATGTGAGACACAGAATACACGGATGAAACATCCCTGGAATATAAGATGGGAGGGAATCTCTTGGAAAGAGTCGATCTATTTAAAGACATTGCCGAAAGAACAGGCGGAGATATCTATTTAGGTGTGGTAGGAGCAGTTAGAACAGGAAAATCAACATTCATCAAGAAGTTCATGGAACTTGTCGTCCTTCCTAACATCGCAAGCGAATCAGAGCGTGCAAGAGCGCAGGATGAGTTGCCTCAGAGTGCGGCAGGCAGGACGATCATGACGACCGAACCGAAATTTGTTCCGAATCAAGCCATCTCTGTTCACGTCGATGAAGGCCTCGAAGTGAATATTAGATTGGTAGATTGTGTAGGATATACGGTCCCTGGTGCCAAGGGATATGAGGATGAAAATGGACCCAGGATGATCAATACCCCATGGTATGAAGAGCCTATACCATTCCATGAGGCAGCCGAGATCGGCACGAGGAAAGTCATCCAGGAACATTCCACGATCGGAGTGGTTGTCACGACAGACGGCTCCATCGGGGAAATTGGCAGAGGGGACTACATTGAGGCAGAAGAAAGGGTCATAGAGGAACTGAAAGAAGTGGGTAAACCATTTATCATGGTCATCAACTCAGCGAGGCCTCATGCTCCTGAAACAGAAGACCTTAGAGTGAAACTTCAGGATAAATATGACATACCGGTCCTCGCCATGAGTGTGGAAAGTATGAGGGACTCGGATGTATTGAATGTCCTGAGAGAAGCGCTGTTTGAATTCCCGGTTCTTGAGGTAAATGTCAATCTTCCAAGCTGGGTAATGGTGCTGAAAGAAGAGCATTGGTTAAGACAGAACTACCAGGAAGCAGTGAAGGAAACAGTCAAGGACATTAAGCGACTCCGGGATGTGGATCGGGTTGTCCACTACTTCAGTGAATTCGATCATATCGAACGTGCGGGGCTTGCCGGCATCGATATGGGTCAGGGGATTGCTGAAATCGACCTGTACGCCCCGGATGAACTGTACGATGAAGTGTTGAAGGAAATTGTAGGGGTGGAAATTCGGGGGAAAGATCACTTGCTTGAATTAATGCAGGATTTCGCCCATGCGAAAGCCGAATATGATCAAATTTCAGACGCGCTGAGAATGGTGAAGCAGACTGGATACGGCATTGCTGCCCCTTCATTGAACGATATGAGCCTGGATGAACCTGAAATCATCAGGCAAGGGGCAAGATTCGGTGTCAGCTTGAAAGCGGTGGCTCCATCCATACACATGATCAAAGTGGATGTTCAGTCCAAGTTTGAACCGATCATCGGGACAGAGAAACAGAGCGAAGAATTGGTGCGCTACCTGATGCAGGATTTCGAAGATGATCCACTCTCCATCTGGAACTCCGATATTTTCGGAAGAAGCTTGAGTTCCATCGTAAGAGAAGGTATTCAGGCAAAACTCTCCCTGATGCCTGAAAATGCAAGATATAAATTAAAGGATACATTAGAAAGAATCATCAACGAAGGATCGGGTGGATTGATCGCCATTATATTATAAATGTCTTTGACCTTCTTAGGAGGGTCATTTTTTTTGTTTGCTTTTTCTTTAAGAAATATTCCTCGGACTCTGGATTTTTCACAATGTATAATTATAAATTTCCAGTCGTCTGAAGGAAGGTTTTTGTCATTGCGTCATACCCTGTGAAGCATTGGTGTGTATGGGTTTGTGGAAGGTTTATGCCCTGGATGGATGCCATCATGGAAGGTATGCAAACCTGACGGGAAACGGATATGGATGTTTAAGGGATTCGGAGGTTGGGAAGTAAGTTAGAGTACCTGATAGATGAGGGTATCAGTTGCAGTCATCCGAAAGAAGTGATAGGTTGATTAGAGTGCGAGAATAAAGGGATGGATGGTGATTCTATTACATTTCTGTTGCAAATAAGAAAAGATTCCCATTATTTCTTGATTTGTTCTTGCTAAGGTTTATCTATTGTGATAATCTTTTAACAGAATTGTTGTTGAATATTGATTCAGCAACGTTTTCAAGCGTTTTTTCTACACATCATGTATAGAATTCGCTAAAGTTGTTTACTAATGATATTAAAGTAAATGAATCATGACTGAGACATTTCCTTGGGAGGAGGTGAATGGCATGAACAAGACAGAACTTATCAATGCTGTTGCAGAAGCTGCTGAGCTATCTAAGAAGGACGCTACTAAAGCGGTTGACGCTGTTTTCGATACAATTCAAAATTCACTTGCAAACGGTGATAAAGTACAATTAATCGGATTCGGTAACTTCGAAGTACGTGAGCGTGCAGCCCGTAAAGGTCGCAACCCACAAACAGGTGAAGAGATCGAAATCTCAGCTAGCAAAGTACCTGCTTTCAAACCAGGTAAAGCGCTTAAAGAAGCTGTAAAATAATTACATACTTTGAGCGTAACGGGAAGGTCGCATAATTATGCGGCCTTTTTGTTTTTCTCTACTAGTATGAAGTC
This sequence comes from Rossellomorea sp. KS-H15a, assembly GCF_024195245.1. Taxonomy (NCBI): domain Bacteria; kingdom Bacillati; phylum Bacillota; class Bacilli; order Caryophanales; family Bacillaceae; genus Rossellomorea; species Rossellomorea sp. KS-H15a. The sequence continues at coordinate 3,208,362 of NZ_CP096886.1, read as the reverse complement.
TCCTCCCGAAAATTATGTATGAAGTTTTCTTCATTTATCGAGTATTTTATATTAAGATAAAACTTCTAAAGCACTAGTCTTTGATGACATTATGGGCTTGTGCTAATATTAACAATGTTACTATTTCTTTAAGTTATTTTAGGAGGACAACATTATGGCACAAGTCAATCATGGCCAAATAGAAGAAGCAGTTCGATTAATATTAGAAGCTATTGGAGAGAATCCTAATAGAGAAGGCTTATTAGATACGCCGAAACGCGTGGCGAAAATGTATGCAGAAGTTTTTTCAGGACTTGATCATGATCCGAAAGAATACTTTGAAACCATATTCAGTGAAGAACATGAAGAACTCGTACTGGTAAAGGACATTCCGTTCTATTCAATGTGCGAGCATCACCTAGTCCCTTTCTTCGGAAAAGCACATGTTGCGTATATTCCAAGGGATGGTAAGGTGGCAGGATTAAGCAAGCTTGCAAGGGCCGTTGAATCCGTTGCCAAGCGCCCTCAGCTGCAAGAAAGAATCACATCCACAGTGGCGGATACGATCATGGAAACCCTTCTTCCACACGGTGCCATGGTAGTCGTTGAAGCGGAGCATATGTGTATGACGATGAGAGGAGTGAAGAAGCCGGGATCCAGTACAGTGACGACAGCTGTCAGGGGGACGTTCAAAGAGGACGCTCAGGCACGCAGTGAAGTTCTTTCTTTCATAAAGAATTAGGAGTGACGACAAATGAATTCAAATGATTATATTGTCATCAAAGCAATAGAAGACGGCGTGAATGTGATCGGCCTGACAAGAGGGACGGACACAAGGTTTCATCATTCAGAGAAGCTGGATAAAGGGGAAGTGATGATCGCACAATTTACGGATCACACTTCTGCCATCAAGGTAAGAGGGAAAGCGACGATCGTCACCAGTTACGGCGAGGTTGAGAGTGATAATAAGAAATAATCTTCTATTCTGCTTTTGGCTGATAGAGAGAATAAAGGAGGGACGGACTAAGAAGTTTTCAGCTTCGTGGTCGTCCCCTTTGTTATAATCTCCTTAAGGGGGATGGGACTCATGTTCCCTATTGTGGAGGATTTTATGGTATAATATTTAATGCTGAAATTTTTAGACCGATACATAGTAGAAATGGGGATTACAGGGTATGAAATTCATTGATTGTAACCATCAAGCGAATATCATTCATCAATACATAGAAGAGCAGTTGCATCACTCTTATCTAAAGGAATATATCGATCAACCGTATATTGACCGGGACCGGATCTATTTTCTGCTCCTGCCTTTCGTAAGTGAAGGACGGACGATGAGTAAAGAAGTTGTACAGTGGATTTCGACTGCCATGTTATTGCAGATAGCCCTTGATACACATGAAAAGGTTACAATCTCTGAACGTGATTCCTTAAAGGAAAGGCAGCTGACAGTTCTCGCTGGAGTGTACTTCAGCAGCCTCTATTACAAGATCCTCGCAGAAACAGATGATGTTGAACTTATCTCACATTTAGCAAAAGCGATCAAAGAAATAAATGAAAGCAAAATTTCCATATACAAGGACGAGCATAAAAGCATCGCTGAACTCATGAAGAAGTTAAAGACCAGGGAATCAGCGATTGTGTCCAACTTCTATCGTTCCTTCGAAGACGATCAATGGATTGAGATCGTAGAAGAAGCACTGCTTTACAAGAAGCTCGTCCAGGAGAAAATAAGTCTTGGGCATTCGCAGTATACGAGCTTCATACGGGCTTTGACCACTTTATCCAACCGGACAGATCAGGCTTCACCGGACTTCCATTTAACAAAGGAAGAAGCGGGACATCTGCTGTCTCAAATAGATGAACTCATAGCAATGACAAAGAGAAAGGTCCAGGGGCAGTTAGAGACCATCGAGCCGGACACGCCCTATTTTAAGAAGCTTATTGTAGAGCTGTTACCTTATGTGGAGCCTGAACCAATGACCAAACTATACGCGGAAGAAGGGTAAAACAACATGCAGCAGTCGAAAGAACAAAAAGTTCATGGAGTATTTGAAAAGATTTATTCCAATTATGATAAGATGAACTCCGTAATCAGTTTCCAACAGCATATAAAATGGAGAAAAGATACCATGAAGCATATGAATGTGAAGCCTGGCTCCAAGGCGCTTGACGTTTGCTGCGGTACTGCGGACTGGACATTGGCCATGGGGGAAGAAGTCGGTGAGTCCGGCAACGTGGTGGGTCTTGATTTCAGTCAAAATATGCTTTCGATCGGTAAAGAGAAAGTCAAAGAGTCCCACCTGAACAATATCGAGCTGATTCATGGGAACGCCATGGAGCTCCCTTTCGACGATAACACGTTTGATTATGTGACCATTGGCTTCGGTTTGCGAAATGTACCTGACTATCTCCACGTCCTGAAGGAAATGAACCGCGTAGTGAAACCTGGAGGGATGGCCGTCTGCCTTGAAACCTCCCAACCTACCATGTTTGGCTTCAAGCAGATGTATTACGCATATTTCCGTTTTGTGATGCCCCTGTTCGGTAAGATATTCGCCAAGAGCTTTAATGAATATTCCTGGCTTCAGGAATCTGCAAGGGATTTTCCGGGCATGAAGGAGCTTGCACAGATGTTTGAAGAAGCAGGCTTTAAAGACATACATGTGAAGCCGTATAGTGGCGGGGTTGCTGCTATGCATTCCGGCAGAAAGTAAGAAATTCGTAAATTAGGTGGAAAAACTATGAAGCTAAACAGGATGTATTCGTTTCTTAAAGCGGATATAGATGAAATTGAAAAGGAATTGGAAGTGGCGATCGAGTCAGAATCCCTGCTTTTACAAGAGGCCTCCCTTCACCTTCTTCAAGCAGGTGGGAAGAGGATCCGGCCGGTGTTTGTTTTGCTGTCTGCCAAATTCGGACAATACGATATTAATATTGTAAAAAATGTAGCGGTAGCATTAGAGCTGATGCACATGGCTTCCCTCGTACACGACGATGTGATCGACGATGCAGAGTTGAGAAGAGGAAAACCGACGATTAAAGCCCAATGGGATAATCGTATCGCGATGTATACAGGGGATTATATATTTGCACGGGCCCTTGAATATATGACATCTATAAAAGTTCCTGAAGCACATCAGATTTTATCACACACACTGGTGGAATTATGTAAGGGTGAAATCGCTCAAATCGAAGATAAATACCGATTTGATCAGAATCTGCGGAATTATCTTTTACGGATCAAAAGGAAAACCGCCTTGCTTATTGCCGTAAGCTGCCAGCTCGGTGCTATTTCTTCCGGTGCACCTGAAGAGATTCACAGGCGTCTTTACCGATTTGGTTACAATGTAGGAATGAGTTTTCAGATCACGGATGATATCCTGGACCTTACAGCAAGTGAGGAAGAACTCGGGAAACCTGCGGGAAGTGACTTGTGGCAAGGGAATATCACCCTGCCGATCCTGTACGCCATGGAGTACCCGGATTTGAAATCCAAGATTGAACGAGTGACGGAATATACCACCCCCGACGAAATGAAAGAGGTCATATCTTCGATCCTGGCTACAGACGCCATCGACCGGTCCCATGATCTCAGCAGGATGTATCTGGACAGTGCCCTGAAAGACCTGGAGCACCTTCCATATAACCGCGTAAAGAAAAGCCTTAAAAATATCGCAAATTATATCGGCAAGAGAAAATATTAAGAAAATTTAAAATGGAAACGTTGCCAAAACCCCCGATCAGTGTTACTATTTTCGTGGGATGTCCTTAGGAATTCCATACATACATATTAGGAGTGGGGAAGATGGAAAAGACATTTTTAATGGTTAAGCCGGACGGCGTACAAAGAGGGTTAATCGGTGATATCGTATCACGTTTCGAAAAAAAGGGCTTTCAATTGGTAGGTGCCAAGCTTATGAGTATTTCAAACGAGCTTGCAGAAGAACATTATGGTGAGCACAAAGAACGACCATTCTTTGGGGAACTTGTTGACTTCATTACTTCTGGACCTGTATTTGCAATGGTTTGGCAGGGTGAAAACGTCATCACGACAGCACGTGGAATGATGGGTGCAACAAATCCAAAGGATGCTGCACTAGGTACGATCCGCGGTGATTTCGGTCTGACTGTAGGCAAGAACATCATCCACGGTTCCGACTCTGCTGAAAGCGCTGTAAGAGAAATCGGTCTATTTTTCAAAGAAGAAGAATTGGTTGAATATTCCAAGTTAATGAACGAGTGGGTTTACTAATAGCCTTTGCTATTTAGAAGCAGGTCGCATTTTGCGGCTTGCTTTTTTCTATGGATAAAGGTTAACTTTTCCCCGAAATGTTCGATATAGATAATATAGCTTTATACCTTTCGCAGCAAAGAGAGTGTGGATCTGAATGTCAAATGATTATACTGAATTTATTCAAGGGGTTAAACGAAAAACAGGGATTGATCTTTCCCTATATAAAGAAGCGCAGATGAAGAGGAGGCTGACTGCCCTATATGAAAAGAAAGGGTATGGAAGTTTTCAGGAATTTCTTGGTGCGTTGAATCGGGATCGAGAAGAAATGGAAGGGTTTCTGGATCGTATGACCATCAATGTGTCAGAATTCTTTCGCAACTACAAGCGTTGGGAAATACTGGAGACAAAGATCCTCCCGAGACTGTTAAGTGGGAATCCAGTACTGAAAGTATGGAGCGCAGCATGTTCAACCGGGGAAGAACCTTACACCCTTTCCATGATGCTGTCGAAGTATATGACCCTCTCAAACGGATCCATCACAGCTACAGATATAGACAAAAATGCCCTTCAGCGGGCCATGAACGGGGTCTATCCGGAAAGATCCCTAACCGAACTCCCGGAAGAAATGAAAAAAGTCCATTTCACCCAGGAAGGACCTTTATTTAAACTGAAGGACGAAGTAAAGCGAACGGTGAGCTTTAAGCAGCAAAACCTGCTTTCGGACCCATTCGAAGGGAAATATGATTTAATCGTGTGCAGAAATGTGATGATCTATTTCACCGAAGAAGCCAAAAACCTCCTTTACCATAAATTCAATCATTCACTAAAGCCAGGCGGCGTGCTCTTCGTAGGAAGCACAGAACAAATCTTCAACCCCTCACAATACGGCTTCGAAACAGAAGACACCTTCTTCTACAAAAAAATATAAACAACGGCGATGTCAATCCGCATATCCAAGAATCACTTTTTCATCCCTTAGGCTGATGAAGAAGTGCACTCTCAAAATATGATGGATTCACATCGTTTTATTTTTTTCAGGAAAATAGAATATTAGAAAAGTTTTTAAACGTAAGGACTAGGAAAGAATATAAATTCTATGTTATATTGGTACATAATTCTTTAACGAGTTGAAGGGGGAAAGTAAATGAGATACTTAACATCTGGAGAATCACATGGACCACAGTTAACGACCATCATTGAAGGGCTGCCGGCAGGAATGCCGCTTGAAGCTGAAGATATAAATGAAAACCTTGCAAGAAGGCAGAAAGGTTATGGGCGCGGACGAAGAATGCAGATAGAAAAGGACCGTGCTTCCATCGTCGGCGGGGTGAGGCATGGATATACCCTTGGTTCTCCTTTAGGATTGGTTGTGGAGAATAAAGACTGGACTCACTGGACGAAGGTGATGGGAATCGAGCCCCTTCTTGAGGGCGGAGAAGAAGAAGTGAAAAGAAAGATCTCGAGGCCGAGACCAGGTCACGCTGATCTCGTCGGCGGAATGAAATATGGACATAGAGATTTAAGGAATGTCCTGGAACGTTCGTCTGCCAGGGAGACGACTGTAAGGGTGGCAGCAGGAGCCGTTGCTAAGAAGCTGTTGAAGCTATTGGATATAGAAGTCGTCGGACATGTCCTTGAGATCGGAGGCATTAAAGCCGAAAAGCTTCATTATGATTCAATAAATGAACTGAGAGAGATCACGGAAGAATCTCCTGTCCGCTGCCTGGATGAAGAGGCTGCCGGGAAAATGATGAACCTGATAGATGAAGCGAAGCAGAATGGGGATTCCATAGGCGGGGTCGTGGAAGTCATTGTTGATGGGATGCCTGCAGGAGTAGGTAGTTATGTTCATTATGACCGTAAGCTTGATGCGAAAATTGCCATGGCTGTCATGAGTATCAACGCATTTAAAGGGGTCGAATTCGGCTTGGGCTTTGAAATGGCAAGAAAGCCTGGAAGTGAAGTGCATGACGAAATTGCATGGAGCGAAGAGCTTGGGTACTACAGGAAAACGAATCGTTTAGGAGGATTTGAAGGAGGTATGACAACGGGCATGCCGATCCGTGTCAAAGGTGTCATGAAGCCGATCCCGACTCTCTACAAACCTCTTCAGAGTGTAGACATCGAAACGAAGGAACCTTTTAAAGCAAGCATCGAGAGGTCGGATAGCTGTGCGGTTCCAGCTGCAAGCGTAGTAGCGGAAGCCGTAGTGGCATGGGAACTTGCTGCTGGCATCGTTGAACAATTCAATAGTGATCAATTTGAGAAACTTCGTCAGGATATCAACAGACAACGCCAGGAATCAAAGGAGTATTAATGAAATGAAACAGGTAACCATTCAAACTGCTTCCAAGACATATGACGTAACTATTGGAGTGGAGATGACGAATGAGATTGTTTCTTTTATTAAGAAGTCCTTCCCTGATGTATCAAAGCTATGGCTCATTGCCGATGAAGCCGTATATAAGCTCCATGGGCAAGCATTCTCGGATGATCTCGGTCAGTCCTTTGATGTAACCATTTATCAAGCTCCCAAAGGGGAAAAAGCGAAAAGCTTTGCCACGTATGAAGATGCGATAACACATGGGCTCAAGCATAGAGTAGATCGCAAATCCATCGTGATTGCTTTCGGTGGCGGTGCCATAGGTGATCTTGCGGGCTTTATCGCATCCACCTATATGAGGGGAATTCCTTTCATCGGCGTTCCGACCACGATCCTTGCACACGACAGTGCCGTGGGAGGGAAAGTCGCGATCAATCACCCCCTGGGGAAAAATATGGTCGGACAGTTTTATCAGCCGGAAGGCGTATTCTTTGACTTGAATTACTTTTCGAGCCTTCCTAAAACGGAAATACGATCGGGATTCGCTGAAGTAATCAAGCATGCCTTCTTGTCTGACCGTGAGTTCCTGCAGGATCTCATGCACTCTTTCCGATCGCCTGAAAACATAGATGAAAGCTTTTTAACAGATTGCCTGATCAGGGGAATACAGGTTAAGGGAGACATCGTATCAAAGGATGAACGGGAGTCAAATATCCGGGCTTTCTTAAACTTCGGGCACACATACGGGCATGCGGTTGAAAGTGCAAGCGGCTATGGAAATCGGACTCACGGGGAGTCGGTCATGATCGGGATGGTCTATGCTTTATATCTCAGTGAACGCTACTGCAACCTGTCATTTGACATGGATGGGTTCATAGGATGGATCAAAACTCTCGGGTACAATCTGAAGGTTCCTTCCAACATCGGTTTTGACACATTATACGAGGGGATGAAGCGTGATAAGAAGTCCCTGAACGGCAATCCGGTTTTTGTGTTGTTGAAGGAGATCGGTGAACCCGTGATGGCGGGCGTTACGGAGGAAGATTTAAAACAGGCGGATGCATACATTCGACAGTTATAGATCCCGCCGCTGAAGAGAGTACAGAATATCAAGAAAAAGGGAGAGTGGAAGAATGATCAGGGGAATTCGAGGTGCCACTACAGCAGATCGTGATAATGAAAAGGAAATTCTCCTTTCAACTGAAAGTCTCTTAAAGGAAATGATTTTACATAATAATATTACGGCAGAACATGTCGCATCCGTTTTTATTTCTGCAACAGATGACATTAAAAGCGTATTTCCAGCCAAAGCATTAAGGGGATTCGAAGAGTGGAAATATGTCCCGGTGATGTGCATGCAGGAATTGGACGTACCCCATGGACTGTCCCGCTGCATCAGGGTGATGATTCACTATAATACCTCAACACCTCAGAGTGACATCCAACATATTTATATGAAAAATGCAGTCAGCCTTCGTCCTGACTTGAAGAAGTAAGAAGCGGCCATTATGAATACGACTGAAAGGAAGTTTAAACATGAAGTGGAAATCCCAGATTCAAAATCTTAAAGCATACCAGCCTGGAAAAACGATGGATGATGTAAAAGAGTTATTCAATCTTGAGAAAGTAGTGAAGCTCGCATCGAATGAAAATCCCTTTGGATGCTCCAGAAACGTTGAAACCTATCTGAAAAACAATGCCCTTTCACATGCGCTCTATCCTGACGGTTATGCGAAGGAGTTACGTTTTAAGGTGGCAGAACATTTATCTGTGGAACCTGGACAGTTATTGTTTGGAAATGGCTCTGATGAAGTGATCGAGATCATCTCAAGGGCTTTATTGGATGGAGGGAAAAGCACGGTTATGGCAACCCCTACCTTCCCTCAATATAAGCATAATGCCATCGTTGAGGGAGCAGAGGTCCGTGAAGTTCCCCTGGATGCGGAAGGAAAGCATCAACTGGTCAAAATGCTGGGAGAAATTGATGACACCACTTCGGTCGTCTGGTTATGCTCGCCCAATAACCCAACAGGGGAATATATCCGAAACGGGGAACTCATTTCCTTCCTGGACGCAGTCCCTTCCCATGTCCTGGTCGTTTTGGATGAAGCGTATTTTGAATATGTCGTGGCGGATGATTATTATAATTCTCTTGAATTGTTGAAGTCATATCCTCAATTATTGATTACACGCACCTTTTCAAAAGCATATGGCCTGGCAGGGTTCAGAGTGGGATTTGGAATCGGGAATAAGGACGTAATCGGGAAATTGGATCCGATCCGTGAACCTTTCAATAATAATACACTGGCTCAAGGAGCGGCTTCAGCGGCCATCGAAGACCAGGCGTTCATAGAGGAATGCAGGAGAGAGAACCGAAAAGGACTAGAGCAGTATTACCGCTTCTGTGAGGAGAACGGCCTCGCCTATGTCCCATCCCAAGCGAACTTCGTTTTGATCGACTTCGGCGTAAGTGGGGACGAGGTATTTCAATACTTGATGAGCAAGGGCTATATCGTCCGTTCCGGAGAAGCGCTCGGATACCCTTATTCAGTCAGGATAACAGTGGGATCCTATGATCAAAATGAAGAGGTCATCGAGAAAATGACGGAATTTCTGGCACTTCAGAAACAAGCATGATGAGCGGTCGGAGGGGCGTTGGTCCTTTCCGGCTTTTTTTAAATAGAAAGATGGAGGGGAAACGATGAATGGAACAGTGTTGATCATTGGGATGGGGCTGATCGGAGGGTCCCTTTCCCTCTGCATAAAAAAAGAACACCCACATGCCAAGATCATTGGTCATGATGTGAATCATAAAGAATTAAGGCTGGCGAAATCATTGGGAGTGATCGATGAGATGTCACTTTCTTTACGGACAGCCGCCGAACAGGCGGATCTTATTGTGATCTCTACACCTGTTTTTCAAACAGAAAAGATCATTGCACAATTTGAATCCCTTTCCTTGAAAGAAAGTGTCCTGATAACCGATACTGGAAGTACAAAGGAACAGATTATGAGATCTTCGGAAGTGCTGACCAAAAACGGGCTTCAATTTATCGGGGGCCACCCGATGGCAGGCTCTCATAAGAGCGGCGTAGCAGCTGCGAAGGAAATCCTCTTTGAAAATGCCTTTTACATGCTTACGCCGGGATCCGGAGTGGCAGAGGAAAACGTCGCCAGGCTTCAAGACTGGCTGAGGGGAACCCATGCGAAATTTTTAATAGTAGAACCAAGGGAACATGATGAATTAACGGGCATGATCAGCCACTTTCCCCATATTGTAGCGGCTTCACTCGTTCATCAAGCGAAGGGCTCTTCGACCGAACACCCTTATTTGAGAAGGCTCGCTGCAGGGGGCTTTCGTGATATCACCCGAATCGCTTCATCCAACCCGACCATGTGGAAAGACATCACCATCCAGAACAGGGGAGTCCTGCTTTCACTCTTAAAGGAGTGGAAAGTAGAGATGGATGAGGTCGTATCACTCATCGAAATGAATGATTCACAGAAAATATACGATTATTTTAACGATGCGAAAGAATTCAGGGATGATCTCCCCATCTTGGAAAAAGGGGCGATACCTTCATTCTATGATTTGTTTGTAGACGTACCGGATTATCCAGGTGTGATCTCGGAAGTGACAGGATATCTTGCACAGGAGAAGATCAGTTTGACGAATATCAGAATAATGGAAACGAGAGAAGATATATACGGAGTATTAGCAATCAGCTTTCAAACGCTGGAAGATAGGGAAAGAGCTTTGCACTGCTTAAGAGAACAAACAAATTATGAACTATTCTTAGGATAAAGGGTGATAAGGATGGAACCGAAGAAAAGACTGTCAAATCCAAACATTGGTTTGAATGGAGAGCTTCACGTACCAGGAGACAAATCGATCTCCCACCGCTCCATTATGTTTGGATCGGTAGCTGAAGGGAAAACGGTTATACATAATTTTCTTATGGGGGAGGATTGTTTAAGCACGATATCCTGCTTCCGTAAATTAGGAGTTGAGATTGAGGTTTCTAAAGACGCAGTGACCGTGTACGGTAAAGGGTGGGGCCACTTGAAAGAACCCTCTGACATTCTTGATGTGGGAAATTCAGGGACCACGACCCGTCTCATTATGGGAATTCTTTCAGGAAGACCTTTTCATTCAGTCCTGATAGGTGATCCCTCGATTGCGAGAAGGCCCATGAAGAGGGTGACAGAGCCTTTAAAGCAATTCGGGACAGTGATTGATGGCCGTTCAGGAGGCAACTTCACGCCTATATCCATCAGGGGTGGAAACTTGAAAGGGATCCATTATTCTTTACCTGTGGCGAGTGCCCAGGTGAAATCCGCCCTCATACTGGCCGGGCTTCAGGCTGAAGGAATGACTGAAATAGTCGAAAGAGAGCAGACGAGGAACCATACAGAAAAAATGATCGTTGAGTTTGGGGGAACGATTGAGAAGCACGGAGACACCATTAAAGTAAAGGGAGGACAGGTATTGAAAGGAACGGAAATCTATGTACCTGGAGATATTTCCTCAGCAGCCTTTTTCATGGTGGCCGCAGCCATCGTTCCAGATAGCAGAGTACTGTTGAAGAATGTCGGGCTGAATGAAACGCGAACCGGCATTGTAGAAGTGATGAAGAAAATGGGTGCGTCCATTGAGGTCATGGAGCAATCAAACGAAGGTGAACCTATCGGTGATATTCTCGTGCAAACCTCCAACCTTACCGGCATTGAAATCGGAGGGGACCTGATTCCTTCTTTGATCGACGAAATTCCCATCATTGCTCTTTTAGCTTCACAGGCAGAGGGGAAGACCGTCATCAAAGATGCCGAGGAATTGAAAGTGAAGGAAACCAATCGAATCGATGCCGTTGTGAAGGAGCTTGGAAAGCTTGGTGCAAACATACAGGGTACGGATGATGGGATGATCATCGAGGGGAAAACCCCTTTACACGGTGGAGAAGTCCATTCCTGGGGCGATCACCGGATCGGCATGACACTGGCTGTCGCTTCCCTGTTGACCGACTCTGATGTATATTTAGAAGATGCAGAGGCCGTGAAGATCTCGTATCCGACTTTCTTTGAACATATCAACCAACTGTTGATGAAATAAAACTGAATCGATTAAGTGAGAGGTGGTTGGTCTTTGGGCTGAAATCCGCCTCTCTTTTTAATGAGTGGGTGGCATGAATTCATCCTTACCTTCATAGCTTGTCTATAAAGGAAGGTGATGATGGGGTGAGCACCTATATTATTGAAAATGCCCATTGGGTAAAGGACACCAAGCTAACTCACACTTCACTATTGGTGAAAGATGGAAGGATTTCAGCCATCAGGAACAGCTTTCAGTACTACAAGTACATGAAAATGGATGTGTCGCATTTTTTGATGACTCCCGGACATGTCATGTGTGACATAATGGTACCCCAAGGGAACGACTTCATCTCCGTAAAGAATTATTACCTTGACGAATTCATAAAAAGAGGGTGCACCACCATTTTAACGGCATTTTCAATACAGTATGAGTATGAATTCCTTACACAATTGAATGAACGGAAAACCTCCCTGCTCAACAGTCCCCTTGATTATGCGATAGGGTTGAAAACATCTGCGAATCTGATTACCCCGAACATCATACGTGCATGTAAGCGGAATAAAGTGCCCCTCATCTGGATCGAACTGGATGAAGCAAGTGGATTCAGAGACATTCCATGGGGATGGATCAAAGGATTATTGTATGATTACCCTATTACTTTTGTCCCTTTTTTTACGACAAACATAGACAATAAAACCAAAATGAAGCATCTTAAAATATGGCAGAATTCGATGAAAAACGAGGGTATTCCTCATATTCCTGTTGAAATCCCTGAAAAAGAGCCACTGAACGTAAGCATATTGAAGAAAATTGGAATATATCCCCTTAGAGGAAATTTTTTAGTGGGTGGAGAAATATGTTATAACCTCTATATGAAGCCTGAAGGTAAGTCAAGTACTGAGCCATTATCATTTCAATATGATCATCATGTGCTAAAATGTACTATGAACAAAGGGAAATATCATTATGTAAATAATAGAGGTCATTTTTATCCTGGAGCTGGTGAAGAACTGATCATACAAACCCCGGGATATTTTACTTAATTGAATACAAGCTTTTTTATAGAAAGGGATTGACCATGTCATACAAAGAACAAATGTTATCTTCCTTGGAAGAAGGGAATTTAGAAGAAGCAAAGAAACAGTATAATCAAGTGCTGAAATTTGGAAGTCATGAAGAAAAATTCAGTCTTGCCGAAGAATTACATCAATTGGGGTTTCTGGAGGAAGCAAAAGAGCTTTACGGGAATCTCCTTCAATATTATCCGGGTGAGGGTGAACTTCTCATTGAACTGGCTGAAGTGCTGGTGGAGATGGATAATGAAGAGGGAGCCATCGAAACGCTTGCTGAACTGGATGAGGGTGACCCCACCTATCCAAGATCACTTCTTCTTTTAGCGGATCTTTATCAAATGCAGGGTTTGTTTGAAGTAAGCGAACAGAAGCTTCTCCAAGCCAAGAAGTTATTACCCCATGAACCCGTCATCGATTTCGGACTTGGGGAATTGTACTCCGAAACGGGCAGATTCCTGGAAGCGATCAGGCATTATCAGATCCTCATAGAAAAGGGGACGACGGAGCTTGGCGGAACGAATGTCCACCAGAGATTGGCCGAGGCCTATAGTGTAGGAGGAGCATTCGAAGAAGCTTTGACCCATTATGAAAAAGCCCTTCAAGAACATTTGGAAATCAATACACTGTTTGGCTATGCCTTTACCGCCTATCAGGCTGGCTATTACGAAAAGGCGATTGAAAAATTCGTTTCCGTCAAGGAACTGGATCCTGAATATCATTCAGTCTATTTACTACTGGCGAAGTCGTATGAGCGTGAAGAAAAGCTTCAAGAGAGCCTGGAGGCTGTTCAGGCGGGAGTCAAACAGGATGAATACAATAAAGAACTGAATGTATTCGGAGGCAAAATTTCATTGAAGATGGGACTTGAAGAAGAAGCAGAAGCGTTTCTTCGGGAAGCCCTTGCCCTTGATCCGGGATATGTGGAAGCTGCCCTTATCATCAATAAATTGTTCTTTACACAGGACCGGTATGAAGATGTTCTGGAAATCGCCCAGATGCTGACAGTTGAAGGAGAAGAAGAGCCTCAGATCAACTGGGATCTGGCAAAGGCTTATGAAGGGCTTGAACAATATAATCATGCATTAAAACAATACCGTATTGCATATACTTACTTTAAGAATCATCAAGAGTTTTTACTAGAGTTCGGACAATTTCTAGTAGAAGAAGGACTCAGGGGTGAAGCAGTAGAAGTATATAAACACCTGATTGAAATGGATCCTTCAAATGACGAATGGCAGGACCTGATTGAAAGATTACAAGACTGATCTGTGACGGTGGGTTAAAGGGACTAGGGTGTCTTGAGATGAAATTGGCAAAGAGCTTATGAATGTGACTTGCACTTTATGATGAAAGAAAAACGGACCTTTTAAAAAGGATTCTGCAGAGGAGGGAAAACCATGACCACCCCTGTTTCTGTCAACGAGAAGAAAGAATTTATCCGCTGGTTTTTGAACCGATATCAATTAAAACGAAGAGAATGTGTGTGGATCTTAAATTATTTGATGAGTCATGACCAATTAATGAAAAAGGTTCACTTTGTCGAAGAATCCCAGTATTGTCCGAGAGGCTTGGTGATGTCCACTCATTGTGTCGAAGATGTTCCATTCCGGTTCTACAAGGAAAATATCATGACAACGGACGCAGAAAAGTCATTTCATGATATCCGCTTGAACAAAGATGAGGACATTTATATTCAGCTGAACTTCAGTAAGGCAAATTCGAGTTATCAATTTGCAGCCGTACTGGAAGAAAATCCGTTTATGCCGAAGTACTTACTCATCAATGAAAAAGACAGAATGGTAGCTGAACAGTTTTTAGAGGACAGCCTGCAGACTTTCAGGAAGGACCGCTTGTTAAAGGCCATCGATCAAGCATTGGATACCGGTGACAAAAAGGCTTTCAGTAAATTGACCAGAGAATTGAATAGCCTGACCTGATAAGTCGGATGAAGAGAAACACCATCTCTTCATTCGATTTTTTTATTGTCTTTTTAGATAGGAAGATTAAGAATGGTACATACTATGAACGAGGCTCTTTTCGTGCCCTTTTAGTGGAGTATCCCCCAGAAGTATTTCTATCCAGGGGAGTATTTCACCGGGAAGCACGTTTTGTATGTAAGGCACTAGTATAAAAAAAGTGAAATCGCTTTATATGAGATGAGATAAAGTGATAAGATGGGAAGTGGAAAATGAAAGAAAAAAGTGAGGGTTATATATGAATTGGAACGTAAAAGATATTGAAGTGTTTGAAGCGGAAAAAGCATATGTAGATACGGCGGTCATTCCCGTTGTCCCTGTTGATTTCGGGAAGGATATAAGAGTCTCGGCGGCACAATCAGAGTTTATCAATCTACTCGCTCTACACCTGGAAAGGCAGTTCAAAGGAAGAATGATGATGACCCCTTCATTTACGTATAGAATGACATCATCGGAAGAGCAAGAGGCATCCGAATTATCCCAGTGGGCAGGAGAATTAACCGGGAGTGGTGTGAAGCACGTCTTCTTCCTGACTTCAGACAGCCGGTGGAAGAAGGTCGAGGATAAACTTGGAGAAGGCTTGATCTGGGTCCCGTCCATCCCGCTTGAAAACCTGGACGACCAATATAAACATTCAATCATGGAAGATCAGGTCAAGCAGCTGTTAAATGTGATTGTACAAAAATGGCAAAAAAATTCATAAAAACTTCACATTGTTTCCATCTTTTAGATACGAGAGTTATTGACCTTGTATAGAGTTTAATATATCATAGTTATGTCCTAGTTTTATATTTGTGCGAAATATGTCCGACGGACTTACCTTACGATAGAGGGGGGAAAAGGATGAGCAAACATCGTGTATCTAGACGTCAATTCCTTAACTATACACTTACGGGTGTAGGCGGTTTCATGGCGGCGGGAATGCTAATGCCGATGGTTCGCTTTGCAGTGGATCCAGTGTTGAAAACGGAAGCTGCGGGAGATTTTAGAGCGACTAAGCAAAAGGTTTCAGAATTATCGAATGAACCAGTACGTGTCGATTTCTCATATGAGCAAAAAGATGCGTGGTACACATCAGAAGTTACACAAACCGCTTGGGTATATAAGAACAAAGAAGACAAAATCATTGCTCTTTCACCGGTTTGTAAGCACCTCGGTTGTACAGTTAACTGGAATGGGAATCCGGATCATAAAGAAATGTTCTATTGCCCATGTCATGGTGGAATGTATCACAAGAACGGTGAGAATGTACCAGGTACACCACCGACAGCACCGTTGGATTCATATCCGACAAAAGTAAAAGATGGAATTCTTTATCTTGGACAACCAGAACCAAATAAATTTGTTAAGTAAGGGGGCGTAATCTGTGCTGAACAAGATCTATGATTGGGTTGACGAGCGTTTAGACATTACGCCTTTGTGGCGCGATATCGCGGATCACGAAGTTCCTGAACATGTAAACCCGGCGCATCACTTTTCTGCGTTCGTTTACTGCTTCGGAGGATTGACATTCTTCGTAACCGTCATCCAGATTTTATCCGGAATGTTCTTAACGATGTACTATGTTCCAGATATTAAAAACGCTTGGGAATCTGTGTATTATCTTCAAAATGAAGTTGCATTTGGACAAATTGTCCGCGGAATGCATCACTGGGGAGCCAGTTTGGTTATCGTAATGATGTTCTTACATACACTACGCGTCTTCTTCCAAGGTGCATACAAAAAACCTCGTGAATTAAACTGGGTTGTTGGGGTTCTTATTTTCTTCGTTATGCTGGGGCTTGGTTTCACAGGCTATTTACTGCCGTGGGATATGAAAGCGCTATTCGCGACGAAAGTAGGTCTTGAAATCGCAGGGGCCACTCCATTTATCGGAGACCAGGTAAAAATGTTATTAGCGGGAGATGCTCATATCGTCGGGGCACAGACTCTGACTCGATTCTTCGCTATTCACGTATTCTTCCTGCCTGCTGCTCTACTTGGTTTGATGGGAGCTCACTTCCTGATGATCCGTAAGCAAGGTATTTCCGGACCACTATAAGAAACAATTTTAAATGATTAACCTAATAAAAGGAGGGGGACACTATGCATCGAGGAAAAGGGATGAAGTTTGTAGGGGACTCCCGGGTTCCTGCAGACAGAAAGCCGAATATACCGAAAGACTATTCGGAGTTCCCTGGTAAAACAGAAGCTTTCTGGCCGAACTTCTTATTGAAGGAGTGGCTGGTAGGAGCTGTTTTCCTTATCGGTTATCTTTGTTTAACGGTTGCTCATCCATCACCGTTAGAACGTATAGCCGATCCGACAGATACTGGATACATTCCATTACCTGACTGGTATTTCTTATTCTTATACCAATTACTTAAGTACACATATGCATCAGGACCTTATAATGTTATCGGAGCGTTCGTCATTCCTGGAATCGCGTTTGGGGCACTTTTACTTGCACCATTCATTGATAAAGGACCTGAACGCCGCCCGACAAAACGTCCTTTTGCAGTAGGATTCATGTTATTGGCACTCGCAGCTACGTACTTCCTGACTTGGGAATCCGTTGCGACCCATGACTGGGAAGCGGCTAAGGAACAAGGGAAGATCCGTGCCGAAGTGGATATCGATAAAGAATCTGAAGGATATAAGATTTTTTCTGATCAGAAGAATGGCTGTATCAACTGTCATGGTGAGAATTTGCAAGGTGGGGCTGGTCCTTCCCTAATCGGAACGGGTCTTGCACCTGAAGAAATTGCGAAAATTGCTAAAAACGGTAAACCGCCGGGCATGCCTGCAGGTTTATTTAAAGGGACAGATGAAGAGCTGAAGAAGCTGTCCGAGTTCATTGCTGGTTTAGAAGAATAGTTTTAATAAAAAAGGCCGGCTTATGTCGGCCTTTTTTCTACTTGAAAGTGAGGTGCGAACATGCTTTGGCTCATGACGATCTTAAGAAATAAACTGTTTTTATGGTTGCTGCTTATAGTGAATGTTTTCGGTACCGTCTACGGATACATATGGTATATTCCACAACTCCAAAATACTCCTCCACAGTTTTTACTGTTTGTCCCGGATAGTCCGACAGCCAGTCTGTTTTTTTGCTTCGTATTGATCGCATTTATACTGAAGCGGAATTGGCCGATTTTCGAAGTGCTTGCCATCATCACCCTGTTTAAATACGGTGTTTGGGCAGTGATCATGAATCTGTTGACCCTCATGGTATCAGGTGACTTGCCTTGGGAAGGATATATGCTGATGGCTTCACACGGCGCAATGGCCGTGCAAGGGATCCTATATTCATCGTTTTATCGGGTGAAGTTGTGGCATATTGTCGCAGGGGCCGTCTGGACCGTTCATAATGATATCATCGATTATGTTTTCATGCAGTTTCCGGTATACTCAAAACTCTATATGTATATTCAGGATATAGGGTATTTCACTTTCTGGCTAAGCATCATCTCCATTGCCATTGCGTATTATTTCACTCAGAAAACAAATCGTCTCACCCTCGACTATTAGTTTGACTGATTTATGGTCTACTCTTGTCCACCCCTTCATACACTTTATTAGTAGTTTTAGGGGGGACAAGTATGAAATTAATCCAATTTTTTATCACGCTTTTCTTATTTCTCATTTTAGTACCTCACCCATTAATCGCTGTAGAATCTCCGTCTCCAATCAACGAGCTTGATGATCTATCGGATCAGGCTTTACAGATGACAAAGGCCGGCCGATATGAAGAAGCCAAGCACCTATTGGTTTATTTCTCCGAAGAATTTGCCTCTTTGAGTGCCCAGCAGTCCTTTTCGATGGATGAGCTTAGAATCCTTACCATTTCACATAATCTTGCATTGGAAAGTATCAACCAATCCTCCCTTGCCCTTGAGCAAAAGGTGAATGCCGTTACGAAGTTCCGCCTGGTGATGGATGCATTAAACAGTCAGCATCAGCCTTTATGGGTTGAAATGGAGGACCCGATCATGGAAGCCTTTAATGGTGTCAAAGTGGCGGCGGAAAATGGAAACGTGGATGAATACCAAACGACATTGAATGTCTTTTTATCAAAATATAATATCATTCAACCGAGTATTAAGTTGGATATTCCAGTTGAGCGGGCTCAATCCCTTGATGCGAGGATCACTTACTTGGATCATTATCGACAGGACGTGCTGGAAGGGGAGCAAACGATGAGCGAGCTTACTGCTTTGGAAACGGATCTCCAGAAATTATTCGAGAACATGACAGAGGATGAGGCAGATCCTTCTCTTTGGTGGGTCATTATATCGACGGGCAGTATCATTGTTTCTACATTATCTTATGTAGGTTGGAGAAAATATAAGGGACAGGGTGAAATGAAAAAGTCCGAACGTCAAAAAAATTGACAGTGCGAGGATGGCGCTATAAAATTTAGGTAATCTATACATCTGGAGGTTTTTGCGATAATGGCAGGATTTTTGATTTACTTTTTACTGATTGCTCTTATTCCAATAGGGGCACAGATGCGTGTAAAGAGTACGTTTAAGAAATATTCAAGAGTGGCCACCACTTCTGGTATGACCGGAAGGGAAATGGCAAGAAGGATTCTGGACGAAAACGGTTTGCACAATGTGAAGGTAGTGGAAGGCCGGGGATTTCTGAGTGATCACTACAACCCTATGACCAAAACGGTCGCCTTATCACCTGATAACTACCACGGGCACTCCGTAGCCGGGGCCGCAGTGGCTGCCCATGAAGTTGGCCACGCCATACAGGACGCTGAAAGCTATGCATTTCTCCGTTTCCGACATGCTCTCGTACCGGTAGCGAACATTGGTTCCAATATGTCCTGGATTTTCTTGATGATCGGTATTTTCACGCAATTATCCGGTATGTTCCTGCTCGGGATCATTTTGATGGCGGCAGGGGTTGTGTTCCAATTGATCACGCTTCCTGTTGAATTCAATGCTTCCTCAAGGGCGATGAATCAAATCGTTTCCCTTGGACTGATCCGCAACGAAGAAGAGCGTCATGCCAGAAAAGTGCTGAACGCAGCAGCAATGACGTATGTAGCAGCTGCAGCTGTCGCAATCATTGAATTGTTAAGACTGGTACTTATTTTCACCGGGATGAATGGTGACGATTAAGAATAGAATAAAAGCAGCCGGACCCTTGATCATGGGTCCGGCTGCTTTTTGTTTCCCTCTAGTCCAGTATAGGGTTTTTATCTGCATCAAGTGTAAATCCTTCGCCGAGAACGTCATGGACCACAGTGACGGATACAAAGGCGTGGGGATCAACGCTTGTGATGATGTTTTTCAGTCTTACGATTTCATTTTTCCCTACCACACAGTAAAGAACTTCCCGCTCTTGTTTCGTAAATGAGCCGTGGCCGCGTAAGACGGTCACTCCCCGGTCCATTTTCTCATTGATGACATTGGCGATTTCTTCATGGCTTTCTGAAATGATCATGGCGCCCCTGGCAGAATAAGCCCCTTCCTGCATGAAATCGATGACCCTTGCAGCAACAAATACAGCGACCAGGGTGTACATCGCTTCCCGATATTCCAAATACGTAATGAGAGAGATGCCGATGACGACGGCATCAAACATGAACATCGTCTTTCCCATGCTCCAGCCTATGTACTTATGGGCAAGCCGGGCGATGATATCCACCCCGCCTGTCGTACCTCCGTATCTGAAAATGATCCCCAGTCCGATTCCAATGAAAACACCTGCAAATAAGGCCGCGAGAAAAAGATCCCCTTCCAGGTTGATGGTCATTTGATACCGTTGGAAAATCCATAGGAATACGGATAGAGCTACAGTCCCTATCACAGTATAATAGAAAGCTTTCTTCCCTAGGAGCTTCCATCCCAGAAAGAATAGGGGTATATTTAAGGCTAGGTTTGAGTACGATGGATCAATATCAAATAAGAAGTAAAGGATGAGTGTTATTCCCGTGAATCCACCTTCAGCCAGTTTATTTTGGATATTAAAATGTACAAGTCCAAATGCAAATATAGCCGATCCTAATAAGATGAACAATATATTCTTAATACGTAATCCCAACATCTGTGTTTCCCTCCTTTTATAGTATTATCCCGTTGACAGAGACATTATATAAGAAGAAAAACAAACTGGCAACGAAGACTTGCGAAATCAAACGTAATATTTGTCAAACGGGGAGGATTTAGCTAACATGATAGGAGATAATGAAGGAGTGAGGCTTCTCATGGATAATAATAAAACGATGAATCAATTGCAAAAAGAAGTGGACCAATACATAAGTCAATTCAAAGAGGGTTATTTCAGTCCATTGGCGATGGTAGCGCGTCTGACCGAGGAACTTGGTGAGTTAGCGAGAGAAGTGAATCATTACCATGGCGAAAAACCAAAGAAACATACAGAAAAAGAAAACACGATTGAGGAAGAGCTGGGGGATTTATTGTTTGTCGTCATCTGTTTGGCCAACTCCCTGGATATAAGCCTTGAAGAAGCCCATAATAGAGTGATGCATAAGTTTAATACAAGAGATAAAGATCGTTGGACCAGAATCGAAAGTGGGGATGAAGATGGAGCAAATTAACATCACGATTGCAGGACCAAGAGGAAGAATGGGTAAGGAAGCGGTTCAATTGGTGAAGGACACCGAGCATTTTACTCTTATTAGCGTAATCGATCATAAAAAGGAAACGAATCTGGATGTACCGGTGTATACAGATATAGAGGCATGCTTTCAAGTGGAAGCGCCACATGTGTTGATTGACTTGACGACGCCTGAAGTCGGGTATCATCATACGAAAACGGCTCTGGAATATGGAGTCAGACCGGTTGTCGGGACAACGGGTTTTTCTCCGGATGAACTGGAAGAATTGAGGGGATTGGCAGAGTCCAAGTCTCTTGGATGTATCATTGCTCCCAATTTCGCGATCGGTGCCGTACTTATGATGAAGTTCTCTCAAATGGCTGCAAAATATTTCGATGATGTTGAAATCATTGAATTACATCATGATCGAAAATTGGATGCACCATCGGGTACGGCCGTGAAAACAGCGGAAATGATAAGGGAAGTAAGGCAATCGAAGGAGCAGGGGCACCCTGATGAAAAGGAAACACATAGTGGTGCCAGGGGAGCGAATGTAGATGGGATGCATATTCACAGTGTCCGTCTTCCGGGTCTCATCGCCCATCAGCAGGTGATGTTGGGTGCAGAGGGACAAACATTGACGATACGCCATGATTCTTTTAACAGAGGAAGTTTCATGTCAGGCGTGAAGGTTTCTGTGGACACGGTCATGAAACTGGACACATTAGTGTATGGACTTGAAAATATTTTAGACTAAAGGGTGAGTGTTATGAATATTGCGCTGATTGCTCATGATAAGAAAAAAGACGATCTTATTCGTTTTGTGCTCGCATACAAGACAATCATAGAGAAACACACTCTTTTTGCCACTGGGACAACGGGAAAAAGAATCGGGGAAGAAACGGGTTTATCCGTCCATCGATTCCGTTCAGGCCCATTGGGGGGAGACCAGGAAATAGGATCCTACATTGCCAATAATAAAATGGACCTTATCCTCTTCTTCCGGGATCCCCTGACGGCACAGCCCCATGAACCTGATGTATCGGCTCTGATCAGGCTCTGTGACGTGTATTCAGTACCCCTTGCGACCAATATGGGGACCGCTGAAGTGCTGGTAATGGGTCTTGACAGAGGGGATATTGCGTGGCGAAGTATAGTGAAGGAAAAGGAGGAGTAAAGTGGACCGACAAATAGACATCCTTGCGTTCGGAGCACATGCCGACGATGTGGAGATCGGTATGGGGGGAACATTGGCGAAATATGCAGCTGAGGGTAAGAAGATTGTCATCTGCGATATAACAGAGGCAGAGCTGTCCTCGAATGGGACGGTTTCTTTGCGAAAAGAGGAAGCGCTGCGGGCAGCGGACATATTAGGTGCATATAAGAGAGTGACCCTCGATATACCCGATCGGGGAATATACATAACGGACGAAAACATCGGGAAAGTCGTCAACTTGATTAGAACATATAAACCGAAAGCGATATTTGCTCCCTTTGACCAAGATCGCCACCCAGATCATGGAAATGCTTCCCGACTGGTGAAAGAGGCTTTTTTTTCTGCTGGAATCCGGAAATATCATCCCGAAATCCCGGCGCATAAAACCGCTCATCTCTATTTCTATATGATCAACGGGTTTCATAAGCCTCAATTTGTAGTGGATATCGAGCCGTATATGAAAGCGAAGATTGCGAGCCTTCAAGCATATGGAAGCCAATTCTCCAAAGGATCCGACGGGGTCTCGACTCCTTTGACAGATGGTTACATCGAAGCGGTAGAAGCAAGGGAGAGAATGATGGGGAAGGATGCCGGACTCCTTTATGCAGAAGGATTCTTTTCCTATCACACCCTTATCTTGCATCATGATTTGTTAGGAGATTAATTGTATGAAGAAGTTGAAGATAGGAATCACCTGCTATCCGACGGTCGGAGGATCAGGGGTAGTGGCAACGGAGCTCGGTAAGTTACTGGCTGAGAAAGGCCATGAAATCCATTTTATTACCTCTAGCATCCCGTTCAGGTTGAACAAAATGTATCACAATATTTATTTTCATCAAGTGGAAGTGAGTCAATATTCAGTGTTTCAATATCCTCCTTATGATATTGCGCTGGCAAATAAGATGGCGGAGATCACGGAACGGGAAAACCTGGATATCCTGCATGTTCATTATGCCATCCCCCACGCTGTCTGTGCTATCTTGGGGAAACAAATGTCCGGGAAGGACGTGAAGATCGTCACCACATTACACGGAACGGATATTACGGTTCTTGGGTACGATCCATCTCTGACAGGGGCCATTCGTTTTGGCATTGAAAAGTCGGATGTCGTGACGGCGGTGTCTACCGCTCTAGTCAAACAGACCCATGATTTAATCCAGCCTGATAAAGAGATCAAGACGGTTTATAACTTCATTGATGAGAGGGTTTACAGGAAAGTGGATTCCCGTCATCTGAGAAGCGAATATGGAATCAAGGAGGATGAAAAGGTCATCATCCACGTATCAAACTTCCGTGGTGTGAAAAGGGTGAACGATGTAGTCGATTCCTTCAACCTCATCCAGAAGGAGATCCCATCCAAGCTCCTCCTTGTAGGGGACGGACCTGAAATGACCCTCATATGCAAGCAGGTAACGGAGCTTGGATTAGAGGATCGGGTCTTATTCCTTGGAAAACAGGATAATCTGGAAGAACTTTATTCGATCAGTGATATCAAACTATTACTTTCAGAAAAAGAGAGCTTCGGCTTAGTCGCACTCGAGGCGATGGCTTGTGGCGTTCCGAGCATCGGTACGAATGTAGGCGGCATCCCTGAAGTGATCGAGGATGGATACAACGGTTTTATTTGTGAAATCGGAAACGTCAGGCAAATTGCCGGCAGGACGCTGCAATTACTGAAGGACGATGGGCTCCACGGTGAATTATCGAAGAATGCCCTTCATACGGCACGGTCGACCTTTCACTCGAGCAAAATAGTCGAACAGTATGAACAAATCTATAAGAATCTTTTGTGAACAGTCAGGGATACGTGAAGACGATTCAAGTAAAGCAGGTGTTAAGAATGTTACCAACCATATTCCAACAGGCTGTTCCCGTGTTGAAAAGGCTTGAGAAGGCAGGGTTCGAAGCCTATTTCGTTGGAGGATCTGTCCGGGATTACCTTCTTGGCAGGACGATCAATGACGTAGACATCGCCACTTCTGCCTATCCGGAAGAGGTTAAAATGGTTTTCCGTAAAACGATTGATATCGGTATTGAGCATGGAACGGTCCTCGTATTGGAAGAGGGCAGGGAATATGAAATCACCACGTTCAGGACCGAGTCTTCCTATACGGATTATAGAAGGCCCGATAAGGTAGAATTCATCCGTTCACTCGACGGGGACCTGAAACGCCGGGATTTCACCATGAACAGCATGGCCATGGACGGGGATGGCACGATCATCGACCCTTATCATGGCAGAGAAGATATACAGAATAGGTTGATACGGACCGTGGGCTCACCGGAGAAGAGGTTTACAGAGGATGCCTTGCGGATGATGAGGGCAGTCCGGTTTGTCAGTCAGCTCGGCTTCAATCTCGAATCATCAACTTTAACCAGCTTAAGGGAGCACTCGAAACTGCTCGAGCATATAGCAGTTGAACGAAAAACGATGGAATTCGAGAAAATTCTGGCTGGCCGATGGAAGCAAGAAGGGCTGAATCTCCTTGTGGATTCCGATTTGTATAAGGAGCTTCCCTTTCTAAGTGGATATGGCACACAGCTCAAAGCGTTCGCAGACCTCCCCGGTTTGGATTCATTAAATAAAGATCAAGCATGGCTGGTATTATTGACTTATATAGAAGAGGAAGATGTGCAGACCTTTCTGAAAGGGTGGAGACTTCCTACCAAAATGATCAGGCTCCGTTCCAAAGAGCTAGATATTCTAAAGGAACGTCAATCCGGATGGACAAAGACATTATTATATCGTGCCGGGCTCGATTGCGCCCTCAATGTTGAAAAGGTATACGGATGCCTGGAACCGTCATCAGACTTTTCGGTGGAGAGAGTGATGGAGCAATATCACAAGCTCGCAATCTCGTCCAGGCAAGAACTCGATGTAACAGGTACAGACTTAATGGCTTGGGCCGATCAAAAGGGTGGTCCGTGGGTGAAAGAACGATTATTGGAAATTGAATCAGCTATCATCAATGAGACGATACACAATGACAAAGAAGAGATAAGGAGGTGGCTGGAATCATGCAATCGACTATAAGAAAAAAAGTCCTTCAGGCATTATTCGAATCGGACCGGGAATTTTTATCGGGACAAGCACTTGCTGATATTGTGGGTTGTTCACGGACTGCGATCTGGAAGCATATCGAAGAGCTTCGTAAAGAAGGGTTTGTATTAGAAGCTGTGAGGAAAAAGGGATACCGGATCATCGAGACGCCTGATAGTGTCACAGAAAGTAAAATACGTTTAGGCTTACAAACCCGTACGTTAGGAACCGTGATCCATTATGAAGAGTCTGTTCAGAGCACCCAGCGGATCGCTCACACCCTTGCAAGTGATGGAGCAGAAGAAGGTACATTGGTCATCGCAGACGAACAGACCGCCGGACGGGGCAGATTGATGAGGGAATGGCACTCCTCGAAAGGTACTGGGATTTGGATGAGCTTAATCTTAAAGCCGCACCTTCCGCCTCAAAAGGCCCCCCAATTCACACTCATTGCTGCCGTGGCCGTGGTCCAGGCAATCGAGGAAGTTACCGGTCTCCATCCCCAGATCAAATGGCCAAACGACATACTCATCGATGGGAAAAAGGTGACGGGCATCCTGACGGAACTTCAGGCTGAATCGGATAAAATCAATTCCATCATTATCGGGATCGGGATGAATGTCAACCAGACGAAAGACCATTTCCCCGATGAGATTCAAAAAATTGCAACCTCGCTTTCCATTGAGGAAGGACGTACTTTATCAAGGTCTGTCATTGTTCAGAGGTTGCTGGAACGGATAGAGGCGTTGTATTCCCTTTATATGAAAGAAGGATTCACACCAATCAAGCTTTTATGGGAAAGCTATGCCATCAGTATCGGGAAGAAGATCCGGGCAAGAACCATTAATGGTACCATTGAAGGAAGAGCACTCGGGATCACGGACGAAGGTGTGCTGAAGATCGAAGACTCAAGTGGGACGATCCACCAGATCTACTCCGCCGATATTGAAGTGAATGTTTGAACTTGCAGCGGGATGGAAATCTGTGTAGCCATCCCGTTTTTTTATGGTATAATCCTATTGGGCAGTATCCTCGGAACTGCACCTTTAATGAACGTACATTTACTATTCAATACTATTTCTGCCTTGATCCATTGTGGACTGGGACAGAGGGTCGAAACAATGATATCAACCACTTATGATCCTTCTGTCATTTTTTACAGGAGGTTTTTTTATATTCATCATGAAAGTGCTTTCATTTCGTTTCGTCACCTCTGACTGAAAAGAAGGAGGATCACATGAAACAAACAACCGATTTTCTTAAGATGAAGAATGAAAAAGAAAAGATTGCCATGGTTACAGCGTATGATTATCCAAGTGCGAAAGTAGCCGAGGAAGCGGGAATCGATGTCATTCTGGTGGGAGACAGCCTTGGGATGGTCGTTTTAGGATATGACTCTACGGTACCTGTAACGGTATTCGATATGATTCATCATACGAAAGCCGTAAAAAGAGGGGCATCGAATACGTTCATCGTGACGGATATGCCGTTTATGTCATACCACCTATCGAGGGAAGAAACCCTTAAAACAGCTGCGGACATCCTTCAACAGGGAGGAGCCCATGCCGTCAAGGTCGAAGGAGGTGCCCACGTCATCGATCGAATAAGGGACCTTACCAGTGCGGGAATTCCCGTGGTGGCCCATTTAGGATTGACTCCTCAATCTGTCGGGGTCCTTGGAGGTTATAAAGTTCAGGGGAAGACGGCAGACACAGCGAAGAAATTGATCGAAGATAGTATGAAATGTGAAGAAGCCGGTGCCTTTGCACTGGTCCTGGAATGCGTACCGAAACAAATCGCAAGGGAGATATCAGAAGCCTTGACGATCCCGACGATCGGCATCGGGGCCGGGGTTGATACCGACGGGCAGGTATTGGTATTCCATGACCTTGTAACGTATGGTGTGAACCGCGTGCCTAAGTTTGTCAAGCAATTCGGGAATGCATCTGACGTCATGCATGACAGCCTTGAGAGCTATATACATGAAGTAAAGGACAGTAGCTTTCCGACAGATGAGCATTCCTTTACTATGCGGGATGAAGAACTTCATTCTCTCTATGGCGGGTTGAAAAAATGAAGGTCATAACCAAAATAAACGACTTGAGAGTAACGATAGATCATTTGAAAAATACGGGGGAAACGATAGGATTTGTCCCTACAATGGGATTCCTTCATGAAGGACATCTGACCTTGGCGAAGGAAGCAAGGGCTAACAATGAAGTCGTTGTGATGAGTATTTTTGTGAATCCCCTGCAATTCGGGCCGAATGAAGATTTTGACCGCTATCCCCGGGATGTGGAGAGGGATACGGAGTTAGCAAGGGTGTCAGGGGTGGATATCCTTTTCATTCCTGATGTGGCTGACATGTACCGGGGGAAGCAGTCAATCACGATGAACGTGAACGAGCGTGTGGATGTACTGTGCGGCCGGAAGCGGGAAGGTCATTTTGACGGGGTTGTGACCGTCCTGACGAAATTGTTTCACCTTGTGCAGCCTACGAGGGCCTACTTCGGGCAGAAGGATGCGCAACAAGTTGCTGTGGTGGAAGGCTTGGTGAGCGATTATTTCTTTCCGCTTGAAATCATCCGGGTCCCTACAGTCAGGGAAAAGGATGGACTGGCCAAGAGTTCAAGAAATGTCTATCTGTCACAAGAGGAAAGACAAGTTGCCCCTTTCCTTTATGCAAGTTTGAAAGAAGCTCATAAAAGGATTGAAGACGGAGAGAGGACCCCTTCAGTCCTTACGGGGATGATTTCTAAAATCATACAAGAAAACACTTCTGGTACCATCGATTATGTAGAAGTGTATTCATACCCGGAGCTCGAGGAACTGAAGCGGCTGGAAGGCGACATCATCATAGCTGTAGCCGTTCAATTTCAACAGGCCAGGTTAATAGATAATATAATCATCAGTGTACAACCGGAGGAGGATTCAGATGTTTAGAACGATGATGAGTGGAAAAATTCATAGAGCGACTGTAACCGAGGCAAACCTTGAGTATGTCGGGAGCATTACCATCGATCAGGATATTCTCGATGCAGTCGGAATGATGGCAAATGAAAAGGTTCAGATCGTCAACAACAATAACGGGGCCCGCCTGGAGACCTATATCATACCGGGGGAAAGAGGAAGCGGCGTCATCTGTCTGAACGGTGCGGCTGCAAGGCTCGTGCAAAAAGGGGATATCGTCATCATCATTTCGTATAAACTGGTTGCTGAGGAAATGGTTCATGACCATATTCCGAAAGTGGCGATCATGGGAGAAAATAACCGGGTGATCGATATGATCGGAACAGAACCCGAAGCGACAATACTATAAAAGATGGGCAAGTCTTCTAATGTGGGAATAGAAGACTTGCTTTTTTGTTTATGGTACACTTATTTAGAAAATCATAAGAGTAGGATCTATATAAAGGCAGTGAATAACATGTACCCATTTAAACTGGTTGTCATCGACTTGGAAACAACAGGAAATTCCCCTAAAAAGGGTGAAAAAATCATTCAACTATCAGCGGTTATTATAGAAGGTGGGAAAATCATCGATCAATTTACGTCCTTCGTATCTCCGGGAAAACCCATTCCTGCATTTATAGAGGAGTTAACCGGGATCAATGATGACATGGTGAAGGACGCGCCGTTCTTTCACGAAATTGCACCGAAAATCCTGGAATTATTGGATCATGGTATCTTTGTCGCCCACAACGTCCAATTTGATCTTTCTTTCCTTCAGGCAGAGCTGGAAGAAGCAGGGTATAACCCATTTAAGGGACCTGCCTTTGATACAGTGGAGCTCGCAAAGGTGGCTCTGCCATCGGCGGACAGCTTTAAACTGACGGAGCTATCCAATTCATTGAATTTGAGCCATGTCAGGCCGCATCAGGCGGACAGCGATGCTTATGTGACAGCTGAAATCCTTCTTTATTTTATCGAAGAACTTTCAAAGCTTCCCCTGGTCACCCTTGAAAAACTTCATAAACTCTCAAATCACTTAAAGAGTGATATTGACTTGTTGTTTGACAGCATCGTGACAAATAAACAAAAGCATGTAGAGGATCTCTCAGAAGACCTGGAGGTATACCGGGGCCTTGCCCTTCGGAAGAAGAATCTCCCGGTGACAAGCGATGCAGAGGTCGATTTTGACCTATCCGATATAGAAGGACACCTGGCGCAGCATGTTCCTTTCTATGAAAAAAGAGAGC
Source organism: Rossellomorea sp. KS-H15a (assembly GCF_024195245.1). NCBI lineage: Bacteria > Bacillati > Bacillota > Bacilli > Caryophanales > Bacillaceae > Rossellomorea > Rossellomorea sp. KS-H15a. Next base: position 3,178,674 of record NZ_CP096886.1, on the reverse strand, counting down.
AGCAAATGGTCATGATGAAAGAAATAGGGCATGCCTTTGATGAAGCACAGCATGTGGTCATCGAAGCGGGTACCGGTGTTGGAAAGTCACTGGGTTACTTATGGCCAGCCGTTCTGTTTGCCAAACGCAGACACGAAAGAGTGGTCATCAGTACATATACCATTCAATTGCAAGAGCAACTGCTTCATAAAGAAATTAAATTACTGGAGAAAATGAGTCCAACCCCTTTTAGGACCGTTCTTTTGAAGGGGAAGAATCATTACATAAATCTGTTTAAATTCGAGCAGTCCCTCAGGGAAGATGAATCCCAGTACGATGTGGTCCTGACAAAGATGCAGATTCTTGTATGGCTGACACGGACCGAGACCGGGGATATGGATGAATTGAACCTCACTTCCGGGGGGCAGTTGTTTTGGAATCGATTAAAACACGACGGCTGGCACCTCGCCCATACAAAAGATCCCTGGATCGGGAAGGATTTCTATCTTGCTGCAAGAAAGAATGCCCAGGAAGCAGATATCATCATCACCAACCATTCAATGCTATTAACCGATATGGTGAGGGAGAGCAGCATGCTCCCTCCCTATGATTATTTAGTGATCGATGAGGCCCATCATTTGGAAAAATCAGCGCGGCAGCATCTAGGAGTAATCATGGATTATCTCTCCATTAAGTTCAGCACTTCACAGCTGGGGACGTTGGATCATAAACAACTGTTCTACCGGTTGGATCAGCTTCTTTCCAGTCACTCTGTCGATTTGAAGACCCATACCTTTGTATTGGATAAAATCATCGGGCAGTTCTATCTGGATCTGGAAGAAGCGTTTTCTGTCTTGACAAGTATATTCTACAAAAAGGCTAAAAAGAGAACCGGGATACAGAAGATCCAGCTGCGCATTACCGATGAAATGAAAAACAGCCGTTATTGGCAACCTGTCCTCATGTCGATGGAACGTGTGATTTCAGGAATGAAGCATATGGAAAGGGAGTTTCAGCAGGTGCTGGATACCATCAAGGAGAAGAAAGTCAAACTCCTTGATAAAGAAAAGGCACTAATTGAAGAATTCTATAGCTTTTTGGTGGATTTGACGGAATTGAGAACGAACTTTCAAACCGTGTTTCTAAAAGATATGAACAATCATGTTCTCTGGCTTGATGGAGATACAAGGTCGCTGCCGAACAGCCTGACCATCCAGGCTCAGCCGATCATGGTCGACGGGAATCTTCAGAGTGAGATTTTCGCCAAGAAGAAAAGCGTGGTGTTGACATCTGCCACGTTGACCGTCAGCGGATCATTTCAATACTTCCTGAATGAAATCGGACTTGCAGACAATGTGAAAAAAGTGCAGCTGACTTCCCCCTTCGACTATCATGAGGTCTCAAGGCTTTTCGTTCCAACGGATGTACCTGAAATTCAACAGGTTCAAAGCGAGGAATATATTGAGGCCATCAGTTCCCATTTAATAGGGGTCGCCCAGGCGACAAAGGGACGGATGCTCATATTGTTCACGTCCTACGATATGCTGAGGAAAACATACGAGCTCATGAAGGAAAGTGGCTTATTGGAAGAATATGTGTTGATGGCACAGGGGATCACATCAGGCAGCCGGACCCGGTTGACCAAGAACTTCCAACGGTTCGACAAGGCGATTTTATTTGGGACGAGCAGTTTCTGGGAAGGGGTGGACATTCCAGGAGAGGACCTGTCCTGCCTTGCCATGGTGAGACTGCCGTTTTCCCCACCGGATGAGCCGGTCAATCAGGCGAAATCTGATATCCTGAAAGCCCAGGGGAAGAACCCGTTTTCTTCCCACTCTTTACCTGAAGCCATCATCCGCTTCAAACAAGGGGTCGGAAGGCTGATCAGAAGAAGCAGTGATCGGGGGATCGTGATTGTGTATGACCGTAGAATCAAGACAACAAGGTACGGTAAAGCATTCCTGCAGTCGATCCCTTCAATGGAAGCCAAAGAAGGCGATCTATTTGATCTTGTTTCCTGGATCGAGGATTGGCTCTGAAATCCGTTTGAACTTCAGTGATAAAATCTCTCCTTTGACACAATCTAAAGGGGAGATGTGAAACTGGAGGATTGTAAATGAGAGTGATTTTACTGGCCGTGCTGTCTTTTCTCCTGATGACGTCAAATGCTTATGGAATGAAAGTACCCAAGGTGAATTTACATATCTCCCAAGAAGAGTATGCGCTTAGTTTCCTCCCTGTCGAAAAAGGGGAAGTCGCTGTCCTTCACCTGGCATCTGGCAATCATTATTTGATCAATACAGGATCATTTAAGGACCGCAGGCAACTTTATTATTATTTCAATCAAATTCATATAGGCAGCATCAAGGGTTTGATCATTACGGAGAAGAATGAAGTCGACGTGAGAATGATCGTTGAACTGGTGAAAAAGTTCGGCATTGAAGAAATCATCGTAGGGAAATCCCTTGAAACACTTATGCCGAAAAGAGTCTCCCGATACCTTCATACGATACAAGAGGACCAGACCTGTACATTTTCAGATGAATTAACCATGAGGGCTCTACACGAAGGAAACGAAAAGAGAGAAGGGTTGGACTTTTCCTTCACTTTTTTTCAGCATCGCTTTCTCTGGCTGAGTTCCCAATCATCACATGCTGAAGGGGTGCTACTCAGTAAACCCTTGAAAAACGTTAACATCGTGAAACTGCCGGTCCATGCCAAATCAGAAGGTATGTCTCACAGGCTTCTTAAACATGTTGACCCACAAACCGCCATTCTTTACCGTTCTAAAGAAAGGCTGCTGAATGGTGAAATGCTTGAAGCCATCAACGAAGCGTGGATCGATCTTTACTTAACGGGTCAACACGGGCTGATAGCAGTAAAATTTAACAGAAGAAACTACGAGGTGCTCACGTTTGATCAGGAAGATGGAGTATTCAAGGAGGGAGGCTGACAGCTCAGCCTTCCGTGTATGAATTCATCACTGTTTTTATGATATTCCCCTACCAAGGTGGCCCCTTATGTTGTTATAATGTGTGTAGAGTTTTTTTACTCGAATGAGGGTAATAGTTAAAAGGAGGACCAACATGGAAAGCCGAATTGAAGTTCTTTCCACTGTTCGTATCGAGTATACGGATAACTTATATAAAGTGGTTGATACATTGAATAGAACGTTAAAAAAAGATGATTATATGTTTGGTTTAGCATTAGATCCGGAAGATCAGAATCAAGCAGTATTAACAATTTATCGTACATAAAGAGTGATTGTAATGAAAAAATGGATAACCATCATCGTACTATTGTTTCTCGTCATTGGAATCTCAGCCTCTGTACTTGTGTACCAGCTTTCCCGGAATCCTCTTGATCATCAGAGGGACCTGGCCTTGAAGCGGGTGGAAGATGAAACTGCCATCGTGAAAGTGGAGGACACGAGCTTTTATAATGGCTCGAAGTCCTATGTAGTGGTAACCGGCCAAAATGAAAAGAGGGAAAAGCTGGTTGCCTGGGTCCCGGGTAAGAAGGGGAAAATTATTGAGAAAAAATGGGCCAATGGCATTACAAAAGATCAGGCAATCAATAAACTAAATGATGAAAAGAAACCAAAAGAATTACTATCGGTCCGTTTAGGGTATGAATCCGTCGGTCCGGTATGGGAAATGACCTACTTAGATCAACAAGACAATTTAAATTATTATTATCTGCTGTTTTCTACCGGGGAATGGTGGCGAAAAATTGAAAATTTATGATCAGGGGGAACAGGACAAATGAAATTCACGTTAGCTGATAGAGTCAGTGCATTAACACCATCCACGACATTAGCAATCACGGCTAAAGCGAAGGAAATGAAGTCACAGGGTATCGATGTCATCGGTTTGGGTGCCGGAGAACCCGACTTCAATACACCGGAACATATCATCAAGGCGGCCTATGAGTCCATGACGGAAGGTCATACGAAATATACTCCGTCCGGTGGGATGGCCAAACTGAAAGAAGCGATCATCCATAAGTTTGAAACCGATCAGCACCTGATCTACAAACCATCCGAGCTCATAGTGACAAGCGGGGCAAAGCATGCCCTATATACATTATTTCAAGTTTTATTAAATGAAGGGGATGAAGTCATCATCCCTACACCATACTGGGTAAGCTATCCTGAACAAGTGAAACTGGCCGGTGGGACTCCTGTCATTGTCGAAGGAAAAGAAGAGAATGAGTATAAAATCACCCCCAAACAGCTGGAAGAGTCAGTCACTTCGAAAACGAAGGCAGTCATACTCAACACACCAAGCAACCCTACAGGTATGCTGTATTCCCGTGAAGAGCTTGGGGCCATCGGCGAAGTGTGCTTGGAAAAGGGCATCATGATCGTGTCTGATGAAATATATGAGAAGCTGGTTTATGGTGGGAACACCCATACGTCCATCGCAGAATTGTCCCCGGAATTGAAAGAACAAACCATTGTGATCAATGGAGTCTCTAAATCACACTCCATGACGGGATGGAGAATCGGGTATGCGGCAGGAAACGAATCCGTCATCAAAGCGATGACCAATCTTGCCAGCCACTCAACTTCCAACCCCACTACGACCTCACAATACGGGACCGTTGCAGCTTACATGGGGGACCAGAAGCCTGTAGAGGATATGAGGGAGGCATTCGAAGAGCGCTTAAACATTGTGTTTGATAAATTGAACCGTATTCCAGGGTTCCATTGTTTGAAACCTCAAGGTGCTTTCTATCTATTCCCAAATGTGTCAGAAGCCGCAAAGAAAACAGGCTATCACACTGTTGATGAATTCACGAAGGCCCTCCTTGAAGAGGCGAAGGTGGCCGTCATCCCAGGTTCAGGATTCGGGTCGGAAAACAATATCCGCCTTTCATATGCCACAAGCCTCGATGCTCTTGAAGAAGCGATCGGGCGCATGCATAAATTTGTTGAGGATAAAAGCAGATAATGCAGGGAATCGCAGACCGTATACCGGTCTGCTTTTTCCTTAAACTCATCTCGTTTCGCTCTATCTATTGCGACGGGATAATGGTAAATGTATAATAAATAACGATACATAAGCGTCTTAGTTTTTTTGGAGGGAAAAAATCGTGAAAACTACTATATCTCAAGTAAGTAAGTTCGTTGGTGAAGAAGTAACCATCGGAGCATGGCTTGCCAACAAACGTTCAAGTGGAAAAATTGCCTTTCTTCAGCTTCGTGACGGTACTGGATTCATTCAAGGTGTTGTCGTCAAAAGTGAAGTGGAAGAAGAAATCTTTCAAAAAGCAAAATCATTGACTCAAGAAACGTCTCTATATGTAACAGGAACGGTTTCAGAAGATTCCCGTTCACCGTTTGGATACGAGCTGCAGGTGAAGAGCGTGGAAGTAATCCACGAAGCCGTGGATTATCCCATCACTCCGAAGGAGCATGGAACTGAATTCCTGATGGACCATCGTCACCTTTGGCTTCGTTCCCGCAAGCAGCATGCCGTGATGAAAGTGCGGAACGAAATCATCCGTGCTACATACGAATTCTTCAATCAAGAAGGATTCGTCAAGGTGGATCCACCGATCCTCACTGGAAGTGCACCGGAAGGAACGACTGAATTATTTGCCACTAAATATTTTGAAGAAGACGCATACCTTTCCCAAAGCGGTCAGCTTTATATGGAAGCGGCAGCCATGGCATTAGGGAAAGTATTCTCATTCGGCCCTACATTCAGGGCGGAGAAGTCTAAAACACGTCGTCATCTGATCGAATTCTGGATGATCGAGCCAGAAATGGCTTTCTATGATTTCAAGGACAACCTTGAAGTTCAGGAGCAGTACGTTTCTTATATCGTTCAATCCGTACTGGATAACTGCAAGCTTGAATTAGACCGCCTTGGAAGAGACGTGTCTAAACTTGAGCAGATCAAAGCTCCGTTCCCGCGCATCACATATGATGATGCCCTGAAATTATTGCATGAAAAAGGCTTTGATGATATCGAGTGGGGAGATGACTTTGGTGCTCCGCACGAGACGGCCATTGCTGAAAGTTATGATAAGCCTGTGTTCATCACCCATTATCCGACTTCATTAAAACCTTTCTATATGCAGCCGGATCCGGATCGTGATGATGTGGTATTATGTGCTGACCTGATTGCTCCTGAAGGGTATGGGGAAATTATCGGTGGTTCAGAACGTATCCACGATGCAGAGCTGATGAAAGCGCGTATCGAAGAGCATGAACTCGCTACAGACGCATACAAGTGGTATCTGGAATTAAGGGAATATGGATCAGTCCCTCACTCCGGCTTCGGACTTGGACTTGAACGAACAGTAGCCTGGATCAGCGGAGTAGAACACGTAAGGGAAACTATCCCATTCCCACGTCTGTTAAACCGTCTATATCCTTAATTACACTGACCCTAGAGCTGGCTGGATTGCTTAAGAGCATTCCAGCCGGTTCTTTTCTTTTATAACTGTCGTTAGGATCTTAATTTAGAGCCTAAGGGTTTTGGCTAATGTGAAAACCACTTCTCCTTTTGATTTCAAATTCTTATAACACCATGGTTTTCGAATTTAAAATTCTGTGCAAAGCGATCTCTTTTAGTTAGGTTTATAATTTGACAGTCAGTATGTAGAAGCACAGAGTGGATTGAAGCGGAAAGGAACGGTCGATGTTTTACACTAAATTTGGAAATAAATGAATCATGAGATCTTTTGTTTTTCCAACTTTCTTCTAATCCATAACCATGTCCACATATATTGAATCATGATATACTAATGAGTGAGGTGTACTGAATATGGATTATAAACAATTAATGGTGTCCTGGATCGAAGAGGGGACACTGAACATCCCGCAATTATTATTATCAAACTACCATACACTGGGCTTAAATGAATCAGAATTTGTCCTGCTTTTGCATATTTACGGGCACTTGGAAAAGGGAAACTATTTTCCCACACCGGAAGAGCTTTCCAGTCCCATGAGCATTTCCAGTGAATTTTGTTCATCCCTATTACGAAAGCTCATTCAACAACGATTTTTATCGATTGAAGAAGGTTCATCAGCAGAAGGGATCCTATTTGAGAAGTATTCTCTCAATCCACTATGGGAAAAGATGGCGGAATTCGTCATCCAGGATTCGAAAATGAAACAAATGCAGCAATCGATGGAAGAAGAAGCGGATATCTATACGACATTCGAACAAGAATTCGGCCGCCCTCTTTCTCCATTAGAATGTGAGACCCTGGCCATGTGGCTGGATCAGGATGATCACAATGCCATTATCATTAAAGCGGCATTGAGGGAAGCGGTCATTTCAGGGAAGCTGAACTTCAGATACATCGATCGGATCCTTTTTGAATGGAAGAAAAATGGTGTGAAGACCATTGAAGATGCACGGAGCCAAAGTCAACGCTTCAGGTCTCACCAAAAACCGGCTGCTTCGAATGAACCAGCTTCTTCTCCAAAGCGAAAATCAGTACCATTCTATAATTGGCTTGAGCAATAAAACAATGAAAGGGGACTGACTCTCACATCTTTGGGTTGGTCTCTTTTTTTGATACAATTCATTCCTTGGGTTGGAGGTAGCAGGAAACATGTTAAATAATAAACAAATACATATTTGTCTCGATGAAATGAGAAAGATGTTCCCCGATGCACATTGTGAACTCCGTCATGACAATCCCTTTGAACTCGTCATAGCAGTCCTTCTATCGGCGCAGTGTACGGATGTCCTGGTGAATAAAGTGACAAAAGGTTTATTTGAGAAATATAAAAAACCTGAGGACTATCTGGAGGTCTCATTGGAGGAAGTCCAACAGGATATACGCTCTATTGGTCTATATCGTAATAAAGCTAAAAATATCCGCAAATTATGTGAAATACTCCTTACTGAGTATGGGGGAGAAGTGCCGAAAAGACATGAGGAATTAGTGAAGCTTCCCGGCGTGGGCAGGAAGACGGCAAACGTCGTGGTTTCCGTTGCCTTTGGAGAACCCGCCTTAGCAGTCGACACCCATGTGGAACGTGTCAGTAAAAGGTTGGGAATCTGCAGGTGGAAAGACAGCGTATTGGAAGTGGAAAAAACATTAATGAAAAAAATCCCGAGAGAAGAATGGTCAGAAACCCATCACCGGTTGATTTTTTTCGGTAGGTATCATTGTAAGGCGCAATCTCCTCAATGTGAGGTTTGTCCCCTGGTAGACCTGTGCAGGGAAGGTCAGAAAAGATTAAAGAAAAAGGGCCGCATATGAGTGATACTGTCTTTCCCATTCCGAAAGAATTGCGAGATCCTTTTTTCTTTGCGGGGGATATTGTAAAGATCGATGAGAATCACGTTAAACCTTGTGAACCATTTTTCGCATATGAACTCCTTTATTACAATGGGAGGGGTGCTGATTCCCCGCCTTGGCTGGTTCAAGGGTCATGGGTTAAAGACATCCTCATGGAGTGGAAAAAAGAAGAGGAGCATCTTAACGTGCTATTCAAAGGCCGCTTAAAAGGCATACCGGAGTCAATGAAAAAAAGTATCGCCAGGTTTTATGTGCTTTTGTATTGGAGCAATAAGCATCCGGTCAGGTTGGAGAATTGGCAGTCATCAATTGAACACTTTTCCTTAAAGCCTGTTAATGTCATTGAACGTTTAACCTTCATCAGAAATAATCCGGCACTCTATCACTCGTTTATTCAGCTGTCCCAGCTTTTTGAAGAACAGCATAAGCAATATGCCAAGTATCAGGCTTTGAATCAATGGGCAAATAAATAAGGCAACGAGAGAAAATCTCTCGTTGCCTTATTTTTATTCTTGATTTCTTCTAGGTTCAGATTGAGTAGCAGGTGTACCATTGCCATCACCTGTTCCGGTCCCGGCCCCGGTATCATCTCCGGTTCCAGTTCCGCCAGTGCCATCACCGGTCGTTCCGCCATCACCGGTTCCAGTGTCACCCGCGCCGCCTGTTCCTCCGTCTCCGGTCCCGTCTCCTTCAGGTGGGGGAGTGGTACCATCCTCGTTACCTGGAGTACCGCCGTCATTGCCGGAGTTATCATCATTTCCGTTTCCTTGACCGTTACCATTGCCATTTCCATTTCCTTGGTCATTTCCGTTTCCTTGACCATTGTCGTTGTTGCCTTCATTGTCATCTTCCGGCTTTCCTTCATCCTTTTTATCCCCTTTAACTTCTACGTTTACGGATGCAGGGTTACTTCGTTGATCACCTGAAATGGCTACAACTTCAAAGGTGAAGGTACCTTCGGACTGAATGTTTTCGACATTTAATCCTTTTTTATCTGTAGTCGTCAAGACTTGTTTCGCTTCACCATTGATGGATACGGAAACTTCGAACTGTACGTCTTTTTCTTTACCGTAATCCCATGCAAGGGTGATGGTTTTATCCTTCTTATTAAATTTCCCTTTCAGTTTGGAAGGGGCATCGATTTTATCGAATTCCTTGGAAACTTTGGAAGGTTCCGTTCCCTTCACGAATAGTTCTGTGATGATTCTGTCATCAGGTGTATATTCGCTTGGCAGTCTCGCAGGATCGCTTCCCATTTCCACTTTCGATTCCACTACGCTGTCAGGCTTTTTGAAGTCAGCTGTATCGACGCCATCATGAACATAGCTCATCAAGTCACTTACGATATATTGAGCGACATGGCGATCAGTAGGGGACAGTGGAATGGATTGAGTCTTGTAACCGGTCCAAACGGCTGCCGTGTAATTGGTCGTGTATCCTACAAACCATGAATCAGGTGCACCTGATTTTGCGATGCCATATTTGTCCCGCTCTTCTTGGGAATAGTTGGTCGTACCTGATTTACCTGCCATCGGTAACCCGGGCACTTTAGCGAATTTACCCGTACCTTGCGGGTGATCGATGACGCTTTTCAGCATATCGGAAACCATATAAGCCGTGTATTCCTTCATCGCCGGTTCTGGTTTGTTCTCATTCTTTATTTCTGTTTCTCCATCGCGCAGGACGATTTTCGTTACGGTGTGAGGCTTATTATAAACACCTTCATTACCGAATGCACCATACGCACCGGCCATTTGTACGGAGTTTACACCAGGTGAAACCCCTCCAATGGAAGCTGATTCATAGTAATGGTCGAACTTCAGTCCCAGGCCATTAACGAAATCCGCCGCCTTCTCAGCTCCAACTGCCTGGAAGGCTTTTAAAGCTGTGATATTGCGGGAATCCCACAGTCCTTCACGGATGGTGATCGGCCCTTTGAATTGACCGTCGTAGTTGTTGATTTCCGTACCGTTTGAGTATTCATAAGGCTCATCTTTTAAAATATGGTAGGTTGACCATTTTAAATGTTCGATGGCAGGAGCGTAGTCAAGCAATGGCTTGATAGTCGATCCCGGCTGACGTTTGGAGTCAATGGCGTAGTTGAAACCACGCTTGACCTCGGGATCTTGTTCCCTTCCGCCACCAATGGCCCTGATTTCTCCGGTTTTCGTATCCATGAGGGTTACACCGGCCTGCATTGGCTCTTCGGCATTTTCAGGATAGCTGAAACTCGTGTTTTCACCTGCCAGGATTTCTTCCAATCGTGTTTGGGCATCCGGATCGACGGTTGTATAGACTTTTAAGCCATCGGAAAATAGGTTGTAATCTCCCATCTTCTGAACTTCATCTATCACCGCATCGACAAATGCAGGATACTTATCTCCGTTTTTCTTTTCCACATCTTCAGCCGATACCAGTCCTTTTGTAATCGGGACGGCTTGTGCGGCTTTCTTTTCTTTTTCCGTAATTTTACCGTGCTGAGCCATTAATGACAGAACGATATTTCGTCTTTTCTCTGCACTTTCAGGGTGCTTAAGAGGGTTATAATTATTCGGGCTTTGTGGAAGGCCCGCAATCATAGCCGCTTCGTGCAATTTGATATCCTTGATGTCCTTACCGTAATAATGATCTGCAGCTGTCGCCATCCCATTGATTCCGTCGGACATATAGACCTTATTGAAGTACATTTCAAAGATTTCTTCTTTTGTATATTCCTGCTCAAGTTTCAGCGCAAGCCACGCTTCCTGAGCTTTTCGCTTCAAAGTTTTCTCAGGGCTTAAAAAGGAGCCCTTGATGACTTGCTGGGTGATCGTCGAAGCACCTTCTGAACCGAATCCACCGGTCACATTGGCAATGACTGCACCACCTAAACGGATGAGATCGATACCGTTATGTTTGTAGAACCGGTTATCCTCCGTTGCAATGACGGCGTCCTGCATGACCTGAGGAATGTCGTCGAAGTTTGCGTACTCCCGTTTTTCTTTTCCTACAGTCGTGATCAGGTCTCCGTTCATATCATAAATCTCGGATGCGATCGGATCTTTCAGCAATTTTTCGTCAAGCTTTGGTGCGCTTGATGCGTAATAGGCAAATAACCCTGCACCCGCGAGCATCCCGATGATCCCGATAATAAATAATGATATAATGACGCGCTTAACCATAGAGCCTTTTTTCTTGCCCTTAGGGGATTTAGACTTCTGTTGGGCCAGGCGTTTTTCTTCCCTTGACTTATATTGACCAGCCATATTGTTTCCTCACTTTCAGGTCTTCTCTGTTTTTAGTATTGTCTAAGATTAAAAATATACTACTCATAATGAGATAAAATATAGATTAACTCATTTTTCATAAACTAAAAATATAACTGATGGACTATTTTTAAATAATCGACCCTGGGATGGAGTCCCAGTGGAATGGAGAACCCTTTCTCTTCCATTTCCTCCCGCTTGATTGATTTTCTCCCGCCACCTGCCATGCGGTCCCAGTAAACACGCAGTGCCTCGTAGGGGAGGAGGAATACCTCTTCTGAGAGGGAGAACCTTATTAGTACGAAAGTGATGCCTTCCTGCTTATGGACGGACTCCATGTGAAGAATCTGGTGTTCATGAAAATTTTGAAGGGGGAAGGACGTCTTATTTTTCGTTTCCTTCGCTTCAAAGTCAATGTATCTTCCTTTGAAGACCCCGTTATAGTCTGTCGTTGACGGCTGTTTAAAGTACGCTTCCTTTATGACGGCGGCACTCCTTGAAGGATAGTGAACATCCACAATTTGAACCGGGGTGGGTTTTTTGTGAATCACCGCTTTTTGAAACGTCAAATAATATTGATTGGTTTCATTGATATCTTCTTCCAGTGTCATCCCTCTATTGCTGTACGATACTTGTTTCGGTTTTGCCTTTGGTTTTTTTGAGGGTAATGTCGCTTCCACATATTTCTTCCCATTGGGATAATGGAATTTCATGGTAATTCACCTCGCAGACTAATCTATATCATAACAGAAACCACTCCATTTTGTGTGAATAATTGTTTACAAATCTCCTCATTCTAGGATTAGATGGGGAGGTGGGATAGGAAGGATGGATAAATTCAGCGATACTTATCGCTTTTTACCCTATTTACCTGAACCTAAACGTACAAAAGAATGGATACAGGATGTAAATCATCTGGTGGATGAATACAATCAGGATAATATATCACGCACAAAAGCTTATCAAACATTTTTTCTCCTTCATCCTGAGATCAAATGGTCTTTCCTGGCCTCTATGGTATCAAGGAATGCAGGATGGAATATGACCGATTTAAAGGGGGATATCTTTCCCGACCTCTTGAGTCATAAGACATGCGATCTTCTGTTTATGACATATGAAAGGGCGAATTGGAGCATCTTTCAGGATGCATTCCCTCAACTCCTTCTCTATCATTATTCGACGTTATATAAGAAGAAAATGTTTCATCTCTTTAAACACTTTCACATTTCACATTTCATGGAAGAGGAATGGAACCGTTTCTGGGTGGAGAGGGATGAAAGGCGATTGGTGCAGTCACTCATCATAAATGAACAGCATCTTATCCAGCGTCCGGTCATCGAACATGGGTTGTACAAGAGAAAGGTGTTTGGTTCGTCGCTCTTCTTTATAGAAGATCACTTGCATTTCAGTTCCGTCCTTTTCCCGACTTTACATGGAGACCTTTACGGGGCGAGTGTACATGGTTTCAGAAAAGTTGAAAATAGGATCAAGTTGGGAAACCTCTTATTTGAACTATTATTTCATCCTGAATACCATGGTCTTTTTCTTGAGTTTGCTTTAAAGGTCGAGCATACAGGAACCAGGACGGATTACGAGAAATACTGCCGTGGAGTACCTGATACGAATACACCTTTTCTTAAAAAGGCATACGGTCCAATAACCCATAATTGGGCTCATCGCAAAGACTGGTCCGTCGACAAAATCATTGAGGGGAACTGGTATGAAAAGCAGGAACTCCCTGGAGACGTCATCATGACAAAGTGGTTTTTCCATAAGCAGCGGCAACTGCAGAAAATGGCAGTCACCAAGAAGCTTTTCAAGGGGATATGGCCTGGTCGAAAGAAAAAGAAGATGCGGACATTTTGAAACTGTCCGCATCTTCTTTTGAATATTGAACTGATTAGAGTAGTCCAGCTCCGGCGGCTAGACCCTCGAGGTCATAAGTCAAACCATCCAAAAAGGCAAAGGGCGCCTTTCCGGATGGTTCGTCTTATGCTTGTCGGGCCTGATCAAGCCGCCTCCGCTTTCTTAGGTAGAGGGCCTGTTTTCGCCCTCTAGTTTAGGGTTGCCTTTGGATGCTTTGGTTTCGGCTTGTTGCGGCTTGGTTTGTTTGTTTTTTGGATTTTTCATTGAGTAACACCTCCACCCATAGTATTTTGAGTTTTGCTACCTTTTATTCAGGAGGTGTCGAAACATCCTGTAGGAATGTCCTATTTGCACTTTCTTTGGCGAAACGCTTCTAGTTTTGTCAGGGTGGGAGGGAAAGGAAAAAGGACGGAGAATTACTGTATTAATCCAAAAAAAAGGTGGGAGGATTCACATGCTTCCAAAACAAGATATTATGTTAAAGTTAGCTGAAATCGAAGAAAGCCTCAATCAGTTGGAACAGAGCCTGCATGACCGAATCTCAGTCGAAGAGGAAGAAGGACTTGGCACCCTAACCGATCAAATACAGAAAATGGACAGTCAATTAAGTTCATTGGAGAGAAAGACCGGATCTAAAACGGTTCTTTTGAAGAATAGAGAAAAGTCCTATGTCTTACAAAAACTTGAATTATCCTTTAAGACGTCTTAAACTGATTTTATAAGAAAGTAGCATGGTGCTACTTTTATTTTTTGTCTAGATTTTTCATGGAGGGCTTTTTTTGAAAGAATTGATACAAGTGACGGAAGAACTTCTCGTCCTGTCCGAGAAGATGATTAGTGAATATAAAAGCAGGCGCGAGTCAGGTGAAAAAGGGGACTTTTATACTGAAGTGAAGCCGTTTGCGGACGAAGTGAAAGAAAAGAATGACCGATGGAAAGGCCTGTCCCTGAATTGGATCAAAGATACGAAGCCGAAGCACATCCATTTACCTCAGATTCTCAATACGTTCGATAATATAGAAATGTTATCGGTCCACTGTTTCTTTCCTGAGTCCAGTTACAACCGGTTCATCAGTCACTTCCAATCTGTTTCGTACGTTCTCGGTACCGAACTCGATGAACTGAAAGGAAAATAAGAGGCTGCCGTATTGGCAGCCTCTTTCTTATGGAGTTGAAATCGCATTTTCTTCTATTGTATTGATCTGCTTCGCTAATCCTTTGTAGTGATAAAAGGAGATTTCATTCGAAATATAAAGTTTTTTGGCCAGTGTAAGAAGTTCTTGTTGGTCGGTTGCTTGATACTGTTTACTGCTTTCATATCTTTTCAGCAATTCGTTAAGGTCCATCTTGATTCCTCCCAATACACATATTTCTTATGAATGATCATAGCTCTTTCTATCTTCATCCTATCATAGAAAACCCTTTCTTTAAGTTGTAAGAATAGTGTAACTTCCGACATTCTTCTCAGGGTTGTCGAAAAATCTTTATGGGTTCTTTCACCATTTTTCCATTCATACATAAAATATAGTAACCACTAAATGTAGGGGGGCTAAGTATGAATTCTTCACCATATTCGAGACAGATGCAATTTCAGCCATACCCATATCACCATTTACAGCCTCAGAATATGGGTCCGATGGTGAACTATCCGACGCAGGGGATGAGACCGCCGAATTATGGACCTTATCAACCCAATTATTTACCACAGCCGGATGGACCTTATTCAGGACCCTCGAGTCAGATGAATCAATATCAGCAGTTGAATCAGCCTCAGCAAATGAATCCATATTTTGAAAATCCTCTTCAGCACAAAGAATATAATCCATATCAAATGAAAGCGATGGAACAGCAGTCCTACGCGAATCCCTACCCGAAAGCATCTTTTATGACGAAACCTTCTTCAGGAGGGGTAAGCGGCATCATGAACTCCTTTAAATCGCAGGACGGATCGCTGGATTTCAACAAAATGATGAATACGACTGGACAGATGATGGGTGCCATCAATCAAGTTTCATCTCTTGTAAAAGGCTTAGGCGGGATATTTAAATTCTAAAGAGAAAGGAGCTGCATTCACGCAGCTCCTTTCTCTTTTATTCAATTTCTATCCGCTTTCCTGATTCCTTTTTTACTTTTACTGATAATAAACCATCTTTATAGGAAGCTTTCACATTCTTTTCGTTAACGGTTCTTGGAAAGGATACGGTCCTGCTGCTTTTTCTCATGGATTGCTTTCTTCTGATTGTCTGGTGTTTTTCATTTTCTTCTGAATATATTTCTTTATGGATCACAGAAATCGTGATGTACTGAGGAAACACATCGAGTTGTATTTGCTCTCGGTTTACACCGGGAAGTTCCGCAGTGACGAGATAATGATCGTCGGCTTCACTCAATTCAACTGGGAACGAGCCAAACGGGTTGGCAGAAGATGTGAAGAATTCATCGATACTTTGTAACATGCCTTTCATCGGTCTTTCATGGAAGAATTCATTCATGGAATGCATCAGGTCACCAAAACCGCCTTTGTTTGAATCCTTGGACATGGGTATGCTCCTTTCACGGGAAACGTATTCATACTAGCCTATGCCACACCAACAAAAATGTGCATTTGTCCTATACAACCAATAAGAAAAAAGATAGAGTGGCTTTTCCCTCGTCGCATTCCCTTTTGGACAAGGATGAATATGGAAAGGTGGTTTTTTTACTTTAGTTTCGAACATAGATTCGGTAAAATGAGTAGGAGAGGTGATAGAGATGTTTAAGAGGAACAACCTTCAGCAGTTGATTGAATATTTTAAGAAAGATCCTGATTTCAATAAACAGATTGTTCATTGGCATACAATTGATGAAAAACCTGCTCAATTGGTAGACTTGCCATTTGAAATAGATGAAAGAATTAAAAAAGCGTTGCACAGGAGAGGGGTGGAACGGCTATATACCCATCAAAGTTCCGCTTTCCAGCTTGCCATGGAAGGGAAAAGTTTCACAGCCGTCACACCAACCGCTTCTGGTAAGACCCTTTGCTACAATCTTCCTGTACTTCAAACCATTCTGGATCAGCCGGATTCCCGTGCATTGTATATCTTCCCTACGAAGGCACTTGCCCAGGACCAGAAGAGTGAGCTGAACGAAATCATCGCAGAGGCCGAGGTTTCCATCAATAGCTATACATACGACGGGGACACAGCTGCAAATATCCGTCAAAAGGTGAGGAAGGCCGGACATATCGTCATTACAAATCCTGATATGCTGCATTCGGCGATCCTTCCTCACCATACGAAATGGGTGTCCCTCTTTGAGAACCTGAAATACGTCATTATCGATGAACTTCATATATATAGAGGGGTGTTTGGGTCCCATGTAAGCAATGTGATCAGAAGACTGAAACGCATTTGTGAGTTTTACGGAGCTTCACCCGTATTCATCTGTACATCCGCAACGATCGCCAATCCTAAAGAACTGGCGGAGCAATTGACAGGAACGGAAATGAATTTAATAGACAATAACGGGGCCCCTAGTGCAAAGAAACATTTCGTTTTCTACAATCCCCCCATCGTCAATAAACCCCTCAATATCCGTCGCAGTGCAACGCTCGAGGTGAGGAGAATCGCTGGCGAGCTATTGAAAAATAAAGTGCAAACCATCATATTCGCGAGAAGTAGAGTGCGGGTGGAGATCATTCTGACCTATTTACAAGAGTTGGTGAAAAGTCAATTAGGTGCGAAATCGATCAGGGGCTACCGGGGTGGGTATCTTCCCACCCAGCGAAGAGAAATTGAAAGAGGCTTGAGGCAGGGTGATATATATGGGGTTGTCAGTACAAATGCCCTTGAACTGGGTGTCGACATCGGCCAATTGCAAGTATGTATCATGACGGGATATCCCGGCACGATCGCAAGTGCCTGGCAGCAGGCAGGAAGGGCGGGGAGAAGACATGGTGAGTCCCTGGTCATCATGGTGGCGAGCTCCAGTCCGCTGGATCAATTCATCATCGAACACCCGGATTATTTCTTTGAGCAGACTCCTGAAACCGCGCGGATCAATCCTGATAATTTAATCATTCTCATCGATCATATCAAGTGTGCTGCTTATGAGTTGCCCTTCAGGGAAGGAGAGCAATTTGGCAGTCATGAAATGGAAGATATACTGGAATTTCTCGTAGAAGAGCGGGTCGTTCATAAAAATGGTGACAAGTGGTATTGGATGAACGATGTTTTCCCTGCACATAACATCAGTCTTCGTTCGGCATCGCAGGAAAATGTCATCATCATCGATCAAACCGATATTTCAGCCGTGAAGGTCATCGGGGAAATGGACCGTTTCTCAGCCATGACTTTACTTCATGATGAAGCGATCTATTTACATCAAGGTGTACAGTTCCAAGTGGAGAAGCTGGACTGGGAGGAAAAGAAGGCATTCGTAAGGGAAGTGGACGTGGATTATTTTACGGACGCCAATCTGGCCGTCCAATTAAGGGTACTCGAAACAGACAAAATGAGAGAGTCAGACATGTTCGATGTGGCATTCGGGGATGTGACAGTTCAAGCGATGGCCACGATTTTCAAAAAAATCAAATTTGATACCCATGAAAATATCGGATCAGGTCCGATTCATCTACCTGAAGAGGAGCTCCATACAAGTTCCAGCTGGATTTCATTAAAAGACGCAGAATCTTTCAGCCAGGAAAGGCTTGAAGAGGGGCTTATCGGGGCTTCCCAAAGCTTGAAATCGATCATCCCATTATTTGTCATGTGCGACCCGAGCGATATTTTTGTGGTTCCACAAATCAAGGCTGCCCATAATGAGCTGCCCACCATCTTTATTTACGACCGGTATCCTGGCGGCATCGGGCTCAGTGAAAAGGTATATGAACAGATAGAGAAGATTCTTGTAGAGACGACTTCCATGATTGAGCGATGCCCATGCCAAAGCGGCTGTCCGTCCTGTATCGGGATGGAGCATTCTATGGATTCGGCGAAACTTGACTCTTTGAAACTTCTTCGTCAATTCCTTCAATGAAAAATGGAAGGAGGAAACCGATATGTCATTGAAAAATAAATTAACAAGAATGAAAAAGCATATTATCCGGGAAGAAGACGGGGAGCCTGCAGGTCGACCTGCAGACCATTCAGCAGATCTCCCCTTTTGGGATCTATGGAAAGAAAATGGAACGACTGCGTATTATATTGATGATGATTATTGCCTGGTAAAGGAAAAGCGTTATCCCATTCATCACCAACATGGGGATTACACCTTTAAGGATTTTATAAAAGCCGTTGATGCATGGCAGGGGTTTACAGGGGACCATCCCCTGTCTTCCAAAGGTCTTAGTCATGAAGATATGTTTTTTTTCGATACGGAAACGACAGGACTTGGCGGAGGGGTGGGAAATACCATCTTCCTTTTGGGACATGGAAGAGTAACGGATAAAGAAGTGATCGTCACGCAGCACTTCCTTCCGCAGCCGGGAAGCGAAATCCCTTTATACCACAGCTTCTTGAGCAATGTGGATTACAATACCCTGGTGACGTACAATGGGAAAGCCTTTGATTGGCCCCAGGTCAAGACAAGGCATACCCTTATTAAGGATCATGTACCGAAACTGCCTGGATTTGGGCATTTTGACCTTTACCACGGTTCCAGAAGACTCTTTAAGCATAAATTGGACTCCGTCAAGCTCATGAACGTTGAAAGGAACATCCTTGGGTTTAACAGGATTGATGATGTGCCCGGATACCTTGCACCCATGATTTATTTCGACTATATCGAGCGTAGAGACCCTGAAGGGATCTTCAAGGTCATGACCCACAACGAGCTGGATATCTTATCCCTCATCACGCTTTATACACATCTGACGTTCCAGCTCTTGAACGTCCATGACAAGGCGACAGGGCATGAACGGTTCGAAGTCGGCAGATGGCTTGAGTATACGGGTAACAGGAAAATAGCCAAGGAACGCTACGAGGAAATCATTAAAGAGAACGGAGAGCCGAACTTTAAGGCAGTACACCAGCTTGCCCTTCAATATAAAAAAGAAAAACGGGAACAAAAGGCTATTGAGTTGTGGGAGGGCATCCATGAAAATGCACCTGTTCCCATACGGAAAGTGGTCCTGTTGGAATTGGCCAAATTGTATGAGCACAAAACAAAGGACCTGCAGCGTGCTCTGGAGATGTGCAACCGCCTTCTGGCTCTGGCGGAACATACAGGGGAAACAAAGGGGAAGCACCTCAAAATAGTAGGAAATCTGAATCATCGCAAGGTTAGGATCGAGAATAAAATAGACAAAAATATAGGTTTTGTTACCCGAAGGAGCGAAGAGGAAAATTTATAGAGTGAAAGTGGTTCCATCTTCTTATTTTTATATTGAGAATTTTCTAAAGTAGATGTAAAATAATTAATTGTGTTGAAAATTTTTTATGAAAAAAGGAATGATGAAAGTGAACCGTGCCATCTTAATTTTGTTCTTTGTCGTCATTGGTTTAACAGCCTTTGTTTTTACCAATTATTCACAAAGTTTATATAGCTTGATGTAAGTATTCGCAAATAGCTCCTAAAAATAGGTATTTGCATTAGTACATGTACCCTCTTCGTTTCATAGGCTATAAGTGTAATCACTAAGAGATGAAAGGAGAGCGTTACGATGTATTGTAGACCAAGACCTAATCAAGTGCTTCCTGCAGTTATGCACCCGACGAAATGTTGTGTGAATCACAACATGACTACCTATGAGGTGCCTCATATTCACCCGACACACACAACCAATGTGAATAATGTCATGTATCAACATAAACATTATTTCCCTCACACTCAATCTCAAGTAGACAGTGTGTCTCACCAGCAGTTTAATTGTGGTGGGGGACCAGGAGGCCCAGGAGGCCCAGTAGGACCGGGAGGCCCGGGATTCGGACCTCGTCCAAGACCGCCATTCGGACCATACGGTATGGGAAGATAATATCATCATGATATCAGAGGGATGACTCTAAAGACTGCATTCAGTGATACAGTGCCCGGCACTGTATCACTTTCCTAAGGAGGATGCAGTATTTATGGAGGCATCTCTTCTTTTTTATGGCGAGAGATCCCGAGATGGATATTTCCCCGTCTCAGAAATCCGTGAAATATGATACAATAGAGTGAGAAGGTTTGGGGTACGCTAGTAAAGAGAATCGAAGGTGCCCAAAGTTTATTAAAGGGGTTTTCCATGTGGGGAATGTTGCATGCATTACTGGATATAAATCCTTTGAATTAGGAATTTTCAAGCAGGATGACAAAGCGGTTCATTACATAAAACAAGCATTGAAGAAAGAACTGGTATCCCTCCTGGATGAAGGATTAGAATGGGTCCTCATCAGCGGGCAGCTTGGTGTAGAGCTCTGGGGAGCGGAAGTTGTATATGAGCTTCAGGAAGACTACGCTGATCTTAAACTTGCCGTGCTGACCCCTTTTATTTCTCAGGAGGAAAACTGGAACGAACAGAATAAGGAATACTATGAACTGATTCTTTCTCAAGCCGATTTTGTCGAAACCATCTCGAAGGATCCTTATAAGAATCCTCAGCAGTTCCGTAACAAGAATCAATTATTTTTACACAAAAGCCATTCGTGTGTGATTCTATACGATGAGGAAAAAGAAGGCTCGCCTAAATATTTCTATGAAGAAGCGAAAAAAAAGAAACAATCCGACCCATCTTTTGACCTCAGGGCAATCAGCTTCCATGATTTACAGTGGATCGTTGAAGAGGAACAGTGGAAGAGAGACTGATGAATCATGCTTTCACGATTTTTTTAGAGGGGTTGGAATCACGGAAGTATGAAATACAATTGACAAATTGACGGTTATTTGAAAAAATGATAGTGATAAATATAGAGGTGAATAGAATGATCTCAGATAAAGTGAAGTTAACGGCAAAGGATATTCTTGAAAAAGAGTTCAAAAGTGGAATGCGGGGATATAAGCCGGAAGATGTGGATAAATTTTTAGATTTGATTATTAAAGACTATGAAACCTTTCATCAGGAGATAGAAGACTTACAGCAGGAAAACCTGCGATTGAAAAAGCAGGCTGAGGGTGCTTTGAAACAACAGCGTTCAGCGGCTCCGCCTCAACAGACCGGAACCACGAATTTCGATATTTTAAAACGTTTGTCTAATTTAGAGAAACACGTTTTTGGTAACAAATTATACGACTGATATTTCCAGTTGAATTATTGGGGGATTTACCGTATAATTAGGTATTGCTGATCCTTAATGGTGTTTGGGTAATCGCTGCAACGATTCGTTGTAGAGGAAAGTCCATGCTCGCACGGTGCTGAGATGCACGTAGTGTTCGTGCCTAGCCAATTCATAAGCTAGGGCAGTCCAACCCGGGCTGACGGCAGGGAAAACACCTACGTCCTTTACGGAGGATATGGTGTGACTACTTTGAAAGTGCCACAGTGACGAAGTCCTGTTAGAAATGGCAGGAGTGGAACGAGGTAAACCCCACGAGCGAGAAACCCAAATTTGGTAGGGGAATCCTCTCAAAGGAATTGAACGAAGAGAGGGACAAAGGAATTTCCTTTGTAGATAGATGATTACCACCCGAGTACGAGACGAACAGTCGCCTGCAGTACAACGGAACAAAACATGGCTTACAGAACACTATTACGGGATAAGAGCAATATGGATTAAATAATGCAAGTGACTGATACATGCAGGTAATACACTGCTCTTTTGTATCAGTCCTTTTTATTTTACAGGAAACCGGACCATACTAGTGGTAGTGGCATATTAATGAACGGGGTGACAAAGATGAGTACATATACGTTGATCGCAACGGCAGCGATGGGCTTAGAATCCATTGTTGCCAAAGAAGTGAAGGAATTGGGATATGAATGTCAGGTCGAAAATGGAAAGGTCATCTTCAAGGGAGATGAAACGGCCATTGCACGGGCCAATATGTGGTTGAGAACCGCTGATAGAATCAAAATCCTTGTCGGTGAGTTCAAGGCTTATTCCTTTGACGAACTATTTGAAAATACAAAGAAGCTTCCGTGGGAGGACTTTCTCCCTGTAGATGCAGAGTTCCCGGTGCAGGGGAAATCCGTTAAATCAAAACTTTACAGTGTCCCAGATTGTCAGGCCATCGTGAAAAAAGCGATAGTGGAACGGCTGCGAACGGCCTACAAGCGATCGTCATGGCTGGACGAAACCGGTCCTCTATTCAAGATTGAAGTGGCCATCCACAAAGACGTGGCAAGCATCACCCTGGATACAAGTGGTCAAGGTCTCCATAAACGGGGTTATAGAATCGGACAAGGTGAAGCGCCTTTAAAGGAAACGCTGGCAGCTGCCCTTATTCAATTAACGACCTGGAATCCAGATCGTCCTTTCGTGGATCCATTCTGCGGTTCAGGGACCATTGCCATCGAAGCTGCGCTGATCGGACAAAATATCGCTCCCGGCTTCAATCGTGAATTTCTGTCAGAAAAGTGGCCGTTGATGCCTGCCGATGTGTGGGAGAAAACGCGTCTGGAAGCCGAGGATTTGGCAAACTATGATCAGCCCCTTGAAATACTGGGTACCGACATCGATCATCGAATGATTGAAGTTTCCAAAGAGAATGCCCTGGAAGCAGGACTTGGGGACCTGGTGAAATTCAAGCAAATGCAAGTGCGTGATTTCACTTCGGAATTAGAATACGGCATCATCGTCGGAAACCCTCCATATGGTGAACGTCTGGGTGAACGGAAAGAAGTAGAGAAAATGTATCAAGAAATGGGAAGGGCCTTTGAAAAATTGGATACATGGTCTGTTTACATGCTGACGTCCCATGAAAATTTTGAACAATGCTACGGGAAACAAGCTACAAAAAAACGGAAATTGTTCAATGGATTTATAAGGACAGACTATTATCAATTTTTCGGGCCGCGCCCCCCAAGAAAGTGATCTGATTCGTATTGTTGGAAAAAGATGATGAAGTTGAGAATAACCCTTTCATTTCCTGCGTATAATAGTTCTATCATTTTTAGAGGAGTGAAAGAGGATGGACCATTCTTTCATCGATTTCCACAAAATCTATCAAGCCTTACAAAGCTCTATTTCTTCCATTTCAGGTGAAGAAGCGGAGGCCGTACATCTTGACCTTCATGAAGCATCCAAAAACCTGGATCAGGCATTTCAGTATGAATTATTAAAAAAGAGAATATACGACTGAGTGCACTCTCTCCGAAGCTAGAGACATCCATACAACTGGTAGACTCACCCTTTGTATGGAGAGTCTCTTTTCTTTTTGGGTAGAATGTACTTCTTATTATAGAAAGTCCTTAGATAAAATATCGGTTACACCTTTTCAATAAGAATGAATTCTAGTAAATTAGAAATATTGTGTCATGCAGGAGGTTCATATGAGAAGAAAATTACCATTCGAATTAACCAAGGAGCAATCCTTTTATGAAGCATTATCCGATTGGGTCGGGGATGTTTTTTATGATATATTGCCAGAGAAAGGATTTGACCTGCGGGATGAACAGGTTTTCATGGCCTTTCAACTAAATCAGGCATACAAGAATAAGCAGGTCATGTTTGCAGAAGCAGGTGTTGGAACAGGGAAAACCCTTGTGTATCTATTATATGCCCTTTCCTATGCAAGGTATACGGGAAAGCCTGCCATCATTGCTTGTGCGGATGAAACCCTCATCGAGCAGATCGTCAAAAAAGAAGGGGATATAGAGAAGCTTGAGAATGCACTGGATCTTGATATAGATGTCCGTCTGGCCAAATCGAGGGAGCAATATCTTTGTATCAAGAAGTTAGAAGAGAATGCTTCTCAAAAGGATGTCTATCAGGAGATGTGGGAAGAATTGCCGGGCTTCGTCCATGACAATTCCTCTATGAGAAGCTTCACTCATTACGGGGATCGTAAAGAATATGCCGGCTTGTCAGATGAAGAGTGGAGTTCTGTAGGCTGGGATTCCCTTCAGGACTGCATGTCCTGTGCCTATCGTCATCGCTGTGGACTTACGCTTCATCGTGAGCATTATCGGAATGCGTCTGACTTGATCATTTGTTCCCATGATTTTTATATGGAACATATCTGGACGAAAGACAGCAGAAAGCGGGAAGGTCAGCTGCCGCTCCTTCCGGAAGCAAGCTCAGTGGTCTTTGACGAAGGGCATCTGTTGGAATTTGCTTCACAGAAAGCGATGACCTACCGGATGAGGATGGAGACTCTTGAGGGACTGTTAGAAAAGCTGTCTTCATCTGATATGAGGGAGGAGACTCTTTATATCATTGAAGATATCATGCTCGACAATGAAAAGTGGTTCGGGCTTCTGGAGAAAGATTCCAAAGGGGAAACTGGATCCGACAGGCAGTATATCACGCGTTCAGAGGCGATTTTGCAGCAGGCCAGGTCTCTTACGGAAAAAATCGAGAACCTGCTGAATGAGCTTGTTTTTGAAAGCGAAATGTATGTGATGGATGATTACCTGTTAAAAGTAGTGGAAGAATATCTGGAACAGATTCAGTATTCTTTGAAACTGTTCTTAGATGATGAAAAAGGAATCTACTGGCTGGAAACATCAGAGGAAGAACACACCTTTGTGGTGATGCCGAGATTAGTCGAAGAAATTCTAAAAGAACAGGTTTTCAGTCAAAACATCCCATTTATCTTTTCTTCAGCCACCCTTTCCTATAATGGGGACTTTTCTTATGTGTCCCGATCACTGGGGATTGAGACATATGAAAAATTCTCAGTGGAATCCCCTTATGAATATGAGGAGATGATGAGGGCACATATTCCTTCATTGGATTCCGGTGTCGATTCGAAAAATCAATATGTTTGGGAAAAATTACAGAGTAATCAAGGGAAATCATTGATTCTTTTTACATCTAAGGATGAGATGAACGCCTTTAGGGCCTATCAGATTCAGCAGCCGGATCAAAACTGGAGTGTCATCTATGAAGGTGACCGTGAAATCAGTGATACGGTGGAACAGTTCCAGCAGGAAACGTCTACGGTCCTATGTTCCTATCACCTATGGGAAGGATTGGACGTGCCGGGGGATTCCCTTTCACAAGTGATCATTTACTCACTTCCTTTCCCGCCAAAAGACCCTGTCTTTGATGCGAAACGAAAGCATGCCACTCATTCCGTGGAAGAGGTGGATCTTCCTTACATGATGCTTCGTCTGAGACAGGGAATCGGACGTCTGATTCGGACAAGTGATGACAAGGGGAGTGTTCACGTTCTGTTGAATGATGATGAAACCACATATAGAGAATTGGCAGAGTCCGTCCTTCCCGTTGGAATCGAAGTGTTGAACGTATAATAGAGTGAACCGAAACCGCCTGAATAGGCGGTTTTTTAAATTGTTCTGGACCCAAGTTGCCAGAAAAATATGATAAAATAGATTGAATGTTAAAAAAAGGGGGCTTTTTGAATGAAAGAATCTATACTAGAGACAAAAGATCAATTTCACGAATATGCAAAAAAAATGTCGGCCTACAACGAAGCACTTGGGTTGATGTTCTGGGATTTGCGTACAGGCGCACCAAAAAATGGGGCTGAACAACGGTCAGAAGTGATTGGTATGCTTTCATCGGAGTTGTTCGAGATGTCCACTTCCAATGAAATGGCCGCTTACTTAGCGAAACTATCTCCAGTGATGGATCAACTGGATCCCATGACACAAAAACTGATAGAAGAGTGTCAAAAAGAGTACGATCGAAATAAAAAGATTCCCGTCTCTGAATACAGAGAATACGTGGTATTGCAGTCGAAAGCGGAAGGGAAATGGGAAGAAGCGAAAGAAAAAGCGGATTTTGATATGTTCAAGCCTTATTTAGAAAAGCTTGTGGCTTTCACAAAACGCTTCATTGATTATTGGGGATACGAAGATAATAAATACAATACATTACTGGATATGTATGAGCCGGGTGTGACGGTAGAGGTATTGGATAAGGTGTTTGGAGATCTTCGTGATCAGATTGTCCCACTCGTACATAAGATTTCAAAATCGGAACATAAGCCAAAAACCGATTTCCTTTTTGAACACTTTCCAAAGGAACGTCAAAAGGATTTCAGTTTAAAAATTCTTGAACAAATGGGGTATGATTTCAATTCAGGAAGACTGGATGAAACGGTCCATCCGTTCGCGATTGGTTTGAACCCTGGTGATGTAAGGGTAACAACTAAATATGACGAAAAGGATTGGAGGACAGCCGTCTTCGGAACAATCCACGAAGGTGGACATGCCCTGTATGAACAGAACATTTCAAAGGATTTAATGGGCACACCCCTTTGTACAGGAACATCCATGGGTATCCATGAGTCTCAATCCCTGTTTTATGAAAATTTTGTTGGCAGGGACCATTCTTTCTGGAAGCAAAATTATGCGTTATTGAAGGATCATTCGACTGGACAGTTTGATTCTGTTGAATTGGACGATTTCTACAGAGCGATCAATGAATCGAAGCCTTCGTTGATCCGGATCGAAGCAGATGAATTAACATATGCCCTCCATATCATCATCCGCTATGAAATTGAAAAAGGATTGTTCAATGATGAGATTGAAGTGAAGGATCTTCCTGAAATCTGGAATCAGAAGTATGAAGAGTACTTAGGTATCCGTCCTTCCCATAATGGAGAAGGTGTCCTCCAGGATGTTCATTGGGCAGGTGGAAGCTTTGGTTATTTTCCGTCATACGCGCTTGGGTATATGTATGCTGCTCAGTTAAAGCGTGCAATGGTAGAAGATATTCCCCATTATGAAGAGCTCCTGGAAAAAGGGGATCTTGCTCCCGTGAGAGAATGGTTGACCGAACATGTTCATCAATGGGGCAAGATGAAAAAACCGCTTGAAATCATCAGGGAAGTGACTGGAGAAGGGCTCAATGCCCAATACTTGGCCGATTATTTAACGGAGAAGTATTCAAAGGTATATTCCTTAAATTAACTATTGGAGGCAAGAATCATGGAAATTAATGTAGCATCACTAGAGGATAAATTGCTTGTTGGAATAGGCTGGACAGGTCCATATGGAAGAGGGTCCGAGATCCCGAGACTATTCACGAAGTTTCAACAGATGATCCCATCCATTCACTATATAAATGGAGATGAATGCATATACGCACCATTCCATGATAGGGCAACTGATTTTACGTATTATTGTACCGTTGAAGTTGATCGTGTGGAGAAACTTCCACCTGGGTTGGTGGAACTGTCACTTCCTGCAGGTGAATATGCACATGCCCTTTATGAAGGACTGTCGACGGAAGTGGAACAAGCCTATTTCGCCATCTTTAATTGGATTAAAGAGAATGGGTATGAAAAAGACTACTCCAGACTGAGTGTTGAGAAGTACCTATCCCAGGACCGTGAAATCAACGAAACGGAAGATAAAAGGAAATTAGAGCTGTTTGTCCCAATTAAACTGAAATAAAAAGGAGGCTGCTTCATTTGAAGCAGCCTTTTCTTATACTTGTCGCCCCAGAGCGAGCCCCTTCCGCTTTTCTTGTCACCACATTTTATAACCTTTAGATGCGGGTGGGGCGTTTTGGATCATGTCGATGAATGGTACGGTGTAGGCGACGAGGATGAGAGCGGCCAGGATGGTTAACCAGATCCGCCAGTTCTCGAGTGCCATTGGTGTCCTTTCGGCTGTATCAGCCGTTTCACCGACAGGGAATTCCTCCTCTCCCTTGGGAGCGAAGAATGCCAGGTTGATAAAGATGTATAGAACGAGAATGATACCCATGAAAAGGATCGTGCCCCCGATCGCCTGTGCTATTTGGTAGGGGATCCAATCCATTGCCTGAGGTGCATCCCCATAAGTGGAATATGAAGACCTTCTTGGTGCACCCAGTAATCCAACTGCATGCATGGCGCCAGACATGATGCTCATTCCGACGGCCCATACAATAGCCTGCACGATGGCCAATTTGTTCATTGCTTTCGTTAGGACGCGTCCCGTCAGATGAGGGACTAGCCAATAAGCAATTCCAAAGAAGGTCAAGACGACAGATGTGGCCAGTGTTAAATGAAAGTGACCGGTGACCCAAATCGTATTATGGACCACCTGATTCATTTGATTGGATGCATTGATCAATCCGCCTGCTCCTGCAGGGATGAAAGCAACCATTCCGATGAACGGCACTGTAAAACGGGCGTCACCCCATGGAAGCTTCTTGAACCATCCGAATAATCCCGTAGCTCCTTTGCTTCTCCCGTACATTTCAAATGTTGCGAACAAAGAAAATGCTGTCATCAGGGAAGGGATGACGACCATGAACGTCAGGGTCACCTGAAGGAACTTCCAATAAGCATCAATGCCAGGCTCCACTAGTTGATGGTGAAATCCGACCGGTATCGAGAATAGAAGAAAAAGGATAAAGGAAAGTCGTGCCAAAGAATCTGAAAAGATTTTTCCTCCGATGATTTTCGGAATGATCACATACCATGCCATATAAGCGGGCAGCAGCCAGAAATAGACGAGTGGGTGACCGAAATACCAGAACAAGGTACGGCTGACAAGGACGTCGACCCTGTCCACCAGACCAAGGGACCATGGAAGGAGCTGAAATAATACAGTCCCCGCAACCCCGATGGTGGCAACAATCCAT
The DNA here is from genome assembly GCF_024195245.1 of Rossellomorea sp. KS-H15a. Lineage (NCBI taxonomy): Bacteria > Bacillati > Bacillota > Bacilli > Caryophanales > Bacillaceae > Rossellomorea > Rossellomorea sp. KS-H15a. The sequence continues at coordinate 3,149,708 of NZ_CP096886.1, read as the reverse complement.
AAGACGGTGTTGATGATGCTCATGAAAGTCAGTAAAGGACTCGGTTGTCCAGGATGTTCTTTTCTCCAGCTTATATATTTCATGATCATCCCTGCGCCGCCAAGCCAGCTCCCCACCACAACGAAGGTCAATCCTAAATAAAAGATCCAATGGGCCTGGAGGGGAGCATAAAATGTATAAAGGACCGTAGCTTCATTTAATAAAATCATGACTGCTGCCATGATCGTTCCAAGAAGCATGACCCAGAATCCCAGCCACCCCATGAAGCGGGATTTTCCAGAATAAGTCCCTGACGTACGGGAAATGGCAGCATGCTGGAATCCGAGAATAAAGAATGTCGTCAGTACCAATCCGAGTAATACCCCGTGAACAGTCAATACTTGATAATACCCGATACCTGCAGGCAAAGTGAATCTGCCTGAACGGACCAAAACCTGTAACAGGCCGGCGAGTCCACCTAATGCCAGAGCAGCAAACCCTACGTAAATGTGAGCCATGGCCAGTGTAGCATCCTTTTTATCAATTCTTACAAATGGTTTCATCTACTCCACCACCTTTAACATAGATTTCATCGTGTGATGACCGACACCACAGTATTCATTACAAACAATGAGAAATTCTCCAGCCTTGTCGAGTGTTGTAGTGTATTCACTGACAAATCCCGGTTCAAGCATCATATTAATATTGGTTCCTGCCACTTCAAACCCATGCACAACATCCTTGGTTGTAGCCGTGATTTTCAGTGTTGATCCTTTAGGGATTTCAATTTCCCCGGGGGTATAGAGAAAAGCGGAGGCCACAAATACCAATTCATAATCCCAAGCCTTTCCTTCCACTTTTTTAAGTCCGGGTTCGTTAAACGGAGCGATTTTGTCCACCTGCTCCGGATTGACGTATGCCTTTGCGCTTGGAGGCTGATGCCCCTGATGAAAAGCACTGATACCCAATATGATTAAAAATAAGATAAGAGACCCTGTTCCCAGTGTTAACCACCATTTCTCATAGCGATGCATATGCATATAAATCACTCCTTAAATTAAAAACGATTCAGAAACAGCAAGAATACCCCAAGCCATGTGAGGATTAAAAACCCTCCCAAAAATAATACCGAAGTAAATGTACCTTTTAATGAGGTGGGTTCCTTGACTTTGACTTCCGTTTTTCGATGTAATTCCGGTTTTCCCATTCCACTCATTCCTTCCATTCATTATTCACTGAATTGATAGTTCAATCATAAGCGGGTACACCTCTTTGAATCTGTGATAAATGTCACACCTAAAGGGGTGGTTTGTGAAAAAAGTGTGAAATGATTAAAAATAGGCACTCGGGTGTGTTCATTCTCGTGAACTCTTGCATAAGGTGTAGGAATGAAGAGGAAGGTGATGATCAAATGGAAAAATATTATTGTAAACAATGCTGTCAAATCTTCTCTGATAAGATGATGTGCCCTCAATGCCGGATGCCGGTCGAAGCGAAGATACACATCGAGGTCCATCATCAGCAAGTGAAAAAAGATCACCGATGAGGCTTACTGTGCTAAAATAAAGAAGATTCGAATAACAGATAAGGCGGTGGGGAATTTGTTTGTTCCTTCATTTTCATTGAAAGGTAAATTGGCCGTTGTCACAGGTGCAGGCCGGGGAATTGGACGTGCCCTCAGTATTGGATTAGCGGAGTCAGGATCCGATGTAGTCCTGTTGTCCAGAACCAGGGATGATTTGGAAGAAACAGCTGGTGTAATCGAGAAGCTGGGGAGGAAGGCTCATATCCTCCCGACAGATGTGACATCACGTGATGAAATAAACAAGGTGATCACCTACATAGAAGACCATGGCTTGTCCATCGATATCCTGATCAATAATGCAGGGATGAATATACGTTCGGAAGCGCTTTCGGTAACGGATGATGAATGGCAGAAAATCATGGATACGAACTTGAAATCAGCCTTTATGATGAGCCAGGAAGTAGGAAGGCATATGAAAGAGAGGGGCCGGGGGAAAATCATAAACATTGCCTCCGTCGCAGGCCACGTCGCCCTCAGAACCGGGGTCGTATATGCTTCCACGAAAGCAGCCATGATTCAAATGACGAAGGTATTAGCCATGGAATGGGGAAAACACAATATCAATGTTAACAGTATCGGTCCATGGTATTTCAAGACACCTTTAACAAAGGAACTTCTGCAAAATGAAGAGTATGTAAACGATATACTGGCAGTGACTCCTTTGAAAAGGATCGGTGAGCTCGAGGAATTGGTAGGCCCGGCGGTATTCCTTTCATCGGATGCCTCAAACTATATTACCGGACAAACCCTCTTTGTAGACGGAGGAATGACGATCAACGGTTTTTGATTCCAGGATAAAAGGCTGACCTTTCGCTGAAGGTCAGCCTTTTATCTATTTTCTATTCAATCATCAGTATCACTAAAAAATCACCAACATTTTCAATGGAAATCGGTAGTTTTAAGGCTTTGTCGAAACCATACATCTTCGATTGCCCCACAATCACGGTCGGTGGTGTGATGTCGAGTGAATGACCGGCCTGTGCAAGGAGAGTAGCTAGATTCCCTGCAATCATATTCCCGAGCTCACCCGCGAATGACTCAAGCATTTCACCTTCAAGGGGCATTCCAAACATGGATGCTCCCAAACCTTGAAAGCTCTCTTCTTCTCCATCAATGATCATTCTTCCTCTTACGTCACCCGTGAACCCGATGAGTACACCGATCTTATGCTGACTGAAGGGTTCTGTCAGCAATGAGGGTTTTAAAACAGTAACACTCAAAGGGATGACTCCTTTAATCGCTTCTACTGAACTATTAAGTATATCGGTGACACTTTTAGTTAAAATCATGTCGTATCCTCCAGTATTTTGTCACTATAATCATACCATACGGACTAGGATTAAAGGATGATATTTTCGTCCTCTTTTCATACTAAAGAACTATTTATAGAGAGGTGTTTAAAACAAAAATAACACTTCATACATGATTTTTGCCTAGGTGGAAAAGCTATCCTTATATGGAAGTGTAAGGAGTGGTCGTGCATGCCGAAAATACTCTCAGTGGAAACTGAGGTTCCGCCAGTTAAAATCACGCAAAATGAAGCCGCTGAATTTGCAAAGCAATTGTTTTCTTCAAGTTTTAAAGATATAGGACGTCTCATAAATGTGTTTCAAAACGGGGAAATAGCAAGCCGTTATTTCGTAAAGGACCTGGAGTGGTTTTCCAAGGAGCATACCTTTCAGGAAAAGAACGATGAATTCATCCACCATGCCGTAGAATTGGGGAGTAAAGTGGTCCATAAGAGCCTTTCACGTCATAGGCTCTCAATGGGAGATATCGATGCCATCATCACCATATCAACATCAGGTCTATCAACCCCGAGTCTGGAAGCCCGGATCATGAACAGGCTCCCATTTTCTCCCCATATCAAACGAATTCCGATATGGGGTTTGGGATGTGCAGGGGGGGCGTCGGGGTTATCAAGGGCGTATGAGTATTGCTTGGCCTTTCCAAAGGCAAATGTTCTTGTTCTTTCGATCGAACTTTGCTCATTGACCTTTCAACACGGAGATCGATCAAAGAGCAATTTGATCGGGACGTCCCTTTTCGCTGATGGTGTGGCATGTGCCCTTGTCTGCGGGGATGACAGCCCGGCAATAGAAGGCGTCCGGCATCCTTTGCCAACGATCTTTGCCACTCAGTCGACGCTGCTCCAGGATTCATTGGATGTCATGGGATGGGAAGTGAAGGAAAATGGATTATATGTTGTATTTTCGAAGGACATTCCCACATTGGTGAAAAATTGGCTGCGTCCGAATGTAGAAGGATTCATTGAAGCGAACGGGATCGGACTCCGGGACATTAAGCATTTTGTGGCCCACCCGGGTGGAAAGAAAGTGATTGAGGCTTACATGGATGCTTTAGGAATGGATGAAAGGATGACAACTGAATCAATGAGGGTATTGAAGGAATATGGCAACATGTCCTCTGTCACGATTCTTTATGTCCTCAAGGAATTTATGGAAAAAGGCTGTGAACGGGGAGATATTGGTCTTGGCACTGCTTTGGGACCTGGGTTCAGTTCGGAGCTTTTGTTGATGAGGTGGGAATGATGCTGTATTTTGTATTGTTTTTCTCGGTACTGATGATTCAAAGACTGGTGGAACTGTATATTGCAAGATCGAATGAAAAGTGGATGAAGGAGCGGGGCGCAAAAGAATACGGACAGGCTCATTATAAGCTGATGGTCGGCATCCATGTTGCATTTTTCATTTCCCTCGTCATAGAGGGGGGGTTCTATCACTCAGGTGTCAATCACTATTGGCCGTTATTGCTTGGCGGTTTTATCCTGACTCAGCTCGGGAGGATCTGGTCGATCGCTTCGCTTGGGAGGTATTGGAACACTAAGATCATCGTCCTCCCCGAAGCTAAGGTCATAGCCAAAGGTCCCTATAAACACTTGAAGCATCCGAACTATTTGATTGTAACCCTTGAGTTCCTGATTGTTCCATTGCTTTTTCAAGCCTATTGGACACTTTTCATCTTTGCATTATTAAATCAATTCATTCTTTCTATCCGAATCCCTCTCGAGGAACATGCCCTGAAGGAGGAGACGGAGTATGAGAAGGTCCATCTCAACACGAAGGGATGGATTCCCCTATTCAAAAAAGAAAAATGATTTTCTTATTGAAAATGATTATCAACTTTGATAAGATTCTAATTGAAGATGAAAATTATTCTCAAGTACAAGTATTTTTACAAAAGGGTGGGGACAAGAATGGTATGGTTTTTGATATTGTTTACTGTAGTAGCGTATGGCTTCACGATGAAGTATGTATTATCTAATGTAATGAAGAATCAGGCACAGCGGAAGAACGTATCTTCATACCAGTCGAACTCGAAATCTTTTGTTCACTCAAACTTAATCGCAACTGAAACAACACGATAAACAGGGCCTTCTTCTTCGGAAGAGGCTTTTTTTGTCTTTGTTTGTAAAAGTGACAGCTATTATACTTGGACCGTTCCTTTCCGCTTCAGGCACTTGCTTTCCTCGGGGAGGAAGTCAAGCCTCCTCGGGCTTTGCCCTGCGGGGTCTAGACTTTTCCTCTATTTCCCGAAGGAGTCAAGTGCCTTCCGCTCCAATCCACTCTGTGCTTCTATATGTGAAAAATCAGATTAGACAACTACCAAAAAGATCTTAGGATTGATGTATATGTTACAGATTGCGGAAAGTCAGATATTTGTCAATAATGCTTCAATTAATCACCTGCTAAACCGTGACTTAGTTATTTTTAGAAAGCTCTTTTCGCAAAGATTGTTGTTTTCTAACATAGGAACTCTGAGGCCCTGTCTATGTATGTATGGATAGATGGTGAGGGGAACGGCTTCGCTTTCCGGCGGACGAACGGCCAAGCCTCCTCGCATTCGCTGCGGGGTCTTGTCTCGTCCGTTTTTCCGCAGGAGTCTACGCCGTTCCCTCCCCATCTAAATGAGATAGCGTAACAGAGCCTACCAGTGAAAAAACAAATAAAACAGCATTTTAATTTACTATTCAAACTGAAATTGACCTCTCCACACATAGAAAATGATGTTTTCTAGAGGTGTACAGAGGTAGATTAATCCTCCAATTACAATAAAGTTGATTGTAGCGGAAGGTGCTTGACTCCTGCGGGAAACGCTGGACAGGTGAGACCCCACAGGCGAAGCCGAGGAGGCTCACCGCCAGCCCCGCGGAAAGCGAGCACCTGAAGCGGAAATCAACCATTACTCGCTACCTTACATAGCAACAAAGTTTACATAAAGCCTTTTAGAAACATGATTCCATATTGTCTTTTCCCCTCATTCAATCCTTCGCATATACTGTTATCAATCTCAGCTCACTCTTTCCGGTAGGATTTCATAGAGAATTTGATTCAAATACGATAAAATAAAAACGTTATCATTCTTCTTAAGTGCAGAAAGGAATTAGATTAGACTATGAGTCAGATTGAACATAAGAGCACACATTTACATAATACGTTAAACCAACTTACGGCTTACTACGACATCTTCCTCCAGAATGGGGATGGGGAGAGGGCTTCCAAGGTTGAACGGCTTGCAGAAAAGTTGAATAATCATGAATTGATCCTTGCTTTTTGCGGCCATTTTTCCGCTGGGAAGTCCACGATGATCAACCGGTTGATGGGTGAAGACATCCTGCCATCCAGTCCGATTCCAACCAGTGCGAATCTGGTAAAGGTGCATCATGCCCAAACGGACTTTGCAAAGATTCATTATCATCAGTCCCAGCCCCTCTTTTTTAAGGCACCGTATGATTTTGAGACCATTAAGAATTTCTGTAAAAACGGGGAAGACGTATACTCTGTAGAAATCGGTCGGGAGAGAAGTGCCGTGCCTGAAGGGGTTTCCGTTTTGGATACTCCGGGAGTTGACAGTACGGACGATGCCCACAGGCTGTCTACGGAATCGGCGATTCACCTTGCCGACGCAGTTTTCTATGTAATGGATTATAACCATGTCCAATCACAGGTAAATTTTGAGTTCACCAAGGAAATGGTGCGTCATGGTGTCAAATTGTATCTGATTGTGAACCAGATCGATAAGCATCAGGAGGAAGAATTATCTTTCAGCGAGTTTCAGGAAAGCGTCAAAAATTCATTCGCCTCTTGGGGAGTAGTACCCGATGGCACGTTTTTTACAAGTTTGAAAAATCCCGACCATCCTAACAATGACCTTGAAAAATTGAAGGCACTGATTGATGGCCAGGTCAAACAGAAGGATGAACTGATTGAAGACTCGGCAGTCTCGGCTATTTCGCAATTGAGATCTGAACATGAGAAATGGTATGAGGAAGAGCTTGAAAAACTTGAGGATAGAGCCCTGGATTTCCTGACAGACGAAGAATGGGAAAAGAAAGACTCCATCCTTCTAAAAGAAAGAAAGCTCGTCGATACACTGGCAAAAAATGATGTCGCATCCATAAAAGATCAATTCGAAGAAGAGCGAAGGGAAATCCTCAAGAATGCTTATTTAATGCCTTTTGAAACAAGGGAATTAGCAAAGGACTTCCTGGAAAGCAGGCAACAGGACTTCAAAGTCGGCTTCCTGTTCTCCAAGCAAAAGACAGAAGAAGAAAAAGCACTGAGACTTCAAAGGTTCAAAGAGGATATCAACTCACGGATCGAATCTCAACTCGAATGGCACTTAAAGACGCTTGGTAAAAACATCGTGAAAGAATATATCCCTTCATCTGATCAGCGGGTGGAATGGGACCGATTGAACCTTGAAGTGGACGATCATTTCCTTGTCGATTTAATTAAACAAGGGGCAGGAGTCTCGAGTGATTATGTTCTCCAATACTGTGATGATCTTTCTGAGGAGTTGAAAAGAAAAGCAAGAAATGAAACGAGCGGGTTGATCGAAGGACTGATAACCGAAATTGAAAACTCATCGCCCGAAGAGAATGCCGGCATGGAAGAAGAACTGGCAGAGCTTCAGAAAAAAACAGGCATCATTTATCAATGGAATTCACTCAATGAAGAGAAGGACGCTCAAATCAGAAGATTGAGGAAAGCGGAAGTTGATCCAACACGTGCGGAGACGATTATGTCAGAATGGACCGTGAAATGGAAAGAGAGAGAAGAAACCTATACACTTGCTTCCGATGTGGTTCTGGATCGTAAAGAGGACTCGGGACAAGAACGCGACATAAATCAATCCCCGGACATCAAGGAGCAGCTCTCGTCAAAAGACGAAGCGATTCAACGGTTAGAAACGATGGCGAATGTGTTCAGGAATTACAATGGGTTTACCAAGATGGCACATCTATTGGACGGAAAGAGAGAGCGCCTCTCGAGTCAATTCTTTACCATCGCATTATTCGGTGCATTCAGTGCAGGGAAATCATCGTTTGCCAATGCCCTGTTAGGAAGAAAAGTACTACCGGTGAGCCCGAACCCTACCACCGCCTCCATCAACAGGATCAATCCTGTATCGGAAGAGTGTGAGCATGAAACGGCCCATGTACACATCAAAACCGGTGAACAGCTAATGGCAGACATCAATCATTCCCTTTCGTTTTTCAATCGCAATGCATCTTCCCTGGACGAAGCCGCGGAAATGATACCAGATTTATCGACTGAAGGAAGCGGGAAAGAAAATGTACATCTTTCTTTCCTTCAAGCCTTTCTGACAGGGTATCCTTCATTTAAGGAAACCCTCGGCAGCAGGAGGAAGGTCGATCTTGAAGAATATAAAGGATATGTAGCCGATGAGACGAAAGCTTGCTTTGTGGAGTCCATCGATCTCTATTTCGATTGTGAGATAACAAGACAGGGGATCACCCTCGTCGATACACCGGGTGCTGACTCCATCAATGCCCGCCATACCGGTGTTGCTTTCGAATATATCAAGAATGCCGATGCGATTCTTTTTGTGACCTATTATAATCATGCATTTGCCAAGGCAGACAGGGAATTCCTTATTCAATTGGGCCGAGTGAAAGACACCTTCGAACTGGATAAAATGTTCTTCGTCGTCAATGCCATCGACCTCGCAAGTGATGAAAAAGAAAAAAATGAAGTCATTGATTATGTGGAAGACCAATTGATTCAATATGGAATCCGTTTTCCAAGGATTTTCGGAGTATCATCTCTTCAGGCACTTAAAGAATCTGCATCTCATAAATCGGGGATGGATGCTTTCAAGAAGGAATTCCAAACCTTCATCCAGAATGAATTAGTGAGCATGAGTATCGAATCCGCACTTGGCGAGTGGGAGAGAGGGCTGAAGCGTTTTCAACAATATCTCCACTCCGCTTCCAGTGAAAAGACGTATAAACAATCAAGGAAGAGGGAGCTTCTGGAGCGGAAGTCCGAGGTTGAATCCATCATTGACGGCATATCCCGGGATCCCTTTACAGTGGAGATGTTGCAGGAATCCAAGGAACTCGTGCATTATGTAAAACAAAGAGTATTTTTCAGGGTGCCGGACTTCTATAAAGAAGCATTTCATTCCGGGTTATTTCTTCAATATCCATCTCAATCCCAGGCCATCCGTGAAGGATTAAAGGAATTTTTATCAAGTATCGGGTTTGATCTGGCTCAGGAAATGCGGGCTACCTCCCTGCGGATTCAGCAGTTCATTCAGAAGCAGCTCCGAGATCAATGGGCTGCAATGGAAGAAAAAATCCAGCGGGTGGAACAAGATCTCGTCCTGTCCCCAATGGATTATAAAAATGAAACGAGCATTGAATTTGAGAGCGCTTTTAACCAAACGGAATTGCGACCATTTGAAGAAGTTTTCTCCACATTCAAGAATCCAAAGCAATTCTTTGAAAAAGGCGGAAAGAAAGTGGTGCAGGAAAAATTGGAAGCCTTGCTTCAAGAACCTGCAGACCGTTACCTGACACAGGAACGGTCAAGGTTGGACACCTGGGGCCAATCCTATTTGGAAGAGGAATTCAAGTTGCTTAAAGAGGAGCTGCTAAGTCAGGTGACCGATCAGATTACATCCTATCTTGAAGCACTCGAGACCGTCCAGGACCTGGATCAGTTGAAACGGGATTTAATATGTCTCGAGGAGGCTTAGAAAAGAAGGAGGACATCCATAGTGAATCCTTATCATTGCTGTGCTACTTGTATTCACATAGAAGGGGTGAAAAAAGAGCAGAAGACCTCCTATTATTGTTCAAGATTAGGCTATGAGACCAAAACGACCTATCAGTTTTCTTGTTGGGAACCGAAGGAAGAAGTGCGGAGATTGATGAAGAAGAGGGGGATGAAACCATGAGTGTGCTGGTAGATGCGGAGTGGCTTAAAGAACATATGGACGATGGGGATGTCAGAATCATCGATTGTCGTTTTTCGTTAGGGAATCCTGCAGAAGGCCGGGAAGGATACAATGAAAGCCATATTCCCGGTGCCGTCTTTTTTGACCTTGAAAAAGATTTATCCGGTTATGCGAAGAAGCACGGGGGACGACACCCCCTCCCAAATATGAAGAATTTCCTTCGTAAAGTGGAGGATGCGGGGATCGATAAACAAACAACCATCGTGATTTATGATGAGAAGGAAGGGGCTTTTGCGGGCAGGTGCTGGTGGTTATTCCATTATATCGGTCATGAAAATGTCTTTATCCTGAATGGTGGATTTGCCGCGTGGAAGAAGGGTTCTGAAAAGACCGAATCCTTCGTTCCCCATTATCCTACAACAAATTATCATCCGAACGTAAATGACGGCATTCTGGCCACTTTGGATGAAATACGGGAAATTGCTGATGGAGATAGAATGATCCCGTTGATTGATTCCAGGAGCAGGGAACGGTTCTCTGGTCAGGAAGAGCCGATCGACCGTATTCCGGGCCATATTCCCGGCGCGATCAACCTTCCATGGACGGAAGGGATGAATGAAGGGTATTTCCTTGGGCCCGATGAGCAGAAGGAACGTTTCTCGAAGCTTAAAAAAGATGAGCCCGTCATTGTCTACTGTGGATCTGGTGTAACGGCAACCCCAAATTTTATTGCTCTTAAAGTAGCCGGATTTACTGATGTGAAGCTATATGTAGGAAGTTATAGCGATTGGGTTTCGTACGAAGAGCACAGGGTGGAAAAAGAATAATACCGAGTAGCTAATTGGAAGAGATTCATCACTTTTCCAATTAGCTGTTTATGCTGATGTGTTATACTTTAAAAGGTATGTACGAAACGACGGGGTTAGGAGTGGATGACTTGGAAAATAAAAATGAGCATTTATTATTAATAGATGGAATGGCATTATTATTTCGTTCTTTCTTTGCAACGGCCGTAACGGGCCAATTCATGATGAACTCAAAAGGCCTCCCGACCAATGGGGTCCAGGGGTTCATGAAACATCTGCTCATGGCAGCGGATCATGTGAAGCCTACACACATCATTGTATGCTGGGATATGGGGAGCCAGACTTTCCGTAATGAAGTGTTCAATGACTATAAATCGAATCGGAATGCACCCCCTGTTGAACTGATCCCACAGTTCGACCTTGCAAAAGAAGTGGCTGAAGGATTCAATCTTTCCAATGTGGGCGTAGTGGGCTATGAAGCAGACGATTGTATCGGGACCCTGGCAAAGCTCCATCGATCCGAGCGAAAAGTCTCCGTTCTAAGTGGAGACCAGGATCTCCTGCAGCTTCTTGATGATAACATTGACATCATGCTGCTGAAAAAAGGTTTTGGGAATTATCAAACCTATACGAAAGACCTCTTTGTGGAAGAAAGGGGCATCACCCCGGAACAGTTCATTGATGTGAAAGCACTCATGGGAGATACAAGTGACGGATATCCAGGAGTAAAAGGGATCGGGGAGAAAACAGCCATGAAACTGATTCAACAGTATCAGGATATTTCCGGTATCCTTGCCAATCTGCATGAACTGACTCCTTCACAACGGAAGAAGATTGAGGAAGACCTTGACATGCTGCATGTTTCAAGGAAACTGGCTGAAATTCACTGTGAAGTACCTCTTTCTGTGTCGGTTGACGAAGCCAGGTGGGAGCATGTATCACATGATACACTTACGCTTGTGGACGAATTAGAGCTTAAAGTTCTTAGAAGGTTTTTAGTAGGTTCGAATGTGCTGGCGGCTTCAAGCTAAATATGATAAGAGTGTCAGGACTTAAGCCTGACACTTTTTTATTGACGTTTATTTTTTATTCGATTTTTTAGCTGCATTCTCTAGTGCGCTTTTCGGTTCGATCGCGAATTCAGCATCCTGTGAAATTCCTTGGGGGTTAACACTTTTAGCGCTTTTCCCTTTATTTTTATTGTTTCCTTTAGTCATTATAAAGACCCTCCTTTAGTGTGATCTTTACTATTTTGTCTTGGTTGCCTACAAATATCCCATGTACAGAGAATTTTAGGACACACTACGAATAAGGGAGGTGTTAGGGTGAATAAAGGAATCATTACCGCACTGATCAGTATTGCGTTTGCCCAAGGATTGAAGATTCCGCTCCACTTTTTGAAAAAGAAGGAGTGGAAGCCTGAGCTGTTTTTTCAGACAGGGGGAATGCCAAGCTCCCATAGTGCCGGAGTGGCATCTTTGACGACATTCATTGCGTTAAAAAGAGGGGTAAGAACGATTGATTTCGCACTTTCCTTCATCTTTGGTCTGATCGTCATGTACGATGCCCAGGGAATTCGCCGCCAAACCGGTGAATTGACTCTTAAAGTAAATAGTCTCGATGAGCTTGTCAGGAAGGCGCATGAAAAGGAAACCGTTGAATTCGAAGAGAAGAAACCTAAGAGACTGAAGGAAATGCTTGGGCACCAGCCACAGGAAGTGGTGGGCGGTGCATTACTTGGTTCCCTTCTTGGCTTCATTGCCTTCTTGTTTTCCAAAAAGGATAGGCAAAAGAAGAGATTTTCTGTAAGATAAGAGATGACAAAGTGGCGATAAGGTGAGGAGAAACGTGAAAAAGACAACAGAAGAATTTCTCATAGATCTGGAAAACAAAGGCTTTAAATTTCAGGAAGATGCGATAGGCTTCATCTATTTCGGCAAAAAATACACAGACGCCCCGGATGAACTGGTCAATAGTGCCATTGAAATTACGTTAAAAGCACAGAAACAATTTGACAGCAGCTTCTATATGTCCATATTAGAAAGACTCCATTCCCAGAAAATCCCTTCCAGAAAGGAAGCTCTAAGGTGGATGGAGAAACAGGGATTGGCATAAGGCAGGGACCATCAGAAGGGGGATTGTAACCTTTCTGATGGTCTTTTTAGTAAGTGTTTGTAAAGCGCTTGTGAAAAATTATAAGGGCGAAATCATATGGACGGGATCCCTTTAGTTCAGGTGGATGGCTTTACGAGCCAGCTCATCAGCTGCTTTATTTTCTTTGCTTGGGATCCATTTGACAAAGAAAAGGTTCATTTGCTTCGTCAAGCTCAATATATCTCCGAGCAATAATTTATATTGCGCATTACGTACAAACTCTTTCTCAATCGCATGAACGACAGCTTGAGAATCACTTTTCAACCATACGGTATCTTTCTTCTTCTCCAAGCAGATTTCTAGTGCCTTTTTGCAGGCGAGGAATTCAGCTTCATGATTGTCCATGATCCCTAAAGGAATCGAATGTTTTTCCACTTCACCGTTGTATTTGATAAATATACCGGCTCCACTTGGTCCGGGATTCCCGGCACTTGCACCATCAATATATACTTCTAACAATCGTATTCACCTCATACATATTCAGAATATAAATATAGTAGCATATTAAGAGAGAGGAAGGAGAATGCTTCATGGCATTTCACTCCATATCCTCCATATACATAGCAAAAGCCGGGTGAAAATGCCTACACCCGGCTTCGGTCATCCCATATTCTTTGGAAATCGTTTTGCAATATAGCCAAACGGGGTATCCATAAGGGAAATCACCCATTTGAGAAGGTAGGTAGTAACGAAAATCTCGAACCAAACGTGCATCGGATATTCACCAAGGAAGGCGATGCTTGTGAAGACAAGGGTATCCAATAGTTGACTCACCATCGTACTCCCATTATTGCGGATCCAAAATTGGCCATCTGTCGGGAACTTCTTCTTCAGATACGTAAAGATATACACGTCCGTAAATTGGCTTACAAGATAAGCGGCAAGGCTGCCAAGTGCAATCCGCGGGATGATGCCAAAGATCGTCGCAAGGGATTCCTGGGCGAAATCGTCAGGATGTGGTTGAAATAAGAGTGCCAGTTGCATAATAATAGTCATGACGATCAACGTGAAGAATCCAAGCCAAACCGCTTTCTGTGCATCTTTTTTACCATACTTCTCGTTCAGGATATCCGTCACCAGAAAGGCGGTACCATACATGGCATTCCCGAGTGTCGCCGTCAGACCGAAGATTTCAATCGTCTTGACGACCTCAAGGTTTGCAAGTATGGTCGAAATCCCTATCCAAACAAAGAGTCCGGTTCGTCCAAACATTCGATACATGACAAGTAAACATGAGAATGTAATGAGTACAAAAACCAGACCAAACCATATATTAAACATAATAAGTCCTCCTATTGTTCATAAGTGAATGAAACAATAGTCCTCATTATACAAAGAAAAATGATTTTGAACAATAAAATGAAGAAAAGGGAGTGAAAGAAGAATGAAAATGAAAATTAAATTTAAATATAAAAGCAAAACCGCTTCCGATATATGGTTTGAATCCGGGTTTTTCAAGCGGAAAGAAACATTGATCCATGTAGATGATCTGATGAAAACGGGAAGGGTCGTTGATCTTGAAATCATTGATGAAATGGGAAACTCTTGGACAAGGAAAGAATACATCAAATTGAATCAGGAGTTAGAGAAGGAACCCGAAAACATCGTAGTGTTCTTTGATGGCGGGTTCGATAAAGAAACGAACTATGCGGGTGCGGGAATCGTCATCTATTATGAAAAAGGCGGGGAATCTTTTCGGATTAGAAAAAATGCACTTCTAGAGGAAATCGAGAACAATAATGAAGCTGAATACGCGGCATTGCATATAGCTCTCGGGCTGCTTGAAGAAATCGGGGTTAAAAATGTGCCCTGTACGATTAAAGGAGATTCACAGGTGGCAATGAAGCAGCTTGGGGGAGAGTGGCCTTGCTATGAAGAGGGGTTGAGCAGGTGGCTTGATCGAATTGAAGGATCGATCCAAAAGCTTGGGCTGAAACCCAATCTGATCGTCCTGAACAGGAAAGACAACAAAGAAGCCGATAAGCTTGCCAACCAGGCACTTCAAGGCATTAAGGTACACAGTAATAAACGATTAGAATAATTCTGCTGTGTATTATATACTCTATTAATACAATGATTGGCTGTGCGTGAATAAATCTAGGAGTGATCTCATGAATCGAAAAGAAGTGGTGGATAAAGTGGATGAGCTTATAGACACCTACTGTAACGACTGCTTACTGAAAGCACACTTTCGCAAAGAGTATGGTAAAACGTATGCTCACCGCTTTTGTATAGAACAATGCACCATCGGGGAACAAATCCGTCAATACGGAGAATATCTGAATAAGAACAACGCCTATCAAAAATAAAGGGCAGCCATTTTAGGGGCTGCCCTTCATCATGTTGATCTATTGTTTTGTACGATTATAATTTGACTACGTTTGCAGCTTGTGGTCCGCGATTTCCTTCAACAACATCGAAAGAAACTTCTTGACCTTCTTCTAATGATTTGAATCCTTCACCTTGAATCGCTGAGAAGTGAACGAATACGTCGTCTCCACCTTCAACTTCAATGAATCCAAAACCTTTTTCATTGTTGAACCATTTTACTTTACCATTTTGCATGTTAGAATCCTCCTAAATCGTTCAAGCACGGTTGTGCCTCTGGAAAATAGTTTTCACGAAATGAATGATGATTATGACAGATATATAAGCCATAATCATCGGGTCACTTCAATGATGTCTTAACTATACAATATGACGTTTTTCGAGTCAACATTCGTCCAATTTAGAAAGGAATCAGTTGACTGTGGAGAGATGACGGTGAACGAGTGAGTGATTTGGCGTTCGGGGTCCGGGTTGTATTCATCCTGTAGTTATAGTAAACTTTTAATGATATTTATGGGAATTTGGAGGGTAAAAAATGCCTACACCAAGTATGGAAGATTATATAGAACAGATTTATATGTTAATTGAGAACAAAGGTTACGCCAGAGTTTCGGATATAGCAGAAGCTTTATCTGTCCACCCCTCCTCAGTTACCAAAATGGTTCAGAAACTTGATAAGGATGATTATCTCATTTATGAGAAATACCGAGGTCTTGTTCTCACTCCAAAGGGAAATAAGGTAGGAAAGCGTTTAGTTTACAGACACGAGCTGTTGGAACAATTCCTTCGTGTCATTGGAGTGAAGGAAGAACATATTTATGAAGATGTGGAAGGAATCGAACATCATTTAAGCTGGGATTCCATCGATCGCATTGGTGATCTCGTACAATTCTTCGAGGAAGAAAAGAGCCGGGTAGAAGGGCTGCGAACGATTCAAAATCGCAGTGAATAATGAATATATCCATTTAAAAGCCGCAAAAACATAAGAAAAGGGTAAAGGACTTTCATTTAAAATGAAAGTCCTTTTTGGATGGAGGATGCGGGAATCAAAATATAGAAGGATAGTCGTTAAAAGTTCCATCTTCGACTGCCAGACTGGATAACTCAGATTCTCCCCATTCATTCTCATTGAGTGTGACACCTTGAAGTATACCTTCAGATGCTTCCAATACGGCTTTCCGGTAGGAAATGATACGGCCGGAAGAGGTTTGGAAGCTTATAATATCTCCATGATAATTCCGTTGCACCTTGGAGATTTCTTCCATATCTATCACCTTTTCTGTTCAGACTTTACCATTAGTATGAACAAATGAGAAAGAAATCATAATGTGAACGGCAGGATAATTTTAAGTTTACATAATAATATTATGTTCAGGTTTGGATTCATTATGCCTTTATGCAGGAATTAAGGCGATGAACTGAGAATATAGAACAGTATAGAAAAAATATTGAGGTGTACATATGAAAAGTTCAGAATGGCATACAAGCGCCAAAACCCGCTGGGAAGATAATGCCGACAATTGGCATTCAAAAAGCGTCGAAATGTGGACAACTGGAAGCAGAAAAGCCGTCATCCCTTTCTTTCATGATCACGCAGGGAAAGCAAGAACCGTTGCGGATTTAGGGTGTGGCGACGGATACGGATCTTATCTGTTGTATGAAAAAGGATACTGGGTCACAGGAATGGACTTCTCAAGGAACATGATTGAACTTGCCAAGGAGCAGGAAAGGGACAATCTGTCCTTTGAACAAGGGGATCTGAATGCCCTTCCGTTCGAGGATGATCAATTTGATGCTGTGATGGCGATCAATTCGGTAGAATGGACGGAAGATCCTTTACACACATTGAATGAGATTGAACGGATAGTGAGGAAGGATGGATTTATTTGCATCGGATTATTGGGACCGACTGCTCATCCGAGGGAAAATGCCTATCCCCGTCTCCAAGGTAAAGAGGTCATCTGTAATACCATGATGCCGTGGGAATTGGAAAAGCTTGCCCATGATAAAGGATGGAAAAAGGTCGGTGAAGACTATATCTACAAAAAAGGCGTGAAACCGACGCACACAGACAATCTCTCCAATGAATTAAAGCAGGCTTTGACGTTCACGACATTATTTATGTTTCAAAAATAAACATGATCGATTCTCGTCCCGGGAGTCGATCATGTTTTACTATCCGCCATCATTCCCGTCAGGAGAGAAGCTTGAAGAGCAAAAGTGTTCATTTATAGTGTAAAATAAAGATACAATAGGAATAGACAAGCCGCGGTTACTTTAAAAATGAAGCTAAGAGGGTGAACTTCCATGACTACAATAAAGCAAAAAGTATTATCGGATATCGAGATAGCTCAACAATCCACTTTACTGCCGATCGTGGACATTGCTAAAAAGATCGGCCTGACAGAAGATGACGTGGAGCTTTATGGCAAGTACAAAGGAAAGATATCCTTTGAATCGATACATAAACTGAAAGACCATTCACCGGGGAAATTAATCCTCGTAACATCGATCAATCCAACGCCTGCAGGTGAAGGGAAGTCGACAGTGACTGTGGGACTCGGGGATGCTTTGAACCGATTGAATAAAGACACCATCATTGCCATGAGGGAGCCTTCCCTTGGGCCAACGATGGGTATCAAAGGGGGAGCGACAGGTGGCGGCTATTCACAAGTGCTTCCCATGGAGGACATCAACCTCCACTTCACTGGGGATATCCATGCCATTTCCACAGCGAATAATGCCCTGGCTGCCTTAGTGGATAATCACATTCATCAAGGTAATGAATTGAATATCGATCAAAGAAGAGTGGTATGGAAACGATCGATTGATATGAATGATCGTTCCCTTCGCCAGATCATCGTCGGTCTGGGCGGGCCAGTACAGGGGGTTCCACGGGAAGACGGCTTTGATATCTCTGTTGCGTCTGAGATCATGGCTGTTCTCTGTCTATCTCAGAGTATCGGAGAATTAAGAAAAAGACTCGGTCAGATGGTTGTCGCCTATAACCGGATCAAACAACCGGTGACCGTCGAGGATCTCGGGGTGGAAGGGGCTCTGACGTTATTACTGAAGGATGCACTAAAGCCTAATCTCGTCCAGACGATCGAGCATTCCCCTGCTCTTATCCACGGAGGTCCATTTGCCAATATAGCTCACGGCTGCAATAGTGTCATGGCGACAAAGACAGCTTTGAAGCTTGCTGATTATGTAGTAACAGAATCCGGGTTCGGGGCAGATTTAGGAGCCGAAAAATTTCTGAATATCAAGTCCCGTGCTGCAGGTAAATCTCCAGATGCCGTTGTACTGGTTGCCACCATCCGTGCGTTAAAAATGCATGGTGGCCAGTCGAAAGAGGACCTTCAAATAGAAAATCTTCCGGCCCTGGAAAAAGGATTGTCCAATCTGAAGAAGCATATGGAGACACTGGAGCAATTCAATGTGCCATTTGTCATTGCCATCAACAAGTTCAAAACAGACAGTGACCATGAAATTCAAGCCTTGATCAAGTGGTGTGAAAACCAGAATAAAAAGGTTTCATTAACGGATGTATGGGCTAAAGGCGGAGAAGGTGGTATCGATTTAGCACAGAAGGTCTTAGAGGAGATCGAAGGGAATAAAAAAGAATTCTCCCCCCTTTATGAACTGTCAGATTCCCTGCAGGTGAAAATCGAAACCATAGCCAAAAAAGTATACGGGGCAAGTGGAGTGGAGTACACGGTCAAAGCGAGAAAGCAGTTGGAAGAGTTTGAAACACGTGGCTGGGGCGTTCTCCCGATCTGTATGGCCAAGACGCAGTACTCCCTTTCTGATGACCCGGCAAAACTCGGCCGTCCGGAGAATTTCACCATCACGATACGCGAACTGAAACCAAAGATCGGAGCAGGCTTCATCGTTGCGTTGACGGGTGAAGTCATGACGATGCCGGGACTGCCGAAAAAACCTGCTGCCTTCGGAATGGATGTAGATGAAGACGGCAGGGCAATCGGACTGTTTTAACGAAGAAGAAGGGAAAGGAGGGCAAAGATGTTTGACCCGACAGCATTTGATAACTTAAAGGTAATCTTTGAAGGAGCAGTCTACGATCTTGACTTGACAGGGGATATTCAGATACTTGATCGGAAGGATTTGTTTGATTTTGCTCATTATGAGCGGTGTTATCAAATCCATTATTCACTCCCATACGAAAAATCGCTTTCAATCGAGTTTCATCTGAAGGCGGATATGGGGCATTTCCTGGCAGAAAGAAAGATGATGACTGAAAAGAATACGGCTGGAGCGGACATTCTTATCGTCTATAAAGGTGATGAAAAACTTCATCGTCATATGGAGATCCTGGAAGAAGCCTGGGGGAAGGATAAACATTGGGAGTGGCAAGAAGTGAAGTCCTCCATTAAACCGATCTCATATAAAGGGATTTTAACCTTCAACCGGGTGATTACGGAGGAAATGGTCGATGATGTGTTACAGATGATATCGTTCTCTGTAGATACACTGAAACAACTGAAGCGAAAGGACTTCTAGTCCTAAGTTGAGCTCATATAAATAGAAAAAAGGGGAATTTTTCATGAGAATAGCATGGGTAACGGATAGTACTGCATTTGTTCCAAATCAATCGGAGAGTGGGGAAAACGACATCTATGTAGTTCCGATGAGCATCCTGTTCGGGGAGAAGGAGTATATGGACGGCATTGACCTGTCCCCTGAAGAATTGTTCTCTAAATT
Source organism: Rossellomorea sp. KS-H15a (assembly GCF_024195245.1). NCBI lineage: Bacteria > Bacillati > Bacillota > Bacilli > Caryophanales > Bacillaceae > Rossellomorea > Rossellomorea sp. KS-H15a. The sequence goes on along the minus strand of NZ_CP096886.1, from coordinate 3,129,902 downwards.
AAGGAACGAAAAGGTGGAAGTGAAAACCTCTCAGCCTTCAATCGGCAGGTTTAAGGAATTATTTGAACAACTGTCAAGGGACTATGACTATATCTTCTCCATCCATGTTTCGTCTCATTTCAGCGGTACCTTTTCGTCTGCTTATCAGGCAGCGGAACTACTGAAGGACACCACTCCAAATATTAGCTGCATCGATTCGAAAATACTTTCCAACCCGTTGACAGAATTGATTCAGTACGGTAAACGTTTATCGGAGGAAGGTAATGATCCCCTTGGGATAAAAGAGGCGATTGAAGAAAGAATCAACTCCTGTGAGACGTATGTGATGGTAGGAAGCCTCGAGCAGCTGCATAAAAGCGGAAGGATGGGCGGCCTATCATTCTTCCTGGGGAGCGTGCTGAAGATAAAGCCCATGCTTTCCATTGAAGATGGTAAGCTTAAAGTGGAAGACAAGGTAAGAAGCATAAAAAAAGGCTTAAGCAGCATGAGCCACCAGTTGGATCTAGCTCTTGGAAATAGGAGAATAGGGAAAGTATCTGTATTACACGGTTTAAATCGGGAAGATGCTTTGGAATGGATGGAACAGCTGAGGCAAGCTTATCCGGAAATAGAATTTGGGGCCTATCCCCTCGGGGCAGTGATCGGTGTACATGCTGGTGAAAACACAATTGGTATAAGCTGGTTTTCAGAAAGTAAATGAAAAAATCAAAGAAGGAGTGATGTGTAGAGTCGGGCATCCACTCCTTTTTATTCTGAAAGTAGAACATCATTTGGTACAATGGAAGAGAAGGTGGAAATGTGGAGCGTAAAGAGCTGGACCAAGTAATAGACTATTTAAAACAAGAATACATAGGTGAATCAACCGGACATGATTGGTATCATTTAGATCGTGTGAGAAAACAGGCTCTTAGAATCGCGAGGGAAGAGCAGGTTTCCCATACATATATCATTGAGCTTGCGGCACTGCTTCATGATGTGCCGGACGAGAAATTCGTAGGTGAAGAAGAAGGAAAAAAGAAGCTGGATGATATCCTAATGAATCTCACACTCAATGAAGAAGACTTGACGTTACTGAAATCGATCATCTATTCCATCTCATATAAAGGTGGTCATGAAGCGGAATTGACTGCGATCGAAGCGAAAATCGTCAGGGACGCCGATCGCCTTGATGCCATCGGGGCGATCGGCATCGCCAGGACATTTGCTTATGGGGGCAGGAAAGGCAGAGAGATGTATAATCCTGGTTTTCAAGTGAGGGAACATATGACCGTAGAGGAATACAGAAATGGGGATAGCTCCAGCATCCATCATTTTCACGAGAAATTACTGAAGTTGAAAGATTTAATGTGTACAGAAACCGGCAGGATTTTGGCAGAAGAACGCCATGAATTCATGATGCGGTTTCTAGAGCAATTCAATAAAGAATGGACTGGTCAAGAATGAGAATGTTAACAGCTGAGAATCTTTCCAAAACATATGGGGAGAAGACTCTGTTTAAAGAAATATCCTTTTCCATTACGGAGAAGGAAAGAGTCGGACTGATCGGAGTGAACGGTACAGGTAAATCAAGTCTGTTGAAACTGATAGCCGGAATGGAGGATTATGATACCGGTGAGCTTTCAAAGCCAAACGACTATCATATTGCCTACCTTCAACAGGAACCTGCATTTGATGGGGAATTAACCGTGCTTCAACAAGTATTCAGCGGAGAAGCGAAGATCATCCAGGCTATGAGAAACTATGAAACGGTGCTCATGGAGATGGAGAAGAACCCGGAAAGTCCAAGGGTCCAAGATCAATTATTTGAAGCACAAAAGCAAATGGATCTTCTCAATGCCTGGGATGCAAGTGCCAATGCAAAAGCCATCTTAACGAAACTCGGCATCCATGATTTCGGGAAGAAAATGAATGAATTATCCGGTGGCCAAAAGAAGCGGGTTGCCCTGGCGGGGGTCCTCATTGAAACTCCGGACCTGCTTATATTGGATGAACCGACCAACCATTTGGATTACCAGTCCATCAAGTGGCTGGAGGACTATTTGGGGAAATATAACGGATCGGTTTTACTCGTTACACATGACCGGTACTTCCTTGATAAAGTGACAAATCGAATATTTGAATTGGATGGAGGCAGCCTCTATGCCTATAAAGGGAATTATGCTTCCTTTATTGAAGCGAAAGCTTCACGTGAAGAAGTGGAACGCCAATTATCCGAAAAACAGCAAAATCTTTACCGGAGAGAGCTTGCATGGATGAGAAGGGGAGCAAAAGCCCGGACCACGAAACAAAAAGCCCGTATCCAGCGATTTGAACACCTCGAAGATACCATGTCATCCGGTCCGTCCAATGGACAAGTCGATATGGCGATTGGAGGAAATCGTTTAGGCAAGCAGGTGTATGAGTTCAAAGGCGCTTCAAAACAATTTGAAGACAAGCGGATTTTAAATGAATTCTCTTTTCTGATCAAGCCTAAAGACCGGATCGGGATAGTAGGAAAAAACGGAAGCGGAAAATCAACCTTCCTCAATCTCCTTGCAGGAACCGATGAGCTGACAAAAGGAGAATTGATCAAAGGACAGACCGTCAAGATCGCCTACTATACCCAGGGTCATGAAGAACTGGATGAAAATATGAGAATGATTGAATATATAAGAGAAGCGGGAGAGTATATAACGACAGATAAGGGGGAACAAGTTTCCGTTACATCCATGCTCGAGAGATTCCTTTTTCCAATGAGCACCCATGGAACGTTGATCCGAAAGCTGTCTGGCGGTGAAAAACGAAGGCTCTTCCTGTTAAAACTATTAATGTCAAAACCCAACGTCCTGCTGCTGGATGAGCCTACCAACGATTTAGACACAGAAACCCTGACAGTGCTTGAAGATTATATCAATGAATTTTCCGGTGTCGTAATCACGGTTTCCCATGACCGCTACTTCCTGGATAAGACAGCAGATCAGTTGTTAATATTCAATGGTGATGGACAGATCGATTTCTATTACGGGGAATATACTGAGTATCTGGAGAAGAGTGAAGCTTTAAATAAGAAGCAGCCGACAGATTCAACGAAAGAACCCGTCCCTGTTAAAGAAGTGAAGGAGAAAGAGAAAAAAAGGCTCTCTTATATGGAAAAAAGAGAGTGGGATGAAATTGAAGATAAGATGGCAGGAATTGAAGCAAAAATAGAAGAAGCGGATGCCGAGCTCCAAAAAGTCGGCAGCAACTTCGAACGGGCACAAGAGTTGATGAAGGAAAGCGAACAGCTGAACGAAGAACTGGAAAGACTCATTGAGAGGTGGACCTATCTCTCTGAATTTGCCGAATAAGTCTCTTTCTTTAAGGCAACAAGGATACTGTGTTAAGATGGAAACGAACAGTTTAGAGAAAGGGGTAACAGTCTTGAGGATTTTATCAATTGAACCTACTCCAAGTCCGAATACGATGAAAGTTCTTCTCGATCAGGAAATGAAGGTCGGGAAGAGCAACAACTATAAAAAAGATGAAGCGGAGGGGGCTCCTCCCGTCATCAAAGAGATCCTGGCCATCGAAGGTGTGAAAGGGGTTTACCATGTTGCCGATTTCCTGGCCGTCGAACGGAATGCTAAATTCGATTGGCAAGAGCTTTTGCCACAGGTGAGAAAGGCTTTCGGTGAAGATGCAGCCGATGAGAAAACGGAATCCCCTATGGAGGAACATTTCGGTGAAGTGAATGTCAGTGTGCAGATGTTCAAAGGAATTCCGATGCAAGTAAAGGTGACAGATGGGGAACAAGAAAAGCGTTTTTCCCTGCCTTCTTCATTCCTTGAAGCGATCGGTCAGGCCCAAAAAGAGGGGGATAATGTCGTCCTTCTTAGAAAGTGGAAAGATTACGGCATCCGGTACGGTGATCTGGATGAGATCGGCAGCGACGTGAGTGAAGAATTAGTGGCAGCCTATCCTTCTGAAAGACTTTCCGGGCTTATCGCGGAAGCAGAGGAAACAACAGATGCCAAGGGACCACTCATTTATAAGAAAAAGCAAAAGGTGACCGTCGAAGATTTTGAATCGCCGGAATGGGAAACCAGGTATCAGAAACTGGATGCGATGGAGGACCCTACATTGGGTGACTTACCTCTCCTTCAAAAAGCCCTTGAGGACGAGAAAGTATCGATCCGCAGATTAGCCGTTGTGTACCTTGGAATGATTGAAGATGAAAGAGTCCTTCCATTGCTGTACAAAGGATTGCATGATAGGTCCGTAACAGTGAGAAGGACGGCGGGTGACTGTCTTTCTGATCTGGGCTTTCAAGCGGCCATTCCTGAAATGGTTGCAGCCTTGAAGGATAAGAGTAAACTGGTTAGATGGCGCGCGGCCATGTTCCTTTACGAAGTCGGTGATGAATCTGCCCTCCCTGGTTTAAAAGAGGCAGAAAACGACCCTGAATTTGAAGTGAAACTTCAGGTGAAAATGGCCATTGAACGAATCGAAGGCGGCGAAGAGGCAAAAGGATCGGTTTGGAAACAGATGACAGAAGCACGTCACCAATAAAAAGGAAAGGATTGATTATGCATGTCTATGGCATATGAAGAATATATGAGACAGTTGGTTACGCCGATGAGGCAGGAATTGACACAAGCAGGCTTTAAAGAGCTTGGTACAGAAGAGGAAGTAGAGGATTACATGGAAAACACAGAAGGAACGACCCTTGTCGTCGTTAACTCTGTTTGCGGATGTGCAGCTGGACTTGCACGTCCCGCTGCCACTCAATCCGTCATGCATAACGATAAGACCCCTGACCAACTTGTCACGGTATTTGCAGGACAGGACAAAGAAGCGACTGCCAAGATGAGAGAATACTTCGACGGTTACGAACCTTCTTCACCGTCCATGGCTCTACTAAAAGGAAAAAAGGTCGTGCACTTTATCCCCAGGGAAGAAATTGAAGATCACGACATTTCTTCCATTATTTCAAATCTGGTGAGTGCATTTAACGAAAACTGTTAACAGACCATCATAAAAGAGCGGATGACAGAGTCATCCGCTCTTTGTTTGTGGTAGGATAATGAAAAGATGATAGAAAAATGAATATCCAAAGGAGAATCACTAACGTGTTTGTCACCACTTGTGGAAGAACCAATCAGAACGTAATAGATAAAGCGCATGAGGCGGCCGATCTCCTTTCAATACCGTATATCCCGAGGAAAAAAAGATCGATCCGTCACCATATGGAAAAAGCTGATGGTGACTGCCTTGTCATCGGGAAAGAACGGCTTGAGCTTCATACGCGGGAAGGGAAGGGCGAGCCATTCTTTTTCCATCCAAATTCAGCATCCTTCCGAATCAAGAGGCTTATGAGGGGGGAAAAAGATCCACTCATCGAAGCGGCAGACCTTGAGGAAGGCATGAGCTTTCTCGACTGCACCCTTGGACTTGCTTCAGACAGCATCATTGCGAGCCATATCGTAGGGGAAGAAGGGTCGGTAACAGGGATTGAAGCGAATAAATTCATTGCCCATATCGTTCATCAAGGACTGCAGGAATGGAACTCCCCGCTTTCTGCGTTAAATCGGGCCATGAAACGTATAAACGTCCTGAATGGGCATTTTGACCAAGAACTAAAGAAATTCAGGGATGATGCATTCGACGTCGTTTACATTGATCCCATGTTTGAAGAAGCATTGACCGACTCACATGGAATTAATCCCATCAGACAGTGGGCAAGCTATACCGGGGTTACAAAAGAAGGAATAAAAGAAGCGAAACGAGTGGCCAAGAAGCGGGTCGTACTAAAAGAACACTATCAATCACCCCTATTCGAAGAAATGGGCTTTGAAGTCATAAAAAGGCCATCAGCCAAATTCCATTTTGGCGTCATCCGGTTATAAAGGGCTTTGATTGCATAGATTGCTGGGATTATTATGCAGAATGTGATTTGTAATCTGTAACAGTGATAAACGTATGCTTGGACAGTTGATTGTAGCGGAAGGTGCTCGACTCCTGCGGGAAATGCTGGACAGGTGAGACCCCACAGGGCTTTTGAGTTGCCCCCCTATTGTTGGACACCCCAACCAACAATAGGAGGTGCCAGCACGTATGGCCAAGTTTACTCAAGAATCTAAACTGAAAGCTGCTAAACGTTATCTTAATGAACTCGTTAGTTATCGAGATCTTGCCAATCAAGTGGGGGTTGATCAATCTGTTCTGCGCTATTGGGTGATGTTAGTTCGTCACCACGGGGACCAAGCCTTTACCTTTCCCTATACAAACTATCCTTCTGCCTTTAAACTGAGGGTAATTCAATTTATTACGGAGAAGAATTGCTCCATTCGAGAGGCATCAGCCATTTTTCATATCCCAGACCCCTGTATGGTTCGTAGGTGGGTGAAAAAGTGGGAAAGAGCTGGAGAAGATGCCTTCGGATCATTAGAAATGAGGCCTTCTACAATGACATCTAACCATAAGAATAAGAAGATCAAAGATAACTCTTCTAACCAAACGATGGAAGATATGAAAAAAGAACTGGAATACCTACGTATGGAGAATGCGTATTTAAAAAAGCTAAACACCTTAGTTCAGGAAGAACCATCACCAACGAAATCAAAGCGAAAGTAGTATTTGAACTAAGGAACGAATTCCCGGTGACTAGAATGATAAAAGTAGCTAAGCTTCCTAAAAGTACTTACTATCACATCACAAAAAAATTAGACCAACCAGATCCTGATCGTAAATGGAAAAGAAGAATTAATTTCATCTACCATAGACACTCAGGACGTCTTGGGTACCGTCGCATTACGGACGTTCTTCAAGAAAAAGGTCACGATATTAACAAAAAGAAAGTTCTTCGGATCATGAGAGAATTGGGCCTTAAATGCATTGTGCGAATGAAAAAATATAAATCCTACAAAGGGAAAGTTGGCAAAGTGGCTCCCAACATCCTAAATCGTAATTTTAGAGCCGATAAACCTAATCAAAAATGGGTGACAGACGTAACGGAGTTCAAACTGTTCGGTCAAAAGCTCTATCTGTCCCCCATTCTAGACCTATTTAACGGAGAGATCATTACCTATACGCTCCAATCAAGGCCGACATTTGACTTGGTCGAGAAGATGTTAGAACAAGGATTAAAACATGTAAATGAAGGCGATGAGCTCTTAATCCATTCAGATCAAGGGTGGCATTATCAAATGGCTCAGTACCGAAGGACACTGAAAAAACATAACATCACCCAAAGTATGTCTCGTAAAGGAAACTGTTACGACAACTCGGTCATGGAGAACTTTTTTGGGATAATGAAGTCTGAGTTCCTTTACTTACAGGAATTTGATAGTATCGAGCACTTTAAAGAAGAACTGAAAGAATACATGTATTACTACAATCACCTGAGAATCAAATCAAGGTTAAAACGAAAAAGTCCGGTAGCTTATCGAGTAAGTACTGAATTAGCTGCTTAGAAATTTAAGTGTCCAACATTATGGGGCCAGTGCATTTAGCCCGAGGAGGCTCACCGCCAGCCCCGCGGAAAGCGAGCACCTGGAGCGGAAATCAACCACTTCTCGCTCCAATTAAACGCAGCAATGAATTACGGAAATAGCCAATAAAATAGACAGGCATCCATCGCCTGTCTAATCCCATAATATTAATCAGTGAATCCCAGTACAATAAAATAACCTAACAGAAGTATGTATCCGATGTTGATCATAATTCCAGTATCCATCTAGTTATCCTCCTTACAAAGTATCCTCATTAATATACTACCACATAAAGATTTTTATATCCTACAAAAAAATGAAACCTTTTTCACTTTTTACTCGTAAGAAGTAGTATAATAATAGACGTAATACATAGGAAAGGACGTTATCTATGTCGATCTGGCTCAAGAAATCGTTTTTTATCTTACTATCCATCCTGACATTTGGACTTGTTTCACCATCACAGGCCTTCCTGAATGAAGAAAATCATGCCCTTGCCAAAAATAATGGCAAGCCTTCCACGGTGGAATCGACTCCAGAGGAAACTAGGGAAGAAGAGTTAGCCCTAACCCATGATGGTTTCATCGAATCGATGCTGGTACAAGCAGAAAAAAATGCATATGAAAAATTCGGGACCAAGATCAAGCCTGTCATAGAGGATGAATTCAGATCGTTGATCCTTCCAAAGATTGAAAAGGCAATAGCGGATACAGCAGCAGAGTTTCCGGAAGAAGACTTAACGTCCCTTACCATTTCAGAAGTACCTCAATATGCTAAAACAGAAAAGATCTTTCATATTTATGACGAGCGTTCGGGTGAAGATATCATTCGTTTTCATGTAAGAAAAGACCATCCACCAAAAGATGGCTATTATTTCAACTTTCACTACCATACGGTGCACGATAACTTCCAGGCCCACCATGAACTGGGAAGCATTTTTTGGGACAAAAACACCCCACCTCAATGGATGAGCGTGTCCTGATTTACCATATATCAAAAGAAAAAAGCAAGCACGGTGATGAACGTGCTTGTTTTTTTGCTCATTTTAAGAAATGGAAATAATACTCTCTGAAATCGGGTCTATCATTATGGTAAAATAGTAATAATTGTATCATTGTCGGATCATAAGAAAAAGGAGGGATCAATGTGAAACGTACCTTCATCATCCTTCTGAATATAATCACTCTTGTCATTCTCTGGACCCATACAAATGCTACTTACGATGGTACCCTCTTAAAACACTCACCCCTTAAAACACAGCTAAATCTTCAATCCAGTGAGCAACTGGAAAATATGATCCTCTTACCAGAGTCAACGTTTGATCAAGAAGAGGCCGGTGCTATGATCAAACGACTGGATCATATTCCGACCTCGCTCTTGGAGTCCGCCGAATCGCAGAATATCAAGATTCGATTATTCCAAACCAAGTTAACCGATTTTTCTACCACAAGTCACTTGAAAGGAGTCACCCCGAGAGGGTACACTAATAAAAGTATCACGTGGGATGATGTCCCTGGAATAGGTGGTTCCAAGCTTGTACTGGTAAAGATCGGTCATAGCGGGAAAGGAAAAGGGCACAACTCATATAATCTGGAACTTCATGAGTTCGCCCATAGCATTGATCGGTACGTGTTGACGGATCTATATTATGAGCTGGAATTCCTACCCCTTTGGAAAAGGGAAGCACCCCGGGTTTTCCCGGGTGAAGAATATTTCATTCAATACAAAGAAGAATATTTTGCAGAAACATTTGCGATGTACTATTTGAATCCCGAAACTAGGAATCTACTGAAAGAAAAGGCACCCGCAACATATCGATTTTTTAAAGAACTATAAACTAGTAAAAGGTGTGGTCACTGTGAAGCAGTATTTAGACTTGTGCAAACATGTACTGGAAAATGGGACAAAGAAAGAGGACCGGACGGGGACGGGTACGATCAGTACGTTCGGTTACCAGATGCGTTTTGACTTACAGGAGGGATTCCCTCTTCTTACAACGAAGAAATTGCATGTCAAATCCATCATCCATGAACTGCTTTGGTTTTTAAAAGGGGATACCAACGTAGCCTATCTACAGGAAAACGGAGTCCGTATCTGGAATGAATGGGCAGATGAGAATGGTGAATTGGGACCTGTATACGGGCATCAGTGGAGATCTTGGTCAGGTGCAGACGGTGAAACGATCGATCAGATCACAAACCTCATCGAAACGATCAAACATAATCCTGACTCCAGAAGGATGATCGTCAGCGCATGGAATGTCGCCGATGTGGATCACATGGCTTTACCTCCTTGTCACTGCCTTTTCCAATTCTACGTGGCAGATGGTAAGTTATCCTGTCAGTTATATCAACGATCTGCCGATGTATTCCTTGGTGTTCCTTTTAATATTGCCTCATATGCTCTTTTAACGATGATGGTTGCACAGGCTTGTGATCTAGAAGCAGGTGAATTCGTCCATACATTCGGAGATGTGCATATCTATCAAAATCATATAGATCAAGTGAACTTACAGCTTTCAAGAGAGCCTAAATCGTTGCCGAAGCTTGTAATCAATCCTGAAGTGAAGGACATATTCCAATTCACTTTCGAAGATTTCAAACTGGAAGGATACGATCCCCATCCGCATATCAAAGGAGTCGTGAGTGTATGATCTCGTTTATTTGGGCGATGGATCAGAATCAGCTGATCGGGAAAGATAATGGATTGCCTTGGAGACTGCCTGAGGATCTGAAATTCTTTAAAAAAACGACGAACGGACATTCCATCGTCATGGGGAGAAAGACATTCGATTCCATCGGTAAGCCGCTGCCAAATCGTGAAAATGTCATTTTGACCAGAAATACAGCATTTCAACAAGAAGGCTGCCTTGTGATGCATTCTGTTGAAGAAATTCTGGAGTGGTCTAAAGAAAATGGCGGAGAAATCTTTATCATGGGTGGAAGAGAAATATATAAACAGTTCATCCCCCATGTAGAAAGACTATATGTCACACAGATCCATCATGAATTTGAAGGGGATACGACCATGCCGGCCATTCCATGGGAAGAATTCACTTGTATCTCATCAGAAAAGGGTGTAAGGGACGAAAAGAATCCTTACGACTATGAATTCAGGATCTATGAAAGAAAATAGATGATCTTCCGGTGGAAGCTCAGATCATAATGGGCTTCCCCTTTTTTTATTCTCCTGACGAATCGTATCCTGTATAATAGATAAGGAAAATCAAGGAGGATCATACTGTGTTCAGAATGGTGTATGTGTTGATCTATATGGGGCTATATCTTCTATATAGCATCCCGACACTTCAAAAGGTAAAAAGACTGGATAGGGATATGTCAGTCGAGGAACGGGACGGGATCGTTCATGATCTACCTAAAAGGTGGTCCAGAGGTATCATGAAACGGACCGGAAGCAATGTACATATTAAGGGGCAGGAGGCGCTTCCTGCGGGGCCGGTCCTGTTTGTAGCCAATCATTCAGGGGATTTTGACGTTCCTGTCCTGTTAGGTTCCATTCCAAAGCCTTTTGGATTTATTTCAAAAATGGAAGTGAAGAAATTGCCGATCATAAGCGGTTGGATGGAAATGATTTCATGCATTTTCATTGATCGGAAGAATCGGAGACAGGCCGTGCTGTCGATCCGTGAAGGTGGTATGGTTCTGAAAAATGGGCACTCCCTTTTAATTTTTCCTGAGGGTACCAGAAACAAGGGTGGAGCGTTGAAGGAATTTAAGACAGGAGGGATCCGGATGGCGAAGGATGCCGCCGTCCCGATCGTCCCGGTCGTCATACAGGGGACGGCCGACATGTTTGAAAAACAAAGACACGGCATCAAGCCCTGCGACATATATGTCGAAGTCCTTCCCTCCCTTTCTTCCGCGTATATAGCGGATAAAGACGTAAAGGAGTTATCAATCGAGGTTCAAGGAATCATACAGGCTGCCTTGGACGAAATGAGAATCGCAGCATAATAAAAAAGGTCCAGCCAGACGCTGGACCTTTTTATCCATTGGAATGATGAATTTACACATAGAACAATATACAGAAATACATAAAACCGCTGCCGGCAAGGACGAACAGGTGCCAGATGGCGTGATTATAAGGAAGCTTGTTCCACACGTAGAAGATGGCACCAACGGAGTACATGATCCCTCCTGTTAAGAGAAGTCCGAATCCTGCACCTGTTAAACTGGCATAAAGTGGTTTAATCGCAATGATCACGAGCCAGCCCATCACAAGATAGAATAGGGTGGATACCACTTGGTAGCGTTGAACAAAATAACACTTGAACACGATCCCCACTATGGCAAGACCCCATACAATTCCAAATAACGTCCATCCTAATGCGCCTCTCACACTGACAAGCATAAATGGCGTATACGTTCCTGCAATCAGCACATAAATGGCCGAATGATCCAATATCGCAAATAAATTTTTCACCTTAGAAGGCTTAAAGCTGTGCAAGAGTGTCGAAAATAAGTAAAGAAGTATCATCGAAGCTCCGAATATCGAGAAGCTGACGATATGCCAGGCAGACCCTTCGTGAACGGCAAAAATGATTAACATCACTAATGCCGGAATGCTGAGAATCAATCCGATACCATGGGTGATGGCGTTCGCAACTTCTTCTTTCCAATTTGAAAAATCGAAATCATATGTCAAGGTGGTTTCATCCTTTCTACGATCGTCAAATTGATCGCTTAACGAGTCTCATGTATTCATGATAATCCTCTTTAAGCTATTGTGCAATCATCAACATAGTAAAGGAGTAAAGTGTTATGGTTGGATTCGAGTGCGGAATGATGTATATTCCTAAGTAAAGAAACGATGATGAGGTGCCAAATATGTGCGGTAGATTTTCTTTGACGACCCCCTTGGAAGAATTGGTAAAACTCTATTTGATTGATGAATTTCTTGAAGACTGGCAGCCGAGATACAATATCGCTCCATCCCAGAACGTCCTTTCCCTTATTTCTCATAAGGGGAAGAGGAGGGCAGGTGAAATCAAATGGGGGCTTGTTCCCCATTGGGCTGACGCTTCTAAGTGGAAGCCATTGATCAATGCCCGTAGTGAAACGCTCCTTGTCAAACCCAGTTTTAAATCCCTTGTGCATTCAAGAAGGATGGTGATCTTTGCTGACGGTTTTTATGAATGGAAGAAGGAGGAATCAGGGAGGATTCCGATAAGGTTCAAATTGAAAGAAGAACAGCCATTTGTTTTTGCCGGATTATGGGACAGGAATGGGGAGGTCACCACATCGACCATTCTGACAACCGAAGCCAATTCTCTGGTTGAAGATGTACATGAAAGAATGCCTGTGATGCTAACAAACAGTGAAGATATTGAGAAATGGCTCAACACTGATGAATATTCCTTTGATCAGGCTGCATCCGTATTAAAGCCACTCCCACGTGAAATGATGGAGGGTTACCGGGTGTCCACCTACGTGAACTCTCCTAAACATGACACCTCTGAATGCATTGTTCCGGTATCATCTGTAGGATAAAAAATTTTCATACTTTTGCATGGTTTGACATTTTATGCGGACGTAAATAGGGTATAATATAGGCATAAACGGGTGAAAAAGAGGATTGATACTTTGCTTACCAAAACCATCGAGTTCAAATCAAAGTATGGACGGAAGGTCAAAATCTCAGAAGTTCCTGTATTGAAGAAAGACAGCCCTCTCTACCTAAGGGTAAATCTCAGGCTGCATCAATTTATCACGAAAGTGATGAATCATCATGGGCCTAAGACCATCTTCAGCTTTAGAGAACATTTAAAGAGAACGACGAAATGGTCAGAGTACGAAGAAATTTATCAATCAGAAGAGTTAAAGAATAATGCATAAGTTTTGCGGGGTTCTGATCCTAAAGGCATAGATATGCCCATGGATCAGACCTTTTTATATGACTTCCATTCTGTTAGGGGCTTATCCCGGCATTTATATATCGATCCATGTCCAATCAGTTAAATGCTTACTATCTATTTAAATCCTCAGCGATTAACGATATAATACTAATGATATGGGAGATAGGATGTGGCAAAATTGACCAAAATTAAGATTGTAACAGATTCGACAGTTGATTTATCTGATGAAGTCGTAAAAGAATTGGATATTCATGTGGTTCCTCTGTCCATTTCAATTGATGGAGAAACATACTTAGATAGAGTAGATCTTTCACCTCTGAGCTTCTTAGAAAAAATGAAGGCCTCGAAAGAATTACCAAAAAGTTCTCAACCGCCTGCAGGGTCATTTGTTGAACTGTATGATGAATTAGGTAACGATGGATCACGCGTTTTATCCATACATATGACCGGTAATATGAGTGGGACCGTTCGATCGGCAGAGTCTGCTGCGGAAATGTCTTCAGCAGATGTGACGGTAGTAGATTCCCGTTTCATTTCAAAAGGCTTGGCCTTCCAGGTGATTGAAGCCGCCAAACTTGCTCAAGAAGGAAAGTCTATGGATGAAATCCTTGAAGCCATCGAAGAGATCCGTTCCAACACCAAGTTGTTTGTCGTGGTGGATACCCTTGAAAACCTTGTAAAGGGTGGGAGAATCGGGAAAGGGCGCGCCATGATCGGTTCCCTGCTCAATATCAAGCCGATTGCATCACTGGAAGGAGCAGAGTATACTCCGGTTGCAAAGGTTCGAAGTCACTCACAGGTAGTGAAGTATTTAACGGCACAATTTGTGGAAGATGTGAAAGGAAAGACCATAAGGGGAGTTGGACTCGTCCATGCGGATGGGATGAATCTCGCTCAAAACCTGAAAGCCAAGATCATAGAGAAAACAGGATACGATCAAATCGAAATCGCACCGACAACGCCTATCATCAGTACACATACAGGTATCGGGGCCATCGGTTTCATGTATTACACAGACTAATGAAAAAAGACGAAGGGGAATTGATCCTTTCGTCTTTTTTTTGGATGAAAAAGACAGCAGGTAAACCTGCTGCCTGTTATCATGATGGCATCGGAGTCGGGGTGGGCTTTGCGTAGCCTTCTTTATATTGTTCATCAATGAATGTTCTGATTTGCTTGATGGATTCGCCATTTTTATATTTTACGATGGATTCAGCTGCGATTTTCAAGCAAAGCTCACATCTGGTACCGTGGTCGTCCCACACCACTTTGTCCCCCTCCGTTTTATAAACAAAGCAATTCAGGTTGCTTTCGTGCCCGGCTGAATCCCCGCACCCGCAATAACAAGGAATATATTTTAGGAGATCAGGGTTTTTAGCTGCCGAGGAATAGATGAGTCTCATATTGTCATCCTTATCGTCAAGAAATGAGGGAAGGGTGTCGACAGAAGCGGTTTCTTCCCTGATGTCCCCGTTTGCCGCAGTATGGTCCTTATGAGGATCTTCATTCTGATCACTTGAACAACCGGCAAGTAATCCTAATAAACCAATCAAACATGTGAAATACAAAAAGAGATTTTTCTTCATTCCAATCACCTTTCATTTTAGATATATAGTTATTGTAGCATGGTAACCATCACGGGTTCGTCCATGTTATGGTTGATTTTATGAATATTCTTGCCACCTCATAACTACAATCAACATATCATAGAAATATAATAGGCAAGAAAGGCTCAGATAGAATCTTGAACGACAGCATTTCCTCCTTATTAGAGGATGTTTGATGAAGGGAAGTGTATGTGCTTGTCTGATAAAAAAAAAGTCTTGGTGATTTCAGATTTTGGAATCGATGATATCGTCGCAGTACTGTATGCTTACTATAGCGATACGATTGAAGTTGTTGGGATTGTTTCGGACTATGGGAATGTTTCCAGAGAATCCGCATTGAAAAATGTAAAATACCTGCAAAGCATTACGGGGATAACCGATATCCCGGTTATTGGTGGTGCAGTCTCTGCCTTGACGGGTACCCGGCCGAATTTCTATCCGGAAGTTCATGGGGTGGCTGGACTCGGGCCGATCGTCCCGGATGAAATGGCATTCGACCCTTCCGACATAAGTGAAAATTTCTATGAAATCAAGGAACTCATCAATCAATACGCAGGAGAACTCTATATTTACTCTGCCGGCAGATTGACCTCATTAGCCACTGCTTTCATCTTGTACCCGGAAACGATGAAGAAAGTCAAAGAATTTTATGTGATGGGTGGGGCTTTCAATGTTCCTGGGAATGTCACCCCGACCGCAGAAGCCAATTTCTATGGAGATCCTTATGCCGCGAATATCCTGATTCAGCTTGCCCCGAAGAAAATTCACCTCATACCTTTGGATGTTACAATGTATGCACTCATAACTCCCCTAATGATCGATCAACTACACGAATTTTATCTGAAATCAAATGATAAAGTTGGCCAGATCATTAAACCAATGGTTGATTATTATTACGGGTTTTATAAGAAGACGTATCCGGATATTACTGGAAGTCCCCTTCATGATCTAGTGGCCATGTGGGCCCTTGCCGATGGAGGGAAGATGATATTCGAGGAAGTCCCGATACGGGTGGCCGTCAATACCGGTTGTACTTTTGGTCAAAGCGTCGGGGATTTCAGGAAGTCAACGGATAAGGAACCATGGCGTGTTCATAAAATTGCAAAACAATTCCATTACGGACAATTTATAAAGGAAGTTTTTTCTACTTTACAATCAGGACCGAGCCGTCAGGATTGGCGATGACCGATGGATGAGTGTATTAATGTTTTACAGGTGAAGAACCGTGATATAATAATTAAAAGAGTAAGCGAGGTGACACATATGAAGAAAATGTCCATTCTCATGCTCGCTTTTGTTTTTTTCCTGGCAGGGTGTTCGTTGGAAGATGCTGCTGATCATATTACAAGGGAAGTATCCAAGTGGGATAAAGAAAGTCCCAATGAAACATTTATACCGAAAAACTTGAAGGTGGTTTCAATAGGAGATTCATTGACTCAAGGTGTCGGTGACAGTACGAAAAAGGGAGGGTATGTTCCTTATCTGGAAAAAAGTCTCGAAACATTGGATGGGGTTAAGGATGCCCAGTTTCATAACTACGGAGTAAGAGGAAACCGTACCGATCAACTACTGAAAAGACTGAAGAAGGAAGATGTGAAATCTTCCATTAAAGAATCTGATTTAGTGATGATCACCATCGGTGGAAACGATGTTATGAAAATTTTTCGTGAAAATTTATCACACTTGAAGTTAGAGGTATTCCAGGAGGAGAAACGACAATATCAACTCCGGTTACAAGAGATCATTGAAACGATCAGAAGTTATAACCCCGATGCAGGCATTGTCCTGGTCGGTCTGTATAATCCTTTTAATACTTGGTTTTCGGATATTGATGAAGTCAATCAGGTGATTCATAATTGGAATGAAGCAAGCATACAGATACTGACGGGTTATGATAAGACGTTATTCGTGAAAATCGAGGACTTATTTATCGATGCAGGGGATACTTTGTTGTATGAAGACTACTTTCATCCGAATGATGAAGGGTATAAGCTGATCGCAGACCGAATGTTTACGGATCTTGCAAAAGGGGAAACATTAGCTACATTGACAGATAGAAAAGATTCTGTTGAGGAAGAGGAGCAGCCGTCATGAAGAACAAATGGAAGGTGGGGTTCTTTGTCCTTTTAGGTATGATCATACTTGGATTCGTCATCATCGTATCCATGATCTTTATGCCTGTAAAGGATGATGCACTGCCTGACAACAACAATAATACAGATCAACAAGTTGGATTTAATGTAGAGACCAACAAGAAAGATTTAAATCTAATCATTGAACATTATATTGAAGAAGAAGGGATGAAAGGGCCGGTGGATTACGATGTTCAGCTCAAGGATGATGTTGAACTACTGGGATCCGTCCCTGTCTTTACTTCAGATCTGGACTTTAAATTGAGTTTTGAACCGAAGGCGTTGGATAATGGGGATATTCTCTTAAAACAAAAATCCATTTCAGTAGGTTCACTGAATCTTCCGGTCAACTATGTATTGAAAGTGATCAGAGATTCTTATAATTTTCCGGATTGGGTAAAGATTCAACCCAATGATGAATTGATTTACGTCTCACTGCAAGACATGAAACTGAAGAGTGATGTGAAAGTACGGGCAAACAAATTTGATTTGAAAGAAGATAATATTTCTTTCAGACTACTCGTCCCTGTCGACCGTGCTCAATAAGAAAAAGGTGGCTTCCTTCTGGAGTCACCTTTTTTGTATGGTAAACCTCTTTATGCTGTGACTCTATCCTTTCAGCAATAGAGCTTCAAGTTCCGGTGTTCCATTGGCTAATCCAACGGCAACGATCGTGTATGCCTGATTTGGGCTCAGCTTCACATTCGGAACGCTCAGTACACTGTTTTTACTTCCGGCGACCCTTGCTTCGAGATTGACGGTCATTGGAGTCAACCCAAGATAATCGGTGGCTTGTTTAAAGGATATATCCGGGAATATAACATCCCCGCCTTTCACAGCTATATCGACTGCCGGGGCATCAGGGGAAAGGTGAATGAACTTTACCTTTGTTTCTCCGCTTGGCACTGTTGGATCATCCAGATAAGGAAGTAATTGCATTTTATTCAGTGTTCCAACAGCTGCGAGAGTGTAGATCTTTCCTGGATCGATTTTCACTTTTTTACTAATGACTGTCGTCACACTTGTACCTGCAGGATAGACATCAATATGATACTTTCCGGCTGGTAAAGTTAAATAATCGCTCACATCCTTGAAGGCTACATCCCGTAATACACGATTTCCGTTCACATATACATCAACATTCGGTGCATCAGGGACGGCATGTAACACACGGACGTACGAAGGCTGTGTAGAGGTTGTCATGTCAGCTCGCTGCGCCTGCATGGCAAGCCTCATATATTTAAGGTGCTTCTGGTAGTAATGAACGTGCATGGACGGATCGGAATATTTATAATAACCGGATAACAAGTCATACATCGCAGCTTTCGTCAAATAATCATGTTGGCTCATCCGTATCTCTCCCTTAACAGTATTAACACAATAGAATATGCCGGGGAGAAAAAATGGTGAAAACACCTATTTTTATAAAAATCAGAAATATAGCTTGCAAACCGGATGAAAATATTGGATAATAAAAGTACTAATTGAGAAAGTGGGTGATGTCATATGAACCTATCATTAATTGAGCAAAAGGCTAATGTAAATATGTATAATATCGGTTCTGCACGTCAACTCACTTTAAACGGGATTCTTTGATTTTTTTCATTTCTTCTTTCGTGAAAAATCCGTTGACGTGTCGAACCACGCAACGGATTTTTTTATTTGGGAGGAAACAAGTTGAATACGAGAGAAACAGTTTTTGAAATGATGAACCACCTGACAGAAGAAGGCTTTATATTGGGAAGGGTTGTGACTGAACAAAGGGGTGCCTTTATGGTCATGACACGAACAGGGGAAGTGTTAAGTAAGATTTCAGGGAAACTCAGGTTTGACACCATTCAGCGCGAAGATCTACCCGCAGTAGGTGACTGGGTACTCCTAAGCAAGGAAGGGGCGGTCATTGAAAAAGTACTGCCACGGATTAGTAAATTCTCGAGGAAAAAAGCAGGAAATGAAGCAGAAGAGCAAATCATCGCCGCGAATATCAATACAGTCTTCATCCTATCTTCATTAAACGATGATCTCAATAGCAAACGGATGGAGCGCTATTTACTTCTATGCTGGGAAAGCGGTGCAAATCCTGTCATCGTCCTGACAAAATCGGACACGTGTTCCGATATAGAAGAAAAGAAAAAAGAAGTGGAGAATACTTTGCTTGGGGTGAAAGTCGTTACCATAAGTGCCGTTAGTCGGGAAGGGATAGAGAACCTGATGCCTTATTTAAATAAGGGGCAAACCGTCGCCCTCGTTGGTTCTTCAGGAGTGGGAAAATCCACACTGACCAATCTTCTTGTAGGAGATGATGTCCAGAAGACAAAGGAAATAAGGGAATCCGATGACAAAGGCCGGCATACCACGACTCATCGGGAACTGTTCCTGTTAGAAAATGGTGCTGCGATCATTGATACACCGGGGATGAGAGAAATCCAATTGTGGCAGGGGCAGGAAGGATTGTCCACACAATATCATGACATTGAGGAATTAGCCCTTCACTGCCGATTCAATGACTGCCAGCATGAAGATGAACCAGGCTGCGGGATTCGCATGGCCATTGAAGAAGGAAGTCTTTCAGAGGAGAGGCTCGAACACTATCAGAAGCTGCAAAGGGAAATCGCTTACATGGAAAGACGGGGAAATAAGCGGTTAGAATCTTTGGAACGAAAGAAGTGGAAAAGTATAGGGAAGCAGAGAAAGCTTAAATAAAGGACGAAAAGAGTGACCCTTTGGTGGGCGCTCTTTTTTTTAATCATGGTGAGGTTTGATTCAAGCTAATTGCTTTCCCTTTTTAACAGGAATGCGTTAAAATCGCATACAAAGGGAATAGTGAAAGAGAATGTTATGGAAAGGATGACGAGCATGTCAGAAACTGAAATGTATCAAAAAGCCACGTTTGCCGGAGGATGTTTTTGGTGCATGGTAAAACCATTTGATGAACAGCCCGGAATCGGAAGTGTGACATCCGGATACACAGGGGGACACGTTCCAAACCCATCTTATAAAGAAGTATGTTCAGAAACGACAGGGCACTATGAAGCTGTTCAAATCGAATATGACCCCTCCGTTTTTCCTTACGAAAAGTTATTGGAACTGTACTGGCAGCAAATCGACCCCACGGATCCCGGCGGTCAGTTTTTTGACAGGGGCCAATCGTATAAAACGGTCATTTTTTACCATGACGAAGAGCAGAAGAGACTTGCTGAGGAATCAAAGGACAGGCTCGGGAAGTCAGGGATCTTTTCCAAGCCAATTGCCACAGAGATTTTACCTGCCAAGGAATTTTATCCTGCAGAGGAATACCATCAGGACTATTACAAAAAGAACCCGGGTCATTATAAACGATACAGCAGGGGATCTGGAAGAGTTGCATTCATTGAAAATCATTGGGGGGATAAGAATGAGTAAAGATGATTTAAAGAAAAAGCTGACACCCGAGCAATATGATGTCACCCAGAATAATGGGACGGAGCCGCCGTTTAGAAATGAGTATTGGAATACGTTCGAAGAGGGCATCTATGTGGATGTCGTGTCAGGTAAACCTCTTTTCAGCTCGAAGGACAAATATGATGCCGGCTGCGGTTGGCCGAGTTTCACCAAACCGATCGATGAAGAAGAGGTTTCGGAAAAAGAAGATAGAAGTCACTTTATGGTCCGGACGGAAGTTAGAAGCAAAGAGGCCGATTCTCATCTGGGTCACGTGTTCAATGATGGACCCGGTCCGACAAAACTCCGGTATTGTATCAATTCTGCAGCACTCAGATTTGTCCCCGTCGAGAAATTGGAAGAGGAAGGCTACGGGGTATACAAGAAGTTATTCTAACATAATGAATTACTGTGAAAACATTCACATATGTGCTAAAATAGACTTTTCATGTTTACTTTGAGTTACATATGTGTATATAAAAATATGAAGAGGAAGGTGAATATTGATGCTTAAAAAGCTTTTTGGCAAAAAAGAAGAAGCACCTAAAACGGTTAATGCTGTAGCACCTTTAACAGGTACCGTGAAATCGCTTGAAGAAGTGCCGGACCCTGTATTTTCACAAAAAATGATGGGGGATGGAATTGCCATCGATCCGACGATAGGAAAAGTCGTTTCCCCAGTAGACGGTGAAATCATGCAGCTTTTCCCGACTAAACACGCAGTTGGAATCAAAGCGAAAAACGGCGCTGAGATCCTCATCCATATTGGACTTGAAACGGTCTCGATGAACGGTGAGGGGTTTGAAGCCCATATCTCAGAAGGTTCAAAAGTGAGTATCGGAGATCCATTGATCACGTACGACCTGGAACTTGTAAAAGAAAAAGCGAAAAGCACCATCACACCTATCATCATCACAAACGGTGATGACATGGGAGATCTTGTGAAAAAAGACGTGACTAGTGTGACGGCAGGACAGGAAGAAGTATTGGAAATCTCTTCAAAATAATTGTAAGTGGAAAGACCGGCGAAGATGCCGGTCTTTTTTTTTATGGGATAAGTTTTCGGTGGAATAGGAATGCCCATATTTTGATTTTGGTAAATGAAGCAAAAAATAAAAATGATCCATTGAATGACCCTCATAAGATATGCGTAAAGAAGTCTCATGAAATAAAAATGGGCGGATGCACAAACACATTCTAGGTGAATGACATAGAGTATAAGGTAAATAAATAATTTTTTGAGGAGAGATAGGTATGAACTATGGTTATGGCTGTGATCCATGTTATCAAGGTGGATATGCTTATCCGGTTGCCGGTTGTGGCGGTAGTGGTTTTGCGTTAATCGTTGTGTTATTCATCCTGTTGATTATTATTGGAGCCGTTTGTTACTGCGGACATTAATCCGTTTAGAGGATAGTTGAAAATAATGATGAAAAAAAGAGCTGTCGCTAGACAGCTCTTTTTGGATTATATTTTGAAGCTGGAAATTAATTCTTTCAGTTTTTCAGCTTGCTGTGAAAGTTCAGAAGCACTTGCCGTGACTTGTTCCATGGCAGCGGATCCTTCCTCTGATGCAGCTGCAGTGGTTTCAGTGTTAGATGCGGTAGATTCGGCAATTTCATTGACATGGGCAAATGAAGTGGCCACCTCTTGACTGAGATTCAGTGTTTCCTGAATATGGTCGACCATTTCATCCACGACTACTGTTGTTTTCGTCGTTTGGCTCAGGATATCTTCAAGTGATGCATTGGTCTCATTGGTGATTTCTACTCCTGCGATGACTTCCTTCACCCCGTCGGAGTTTTGCTTGATGATGATATTGACTTCTTCCTGAATGCTGTGGACGATTTCCGTTACACCCTTGGCAGCCTGGCGGGATTGTTCAGCAAGCTTTCTGACTTCATCTGCTACAACTGCAAATCCCCTGCCGTGTTCCCCTGCCCTTGCTGCTTCGATGGCAGCATTCAGAGCGAGAAGGTTGGTTTGTTCGGCAATGTCAGTGATGGTTCCGATAATAGTGGTGATCTGTGTTGAACGTTGTCCCAGGGCTTCAACGGTTTCACTGGTATTGGACATGGTTTCTTCAATGCTCATCATTTTAGTTGAAGAGGCATGGACAGTCTTTCCGCCTTTTTCAGCAACGACTCTCATGTCACGAGCGGTTTGTCTGACAAGTTCTGCCTGGTTGAATAAGAAGCGGGCGGCTTCCTCCAAGCTGTTCATCTTCTCTAATGAAGAGGACATGCGATGTGTCGTCTGGTCGCTTCCAGCGGCAATTTCACTCGATGTTTCCGCAATGGACGTGATTGTGCGCGATGTTTCCTCTGCAGATGCGAGAAGCTCCTGGCTGCTTGCAGATACATTTTCTGCCATCTCTGAAACCTGTTTTACAAGCAATGCGATCCCTGCGATAAGCTGATTCGTATCCGACGCCAGGTCAGCCAGCTCATCTTTTGATTTAACATGGATCCGTTTCGTTAAGTCTCCACCTGCATTGGCAATCTCCAAAATGGATGTACTGATTTTCTTTGTATTGGTTTTAATCGTATGAGATAAAATGATTCCAAAGAATACCGCCAATAGAACGGCGAATGCCGATAAGCCGATGGTGACGACTTGCGACAGTTGGACTTGGCGGGTCAGGGAGTCGATCCGTGCATCCAGATCTTTTTGCTGGTCGACGACGATCATATCTACATATGAGCGGATCCCGTCCAGATATTTTTTACCGACTCCGGTTTCGACAAGGTTCGCAGCCTTTTCGAGGCCTTTATCTTTCCTGGTCTCGATCACCCGATCAACAAATTGCATCCAGAAACCGTACTGTGCTTCGATTTTTCCCATCTTCTCAAGCTGTTCCGGGTCATCTTTCAAAAGTGAATGTAAATCTTTGATTTGGCCTTCCACTTCTTTTTTTCCATTTTGATAGGGTGCAAGAAAACCAGTTGCACCTGTAATCACGAACCCTTGCTCCCCGATTTCGATATCGTTTAATACTTTTGAAAGATCCTTTAAGTTGGTATCGACTTTCATATCATATGTGATCAGCGTGTCGATTTCTTTCTGGAGCTTCATCATATTGAGATAAGAAGTAGACGCTAGGACCAACAGGACAATGGTCAAAAGGCCGAATGACAGGACGACTTTCCCTCTTATAGTACGAAAGTATGAGAATATACCAAAGCTTCTTTTTGGTCTTTCTTTTTTCATTTTCTTTCTTTTTGGCGATTTCAGCCATTTTTCTCTCGTTTTTTTCACCGTTTCCCCCTCCTGAAGATAAAGAAAAAAGTAGCATCAAAGGATGAACTTACCATTATTTTATACATATCGACCTAATATATCTAGTCAATTTGCAGAAATTTTGTCGAATTTTTGAGAATTTTAGTATATTTCAATCATAGAAAAAAGGAAACTCTCTTTCGATCATTGCCTGATTTCCGGGAAAATCCAAAGATAAGATGATTTTTTAATAAAAAATGAAAGATTCGGCTTTTCACACATATGAATAATGTATGGGAAATCTTTATGAGCACCCAGATGAGCGAATCGAAAGAGAGTACGAATCTGATTCTTTCAGGAGGGGGAACAATGCCTCATTCGCATTTAATAAAACCGTTGATTGGGGAGCAATATCCAACGATCGATTATGGAAAGGGTGTTTTCTTGTATGACACCGATGGACATGAATACGTAGATGCCTGTTCTGGAGCGGTGACGGCAAATTTGGGACATGGTATGGAAGAAATCCTTCAATCAATCGTGAATCAAGGAAACAAAGTGGCTTTTGTGTACAGGTCTCAGTTCAGCAATCAGCCGGCAGAGGAGTTAGCCTCCTTTTTGAATGATAAAACTGGTTATCCCTGGACCTTCTTTGTCAATAGTGGATCAGAGGCAGTGGAAACAGCCATCAAGATCGCCATTCAACATTGGCAGGAGAAAGGGAAGCCCCTGAAGAGAAAGATATTATCACGGTGGCTCAGTTATCACGGCATCACTTTTGGGGCCTTATCTGCTTCAGGCCATCCATCAAGAAGGGAACGGTTTGATTCTTTTTTAGGGGACTGGCCAACCATCGAACCCCCTTATTGTGCACACTGTCCATTTGGGAAGACTTACCCTTCATGCGGTTTGGCATGTGCGTCCCAACTGGATACCATGATTACGAGGATTGGCGCTGAGAACATAGCTGCATTTATGGCAGAACCGATCATCGGAGCAGCAGGGGGGGCCATCACTCCTCCAAAGGGATATTATGAGCGGATTAAAGAAATCTGTGAAGCCCATGACATATTATTCATTTCCGACGAAGTCATGACCGGATGTGGGAGGACGGGAACCTTTTTAGCTTTGGAACAATGGGGGGTCAAGGCAGATATCGTCGCTGTCGGTAAAGGTCTCAGTGCCGGATATGCCCCGATTGCTGCCACCCTCATTTCAGAAAAGATCATGGAACCGATCGTACAGGGAAGTAAAGTGATCATGAGCGGCCATACCTTTAGTGGGAACCCCATGTCTGCCACTGCGGCATTGGCCGTACTTAAGCTGATCGATTCAGAAAAGATCATTGAAGGTGTCGATCAGAAAGGGACCTATTTAAAGAATCTCCTGGAAAAATGCAGGACAGAATTTTCCTTTATTCAGGACATCAGGGGACGGGGCCTCATGTGGGGGATTGAATTTGATGAGCGGGGTGCTGGATTTACGTCTTTCATCGTGCAGAATGGAGTGGATAACGGGATATTGTTATACCCTGCTTCAGCTGGAATTGATGGCAGGAAGGGCTCTGCCATCATGGTGGCACCGCCATTGAACAGTACGAAAAGAGAGCTTGAGGAGATGGTTAAAAGGTTGAGAAGGACTTTTCAAATGGCAGCAGATAATTGGAAGGTGACGTAGATGTCCGCACATCACAATAAGTTGAGCGACTATGAGGGAATCCGCCACTTTTTTCATGATGAAATGACGATGATGTTTGGAGGGTTTGGTGGGGTTGGCTCCCCGCCTGGCATGATAAAGCATCTTGTGGAGTGGGGTGTGAAGGATCTTACCATCATCGGAAACGACACAGGGTTCCCTCACATCGGCATCGGTCAATTGGTTGCTAAGAATCGAGTGAGGAAAGTGATTGCTTCACACATAGGATCTAATCCGATTGCAGGAAGATTGATGAGTGAAGGGAAGCTTGAAGTTGAATTCTCCCCACAAGGTATCTTAGCTGAAAGAATCAGGGCAGGCGGAGTGGGATTAAAAGGGATCATAAGCGACATCGGGGTGGATGACCCCTATTTGAATAAGGGGAAGACATTCGTTGAGGTAGAGGGTGATCGTTTTGTATTCGAGGCGGCACTGGTTGCTGAAGTGGGGATTGTCTATGCGAAGAAAGCCGATACATTCGGGAACCTTGTCTATGATAAGAGCGCAAGGAATACGAATCCCCTGATCGCCATGGCCTCGGATGTGACGATTGTCGAGACGGAGGAAGTGGTTGCTTACGGAGAGCTGGATCCCGAGGAAATCGTCACTTCAGGAGTGTTTGTAGATCATATCGTCTTGTCTAAAGGAGTCGATTGGAAATGGGCCTGGGAAACGAATTGAAGGAAAAGATGGCAAAACGTGCAGCGCTTGAGGTGAAAGAAAATATGATTGTGAATCTCGGGATCGGTATTCCCTCTCTCGTTCCAGATCACCTTCCTCAAGGATTTCCAGTCATTTTTCAATCTGAAAATGGAATCATCGGCATCGGTCCTGTACCCTTGGAAGGAAATGAAGATGAAAATCTGTGCAATGCCGGGGGGTTCCCGGTTTCGTTAGTGGAGGGGGGATGTTATACAGACAGCTCCATCGCTTTCGCCATGATCCGCCGGGGGAAGATCGATCTTACGATACTTGGATCCCTGCAGGTCAGTGAAAATGGGGATCTTGCCAATTGGATCATCCCGGGCAAAAAGGTCCCGGGGATGGGGGGGGCAACGGAACTAGCCTCTAAAGCAAAGAAAGTCATTGTACTCATGACCCACTTAGACAAAAATGGCGGCAGCAAGATCGTAAGGGAATGCACCCTTCCATTAACGGCCAGGCGCTGTGTTTCGATGATCATCACCGACCGTGCTGTATTCTCACGTGAAGGTGATCAATTAATTCTGCGTGAGATATTCAATCCATACACATTGAAGGATATAGAGGAGACGACAGAAGCCCGTTACATCTTAAGCCCTGATATCAAGTTTATAGGGTAGGGGGAGGAATTCAAATGGATACTCATCGCCTCATAAAAGATAAAATAGAAGAAAAAAAGAAAAGGACGATCAAGCTTCTGCAAAGACTCGTCCAGGAAGATAGTGTCAGGGGAAACGAATCAAAGGCACAGGCAATCATCATAGAGAAATGCAGAAAGCTCGGATTGGATCTGGACATTTGGGAAATAAAAGAGACTGATATCAAGCATCATCCCTTTTACAAATGTGACCGGACAAATTTTAAAGGTAATCCCAATGTGGTAGGGGTTTTAAAAGGCACAGGCGGCGGAAAGAGCCTTCTTTTAAATGGACATATCGATGTTGTACCGGAAGGGGATAGAAGAGATTGGATTCACGATCCCTATAGCGGACTCATCGAGGACGGGAAGCTTTACGGGCGGGGAGCAACGGATATGAAAGGCGGTTCGGTCGCTTTGCTACTCGCCATCGAAGTGATACAGGAGTTGAATATTCCTTTAAAGGGAGATGTGATCTTTCAAAGTGTCATAGAAGAGGAAAGTGGGGGAACGGGTACCTTAGCCACATTGACTAGAGGCTATAAGGCGGATGCTGTCATCATTCCTGAGCCGACCAATATGAAGATCTTCCCTAAACAGCAAGGATCCATGTGGTTTCGCCTAAAGGTAAAAGGAAAATCTGCACACGGGGGAACGAGGTATGAAGGGGTAAATGCAATAGAGAAAGCATATAAGGTCATTCACGTTCTTCAGGAATTGGAGAATGTACGTAACGAGAGGGTGGATGATCCATTGTATCGGAATATTCCCATCCCGTTACCCGTTAATATCGGAAGAATCGAAAGTGGGAAATGGCCATCTTCCGTTCCTGATACGGCTATCATTGAAGGCAGGATAGGAGTCGGACCCTGGGAGACACTCCATGAAGTCGAACAGGAATTCACAACTGAAATTTCCAAGCTGAGATCAATCGATCCATGGTTTGATGAACACCCTGTCGAGGTGGAATGGTTTGGCGGGCGCTGGCAGCCGGGCAACCTTCCAAGTGACCATGAATTAGTTAACACCCTGTCGCTGCATGCTAAGCAGGTAATGTCGTCTGAGCCGATCATTGAAGCCTCTCCCTGGGGAACGGATGGGGGGATTTTGTCTCAAGGAGGCAATATGCCTGTGGTGATTTTTGGACCGGGCACAACCCAAGTGGCCCATGATGCAAATGAATACATCGAATTAGAGAGGGTTTACCAATCGGCTGAAATTTTTTCTCGATTTATGATCGATTGGTGTAATAAACCCTCATGATTTCCATCCCAATGGGGTAGAAGGTAATAAGATGCTATACTCATTCGCCTGAGAGAGGATTGGTCATGACCCGGACACACCAGGACAAAAGAACGAAGTCAAACACCCACCCCTTTCTTCACCCTTAGACAGGAACAACTCACTTGATTCAAGTATGAGGTTGTTCCCTTTTTATGGTGGTTTGTTTCATAACTTATCTCATGCCTTCATATGTTTGTTAAAAAGGGGCTTAAAAGAATGCAAACATATGAATATATACAACAACCAAAAGTGGAAGCGACCATTTATAAAGATGATTATAATCGTAGACTCCGGGTGGATGAATTCAGGGGGAATGCAGGAAGGCTATTGGAGCTCATGGTGACTATAGCTGAGACCCATCAGTTCGAAAAGTTCATTGTGAAGGCAAAGTCAAATCAGGTTGCCCACCTGATAGAAAAGGGATTTATTGTAGAGGGGGGAGTAAACGGTTACTTTAGGGGAGACAGTGCTTTCTTTATGAGTAAATTTCTGACGGATGATCGAAGGAATAGTTCTTTTTGGAGAAAAGAGGATGACATTCTTCAAGCGGTTCAACAGCTGAATAGTAAAACCATGGAAGGGTCAGGATTGATATCTGTAGCCACCGGGGGGCACGCAGAGAAATTAGCAGATCTCTATCAAGAAGTGTTCACGCTATATCCTGTACCATTACAAGATCCCGATTATATAAAAGAATCCATGAAAAATGGGACAATCTTTGTATATATCGAGGAGGATGGAAGGATCATCAGCGCCGCTTCTGCTGAAATATCTGCAACCAACAAGAATGCTGAACTAACGGATTGTGCTACGAGATCTTCTCATCGTAAAGGCGGGTATATGAAGCATCTGCTGACGAAGCTTGAGGATGAATTAGTGAAACAGAACATTTTTTGCGCTTATACGATTGCCAGAGCACTTTCATTTGGGATGAATGCTGCATTCCACCAGCTTGGGTACAGATATGGTGGGAGACTTGCGAATAACTGCATCATCTTTGACAAAATGGAAGATATGAACATTTGGGAGAAGGATTTAAGTGAAAGGTAGAAGGATTCTCCTGGTCTTGTGGAACGAAACTTTCTGGAAAGTTGGTGGAATAGATGAAAATGAATCTCTATAAACCAAAAAGGGATTGGAAGGATATTGAGCTTTGGAAAGATGTCACGGATGAACAATGGAATGACTGGTTATGGCAGCTGACAAACACAATCAGAACCCTTGATGACTTAAAGAAAGTGGTGAACTTGACGCCGGAGGAAGAAGAAGGGGTCAAAATTTCAACCAAGACCATTCCGTTGAATATCACTCCTTACTATGCATGGCTGATGAATGAGGATGACCCCCGCTGCCCGATCCGGATGCAATCCGTTCCCATAGGCCAGGAGATCCATAAAACAAAGTATGACCTGGAAGATCCTTTGCATGAAGATGAGGATTCACCGGTACCGGGGTTAACGCACAGATACCCGGACAGGGTGTTATTCCTCGTCACCAATCAATGTTCCATGTACTGCAGATACTGTACGAGAAGGAGGTTTTCCGGGCAGATCGGAATGGGTGTCCCGAAGAAGCAGCTTGACGCGGCCATTGAATATATAAGGGAAACGCCGAGCGTAAGGGACGTCCTGCTTTCCGGCGGGGATGGTCTCTTGATCAATGATCAAATATTAGAGTATATATTAAAGAACCTGAGGGACATCCCCCATGTCGAGATCATCCGGATCGGAACGAGGGCTCCTGTCGTGTTTCCACAACGGATCACTGAAAACCTGTGTAATATATTAAAGAAATACCATCCGGTTTGGTTAAATACTCACTTCAATACATCCATTGAAATCACGGAAGAGTCCAAAAAGGCATGTGAGATGCTTGTGAATGCAGGGGTTCCTGTAGGGAATCAAGCTGTGATCCTGGCTGGCATCAATGACAGCGTTCCAATCATGAAGAAACTTATGCACGATCTGGTTAAAATTCGCGTGCGCCCGTATTATATTTATCAATGTGACCTATCGGAGGGAATCGGTCATTTCAGGGCACCTGTCAGCAAAGGGCTTGAAATCATTGAAGGATTGAGGGGACACACATCGGGTTACGCCGTACCGACCTTCGTGTTGGATGCTCCCGGAGGCGGAGGTAAAATATCCCTTCAACCGAATTACCTGATATCCCAAAGTGCTTCGAAAGTGGTCGTAAGGAATTTCGAAGGCGTCATTTCCACCTATCCGGAACCGGAGGAATACGTAGCAGGAAGGGCGGATGAATACTTTAAAGAAGTTTATCATGATGAAGAAATCAATGAACCTACCATAGGGATCGCTGGATTGATGAATCAGACACATTCCTCTCTTACGCCTGCAGGTCTCAAGCGTTTGGAACGTCGCAAGGAATATCAGGAGAACCCGGATCATAACTCTCTCAAGGACTTCAGGGGAAAAAGGGATCAGCTGAAGGAAAAGAAGCATAAAGCGATGCTTTCAAAAATGAATCAGGACAAAAATGATGATAAGGAAGAAACCATCAATGGCTGAAAATACGGTGAAACTGTGCGAATGGTGTGAAGAGAACACGGCTCATGCTCATCAGTCAAGTGTGTATTGGGAGCTGCCCGATGGCTCACGGGCGGTTCAGATTGCGAATGTCCCGAGCCTCTCTTGCAGTCATTGCGGGATGGACTATCAAGAGGAATCCATCATCAATGAAATCGAGGACCAACTGATGCTGATTGATACGAGGGTAATTGATAAAGTGATTTCTTATAAAGAGCTAATGGCTCTTCCCCGCTTACTTAAGAAGAATTATTTTCGGTTTTAGCAGGTAGAGGCACCGATATGCTCTCATTTGATGCAAACACTTTACGAATTCATCTTCTTCCGCTATCCTTTTAGAAAAGAAAGAACGAGGGCAGGTGGAAGAGATGAGAAAATCCTTTTATCATTATTTGATGAAATACAGGCAACCTACTGCCAAGGATGATATAACCCGATTTGCGAATTCAGCTTATGATGATCACAGCTTTCCGAAACAGTCCGGGCAATACCATGAAATCAGCTCCTATCTCGAAATGAATGGGCACTACCTTGAAAGCATGTCCATCTTCGACATGGCCTGGGACCATTACCAATTAGAAGAAAAAGATTAACGATAATCCAAGCCAACGGACTGACATTTGTTTCCCGCAAACGTCGGTCCTTTTTTAAAAAGTCCCGCGGTATGCTTATTGATTCGTTTTTTGGTCATTTCATGTAAACATTTCTTACCCTAAAGAAAAGATAGTCAGGGATTTCGTGTATACCGATATGATTGTTATTGCATATCATATAAAAAAGGCGATTAAGGGTGAGGGGAGAATGAAGAAACGAAAAGAGCCTAGATTCAGAGTTGGGGAAACGGTAGTCGTTACAATCTATGGTACCGTCGGGAAAATCACAGACATTAAAAAGATTGACGGAGAGTTTTTATATGAGGTCAACGAAAGTGAAGGGTTATTCAAGGAAAAAGCATTAGAACTGCTTGATTCTTATGATGGATATATTTTTGAACAGGAACAGATCGATATTGAATACAAATTTCTGTTTGGTGACCTTGTCCTTGTAAAGGGATACGAAGAGGATCTCTTTAAAGTGGTGGGTTTCAGAACAGAGATATGGCGATATAAAGATGATGCATGGGAAGACGTGATCTATGAATTAATGAGGATCACGGATGGGGAATGGCTGGAGGCGGACGAAGATGAAATTACCCTGGTTGCCGATGAAGAGCAGGCGGAAGCTTTCATAAAGAAATATGGATTTGTCTTCCCGCAAAAAAAAGAAGGTAAATCCAAATCTCTCCATTCACCTGCATTTCCAAAGCCAACCTGGATTGATCAGCTCCTTGATCATTACAATGACTACAAAACACTGTATCTATTATTCAATGATAGTAAATACAAGAATAAAATGGATTATGTGTTAGAACAGTTGAAGAATCATACAAACACACAGTCTATCGTCAAAGAGAAGGAATAAGCCACATAATATATAGAAAAACCGGGACGCTTATGACCAGGAATGATAATAGTATGACACGAAGGATCCATTGCATGCCTGAAACAATGATCCCTTCTCCATTTTCCAGGTCTCTTACCATCGATTTCGTTTTTTGGGTAAATGTATGTAACATACTATCCGCTCCTCTACCTTTGATGATAAAGTCTATGCTTGTCTTTAAAGTGTTATGAAAACTTTTTTTCCTGGCATAACCGGGATAGTATTGTCATAAATTGAGAATCAAAGGGGGCGATCACATGCGGGAGATAGAAGTCTTTATCGACACCGAGGAAATTGCTGAGTTCTTTATGAAAGAACTGATCCAAAGAGGATATGCACCATCAGAAGATGAGCTTGAAGAAATAGCGGACATCACATTCGAGTATCTGATTGCCAAATGTATCATTGATGAAGAATGGGAAGATGAGGTTTAGATTCTATTCACCCATCGATCTGGATTTCAATTAGTATGCCAACGACCATTCATATAACGGGGATTGACTCTGATGTGTCGCCCATACCTTCATGTATGAAGGAAGGGGGGCACATTATTTTGTGTCAATCCCTCTTTAGTTTCAAAAGAATAGTCGTTCTTGCTTTCCATTTACGGGTCATAGAGAAATGGTGAGGGTCCGTCATCGTCAAAAGGGGAGACATTACCTCAATCGGCTGCTCTCTAAACCAATCCGGCGAGGAAGGATCGTCATAATGAATATTTTCCCAGACAGCTCTTAGCTCGGGGCTGAATAAATGCTTTCTTTTCTTCACAGTTGAGTAAATATGCGGCCAATAATCTTCCCTGGATCCCGTATGAGGATGGTGAAGGGAGAAAGATAATGCAGTGGGGTAAACATTCGGATGGAATAATACTCTATATAATTTCTTGCCTAATTGTATTCTGCGATCCAATTTCTCAAAGTGGGAAACGGAAAGGCCGGCCAGGGAGAATGGGGACTGCTTGCCATAAGGGAAAAGGATGGAAGTGAATTCAAGCCGGTCCTGTAGAAAAAACTTCCACTTTTCAATTCCCATATTAAGCTCGGGACTGGATAATATCTTGTTTTGAATCAGGTGCTGCTCATTCATAATGAGTGCGGTGGTCAATACTGGGTGATTCCCTGTCTTGAGATAATCTGCCCATAGCTTCCGCATGAATATTGAAACGTTGAACTTTTTCAGGAGGTGAAAGGAGTGGCGGCCGGTTAATTTCCAGTTTTCATAAAGTAATAGTTGAGGATACGCGTCTTCAAAGATAGCTGCATTACATTGCTCCAGGAACTCGAATAGAGATTGTTGTTCGGTGTGACTCATTAGATGTGAGAGCAGATCGTTATGGATATCTGTCATATGATAACCGGCATTTCTCGATACCATGTGGGCAAGAAAGGACCAGTGCAGTTCAGGGTGTCTTTTAAATAAATCAAGATAGGAAGAGGTTCTTGTCAAGTTATTGACATTGCCTTTTTTCACTTTGTTGAAAATTTCCTCGAACAAAGCTTGCTCTTCAGGAAAATAGACATAAGGGACCGGTTCCAGTTTCATTTCGCCGTAAAGCCTGTTAACCGCCTGAACATCGAGAAGGGGGGACATATTCGAATGTTTACCCGGTTTGAATAGGTTTGAAATGACTTGAAACGGTGAATAACCCAAGTAATCACACCTCTCAAAAAAATGAAAAATATTTTCTCGTGTGAAACTAAACTTGAGGTGAATCGTATATAGATACATATATAGAAACACTTCTTGATTAACGCCCTTACAAGAAGTTATTTTCTAATCACGTCCAATATGTCGGGAATGGAAGGGATGCACCTGAAACTTTATTTCCCCCGCATCTTTAGGAATTGTTATAGCAAGAAGGAAAAAAGTGTTCGGTGGAAGAATTTCTTAAAAGTAGAGTTGTAATCTTGAAAAGAGGGGACGAAGAATATCATGTAGGATCTGAGTCTACCGGGGATTTATTAAAGGGGATTGAAATATTTCACAACCAATAAACGAGGAGGAATTTTCATATGTCATTTTTTAATAAAGTATTTGCTTCAATCGGTATTGGAGCAGCAACAGTGGATACGAAATTGGAGAAATCAAGCTACGTTGCAGGGGAGACGGTAAACGGGGTGGTGGAAATTACGGGGGGGAGTACGGAGCAGAGTATCGATGCCATCTATTTAACCCTTTTCACTACATATATTCGTGAATCGGATGACAAGAAATTTACAGATTATGCACCGATTCAGAAAGTGCAAATATCCAATCCATTCACCGTTTTGGAAAATGAAAAAAAAGAATTTCCATTTACCTTCACCCTGCCCTTTGAAACCCCGATCACATATGGGAACACCAGGGTATGGGTAGCGACAGGGGTCGATATTAAAAATGCAGTGGATCCAAAAGACAAAGACTATATTGAAATCGTGCCGAATCAGTTGACAAATGCCGTCCTGACTTCTGTACAGGAACTCGGCTTCAGAATTCGTACAGTTGAATGTGAAGAGGCGCCGAGACGTTACAGAGGGAGATATCCTTTTATTCAGGAGTTTGAGTTTGTACCGGTAAATGGACCATATCAGCGTAAATTGGATGAACTTGAAGTGATGTTCCTGAATCAAACGGAAGACCGGGTGGAACTGCTTCTGGAAGTGGACAGACGGGCGAGGGGACTGGGTGGGTTCCTGGCTGAAGCTCTCGAAATGGATGAATCCATGGTCAGACTGACCATAAGTTCGTCCGATGTCCCCCATTTAGCATCGAAACTTCAACAAGCCATCGACAAATTTGCGTAAAATATTCCATTCGACAAAGATTCCTATGATTCTGTGAAGGATTCGACACACAGTTTGTGTAATTGTATGAGTACAACATAATGACGGAGGGGTGCTCATGCCTTTACTTGAAAAAATCATTCGTCCAAAGCTTTTGAGATCGACTTATGACGTGACCATTTTCCAAACCCCTAAATATGGGGAGGATAAAGGGTACGAAAAGGTTTATCGTATCTCGGTTGAAGCAAATAACCATGAAGAAGCCCTGTATCAGACATTTAGAACGTTTAATGTACCAGACTTGATTCCAAAGGATTATCAAGGCAGATATATTGCTACACGTGACATCGTCTTCATTGATGAAGGGCGGAGGGGCCATCATTATTATCGTCTCCAGCCAAATGGATGGAAGCGGGTGAACCGGATCGTCATTCATTAGATAAAGTACTATTTGAAAAAAGGAAAGAATCTGCCTCACAGGCCGGATTCTTTCCTTTTTTATATGAGTCCTTACATATTATGTCCCGGACCATTTTTTCTATTTAGACCTGTGTTTTCTTTCCCGTGTGCATTATGCTCGGCATCCAATGCTTCTTTTGGGATATGATTATTTTTCTTAGGGGCATTGATTCTATTTCGGTGTTTTTTTCCCATCCATGTGTCCCCCTTTGTTATGATTTAAGCTTTTCTGTTCTTGAAGAAGTTGGTTGGGTCCCCGACCGGGTAGAAGGGTTGGTTTCATTTGCATGTTGTACTGCTTGCTTCAGTTTTTTGCTCATTTTTTCTTTGGCCATGTTCAATCACTCCTTCTGCCTTTATTTTGACCTCTCATTCATCATTCTATCCTTCCATTTCCTAGCGTTGCATATGTCCGGAAAAAGAATTACAATGGTCTTTCAACAGTCTTGATAGGAGGAATATTTAAGTGAGTATACATATTAATGCGAAAGAAAACGAAATTGCAGAAACAGTTCTTTTACCTGGGGATCCACTTAGAGCAAAGTATATTGCGGAAACGTTCTTAGAAGATGTAACATGCTACAACGAAGTCCGGAATATGTTTGGATACACGGGAACGTACAAAGGAAAAAGAATTTCGGTACAGGGAACTGGAATGGGTGTCCCGTCGATTTCCATTTATATCAATGAATTGATGCAGAGTTATAACGTTCAGAACTTGATTCGTGTCGGTACTTGTGGTGCCATTCAAAAGGACGTCAAAGTACGTGACGTCATCCTGGCTATGACTTCGTCCACTGATTCTCAAATGAATAAATTAACGTTCAACGGGATCGATTATTCTCCTACCGCGAACTTCGACCTTTTAAAACGAGCATACGATGCAGGGGTAGCAAAAGGTCTTAATCTGAAAGTCGGAAACGTATTCACTGCCGACATGTTCTACAATGACAATGCGGAGCATGAGAAGTGGGCTCAATATGGTATCCTTGCCATTGAAATGGAAACGTCCGCCCTTTACACATTGGCAGCCAAATATGGTCGAAATGCCCTTTCAGTTCTGACAGTAAGCGATCATATCCTGACAGGGGAAGAAACCTCTTCAGAAGAGCGTCAGACGACTTTCAATGAAATGATTGAAGTAGCTTTAGAAGCAGCCATTCAAGAATAATTTATAGAAGCAAAAGGAAAAAACTGCTTACAATCCCATGTCGGGTTTATAGGCAGTTTTTCATTTTGTGAAGTTTCTCCTGCTTACATATTGCCCCGGGCATGGTAAGATGGAGAATGGAACCATTATAGAGAAACTAGGTGAAAGTATGAAAAAGATCATCTTCATAACTGCTGCCTCCCTGGTTATGTTATCAGGTTGTTCGCAAGTGGAAGAGTGGTCAGACGAATTATTTGGCCAAAAACAGCAAGAGACACAGGAAAAAGAACCAAAGGTTCAAACGCCTGACAACGAACAGGATGAACAATCATTGCCGGAACAGCAGCCTGCCGAAGAAGCGGTACCTAAAGAGCTGCAATTAGAGTCCCAATACTTCAATGACGTAAAAGTCGTGGACGGAAAACAGGTTATTCAAAATCCATCCAATTTACTGGCATTGGTAAATAAGGAATATGCTTTAGATGAATATAAACCTGCCGATCTAGTCCGTCCAAACGTTCCATTCGTATTCGGGGATCAGGACCTTGAAAAAGCGCACCTCCGTAAAGAAGCGGCAGACCAGCTGGAAAAGATGTTCGCAGATGCCAAAGCTGGAGGGGTATTCCTGACAGCCATTTCAGGTTACCGTTCATACGAATACCAAAAAATGCTCCTTGATAGGGAAATAGCCCAATTCGGCGAAGAAAAGGCGGTCATGGCCGTTGCGCCTCCGGGACAAAGTGAGCATCAATCTGGATTGGCTATGGATATTTCCAGTCAAAGTAACCAATTTCAAGTGAACATAGAATTTGCTGATACGAAAGAAGGAAAATGGCTGGCAGAGAACGCATATAAGTACGGGTTCATTCTTCGCTATCCCGAAGATAAGGTGTCCATTACCCAATATCAATATGAACCTTGGCACTATAGATATGTCGGGATGGAAGCCGCTAAAGTGATTCATGAAAACGATTGGACACTTGAAGAATACTTTAATAATGTAAAGAAAATCTAATGATGATTAGGGGTCAGGGCCAACGGTTCCTGACCCTTTTTTAGATGGGGATTTAAGGATACCAAGACCTTTCTGCTTTTAAAGTGGACGAATTCCGTTCCGCTTTGTTCTCTTTTATTGCGACTCCACATACAACAGTAATAAGGGATGTCCAATTTGGAATGGGTGGGTGGATGGTATGATAAGGGTGTTCAGTATAATCATCATTGGCAGTATTTTCGTAGGTATAGGCATCAATCTATTTTTTGTCCCCCATCATTTTCTTGATGGGGGCATGATCGGGATCGGTTTGATTGCCCACTACTGGCTTGGTGTGAAACCAGGTCTTACCATCATTCTCCTGAGTATCCCCCTTTATCTGCTTGCCTTCTTTAAAGATCGAATCCTTTTTTATAACAGTATTCACGGCCTGTGGTTATCCTCTTTAATGATCGATTACTTTTATCAATGGCATACGCTCGTACATCTTCCCCCATTATTGAGTGCTTTTTTTGGAGGAGCTTTTGTCGGAATCGGAGTCGGCCTCATGCTAAGGGGGAATTCTGCTACAGGTGGATCTGACTTATTGGCACAATTAATTGGAAAGAGTTTTGGATGGAATGTGGGTAAGCTGATCTTCGCCTTTGATAGCATCGTCCTCATGGCAGGATTCCCCATTATTGGAATGGGACCATTTTTATATTCTTTGTTAGCGGTAAGCACGGTGGGGTTTTTTACGACGATTTTGACGCATCATAAGGGGGAAGATGGATTTTCCTTTCGCTAACATGGAAAAGCTGATAGAATGAAGAAGTTATGAGCTTACGATTGCTCAGGGGAATGTTTCATGATATTCTAAACGAAAATTCACACAAGATACATAGCAACGAAAGTGGTGGAAGCTTTGGAACAAGATAAGACAGAACAGGCACAACAGGAAACCCAGTCAAGTTATATAAAAATGAAAAAATTCAAATTCGTCATGCTCTTATTTTTCCTTGTATTCCTAACGGCAGGAATTACAACATTTGCATTGGCGTTTGGAGATGAAAAAGCAGTTAACGTAGGGGTTACAGAACGCTCTGAATTTCAGAAGCTTTATGAAGCCTATGATAAGTTAAACCAGAACTATTACAAGGACCTGGATCAGGACAAACTTGTGAACGGTGCGATCAATGGGATGATCGATAGCGTCGGGGACCCCTATTCGGATTATATGAACGAAGAAGAGGCTAAGAAGTTCCAGGAAAGCATTTCTTCTTCGTTTGAAGGGATCGGAGCAGAAATTCAGGAGAAAGATGGTTACATATCCATCGTCTCTCCAATTAAAGGGTCCCCTGCAGAAAAAGCCGGCCTGCAGCCTAACGACATCATCACGAAGGTGGATGACAAAAGCATTCAGGGAATGTCTGTGACAGATGCCGTTCTTCTCATTCGTGGAGAAAAAGGCACAAAGGTAACGCTGACCATTCAACGGCCAGGTCAGGATAAACCGATGGAGGTAACCATCACCAGAGATGAGATCCCGATCGAAACGGTTTATGCTGAGATGAAAGATAATGGTGTAGCAGAAATCCAAATCACAAGTTTTTCAGAAAATACGTATAAAGAATTGACAGAAGCGTTAAATGAAATGAACGATAAAGGCATGAAGAAACTTGTTCTGGATCTTAGACAAAATCCGGGTGGATTACTTGATCAAGCTGTAAAGATCTCGAATCTGTTTGTACCTGAAGGTGAAGTCTTATTCCAGGTGAAAGACAGTAACGGTAAAGTGGAAAAGTATGTATCAGAATCAGGTCAGAAGGTAGAAGTCCCTACAGCCGTCCTGGTTGATGAAGGAAGTGCAAGTGCTGCAGAAATTCTTTCAGCAGCGGTAAGCGAATCCAATGATATACCTTTGGTTGGGACGAAGACATTCGGTAAGGGGACCGTCCAAACGGCCGAAACCTTCAAAGATGGCTCAAATATGAAGTTTACGACGGCTAAATGGCTGACGCCTAAAGGAAACTGGATTCATGAAAAAGGAATCAAGCCAGATGTCGAAGTGAAGATGCCTGATTATGCCCAGCTTCCTTATATCAACCCGGACAAGGAACTAAAGGAAGAAGATTTATCAGATTCTGTGAAAACAGCAGAGCAAATGCTCGAAGCTCTGGATTTAGATCCAGGGAAAGTAGACGGCTATTATGATGCAGATACAACGGCAGCCGTTAAGGAATTCCAAGGGGAGAACGACCTCGAAGTGACGGGCACACTGAACGGGGAAACCATCTTGAAGCTTATGACCGACCTAAGAGAAAAGCTGAAAGAAAACGACCCCCAACTGAAAAAAGCGATTGAAGTGTTAAACAAAGATCAATAAATCAGAGGTCTCAGGTGATATCACCTGGGATCTTTTTTTGTCCGGCAGCAGCGGCCGATTGCCGAATTGGTTTCTGAATCCTCGTATAGAATGTTCATTCCATACCAACAATGAAAGTATATATGAGGTGATTCAATGAAAAAGATAGTGTTAATCCTTTCAATCCTACTTTCTCTCTTTGTAGCGGTGAGCTGTTCTCCGATTTGGAAGGATGAAGGAGTGCCTGCTGTAGAAGAGGGGTCTACCCCGAAAAAAGTATTAAATACTTCCGATGGATCGGTTTTTCCTTTTACCCTTGATGAAAATAAGCAACCGGTAAACTTCCTCCTGATAGGTTCAGATCAGCGCGAAAATGAGCCTGCACGGGCTGACGTACTAATGGTTGCTCAATACAGGCCAGAGTCGTCGACTATTAAAATCGTTTCCATCATGAGGGATACATTCGTCGAGATTCCCGGTTATGAAAAGAGCAAGATCAATCACGCATATTCCTGGGGAGGGGAAGAATTATTAGCTGATACGATACAAAAAAACTTCGATCTGAACATACACCATACCATTAAGATTGATTTCAAAGAGTTCATCAGTATGATGGACCTTGTGTTTCCTGAAGGGGTACCGGTTACGGTGACAGAACCAATGATCGCTCACTGGAATTGGTCGAGAGAACCGGGTGAAAACGTACTGAAAGGAGAAGAAATCCTACAATATGTAAGGTTCAGGGGGGATAGTCAGAACGACTTTGGGAGAGTGGAAAGACAGCAGGAGATCATGTCATTGGCAGAAAAGAGCCTGATGGAAAAAATGGAGACGGGTGAAGGGATGAAGACTCTTGTATCTCTCATCAGAGAGGGATTGAAAAACGTGGAAACCTCCACTCCTATAAGTGAGATTCTGAAATATGGGATGTCTGTCATGCTTCATCCAATCGACAAAGTGGATACGATCAGGATACCGGTTGAAGGAAGCTTCACTGATCTTAAGGCTGCCCGTGCAGGACTGGTCCTCGATATGGATGAACAAAAGAATCGGGAAGCCATCATGGATTTTCTTGGTTCAAGTCACCATGAATGAAATTCAGAAGAATCAAGGTCCAGGAACGATTCAATTTTTTTCATTTTCCTTATGATCAATTCGTGCAGATAGTCTTTATATTTCTGATCTTCTGCCAGATCATGTTCCGTATGAAGGATTTTTAAGTGCTCAAGGTGTTCCTTCAATGTTTTTTCATCGCTGTCTGACCCTCCTGACTGCACTTTCCGGAGAATGACATCCACTAATTTGTCGTGAGTGGCTTCAATCGTCTTGGTTCCTTGCCTTGCATAAATTGCTCCATATCTCAATTCCCCCCTTGTGACAATGGAAGTGTAAGGAACGTACCTTGGATCATAATCGATGATAAGGACTTGGAATCGTTTAAGGCTCATCAATGGATGGGTGCTTTCAGGGAAAATGAAATCTTCGGTGCGATACCGCACATATTTAGGCAGCAGATGTTGGAGTTTATTATCAACATCTGCTTTATCGAGAAATTCTTCATCGGTCAGTCCTTTTAAATCGACTGATCCGTCATCAAATTGCATCACCCCGACGATGATACATCCACCTCCTGTATTGGAAATGGCAAGGATATGTTTTGCCATCTTGGTGAATTCGATCCAATCGGACTTGAAATCCACATAATCTGTTTCCCCTGTATTATGAAGTAACAGATCCTTCAATGTTTCATGAGAAGGATTCTTCAGGAAATCTCTAAGTTTAAGCGGAACAATCTTCTCATAATACATGAATCTTCCCACCTTTTACTGTTTCTTCAGGTATCAATACGACGGTACATAGCCTTATTACATTCTATGCGTAAAAAAAGTGGATAACGCTCTTTAAACGAATAATTCTTCCCTGCCTATTGTCATCCATCGGTGATGTCCGTTGTGTTCCTATTCACTTTCTAATAAAATGTGTATAGGGATCATTGGAAAGGAAGATTACATGAAAAAAGATGTCTATATATTATCGGGATTTCTTGGCAGTGGAAAAACGACTTTACTTAAACAATTGCTGAAGTCCTTAAAGGATCATGATAAAAAACCCGCGGTGCTGATGAATGAATTAGGAAGTGTATCCATCGATAGTGATGCGGTTGATGATGACACAGCATTGCGTGAACTTCTTGATGGCTGTATTTGCTGTACCATTTCAGAAAAATTGGAGTCCCAGCTCCAGGAACTTCTACTGAACGAAGACTTTGATGTACTGGTCATTGAAACAACGGGTGCTGCACACCCAGTTGAGGTGGTCGATTCCATCCTGTCCCCTCTGTTTGCCGATCGTTTTGAATTCAGGGGTATCCTCACGGTGGTGGATGGTCTTCAATGGCGGAACAGGGGCGACTTCAGTCCGGCTGTCTTACATTTGATGAGAGAACAAATCCGTCATGCACAGTTCATCATTGCGAATAAAATGGACTTGCTGACTGAAATGGAGCAAGGGACATTCTCGTATGAACTACAACAATTGAATCAAAATGCCAAGGTGTATTTAACGAATTACTCTCAAGTGTCCATGAAAGATATTCTGTCTTTAAAAGCACAACAAGAAACACATACGTATGATCGAGCTTCCATTGGGGAACATCTGACTCTCCAAGCGGTAGTTTATACGTTCAGCGGAAAAGTGAGTGGAGAAGCCTTTGAGGAATGGGTGAAAAGCCAGCCTGATTCCATATACAGGATGAAAGGATACGTCCCTTTGAAAGGCAGGAACTATCCAACGTTGTTTCAGTACTCATACGGGATGCCCCTCTTTATGCCCGGAGATATGAAATACCCTACCAACTTCGTCATAATCGGAGAAAATTTACATAAAGAAGAAATAGTACAGTCTTTACAGAAGATTGACCTGACGGAGTAATTCTTAAGGGGGTAGGGGAGTCCTTATATGGTTTTCTTAATGTTTTGTGTGGAACTCATATTATTTATTGCGGGGGTTTACGGCTTAAGTGTTCATGAAACCTCACTGCAGCTGTTCATCTTCTCCGGCATGATCGTGGTCAGTATCCTGTTGTTCATCTGGACGATCGTCTATTATCAGCGCAAAAATCATGGCAGGCAAAGAACGAATGACTGTTGGGATTGCGCCATTTATTCCCCTGACTGCCTGCCCTCGCCAAGAGGGAATAAATTCGACTGCGATTCACCGGACTGTGACTGTACACCGGACTGCAGCCCATAGGAGGGGAATAAAGTGAAAGAATGGTATACCCTCTCCTTTATGCCGTGTCACAGAATACCGGAACGTTCACTGATTGTGAAGGGGAAGCAATTCCCGGTATGCTTCAGATGCATGGGAATACTCATGGGAATACTTTTGGGGATCCCGATCATCTGGCTTGTGATTCCCTCCTCATCTTTTATCGCTCTTGTGATGGCTGGTGTGTTGACATTCCCCCTTTTAGCTGACGGGTTTACCCAGAAGTGGGGGTGGAGGAAGAGTACAAACATACTTCGATTGTTGACAGGTCTGTTGTGCGGAACGGGATTATCGATAGGGATCGTCCTTTTTTCCAAATGGGGAGTAGACATGATCATGACCATAACAAGATAAAACCATTGACAAGATCGAATAAAATGTATATTATTTAATAGTTAACTTAGTGAAGTATTTATTGAGTGTAAGAAAGGTCGATTTTTAGTGGGAAAAGAATTGTTCGAGCTAGAAGGACTGTTTAGGTCCGTGTTTAGAATGATGAAATCAGATATTCGAACCATCTTTGGAGAATTCATTTCAAATGGGGAGTTCCGGGTGCTTCAACTCATCAGGGAAAATGGTGCACTGAAATCCTCGGAAATTTCAAAGCGAATGGAAGTCTCCGCAAGTCACATTACGTCCATTACTGATACACTAGTTGAAAAAGGCTATATTACAAGACAACGATCCAATGAAGATCGTAGAGTCGTAGAGTTGGCGGTTACTCCTGAAGGAGTGGAAGTGCTGGCACAATGTGAAGAGAAGAAGTCGCACTATTTTCAGCAGTTATTCCAAACCTTTGAAAAAGAGGAGATCGAGCACCTGATCGAACTGTTCGAGAAACTGTTGAGTTCATCCGTTCGTAAGTCATAACGTGTTACAAGATAATGTCCTGTAAATGTCACTGTTCTGCTTCGGAAACAGAGGTGTTCAGCCATATATTTGACAGGAATGAAAAAAGGGTTGACCTTTAGATTGGTCATCCCTTCTATTATGCTCATTTACTTAAGTTGGTTAATTATTCATACTATAAATATTGAGGGAGACAGAGAATATGGAGCATTTAGAACATCGTAAAAAAGTACTGATCATGATTGCGATCATGTCAGCCATGTTATTTGCCGCATTGAATCAGACTATTGTGGGGACTGCATTGCCGAAGATCATTTCTGA
Source organism: Rossellomorea sp. KS-H15a (assembly GCF_024195245.1). Taxonomy (NCBI): domain Bacteria; kingdom Bacillati; phylum Bacillota; class Bacilli; order Caryophanales; family Bacillaceae; genus Rossellomorea; species Rossellomorea sp. KS-H15a. The sequence goes on along the minus strand of NZ_CP096886.1, from coordinate 3,085,703 downwards.
AATCGGAGGCATGGATTATTATAGCTGGGTATTCACCATCTTCATGTTGACCAGCTCCGTAACCGCCATATTGGTCGGTAAATTATCCGATATGTATGGAAGGAAGCCTTTTATTCTACTTGGAATAGGAGTCTTTATGATTGGTTCGTTCTTAAACGGGCTTTCCGCTTCCATCATACAGTTAATCATTTTCCGGGGGATTCAAGGATTCGGGGCCGGAATGATCATGTCCACCGCCTTTACTGCTGTCGGGGACTTATTCTCTCCACGTGAAAGAGGGAAATGGCAGGGGCTGATGAGCAGTGTGTTTGGTTTAGCCAGTGTATTCGGTCCGACACTTGGGGGTTGGATCGTAGATAATGCCGATTGGCACTGGGTATTCTGGGTATTCCTTCCGGTAGGTTTCATTGCATTTGGGATGATTTATAAAATGTTCCCTTCCCAAGAACCAAATAGAGGCTTGAAAGTGGATTACCTGGGATCGATCATGCTGACTTTAACGATCATTCCGTTATTACTTGCCTTTACGTGGGGTGGAAACGATTATGAATGGGTTTCCCTTCAAATCATTGGACTACTGACCATCTCGGTTGTAGCACTGGTCCTATTCATCATAACGGAAAAAAGAGCAAGTAACCCTGTACTTCCACTGCAATTGTTTAAAAATAAGATCTTCACCCTTTCCAATATCATTGGATTCATACTCGGAGCCGGAATGTTCGGGGCCATTATGTATATGCCGTTCTTCATTCAAGGCGTAATGGGTACCTCTGCGACAAAGTCCGGACTTGTGATGATGCCTATGACATTGAGTATGGTATTTGCCAGTACGATCGGGGGACAAATCATTACAAAGACAGGGAAATATAAGTTTCTTGCACTGATTGGTTTGTTCGTCATGAGTACGGGTATGATCCTATTATCCTTTATGGATACGGATACGACCAACGCCAGAGCCCTGATGAATATCATTATAGTAGGAACGGGACTTGGACTGAGTTTTCCCGTCTTTACACTGACGGTTCAAAACGCAGTGCAGCATAAGTTCCTTGGTGTCGCTACGGCTGCTACGCAATTGTTCAGACAAATCGGAGGGACGATAGGGGTAGCCATCATGGGGACTGTGATGAATTCTTCCATGACGTCAAAGATGACAGAGAAAATGTCTGCAGTAAAAGACTCTCCATTACTGACAGATCCTGAAACGGCTGGCGTCATGAAGCAGCTTCAAGATCCACAGAACATCATGAACGGCGGGAAATTAAAAGAGCTTCAATCAACATTGCCACAAGAATTCCAAGGGATCTATGCATCCATTCTGGATGGTGTCAGAGAATCATTGAGTTATGCGTTAACGAATGTTTTCTTTATTGGAGCCATGGTTCTCCTCGTAGGATTTGTTTTAACCTTCTTTATGAAAGAGATCCCATTAAGGATGTCAAATAAAGATGTTCCAGAGGAAGAAAAGGAAACGAAGCTTAAAAAAGCTTCCAATCACTGATGACCATGAAATAAAAGAGGGTGACCATGTCTGCTGCAAGTAGCAGGCTTGGTTACCCTCTTTCTGATTATGACATTGTGCTTTCTCCAAATTTCTTAAAGGTCATTTCATCCTCCACCAGGCCGCAAGCCGCACATTGAACTTTTAACTGGGGACCGTTGTAAGCGAGGTGGAACGGCTCGAGTTGATTTTGCTCGTAATTCTGAACGACTTCTCCTGAAGCAGGATCAAGTTTCACACTCTGAGGTACTTGTTGTATAATATTAAATCGTGTTCGATTCGTTTTACAGCTGGGACAGCGATAGGGTGTAGTCATTGAGATCACCTTTCTTCGTTTTTTTTAGTATGGTTAAAGAATAAAGATTTTATGTAAAGGATGATTGAATATGTCAGTAGTATTCAACGATTTGCTGATATCATACAGACAAATATGGAAAAACCGCATGTTAGCAAACAATGACGTTTCACCGGAACAAGTATTGAAAGAAGCCATTAAACGTGAACTTGAAGATGCTAATAGTCACCCGAGGGTTCGTAAGTCTATTGAGGTTAAATATTATTTGGCCACTAAAAGAATTACTGAATCCGACTTGTCAAACGATGATAAAGTCCGTTTAATTCATCTACATATCGAAATGGCCGCACAATTAATGAAAGACAGGAATCTCTAATCAGGATTGATCATCATGAAAGTAAATACGAGCAGTTCGCTTTTCAACTATACCTGCTCAGGTATATAATGAGAGGAGTTTAATGAAAAGGGTGATACCAGTATGCCTCTACTAACCATATTATTAGTCAGTATACTCTCATATATGATCTATTATCGATATGTTCCCGTACGAACCAAACAATGGAATTCCCTTGATGTGACGACAGAACATGTCGTAGTGGATGTAAGGGATTATCAGGACTCGTCCAAAGGAGATTGCGAAGAGGTCATAGCCTTGCCTTGCGGATACATTCGAAGATATGCAAGTGATATTCCAGAAGGGCCTGTCATTGTGATGGGGAGCAATTTCGTCGAGTGTAATGTGGGCGTGAGACAATTAAAACGGCTAGGCTTCGACGTGAAGGGATACCTGCTCATCGGTTCTGACAAAAAATGCAATGAATACCTTTCTCTGGGATGAAATCCTTCCTGATTTGAAATGTTCCTGTAATATCCGTTACATTGAGTGAGCTCTTAAAAACCTGTCAAGAATAGGATACCGGTAATAATTAGTTGCAGCATCCAATTCATTCAGCTGTTGGAAATGTAAGTAAATCATTTAAAACATGCTTTTCTCCCTACTAGAATCAGTGGTTACTATCTTACTATAAGGAAATTGTCTTTCAAAATAGAACAATTGATTACTAGTTACCAAGTTCTCCCGTAAATGTAACAAAAACAGGGTGGTATGATGAATGTGCAGCAAAGAAAAACACATTCACTAAGGAGGAATTCATTTTTATGAATAAGAAAATGATGGTTTCAGCAGCAACAGCATTAACATTATTAGCAACTCCATTCGCAGCAGGTAAAGCTGATGCTGCAGCACCGTGCCCGGCACAAGATAAGGTCGCTCAAAAAGTGAACGCCTTTAAATATAATGGTAATCAAGAAGATCTAAACAAATATGTTCAAGATGTTCTATCAAAATACCAAATCAACGGCCAAAATATAAATGTACAAGAATTACTGAATGGACAGGCTCCAAAAGCAGAGGCTGCGGCACCTGCTCCGGCTAAGGAAGCACCAAAAGCAGAAGCACCTGCACCGGCAGAAGCACCAAAAGCAGAAGCACCTGCACCTAAGTCAGAAGCACCAGCTCCAGCTCCGGCTTCAAATGAGCAAAAACAACAATCAGAGCAAGCAAGTGAACAATCTGGTCAATTAAGCCAGTTTGAACAAAAAGTAGTGGAATTAACTAACCAGGAACGTGCAAAACAAGGTCTTCCAGCTCTTAAAGTAGATGCAGAATTAAGCAAGGTAGCACGTGAGAAGTCTCGTGATATGCAAGCGAACAACTACTTCTCTCACACAAGCCCTACGTATGGTTCACCATTCGACATGATGAAGCAGTTTGGTATCGAGTACAGCTCTGCAGGTGAAAACATCGCTATGGGTCAACAGACTCCTGAAGAAGTAGTACAGGCATGGATGAATAGTGAAGGTCACCGTAAAAACATCATGAGTTCAAACTACACTCACATTGGTGTGGGATATGTAGAGAACGGTAACTACTGGACTCAACAGTTCATCGGTAAGTAATTTCAGGAACGAAAAGCAGTCTCTCTTTGGAGAGGCTGCTTTTTTTAGTTTTCCGTAATCAAATGATGCTATACGCCTCTTTTTTCATACCATGTTGAACGAGTTATGTAAGAGCTTAGATTTGCATTTCATGATAATCATTCTTACTATTGAAATATAACGAGTACGTGGAGTGAGCTTGATGAAAGAAGTTAAAGTTGTCCTGATAACGGGCGGATCAAAGGGAATCGGAAGAAAGACCGTGGAGGAATTCTCTAAACAAGGTTACACGGTCATCCTGAATTATAGAAGCGATGATTCTTTTGTAGAAGGGTTGGTTGATGAATTAACCGAAACCTACTCCAATTCCATCATCCCGGTCAAGGGGGACATTTCCGTGCCGGAAGAATGTGAACGGATGGCATCCGAAATCTGGAATAAGGTGGAGAGCGTCGACATCTTAATTCACAATGCCGGACCCTATGTTAAAGAACGAAAGTCTTTTGCCGAATATTCCCCAGAGGAATGGAATTATATTGTGAATGGGAATTTAAATAGTGTATTTTACTTATCCAGGTTATTGATTCCAAAGATGCGTGAAAAGCAATGGGGAAGAATCATCACATTTGGATATGACAGGGTCGAATCAGCACCGGGCTGGATTTATCGTTCTGCCTTCGCTGCGGCGAAAGCGGGACTCGCTTCCTTCACAAAAACGATTTCAATCGAAGAAGCAGAAAACGGCATAACGGCAAATATGGTCTGCCCTGGTGATATAGTAGGTGATTGGAAAGAAGGCGAAATCAGCAAGGCCAAAGAACAATATGATCCACATACACCGATTGGCCGACCCGGAACAGGGGAGGATTTGGCGAGGATCATTTCGTTCCTGTGTCAGGAAGAATCCGATTTCATTACCGGTTCCATCATTCCCGTTACAGGTGGTAAGGATGTTCTAGGAAAGGTATTTCATCAATAAAGAGCAACGGCAAATGAATTCCGTTGCTCTTTCAGTCACTATTCTAATGACTATATTGTTTTCTATATTTCTTTTGTATAAATAGGAGCCGACCCGACAATGTGATGGCGCCTGCCGTTAAGCCGGATGTAAGCCCAAGCCAGTAGCCGTATGGACCAAAAGTAGTGTAGTTAGCAAGGATATAACCCAATGGAAGGCCAATCACCCAATACGATACAAGAGCCATGATGAAGGTGATATTGACATCCTTATATCCTCTAAGGGCACCTTGCACAGGGGCTTGTATCGCGTCTGAAAGCTGGAAGAAAACGGCATACAATAAGAAGTGAGCCGTTAATTCTAATACATACGCATCGTCCGAGTACAGATAGGCGATTTCAGAACGGAAGACGAGTAATATGATTCCATATATGACCGCTAACAGCAATGCAAAGCTGACGCCCATCCAGCTGTAAACCTTTGCATCCCGAAGCCTCTTGGCACCGACCTCAAAGCCTACGACGATGGTCAAGGCCATGGAAATGCTCAGAGGGATCATATAGAGGAAGGATGCAAAATTGATCGCTGCCTGGTGAGCAGCAATGACCACTGTATCGTAATTGCTCATCAACAAAGTAACAGCTGAAAAAATACTTACTTCGAAGAAAATGGATAAACCAATCGGTACCCCGATCACAAAGATTTCTTTCCACTTAGCAAGGTCAGGCTTATGGATGGTACGGAAGATCGTATATTGACTAAAAGGCCCTTTTGTATGGACGACCCAGAAGGCGATGAGTGTAATGAGCCAATAGGTGATGGCAGAGGCAACACCTGCACCCACCCCTCCAAGTGCAGGGAGTCCCAACTTACCAAAAATAAGAAGATAATTGAACACGACATTTATCGGCAGGGACATGAGAGTAATGAACATAGTCACCCTCGTCATCCCAAGGGCGTCGATGAATGATCTTAATACATTATAGATGAATAAGGGAATCATTCCGAACGAGAGGGCAATGAGATACTCCTTCGCCACCATACGGACTTCAGGTTCTATATTCATACCATTTAATATCGGATTGAGGGCGAGTCCCCCAGTCACCATGACGATAAGGGATAAAGCGATGGCAGCATACACACCTTGTAACACGGTATGGGGAACTTCTTTTTTATTGCCACGTCCATTCAATTGGGCGACGATGGGCGTCACGGCCAAAAGGATCCCGCTTAATCCTGTGAAGACGGGTACCCAAAGGGAAGAGCCGATGGCGACACCTGCCAGATCAATGGGAGAGTATTTCCCTGACATGATCGTGTCGAAGAAATTCATGGCAAACATCCCGAGCTGCGTGACTAGGATGGGGATGAGTATGATGGATAGTTGTTTGATCTTATCTTTCATTGTATGAGTTTCTCTCATTGAACGTACTCCTCCTGAATGGCTTCAGATACAGCATGGTGATTTCACTATCATACTGTACCATATTTTCCTGTGGATAGAGAGTGAAATATACTTAACAAACGAGTACTCATGATGAATGAGGAAAAACACCCTATGGGAGGAAAGAATGACTAAACATTGGCAGGACTGGATTTGGATAGTGTTTATTATATGGTATGGGGTGGGGATCATCCTGGTTTCTCTCGACTTGCTGCCTCCGTCCATGCATTGGGCAAATGCCATCTTTTTATATTTAGCAGGGGTATTGGCCATTCTTTATGCCATGAAGAGGCTCGGGACCCGGCCCGGACTGATCATTTCTTTAGGCATCATGCTGCTTACGATTATCGCCGAGAGTTTAGGTGTCCATTACGGTCTTATATTCGGGTCCTATCATTATGAAAGGGATTTTGGGTTTCAATTATTCGGAGTGCCAGTGACAATCGGCTTCGCCTGGGTCATGGTGGTGTTCACCAGCATGTCACATTATGAGTTCCTCTTGCACAGGGAGAAGACTGTCAGAGGAGCGTTAGTCTATAGTACAGTGACCTCTCTGTTAGCGGTGACAATGGATTTGATCATCGACCCCGTTGCCTTTAAAGGCAGGGAATACTGGATATGGGATCAAGGGGGAGCATATTATGATATCCCTGCACAAAACTTCCTTGGATGGTTTTTTGTTTCATTTTTCATCCAATGCTTCCTGTATGTATGGATGGAGCGTGAAGGATTCACTACCAAATGGAGCGGCCGGATGAGGAAGCTATACCTCCTTGTGATCTTGATGTTTATGGTGACGGCTATGGTGGAAGGGCTATGGATTGCGGTTCTTGTCACTTCGTCATTTTACACGGCATCTCTTATTCTAAGAACACGATTGGAGAAGGTAGCATGATTGAACCGAAAAAAAGTAAGAGATTTCAACAACTGCTGTCGGGCTATCTTACTTACCAGCTCAAGAAGCATTTTTATCGAGTGTGGATCGAAGACCAGCGAGATTCGCTTCAACAGGGTTCAGGTCACCTGGTACTTGCCAATCATTCAAGCTGGTGGGATGGATTAATGGTCTTTTACTTAAATCATCATGTCATAAAAGAAGACAGCTTCGCGATGATGAGTCAGAAAGGAATGGAGGATTTCCCCTTCTTTCGGAAAATCGGCGCATTCTCTGTCAATCCCCATTCTCCGAAAGACCTCATCACTTCTTTGAAATTCGCTGAGAAGTGTTTACAAGAGAAGAAAACGGTTTGGATCTTTCCTCAAGGGAAGGAAGAGCATCTTGAAAAGAGACCCTTATCCTTTATGAGTGGACCGGGTTATTTGTACGAACGGAATGCGGAGATCATGGTCACGATGGTGACATTTTATTATACCTTTCGTCATGATCAAAGACCCGAGTTGTTCATCCGGATTGGCCGGGATGACTTGGATACAAGTCAGCTTTCAACACGGGAAGAGGTGACAGGGCACTTAAGAATGGGTATGGAAACGAGGCTTGATGGCTTGAAGAAGGATATCATTCATGAAAACATATCCTCATTTGAATTGTTGCTTAAAGGATTTCCGACTAATAGTGAGTGGTTGAGTTTTTGGAAGGGAAGAAAGTAGGGGTGGAAAGAACATGATGTATTATATACTGATCATCTTCCTATTTGTACTGGCCACGATGATCAATCTGCTCTTTTTACCAAAGCTATCCCGTAAGTTGACTGTAAATGACTTGGTTTCTGTACTGGTACCAATGAGGAACGAGGAAAGGAATGTAGAAGGGCTGATCGAAAGCATCAAACGAATCACCCATTCCCCCGTGGAATTTATCATATTGGATGATGGGTCGACGGATCGTACAAGAGAGCTCCTGACACGCTTAACGAAAGACGATCCCCGTTTTAGGATCATCGATGGAAAGCACCTCCCAAAAGGATGGGTGGGAAAGGTCCATGCCTGCGACGAGCTAAGTCGGCATGCCTCAGGTTTGTATTATCTTTATCTGGACGCCGATGTGAGGGTTTCTCCATCCATCATCGAGAAAGTACTATTCCAAATGGAACAATATGATTCGGGGCTTGTAACGGGATTTCCCCATTTTCCCTTACCGACCTTCCTTAGTAAAATGCTCGTACCGTTTCAGCACTTTCTCGTCTATTTTCATCTTCCCCTCGCTGTGGCAAATCATACGACCAGAAGTGCATTCACGGCAGCTCATGGAGCATTTATGTTTTTCAAAAGGGAAGCGTACAATGATTGCGGTGGACATGAGGCTGTTAAGTCGTCCCTTCTGGAGGATGTCCACCTCTCAAGGAAAGTAAAGGAAAACGGGTGGAGGGTGACACTTGTCAATAATAGCTTTGACGTGACCTGTCATATGTATGAAACGAATAAGGAAGTATGGGAAGGATTTTTGAAGAATATCTATGTAGGCACGGGAAGAAGTCCAATATCAGTTATTCTTCTTTCCCTGTTTTATTCCATTTTCTTCATCCTTCCTCTGCCTTTAGCTCTTTACGGGTTGATGTCGGGTGAGTTCGTGTACGTTCTTCCCCTGTTGGGAATATGGGTGCAAACATTCATGATCGATATAGCCTCCAATCAATCAAAGTGGCATTTTCTTTTGATTCCTTTCGCTTCCGTCTTCTTTATCTTCATCATGTGGGCGTCTATGCTGAGAGGAATGAAAAATCAGGGATACACGTGGAAAGGAAGGACCTATTCATGAAGAATATCATCATCATTGGCGGGGGATTAGGGGGATTGTCAGCAGCGATATCCCTCCAAAGTAGAGGATATCATGTTACGGTCGTAGATCAGAACCAGCACCCGGGAGGGAAAATGATGCGCGTTGAAATCGACGGCTACTCCTTTGATTTCGGTCCGAACACGATTACGATGCCACATGTCTTTCAATCAGTGATCAATGATGCTGGAGGGGACTCCTCCCGTTATTTTGAGTTTGAAAGACTTGTAAAACATACGAAAAACGTTTTTCCGGATGGAAGGATCCTTTATCAATCAGCCGACCCCGAAGAAATGATGAACGAACTTAAAGGCATCGATCCCTATGGGGCAAATCGATATTCAGAGTATTTAAAAGAGGTAGAAAAACTTTATACATTGGCTGAGAAAGGATTTTTTTACCGGGTATTTGGTTCTTGGAGGGATTATCTGTCACCAAGTCTTTCCTATAGCTTTATGAAGGTCCGTCCCTTTGAGAAAATGGATCATTTTCATAGAAGGTTCTTTCAGGATGAAGAAGTGTTGAAGGTGTTCAATCGGTATGCGACGTATATTGGCTCATCACCTTATGAGTGCCCTGCCACCTTTTCATTGATCGGTCATCTTGAGATGAAAGATGGGGTGTATTATACAAAGGGTGGAAACCCAAGGATTGCGGAAGGGTTTAGTTCTTTCTTCCAGGAACTCGGGGGGAGGATACGTCTCGGAGTCCGAATGAAAGAGATTGTGGTGAAGGGGAAAAGGGCAATAGGTGTGACAACAGAAGATGGAGAATTTCTTCCTGCTGACGACGTGATCGTAAATGGGGATTTTATCACGGCTACGAAAGAATTGATAGAGGAGGAGGATCGACCGAGTCATCCTGACGGGAAGCTTGATTCCTATGAACCGTCGATTTCGGCTTTCGTGATATTAGCGGGTCTCAGAACCTTCCAGGAATCCATTCATCATCATCAGGTTTATTTCACAGGGGATTATCATAAGGAATTCACAGAAATATTCTCAGAAAAGAAGCTTCCGAGTGATCCCACGATTTATATCAGCCATTCAGCAGCGACAGATCCAAGCGTCACAAAGGGAAGTAATTTATTCATCCTTGTCAATGCACCGGCCATCGAATTGACAGATGAAGAAGTTCAGTCGTATAAAGAGAAGATTTATCATACATTAGAAGAAAAGGGACTGGCCATAAAGGAATCTCTGGAAGTGGAGAAGATCTACACACCGGACACCATAAAACATAAATTCTCTGCCTATAAAGGATCTCTTTACGGCCTGGCCTCTCACCGTATGACCGAAGCATTTCTTCGTCCTTCCAATGTCAGCAAGGATATCCATCACCTTTTCTACACGGGTGGAACGACACATCCCGGAGGCGGATCCCCGATGGTGACGATAAGTGGAAGAAATGTAGCCAATTATATTATAAAAAGGGATGGGGGCCATACATCCCTGTCATTCTCGTGAAAGAGTCCCTTCATTCGTTGCGAAAAGGGTCTCTTTTCTTTTTGTCAAACTTTCGTAGTTCTATCCCGCTTCTATTTTTGGTAAAGTGTATAATGGTTAGAGAGAAAGAAATTAGAATATGAGTTAGGAGTTTATACATATGAAGAAACGTATATTATTTACGGGCGGAGGATCTGCGGGCCACGTCACGGTTAATACAGCACTCATTCCACACTTTGAAAAAGAAGGTTGGGACATAACGTATATAGGTTCGGAAGATGGGATTGAAAAGGAAATCATCACTGAACAATTTCCCCATATCCCATACAAAAGCATTTCCAGCGGCAAGCTGAGAAGATATTTTTCCTGGAAAAACTTTTCAGATCCGTTTCGAGTGATGAAAGGCGTGTTTGACGCATTATCCGTCATCAGGAAAACGAAGCCGGACATCATCTTTTCCAAAGGGGGGTTCGTATCCGTCCCGGTCGTGATGGCCGCAAAGATGGCGAAAGTTCCTGTAGCGATCCATGAGTCCGATGTGACCCCGGGACTTGCCAATAAATTAGCCGTCCCATTCGCAACTAAAATTTTCACCACCTTCCCGGAAACGGTTCAATCCCTTCCGAGTGAAAAATCTTTATGCGCAGGAGCCATCATCCGCGAGGAATTATTCACGGGTGATGCCCGTGAAGGGAAGAGACTAACCGGTTATTATGAGGATAAACCCGTCCTGATGATCATGGGAGGAAGTCTTGGAGCGAGAAAAATTAACGAAGCGGTAAGAGGGAATCTGGAGGAGCTGTTGACTGCCTTTCAAATCATTCATATATGTGGGAAAGGCAATGTGGATGAAAGCCTCGTACAAAAAGGGTATCGTCAATACGAATTCATCAAGGGTGAACTGCCTCATTACCTGGCGATGACAGATTTCGTGATTTCCCGTGCCGGTTCAAATTCAATCTTTGAATTTCTGGCATTAAAGAAACCGATGTTATTGATCCCCCTCTCCAGGGAAGCGAGCCGTGGGGATCAAATCCTCAATGCCAACAGTTTCGTGAAACACGGTTATGCGATAAAGCTGGAAGAAGAAGAACTGGACGAAAAGAGCTTCTTGGACCGTGTTAATGAGCTTAAGTCAAATCGCGACACAATGATCCGTAATATGGAAAAAGGTGAAAAAGCCTACACCATCCAGGATATGTATGAGGTGCTTTCCTCTATGTCCAGATAAAGAGTCATTGTACTCCCCCTCAAGCATATAGTATACAAATGGTTGAAGGGGAGAAGTGGAATGGCGTATCAATATTCAAAAGGATGGTACCTTCAAGAGCTTAAAAAGATGGGAATCAATCATCACCCATTAGAAAAAAGAAAATTGGAGAACTATAAAACATTCGTGGTAAGAAACCTGTACTTCGAAAAAATAGCTAAACAGAAATAAAAAATAGGGGCTGACTGTTTTGGTGCTGATCCTAAAGAGTAAGATCAGGCATCCATACTGTCGGCTTTTTTTGTACATATTCAATTTTTGAGAGGTGACAGAGCCTAGGAGGAGCGGCAATCAACCACCACTCGCTTCATCAAAAGCAAATATTCATGAGATTTTCATTTAATTTTCATGTTTGAGGGTTATAGTAATCGTATAATTCTTAATGATAATAGGAGAACGTAAATGGAATCCAAATCAAAAATCAGCCGTCCATCATTTTTATCGAAATTCATCCCGAATCCTAAGGAACGAAAAAATGTCATTTTTTATTTGGCATTAAGCATTTGTTTAACGGCTGCAGGAATCCTCCTCATTTCTGCTTACAGGGAAGTCCTTATGGGAATGAATGAGGAATCCTATAAGGAATTTCTCAAACAATTCGGGTCCACAGCAAGAATTATTTACTTTGTCGTCCTCAGTATCTTTCCGGTATTCCTGTTAATGAAATGGAAAGGCTTGAAAGGGGTAAAGTGGAAGGGTGTAGAAATAAAACGCCTTGTCCAGTTTGTAGGAAAGCTGTTGAGGAAATGGCACGTTCCCTTAGCACTATTGGCATCGGCAGGTGTGGTGGTACACGGAATTCTGGCCATCATCAGAGATTTCGATTGGGACTTCACCAATATTACGGGGATCCTTTCGAGCATCGCGCTCTTCTTCCTTATAAGCATGGGTTTTAAGCGCTTCAAAAGGAAGGACCGAGCATGGCATTTAAAACTTGCCATCACCTTTACCGTATTCTTTATGATTCATGCCTCTTTTTAATCCGACCCAACAAAAAAGGTTATCACAAAGGGTAAATACCTTTATGATAACCTTTTTCTGTTTTTAAGCTTCGAGCGCCTGCTCTTCTTCAGGCGACTGCTGAAGCTGATATAAATAGAGGGTGTACAAATCTTTAGGGATCTCATACAGATCATACACATCATCCTGAGCATTTAATTGGTCATAGAGAGATTTCCTTGATTCATTTGCCTTTACGACATAAGGAAGCTTTTCTGCGGCCTTTTGTGAACGGGTATTCACCTTTCTGATTCTCATAAAGATGGTTTCCATTCCCAGCTCAAAAAATAACTCGGAAAAGAATGCATCCTTCGCCGGCTGGTTATACCCTTTGCCATGAAACGGCTTCCCGAGCCATGTACCAAGGAATCCTGCATTTTCCTGGATATCGAATAAATTAATCGTTCCGATAGGGTTGCCCCACTCGTCCAAAATCGTGCGGGAAATAAGTTCTCCCCGCTCTTCTGCTTCAATGGTTTGTTTTGTCAGGAAAAGAAGCTCCTCATAGGAATACGCCTTTTGACGCACAAAAGGGAAGACATCCGGGTGCACCATCAGGTCATAAAGTTCATGACACTCATGTAAATCACGTTTCTTGATCATAGTAGACCCTCCTTGAGGGCAGTCTACTCGCGTACGATCCCACCCTCGAAATTTTTAAATGGTAACTAAAAAATTTCGGGGTGGGAATCGAACCCACTAAGACCAGTCAAGAAACTGGTGGCGCACCTTTTGCCTTCCCTTCATTACAGTCGCTAAAATATATGAATAGATCGCTTTGTAATCGGAAATAAATTATCCATCTGTATCATATACGAAATATCTTAAAAAGGAAATAGGTAAAATGCTGATTTTTGAAGAAAATTTTTAACAAATTTCTACACGTTTTGATAAGCGATTTCCCCGTTGACGAAAGTCAACATAGGCTTTGCCATAAAGTGAAATGGGTGGTGGCTCCACAGGACCAGATCGGCATCTTTATTTACTTCAATACTGCCGACCCGGTCAGATACACCAAGGTTTCTGGCAGGAGCGATGGTGATTCCTTCCAATGCCTTCTGTTCCTCCAATCCTTCACGCACGGCAATCGCCGCACACATGTTCAGATACTGGATGGGTGTATAAGGGTGATCGGTCGTAACCGACACTTCGACACCTGCTTCCGTCAATTTCTGATAGGTGATCCAGCTCTTATTTTTAAGCTCTACCTTCGAGCGTCTTGTGAACGTCGGACCGACAGAAACCTTTAAGTTTTTTCCTTTCAGCTCATCCGATATGAGGTGGCCCTCCGTGCAATGTTCTATCCGGAGGTCAAGGCTGAATTCTTCAGCGAAACGCACTGCGGATAAAATATCATCTGCCCTGTGAGCGTGGATCCGAACAGGAATTTCCCGCTTTAAAGCGGAAACGAGAGGAGCGACTCTCAGTTCCTCTGGCTGGTCACAATATTTAGCAGAGAAAAAGGCTTCCCTGAGCATCCCCATGATCCCCATCCTTGTAATGGAATCATTGTTTCCATTGCTATGGATCCGTTTCGGATTTTCCCCTAAAGCGATCTTCAATCCGGAGGTTTCTTTGATTAGCATGGATCTGATGTTAGAACCATGTGTTTTGATTACCGCTGTGGTACCTCCGATCACATTCGCGCTTCCGGGCATGACATTCACGGTGGTGACGCCGTATGTAAGGGCGTCTTTAAAGCCAGGGTCCAATGGGTATACCCCGTCGAAGGCCCTGATATGAGGGGTCATCGGTTCGATCGTTTCATTGGCGTCGTTACCCGCCCAGCCTGTACCTTCATCATAGAGTCCCAGATGAGTGTGGCAATCAATGAATCCGGGAAAAAGGGATTTCCCCTGACAATCGTACACGGAAGCGTGGTGGAATCCCTCCACGTCATGGGGGAATATTTGTTTGATTTTTCCGTCTTTTATGAGTAAAGCTCCATTATGAATAGGCTTGGATGTAATGGGATAAATGGTTACGTTTCTTAAAAGTATGGAATTCATCGTTTTTCCTTTCATGAGGCTTGTTTCCTTATTATTTTAAACAATTTTGCGTAAAAAAAGAAGTTAATCCATCCTTTTATTTCTTCTATATGAATAAATTAGATAGAAAAGGGTTGAAATGACAGCTATTAAACTGAGGGGTTTAATATAGCGCGTCCCGATGACTTCAATATGCTCCCAGTGTGTACCGAGCTCCATCCCGATAATCATGAACAACAATGTCCAGGGCAGCATGGCTGCAAAAGTGTACAAAGTGAATGTAGAGAAGGGCATGCGGCTTATTCCGGCGGGTATACTGATGGCATGCCGGACGATCGGTATGAAACGTGCCGTGAAAATGACGATCGTCCCGTGCTTCTCAAACCACTTCTCTGCAGCAAGAATATGCTTTGAATGAATAAACAGATATTTTCCGTATTTTTCAAAAAACGGTCTGCCTCCATAGTACCCCAGCCAATAAAGAAATAACTGAGCCATGGTCCCACCGACGACCCCGCTGATGAAGGCCCCGATAAACGTGAGTTTGCCGGCGGTTACCATGAAGCCTGCATAGCTCAGGACAAGCTCGCTGGGGATGACTTCTATCATAAGTGCGAGAGAGATTCCCGCATATCCCAAATCGGTTAAGAATGTAAGGATGTGTAAAATCCATTCATGGTTCATATTTTTCCTCCTACATGAATCCTGAGTATTGAAGAATGAGAATCAAGAGTCCTAAAGCCCAAACGTAATAGGAGAATATTTTCAGAGAGTGCTTTTTTAAGAAATTCACCATGGTCATAATGGCGAAATAGCCGAAGACTGCAGCGCTGACTGTTCCGATGGCTAAACTTGAAAAGGGGATCGATTCTACTTGGCCACCGATCATTGCTTTTCCCTGTAGCACGATACCTCCCAGAATGGCAGGGGTAGAAAGGAGAAAGGAGAAATAGGCTGCAGTCTCTCTGTCCAATTTCCTGAATAATCCTGCTGCTATCGTTAAGCCGGACCTTGAAAGGGCGGGGAAAATGGCTGCCGCTTGGAAGCTCCCGATCACCAAAGCATCTGTATACGAAAGATCATCCAGCTTCTTATATCCGTTCTTCACCCCGTCAGCGACATACATAATGCACCCTGTCACAAGAAACTCCCAACCGATGGTAGACCCTGTCTTTGATATGGCGTCAAAATAGTCTTCGAACATAAATCCGATAATCACTGCAGGGATGGTCCCGATGATGAGAATCCAGGATAATTTACTGAATGGGTGCTTCAACATGTATAAAAGTTCCTTCTGATAAACGACCAGGACGGCAATCAAGGTACCGATATGAAGCATCGTATCCAGGAATAGCCCGGCTTCTTCCAGTCCGAAAGCAAGCCTCCCGAGATAAAGATGCCCGGTGCTTGAGATGGGAAGAAACTCTGTTAACCCTTGTATAACGCCGAGGATAAATGCCTCGATTTTGTTCATATTCACCACTGCCTTTCTTCAAATACTCTAAGGACAAACTCCTCTTCTAAACGTATATTCCGATTCGTCACATTTCATGAGGGTTGTCATGAAGAAACAAAAAAAGACCACATAAAGAAAATCTTCAAAAATAGGTGAAACTTTATGAAAGAAAGGACGTAAATATAGAGGAGGATACAATTAACGTGTCTTTCTAACAGGGTTTAGACAAGGAGGAATTGACATGCCGGCAAAAGATGAAAGAATGATGGCAGCTCTTATCTATATATCAAGCTTTTTTACCGTATTCATCGGTCCACTGATCATTTGGCTCATTAAAAAGGACGAATCGGAGTTCGTGGACTTTCATGGGAAAGAATACTTGAACTTTCTCATTTCGTATGCCGTTTACGGATTTGTAAGCAGCATTCTCATGGTGGTATTAATCGGGTTTGTGCTAGCTCCCATCGTAGGGCTGATGGCCCTGATCTTCACCATCCTGGGTGCGGTAAAGGCATATGAAGGTGACTATTACAAAATCCCTACTGTCTTTCGATTATTGAAATAAACAAAGAAAGAGGCTGGGAAATATGTAAATCCATTTCCATTAAAGACGATCAGTCAAAAAAGTAGTAAGGATTACTTGTTACGCCGCTATTGATTTCTGTGCAAGACTTCGCTTTCCTCGGGCGGAAGGCAAGCCTCCTCGTCGCTGTCGCTCCTGCGGGGTCTTACCTATTCCGCTTTTCCCGTAGGAGTCTTCGTCTTGCACTCCAATCAATAGCTAGATCCTGCTATATCCACTGAATACGACTTAGCAATAATAATAAAAGTCGCGTTTTCACCAAGGTAGTTATCCATATTCAGAATATTGTTTCCCATTGATTGATCATCAGTGGTGTGTCTTAGAATGGGTCATTCACAATATGTAAGAATGAATATTTGTATTATTAACAGGATTCTGTCACTGAATCTAATAGAGTAAGAGTTCATCTATGTAATGTTGGCCACTAGATAGTAATAGAAAAACACTTATACTTGGAAAGTTGATTGGAGCGGAAGGTGCTCGACTCCTGCGGGAAACGCTGGACAGGTGAGACCCCGCAGGGCAAAAGCCCGAGGAGGCTCACCGCCAGCCCCGCGGAAAGCGAGCACCTGTAGCGGAAATCAACCACTACTTACTACATCAAAATCAACCCAAAATCAACAATATATACGTACACAGCTTAATGATAAATCCGAACGATTTCGATTTTTAAGGAAAATTTCGAATGTCGTTCGGATTTTCTTTTACTAAAACACTTTTGTCCAAGCCTCTTTTTCTTTTTATTAAACAGAACGAGGAATGAAGAGTTGACAAAACGTTCATTAACTTTATAATTTTATAAAACTATCATCTCTATAAAGGAGAATGCATCCCTATGACGAGGATTGATAATAAAGTAAGACTGCTGAAGCTAATGAGTATTTTAAAAGACGAAACGGACGAGGATCATGAGCTGAACCTGGATGACATCATTCTTCGCTTTAAACAGGCATATGGACCGGAATTGAAACTTAACAAGAATTCCTTAAAGGATGATCTGGATCATCTCATCCTCCATGGGTTCGATGTGACCATCAATCAGGAAAAGGATGGGCTTCCTAAATATTACAGCCACCAATATCGATTGTTCGAGTTATACGAACTCCGGATGCTCATCGATGCAGTGGTATCTGCCAAATTCATTTCGAAGAAGGAAACGAGGCAGCTGACAGGGAAGATCAAGCAGCTGACAAGCCATCAACAAGGAAAGAAGTTACATAATGAAATCCAGATCGATTCCTCCATCAAAAGTGAGAGCCCTTTTATTCGACGCACCATCCATGATATCCATGAGGCGATTGCAGAAAGGAGGGTGATCACCTTTCAATATGGTCGGTATGATGTCAACAAACAGTTTAACCTGAGTCATGAGGGCCGGCTATATAAGGTGAGACCGTATGCTCTTGCATGGGCGAATGATTTTTATTATCTTATTGCCTACTATTTTGAAGCGGACGAAATACGTCATTACCGGGTCGATCGATTGCGTAATGTTGAAGTGCTTTCAGAAACTTACCCATATGAAGGCTTCGATGTATCCAAGTACGTTCAGTCAACCTTTCAGATGTTTGCCGGAGATGAAGAGTGGATCAAGATTAAGTTTCATAACAACCTGATCAATGTGATGATTGATAAGTTCGGAAAAAATGTTAATATCCAAAGGCACGGCGAAGACCATTTTATTCTGTCAACCAAAGCCCGGGTAAGCACCGGTCTCGTAAACTGGATCCTCACATTTGGAAGTCAGGCTCAAGTGATCTCTCCGCCTTCCCTCATCGAAACCGTCAAAACAGAAGTCAATAAACTGTATACTTTATATCAAGATAACTAACCAGAGGCAGGGACAATTCTAAATCCATTTCCTCTAAAGAAAAACAATCAAAAAATTAGTTAGGATCACTTGTTTCACCGCTATTGATTTCCGTGCAAGACTTCGCTTTCCTCGGGCGGAAGGCAAGCCTCCTCGTCGCTAGCGCTCCTGCGGGGTCTTACCTATTCCGCTTTTCCCGTAGGAGTCTTCGTCTTGCACTCCAATCAATAGCTAGATTCTGCTATATACACTGAATATGCTTTTGCAATAGTAATTAAAGTCACGTTTCACCTAGGCTGTTATTCAGACGAGGACCATTATTTTTCATTTTTGTGATCCTTCTTAAAGGTGTGCCTTAGAAGAATGAGTCATTCACACAAAGTAAGAAAGAATAATTTTATTATTAACAGAAATCTGTCAATGCAACTAATAGAAAAAAAGTGGTGTAAACAATAGTGGACACTACAAGGTTATAGTGAAACAATTACGCTTGGAAAGTTGATTGGAGCGGAAGTTGCTCGACTCCTGCGGGAAACGCTGGATAGGTGAGACCCCACAGGGCTTTAGCCCGAGGAGGCTCACCGCCAGCCCCGCGGAAAGCGAGCAACTGGAGCGGAAATCAACCACTATTCATTTCATCCAAAAACAACAGTATTTACGTAAACAACTAAAGGATATATCCGAACGATTTAGAATTTCGATAATCGTTCGGATTTTTTTACGTCTTTTTTACTTGCGAAAAAAATTTTCATGGAAAAGTGAACGATTTTTTCTTTCTACCGTCTTATAGTTGGAAAAGGAAAGGGAGGAAGAAAAAATGAACGAATTACAACAATCGTTACAAGCAATCAATTGGGGACTTATCGCTCCTGTTATCGTTATTCAGCTCATTCTTATGGTGGTGGCAATGATCGATGTAATCCGAATAAAATCTACAAACGGCCCGAAATGGCTATGGGTATTAATCATCATTTTCATTAATATTATTGGACCGGTCATCTACTTCATCTTCGGAAGGAGACAGAATGGATGAATGTCTTGGAAGTATCGACTTTAGAAAAGAGGTATAAGGAAAA
Organism: Rossellomorea sp. KS-H15a; assembly: GCF_024195245.1. Lineage (NCBI taxonomy): Bacteria > Bacillati > Bacillota > Bacilli > Caryophanales > Bacillaceae > Rossellomorea > Rossellomorea sp. KS-H15a. The sequence continues at coordinate 3,066,206 of NZ_CP096886.1, read as the reverse complement.
GCTTGCAGTGAAGGATATTTCCTTTCAGTTGAAAGGTGGGGCTTGTACTGCTTTGCTCGGGCCGAATGGTGCCGGCAAAACGACGACTTTAAATATGCTGGCAGGTTTAATTAAACCTACGGCGGGGATGATCATGGCTCCTGATTCCCCTGATGACATCCGTGAAATGATCGGGTATCTGCCTCAATATCCCGCCTTTTTTGAGTGGATGACCGGAAAGGAGTTCCTGATTTTCTCCGGTGAAATTTCAGGAATGAAGAAGGGGGACGCAGAGAGACGGACAGAAGAACTGATTGCTTTAGTCGGTTTGGAAGAAGGGAAGAATCGGAAGGTGGGTCAGTATTCTGGCGGAATGAAACAAAGGCTTGGAATCGCTCAGGCTCTCATTCATAAGCCTAAGCTCATCATCCTTGATGAGCCGGTATCAGCGCTTGATCCGTTCGGCAGAAGGGAAGTTCTTGACTTATTAAAGACGTTAAAGAAGGAAACGACCATTCTGTTCTCGACCCACATCTTAAATGATGCAGAACAAATTTGTGATGATGTCCTATTTCTCCATGAGGGCGTGCTGATTGAGCAAGGGGCGATCCAGGAAGTAAAGGCAAGGCACCATAAATTAAGGTTGACCTTGCATTTCAATGAGGATAGCCATGAATATACTCCAATCTTAAAGGGAAAAGAGTGGATTCATAATATGATGTCAGACGGGAAGCGGCTTTCCTTTGAGGTGGCTGATTTGGACCGGGACAGAGCCAGGATTTTTTCACTGATCACTGAGTATGGATGGGGTGTGACCAAATTTGAAAGCAGTGAACAAAGCCTGGAAGAGGTCTTCATGGAGGTGATGAAGAAATGAAAATCGGTTGGGTATTATTCAGAAAAGAAATGCTCGAGCTCATCCGTAATTATAAAATGATATGGATGCCCTTCATATTCATTCTTTTTGGTTTGACGGAACCTTTAACGGCCTATTATATGCCCGAAATATTACAATCGGTCGGGGACTTGCCAGACGGCACAGTCATATCCATACCGACCCCTTCGGCGGGTGAAGTACTGCTGTCCATCATGAATCAATTCAGCACCCTGGGTGTCCTGGTCATCGTATTGGGGTTCATGGGGACGGTGGCAGGGGAAAGGAAAAGCGGTAACGCAATATTGGTACTTGTGAAACCTGTTCCATATAATTCGTATATTTACTCCAAATGGTCGGCTGCATTCGTGTTGGTTTGGGTGTCATACAGCCTTGGGATGCTATCGGGATTGTATTATATACATCTATTATTTGATGGAATCGACTTACACATATTCATACAGGGTTTCCTGGTTTACGGCATGTGGCTGACCTTTATCATGACATTGGTGATTTTCTTCAGCAGCCTCGTACAAACGCCTGGTCTGGCTGCTTTTTATACAATCGCATCGACCATGCTGATCACCTTCTTCTCAGGATATATGACAAACACTTTAAAATGGTCGCCGGGGCAGTTGACCAGCTATGTAAATGATCTGATCCTACAGGACCGATGGACAGAAAATCTCTCAGGAACAATCTTCCTGACCCTGGCTATATGCCTGATCATCCTCATCCTCACCCCCACCCTCTCCAGAAAAAAAGAACTGAGCTGACGTCACATCGTCAGCTCTTTCCTGAAGAGGGACGGACCTCTTGGATGATGAGAAAAGGATTTCACAGATTAATGTCGAATGGTGGTAGAAGAAGGAGGATGATCCATGAAAGCCCCCCATTTTACTCATAAAGTAATCAAATTGATTCAACAAGCAGAAAGAATTGCTGAAAGACATCATCATAGAAGCATACAAAGTATTGATCTGTTCATTGGTGCTTCCCTCGTAAAGGAGGGCGCACTAAAAGAAATGCATTACCTCCTTGAACCGTACACAGATAAAATAGAAAGATTGATAGAAACCCTGACTCCTGAACCGTCTTCCGAGAATTGGATCGAACCTTTTTCCATGCCCCTATCTTTACATGCACACAGAATATGGACTTCATCGATTGATATCATGAAACGGTACAATCAAACTTTCCTGAATGAAGGACATATCATACAAGCATTTTTCTCACATATTCCTTCACATCCTCAGTTGGAACAAGTGTTGATGGAAATCCCGAAGAAACAGATCATTCAATCCGTCACCACGGCCAGAGATTTAACCGTTAATTTGTTGACGAATGATTGGATCAATAAAGAACTTAAAGGTGTTGTCATTAGTATGGTTCAACCAAACGAGAAAGAAGATTTTCTGTCCTGGGTGAAACATCAATTCGGTGAAAGATGGTTTGAAACACTAAGCGGTGCTTTTCAATCATCCTCTCCTTTCATCCCGATTTTGAAAGCAGAAGAGAAAGGGGAATTAGTCGGATTTGCAGCGTATGACGTATATATGAATAAGAAAGGGATATTCGGACCGATGGGTGTCATACCTGCCACCCGTCTTCATGGAGTAGGCAAACAGCTCCTGTACACTGCATTACATAGGATGAAAGAAAGAGGATACCTGTATGCCGTGTTAAAAGAAGCTGGTCCCATTGAATTTTACGAGAAGACGTGCGGGGCCAAATTGATCCCTTTGGATAATACCCGATGATCCATCGTGCAGGCGTCATCCTCATTGAAAATGGCAAGCTGGCGGTTATAAAAAGAATAAGGAATGGCTGTATATATTATGTGATTCCAGGGGGAGGTATGGAGGAAGGGGAAACCGAAATGGAAACGGCGGTCCGGGAAGCGAAGGAAGAAATGGGAATCAACGTCTCGGAACTGAAAATAGCGCTGACCTTCAAGCAGAATGATACACATTCCTATTATTTTGTGGGAAAATATAATGGCTTATTTGGCTCAGGAAAAGGTGAAGAATACGATTTTACCAGGGATAGAGGGAAATATATTCCCTGCTGGATCCCGATGGAGGAACTGGCCGGGAAAAAATTGTACCCTCTGGAAGTAAAGCGATTTCTATTACAGTAAAAGGCAGGTGGTCAAGAAGATGATGATAAATGAAACCGGACTCGTCCTCGAAGGTGGCGGCATGAGAGGAATATACACGGCGGGGGCACTGGAATTTTTCTTAGAGAACGGAATTGAATTCCCTTATGTCATCGGCGTATCGGCAGGTGCATGCAATGCCGCGTCTTATTTGTCCAAACAAAACGGCCGCAATAAAAAGGTGAATGTGGATTTCATCCGCGATCCCAAATATTTATCATGGCGGAACTACTGGAAAACGGGTGAATTATTCGGGATGGACTATGTCTTTGATGAAATACCGAATAAATTGGTCCCCTTCGATTATAAAGCCTTTCACTCCAACCGAACGGAATTTGTAGTCGGGACAACCGACTGTCAAACAGGAAAGCCAGCCTATTTCTCAAGGAAGGATTATGGAGAGGACCTTCTCACGATCATCCGCGCATCAAGCTCTCTTCCATTTGTGGCTCCGATTGTTGAATTTGCTTCCCGCCACCTCCTTGACGGGGGCATAAGCGATCCGGTTCCCATTGAAAAAGCCGAGCAGGACGGATTCAAAAAAAATGTGGTCATCCTCACCCGGAATAGGGGATATTATAAAAAGCCTTCAAGATTTTCGTTCCTGGTGAGAAGAAAATATCCTCAATATCCAGAGTTGCACAAAACGCTGATGAATCGCTATATGCGCTATAATCAAACGATTCAGGAGATTGAAGAAAAAGAAAAAAATGGAGAGGTATTGATCATCCAGCCTCAGCATCCACTCAAAGTAAGCCGGATTGAAAAAAATCCTCAAAAACTGGACGAATTGTACTGGCAGGGCTATCATGATGCAGAATCAAAATGGAAACAGTTAGTCGATTGGAACCGATCAGGGAAGCTGGTGCACTCATAAAACGTCAGGGATGAATAGAACCACTCCTTTGTGAAAGAGTGTTCTGTTCATTTCCCTCTGTTTTCCTGACAAATGGTCTTTTTACGGATTTTTCACATACATATGATAGAGATTCCTTGAAAGGACGAGCATTCTATGAACCTCTATCAAATATACAAAAATGAACAATATACGTTGCTTTTTAGAAGTGTCATGTATTTTCTCATTGGTGTAGGGATGCTTGTAGTGACACAGCAATTATATTATTTTCCCCTGCTGATCTTCATCCCGGCATTTTCAAATCTATATCTCAGCTATAGCCTGAAAAAGGAACTTAAGAAGGCAAACCGTCTGAATTATGAAAATATGCCCGTCTCCGAACATGCACTTGTAGGGGTCAATACAAAGGAAGGCTCCTATTATTTAAAAACGAACGGTTGGTCCCACTATTTTATTCAACGTACATCCATGATCAATAACCCAAAACAATATTTGTTTCACAGAAAGCACAAACTTCCGCTGTCATTTTCGAAATGGAGCAGAACCATAAAAATCGATCATCCTGAGAGAAGGATGATGTTTCAACTGAAATATCAAAGTGCCACCGCCATCGAATGGCAGAATGAAGGTGGGGACACGATCCTCATCTATAAAGGAAACAAGAGATGGATCTTGAACTATCAAGAAAAAAATTATCTATCCTTACAAAAAGGGTATCTCCCTCAAAGTGTTCAACGGCTGTTCGATTCCCACCACAGCTATGTATCATTTTACGAAACGTACAATGAGGATCTGGACTGGCTTCTGATCTTTCTTTGGTATGTAGACAGTGATTATTTTCTCACATCATAGTCAAGTCATTTGGGTACACTAACAAAGGAAGAATGTAACACGTATGAAAGACACATGCTTCTAATCATATAGAGGCATTTTTTTATCCCGTGATTTCATCGCCCTGTATTCTAAAAATTAGGACAAAAATCTTATTTTAGTTCTTCTTACATGATTTAATTTATGAAACTATGATAGAATAATGATAATCGAATAGGTTTCCTTCGGGGCAGGGTGAAATTCCCTACCGGCGGTGATGAGCAATTGCTCTTAGTCCGTGACCCGGCTAATACATATTAGACGGTGGATTTGGTGAAACTCCAAAGCCGACAGTGAAAGTCTGGATGGGAGAAGGAACGGCAGCATTTAGTGATACACAGGATAGGAGTCCGATAAGTGTTTATGGATGATTTTCCCTTTCTGAAATATCAGATTGAATGCTTTATTTAGTCATGCCAACTTCCCCCAAGTAAAACATTACTTGGGGTTTCTTTATTTCTGAATAGTATTGTTGATAGAAGGGAGGTACATTCATTGGATCATACCCATTATATGAAGCTTGCCATTTCAATGGCAGAAGCAACCCTTGGCCAGACCTCGCCTAACCCGGTGGTAGGATCTATAGTGGTCAAAAATGGAGAAATTGTCGGGATGGGTGCTCATCTCAAAGCGGGAGAAGGACATGCAGAAGTGAATGCCGTTAAAATGGCAGGAGATAAAGCGAAAGGAAGCGACATTTACGTTACCCTCGAGCCTTGTTCCCACTATGGGAAAACACCTCCATGCTCTCAAATGTTGATTTCAAGCGGCGTAAAGAGGGTTCATATCGCCACCCGGGATCCAAATCCCTTGGTGGCCGGGCGTGGCATTCAACAATTAAGGGATGCAGGCATTGAAGTAGTGGTGGGAGAGCTTGAAGAAGAAGCCCGGGAGCTGAATAAGCATTTTTTCCACTTCATTCAATATGGTACCCCATATGTCACGCTAAAAACAGCGGTTACACTAGATGGAAAAACCGCATCAGCTTCGGGAGACAGTAAGTGGATTACATCCGAAGCCTCAAGAACCGATGTCCACTATGATCGTCACAGGCATGACGCGATATTAGTAGGAGTGAATACGGTCATTCAAGACAACCCACACCTTACCACCCGTTTGCCCCAAGGTGGAAAAAACCCCATTCGAATTATATTAGATACTTATTTGCGTACACCGATCCACTCTCATGTCGTAGAGGATCTAGAAAGTAGAACCATCATATTTACAGGCAGTTCGGTCAAAGAAGAACAGAAGAAGCCCTATATCGATCGGGGATGCGAAGTCATTTCCCTAATCGATGAAAAGATTGGGATCCGAACCGTCCTTAAAGAACTGGGTTCCCGTAAGATAGCTTCCCTTTATGTAGAAGGTGGATCTACTATACATTCCGCTTTCTTAGAGGAAAGGGCTTTTGAGGAAATAATCATGTATATGGCTCCAAAGCTTGTTGGTGGAAGTGCTGCCTTCACGAGTTTTGGAGGAAAAGGATTTCCAACCATTGCAGAAGGATTGGAAATGGAGATTGCAAGCCTCGATCGTGTAGGACAGGATATCAAAATTGTCGCAAGGCCAAAAAGGGAATCTTTGTGAAAGGGGGAGAAAGATGTTTACTGGCATCATTGAAGAAATTGGAGCGATCGAACAGATGAAAAAGTCTTCCTCTTCCATGGAACTGACGATTGCAGCGAGCCGCATTCTCGAAGATATCCATATCGGGGACAGCATCAGTGTGAACGGGGTTTGTTTAACCGTCACCTCATTCAGCTCCAGCAGGTTTCAGGTTGATGTCATGCCTGAGACCTTTGAAGGGACCACCTTACGGACCCTTACCCGAGGTTCGGAAGTGAACCTGGAAAGAGCCATGGCGGCAAACGGACGCTTCGGCGGTCATTTTGTCAACGGCCATGTAGACGGGGTGGGTACCATCGTAAGAGTGGAGAAAGTGGAAAATGCATGGTATATGGATATCACCATCCCGGAATATCAGGGCCATTTGTTTATCATGAAGGGCTCGGTCGCAATTGACGGCACTTCCCTTACGGTGTTTGGTGTCAAAAATAATACCATTACGATTTCCCTCATCCCTCAAACGAGAGGGGACACGGTCCTTGGTGGAAAGAAAGTAGGGGACCTTGTCAATATTGAATGTGATGTAATGGCGAAATATTTTCATCGTTTCTATGAAGCAAAGGAACAGTCTAAGAGTACTTCAAGCAGCATCAGCTATGATTTTTTATCTCAAAACGGGTTCGCTGACTAAGAGGAGGGGTTGCCCCATGTTTAATAAGATCGAAGAAGCTCTGGAAGATTTACAGGCAGGCAAAGTCGTCATCGTGGTGGATGACGAAAATCGTGAAAATGAGGGAGATTTTATTGCCCTGGCGGATAAAGCGACTCCTGAAGTCATTAATTTTATGGCTAAAGAAGGGAGAGGCTTGATTTGTGCCCCTATTACGGAGGAAATAGCAACCAAATTGAAGCTTACGCCGATGACTATGTCGAATACAGACCCCCATGGCACGGCCTTTACCATATCAGTTGATCATAAATCCGCAACGACGGGGATAAGTGCATTTGAAAGATCGGCCACTATACAGGAATTATTGAACAAGAATTCAATTCCGGAGGACTTTAAACGTCCCGGACATGTATTTCCCCTTGTCGCCAAAAATGGCGGGGTTCTAAAGCGGGCAGGGCATACAGAGGCAGCCATCGATCTGGCTGTTCTGGCAGGTGCACAACCGTCCGGCGTCATCTGTGAAATCATGAATGAAGACGGAACGATGGCAAGGGTGCCTGAATTAATGAAGCTCGCTGAAAAATGGGATCTAAAGATCATTTCCATAGAAGATTTGATCAGGTATAGAAGAAAAAAAGAAATGCTTGTGACAAGGGAAGTGGAAATTGAGCTTCCAACCGAATTTGGAAACTTCAAAGCGGTTGCTTACACAGAAAATCTTACAGGAAAAGAGCATATCGCCCTTGTAAAAGGAGAATGGTCAGAGGGAGAGGATGTACTGGTGCGGGTACACTCCGAATGCCTGACAGGGGACGTTTTCGGTTCCAATCGGTGTGATTGTGGCCCTCAGCTCGCTACAGCCCTTACCCAGATTGAAGAAGAAGGCAAAGGTGTCCTGCTTTATATGAGGCAGGAGGGCCGTGGGATCGGATTAATAAACAAACTGAAGGCTTATAAGCTTCAGGAAGAAGGCTATGATACCGTGGAAGCCAATCAAAAACTGGGCTTCGGTGACGATTTAAGGGAATATGGAATCGGAGCGCAGATTCTGAGAGACTTAGGTATAACCAGGATGCGCCTATTGACCAATAACCCTAGAAAGATCGCCGGGATCAACGGATACGGTTTAGAAATTGCAGATCGGGTGCCGATCCAGATGCCTGCAAAATTCGAAAATGAAAAGTATTTAAAAACAAAGCACACTAAGCTCGGACATTTACTTAAATTTTAGGGGGAATTTACAATGAAAACCATTTATGAAGGAAATTTAGTAGGATCAGGTTTAAGAGTGGCCATCGTCGTCTCACGTTTTAATGAATTCATCACATCTAAGCTGCTTGGCGGAGCGGAAGATGCCTTGAAGCGACACGGTGTTGAAGAAGGGAATGTCTCCGTCACTTGGGTCCCGGGAGCATTTGAAATTCCCATGATCGCAAAAAAACTCGCGCGTTCGGGTAAATATGATGCCGTTGTAACTTTGGGAACGGTCATCCGTGGAGCAACCGCTCATTTTGAATACGTAAGCGGAGAGGTTGCAAAAGGAGTGGCCAATCTCAGCCTGCAGGAAGACGTACCGGTCATCTTCGGGGTCTTGACGACTGATACAATCGAACAGGCAATCGAAAGAGCCGGCACAAAAGCCGGGAACAAAGGATGGGAAGCGGCGGTTTCAGCCATCGAAATGGCCAATTTGATCCGTGAAATAGATAAATAAGAATTTGACGAGTCTCCTGCACTGGAGACTTGTTTTTTTTTGAGGGGACACCCCCCCACCAAAATACATATTGGCAAACGTCAGACCTTTTGCTAGAATAGTATTTTGTGGCTCCCCTTTATGAAGGGACGAGCGGGTAGGGAGAGGGCAGTTTTATAGGAAGATTATATGAAAGCACGTGGAGGTATTTTTCAGTTAAAGGATCACGGTACCACGATGAAACAGGAGATGATGGCAGGTGCGATCGGTTACTTTACGATTGTCTACATCATCGCTGTAAATGCTTTAATTCTTTCTGAAGCTGGAATTCCATTTGAAGGGGCAGTCATGGCAACGATACTTGCTTCCTTCGTTGGGTGTTTGGTGATGGCCTTTTGGGCAAATGCGCCGATCCTTCTGGTTCCAGGCATGGGAATTAATGCAATGTTTACATTCACCCTGGTGAAGTCGTCAGGCCTTTCGTGGCAGGAAGCATTAGCTGTCATAGTGATTTCAGGAATACTCTTTATGATCATTGCATTTACAAAGCTTTCCAAAGTATTATCGGAAGCCATCCCCAAAACATTAAAAGAAGCCATTACTGTAGGGTTAGGGATGTTTTTAATGTTTATCGGTCTTGAAAAAGGCGGCCTCATCCAAAGAGGTGACAGTGCCATCATCATGATCGGTGATTTTGGGGAGCTAAAGGTGTTGGCCACGGTGCTGACGTTCCTGGTGACGATTTTTCTTTTCATTCGCAATGTTAAAGGTCAATTTTTATGGAGTATCGCATTCGGTACACTGCTGGGATTCATCTTCGGTATTGAGCCTTCCATTCAGTCAAGCTCATTCCATCTGAGTGAATACAGTCAGGTATTCGGTCAAATATCATTTAGTGCCATTATGGAAATCCCGTTTTGGATTGCGGTTTTTTCTGTCACGATGGTGCTGGTATTTGAAAACATCGGTCTCGTTCATGGTCATACGGATATGATCGATCAACCGCATAAGTATTCTAAAGCCTTTCAAGCTAATGCTTTTTCCGCTTTCACCTCAGGGTTTTTCGGAACGAGTCCGACAGTCTCGACGGTGGAAAGTGCAGCAGCCATGACGGCAGGAGGCCGGACTGGATTGACAAGCTTGACTACGGGCGTTTTATTTTTGGGATCTGTGCTGTTCATTCCGTATTTAAAGTGGATTCCTGATCATGCCATCGCCCCGATTCTCATCATCATCGGCGGATTGATGATTCAAAATATACGACATATGGATCTTCGTGATCTGACAGAGGCGTTTCCCGCCATTTTCATCATTGCGATGATTCCGTTTACGTACAGTATCGCAGACGGAATCGCCATCGGCTTTATTCTGTATCCAGTATTAAAATTGGCTACAGGTAAGGCGCGGGAAGTTTCCATTCCTCTATATATCATCGCTGCGCTGTTTCTGATGAATTTCTTTGTTCATTCGATTCATTAAGGCGAACGTAAGCAAAAGAGGCCCCTCACATTGTGAGGGGCCTCTTTTGTTTGATTCGTACTACGGGGTACCCCTCCCTTATTTTACAACTAATGTCAAAATACATGGACTTTCCACATATTTCTTGTTACTATTAAAGAAAAAATATGAATCTTTTTAACTATTTTTCCGAATGTTGAACTGGAACGCAGGAGTGATGTTGATGGAAGTATTTGTTGCCCGGCAGCCAATTTTTAATCGTAATCAAGAAACGGTGGCGTATGAACTTCTCTACCGAAACAACGAAATCAATATGTTTCCATCCATTGACGGGGATCAGGCAACCGCAGATGTGATTATTAACAGCTATTTAAATATCGGGCTGGAGAGCCTTTCAGCAGGAAAGCCTTGTTTTATAAATTTTACAGAGAATCTTCTAAGATTGAGAGTCCCGACTTATTTTAATCCCAGGGAGATCGTTGTGGAGATTCTCGAGAGTGTGGTTCCAGGGCCTGATGTGCTGGCCGTGTGTCAGGAATTAAAAGAACTGGGGTATAAGATTGCCTTGGATGATTTTATATTCAATGAATACAATCCATATTTCAGGGAATTGATGAAACTGGCGGATTATGTGAAGGTGGATTTCATGAACACGACTGATACGGAGCGGGGAAGCATTGAGGTCCTTTCCCCTTTACTTGGCTTCAAGCTTCTTGCTGAGAAAGTGGAAGCAGAGGACCAGTATGAAGAAGCGCTGGCTAAGGGGTATCACTTTTTTCAGGGCTACTTCTTCAGTAAGCCGAAGATCATCGCCACTCAGGATGTCCCGACTTATTTCCATTCGTATTATACCATCATACAGAGCCTGGAAATGACGGAGCCGAACATTGAAAGAATCAGTCAATTGATCGAACAGGATCTTTCCCTATCCTATAAACTATTGAAATTGATCAACTCTCCCGCATACCGCCCGAGACATAAGATTCATTCCATCCGTCAGGCGATTGTACTATTAGGTCTAGTGGAGATCAAGAGATGGATCTACATTTTGGCGGTCAGGGAACAGGTGGGGAAGAAGAGACAATTGGACAATGAAGTGATTACATTATGTTTGACGAGGGCGAAGATGTGTGAGCTGCTGGCAGAAAAACACAACCGGCCATCCATTAAATCAAGTTACTTCCTGACGGGTATGTTTTCCTTGATGGATACGATTCTATCCATGCCGATCGAGCGCATCTTGATGGATTTACCTTTGAATGACGACATTTGCAATGCTTTGACGGGTTCACGTAATGACCTTAAGAAGATATTGGAACTCGTCCTCTCCATCGAACAGGCGAACTGGACAGAGATCGAATTGCAAATGACAGAATTGAAGTTAACCAAAAGGGAAGTGATGGAGAGTTATCATCATTCCTGCAAGTGGACGGAAGAGCTTCTGAATCATGAAGTAACCGAGATGGCATAATGCTACCAGACAGGTTTATAATCCCCCGGGATAAGATATTTTCTCTGGGGTTTGATATACCGTTTCAATTCCATGAGCAAGAGCCGCTGCAGTTGCTTTGAATAAATCTGACGCCCAACATCTGCAGGGAAAGGGTAGATTCCGATTGTATTAAAGCGCACCCGAAAGAGACCTTCATGGACGAGGTCTTTTTTTTCGTTGAAGATCCGGGCGAACACAGTCACATCCCTTGACTCAAATTCATCCCCCGCTTCTTCCACTTTATGGACCTGAAAACGAAAACGGTATTCTTCCTTCATCATCATCACCACTTCCATTGTCTCGAAATGACCAACATAATTCAACTATGAACATCCCTTATTTTTTGAAAATGAGGGGGTAGAGGATTGCGTAATGAGCTTGTTTGTGGCAAGCTAAGACTATTATGAATAGTTTACTAGTAAATTAGCGTGGAGGGATTCACGATGGACTTGAATCTAATAAAATGTCATGGCTCCGGAAATGACTTTTTACTTATTGATGAAATGACGAATGGATATGATTTTACTGAAGAAGCCAGACAAAATCTTGCCCTGGCCCTATGTGATCGTAAGTCGGCCTTCGGGGCAGATGGGATCTTGTTTGTATTATCAAGCGAAAATTGTGATGCCAGAATGCGGGTCTTCAACGCAGATGGTTCAGAGGCCTCGATGTGTGGAAACGGCCTGCGATGTGTCGGTCGCTATGTATGCGAGCTGTTGGACAAAGAGACCATCGTCGTTCAAACGATGAAGGCTGATCTTCGCGTATCTTCACAGGAATCCATTTTCGAAAACATCCCGACCTATAATGTTGAAATTTCCCCTGTCCTTTTTCAGCTGGATCAACTGCCAATGAACATCGATCGTGCAACGTTGGTGAATGAAAGCATCCCTGAAATTTCAGACCATTTGACCTTTTCTGCCCTGGCGGTGCCGAACCCCCATTTGATCAGTGTCGTCGGCACAGAGCATATCCTCTCGAACGAGCAGAAATCCATCGCTGAAACAGTGAATGGACCCAATAACCTGTTTCCTGATGGAGTCAATGTCAGTTTTGTGCATCCTCTGGAAAAAGGATCCATCTATGTTCGTACGTATGAAAGAGGTGTCGGTTTCACGAATGCATGTGGGACAGCCATGTCTGCTTCCAGTCTTGTAACATGCCTGCTTCAGCAGAATGAGTTCGGTCAGGAGATCGATGTATACAATAACGGTGGGAAAGTCCGTGTCGTCGTGAACGAATTGGGTGAAGGACGATACAACATGGAGTTGATTGGAAATGCAACGTATCTTTATCAATCCCAATTAGAATTGTCCCTTTCCCATCCAGAGCAGTATCATGAAGTATCAAGGCAGGAATTCACTGAAGAGGGCATGTATGAGCACTTACAGAACCATGCCAAGTCAATCGTCGAAAGCAAAGTGTTCATGAGCGCATAGATAACCAATGGATAGCCAAAGAGGGTGCCCCTATGATTTCGGGGTACCCTTTTTATTTGAGTTGGCCTGCTTTTTCAAAAAATCAATGACTTTGTCAAATGGCTGAGAGGCTTTCACCTGGTCAAAACCAGTTAAGGGGCATCCTTTCTCCTGAAATCTTCTTAAAACTGCGTCAATGGTAAACATCTCAGGATTGAGATCTACATTCACTTCATCCCACCAAAGTGGAGTGGCGACCAAAGCCTCTTCATTCCCTCTCAATGAATAGGGGGCGATGATGGTTTTGCCTTCACCGTGTTGTATATAATCCACATACAGTCTGCCTTTGCGGTTCTTCTTTAACCGCTCGGTCGTGAAGTCCCCCGGATTATTGGTTACAAGGTAGTGAGCAATGAATTCTGTAAATAACCCTGTTTCTTCCCACGTATATCCTGGAGGGAGGGGGATATACACTTGAAGCCCCTTATTTCCCGATGTTTTGACAAAGCTTTTGAGGTTCAGCCCGTCAAATAATCCTTTCATGATGGTGGCCGCTTTAACGGCCAGTGAAAAATGATCGCGGCTTGGTGGATCTAAGTCGAAAACCACCTCATTGACGAATTCTTCTCCTGCTTTCTGAAAGGGGACATGAAATTCGAGTGCCAATTGGTTTCCAAGCCATATCAACGTTTCCAGGTTATTGCAAAGGGTGTAATGAATAGAATCCTCTTTGTATGTTTCAACAAAAGCAGGAGAATAATCAGGAGTGTTTTTTTGGTAAAAGGATTCACCGAAAACCCCGTGGGGAAATCGAATGCAGGTTAAGGGTCTGTTCTTTAAAAAGGGCAAAATCACCACAGACATCTTTCGGAGGAAACGGATATAATCCAGTTTCGTCATGGAAACCTCCCGAAACAATGTCTTTTCCGGGTGAGTGATGTCAACCTCTCTTGGAAGGGAGGCTTCGTCCAACATAAATTGCTCAAGTGTGCACGCTTCCGGTGGAGTGGTAAAAAGGAATTGTTTAAAATGGGGTTCCCGAAGCTTTCCTTCATGCCAATTCAGATAGACTATTTCTACGGTGATGGCCGGATCTATGGAATAAAGAGAATCGTTTTTTTCTGTACTATTTTGCTTAATTGTCGTTTTTACCGTTCTTTTTTCCTCAGCAGAAAGACCGAAATGAAATAAGCCGATCGGCATGATTTGTCCGTTATGGTAAACGCCGATATGGAAATAATCATTCGCATCATCCAGTGCGGTGATGAAGCATTGGCAATGTTTCCAGTTCTTACATTTGATCCAGTCAGCACTCCGTTTCCCCGCATCCCATTTACTTTGGCTCCTCTTCGCTACAACCCCTTCCCCTTCATCATTTAGAACGAGCTCCCATACTCTCTCAAAGTTTCGGTAATAAGGGACCATCTGCAAACTCAATGGGTGAGACGGGGCAGGTTCCAACGGTAATTGAAGGCGGGAGAAGACCTCTTTCAGTTTTTCTTTTCTCCTAAGATAGGGTTCCTGAATATATGATTTCTTCCCACACTGAAGTAAATCAAATGCAAGGAAGGTAACAGGTCTACTGGCAGCTGCCTGTAGGATTTTGTGAGCATTCCGCATTCTCCCCCTGACCTGGAGTTCCTGGAACTCGGTGCTGAAGGAGGATCGTAACAATACAACCTCTCCATCCAAAACGAGAGGGAGGGGAAGTGTATGCTCATCAAGTAATTGGTGGATATGCTTCTTTATCTCAGGGAAGTGACTCAGAAGTTCCTTCCCATTCCGGCTTTGAAGGCTGATTTGATCAGAGGATTGAACAGATAAAATGCCACGGAAGCCATCATATTTCACCTCATATAGCCAGTCATGACCAGAAGGAAGTTCATGACGTAATGTTGGGAGCATCGGTTTCATTTGTTTCACCTTTTTTTAAGTAGTAGTGTGTCCGCTTTGGACCCGGAATATTTCCAGATGTTTAAAGGGATGAAGAAAGTTCAGGAACTAAATGCTATGGATAAGGGATTAGTTTATGTAAAGGAGGGTATTGAAAGATATGCATACTATTTGGAAGGGTTCCATCAGCTTTGGACTGGTGAACATCCCCATTAAACTTCATTCTGCTACAGAAGACCGGGATATCAAGCTCCGTTCACTTCATAAAGAATGTCATACACCCATTAAATACGAAAAAGTATGTCCTGCTTGTGAAAAGGAACTGGATCAAGCCGATATCGTGAAAGGATATGAAGTGACGAAAGGCAAATTTGTCGTCCTTGAAGATGAGGAATTGAATGAGTTGAAGGAAGCAAGCGGTGATAAGGCTGTTGAGATTGTGGATTTTATTAAGATGGAGGAAATCGATCCGATTTTCTTTGATCGAAGTTATTTCGTTTCACCGAACGACGGCGGAAAAAAAGCTTATTCCCTTTTGAGAAAAGCCCTACAGGAATCAGGGAAAGTAGGGATAGCCAAGATCACGATGCGGTCGAAGGAACAGCTTTCCATCGTCCGTGTATACGAGCAGACCCTCGTTATGGAAACCATCCATTATCCCGATGAGGTCAGAGGAACCGGTGATGTCCCCAATGTGCCTGAAGGAGATGATATTTCTGAAAAGGAGCTGGAGACGGCGACCATGCTCATAGATCAACTGACGACAGAATTTCAGCCGGAGAACTATAAGGATCAGTATCGTGAACGCTTAAGTCAATTGATAGAATCGAAACAAACAGGGGAAAAAATGGTCACATCCAAAGAAAAGGAACCGAAAGAAAATGTAACGGATCTTATGGCGGCCCTGCAGGCATCCATCGATTCGTCCAAGCCCAAAAAGGCAAAGAAACCAACTAAAAAGAAAACGACTTCTAAGAAAAAAGCTCAGTAGAAGGCGTGAGTCAGGAGAGAGGGAGAAGTCTTGAAGGAGAAACATATTGAACAAGGCGTCTTTGTCGCTGTATCCCTTTTGTGTTTGATTGTATTCACCTGGGGATTTGTATCGATCGTGGAAGAATGGAAAGAAAATGAGATTGCCCAATTTGATAATGGTGTATTCGACATCGTCAGAGGGACGATTTCACCTAAATTAACGGAAATCATGACGGTCATCACTTTTTTAGGGGGAATAAAGGGTATCACCATCTTCACCGGGTGTGTAGTCATCATCCTTCTGTTTATGAAGAAATATCCACTTGCTCTGTTTGTAGCGATTACCATCCTGACAGGTGCGGGGTTCAATGGGCTTTTAAAATGGATCTTTAAACGGGACCGGCCCGATATTGAAGCATTGATCCAGCAGGGGGGATACAGTTTTCCCAGTGGTCATTCCATGAGCTCATTCATATTTTATGGGTCACTGGCATTCATCCTGTTCCGTGCCCTGGATCGTAAACGGTATAAATGGGCTAGTGTGATACTGGTCGCCATGCTTGTCCTGCTGATTGGATTGAGCAGGGTATACCTTGGGGTTCATTATCCAAGTGACATCATTGGCGGATTCACAGCAGGCGGTGCCTGGCTGACCCTTTGCATCACGATCTATATGTATTTCTACAAACGCAAGCATTGGAGAGAAGATGAAGATATGCATATAAAAAACGCTCAGGAGACCTGAGCGTTTTTGTATTAAAACAAATTAAAGATATACGGACCGATGGACGTGACATATAGAAGAATATAGATTCCCATGAAATAAAATACTCCTCCGAATGTACCCCAGTCCGGATCTCTGCCAACTTTCCAAAGCAGTGCAGTAAGGATGCTGATTACCGCTAATAATACATACTCACTTCCCGTAAATGTGAGATAGCCGGGAGCTGAAAAATAGAAATAATCTCCCATCGCCTTACCGATGAATGTCAGTGGCATAAGGATGAATAGAATGATCGAAGCATATTCCACCCAGTTGATTTCTTCTTTTTCAAACATATTCGGTTTGAACATATAAAGAAGGATCAAGACAAACAGGGAAGGAAGTACCCAATAAAACGAAACCAAAATAGTGACCAAACTGCTGAACAGCATGAGCACCGAGTTGTTCAAGGCTTCCTTTACGCTTCGTTTCGACCATTCCGTACTTTTGACAATGGCTTTTTCATCCTGTGAGGCGCCGAACAGTTCATAATAATCACCGCCATAATCAAGCCAGGCGATTTCTTGATCGGAAATCTGAAGTGGTGAATATGTAAAGTGCTTGCTTGTACTTATAGGCGTAGCCACAAACTGATTGGATTCACTGAAAGGTGCAACGTACAGACTGATGGTATTTTGTCCGCCTACTTTGTGGCTCTCGGATGTGAAGAGGATCGACCGCTTTCCATCGATGTCTGCAAACTGCACGGACCTCGGACTTTCCAATTTGAAGCCTGATTGGTCATTTGTAAATGCAACCTGGACAGGCTTTATGATCGACGTTCCTATATCGCTCATGGGTGTTTCCAATTTCCATATCTTATAGGATAATGTACCTTGGGCACGCATTTCTTCATTGTACAATAGTGTTAATTGATTGTTTTCTTTTATGAAGGATAACCCGTTAATATGATGATTCGTCGCTGTTTTGACCACGGCAAACGGCTGCTTCACCAATTGTAATTCTTCATCTAAATAGTAAAGATGGGCATGGGTATCATCCTGCTTTATTTGTACTACGGCACTTCCGTCGTTTTCGACATAGGCATCAAGGACTTCATCAGGGAATCTGTAAACTTCCTTGCTGGAAAGATCAGCTGGAGAAAGAGAGTACAGGACTTCTTGTTTCCAGTAATAGATTGTGTTTGATGAAGTGCTGATTCCCGTTACGTTATCATCGATGGTCTTGTCTCCGGTGTCATCGGATGAAATGAGCTGGTCACTCTTCACTTGTATGATCTTATTTCCATCCGTCCAAAAAGGCTTGCCCCTTGTCACGCTTATATTCAATGAACCTTCTTTATTTGGATTAAGTGATTCATCGAACGAAAATTGATCTACCTTTCCATTGCTTGCTAAGAATAGTCCCTCCTCGTTATAGAAGACAAGCGGACGTTCCTCAGATGAATAGCCCAAAGGGATCGACCTGCTCCAATCGGGATCCGGCTGTTGTTTGACGTTCAGAAGCTGGTGAAAGAAAAGTGCACCAATCAATAATAAAATGAACACGATTGGTATTCCAAATGTTTTTAATTTTGCTCTCACATTCATTCCCCCTCATTCTCTCTCTTAAAACATGTGAGTACATTTTAGAATTTTACCACAATTCTTATTTATATTCACCAGATTTTTCCTTTAGGGACATGAACTTTTGTGTTGACTTTTATTTTTGGAGGGATTACAATGATATTGAAAATCATTCTCATTAAAAAAGAGTTCCCCCTCTTTCAGATAGAGAGAATGGTTCATGATTACCCCCTTTTATTAGTTCAAAAAGCCAGGCCTGGAGCGATGCTTCAGGCCTGGCTTTTTCTTGCATTTCATATCATCATGTCGTAAATTGTTAAAGGATGTTTATTTACGGGGAGGGATAATAGAAAGTGAATCATAAGGATGACAGACGGTTTCGGATCGCCAACCACGAAGCATTAATTGGTGTTGCACTCGTTCTCATAAATTTTTTGTGGTGGTATGGATTTGCATTTGGACTCGGCGGACAGCCTGTATCGGAGTACGATTGTATCTTAGGGATGCCGGCATGGTTCTTCTATAGCTGTATTGTGGGATTTCTTCTTATGGTATTTTTAGTGATCATTGTGGTGAAATACTTTCTGACAGATATTCCGTTTGGTGATGAGGAGGATGGTCATGAATAGTATGGCAATGATTCCCTTATTTGCCTTTTTGATTTTGATTTTCATAGTAGGGATTTATACCGCTAGAACCGTAAGCAGATCAGACTCCTTTGTACAGGAATATTTCCTCGGCAGCCGACAACTCGGAGGCTTTATCCTCGCCATGACGATGATTGCTACATACGGCAGTGCCAGCAGCTTCATCGGTGGTCCGGGTGCTGCATATACATATGGGCTATCTTGGGTGCTCCTTGCCATGAGCCAGGTTGTGACAGGATATTTTGTTCTGCTTATACTCGGTAAGAAGTTTGCCATTATGTCAAGGAAGTATAAAGCCGTTACATTGATCGATTATTTACAGGGGAGATATGGAAGCAATAAGATAACGGTCCTATCGGCCATCAGTATCATCTTGTTCTTATTCTCTGCCATGATAGCCCAGTGGGTAGGAGGGGCACGTTTAATCGAATCATTGACGGGATTGAGCTATGAAACCGCTCTGTTCCTGTTTGCCATCTCCGTCCTCGTGTATGTGACGATCGGCGGTTTCCGCGCCGTGGCCATCACAGATGCGATCCAGGGAGTTGTCATGCTTGTAGGGACATTGATCCTGCTGATTGCTACTATCATGGCAGGTGGAGGAATGGAAAAGATCATGATGGAATTGCAGGCTGAAAATCCGAATTTACTAAGTCCTCATGGACCAAACGGTGAATTGAGTGCAAAGTATATCTCGTCCTTCTGGATCTTAGTGGGAGTGGGGGTCGTTGGACTTCCACAAGTAGCCGTAAGGGCCATGAGCTATAAAAATTCCCGTTCTCTGCACAGGGCACTGATTATCGGCACGATCGTCGTGGGTTCGATCATGCTTGGCATGCATCTTATCGGCGTTCTGGCAAGAGTCGTCCTGCCGGGAATCGAAGTGGCGGACAAAGTCATGCCTCTCCTTGCGCTTGAGGTGCTTCCTCCGTGGCTTGCGGGAATTGTTCTGGCAGCTCCCATGGCAGCCATCATGTCGACGGTGGATTCGTTGCTGTTGATTGTATCATCAGCCATCGTGAAAGACGTTTATATGAATTTCATCAATAAAGATGCAAAAGAAAAGCAGATCAAGACGATCAGCTTCTGGGTGACGAGTATTACAGGTATAATGGTTTTTCTCATGGCATTAAGCCCGCCTGAATTGATTATCTGGCTTAATTTATTTTCTTTCGGAGGTCTTGAAGCAGTCTTTATCTGGCCAATTGTACTCGGACTGTACTGGAAAAAGGGAAATAGTGCTGGTGCGCTTGCTTCCATGGTTTCAGGATTGATGGCGTATATTTTATTTCATAGTTTTGCACCAAACTATTTAGATATGAATACGGTCATCTTTCCTATTATCATTTCCTTTTTCATGTATGTACTGGCTTCTTTGGCTACTCAATCGAAACTTCGGATGGATGGGTTTAAGTAACCCATCCATTTTTGTCTTTTCTAACGCAATACAGTACATTGAATAGTAATAAATGAAGGATGGGATGAGGGAATATGGAACATTCTGTAGTCGTGGTCGGAGGAGGGATCGGGGGGCTCACTGCTGCTGCCCTCCTTGGAAGTGCCGGGTATCATGTACATGTCCTTGAAGCTTCAAGGGAATGGGGAGGCTGTGCCGGGAAGTTCCAACGGGGAGAAGCGTTATTTCCAGTCGGGGCGACTCTTGGAATAGGGTTCGAAACGGGGGGAATTCATCAACGCATCTTCCAGTACCTCGGCATTGAGTTGCCGTCGACTCAACTCCTTGAGCGGGTAATGGACGTTCATCTTCCGGAGGTTAGCTTAACTTTCCATCGGAATCGGAAATCGCATGTAAATGGGTTGATGAAAGCGTTTCCTGATAGTGCAGATAAAATTGCCTGTTACTTCAAGGATTTGTACAGGATCGCAAAAAAAATACGGAGACTCGTGGATTCCCTGCCCATCCTTCCGCCGAGGACGCTAAGAGAGTGGAAGGAGCTCATTATGAGCCTGAATCTGGGTTCACTGACCCTTCTGCCAGGCTTTCAAAAGACCATGCTCGATCTGCTGAAGAAACATGACCTGCATGTCCACACATCCTTCAAACATTTTATTGATGGACAGCTGATCGACAGTATGCAGGTGGAGAGCGACCAATGTTCGTTATTACTCGGATGCCTGGCACTTGATATGTATCATGAGGGGGCCTTCTACCTTGAAGGTGGCTTATATCGCATAGCCGAATGTCTGGTCGATGCATCGGTATCGCATGGGGTTAAAGCGACCCTGGGGAGGAAAGTGGTAAGCATTACACGTGATGAGCATCTTCAGGAGTGGATCGTCTCTGATCATAGAGGGAATGAATATCATGCCAATCATGTCATATGCAACGTTCCTGTCCAGTCACTCAAGAATCTATTCCCTGACGAATATGCACCAATGATTAAAACCTATTTGAAAGGAAAAGAAAGAGAGGCTGTGTGGGGGACCATGACCCTTTATATGTTATTGAAAGAAGAATCACTGCAGGAAACTCTCCCCCTGTTTACGCAAATTTGCACAAGCAATGATGGTCATATGACGGAAGGAGACCATCTGTTCTTATCATTATCCCATCCGGATGACCGGCAGCGGGCGCCGGAAGGTTTCCGTACTATGACGGTATCCACCCATACAAAATTAGAGAATTGGGACACAAAAGAAAAATATGATTGGTACAAGGAGAATCTTAAAGAGAAGATGCTGGATTCAATAGAGATGGTCATACCTACTATTAGAAGTAGTCTGATAGAATTCTACCCGGGTGCGCCCAAAGCGTGGGAACGATATACGGGGCGGCCCGGCGGCATTGTAGGGGGATTCCCCCAAACCAATGATCACGCTCTCTTTAACAGTCTATCGCACAGGACTCCACTTGAGAATGTCTGGATGTATGGAGATTCTATCTTCCCAGGTGCGGGTACCATCGGGGTGTCTGTCAGTGGGTACCATGTCTTTCACTCTATCACAGGGAAAAAGCTTCCAACATAAAGCAGGAATCAGGATCCCGTATGTAGAATGTTGTGATGGGGTGATAATATGTATAAGCTGACACAGTATGACGACCCAATAGCCTTCCATGATAAGGTTCATTCTCTCCTTATGGAAGATGAGGCAGCGAATAATCTGCCTTTGGGATTATTGAATACTATGAAAACGAGTGACAAATATATAGATCCACTTCTGCTTTTAGTGGAAAATAAGGATGAAGACGCAGTGGGATCATTCATCATGACTCCACCTCATTACCTTGTCGCTACCCTGAAAGTAGGGAAGGATGATATCCAGGCAATAGCCGAACAGCTCAATACGTTTTGTGAGGATTCCGGAATCACGATCCCCGGTTTTGTTGCTGAGAAAGAAACCGCACTTCAATTGACCCATGCCTGGTGTCACGTTACGGGGAAGGGTTTCACCATCCGTATGAACCAACGGGTGTATCAATTGAATGAAGTGAATGATGTTCAGTTGAGTGAAGGGGTAATGGTCCCGGTTCGTTCAGGTCAAGAGGGGCTCCTGGCCGAGTGGATCAGTGAATTTGTCGCAGATACAGAACTTATAACTTTGTCCGGTGATGAAGCGCTCAAAAGGGCGAAAGATATGATTGATAATGAACGCTATGTGTTCTTTTGGGAAGTGGCCGGACAGCCTGTTTCCATGGCAAGGGGGGCAAGAAGAACGAAAAACGGGATTACCGTAAATTTTGTCTATACCCCATCCGAATTCAGGAAGAAGGGATACGCCTCTTCTGTTGTAGCGGAACTGAGCCGTCTGTTACTGCATGAACACTCCTTTTGTTCCCTCTATACGGACCTGGATAATCCCACATCGAACAAGATCTATATGGAAATCGGTTATAAACCAGTCTGTGATTCCATGATGATCACCATTGTTTGAACCAATCAGCACAAGTTGGAATAGAATATTCATTAAATGGTTGACATCGTGAGAAAAAGCGATTAGTATAATAAACAATCAATTAAATGAGCGAATGGCTTTGACGAAGAGGAGTACCTTTAATCGACACTTCAGAGAGCTGGTGGTTGGTGTGAACCAGTGTGATCGTTACTAGGGAATGGACTTCCGAGCTTCCAAACCGAAACCTTTGGGAAGTAGGCTTTGGCGAATGTCTTATCGTTACAAAAGACGCGTATTAGAGCATTTTGCTCCGATACGATTGAGTGGACTGTAAAAGCAGTCAACAAAGGTGGCACCACGGGTATCCCGTCCTTTCTTTTTATAAGATAAGGATTGGGATGCCTTTTTTTATTCTATTATATTGATAAATCGTTGAATAAGAGGAGTACATTCAAGTGATGCATAACAGGGAGTTAAGGACAGTGAGACCTTAGCATGATAGCTTGTCTGGAATGGACTTATGAGAGATGATCTGAATGAAGTAGGGTCGTACGGATTTCCACCGTTAAAAGGATAGAGTATCGGGTGATAAACCCCGTACTTGAACCAAGAGGGGATATAAGTATATCCCAATAGAGGTGGCACCGCGGTCAGCATCGTCCTCTATGAACAGTATTTCTGTTCATAGGGGACTTTTTTTATGGACTTTTTAAAAGGTGAAAGCGAATAGGAGGATATCAATGATGAAGCACCAAGATTTAAACTATGTCGTGAAAGAATTGAATGGTGATATGTACACACCAATATCACTCTTTCAATCCCTAAAGGGGAAGAAGAAATTTTTATTGGAGAGTTCGCTGAAACACGAACAATCCGGTCGCTATTCTTTTGTGGGAAGCGATCCGTTCATGGAATGTAAAGCATATGGGGATACCGTACAGATTATAAAAACGTCTACTGATCGAGTAGAGGAACGAACAGGGGACCCCGTCGAGATGATTCAAAGCCTTATTCCCCACGTCCCTTTAGAAGGTGCACCCTTTCCTTTCACAGGTGGAGGGGTTGGGTATTTAGGATATGATGTGATCAGACATTACGAGGGAATCGGTATCACCCCCCATGACGAATTGGAGATGCCGGACATTCATCTCATGTTCTATGAAAAAGTCATCGTCTTTGATCATCTTGAGCATAAAGTATACATCATTGTCATGAATGAATGGACAGTAGAAATGGATGTGGATCTTCAGGAAAAAGTGAAAGAAATCGAAGAAGAGCTGACAAATGTGTATTTGGGCACAAACAAAGAAAAACTGGATCGTCTTTCCTTTCATGCTCGAACGTCAAAAGATGATTATATGGAGAGAGTGGAAAGAGCGAAGCAGTCGATTCAGGAAGGAGAAATCTTTCAAGTGGTGCTTTCCCAAAGGCTGCAGGCATCCTTTTCCGGAGATCCTTTCACATTCTATAGGGGCTTAAGGCAATCCAATCCGTCACCATATATGTTCTTCATCGACTTTGAAGAGTACGTCGTATTGGGGGCATCCCCAGAAAGCATGTTGAAGGTACAGGGCAGTCAGATCACAACGAATCCCATTGCAGGTACAAGGCGCAGAGGGAATACCGATGAAGAAGATGGAAAGCTTGAGAGGGAGCTGCTATCGGATGAAAAGGAAATGGCTGAGCATCGAATGCTTGTGGACTTAGGCAGGAATGATCTGGGAAGGATTTGTGAAATTGGATCCATCCGATTATCCAAGTACTTAACCATTGAGAGGTATAAATATGTGATGCACATCGTTTCAGAGGTGAAGGGTAAATTGAAGGAAGAAGTAACCCCCCTTGAAGCATTAACAGGCTGTTTGCCTGCAGGAACAGTGAGCGGGGCACCGAAGATCAGGGCCATGCAGATCATCAATGAACTTGAAACGACAAAACGTGGAGTATACTCAGGCGCAGTCGGATATATCGGGGTCAACGGCAATCTGGACTTTGCCCTGGCGATCCGAACAATGGTCGTGAAAGATGGTGTTGCCAATGTTCAAGCAGGGGCGGGCATCGTGTATGATTCAGATCCGGAATCTGAGTATGAAGAAACGTTGAATAAAGCGAAATCATTATTGGAGGTGACGGGATGATTCTACTCATTGATAACTATGATTCGTTTACGTATAACCTGTATCAATATATTGAAGAACTTGGTGAAAGGGTAGTGGTCAGACGGAATGATGCGATTTCATTGGAAGAAATAAAAAAACTGGATCCTTCAGGGATCATCCTTTCCCCTGGACCAGGTAAGCCTGAAAATGCGGGTATTTGCACCTCTATTATACAGAATCTTCACGCTAGTGTGCCGATTCTCGGCGTTTGTCTCGGTCATCAGGCAATCGGGGCAGCCTTTGGGGCAACCGTTGAAATAGCTGAAAAGGTCATGCATGGAAAGACCTCACTTATCAAACATAGTGGTGAAGGGATATTTGAATATTTGCCACAGCCGTTGGAAGTGATGAGGTACCATTCACTGGTCATCAAAAAAGGGACTCTGCCAGAACCACTGGAGACAGTTGCCCTTTCCATGGATGACGGGGAAATCATGGCCATCAAGCATATGAGATCTCCTTTGTTTGGGGTTCAATTCCATCCAGAGTCCATCGGGACGAAAACAGGAAAGAAGATCATTCAAAACTTTTTAGGCGAGATGAGAAAGGGGAATAACCGTGAAAAGATATCTACAAAAGCTGTCTGATGGTCATTCATTAGAAAGAGAAGAAATGAGGGGAGCCGTTCAGGAATTATTCAAGGAAGACACGACCGAGAGTCAGATAGCCTGTTTCTTGACCCTGTTAAAAATGAAGGGCGAAACAGTGGGGGAAATGACAGCCCTGGTTGAAGTGCTTCGAGAGAAGGCATTGCCCGTAACCAGCACATTAAAGGATGTATTGGATAACTGTGGGACAGGTGGAGATGGATCCCAGAGCTTTAATATCAGTACAACAAGCGCATTCGTATTGGCGGGGGCAGGCGTCAAAGTCGCAAAGCACGGAAATCGCAGCATATCAAGCAGGACCGGCAGTGCAGATGTATTGGAACATCTGGGCATCTCATTGGACTTTCAGGCCCATGAAGTGGAAATTCTCCTGAATGAAACCAATATCGCCTTCCTCTATGCCCCTCATATTCATTCTGGGCTGAAAAAAATCATGAAGGTACGGAAAGAATTGAAAATCCCGACCATCTTTAATCTGATTGGTCCACTAACGAATCCCGTTCAATTGGAAACCCAGTTGGTCGGGGTGTACAGAAGAGATAAGCTGGAAATAATGGCACGTGTCTTACGTGAATTGGGAAGAAAGCGGGCAATCGTTTTGAATGGGGCGGACTACATGGACGAAGCGTCACTTGCAGGTGAAAATCATCTTGTCCTTTTAGAGAATGGTGAAATCAGCTCATTTACATTATCAGGGAACGAAGTCGGGCTCCCATCTTATACCCTTGAAGAGATAAAAGGAGGAGATGCACGTGACAATGCCCGCATCTTACAGGACGTCCTACAAGGGAAAGAAGGAGCCTATACGGATACGGTCCTATTCAACGCAGGAATTGCCTTAGTTGCTCATGGTAAAGCTTCGACCTTCCGAGAAGGTGTAAAACTGGCAAGGGAAAGTATAGAAAGCGGACGGGCAAATGACGCACTCTCATCCCTTGTACACTATAGCCGACAACGACGAAAGCAGGTGATTTGAGTGGCAACCATTTTAGACACCATCATTGAAAAGAAGAAAGAAGAAGTGAAGGAGTTAAAACAATCCGGATATCAATCCTTTCATAATCAAAGCATTCCGACCGCATCACTATACGAAACGCTTAAATCGGCTTCCTCCCTACAAGTCATAGCTGAAATCAAGCGGGCATCACCATCAAAAGGCGATATCCGGACAGAAGTCGATCCGGAATTACAGGCCGCTATCTATGAAGAAGCCGGAGCATGCGCCATATCTGTTCTGACGGATACACCATTTTTCAAGGGGAGGATGGGGGATCTTGCGAATGTTCGAAGATCCGTATCGATCCCGATTCTGTGTAAGGACTTTATCATCGATGAAATCCAAATCGATCGTGCCAGGGATGCAGGGGCGAATGTGATTCTTCTAATTGTGGCTGCACTGGATTTCACCAGACTTAAGGAATTATATTCTTATGCATCAAATCTTGGACTGGAGGTTCTTGTAGAAGTTCACAAGGAGGAAGAAATGATGGACGCCTTAGAACTCGGTGCCACTATAATCGGGGTGAATAATCGGAACCTGAAAACCTTCGAAGTGGATCTATTGATCACTGAAACACTGGCTTCGATGGTGAAGGGAAGGGACGTCGTACTTATTAGTGAAAGTGGGATCAGAAATGAGTCGGATTCAAGGAGAGTGAAAGATGCAGGGGCACAAGGGATCCTCGTCGGGGAAACGTTAATGAGAAGTACAGATCCCGCCGTTACCCTCTCCGCTCTCAAGGTTGAAAAAGGTGAGAAGAAATGACGAAAGTCAAGGTCTGCGGCATCAGAAGACAAGTAGAAGCCGAGTGGGCACTGGAAGCGGGAGCCGATGCCATAGGGTTCGTGTTTGCCGAGAGTAAAAGGAAAGTCGATGTTGAGAAAGCGGCCGAGATCAGCAAATCCGTTTCTCCAGATCTATTGAAAATCGGTGTGTTTGTAAATGAATCAGTAGAAAGAATGGAAGAAATCTTTCATCTCGTTCAGCTCGATTATGTTCAGCTGCACGGGGATGAATCAGTGGAATTCTGTGAAACTCTCAATCTCCCTTTTATCAAGGCGATTTCGGTGAAGGAAAGAAATGATATAGAAGGTATCGATGAATTTCCGGGAGAGATGGTTTTGTTGGATAGCGGAAAGGGACCCCATCGTGGTGGCAATGGCACCACATTCAATTGGGATTATGCACATTCCATCAACATTCCTCAGCAGCTGATTCTTGCAGGAGGATTAAATCCGGACAATGTCAGGGAAGCCATAACAAAGGTCCGTCCCTATATGGTGGATGTCTCGAGTGGGGTGGAGACGGATGGGAAGAAGGACCGGTTAAAGATGGAAGCATTCATAAGGGAAGCGAAATCAGTGCTTGTATAAAATGAAAACAGTGAATGGAGGAAGAAGAATGTTATATACACAACCAGATCAAAAAGGCCTATTCGGTCAATTCGGTGGAAGGTTCGTTCCAGAGTCATTGATGAAAGCCGTTCAGGAACTCGAGTCCGCTTACGATGAAGCAATCAATGATGTACGTTTTCAAGAAAGGCTGCAAAGTTACTTGAAGGACTATGTAGGAAGGGAGAATCCTCTCTACTTTGCAGAAAATCTCAGCAGGCAGATAGGGGGAGCCAAAATCTATTTGAAGCGGGAAGATCTGAATCACACAGGTGCCCATAAAATCAACAACACGATCGGTCAGGCCCTCCTCGCTGAACGGATGGGGAAAAGAAAAGTCGTAGCAGAAACGGGAGCAGGTCAACATGGGGTCGCAACCGCCACCGTATGTGCCCTATTAAACCTTGATTGTGTCATTTTCATGGGTGCGGAAGATATCCGCAGGCAGAAGCTGAATGTATTCAGAATGGAGTTGCTGGGTGCAAAGGTAATCAGCGTCACCCAGGGAAGTTCCACATTGAAGGATGCCGTGAATGAAGCGCTGCGTTACTGGGTAGCCAATGTTGAAGACACTCACTATATAATGGGGTCCGTTTTAGGTCCACACCCATTTCCGAAGATGGTCCGGGACTTCCAAAGTATCATTGGAAAAGAAACGAAAAAACAATTCTTTGAAAAAGAAAAATGTCTTCCAAATGCCATCGTGGCATGTGTCGGGGGAGGAAGCAATGCCATTGGAATGTTCCACCCGTTTATTGAAGACAAAGAAGTGGACTTATACGGTGTCGAGGCAGCCGGAAGCGGTATTGAAACAAAGAAGCATGCCGCCACATTAACAAAAGGATCTGTCGGAATCCTTCATGGAAGCATGATGTATCTCCTTCAGAATGAAGAAGGACAGGTACAGGAAGCCCATTCCATTTCAGCAGGGCTTGACTACCCTGGTGTAGGACCTGAGCATAGCTATTTAAAGGAAATTGACAGAGTCCGTTATGCATCTATATCTGACAGCGAAGCCCTGAAAGCATTCAAACAATTATCACAGACGGAAGGGATCATTCCTGCACTCGAAAGCTCCCATGCCGTTGCCTACGCGGTGAAGCTTGCTGAAGGCATGACAAAGGACCAATCAATCGTCATTTGTCTATCAGGTAGAGGGGATAAAGATGTTGAACAAGTAAAAGAGATACTGGGAGGTAGTCAGCATGGGTAAAATCTTTCTGGAAAGCAGCCTTGAATCCGAATTAAAGCGTGGGAACAAGCTGTTCATTCCCTATATAATGGCGGGAGACGGTGGTATAGACACATTGATCACAACTTTAAAGAAACTTGAAGAAGCCGGGGCGACGGCCATAGAAGTCGGTATCCCATTCTCTGATCCCGTTGCGGATGGACCGACGATTCAAGAAGCGGGTAAACGAGCATTGGAGAAGGGAACCACACTTCGAAGGGTGTTCGATATATTGACTGAAAGAAGAGAAGAGATTGGGATCCCACTGATTTTTATGACCTATATCAATCCGATTTACAAATATGGTGTAGAACGCTTCTTCGAAGATTGTAAAGTAGCGGGTGTGGACGGGGTGATCATTCCTGATCTGCCCCTGGAGCATTACGATTTGGTTAAGCAGCCCTCGAAGGAAAAAGAAATAGCCATCATCCAATTGGCAACCCTCACCAGCCCTTTGGAGAGAGTGAAGGATTTAGCCTCTGTGACAGAGGGCTTCCTCTATGCTGTCACGATTAATGGAATCACAGGAACAAGAGAGGGGTTTGCTGAGAACATCTCCACTCACTTAAACAAGCTTAAAAACAATAGTCCGGTTCCGGTTCTTGCAGGTTTCGGGATATCGAGCCCCGATCACGTACGCAGCATGAGTGAAAGCTGTGATGGGGTTGTGGTTGGAAGTAAGATAATCGACCTTATTCAGCAAGGCTCATTTGATGAAATCAAGGAATTAATCGGGGCTTCGAAGGGGATTCTTCACCTGTGAAACCGTTCCTTTTGTAAAGATATATAGAATTTGATGAACAGACTCTAAATGAATGTTAAATAAAGGTAAATAGTCTTCTAATACTCTGAAAAATCAGTATGATAGAGATGTAGTTGAACAAAGCATCTTACTAGGAGGCTATTAAAATGAAAAGTATGAAAAAGTGGTTGTTAATGTTCATGACAGCACTATCAGTCGTAACTTTTGCAGCCGGATGCAGCAGCGACTCAGAAGATGACACAGGAACAGAAGAAAACATGGATGAAGAAAGTAATACAGACGAGAGCAACACCGAGGAGTAATAGATCTACAGCCGATCCTTATAGGGTCGGCTTTTTCCTTGACAAGATGAATTATTTTACACCTTTTATGGAGACAGTCAGTGCAGGGCTTACATCTTTATAAGATAAAGAAATATTTTTAAAGCCGGTTTCCTTTAGAGCCTGTGATATTTCTTCACCATAGCGTCGAGCTTTGCTGTCCCGCTCTTCATCTCCCCGGGGCTGAACGGTAATGAGGAGGGTGCCACCGGTTTTAAGCATCTTGTATAAATGGCTGAGTGCCTGCTTCTGATCATTCCATAATGGGTAATTATTAACGGAAAAGATTCGATCGTACTGAGCATCGTTTAACTCGAATTGACTGATATCCTGAACAAACAGGCGAACCCTGCCTTTCTCTATAGCTTTTTGATTCTTGTTTTCAGCCGCATCTTTCATTGTTTCGGAAAGATCGACCCCGTCCACAAAGGTATCAGGGAATCGAGTGGAAATGCGCTTAATACAATATCCCGGCCCATATCCGATTTCAAGAACGCGATCGCCATTTTCGATGGACAGTTGTTTGATGGACCAATTGTTGATCTTCCGATTATCAAACTCCATTACTTTCCCCACAACCCAGCCCAGGATTCCTTTCGGCCGCTTAAATTGTTTCTGTAACGTAAACAACAGGGCATCACCTCGTTTCCTATATTTTAAAATGAAAGTTCTACCTTTCAATTTTCCACAAAACCTGTGAAGTAAAACCTTGATTGGAATGTTGCAATTTTTTGAAAAAGTGGCATAATATAATCAAATCTAATTTGCGTTGATGAGAAGAGTACATAGTGAAAGCCCCTTATCAGAGAGCTTCGGAAGCTGAAAAGAAGCAGGGAGATTACCTATGGAAAATGGTCTCGGAGCATTCTACTCGAACCAATGGGGTGTAGGGTAGAACGGGGGTGGGCGTCCGTTATCACTGCCACGGTATAAGGGCTTATCTTGCTCCGTACTTGTTGAGGTAGTCTTGCGTGAGCAAGCTATAAACTAAGGTGGTACCACGAGCTTAACCCCTCGTCCTTGGATGTCTTTCGATATCCGCAGGACGAGGGGTTTTTAATTATATCGAGGAGGAAAACACTATGACTGTTTTTATAGGAGGGGCTTGGCCATACGCCAATGGCTCCCTGCATTTGGGACACATCGCTGCATTGCTGCCGGGTGATATCATTGCCCGTTATTACCGTTTGAAAGGGGAAAGGGTTCTGTATGTTTCGGGAAGCGACTGCAATGGCACCCCGATCGGGATACGGGCGGGACAGGAAGGGATAAAGGTTGAAGAAGTGGCAGATCGCTACCATGAGGAGTTTGTCCGCTCCTTTCAATCACTGGGATTCAGCTATGATGAGTACACAAGGACGGACCATCCGTATCATCATCAGGAGGTACAAAGAATCTTTACCACCCTCCATGAACAGGGGTGGCTGTATGAAAAAGAAGTTGAGCAAGTATACTGTTTAAACGATCAGCGTTTCCTGCCAGACCGGTTCGTAGAGGGAACCTGTCCAGTTTGCGGTGCGAAGGCGAGGGGAGATCAATGCGATCATTGTTCGACCGTACTGGATCCAACAGACTTATTGAATGGAATTTGTAAAATTTGCGGTGAGGAACCGGTCCTGAAAACGACCACCCATTTATACTTTGCCCTTTCTAAATTCCAGCAACCATTAGAGAGGCTGATAAAGGAACAGAAAGGAAAGTGGAGGGATAATGCCGTCCAGCTTACAAGGCGCTACCTTAAAGAAGGATTGAAGGACCGCCCGGTTACAAGAGATTTGGAAAATGGGGTGGAGGTTCCGATTGAGGGATTCCGAGATAAGAAGATTTATGTGTGGATCGAAGCGGTGTGTGGATATTTGAGTGCATCAAAGAAATGGGCCGGAGAGGGGAATGAAAGCCTGAAAGAGTTTTGGGCTAAAGATACACTCTCTTATTATGTACATGGAAAAGATAATATTCCATTTCATACGATCATCTGGCCAGCCGTCCTTCTGGGGATGAATGAAGAAACCCATTTACCGGGTCACATTGTCTCAAATGAGTATCTGACATTGGAGAAAAGGAAAATATCGACGAGCCAGAATTGGGCTGTCTGGGTAAAGGATCTTCTTAGTGATTACCATCCTGATACGATTCGTTATTTTCTGACGATCAATGCACCTGAAAAGAGGGACGCAGACTTTTCATGGAGAGAATTTATTTATAGCCATAACAGTGAACTTCTCGGTGCTTTCGGAAATCTTGTACAACGCACCGTGAAATTCTATAAGAAAGAATTCGGTGACAACCTGATTGTAACCAAAGTAGATGAGAGGGCCCAACAAAAAGTGGATGAGGTATTCTCATCCGTCGGTCACTGGATTGAATCAGGAAGTACGAGACAGGGGCTTGAGGAAGTATTTGAATTCATCAGGTGGTGTAATAAACGTTTTGATGAACAGAAGCCATGGGTAATAGTGAACGAAAACAGGGAAGAAGGGAAAATGGTACTTGAAGAATTCATTTATTTCATAAGTAATCTTAGAAGTATTCTCGAGCCTTTTCTACCTTTTACAGCTTCAAAGGTCGCGGAGCAGTTGGGGATGACCCACCAACCGCTTTGGGAAAGTGTATCCCTCCCCTTAAAGCTGACAATAGAAAATGCTTTACCCTTGTTCAACCGGATTGATTTGAAATGGATCGATAAAGAAAGGGAAAAGCTGAATGGAAAATCCAAAGGAGAATGAAATGAAAGTCGTCATTGTTTCAGACACCCATCTGCCGAGAAAAGGAAGGGGACTCCCTCCTCTCCTACAGAAAGATCTTATGGAGAGTGATCTCATCATTCATGGAGGAGATTTCGGGACCCATGATGTATATATGGAATTCATGGGGTACGGGGAATTGATTGCCGTTGCTGGCAATGTCGATGACCCAGAACTTCAATCCCTACTCCCGAAAAGAAGGATCATAGAAAGAAGGGGCATGAAGATCGGGATAACACATGGGGACGGAATGGGGAAGACCACTGAAAAAAGGGCACTGGAGGCCTTTGAAGATGTGGATGTGGATGTAATCATCTTCGGTCACTCCCACATACCCTATTCCCGCTTTATGAAAGGAGTCCTCTTATTCAACCCAGGCTCTCCCACTGATAAACGGAAGCTACCATATTATTCCCACGGTGTATTGACAATCGGAGATACCTGGAAGATCGAGCACATATTTTATAAATAAAAAGAAAAAGCACAGTGGCTGAACTGTGCTTTCTTCATTATTTAATGGGATATTGATAATACTCTTGACTATAAAAGGTTTGAAAACCACTTGATTCATAAAGATTCAGTGCCTTGCTGTTCGCTGCAGCCACATCAAGGTATATATCATCGGTCCATTTGGATTCCTGCATCACGACCTGTGACAATGCTTTTCTGCCGATTCCCTTTCCCTGAAAAGATGGGAAGACCGCAAACCCGTAAATGAAACTTTTTTGGTCCGCACGTTGAACCCTTATCTTACCGACCACTTTTTCATCGTGGATGATCATAAGATTTCCTTCCCTTGACTCTTCAAACAGCCTCTTGGTATAGGATTCAGCATCACTTCTGACAACCCCGAAACAGGTTTCATCAAGGTCGATGATGGTTCCGATATCTTGTTCATCCGCTGTTTTGATCTCGACAGAATCAGAATCTATGAGCAACTCTTTTTTATTCCATTTCATTTCATATTCCGTGAAATCATAGACAGCGTCCGTATGTGTAATAAACCCTTTTCCAGACGTCGAAGATCCCGGAATATTAAGTAAGAGCGTGTTGACCGGACGGGATTTTAAAGAGTGCAGTGCTTTTTGAAACAGTTCTTGGAACAGGTGCTGACGACGGAAATGAGGATGGATCATCCCACATATTTCGTAGGAATCACCAAAACCGTATATTCCTAAAAATCCGACCAGACGGCCCTCCTTATAAAGAAGGAAATCATCTTGATCGTTCTTTCTTTTTTTTAGCATTTCCCAGTTCAATTTTAAATTTATCCCTTCAAAATCCTCGCAGACATTCTGGAGATCCTTTATATCTTGAAGTTGTGTAGAAGTAAGCAAACGTTATCCCCCTTTTCCCGAAAGAGAAAGAATTTTCTTACTTGATTTTATTTTATGAGCATTATTTATACAAGAAAATTTTGTTATTTCATTGAAAAAAGAAGTTGGGACAAAAGAGTTTAGTTAAAAAAAAATCCGAACGATCATTTGCAATCGTTCGGATTTATCATTTAGCTTGTTACGTAAATACTGTTGGTTTTGGATGTAGTGAGTAGTGGTTGATTTCCGCTCCAGTTGCTCGCTTTCCGCGGGGCTGGCGGTGAGCCTCCTCAGGCTAAAGCCCTGCGGGGTCTCACCTGTCCAGCGTTTCCCGCAGGAGTCGAGCAACTTCCGCTCCAATCAACTTTCCAAGCGTAAGTGTTTCACTATTACATGGTAGAGTCCCCCATTGCATACACCAACTCTGATTCTATTAGTACCAATGATCAATTACCGTTACTTATACAAATACTCTTTCTTACCTGCTGTGAATGACTCATATGCTCCGAATGATCGAACAACGGAAAACTATAAGTCTTTGTATGAATAACAAACATGGTAAAACGGGACTTTTAAAATTTTTGCTAAAGCTTATACACTGTAGAGAGCAGGATCTAGCTTTTGATTGTAGTGCAAGACGAAGACTCCTACGGGAAAAGCGGAATAGGTAAGACCCCGCAGGAGCGAAGCGACGAGGAGGCTTGCCTTCCGCCCGAGAAAAGCGAAGTCTTGCACGGAAATCAAAAGCGGTGTAATAAGTGATCCTACATAATTTTTTGAGTGTTCGTCTTTAGTGAAGGAGATTTAGATATGTCACAGTCTCTCCATCTCATTCCTTATCCTGTATCCGTTGAATGACCTCATGGAGTTCATCCGGCTTCAAAAATTCCAATGGGGAAAATCCTTTTTCAAACATGACGGACTCGCTTTCAATCATCAGGACGTATCGACCGTTTACTTTCGCCAAGTGAATGCTGTCTCCGAAATCCGAGAGAAGGGCTTTTACTGAAACATGATCAAGCTTCACTTTCAGTTCCACTTCAGGAGATTGTTCGACAATTTGGGAAGTGGCTTCCACTACCTGTTCCGTCGTGAATCGTTCCTGCAGTTCACGCTTTGGGCTGATGGCCCATTCTTCCACGGCTTCTTCAAATTCGACCCGTTCGTCACTTT
The DNA here is from genome assembly GCF_024195245.1 of Rossellomorea sp. KS-H15a. Taxonomy (NCBI): domain Bacteria; kingdom Bacillati; phylum Bacillota; class Bacilli; order Caryophanales; family Bacillaceae; genus Rossellomorea; species Rossellomorea sp. KS-H15a. Next base: position 3,030,808 of record NZ_CP096886.1, on the reverse strand, counting down.
CTTCCGCATAGGTTTCAGAAATATGTTCCTTTACCATGCCGTATACTTGGGATTTGACGATTTCAGGCATGGACTTTTCATATTCCACCCATTTCAGGAAATCTTCAAAGTATCTCGCATGTGATGCTTGATGGATCTTGATTTCGGCTGAATCCATCATGCCTTCCTCGGGCATATACGGATATTGGATGGATTTCATATTTTTCGTTGTGATCGCCATTTCTACATTATGTATCAGGGTGGCTTCATCCGTAATGGTGGCAACCTTTGGTTCGAAATCACATTTCATGAGGAATAAAAAGGGATCATCAAAAAATTTGGTGAGCTTTGCGGTGGCCACTAAAAACGCTCCGCCCCGGATAGCGCTGGCTTCTATGTACATTTGGACAATCTGATCACATGCTTCACGAAAATCTTCTTTACTTTCAGCATAACGGGTTCGATGAAATAAATTGTAGTTTGGATTCGATGTAAGTTCATGACCTGGTTCTACAACAAATCGGCCAATTTTGGTGGGAGCGGAATCTGACTTGGAGTGCCTGTCCACCTTGCGCTTGACGATCTTAGTTAGTTCGCCGTCCAGGAAGCTTTTGAGGGGGCTTTCCTCATACTCATCACCTGTCAATGTTTGAAAGTGCTTATGTCGTTTATCTGCTTCTTCGCCTTTTCCTTCTACCTGGATTAAATAAAAGGAAAGATGTTGTATGGTAAAATCCATGATTTGTTCTCCTGACCTGATTAGATTCGAATTCTTATGATTTCACATTTCTTGTTACAGTATAGAAAAGCACAAAAGGTTCGTCAATCGACTTATGAAAGGGGAGGTTTGAGAGATACTATCTAGTAGCTTGATAAAACGTAAGGTGGTGAGCTTGGTGAGTAATGAATCATTTTTCACATTAATGAAAAAAGGAAATAAATCTTCATTCTTTGCAATGGTGGGAAATGGGATCCTTGCAGTCGCAAAAGGGGCGGCATTCTTTATCAGTGGGAGCGGGGCAATGTTTGCCTCAGCCATGCACTCGTTAGCCGATGCCGTCAATCAAGGATTTGTGTTTATTGGCAGTGTTCTTTCAGAGAAAAAGCCGACGGAAAAGTTCCCGACAGGTTTTGGACGTGTCATCAATCTATTTTGTATGATTGCGGTCATCGTCGTTTCGGTTATGGCTTATGAAACGATTCGTGAGGGGTTTCATCTACTTAAACATCCCGCTGAAGTGAAGGGGATATGGATAAATGTTTCCGTATTACTCCTGAACATCCTCATTGATGGTACGATCCTCTTTAAAGTGATGAAGGAAATCAGTCAGGAAGCCCGCGTGGAAAGCAGGGGAGCCGGAATTGTAACAGGTGCGTTCAAGCATGTAAAACGGGCAGCGCCCCCAACAAGACTTGTGTTTTATGAAGACTTAGTGGCTGTATCAGGTGCCATTCTTGCTTTGATAGCGGTCCTTGTTTCATATTTCTCCCCGTTTCAACTATTGGATGGGATTGTGACCATCATGATCGGATTCCTGATGGTGGGGGTTGCCTTCAGGGTCGGATATGACAATATGGTGGGTCTGATAGGGGTTGCTGCTCCAAAGGAAGTGGAGGACCGGATTGCTGCTGCCATCTTTGAACATGAAGCAGTCATTGATATCTTTAAGATGAGGATCACTCAGGAAGGCCGCTATTACCATGTTGAATCATATCTTGAATTGAAAAAGGGATTACCCCTGTCAGAAGCGGATGACATTAAGTTTGTCATACAGGATCAATTAATAGCAGATCCCGATATTGCGGATGTAACATTGGGAATCATAGAGGACAATGGGATTCAGGAGTGGAAAGGGACTGGTATGCCCGAAATGCCGTAATGATCATCCGGCTGATGATGTCAGCCGGATGATGCAGATTAATTTTGAATGAATTTTTCAAATACAAACCCAAAATCTTTAAGGGTCAATTCTTTTTTCTTGTCCGAAAGCCAATTGAAGGCATATTGATTGACCTCTTTAAACTGCTCAACAACATTTACTTCATCAGTCTTTACTTGTCCCAAAGTTGAGGATGCCAATTGAAGACTTTCATTGGCAAAGCCGGAATAAATGCTATTGTCATTGGTGATTTCACCAATTTTTATAAGGGACTTATAGAGATCTTTCACTTCTGTTAAATGTTTTTTATGAACATCGATGGAGTAGATTTCAGAACCGATCTTAAACTTTATTTCGACATCAAGATCTACTGTTCCCGCTGTTTCGAGAAGGACATTCGAAAGGTTATATTTGTAATAATCCAAGCGGCGGAGCACCCGCTTCTTGCTTGCTGCACTCGTTCCATCCAGGTGGATGAGAGCTTTGTTTGTAAAGCAGTATTCATCGGATTTGGATTTGATCAGGAAGTAAATCTTCTCTCCATCTTCATGCATAATGTAATCATCTGAATCGGCTTTGTCGTAATCCTGAGGCTTTATGACTGTGCCGATATCACTTAAACCTAATACGTCTGAAGCAACTTTTCCAAACATGCGTTCAAATCCTTTCGATTTTGATTGTTTTCTTTCTTACCATGAGATAAGACTTCATTAGTATATCATAGATTCATAGAACGTAAGGGAATATATGGAAGAGTTTAATTTGAGCGCTTATGGTTTGGGTGTAGCATTCCGTTCATACTATAATAAAGAAAATCATAGAATAGATTATCGTAAAGGGGGGAATAGAATGGACGTGAACGATCTGCTGATGCGTTTCAAGGATAGAACGCCTAAAGTGTTGGGGAGTGAAACATTTTCCGAATATGCTATTCTACTTCCTTTGATTGAAGTGAAAGGTGAGATTCATGTTCTCTTTGAAGTCCGATCATTGAATATGCGGAGACAACCGGGGGAAATCTGCTTTCCGGGTGGTAGAATCGACCGTAGTGACTCTGATGAGAAGGCAGCTGCTATAAGGGAGACGACAGAGGAATTGGGCATACAAGAACATGTCATCTCGGATATTTATCCCCTCGACTATATCGTATCCCCATTTGGGACGATCATCTATCCCTTTGTTGGGAAGCTGAATATACCATTGGACGAGTTGCGACCGAATGCTGCCGAGGTGGAAGAGATTTTCACAACCCCGCTCTCTTACATGCGTGAAAAAGAACCGGAATTGTATAATATCAAATTTAAAATGGAACCGGAGGAGAGCTTCCCATACAATCAAATACCAGGTGGGGAAAACTACGACTGGCAGGCAAGGAACATGAAAGAACATTTCTACTACTACCAAGACAAAGTCATCTGGGGCCTCACCGCCCGCGTACTCCATCACTTTATAAAACTTATTTCATAGTCCGTTTTATTTATTTAAAACAAAAAAAATCAAAAGAAATTCTACATTTACCTGTACGGATTGACATGCGTTTCGTTTTTATACTTTTTTCGATAGAACAATCTGTCGGAGAAAGTATTTTTGTATGTCAATATGTAGCAAATTGAATGGTTTGTAAAAGGTTAGGAGGAGGTAAAGAGAAGTAACAGAAAGACTTAGATAAAGGAGAGGGGAATCATTATGATCATTCGTGCTAAATGTTGGAGGATGTTAAGCGTACAGGAAAAATTATTTATCCTGAAAGCAGTATGTAATAAGCATCTCAAAAAATAGTCCGTGGAAATTATCGCCGATTTGTGCATGCCACATTTTTTGTCATTGGGCCGCTTACACTGGTGGTACGATCAAATCAGGAATGTAAGGTTTGCAAACAGAAGTGCGACATAAGCAATCCAACCCCATGTAATGTAGAAATTACATGGAGGCCGTTGATCCAGCCACCTTCTTATTCTTTTCTGATCATGCTCCCTTGAAGGTGAACATGAAATCCCCAAAAACAATCCCACCAATCCGCGTCTTTTTTTCCTGTCCTTAATCCCGTTTTCACACACTTCCCGGCAAAAGACAATAAAATGTTCCTGGTGTATTTTATTGGTCTTTTGGTAAGATATAAGTGCACATACATATAAGGGGGACAACTAGTGAAAGCGTCACAAAGAGTCATGATAGCTGGTCTATTGATTACTATTCTGTTAAGCGGATGTAATCGAAATGCAGCGGACATGGTCGTTAATGGTAGTGTAAAGATAAATGAAGAAGCTGAAACACTTACATTTTCCGGAGTGTTAACGGATGAAGCGTTAGAACCGGAAACGCCTTTTCGAGCACGTTTTTTCCTGCAGGGTAAAACGATCAAAAATGCGCTGGGAACCGACTTGATCTATACGGATGAAGAGCTGAAGAGCCATAAAGAGGGGGAGGATCCTAAAGAGTATAAAGTAGAAAAAACAGTTGAAATAAAAAAGATTAAAGAGATCGATAAAGTCATAAGCGAGATTAAAGATGAAGATAAAGAATCTGTCACCATCGAAATCGTAAATGATAATGGCCGAATTGATGACAAGGTTCTTCATGATATAGAAAAGGAGTAGGGAGATTCATCCCTCTCCTTTTTTATGTATGCAGCTTATTTAGGATTCACTGGTCTTTTCAATGCATAAAGATCGTCTTCGAGTAGAAGCATTTTATCCATCAATACATCTTTGGAATCCATCACTCCCTTATTATATAAGAAGGGACCGATTTCTTTCATAAAGAAGTCAAACCAATTTTCAGCTCCTAAATCCCCAATTTCATCCCCTGTTTGTTCATAGTGAAAACGTTGGATCCTCCCAATCATCTCATCCTTTTGCTCTTTAGGTATCTTTGTAAACATCATGAGTACCCCTCCAGTTTTTGTTTCTTCCATCGTAACATAAGAGTTCCTATAACGGACATGAAAGAGAGCCATCGTTTCTTCTTCATGAACCTTGGTCAGCTTATAGTATGGTAACCAAAGTAGTAGTTGGAAGAAATCAGCGGTCAGTGTGACGAAACATAAATAAATCATTATGAATGCATTTGTTCAGTAGAAAAAATAGTAAGACACTATGAATTTGTATGATTGTGGTAAACTAATCCGTACATGGCAGGGATTCAGCTGTGAAGTTAAGAGATAAAGGAGAATGAGCATGTGGCAGGAATTTAAGAAGTTTGCCGTAAAAGGGAATGTGATCGATTTAGCAGTGGCGGTCATCATCGGTGCCGCCTTTGGTAAGATTGTGAAATCACTGGTAGACGACATCATCATGCCCCTACTTGGTATTTTGCTTGGAGGAATCAGTTTTACCGAATTAAAGGTTACGGTCGGGGAGGCGGTCATTACATATGGGGTATTCATTCAAAACGTAGTAGATTTTTTTCTCATCGCATTTGTCATATTCGTCATGGTTCGACTGTATAAGAAAATCGAGCGTAAAGAAGAAGTGAAAGCGGAAGTGAAAATCGACCAGAAGGAAGAACTGCTCAGGGAAATACGTGATGTATTAAAGGAATCGCCAAATCGACCATCTTGAAAGTAGATTGGATAAAAATAGAGGGGATTTCCCTACAGTAGCCAATATAGTAAGAGAAGACTGTGAGGGGGACTTTAAATGGAAATGAACTCAATCTACTTGATCAAAGAAAAAAACGGAATGAAAAAAGACTATTCGCTCCTTCTTTCCATGATGGACTATGCAAGATTGACTTCCATTCAGGAAGTGGAAAATTTGCCGGTTGAAGTGCTTGATTACCGTTGTCATGATGAAGCGAATTCCATTGGGATGTTGCTTGCTCATTTTGATGCAGTAGAAAAGATTTATCAGGCATTGACATTCGAACAATTGACGGATGATGAAATTGAAGCATATGCGACGGAATTGGAACCGGCATTAAGTTTAGGCAGCAAGGCAGCCGAAAGGATTAAAGGGAATTCTGTGGAATACTACCTGGAAAACCTTCAACGTACAAGAAAGGCCACAATCGAGCAATTTAAAAAACTGGACGAAGCATGGCTTTATGAAGAAACAGATTGGTGGTACGGGGAAAAAGGGAATAACTTCTTTAAATGGTTTCACGTTTTTGAAGACGAAATCAATCATAGAGGTCAAATAAGAATGATTAAAAAGTTATATGTAAAAGAAAATCAACCTACGACAGTAGAGTAGGTTAGACTATATTTTTTACAATAAGACCCATTCCTTTCTTGAGTTTTGAAGGGGAATCTGTTATAGTAAAGATAATTATTTTTGTTCGATTAATCTACATGATTGAAAAGCATTCGTCTTGAATTTTAATCAGAGCAGGAATATAAATATTTTTACGTGCAACTGCACTAGGAGGTACATGTTTTATGTTACAAGGTAAAGTTAAATGGTTTAACGCTGAAAAAGGTTTCGGTTTCATCGAAGTTGAAGGTCAAGACGATGTTTTTGTTCACTTCTCCGCTATCCAAGGTGAAGGATACAAATCATTAGAAGAAGGTCAAGACGTTACATTTGAAATCGTTGAAGGCGCTCGTGGACCACAAGCGGCAAACGTTCAAAAGTAATTCAATCGTATAATTCCAAGCAGGGTACGTCAGCTGACGTACCCTGCTTTTTTCGCTCTATAGAGAAGTCGATGTGGACAATCAGGTAGAAAGTTCTATAATGAAATAGACTGTATTACATTGTTTATGGAGGATGATCGCGTTGGTGGCTAAAGAAAGTAATATGAAACTGGCACTTGCCGGCTTATTGTTAGGTATACTCATGTCAGCCATGGATAACACCATCGTAGCAACGGCATTGGGATCCATCGTGTCAGATCTGGGTGGACTGGACAAATTTGTATGGGTGACAAGCGCCTACATGGTAGCGGTCATGGCGGGAATGCCGATTTTCGGTAAGCTGTCTGACATGTACGGGAGAAAGAGATTTTACATATTCGGTCTTTCTATTTTTTTGATTGGTTCTGCCCTGTGTGGGATTGCACAGGATATCGTCCAGTTAAGTATATTCCGGGCCATCCAAGGAATTGGTGGTGGAGCTTTGCTTCCAATCGCCTTTACCATTGTGTTTGATTTATTCCCACCTGAAAAACGTGGGAAGATGACAGGGCTCCTTGGTGCAGTATTTGGATCCGCTTCAGTATTCGGTCCCCTGATTGGGGCGTTTTTAACGGATCATTTAAGTTGGCATTGGATCTTCTACGTCAATGTACCAATCGGTCTCTTGTCGCTCTTTTTTATTGCAACCTCGTATAAAGAATCCCCGCAACGATCAGATCAACGGATTGATTGGGGGGGAGCGATAACCCTGGTGATAGCCGTTGTCAGTCTCATGTTTGCACTGGAATTCGGCGGAAAGGAATTTCCTTGGGAGTCGTGGCAAATCATTGGATTGTTTGCATCCTTCCTGCTTTTCTTTATAAGTTTTTTATGGATCGAACGAAAAGCTTCCGAGCCGATTATTTCATTCTGGATGTTTAAAAGTCCATTGTTTGCGTCTGCACAGGCCCTTGCTTTTCTATATGGGGCTGCGTTCATTATCTTGACTATATTGATCCCGATCTTTGTTCAGGCTGTATATGGTGGATCTGCGACGAACGCCGGATTGATTTTGACTCCGTTGATGCTCGGCTCTGTAGCTGGCAGTGCGGTTGCAGGCATCCGGATGACGAAAACAAGTTACCGTAATATCATGTGGGTTTCCATCATTTCGTTTATAACAGGTATGGTATTACTTGCGACGATGGGGCCGGATACGAGCAGGTGGCTGTTGACGCTCTATATGGTCATAAGTGGTTTTGGAGTAGGTTTTTCTTTTTCATTACTGCCTAACGCCACGATCCATAAACTTGATCCGAGGTTTAGAGGGTCTGCGAACTCCACAAACGCCTTTTTCCGTTCACTGGGGATGACCATCGGAATCACAGTCTATGGGACGCTGCAAACAAAGCTTTTTGCCTCTAACCTTGAAGATGCCTTCAAGGGACAGGAAGCAGGAGGGGGCTTCCAGGGGGATCCAAGAAGTATTTTTGAACCTGAAATGCGTGAAAAGATCCCGAATTTTGTTCTTTCTAAAATCACGGATGCTATGTCAGATTCCATCACAACCACTTTTGCCTATGCATTGATACCCCTTGGCATTGCATTAGTATTTGTGTTCCTGATGGGGAAATCAAGACTTGAAGTGACAACCGCTCCTTCTTCTGAGAAAATGAAGGAATAGAAGAAATACCCATTCATCCCTGGTCTTTGAACAGCGAATCAGGTACAAGATCAGGGATTGATACATTGCATTGGAGTGTTTTGATTTTGTGGAAAAATGCTAAGAAATTTTTTATTTTTATAGGAGTATTCCTCGGGATAAGTCTTTTATTGAGTATCATAACCGGTCTGATCATCACCTATATGTACGATGGTACCGGTTATAAAGGTTCTCCCATGATCGGGACCATGATAAATGGAGCTTCAGCTGTCATTGCCGTATTGGTCGCCTATAAACCGTTCAAAAAAAGCGGGGCACATAAAAGGTAGCAATTGCTTCTTAGAACGAAAAATAAACCTTCCCAAATTGGGGAGGTTTTTTAGATTTAATCTAATTTAGGTATCGATACATAAGGAAAGAGACCAGTCATGTGACTGATCTCCCTTTAAGTATCGGATATTGATCCTATGTTAGATTATTTATTTTGTTGGTTTTGTTGTTTAGCAGCTTTTTTAGCTCTTTCAGAAGCGTTTTGTTCTTGAGCAAATTCAGCTTCATTTTTTTGTTGTTGTGGCTTTTTGTTATTATTGTTTGTCATCATGATCACCTCCCTCTACATTAATTTGCCCGGTTTTGAAAAAAAGATACTCGAAATATTATTTTTTACAATTCTCTTCAGACTCCGTTTCCAGTTACTTACTAGTTTAGCTCTTTTAAAAAGAGGGTAACACTAAGTTCATGCCTTTATTATTATTTACATAAGTAAGAGACACAATTGATTGAGGGGGGAAGCAAGTTGAAAAAATTTACACCAATGTTTTGGATCGCGATTTCGATTGGAGTGATCTTTGTTTTATGGGGAGTCCTTTTTCCTCAAATGCTGATCGATGTCATGACAAATACTCAAGGGGTTCTCCTTGATAAATTCGGCTGGTTTTATCAATTTTCAGCCACATTCTTTTTTATCATTGCCATCTTCTTTGCCCTGAGTAAATATGGAAAGATTCGCTTGGGGAAAGACACGGACAGACCTGAATACTCTACATTGACCTGGTTTGCCATGCTGTTCAGTGCAGGAATGGGAATCGGCCTGCTTTTTTACGGGGTGTCTGAACCAGTTTCACATTATGCCACTCCACCGTTTGGAAAAGGAGGGACCATTGAATCAGCCAAGGTCGGGTTACGGTATACATATCTTCACTGGGGATTCCATGCCTGGGCCATATATGCCGTGGTGGCACTGGCACTGGCCTATTATAAGTTCAGGAAGGGAATGCCTGGGCTGATGAGCGCCACGCTCTATCCGGTCATCGGTGATAGAGCGAAAGGTCCGATCGGTTACATCGTGGATATTATCGCTGTATTTGCCACCATTTTTGGAGTGGCCATTTCACTTGGAATAGGAGCCCAACAAATCAATAGTGGCCTCCACTACCTCATGGATGTACCGATTAATTTCAGCATCCAGCTGATCATCATGGGGATTGCTACGGTCCTTTACATTACATCTGCTTCTACTGGCTTATCTAAAGGAATTAAATATTTGAGTAATGCCAATATGGTTCTCGCGGTTTTGTTATTCATTTTATTCCTTATCGTAGGACCTTCACAATTTGTTCTGGAATTATTTTTGACAACGTTTGGAAGCTATGTTCAGAACCTGCCGAGTATGGGATTGCGTTTTTCACCATTTAATGTGGAAAATAACCAGTGGGTGAAGGACTGGACGATTTTTTATTGGGCATGGTGGATCTCATGGACACCTTTTGTGGGAACATTCATTGCCAGGGTGTCAAAAGGAAGGACTGTCCGTGAATTCATCATTGCGGTCATCATCGTTCCTACCATTGTTTGCTCGCTATGGTTTGGGGTTTTCGGAGGAACGGGATTGTACTATGATCTTGTCCAGGGAGTGGATGTAGCGGGTCAAAGTTTGGAAACGGCATTATTTTATGTGTTCGATCAGATGCCTTTGAGTGGGGTTTTATCGATCATTTCCCTATTCCTGATCATTACTTTCTTTGTTACCTCTGCCGATTCTGCCACTTTCGTATTGGGCATGCAAACATCCAATGGCAGTCTGAATCCTCCATTCTTTGTGAAATTCAGCTGGGGAATCATCTTGGCGGCGATCGCTGCCATTATAATGGGAACCGGAGGCATCAGTGGACTTCAGGCAGCCACGATCATCACCGCGCTGCCCCTCGGGATCATCCTCCTCGTCATGACATATGGCTTGCTCATTTCTTTTCAGAAAGAGACCAGGTTGAAGAATAAAAGGGAAACAGATAGGCATTAAATAATTAGGTATTCACCCCCCTGTCATCTTGACAGGGGGGTGAATGTGTAATGGATGTAAATATTTCCATTCGGGTCTCCGAAAGCATCATTCATTTGGTAAAATAGAGATACCAAATGGAGAGTGGGGATTGTTCATGAAACAAATCATTGCAATGGGTGGTGGAGGTTTCTCAATGGAACCTGATAACCTGTTATTGGATCAGTACATCATAAATCAGTCAAATGCATCCAGGCCAAAGGTATGTTTCCTTCCTACGGCAAGCGGAGATGCAGAAGGGTATATTGAACGCTTTTACAAAGCCTTTTCATCCCTGACAAGTGAACCTTCTCATCTATCTTTATTCAAGCCCTCCACCAGGGACTTAGAAGGTTTCCTGCTTGAAAAAGATATTATTTATGTTGGAGGGGGAAATACGAAGAGTATGCTTGCCTTATGGAAAGAGTGGGGAATTGACGTGATACTGAGGAAGGCTTGGGAGTCAGGAACCATTCTGGCTGGATTGAGTGCAGGATCGATTTGCTGGTTCGAAGAAGGAACCACCGATTCATACGGAGATGGTCTAGATACCATAGAGGGATTAGGCTTGATAGCAGGCAGTCACTCCCCTCATTATGACGGAGAAGAAAACCGTCGTCCCCTCTATCATTCTTTTATTGAGAGAGGAGAATTGAAACCGGGCTATGCCGCTGATGATGGAGCGGCTTTACATTTCATTGATCTAGGACTTGCCAAAGCAGTGAGTTCAAGACCAAACGCGACGGCTTACCGGGTTGAGAAAAAAGATGGTATGATTCAAGAGTTCAAAATCGCGACCAAATATTTGGGAAATCCTATGTAATTTTCAAGAACCGGGCATACTCCGGCGTCCCTTCACATAGGGATAGTGATGAGTCTTTTTCCAGGGAGGAGAATCATCATGAAAGAGGATAAGCGCAACATGGCCGGAGATTTGGTTAAGAACACATCAAAGCAGGCAAGTGAACTTCTGAATAAAACAGCCGATACAGCAAATGGGATTGTCAAGAGTGTGAGCGGAGAAGGTGGATTGGTGGGGAAAGTGTCGGATACATCGGCAGACTTCGTGAAAAACGTAAGCAGCACCGGAAATAAAATGGTCGGCAAAACCGTTGATACAGCAAGTAAAGCCATACAAGGTGCATCCAATAAACTATTTAAAAAGAAATAAGACTTTGAAAGAAGCAATCTTCTGTGAGGTTGCTTCTTTTTGTATAGTGAACTGATACAGTCAGGTGATTTCTTTGAAATAGAGGAGCCTATAAGTCCTCATTGGATGATATTCAAAGCGTTGTAAAAAAGGTATATCCTCCTGCAAAAAAACAACCGGGCGATAGCCCGGTTGTCTCCAGTGTTCACTCCTGTATGGAAGATCTTCTCAGTTTAATGAACTTCACTAAATTCAATACAATCGTTTTTGATACTGCGTAGGTAGGTACGGCTAAGATCATACCGAGTATTCCCGCTAAATTACCTGCAACGAGTAATAAAATGATGATCGTGGCAGGGTGGGTATCCAATCGCTTGCCCAGGATAAGGGGGGAAAGAAGATTTCCCTCAATTTGCTGAGCAATCGTGACCACCACTACGACAAGTATCGCCTTCGTCGGTGAATCAAACAAGGCCACGATGATGGCTGGTGCTGCACCGATGAACGGGCCGATAAATGGGATGATATTCGTGACGGCCCCGATCAGTGCCATCACGAGTGCATAAGGCAACCCGATGATCAAGTAACCGATAAAGGTAAGCGTCCCTACGAATGAAGCGACTGTCAATTGACCCTGAATGTAAGCGGCAAGTGTTTCACTCGTATCCTTTAATGTGTTGATTCCTTCCTCGCGGTACGCAGGAGGCAAAAATTTTGAAATGGCCTTCGGGAATTTATGACCGTCCTTGAACATGAAGAACAGAAGAAAAGGTACGGTAACAATGAGAATGGTGATGCTTGTCAACACACTGAGTAATCCCTTCAAGGCAGTGGTGATATTATCAGGCAGTGTATTGGCGAAATCCACCAGCTGATTCTCAATATCTTTCAGTGACACATAATCCTGATTCATCATCCATTTAAACTGCTCTGTTTCAGACAAATATTCAATGAAGTTCCTCGTTTGCTTTGCATACTCCGGCAGGGCATTGAATAACGCAGTCACCTGACGGGTAATAATAGGTGCGATATTCCCAATGATCAACACCAATGCCCCGATGATCGCAGCGTAAAGAACGATGATCGCAATCGTCCGTGGCAGCCTTGCTTTCACCAGAAGATTGACTAATGGATTCAATAAAAAATAAAGAAATCCTGAAATGATGATCGGGAAAAATAAGGTAGATGCAAATACGACAATCGGTTCAAATAGAAAAGAAATCTTAGTTGAAACATAAATGATGGTAAGAATGATAAGAATTTGTAAGCTCCACGAATAAACTTTTTTCCTGGTCAACCTGTTCACCTCTGCTACGACTAGTTTATCTGATTAAGTATATCAAAAATAGGAGGAGAACCCCTACTAATATCTGAGGTAATCCAAAATTATTTTTGAGAAGAAGTATTTGAAACATATGGACCATCCTGGCACTGCAAGTGAAAATGCATAATGATACCATCTTTGGGGAGCATAGTAAAAAATGATTCTGACTGAAGGTGCGAATATGAGTTCCTTTTACAAAAAGAATAGAAGAAAGCCGAAACAGCTCCTTTCAGAAAAAAATGAAGTAATCATTGAACCACTCACCTTGGACGAGAAAGTGTCTTATTTTAAGGAAGGTCTTTTTCATACGGATGATCTGAAAATAAGAAACGTAACGTTTAATGCAAAAAGAATGACCATCCTTTTTTTAGACTCTGTCATTGATAATAGAAGCTTACAGACATACATCATCCAGCCCCTCTTAGAGAAAGAGGCCGGAACGATCCAAGATACGGTAAACAGTAATAGTGTGAATGAAACACTTCACTTAGAAGAGGCACTTAGTGTAATGGTAGATGGGCACTGTATCATTTTACAAGAAGATAGTGAATGGGTTACTTTCATAAGTATGCCAAAGATTCCTTCTAACCGAAATGAGCCCATTAATGAAAAGGTAATCAGGGGATCTCATCAGGGGTTCAGTGAAAACATTTCAGAAAATATCCATCTGATCCGTGAAAGAATCTCCAGTCCAAAGCTGACCGTGAAATACTCGAGTGTAGGGGAGACGACAAAAACGAAGTATTCTCTTGTTTATTTATCCGATCTGACAGATATGGATATAGTGAAGACCATAGAGGACCGGATCAGCTATATTGACACCGATTCGATACAATCACCAGGGTATTTTGAGGAATTCCTCGAAGATAATTCGTTTTCCCCATTCCCACAGTTTTTGAATACGGAACGTCCTGACCGTGTTGCGGGAAATCTGATGGAGGGGAGGGTGGCCTTGGTGATGGAAGGAAGTCCGACTGTGCTGATTTTCCCTGTAAACTTCTTCAGCTTTTTTCAAACGTCGGAGGATTATAATAATCGCGCCTTTATTGGGTCCTTTATTCGTTTCATCAGGTTGATCAGCTTTATTGCGACCCTTTGTTTACCGGCATTTTATATCGCCGTGATTTCTTATAATTATGAGATCATCCCTGTGGAAATCATTTTTTCGATAAAAAGCTCGCTTGAATATGTGCCTTTTCCACCATTGATTGAGGCGGCAATCATGCAGCTTACCCTGGAATTGCTGCGGGAAGCAGCGATACGGCTTCCCAATCCGATTGCGCAAACCATCGGGGTTGTGGGTGGTCTCGTCATTGGGACAGCTGTTGTAGAAGCCAATCTGGTTTCGAATACGATGGTCATTGTCGTAGCGATCACAGCGATTTCTTCTTTTGTCATTCCTTCCAATGAGCTGAGCACATCTGTTAGGGTCCTTGGGTTCCCGCTTATGATTGCTGCAGCGTTATTCGGTGTTCTTGGAATTGTCATCGGTCTGATGCTGCTCTTGATCCACATGTCCAATCTGAAGTCGATGGGCCATCATTATTTATACCCGGTAGCCCCTTTTGATGTTAAGGGACTGAAAGATACGTTTATTCGGCTTCCTGTATGGCTGATGAAAAAGCGGCCGAAGGATTTAAGAACAGTATACAGATGGAAAACGTCGGATTCCCGGGGATGGGAAAAAAATGAAGATACAGACTAACCTTACTTCCATTCAGCTAATTTTCTTTATTATTCAGACTCAGATCGGAGTAGGGGTTCTCGGTCTTCCATTCAGTGTATTTTCAGTTTCGAAGTCAGATGCATGGATATCTGTATTGCTTGCCGGCTTCATTGTTCAGATCCTTATCGTTCTCTTCTGGATATTGGGGAGGAGATTTCCAAAGAAATCCCTTTTTCAGTATTCCCGTCAACTTTTGGGTAAACTGGCAGGTTCTATGGTCAATATTTCTTTTATCATATACGGGGTTCTGGTCACGGCATTGATATTGATGTATTCGACCGCCATCATCAAGACGTGGGTGCTTCCCCTTACGCCCAAATGGATTGTCATGTTTCTATTGATTTTTACTGCAATCTACTTGGGAAAGGAAAAGGTTGCTGCGATCAGCGATGTATATGTAGTGGTATCGAGTCTCATCTTTTTTCTTCTCCTGATTTCTGTAGTGGTACTGGTCACTTATCCCATTGAATGGAGATACTTATTGCCAATCGGGCAATCCGGTGGTATTCAGATATTAAAGGGAGCAAAAGAAGCATACTTCTCCATGTTAGGGTTTGAATTGCTGCTCTTTCTGTTTCCATATTTTCAACACACTGGTGAACGTTCTGTCCTGTATTCAGCATCGATTGCGAACCTCTTTGTGACAATGACATATACATTTCTCACCATCGTCAGCCTGATTACCTTCAGCCCAGAAGAAATAGTCATTGTCCCTCAACCGGTTCTTTACTTTGTAAAATCCCTTTATTTACAGATTGTTGAGAGGATTGACTTAGTTTTCATGTCTCTTTGGGTCGTCAATGTCATCACTTCCCTGACAAGTTATCTTTTTTTATCAACGGAAGGGAGTATACATACGTTCCGGTGGTTTAAACGGAAACGGTACATCTATACTTTGTTATTTGGTATGGTGGCATTTATCATAGCATTAATTCCAGGTAAAGAAGGAGAAATGGAAATCTATAATAAAATGGTGATCAATCTTTCGTATCTCTATATATTGGTGATCCCTGTTATATTATTAAGCATTTCATATCTTTTCAAGAAAGCAGAAAGAGGGGGAGACGCATGAAAAAACGATTGCTCATCATCAGCATACTTCTTGTTGTTCTCCCTTCCTTAACTGGTTGTTGGGATCAGCGGCTGCTTAAAAATGGAAGGCTTGTTTTTTCATCTTCTTTTGATCTCCTGGATGATGAAACCATCAGAGCCACTGCCATCATCCGGGATTTCAAGAATGGAACTCCTATGAATACAATAGTCCAAGGCGAAGGGAAGACCATTCGTGAAACACGGATGGCAATGGACAGAAAGATATCCGGGGCATTTGAGCCGTCTAAAAACCGGATATTTTTATTGGGAGAAGAATTAGCCACAGAGGATATCTATAAGTTTTTGGATATTTTTTACCGGGATCCTAACAGTTCGATTTCTTCAAAGCTTGCCGTGGTAGAGGGGAATGGAGGAGACATCCTTTCTAAATTGAGCGAAAAGAACGTTCTAATATCAGAGTTTTTAATTGAATTACTTACGAGTGCTGAATCTTCCACGGGAGTTCCGAAACAAAATTTACAAACGGTCTGCACACTCATGTTTGATGAAGGAAAGGATTTTGCCCTGCCTCTCTTAAAATTAAAAGATGGTGAGGTCATATTAGCAGGTACGGGTATTTTCCATAAGCATTCATTATCCGGTACTTTAACGTTCAAGGAATCCTCATTATTCCTGATCATGGATAACAAAAAGGCAAAACTTGCCCGTTTTGTATCCAAAATAGAAAAGGATAAACCTTTGAATGTGGATAATTATATCACGTATAATGTAACAGCATCCAAGTCAAAGCTCAAAATCATTTCAGATGCCCCGGATAACATCCAGGTGGGGATAGACGTAGCTATGGAAGTATCAATCGTTGAATTTCCCCAGGATAAATTAACGGATAAGAAAAAATTAAAAAAACTCAATGATGAGATTTCAAAAAAACTGACAGAAGATGCAGAAGGGATGATTGAGAAGATTCAACTGGCAAACTCGGATTTATTCGGGGTCGGGAGGCAGCTGATGGCGTTCCACCCCAAAACTTGGGAAAAAGTAAATTGGGATGAAGCTTACCCTGAGATTACGATCGTACCGACAATCAAAGTCGATATTATAGGACACGGGATTATAAACTAATGGTCCAGTACATTTAAAGTACTGGACCATGTATCATGATCAAGAGACCATCTTTAAGCCGATGATGCTTCCAACAATACAGCAGATGAAAAACAGCCTTTTCATATCCCTGGTTTCATTGAAAAACATCATCCCCATGAGCACAGCACCTGCCGAGCCGATGCCGGTCCAGATCCCATAGCCTGTGCTGACGGGAATATCCAGCAGGGATAGAGACAACAGGTAAAAACTCATGGCTCCCGCTGTGAAACTGATCAAGGAAGGCACGAATCTTTTATATCCTTCTGAAAGCTTCATGAACGTTACCATGATCACTTCGGAGAAACCTGCAAAGATGAGAATTACCCAAGCCATCAGTAGCCACCCCCAGTATCTGTTTCTTCTTTATCACTCATCTTTAGTCCAATGACTCCAAAAATGAGTAAAGTAATGAAAGCGATCTTCAATATGCTTATCCCATCATTCAAAAAGAACATACCAACCACAGCCGTTCCTGCTGCGCCTATACCAGTGAAGACGGCATATGCTGTCCCGATTGGGAGGAGTCTCATTGATTGAGAAAAAAAGTAAAAACTCACTAAAATGAGGAATGCCGTAATGACACTTGGCACCGGTTTTGTAAACCCTTCTGAAAGGGATAATCCCGTTGCCCAGCCAATTTCCAGGATTCCCCCAATAATCACATATAGCCAGCCCATGTTGCTACTCTCCTTTACGGCTTGATATTCCAAGTGCATAGACTTTCCAAGCCGATTCGATTCGTTGTTGAAAGATTTCATCCGTGTAATAGTGATGCTCCAGAAAAACACCGTCAACCAGACATAAAAAAGACGCTACAAATTCATCCTCAGTGACCTCTTGAAACATTCCCTGGTTCACGCCTTCCTTGTAGACCGAAACTAAGATGGATGTGGTAACCTTTTCCAAATGAATGAATTGTTCCTGTATTAAATCCTTAAACTGTTCAGGAGGGAAGAATGTCACCCTTTTCCACAGTAAAGCTTCTTTCGTTGTCATAAGACGTTGACAAAACAAATCAAAAAGCACCCTGACATTCTTGAGTGGTTCTTGATGATTCATGGCGACCTCCGTTTTTCTGTACGCGGTCACCTCTGACACAATCAAGTCCTCTAATACGTCAATAAAGAGATCCTCTTTACTGCGGAAGTGATTATATATAGAAGGTTTTTTAATTCCAACCTCCTTTGCGATTTCTGCCAAAGATGTATCTTCATAGCCCTTTTGTCCAAATAGATCCAAAGCCACACTTTTTATCAGCTGCTTATTATCATTCACGATGATCCCTCTCTCTGAAACTAACTAACGGTCGTTAGTTTAATTATAATATCGATTACAGCAAAATGCAAGAATTGAAAATGATCACTCTTAAAGAATACATGCGAATGATCCGCCTATCCCATACATATAATCTTCTGTTGATTTTAATCGGGGGAAAGGGGATTCGCATGAAAGTCTTATGGTGGAAAGCGGCCATTCTTAGTTTATTGGTTATAACGCTGGTATGTTTACTGTTTTTGAAAATAGTGGTTAGTACGAAGGATGACTGGGTAGTAATCGAAGAGAAGTACTTTCCCTTAAGGGATGGACATGATCCGTTAGGAATCAAGTCGGGGGGGAAAC
The DNA here is from genome assembly GCF_024195245.1 of Rossellomorea sp. KS-H15a. Lineage (NCBI taxonomy): Bacteria > Bacillati > Bacillota > Bacilli > Caryophanales > Bacillaceae > Rossellomorea > Rossellomorea sp. KS-H15a. Next base: position 3,012,398 of record NZ_CP096886.1, on the reverse strand, counting down.
CAGATACTTCTCAACTTGTTTCCGCATGTGCCATGAAATTTGATAATGGTCATACGTATTCAGTGGACTGCGATGAATACCTTGATTACAACATTGGGGAGAAGGTCAGAATAGTGTCCATTGATAAAAATGAGGTAAAACTAAGAAGGAAGTAAGTGTGGTAGGATAATACCATAGTATTGAATTCATTTATGATAGGAATGATTATGCATATGACGAATAAGGACCTTGTTCAATATTTTATCGTTAACAGAGATCTATCGATGTCGAAAGGGAAGACCGCTGCACAAGTGGCACATGCCGCCACATTGAGTACTTTGACGATGATGTCAAAGGATTCTCCTTTCCAAGACAGGCAGGAGGAATTTATAGAGTGGGTGCAGACGGGCATGAAGAAAGTGGTATTAAAGGGGAAAACGGCAGAGCTGGAGAAATTAGAAAAGAAGGGGTATTTCAGCATACATGACAGTGGGTTAACTGAAATCAAAGAAGGGTCATTGACTGTGACCGCACTGCCTCCGATGGAAAAAGATGAAGCTAAAGAAATTGTCGGCCATTTGTCCCTATTAAAAGATTAGAGAGAGTGAAGGAGGAATTTGCATTGTTTTCGAAAATCGACACGGTACATATTCAAGTGAAGAATCTAAAGAAAGCTCAACACTGGTACGGAGAGGTATTGGAGTTGGAACAAGTCTTTGATTCAGGAAAATACTTGGTATTCAAAATAGGGGTGGGGGAAACGACTCTGACGATTCAAGAAGGAGAGGTCCGTTCCTCATCGGTCAAACCCATCTTGTTTTCCGATGCGCTGGAAGAAACAAGGTTGAAGCTTTTGGAGAAGAATGTGAAGGCAGGGGAAATTGAAGTGGATGAAGATGTGACCTATTTTGAGTTTCATGACATGGATGGGAATGGATTTGAAGTGTGTCAATACATACCGTTATAAACCAGTTTCACTATCGAAAAAAAGCTGATCAGAGAAGGTTCTGATCAGCTTTTCTATAGAGATAAGCGTTTATTCTAATGTATCTAGATACGCATAATATGCGGCTAGTTTTTCATTGTTGTTAGCAGCTTTACCGTTTCCCTTTAGTGATTTACCTATTGCAAAGTATTCTTTATGAACAGGTAAAACATGAACGGTAACAGCTGGTCGCCCTCTATGCCTGAAATCCTTAGGTACATGAAGCATGGAAAATCGTTTCATCAGTATGCCTCCTTTAAGGAGAGAGCCATTCTACCCATCTATTACTATTTAAGTAGAATCTATGGTTGTCTAACGATAACATAAACGATTACTTTACTCAAATTTCTGATTATTTAATACAATTGTCTGATTGAAAGAGTTGATAAGTACCCCCAAGAATGAAGTGATGAATCCGTATATTATATTGAGGATGATGGATCATCTCTCAACATATTCTGATATTACAACTTTGGGAGGTATTTATAAGTATGAATATAGACGAAGTACTAGAAGATACCGTAGAACTTGGACAAGAAGATATCAATCGACCAATCTATCGCGTCGACATCGATAAACTATTAGAATTGACAAGTGATATATAAGAAGAGTTCCATATAGAGAATGAAGAAGGCAGGCCCTTACATTAGGGCCTGCCTTCTTCATATTTCACACTAATTATGCCCGCTGTTTAGTCGTGTCTTTTATGTTTATTAAGTAATTCCTTCATCATATTGATGATGGTTGCTCTCTCGGTCTTATCGAATGTGCGGGTCCATCCGGATAGAAGGCTTTCCTCTTCGGTTGACAGGTCACGTTGCAATCCATCTACGAAAATTTCTTTGATTTCGTCTGTTCCATTTGTAGGGTTTATCGTTTCATGTCTCATCGTTTTACCTCCTTGCTTCTTCTTCCTTATTTTCCCCAAGTAGAGTAATTCAAACATTTTAGTGCGTTCCGTGTGTTATGTGAAGAGGGGTTTAAGGGAAGAATGAAGAAAAAAGGTATAGGTGATCCTTATGTCGCTCCCTTTCTTTATTACCGTGTTGATCATGTTGATATACATTGCTCTCTTTATGAAGAAGAAACTTTCATTTACTGCTAACTCCATTCAATTTATGGTGTTATCCATTATTTCCACTAATTATATTACCATTATGACGAATAACCTGGAATGGATGAAAGCTTCCGAGGATGTCACCCAATTTATCAGTCTTCTCATAAACAGGGAATGTATTTTACCTTTGGTGGGTGTGATCATGGTGAATGGGTACTTGAATTATAATAAAAGAAGCGGAAAAATCCTTTATTATGTAAGTCTTTTGTTGTTAATAAGTGTATTGGACATCCTACACGTGCATTTTCATTCTCTTTCCTATCCGGACTGGAGTCTTTTTAATACTGTCATCGTCAATGCGTTGTATTTAGTATTCTGTATTTGGTTGGGGAAGGGGCTATATTATTTCCAGAAGAAGGAGGAGGGAAGACGTGGACAGGATATATGAGAGATCCTTTGATTTAAATGAATGGTTCATCATCATTAGTCTGATCGGTCTTCTATTGCTGATATGGGTTACTCCGAAGATCTTCTCCTTTCTTGAAGGGATGAGCTATTTCGTTTATGGAATCTCGGTGGGTATGTTCTATGATCATACCATCAGCATCCCGCCATGGGACTTTTATGATGTAAACGATAGTTCCGCCTATCAGGGAATTGATTTTATCAGTTATATTATGTATGGGCCCTATAGTTATTTTTTTATTTATATCTATCGTAAATTGAGAATCAACGGAATCATGAACCTAGCGTACATATTAATCTGGACCGCTTTCTCCCTCTTAATGGAGTGGTTTACAGTAAAAATCGGAATCTTCCACTTCGACAAGGGATATAAGATGTATTGGTCCATCCCTATCTACATGGCAGTTCAAAGCATTCAACTGCTAGTACATCACCAGATAAAAAAAGACTGTCGATAGCTTTTAAATAGAAAACCGGAAACCCTGCTGGCAGGATTTCCGGTTTTTTTAGACGGAGAGAACCGCTTCGTATTGAGTGAAGCCGATATCTTCCAGGGCTTTTTTCAGGCTTGAGCTTGTTTTCAGATCCTCAAAGGTAATACCGAGGTTCCCCAATGTATGAGCCACTTCTGGCCGGATACCGGTTAAGACGGATTGAACACCCATCATTTTAAGAGCATTGATAATCTGATAAATATTATGGGATACCATCGTGTCCATGATGGCAACACCGGAAATATCTATAAATAGATAGTCTAATTGCAGATCAGAGCTTTTTTTCAACGCCGTTTCCATGATGGCACTTGCTCTGTGGGTATCAATTTCCCCGATAAGGGGCAGGATCGCAATCTTCTCGGCAATGGGTACAACAGGGGCAGATAGTTCATCCATGGCAGTGTGGATGAGGGCAATCTGATCCTTTTCTTGGGTGCGGAATACTTCGTTTAGCTGGTACGCAATTTCATCAAGAATGGGATTGATTTCTTTATTGACTTGAAGCATAAGGGAGGCTGAGATTTGATCATCATTCAACTGTTCCATGAATATATCCCAAATGGCAGTACGGAACCCTGATAGGGTTTTTAGGGATTCATTGAGAGCCATTCCATTTTCAATAGCCACTTCCCCGACTTTCCCTGTCCATTCCTTTACTTTACGGGATGATTCTACTTTGTCTTCGTACAAAGATTGTCCGAGCATTTCAATTAATTGCATGCGCCATTCGGTGACTTGTTCCATTTTCAGAACCGATAACGTATGCTGATCAGAAAATTTCTGTTCCTGGTAGCGAATGACACCCTGAGCGATTTCGGATTTATGGGAAACAATTTGTTTACCCAGATATAATAATTCGTCTCTCATTTTCTTCAGCCAACTCCTTATACTGCATGTTTATTTATTTTATTTCTAAATAATCTCTATTAATGGTAATATAGTATACCACAGAATCTAGTAAAATTATACTTCTCTTTAAGGAGGCGCAACCTGTTCGCGTCTTTTGTTTGAGTGTATGATAGTATAAGGGAATGGAAATTCGACTATGACGAAGGGTGATTTACTTGCGGATCATTTTGTTCGACGGCATATGTAATTTTTGCAATAAAAGTGTCCGGTTTATCATTAAGCGTGATGCAAAAGGGGAATTTCGCTTTGCCTCTCTACAAAGTGAGACGGGACAGAAGTTATTAGAGAAGCACAACATACCTGAAACGACGGACAGCTTCGTATTGGTTGATGGGGAGCAGGCTTCCGTTGAATCAACAGCAGCCCTGAAAGTATCTTCTAAACTGAAATGGCCATGGAAGATTTTCGCTCTGTTGCTCGTCATTCCGAAGCCTATAAGAGACAGCATATATCGGATTATTGCAAGGAATAGATACAGGTGGTTCGGGAAACAGGAATCATGCATGATTCCTTCAAAGGAGATCAGGGAACGATTCATAGAATAAGCGAAATTGTGTTGGGGAATGTGATGAGGAAAAGAATCAAACCATTAAAATAGACCCTGGACGAGTGCCCGGGTCTATTTACCATTCATCTTACTCACTTTGAATCGTTTTAACGGAAACTTTTCTTCCTGAACGGGGACCATCAAATTCACATAGGTATATACCTTGCCATGTCCCCAATAGTAGTTCACCATCTGACACGATGACCGTCTGACTGTGGCCGACGGTACTGGTTTTCAAATGAGCAGCTGTATTTCCTTCTCCATGCAGATCAGACGAGTGGTGCCATGGGTAAAGTTCGTCTAATCGGCGAATGAAGTCGGTTTTCACATCAGGATCGGCATTCTCGTTTACCGTTATACCCGCTGTTGTGTGTAAAGACTGCACCACCACAAGACCTTCTGTCATTCCCGACCGATTAATGATATCTTGTACGTAACGAGTAATGTCGATCATTTCATCACGCTTCTTGGTATCAATGGATAATGTTTTGATCATAATTAATCCCTTCCCTTATTAGACCTATTCGTTTACATTCCACAAAGCGTCCAATTTAAAACCTGTTATCCTTAAGAGGGACACGGCCGATGACGTTGGACACATCGTCTTCACCTATTTCTTCTAACGTAATTTCCTTTACAACCGTATGATAGGATTCCCTCAAGTCCTTACACTTTTCAAGGGCACTGCTATATTCTTCGCTGTTTCCAGGCCGTCCAAGTGTGATGTGTGGCGAGTATGTAAAATGGGGGTTTCGATAAGGCGCAAGAATTCCTTCATACAACTGATCATGTAATTGTATAAGGAAGTCGTTGCCTTCCTTAACATTCAAGAATAAAAATTCTCCGCCGGAACCTGTCACATCCCTTAAGGTCATGGGGAATGGAGAAATATGCTCTGCTACCGACTTAATATGAACCAGAATATCAACTGAGGGGATGGAAGATTCAAAAGGGAAAACGAGGGTAATATGGGGAGGTATTTTATCCGATAGAGGGTCATACCTATGTCTGATCTCCTGGATTTTATCTACTGAATGAAATGAAGGAAAGATATGGATCGCTCTTTTCATCATGATGCTCCTTTACTGACAAGGGGATTCCTGATTTTCAATGAGTGTATACGTTGTTCGTTCGAATGATGCTCTGAAACACGTTCCTTCTTTTGTTTTATAGAGAGCCCGGTAGATTTTATCATGGCTCTTTGTGGTATGGGTCTGAATGATCCCCACAACGGTCGAACCCGGTGCCACCGTGCGAATGGAGGATTGAATAGTGTTGTGCAAAATGCTCCGCTTGTATACGTATACTACAATGACAAAAGCGATAAGGAAGATGAACATCCACCTTAACCCGTTTAATAGAAATGTCTTATTCACGGTTCAGCCCTCATCTCCCTTATAGCTTATTCTTTCAAAATACTTCCCTAACGTAACTTTTGTGATAGGCGCTTGGCCAGGGATAGTGCCGCTTCATTATCTCCATGGAGACAAATCGTGTCTGCCTGGATGGATACGGTCTTCCCATCAATAGATACCACTTCTTGTTTTTCTACCATTCGAAGCACCTGTTTTTCCACTTCGTCCCCGTCATGAAGTACAGCATGAGGAAGAGAGCGAGGAGTTAATGTACCATCGGATTGATAGGCGCGATCGGCAAATACTTCATGAGCTACGCGCAATCCTGCTTCTTCACCAGCCCTTGTAAGTTCACTTTGTGAAAGGCCGAATAGGGTGAGGGTGGGGTCAAGGTCGTAAACGGCTTCGGCAATCGCTTGAGCCAGTTTGGGATCCTTTGCAGCCATATTGTACAGTGCTCCATGTGGTTTTACATGGGATAGCGTCCCGCCTTGGGCTTTGATAAAAGCGTATAAAGCCCCTATCTGGTATTGAATGAGGGCATAGGTCTCCTCGGGGGAGATCTGCATCATTCTTCTTCCAAATCCCTGGATGTCTGGCAGCCCGGGATGCGCCCCCATTTTCACTCCATGCTTCATTGCGTTTGAAACAGTTTGTTTCATTACAAGGGGATCTCCCGCATGAAAACCGCAAGCGATATTGACGGATGTGACATAGTTCATCATTTCTTCATCTTTTCCTATCGTATATGCACCAAAACTTTCACCTAAATCACAATTTAAATCAATTTTCATTTTTTCATCCTTTCGAGCATGAGAATGTATTGTAACATTCTGAATTCTTATTCATCATATCATAAAAGTACGTCCTTTTGTTTGCTCTTTAAATAGACTGCTGGTAAACAAATGCATTTTCTCATCAAATTTTAATCTTGTTTTAATTGAGTTCACTTTTTCGGGCGTTAGAATGAATCTTGCTTATGAATAAGGATTTATCACTCCCTAAACAGATTGAAAGTGGGGTAGCTTTCTAATCTGTTTAAATCTTTATTATGTAAGACCCATTCTAATTTCTTTCCTTTGAAGACAAAAGCCTTGCTGAAGCTTTTGTCTTCTTTTTTTATATTATTAGACTCTTTTAGCAAAGAATCTATATTATGCCGAAGCAAGTAGTGGTTGATTTCCGCTGCAGGTGCTCGCTTTCCGCGGGGCGTGAGTTGAGCCTCCTCGGGCGCTGCCCTGCGGGGTCTCAACTTTCCCGCAGGAGTCGAGCACCTTCCGCTCCAATCAACTATCTTTGAAAGTTTTAATACATAAAGATAACAGAGAAAGAAAATCATAGTTTTGTTGAAATAGCTACAAAAGTTATTCTTTTAAATAAAAAAATAGACAGGGAAGATATCTTCGCCTGTCAGTGGTTTTGTTGCCCGTTATGGGGTTTTAGTTTCATTTTATAGAGCCATTCTTTCATTTTTCCTGCATTTCTTTTTCTCTCAGGCTGGTTCTCCATAATCCTGGTCCTTAAAAAGTGATAAACCAATTCTTCCGCCAGGATGATGAGGATAAAGAAAGAAACAATCACCGCGATCCAAGTCATACAATTTCCCCCTTATGCTTCTTAACCATGTTTATGGATATATCTACCACATTATGAAGAGAATGAAACATGATCAGGAATAACAAACAGGGTAATGTAGATGATTATAATATGATTATGTAAATTGGTTCATCTCTTAATGAAAACTCACCTTTTTCTCATTTTATTTTAATGATGGAGGAGCAGAATGAAAGTAGTGATAAAAGGGAGGTTAGAACCATGTGGATTCGAATTATTCCTATTTTATTTTTCAGTTTTACCGCGTTAACATTAATGACGTATCAAGGCATTGAAATATTCCATGCCCTAAACGATTTTATTTTCAACAAAAGTAAATTAAAATAAAGGGTATTAAGATTTAGAGCAGGTGATTGTGTGAAAAGAATCTTAGTCATTGAAGATGAAAAGAATCTCTCCCGATTCATCGAATTAGAACTGAAATACGAAGGGTACGAAGTCGGCCTGGCCTATGATGGGAGAGATGGCCTGGATCAAGCCCTTAACGAAGAATGGGACATCATCCTCCTGGATCTGATGCTTCCCGGCTTAAATGGATTGGAAGTATGCAGAAGAGTCAGGCAGGTCAAAGCCATCCCGATCCTGATGATTACGGCAAGGGATAGCGTAATGGACCGTGTATCGGGGCTTGACAGCGGGGCGGATGATTATATTGTCAAACCCTTTGCCATTGAAGAGTTGTTAGCAAGGCTAAGGGCTGTGTTCAGACGCGCAGTAAAAGAGGATCCCGCTCAACAGACCTCGTTTCAATTTCGGGATATCATCGTATATAAGGAGTCCAGGCAAGTTTTCAAGCTTGAAGATGAAATTGACGTGACCAAACGGGAGTATGACCTTTTACTTGCTTTTTTAGAGAACAAGAATATTGTCCTGACCCGTGAAGTCCTCCTCAACAAAGTATGGGGATACGATACGGAAGTGGAAACGAATGTTGTGGACGTTTACGTTAGGTACTTAAGGAATAAAATAGATTCCCCAGGCGAAGAGAGTTATATCCAGACCGTACGTGGGACCGGCTATGTGATGAGGACATGAATACATTCATCAATCGACTTAAGCCTTCTTCCCTAAAGGTGAAGTGGGCATTTGCAGCCGGGTCAGCCATATTCCTTGCCTTTTTTTTATTCAGTTTTTTTCAATATCACGCCATTAATAAATGGATGCTTGATGAAGAAGAAAGTAACTTTGGGCGGGTATTGGATGAAATTACTGTCTTCTTTAAACAGAGAGGGAACGATATCCAGCTTCAGGACATATATGATAGCCGGGACCTAATGAAACAAATAGCTGAAAAAGACCAGACCATACGGATATTGGATCATCAAGGGGAACAGGTATTGGAAATCAGGGGAGAAAATGAGTCTGCCTTTTATGTGCCCTTTCAACCTGTCAATGATAAATCTGTGGAATTGATAGAATCTGAAGGCAAGAAGATGCTCATTGGGCGTTCACCCATCAAATCGACCCGATTTAATGGGTATGTCGAAATCATACAGCCATTGAACCGGTATGCAAACATCATGAAGAATCTTTTTTGGATGATGACCATCACGGGCATCTTGGCTCTATTGATCAGTGCTGTCATTGGGTATTCTATGGCGAAAAGCTTTGTCCGCCCATTGAATAAACTTTCTGAAACAATGAGGTCCATCGAAAGAAAAGGATTTCACGAAAGAGTGGAGATTGTAAAGGCCCATGATGAAATTAGTGACTTATCCCAGATTTTCAATAAAATGATGAGTCAGATCGAAAAATCATTTCAACAGCAGCAGCAATTTGTGGAAGATGCTTCACATGAATTGAGAACCCCCATCCAGGTACTTGAAGGGCATCTTGCGTTGTTGAACCGTTGGGGGAAAAAAGATCCAACCATACTGGAGGAGTCTTTACAAGTATCATTAGATGAACTTGAGAGAATAAAACGCCTTGTAGGTGAATTACTGGAGCTTTCCAGAGCGGACAGGGAAAAATTCGATTTGGAAAACGCCAGGGCAAATGTACAGAAAGTAGTGGATAAAGTAATGAGGGACTTTAGGTTTCTTCATCAGGAATACACTTTTTCTTGTTTTGATGATTTAAACCAAGAAGCGTTGGTAACCATTATGCCGAGGCACCTGGAGCAGATCATGATCATCCTGTTGGATAACGCCGTGAAGTATTCTGATGAGCATTCCACTATTGAAGTGAAGCTAATGGACTCTCAGGAAGACATTATCATAGAAGTCAAGGATGAGGGGATCGGTATTCCCGAGGAAGACCTTCCGAAAATCTTTGACCGCTTCTATCGCGTGGATAAAGCAAGAAGCCGCGAGAAAGGTGGATATGGACTGGGATTGGCCATCGCTTCGAAGCTGGTCCAAAACTATGACGGGGAGATCACGGCCATTGGAAACAATCCTCACGGGACCATCATTCGACTATCCCTTAAACAAATCCATTAAATTTACAGACGTCTCAATATTTTTCTGAGACGTCTATTTCTGTGTACTGCATGTCAATGCTTTTAGGGATTTTCAATTCCAGGATCCCATCTTTGTATTGAGCAACAGCGCCTTTTTTCTTTACGAGACAAGGGAGGGTGATCACTTGTCTTTCGTCACAGCCGGGTATGTTTTCTATGATTGCCTGATTTGACGTGTGAAAAATCTTCAGATGCTTCATCCATTCCTCATTAGGTACTTGGAAACGAATATAGATATCTTCAAAGGTTTCAAACACATTGGTAGGAATTGCGGAATTGGACCTGGGTGCTTCCTCGCGTTTCGTTTGCTGCCCCTGGTTGCCCATCGGATTCATAAAGGATTGTGCCCCATTCATCATATCATTCGGATTCATCATGCTATCCCACCCGCCAGGAAACATCTTCTTCATCATACCTTGAATATAGTTATCCATATCTTTGGGGTTCATTTGATTCATTTGATCTTTCATGTTTTTATTGAAAGGGAATAAACTCCATGGGAACATGTGAACCACCTCACTTTAAACATAATAAATAGCCCCTTTGTTTCCTTCTGGTTCTATCCTATGCATTGGGTGGGCGATGAGTTCATTTCTGGAGATGCAAGAGGAAGGTTGGGAATGAAAAATCTTTATCTATGACTCTGATAACCTAGTACTAAACAAAAAATCGTGGAAAATAACAAAAAATATTTGGTTTTTTTAGGTAACAGTAGTAAGATGGTTTATGAAAAAAGTACCCTTACATAGGGATACAAGAAGGTGAAAGAGAAAGCGCTTAATAAAATATTATTTCAGAATAGTCGTTATTCAGAAAGGTTTTCATGTGTTTTATTATGGGAATATAAGTAATATCCCCATAGGAAGTAAGGAAAACAAAATTTTAAGAAATTTGTTATAAAGACTTTATCTTACTACTGCACAGTGATAAAATGTCCTTGTAAGCGTTTTTATGTATTAAAAATTACTATTCTTGCATAATGAATACCGTTGATTGAATTGTAAGAATACATGATACCCAAATTATACTAACTGGCAAAATAGTTGGAGGTTTTTCACAATGAAAAAGCAATCTGCAAAAGGGGAACCGTGGCAATCGTTTTACGGACCAAACCTTGGTTATGTAATGGAGGTTTATGAACAATTCCTTGAAGATCCAACGGAAGTGGATCCAGAACTAAAGGAATTATTCGAACAATGGGGGCCTCCCACCGTTGAAGACGTAAAGGTGATCGCGAGCGCCCAGCACGGTGATTCATCGTTTACACTACCCGAACAGCCTACTGCCTTGAGTAAAATGGTGGCTGCGGTTAAATTAGCAGATAATATTCGTACATATGGTCACTTAGCTGCGGATATTAATCCCCTGAATGACCGGAATAAGGATACAAGAAGAATTGAACTTTCTGAGTTTAATCTAACGGAAGAAGATTTAAAACAGATACCTGTCGATTTCTTATGTCCGAATGCACCTTCTCATATTAAAGACGGTCTTCAGGCCATTCAGCACTTAAGACAGGTATACACAAATAAGCTGGCATTCGAATATGCTCATGTTCATGAGCTTGAAGAAAAAAATTGGTTAAGGGAAAAGATCGAGTCGGAATCCTATTTCACCCCGCTTTCCAAAGAGAAGAAATTGGCGTTATTGAAACGTCTTGCCCAAGTGGACGGATTTGAAAAATATGTTCATCGCACCTTTGTTGGTCAAAAGCGCTTCTCAATTGAAGGATTGGACACGATGGTTCCATTACTGGACGAGATGGTTCGTTATTCTGTTGAATCAGGTGCTAAAACCGTCAATATCGGAATGGCTCATCGAGGACGCCTGAATGTTCTGGCACATGTCATCGGGAAACCATACGAAATGATTTTTGCAGAATTCCAACACGCTCCGAGTAAGGACTTGATTCCTTCTGAGGGATCAATCGGCATTACATTTGGATGGACGGGAGACGTTAAGTACCATTTGGGGGCAGACCGTGAAATTTCTCCACAGCAGTCACCGACAGCCCGTGCACGGGTAACGCTTGCCAACAACCCGAGTCACTTGGAAGTTGTCAGCCCAATCGTTGCAGGATACACACGTGCAGCCCAGGAAGTCCGGGAAGATAAAGGCTACCCTGAGCAATCTCCTGAAGCTTCATATGCCGTGATGATCCATGGGGATGCTGCCTTCCCGGGTCAAGGTGTCGTTGCCGAAACGTTAAATATGAGTCAACTCCGTGGATACAATACAGGTGGATCTATTCACCTTATCGCCAACAACATGATAGGATTCACAACTGAAAGCCGTGATTCACGTTCAACTAAGTATGCATCAGATACGGCCAAGGGCTTTGAAGTTCCGATTGTGCATGTCAATGCAGATGATCCCGAAGCATGTCTTGCTGCAGCAGTCCTTGCCTATGAATATCGTAAAACATTCGGTAAAGACTTTGTCATTGATTTAATCGGCTACAGACGTTTTGGTCATAATGAAATGGACGAACCGATGGTAACGAATCCATTGATGTATTCTGTCATTCAGAATCATCCAAACGTCAAGAAGATGTATGCGGACAAACTCATCTCAGAGGGCATCGTAACGGATGCAGATGTAGAGAAGATGGATTCTGAAATCGAGGAAGAATTAAAAGCAGCCTATAACAAAGTACCAGCCAAAGACGATGATCCAGATACGGTCCTTGCTCCACCTGAATACGTGGCGAATGGCCTTCCGGAAATCAACACAAGCGTCGATTTCGATAAACTGGAAGGGTTGAACAGCGAACTGCTCCAATGGCCAGAAGGCTTCAATGTGTTCAAGAAATTAGATCGTATCCTGAAGAGACGCAGCCAGGTATTCGAAGGAAAAGGGAAAATTGATTGGGCGCATGCCGAGACATTGGCTTTTGCTTCCATCCTTAAAGATGGAACGCCAATCCGACTGACCGGACAGGACTCTGAAAGGGGAACATTTGCTCAACGTCACCTGGTACTACATGATGAGAAGTCAGGTGAAGAATATATCCCGTTACACAACTTGAAGGATAGCCATGCGTCATTCGTCGTCCATAACAGTCCTCTTACCGAAACCGCCGTAGTTGGTTACGAGTATGGATACAATGTTTTCGCACCTGAAACCCTTGTCCTATGGGAAGCTCAATTCGGTGACTTCTCGAATATGGCACAAGTGATGTTTGATCAGTTCATCTCGGCGGGGCGCGCGAAATGGGGTCAAAAAACAGGTCTTGTCATGCTTCTGCCACATGGTTATGAAGGACAGGGTCCTGAACACTCCAGCGCCCGTCTGGAGCGCTTCTTACAGCTTGGCGGGGAATATAACTGGACAGTCGCCAACTGTTCAACAGCGGGTCAATACTTCCATATCCTAAGACGTCAAGCCGCTATCTTACAAAAAGAAGAAGTAAGGCCGCTTGTCATCATGACTCCAAAAAGCCTGCTGAGAAATCAGTTTGCAGCTGTAACGGCAGAAGAATTAGCCAATGGGGAATTTCATTCAGTCCTTGAGCAAAAGGGTCTTGGGGATAGCCCGGATACTGTAGAAAGAGTTGTGTTATGCAGCGGCAAGATTGCGATTGATGTAGAAGAGAAGCTTCAGGATCTCGATGATAAAGACTGGTTGCACGTTCTAAGGGTGGAAGAAATCTATCCTTTCCCTAAAGGGGATATTACAGCCATCTTAGAAAGGTATCCAAACCTTAAAGAATTGGTCTGGATCCAGGAGGAACCTAAGAATATGGGTGCATGGACATTTGCGGAACCAAGACTCCGTGACATTGCCCCTCAGGGTGTCGATGTGCATTATATCGGGCGTCGCAGGCGTTCAAGCCCATCCGAAGGAGAACCGACTGTACACAAAAAAGAACAATCCAGGATCATAAACGAAGCGTTAACCCGATAAGAAAGAGGAGGACATCACAGTGGCAGAAATTAAAGTTCCAGAATTAGCAGAATCAATTACAGAAGGTACGATTGCACAATGGCTGAAGCAGCCAGGGGATTATGTTGAGAAAGGCGAATATATCGTCGAGCTTGAAACCGATAAAGTAAACGTGGAAGTCATTTCAGAAGAAGCCGGTACAATCCAGGAGCTTAAAGCTGATGAAGGCGATACGGTTGAAGTTGGACAAGTGATTGCCATTGTAGGTGCAGGCGGAGAAGCCAATGCCACTTCAGATGCAAAGGAAGAAGCGCCTAAGAAGGAAGAGAAGACGGAAGAAGCACCAGTTGAAGAAACACCAGTCAAAGATGAGAAAAAGAATCGTCCGATCGCTTCTCCGGCAGCTCGCAAGTTAGCCCGTGAGAAAGGCATCGATCTGTCCGATGTTCCAACAGATCCACTTGGACGTGTTCGTAAACAGGACATAGAAGCCTATAGCAATAAACCGGCAGAGGCTCCTTCTAAACCTTCTGCACAGGAGAAGAAGGCTCCAGCAAAGAAAGATGATGGAAAGCCAGTGGTACGTGAGAAAATGTCCCGCCGACGTCAAACCATCGCGAAACGATTAGTCGAGGTTCAGCAGACAGCTGCCATGCTGACGACATTCAATGAAATTGATATGAGTAAAGTCATGGAGTTACGGAAACGCAAGAAGGACAAATTCTTTGATGACCATGATGTAAGACTTGGATTCATGAGTTTCTTTACTAAGGCAGTGGTAGCGGCGCTTAAGAAATTCCCTTATGTAAACGCTGAAATTGATGGGGATGAAATCGTCCTTAAGAAGTTCTACGATGTCGGCGTGGCCGTATCCACGGATGATGGATTGGTTGTACCTGTCGTACGTGACTGTGAACGAAAGAATTTCGCAGAAATTGAAGGGGAAATTATGGAACTGGCTACTAAGGCCAGAAACAATAAGTTATCCCTTGGAGACCTGCAAGGTGGGTCATTCACCATTACAAATGGTGGGGTATTCGGCTCATTACTTTCCACTCCGATCTTAAATGGACCACAGGTTGGAATTCTGGGGATGCATAAAATCCAACTTCGTCCTGTAGCCATTGATAAGGACACAATGGAGAATCGTCCGATGATGTACATTGCTTTATCATATGATCATAGAATCATTGATGGAAAAGAAGCGGTTGGATTCCTGGCAATGGTTAAAGACTTACTTGAAAACCCTGAAGATTTACTTCTTGAAGGGTAAACCACTCTGATTGAATAGTGATAGATGAATGTTTGGCTGATTCATATGACCCCTGGTGGTATATGAGTCAGCCTTTTTTTCACATATTTTAACCAAGAGCATAAAATGTGGTTAAACAAAATAAAGTTTCCTTAAGGAAAATTGTGGACAACAGCCGGAGAGGGTGGGGGAAATGAACGCTTATCACTCAAAAAAAGTGCTTCAATATTCTTATTTATTTCATAAGATCGGACTTCTGGATCACGATCAATTTAAGCAAATAGAGGAATACCATGGATTAAAAGTCATGAAAAAAGACAGACTCAAATGAACGTGAGTCTGTCATCAATATCTCAGGGGGTGAGATCGTTTGATTTTTAATTTTTTTGTTTATTTACAGCGTCAAGATTTCCTAAAAGGTTTCAATCCACGGTTACGAATTTCTTTCTTAAGAAGCGATATCCAGTCTTGATCATTCCCTTGTTTCTCAGCATCACGATAAGCTGCCACCAACTGTTCATTACTTAAGATTTTCATGACCAACCTCCCAGGAAATGTATAAAATATAGAATTTTCTATATTTTCTATTTATTCTACAGAGAAAACATTCATTTGAAAAGTGTTTTTTCATAAATTCCTTCTAAAGTTGTATTTTTAGTTGTTTTGTTGAAACTGGTTTAAAGAAGGCGCTTTTTGTCTTGTGAGACCAAGGAGGAATTGTTGGATTTTGTCGACAGGGTGATACCGGACTATTTATCCTGTATTAGAGGTATGAAGTAATTAGTTTGAAAATTTAAATTTTTGTGATAATATACACGCATAAGGAACTGAAATTTCACCTCTTGAATCACTTACGGAAGGTTCCGGTTTATACAGGGTCATACTAAAGGGGGAATATCATTTGTCAGAGATTTTACACACTACAGTAGGGGATCTTCTCGAAGAAAAAGCAAGCATTCAGCCGAACATTGAAGCGGTCGTCTATGCTGACAGGGGGTTAAGATGGTCCTATCATGAATTTAACCAATTATGCAGACAGGCCGCAAAAGGCTTCATGAAACTTGGCATCAATAAAGGGGATCATATAGCCATTTGGGCATCGAACACACCTGAATGGTTAGTGAGCCAGTTCTCCACCGGTAAAATGGGTGCCGTACTGGTCACAGTGAACACAAATTATCGAAGTGCTGAATTAGAATATTTACTAAGACAATCAGATAGTCAGACGATTATTTTGATGGAAGAATTCAGAGGTGCGTCATATATTGACATGCTCTATGAAATCTGTCCGGAATTGAAATTTTCTGAGCCTGGAGAGCTGAAAAGTGCCAAACTGCCTTTCTTGAAAAATGTGATTGTTCTAGGGAATAATTCCTATCCGGGTACATATAGCTGGGAGGACATCATGGAGAAAGGGAAGGAAGTGGAAGAGAATGATCTTGACGAAAGACTTTCCAGCCTATCCCCTCATGATGTCATCAATATGCAATATACGTCAGGGACGACAGGGTTTCCGAAAGGGGTCATGCTCACTCATTCCAATATCGTAAATAACGGGTATAATATCGCCGGATGCATGAGACTCGGCAATGAGGATCGTTTGTGCATTCCAGTTCCATTCTTTCATTGCTTCGGGTGCGTGCTGGGGGTCCTGGCTTGTGTTTCTGTAGGAGCCACAATGGTCCCCTTACAGGAATTCGATCCCCGTCTGGTCTTGAAGACGGTCCAAGATGAAAAGTGCACAGGCCTTCATGGAGTTCCTACCATGTTCATTTCCGAGTTGAATCTCCCTGATTTCGATCAATATGACCTATCCCATCTTCGCACAGGTATCATGGCAGGCAGTAATTGTCCGATTGAAGTGATGAAAGGGGTCATGGACAAAATGGGAGCAGATGAGATTACGATCGCCTATGGGCAGACAGAGTCATCTCCCGTGATCACCCAGACACGTACCCATGATCCGATTGAATTAAAGGTCGAAACCGTTGGGAAATCACTGCCTAATGTCGAAGTGAAAATTGTGGAGCCCGGTTCAAATCGGGAAATCCCTTATGGAGTCCAGGGAGAATTGTGTACCCGTGGATACCATGTCATGAAAGGGTACTATAAGAATGAAGAAGCGACAAGGCTTGCCATTGACGATGAAGGATGGCTTCATACGGGTGATTTAGCCGTCATGGATGAACATGGTTATTGCAGGATTACAGGTAGATTAAAAGATATGATCATTCGAGGTGGTGAGAATATTTATCCGAGAGAGATTGAAGAATTTCTTTATTCCCATCCTAAGGTCTTGGATGTACAGGTCATTGGGATTCCGGATGAGGTTTATGGTGAAGAGGTCATGGCCTGGATCATATTGAAGGAAGGACAAACTGCGACCTCTGAAGAGATCAGGGAGTATTGCACCGGAAAGATTTCACGGCATAAAATCCCAAGATATATCGAATTTACTGATGCCTACCCGATGACTGCTTCAGGAAAAATCCAAAAGTTCCGTTTAAGGGAGCAGGCGAAGCAAACCGCCATCCCCAAAAAGTAAATGAAAAATTGAAAGCGTTTCCTCTTAAAGGACATCTCTACCGTAATGGTGGAAATGTCCTTTTTTATGAATATTTGTATAAGGAAAGCAGAGGATACTGAAATTTTAAAGATCATTTGATAAAATATAATAAAGCTAGTTTAGTTGATTAACTGTAATGAAGTTATGTTAACAAGAGAAAGGGGTAACAGGGTGTACGTTTTTGTCTATGGTACGTTAAGAAGACACGAAAGTAATCATTCCTTACTAAAGGATGCTTCATTGGTCAGAGAGCAAGCCTGGGTAGAAGGAATTCTATATGAAACGAATAAAGGTTATCCAGCCCTGAAAGAAGGCAATGGAACAGCCTATGGCGAAGTATATAAGATCGACTCCGACATCTTATTGAAGATCGATGAGCTTGAGGATTTTCTGGAAGATCGTGAAAAGAACCTATTTATCCGAAAACTTAAAGAAGTGGAAACAGACACCGGAACCCGGGAAGCATTTGTCTACTATTCCGAAGACAAAGCATTATTTCAAGAAGAAATTCCTTCAGGAGACTGGAAGGTCCATCAATTTCTTAAGGGAAAACCAGAAAGTACACTATATTTCGCATACGGATCCTGTATGGATGATGATCGATTTAAAAAAGCACAGGTGGATCACCATTTTAAGGATTGCCTTGGAGCGGGTGTATTGGAAGGATATACAATGAAATATCTCTTTCAGGTACATGATGGAGGCCGTGGAGATATTATTGAAGATGGAGGAACGATGGAAGGGGTTGTATATGATATCCCCAAAGAGGCTGTAGAGTACCTGTTTACAAGGGAGGGGGTCACCCCGGGTTGGTACAGGGCGGCTTTCATCGACTTACTGATAAACGGCAAAACGTATGAAGATGTACTGACCTTTATCGTAAAGGTGAAATACGATGAAACATGTCCTCCCGATCATTACGCCAGGGAAATCCTCAGGGGAAGCCTTCCACATGTAAGTCGGTCTTATCATGAAAAACTACAAAAACAGTTATTGGAAATAGGTATGACGAAAGATCAAGTGGAGAAGCTCCTTACGTTAAGTTAAGGTACGGGCGCTTCACGAATCATGAGTGGTTTTCGTCTTAATCCGATAGGGTATTTAATGAGTGACCAGGTGGGTTCAGGGAGAGACACAAAATGCATTGTGTGAAAAGAGGTGTGTGATGGACTTTTTACTTCATTTGGTTGATCAGTTTGGTTATATTGCCATGTTCCTATTCAGTTGGGTTGTGTTTGTTGGTTTACCGGTACCTAACGAAGTGGCTGCCGCATTAGCCGGATATCTCTCTGAATGGAGACATTTTAATCCGTACACCTCTTTTTTGTTTATGTATAGTGGATTGATCTCCTATGGAATTTTTGCCTTCATGAATGGACGATATTTTGGCACTAAGCTAACATCCCGGATGAGGAATGGGAACAGATCCAAAAAGCTCATTGAAAACGGAGAAGCCTGGCTGAACAAATTTGGTCCATTGGCCATTTCATTCAGCTATTTTATACCCGGTATCAGGTTAGTCATGCCATATATTGCAGGGACAACAAGAGGGATCTCCTTCATGAAGTATCTTCTTTATGCCCTACCATCAGCTTTCGTATGGGGAATCGTCTATTTTCAGATTGGACGGTACTTCCCTAAGAGCTTTCAGGTGCTGTTAGAGGAAATAAGCCTAAAAGCGGGGATCATTTTCGTCATTCTTTTTGTTACACTGATTATTTACGGACTCTTCTTCACTATGAAAAAAAAGCAACAGTTCAGCAAAGTAAGGTATCGAAAATAATAAAAGACTGATGGAGGTATTGTCATCAGCCTTGTTCATCGATCATGATCGTGAAATACTTTCCGAATATCCCTATCGCTTTAACCGTGATTCTGGAACCTTGCTCATCCTCATAGATCTTGCCGATCGTGTTAAACAACAAGTACCCATTCTTAATATTTGATCCTGTTTCAATCAGGGTTGTATAGGAATTCCCCTCCATTTTTTTTGTGCAGGTTATGGAAGCGTGGCATTCGATATCGTATTCTTTTAATAGCCAAGAGTAAAACTGTTCTTCATTCGGCCGGTGCGTGCTCATATAGAATAGTAGAAGGATGGAGAAAATCATCCCTATTCTGATTAATCCTTTTTTCACGAATATCGAACCTCTCCCAATATGTTATCTCCTATAATATACCATATAACGATTGTTCGGTGTGTCAAAATCCATAAAAAATCGACAAAAAACTATATAACGGGCGTCGGAGATCGGTTCAACAGAATTCCGGTTTAGATAGTAGTTGAACTAATGCGCCTGTAAGAATATACTAGTAGCATAGTTCCATTGAAAAGGAGGTTATCGACTTGATCCATAAAACTTGGACGGAGAATCATTCGAATAAAAAGATAAAGTGTGTACATACGGACGCAAAGAAATACACAGTTGCGAATGTCCTTACAGTTGGAAAAGAATATGAAGTGAAAAACGAATCAGAAGAATACTACTTTGTCATCGATGAAAGTGGCAAAATGGGAGGATTCTACAAAGAATACTTCGAAGAGGTCTAAACCATCCTCCAGCTGATTTTTTCCTGAACGGAAGAAATCAGCTTTTTTCATGTTAACTTTACGAAAGATAGTATCGTAATCTTCTTTTTTAAGCTCTTTTCCTATTTTTGGTGGCTATTTAAAGAAGGGAGTAGTGGTTGATTTCCGCTGCAGGTGCTCGCTTTCCGCGGGGCGTGAGTTGAGCCTCCTCGGGCTTTGCCCTGTGGGGTCTCAACTTTCCCGCTATTCCCCGTCGGAGTCGAGCACCTTCCGCTCCAATCAACTTTCTAAGATTATGGAGGACAAATTTTCTTCCATACCTTTTGATAATATTAATCTTCATCGAATCCAGTGATGGACTTTAACATGAATAATAAAATTTTATTTTATTCGATTTTTCACTTTTAAGCTCTGTCATGATATCTCATTTTGATGGTGAGGGGAACGGCGTAGACTCCTGCGGAAAAACGGGCGTGCCGAGACCCCGGAAGCGAAGCTGAGGAGGCTTGGCCGTTCGTCCGCCGGAAAGCGAAGGCGTTCTCCTCACCATCTATCCCATACTCATTGACAGAGCCTGGCAGTTTCTATGTTAGAAAACAACAATCATTGCGAAAAGAGCATTTATCATTGTGTTTTTCAAAGAGGTTTAAAATAGGGATGGATGGGGAGACGAGAAATGAAGAAATCTTTTAGTAAACGGGTGGTTACTCTACAGGACATGTCATCACTGAAAGAATTATTTATGAACTATGAACTGAAGGCATTTGGAGAAAGGCAAACGAGCGAAGAAGAAATACAAGAGATGGTGGAATCGATTCCGGAAACGGATCGCATAGGTCTTTGGCATAATGGGGAATTGGCTGCCCTCTCCATCTTGACTGAAAAAGATCATCGCCTGCCCTCTTTAATTCTTACTAACCCAAATGAACATATGGATCATTATATAAAGGAAATGGTAAAAGAATTAGTATCATCGGCTAGAACCCGGAAAATGATGAAAGGTGAAAACAAAACGATCATCTTATCTGCAAATCTTGAAGTAGAGAAAAAGACTCTCGAACAATGTGGGTTTACGGCAACCCGCTTCTGGTTTCAGATGAAAAAGGATCTTGAAGATTTGACGAATACCTCCATTCCTTCTTCTTATCAGATAACAAGTTTCAATTCCGATACTGAAACTCATTGTCTTCATGAACTGTTCGAAGAGGTTTTTTCGGACCATTTTGATTATCACCCGACCGAATTGGAAGAATTCAAGAAGCGTTTTCTTCGCCCTACTTTCGATCCTACTCTTTGGTACCTATTGAAAGAAGAAGACAATCTCATAGGATTTATCCTTTGTACTGTCAATGAAGAGACCAGGATGGGGGAAGTTTCTCATCTCGGAATTCAGAGAAGCTTGCGTCGCAGGGGACTTGCCCATCATTTACTTCATTACGCATTCCACAAGCTGAAAGAACGCGGGATGAAAACTGCAGCCCTATCCGTAGACAGCGACAGCTACACCGATGCCACAATTGTCTATCAAAAAGCCGGCATGTATGTCTATAGGGGATTCACCCGATATGATCTGAACATATAAAAGTTTACCACACCCGGAAAAGGGTGTTTTTTTCTTGATCTGCCGAAATAATAAATGTGTGCAGACCCTTTGCAGTGTAAGCGCTATTACATGTAGAATGACTAGTATGTGAATTGGAAAGGATGTCAGAGCATGAATTTGGAAAGAGAACTACCGGAATCGGTCACTCGTATAATAAATGAAAGAAAACAAGCATTTGCTCGTACTGAGAACCACTCATTGATCGGCGAAGGGGGATATACGGCAAGTGAAGATTACATCATTGAGGACAGCATCATCTCCCTTTCCCTGGGGAAAAACCTTCTCCTAAAAGGACCTACGGGGTCTGGAAAAACAAAGCTTTCCGATACATTATCATCTATATTCTCTCAGCCGATGCACAGTATCAACTGCTCTGTTGATCTCGATGCAGAAGCATTATTAGGATATAAAACGATCAGCGAAAGGGATGGGAAAAATACCATCGATTTCATTGAAGGACCTGTAATCCAAGCAATGAAAAATGGTCACCTGCTCTATATCGACGAAATCAATATGGCCAAACCTGAAACATTGCCGATTTTAAACGGTGTGTTGGATTATAGAAGAAGTATTACGAATCCATTTACAGGTGAAGTCGTGAAGGCTGCTCCCTCATTTGGTGTTGTAGCCGCTATCAATGAAGGGTATGTAGGTACGGTTCCGTTAAATGAGGCCCTGAAAAATCGCTTTGTTGTCATAGACGTACCTTATATTGAAGGGGATACGCTGAAGAGTGTCATTGAAAGTCAGAGTAAGCTTGTGGATGACAAGCTCATCTCCCAATTTGTAAATTTGTCTTCGGATTTATTGATCCAGGTGAAAAATGGACAAATTTCAGAAGAAGCAGCATCGATCCGTGCTCTCCTTGATGCCTGTGACTTGGCTCTGTATCTCCCTGCCAAACGTGCGATATTGAGGGGAATTGTTGATAAGCTTGAAGATGAACGTGAGAAAGCGGCTATTCTGAATATAGCAGAAACCTTATTTGAATGAGGGATTTGTAATGCATCGATTTATTCAATTTAATGATGAAAACATTGATTCATTTTTAGTGATGGAAATGGCTGATCTTACAAAGACACTGTCTAAGAATGGGGATATGAACCTGAAATATGGTCCATTTTCTTATTTGGACTATAAAGAGGAAACGGTCTATGTCAGTCATTTCTGGGATCATCGAAAAAGAGATGATGAAGTCCGTGGGTTGAAAAGTGATATCTACTTGAGGACTATCGGTAACCTCCATGAAACGGTGAAGGAAGATGTGATAAATTACATTGAAAAAGTAAAAAACACTTCGGTCCCCCGATTTGCAAAGCAATTATTTGTCATCGGGGAAGAGATACGATTAGAGGAAATTTGTAAATCCAAACGCCCGGGCACCAAGAAATCATTTGACACAAGAAGAACATTATACCGTCAGCACTTTGAAGCCCAGCTTAAAGTGAATTTGACGAAAAGCGTGTTTACAGATGCTCTGTTCAATTCGGTTTACCTTCTTCTTCACGCCCAATCCCCGTTGGAACAACCGGTGAAGATCAATGAGGATATCGACCTGGCCATGCCGTTTATTCATGGGCAGATTACCCGATTTTATGAGACCCGTCAGACGAAGGACGTTGTGAGGGTAGCTTTGGAGATTGTTGAGGTTGTGGATGAAATTGTTCAGAAAGATATGTTGAATGAATACTTCCATTTGCCTGAAGACGTCTATGAGATAGAAGAAATGTCCGGTGAAACCTTTGACGATCTAAAAAGGAAAGACCCCCTGGAGAATCATGATGTACTGGAAGAAGAAAGCACAGGGGAAGAAGAGATCATAGATGAAGAATTCCGTACATGGCACAGGGAAACAAGTGACAAAGGAGAATCATTCCTGCAGTTCGATCTGGATCAAGGTTCGCAATCCGACCTCATGGGAGAAGGTGTACGTGAAGGAGATGATGGTGATCAGGCTTTGGCAATGGTTCAAGGCTCTATGCAGGAGACAGAACGGGAGCAGTACCATGATGTGAAAGCCGAGGAGCAGGAGAGGGAAGAGTCAGCAGGGGGAGAAAGTGAGTATGGAAAGGACAATCGCTTCGCCATACCTCACTTTCTTACCCCGTCTGTTCCCACTTCTGAAGAAAAGCTAAAGTATAGTCAGAACAAAGCAATGGTAGCGCCGTTTCAAAAAAAGCTTCAGAAGATGATTGAGAAAACACTGGAACATAAGCGTATACAGCCGCGCAGCGATCTGCATTTCGGCAGATTGAACAACAAGTTATTACGGTTCATAACAGACGATAATCCAAGACTTTTTTACAAAAAGCAGAATCCTTCCTCAGAGATAGACGCAGTGTTTTCTCTATTGGTCGATTGTTCAGGCTCCATGTATGACAAAATGGATCAGACGAAGCTCGGTATCACGTTGTTTCATGAATCGTTAAAATCAGTCAGGGTCCCACATGAAGTCGTCGGCTTCTGGGAAGACACGAATCGTGCGTCCAAGACCAGTCAGCCGAATTACTTAAATCCTGTGTTGAATTTCTATACTTCACTGAAACCAGGCAGTGGTTCTGAAATCATGCAGCTCCAGCCGGAAGAAGACAATCGGGATGGTTTTGCGATTCGTTTGATGACAGAAAGAATTCTGATGCGGAATGAAAAACAAAAATTCCTTCTTGTTTTCTCAGATGGTGAGCCTGCAGCCATGGAGTACGAACAAAATGGAATTGTCGATACACACGAAGCCGTTCTGGATGCAAGGAAAAAGGGAATTGAAGTCATCAACGTCTTTTTATCAAACGGTGAAATCGATGAATCCCAAAGAAAAACCATCCAAAATATTTATGGGAATTACAGCATCCTTGTTTCAGATGTGGAAGAACTCCCGGAAGTATTATTTCCTTTACTTAGAAAGCTCCTATATAAGAGTATTTAATTGATAAAATGACGACTACCAGGTTACTCTGTAGTCGTCATTTTTTGCGTTTCCTTGTTATCCTTTTTCAATGAATGGAATGGATTTTAATATCCAAGGAAATTTCTGTATACTAAAGGAAGATGAGTGTAGGTTCCTGTTAAGAATTGGTGGGAAGATGAGTCTTGGGTAGGTTAGTAAATAAACAAGATAGGGAAATGATAATAGTGTACAAGGGAGGAGGAGACATTTATGGAAGAGCTGGATATGCATCATATTTTCGAACTCGGTCTTATATTAGTCATGATTGCAGCCGGTATAACGGCGATTTCTAAGAAATTCAAGCAGCCCTATCCGATTGCCCTCGTGATCGTTGGAGCGTTGATCGGGTTATTCAATATACCTGTATTGGAGCCGCTTAAGGCTTTCATTACAGAAGGTGAAGTCTTTAATTTCGTCATTATCACCTTGTTTTTACCAGCTCTTTTGGGAGAAGCGGCATTGAAGCTACCCTATTCCCATCTTAAGGCCAATAAAGAACCGATCATCGCATTGGCTTTCGGTGGAACGTTGATTTCATTTTTAATCGTCGGTTTTTCAGCGTATTATTTCTTTGATTTCTCTATTCAGGCAGCTTTTGTATTCGGAGCCCTGATGAGTGCAACGGATCCTGTCAGTGTATTAAGCATTTTCAAGAGTGTTGGCGTTAAGAAGAGATTGGCCGTTGTGATTGAAGGCGAAAGCTTATTCAATGATGGTCTAGCTGTTGTATTATTCAATATTTCCGCCTTTTATCTTGTGTCATATATCGATGCTGGATGGGCGGGCCTTGGGAGCGGTTTGTGGGAGTTCATCAGGGTGGTCTCATTGGGACTGATCATCGGTGGTTCCCTGGGGTATGCCTTTTCGATTTTAACGAAGTACTATGATGATTATCCACTTGAAATCATTTTTAGTGTCATCCTATTTTACGGTTCCTTCCTTCTTGCGGAAAGTGTTCATGCTTCAGGAGTCATCGCCGTGGTCATTGCAGCACTGATTTTCGGGAATTTCGGCGGGAAGATCGGAATGAGTCCCACTACCAAGTTGAATATCAACAGTTTTTGGGATGTGGCAGCATTACTAGCGAATTCTTTGGTTTTCCTAATGGTCGGTCTTGAGATAACAAGGATCGACCTCCTCGAGAAATGGCCATACATATTCGCAGCCATACTTGTCGTATTAGTGGCAAGGAGTATAGCCGTTTATACAAGCTTGTCCCTTATCGGGAACTTCCCGCATATGTGGAAGCACATATTGAATTGGGGAGGATTGAAAGGATCTCTCTCGATTGCTCTTGTACTGAGTCTGCCACGGGACTTCCCAGGCAGGGAGGACGTGTTGATCCTTGGCTTTAGTGTTGTCTTATTCAGCCTGGTTGTCCAGGGACTTACCATCAAACCGTTAATCAATGTATTGGGCATTAAGCCGAAAGAGGAAGGAAATGAGGAATTCGAGAAATTACTTAGTCAGCTTCATCGTTATGAAATGGCGATATCAGAGATTCATCGTGTGAAACAAAAGCTCTACATCACTGACCCAATTTCGAAGGAGCTCATTGATACATACGAAAAAAGAATCGATATGCTGAAAGCACAATTGGATGACTTATTTGAACGCAACCCGGTTCTTAAAGAAAAACAGCTCTCTACACTTAGAAAACACGCCATGTATGCAGAATATGAGGCGGTTGCAAAGCTAGAAAAAGAAGAAATCATCAGTAGTGCCATTGCGGAGAATGAATATGACAGTATTACGGACAACATCGTGCATAACGAGGATAAATAAATCAAATTACGTGGATAAAAGGATTTCCCGGCATAAGTAGTAAGGGACCATGGGCTCTTCAAAGATGAAGAGCCCATGGTCCCTTTATTGCTATCGAAAGAATGAATCTCCAGTCTTACCAAGATGAATCAAAATCATAAAGGTAACATGATCATTTAAGATTCTCACGTTTCAAGATGCTCTTGAAATGTGAGAATGTATCGAAACTTGCTTTACCATGATACGCACCCATTCCGCTGGCGCCAACCCCACCAAAAGGAAGATAGTGAGATGTCATGTGGTTGATTGTATCATTGATCGCGCCGCCTCCAAATGAGATATTGGTCAATATTTCATCCTGAAGGGTTTCATTTTCAGAGAAAAGATAAAGTGCCAACGGCTTCGGACGCTTCACAATTTGATCAATCACTTCAGAAGTGTCTTCATATTCAATGATCGGGAGGATCGGTCCGAAAATTTCATCCTGCATGATCGGATCTTCCCATGAAATCGAATCAAGAATCGTCGGTTCAATGACGAGATTTTCACGGTCTGAGGCTCCACCGGTAACAATGCTCCCATTGTCCAGAAAGCTTTTCAGGCGATCAAAATGCCTTGTGCTAACAATGTGGCCAAAATCTGGGTTATGAATGATATCGTCCCCGTAACTGGCATGGATGGCTACTTTGAGTTTTTCCAACAGCTCGTTCTTTACTTCAGGATGGACGAGAACATAATCCGGAGCGACACATGTTTGACCCGCATTCGCAAATTTCCCTCTTGCAATTCGTTTCGCCGCTTCATCAATGTCCGCATCTGAATGTACAATTGTAGGACTTTTACCACCAAGTTCAAGCGTCACGGGTGTTAAATGCTTGGCTGCAGCTTCAGCCACGATTTTCCCGACACCCGTGCTTCCTGTGAAGAAAATGTAATCGAAATTTTCCTTGAGCAATGCTGTGCTTGTTTCAACTTCTCCTTCGACGACATGTAGATACTCTTCCTGGAAGTGGTCATTGATCATGCCTGCAAGCAGTCTTGAAGTGTTCGGGGTCAATTCCGATGGTTTCAGGACAGCGGTATTGCCGGCAGCGATCGCTCCAACAAGGGGTGCCACGGCAAGTTGGAATGGATAGTTCCATGGAGCGATGACAAGGATCGATCCATAGGGCTCTGGATAAATAAAGCTCTTTGCCCCTGAATGTGTATCAGGTGTTTGAACTTCCCCAGGTGACGCCCATCCATTAAGATTCTCTAAGGTGAAGTCGATCTCACCAAGAACAAGGCCGATTTCTGCCCGCTTAGCTTCAATTTCGGGCTTATTCAAATCTTCCTTTACAGCATTGATTATGTCATGTTCATGCGTTTGGATAAGATCCTTTAACTTAGTCAAAGCTTCTATCCTGAAGTTGGTATCCTTTGTAATACCAGTACGAAAGAATGTTTGCTGTTTATTGATAAGTTCTTGGTAGTTTTCCATATTAAAAACTCCTCTTCTCTTTGATGAATAGTAACACTTATGCTTTTCCCGTATTGTACCGCAGATACTCTTGGGAACTATTTCTTGTGTTTCAATAAAATTGTGTGCAATTTATTGAGGTGTCAATTATTTGCATGTGGAGAATGATAGTATAATCAAATCAGATATGCAAGATATATGATTCAGGAATCGAAAGACGAAGAATATTATGCTGGGATAAAATGAAAGGCCATTTCCACGATAGATTCGCAGGAATGGCCAGTGCTCATATTTGTTAATTTGGTTACTTTCTGATTTCGATGAGTTTTTGTTTCAAATCATTTTCCATTGTGACCATTTCCTGTTCGGCCTGTTGTCGCTTTTGTCTGCCTTCTGCCTGTATGGCCAAGGTTTCTTCAATGGTGGAGATCAGGTTTTCCTGGGTTTTCTTGAGGGTGTCGATATCTATGATTCCCCGTTCGTTTTCTTTAGCGGTCTCGATGCTGTTTGTTTTGAGCATTTCGGAATTCTTTAATAGCAGCTCGTTAGTCGTGCGTGATACCTGCTTTTGAGCGGATACAGCCTTCTGTTGATTCAGCAGGGTCAGAGCGATGGCGATTTGATTCTTCCAAAGAGGAATCGCTGTAAGGACAGAAGCTTGAATTTTTTCTGCCAATGCCTGATTTGTATTTTGTATCAAACGGATTTGAGGGGCGGACTGAATCGTCATTTGTCTGCTCAGCTTCAAATCATGGATTCGTTTATCCAATCGATCAAGGAACTGCATGGTATCATTGACTTCCTGGTAGATCAGTTCATCATCGGTTTCTTCTGCTTTTTTACGCAAAGAGGGGAGGAGATTGTGCTGGATTTCTTCCCGTTTGATTTCAGCAGCGGCAATATACATATTAAGGGCTTGAAAATAGTCTTTATTTTTTTCATATAAGGTTTCCAATAATCGGTTATCGTCGAGCAGGGTCTTTTTCGAATGCTCGAGTCTGACTGAAATCCGATCAATCTGAGATCCAATTTTTTGGTATTTAGAAAGCACTTCCTGTAAAGAGGATGAAACTTTTCGAAAAAGCTTTTTAAATACGCCTTTTTGTTTCGTATTAAGCTCATCGGGATTCATTTGCTCGAGCTTTTTCATTAAATCGCCTAACACGTCACCGATCGGTCCGATATCCCGTTTTTGCACATGATCCAACATCGAATGTGAGAATGTCGACAGTTGGGTCTGAGCCGCTGTTCCATATTTTAGAATGGCTTCATAGTCCTTGTAGTCGATTTGTGCTGCTAATTGTTTGGCTTTTTCCTGCTGTTCCTTTGGCAAACGGTCAAGTAACAGGGGGGACTTTGTTTGTTCGTTCACCGCAGGGATTTCTTCCCCGAACGGGTTTGAAAGCAATAAATCCAGTTCTGATTGTTCATTTCGTTGTTCCATCATAAAACCTCCGACATTTATTTGAGATCTTTTTTGTGCGATAAATGCTGATTGGCGAAATTCAGTTCAAATTGCAGGTGATCCATGTCATCAGCCAGGACTTTCTGTAAATCATTTTCCAAAGAACCTGTTAAATCGTCCAGTGTCGTACGGGTTTGCTGGAGAGACAGGAAGGTTTCTTTATTTTTACCAGGCTGGGAAGCCAGGAACGTATACTTCTCGGTAATTTCCACGACAGAATCTAAATGGTAGAAGAAGAAGGACTCAGCTGAAAAAAATCTCTTGGGTTCTTTTCTTACAAGTTGATAAATTCTTCGGCTTAATCGGTTGATCTCAAGGATTTGCTTGAAAGCTCCAAGCGATCTTACCCTTAACTGCTGACGTTGCAGCCGTTTTACCTTTTCTTTTGCTTCCTTTAAATTTCTGTTTATATATCGAAACTCCTGTCCGGAAAGACCATTTTTATTCAACCACCATTTTTTTTGAAGAGCCTTAACGACCATGAAAAAGAGTACCCCGGTACCTACACCCGATAAGAGTGTAAGAGGAAATCCCATGTCAAAGAGGAGTAAGTAAGCGATAAAACTGCTGGTCCCCATACTGAAAGAGATGACCGCCCTTAATAAAAATTGCAGAAATGTGTTCATTTCATCTACCCCTTAATAAAGATGCTTATCTTACTTACGGTTCATTGTGTAAAAGGTTTCATATTCATACTCTCATTTTAGTGGAAACGGAGGGAAAATGGAAATAAAGTATCAGTGATGGAAGAAAAATCGGGGAGATTTGTAAGGAATTAGCATCATTCTTTCAATTTCTTAACATTTATTAATGGAGTGATTATAGGAAATCTTTTTTTGGTAGAATGGGGAAGTGAGACCAATGACAAGACAGGTGTGTGGATATATGAAAAAGGTTATTGTGCTGATCTTACTTTGCTTCATAACCCCAAGTGTTTCAGCTCAACAAAATGGAGTAAAAAAACCAGGACATATTTATAGTGATTCGGCTATTATAATAGATTCTAAAACCGGGAGTATCCTGTACTCTAAAAATGGTACTAAACGAATGAACCCTGCAAGTATTACAAAAATTGCCACAGCGATTTATGCAATTCAGCATAGCGATCTCCGTGATCAGGTGAAAATCAGTGAGAAGGCAAGCCGTACCGAGGGTTCTACTGTGTATTTAGCTCCCGGTGAAACATTGAGTATGGAGCAGCTGCTTCAAGGATTGATGGTGAACTCAGGGAATGATGCCGCCGTTGCCATCGCTGAACATACAGAAGGATCTGTAAAAACGTTTGTCGATAAATTGAATCTCTTTCTTAAGGAGGAAGTGGGGGTCCGGGATACACATTTTGAAAATCCTCATGGACTTTATGGAAAAAATCATTATACAACCGCCTATGATATGGCTAAAATCACAAGCTACGCGTTACAGGATGAACAATTTAGAGAGTTATTTGATATAGACTCCCTGGACTGGAAGGCTGAAGGGTGGAATACCACCCTATATAATCATCACAAGATGGTGAAGGGGGAAATCCCCTATCCTGAAGTGACGGGAGGTAAGAATGGGTTTATAGACGAATCCCGTCACACCTTGGTGACGTCAGCGGAAAATGATAAACTTTCCATCGTGGTCGTCACGATGAAGGCACAGTCCAAAAGGGCCATTTATTCGGATACGAGGAAACTGCTTGATTATGGGTTGAATCAGTTTGAAAGGAATTATATCCCTAAAGAGACCGTATTCCAATTGGACGGCACTTCTTATGATTTGAAAAAGGATATTCCATTTACTCAGCCTGTAGACGGGAAGATCACTCAGAAGCTTGCCGCAAGTGGGGAGTTGACTCTTTATAACCAGGATCATGAAGAAATGCTGTCAACCACTTTGACACCGGTGAAAGGAACACCTGTAACCCACACCGAAGCAGTTGCTTCGAGTGAGCACAAAGGGCAGTTTTCCGAGCAACTTTTATTTTACCCGTTTATCATTTACATGGCCCTTCTATTCATTGCAGGGGTGTCCGTGTTTCGGCCAGGGTCTTTAAATAAGTAAGAGTTGAATATAGAACAAAAGGGAGCCGGCCGGCTCCCTTTTGTTATTGACTTTCCTGTTTTTCTAATGCTGGCTGCTGATGGTAAAGGGTCTTGCCGATCAGGGTCTGCAAGATGAGGAATGCGCCTCCGACCGTCCAATATAATGGAAGTGCAGCAGGTGCGTTCAGTGAAAAGATGAAGATCATGACCGGGGACAGAAGCCCCATTATTTTCATCTGTGCCTGCTGCTCTGCAGGGATGTTCATCAAGGAAACGCGTGATTGGGCCAAGTACACAACCCCGGCAATAATCGCCATGATATGGTCCGGTTGTCCAAGGTTGAACCATAGGAAAGAGTGACTGGCAATCTCTGAAGATGAACGGATGGCATAATAGAGTCCAATCAGGATGGGCGTCTGGATCAATAAAGGCAAACATCCCATATTGAGAGGATTTACACCGTTTTTTTGATAGAGCATCATCAATTCCTGCTGAAGCTTTTTCTGCTCTTCTTTATCCTTCGTTTCTTTAATCTTCTTTTGGATCGCAGACATCTCGGGTTTGATCAACGCCATTTTCCCTTTCATATCCTGCTGATTCTTATACGTTTTAAGCATAAAAGGCAGAAGAACAAGACGAATAAGAAGGGTGATCACAATAATGGCCACGCCAAAATTCCCGCCAAGGAAGGTTCCTATTTCATGGATGAGAAATGAAAATGGATTGACAAGATAATCATGAAAGAATGCCCCTTCAGTGGTAGCAGACTGGCATCCGGTCAATGTTAATAATAGTAAAACGAAAATGAATGAAATTTTTTTCAATGTTTTTCCTCCTCTGTATATATGCTTTTCTTTTACATATATACAGAGGAGGATTCTTCATCATTATCAGTATGATAGAATTGAAACTTCATACAGGTTGTAAACCAGACCCTGACAGGTAAGGCCTCATTTTCCGCAACCTCGCTGACAATGAGGTTGTTTCCTTCCAGTTTTTTATCATAATATTGTGTATAGAGATGGAATGGTGATGGACACCGATCCCAGATCAATGCCAGTATGAATAAAAATACGATA
Organism: Rossellomorea sp. KS-H15a; assembly: GCF_024195245.1. Lineage (NCBI taxonomy): Bacteria > Bacillati > Bacillota > Bacilli > Caryophanales > Bacillaceae > Rossellomorea > Rossellomorea sp. KS-H15a. The sequence goes on along the minus strand of NZ_CP096886.1, from coordinate 2,979,958 downwards.
CTGACATGCAAAGGACTTAAGTAAAAATCCAATAAGTCTTGTAAAATAATGTATGTCAATGGAGAAGACTCCTTTTACTATTCTAGTTGCATCCATAATAGATGAAAGAACATTTTATCACATTTACAGTATACTGCGAAACCCGGATAGAATCCATGGTAATTGTTTATACGATTTTGTGAACAATTGGTTTCATTGAAAAAAATGTATTTGAGAGCAAGTTAAAAGGTCTCTAAGTGACAAACCACTTTAGAGACCTCTCATTTCAGTGATATTCCGCTAATCGACAACGATATACGCAATCATCGGACCGTTATTCTCGATGGTTTCATGCATTTCACAAATAAGCCTGTACGTTCCTTCTTTTGAAAAAGTTACATCTACAACGGTTTCTTTCCCTTTTTTTACAGTACCTTTAATATCCGTGCCCTCGATGTAAAATGGGTGTTCCATGCCGTTCACTCCGTAAATGCGCAGTTCGACCTCTTTGCCTTTTTCCACCACAATCGTCCCGGGGTCCCAACGATATGCTTCGATTTCCTTGCCGTCGGCTGTCTTCGATTTGAATTCACCGGTTACAAGCTGAATGACTTGTTTTTCTCCTGTTTTCTCCGATAGCGACACTGTCGGGTATGAGTTTTTCGAAGATAGAGACCAAATCGTCCCGACAGTAATCACCAGGATTGTCACCAGTATGGCAATGATGGAACCTTTCTTCAAAACAATGAAATTCAAATGATTTCCCTCCTCGGTCAGAAAGCATAGTACTTTTCTATTAAACCTATGCTTGTACGGCAGGGAACTTGTCAATAATTTTATAGAGGGAAAAGTTAAATATTTTTCTTTCCGGTCCATTTTATGTACAATTTGGACATGGTAGCAAGGAGGGTGAAGCATTGAATACTACATGGAGAGTTATAACGACGAAAAGTGATGCAGAGCCATGGTGGTTCTTTGAAGGCTGGGAAAAGGATATCAGGAGAGATTGGACGTTTGATAGCAGGGAAGAAGCCGTTGAAACCTTTTTAACGGAACTGAAACGATTCAGTGAACGTTATCCAAAGGCAAAGACGAAGAAGTTTCACTCCATAGCATTCTGGGATCCGGAAGAGGTGTATTTTTGCGAAGCGTGTGATGATGATCTTCAGGTCTATTACGGTTTGGTCATCTTTGAGAACGATCAGCCGATGGAAATCAAGGATGACTTGATCATCACGGAAATCACCGATAGAATGGAACAATAGGTCTATCCGATGTTGGATAGACCTATTCCTGCTATTAATCGATAACACCTGTACGGATGATTTTGCTATTCACTTTCACATCAAAGGTAGCCTCTTTATACAGTTTGTCCCACTGCTTCCTTGTCAAATCCTCGTGTCCTCTGACACTCCTGTACTCCATTCCAAATCCAATCGGATCTGTTCCTTCCTCCTGCAGCATCAGGAGGGTATCCTTAATGTTCTCTTCAATATATTTCTCAACTTCCTCTTCAACCAATTGCAGGGCCTTTGGTTTAGACAGCTCCAATTCTTCGGTCATTTCAAGTATCCGTGACTCAAGGTTCAATTCGACCTTGAATGAAGCCCGCTCTTTTTTCTCTGTCTGGATCTTATGGGAAGATTTGATGCTGTCGATCATCAAATATACTTTGTTGTGTTCGGGGGCTGCAGGAAGGCTCGATAAGTATGGCTTGAACTTATCCAGAGGTAATTCAACCTCCACACTCCCTGCGTTGTAGTTTTCCATTAACGAACGGATGAAGAAGATCCTGTCTTTTTTAATTTCCTTAATGAACCTATCTCTGGTGAATAGTGCGAAGCCATCTACCCCGACTTTTCCATTTGCAGCCGTCAATAATGGAAGGATGGGGTCTTTACCGACGCTTCCGTAATCAGTGATGAATTCCTGCAAGGTTGGGGAAACAATCATCTCTGATTCAACGTTTTGCCTGACTAAGTTGTAAAGATAGGTCCCCCTGTTCGAAGGTTTTTCCTCCGTCTGATACCTCAATACCTCTTCAGCAGTCGTATCGGCTATCGTTAAATACACCATATTACCGATTGCGGAATCCCTTTCAAGCGTATCGACCAGGTGGGAAATCCCTCTGGCTGCCAGCTCCCGGCCATAAACAACGAGCCTCAACTGGCCGGACACAAGCTTGTGATCAGACTCCAGATTCTGTGATAACCGGATGCCTTTACTCGTTTTAGACGTGGTGGAGAGGATTTTTTCAACATCCTCCATGGCAGGGTTGAATTGATAAAGTACAAGCGTCCCCGTGATTTTGTCATCTTCAGCCTGGTCATAGCCGACGGCTGTGATCAGACCGAGCTTTTCTAAATATTTCGTTTCCACACAGCTGCTTAAGAAAACAGAGGGGAGACAGACCAAAATAAGTAACAAGACTTTATTCATAAGTCTACACCTTTTTTCCTGTTGCCGATATGTTTTAATTTAACCAGGATAAACAGGAGAGCGGGATACATGAAAGAAAGAAAAAAACTTGCAGTACCCACCTTATCCGTAATGGTATTCATTGTTATTCGTTCCTGAACGAATAGTGATAAAATCCATAGCGTGGCTGCGAAGAGATAGATGGCTTTCTTTTGAGAAAAATGAAAGACTCTCTTCATCCCCCTGGTCGCCACCCAAAAGTACAGGCATATGTTAGGGAGGATGACTAACATCCAGAAGGAGACGGCAATGAACTCAAAGCGCTCCAGGTTTGGTATCCTCAAGATTTTAAACATGGATAGAACGGGCCAGATTGTCTTTAACAAAGCGTCCTCTGAGAAAAAACCGATGCTTACAACGGTGACCACGGTGAATAAAAAGGTTGAATATCCGGTGCCGATGAGAGCGTATTTTAATACTTTTTTCTTTTCCTTTATATAAGGATAGACAAATAGCACCAAGTCAAAGCCAATGATGGTAAAGCTCGTTTTATAAGCACCCATTATGAGCTCCTTTGGAGAGGAAGTCATGACCGGCAGAAGGTGATTGAAGTCCATGAATTTAACCGGGGTGTATATCATGAATAATAGCCAAAATGCCAATATCAGACCTAAAAACGCAATTCCCACGACTACTCTGATCCCTCCAAGAACAGCATAAACAAGTAAGAAGAGGAGCAGTCCCATCAAAAGCCAAGTCGGCATTCTCGGGAAGATCCAAGCCTGCACCATCTCGATGTAATTCATCAGGATGACATAGGTCACGCCCAGATAGAAAAGGATATAGAGGATATTCATTCCTTTACTAATCCACTTACCGTATACGTCCATATGAATCCCATATAAATCTGCACTATCATAGGTTTCAAGTGTTTTAACCATGAGGAATAACACAAAGGAAACAAGAATGCCGGCAATGATCACCGATATCCAGGCATCTCTATTCGCCTCCATGTAAATGATCCTTGGTAAGCCGGCAATTCCCACCCCGGTTTGGGCAGTATGTAAAATAAACATAAGTAAAAACGCATTAAACATCAGCCGCTCTTTAGGATTCACATTGATCTCCACACATATCACCCTTTACTCATCGACGTCTTTTTTCATTTTGGCTTTTTTGATCGGGATACGTCCCTTGTCAATGGGATGATTGGATACGGGACGTTTGACTAAATACTGATATGGCATGCGGAATATGCTGTATTTCAAATCTGAAAATCTGAATGGATAGATGGGAGATAAGTAGGGTCTTCCCAATGTTGTGATCTTCAGTAAATGAATCAAGATAAAGCAAAAGCAAAACATGATTCCGACCCCGCCATATAATCCTGCCATGACGATGATTGGGAAACGTATGATCCGAACGGCAGTCCCGATGGCATAGCTGGGGGCAGTAAAGGATCCAAGCGCGGAAATCGCAATGATGATAATCAGGATATTACTGGTGAATCCCGCTTGAACGGACGCCTGTCCGATGACAATACCACCCACGATTCCCATCGTCTGTCCTACCTTGGTTGGCAACCTGGCTCCGGCTTCCCTTAATAATTCAATGATAAATTCCAATAACAAGGCTTCGAAGACAGGGGGGAAAGGCACATTCGACCGTGATTGCCCCAATGAAACTAAGAGAGCAGAAGGAATGACTTCGTAATGATACGTTAGGACGGCTACATAAGCCGGAGTCAAAAGAATAGAAAAAAAGATCGCTACAAAGCGGATGAAACGGAGAAATGTCCCCATATTCCATCTCATATAAATATCTTCTGTGGATTCGAAGAAATTTATGAACGTGGAAGGTCCGATTATCGCAGTCGGACTGCGATCCACGAGTAAAGCGATTTTACCGTGTAGAAGGGAAATGGTGCACCGGTCGGGCAGCTCTGTAGTAATGAATTGCGGGAAGAAAGTGAAAGAATTATCCTCAATCAATTGTGCAAGTACAGTTGAATCCACAATGCTGTCAATTTCAATATCTGTCATCCGTTGTCTGAACGTATTGACGTTTTCTTCCTCTGCAATGTCCTTTATATAAACCATTTGCACCTTTTTTTTCGTTCTGGATCCGACCATAAAGGTCTCGACGCATAATTTAGGATCGTTGATGTTTGAGCGAATTAAATTGAGATTCTTCGTTATGGATTCAGTGAATGAGATTTTCGGCCCAAACACCAATGATTCGGTTTCCGCCTTTTCAAGTGCCCGTGTGCCTTTATCTGCCACATCCGCTAATACCCCATGGGTATCCCCCTCTTTAAAGATATAAGCGGTCCCATTCACAAGATTATCGACTACATCAGTAATGGCATTCGTGGTTGTAAGCTTTGCAATATTAATCGTATTTTTGATCAGATGATAGTTCAGATCGTCGCTTGATTCCTCAAGTGGCCTGACAATGCTATCCTGCATGGAGGTGGGGTTAATCAAATCGTCAAAATAAGCCACTGCGATTTTTTGATCCCCTTTGGTGATGACCCTGAATACTAAGTCTTCACTGTTGCTCACCATAGCAAGTAATTCCTTGTGGAAGTCCTCGATATTAAAGCTGTGGGGGGGACCTTGATCTATACTCTTCTTCATTTCTCTTCGTTTGAACACAGACCTCAACACCCTAAAACCTTAATTTAATGATTAGATTTCCCATGTCCCCGTTTCTTACTCATTGAAAGGGCCGATTGAATTTATTTGTGATGTACATAAAATAAGAGGTTCATGGGAACGGTAGAAAGGGAGGTGATTTCGATGAGTAACAGAAAAAAGGATGCATCTAAAGCCACTCTCGGTTCTTCTCAAGTAGAAGGGCAAGGTACGACAAGCCAGGAGATGCCAGGTGGAGTAAAGGCGCCATCCTCAAGGAACAAAAAGAAAAAATGATTCGGGTCTTTCCATCTTTACATAAAGCCCATACTTTCGTGTTGATATATTAAAATGGAGTCAAGTATGGTATAATGGAAATAATCGATGCATTTTATCCGATTATTAACGTACTATTACTGACCACATACTATCTGCAGCATAAATTACCACAATCAATATTTTCCTGTTAGAAAGCATAGCAAGGAAATCCTACTTACCTTAAAGGAGGACGTTCAATGGCTTTTGGTCGTAGAAATCAAGTTGAGGAAGAAATAAAAACAGAGGAAACAAAGATTTGGGCTTGTTCCGCTGAAGATTGTAAGGGCTGGATGAGAGATAATTTCAAGAGTGAAGATACACCTAAGTGTCCGCTTTGTAAAGAAGATATGGTGACTTCCACTAAAGTATTGCAAGTGGTGGATAATCCCCATCCAACAATGAAATCATCCTGATTGAACGTAAAGAACCAATCCCCGGATTGGTTCTTTTTTCTGTCCGGATCGTAACTGTTTCAAGAATTGCGAAAAAATGATTAAACTCTTTTTTTACATTTGAATAGTATGTAATGTATTTATGTATTAAAGGAGGGAGCATCATGTCCAAGAAAGAGAAAGAAGTGAAAAGTACTACCGTTGAAAATGAGCGTAAAGAAACTGTATGGGACGGTTTTTGGAAGCTGTCCAAACCAGTTGACGAAAATAAAGAAGAAAAAACAGTAAGATGGTTCTGATTCATTGAAGAGGCTGTACATGCGACTATGCATGTACAGCTTTTTTACGTTTAATCGAATCGGGTTGAGGTATAAACAAGAGTATACCCAACTTTAAGGAGGAAGTGTCTAGTGAAGATTTCGAATGTTCGATTATATGACGGTCATGAATATACCAACCCGACTAAGAAGTATAGTGTGACGATCGAGGAGGGAAGGATAACCAGGATCAAAGAAGAAGAAAGAAAAACCGAAAACGGGGAAACGGTCGATGGGATGGAAAGAGTGCTGTCCCCGGCATTTCATGATTCACACATGCATTTTTTACGGTATGGATTAATGAAGAGGGAACTCGACCTTAGACATGTGACAAGCTGGGAAGAAATGAAAAAGGAAGTTCTTGAATATTATCCTGAAATGGAGAATGGGGATTGGGTCGTAGGAAGAGGCCTTGATGATAGTGAGTTTAAGGATCGAAATGATCTTTTGACCGGTAAAGATCTGGATGAATTGCATTTACATACGTATATGTTTTTTCTTCATCAGGACGGTCATGAATGCATTGTGAATCATAAGGTCATGGATTTGTTAAAGGATGAAGAGGAATTCAACGAAATTCCAGATGCTTTCAAAGAAACAGATGACAGCGGGGAATGGACAGGCCGTTTCAAGGATAGTGCTGTACACTTCATCAAACATCATTTCCGGGGCAGAAGTAGTGAAGATGCCAAGGATGCAATCAAACACGGGATTCCTCATATGCTCAAGTATGGGATTACCACCATTCATACGGACGACCTGAATTTCATTGGTTCTTATGACCGGTTGTGGAATGCCTATACCGGGTTGGAAGAAGAAGGGGAATTACCGATCAGAGTATATTTACATCATTACATCTTTAAAAGACAGCATCTGCACGATTTTCTCGAGCGCCATCAAGAACGGACAGGCGAAGGAACAGAACACGTGAAAGTGGGCGCTGTAAAGATATTCCTTGATGGGACTCAACGTCTTCATACCTCGGCCATGAGGATCCCTTATAAGGACCAGCCTGATACAAACGGTATCTTGATCTATACCCAGGAAGAGTTGAATGAGTTGGTAAGGGTGGCAGGTGAAAATCGAATGCAGGTAGCCATGCATGCCATCGGTGATCAAGCGGTTGACCAGGCGATTACCGCACTCGAACAGAAAGAAGCCCGAACCGATACGTATCATCACAGGATCATCCATGCTCAAACCTTGGGGGAGGACTTACTATACCGATTGGAAAAACTCAAACCCACGATTGAAACTCAGCCTTCTTTCTTGATGGGGGAATGGGACCAAAAAGTAAAATGGGTAGGGGAGGATCTTGCTCCCTACTGCGATGCATTTAAAAGTATCGTAAATCGGGGAATCCCTTATACATTAAGCTCGGACTTGCCTATTGGTTCCATTGATCCCTTCGAGGGTATGTTTGCAGCCGTGAACAGGACCGACCTTACTGGAAATCCATCAGGTGGCTGGCAGCCCCAGGAAAAGCTGACAGTGAATGAAGCGTATAGGGGATATACATCCATGCCCACCATCATCGAATTAAATGAACCACATAATTCAGGAACCCTCTCGGAAGGAGAACGTGCAGATTTCATCCTGCTGGATCGGCATCCCATGGAGGTTTCTAGCGATGAATTAAACAACATCAGGGTTGTAGAAACATGGCATAATGGTAAGAAGGTCTATTCGTTATAAGTATTTGGAATCGCCCCCTCAATACGGAGAGTAAGAGAGGGGCTTTTTTTGGGAACTTTGGACTTCCTATTGGCACTTCCCGTTTTCTTTAATACAATATAGGGAAAGGACATCATTTGGAGGGAAGATAGTTGATCAACGAAGCAAAAAAAGTATTAAAGCAATACTTTGGTTATGATGAATTCAGGGATGGTCAAGCAAGTATCATTCAATACATACTAGACGGAAAAAACACAGTCGGCATTATGCCCACTGGTGGTGGGAAATCACTTTGTTACCAGATTCCCGCACTGATGATCGATGGCGTGACCCTGGTAATCTCACCCCTTATCTCCTTGATGAAGGACCAGGTGGATTCATTGGTTCATCAAGGCATTCCCGCTACCTTTATTAATAGTACCCTATCAAACAGTGAAGTAGAGAATAGAATGGAAGAGATATCATCAGGGAAATACAAGCTTGTTTATATTGCCCCAGAGCGATTGGAATCGTATGGTTTTATTCGTTTCCTGAATACCTTGCCCATTCCCCTTGTAGCTGTAGACGAAGCCCATTGCTTATCCCAATGGGGACATGATTTCAGACCCAGCTATTTAGGAATCTACAACGCAGTGAACCAGCTCCGTTCAAATCCAGCGATTCTTGCTCTTACAGCAACAGCCACTCCCCAGGTGCAATCCGATATCCTTCATCACCTGCACATTCCGGAAAAATACAAAGTATTAACTGGCTTTCAGAGGACGAACTTATTTTTCCAGGTAGTAAAAGGAGAAGATCGAAAGCGTTGGGTAGAAGGGTATGTAAAAAAGAATCAGCAGCATTCGGGTATAATCTATTGCGCGACACGCAAAGAAGTGGAAAACCTTTATCTATTTTTTGAAAAAAAAGGAGTAGCCGTCGGGAAATATCATGGCGGGCTTTCTGACATATTAAGGCAGGAACAGCAGGAAGCTTTCCTGAATGATTCCATTACGATCATGATAGCGACCAATGCGTTTGGAATGGGAATCAATAAGTCGAATGTCCGTTTCGTGATTCACTATCAAATTCCGAAGAATATGGAAGGATACTATCAAGAGGCCGGCAGGGCAGGCCGGGATGGAGTGGATAGCGAGTGTGTGTTATTGTTTTCCCCCCAGGATATCCAGACGCAGCGGTACATCATTGATCAAAATATCATCAATCCGGAATTGCATCAGAACGAAATGCAGAAATTACGTGACATGGTCGATTTTGTTCATACCGAATCCTGTTTACAGAACTACATTCTGACATATTTCGGGGAGCGCGTAGAGGAAGCCTGCGGCCATTGCAGCAATTGCCTGGATGAGAGAGAATCCGAAGATGTCACAAAGGAAGCACAAATGGTCTTATCCTGTATGATGAGGATGAATGAGAGGTTTGGAACCTCCCTTATCAGTGGAGTGTTAACGGGATCAAAGAATAAGAAAATACTTGACTGGGGATTTGACCGGTTATCCACCTATGGATTAATGAAGGATCAATCTCAGAAAGAAGTCGGACTGTTCATCGATTATTTGATTTCTGAAGGGATCATTCAGGTGGAGGGTGGCAGTTTTCCCGTTCTGAAGGTGTCATCCAAGGGAAAAGAGGTATTGATGGGAGAAAGAACCGTATCCAGAAAGGTACAGCCTACGGTTTCTGCCATTATCCCTAAGGAAGATGGTTTATTTCAGACCCTCAGAGCCCTCCGGAAATCCATTGCAGAATCAGAAGGGGTCCCGCCCTTTGTCATTTTCTCGGATAAGGCATTACAGGATATGTGTGTGAAACTGCCAAAAACCTCAGAGGAATTTCTTCAGGTAAGTGGAGTGGGGGAAAGTAAGAAGGATCGCTATGGAGAAATGTTCATAGAGGAAATCTCAGCATTCCTAGAAGAAAATCCAACACATCAGGTGGAAACAGTCAAACCTGCGCCTGCACGGAAGGTGAATCATTCTGAAACGGCATCTTATTTAATCAGCTATGCCTTATTTAAGGATCACAAAGGAATTAAAGAAATTGCGAAAGAGCGGGGTATGAGTACGGCTACGATTGAAAATCATATCATCCGTACCTATCAGGAAGGCATCCTTGATGATTGGAGCATCCTATTTACTGATGAAGAGGAGAGCCTGATTGAAGAAGCGGTTTCAAAGGTAGGGACGGACCTGTTGAAACCAATTAAAGAAGAGCTGCCGAAAGACATCAGCTATTTTCAAATCAAAGGGTACTTAGTCAAGAGCGGACAAAGCTCATAACCCTTTTCACACATAACAAAAAAAGCAGATACCGATTTTTCGGCATCTGCTTTTTTGTTTAGACCTTGTTACGCCTTCATGGCAGCTTTCATTTCCAGGAATTCATCATAGGTTGTTTCTTTATCGATGACACCGTCTTCGGTGATTTCGATAATGCGATTCGCGATTGTTTGAATGAACTGATGGTCATGGGATGCGAAAATCATTGCCCCTTTGAAGTTGATCAAACCGTTATTCAATGCCGTGATGGACTCCAAATCTAAGTGGTTGGTAGGTTCATCAAGCAGAAGGACGTTTGACCCGCTAAGCATCATCTTCGATAACATACAGCGGACTTTTTCCCCTCCGGAAAGAACACTCGGTTTCTTTAATACTTCTTCACCTGAGAATAGCATGCGACCCAGGAATCCGCGAAGGAATGTCTCACTCTCATCTTCCGGTGAGTATTGACGTAACCAGTCCACAAGGGAAGGTTCATTTCCTTCAAAGTACTTGGAGTTTTCATTCGGGAAGTAAGCTTGGGATGTCGTCACTCCCCACTTGAATGTGCCGCTATCGGGTTCCATTTCCCCGGCAAGGATTTTGAAAAGAGTGGTCTTGGCAATTTCATTTGCTCCGACAAGTGCGATTTTGTCTTCTTTATTCAGAATAAAGGAAACATTGTTCAAGACCTTTACTCCGTCAACCGTTTTTGTAAGACCTTCAACACGGAGAACATCGTTACCGATTTCACGCTCCGGCTTGAATTGTACATATGGATAACGACGTGAGCTTGGTTTGATGTCATCCAATGAAATTTTCTCCAACGATTTTTTACGTGAAGTGGCTTGTTTCGATTTAGATGCATTTGCACTGAACCGGGCAACGAATGCCTGAAGCTCTTTGATCTTTTCTTCCTTCTTCTTATTCTGATCCTGAGCCATTTTCAGAGCTAATTGACTGGATTCATACCAGAAATCATAGTTCCCGACATATACTTGGATTTTCCCGAAGTCAAGGTCGGCAATGTGCGTACATACTTTGTTTAAGAAGTGACGGTCATGTGATACAACGATGACCGTGTTCTCGAAATTGATCAAGAAGTCTTCTAACCACTGAATCGCCTGGATGTCCAAGTGGTTGGTAGGCTCATCGAGTAAAAGGACATCCGGCTTGCCGAATAGTGCTTGTGCCAGTAATACTTTTACTTTTTCTCCACCGGTCAGTTCGGACATTTGTTTCGTGTGAAGGTCTTCGTTGATTCCCAAGCCTTTTAGTAGGATGGCTGCTTCTGATTCAGCTTCCCAACCGTTAAGCTCGGCGAATTCACCTTCTAATTCCGCCGCTCTCATGCCGTCTTCATCAGAAAAATCTTCTTTCATGTAGATGGCATCTTTTTCCTGCATGACTTCATATAAACGGGTATGCCCCATTATGACAACTTTCAGCACTTCATATTCTTCATATTCGAAGTGATCCTGCTTTAAGACAGCAAGTCGCTCTCCTGACCCCATGGATACATGGCCGGTCTGTGCTTCGATTTCTCCTGAAAGAATCTTTAAGAATGTTGATTTACCAGCACCGTTTGCTCCGATAAGTCCGTAGCAATTCCCTGGATTAAACTTTATATTCACGTCTTCGAATAGCTTTCTATCACCAAAACGTAAGCTTACATCTGATACCTGAATCATATGTGAAATACCTCCTAATACTCAATCTAAAAGATTATAACACGCAAGTATGCTAAAAAGATAGAGTGTTAGCAGGAACAGTGATAAATTTACGGGGTATTTACATAAGGGGAGAAAGGATTGGAAGAAAGAGAAAGGGGTTCATATGGGATTTTGTATGGGGGTGGATTTTTGTCTCATTTCCCCACGTGACACAAAGGCCCGGGCACAAATGCATTTTTGCCCGGGCCTTTGTGTCACGTGGGGACCTTTCAGCTTTTGCTGAAAGGCGAGGGAAACGTTCGTTTCCCTCGAATGAGCCAAAAATCGATGCTCTGTAGGAAATGATACTTCCTGTTGGTTTGTGTGCTATGATAACGAAAAAAACAAACAGGTGATGATGTGATGATAAGGTTTGTGAAGCGGGTGCGGTTTCTGTTTAATGTTCGTAGATCGGTTCCGTTTTTGGTTGATTTTTTTCGTTCCAGTGATGTTTCCGCGGTGAAGAAGGGTTTATCGGTGGGGTTGGTTGCATTTTATATCTGGCTGCCGTTGGACTTGATCCCGGATGTGTTCTTAGTGCTGGGGATTGTCGATGATCTGGCGGTGTTTACCTTCATTCTTCAACTGATGGTAAAGATGGCTCCTCTAGAGTTACAAAATAAATATGAGTTGAAGAAATGACAGAAATGATCAAACGTTTCGTCCGTATAGTGAAAACCGAAACCGGCCAAAAATGGGCAGCCGGTTTCGGTTTTTTCTTTTGATTTTTTCATCTCTATCCCATACACTATAATTACACTAATTCCAATCAGAAAGGTATGAATTAATATGAGTACAGCTCCAGCCAATTCAATACCAAAACCATTAGTTCAGTTGAATCAATGGCTCATCGTAACAACTGTTGCTCTTTCATGGTTGTCCCAGATAGAATTTTTCTTGCTGCTTCCGTTCTTGGTCGGAATTTCAGCTTTACTTTTTAAGTATAATCCCGTCATGCAGGCAGGGAAGCTTTTCTTAAAGAAAGAACCTTCCGCGTATCCACCGGAAGACGCTGAGCAGCAACGGTTCAACAATATCATTGCAGTCAGCTGTCTGGGAGGCTCCATCATAAGTAGTCTGGCAGGATGGAATACGGGGGTTTATCTCTTCTCAGGAATGGTCTTTGTGGCTGCGTCCGTCGCACTTGCAGGATTCTGCATAGGATGTTTCATCCGCTTTCAATGGAAAAGGTTCCAATATAAACGTTCATTACAGTAACCTATTGACAATAGATGGAATACGTCGTAAACTAATGTTGAATTTAAATAGTGTATACAAAGGGAGTATGAAATATGTTAGGTGTCGTTCTTAACTAACCGTGAAATGAATACGGACATTTTGCAGGCAGTGGCCTTTTAATTCAGGCTACTGAATAAGCTTATTTACCTGTGCCTTCAAAATGTAGTTAAGAACAATGGTCATAGCATACTCAACCCTTAATCAGGAGAGCTGTGTCTTTGTGCACAGCTCTTTTTTTGTGCATAATTCCGGAAATGAGGACTTCTTTTCACGTAGGTGATCGGGAGGCTGTTTTGCGTTTACACGTGCGCTATTATGATGGGGAGGATTGTATACGAGTGAAGGGAGACCACGATGGACATTGTTCGTTGTGGTCTATTTTTGTATATTCGGAGGGAAATGAAATGAATGAAAAAACGTTTCAAACACTTGAGTTTAACTCAGTGAAAGAAGAATTAATGGGATTTGCTCTGACGGAAGAAGGTAAAAAGGAATTGTGGAAGTTACGGCCATCCACAAATATCCGTCAAATTGAAATGCGCCTTGATGAGGTGACAGAAGCTGTAAACATCTTAAAGAAAAGTGCCAGTGTACCTATCCACGCATTAGACGGGGTGGAGAATATCATGGGGAATCTAAATAAAGGTGTTCCCTTGAGGCCGGATCAGCTTACAAGTTTATATTATTTTCTCGATGCATGTAAAAAGCTGAAAAAATATATGGAGGATAAACAATGGCTCGCACCGAGGGTTTCTTCCTATGTTTATTCCATTGAAGAGATCCCCAATCTCGGAGAGGAAATCAACCGATGCATCAGGAATGGCAGAGTCGATGATTATGCGAGTAAAGAATTGTTGAGGATTCGAAAGCAGGCGGGAATCCAGGAAGAACGGCTAAAGGATAAAGTACAATCGATTGTAAAATCGGCTAAGTATAAATCATTTCTACAAGAAGCGATTGTTAGTCAGCGGAACGGGCGATATGTCATTCCCATCAAGAAAGAATTCAGGGGGAAGATGAAAGGGACCGTTCTGGATTCTTCAGCCTCGGGTTCAACCCTGTATATCGAGCCGGAGGAGTTGAGCAAACAACAGGATCAGCTCCTCACTCTAAAATTCGAAGAAGATCATGAAGTTGAAAATATTCTATGGACATTGACTGGAATGGTGCAAACATACGAGCCACAACTAAGACTTGCGGTTGAAACGATGGTCCACTATGATGTATTATTCGCCAAAGCAAAATATAGTCGCGCCTATGATGGAGTGAAGGCGATTGTAAATGAAGAACAGAGGATTCACTTGATCAATGCGGTTCATCCTCTGCTCGGGAAACAGGCAGTCCCGCTATCGATTAAGATGGGGGAGGGATTTTATGCATTGGTCATCACCGGCCCCAACACCGGAGGGAAAACCGTAACCATAAAGACGGTGGGGCTCCTCACCCTCATGACCCAGTGCGGTTTGCATATTCCAGCTGCCGAGGGAAGTGAAATCAGTATATATCAACAAATACTCCTGGACATCGGGGATGGGCAGAGCCTTCAACAAAACTTGAGTACATTCAGTTCTCATATAAAAAATATCGTCAGTATACTAAAGGATACAAACGACCGGTCACTTGTCCTGTTGGATGAACTCGGCTCCGGTACAGATCCTATGGAGGGAATGGGTCTTGCCACGGCTATCCTGGATCAATTATATGAAAAGGGTGCCACGCTTATTGCCACTACTCACTATAGTGAGATCAAACATTTTGCAGGGGAGCATGAAGGCTTTATGAATGGCAGTATGGAGTTTAACATCGACACCTTGCAGCCAACGTATAAACTGATTGTTGGTCAGGGTGGGGATAGTCAGGCATTTTCCATTGCATTGAAGCTTGGAGTGCACCCAGAGATCATTGAAAAAGCACATGAAATCACCTATAAGCAGAAGAAAACATATAGTCTTGGAGAAATCGACTACAGTGAAAAAAAGGAAATGGAGAAACAAATGATCGTTAACAAGCATAAAAAAAGGAATCACGGAAAAATCCAGAAACAAACCAGAAGCATCATCTCCTTTGCCAAAGGAGATAATGTCCAGATCTCCCCAGAAGGAGAATTTGGCATTGTCTATGAAGGCCCTGATGGTATAGGGAATTACACCGTACAGATCAAAGGGGAAAAAAGATCTGTGAGTCATAAACGGCTCCGTCTGTATGTATCCGCCAAGGAATTGTATCCAGAGGAATATGATTTCGATATTATCTTCAATAGCAAAGAAAATCGTAAAAAGGATAAGCTCATGGGAAAACGATTTGTAGAAGGCTTGACCATTGATCATGAAGAATAATTGAAGAAACGTACTCAGGGTTGAACTTGAGTACGTTTTTTTCTGATGCATGCTTCTAACACCTATGACATATGTGTCAGTACAAAGGAAAGGATGATTCCCAGGGATGAAAGGAAACCGACAATGGGTCCGCCTTCCTCATATGCTTCCGGCATCATCGTTGAAGACGCCATAGCGAGCAGCCCCCCGGCCCCGAACGCTCCGATAATGTATGAAGTGCTTTCAGGGGCATTCTGCAGTAATGTATACCCAAGCAAAGAACTGAAGGAAGAAAGGATGACGACACTTCCCCATAAATAAAGGATTTTCTTCGTGCTGTAATGATCGAGCTTTAACCCTATACTGCTCGATAATGATTCAGGCAAATTACTGATGAATATAGCGATGATGAAGACCCATTGCATGGATTGACTTTCAATAAAGCTGACGCCGATGATGATGGATTCGGGTATCGCATCCATGATGGTACCGACATAAATGGCAAGCCCCGAGTGGCCATGGGGATTCTTCTTCGACCGTTTTCTTTCGCTTCCACCTTTTATAGAAATGAACATTTCAAATAATGTAAAAATGAGGGCACCCAGAAGGAACATGGAAATGAGGTAAACCAAATCCGCTTTTCCTTCTGCTTCACTTAAGAGATCAAAAGTAGCGGATCCGATGATCAGGCCAGTACCTAAGGCCATAATAAACGCTACCACTTTTTTTGGTATATGAAAAAATATTGCCATGAACGCCCCGATTAAGAGGGAGAGACTGGCTACCCCTCCCCACAAAGCTGCCTGGAACAATGATCCTACCTCCCTAAATCGTTTTCATATCGAGTTTTCCCTAATGTAGTAAATGATTAAACGTAAACCGATTCCTTGTATAGAACTAGGGAGCCCTGGGGAAAGTAAGACTGAATAAATTTTAGGAGGCAAAGAAATGAAAAAATATCTATTGATTACAACTATTGGATTGATGTTCATGATCACTGCTGCCGGGTGCGGCACAAGCAATAACATGAATGAAGAAGGACAGCAAATGAACAACCGTAACCTGGAGAGAGTGAACTACAAGAATGATCAGGCGAACCGGGATTATGTGAATGACGGGATGATGAGAGAAAATTACTCACTTGCTGACAGAGAAGCGGGGAAAGTGGCAGAACTTAAAGAAGTGAGAAGTGCTTATGTGCTGACGACTGATCAAAACGCATATGTTGCTGCTGTATTAGAAGACGATAAGAATGGAAATGTTTCAAAGGAATTGGAAAAGAAAATCTCGGATCAAGTGAAAAAAGAAAATGGCAGTATCAATAATGTGTACGTGTCAACAAATCCTGATTTCGTAGACCGCATGAGAGGATATGCCGATAAAGCCAGAAATGGGAAACCGATTGAAGGATTTGGTGAAGAGATAGCCGATATGGTGAAACGAGTATTCCCGAACAGAGGATAATGCAAGTGGAAAAAGTCGAACTCAGTTTCGGCTTTTTTTATTTACCCATAGGAAATGTTCGAATGATTCAGTATACTATTTAGAGTGACGAAATAAATGGAAGGGAGAGATGGACATGGCCCAGACAGCATCCAAAACGGCCGTGAATCCTACTATATATGGAATTCTGTTAGCCATCAGTTCGGGTCATTTTATCAATGACACACTCCAGGCTGTTGTACCTGCTATGTTCCCGATCATTGAGAAGTCATTGGGACTGAGTTATATGCAAATCGGCTGGATTGCCTTCTCACTCAATATGACGTCTTCTTTATTGCAGCCGGTCTTCGGGTTTTATGCCGATATACGTTCAAAGCCGTACCTGCTTCCATTGGGGATGTTGTCCAGCTTAGCAGGGTTGATTGGTTTTTCCCTCTCAGGTCATTTCATATGGATCATCGTTTCTGTATTATTTATCGGATTCGGTTCTGCCATTTTCCATCCTGAAGGATCAAGGGTGGCTTACATGGCTGCCGGAAATCGAAGGGGACTGGCTCAGTCGATCTATCAGGTGGGTGGAAATACCGGCCAGGCGCTTGCGCCGTTGATTACTGCCTTTGTCTTTGTCCCTTTTGGTCAGATAGGTGCTTTATGGTTTACGATCGTGGCCATTATTGGAGTTCTTGTCTTGTTCAGGGTCTCTAATTGGTATTCAGATCAATTGCGTTTCAATGAAAGAAGCAAGAGGAAAAAGAATGAAGAGGGAAGAAAAACCCCAATTAACTCGAAAATCAAGTGGGCGATGGTGTTTGTTGTATTCCTTGTGTTTGCAAGGTCATGGTACGGAGCAGGGTTATCAAATTATTACCAGTTTTACTTGATCGAGGACTACGGTCTTACCATTAAAAAGGCCCAGGCCTACATATTTGCCTTTATGTTTGCAGGAGTCTTGGGAACCTTCTTGGGTGGGCCGCTTGCCGATCGTTTCGGAAAGAGGAACATCATCTTCTTTTCTATGCTCGGAGCTGCACCTCTGACCCTTGCACTACCTTATTTACCGCTCTCCGTTGTCTTTCCGTTCATTTTTTGTATCGGCTTTATTTTATCGTCAAGTTTCAGTGTCATCGTGGTATATGCACAAGAACTGATGCCAAGTAAAATCGGGATGGTCTCCGGTTTGACCGTTGGTTTGGCATTCGGCATGGGAGCTGTCGGAGCAGTCATCTTTGGAGGACTGGCCGATCTTTACACCATCCGATTCGTCATGATCCTATGCAGCTTCCTTCCTCTGCTCGGGATGATGACATTCTTCCTCCCCTCAGATGAAGCAGTAAGAAACTTTCATAAATAACAAAAGGTTTGGACCTAACTAAATCCATGTTTTAAGACATAAAAAGGTAATTTGGTTTGGATCTCTTGTTACACCGCTGTTGATTTCCGTGCAAGACTTCGCTTTCCTCGGGCGTTCGGCTAGCCTTCTCGTCACTGACGCTCCTGCGGGGTCTTACCTATTCCGCTTTTCCCGTAGGAGTCTCCGTCTTGCACTCCAATCAACAGCTAGAACCGTTTAAATACACTTTATATGTTTTAACAAAAACAAAAATCCGAACGAATTTCGATATTCAATAAAGAATTTCGAATTCGTTCGGATTTTTTTTGCTTGTCTTTATATCTAATAGTAGGTAAAAACGCACGCTTGGAATGTTGATTGGAGCGGAAGGTGCTCGACTCCTGCGGGAAACGCGGGAAAGTTGAGACCCCGCAGAGCAAAGCCCGAGGAGGCTCAACTCACGCCCCGCGGAAAGCGAGCACCTGGAGCGGAAATCAACCACTACACGCTTGTTCAGAAGCACAAAGTTTACAAAAATAAACTTTAAGAAAAAGCAAAGTAAATGATGAATAATCCACAAAGGATGTACATGATTGGATGAACTTCCTTCCACTTTTTCAATGAAATCATCGCAAAAGGATAAAGAATGAAGCCTAATGCGATTCCCGTTGCAACACTGAAGGTTAAAGGCATCATAATAATCGTCACAAAAGAAGGAATGACCACTTCAAGTCGATTCCAATTGATATGTCTGACTTCCGTAGCCATCAATGCACCGACAATGATAAGTGCAGGGGCAGTCACTTCTGGAGTGATGACCGATAAGATGGGGGAAAAGAACAGGGCGACGGAGAAACAGATGGCAATCACGATAGACGTGAATCCGGTTCTTCCCCCGACGGCCACTCCGGCAGAGGACTCGACGAATGATGCTGTTGTTGAGGTTCCGAATATCGCTCCTGCCACTCCCGATGCAGAGTCAGCCAGGAGAGCACGGCCAGCGTTCGGGATCTGATTATCCTTCATGATCCCTGCTTGACTGGCAACCGCAATCAAGGCACCTGCCGTATCAAAGAAAGCCACAAACAGAAAGGTAAAGATCACCGCCATGATTTCAAGAGTGAATATATCCCCTAAATGGTTGAATACCACTCCGAATGTCGGCTCGAGACTAGGGACTCCGCCAATAATGGAATGAGGCACTGAGATTTGCCCCGTGACCATCCCGATGATGGTCGTTGCAACCATCCCATAGAATATTCCGCCTTTAATTCCCTTTACCAACATCATCAGGGTAATGATAAAACCAAACACAGCAAGTAGTGTCGGAGGGGAAGAAAGGTTCCCGATCGACACAAATGTTTCAGGGTTGGCAACGACGAGTCCCGCATTTTTAAAACCTATGAATGCTACGAAAAAGCCGATGCCGCCGGCAATGGCGAATTTTAAATCCTGGGGGATGACATTGATGATTTTTTCACGGATCTTCATCACACTTAAAATCATAAAGATGATACCAGCAATAAATACTCCTGTCAGGGCGATTTCCCAGTCGACTCCCATTCCGATGCATACCGAAAACGTAAAGAACGAGTTAAGTCCCATGCTGGGGGCGATCCCGATCGGAAAGTTAGCCAGTAGACCGATTAACAGGGATCCGACAATCGCTGACAGGGCAGTGGCTGTGAATAATGCCCCTTTGTCCATTCCGGCCTGACTTAGGATGATGGGGTTCACAACCAGAATATAAGCCATTGATAGGAAAGTTGTTACACCTGCTAACGTTTCTCTTCTATAATTTGTCCCTCTTTCATCAAATTGAAAGAATGTTTTCATACATAACCCTCCGTGTAGATAAGATAAAATAAAAAAACTCCGGTGACTGAATCAACCAGAGTGTATCTACAGGATAAAATAATTCCATTGGTCTTACTTTATCTTGTAGACAAGCCATTTAAGGTAGCTGGTAGAAACGTTCAAGCCATATTCTTGAACTTATACAAGGTGCATCTATATTTGGTATAATTGAATTAGGAGAATCATAACAACTGACTATCCTCCGGTCAATGGAACCGGTAAAAGTTCGTGAATTCATTATTTTCTAAATTGATGATTTATTATTAAAAATTGCATACGCCCTATACATCATTCCTGAAAAAAGCTATATTTAGTGAATACAAACAATGAGTAGAGAAAACGTAAGTTAATACGTGAATGAATATTGGAGGAATAAATATAATGTCTTCTTTAAAACCAGGTACAGTAGAGGATTTATACGTTGATCACGAAGTGCCATACGGTTTCTTTCTAACGAATGATATCGATCGTGTACTTCTGCATCACTCTGAAATAACAGAAGAAATCCAAGAGGGAGATACGGTTAAAGTATTTCTTTATCATGATAAGGACGTGCGCTTGACGGCGACTATGAGAATCCCGAAGGTGCAGGTCGGTGCATACGGTTGGGCAGAAGTCGTCGATAAGCGGGAAGATTTAGGCGTATTTGTGAATATTGGTCTGCCCAAGGATATTTTGGTGTCATCTGATGACCTTCCGAAATTTCAGGAGCTTTGGCCGAATCCTGGCGATCAGCTGTTCCTTACCTTGAATCGTGATAAACAAGACCGTTTATACGGAAGATTGGCCACTGAAAATATCATTGAACAGGTGTCAAGAAGAGCTTCTGCTGAAATGATGAATGCTAAAGTACAGGGACGGGTGTATCGACTTCTGAGGGTAGGAACCTTCTTCTTATCTGAACAAGGATATCGATGTTTTGTTCACATGAATGAGCGTAAAGCGGAGCCAAGGCTCGGTGAACTGGTTGAAGGCAGAGTCATCGACGTGAAGGATGACGGAAACCTGAATGTTTCGTTCTTACCATTGAAGCAGGATAAAATGCTGAATGATGCTGAAGTCATCCTTGAGTATCTGGCAGTTCGGAACGGTGCGATACCATTTTGGGATAAGAGCCAGCCGGAGGAAATCAAAGATCGTTTCAATATGAGTAAAGCGGCTTTTAAAAGGGCGCTGGGAAAATTGATGAAAGAAGATAAAGTGTATCAAGAAGAGGGATGGACGTATCTTAAGAAATAATCAATCTCCACAAGAAGAAAGAGTGCTGACAGATTGTCAGCACTCTTTCACATTTAAAGGGAAGCGCTTTGTTTGATCTTTAGACTTTCCTTCGTGTTAACAGGTCTGATCGGTAAAAGGGTTCCAACCAGTGCAATAAAGGCACACCCAATGAGTACGTATGAATAGCCATTCAACGCAATCGTTGAGAGCACTCCGAACACAACAAGGTCCAAGCCCGAATCCACAATGGAAAGCAAGGAGATGGTCGTCGCCCTGACCCCGGACGGAATTAAGTCATTGCTTAATTGTGAATAAATGGGATAACGGATTGCCCGGACAAGCCTTAACAAGAAAAATGAACCTAATACAATCCATAAAGAAGATCCGAACAAGCCGGAAATAAATAACCCCGCTACCGCTGATAAACCTGAAATATTCATGAGCATCACCCTGGAAAAGCGAGCTGTCATCCAGCCGATGGAATTCGATGCGATATAGCCAAGAATGGCAGAAACTGCATAAAAGACCCCGATCAGATAGACAGGAACGCCTGCATCCTGTAAAAGCGGTTGATCAAAGTACTGGTAAACGGCACCAGCCGGAATGAAGACCAATGTTACGTTTAAAAACATCAACAATAACTGGGGTGCCTGGCGTATTACACGGATACCACTCTTTATTTGGGAAAAAGGATTTTCTTTCTGAAATGAATCAACAGACGGCTGCTTGACTGAAAGGATTAAAAATAGTTCGATAAGGTGAAAGGCCAATCCCAGTAAGATAAGCAGAGTGAATTGACTGTCCACCAGATCCTTCGCCAAATAGGAACCGAAAAGGACGGCAATCAGCATACTGATAAATGAGGCTGATTGGATCTTTCCCATAGCATGGTCCATACGATTTTCTTCATTTGATTCTTTGAGTGAATCATAGATTAATGCTTCATCCGCCCCAGAAAAAAAGGTTACACTGAATCCATTGATGAAGCTGTATATGAAGAACATCCAAGGTTCATAGGCGAATAAAAGCAGTGTAATACTAAGGAACTTAAGGAAAGAACCGAATAGGAATGAATATTTTGCACCAAACCGATCTGCAAATATTCCAGTCGGTACCTCCCCGAGTAAGACGGCACCGCTCCAGAACATGAGCACAATTAAAATATCAGAAGAGGTTAGCCCTCTTTCGAAATAGAATAACGTTAATACGGGTTGAAGAAAACTGATTGTACCAAAAAAAGAAATCCAAAATAGCACCCGGATGTTATGGGTGGCAAGTGTTGAGTTTGTCATAATTTGTCTCCTGCTTCCTGTGTTTTTATATATACCGGAAGAAGGAGCGTCGTTTCATTAATTCAGAACGTTCACTCCTTCTTGAAATAGTGAAAGTGTTTTGAATGTTTTTTGCATGATATTTCCTCCTCGTATTTTATGAATCAAGTGTAGCATAACAGGGAGAAAAAGAAGAAGATATTTATTCGACATTATCCTTTATTCGCAGAAAGGGGCGTGGAACAATGAAAGAGGTTGTGGTAGACGTATTGCAGTCCAGAGGGACCTATTATGAGATTGGTGTTCGATTCGGACAGGAACTTCGGTCGTCGCCACTCTATTCTCATCATGAAAAGAGACGAAAGAAGTCATTGAGAGATTACAATGTAAAGCTGCTTGAAGTCGAGGGACTACTCCGGCAATTTGCACCCGGATTATGGGATGAATTAATTGGACTATCCCATGGTTTACAGTGGTCATTGGAAGATACCATACATGAATATTCGGGATTTCAACAGGAATGGAAGGAGTCAGGATGTTCGTCATTGGCAAAAGACGGTATATACGTGAGGAATTATGATTATCACCCGAAAACATATGAAGGTAGGCTGTTACTCGTCGAGCCGGCGGGGGGCTATGCATCTATCGGATTTTCAGGAAGGGGAATCGGACGGATTGACGGGTTGAACGAAAAAGGATTGGCTGTTGGTTTTCATTTCGTGAATCGAATAAAGCCGGGAGATGGATTCATTTGTACGACAATCGCCCGCATCCTCCTGGACACATGTAAGAATACAGACGAGGCCATCGAAGTGTTGCGCAGGCTGCCTCACCGACACAGTTTCAACTATTCTTTATATGACCAAGGTGGCAAAGCTGCTGTGGTAGAAGCTTCCCCGAGGGGAATAGGGGTGTATCACCATTCAACCTTAAGTTGTACCAACCATTTTCAAATGAATCATATGAAAAAGGATAACCGACATTATTTAAAGGACTCTCAAAAAAGGCTGGACCTGTTACATTCAGTACATGAAAAGGAATTAACCATAGATGGGGCATTCAAACTGTTTAATCGGGGAGACAGCCCGATTTTCAAGAAAGCGTATGATGCTTGGGCAGGGACGATTCATACATGTGTCTTTCAATGTACATCACTGAGATGCTTAATCGGCTTCGGGGAAAGTTCCGATGGATTGGTGGTGGACTTTCAGGAATGGGTCAGGGGAAGAAATATTCCCGTCCGGAAAATGTCAGGGAAGTTCGATACAAATGAGCCGTTTTTATTTATGGAAGAAGTGACGGAATAAGGGGGAACCGAGCAAATCAAGGGATTAACGGCTTATCATTCGTGGAGGACTTCCTCGGTTCTTATTAATAAAATGCGCAAATTCATAGAAATGTATGTATGATTTGTAACATTCTCAAAAATGTGGTGACTTGGCAGGTGGTGCAGGTTTATATTTATGAAGTGATATTCACTAACAGGATCATTTCATCTTCTCGTTCTTTCCTTTCTCTATATATACATAACGATCTTTCCAAGTGGTCCTTTTCCTGAAAAAGGTATTCAAAAATGAATGAAGAAAGGTCGCTAGGAAAAATAGGATGTGAACCGGAAATAATAATGTCTC
The DNA here is from genome assembly GCF_024195245.1 of Rossellomorea sp. KS-H15a. Lineage (NCBI taxonomy): Bacteria > Bacillati > Bacillota > Bacilli > Caryophanales > Bacillaceae > Rossellomorea > Rossellomorea sp. KS-H15a. The sequence continues at coordinate 2,955,944 of NZ_CP096886.1, read as the reverse complement.
GAACACGCTGAAATTACCGATCCTTCTCACTAAGAAATAGAAATAACCCCCTAATAGGATGTATTGGATGATAAATAAATAGGGATATTCCCAAATCATTTCCGGTGAGTGAATGACCAGCGTAATAAGCGAAGCCATCCACAAAGAAGAAAGCCCCAGGAGTAGGATGTTTGTCGACTTAGCTCCTGAAGCGAAGCTCTTTGACCACCCGTGGAATACATCATTTATTCCTTCCCCATACATCCTCATGGAAATGGCATTCCTGCCACTTACCGCTTCTACCGATTCCCCGCATTTCTTCGCCCATTGACTCAAGGCAAAATGTTCCACCATTTCCCCTCTGATGGCTTCATGTCCTCCTACTCGCTCATAAACGGCCCTCGAACATAAGAAAAATTGCCCGAAACCGCCTGAAGGCGTGCACAACCATGAAAAGAGATGGGTGATACTGGTTGAAGCAAACACCATTAAATGAAACAGCATGGAGAATGTTTCGTAAAAGGATTCCATTTTATGAAAAGGATGAATGGTCAATACTCCTTGACAGTGTTGCATTTTATACGTTTCGCATATCTTTAACAGACCTGCTTGTTCGAACCAGGTATCACTATCCACAAACAAGAGGAATTCTCCTTTAGACTCTTTCGCTCCATTCCAGCATGCCCATGATTTCCCGTTCCATCCATTAGGCAAAGGGGGTGCATCAATTACAATTGCACCCTCGTTTAAGGCTATAGCCTTCGTTTGATCTGTCGATCCATCATTCACAACAATGACTTCCAAGGGCTGTATGAACTGCATCCGAATACTGGATAAAAGCCTCCCAATCGTCTTTTCTTCATTTCTTGCAGGAATGATGATGGAACATTTCTTGACCAGATAACTATTCCGTACATGAACGGAATTCTTCACGGTCGGAATTCTCGTAAAAAGGAAAATGGTAAGGCCCAATGCGATTATCCAGAAATACATCTGTTTTCACCTTCTTTGACAAAATTCTGCTGTATCGCCATTCTAACCATAATATTTACCCGTGATACGCCTAGGGCGTTTTTAGCTAAAGTCTCATTGGGATGGATGGGGATCGACGGTATCTGAGTTATTTGCGTTTTCTTCCTTCTCATCAGGATAAGGGTCAAAGAAATTAACTACTTTTCCCGGTCCAGAGAATCCTATCACTTGTTCTTTATCATCTTTCGCCTTGTCGGATTTCTTCACAAAAAAACTCCTTTCTAGCCATTAGTTTGGCGAAAGAAGTTTTTTTCATGCCACTATTTGTTTTTCCAATGTCCATCTATGAATTCATCGCGCCCTGACTTTGCGCGATCTTGTTTGTATTCCTCCGGATTCGTTTTGTAGAACTTTTGATGATACTCTTCTGCCGGATAAAAGGTTGAGGCAGGAAGGACTTTGGTGACGATCGGCTTCTTGAATCGCCCGCTTTCTTCTATCGTGTTTTTTGACTCCTCAGCCAATTGTTTCTGGTGTTCATTGTGATAGAAGATAGCTGTTCGATACTGTTCACCACGATCGTGGAATTGACCACCGTCATCAGTCGGGTCAATCTGAGGCCAGTATAACTCCAATAGCCTTTCATAAGGAAACAGAGCGGGATCATAGGTGATCTGAACCACTTCATAATGGCCGCTGCCACCGGCTTTAATATCCTCATATGAAGGATTCTCAAGATGACCTCCAGAATATCCCGATACGACATCAATAATCCCTGGCAGCTCATCGAACGGCTTTACCATGCACCAAAAACATCCGCCTGCAAACGTAGCGACTTCTCTATCATTCATTTAGCAAACCTCCTGTACCATATGTACTCCTCTAAAGCAGTAAAGCAATAGCTTGAACAGATTCTACCATGAAAGCTTAAAAGGAACAATTAAAATAGCTTGTCTGCTTCAGCTGTGCCGACTTTACGATTAATCGTTTTCTACAATTTTCAACAAATTCATTAAAATTCATTTCCTAACGGATGGAATTTGTGTATAATTCTTTTGTACGGAACAATTTCATACGTTACGAAATCAGGTGAAGTGTAAGATGTGAATCTTCTTAGCTTCTTAATAGGGAAGTTGGTGTAAATCCAACGCGGTCCCGCCACTGTAAATGGTAGTGAGCTGAACATTTACCACTGTGCAAACAAGCACGGGAAGGTATCAGCAAACTATGACCATGAGCCAGGAGACCTGCCTGATTTTAAGCGCACCAATTCTACGCGGATAGAAAGGTGTAATATGCATGGTTCACTGAATATAAACCTATATATGCATCTTACACAACATCTCTAGTCCACTGGAGATGTTTTTTTGTCTGTCAAAATGTTAATCAACAGGGGGAATAAAAAATGAAACACACAGTAAAAGCCTTACTTGCATTGTTGGTAGCCATTGGATTCCTGACAGCATGCGGAACGAATGACGGGGAACAAACGAAGAAAAAGGAAACAGCAGAAGTAAACCAAAATGAATCCGGATATCCTTTATCATTGAATGACGCGCTTGATAATAAAGTCACCCTGGAAGAACAACCTAAACATATCGTTTCGTTAATTCCCAGTAATACGGAGATTTTATTCGAGCTTGGGCTCAATAATGAAATCGTCGGGGTGTCAGACTTTGATAACTTCCCGAAAGAAGCCGCCGATAAAGAGAAGATTGGTGGAATGGAGTTTAACGTAGAGAAAATCGTCGGCTTAGATCCGGACCTGGTCCTTGCCCATGAATCCACAGCAAAGTCAGCAGAAGAAGGTTTGAATCAACTGAAAGATGCAGGGGTGAACGTATTCATCGTTCAAGACGCTAAAAGCTTTGAAGAAGTATATAACACAATTCAGGACATCGGGACACTAGTCGGTAAAAAAGGTCAGGCAAATTCCGTTGTTTCTGAAATGAAATCAGATTTAAAATCCATCCAGGAAAAAGCAAGTGAAGTAACGGAAAAGAAAAGAGTCTATGTGGAAGTTTCCCCTTCCCCTGACATTTATTCAACAGGTAAGAACACGTTCATCGATCAAATGCTATCTATGGTCAATGCTGAAAATGTCATGAGCGATCAGGAAGGCTGGGTACAGGTGAACCAGGAAGCGGTCATCTCGTCTAACCCTGATTCAATCATCACTACATATGGTTATTACAGTGAAAATCCGAAAGAACAGATAATGGGAAGAAAAGGATGGGAAGATGTAACGGCAGTTAAGAATGGGGATGTTCACGATGTCCATTCTGATTTAGTCACACGGACAGGTCCAAGATTGGTTGAAGGAGTAGAGGAAATTGCAAAGTCGATCTATCCAGAGGTATTTGCAGAATAAGATAGGGATCACATACGGATTGGCAGGGCTATTTATACTCACGGCGGTGCTTGCAGGTGTTTCGATCGGTACAATAGCCATTCCACCGATGGATATCCTATACATCGTCGGTTATAAGTGGTTCGGTTTTCAAATGCCTGATACGGTTAATCCCATGTTTGTGAACATCGTCTATACGATCCGGCTTCCAAGAGTATTGTTGGCTTTATTGGTCGGCAGCTCCTTAGCCATTGCCGGAGCTTCTTTTCAAGGGCTGTTACGCAATCCTCTGGCTGATCCCTACACATTGGGAGTGTCATCAGGTGCATCGGTCGGGGCGGTCATCACATTGTTTTTTCATTGGAGCATCCCTTTCATCGGGAAGTTTACGCTTCCCTTTTTCAGTATTGTTTGTTCGATCATCACCGTATTTCTCGTATTATGGTTCGCACAAAAGGTTGAAAGGACCATGAAGGTCGAAACCATTATACTGACAGGAATCATCTTCAGCTCGTTTCTGGGCTCGGTGATTTCCTTGATGATCGCACTCACAGGTGAGGAACTGAGGCAGATCATCGGCTGGCTTCTTGGAAGTGTATCCATGAGAGGGTGGGATTACATTGCGATCATCTTGCCTTTCTTCCTTATGGGGGTGGTGTTGCTCCTACTGAACAGCAAGGAATTGAACGGCATGAGCTTCGGGGAGGAACAGGCCCGTCATATCGGTATCTCGGTTCAAAAAAGGAAGCTGATCATTTTGATTGCCGGAAGCATCCTGACGGGGGCAGCAGTGGCCGTGTCCGGAACGATCGGATTTGTCGGCCTTGTGGTTCCTCATTTTCTACGAAGAATGATCGGACATGATCATAAGCATCTCCTTCCCCTATCAATCCTTGTAGGAGGAGGGTTCCTTGTTCTCGCCGACCTGCTTTCCAGAACGATCATCGCTCCGACCGAACTTCCGATTGGAGTGATCACCGCCTTGATCGGCGCACCGATGTTTGCTTATATTCTTTTAAAGAAAAGGGGTCTTTCATCATGATCGATGTAAACGGGGTGTCAGTAGGATACGGCGATCAAAAGATCGTGGAAGACATGAATTTTCATATTGACAAGGGAGAGTTCTTTGGAATACTTGGCCCAAATGGAAGTGGTAAAACGACGTTACTGAAAGCCATGACGGGTCTCCTTCCTTTAATGGATGGAGTGATTACTTTGAAAGGGAAGCCGCTTCATCAGTTTTCTTCGAGAGAATTGGCTACCCATGTCGCGGTATTGCCCCAGATATCGACTGAAGCATTTTCGTATCAAGTGAGGGAGACTGTGATGCTTGGAAGATATGCTCACCAGAAAGGTTTCTTTAAGGGTACGACCGACCGGGACAAAGAGATGGTGGACAAAGTGATGGAGCAGACGGGAATTTCTGCGTTTCAGAACCGATACCTGCATGAATTGTCAGGTGGTGAGCGACAACGGGTGTTCCTGGCACAGGCTCTAGCCCAGGAACCTCACATCCTCCTTCTGGATGAGCCCACTAATCATCTTGATCTTTCCTACCAGAAGTCCCTATTGGATTTGATTAAAAGTCAAACAGATCAGGGGACATTAACGGTCGTGGCCATTTTTCACGATTTGAATTTAGCGAGCCTATACTGTGACCGTTTACTCTTACTGGACCAGGGCACAACGAAACTTCTCCATCATCCGGAAGAAGTGTTGAAAGAAGAACATATCGAAAAAGTCTATCAAACAAAGGTCCAGAAACAGGCTCATCCTTTGGTGGCCAAACCTCAAATGGTAATCGTGCCTGAAGGATCCCTCACTGAAAACCTGCTATTAGATGAAAGGTATATGACATTGAACGAAGATTGCATCCTTTATTCTGCCCCTTTCCCGTTGAAGTGTATGTCCTCGGGTATTATCGGAGCGGGAATTGGTTGGTACTCTCACTTCATGAACCGACGGGTACCCGTTGATTATGACTGCCGGGATTACAAACAAGATATGAAGGAGTTTCTCATTACGAAAGAACTGGATCCGTCTTTATCTGTCGGTATGATGACGGCTCTCGATTTGTCTAACATGATATGTGAGCGTTTTGAGATGATGGGGAAATCGGTTTTCGTCATCGTGACCGCCGGTGTCGGAAATGCCATGGATGTATCAACGAGCTTTCAATATGATATTGATTCTAAACCGGGTACGATCAATACCTGGGTTTTCATTAATGGGAATTTATCTGATGAGGCCTATATCGAAGCCCTCGTCACTTCCACGGAGGCAAAGGTAAAAGCACTGAATGATATGGAAGTAAGGGACAAAAGAAACGGAAACCTTGCAACCGGAACGCCTACAGACAGCATTCTGATTGCTTCCAGTCAAAAAGGGGAGCTCGAACCATTTGCAGGACCGATCACTCCGATAGGTAAGTTGATCGGCAAAGGAGTCTATGAAGTAACAAAAAAAGCCATCCAACGTTATATGGGTTAAAAAGAGGGCTTTCATCGTAAGGAGGCACATTTTCGCATGGGAAGACTTTTTTTTATAACCGGAGGGGTTAGATGCGGGAAAAGTTCCTATGCAGAAAAGCTTGCATCGGAACTGAAAACATCGAATGAGATCTTGATCTATCTTGCGTGTGGAGTGAGTACGGACCGGGAAATGGAAAACAGGATTTTAAAACACCGACTGGATCGCCGATCTTCTCATGAAAAGTGGACGACCATTGAAAGGCCACTGGCTATCGGTGATATCGTCGATACTATACCATCCAATGCCATTGTTCTATTAGATTGTCTCACGACTCTCCTGACAAACGAATTGTTCAATGGGGATATGGAGGGCGGAAGGTATGTAGAGGATAGTATCTATGAATCTGTCATTCAATTAGCAGATAGAGTAAAAGCATTACTTGTTGTAAGTAATGAATTATTTCATGATATTCCACCGAAAACAGACGAAATACTCCAATTCCAAAGGACGCTGGGAAGATTACATAGAAGATTGGTGGAGAAGTCGTATATAGCGATCGATATGATGGTTGGAATTCCGGTTATGAAGAAAGGGATTTCAATGAAATGAGATTAGTAAAGAGTCTACTCCTTAATATACAGTTTTTTACAGTACTTCCAGTGCGAAAAGAATTCTCGCTTGGAAAAAGTGAAATGAGATGGATGGTACGCACATTTCCTTTATTGGGTTTATTGATCGGAATGTTTCTCGCAAGTGGTTATGTGTTACTGGCATCCTTTACACCCATGAGCTCATTGGCATTATCATTTTATATTTGGGTGATGCCCATCCTCCTTACCGGTGGAATTCATTTGGACGGTTATATGGATGCAAGCGACGCCTACTTTTCCTACCGGGATCTAAAGAAGCGTTTAGAGATCATGAAAGACCCGCGTATCGGTGCATTTGGTGCCCTATCTCTAGTGGTATTGCTCTCATCCCGCTTTTTATTTATATATGAATCCGTCCACTATTCTGATACTGCTACGATTTGTTTGGTTCTGCTGTCGATCCCCATTTTCAGCCGTATCGTCATGGGAGTGAGTCTCATTCTTATCCCCGCTGCCCATAAATCCGGTATGGGGTATAGCTTCAGTAAAGATACGAAATGGAACGATGTTTTGTGGATGCTGGCCTCTTTGATAGGGATCATAGTGGTAGGCGTCTTCCTGAATAGCCTTTTTCTTTATGCTGCCTTCACGATTGTAACGGTCGGATTTTGCCTGTTTATTCACTCGAAGAGCATAAAGTGGTTTGGAGGCATGACTGGCGACACAGTCGGAGCAAGTGTAGAAGGGGTGGAGTCGATTTTATGGATGACTATATGGCTATTGTTTTTATTCGACATGGTTTAACAGATGCAAATGAGAGAGGGAAATACATCGGTTGGTCGAACCCGAGCTTATCACGAAAAGGAATCGATAAGCTTAAACAAATAAAGCGATCCTACAAGCCATATGAGGGATGTTTTTCAAGCGACCTAAACCGATGTTTGGAAACCTCGCATTTTTTGTTTCCTGAAGCCTCTATCATTTCATCTCCTCTATTAAGAGAATTACATTTTGGAGAATGGGAAGGCTTGACCTACGAGGATTTGAAGGGAAATGAAGAGTATCAGTATTGGTTAACCGATCCCTCTAAATCTCCTCCAGGAGGGGAAGGGATACATCAATTTATAAAACGAGTCGAAGTTGCCTGGGAGCAAATCAAAGGACAAATCGAGTCACTTAATGGGAATCGGTACTCAGTCATAACCCATGGTGGAGTCATTCGGCACCTGTTAACTTCTCTATCCCCCAAAAGTGATCATAGATCTTTTTGGGATTGGGAGGTCTACCACGGAAACGGATACGAATTGGGTTGGAGAACAGAAGAGGATTGGAGGGACCAGAATTGTACTTCATTACAGGAGGTTCCTTTAATGGCAAGGGCCAATGGGTAAGAAAGCATTTTCGTTTGAAGAGAAGCGACACAGAATGGGTCCGGTTATTTACAGAAGGTATGGAAGAAGTCCATCCATCAAAGCCCATCCTCGTGTTGGAGGGGCTTGAGTATGCTGTTCGATCTGCCCTTTTATGTGGGGATCGCGACGTTAGGAAAGAATTCTTCCAACGGATGGAGGAGTTGAAGAAGTGGGAAGAAGAACATCCAGAACGAAAAGTGATCTGGATCGGATCAGAAATAGGGAAAGGAATTGTACCTATCGATCACATTTCAAGGGAATGGAGAGATGTGACGGGCTGGGTTTATCAGGACCTTGCCCAAAAGTCGCATAAGGTATGGCTTGTTTGGTATGGCATGGCTACATCAATAAAAGGGTAAGGGAGGAAATAATAATGCAACTATACACAAGAACAGGAGACAAAGGACAGACAAGTTTAATCGGGGGTAGGGTCGATAAGGACGATATCAGGGTGGAAGCATACGGGACACTGGATGAAGTCAATAGTTTCGTTGGTCAGGCTATTTGTGAATTAAATCATGAGCGCTTTGACGATATCGTAAAGGACTTAGTTACAATTCAGCATGAACTCTTTGACTGCGGGGGAGATTTATCCAATGTCTCAAAAAAGAGAGGGAGCAAGCTTCAAATGGATTCCGTCCTCGCTTTGGAAGAAAAAATAGACGATTTGGTCAGAGAAGCTCCACCTCTTGAAAAATTCATACTGCCGGGTGGTGTAAAAGCTTCTGCGAGTATTCATATTGCACGGACCGTTGCGAGAAGGGCAGAGAGATGCATGGTTACCCTTTCAAAGGCAGACCCCGACTTTCCGGTAGTTTCGTTGCAATACATCAATCGATTATCAGACTACTTCTTTGCTCTGGCACGCGTGATCAATCACAGAAGTAGTGTCAAAGACGTTGAATACCTCCGGAGTGCCAACGTATTCTCTACATGTAAAATTCAGAAACACAATGAGTAGTAGTTTAAAGTCCATTTTGTTACTATCATTGTTTTTGGCTTTTGCTGCCATTGGAGGGATGGTGAAGATTCCGGCGATCATCGGGACCATCGCCCTTGACAGTATGCCTGCATTATTAATCGCTTCTTTATACAATGGAAGGAAGGGAGCGCTGGTGGCAGGGGGAGGACATATACTTTCAAGCCTGTATGCAGGTTTCCCCCTCGGTCCGCTCCATTTTCTCATTGCCGTGGAAATGGCTCTCCTTGTCTGGCTTTTCGGCTATGTATTTTCATGTGGGCATCGTGTATTGGCAGCTGCGCTTTTTCTGGTAGGGAATGGTGTATTGGCAGCTTTGCCCTTTGTTTTTATCCTGAGTTCTTCTTTTTACATCACAATCATTCCTTCTTTATTAGTAGGGAGCTTCATCAATTTAACAATGGCTCACTTTCTTTATCCTCCTCTAGCTTCCAAATTACCAAGGGGTGAATTAGAATGATTGGAAATCATGATGCGCTGTCCATCTCCATCACTGATAAAGATGAACTGATCATTGCCTCTGACTGCAGCGGTGGAATCGGAAATAAGCCCGATGACGCCGTGCAGGTTGATCCTGAGGTGGTGGGATATTTCGGTTTTCGAGTCGCGGTGATGGAATGTTTATCAGCCGGTGCCCGCCTCATGGCCGTTCAATTAATGAACTTCACAGGTGACACCGTGTGGGAGAAGTATGCCTCGGGAGTGCGGTTGGGTTTGAGTGAACTAGATATGGGGGATATTCCCCTAACGGGAAGTTCAGAATCCAATTTCGATCTAAACCAGTCTGCACTCGGCGTAACCTGTATCGGTATGAGAAGGAAGGAGCGACACTTTCTTCCCCAAAAAGATCTTTCATATGCTCTTATCGGCATTCCTTTAGTGGGGGAAGAAGTACTGATACACAGATCATCCATAGCCCCATTGGGTCTATTTCATCTCTGCATTCACCATCCTTCCATAGTCGATATATTACCTGTAGGTTCCAAAGGTGTGCGTCATGAACTGTCTCTGCTTATAGGGAAACCGTTGAAAAGGGGAGATGTAGACTCCACGCAAGACTTGGATAAATCAAGCGGGCCCGCCACTTCATTTATCATTTCGTACAATAAGGAAGAAGAACAGAATATAAGGAAACTTACCGGTGGACATTTCCAATCTTTGACCTTATTTGATGGGAACAATTAAATACTTTTATAGATATTTGTGGTAAACTATATTCTCGGGGTGGACCGGTATGGAGAAAAGTGTTAGTTTATCCAGTATTCTGTGATTGTCAATTTCAATTGCATAGAGTACTATTTCATATTATCATCGGTTCATCATGAATGTCATAAAAGTAGGTGAAGAAATGGAGTCACGACTAGATCGAAAGACCAAGAGGAAAAAACGTGGTAGAAAAGTGATTTTGGTATTATTAATCCTTATTTTCAGTTTGATCGGTTACGCTGCTTTTCAATTTTACAGTGGTTATAAAATGGCTGGTGAAGACCAGATGCAGGAAGATTATAAATTTAATGGAGTAAAAGATGAAAACGGGAAGGTTAACGTTTTGTTATTGGGAGTCGATAGCAGGGGCGAGAAGAAATCAAGGACAGATACCATGATGCTCGCGCAAATCGATCCAAAAACGAATGAAACCAAACTCGTTTCGTTTATGAGGGATATATATGCTGAAATCCCTGGATATAAAAACTATAAGCTAAATACCGCTTTTTATTTAGGCGGACCGGAATTGCTTCGAAAGACAATCAAGCAGAACTTTGATCTTGATATTCAATACTACATGATTGTTGATTTTAAAGGTTTTGAACAGTCAGTCGACATCCTTGCACCAGAAGGAATTGAAATGGATGTTGAAAAGGCCATGTCAGAAAACATCGGTGTTTCCCTCGAACCTGGTGTCCAAAACCTCAACGGAAAGGAATTACTCGGCTATGCCAGATTCCGTCATGATGAAAATGGTGACTTCGGAAGGGTTGAAAGACAGCAAAAAGTGATTGCGGCCCTTAAAGAGGAAGCCTTATCCATCGGAGGCGTAACAAAGCTTCCGAAAATGGCAGGATCCATTCAGCCATATATTCAGACGAATATGAGTAAACTGGATCAAATCTCAATCGCGAAAGATATCCTGCTCAGCAACACCAGTGACATGGACAAGCTAACCTTGCCTGTAGAAGGTTCATATACAAATGGAAGTTACAGCGGAGTGGGATCCGTTCTCGAAATAGACTTCGAAGAAAATATTCGAGCATTAAAAGACTTCCTGAGTGGAAAAAGCCCAGATGACACTGCAAACGAATAAATCTGAAAATCCCGTTAAGCCTTTAAAAGCTTAACGGGATTTTTTGTATTTAGAATGGACTTGTTGGGACGTGCTCTCCGAACTGCGCTGACAGGGGGCAGGGCCAAAAAATCAATCTACTCCGATTCATATCCTTACAGTATAAATTCTGATTATACGCTTTCTCAGCCAATCTAGGGCCTTCAGAAGGAATCTGAATAACATAAACGGTAATGATAACGCTTCCACTAGCTATTTCGGCTAATTCCTTACTACTTCCTATAATGCCCTTGATATCATTCCTCAGCATGTTACGATTATTAACGTTGTGAACAAAACACACGCCAATCAAGGTTTTTGGCGACCTGAAACAACTATTATCTTAATTATTTTTTCTTGATTATTACATTAAATGTACAACTAAAAACGAAAAAAGTGTTTTGAGAAAAACGTACTATAAAATAAGGAACGGGAGCGGATATGATTGTTAAATAATAAAACGATAGCATTTCTTGGTGCAGGTAATATGGCTGAAGCTATGATTTCAGGGACAGTACAGAGTGGCAAGATTCCAGCTGAGCAAATCATTGTTTCGAATCGAAGCAATTATGGAAGACTTCAAGAAATGAAAGCTAAATATGATATCACAGCAATTACGAAAGACGATCTGCCCTTTGATGAAATAGATATTCTCATTCTTGCCATGAAGCCAAAGGATATCGATAAGGCATTAGATTCCATCAATCATCTTGTCAGGAACGATACGGTGATCATGTCGGTACTGGCAGGGATTACGACTTCTCATATGGAAGAACAGTTACCTGGAGGTCAGCCTGTCATCCGTGTCATGCCAAATACGTCAAGTATGCTGAAGGAATCTGCAACGGCTATCAGTGCCGGAAGGTTCACTTCAAGAGAAGATATGGAGAACGCAGAAGAGTTACTATCAAGCATCGGAGAAGTATTCGTCATCGAAGAAAGCCAGATGGACATTTTCACCGGAATTGCCGGGAGCGGTCCAGCTTACTTCTACTATTTAATGGAACATATCGAAAAGACGGGTGCTGAAGCAGGATTAGACCCGAAATTGGCTCGTAAAATCGGAGCTCAAACCATTTTCGGAGCAGCCAAAATGATGCTGGAGCGAGAAGAATCACCAACTCAACTCAGAGAAAATGTAACATCCCCAAACGGTACTACGGCTGCAGGACTTGATGCATTAGCTCAGTTCGGTGGAGGTAAAGCCATCTCAGAAGCTGTTAAGGGAGCAGAAAAGCGTTCGAAAGAAATCAGCTCATCCTTACAGTCCAAAGAATTAGTCACAAGCTAATAACCCAACGAATCCAAACACCTCATATAAATTATGTTACCAACCAAACATGAAATACAGGTCTGTCCCTGCATATAGAAAGAGGGGCAAGGGACGGACCTTATTACTAGGAGTGATTGAATGTCCCAAGATAAGAAACGTATCGTGATTAAGATTGGAAGTAGTTCATTGACAAGCTTACATGGAGAAATGAGCCGCAGGAAGCTTGAGCGACTTGTGGATGAGGTTGTCCGTTTAAAGGATGACGGTCATGAAGTCTTGCTTGTTTCATCAGGAGCAGTTGCTGCAGGTTATCGAAAATTGGGTTGCTTGACACGCCCAAGTTCACTGCCTGAGAAACAGGCCGCAGCAGCTATTGGTCAAGGGCTATTGATCGAAGCGTATTCTGATCTATTAATTTCAAATGGATATGTGGCTTCTCAAATTCTGATCACTCGTAGTGATTTTTCTGATGAAGATCGATACAACAATGCCAGAAATACGATTAATGTCCTGCTCGAAAGAGGGATTATTCCGATTGTAAATGAAAATGATACCGTAACGATTGACCGTTTGAAGTTTGGAGATAATGACACACTATCCGCTAAAGTCGCAGCACTCGTGGATGCTGATCAACTCATCATCCTATCAGATATAGACGGGCTATATGATTCAGATCCCCGCAAAAATCCAGATGCTGAACTGCTGGAGAGTGTGACTGAAATCACGGAAGATATTGAAGACATGGCGGGAGAGCCGGGAAGCTCAGTCGGTACCGGCGGCATGAGATCAAAGATCGATGCATTCAAGATTACAATGGCATCAGGCATACCTGCGTTCCTGGGTAAATCAGGACATTCTAACATCATTTATGATGCTGTCCAGCATACGGCTAAAGGAACCTATTTTGAATCGACGGAAGATTCGGTCAATCTCGATTCCAAAAAGCAATGGATTGCGTTCAATTCCGGTCCAGAAGGTGAAATCACCATCGATGCAGATGCGAAAGACCGTATTTTAGAGCGGAAAGAAAGTTTGACGATCGATGATATTTATACTGTGAAAGGCCGTTTTGATAAGGGTGCAGTCGTACGTATCCTGGATAACCGCAACGAGGAAATCGGTCTTGGAATGGTCAACTATCGCTCTGGTCAACTGAAGAACCCTACAAATATAAAAGCCGATGAAATCGCAGTAGAAATTGATCAGCTCGTATGCCATGTAGAAGTTCCCATTCCAGTAGGTGTTTAGTTGAACATTATTCTGTAATTGATTCATTTAAGTATATAGCTTTTCAAAATAATCAGGAGGTATTTGATGACTTTAACTGTAGAAAAAACCGATGTGAAAAAACAGGCGATATTGGCTAAAAAAGCTTCTAAAACCTTAAGCATGCTGACAACGGAACAAAAAAATAAAGCCCTTCATATTCTTGCCGACCATCTAGAGGCAAACTACGGCTCCATTCTAAAACAGAACGAAAAAGACCTTGAAAGAGGCCGGGAAAAAGGATTTGAAGAGGCCTTTATGGATCGCTTATCTCTTTCTAAAGAGCGCGTTGAAGACTTTGCAAACGGTCTTCGCCAAGTGGCTGACCTGGAAGATCCGACTGGTAAAGTGGTTTCTGATTGGACCTTGGAAAATCAGCTGCAAGTTCAAAAAGTGACCGTTCCGCTCGGTGTCATCGGAATGATTTATGAAGCCCGCCCAAACGTGACGGTGGACGCTACAGGTCTTGCATTAAAATCAGGTAATGCTATCATCCTGAAAGGTGGATCGAATGCCATTACGTCAAATAAAGCCATTGTGGATGTAATGCATGAGGCGTTGGAACAAACAGATATTCCAAAAGATGCCGTGCAATTCATCAACACAACAGATCGTGAGGCGACAAGTGAATTATTCACAATGAAAGAACATATTGATGTGCTGATTCCGCGTGGTGGCGGCGCATTGATCAACGCTGTCGTCAATAACGCAACGGTTCCTGTCCTCGAGACAGGTGTAGGGAATTGTCATATTTACATCGACAAGGAAGCTGAACTGGAAAAAGCATTAAACATCATCATAAATGCCAAAACGGATCGTCCGGCGGTTTGTAATGCGGCTGAAACCGTCATTCTCCATGAGAATTGGTTTGATGAACACAAGGATGCCTTTGTTGAAAAACTGAAAGAGCATAACGTTTCCATTCATGGGGACGAAAAAGTGGTTGAAGTGATCAAAGATGCTAAACTTGCAGGTGAAGAAGATTGGGCAAACGAATATTTAAGTCTTGATATTGCCGTGAAAGTGGTGTCTTCACTTGATGAAGCCGTGGATCATATTGAACAATACGGTACCAAACATTCAGAAGCGATTGTGACGGAAAACAATGAAACGGCGAAAAAGTTCATGATGCTGGTTGATGCTGCTGCTTTATATCACAATGCTTCCACACGTTTCACAGATGGAGGAGCATTAGGATTCGGTGCTGAAATTGGCATTTCAACTCAGAAGCTCCATGCAAGGGGACCGATGGGTCTTCCGGCGCTAACCACAGTGAAGTATATGATGCATGGAACCGGACAAATTCGATAATATGTAAAAACGCATGAGGTCTACTCCTCATGCGTTTTTTATATTCTTTCGACTGTCAGCCTGAATCCTGAAGCAGGAATTCATGCAATCCTCGTATTGTATGAACTTCTTGTTGATAACATAATGTCAAAAGTCGTTCGAAAATCTCGGCCGTCATGATCGCATCATTTAAAGCATGGTGGCGTGTCCGGTCTTGAATATCGAATTTCTTTATAAGAACATCCAAATAGCAGTCATCTCTGCCAAGTAAGCTATTGGCCAATGAAAAGGAATCGACAAATTCTGGATCGAAAGAAGGCAGTTCCCACTTATTTATCCTTTTTTGAAGAAAGTTAATGTCGAAGCTCGCGGGATGTGCCACCAGAATCGTCCCTTTACTGAACTCCAAAAAACGTTCCAACCCTATAGGCAGCGTCACACCATTTAAAAAATCTTTACGTCTTAGTCCCGTAAACCTCTTCGTTTCCCTGGACACTGTTTGAAGAGGGTCGATCACCTGATAGAATGTCTCGTCCCTTTGAACTTTTCCTTCTTTCAGCTTTACAGCTCCTATCGAAATGATTTCATCTCCAACTTCAGGAAAAAAACCAGTGGTTTCAAGGTCGAAAATCGTAAAGGTGCAATGGAAGAGATGCTTCTTTTGAAGAGTCGGTTTTTCTTCTTCAAATTGTTTAAGGCCACGGGAAAGTTTATGATAGGAAAGCTTTTCTTTTTCCCGCTTCACTTGATGGCGGAAGATGAATCGCTGCCATAAATAATACTTCAGTATCCGGTAGCCTACATTAATACCTATATTATCCATTAAACCACCCGGTTCCTATTGAAACTGATTTCCATCACTTGCTGCAGTCGGTTGGCAATTTGGATGGATTCTTTTAATTTTTGGCGATCCTCTTTCGAAAGGGTGCGGACATCGATGTCATTACTTAAAGGCTTTCCCTCACTAAGTTCACGCAGATTCTGTTGCGTTCTCAAGGAAAGGAGGATATGCATGGCCGTTTTAACGTTTTCGGCATCCCTTGGGTGAAAGGCTTGTAACTTTTTCAATGCCTGTACCCTTTTGATGGTGTTCACTTCTTTTATCCCATACTTTACCGAATGAATCCGGATCATATTGACGATTTGTAAGAGTCCTGACTTTTTGATATTAAATAGATGGTTTTTCGGCTTCAAGTTCACCCGGCCCAATGGACCAACGGGGAGTTTGAAACGAAGGGCATCTTTTCGTAAGAGTTGCTGCATATTCAGGGATCGTTTCGATTTTTCAGTCAGGTAATTCCGGATCTCTTCTGCGATGGAATAGTCTCCGTAAATTGGACGGAAGTCATAGAACATCGTGATGTTCTGGATTTCCTGTGCATCCATTTCGTGGAGCCACTCATCAATGGCCTTTTTCCAGTCCGTATACGACCTCTTCCATTTTTGTTCCTTGGCCATGATCCCGCCTGTACATTCAGGGAAACCACATGCAGCAAGCTTTAAATTAAGCTTCTCGGTGAAGGCCTGAAAATAGAGATCAACTTTTTTCAGGTCAGATAAATGATTATAATCATCAAGGATGATCCCATTATCCTGGTCGGTATGGAATCCCTGTTCACTGCGTCCCTGACTGCCCATGACAATGAAACAATAATTGATCGGAGCAGAACCGTAACCTTCCTGCCTCATTTCCTTTTCGCTCAATTGAATGATTTTCCGGTGGAGCCGATCATTGTAGTTTGATATCACTTCACAAATATCGAATCCAAAGCTGTCCTGTCCAAGAAGGTCTTGAATGAACTGTTGGAACGTCTCGCTCTTCACCGTAGCCAGTTCAACCAGTTCATCATTTGACACGGCCTTTTGAATTTTATAAGAAAGATCCAGATAATTCGAATCCTGAATATTGAGAAATGATGTACTGGTTAGAATTCCAACCACTACATCATTGCGAATGATAGGGACGAAATCCACTTCTTCATGTTTAAAGTAGGAGAGGGCTTCATAAGCGAAGGACTCATCCCTGATCCAAAAAGGCTTTTCCTTCATCCAGTCTTTCACCTTTTCAGCGTTACATGGATTGGTTAGATAAGACAGGATTTCCCGCTGCGTAAGGATGCCAAGCATTTTTTTATTCTGATCCACCACGACTAACCCATATGTGTCATGTTCTTTCATCTTTTTGGCTGCGTCTATGATGGTAGCATTTCCATTGATGAAAGTAGGGCTGTCCATGAGAGTATGAACTTTTGTGCGGAACAGATTGATGTTTTCATCATCGGTCTCAGTGGCTGACTTTACCTTGATTTCATCGTAAAGGGTCTTCATCCGATTGCCGATGCTTTCAAATATGATTTTTGAAAAATCATTGTTTTTGGTCATGATTTCTAAAATCCGGTCTTTCTGAATCCGGAATACCGTACAATCTTCTATTGCCTGGACTGAAAAAGTCATTTGTCCGCTCGTAAGCATGATCATGATACCAATCAAGTCACCAGGGTAATAGAAGCGGAGTGAATATTGCTTTCCGCTGGAACGATGGAGGACATTTTTGGCAAGTCCGGAGACAAGGAAGTAAATATCCAGTTCTTCCACCGTTTCATCTTCATGAAAGAGAAACTCCCCTTTCTTGAAAGTTGTGTATGTTGAACCGGAAATAATATAATCCAACTGTTCCGCTGATAGGACATCAAATGGATAGTGATCTCGAATAATATGTAGTAATTCCTGCTGGTTCATCAAATACCTCCCGTTCGTGCTGGTTCCATAGTACTTTACCATAGAATCCCCTAATTTGAAAACGATAAAACAGGCCGTCATACATAACAAGACACCCCGATATCAGGGTGTCTTGTTCAACATTCGATTTGGTTCTCTATCAGCAGCAGTTTAAATAAATCCCGGGTCAAGAGGCTTTATGGGCTTTTACAACCTGTTTTTCCTTCTTCATGAAAGGCATCCACCAGTTCCAGTCTCCAAGTAGCTTCATTAACGAAGGGACCAGTACCATTCTGACGATGGTTGCATCAATGAAAATGGCGATGGCAATCCCAACCCCGATCTGTTTGACAGGCATCACACCAGTAAAAGCGAAAGCCCCCGTTATGACAATCATGATAAGAGCTGCCGAGGTGATGATCTTACTTGTTGAAGTAAGTCCGTCAATGGTGGAACGTGTGTTGTCACCGGTTTCTTGATAAATTTCATGGATCCTGGAAATGAGGAATACCTCATAGTCCATGCTAAGGCCAAACACAAGGCTGAATACCAGTACCGGAAGCACAAGGGCAATATCCGATTCAGGGATTCCAAAGTGGCCTCCCTGGAAAATCCATACTAAAATTCCGAATGTCGATGTCAGACTGATGATGTTCATCAAAATGGCCTTCAATGGAATGATGATGGAGCGGAATGCAATCATCAGAATTAGGTAGGTAGAACCTAAAATGATGCCAAGGCATAATCCTACTTTTTGATAGATTTCATCAAAGATTTCCTGATTGAATTTCACCTTTCCCCCGAACTGGAGGGGGTGGGACCATTCTTTTTGACTCCATTTGTTCACCAGTTCCTGAGCAGCGGATGATGATGAATCCAACGATAAGTGAACTGGAATCAGCGCCTTGTCTCCCTGGATAAAACGATCCAGTGCAGGATCAATCATCTTCTTGGATTCCGGCTGCTGAATGGCACCGAATAATTTTTTCGGAGAGTCGATATTGGTGGCTTTGAAGATAGAGTCCACTGAAGTCACAGCTGATTCCTTATTGAATTCTGAAAGGAGGTCATTCAAATCCTCCAATCCATCTTTGGTCTTCCAGCCATTCTCCCGTTTGGCAATCACATAAACCGTACTGCCCTGATCTGTCTTAAACTCCTCCTGAATGGTATCCATCGCCTGACGGGATTCAAATGTAACAGGTAATGCCTCCGTATCAGGAATGGCCAGATTCATAGAGCGGACAGGCAAAATGCCGATCACTAAGACAATTAGGGCGAGGAGGGCAAGCATCACGGGCCTTTTCATGATAAACCCGGCAAATATCCTCCATTTCCCCTGGTCATTCTTCTTCTGTTTAATCAGCGTCCATTTATTTATAGACTTACCGAGGAGTAGAAGAACGGAAGGGAGGAGAGATAATGCAGATACCACTGCAAGCATGACGACAACCATGCCTCCGATGGCAATCGTCTGGAATATATCGATTTCAATAAGCATCATGGCTCCTAAACCGATGAAAACACATAATGCAGAGAAAATGATTGATTTTCCTGCCGTTTGAATAGTGGTATGGATTGCTTCCGGTATGGATCTCGTAGCCAGTTCTTCACGGTAGCGGTTAATGAACAATAGAGAGAAGTCAATGCTCAGGGCAAGACCAATCATTGGGACTACATTCAGCAGGAAAACCGATAATTCCATGCTACCGCCAATCAGAGCGAGAATCCCGAATGCCGTCACGACCGTCACCACTCCAATGATGATGGGAACAAGCGAAGCAACAACCGAGCCGAATGCAAATAACAGGACAAGGAGAGCGAAAGGTAATCCTATCAATTCGGCCCGTTTCAGATCATCCTGACTGGCCTTATTAATATCTGAACTAATAATGGAAGCCCCGGTCAATGATTGACCTGGATTTTCTTTTATTAGTGCTTTAACTTTTTTTGTTTCGTTGGTGATATCAGACTCATCGAAGGATAAAACGGCGTAAGCCACGTCGTCTTTCACTAATTTTTCATCTTGTAACGGTGATTGTATAGAAGAGGTGACACCCAAGTTTTCTATGCTCTCAATCGTTTTCTTAATCGATGCCTGGAACCCATCTGCAGATTGGGAATCCTGCTTTTCCATAAGAAGCAAAATCGATGATTCGGGAAAATCAAACGAATCGGTCAATTCATCATTCACTTTTTCAAACTGTCCGTCTGTCCTAAAACCATCACCGCCTAGTATGGTGGGTAAGTCTGTTGCAAAATAAGCGAATATTCCCGCTATCATCACCCAAAGTACAATGATCCATTTATACCATCGGGTGATCCCTTTACCGAGCAGGTTCATCTCATCACACTCCTTCATTGAAAGTCTTACAACCTGACTTTCCACTACTTCTTACGTTAAAAAATAATCACTCATTCAGTTTAATAGGTGGAGTCAGCAGGTGCAATAACTAAATGTTCGAATTGATGATAAGGGAACGATCATTAAGATCCCTTCGTGTTGAGGATGAATGTCGAAGCGCTCAATAAATCTGGAAATATGTAGTCAGCGTTATACGATGGGGAAGAGTTGCCATTTAGTAAAATCGTGGTGCATCCAGCTTTGTTGCCTGCTTCTATGTCTACATCACGATTCCCGATCATGAATGATCCAGCAAGATCAATCCTGTATTTTTCTGCCAGTTCAAAAAGCATCCCGGGTTCGGGCTTTCTGCATGAACAACCCGCATGGGGTTTGTGAGTGCAGCAGGAAACTTCCTGAATGAAACCGCCTGCTTGTTTGATTTCATGTACCATATAATCATGGATGGACTCAAGCTCATCATGGGAAAGATAGCCTAATCCAACACCACCTTGATTTGTAACGACAAAAAGAAGGAATCCGGATTGGGATAAAGCCTTTATGGCTTCGGGGGCTCCTTTCAGGAAATAAAATTGATCCGGCCGGTTCACAAAGCGGACTCTATTGGTTTTCACCTCGTTGATTACCCCATCACGGTCAAGAAAAACAGCTTTATTCATCATAAATCCTCCTTATTCGATAACTTTCATCAAGAAACACCGTGTATATGTCGCTTCTTGCGGTTTCCGAGGAAATAATGACAGAGTATTCTGTCATTTATTCTTAATCGGTAGGGACGGACCTTGGAAGGTCCGTCCCTTTCCTTTATAGTTTGCGGATAAAAACGACTTTTAAGTAGTCACTCTGCTTGTATTGACTGAGGGTTTTAAAATCTTCAGGAAGAGTGTATTCTTCGAGTATCTTATATTTCCCGTCGGTTTCCTTGAATGCTGCATCAATAAAACCTTTGAATTTTTTCATATTGAAGGTGCTGCAGTTTGTGGAAGCCACGATGATCCCGTTCTTTTCAGTGATGGCTATCGCTTCTTTCAACAAATCCTTATAATCCTTTGCAGCACTGAATGTGTGTTTTTTGGAACGGGCAAAGCTTGGTGGGTCTAATATCACCATATCGAATGAAAGCTGTTTTTTAACAGCATATTTGAAGTACTTGAAGACATCTTCCACAATGATGTCTTGAGCCTCATAATCGATTCCGTTTATGCTGAATTGTTCAATCGTTTTGCTTAAACTGCGATTTGCAAGGTCCACACTGGTGGTGTGAGAGGCACCGCCGAGAGCAGCATACACAGAGAATGCACCGGTGTAAGAGAAGGTATTCAATACCCTCTTGCCTTCTGAGTATGCGTCACGAATTCTTTTCCTTACTTCGCGTTGATCGAGAAATACTCCGACCATCGCTCCGTCATTTAAATAGATGGCAAATTGTACGCCGTTTTCTTTCACGAGGAGAGGGAAGGAAGGGCGTGTACCTTCGACAAAATCGTCTTCTTCAACGTATTTCCCTGCCTGTGCGAACCTTTTCTTCTGGTAAATACCTTTATATTCGGTTAATGCCCGTATCGATTCCACCACTTCTTCATGAAAAGAATAGGCACCCCTTGAATACCACTGAATGAGATAATATCCATCAAAGTAGTCAATGGTTACACCCCCGAAACCATCGCCTTCACCATTGAACAACCTGAATGCCGTCGTATCTTCACTATAGTAGAAGTGGAGACGTTGATGAATGGCAGCCTGGATCTTTTTATAAATGAACTCCTTGTCTATATCTTCATGTTCTTTCCAGCTCAGAAGCCAGCCAATCCCTTTATTCTGGAGTCCGTAGTACCCTTTTGCAATAAAGCGACCATCGGTATCTACAAGCTTCAGGATGTCACCGTCCTCGGCATCTTCAATCGAAGTCGTGACATTTTCATTATTTAAAAGAGGAAACCCTTTTAGAAATAGTTGTATGTATTTGGGGCTTGCTTTTACGATTTTTTCTTTCGTCATTCCACTCATCCTAACCTATTGGTTTAGTCTTGTGTAGTATAGAACGTTACGGGCGTTTACGCAACTGCATAAAAAAATCCCCTCAGGTCCGAAGAGGGGAAGGTGTTTGAATTATTTACTCCATAAGTAATCTCCTACAAGACGATCCACTTTCATCGTTTCATGTAATCCGCTATGAGAAATCGTTGGATCATATACAATTTTGGACTGAAAAGGATTTCTTTCAAAAAATGATCGACTCTCCAGTGCACTCTGTACATTTACCACATCATCACCTGAACCAGCGATGGAAAGCACTTGTATTTCAGAAGGAATCAAATGACGATTGAGATACATTTTTTTCAACGCGCGAGAGCCAGGCTTTAAATCAATCACAGCTGCACCGGTATTGATTTGCCCATAAGACTCTTTCGTGACTCCCTGAAATGGAGTGGCAATCGTAATGAATTTATGGGTTTTTGGAACAAACGATTCTTTACTGGTATTCTCTAAATATTGGGTTGAAGCAAGGCCACCCATAGAGTGGGCGACAATATTGACAGTAGAAACATTGAATTGGTGATGCAGCAGCTTCATGGCATTTTCTAGCCAAATCGCCTGTTTATCCAAGGAAGCCCGATTGTCTTCAAAAATGACTTGAACAAGTGGGGGAGAACTCGGGTTTTTAGGGAGAGCCCCTTTGTATCTTATACTGCCGGAATCTGATACGGATATTTCCAGCGTTTTTTGACCCCATCCATGTCTATTCTCAAAACGGTCCAACATGGTCCTGAAGGAATTATATGTACCTTTGTATCCGTGCACGAAGACGGTTGGATATTTCTCCTCGGCGGTTAAAGGTTTTTCACTTGATTGGACATTCGTCGTCCGGAAAATAGTATATAAAGTGAAGAAGGCAACGATAAAGAGCCCGCTCCAGAAAAATGATCGTTTTGACTTTATTGACAAGAAAATCGCTCCTTTAAAAAGGTATACTTCTATTGTAAGGGATTCGTGAAGTATTGAATATGTTAAAAAAGAAATTTATTTGTCATATTATATGTAATTTTTACCTCACTTGGTACTATGTTTCTATTTATTCATTTTCTCTAGTCAGGAAAAGCAAGGACCATAAGAAAAAGGCTTAAATGAACATTTAAGCCTCCAACGTTATTTTGCCATTAATAGTAAAAATTAAACCCAATCTCCAGCTTTGAAAATTGGTTCAATCGTGCCATCCGCCTTTTCACCGTCGATATCCAATTGTGATGAGCCGATCATGAAGTCCACATGAATCATGCTTTCGTTAAATCCAATCTCCTGTAACTGTTCACGCGTCATCGTCTTACCATCCTCTACACATACAGAAAGAGCCCTGCCCAATGCAATATGACACGAAGCATTTTCATCAAAAAGAGTGTTATTGAAAACGATATTCGTATTGGAAATTGGGGAATCGTGAGGTACCAATGCAACCTCACCCAAATAAGATGCACCTTCATCCGTTTCGAGTAAGTTCTTTAACGTTTCATAGCCTTCTTCAGCCGTGTAATCAATGACTTTCCCTTCCTTGAAGGTCAACGAGAAATTCTTGATAAGGGTGCCGCTATAATTAAGAGGCTTTGTACTCGAAACAACACCGTTCACGCCATATTTATCTGGAATTGAAAACACTTCTTCCGTCGGGAGGTTCGGGACGAATGGAATCCCTTTATCATTGGTGAATTGGGCACTGATCCATTTGGTTTTAGGGTGGAATTCGATGGTCAGGTCTGTTCCAGGTCCTTTATAATGAAGCTTTTTATAGTTCCCCTTGTTTAAACGATCGGCGTTTTTATTAAGGTTTTCGATATGCGATTCCCATAATTCGACAGTATTTTCCTGATCCGTTCTGGTGGTGTAAAAGATGTTCTCCCACAGTTTGGTAAAAGCGTCTTCTTGAGAAAGATCGGGAAAAACGGTCTGAGCCCATTCCACTGTTGGTATCGCAGCGATCAACCAGCTGATCTTTCCGCCTCCGATATAAGCTGAAAAGTCTTTCATCGCTTCTGCAGAAGTTTTGTTCAACATAGCGACACGCGTAGGGTCTGAGTCCCTTAATAGAGAAGGATTCGGGGCAGCTAAGTTCAATAATGCCACATTGTTCTCTGCCATCTCAATGTATCCTTTTGCCTTCCATTCAGGGAACGCTTTCAAGCCTTCTTCGGCAGATTTCTCCAGGCGGATCTTTTTCAATTCATCATCATAGAAATCCGTTAACACATTCAGTGCTCCTGCTTCGTATGCTTTTTCTGTTATCAGGCGGACAAACTCATATGATGTTATAGGTGCTGATATCATCAGTTCCTGTCCCTTTTGCAGATTCAATCCGACTTCTACGATCAGATCTGCATATCGTCCTAAATTTCTCTCAAATGCTTCATTCATTTGTGAATCCCCCTTGTATATGTACTCAAACATAACTATATCTCTTTTTTCAGAAAATTTCATTGATAAAGATCATGTTTTAATATAAAAAGGACCGGTCCATAACTGGACCAATCCTAAAATGTTTATAGTTTAGTTGAGAACGGCGGGAATTCTTCTTCATTTGAGTTGATGACGATCACGCCGGAAAGGGCCATGGCGGTGAGGCTGGTGATGATCAATAATTTTCTCAGCTTTTTCATTTTTTAACCACCTCCTTATAAAGGCAGCATTTCTTCATAAATGATATTGGCTTCATTTAGATGGAATGCAGCAAGTTTGTATTTTCTAATTCTTTGATAATATTGGCCAAGGAATTTAGAATACTCAGCATATAATAGAAGAGAACCGTTTTTCTTAAAGTAAGCCAGTGCATACTCCTTCATAAAATACTCAAATCCATTAGGAAATTCATTCAGTGCAAATTGATAATAAGATAATTGATAAAATTTATCGGGATATCTTTCTTTTGAACAAAGCTCCAATCCTTTTGATAACCAGAATTGAACTTCTGAACGTTGATTCAGTTTATAATGCTCTTTGACAAGTGAAAGAATCGAATAGAGTTTTCCTTCGTCGTCAGATTCCTTTAATTCAATGCTTCTCACAAAATGCTGGATGGCTTCATCGCTTTTATTCATGAAAGATTTAAGGTATCCGAAATTTTGCTCGATTTTGGAATGCAATGACGTATACTGAATGGACTGAGAGATGAAGTTAGCCCATTCATAATGCTTTACGGCGTCCTCACCATTCCGGATTCTCCGATAGCAGATGCCCAACAATAAATGCACCTCTGCGCACCGTTTCTGGTAGTAAACCCCCTGAAAAATGGAGAGGGCTTTTTCACCGTAGTAAATCGCTAAACGATACATGTGTAAACGTGTCAGGACTAAACTGAATAGATAAAATAAATCTGCCCTTTCTTCTTCATTTACAACATTTCCAAGCACAAAGTAAGTTTCGGCTTCTTTCAACTCATCTTTGGCTTTTTCGTATTCCTTCATTAGATAGTAGTAATTTCCTTTATACTTATGAAAGTAAAATTTATGCTTGTCGGATAGGTCCTTATAATTCGTTTGAATATGGCTCAAATGACTGAAAGCTTCCGTTAGATCGCCCCTTAATAATTGAACCCGGAAGCAGAGGATTTTATAAAAAAAATGGGACGATAGATCATCGGTTTGATCAAGATCCCTTTGGATGAGCTTGTGAGTGGAACGTGCTTCATCCTCTTTATTCCAAAGCAAAGCATGATTCCACTTTTCAAGAAGCTCATTCAACTGGTTAGGGCGATCAACTGGATGATTTAACCCTAGGCGCTCGCATAGTAAATGGACGATATCATCTGATGGTGTCACTTGGTTATTTTCGAGTTTCGATAGATAAGATATTGAAATGATGCCTTTAGATAGATTTTCTTGAGTTAACTTTTGTTTGAGTCTGTGGAAACGGATCTTAGAACCAATCTTCATATGATTCTTCTCCTCTTGAAGGATATAAATTTCCAACCTATGAACCAGAATATTGAACATAATAACATAAATGAAGCCGGAAGATTTGGAATATTCCTATAATTATATTTTTTCATGGGTAGAAAGGAGGTATTTTGGTTATTTGAATGGTTTTATTTCACAATGATTCACCTATAAATATCCTTTGTTATAATAAATCTAGTAAAAGTGATAAAGGAGGATGGTCATTGTGATTGATTTACGAAGTGATACGGTAACAAAACCAACGGAGGAAATGAGAAGGGCAGCTTATGAGGCTGAAGTGGGGGATGATGTGTATGGTGAAGACCCTACTATCCTAAGGCTTGAAAAGGAAGCAGCCAGTATTCTTGGGAAAGAGGAAGCATTATTCGTCACAAGCGGGACCCAGGGGAACCAGATTGCGGTATTGACCCATACCAGACCGGGAAATGAAATTCTATTAGAAACGGATTCGCATATCTTTTACTACGAATCAGGAGCAGTTGCGGCTTTCGCAGGCGTTCAAACCAGGACGATTAAAGGGACCAATGGAGAAATGGATCCTGGTGAAATAGAAGCTGCAATTCGTACGGAAGATCAGCATTTTCCTGAAACGGGTTTGATTTGTCTGGAAAATACCCATAACCGTGCGGGAGGGGCAATCGTTTCACCGGAAAACATGCAAGCCATTCATACCATTGCCAGGAAGCACTCCATTCCGGTACATATTGATGGAGCCAGGCTCTTTAATGCCGTTGCCGCCAGTGGTCGTGACGTAAAGGAGTTCACGGATCACTGTGATACCGTTCAAATTTGTTTATCGAAAGGCTTGGGTGCACCGGTAGGTTCAATCATTGCAGGTGACAAACACTTTATTAAGAAGGCTAGAAAGTGGAGAAAACGTCTGGGTGGGGGACTTAGACAAGCCGGGGTGATTGCAGCTCCAGGATTGATTGCCTTGAACAAGATGAGAGGACGTTTGTCAGAAGATCATGAGAAAGCAAGAATCCTCAAAGAAACCTTTCAAACATGTAACGGGATTGAAATCATCAATGAAGTGGATACTAATATTGTAGTGGCTGAAGTATCGGGCACAGGGATGAAAGCAGCACAGTTTGTAGAAGAATTAGAGAGAAAAGGAATATTGGCCGTGACGTTTGGACCGACCCTTGTCCGCTTCACGACTCATTATGATGTCTCTATGGAAGACATAGGGGAAGTGTCCCGGATACTTAAGGCTCAATTTTAGCCAATCAATTCCTGTGGGTGGTTCAGGAAACGGAATAGGGCAGGACTTGCCCTATTTCCACCTTTATTCTTTGTGATCAAGTTGTTTTCCATGATGAGGATGAGGATGCCATCTCATCATATAACCATTTTCTTTTAGCTTTTGATGTTTTGCTTCCATCATGTTCAGCACTTTATCGCCTTGTTCTTTTGTAAAGACACCGTACTCCACGTATTTCTTCACAAGTTCTTTTTTCGTTGAATACATCTGTTCGTGCAATTTACCAAGCTCTGCTTTTTGGTCTTCTGTCAGATTCACCTTTTGTCCAGGCGCCTGACCTTGACCTTCTGCAGAGACGATGGAACTGAATCCAAGGCTGATGATGAAGGCTGCTGCAATTGAAACCACTATCTTTTTCATATTTATTTCCTCCTTCCTGAAGATTCTCTTATATTCTTTGCAGTGTATTAGAAGAATATGTAAGAGTGGACGAATCGGCAGGGGAATTGCTAGTATTAGATGGAGTAGAACCAGAATGAGGGGGTTAGGATCAATGTTAAATAAGTTTTTATCTAGTATCGGTATAGGTCATGTGAAGGTGGATACCATCGTGCACACGACAGAGATTTCACCCGGCGACCACATCAAGGGGGATGTCGTCTTAAAAGGGGGAATGGCCGATCAGCCGGTAAACGAAGTTCAACTATTACTTCTCCTAAAGTATGAACAAGATAAACAGGATAGTGATTTTTCTTATCATGAGAAGGATTTAAATACGATCACACTGGACAGCATAGGGACAATTAAGGCTGGGGAGGAAAAAAGGATTCCATTTGAATTCCCTACAAATGCCCGACACCCTAAGACGACTGACACGGAACAAACCATTTTAAGGACAACGGTGGATATACCCCAAGCCGTGGATCCCACAGATGAAGATAGTATATTCGTTCGATGATTCCAAAAAAAGGACCGATTCTCCAAATGAATCGGTCCTTTTTTGAATGTTTTAATGGATGCAGGAGTAATGAATGTCGTGACAAAGAGTACTAAGTTCTTATTGAAATCCATAAAAACCCAATGTAAAATGTAGTAAGCGCATACATTCAAAAAATTCAGACATTTAATGTATGTAAAATCTATTGGATAAAGGAGGAATTTGATGGGAGGAATTTGGTTAGCGGTCATAGGGGGTATCGTGTTTCTGGTAGGGTATAGATATTATTCAACTCTTATTGCGGAGAGAGTGTACAGGCTCGACCCGAATTACGTGACACCCTCTCACCAGTATAAAGACGGAGTCGACTTCGTGCCGACGAATAAATTTGTTCTTTGGGGTCACCATTTCACTTCCGTTGCAGGTGCTGCTCCTATCGTAGGACCTGCTATAGCCGTGTATTGGGGATGGCTTCCCGCTTTTCTTTGGGTCATTTTCGGTACCGTGTTTGCAGCAGGTGTCCATGATTTCGGGACTTTGGTGCTGTCGGTTCGAAATAAAGGACAATCCGTTGGCTCATTAGCAAATAAGTTGATTGGAAAGAGGGCAAAAGTACTTTTTTTATTCATTATTTTAATTCTGGTGTTAATGGTGAATGCGGTTTTTGCCTGGGTCATTGCCAATTTATTCATTACGTTCCCAGCAAGTGTATTATCGGTGTTTATCCAAATTCCACTGGCTGTCTGGATCGGATATTCCGTATACAAACGTAATGGGAGCATGTTATTGCCATCAATCGTGGCTCTCGGTGTCATGTATGCATCAGCGGTCATCGCAAGCCGGGTAGATTTTCTGCAAATCGATCTGGTCCGATATTTCGGTGGGCAGGAAGCGACTTCATTATTCGGTTTAAGCTCCACGAGCATGGCTTTCCTTGTGTGGATCGTTATTCTGATGATTTACGTGTACATAGCTTCCATTCTTCCCGTATGGAAACTATTACAGCCTCGTGATTATATTAATTCACATCAACTGATCGTGGGTCTTGGATTGCTGTATCTCGGTCTGCTGTTCACTAATCCAGAGATCACTGCACCGATGACAAATGGATCTGCAGATGTATCATGGTTCCCTTTATTATTTATTACGATTGCGTGCGGTGCGATTTCAGGTTTCCACGGACTGGTGTCATCAGGTACCTCCTCAAAGCAGCTGAACAAGGAAACAGATGCCCGCTTCGTCGGTTATTTAGGAGCGGTAGGGGAAGGGGCACTTGCCCTGATTGCCATCATTGCCTGTATTACATTTTTCCCTAATGTGGAAGAATTCCAAGCGACCTACAGTGGATTTGCAGCAGCAAGTGGAGCGGGATTGGGCGTATTCATTAAAGGTGCTGGACAACTTGCGACAGGAGTGGGGATTCCGGCGGATATTGCCGCAACGATCGTTTCCGTCATCATTGTAAGTTTCGCAGCCACAACCCTGGATTCATCCGTCCGTCTGATGCGATACATCATCTCTGAATTGGGTGAGGAGTACAAAGTACTTTCATTAACGAACGCACACGTTGCGACTACGATTGCAGTGGTTTCAAGTGCGGCTTTGACATTATTGCCTCAGGGCCCTAAAGGATTCGGATCAGGTGGATATCTCCTATGGCCTTTGTTTGGAACCTCGAATCAGTTGTTGGCAGGAATCAGTCTACTTCTGATTACCATTTGGCTCAAGCGACAGGGGAGAAATTACCTGGCTACATTGATCCCGATGTTGTTTCTGATGTTTATGACGCTTTGGGCCATGATCAATCAGGTTGTCTTTGAATGGTCAGGTGCCGGGGAATCGGAAGGGAATATGCTCCTTTTCATTTTTGGAAGCATCATCTTGATCTTTACCCTGTGGATTCTCATCACAGCAGCATCTTCCCTGTCTAAAAAAGGTGATGATCCTTCTCAGTTCTCGGTGTAAGCATGGAAGTCAGGGGACTCGAATCGGGGTCCCCTTTTTAGTAGGAAGGAGGGTTCACTTGGATACAACCATGATGGACAAATTTAAAAGGGTAATGAAATTATATGATGATATGATCCGTCTTCCCCACAAAACGGAAATCGCCAGGGAGTTGAGGGACGAAGAGGATTTATTCTTATTGCTGCTCTATTCGGATATGATCGGGATACCTAATCCTGTATTTTATTACACGCTGGAACTCTATCCATATATGATCGAAAAATTTCATGATTGGCATTTACGAATGGGGATGGAACATTCTCCACTGGATGGAATCAGATGCTGCTAAAATGAAAGGAGGGGAATTCATGAATGATTTACTGAATCAATCCATTCTATTTGTGGGGGGCAAAGGAGGAGTCGGAAAATCGACTACGGCATCTGCACTGGCCGTCATGTTTGCAAAGATGGGGAAGAAAACGCTGATCGTCTCAACAGATCCCGCTCATAACCTTGGGGATATATTTCACAGGGAAATTAACGGGTATGCGACTCCGTTATCGGACGATCTATGGGGGATCGAAATTGATCCAGATGCGGAAACACGTCAATACATCAACGGGGTGAAAGGGAATCTTAAAGGGATGGTAAAGTCAAATATGGTGAGTGAAGTCCACCGGCAAATTGATATGGCTTCTTCAGCACCAGGGGCTGAAGAAGCTGCCTTATTTGATCGGATCGTTTCGATCATCCTGGAAGAAGGAAATGAATATGATAAAATCATTTTCGACACAGCCCCTACAGGACACACGATCCGACTATTATCTCTACCGGAATTAATGGGAGTCTGGATGGATGGAATGCTTGAGAGAAGAAAGAAGACAAATAAAAATTATTCACAGCTTTTGAATGATGGTGAACCGGTTGAGGACCCCATTTACGATATCCTCCAAAAACGCCGGGAAAAGTTTTCGAAAGTAAGAGAGATTCTGCTTGATCGAAAAAAAACAGGTTTTATTTTCGTTCTTATACCAGAAAGACTGCCGATTCTTGAAACAGAAAAAGCGATTGAATTGATGTCCTCTCATTCACTTAATATTGGCGGGCTGATTGTGAATAAAATCCTGCCGAATCAAGCGGATGGAGAGTTCTTGCAGAAAAGAAGAGAACAGGAAAAAGTCTACTTGCGTATGATGCAGGAAAGATTCACAGACCAATCACTATACGAAGTCCCTCTATTAGAAGAAGATATCTGTACGCTTTCTCATCTGGAAGGATTTGCATCCCATCTTCAGAAATCCATTTACAAAGAAGAGAGAATCTACTGATTCGGGAGGTATACATAATTAGTGAGCGTGACCATTGGGGAAGTTCTTCAATGGTCATTTTTGCGTTGGGAAGGGAAAATAGATGATTTTGTCGAAAGTGTAATGATCCATAAAATAAGGGAGTCGTTCACATGGAAAGTGAGAATAAATATCTATCTGCCATTCTCCCCTTAAAAAAGAGGGAAGAAACACAAAATCGCTGGCTGTTTCATCGTCTGAATACCCTGTTACCTGCTTTAATGAAAAAACACAAGGTAGACATGTGGATCACGGCAGGAAGGGAATATAACGAAGATCCTGTCCTGAAGAGTCTATACCCTACCTCAGTTGACGGTTCGAGAAGATTGACCATCCTTGTATTTTATTTGGATGATGGCCAGCACCTAAAAAAATGGGTTTTGCATCCCAATCCGAATTTTGAACCGTTTTATGAAAGAGCATGGAATCCGGAAGAGTGTGATCAATGGGAATGCCTTAAACGTCTTGTGGATGAGTACAATCCTGATTCGATCGCATTGAATTATTCATCGACATTTGCCGCTGCGGATGGTTTGAGTCATTCCTGTTATCAGCAGCTGAGCATGCTGTTAGATGAGCACTCACATAAATTTGTATCTGCTCAACATGTCATTGTGGATTGGCTATCGATCAGAACCACCAAGGAATTAGTGGCATACCCTGCAATTGCCGAGCTTGGGAGGATGATAGCGGAAGAAGCGTTATCCCGGAGAGTGATTCACCCTGGGATCACCACTACAGAAGATGTTGTTGACTGGATACGACAACGGGTATTGGACGCTGGTTTGGATACCTCCTTTTATCCTACTGTGGATCTGCAAAGAATGGGTTCGGTGATGGATCGATTAGAGGGAGAGATTATTCGTTTTGGAGATATCGTGCATCTGGATTTTGGTATTCGATATCTGGGCCTCGCAACGGATACCCAACAGCTTGCATATGTCCTTCATCCGGGTGAGGAGCAAGCTCCTGAAGGACTTCAATCTGCATTCCAAACCGCTTTAAGGTTCGAGGATATCATAACCGGGGAAATGAAAGTCGGAAGAACGGGGAATGAAGTATTTCAAAGAGCAATGAAAAAGGCAAGAGAGGAAGAAATCGAGGCGATGCTGTATTCACATCCACTGGGAAATCACTGTCATGAAGCCGGTGCTTTAATCGGCTTATATGATCAGCAAAGTGATATTCCCATCAAAGGCAATCTGCCCCTCACCGCCAATACCTGTTATGCACTGGAGTTCAATATAGAACAATATATTCCTGAGTGGGATCAAATCATCCCCATATATCTGGAGGAGCCGGTTGCATTCATCCAGCACCGACTGGAATATATGGCGAAAAGACAAACCACGTTTTATCTGATCTAATCAGTTTCCCTTACAGGAGAAATAAGACTGATGGCACGGAATGATTGTAATCAGTCTTATATGCCCCTGCCTAATAATGATCATTTTGAAAAAAATGTGGTTCTCCCTCTTGACTTAATACCTAGTAGGGTATATTATAGTGAATGTAGCAAGAAAACAACAAGCCAACAGGAGGTGTCTTGATGGAATACAATGCACAAATTAAGAATCGAATCAAACGTGTGGAAGGGCAGCTCCGGGGTATTGTAAGAATGATGGAGCAAGGGGAAGATTGTAAAGACGTCATCACGCAGCTTTCCGCAGCCAAAACAGCTCTTGACCGATCCGTAGGTTTGATTGTCAGTATGAATCTTGTTGAGTGTGTAACAGACTCCCATGAATCCGGGGAAAGTACAGAAGCACTCGTGAAAGAAGCGGTAAATCTATTAGTGAAAAGTCGATAACGAAAAAGGTTGACATCTTTTTTTATAATGTATATTATACCCTTGTGGGTATTTAAAAAACGAGGAGGAAACACACATGAACGCAGATAAAGTATTAGATGCAAAGGGACTCGCTTGTCCGATGCCAATCGTAAAAACCCGAAAGGCTATTAAAGAAATCGAATCCGGCCAAATCCTGGAGGTTCA
Organism: Rossellomorea sp. KS-H15a; assembly: GCF_024195245.1. Lineage (NCBI taxonomy): Bacteria > Bacillati > Bacillota > Bacilli > Caryophanales > Bacillaceae > Rossellomorea > Rossellomorea sp. KS-H15a. The sequence goes on along the minus strand of NZ_CP096886.1, from coordinate 2,922,589 downwards.
AACAACAGATAAAGGTGCAAAAAGTGATCTTACAGCATGGGCTAAGTCTACAGGACATGAATTACTCGATTCGAATGAAGAAAATGATGTATTTACATTTTGGATAAAAAAAGGCTAAATTTTTTTGAGGGGGAATATACCCCCTGTAGTAAATAGGAGGGGACACAATGTCAGAGAGAAAAACAACCAATATTATTCTATTTAGTGGCGATTACGATAAAGCGATGGCAGCCTATATCATTGCCAACGGTGCTGCAGCATATGATCATGAAGTAACGATCTTCCATACGTTCTGGGGATTGAATGCTTTGAGAAAAGAAGAAATGTTACCCGTTAAAAAAGGATTCATGGAAAAAATGTTTGGAAAAATGATGCCTCGTGGAGCTGATAAAATGGGGTTGTCAAACATGAACTTTATGGGCATGGGTCCAAAAATGATCAAAGGTGTCATGAAAAAGCATAATGCCATGCCTCTGCCTGATTTGATCGATATGGCAAGAGAACAGGAAATTAAATTGGTTGCATGTACCATGACCATGGATCTGTTGGGGTTACACAAGGATGAATTATTGGAAGAAATCGAATACGCTGGGGTAGCAGCTTATTTGGCAGATGCCGAAAATGGAAACGTGAATTTATTCATTTAATTTTTTTTGAAAACAAATATACCCTATGAGGTAAATGGAGGTTTCTATATGAATAATCTTGAATCGAACTTCGTATTGGATGCAAAAGGACTCGCTTGTCCGATGCCGATTGTAAAAACAAAAAAAGCGATGAATAACCTGGAAGCAGGACAGGTGATTGAAATTCAGGCTACCGATAAAGGATCAAAGGCGGATCTTCAAGCATGGGCAAAGAGTTCCGGCCATGATTATCTAGGTACCATCGAAGAGGGGGACGTCCTTAAGCATTTCGTCCGAAAATCAAGCGGTGAAGAGACAGTTGAGCGTAAACACGAGGCTGTTACAGACAACGCCACACTGGCAGGGAAATTAAGCGATGAAAATGTGATCGTTCTGGATGTCCGCGAAAAAGCGGAATACGCCTTTAATCATATACCGGGGGCTGTTTCGATACCCCTAGGCGAACTTGAAAACCGTGTGAATGAATTGAATAAAGACAAAGAAGTTTATGTTGTATGCCGTACAGGAAACAGAAGTGACATGGCAGCTCAACTATTAGATGAAAAAGGATTTGCGAATGTATTCAATGTGGTTCCGGGTATGAGCGATTGGTCTGGGGACTTGGAGTCGGATATTAAATAATTCATTTTTCAGGAGGGTTAAATAATGGCTGTAAAACCAATGAATTCAAAAGAAGTAGCACAAAAAGTAATGAAAAAAGAAGAATTATTCATCTTAGATGTTCGTAACGTGGAAGCATTTGAAGATTGGAAAATCGAAGGTGAAAACTTTGAATATTTGAATATTCCTTATTTCGACCTTTTAGACGGCGTGGAAGAAATCTTGGGTAAGCTGCCTGAAGATAAAGATATTCTTGTGGTTTGTGCTAAAGAAGGCTCTTCCATCATGGTTGCAGAAATGCTTTCAGATGAGGGGAAGGACGTGTCTTATCTGGAGGGTGGCATGAAGGCTTGGAGTGAACATTTAGAGCCGGTTAAGGTAGGGGACCTATCGAATGATGGAGAGCTTTATCAATTTGTGCGTCTGGGTAAAGGCTGTCTTTCCTATATGGTCGTATCAAATGGTGAAGCCGCGATTGTAGATGCCACACGTATGGCCGATGTGTTCATCGATTTCGCTAAAGCAAAAAATGTAAAGATCACTAATGTATTCGATACACACTTACATGCGGATCATATTTCTGGTGGCCGTACCATTGCAGAAAGAACCGGAGCAAAGTATTGGTTACCATCCAAAGATGCTGAAGAGGTAACATTTGAATATGCGGCACTGGAAGATGGAAATAAAGTACAGATCGGAAATACAACCATCGATATTAATGCTCTATACTCACCAGGACATACAATTGGTTCTACCTCATTCGTGATTGATGAGAAATATCTATTATCAGGTGACATTTTGTTTATTGATAGTATCGGACGCCCTGATCTTGCCGGAAAAGCAGAAGACTGGGTAGGGGACTTACGAGAAAGTCTGTACAAACGCTACAAAGATCTTTCCATGGATCTGACCGTTTTACCCGCTCACTTCATGATTATTGAAGAATTAAATGAGGACGGTTCTGTAGGTGAGAAACTTGGCACATTATATGCCAAGAATCATGGACTGAACATTGAGAGCGAAGATGAATTCAGAAGTCTTGTGTCTGAAAATCTGCCTCCCCAACCGAATGCTTATCAGGAAATACGTGAAACCAATATGGGAAAAGTGACGCCGGATGAAGAAAAGCAGCGGGAGATGGAAATCGGACCAAATCGCTGTGCTGTTCGATAATTGACGATGATATAAATATTCCAATGGGAACTTGCATGAGCGGTTCCCATTTTATTAGAAGAGGAGGGCTCAAAATGGATTTGGCATTTATTTTAACTATATTTCTAATCGGCTTCGTCGGTTCTTATATATCAGGAATGGTTGGAATCGGAGGAAGTATCATTAAATATCCAATGCTTTTATATATTCCGCCTTTGTTGGGAGTAGCTACATTTTCCGCTCATGAAGTTTCCGGCATCAGTGCCGTTCAAGTATTCTTTGCGACGCTTGGCGGAGTGTGGGCATACCGAAAAGGGGGCTACCTGAATAAATCACTCATTACGTATATGGGGGTAAGTATATTAATCGGTAGTTTCATCGGTGGGTATGGCTCAAAATTCATGAGTGAAGCGGGAATTAACATCGTGTATGGAATTCTTGCTCTCATTGCAGCCATCATGATGTTCATTCCTAAAAAAGGGATAGATGATGTGAAGCTGGAAGATGTTTCTTTTAATAAATGGCTCGCTGCCATACTAGCCCTCATCGTGGGAGTGGGTGCAGGTATTGTAGGTGCAGCAGGTGCCTTTCTATTAGTTCCCATCATGCTTGTTGTGCTGAAAATACCGACGAGAATGACGATTGCTTCCTCTCTTGCCATTACGTTGATTTCTTCCATCGGGTCGACTGTGGGGAAAATCACCACCGGGCAAGTGGATTACCTGCCAGCCATGATCATGGTAGTGGCAAGTCTGATTGCCTCTCCACTTGGAGCGATGGCAGGGAAGAAAATGAACACCAAGATTCTACAAATGATATTAGCACTATTGATTTTAGGAACGGCTATTAAGATCTGGATAGATATCCTTTAGAATGCTGCTTAGCACTGTATACCGTGACTCTTCTTACAGAAGAAGAATCGTGGTACATGGAGCTAAGCTTTTTTTTGTGGTAATGTATCAATGGGCCTTGTAACTTTCTGAAGGTCTCTTTCGTCTAATGAATAGATAGAAATAAGACTCTGGATGGATGAACGTATTCATGAGTAGCGGTACAATGTAAGAATGAATGTGTTCTAAGATTTTATCCATCATGAAAAAAGGGAGAATACACATGAAAAAGATTATTGGAATCATCTTACTATGTTCATTAATGGTTAGCGGACTTCAACCGGCATCGGCTGCGGATAATGATAAAGCAAGCATTAATGAAAAATTCGGACTGCCCATCGTTGTATATGGAGAAACACTCTCCAGCCAGCAAAAAAAAGAGGTTCAAAAACAATTGGGTATGGATGAGGGAACTGAAGTGGAGGAGTTTACGGCCACTGGTGAGGATCTTGTAAAATATATTGACGGAGAAAACAGGAACGCCCGCATGTTCTCTTCAGCCATGATCACCCGTAAGGAAAAGGGTGAAGGATTAAAGGTTAATATTGTGACTCCGGAGAATATTACCGAGGTTACGAATTCCATGTATTCAAATGCACTATTAACAGCGGGAGTCGAAAATGCAGTAGTGGATGTTGCCTCCCCGGTTAAGGTGAGCGGTCATTCCGCTTTAGTAGGTATTTATAAAGCGTATGATGTGAGTGGAGAGAAGCTTGATACGGTTCGGATGGAAGTGGCCAATGAAGAATTATCCGTTGCTACTGAACTCGCGAAAGAGTCAGGTATTGATAAGGAAGAAGTCAGTAAATTGTTAACCGAGATCAAAAAGGAAATTGCTGAACAAGATCCTGCGACGAAAGAGGAAGTCGAGAAGATCGTCGAAGACAAGCTCCAATCATTGAACATAGAACTAAGTCCAGAGGATCGTCAGTTGTTGATTGATCTATTTGAAAAGATGAGATCCCTTGATATAAATTTTGATAATGTTCAACAGCAGCTGGATGACTTAACGAAAGATATCCAAACGACCATTAAGGAAATTGTCAACGATGAGGGTTTTGGACAGAAAGTGTCAGATTTCTTTACCGGGTTATTAGAGGCAATTGGGAATTTCTTTAAATCAATCAAAAATTTATTTGGATAATGCAAAGATAAAAGACTGAGTCATTCGACTCAGTCTTTTATAATTCCAGTAAAGGAAACGTTAGATATACCGTCGTTCCTTTGCCTTCTTCACTTTCGATGGAGAAGGAACCTTTATGCTTATGCATGATTTCCTTGGCGATGGATAAACCAAGTCCATATCCACCGGTGTTCCTTTGCCTTGACAGATCAGATCTGTAGAATCGTTCACCTATTTGGGATAATGAGTCGCCCGGAATGCCAATCCCATGATCCTTAATCTTCACAACCGCCTTACCATCTTTCTCATAGGAGTGGATGGAGATAGAGGTCCGTTCCGGGGAATATTTCAGGGCATTGTCCAAAATATTGTAAAACACCTGCATCACTCGGTTTGGATCTCCGTTAATGATCGATTCCTCATTTAAAGTATGTTTAATATCTATATGCTTCAATTCTGCTTGTGGACGGATCAGTGTTAAAGAGTCCATAATGAATTGGGACAGCACCATCGGTTCAATATCCAATGAAAATGCAACATCTTCCAATTTATTCAATTCAAGGAGTTCCGTAATTAATTTCTGCATACGCACCGACTCTTTTTGAATCAGGTGTAGGCTTTTTTCTATTTCTTCCGGATTTGTTTGTACCCGGTCGGTCAACGCTTTTGCATACCCTCCGATGTACGTGAGGGGAGTCCTTAGTTCATGGGCGACATTCGAAAGGAACTGTCTCTTACGATCCTCCTGGTGCTGCAAAGAGTCAACCATACTGTTGAACGTGAGTGCCAGTTCAGCCATTTCATCTTTTGTGGTGACCTCCAGCCGCTCCGTAAAGTTTCCGTTGGCTACTTGATTAGAGAACCTTTGCATTTCCCTGACAGGTTTGAACAAGGAGTCCAGTGAAGACTGAATGATCAAAAAAAGCACGAAATAAAACATGACCCCTGCCAATATTAAAATGGGGATACCTTTGCTGAACACTTCCGTCATTTCAGCAAGAGGGATATAAATAAACAAATATCCCATTAACTTATCCTCATTCATAAGTGGAAAGACGGCTCCTATCACTTTCCGATTGAATTCGTCTACATATCCTTCTTTCATGACATGATTGCCCTTCGCCAATTCTTTTCTATCCATGCGGTTGATGAGGGGCTTTTGATCAATTAGAAAAGGGAAGCTCTTCCCTAATTCATCAAGGTTCTCCACAACCGAAACTTCATAGGGAGAGATGACGTTATACCAGAGGATCTTGTCCTTGATATTTCCGCTTACATCCCCATAATGATAGTGGGCAGCGGTCCTCTGCCCCTGATAAAGGAGTGAATCCTTCACGGTCCCTATATAGAGGTCTTTGTAGAGATAGTGAATGAAGAGAAACGAAAAGACAATCGTTAAAAATAGACTGCTTAACAACAGGATAGAGACTTTTTTATTGAGGGTCAGGTTTACGTTTTTCAAAGAGATCCCTCATATTTATAACCAAGTCCCCATACCGTCTCGATCAACGGCCCGTAATTTTTTAATTTCAGCCGCAATGTTTTTATATGGGTATCAACCGTTCGATCACTTCCTTCGTAATCTCTTCCCCAAACTTGATCCAGAAGTTGATCCCTTTTATAAACTCGTCCCTGATTCCGTGCGAGAAATAAGAAAAGTTCATATTCTTTTAAAGTCAAACGGGGAGAATGATCACCGACGGACACGGTCCTGGATGCCAAATTAAATGTAACAGGCCCAAACCTTTCGACCATGGAACGTGTCTGTACACCATATGATCTTCTTAGAATGGTTTCAATGCGCGCCACAAGCTCATCAGCGTTGAAAGGTTTAACCATATAATCATCACTACCAAGTTTAAGCCCCTTTACCTTGTCCAGGTCATCCCCCTTGGCAGATAGGAAGATAAAGGGGATTTGACTATGATCCCTTACTTCTTCCAGCAATCGGAAACCATCCATGAACGGCATCATTATATCCACGATCATCAGATCGACATGTGTTTTATTCAATTGATCAAGAGCAGCCAAACCGTTTTCGGCTTCAATACAGAAATAATTCTCCTTGTTTAAATACAATGAGATCAGCTGTCTCATTTCCGGTTCATCATCTACAATCAGTACATTCCATTTTTTCATCATCTTCACACCCAGCCTTATGACATAAGAATTGCATCAAATTTTATTATAGAGATAAATAGTGAATTATTTGTGAGATTCCAGATTTTTTTGATTTGTATTTCTTCCAACATTTTAACATGGAAAACTTAGAGGTTGAACTTTTGCCGCTTTGTCCTATACTTTTCCGAAAACAAGGGCATTTGCCCTTCCCCTTTTTCCTTTTCATAATAGGCTAATAAAGAGGAGTGACGAACATGTATGAGAGGAGTACCATATACAGAAAGAATTTAATGCCTTTTTTTAACTCAGGCTCTTTCCCTAACCTTGGGAACGGAGGGGATTATCTCAGCGGGGCACAGGGATATGGTCCTGTGGGGGCTCAAAACACACCCTATTTTCAAGGACCTTATGCCACACCGCAAGTTTACGGTCCACAGGGTTATCCGCCGCAAGGATACCCGCAGGCGGGCTTTGGTCCTGTCCCCTATGGTCCGGCGGGTGGTTATGGGTATGGTATAAACCCAATCGGAGCAGGATTGATTGGATTGGGCTTAGGGTTTCTCGGGGGACAGCTCGTGAACACCCCGTTTAAAGGTCCCCATAAACGCTACTATTATTATTGGTAAAGTGATTAAACCGACTCATCTTATTGAGCCGGTTTTTTTTATTGTTCATGTCCAACTTAATGAGGCTGGGTCATAACTATATCCAGTTCCTCTAAAGACAAACAATCAAACAATTAGTTAGTATCGCTTGTTACGCCGCTATTGATTTCCGTGCAAGACTTCGCTTTCCTCGGGCGGAAGGCAAGCCTCCTCGTCGCTTTCGCTCCTGCGGGGTCTTACCTATTCCGCTTTTCCCGTAGGAGTCTTCGTCTTGCACTCCAATCAATAGCTAGATCTTGTTTAAACACTAAATATGCTTTAACAACAATAATAATAAAGCACCATATCACCAAAGTTATACAGACTATAGTTTCCAAATGTCTACTCAGTTTGAGGGGTTCTGAGCAGAATGAGTCATTCACGTCAGGTATGAAAGGGTATTTGTATAATTTAACAGTAATCGTTCACTGTAACTAATAAAATTAGAATTGATATATATGATGGTGTAGCAATTTACATTATATTGTTATAGTGAGACACCTATGCTTGGTAAGTTGATTGGAGCGGAAGGTGCTCGACTCCTGCGGGAAACGCGGGAAAGTTGAGACCCCGCAGGGCAAAGCCCGAGGAGGCTCAACTCACGCCCCGCGGAAAGCGAGCACCTGCAGCGGAAATCAACCACTACTCACTAATCCAAATGATTAATCCGAACGATTTCTATTTTGAAGAAATTTTGAATGACCGTTTTGATTTTCTTTTTTACTAAACACTATTGTCCTTGCCTTTTTAATTGTTTTCGTGCAATTAAACATATTAAATAATTATAATTATCTTCCTTGACTAAATACCTATATGGGTATAATATAGACGTAGGAAGCAAGTGGACATTGTCCATGCTTATCAAGAAATGAGGTGCTTATGTTGGAATTTTTCGGATTAATTATGTTAATCATACTTATTTATGTGTATGTATTGATCAAGAAACCAGGTAAGAATATCAAGCAAATATCTACAAGTGAATTGAAAACGACTTTACGAGATAAGAACAGGCAATTCATCGATGTACGTTCACCTGGGGAATACAATCACGGTCATATTAAACAATTTAAAAATATGCCGTTACAATCGTTACATCAAACCGCTGACACTCTAAACAAAGACAAAGAAATCATTGTCATTTGTCAAAGTGGTATGAGGAGTGCAAATGCATGCAAAATTCTTAAAAAGAAAGGATTCACCTCTGTAACGAACGTAAAGGGAGGAATGAATTCCTGGTCCCATTAAGTGTGATGAAAACCATTATGGAGAGAGAGGAATTTTAATATGAAAACGATCCTGAGCAATGAAGTGAAGCGGAGATTATCGGCGGGGGAACAAGTTAATATCATCGACGTACGGGAGCCGGCTGAAGTGCTGAATGGGAAAATCCCTACGAGTACCAATATTCCTTTAGGTCTGCTGGAATTTCGTATGAATGAATTGGATAAGAAAAAAGAGTACATCATAGTCTGTCAATCAGGGGGCAGAAGCAGCCGTGCCGTGAAGTTTCTTGCTTATCACGGCTATGAGGTCACCAACATGGAAGGCGGCATGCTTGCATGGGATGGAAAAGTTGAGTAAGCCTTTTCCTCGATTCCTTAAATTGCGTTTTTCCCGAAAATGAATACCCCTATAGGTTTAAAAGTCGGATTTTAGGATAATGTAAATATGAAGAGAAATAATAAATCTAAGGGAGGAAATAGGTTATGACAACTTCAGTAAAGAATTTGACAGCAGGGGAACTCACCCAAAAAATCATGAATGGAGATAGAATGTTCATTTTGGATGTTCGTCCCAAGGACGCATTTGACGATTGGAAAGTGGAAGGGAAAAACGTGAAGATCATCAACAAACCCTTTTCAGAGTTGAAGGATAATCTTGAATCGGTTCAATCCATTTTACCAGACAATGAAGCCATTTATGTCATTTGTGCAAAAGGGAATTCTTCGACTAAAACGGCTGAGATGCTTGCCGGTGCAGGAATGAATAATATCTATTCAGTTGAAGGTGGTATGCAGGCATGGAGCGAATACCTTGAACCTGTAAAAATCGGTGATGTGTCTGGGGGTGTCCTTTATCAATTCATACGGATAGGGAAAGGGTGCTTATCTTATGCGATTGTATCCAAAGGCGAGGTTGCTTTCATTGATCCAAGCCGCCTGATAGAGCCTTATAAGAAGTTCATTCAACATCACGATCTATCAGTAAAAGCAGTACTGGATACCCATCTCCATGCAGATCACATTTCCGGTGGCCGATCCTTAAGTAACGAATTTGATGCACCATATTATTTGCCACCGAAAGATGCAGAAGAAGTACAGTATACCTATAAAGAAGTCAAAGATGAAACGGGCATCAAGGTGGGTGATACAATGATCGAAGCGGTATACTCACCAGGGCATACGATCGGAAGTACCTCTTTTATTGTCGATCGGCATTATTTACTCACTGGGGACATTCTCTTTATTGATTCCATTGGTAGACCTGATTTAGCCGGTAAAGCAGAGGACTGGGTAGGGGACTTGCGGGAAACATTGTATTCAAGATATAAAAACCTTAACGATGACTTGATTGTCCTGCCAGCCCACTATATGACGATAGATGAAATGAATGATGACGGTTCAATCTCACATCGTCTGAGAGACTTATATGATGAGAATCATGGATTGAACATAGAGGATGAAGAGGAATTCAGAAAAACAGTCACAGAAAACCTCCCTCCTCAACCAAACAGCTATGAGAAAATCCGTGAAACGAATATGGGTAAAATCAATCCTGATGAAGATGAAAAACGTGAAATGGAAACAGGCCCAAATAGATGTGCCGTGCGCTGATGAGATTCATACGTCATAAGTAAAGAAGGCAAACATCCTAACATAATGGGATGTTTGCTGCAATGGTATAATTGAGGAAGTGAACAACATGAATGAGATAAATGAATCAAAATATATACAGCAGCACCTGGCTAATGAACGGACGTTCTTGGCTTGGATCCGTACAGCCATTGCCATAATCGGAATTGGATTTTTAACGACAAGTTTACATTTTAATTCCCTTCAAGGGAACCCTGTTCAAGACCGGATTGCCGCCGGAATAAGTGTGATTTCGATTTTCATCGGGTTTGCCATCATCATTGGCTCTACCATCAATTATTACAGGACAAGAAGACACATCAATACACAAACATTCGTGTCAGCAGATGTCTTTATCAAAATGATGACAGTAGTGGCCACCATCGTTCTTTTACTTGTGACTGTTTATTTCTTTTCATTAAATTAAATAAGCTGAACGCAAAAGGATAAATCCCTGCGTTCAGCTTATTTTAATCCTGTTTTTGTTCATTGTAGTATTGAACGGATGTCATGGCTCCTTCACTTACCATGGAGTTGTCTTCAATATTTGAAGGATCCGGATTTCCGCCTTTATCAACAGGTAGATCTTCTTTTCTTTTCTTTTTAAACTTCGTAACCAATCCTTCTTTCACATTGTGCAGCTGATTACGCTTTTCTTTCGATGATAGAATCCATCCAAGTGAACCAGCCGTAACGGTTGCACCAACAAGTAACGTTTTATTTACTTTCATATTCATTCTCCTCCATTCAAGTGATTCGTTTATTTAGTATGTTCTTTGTATTCCCGACGCACATGAATTTAAACATAGGGAAGGGGTGCCAAAATAATGAAGGAGTGGACAATCCTCTCAATATGGATGAAAATAAACATGGATGGTAGACAAAGAGAGGGTGGATGGAATGAAAAGACTGACGAAAGAGACGGTCATCGGATTTATTGGAACAGGAGTAATGGGGAAAAGTATGGCTGGTCATATTCTGGAGGCAGGATTTCCGCTGGTTATTTATAACCGCACAAAACATAAAGCCTCGGATCTCATAGATCGTGGTGCAAAATGGGCAGACACACCAAAGGATCTTGCTGAAGCTTCAGATCTCGTAATCACGATTGTAGGATACCCTTCAGATGTTGAAGAACTGTACCTTGGTGAGGACGGTATACTGCACCATTTAAGACAGGGATCGGTTGCCATTGATATGACCACTTCTTCACCGGCACTCGCAGATGCAATCTTTAAATCGGGGAAGGAGAAGGGCATATCGACATTGGATGCTCCCGTTTCGGGAGGGGATATCGGAGCTAAAGAAGCCAGGCTTTCCATTATGGTGGGAGGGGAAGAAAACACGTTCAATCTGGCAAAACCACTTTTGGAACTCCTGGGTACGAATGTTGTCTATCAAGGAAAACCAGGAGCGGGTCAGCATACAAAGATGTGTAACCAAATCACCATTGCTTCGAACATGATGGGAGTAAGTGAAGCATTACTTTACGCAAAGAAATCTGGCTTGGATCCAGACACTGTACTGAAAAGCATTACATCAGGGGCAGCGGGCAGCTGGTCCCTCAGTAACCTGGTTCCCCGCATGATCGAGCAGGATTATGCTCCAGGGTTTTACGTTAAACATTTTATCAAGGACCTTAAGATTGCCCTGCATTCAGCTAAAGAGATGGAACTCCGGACACCCGGTCTTGAACTTGCTCTCTCATTATATGAGCAGCTTGCTGCAGAAGGCGAAGAAAATAGTGGCACTCAAGCATTAATCAAACTATTGGAAGCTTAATATAAAACGTTTCAGGAAATGAACTGCCCCATAAAAGTTAGAAACCAATCTAACTTTTATGGGGTGTTTTTTGAATTTTTCCGAAAAAGTCAGGATTCTAGTGGGCTGCACTATATGCTTGAAAACATTGTCTGTTTCCCTTTATATTTCAATCCAATATGGGAATAATAGGTGAGCATGCATAAATTTACTGAAAGTATGGTGATTATCTTGAAAAAAAATTCATTCAGGCAATTTTCCAGATTGATATACATATTTGGTACCATAATGACCGTGGTTGCCTTCTTTGTCTCCTATTTCCAAACGAAGACCATCATTAACGCGATAAAGAAATATAGTCCATACAATTAAGGTTATCGGTTGCAATATGGGTTGATTCCTTAGACAATAATCGTGTACATAATAGAGGAGGGAATCAAAATGAAGTTAGTCGGAAAAAAAATCATCCAATTGGTCAGTGCAGACTTCGAGGACCTGGAACTATGGTATCCGGTCCTGCGTTTGAGGGAAGAGGGAGCGACGGTTCATATTGTCGGAGAAAAGGCCAATGAGGAGTATATCGGCAAATATGGAGTGCCGATTGTTTCTGAATATGCATTTAAAGACATAAATCCGGAAAATTATGATGCCATTCTTGTTCCGGGAGGCTGGTCCCCGGATAAGCTTCGTCGGTATGAAGAGGTCATTGCCATGGTGAAATCCATGGATGAACGTAAGAAACCAATCGGCCAAATCTGCCATGCAGGATGGGTCTTGATTTCAGCGAAGATTCTTCAGGGTGTAAAAGTCACAAGCACACCTGGAATAAAGGACGACATGGAAAATGCAGGGGCTATCTGGATGAATGAACCGGTCGTGACAGACGGCCATATCGTTTCCAGTCGAAGACCACCTGATCTGCCTGATTATATGAGAGAATTCATTGACACGCTGGCTAAATGATGAAAAAGGACTGGCCGGGGGAACTCTGATCGTTCCCTGTAGGCCAGTCTTTTTTTCTTTATTTCTTCTTGTCTCTCTTATTTCGATCATTCACCCTTTCGAAAAAGGTCTGTTTGACTGATTGATGGGTGGTGATGGCAGCCCCCGTTGCGATAAATCCATTTGCGATCCCGTTAAAGTCAAATCCTAACGTCCATCCGCTCGCTCCAACACCCACCAGTAAAAGAATCCAGATGATGAGCCAGTCCGGGATATGGGGGGTCCGCTTCAAAGCATACCCAAGTACCCATAACACGGGAACGAGCACGGTGACTTGAGGATCAATGGAAATGCCGCTTAATAAGTTTTCAATCATATGGTCCACTCCCTATAATGATAAATGACTTCTATATAGCTTATTCACACCCCCGGGAGCTTCATGACAACCAGTTACGCTGTAAGGAAAAATAAAAAGGATAGGGTACAGGCTAACCTTTAAAGTGACATGAGAAATGTTCAATGATATTATATTGATTGACCTATAATAAAAAAGGAGCTGTTTAATATGGCGAAAAAAGGATACATACAATTCCAAACAGGTGAAAAAATTGAATTTGATTTATTTCCAAATGAAGCACCTGGAACAGTGGCAAACTTCGAAAAATTGGCAAACGAAGGTTTTTACAACGGTTTAAGCTTTCACCGTGTCATCCCTGGTTTCGTAAGCCAAGGAGGATGCCCGAACGGTAACGGTATGGGTGGTCCTGGTTACACAATCAAATGTGAAACAGAAGGGAATCCGCATAAGCATGAAGAAGGTTCTTTATCAATGGCCCATGCCGGTAAAGATACAGGAGGCAGCCAATTCTTCATCGTACATGAGCCACAGCCTCACCTTAACGGCGTTCATACTGTCTTCGGAAAAGTGACTTCAGGGATCGACATCGCCAAATCAATGAAAAACGGCGACGTAATGGAGAAAGTCGAAGTATTTGATGCATAATTGTTGAGGGACGGACCTTGCTTCGTTCGCATCACTCTGAATCAACTAGAAGAAAAACAACAGTTGAAATAATTTAATTGATGTTGTATCATACTAATACAGGCTGCGTTGTTCGTAATCATAACGAAGTTTTAACCTTTAAACTGTAATAGGGAGTTTTACATCGAAGTTGGAATGTCAAGCCTCCACGACTGAGGACGACAGGAAACCTTCTGCAAACACCCACTTTGAGGAGTGGTGGTTTAAAACTTTCTTATATCACATTACGGCAACTGTGGCTCAAACCTTAGTATCTCAAGTCAGTTCCCAATCGGGGGCTGGCTTTTTTATTTTATTGCGTTAAATGCCAGCATCACCATAACAAGAACACTATTCAACCTAAAAAAGACTGAATCCAAAAATGATGGACTCAGTCTTTGTTTTTAGTATATCGAGGCCCCTCCCGTCCGTACATGGTTAAGTGTCCCGCAACAAGCGAATGTCCGGGAGAGGCAGATTAAGTGTATCATGCATGAAATAAAAGTGCAAAGTGGTTTACTTTAATACACCTCTATCTGTTAAATGACGGTCTATGTCATAGAAATCATTTACTTTAATAAATGGGGTCCCGCGTTCCTCAAGGATCCCCTGCAGTGCTTCCATGGCAAAGGTGACATCCGCCACTTCAGCCGGGTGGCTATCCGGCTCGCTATCACCGGCAAAGTAAATCGTCTCATACTCTTCTTTAAGCTCAGAAATCACTGTGGACTTGTCAATCCCATAACGCTCTGAGTAATGGGGATGATCCGGATCGATCTTCATGTGTACATTCTTTTCCATATAATAGCCTTCATTTGAGAAAACATTCACATCCGTGATTCCGTATTTTTGAAGAATATGGTGGATATAATAATCCGTTCCCGCACTGAGGATATAGAAATCCCCTCCTTGAGCCTGGACTTTACGGATGAAGGCAGTGACATGTTCATCGATTTCTAATGAATGGATATCCTCAATGATTTGAGTTTCGTCTTGATGAATCGATGAAAAGACGGTAGACAAAAAATCGATGTCCTTCATTTCACCAGCCTTCCATTTGGTAAATAAGGCCTCTCCTTCATGAAAATATTTCTCCATGACGAGATGGTAGAAATCTTTTTTTGAAATGGTTCCATCGAAGTCTGAAACAAATGCCCATTTTTTCACAGCTTTTCCTCCTCGTAACGAATGTAGTCGATTGTATCATGAATACGTGGGGGGAGGAAAGGAACTCTATCAATCATAATAATATTATGTAAACTTTATGTGGAATAAAAATCACCCTGCATCAAGCAAGGTGACAGAACACTATCTTTTCATACTCTTAACAAATTCTTTTAATACTTCAGGCGTACGTTTTACCTCTTGGATGGTATCTGTAAAAGTGGACTTTTTATATTCGATATCATGTTGAATCTCTCCCTGGGTTTCCTGTAGCTGAGTTGATTCTGAAGAGATTTTTTCCATCCTCGATTGAATAGTGGCTACCCTTTGATTCATTTCATTCACAATGGGACGTGTGGTCTTGAGGGTCCTCATCAATGATACACCCAGCATAATCAGGGAAATGACAAATAAGGCAATGCTTGCATAAACGATCCACATATTGATTTCACCTCGTTTTACTCTGTTTTTAGTTATATTCCCTATTACTTTTGAAAATAACGCAATAAATTATTTTATCCTTCTGGTTTACTATTTCACATTTAGCTAGTAATCTAAATGATAAGTTGAATACGCTAAGGGAGAGATGAGAGTGATCAAAGCCATCCTGTTTGATTTAGATGACACTTTACTATGGGATTCGAAAAGCATTGAAGAAGCCTTCAAAGCAACGTGCCACTATGCACACCAGAAGGCGGGGACCGATCCAGAAGCTCTGGAGTCAAGCGTCAGGGAAGCAGCCAGGGAGCTGTATGCCACATATGATACATATGAGTTCACGCAGGATATTGGAATTAACCCTTTTGAAGGCCTTTGGGGGGATTTCCTCGATGAACATGATGAGAATTTCCTGAAGATGAAAGAAACCGTCCCTTCCTACCGCAAAGAATCATGGACCAGGGGATTGAATTCTATGGGTATCACGGATTCCGTATTTGGTGAAGAATTATCCGAGAAATTTCGACAAGAACGAAAACAAAGACCATATGTATATGAAGATACGTTCCTGGTTTTAAATGAAATGAAGGAAAACTACCAACTGTTATTATTAACGAATGGTTCCCCTCATTTACAAAATACAAAGCTCGATAAAACTCCTGAACTTCTCCCTTATTTCAAAGAAATCATCATCTCTGGGGATATCGGTAAAGGAAAACCGGATCCTGCCATGTTCCATCATGCATTAGAGAGGCTGAAGCTTCATAAGGATGAAGTGATTATGGTTGGAGATAACTTAAACACGGATATCCTGGGGGCTTCAAGGATCGGTATCAAAACGATATGGATTAATCGACGGGGGCAAACACCACAAAAGGTTGTCCCGGATTATGAAGTGAAGGCACTGAAAGAAGTGCCCCGCATTGTCCGGAACATCATCAAATAACAAATAGAGAGGCTCCGATTTGTCGGTGCCTCTCTATTTAGTAGGTTCACCAGTCATAATGATCCATTCCCATTCATACTATTCATCAAAGTCCCGGCAACATATACGGGAAAAATGAGGTGAATGAGGCAATGATCTCATTATATAAAGGGGAGATGACTTATGGGGAATGGAATACATCAAGTGAATGTCCATGCATCGCGATCAGATGTATGGACTTTTATTCGTGATATGAATGCTTGGGCTCCACTGGTGCCCGGCTACAAGGAGCATACTATTTATTCCAATAATCAATCAACGTGGAAATTCACCGTTCATTATGGGATGGTGACAAAAAAGATCCATGTGAATGTGAGAATTACAGATTGGAAGGAACCATCTGAAGTGAAGTTCACGTTAAAGGGCGTAAATCAAAGGTTCACGGGTTCAGGATTTTTCAAAGCGGATGAAGTAGACACCTGTTTAACAAGAATGACAGGAAGCTTATCCATTGTATCCACAAGCCCTGTTGCAAAGGTGCTTCAACATGCATTCGATAAAATGGTTGCCGAACTTACCAGGGATTTAACGATTGCCGTAGGAGAAGCCATTGAAAGAAGTGAAAATTGATTCGCGTCAACCTACACCCGAACTCCCAATTAGTCATGATAGAAGATTTGCATATGTGATATAATGACTTATTTGAGCAAGTGATTTGTTAGATGGAGAAGAAATACATACACTATAAAATAAATAGTAGCGGAATCTGTATTACGATAAAAAGGGGTCTTACCATGCAAAAGCTTCACATACTTCGAGAAGAAGCAATAGAGGAAACGAAACGAAAAATCGAGGAGGATATGACACTTTTCCTGGAGAAACACGAAAAATGTCCTTCATTTCAGGATTATTTGAAGGAAAGGAGTGCTTTCTTTCATCAAATATGGCTGAATATTTGGCTTAATAAAGTAACGAATGATGTCTTGCGGAGTCATAAAAAAGCATTTTTGCGAGATAAAGGGTACGATATTGAAGGTACGGATAAAAAATTGATCAACAAATTGTTCCGGAATGAAATCAGAGAGTATCAACCTTTCCATATTTTAAACTGGATACAGGATCATCCTATATCCGAAGAAGATTGGACAGAACGACATCGTGAGGTCCGAAAGACATTTGTTAAGAATCAAGAAGAAAAAAAGAAGGCTGTCCTTCAAAAAGAGAGTCAAAAAAAGATTCTTTCTTTCATCAGCCAACAAATAGACAAGCTAGAGACTCATTGGTATGTGGAATTGCGATTTTTATTCGCCAATAAATGGATGAGTGATATCCGGACCAAAACCAAATTCCGATCGGTCGAACCGTATATGTTGGAAGTGAAATTAGAAGAAGAAGGACGCTATACAAAGGACTCCTTTGTCAACGTTTCCGATTTTCTTACGGAATTCACAGGTTCGATTCACAAAAAGAGTGAGCATTGGGATGGACATGTGTGGGAATATGAAACCTATTTCTATCCCTATGAACGCTTTGTCTTTTATCACATAGAGCAGGTGGTTTATCGGTCTTTATCCGAGCTTATGCCCGAAGAATTAAGGAAGGGATATGAGGCGGTGTACGGCCAGGAACTTACAGAAGAAAGGTTGAGCAGGCTCAGTCACCATTTTCTCCTGACGCTGAAATCCAACTTTTTCAGCATGATTCAAGAGGAGTATATGGATGATTTATACAGACTGACAGAAATTCCTTTTGATACAGATGTTCATCTTTCATTATATGAAAAAGATCTCAAGAAGCGCGAGGAAAGAAAAGCAGCTGAACTTGCTGAATTAAAACGGAAGCAAGAGGAAGAGGAACGAATACTGGAAGAAATCTTTGGAAGGGAATACAGCCCTTCGTTCAGAGGTGATATCCACTATATCCTCCATATCGGTGAAACCAATACAGGGAAAACGCATCATGCAATCAGCCGGATGAAAGAAGCCAGAAGCGGTATGTATTTGGCCCCCCTTCGTTTACTAGCTCTGGAAGTATTCGATACATTGAATGCAGACGGCGTCCCGTGTAATCTGAAAACAGGTGAAGAAGAGAAAGAAGTTCCTTCTGCACGCCATGTTTCATCTACGGTTGAAATGTTTCGTGAAAAAGATGAATATGAAGTGATCGTGATCGATGAGGCCCAAATGCTTGCCGATCAGGATAGAGGCTTCTCCTGGTATCGTGCCATTACGAAGGCAAGAGCCAAAGAGGTCCATATCATCGGGAGTGAAAACGTCCGGGATCTATTAATGGGATTGGTCGGGGAAGGCAACGTCGAGATTCATCATTACAAAAGAGACATCCCCCTTGAAGTCGAATCAAAAGAATTCCAATTGAGACATGCTAAAAAAGGAGACGCAGTGGTTTGTTTTTCAAGGAAGAAAGTGTTGGATACCGCTTCAAGACTACAAAATAATGGACATAAAGTCAGTATGATCTACGGAAGTATGCCTCCTGAAACGAGGAAGAGGCAGATGATGCAGTTCATTAATGGGAAAACGAATATGATTGTTGCGACCGATGCAATCGGGATGGGACTGAACCTGCCGATACGCAGAATCGTCTTCCTGGAAACGGATAAATTTGATGGGACGAGGAGGAGAAGGCTGACTTCACAGGAAGTTAAGCAAATTGCCGGCCGGGCAGGGAGAAAAGGAATTTACAATGAGGGGAAAGTTGCGTTCTCAAAGGATATTAAGGTGATGAAGCAGCTCCTCGAAAAGCCTGATCAAGCCCTCGAAACATTTGCCATCGCCCCAACGAGTGGTGTGTTTGAACGTTTTCAAAGACATTACCATGACATGGACACGTTCTTCTTTTTATGGGATAAGTTCAAAAGTCCACTCGGTACGGAAAAAGCGACCCTTTTTGAAGAAAGGGAACTATATGAATTGATCCGGGGAACCGACATCGAGGCCAAACTTTCATTAAATGACCTTTACGGCTTTCTTCATCTTCCTTTCTCCAAGAAGGAAACACAGTTAACGGAGCAGTGGCTACAGTGCATGCAAGCGATTGTAGAGGGTGAAGAACTGCCTGAACCACAGTTGAAGAGTACGAACTTAGAGCAAAAAGAAGTTTCGTATAAAGCTGTCGGGCTTCATCTTTTATTTTTATACCGATTGGGCAGACAGACTGAGGCTTACTATTGGGAACGGATCAGGAGTGAAATTGCCGATGGCGTTCATGAAAGTCTGCGGACGGAAGTCACCAGTTTAACACAGTCGTGCAGGCAATGCGGAAAAAAACTTCCTCCGAACTTCGGTTTTCCTATCTGTGATCGCTGTCATGCTGCGAGGGTTAAAAGAAGGACGAAGGGGAAACCGCGATATTAGTGAATCGTGAGCAAATCATATGTAAGATGAAAGGTTATGTGATACGATCTAGTACGAACTGAAAACGATGATTGAGGTGGTAAGATTGAAAATTGAAGTATGGTCAGATTATGTATGTCCATTCTGCTATATAGGAAAACGTCATTTAGAGAAGGCTCTGGAGCATTTCCCTCAGAGGGATACTGTTCAAATTGAATTTAAAAGCTTTGAACTCGATCCCGGCGCTCCGGTCAACACAGAATATAGTATTCAAGAACTCCTTTCCAAAAAGTACGGAACATCTCTTGAGGAAGCTAAAAACATGACCGATGGCATGAGCCGGCAAGCAGCTTCTGTGGGACTTGATTTCCGGTTTGACTCAAGCATACCGACTAATACGTTTGATGCCCACCGCCTGACTAAATATGCGAAAACAGCAGGGAAAGAAGCAGAGATGACTGAAATCCTGTTATATGCCCACTTTACTCTTTCTAAACATATTGGTGACAAAGAAACGCTCGTGGAATTAGCGAAACAGGCTGGACTGGATGAAGCGGAGACGGTTTCCGTCCTTGAAGGCAGTGATTTCTCAGAAGAGGTTCGCCGGGATGAGGAAGAGGCGAGGCAAATCGGTGTCCAAGGTGTGCCGTTCTTTGTTATCAATCGTAAGTATGCCATTTCAGGTGCTCAACCAAGTGATGTATTTTTGAATTCCATACAAAAGGTGTGGGAAGAGGAAAATGAACCTTCAGCTCTTCAGCCCCTTGGAACGGATGGAATGGCATGTGATGAAAACGGATGTGAGATTCCTCCATCCAAGTCATGATCCTTACAGTGCACATTTAATAAACCAAAAAAACAAGCGGGAGAAAGCACCCGCTTGTTTTTTTGGTTTTCATGAAATTCCAGCGGCCATGGGCGGCAAGGCGCTGGAGATATTGTCAGTTACTATAAAAATTCTCTGTATAATAAGGCTGGGACTTTTCGTTAAAGGCTACCCCTATACCTAAATGTTCGTAGTGTGGCTGGAGGATATTTTCTCTGTGACCTTTGGAATTCATCAGTCCTTCGTGGGCGAAGATCGAACTTAACTGACCGTAGGCGAGGTTTTCCCCAGCAGTGCGAAAGGCTACCTGATCTTCTTCCATGCGATCAAATGGTGACTGACCATCAAGGTTCGTGTGACTGAAATAGTCCTGTTCCGCCATATCCAGACTATGTTTACGTGCTGTATCCCTCACTAGACTGTCCCATGAAAGGACATTCAGTCCTTTCTCTACACGGGTGGCATTCGTAAGGTCGAACAGTTGGAATTCAAACCCTTCTTTCAATTCAGAGCTTGCCTTGGTATAGAAGTTTTTCTTATTCGCTTCCAGGTTCCCCTCGATGATCTGGATGGCGGTGACGGTATCATTTTCATGCTTATCATAAAAGATCGTCACATAGCTCCCATCGATCTGGTACACATCCTGTTCCCCATTATTTTGCAACTGATATAATGTCAGTCCTTTCCGGATATTGGTCAGTGGCTCACCCAGTTCATTCTGTACCACCTCTTTGGAAACGCCCATCTTGATCCCTGAATCAGAGGAGAGAAGATCTTGATTGGTGAACAGTCCATTAACCTGTTGGTTTTGATCATAGGAGACCATGAAGAAGTTCCGGTAATTTTCATGATAGGCATACCATGAAACCCCGTATTCATTGCTGGATTTTCTCTTGGCATCGCCGACTTCTTCCTCGACACTTTTTTTGGAATCCCCGAGTTCAATATTATAGATAGAAAACGTTTGATCGCTTGGGACTGTTAAAGCCGGCTTCTCCACAGGGTCTTCTTTCTTCGTATCAGAGGTGTTCTCGAGGTCACGGAACGACTCGTCCAGCTTTACCAGGAGCAGGTTCACTTCCTGATAGAGTTGATCAAAGGCATCCTGAACCTTAGGGTTGTTCTTCATTTCTTCGATTTTGGAGAGGACAGTGTCAAAACCTGACGCTTCCACTTTCTCTTCCCAGACGGGTTTTGATATATAGGCAACCACAATAATCATGATAAGTATAAATAATCGTCTCAAATGCTAACACTCCATTCTACCTTCCATTGTATCCAAAATAATATAGAAGTAAAAAGAGAAAGGCTACTCTCTTTGCTCAGTACCCATTCTACACCATTTTCAATCAGTTCTGCCTGTTTTAGTTTGGATGGCTCTGGGTAAGATAATTAAATAGGGTATCTTCACCATTTACATAAAGGGGGAAAATAGCAATGAAATTATCTCATGAAGAACGGATTCAACTGCATGAATTCAATAACTTAACGAAGTCGTTGAGTTTTAATATGTATGATATCTGTTATACAAAGACCCGTGAAGAACGGGAAGCCTATATTGAATACATTGATGAGCAATACAACGCCGATAGATTGACGAAAATCCTCACCCATGTTTCGGATATCATCGGGGCACATGTACTGAACGTATCGAAACAGGACTATGTTCCACAGGGGGCAAGTGTCACCATCCTGGTATCGGAAGGGCCGATTGTCGAAGTGCCGACGGAGCATTTTGATGAATCACCCGGTCCTTTGCCTTCAACTGTGACGATGCATCTTGATAAAAGCCATATTACGGTCCATACCTACCCGGAGTATCATCCACATGAAGGGATCTCTACATTCAGGGCAGATATCGATGTTTCTACATGCGGGGAAATTTCTCCCCTGAAGGCATTGAATTATTTAATTCACTCCTTCGACACCGATATCATGACAATGGATTATCGCGTAAGAGGATTCACCAGGGATATTAATGGAAGGAAACTATTCATCGACCATGACATCAATTCCATTCAGAATTATATTCCGGAAGAAATTAAGGATGAGTATGACATGATCGATGTGAATGTCTATCCTCAAAACATTTTCCACACAAAATGTAAATTGAAAGAATTTGATTTGAACAATTACTTATTTGGCTATACAAAGGACAGACTGGAAGAGAATGAGGTCGAAGAAATTACAGACAAACTAAAAATGGAAATGGATGAAATCTTTTATGGTAAGAATATTCCCCGACCGTAAAAGTGATTATTGAAACCCCCTTTGCGATCATATGCGCAAAGGGGTTTTCTTCATGATTTCTAATTATTATGAAAATGGGATTTGAGAAGGGAAATCCCTCCCTCTTGAAGAATAGGTAAATATGCATGTTTATAGAGGAGGAAAAAGGAATGAATTCACATGAAATAGAATACAAATTGCACGGGGATGATATGCAATTTGTCGAGATAGAATTAGATCCGGGAGAAAGTGCAGTGGCTGAAGCTGGTGGTATGATGATGATGGAAGATGGTATCGGTATGGAAACAATCTTTGGTGATGGCTCTCAAGGAGGCGGGACTGGAGGTTTTCTTGGGAAGCTTGTGGGAGCAGGAAAACGTATATTGACAGGGGAAAGCTTATTCATGACCGTCTTCACCAATGAGGGAATGGGAAAAAAGCATGTATCTTTCGCAGCTCCTTATCCGGGAAAAATCATTCCGGTCGATTTAAGTGAATTAGGCGGTAAAGTGATTTGTCAAAAGGATGCCTTTCTTTGTGCGGCTAAAGGAGTGTCTGTCGGAATCGATTTTCAAAAGAAATTGGGAACCGGCTTCTTTGGTGGAGAAGGTTTCATTATGCAGAAACTTGAAGGGGACGGTTTAGCCTTTCTTCATGCAGGGGGGACGATTTATAGAAGAGAGCTCCAGCCGGGGGAAGTGCTGCGGGTGGATACGGGTTGTTTAGTGGCAATGACAAAAGAAGTGGACTACAACATTGAATATGTCGGCAAAATCAAGTCGGCTTTCCTTGGTGGAGAGGGTCTGTTTTTTGCTACTGTCCGTGGACCGGGTACGGTATGGATACAGTCTCTTCCGTTCAGCCGGTTAGCGGAACGGATCTATGCAAACGCTCCAGGTGGAGGGCGTTCGACGGGTGAGGGAAGTATACTTGGTGGAATCGGGGATTTCCTAAACGGAGATGATTGATTCACGCATAATCATATAAAAGAGCATTTCCATTCGTGGAAGTGCTTTTTTTTACGTGCAAGCCGCTTCCGCTTTTGTTTCATCCAGCTCCAGCGGCTAGAGGCTCGAGGTCATAAGGTGAACATGCCAAAAAGGCAAAGGGCGCCTTTCCGGCATGTTCATCTTATGCTGGTCGCCTCTGTTCAAGCCGTTTCCGCTTTAGTTGTGGGTATTCACCTATTTAGCTCCCGCTTCATATGTTTAAATAAATGATGTGAAAGGGTGATTTCATGACAGGGAAGATTCGTCATTACTATGCTGGAGGGAATACGGCAAAAGGATTCTACAGTCTATATGATTCAGTACTCGATGGATTAGAGCGGATATATATCTTAAAGGGTGGTCCTGGAACAGGTAAATCCTCATTGATGAAAACGATTGGAAAACGTTTTGAAGAAAATGGGTTAAACGTGGACTATTTACATTGTGCTTCCGATAATCAATCAATCGACGGTGTTCTCCTCCCTGAATTCGGTGTGGGGATTGTAGATGGGACAGCTCCTCATATTATTGAACCAAAAGCACCCGGTGTGATCGAAGAGTATGTGAATGTAGGAGTGGCATGGGACCGTGATGAACTGACCGGGCACAAGGAAGAAATCCTTGCCTTAAATGATCACATTGCCTCACTCTTTCAGAAAGCTTATCATACCTTTGCGTCATCCCTGAGTGCCCATGATGACATTGAAGACATCTACATTGCGAACATGGACTTCGAAAAAGCCAATGAATTGACAAACGAGTTAACTTCACTCTTTTTTGAAGAAAACAGCCTTCCTAAATCCTCCACAGTCAAACATCGGTTCTTGGGTGCCGCTACTCCTGATGGGGCAGTTGACTACATTCAGAATTTAACGGAGGATGTCGGGAAGCGCTACTTTATCAAAGGGCGAGCAGGTTCCGGAAAGTCAACGATGTTAAAGAAAATTGCTTCTGCTGCAGAAGAGAAAGGATTTGACGTAGAAGTTTATCATTGCGGATTTGACCCCAATAGTCTTGATATGCTGATCATCAGAGAAAAAGGGATCGCTATATTTGATAGCACAGCACCACATGAATATTTTCCCGATCGTGAATCAGACGAAATCATCGATATGTATGAAAGGTGCATTACCGAGGGGACAGATGAAAAATATGCTGTCGATATCGAACGGACGACAAAAGCTTATAAGGATAAAATGAATGAAGCAATCTCATATCTAAAAGAAGCTAAGAAGCTTCGTGAACAACTCGAATCCATCTATATAGGGGCCATGGACTTTGCAAAGGTGAATATGATTAGAGAAGAGATTTTTCAGGAAATAAGTGAGTATATAAAGAAGTAGTGTGTAGAGGAAAGGGCCATGCGTGGTGATCATTATGTCATCACGTTTTTATTTGGTTGACAAAATACCCATGCAGGTATATTATATGTACATACAGTTATTCATATCAGAGAATTGGGAGGAATCATTATGAAAGAATTAACCGCCAAACAAGTTGAAGAATTAGTAACTGAAGGCAATCAATCTTTAAACATAATAGACGTTCGTGAAGATGAAGAAGTCGCTTCAGGAATGATTCCGGCTGCTAAACATATTCCGTTGGGTTCGATTGAAAGTCGTATGGGTGAGTTAGATAAGACGAAAGAATATATCATGGTATGCCGCTCTGGAGGAAGAAGTGGACAAGCTTCACAATTTCTTGAGAGTCAGGGGTTCAATGTCATTAATATGACCGGTGGAATGATGTCTTGGGAAGGTCCTACGAAATAATCTTCTTTATTGAAACCACATGGGTCACAACAAAAATAGGAAGAATAAAACCGAAATCTGGAGGAATGGAAAATGAGTAAAAAAGTAGCGATCATCGCAAGTAACGGTGGATTATTTGATGCGTATAAAGTATTTAATATTGCAACTGCGGCGGCAGCCACCGATCAGGAAGTAGCCATTTTCTTTACATTTGAAGGATTAAATCTTATCCATAAAGAAGGTCACAAACAGCTTCCGATGCCCGAAGGAAAAGAACACTTCCAAGAGGGATTTGCCAAGGCCAATGTACCCGGTATTCCCGAGTTAGTGGAAATGGCACAAGAGATGGGGGTTTCCTTTATTGGTTGCCAAATGACGATGGATGTAATGGGCTTGGATAAAGAAGCATTTGTGGATGGAATCGAAGTGGGTGGAGCAGTCACATTCCTTGAATTCGCAAAGGACGCAGATGTCACATTAACATTCTAATCCATTGAAATAAATCAGTATAAACGATAAAAACCATGCGGAAGCATGGTTTTTATTATGCAAAAGTTTCAACGGAAGACCATAGTTATATTGAAATAGTATTGGGTAAAACGGTATGTTATATCAGTATAATGAATAACGTGTATTGATTTTATGGTAGGATAATAAGGGATGAAAGTTATGTATAAAGGAGTTAAATAGATTACTATGAAATTAGTATCATGGAATGTAAACGGAATTAGAGCGTGTGTGAAAAAAGGGTTTTTAGATTATTTTCACAGCATAGATGCAGATATTTTCTGTCTTCAGGAAACCAAGCTTCAAGAAGGGCAAATCTCCTTGGATTTAAAGGGGTACCACCAATATTGGAATTATGCATTACGGAAGGGATATTCAGGCACTGCCGTGTTCACTAAAAAGAAACCTATGACAGTCTCGTATGGTTTCAATCAAAATCATATGGAACCTGAAGGGAGAATCATTACATGTGAATATGGTTCTTTTTACTTGGTGAATGTCTATACACCTAACTCGAAAAGAGATCTTTCGAGGATCAAGGAACGTCTTGAATGGGAGGATGCCTTGAGAGACTATCTCGCGGATTTGAATCTTCATAAACCGGTCATTCTATGTGGGGACTTAAATGTTGCGCATACGGAAATTGATCTGAAAAATGATAAGTCAAACCGTGGAAATTCAGGTTTCACCGATGAAGAAAGGGGGAAAATGGGACTGTTGCTAAAGGAAGGCTTTGTCGATAGTTTTCGTTATCTATACCCTGAAAAGGATGACGCTTTCAGTTGGTGGTCTTATATGAGTAAAGTACGTGAACGAAATATCGGCTGGAGGATTGATTACTTTATCGTCTCCGAACAATTAGCCCCTTCTATAGCAAAAGCCGAAATTCACTCGGATATTCACGGAAGTGATCATTGTCCTGTATACTTGGAGTTAGAGTAGTACATAAAGGAAATATAGAAGTAATCCATGTGGAGGGAATTGAATGTTACAGAAAAGAGTACAGCAGTATATTGATGAAATGAAAGGATCAGACATTCCTGTTCACCTGTTTAAACAAGAGAGAGACTATGTGTTGAATCACGGTTTACTGGATGCTGACGAGGTTGCCGTCCCGGAAGCGGATTCACGTTTTCGGGATGCATATATCGAGCGTTGTGATAAAGAAACCGAAGAACTGATCGGGGAAGAATCTGATGACTTTCTGGGTCAGCACATGACTTATTTGAAAGAACATAAAAACGAGTTCATTTACCTTGAATCCAAATGGTTCGCTTTGATTGGAGTGGACGCCGTTTCTGTGGAAGTGGATGACGTATTTGGTACGTATGATGCGATGTTGGGGTTAAAACTGCAAAAGAAGTATCGGAGTCAGATAGAGAGTTATTTAGACGGGTCTCTTGAAGGTGAATCATCTTATGATCTGTTGTTTAATGGAGAAGATGGGTTATGGGACTTGAATTTCACTTTGAATGACCACCGTGATTTTGATGAAAGTCAGACCATGCTTACGGTTTACGAGCTTATTTATGATTTTCTATTCAACCTTCTTCAAACTGTGGATGAGTCCTAAAAGAACGATCCCTCTCGAACAAATCCGAGGGGGATTTTATTTTGCCCTTTTTTGTTTGACCGGCTCGTAATCGAACAACTTTCCTTCATAGACCAGGTGGAATTGGGGGTACTTTCTGAAATCTTCCGGAGTGATCAGCGCAGGCAGCTTATCCCAAAGTTTGATACCGGAACGTTGAAGAATCTCTGCTACGAACTGGGAACAAAAGTAGGAGTTGCTGAATTCAACTGGTTCATTCATGGATACACCGAATACCCCTAGGATGTTATAGAGGAATTTTTTGCGGCTCCTTTTAAAGACGTTTAATACCCGCTTCATTTTTTCAATATCCCTATCCGTTACCTCCAATTGATAAATCACGCAAGTGGTATGTGGGTATTTGCTGTATGTACCATGAAAGATATCCTCTTTGACAAATCCTCCATTTATGGGGTTGTTAGGATGTTTCCGACCAAAGCTGTATAACTCGGTCAGTTCACGGTCGAAGGAAATGGACGCATGATTGTATGGGGCTTTCGTGTACTTTTTGATGGACTTTGTAAACAGGGTTCCTGTATCCGTCAGTAAAATAAAAATATATTTACTCTCCATAGCTCATTCCCTCTTTTAAAGTAGTAGAATTTCCCATATGCTTAATTATACAATAAATGCACCGTTTGAATACGGTCATTTGAGAAGGGGGATGAAAATGGATTCGGCCATTTGGACTTTATTTATTATTTTTATAGGATTGGTCCTTGTCAACGTATTGTTCTTACAAATCAAAAGAAATCAAAGGGGAAAAGACTTCTCAGGGATTTCCCTAAGAGTGAAAACATGGTGGGGAATGTTCGTGGTATTTTGTTTGGCGACTTTATTTAATCCTGTTATATCCATGTTTTCGTTAATGGTTTTATGTTTCTTTTCCCTTAAAGAGTATTTCTCCATGATGAAGACACGGAAAGCCGACAGGCGGATATTCTTATGGGCTTATGTATCGATCCCGATTCAGTTTTACTGGATCTATATAGGGTGGTATGGCATGTTCATAGTATTTATTCCCGTTTACGTATTTTTACTGCTTCCCCTGCCCCGGCTTTTAGGAAAAGGCACACTCGGATTCCTGCGCTCCGTTAGCTCAACCCAATGGGGGATTATGCTGATGGTGTTTGGTTTAAGTCACCTCGCATATTACCAGATTGCGAGCCCTGAATATGGGGCTAATCTTGTTCTTTTCCTGGTAGTGATAACCCAGGTAAGCGATATCGTTCAATTTGTTGTCTCCATGTATATCGGGAAGAGGAAGGTGGTTCCGACTTCAAATCCTTATATTACATGGGAAGGGTTTCTATCGGCGATGGTGGTTACAACCGGAGTGTCATATTTCTTGTATCCTTTTTTAACTCCCCTTGACATTCGATTTGGCATTCTTTCTGGACTCATCATCAGCATCAGCGGTTTTGTCGGAAGCTTGACAATATCCGTATTGAAGCGCGACCTTCTCATCGGCAATCAAGAAAGAGTAGCTGCGTTAAAAGAGAGCTACCTCAATCGTGTCGACAGCCTCGCTTATACATCGCCCATCTTCTTTCACATCATTCGATATTATTTTGATTTTATGTGAAGAAATAACAGAGGGACAGACCTTTAACAAGGTCCGTCCCTCTATGTGAATTTATCGTTTTTATTTTGTACGTTTGCTGATTTCTTCCGTCACAACATGAGCCAGGTCATCGTTCCCGAATAGGGATAGGACACCTAGTATAGTGGTGTCTGGAATTTCTTCGGACTCTTCTTTTGAAACGGTCAAGTCGATTCCTTGCTGCAGGGCGGGATTATCTCCCTGTTGGGGATACGCCCTTTGATAAAGTTCAGTGGGATCGAGGTCGTGATTCACACACCATTGTGCAAACACAAGGATCATCATATGTTCGTCCTTCTGATAATTCTGGATGATTTTTTCCTGCATTTCTTTAGAGTTCACTTCAAATCTCTCCTTAAACAGTAGATCTATCATTATTATAGCGGAGTTTGGGAAGGAAGCCTATTTATATCCTTTAGTGGACAGATAGGAATACATTTTTAAATGGGGGACGGAACGTGTATAATAGGTGGATAAGCAGAAACTTGTTTGATAGTGAAAGGAAGATAGATAAATGAATATTACCAATCATCATGTGGAAGAACTTAAAGACCCAACAGGGATTTTAAGCGGGGATCGTTATGAAGTGATGCTGGATGTTGAAGTACCCGAAGACGATGAACTGTATTCGGAACAGGGTATTTATATAAAAGCCATCTTTGTCCGGGACGAAAATGGAGCAAGGCTCGTACAATCTGCGATCATTGAAAGAAACACGGAGTCCTTCCTGGACTTTGAATTGGAAGAAGACGAAGAAAGGCTCCTTCTTGCTTACTGCGAAGAACATATTGCGTAAAGTGTATCGAAAGCATCACCCCCTTCATTTCTGAAGAAAGGGGATGGTGCTTTTTGTTATTGGGTAAAGTCTTGGTCACCAGAAAGATCCAATTAGAACCCATTCCTGCATTTTTGACTGATAATTCGGAGATTTCAGAGTTGGCATGAAATTTGCATGTTACCTTTATGAAAGAATGATTGGAAGGGAGAATGGTTGATGATTGGTTATTGGGGGAAAGTGAAGAAAGGAATCGTTGTATTGACTGTTTTGGCATTGATCGGCAGTATGGCTACTACTGGAATCATGGCCAAAAAGAATGAAAAGAACATTAAAGGGAACCTGGTGATTGTTGGAGGGGCATTAGGGAGCAGTAACTCAGATGTGTATGAAAAGTTCATTGGATTATCCGGAGGAAAGAAGGAAGCTAAAATAGGGATCATTCCATCCGCTTCCGGTTCTATGAAGTCTTCCGTTCAATTCAAAGAAGATTTGATCTCATATGGAGTGGATGAAAAATCCATTGAAATCCTTCCTTTTTCTTCTCATGATTTCAAAGGGACAGAAGAGGATGAAAGTAAATGGAAGAAAAACGCTGAAAATCATCACATCACCAAAAGGATAAAAAAACTCACAGGTATTTGGTTTGTCGGTGGTGACCAGCTGAAAATAACCGATACATTAATGAAAGAGAATGGGGAAAGGACAAAAGCACTGGAAGAAATATGGGGTATTTACCGGAAAGGTGCCGTACTTGGCGGGACAAGCGCCGGAGCCGCCATCATGAGTGACGTGATGATAACGGGTGGAGACAGCTTAGGGGGCCTCCGTCAGGAATTTACAACAGAGGACGTATCTAATCCGGAAGACGAATATGCACCAGTTTATATTGAGAAGGGACTGGGATTCTTTCAATGGGGCATTGTCGATCAACATTTCAATGAACGCTCCCGCCTTGGCAGGTTAGCCGCCACGGCCTTACGTTATAAAACGGCTGATGAAAAATTAGCCTATGGAATCGATGAGGATACGGCGATGGTTGTGAACAATCAGGAAGGGACCATTTCCGTATTGGGTAGATCCAATGTGACCATTGTAGATACTTCTGGCTCAACTACAACCGGAAGCGGGATTCGTGATCTTGATATCAGCTATCTCTCCCCAGGTGATAAGCTACAGGTGAAAACGAAAGAATTCACCATAGCTGAGGATAAGGTCGAAACAAAGGAATATGAATATTACAACTTTAAACCTCTTCCTGCCACCGGGGTCTTATCGTCGTATGGGACATTGCCGTACTATCTTTCATATTCGTTGGTAGACAATGAAGCGGTAGAAGAAGTATCCAGCTATCTTTATGATAGTAAAGGAAATGGATTTGAGCTTATATTCAAACAAACGGATGAAACAAATGGCTACTGGGGTTATGAGGATGGTCAAAAAGATTCTTATTCCATCCTTCATGTGAAAATGGATGTATCTCCTGTGAAAGTCAATTTTAGTGATAAAGATCGTCTACAACAAGACTTTAAGAAATCTACGCTCGACGTTCCCGAGAGTTCTTTTGATCCTGAAACAAAAGGAAGCTTGGTGATTGTCGGAGGTGCTTTAGGCAGCAGCAATGAAGAAGTTTATAATGAATTCATTAATCGTGCGGGTGAAAATGGGAAAATCGGGATCGTCCCGGCAGCAAGTTCCAGCTTGAAGTCCTCACATGCCTTTAAAGAAGATTTGACCTCATATGGAGTACAGGCGGACAACATCGATATCCTTCCTATATCCAATCATGACTTTAAAGGGACGGAAGAAAATGAAGAAGACTGGATGGACAATAAGAATGATTCTGGTCTTGCAAAACGCATCCTGGAGTATGATGGGATCTGGTTTGTGGGAGGCGATCAAACGAATATCACACAATCTTTATTGAACGAAGACGGAACGAATTCACAGGTGCTCAGCAGTATGTGGAGAATTTACCGAAATGGAGCGGTCCTTGGTGGTACAAGTGCAGGAGCCGCCATCATGAGTGATGTCATGATAGCAGGCGGTGGAAGCTACGACACACTATCAAAGGGGTTTACTGAAAACTATGATGGCATGTCCCAGCAAGAAGGCGGCCCCGGATACCTTGAGAAGGGGCTTGGATTCTTCCCGTATGGCATCGTTGACCAGCACTTTGATAAAAAAGCACGATTGGGCCGGCTGATTGCAACGACAGCAGTCTATGGAAAAGAAAATGAGTTATCTTATGGAATCGATGAGGACACTGCGTTGATCTTGGATAACGCATCCAAGACGGTTGAAGTAAAAGGAAGAGGCGGTGTATCACTAGTGGATTTAAGTCAGTCAGATCTGTCACCACCCACTCATACGTATAAAGATATCCGTTTATCGTGGATCACATCAGGTGATCAATACAATGTTGAATCGAAAGAATTCTCAATCAGCGACCACAAAGTGTCGACAAAAGACTATGAATACTATGAATATAGCGCGGGTCCACATACGGGAGTATTAACTCCACACCCGGGACTTGCAAACTACTTAAGCTACAGCCTCCTTGATAATTATGGTCAGGATGAAGTGAAAAGCTTTAGCTTTTCTCAGGGTGAAGGATTTCAGCTTACATTCAGTAAAGGAAATCAGACAGAAGGTTTCTGGGGGTACCGGGACGGGAACAAGGATGATTATTCATTCCTCGAAGTTAAGATGGATATCGATCCGGTAACAGTCACGATTGAAGACAACTAATATGGGAAAACAGCCCGGGAGAAATTTGCCCGGGCTGTTTTGCTATTCCAAGATAAATATGACAATTGAACTGTATGTATATGTTATATCATCTGATATACTTGTGATAACAAAGTGCTAGCAGATGATATCACATTGATAGAATAGGAGGGCGAACCTTGTCAGATCAAGGAAGAATGCAACTTAATGTAAGGGTTGATAAAGAAACGTCGGAGAAATTGGATGAAATTGTTGAATACTATCAGGAGAACACAAAAATTGGCAGGGTCTATAAAGGAGACGTTTTGACTGACATCATCCACAAATCCTATGAGGTCATGGAGAAGCAAAAAAGGATTCAAAATCGAAAATATTAGTATTCAGATACCCCTGGAGATAAATGAATTCTCATAGGAAACATGTGAAAAACAGGGTCATATATGTCATAATATAGGGGTAATTTCAAAACATTGAAAACAAAAGAGGTATTCAGCGTGCAAATGCCGAAAAAATTAATCAACATTCAAAGAGGTTCAGGTATTTCCCCCTACATATGGAGCATTATCAGCATCCTGCCATTTTACTTTATCTTTCAATCTTCTTCTACGATCGAAATTGCAGTGGGGATTTTCCTGACCATTACTTTTTTTATTTCTTTACGTTTTGCTTTTATCTCGAAGGATTGGCCGGTTTATTTATGGACATCGATATTGATTGCGATTTCCATCACCATGACCATCCAGTTTAATTTTATTTATTTTGCTTTTTACATTGCTTACTATAATGGGAATATAAAAAACCGGGTTGCATTTTTGACCCTGTACATCATTCATCTTGTCCTGACGACGGCATCGATCAATTATAATTTCGTGCTGCAGGATGAATTATTCCTTTCCCAGTTTCCTTTCATTCTGATTATCTGGATCAGCGTCATCCTGCTTCCGTTCAACATTTATAACCGGAATAAACAGGTTCAGCTGGAAGACCAATTGGAGGATGCTAATAAGCGGATATCGGATCTTGTCAAACAGGAAGAGCGTCAGAGAATTGCCAGGGACCTGCACGATACACTTGGTCAAAAGCTTTCATTGATCGGACTGAAAAGTGACCTTGCGAGAAAATTGGTGTACAAGGATCCGGAGCAGGCCAGAAGTGAATTACAGGACGTCCAGCAAACGGCAAGAACCGCATTAAGTGAGGTCAGGACGATGGTCTCCCAGATGAGGGGGATCCGATTGAAAGATGAAATCGTCAGGATCAAGCAACTCCTGAAGGCGGCTGAGATCGAATTCCGCATGACTGATGACACGACCATTCCTCAAACCTCACTCTTTTTGGAAAACATCTTAAGCATGTGCTTGAAAGAGGCCGTGACCAATGTGGTGAAACACAGTAAGGCTTCCTCCTGTGAACTGCTCGTTGAAGAATCGGATAAAGAGATGACCATTGTGGTGAAGGATAATGGTGTGGGGATCGGGAGTGATTACACAGAGTCCAAAGGCAGTGGCCTGATCGGGATGAGGGAGAGGTTGGAATTTGTCAATGGAAGCCTTGATATTGTATCGGTGGATGGTACGACCTTAATCATGAGGGTTCCGAAAGTAATCAAGCAGACAGACAGGGAGGGAATGGAATGATTCGAATTGTGATTGCGGAAGATCAGCGGATGCTGTTGGGCGCATTGGGGTCTCTATTGAGCCTTGAAGATGATATGGAAGTGGTAGGAAAAGCAGGCAATGGAGAAGAAGCCATTACCCTCGTTCATGAACTGAAGCCGGATATTTGTATCATGGATATTGAAATGCCTGAAAAAACGGGGCTTGAAGCGGCAGAGGAATTAAAAGGGGAAGATTGTAAGGTGATCATCCTTACCACTTTTGCCAGATCAGGCTACTTTCAGCGGGCATTAAAAGGTGGAGTGAAAGGGTATTTGTTGAAGGACAGTCCGAGTGAGGAACTGGCGAACTCTATCCGGCTTGTGATGAATGGTAAGCGTATCTATGCACCGGAGCTGATGGATGATGTCTACAGCGAAGAAAATCCCCTCACAGACCGTGAAAAAGAAGTACTCGAGCTCGTTGCCGATGGAAAAAACACAAAGGAAATCGCCGATGAACTAAAGCTTAAAACAGGTACTGTAAGGAACTATATCTCCACTATACTCGACAAGCTGGAAGTGAAAAACCGAATCGAAGCCATCACACAATCCAAAGAAAAAGGATGGTTTAAATAAAAAGAGGGACGGACCTTTTTGAAGGTCCGTCCCTCTTTAATAATTTTGCATGATATTGAATGTTTATTCGGATATGATAGGGATGTAGAAATGAACTGACGAAATTTCTAATAAAAAAATATATCATACCATTTATCCTGCTCCACCTTTTGCTGTCATTGAGTTCGACAGCCATATGGAATCCGATTAAGAATGATGATATTGTTTTTTTTATGTTGACAACTCAATGAATCATGATACGATAACATCGAAAACAAAATTTCATAAGACGATCCACTAGGGGTGCCTTCGAAAAGGCTGAGATTAAAGTGTGACTTTAAGACCCTTTGAACCTGATCTGGTTGAGACCAGCGTAGGGAAGTGGTGTTTGACGGTCACATAGAATATATTTCTATCATTCTGATCTCAAGCCACTTTCTGTATGCTGTATGCATAATGGAAAGTGGCTTTTTTGTTGCCCATTTCGGGTCGTCTGGAAAAGGAGCAGGAAATCATGACATTTTCAACAGTGTTACGAAACGAAGTCAACGACATTTGGGACGCAAGCTTCGATCATCCTTTCGTCAAAGGGATCGGGGATGGGACTCTCCCCATCGAGAAGTTCAAGTACTACCTCTTGCAAGATGCCTATTACCTTTCACATTTCTCGAAGGTGCAGGCGCTTGGTGCTGCAAAAGCATTGGACTTACATACCACATCACGAATGGCATCCCACGCTGTAGGAACCAATGAAGCAGAGCTTTCTCTTCATGAAAATTTCTCTAAACGTTTAGGGATCACGGATGAAGAAAAAAAGAATTTCAAACCGGCTCCTACAGCGTACGCTTATACGTCCCATATGTATCGTTCCGCAAGATATGGGGGCTTAGCTGATATCCTGGCGGCGATCCTCCCATGTTACTGGCTCTATTATGAGATCGGGGAACGCTTGAAATCATGCACGCCGGAACAACCGGTGTATCAGAAATGGATTGAGGCATACGGTGGGGAATGGTTTAAAGAGTTAGTGGAGGAACAAATCAATCGTCTTGATGAATTGGCAGAAACAATGACCCAACACGATAAAGAAAGAATGAAAGAAAATTTCATTTTGAGCAGCATTTATGAATGGCAGTTTTGGGAGATGGCTTACACCCTTGAAAAATGGCCGTTTCAGCATGCACTGGATGCAGGGAAAGAAATGAGCGGACACCATGTCTAAATTAAAACTAACCGATGTTTTAGTGACGGTGGTCATTTCCATCATGTTCGGGGTCATTTATAAGCTTTGGGGTCCATTTTATAACTTGTTGAAGCCGATCGGGTTGCATGCAGACCAACTCATCTATGGAATGTGGTTCATGGCGGCCACAGTAGCATTCTTGATCATCCGTAAACCCGGCGTCGCCCTTTTAGCCGAAATCGCCGCTTCTTCAGGAGAGTTTCTCATGGGCTCTGAATGGGGACTCGAGGTCCTTTTATTCGGAGTCATTCAAGGGTTAATGGCAGAATCGGTTTTCTTCCTGACGAAATATAGACGCTATGATCTTTCGATTATATGTTTTGCTGCGTTCGGTTCTGCATGGGGATCCATCTTCATGGATTACATGAAAGGGTATATGGGAGATTTAGTCCTTTGGAATCTGTCATTGTTTATCTTTGCAAGATTACTGGGATCGATTGTCATCGCAGGTGCAGGATCATTTTATTTGGTCAGGGCCCTCGAGAAAACCGGAGTCACAAGTCTGGTCAGACGTGCAAGTCAGGATGATTACGATGTATTGAACCAGTAAAGGGGATGATGCTTATGCATGTCGAAAACCTTCGACTTACCTATCCCGGAACAGGGAAACGGATGTTTAATGAAGTCAGTCTTTCTATAAATGAAGGGGAGAAAGTATTGCTATTGGGTCCATCAGGATGCGGGAAGTCAACACTTTTACATGTTTTATCCGGAGTGATCCCCCGCTCCGTGGATGTTCCCATGAGGGCTGCAAAATTGGAGGTGTCTGATTCCTATGGCTATGTATTCCAAGATCCGGATTCGCAATTTTGTATGCCATTTGTGGATGAAGAATTAGCCTTTGTGCTGGAGAATTTACAGACTCCCCGTGAAGAGATGAAAGGGGAAATACAATGGCTGCTATCGGAGGTGGGACTGGAACTTGAGGATCCCCATACGAAAATCTCAACATTATCAGGAGGCATGAAGCAGAAATTGGCCATTGCTTCTGCGCTTGCCCTGAGACCCGATACCTTGTTCCTGGACGAACCGACTTCATTATTGGATGAGGAAAGTACAAAGTCTGTCTGGAAAACAATCAAAGAAATCGGTTTAGATAAGACCCTGGTGATCGTAGAGCATAAACTTGATCACGTTCTTGACATGATCGATCGAATCATTCTTTTCGATGCCGATGGAACCATTATGGCGGATGGAGCGAAAGAGTGGATCCTGAACCAAAACAAAGATTCGTTGAAGAACTTGGGTGTCTGGTACTCGGGCGCATGGGAGGAATATCTGTCATCCCGTCAGATGAGGGAGAGTCCCTCATTCGGACCTGTGATTGCAAGAATGGAGGACTTTAAAGGCTATATTCAAAAGAAAGTGAAGATTCACCTGCCCTATGCCGTGATCCGCGAAGGGGAATGGATTGCTGTTACAGGAAGGAATGGTGCAGGGAAATCAACGTTACTGCACAGCTTAATGAAATTCAACCGTACTAGCGGGACGTACGAATTAAACGGAGTACAGATGAAAGGGAAAAAGATTTCTCAAGAATGTGCCTTCGTTTTTCAAAATCCCGAATTACAATTTGTCACCCATTCCGTTTTTGACGAAGTGGCCTATAGTTACCGGCTAAAGGATTTGAGCGAAGAAAGCATAGAGAGAAAGGTTTATGAGCTACTCCAGCGATTCAATCTTCGTTCATGTAAGGTACAACATCCTTATTCGTTATCCGTGGGTCAAAAACGCAGACTGAGTGTTGCAGCTTCCATCGTTCCCGGTAAGGATATTCTGTTATTGGATGAACCAACTTTCGGACAGGACGCTCACAATACATTTGAATTGCTCGAGATGCTACTTGAATTACAGAGTGAAGGCGTCACCATCTTGATGGTGACTCACGATATCAGAATCATCCAACACTATGCAACCAGGATTTGGACCGTCGAAGAAGGAAGAGTGGTTCAGGATGCGGATGTAGAAGCAGCGAGGAGTGAAGCATTATGAACATGGAAATAGCTCATAAACACACCTGGTTACATCGCATTAACCCGAGTATGAAATTGATCGTAATGGTTGCGCTTTTTCTGCTTTTACTTTTCGTTCATTACCTGAACTGGCTCGTGTATTTGACCTTGTTCACTTTCCTTTTATTGTGGTCATTCTCTGGATATTCAAAGAGGTTAGTGACGCTGATGGCCATGCCATTTTTCCTTGTATTTCTCTCTACGGCATCCTCGATGATCATGTTTGGGAAAGGAGAGACGACGTGGTTTACCTGGGGGATGATCCATGTAACAGAGGAAAGTTTTTATAGGGGGTTTCACATTGGTTTAAGGGCATTCCTATTCGCTGTTTTAGGCCTAATGTTTGCTCTGACGACGAGACCTGTCCTCCTGTTTTATTCACTTATGCAACAATTGGGCCTTAAGCCGAAGTACGCTTATAGTTTTATGGCCGGTATAAGGCTGATCCCCATCATGATTGAAGAATTTACTACCATTCGGAATGCACTGAAAGTCAGGGGCACCCGTGAACGAACGGGCTATACGAAACTTTTCCATACCATACAGTCTTATTCCATCCCCTTGCTGGCACAAAGTATCAGGAGGGCTCACAGAATTGCAGTTGCCATGGATACGAAAGGCTTTGAGGATGATGGGGAGAGAACCTATTTCTACAAAGTCGGATTATCGAAATTTGATGGCTATTTTATGGGGAGCATCATACTCATGGTTTCCATAAGTTACATTCTTTCTATTTATCTACCACTATTTCCGACGGGAGATGTTCGCTATGGAAATTGAAAAGAGAAGACGGCTACATGTCATTTCCACTGGTCAGCAATCAAGGGAAGTATTGGTGGAAATATCGAAAACCATTCACCCCTATATCGATATGCTTCATATCCGTGAAAAAACCTGGACAGCTGCGGAGTTGATTGAAACCGTTGATGAATTAACAGCTGCTGGTATTCCGTTAAGGAAGCTGTGCATCAATGATCGTGCAGACATCGCTTGGATGAAACATGTGAGAGGAGTCCAGCTTTCGCATCATAGTGCTCCTGTTGCTCTTGTGAAGGAACGTTTTCCATCTTTGAAGGTCGGTTCATCGGTGCACAGCATGCAAGAAGCACTTTGGGCATGTGACGAAGGAGCCGATTTTCTCCTATATGGGAATATCTATAAAACAATGTCGAAACCAGGGAAGCAAGGCACAGGGATTGTCAATTTGGAAGACATCGTATTGAACATTCCCCTTCCCATTATCGCCATCGGGGGGATTACACCCGGACGGGTTGAGGACATTTTGAGAACCGGGGCTAAAGGTATCGCGGTATTATCGGGGATCTTTCTTTCAGAAGACCCTCTTGAAGCAGTACGGGCTTATTATCAGGCAATCCATAAGGAGGTGAAACAGCTTGGCGAAAGCATATGATGTGGTGATTGTTGGGGGAGGTGTGATCGGCTGCTCGATTCTGTATCAGCTTTCCAAAAGAGGAAAAAAAGGATTGCTGATTGAGAAGGAACAATTGGCATCCAGAGCCTCAAAAGCTGCAGTGGGGATGCTAGGGGTCCATACGGAGCTCAATGGGGGAAGCCCCCTCTATCGCCTGGCGCAGAAAAGCCGGAATATGTACCCTGCCCTTGCACAGGAATTAAAAGAACTAACCGGTATGGATATAGAGTATATGGAAAATGGAATGATCAAACTGGCAAGGACAGAGGAAGAGGCACAGACGTTAGTAAGTGTTGCTTCCAAAATGGATCAGGATGAAGGGGTTGAATGGCTATCCTCTCCAAAACTATCAACCTTCGAACCTTATCTCTCTAAGCAGGCAACCGGCGGTTTGTTCATTCCGCGTGACGGGAACGTGTCGGCCGCAAAGCTGACAAAAGCACTGGGCCACGCGTCAGTCAGACTAGGGGCTGATATCAAGGAGTATACGGAAGTCCATGACTTTATTGTTAAAGGAAGCAGGATAGTGGGAGTCCAAACATCGATCGGCCCCTATTATGCATCTGAAATCATCGTTGCAGGCGGTGCGTGGAGTCAATCACTACTGGAGAGAGTCGGCTTGACACTTCACTCTTTTCCAGTTAAAGGTGAATGCTTTTCGGTGAAATACTCCAGGAAATTGGTGGAGAGGACCATTTTCACCGAGGGCTGCTACATTGTCCCAAAGGTGGGTGGCCAATTTTTAATAGGAGCAACAGAACATGCGCACACCT
Source organism: Rossellomorea sp. KS-H15a (assembly GCF_024195245.1). Taxonomy (NCBI): domain Bacteria; kingdom Bacillati; phylum Bacillota; class Bacilli; order Caryophanales; family Bacillaceae; genus Rossellomorea; species Rossellomorea sp. KS-H15a. The sequence goes on along the minus strand of NZ_CP096886.1, from coordinate 2,882,283 downwards.
TTGATGAAGCCATTTCCGTTAGTGGAATGATGAGTTTAATGCAGAAAGCTACAGACATTTTACCAGAGCTGATCCATGCCGATTGGGAAAGAGCCTGGTCAGGGATACGGCCTCAAACAAAAGGAGGACTGCCTGTCATCGAAAGGAGCGAAAGCTTTGAAGGGCTTTCCATTGCAACGGGCCACTACCGGAATGGCATCCTCCTTGCTCCCATAACGGGAGTCATGATGGCAGACCTGATGGAAGGCAAAGAGAATCCATTACTACATTCACACATGGGGAGCTGAGAAAGTGGAATTAAGGATTAATGGACAGCTGGTAACCGTGCCAGACACAGTCACGACGATAGACGATCTTATACACCATTATAAATTGAAGAATCGTACAATCATGGTCGAAAAAAATCACATTATATTACGGGCATACGAGCATGAAAAGGCAACAGTTGAAAATGGAGATACCATTGAATTGGTCCAATTTGTAGGAGGCGGTTGATATGTTGAAAATCGGAAATTATACATTTCATTCGAGATTATTGTTAGGGACAGGGAAGTATCCTGATTTTGATATCCAGAAGGAAGCGGTGGAGGTTTCTGGGGCAGAGATTCTTACGTTCACGGTAAGGAGAATGAATATATTCGAGCCCAATCAACCAAACTTTCTGGAAAAGCTCGACTTGGAGAGCTACTCATTATTACCGAACACGGCTGGCGCAAAAACTGCTGGTGAAGCGGTGCGGCATGCACAGTTAGCCAGGGCATCGGGACTTTGTGACATGATTAAAGTGGAAGTAATCGGTTGTGATAAAACACTATTGCCGGACCCGGTTGAAACCCTGAAAGCAACGGAAGAACTGCTCAAAGAAGGATTTACCGTCCTCCCATATACTTCCGATGATGTGGTTCTTGCGAGAAAATTGGAAGAGTTGGGCGCACATGCCATTATGCCTGGTGCATCCCCGATCGGATCGGGGCAGGGAATTGTGAACCCCATAAACCTCCGTTTCATTATTGAGCAGGCAAAGGTACCGGTCATCGTTGATGCTGGAATCGGTTCTCCTGCTGATGCTGCTTATGCTATGGAACTGGGTGCAGATGCTGTGTTGTTGAACACGGCGGTATCACAGGCGAAAGATCCTGTTAAAATGGCCAATGCCATGAGGCTTGCAATCGAAGGTGGCCGTTTTGGATATGAAGCCGGAAGAATCCCCCGAAAGCCCTATGCTTCAGCGAGCAGCCCGATGGAGGGGATGAGTGTTTGAATAAGGAGAGATATTCAAGACAAATTTTATTTTCACCCATTGGAAGTGAAGGTCAGGAAAGAATAAGGGATAAACATGTACTGGTCATTGGAGCAGGAGCTTTGGGCACGGGGAACGCAGAAGTCCTCGTTCGTGCCGGAATTGGAAAGCTGACGATCGTGGACCGTGATTACGTCGAATGGAGCAATCTGCAACGACAGCAGCTCTACAATGAGGAAGATGCAAAAAGTCGACTACCGAAGGCGATCGCTGCTAAAAAGAGACTGGGGGAAATTAATTCAACAGTTGATATCGAAGCACATATTCTCGATGTCATGCCTGAAGAGTTAGTGAACTTGGCCATGGGTGCAGACCTGATCATCGATGCTACAGATAACTTTGAAACGAGGATGATCATAAATGATGTATCTCAAAAATATTCCATTCCCTGGATCTATGGAGCATGCGTGGGGAGTTATGGCATTTCATTCAGCATTCTCCCCGGTGTCACACCTTGCCTTCACTGTTTAATCGATGAAGTTCCGATAGGGGGCTTGACCTGTGATACAGCAGGAATCATCAGTCCTGCCGTCTCCCAGGTGGTCACCCATCAAACGACCGAGGCACTGAAAATGTTGGTGGAAGATTATGAATCTCTCAGCCATAGGGTCGTCTCTTTCGATTTATGGAAAAATGAACATACGTCTCTTGATGTAAGGAAGTTGAAAAAAGAAGAGTGTCCCTCGTGTGGTGTTCATCGAATGTACCCAAGTCTTCGATATGAGAATCAAACGAAAACGGCAGTCCTATGTGGACGGGATTCCGTGCAAATCCGGCCAGCGTCAAGGCACTCTGTTAATCTCTTGGACATTTCAAAAACACTTGAGAACCAGGGCAAGCAAGTGGAAAGGAATCCTTATTTGATCCGATTCAAGGTCGATTCCCTCCAAATAGTCTTATTTTATGACGGACGGGCGCTTATCCATGGAACGAAAGAAATGAAGGAAGCAAAATCAATTTATCATCGTTATTTTGGTTAACAGAGGAGTGGGACAGATGGTATATAAAGCATTGACGATTGCAGGGTCGGATAGTGGTGGCGGCGCCGGCATTCAGGCGGATCTAAAAACGTTTCAAGAGTGTCATGTCTATGGGATGTCTGCCGTAACAGCCGTGACAGCTCAAAATACAAAAGGGGTGCAGGGTGTATTTCCATCGTCGGCATCAGAAGTCTTGGAACAATTGACTTCCATTAATGAAGATTTGCCGCCCCAAGCCGTAAAAACCGGAATGTTGGTGAATGAAGAGATCATTGCTTCTGTTGCGGATTTCGCCAGCTCCTCCGGATGGGAGAAGCTTATAGTGGATCCTGTGATGATTGCCAAAGGGGGAGCTTCTTTATTAGGAGAAAAATCCATTGAAGCGTTGATCAATCGTCTGATCCCGGTTGCTTACGTCATCACACCCAATATCCCTGAAGCAGAAGCTTTAACGGGAAGAGAGATACGGGATGTTGGTGTTTGCCGGAAAGCTGCTGAGGATCTATACGGGATGGGGGCCAAACATGTGATCATTAAAGGCGGTCACCAATCACAGTCTCAATCATCTTATGCGACTGACATTCTTTATGACGGGAAAGAATTCTTTGAGTTTACAAGTCCAAGAATTTCTACACCCCATACGCATGGAACGGGCTGTACGTTCTCTGCGGTCATCACGGCAGAATTGGCAAAAGGGAACACGGTCTTTGATTCAGTCCATACTGCCAAGGGATTTATTACAGCTGCCATCTCACATTCACTCGGGATCGGGAGTGGACATGGGCCAACGAATCATTGGGCCTATCATGAAGGAGTCAAACTATGAATCTTAGAGACTCCTTAAAGCTATATTTCGTGATGGGCAGTCAAAATTGTGAAAGATCTCCTGTCGATGTTTTGGAAGAAGCACTCTCGGGCGGGGTTACCATGTTTCAATTTCGGGAAAAGGGGACTCGTTGTCTGGAGGGAAAGCCCATGATGGAACTGGCTCTTGAACTCCAGCATGTATGTCAAAAGTACAGGGTTCCCTTTATTATCAATGATGATGTGGAGTTGGCTTTGACAATGGGTGCAGATGGTGTACATATAGGACAGGAGGACGAATCATTCGGAGTGGTCCGAAAGAAGTTGGGTGATAAAATACTTGGTATTTCCGCTCATAATGTTAGGGAAGCACAACTCGCTTTAGAATCGGGAGCGGATTATCTGGGTGTGGGTCCCATGTTTCAAACTACAACTAAGAATGATTGCAGACCCGTCCAAGGACCAAAGGTGATTGAATCTATGAGAAAAACGGGGATCCGTCTCCCCGTGGTCGGAATTGGAGGCATCCATTCGGGAAATGTCCATAAAGTAATGGAAGCAGGATCCGATGGTGTGGCTGTCATCTCGGCGATTTCAAAACATCCGGAGCGTACCCATACTCTCTTTCAAGGGGTTCAGGATAGTTTGTTAAAATCCTTGTAGAAAATCACCGGACAAAACAACATATCCTGCCCTCTTCTATCATACGATACAGTAGACCCCGGTCTAACTTGTATCACTATCAACGATAAGAGGGAGGGTTTAGAATGAATGTCTGGTTTGTTTTGTTGAACATTTTGGTGTTTCTTGTTCTCATTGGTGTACTATTTCATATGCAAAGAAAAAATGTTTCGTTTTCAAAACGGGTGTTTGCTGCACTCGGACTGGGAATTGTTTTCGGTCTCGGTTTACAGTGGGTGTATGAAGCAGGGGATGAAAATGTCACCCAATCGATTGAATGGTTCAATATTGTGGGAACGGGTTATATTAAGCTGCTTCAGATGATAGTCATGCCACTCGTATTCGTATCGATCCTTTCAGCCTTTTCAAAATTGAAACGATCTTCCAATCTAGGGAAAATTTCTGTATTGATCATCGGATTGCTTGTCGGTACGACTGCCGTCGCGGCTGCAGTAGGTATTGCGACAACTGCAGCATTCGACCTGGAAGCCATCCAAATTGATCAAGGAAATGCCGAAGCGGCAAGGGGTGTTCAGCTGGAGGAGAGGGCAGCGGCTTTAGAAGGCCAAAGCTATCCTCAAAAAATCCTGGAACTCCTGCCTCAGAATCCTTTCCTTGATTTAACCGGAGAAAGAGCCACGTCGACCATAGCTGTTGTAATTTTTGCAGCCTTCATCGGCATCGCCTATTTAGGGGTTCAGCGAAAGGAACCTGAAGCGGCGGAATTTTTCAAGAAAATCGTGGATTCCATCTATGGTGTCGTCATGAGAATTGTGACCCTGGTATTGAGGCTGACGCCATTCGGTGTGCTGGCCATCATGGCTAAAACAGTCGCACTGAGTGATTTCGATGCCATCATGAAACTGGGTGAATTTGTAGGGGCGTCCTATGTTGCCCTTATTATTATGTTCTTGATCCATTTAGTATTATTGACGCTTACAGGACTGAATCCGGTCACATACGTGAAAAAAGTACTTCCCGTATTGGCTTTTGCCTTTACCTCAAGATCCAGTGCAGGGACGTTGCCCCTTAATATTCAAACCCAGAAAAATAAACTGGGTGTTTCTGAAGGGATCGCCAACTTTTCGGGATCTTTCGGATTATCCATCGGGCAAAACGGATGTGCCGGCGTGTACCCGGCTATGCTTGCCGTCATGATCGCACCTACGGTTGGCATCAATCCCTTTACCCCAACATTTATTTTCACGCTCATTGCCATTGTTGCCATCAGCTCCTTCGGTGTCGCGGGAGTTGGCGGTGGTGCCACATTTGCTGCTATCCTCGTCCTTTCTGCCATGGACCTGCCGGTGGCGTTAGCGGGTCTTTTGATTTCAATCGAACCTTTAATCGACATGGGCCGGACAGCCGTTAATGTGAGTGGTGCGATGACATCTGGAATCATCACGAGTAAGGTAACGGGAGAACTGGATACGGAAACCTATAATAAAGAAATGATCGAAGCTGAAGCTTAAATGGCGGGCCGGCTCATTTTTGGTGAGTCGGCTTTTTTATTGGAAAAGGAAATTTTACATGTTTTTAAGTGTTTATGATTGAAAATTCAGACTATATTATTTACTATAGAAGTAACATACCGACCGGTTAGTATCTTGGTGTGTGAATGACTGTATGAAAGAGGGAGGCAGGAAAATGCATGTAAAGGAATTGTTTGATTTATCCGGTAAGGTGGCACTGGTGACTGGTGGAGGCAGGGGTCTTGGAAAGCAGATTGCAACCTGTTTTGCGGAAGCAGGAGCAAATGTTGTCATCTGTTCAAGAAATGTAGAAGCATGTGATGAAGTCAAAAAGAATTTAGAGGGTATGGGTGTACAAGCACTTTCCTTTCAATGTGATGTCACGGATCCGGAAGACGTCGCGAGGGTTGTGGATGAAAGCCAAAAAGCATTTGGACGAATTGACATCCTGGTGAATAACAGCGGAGCTTCATGGGGGGCTCCTGCAGAAGAAATGCCCCTCGAGGCATGGCATAAAGTCATGAACGTAAATGTGAACGGGACCTTCATTATGTCACAGGCCGTAGGAAAGCTGATGTTAGCACAGAATGAAGGGAAAATCATCAATATCGCGTCTGTAGCGGGTCTTCAAGGAACGGACCCAAGATATATGGATGCCATCGGCTATAGTACAAGTAAAGCAGCAGTCATCAACTTCACCAAGGATCTTGCCGTGAAATGGGGCTCTCGCGGAGTCCATGTTAACGCAATCGCACCAGGCTTCTTTCCGACAAAAATGTCAAAGGGGATCCTCTCTCATGCCGGTGAAGCCATTTTAGAAGGTACGCCGTTAAATCGATTCGGAAGCGAAGATGATTTAAAGGGAGCGGCTCTTTTCCTTGCTTCCCGTGCCTCTGATTTTGTAACAGGTTCGGTCCTTGTGGTGGATGGCGGCTCATCAGCGATGTAAAAAGATTACTTCTAAAAAGGAAGGTTGGATGTCATGGAGTTCTCCTATTCTCCAAAAGTACAAGAATATCAAAATAAACTCTCCCGCTTTATGGAAGAGTTCGTATACCCGAATGAATCCCTTTATGAACAGCAATTAAACAGGCAGGACACCCGATGGAGTTCAGTCCCGCCCATCATGGAAGAATTAAAAGAAGAAGCAAGGAAACAAGGGTTATGGAACTTATTTCTACCAGAAAGTGAATATGGGGCGGGATTAAGTAATGTGGAATATGCACCGCTTTGCGAAATCATGGGCAGGTCTTTGATCGGTCCGGAAGTATTCAACTGCAACGCTCCCGATACCGGTAATATGGAAGTGTTGGAGCGGTATGGAACCCCTGCCCAAAAGGAGCGATACCTGATCCCCCTCCTGAATGGTGAGATCCGCTCCTGTTTCTCGATGACGGAGCCGGAAGTCGCTTCATCCGATGCCACAAATATCAAGGCAAGCATCGTTCGGGATGGGGATGAATACGTCATCAATGCCAGGAAATGGTGGTCTTCCGGCGCTGGGGATCCCCGGTGCACTTTCTCCATCTTAATGGGGAAAACAGACCCTGATGCAAGACGACATGAGCAGCAATCGATGATCATCGTCCCATTGGACGCGGAGGGTGTGAAAATCGAACGGATGCTTCCGGTCTTTGGATACGATCATGCTCCTCATGGTCATGGAGAAATCACCTTTACCGATGTGCGGGTGCCCCTGGAAAATATGATCTGGGCGGAAGGGAAAGGTTTTGCCATTGCTCAAGGGCGATTAGGACCAGGCAGGATCCATCATTGCATGCGTTTGATCGGTGCAGCGGAAAGGGCGCTTGAAGAATTATGTAAGCGTGTTCAAAACAGGGAAGCATTCGGAAAGACGCTCTCAAGTCAGGGGGTCGTGATGGAATGGATCGCTGATTCACGTATTGAAATCGAGCAGGCTCGCCTTCTGACCATGAAAGCTGCTTATATGATGGACACCGTAGGGAATAAATTGGCCAAACAGGAAATCGCGATGATCAAGGTAGTGGCCCCTTCCATGGCGTTACGGGTGTTAGACCGGGCCATTCAGGCATTTGGGGCGGCCGGGGTATCAGGTGATCATTCGATGGCGGCACAGTGGGCGAACGCCCGTACATTACGACTTGCCGACGGACCTGATGAAGTACACCGTGCCCAACTCGCAAAATTAGAACTGAGAAAATATCAAAAAGCCTCTCCGGTAGAGAGCTAGGAAGAGAGAGTGATTGAATATGAGGCTATCGGGAATGGTTTCGATCATCACTGGAGGAGGCGGTGGAATAGGACGTGCGACCGCTTTAAGATTTTCTGAAGAAGGGGCATCAGTCGTTGTGGCAGATCTGGAGGAATCGAGGGGGGAGGAAACGGTAAGACTCATCAGGGAAAAAAATGGGCAGGCGGTGTATGTAAGGACGAATGTCAGAGACAGTGAAAGCATTCAAGGGCTCGTACATAAAACAGTCGAGCATTTCGGAAGTCTGGATATCCTCGTGAACAATGCCGGAATCGGTCAGTCGGAAGTCAGGAGTGTCGATTTGGAAGAAACGGAATGGGATGATGTCCTTGATACCAACTTAAAGAGCATTTTTCTTGGAATGAAATATTGCGTACCGGAACTGATGAAAAAAGGCGGGGTCATCGTGAATGTTTCAAGTCTTCTGGGTCTGAAGGGGAGAAAATACGTATCAGCTTATAATGCGGCAAAAGGCGGAGTGGTATTGTTGACGCAAAATGCCGCATTGGAGTACGGAAAAGAAGGAATCCGGGTAAATGCTGTAGCTCCAGGTGTCATCGATACAAACATCATTGAAGGGTGGAAACAAGATGAAAGGAAGTGGTCGGTGATTTCTCAATCGAATGCTCTCAGGAGGATTGGAAACCCGGATGAAGTTGCCTCCGCCATCTTGTTCCTGGCATCGGATGAAGCCTCCTTTATCACCGGTTCCACGTTATCTGTTGATGGTGGTGGATTGATCTATTAAGACCGTGCAGTGGCATCAGAATAAAAAAATGAAAGGAATGATTTTGTGACAACTAAATCCTGGCACGTTCATTATCCTGAATCGTTCGATACTGATATACCAGCAATTGATTTCTCAATACCCCATATGCTTCAACAAACCGTATCAAGTTACCCTGAATACCCGTGTATAAGCTTCTATCAAAAGCGCATGACGTATCGTGAACTTCAAGGTGCCGTCACATTGTTTTCCTCGTCCCTCCAGCATATCGGGACGAAGAAAGGAGACCGGGTTGCCATCATGCTCCCTAACTGTCCCCAATATGTCATTTCTTATTATGGGATCCTTACCACTGGCGGAATTGTTACCCAGGTTAATCCAATGTCTGTAGAAAGGGAACTCATTCATTTACTGAATGACTCCGGGGCGGAGACCATCATTGTATTGGACCGCTTTTATCCCATGATTCAATCCATTCAAAAGGAAACCAAGGTGAAAACGATCATTGTCGTCAGCTTCCAAGGAGAGGATCAAGAGACGGATTATACGTTCGGTGAATTTTTGAGGCTTGGGGACGGTGGGGTTTCCCCCATTTCAATAGAGCCGGAAGATGTTGCGGTCCTTCAATACACAGGAGGAACAACCGGCGTGTCCAAGGGTGTGATGCTCACACATAGCAATATCCTTTCAAATGTCATGCAAAGTCAGCGGTTTTTTAAAGAAAGCATTCAAACAGGGGAAGAAAGAAGTCTGAGTGTAATTCCCTTCTTTCATGTATTTGGAATGAATTCATGCATGAATCTTTCCATTTATACAGCAAATGAAATGATCCTGCTGCCACGTTTTGAGCTCTCAGAAGTATTATCAACCATTAAGAGGGAGAAACCCACATTGTTCCCTGGAGTGCCGACCATGTATGTGGCGATTACGAATCATCCTTCTGCAGAAGACTATGGGATTCATTCGATCAAGCTATGTAACAGCGGCAGTGCTCCCATGCCTGTTGAACTCTTAAATCAGTTCGAGAAGAAAACAGGGGCAAAGATATTGGAAGGGTATGGTTTGTCCGAAGCCTCGCCGACGACCCATTGTAATCCCGCCTTTGCAGAAAGAAAGCCTGGAACTGTCGGAATCGGCCTCCCGTCTACAGATTATAAGGTAGTGGATATAGCGACCGGCATGAAGGAAGTACCTCCGGGAGACATTGGAGAGCTGATCATCAAAGGTCCCCAAGTCATGAAGGGGTACTGGAATTTACCTGAAGAAACCGCCAATGCCCTTCGTGACGGATGGCTATACACAGGAGACATTGCCCGGATGGATGATGAAGGGTATGTATCGATAGTGGATCGAAAGAAAGATATGATCATTGCTTCAGGATATAACGTGTATCCCCGGGAAGTGGAAGAAGTCATCTATGAACATCCCTCTGTACAGGAAGCGGTCGTAATCGGGGTCCCTGACTCCTATCGTGGAGAAACCGTGAAAGCCGTGATTGTCCTTAAGGCTGGGGAAAAGGTGTCAGAACAGGAATTGATGGGGTTCTGTCAGGAGAATATGTCTTCATTCAAAGTCCCAAGGATTATTGAATTCCGGGATGAACTTCCAAAGACGAGTGTAGGGAAGATACTAAGAAGGGACCTCCGGGAAAATGTGATATAATTCAGGGGATATTTGCAGATTGAGGGGACTTCATATGAAAGAAAAAATGACAGAGCAAGCAGTACGATTATTTGATCAAAAAGGCTTTACCGTCACGTCCATTCAGGATATCGTTGAATCGATCGGGGTGACAAAAGGAACATTCTACTATTACTTTTCCAGTAAAGAAGAGCTTCTAAAGGAAATTCATATGAGATATATCGATGGCTTATTGTCCAAGCAGGAAAGAATACTGGAAGATGGGAGTAAATCTTTCCGCGAGAAACTTTTTGACATCATTCATCTTTCCATCGTGGACATCAAAGAACAAGGAGCCAGTGCCAAAGTGTTTTTCAGGGAGATAAGACACTTAAGCCATGAAAGTGTGGACCAAATCGAACCCAAGCGGGATATGTACCGATACAATATTGAAAAGCTCTTGAAAGAAGGAAGAAAGTCCGGGGATTTCCGAAACGACTTTGATGTTTCCGTTGTAGCCTTCGGTATACTTGGGATGATGAACTGGAGCTATCAATGGTATAAGCCTGACGGGGCGAAGACGGATGAAGAAATCGCAGGCACGTTTGTCGATATGGTCTTGAAAGGAATTCAAACACAATAGAGGGGAAGCGGTTTTAGCATTTCCTCTTCCTTTAACATACCGACTGGTTAGTATTTATAATGAAAGAAGGCGGATAAATGGATTCTATCACCGTAAGAAGTAGATTCTGCGAAACAGATGCACTGGGGCATATTAACAATACCACTTACTTTGTCTATTTAGAGGAAGCGCGAATTAAATTCTTTCAAACAATCGGATTCGATATGGACGTGAAGGATTGGCAGTTTATCCTGGCTTCCACCAAATGTGATTTCGTATCACAGGGTTATTTTAATCAAGAACTTGTCATCACCACCGATGTTTCCAAAATCGGATCCAAGAGTTTTCAGTTAGACCATGATATCCTGTGTGCGGAGACTCATCAACTGATCGCAAGGGGAAACGCGGTCATTGTATATTTTGACTTTCAGGAACAACGGAGCAAAGCAATCCCTGATCTATTAAAAGCTCAGTTAAACAATCATTTTCGTTCTGAAAAAACTGAATATTCTTGAATCTGGGAGGGGTAACATGGCGGAGCGAATGGAATATGAAACGGTTTCAGTCCGAAAAGGAGAAGAATTAAATAAAAGGAAATTACATGACTTCCTGGTTGAGCATTTTCCTGATCTGCAACAAGAAAAGTTGAGCATTAAACAGTTTTCTGCAGGTCACTCAAATCTAACGTATTTGCTTTCAATGGGAGAATGGGAAGGGGTTTTAAGACGTCCCCCCTTAGGGCCCGTCGCACCGAAGGCACATGATATGAAAAGAGAATTCAGGATCCTTTCAGAGATCCACCCTTTATTCGACGTTACACCAAAACCCTATGTATTCTCTGAAGATGAAGGGATAGTCGGAAGCCCATTCTTCATCATGGAACGAAAAAGGGGGGAAGTATTCGATACATCATTTCCCCCTCATCTGAATGTAACGCCTGAGGTGTGCAAGAAAATCTCGGAAGAAATGGTTTTAAGAATGGTTGAGCTTCATTCCATTGACCATACCAAAACCTCACTACATGAAATCAGTAAACCCGAACACTTTATGGAGAGACAGGTTCACGGGTGGATCAATCGCTATGAACGTGCCAAAACAAGTGAGATTCGTGATGTAAAACATCTCACACAATGGTTGATCAGAAACGTTCCGGAAAATGCTGAGTCCACGATCATTCATTATGACTTTAAATTAAACAATAGTATGTTTTCTGAAGACCTGACATCCATGGTGGGTTTATTCGATTGGGAGATGGCGACCGTCGGAGACCCCCTTGCAGATCTGGGTGTCGCCATGGGGTATTGGATCCAGCAAGATGATCCTGAATTGTTAAAGTACGGTCTCGGGAAGCCTCCAGTGACCATCATGGACGGTTTTTACAGCAGAAGAGAGTTTATTGAAAAATATGCAGAAAAAAGCGGCAGGGACGTAAATCACATTCATTTCTATTTGTCTTTTGCCTACTTTAAGCTGGCGGTTATTGTGCAGCAAATTTATTACCGTTTTAAGATGGGTCAGACAAGTGATGCCCGTTTTTCCGGGTTCGATCGGTTTGCCGAGTCTTTAATTACCCTGGGTAATCAGGCAGCATTTGATTCCAGGGAACAAATATAAGGGGATGAATAGGATGCAATCATTATTAGTCGAAATGAATGACCGGGTGTTGAATGTTACCTTGAATCGACCAGACAGCTTAAACTCATTTGATGAGAATATGCTTACCGGATTGATAGAAGCGGTAGAAGAGGCTGGGCGGAATCAGGAGATCCGGGCAATCGTAATCCGCGGTGCCGGAAGGTCATTCTCTGCTGGTGGCGACGTAAAAACGATGGGAAGTGCCACATCAGCCCAAGTCTATGAACATATCGGAATACTGAATTCATGTATCAAAGCCATCAAAACAATAGAAAAGCCGGTCATTGCCTCCGTCCATGGTTTCGCCGCAGGTGCCGGATTTAATTTAGCATTGGCATGTGATCTAATCATTGCATCGGAAACAAGTCAATTTGCACTGAGCTTTTCCAAAGTAGGGCTCATTTCGGATGGAGGGGGTTCTTATTTTCTCCCACGGTTGATCGGCCCTCATCTTGCAAAGGAGTTCTTTTTTTCCGGAGAACCTGTTTCTGCCAGGAGAATGTATGAATTAGGGGTGATTAACAGGCTGGTGTCCGCTGATCGTCTGGAAGAAAAAACATATGAGCTGGCTTCTACACTCGCTTCGGGTCCAAGCAAAGCCTACGGCATGATGAAAAAAATGATTGATCGTTCATTCACCACTACCCTGGATGAAATACTGGAGCAGGAAAGAATCACTCAAACCCTGATGATTTCAACGGAAGATCATGTAGAAGGAGTTTCAGCGTTTAAAGAAAAAAGGACCCCCTCTTTTTCGGGGAATTAGGAGGAGTATAGATGAAAGCGATCCAATTTAGGGAGTTCGGTGGTCCTGATGTGTTGAAGAATGTGGACATTGATATGCCTTCACCTCGTGGGAGGGAGGTATTGATCAAAGTGCATGCCTCTGCTGTCAATTATGCGGATACGGCCAGGAGAGAAGGTCAATATGTGGTAAAGACCCCCCTTCCTTACATTCCCGGTGCGGAAGTCTCAGGCATCGTAACCGAAGTCGGAGAAGATGTGACCAGGATCAAAAAAGGAGACCGGGTCGTAGCGATGATGGATTCAGGCGGGTATGCAGAATATGCCATGACAGATGAACGATCCATCATCCCCCTTCCATATGGCTTGGATTTTAAAGAAGCGGCTGCAATACCTGTACAGGGACTGAGTGCGTATCATATTTTGAAAACACTTGGGAGACTCGAGCAGGGTGAGACGGTCCTCATTCATGCGGCTGCAGGTGGTGTAGGGCTCTTAGCCGTTCAACTCGCAAAGCGATTCGGTGCAGGTAAAGTGATCGCCACTGCAAGCACCGAGGAGAAGCTTCGCTTAGCAGAAGATATGGGAGCAGATGTACTGGTCAATTATACAGAGGAAGAATGGGAGAAAAAAGTTCTGGATGCTACAAGTGGAAAGGGTGTGCATCTTGCGCTGGAGATGGCAGGTGGTGACGTCTTTTACAAAACATTAAAATGCCTTGCCCACTTCGGGAGAATGATCATCTACGGTGTAGCAAGCGGGGAGCAAAGCAGATTCTATCCCTCTTCCTTAATGGCAAAAAATCAATCGGTCACCGGTTTTTTCCTTCCTCCTCTGATGAGGGACACTGAGTTGACCCAAAAAACCCTTCATGAAATCTTTCATTACGTGGCGAACGGAGATTTAAAGGTCACAGTGGGGCACGTGTTCCCATTGGAAGAAGCGGCAAAGGTCCACTCCCTCATGCAGGGAAGACAGACAGTGGGAAAAGTGATCCTGAAGCCATAATTTTATCTTATTAGGGGGGAATAAAAATGAACTTACGCTTGTCAGATGAACAAAAGATGATCCAAAAGACCATCCGGAAATTTGTAGAGAAAGAATTGATTCCTTTAGAAAATGAAGTGTTGCGAAATGAAAGGGAGGGAAAGCCCAGCCTCTCTCCGGAAAAAAAGAAAGAGCTGCAAATGAAGGCCAAGGATGCAGGTTTCTGGGGAATCAACACTCCCGAGGAATACGGAGGGGCTGATCTCGGTCAAATGATGATGGCCATCGTCTATATGGAAATTTCCAAGACCTTTGTTCCGTTCTCCTTTGGAGGATATGCGGATAACATTCTGTACTACGCCAACGATGAGCAGAAGAAAAACTATTTGATACCGACAATCAATGGAGAAAAGAAATCATGTTTTGCCATGACCGAACCCGGAGCGGGATCTGATACCCGTAATATCCGGACCACAGCCGTGAAAGACGGAAACGAATGGATATTAAATGGTGAGAAAACGTTCATTACCGGTGGAAACGAAGCAGATTTCGTCATGGTCATGGCCGTGACGGATAAAGAAAAACATCGTCGGACAGGTCGGGAAGGAGTCACTTGTTTCATCGCCGATCGAAGCATGGGCTGGAAATCCGAATATATCCATACAATGGGGGAATGGGGCCCGGCAAGTCTTTTCTTTGATGATGTAAGGGTTCCTGAAGAGAATATCCTTGGTGAAATCGATGGCGGCTACAATCTGGGATTGGAGTGGATCGGATTTGCCCGCTGGATTGTTGGGGCCCAGGCGGTGGGAGCAGCAGAAAGACTTCTTCAAATGGCCATCGACTATTCGAAAGAAAGAGAAACATTTGGAAAACCTATCGCGGACCGGCAGGCGATTCAGTGGCAGATTGCGGATTCAGCCGTGGAAATTGAAGCGGCCCGCTGGCTCGTGCTAAATGCAGCATTCACACTCGATCAAGGGGAAGACAATCGTCACGTTGCGTCGATGGCCAAGCTATATGGATCCAATATGGGGAATCGGGTCGTAGATCGCGTCCTCCAGATCCATGGTGGTATGGGCTATACAAGAGAGCTGCCGATCGAACGATGGTACCGGGAGGCAAGGTTATGGCGCATTTATGATGGAACCGATGAAATTCAAAAACTGATCATTTCAAGGAACTTATTAAAAGGTCATGTGAAACTTGGGCAATTTGTATAAACAGAAATGGAGGCAGACGAAATGGGAGAGCGATTCAGAGGAAAAGTGGCTTTAGTTACAGGTGGAAGCAGAGGGATCGGCAGGGCAATTGCCGGATTACTGGCTGAAGAAGGGGCCAAGGTGGCCATCATCGACGTCAATGAGGATGCGTTGAATGAAGCGAGTGAGGTATTTAAACAATATGAATTGTATACAAAAGTGGCAAATGTCGTAGAATCCCGGGAAGTTGAAAATGCTATGAAGGAAGTATATGAATCTTTTGGTTCCCTGGACATTGTGGTGAATAATGCAGGGGTCATCAGGGATAATCTGTTATTCAAAATGACCGAAAACGATTGGGAGACGGTCATGGATGTGCATTTAAAGGGTTCATTCAATGTAGTGAAGGCAGCCCAACAATACATGGTCAAACAAAAGTACGGACGCATCATCAATATTTCATCCACCTCAGCATTGGGAAATCGCGGGCAGGCAAACTACGCAACGGCTAAAGCAGGTCTTCAAGGCTTGACGAAAACCCTTGCCATAGAACTTGGTCCATTCGGAATCACCACGAATGCTGTAGCACCGGGCTTTATTGAAACCGATATGACGAAAGAAACTGCGAAACGGATCGGGATCACTTTCGATCAATTAGTGGAAGCAAGTCTCCAGGGAATCCCTGTTGGAAGAAGCGGGACTCCTGAAGATATTGCAAATGCCGTCGCTTTTTTTGCAGATGAAAAATCTTCATTCGTCAATGGTCAGGTTCTCTACGTTGCTGGAGGGCCGAAAGCCTGAATAAAGAAGAAAGAGGTGAAGAATATGTTTGAATCCTATATCGGAAAGAGGTCTACTTCCACCCGAAATGCAGTGGAAAGAGGAGCGGTTCGGAAATTTGCAGACGCCATTGGCGATCCCCATCCCTTTTATGTGGATGAAGATGCCGGGAAGTCCTCCTCTTATGGGGGGAACATTGCCCCTCCCACCTTTCCGAGAGTATTCGACTATGGTTCGATCGAAGGCTTTCATTTACCGAATGATGGGTTGATTCACGGTGAACAATCCTTTCATTATGAAAGACCTTTGAAGGTAGGGGAAACGATTCAATGTTATACGGAAATAAAAAACTATTATGAACGGGAAGGTACCGGGGGGAAACTGGGATTCCTTGTCATCGAAGATGTCGGGGAAGATTCTCGTGGGGAAAGAATCTTCACTTCCCAGGCGATTGTCATTATTACAGAAGAAGTCAGAAAGAGGTTGAGTAAATGACAATACTACAATCATTCGGAATAGGAGATACACTCCCCCCGGTTGAACTCGCTCCGGTCACGAGGATGGACCTGATCAAATACGCAGGAGCTTCCGGAGACTACAATCCGATACACACCATCGATGATGAAGCCTTGAAGCTGGGTCTTCCAGGAATCATCGCTCATGGAATGTGGACGATGGGCAATGTGTCCAAACTTTTCAGCCCACACTATGAGGAAGGGTTTATCCAGGATTACTCGGTACGATTTAAAGGGATGGTCATGTTACATGATGTGGTGACATTACGGGCAGAATTGACGGACAAACAGGAAAACCTCCTTCATTTTAAGGTTTTAGCCACAAAACAAGCCGGGAAGAACGTAATTGAGGGTAACGTCGCGTTTAGGGTCCTTGAATAGTTGCGCAATGCTTTATGAAAAATTGTCGTAGAACCACCCCCAATCGAATAAACATGTATGGAATGATGTTTGAATAAAATAAGACAAAAGACATAAATCCGATCGAAAAACTCGGGTTGACTTCTGCTGTAATTGTGATATTATTTAGAATATTAAAATGAATAACTCTTATCCAGAGTGGTGGAGGGATCTGGCCCTGCGAAGCCCAGCAACCTACGTATTGTAAGGTGCTAATTCCAGCAAAATGTGAAGTCATTTTGGAAGATAAGGTAACCTTACCTGAACAACTTTCCAAAATGGGAAGTTGTTTTTTTCTGATCTGGATAAGAAGAAAATTGGGGGTATCATGTGAAAAAAGAGAAGAACCAGCATGTACAGTTTGACTTGGTAGCAGAGAAAATCCAGTCCATGCTTGAAACCATGAGCTTTGGTTCAATCACGATTATCGTACAGGATGGAAAAGTCATTCAATTAGAGAAAAATGAGAAAGTCCGAATAAAATAAGCTGACTAGACAAACTAGAGGCGCGTAGCAAAAATATAGGGACTCCTTATATTTTGTTACCGCCTCTTTTTCTTTGGATAAGCGTCAGGGAATGGGGTGTACTATGTTAACGTATCAGACTTGGAAACAGGCATCCATGGAATTTGAAGTGGATCCTGTCTATAAAGGAGCGCTTAACGTCCTGAAATGGACATATGATCATTATGGTGACGAGGTTGTATATGCGTGCAGTTTCGGGATAGAAGGCATTGTGCTTATCGATCTCATATCCAAGGTGAAACCGCAGGCAACCATTGTATTCCTTGATACAGGGGTTCATTTCAAGGAAACGTATGAAATCATCGAGAAAGTGAAGAAGGCGTATCCCGAGTTGACCATCCATATGAAAAAGCCTCAGTTGACCCTCAAGGAGCAGGCAGAGGCATATGGGGATAAGTTATGGGAAACCAAACCAAACCAATGCTGTCAAATTCGGAAGCTTGACCCGTTAAAAGAAACATTATCCAAGGGGCACGCATGGATTTCAGGATTAAGGAGGGAACAATCCCCAACAAGACAACATGTTGAATTCATCAATAAAGATGACAAATTTCAATCCGTTAAAATCTGTCCGCTGATTCACTGGACGTGGAAGGAGATCTGGCGTTATACCCATAAGCATAATCTTTCTTATAACCCCCTTCACGATCAAGGGTATCCGAGCATTGGCTGCTTCCATTGCACCACACCGGCTATTGATGTCAATGATCTTCGCTCCGGAAGATGGAAAGGAAAAGGAAAGACAGAATGCGGTCTCCATTAGATAGGGTGACGGGATTTGCTTGAAATCTCGGCCCTTCTGATCAGCTTGTTCTTCGCCATGAACATTGGTGCCAGCGGAGCGGCAGCGTCAATGGGAGTGGCATATGGTGCAGGCGCAATAAAGAACATCCGGACAGCGCTATGGATATGCGCGGCAGGTGTCCTGAGTGGAGCGGTTCTGGGTGGTGGAGAGGTTGTAAAGACAATCAGTTCTGGGATCATCCCACAGAATCTATTGTCGATAAAGGTCGTTCTCATTATTTTGTTATCCGCAACGATTTCATTGTTTCTTGCGAATGTGATCGGCATTCCGCTATCTACGAGTGAAGTAACGGTTGGCGCGGTTGTAGGAGTCGGGGTAGCTTATCAGGTTCTGTATGTAAAATCACTTATTACGATCATGTCTTTCTGGGTGATCGTCCCTGTCATCGCCTTTTTCGTAACATGGCTTGCAGGATTGGGTTTAGTTCAGCTTGAAAAGCGGGGGTATCATTTTGATAAACAGTGGCTTGCTTATCTGTTGATCATCGCTGGATTCTTTGAAGCTTTCTCAGCAGGCATGAATAATGTTGCCAATGCCGTTGGTCCTTTGGTGGGGGCAGAGCTGATATCACCTTCACGTGGAATCTTGATTGGTGGTGCATTTGTTGCACTGGGAGCTGTTTTACTGGGAAAGAAAGTAGTCGAAACAAACGGCAAGAAAATTACGCAATATTCTAAAGCTGAAGGAATTGTCATTTCCTCAACAGGAGCCTTCCTCGTCATCTTGAGCTCTCTGTATGGATTGCCGATCCCTCTGACTCAGGTTACGTCCTCTTCCATTATTGGTTTGGGTGTATCTAAAAACGGCAAGCACATGCTGCAAAAGAAAATCGTCAAAAAAATCGTCAAAATCTGGGTGGTCTCCCCCTTGATTTCACTCAGTATTTCATACTTTTTGGTCAAATTGTTGATCGATAGTGATCTGTACTCAATTGTTGTACCGATAAGCGTCATTATTGCCACAGTAGGTGCGTTGTCCCTGATGAGGGTCATTCATGAGGAAAGACGGTCTGTCCACGAAGATGGAGGAGGCATTTGATTTTAATCCCGATTAAACAAATATGTTAAGGAGGATATTTTACATGAGTTTACAGCCACACGGAGGAGTACTGGTCCAATCTTATTTACCTGAAAAATCCTATAAGGACATCGTACACGAATTGCCATTGGACGACATCGCATTGAGTGACCTGGAACTGATTGCAATCGGTGCTTACAGTCCCTTAGAAGGATTCTTGTCCAATCGGGATTATCAGACCGTGGTGGAATCATTACGGCTTGAGAGCGGATGTGTATGGAGCATTCCCATCACTTTGCCCATCGATAAGGAGCAGGCTGGTTTTGTACAGATAGGGAAAAGGAGCAGACTGGTCTATAAAGGAGTAACATACGGGGTTATCGACGTAGAGGATATCTACGAACCTGACAAATATAAAGAAGCCCTTCTTGTCTATGGAACGACGGACGGGGAACATCCCGGAGTAAAGAAGCTATTCGAGCGCGGTGATGTGTATGTCGGAGGTAAGATTACACTAGTGAAAAGGCTCTCCAAGCCTTTCAGGGAGTATACCTTCGATCCAGTTGAAACACGTAAAAGGTTCAATGATAAGGGATGGAGAACGATTGTTGGTTTCCAGACAAGAAACCCTGTTCACAGGGCGCATGAATACATTCAGAAAACGGCTTTGGAAACGGTGGATGCCTTATTTTTAAATCCGCTGGTGGGTGAAACGAAAGCGGATGATATTTCTGCTGAAATCCGGATGAAGAGCTATGACGTTCTCCTGAGGAACTATTACCCGAAAGACCGTGTATTTCTCGGCGTCTTTCCTGCTGCTATGAGATATGCAGGGCCTAGAGAAGCCATTTTTCATGCGTTAGTGAGAAAAAATTATGGATGTACTCACTTCATTGTCGGGAGGGATCATGCAGGGGTTGGTGATTATTATGGAACCTATGATGCCCAAAAGATTTTTGATCAGTTTACGGAAGAAGAGATCGGGATTACCCCTCTTCGCTTCGAACATAGCTTCTATTGTGAGAAATGTGAGGGGATGGCGACGACAAAAACCTGTCCCCATGGAAAAGAGCATCACGTCATCCTATCCGGAACAAAAGTAAGGGGAATGCTGAGGAACGGGGAAGTCCCTCCTTCAACATTCAGTCGTCCAGAGGTCATTGATGTATTGATCAAGGGTCTCAAACAAGAATCCAAATAATCGGCCGGGGAGGAAGATAGCTTGAGTGAAAAACAAGAAAACATTGTATGGCATGAATCAACAATCACCAAGCAGCATAGAAGGAAAAAGAATGGTCATCAAAGTTTCATTCTCTGGTTCACAGGATTATCCGCTTCAGGTAAATCGACAGTGGCGAATGCACTTGCTGCCTCCCTTTTTAATCAGGGAAAGCAGGTGTACGTTCTGGATGGAGATAACGTCCGTCATGGATTGAATCAGGATTTGGGCTTTAACGAGGACGACCGTAAAGAAAACATCAGACGGATAGGTGAAGTGTCGAAACTTTTCATTGATAGCGGTCAAATTGTGCTCACCGCGTTTATTTCACCTTTCAGAAAAGACCGGGATCTTGTGAGAAGCCTGGTCGGCCCTGAAGAATTCCTGGAAATATACGTACATTGTTCCCTGGAGGAATGTGAAAAGCGTGATCCAAAAGGGTTATACAAAAAAGCCCGTAAACAGGAGATCACCCATTTCACGGGAATTAGTGCTCCGTATGAAGAACCGGAAAATCCGGAAATCGTCCTGGATACAGAAAGGAACTCAATTGAACAATGTGTAGAGAGTCTTTTGACGGAATTAAAGCAAAAACAATTGATATAAGGAGAGAAAAACATGGCATATAAGAAATCTTGGGAGTCAAATGAAAAGCTGAACAAAACAGAACAATGGAAGCTCGAAAAAGACGGATTGAAGATATTCGAAGATATTCCGCATTATGCCAAAAACGGATTCTCTTCCATCCCCAAAGAGGAATGGGATAAATTCAAGTGGGCTGGCCTTTACTTGCAAAGACCTAAAGAAGACGGATATTTCATGATGAGGGTCAATGTCCCTTCCGGCATCTTATCGTATGATCAGGCAAGGGAGCTTGCTTCCATCTGTAAGGAATACGGCAGGGACGTCTATGATATCACGACCCGTCAGGCCATCCAGTTCCACTGGTTGAAGATTGAACAAATCCCTGATATCTTCAAGCGTCTGGAAAAAGTGGGATTGTCTTCTGCAGGGGCATGTGGGGATATCACACGTAACATCGTCGGAAATCCTCTTGCTGGCATCGATCCGGATGAACTCTTTGACACAAGAGCCGTTGTGAAGGAAGTCTATGACTTTTTCCAGCATAACGAAGACTTTTCGAATTTACCGAGAAAGTATAAAGTAGCGATTTCCGCCAATCTCAATAATGCAGCGAATGCCGAAATCAACTGTGTTTCTTTCCTTCCGGCGAAAAAGCAGATAGACGGGAAAGAGAAGAACGGATTTCACCTGAAGGTCGGAGGTGGTTTGTCTTCGAGACCTCTTCTGGCACAAGAATTGGACGTATTCGTCCTTCCCCATCAGGTGAAAGACGTAACGATTGCCCTTACGACCATTTTTCGCGACTACGGATATCGTGAAAAACGGCATTTAGCCCGTTTGAAATTCTTAATGGCCGACTGGGGGCCTGAGAAGTTCAAGGAAAAACTGCTGGAGTATGTAGAGCTTCTTCCGGCAGGGACAGACGCAGTGAAAGGATGGAACGCTGGATACTTCTACGGGGTCCACCCACAGAAACAGGAAGGACTTAATTACGTGGGGCTGAATGTTCCTGTCGGCAGGCTGAACTCCGATGAAGTGTTCGAGCTTGCAAGGATCTCAAAGAAATATGGAAATGGTGAACTCAGAAACTGTAATTCTCAGAATCTCATCATTCCGAATATCCCCGATGAGCATGTGGATGCTTTGCTTAACGAAAAGATCTTTGACCGGATTTCAACGAGTCCTTTATCTTTCATCGGGTACTCTGTATCGTGCACAGGAATCGAATATTGCAATCTTGCTTTGGTAGAGACAAAGGAGCGGATGAGACAGATCGCCAATGACTTGGATCAGGAATTGACGTTGGATGTCCCAGTGAGAATCCATATGGTGGGTTGCCCCAATTCATGCGGTCAGCGACAAATTGCAGACATCGGTCTCCAGGGAATCAAAATGAGGACGAAAGATAAGAAAATGATCGAAGCCTTTGAAATCTATGTAGGGGGTACCCTTCAGGACGGCGGGAAATTGAATGAAAAGCTGAAAGGGAAAGTGGAAGCCGCCAATCTGTCCGAAGTCGTCAAGCAACTCTTGATTTATTTCAAACAAACAAAGGAACAAGGGGAAACGTTCTTTGACTATATCAACCGAGTCGGTACCACTCCTCTTCAGGAATCGTTGGATCAACTGCTGCAGGAAGCATAAGGAGGCTAGATAGATGAATTTATATCGATTTGAAGTCACTGCCCGGGACCTTGTCACGATTGTCGTCGTAGCAGCTGACACGGATGAAAAAGCGTTTGATCTGGTTGAGGTCGAACTTGAGAAGTATTTTTTGAAAAAGCCGGATGTCGAGGATATCTCCCTTTATGAAAAAAAGAGAATCCGGGGAAATGGTGCAGGATTTGTCCTGTACGAACAGGAAACCATCATTACATCCTGAGGAGGGAAACAATGGGAAAGGTATATTTAGTCGGAGCGGGACCCGGAGATCCGGAACTGATCACGGTAAAAGCGCTGAAATCCATCCAAAAAGCAGACGTCATTCTTTATGATCGCCTGGTGAACAAGGAACTTCTCACATACGCGAAGAAAGGGGCAGATTTGATCTACTGTGGAAAACTGCCAAACTATCATACGATGAAACAAGACACGATCAATCATTTTCTGGTACGCTACGCGGCAAGCGGAAAAGTGGTGGTCAGGTTAAAGGGGGGAGATCCCTTTGTATTCGGAAGAGGCGGTGAAGAAGCGGAAGCATGCGCGAAAAAAGGGATTCCTTTTGAAATCATTCCGGGTATCACGTCAGGAATCGCAGCCGCTGCCTATGCAGGGATACCCGTCACTCACAGGGATGCAAGCTCAAGCGTTGCATTTGTGACGGGGCATAAACAAAACAATCAACTTGAAGATGAAAAATGGGAAAGCTTATCGAAGGGAATCGATACCCTGGCCATCTATATGGGAGTCAGCAACCTCCCTTATATCAGAGAAAAGCTCATACAATATGGCAAATCCAAGCATACCCCTGTGGCACTTGTTCACTGGGGGACGACAGAAGTGCAAAAGACCGTTACAGGGACCCTTGATACCATCATTGATATCGTGAAAGAGGAAAAAATAGAAAATCCAAGCATGATCATCGTAGGCGAAGTGGTACGGTACCGTGAGAAAATTCAATGGTTTGAAAAGAAAATGATCATGAGCGAGGCTTTATAGATGAAACGTGCGGTATTGTATGTGTGCCATGGCAGTCGTTTGGTGAAAGCCCGTGAAGAAGCTGTTGCCTTCATCAAGCGATGTCAGAAACATGTCGAGGCGGATATTCAGGAAATAAGCTTCCTTGAACTTGCCAGCCCTTCCATTGAAGAAGGATTCCGTGCATGCGTAGACAGAGGGGCCACTCACCTGACTGTCGTACCACTCCTTCTTCTGACGGCGGTCCATGCCAAGAAGGATATCCCTGATGAAATCCAAAGATGCATGGGGTTATATCCTCATATCAGGGTGAAATACGGACGTCCAATCGGCGTACACGAACGGATGGTCGAAAGTGTCATTAATAAAATCGAGGAGGCTGCTCCACGTCATCCATTAACTACGGTCATTTTAATCGGAAGGGGGAGTTCAGACCCGGATGTCAAGACGGATCTCAGTGCACTAGCTGAGCTTGTCCACCGAAAAACAGCGATAAGCGAGGTAAGAACATGCTATTTAACGGCAGCCTCACCGAGCTTTACAGAGACTCTGGAGTCCTTAAAAAATACAGAGGGAAACGTCGTCTTCGTGCCTTATCTCCTATTCACCGGGTTATTGATGAAAGGGATCGAGAAAGAAATCCGCAGAACCCATAATCAACATATCCTCCTGGCGAACTATTTAGGGTATGACCCTCTTGTGGAGCAGGCATTTCTGGACCGGGTAAATGAATCTCTGTGGGTCAAAGGAGAAGACTATGCTGCCAATCATGATTGATGTGAAGGATAAGCAAGTGACGATTATAGGTGGAGGAAAAGTGGCACTTCGTAAGCTCTCTGTCTTTCTTGAGCAGGGAGCAAATATTACCATCATCAGTCCTGAAGTGGTCGATGAGATCAGAGTACTACATGAAGAGAAGAAAATAGTCTGGATCAAGAGAGAAGTGCTGGAAGATGATGTGAATGAAGCGTTCATCGTCATCGCTGCCACGAATAAGCGATCGGTGAACGAGCAGGTGAAAAAGTACTCCGACAGAAATCAGCTTCTATGTGTAGTGGACGATGGGGATTGTGGAAATATGCAGATGGTCTCCTTTACACAAAAAGGGACTTTCACCATTGCTGTTTCTACAGGCGGTGCTAGTCCATTCTTAGCAAAGAAGCTTACGAATCAACTGTCTCAATCATTTGATGATTCCTTCATTGAGAAGCTTGCAATCATTTCATCTGAGAGAAAGGATATCAAAGCATCGGATTTACCTGAATGGGAAAAAAGAAAGCTGTTAAGAGAACTTTCGTATAAGCTTGAGGTAATGGAAAATGAGTAAAGCATGGGGAGTATAGTTTCCCCATGCTTTACTCATTTGTCATCTATGAAGATTATGATCCGCCCTCTACAAGGCTCTGATTTATTTTTTGCTGATTCAAATGTACAAGCTCACTTAATCCTAAGAAAAACATCGTTGCTCCCAAAGAAAGAAGATATAGCAGCCAAATGGCAGATGTCATATCCTCGATCCCGAAAATACCGGATTTAGAAACATCCAATTTCATTGCGGTAATACTACCGGCAAAAAATAAAAACCATGCAAATACTTTAAGACCTATGGCAACGGCATTTTGTTTCATAAAATCCCTCCTGTTTTCCAATAAAGATGAAAAAATCACTACATAATATGATTATAGTTCTGACCATTGAAGATATGACTTTTTATCTATTTTATCAATGAGATATTTTCTGAACCTATTTCCCTTTGTAAAGGGAATCGTTAGAAAACACTTCTTTTTTCACGAACATTTAACTTTAAATTTGTTTTAATGTTAGGAAATGAGTCTTTACAAAAGGATAAGTTGACGGTATACTAACCACTATCAAAACAATCTTACTTTTTCACTCATATAATAGCGGGGATATGGCCCGCGAGTTTCTACCGGATTACCGTAAATGGTCCGACTATGGGTGAGCAATGATAGATGCGTCTTTATGGACGCTCTTTGCCTAACCCAAAGGTCATTGTCTCACTCTGATGTGAGCACAATATCCTTTGGGTTTTTTAGTATCTACAACAGGTAAAGGAGCGGTTCATACATGAATGTATTAAAAAATAAGATCAAAGCGGAGGGTGTCGTCCTCTCGGAAACGGTATTAAAGGTCGATTCATTCCTAAATCATCAAATTGATCCGGAACTGATGATGGAAATTGGGAAAGAATTTGCGTATCGTTTCAAAGAAGAAGGAATCACAAAGATACTGACCATTGAATCATCAGGGATCGCGCCAGGTGTGATGGCTGCCCTTCAGATGAATGTTCCACTTGTCTTTGCACGAAAAAAGAAATCGTTGACGCTTACAGAGGGAGTTCTTACTTCAAAGGTGTATTCATTCACAAAGCAAGAAGAAAATACCATTTCCATCTCGAGGGAGTACATACAAAAAAATGATCGAGTCTTATTGATCGATGATTTCCTGGCAAATGGGCAGGCAGCATTGGGGTTGATCGACTTAGTGAAACAGGCGGAAGCGGTTGTTGCCGGAATCGGAATTGTCATTGAAAAGTCTTTTCAAAATGGTGGGAAAATCGTTCGGGATACGGGCTATAGAGTGGAATCTTTAGCTGAAATTGAGTCCCTTGAAAACGGAGAAGTACAATTTAAGGAAGAGGATGCGACTGTATCATGAAGGATCAACCTCTTAAACTGGCTTCACTTGGTATCCAGCATGTTCTTGCCATGTATGCGGGTGCGGTCATTGTCCCCTTGATTGTCGGAGGGGCCCTTGGACTTTCGGGAGAACAGCTTACGTATCTTGTATCCATCGATATTTTCATGTGTGGAATCGCTACCCTGCTGCAAGTGTGGAGTAATCGATTCTTTGGGATCGGACTACCCGTTGTACTGGGATGTACGTTCACGGCAGTCGGGCCCATGATCGCGATTGGAGGTCAATATGGGATCTCAGCCATCTATGGATCGATTCTCGTTTCAGGTCTATTCGTCATTGCGATCAGTAAATATTTTGGGAAGCTTGTCCGCTTTTTCCCGCCAGTCGTGACGGGTTCTGTCGTGACGATTATTGGAATCACACTGATCCCTGTTGCCATGAACAATATGGCAGGCGGTCAGGGGAGTGCGGATTTTGGTTCATTGGAAAATTTGTCATTAGCGTTTGGAACGTTGGTATTCATATTATTCTTATATAAATTCTTTACAGGTTTTGTCCGCTCAGTATCCATTTTGCTCGGACTGATGGCAGGAACGGCGGTCGCTTTCGTTCTCGGAAAAGTCGATTTCAGTGCTGTTGGCGATGCTTCGTGGTTTCATATGGCTAAACCATTCTACTTCGGGATGCCGACCTTTGAAATAACAGCCATCCTCACGATGATTCTTGTAGCCATGGTCAGCCTGGTAGAGTCAACGGGCGTGTATTTCGCCCTTGGGGATATCACTGATAAAAAGATTTCAGAAGAAGATTTAGCAAAAGGGTATCGTGCAGAAGGATTGGCCATCGTCCTCGGTGGATTATTCAACGCATTTCCGTATACGGCGTATTCCCAGAATGTCGGATTGGTTCAGCTTTCAGGTGTGAAGAGGAATAATGTGATATATGCAACGGGTGCCTTCCTTGTGATCCTTGGTCTGGTCCCGAAAATCGGAGCACTCACCACTGTGATTCCCTCTTCCGTATTGGGAGGTGCGATGGTCGCCATGTTCGGTATGGTGGTCGCGTACGGAATTAAAATGCTTAGTCACGTGAATTTTGCTTCACAGGAGAACCTATTAATCATCGCGTGTTCTGTAGGAATGGGACTTGGGGTAACGGCTGTCCCTGAATTGTTTGCTCAAATGCCAACAAGCATCCGCATCTTGACGGATAACGGAATCGTGGCCGGAAGTTTAACCGCGATTGGGCTGAATATCTTTTTTAATGTGTTATCTAAACGTAAGTTGAATGTTGTGGTGAGGGAGCAAAAAGCTTCATAATTTTGATAAAACCGTCATTTCTATTCCATTTAGAGATGACGGTTTTTTCTTCATGTTATATTTCTGAATTATCTGATATCAAGGAGGGGAAAAGGACACCGGTCACGAACATTATGGGTAGGGAATGTGTCAGAATGGAACACCTTACTTAGAAGGAGGAAGAAAATGTACGCAACCACTGGATCTATTTTTGACCAAACGGTAATGAAATTCCGCAATAAGGAGGCAATCGTAGAAGAGAAGACTGGTAAACGGTTGACCTTTGGGGAGTGGCAGGATGAAGTACATCGTGTGGCCAATGCCCTCTTGGAAGCAGGCGTAAGGAAAGGGGACCGGGTTTCTACGTATCTATTCAATACATTGGAGTTAGCCAATGTCTATTTTGCATGCGGGAAAATCGGTGCCGTGATCAATCCGATAAACTTCCGGCTGAAAGGGAAGGAAATACACTTTATATTGGAAGATGCAGAACCTAAGGTCGTACTGTTTGAAGAAGCTCTTTCCCAACCGATTGATGGGATATCCAAGAACTTTCCTCGGACCCTTTTTTGGTATGTGGGGGACAACACGCCAGCATTTGCTCAAAGCTATCATGAGGTAGTGAGTCCTTGTTCCACGGCACTTGCTGATTTTTCAGTAGAAGACACGGACAAATATGCCATCATGTACACGAGCGGTACCACCGGCAGACCAAAAGGAGTGCTCCACAGACACCGGGATATGGCGGAGCAAAGCTTGATTTGTACATCGGTTATGGGGCTTACACCAAATGATATCGGACTTGTGACAGCGCCCATGTTCCATTGTGCCGAACTTCATTGTTGTTTCCTTCCACGGGTACAAGCGGGAGCGAAAAATATCATCGTTCATCAGTTCAATCCCCAGACGGTATTGGATGTCATACAACGTGAGAAAGTCACCAATCTTTTCGCGGCACCGACCATGTGGAATATGCTTCTCCAGCATGGGGTGGAGAAGTATGATACTTCATCACTTCGAATCGGTCTCTACGGGGCTGCCCCGATGGCGCCTGTTCTTGTCAGGGCTCTTCATGAAACGATGAATGTCGACCTGATCCAGGCGTATGGTCAGACGGAAATGGGGCCAGCGGTTACGTTCCTGCTCCAGGATGAACAGCTGACGAAGGCTGGTTCCGCCGGTCGTGCCGCTTATAACCATGAAATACGAGTGGTAAGACCGAATGAGAATGGCCCTTCTGATCCTGAAGATACATGTAAACCCGGTGAAGTCGGGGAAATCATTGTCAGGGGCTCATGCACGATGCTTGAATACTTTAACCGGAAGGAAGCGACGGAAAAAGCGTTGTATAAAGGCTGGTACCACTCCAGTGACTTAGGTTTCATGGATGAGGAAGGATATTTGTATGTGGCCGACAGGGTAGATGATATGGTGATTACAGGAGGGGAGAACGTCTATCCCCGTGAGGTAGAGGACGCCCTCCATGTTCATGAAGATGTGTTGGATGTCGCCGTCCTCGGTCAGCCTGATGAAACATGGGGAGAGCAGGTTTGGGCAGTAGTGGTATCGAAAAATCCTTCTCTTTCATCGGGGGATCTAGATTTATTTTTGAAGAATGGTGATCTGTTGGCAGATTATAAGAGGCCACGGGAATATGTATTTGTGAATGAGCTTCCACGTAATGCAAGTGGGAAAATTCAAAAGTTCCTGCTGAGGGAGAATTTTAAACACCAGGAAAAACAATAATAAAGGGCTGTTGAATCAAAATGAAACATATGTTCTAAAACGGAAAAATAAGCATGTAAGGTAGAAAACAAGAGATATATGAAGAATTTTAAAGATAATGAAATTCAAAACGCCTGGAAATACTTTTCCAGGCGTTTTGTTATGAGGGTTTGAAGAAGTGAGGGAGGATAGATGGCTCATTTTGTATAACGGTTGGCATAGCTCGAAGCCACGAAAGCATCAGGTTTAATCTTCGGTTCCACACCAGTGGCTTCCATCCTTGAAACCATCTCTTTTACAAACTTACTCGTTTTATTCTGCTTCCCATTTCCGATGTCAATATGCCCCTCCATAGTAAACGAGGCTCCGGCATAAATGTAAGGAAGGACGATATCGATTAACTGAGTTTTTCTTTCCTCAGTAAACAGCGAAACAATTTCTTCGGATAATGATAACTCGTATGAGATCCGCTCATGCAATTGCAGCATTCTTCTTGGGATTATCAGTTTTCTTATACATGCCCACACACCTTTTCCTTCATTTAAGATGACAATTCCTGTTATGAAGGTCGTATGTGAGTGATGAACTTGAGAATCAGTCCCAACCATTAATCGATAGTGGCCGTTTGGCTCTGATTGCATGAATTTCACAATATGTTCAAAGACCTGGTCAAATGACATCCCGATTTCCTGTAGATTTTGAAATGAAAAGTGATGATGTTTACCGTTTTTCATCTTTTCAATCACAGCTTTCTTAACCGATTTGTGAGTGTAAGGTGTAGATTTTATCTATATTCTATGATGAGAATTTATTTAGTGTGAAATGATTACCTATGATTATGATTTTACCTAAGTCTATAAATATTTTGAGTTTCTATCTTTGATAATAGAACGTTTGTTCGGTAAAATAGAGGTACATATGAATAAAGGTGGTGCTTTATATGACTAGAAATAAGAAATGCACCCTAGAAAAATCTGAAATTATAAAGATGTATGAAGAAGGTGAAAGAACAGCTGAAATTGCCCGGAGAGCGAATGTATCCGCCCGTTATATCAATTCAGTATTACAAAAGAATAAAGTGGTCAGAAACCCACACGGGAGCTGGAAACGAAAATACAGGGTTAATGAGGATTACTTTAAGACCTGGAGCAACAACATGGCCTATATACTCGGGTTTTTTGCTGCAGACGGGTATATCAGCAGCAGCAATCATACGGTTTGTTTTTCTCAAAAGGATCCCGATATACTAGAGCAGATTCGGGAGGAACTTCAGTCAAATCATCCATTAGTGATGAATAATACGGATGTATATACACTTATTATTGGGAGCAAGGTTATGAAATATGACTTGATGAACCTGCACGGAATGACCAGTGACAAATCAAATGCACTTCAGATACCGGAAATTCCAGAAAAGTATTTGAGTCATTTTGTGAGAGGGTACTTTGATGGGGATGGGAATGTGAACTATGAAGGGTATACGGTAACCTTCGTGGGCAATTCCTTAGGCTTTCTGTTATCTTTGAAGTCAGTATTTGACCTGAGAGGCTTCACAACAAAACTGAAGTTAGTCAGAAATCATTACAGACTATTCATTGTGAGTAGATTATCATTAAAAATGTTTGCTGATTGGATCTACAGAGAAAAAGAAATATATTTAGAACGGAAGTATTCAGAATTTGAAAAGGAATCTTTAGAAGCTACAGAACTTATCAATAAAATCAGTATGGCGAAAACAATTTTAGAAAAAAAGAAGAACTTCTTAGAGTTGTATAGCCATTGTATTGATGTAAATAAAGCATGTAATGGAATTGGAATAGATCTAAAAACATTGGATATATGGTTAAGGAATGATTTAGAATTCGAGGACCAATTCAATCTGATTAAAAAGGTGGTAAGAGACTTCACTTAATAAAAGTGAAGTTTTTTTATTTCATTTACTAAGCAGGTGAATTTACGCAATGTCATTTTTCTAGTTACCATAATGTAAATTATAGGAACCTAAATAAAATCACTCATTTCAGTCTCGTATCACAAGTATACTGTTTATAATGAGACAGAAGAAAAAATAAGGATGATCAATCATGATTATCTGTAATTTGTTATATCGTTATCAAATGTTTCAATCCTATCAATAGTTATCTGGCTATAAATCCAAAGCAAGTTATAAAGAATCAATTCTTATCACCATTCAAATGCTATTATCTGACTCTTTAAGTTTCCAATCGAAATATTTAAGCATTCTTGTTATTTTAATGTTCCTTTCCTAATTACTGGATTCTGTCTATTCAGCTACTTTAGTTTACATAATATCGGAGTGACGATTCATACTCCCCATATGATTTTTCGTCCAATAATCGATCACATTTTCTAATTCGTATGGTAATTCCCACTATAAAAAAGCATAAAGAGTCCCTCGGTCCTCTCTATGCTTTATGCATTATTTAATGAGATATTGCCTTGGTGTTCCAAAATAAAGCGATTGCTGATATTCAGGGAATATGGATTCAAAACAGATGATAATGGGTGCATCAAGAAGCCATGGATAATACGTGTAAAAGCCTTTATCCCCGTTCACCATTGCTGCGAGGGCCAGTGGCAGCTCCTTCTTAAAGATCATGAATCGTACGTTGGAAAGCTGCTGATCGAATTCCCCCCCACTGATATATACAGTCCCGGTCAGCGTATATTGACCGAGATTCCGTCTCCATTCTCCCAACACTTCGTCCCTCATGGTCATATTGATCTTTTCAAGATCATAGCGGCAGCCGATACTTAAGTATAGTTCGCCTGTCGTATCGGAATGGGTTAACGTGTACTTCCTGTTATCAATGGGATTAAAGACGGACGCAGGCGGCAGATATTGAACCGTTAACTTTTCAGGCTTAAATTCACTCATGCATAAGCCTCCTTTACAGTAATGGGCTTACTACAGAGTATGACGTTTGCCTAGAAACGGTTCTCTTTCAATTTTCTTTCCACTTGATTTTGATCAACTTCCATTCACCTTTTTCATAATACCAATAAGAAGTGGCTGTACCGATACCATCAGCATGGTAGGCACCACTGATTTGCTGATATCCCTTCAGCCCTTTTCCGCGTTTCCCAAGGATTTTGACCGGTTCGAAAAACGCATACGGTCCCACCATTAATTCCATAGGTTCATTTAGATTGCCGTCGGTATAAATTCCCAGTCTTTCGTATTCCTCTTTCCGATCGCTTAAATCCACTGTGTAGGATTGGTTTGTATCCACAAACGTAATGGATGCCTTGTATTGATCTTCAAATTGAGCTTGAATCGTAATGGGCTCAGCCAATCCGATATTGACGAGCTTATTGTCGGCCAATGTATCGAGAGCCATATTGTATAGGCCGCCGCTGCCACCTGTTGCAGCTGAATACAGCATATCCTTAATACCATCATGATTTAGATCGACAAATTGAATTTTCGGTTCATAACCACCCTCATAATCAATCCGGATGTCGCTTCCCTTGGACGTCTTGATATCCGCCCAAATTTGTTTGAGAAACAGGGCATCAGGAGAAAAAGGAATCGCTTTGAGTGTGATCGTATCTTTCTTACCATCACCGGTTACATCTTTTTTATATACTTTTAAAGTCATTTCATTTACTGGTTGTTTTTCCATCGGTTCAGTGGAATAGTTCCCGGCAATGGCATGGAGCGACATAATAAAAAAGGCACCGAATGCAAATAGTAATTCTTTTCTCATGATTCTCTCTCCTCAGTGGAAAATTATTCATCATTATTTTCTCCAGAGAAGGTAATTCTATGTAATCAATATCCATCTTATTATTCCTTTTACATAATAAGAAAAAGACCGGCCCCTATTCAGGCCGGTCCATTCTTGCTATTGTTGTTCTCTTGCTTCAGGCTTTGCTTCCCAGCTTTCAATGCCCTTTAACCCACTAATCGAATCAGAGTAGAAAACAGGATCCTTCCCCTGCCTTTTTTGCTCTCTATAATCCCTTAATGCAGCAATGGCAATCTTGGCTAGTAATGTAATGGCAATCAAGTTGATGATGGCCATCAGACCCATGAATAAATCGGCTAAGCTCCATACGATATCGAGTTTCACAACGGCTCCGAATATCACCATGCCAAGAACAGCGATTCGATAGATAAATAGGGAGACCGGACTGTATTTAATGAATTCGATATTGGTTTCCCCGTAATAGTAGTTTCCGATGATTGAACTGAAAGCGAACAGGAATATGGCGACAGCGACAAAGGTATCCGCCCATGCACCCACATGGAAGCTCAAAGCTGCCTGAGTCAGTTGAATGCCATCGATCCCGGTTGTATATTGATCGGATAAGATGATCATGAAGGCAGTAGCCGTACAGATCAGTAACGTATCTGTGAAGACACCCAGCGTTTGGATCAATCCTTGTTTAACAGGGTGCGTAACCCCTGCAGACGCCGCTGCGTTAGGTGCACTACCCATACCCGCTTCATTCGAGAATAATCCACGCTTGATTCCCATCATGATGGCTGCTCCTACTCCGCCGCTTGCTACTTCTCGAATACCGAATGCATTCTCAAAGATGACCACAAACATGTCTGGAAGCATGGTGATGTTGGTGACCAGAATATAGAAAGCAAGGATCAGATAAAGAACGGCCATGATCGGAACGACGATTTGAGTGACACTCGCGATCCGCTTGACCCCACCGAAAATGACGAGTGCAGTTAGCACTGCCAGAATGATGCCGACTGTCATTCGATCGAATGAATAGGCTTCTTCCATAGCAAGTGATATGGTATTGGATTGGACAGAGTTAAATACAAGACCAAAACAGAAGGTGATGATGATGGCAAACAGAATCCCCATCCAACGAGCATTTAATCCTTTTTCCATGTAGTAAGCAGGCCCACCACGATAACCGTCCTTTCCGTCTTTCACTTTGTAGATCTGAGCGAGTGTACTTTCCACGAAACTGGTTGCTCCACCGAGTAAGGCGATCAGCCACATCCAGAACACAGCTCCTGGCCCTCCGCCTGCGATCGCTGTTGCCACACCGGCAAGGTTACCGGTACCGACTCGCGAAGCCGTACTGATGGTGAATGCCTGGAAAGAAGAAATCCCTCGTTTTCCTTCTGAAGAAATGGTCGTTTTATCCGTTAATAGTCTCCCCATTTCTCCTAAATAACGGAACTGTGCGAATCGTGTGCGTAGCGAGAAATATAATCCGAGTCCGATTAATGCCACGATTAGTATGTATGACCACATATAATCATTCAAGGTGCCTACGATACTTGTTAATAACTCCATAAATGTTCCCCCTAGTTGTTTTATTTTTACAAATAATGGTTGGGCCATTGTATGTTTACCCATTCAGACATTGTTTTAATCTATCAAAAAAAAGGTTTTTCTTCAACAGATAGATTCATATTTTTGAAAGAATATGAATTGTAGTACAATCCAATACCGGCATTGTACTACAATATTGAATGAATATACATTTACCATTCATCCTTACCCTTATGATGGAAAAAAGCGACCAGAAATAATTCTGGTCGCTTTTTGAATGTCTATTCTTTTACTTCGGATGTACGGGATTCTGCCCAGGTTTCACAAACGGAGCCGCTCTCCCCTTCATCAATCACAAATGAACCATTTGAATAGCGGTCATTTGGTCGAAGGTCTGAAACATTTACCTCTTCTGCTTTCCCTTTAGTTGTTAGTAGCCCTACTTTATCTGTATCTTTCACTGCTTCTATGCTCACTACACGATGAGGATTGGATTTCAATTCCCGAAGCATAATGACTCCGCGTTTAGCACGTGACGTTTTTTCGAATTCCGCCAGTTTCATTTTCTTCACGGCCCCACGCTGCGTAGCCAGGAAAATGAAGTCTTTCGCTGGGTCTCTTATGATCTTACCGGATACGACAAAGTCGTCATCCTTGAGGTTGACCCCTTTCACTCCCGCTGCCCTTGGTCCTACGATGTTCACATCTTCTTCTGCGAACCAAAGGCCGTAGCTTAAGTGCGTGGCAATGAAAACATCATGTGATCCATCTGTTATATGGACATCAACGAGCTCATCGTCACCTTTAAGATTGATTCCCACCAGCGGACGGGAATATCGTTGTGCTTTATATTGAGGCAGCTCTGACCTCTTGATCATACCGTTCTTGGTGACAAACAGTAAGTAATGCGACGGGTCGAATTCCTTAACCGGAATCGCTTTAAGAACCTGCTCATCCCGGTCGACCGGGACAATATTCCCTACATGCTGACCTAGATCCTTCCATCTGATATCCGGAAGCTCATGGACAGGGCAATAAATATAGTTCCCTTTGTTTGTAAATACGAGAAGGACATCTGTCGTATTCATTTCATATTGTCCCAGGAGCCTGTCTGTTTCTTTCATGGCAAGATCCTGACCATTTGATGCAGAATAAGAACGAAGGCTGGTTCGTTTCATATATCCATCCCGGGTCACGGTGACCATGACATCTTCACTGGCAATCAGCACTTCCAGATTGATTTTGATTTCTTCAATTTTTTCCTCGATTTGAGTTCGTCTGGCGTCAGCAAATTGCTTTTTGATTGCTTTTAGTTCTTTTTTGATCACACTGTAAAGTTTGCTTTCACTTTCCAGTATTGCCGTAAGTTCTTCGATCGTTTTCGCCAATTCTTCCGCTTCTGCCTGAAGGGCGGTAATGTCTGTATTCGTCAAACGATAAAGCTGCAAGCTGACTATCGCTTCAGACTGTGCTTCTGTAAACTGGAACTTTTGAATCAGGTTATCCTTTGCATCACGTTTATCCTTTGAAGCACGGATGGTTGCAATCACCTGATCCAATATAGACAGTGCTTTCATAAGACCTTCAACGATATGCTGACGGTCCTTTGCTTTATTTAGATCATGCCTGGTCCGATTGGTCACCACTTCTTTTTGATGCTGTATGTATGCATCGAGCAGTTCACGTAATCCCATCAACTTAGGACGTCTATTATGTATGGCAACCATATTGAAGTTATAGGTGATTTGAAGATCACTGTTTTTATAGAGGTAGTTTAAGACACCTGATGCATCCGCATCTTTTTTCAGTTCGATGACGATGCGCATCCCATCGCGATCCGTTTCATCGCGGACTTCTGCAATCCCTTCCACTTTTCGGTCCACACGGAATTCATCCATCTTTTTGACGAGATTGGCTTTATTGATTTCATAAGGGATTTCCGTAATGACGATCTGTTGTTTGCTGCCACGGATATTTTCGATATCTGCTTTCCCTCTGACGACAACCTTTCCTTTTCCGGTTTCATAGGCTTTCCGGATGCCATCGACCCCTTGGATAATGCCCCCTGTCGGGAAGTCCGGTCCTTTTAAGACCGTCATAAGGTCATCGACTGTACTCTCAGGCTTGTCCATCCGCATGATGGCTGCATCAATCACTTCACCGAGGTGATGAGGCGGGATATCCGTTGCATAACCTGCCGAAATACCGGTGGAACCGTTGACGAGTAAGTTCGGGAACCGTGACGGCAAAACAGTCGGTTCACTTGATGTATCATCGAAGTTCGGAACAAACTCCACGGTTTTTTTATCGATGTCACGAAGAAGCTCCATGGATATCGCAGAAAGACGGGCTTCAGTGTAACGCATCGCAGCCGGCGGATCTCCGTCGACGCTCCCGTTGTTCCCGTGCATCTCCACCAGGTAGTTACGGACCTTCCACGTTTGACTCATCCGTACCATGGCATCATACACAGATGTATCACCATGGGGATGATAGTTACCAATAACGTTACCGACGGTTTTCGCTGATTTCCGGAACCCTTTCTCCTGAGTGTTCCCATCCACATACATGGCGTAAAGAATACGCCTTTGTACCGGTTTCAATCCATCACGTGCATCCGGTAATGCACGCTCCTGGATGATGTATTTACTATAACGTCCAAATCGGTCGCCAAGCACCTCTTCCAGAGGTAAGTCTTGATATCTTTCTACAGTTGTCATTGATTACCCCTCCTCTCGGACCGTAATGTTTTCGTTTTCGAGAATGCTTCCGTCTTCTTCCAATCCAAAGGCTACATTGCTTTCAATCCATTTACGGCGAGGTTCTACTTTGTCACCCATAAGAGTGGTCACACGGCGTTCTGCTCGTGCAGCATCATCAATGCGTACCCGGATCAACGCCCGTGTTTCGGGATCCATCGTCGTCTCCCACAGTTGATCTGCGTTCATCTCTCCAAGACCTTTATAGCGCTGGATCATATATCCTTTCCCCACTTTGGAGATGGCCCCTTGAAGCTCATCATCCGTCCATGCATATTCAAGTTTCTGTTTCTTTCCGGTTCCCTTGCTCACTTTGTACAGGGGGGGAAGGGCGATATACACTTTTCCTGCTTCTAACAATGGTTTCATATACCGGTAAAAGAAGGTCAGTAAGAGTACCTGTATATGCGCTCCATCCGTATCCGCATCGGTCATGATGACAATCTTGTCATAATTGATGTCGTCCACATTGAATTCAGGACCGACTCCACCGCCTATGGCATGGATGATCGTGTTGATTTCTTCATTTTTGAAGATGTCCTGAAGTTTGGCTTTTTCCGTATTGATGACTTTTCCCCGAAGTGGAAGAATCGCCTGGAATTTGCGGTCGCGTCCTTGTTTTGCAGAACCTCCTGCTGAATCTCCCTCTACCAGATAAAGTTCGTTACGCTGTGGGTTTCTGGATTGGGCCGGTGTTAACTTACCGGATAGGACGGTTTCAGAACGCTTCCGCTTCTTTCCATTTCGTGCATCTTCTCTTGCTTTACGTGCCGCTTCACGGGCCTGGGCCGCTTTAATGGATTTCTTGATAAGAAGGGAACTCGTATCAGGGTTCTCTTCTAAGAAATAGAGAAGATGTTCTGACACGACTGCATCAACGGCTGATCGTGCTTCGCTTGTCCCCAGTTTCCCTTTTGTCTGCCCTTCGAATTGAAGAAGATGTTCTGGTATACGTACAGAAACGATACTCGCCAGTCCTTCACGAATGTCGGTCCCTTCAAGATTTTTATCCCTGTCCTTTAAAATCCCCGCTTTACGGGCGTACTCATTAAAGACACGGGTCATGGCCGTCTTCGCGCCGGCTTCGTGGGTTCCTCCGTCTTTAGTACGGACATTGTTTACAAAGGATAATATGTTCTCTGAAAATCCATCATTGAATTGAAAAGAAAACTCCACTTCAATCGTATGATGTTCCCCTTCAAAGAAGGCTACGTTATGAAGGACGTCTTTTTCTTCGTTCAAGTATTGAACAAATGCCTGGATCCCGCTTTCGAAATGAAAGACTTCTTTCTGATCATGACGTTCATCAATGATTTCGATTTTTAACCCTTTTAACAGGAATGCAGATTCCCGCAGGCGTTCACATAGTGTTTCGTAATTATAAGTGGTATTACTGAAAATCTCGGGATCGGGTTTGAAATGGATACATGTGCCTGATTTTTTGGTCTTTCCGATCTTTTCGAGGGTGGTTTCAGGCTTACCGCCATTAGTGAAACGCTGTTCATATTTCATGCCATCCCGTTCGATCGTGACGACAAGCCACTCGGAAAGTGCATTTACAACAGAAGCTCCTACACCATGGAGTCCACCACTTGTTTTATAGCCTCCCTGCCCGAATTTCCCTCCTGCATGAAGAACAGTCAGAATAACTTCAGGTGTCGGCTTCCCGAGCTTATGCATTCCTGTCGGCATACCCCGGCCTTTATCTTGTACTGAAATGCTATTATCTTTATGTATCGTAACAATAATCTCATTCCCGAAGCCTGCTAATGCTTCATCCACTGAGTTATCGACAATTTCGTATACTAAATGATGCAAGCCTCTTGAATCGGTAGAGCCTATATACATACCAGGTCTCTTACGAACGGCTTCTAAGCCTTCTAATACTTGAATGGCATCATCATTGTAATCCATGGTCTTATTCTGGTTGGCCACGAACATTCCCCTTTCAAAACTTCTCTAACCGTAATAGTGTGGTTCTTGTAAGCTATTATTGGTTATGTCTCTATTAACTATAACACAAGAACATCTGTTCGTTTACCTGTTTTGATCAATCTCTAAGGTAAACCACTATTGCTTATTGTAGCGTTTTATTTGATTTTCGCAAATGGATTTTCCGTGAACCCCTTAAAATATGTCCTGTTTCCACAGGATTATTCCCATTGTCAATGTGAGGTATGGACGAAAAAAACAAGCGGTCAAAGCCGCTTGTTACGAGTGAGGATTATTTGGTTAAAGCATGTTCAACCTTAATACAGCGATCCATAATGACTGTATACCCACGTTCCTTTAAAAAGCGATATGCCTCTTCATTCATGACACCAAGTTGCGCCCAAAATACGTTTGAATCGATCTGGTCGAATTCTTCCGCGATTTCAGGTAAAAATTCTGAGCGGCGAAATACATTGACGATATCAACAGTTCCTTCGATCTCCTTCAGGGTGGATACAGCCTTTACACCCAATGCCGACTCGATGGTAGGGTTAACGGGAATGATCTCATATCCCTGGTCCTGCATGGCTTTAGACACCATATAGGATGTCCGTTCAGGATTATCACTTAAACCAATGACGGCGATGCGTTTTGATTGTTTCAGGATGTTTCCGATTTCTTGTCGTGATGGATTTTCCATGGTTGTTTACCACTCCTTCATTGATCCTTAACGATAAATGCTTGCACTGTTTCTTAAGTCCTATTCTTCTTTTATACCATATTTCCCTTTAATTTTTCAAAATTTTATAAAATTATCTAAATAAAAGGAAGTGTCAAGAGAAAGGTCAGGGAGCGTTTTGCCATCCCCTGCACCTTCTTCCCCATTGACACTCCCGTTTTACTTACTTATTGATCAAGCCTTTGGATATTAGGAATTCACGTGCGACATCTTTGGGATCTTGTTTATCCATATCCACTTTAGCATTCATTTCGCTCATTTCTTCTTCCGAGATTTTGCCTGCTAATTCATTCAACACTTTCTTTACTTCAGGATGCTCTTTCAGTACTTCTTGACGAATGATCGGCGCAGCATCGTATGGTGGGAAGAATCCTTTATCATCTTCTGTCGTTTTTAACTTATAACGCTGAATCCGTCCATCGGTTGTAAAAGCAGGAATAATGTCAACATCCCCGTTCTTAACGGCTTCATACATAATGTTCGGGTCAAAGCTTTTCTTTTCTTTGAATTCGAATCCATATGCTTCACTGAAGGCATCGTATCCGTCCCCTTCGCGTTCATAGAACTGGTGGGGTGCACCGAAGCTCAAGTCTTTGGAAAGTGGCACGATATCTGAGAAAGTCTTTGCATCGAAGTCCTGATCCCCGGTATAAGCAAGCGTATACGTATTTTCAAAGCCAAGTGGCTTCAGCCAGGTGACATCGAACTTTTTCTCATAGCCTTTACGCACTTGTGAAAGGATTTCATCTGCTGAAGCGCCTTCTTTTGCTTGTTCTTTCAAGACCGCTTCAAGGCCGGTACCTGTATATTCCACATAGACATCAATGTCGCCTTTTTCAAGGGCTGGTGTGAGAATCGATACTTCCCCTAACCCTTCTTCGACTTTTATATCAAGATCTGTCTTTTCTTTGAGAAGTTCAGCCATCATTTGCGTAAGGATGAACTGCTCTGTCCACATCTTTCCTGAAACGGTGATGGTATCTTTATCCCCGCCATTTCCGCACCCTGCGATGAGGATGGATAATACAGTGAGTATGATAAAACCTTGTAATTTCTTTTTCATTCTTACTCTCCTTTGGATATTGCTTTATTTTCGTGCTTTCAGTCCTTTAGGTGTGGTCAATTTCTCCAGGATTTTTAATATGAAATCAAAACCTAATGCAAGGAGTGCCGCTGGGATGGCCCCGGCAAGGACCAGTGAATTATTCCATGTGGAAAGTCCTCGGTAGATAAGGTCTCCAAGTCCCCCTGCACCTACAAAGGTGGCAAGTGTGGCGACCCCTACTGTCAGTACGGTAGCGGTGCGGATCCCTGCCATGATAAACGGCAGGGCAAGCGGCAGCTCCACTTTGAATAACAGCTGGGAGTTGGTCATCCCCATTCCTCTACCTGCCTCGATCACGCCTTCATCCACCCCGATTATGCCTGTGTATGTGTTCCTCAGGATCGGAAGAAGTGCGTAAACCGTCAGGGCAATGATCGCTGTGATACTGCCCGTACCAAGGAGGGGAATAAGAAATCCGAAAAGGGCCAGACTTGGTATGGTTTGAAAAACAGCTGTGATCCCGATGAAAAATTCGGCCGATTGCTTCTTTCGTGATATGTAAATACCCAGAGGCAGGGAAATCGCAATCGCAATAAAAATCGACACAAAAGATAAATAAAGATGTTCAAATAATCCTGTTAAGATGGCATCCGACCGGTTTGAAATGGTTTGGATGAACAGGAGGGAAAATGTATTCATACAGAACTCGCCTCCTTATTTCCTTCTGAGGCGACATTCTTAAGAATGTCACTGGATGTAACGGTCCCGATCTTCCTGTCGTCTTTTATCACCATAAGATATGGTTTACCGGATGACAGGAGCAGCCTTGCCGCTTCATGGATGGAGGCATCAAATGGTATCAATGAGTATTCCTGTTCCTCAAGGAGGACGTGGAAATGCCTCTCATCATCCCTCATGATGTCAGATACCTTTTTATGCCGCTTATGAACGCTCAGTCGGTTTTCACCGATGAAGGCGCGTACGAATTCATTGGCGGGTTCTGATAGAAGGTCAGCGGGTGCTGCGATCTGTTCGATTTTACCATCACGCATGACAGCAATCACATCCGCGATTTTTAATGCCTCATCAATATCATGAGTGACGAACACAATGGTTTTATGTATCGTATTTTGAATGCTTTTCAGTTCATCCTGGAGCTGTTCCCTGCTGATCGGGTCCAGGGCGCTGAATGGTTCATCCATGAGGATGATCGGTGGTTCCGCTGCAAGGGCACGTATCACCCCGACCCGCTGCTGCTGTCCACCGCTCAATTCGAGTGGATACCTTTTCTTGTATACTTCGGGTTCAAGGCCAACGAGATGAAGAAGCTCATTGACTCTTCCTTCATATTTTTCCTTCTTCCATCCTTTTAGACGGGGGATGAGACTGATGTTTTCTTCAATCGTCATATGAGGCAGAAGTCCGATCCGCTGAATGACATACCCGATGTTCCGCCTGAGTTCCACTTCATCCGTTTCTGAAATGTCCCTTCCATCAATCCGGATGGTACCCCCTGATGGAGCTATCAGTTTATTGATCATCTTCATCGTTGTCGTTTTCCCGCATCCGCTCGGACCGATCAACGCAACAAGCTTTCCTTTTGGAATCGTGAGGTCGATGCCCTTAATGGCTTCTGTCCCATCCTCGTAGACTTTCGTGACATTTTGGAATTCAATCATTTTTACACCTGCTTTATGTACTGAGAAATTTTACTAAACATAGAAGGGATACCCTCATTATACAAAAGGTAAACATGTTGTAAAAGAAAATGCCCTTGTCCCCATTAGTTTGTGATGAATGGGGCTTGGGCATACAGCTTACTTCCTTTTCAAAAGATAAAAAGTCCAGCACACTATCGGTTGCTGGACTTTTTGATGATGTATTGTTCCACTAGGATTGCTGTTATCGTCCCCAGTATCAATCCATTATTCAAAATGGAAGCAACGACGACCGGCATGTCCTTGAAGGCCGCTGCCG
This sequence comes from Rossellomorea sp. KS-H15a, assembly GCF_024195245.1. Classification (NCBI taxonomy): domain Bacteria; kingdom Bacillati; phylum Bacillota; class Bacilli; order Caryophanales; family Bacillaceae; genus Rossellomorea; species Rossellomorea sp. KS-H15a. The sequence goes on along the minus strand of NZ_CP096886.1, from coordinate 2,839,385 downwards.
GAACAAACATGGCTCCGACCCCGACAATGAGTGAGATCCCCGCTACAAAGTGGATTCTTTCTATGTCTTCCTCTTTACGGTATTCGGATAGTGCGAGTCCGACCATCTTGATGAAAATGACCGTCGTCACGGCATACCCTACAGGTGCAGGGAGACTGGCGAACAGATTCATGATCTTTGGAATCAGGCTGATGACCATGATGATCCCGCTGCCTATGATGAAGGGGATGATGGAATACATTCGTGTCGCTGCGACAAAGCCTGCAGACCCCGAAATGGGAACTGAGCCGATAGCAGAAAACACTCCCCCGAACAGCTGATTCAGCCCTGATGCGAACCCGCTCTTCGTATACCGTCCATATGTAGGCTGTCCCTTTGCTCTCATCACCTCTTCCATCACCCGGATGGAAGCGATCATATTCGTCGTTAACAGGAAGGTGATGAAAATGGAAGTCACGATGACACCCGTATCAAACACTGGTGCCCCGAATACGAACACATGAGGTAAAGAAAACCAGCTGTCTGAAACGGAAGTACTCTCAGAAAGCCCCATGATGATGAATATGAGCCATCCTGCGATCAAGGCAAGAATGATGGAATATTGTTGGATCCACTTTACCTTATGGCTTGAAAAGTATAAGGCTGCAAGGATCGTCAGAATACTTCCCAGTAGGACTAGAGGATCCATTGATTGTCCTTCATGCTGGATTCCGAACATCCCTTTAATGAAAGATCCGCTTAATTGCAGAATTAATAGCATCAAATAAATGAACGTAATGGTTGGAGTGAATAAAGAGGATAACCGTTTTAAAAGTCCTGTGGAAGAGAGAATGAAAAAAATCACCCCACTGACGATCATCCCCCCCTGCAGTACAGTCAGAACTTCTTCATGACTGCTGTAAAGAGTTCCGGAAAACCCTGCATAAATGGCAAAAACGCCCCACCACAGTCCTGCAGGCCCTTCATTGATTGGAAGTTTATGACCAAAGAGTGCCTGGATCAGGCTCGCGAGTCCCAAAACGAATATGGTCCGCTGAATGAATCCGGCTGTATCGGCAGGAGACAATTGGAACAAGTCAGCAATCGCGATGGGTGCCGCGATGGATCCCGCCACCATGAAGGCCACCCATTGAAAAGCTGATAAAAGTATTTGCATCTGTGTACACCTTCATTTCAACTATGTAAAGTGTGTTCATTTTACCATACTTCGTCTCATAAGATGACGGTGAAGGAGGAATTTTAAGTTATAATATCTACTTTTATGAACAGGTACTAATTTTTTCGCTTATTTTCTCCCCATTGGAGGGAAAACATGTTAAAATAAGAACGGATTAGTTATTTCAAAGGAGCAGTGATGATGATTTTTGCCCTTATACTCATACTTTCTTATTTACTGGGTTCCATTCCATCAGGTTTACTGATCGGTAAGACCTTCTACGGCAAAGATATCCGTGAACATGGGAGCGGAAACCTTGGGGGAACGAACACGTTCAGGACCCTGGGTGTGAAAGCCGGTATGATTGTGACGATCATGGATATTCTCAAAGGGACCCTGGCCACTTTGCTGCCATTGATGTTTGCAAGTGACGTACATATGCTGCTTGCAGGGGTATTCGCCGTCATCGGTCATATGTATCCCGTTTTCGCAAACTTCAGGGGAGGAAAAGCAGTTGCAACCTCTGCTGGTGTCCTTCTGGGATACAATTACATTCTTTTCTTAATCTTACTGGCTGTCTTTTTTATTTGCTTGTATGCAACGAAATATGTGTCCCTATCCTCTATGATTGCAGCGGTACTGGCCTTTGCGTACTCGGTCTTCACTGGCGACATTCCACTCATCATTGTTGTGGGCATCCTCACCATCTTTGTCATTTACAGACACAGGGCAAATATTGTCCGGATCAAAAATAAAACCGAACCGAAAATTAAATGGCTCTAGCGAAAAAGCCACCTATGCACGGGGTACCGGAATCTCGGATACCTTTGCAAAGGTGGCTTTTTTTAGTGTGACGTACCAGGTATACACATTCTCTCATTTGAGAAAGATGAGGAATGAAAACTGTACCCAAAAAAATGATAATATTCTTCAGAATTCTCTAAATTTATCCCCATTTCTACTTCTTTTTTTGTAAAATGGAAGTAGAGCATAATAAAGGATGATGAATATGAATAAAAAGCGAATGATAACAGGGATGATTCTCTGTATTCCATTCCTGCTGATGATCGGTTTCCTGCTAAACAGGCAGTATGCCGACTGGAATTCCACAACAAAAGGAGTTGAAGCAACTTCCCTCCTCCATGCAACCAGGGAAGTGCAGGCGTCGGGTAAATCAATCAAAGCCAATGCTTCCATCGCTGCAATAGGAGATATCCTCATTCATGATACCGTTTATAATGACGCAAAGAAACAAAATGGGTATGATTTTACACCGATGTTCTCTCCCATTAAGGATATGCTTTCTGCACCGGATTTTCTGATTGCCAATCAGGAATCAACCCCGGGTGGTGTGGAACTTGGCGTTTCAAGCTACCCCCTATTCAACAGTCCGCAGGAAGTGGTTAAAACACTCCAGGAGGTTGGAGTGGATGCTGTGACCACTGCCAATAATCATTCGTTGGATCAGGGCGAAGAAGGTCTATTGAATGCGATTGATTATTATGGGAAGATATCGATGCCGTATGTCGGGTCATTTAAAAGCCCGGAAGACCAAAGCCGGATCCGTACATTTAATGTGAATGGAATCAAATTTGCCCTGCTTTCTTATACGTATGGTACAAATGGGATTCCTGTCCCTGAAGGTAAAGAGTATTTGGTTAATGTAATAGATGAACAAAAAATGATCGGGGAAATCCAGAAAGCCAAAAATTTGGACGTTGATTTAGTGGTCATGAGCCTTCACTGGGGAAATGAATACCAACGATTCCCTACGGAGGAACAGCAAAGACTTGCCAAGGTGCTGACGAATAATGGGGTCGACATCATTTTCGGACACCATCCACATGTCCTGCAGCCGATCCAAACCTATAAAACGAGTGATGGACGGGAAGCGGTTGTCATTTATTCTCTTGGGAATTTTCTTTCCGGTCAAAAGGATGATTTCAAGGATATCGGTGGCATGGTGACGGTTCAGGTTGAGAAAACAATGAATCCGACGGGTTCCAAAATCAACTTCCCGTCCATTGGATTCCAACCTACGTTTGTGTCAGAGAATCATTATAAAAACTACCGCATCTACCCTCTCGATTTTGCCAGGAAAAATGGCATGATTGCATATACGGAAGAAGAAATGGTATCCCATATGGTGAACGGGGTGCCGGAATAGCTGACAGGTTTATGTATGAACGGAAAGAACGAGCTTCCTTATGCTCATAAGGAAGCTCGTTCTTTTAATGTCCACCGAATATCATTGAATTGAAAAATATGCCAGCTAGAGCTACAATAGCCAACAAAGTATTAGCCACCAAGAACGTTTTACGGGTACCCTTAAAGTACAGAGTCACCATTCCATAATAAATGACTGCAGCAATGACGATAAAGGTCCCTGCTTCGATCTGGTATTTGGCTTCATGCAATTGTAATAGGGTTAAAATACTTAATCCGGCAAAGATAAAGGCACCAATGTAATATAATAATGTTTGTGTTTTCATCATTCTCACCCTTCGTACGTATTAGTAGATGTTCCTGCTTCATTATGTTTATAATAGGAAATGAAACTTTCTTTGTCCAGGATCACTCTGGAAAAATACCAAGTAGAGAAAGGAGTCTCACCAATGAACATACATATTTCAGAAGAAGCTCTTACGTGGTTTAAAGACGAGATGCTTGTGGAGGAAGGCGAACAAGTCCGTTTTTATGTAAGATATGGGGGTTCCAGTCCTCTCCACGATGGTTTTTCATTAGGAGTGAACAAAGACGAACCAGTGGATGCTGGTGAACGGATTGAAATCGACAAACGGGAATTTTTTATAGAGGAAAGAGATTTATGGTTCTTTGATGGTCATGATTTATACGTTGAGTTTGATGAAAAACTTCAAGAACCATCATATGAGTACAAGAAATAAGGAATGAATTTAGGCTGGCATATGCCAGCCTTTCTACTTTAGGGTCTGCCCCTTACCTTTTAACAAATCTGGAAATATGGTCCTGCAGGCCTTCCTTCATCAGGATTTCATATTGTATATCCCCTAACAAATCAAAATGTGGAAAGCCATCTTTCCTTTGATGGATCCATTCCTTTTTCAAGCCATACTTCTTTCCCCATCGGGATAATGCATCAATGTTACAGCAGCCCACTTTCGTTACAGAGCGCACATCGGGAAATCGGTCATCCAGCCAGTAGTGGGTAAGGAAGGCAATCTGCCCATTCCTCACCTGTTGTTTCCATCCGTTTAGCTCTTGTTTGGTTAATCCGAATGCCATGGCCCTCTTCCTTTCCCACTTTAAAAAAGTTCTCCGTAAAATCCACTATGTAATCTTTATTTTTTTGCCTTTTCATAGGCGTCGTGCCAATCCGGGAACATCTTCCGAATGGAAATCGGGCGGAAATTCTCTTGCTTGACGCACACATGTTTCGACTGCCCGGTAATGGCCAGTTGGTTCTGTCCGTTATAAATTTCGTAAGCATATGTAATCCGGAGTCCATCATATTCTTCTATCCATGTTTTAATAAATGCTTTTTCACCGTAGCGAACAGGTGACTTATAGCTTACATTCAGGTCAATGACTGGAGAAAGAATTCCTTCTTTTTCGATATCAGCATATCTGAAGCCCAGATCTTCAATCAATTGTGTACGACCAAGCTCCATCCAAACAAGGTAGTTCGCATGATAGACAACCCCCATTTGATCCGTCTCGGCGTATCGCACTTCAATGGTTTTTTCTGCAATTTGCATTCTTTACACCCTCTTCATCTAATCAGTATCCTAACCCATTTTATCATACAAGCCACAGGCATAGAATTAATCGGCTCGAACGAAAGTCAGATAGGTGAGGACAAAGTGTCAATGAACATCATGACCCGGACAGAAAGGTATATAAGCACCTTTCTGTCCGGGTCATTGAAACTTTATCCTTTATTGCTTTGTTTGATTCGCTTCATCTTTTATTTCATTACGGAAAGCCTCTAGACTCTCGCGGCGGCGTTCATTCTTTGCCTGGATGGATTGAAGCTGCTCTTCACTGTCCGTACAGGCCATCGACTCTTCAGCCCGGTCCATATTCTCAATCGTATGCTGAACCATACCCTGAAGCTTCTCTACATTATCACTGCGATCATCCGGATTCGGTTTATCCCATGCCATCCTGCATTCCTCCTGTGTCTAATAGTATGAGTAGTATGAGGGACGGACCTCTATGGCTGCTCCCTCTTCAAGCTGGTGAATTATTCACCCTTCGTTTGAATCACTTGTGCATGCTTACCTGATTTATCCTGCATTTGTTTCCCTTTGTTGCCTCCAGCAGACCTCGATTGTGTCCCGATATGGTTAGGTGCGAAGTGATTCGGACTTCCCTTTGAGTTACTCATGAATATCCCCCCTTACTAGTATGATTACCAAAATGACAAGGAAGAATAGGCGTAATAATTGGCAGTAATAATGTCAGGGCAAAAAAAATAAGCCTCGTAATTTCTTACTCGGCTTTGCTTACTGGACGCTTTATTTCAAGTCTTGCATCAATGCGCTCTTCAATGGCATCAATGGCATCCTGATCCAACAGAAGCTGTTGTTTGTTCTCTTTCACCAGATCTGCAAATGATTTTTTGCGTGGTCTGCGCAATACAATCCCCTCGCTCTCTATTGTGGTTTGTATAAATAGTATATCCAAATGTCAGATATTTTAAACAAAGGTCACAATTGAGAGTGGGGATTGATTGGGTGCCTGCTCGAGATAAGCGGTTCCCATTGATTAGAGGTCCGTCCCTCACTTAATCAGTGAAGTGAGGGAATCAATATTGGTGATTGCCCCGATTTGTTTGTGGGTGATGATGCCTTTTTCGTTGATGACGAACGTGGTGGGGACGGTCAGGATGTCATAGGCATTATTGATTTTGTCATCATTGTCCAATAGGATCGGGAATGAGAGTCCCAGTGATTTCTGGTATTCCTTGACGTTGTATTGTGGATCGATGTTGATGGCAAGGACTTCAACATCCTTCCCGTATTTCGTATAAAACTCCTGTATGACAGGCATTTCTTCTTTGCAGGGAGGACACCATGTAGCCCAGAAGTTCACAATCACTTTCTTTCCCTTCAGTTCAGATAAGGTAATCGATTTACCATCCAAGGTATCCAGCTTAAAGTCAATGGCCCGTTCCCCGACATTCGGTCCAGGTACATTTTCCACTGGAGTGGTTTCAGAAACCTCTCCTTCTTCAATGTCGATTAATTGGTCGTAAGCCTCGGCTTGTTGAAACGCGCTTTTTGATAATGATGAGGGGTCGGATTTATTCTCAATATAGAATGAGAAGACTAATAAGGTGACAAGTAAAACGCCAAATACGGATTTCAAAGGAGTGCTCTCCTCTCATGTAAATGATTTTACTATCATCATATGTAGGCTTGTCTCCCTTTAGTCATATATTTTTTTGCCCTTCTTTATGAGGAAATGAGAAAAAGCCCCGGGTATTTCCCCGGGGCTTTCAGCATGTATTATGCTTGTAATTTATTACGAAGAACCATTTGTAGGATACCACCGTGACGGTAGTAGTCTACTTCTACATCGGAATCAAAACGGGCCAGTACTTCGAATTCAGTCTTAGAACCGTCTTCAGCCACAGCTGTCACCGTTAGGATATCACGAGGTTTTACATCGTTTGTTACATTTACGGAAATTGTTTCTCTACCCGTCAATCCTAATGATTCAGCGCTGTCACCCTTCTTGAATTGAAGTGGAAGAACGCCCATCATCACAAGGTTCGAACGGTGAATACGCTCATAGCTTTCAGCGATGACAGTCTTGATACCAAGTAGATTTGTCCCTTTCGCTGCCCAGTCACGAGAAGATCCCATACCGTAATCTTTTCCTGCAAGAACAACTAATCCAGTTCCATCTTGTTGATACTTCATGCATGCATCATACATCGGCATCACTTCATCTTCCGGCCAGTAAGTGGTGAATCCACCTTCTGTACCAGGAGCGATTTGGTTACGGATACGGATATTTGCAAATGTACCGCGCATCATCACTTCATGGTTACCACGACGGGAACCATAGGAGTTAAAGTCACGTGGCTCTACATTGTTCGCACGAAGATATTTGCCTGCTGGTGTATCTTTACCGATTGCACCTGCTGGAGAAATATGGTCCGTTGTGACAGAATCCCCAAATTTACCGACTACGCGAAGTCCGTTCAAGCCTTGGATGTCTTCAGGAGTAGTCGCAAGTCCTGTAAAGAACGTTGGATTCTGGATGTAAGTCGAATTTTCATCGAAGCTGTAAAGTGGTTCGTTACTTGTCTTAATTTCATTCCAGCGCTCGTTTTCAGAGAAAACGTGCTCATATTCTTTACGGAATAATTCAGGTGTAACGGTTGATTTGACAGCATCTTTCACTTCATCCTGTGAAGGCCAGATATCTTTGAAGAACACGTCATTTCCATCTTTGTCCTTACCTAAAGAATCTTTTTGAAGATCGATGTCCACAGTACCTGCCAGTGCATATGCAACAACGAGTGGTGGTGAAGCAAGGTAGTTTGCTTTCACAAGTGGATGGATACGACCTTCAAAGTTTCGGTTACCTGATAGGACGGATGTTAATAATAGGTCAGCATCTGAAACAGCCTTTTCGATTTCAGGGCGAAGTGGACCGGAGTTACCGATACAAGTCGTACAACCATATCCGACAAGGTTGAATCCGATATCTTCAAGATAAGATAAAAGACCTGAATCCCTTAAGTATCCTGTTACAACTTTAGATCCCGGTGCAAGAGATGTCTTGACATAATCAGGAACATTCATACCAAGTTCCACTGCTTTTTTCGCAACTAAACCGGCACCCAACATAACATATGGATTCGATGTGTTTGTACAAGATGTGATGGCAGCGATTCCGATTGCACCAGTTGGCATCTCGACATCTTTACCATCTTCAGTTGTATATTTGGCCGTTTTGTTGATTTCAGATGCGTCCAGCCCAAAGCCTTGAACGCCTTCTTTAGCCGTGATGGACTTATGGAAAGCTTCTTTCATATCAGATAGAGGAATTAAATCCTGTGGACGTTTTGGTCCTGAAAGATTCGGTTCCACTGCTGAAAGATCGATTTCCACTACATCCGTGTAAGTTGGTTCTTCTTTTTCAGGAGTGAAGAACATCTCATTTTTCTTTAAGTATTCTTCAACCATTTTGATATGTGTTTCGTCACGGCCAGTCAGACGCAGATAATCCAATGATTCTGAATCAACCGGGAAGAATCCGCAAGTCGCACCATATTCAGGAGCCATGTTGGCAATCGTTGCACGGTCGGCAAGTGGAAGAGTTGCTACACCTGTACCGAAGTACTCGACAAATTTCCCAACTACCCCTTTTTGACGCAGTACTTGTGTCACTTTAAGGGCTAAGTCTGTAGCGGTCGCTCCATTAGGAAGCTCACCAGTCATTTTGACCCCGATAACTTCAGGGATCGGGAAGTATGAAGGCTGACCAAGCATTCCAGCTTCCGCTTCAATACCGCCAACACCCCATCCAAGTACACCGATTCCATTGATCATAGTTGTATGAGAGTCAGTACCGACCAATGTATCAGGGTATGTTTCAAAATCGCCTTCTGTTGTTTCAACAGCGTGAACGACATTGGCTAGATATTCTAAGTTTACCTGGTGAACGATACCTGTTGCCGGTGGGACAGCACGATAGTTTTCAAATGCTTTTTGAGCCCAGCTAAGGAACTGGTAACGCTCAGCGTTTCGTTCAAATTCAAGGTCCATATTGGCCTGCAGTGCGTTAGCCGTACCATATTTATCAACCTGTACTGAGTGGTCGATTACCAGGTCTACAGGGATTTCAGGATTGATCTTTTGTGGATCTCCACCGATATCTGCCATTGCTTTGCGTAGAGACGCTAAATCAACTACAGCCGGAACACCGGTGAAATCCTGAAGGATAACACGTGAAGGTTTGAAAGGAACTTCTGCATCCTTCACTTCAGTTGATCCCCAGTTTGCCAGATTTTCAACGTGGTCTTTGTTAATGACACGTCCGTCAAATTGACGAAGTACACTTTCCAAGAGTACCTTCACACTGTAAGGTAAGCGGTTAATTTTTGTTACTCCTGCTTCTTCAAGCGCTTTTAAACGATAATAATGATAACGTTTTCCTTCTAGTTCGAAAGAAGATCGTGCATTAAATACATCGTTCTTTGCCATTTCGATTCCCCCTCTAAACTGCATCAAACAATAAGTCGAAAAGTTTTCGTTCTAAACGAACTTTTCTCACATTTACATCTTAATACAAGCGATTACATAAGTAAATAACAATAAAGTTATTGTTTTTGATAAGTTTTACTTATCTAAATGATTAAACTCCTTAAGGTTTCTAGAAAAATATTGGTATAACAACATTTCTGGCCTTGTCAAATCGTGTCAGCTTGTCTAAAACATTATTTTAAAAAAGTGAATCTGTTAGCGATTCCCTATTATAGATGGTCACAGATGGTGGCATTCTATCCTTATGGAGGTGTTCTACAATGGCAAAACGTAAAGCAAACCATGTAATAAATGGAATGAATGCAGCAAAAGGACAAGGCCAAGGTGCCGGTTACAATGAAGAATATTCGAATGAACCATTGACTGCAGCACAACGTCAATTCAATAAAAAAAGAAAAACCAATCAGTAAGAAATAATAGGGTGGCTATTTTCGTTCTGCAAAAAAATTGTAGATATGGTCACCCTCCCTCCTTTGGAACTATTTCATCTATCTTCCCCTACCCTCTTCGTTCAAATATAAAACCCACCCTTATCATTCAGCAGGGTGGGTTTAATTTTTGGGCGGAGCCAGAAGGTTGATTCTGTTATTGTTCATTCACTTCATTCACAATGGATGACAAGTCGGATTTGAATTGTTGAAGTTGTGCCCGTTGAGTATCCGATGCCACTTCAAGTGCATTTTCTATTTGTTGATAAGCCTCATTCACCTCATTTTTGAGATGGGCCAATTGAGAGCCGTAGCTTGCTCCATCCAGTACCAGTTCGTTGATGGTATGCTGTACTTCCGTCACGCTTTGCTCGGCAGCCTGGAAGGCTTGTTGTTTATTTTTATTGTAAGGCATTGATGATCTCTCCTTATTCATAAATTAGCTTCTTTAGTTTAACCAAACCACCAGGAACCTATACGCGTGAATAAACGGATCATCAACTTAGCATCCTAATGGGTAGGAGGGATGATACATGAACAAAAATGATGGCAAAGATATGCGTAAGAATGCTCCGAAGCAATCAGGACAGCCGGAGCCGTTAAGTGGTTCACATAAAGTGAAGAACCGTAATCATACCCGTCAGAAAAATAATAGTAACCACGATATGTAAGAGATGATACAGGGAGTGCCGGCGCTTTATGCCTGCACTCCCTTTCAGTCTGTTCCTTGTATGGTCTTTAAAGCGTGGAGGATTTCCATCTGCTCGTCCATGGAAACGGTCCGCAGATCAAAGAGGGCGACACCGTCCTGTACCCTTGTAAGAATGGAAGGATTCCCCCTTCTGAGCTTTTCGTGAATGAGCTGTGGCGAATCAAAAGCGTGGGAGACTGCGACAATGTACGTGTCTAATTCCACATCCGGCATTGTTCCTCCCCCGATTTGACTTTGACCCTCAACGATGGTGGATGTGTAACCGTTCCCGAGTCCCTGGACACCCTCAACAAACGTCCGGGACTGAAGGAGGATTTCTTCTTTGGTCCGTGTGATGGCAGCGATGGTTGGATTTTTCTCTTGTTCCTCCCCCTTTATATAGTGTAAGAGGGTCATCTCCAGGGCTGCCAATGTCATTTTATCGACCCTGAGGACGCGGGCAAGCTGATGTTTCTTTAATTGATCGATCAAACTCTTTTGCCCTGCTATGATTCCTGCCTGAGGTCCCCCCAATAATTTGTCTCCACTGAATGAGACGATGTCTGCCCCTTTATCCAGCACCGATTTAACCAGAGGCTCATTACCGATACCGAATCGGGCGAAATCATAAAGGGCACCGCTTCCTAAATCTTCATAATAATGGACATGGGAATGAAGGCGGCATAATTCAGCCAATTCTTCCGTCGGTACAGAAGCAGTAAATCCTTTCATGACAAAATTACTTTGATGAACCTTCATGATCATTCTTGTTTCATCCGTCACCGCTTCTTCATAGTCCCTTAAATGGGTCTTGTTCGTTGTCCCCACCTCGCGAAGGAGAGCACCGCTTTCTTCCATGATGGAAGATATCCGAAATGATCCGCCGATCTCCACCAGTTCACCCCGTGAAACAATCACTTCTTTTTGCTTGGCAAGAGCAGTGAGGATAAAAAAAACGGCGGCTGCATTATTATTGACAACCATGGCTGACTCCGCCCCTGTCAATTCACATATGAGCTTTTCTGCATGACTATGTCTGGATCCCCTGCCCCCTTCCTCGATGTTATATTCGAGATTGCTGTAATGACAAGATGCACCCAGGACGTGGTTCATCGTTTCCTGACCTAGCCGTGCCCGCCCAAGGTTCGTATGTAAGATGGTCCCCGTTGCATTTATGATCCTCCTGAGAGACAGGGAATGAGATTTGCTTGCCAAAACTTCAGTTTGGCCAAATACCTTATCAATGAAATCTTTTGAAGATGGATGAGGTCCCTCCCACTCTTCATTCAGGATGCTCGCCCTGCTAATCGCGATCACCTTTTTCAAGAGGTCCGTCCCTCTTTCCGTCGAAAGGTTGTGATGATGCAGGAACGTATGGAATTGTTTGGTCTGCTTCAGTTCGTGTATGGATGGAATGTGCCTGACAGGATGGTTCATGTCTTTTGCCCCTTCTTTCTTTTCCCTCATTATAACACCCTCACCATTTATAGTAGAAAGAATACTATATGTAAAAGAGTTGTTGGGGGTCAGGTGTAAATGAGTAAGGATAAGGAGGATTTCTATTTAGAGAAATGGGAGGAGAGTATGAAGGATTGGTTATTGGATCCTGCAACGGTTCAGTTGGATGAACAAGAATTCCGTGTGGATTTTCTTGATACGACGGAATCGTTCATAGTGGAGATCGAGACAGAAAATATTTGTCCCGAAGAGTTGATTATTAAAAAAAAGGATACGCAATTGCTGGTATTGATCATGCTGAAAGACGAAAGTAAAATCAGAAAACGCTCCATTCGTTTTCCTTTCTGCTTAAAACAGCGGGCCATTACCTATTCCATTGAGCATCATACAATCGAAATCAATGTGCCTAAAAAGGCATGTTCCACCCCCTCATCCATCGTGATTCGAGTTCAGGGATTGTCGAGTGAATAACCTTCACTCTTTAAATAGAAGAAAAGGTCATCAGCCCGTGCTGATGACCTTTTCTATGTGTTTTACTGCGATTCAATGATTGAAATGGTTTCGTTGATATCGGGAAAAACGCCTGTATCGAGTTTGGAGTAAATCTTTTTCCCGTCTACAGTAATTTCGAATGCCCCTCCGGAAGACGGTACTAACGTCAGTTCCTTGATATCGGATCTGAAATGGTTGAATAATTGTTCCGCGAAACTCGCGGCTTTAGGTGCATAGTTTCACATCATACAGAATTCAATCGTCATTTTCACAGCTTTCATCAATATCTGCCTCCTTTTAGGATCACTCCCACGTGTATGTTCATTTTATTATAGGTGAGAATACTTGTGCAAATATTCAGTTCTCTCCATCACTCCCATCTCTCCTTACTTCTTCTTTGCTCAATTGTATTTTTATCCTGTACAATGAATTTATCCATACATAAAGAGGTGAATAGAATGAGCAAGGAAGAGATCATCCGCTTAACAGAACTTTCTTCAAAAGCTGGCTGAGGCTGTAAACTTAGTCCTAGTGACTTGACGCAAGTTTTGCGTCAACTACCCCCTCAACCATTTACGAAAGAATTATTAGTAGGGAATGAATCATCCGATGACGGCGGCATCTTTCAGCTGACAGATGACCTAGCCATGGTTCAAACGGTTGATTATTTCACTCCGATTGTGGACGACCCTTATCAATTTGGTCAAATTGCTGCAGCAAATGCTCTAAGCGATGTGTATGCAATGGGTGGAACACCGAAAACCGTTTTAAACATAGTAGGCTTCCCCATTAAAAAGCTGGGAAGCGAGATGCTTGCGGCTATCCTTAAAGGGGCACAAAGCAAGGTGATCGAAGCCGGTGCCGTGACCGTGGGAGGACATTCCATTGATGATCAAGAGCCTAAATTCGGCCTGAGCGTGACAGGAATCGTTCATCCGAAAAAGTATTGGACCAATACGGGTGCACAGGAAGGGGATGTCATTGTATTGACCAAACCTTTGGGTGTGGGAATCCTGACAACGGGAATCAAGCGAAAGGCAGTGACTCCCGCCCAGGAAGCGGCTGTCATCGAGGTGATGAGCATGCTGAATAAAACGGCTGCAGAATTGCTTCAGGAATTTCATCCGAATGCCGTGACCGATGTCACAGGGTTTGGATTGATGGGACATGCATATGAAATGGCGAAAGGAAGTAACGTATCAATCGAATTCTCTTATTCCTCCATCCCGCTATTAGAAGGGACGAAGGAATTAGCAGATCAGGGAGTCATTCCCGGGGGATCGAAAGCGAATGCCACTTGGCTTCAAGACATGGTGCATTATGAAGCTGGTCTTACCCAGGAAGAACGATGGATCCTCTCTGATGCCATCACTTCCGGAGGTTTACTTGTCAGCCTGCCTATTTCTGAAGGGCAAAAATATGTAGAGGACCTTCAGCGCCATTCCATCTCCGCAGGGGTCATTGGTCATGTCCGACCACAGCAAACATGGAGTATAGCGGTAGAAAGATAAGAAAACGGTGATTCCTTTGAGGAAGAAAGCAACTCAGGAGGATCACCGTTTATTTATTCTTCAATCATTTTGAAGAACTGGCGGATTATTTTTTTTGATAAGATTCTCACCTGGAAAGGAAATCGATTCGCTTCCTTTGTGAAAGAATTGAACCAGATTACTTTTTCATCGAAAGCGATGAATGGTATCTGGGTGGTGGATTTTTTTATTTTGACACTTGAAGACAAATGGGAACCGCTGTCTGTTTGACTGAAGATCGTCACCTGTTTATCCTTTGCTGCCATTTGTAAAACACGCATCATATCATGTGGGATTTCTTCTAAATCCCTGACATTCACTATGATTTCAGATTTCGCAGCTTCCATATCTTTACTGAGCTTATGATGGTCACCACTTCTGAACCACTTCATTTTCTTTATAGAAGTTGGAATGAGTGATGCGCTCGTTTCGTTATGGACTTCCTGCTTAAGGTGAGAAATGAATTGATGTACAGCTTTAGAAGGATGAGTCTTTTCCTGAATGAATCCATCATTCCCCACTAAAATGAATTTCCCCTTGGCGCGGGTGACGGCTACGTTGATCAGCCTCTCGCTGCCCTTCCGGGTAATCAACGTACCCGGACTGCTATGGGATTCCCCGTCGACTAAATCGAATAGGATCATATCATTTTCCGACCCTTGAAATCCATGCACAGTGGCGGCGTATAAGTCGGCTGAAGGGGCAATACTCTTTACCAGTTCATCCAGTAATAGATTATACCATTTGGCTTGGGCCCGATACGGGGTCACAATCCCAACGGAAAGTAACCCATCATGGATGGACTGAAGCGCCAGCTGAATCGTGACTAAGCTGGACAACAGATTCCATCTTGATCCTTTTTGAGTATCTGCCCACTCCGTCCCTTCTCTCAGGGAAAATAGCACCGCTCCATGTGACGGGAAAGGTTTCTTATTTGTAATGTTCTCCCGAATCGTTTTGACCGAATGATGATCCCCCACCCTTGAATGATAAATATATCGATTGGTGAATGCCGAAATGCTAGGGTGCATCCTCCTTTGTTCCGGGAGTAGTAAGAGATGCGGGTGATCCAACCCTTTTGCTACGGATCCTGCCACTCCGGCTGCATGAAAGATGTCTTCCTTCAGCCATTTGGCTGCAAGGGGATGAAAGGAAGTGGAGATGGGAGGAAGTTGTTTGAAATCTCCACATATAATGATCTTCTTCCCCAGGGATGCAGCGAATGCAACTTGAGGTATATAGGCCATGCTTGCCTCATCCACAATCACTAAATCGAATTCCTCTTCATACAGAAGTCGGTCAATGGCCGCCTTTGAGAGGGTGGTTCCGATCACTTTTGCCTCCGAAATCAACTCTCCTTCCCTTCTCTTAAACGTTTCCTTGATTTTTTGATAGTGTACCTCTAGATGGGACAATCTCTCTGAATCATAGGAAGAATAGGTTTTCGACAGTTTGTTTTTTAACCTTCTCCTGTACTTTTCTACCTTCTCTTTTTCCTCGGAAAGAGTCGGATCCTGTTGTTCCAGTAATTGAAGGGCGCTTAAATCCGTCACATCGGCACTATAGGTTTTCCTGCTTGTACCGTACCGGATCACCTCTCCAGGGGTCCAACGGTCATGGCTGCTTAGAAAGTGATGCATTTCTTCTATTAATACATCCACTGCTGCATTACTATGGGAGAGAAGCAGCACTTTCTTCCCTTCTGAATAATGATAAGACGCCACTCTTGCCAGGGTATAAGTTTTGCCTGTTCCAGGTGGTCCCCACAGATACGTTACAGGATTATATTTACTTCTTACAAAAGCTTCATGCAATGGGGTCTTGTATTCGACTGCTGGATGCCTTTGAGCATGATCTGGAAACATCACCTTCCGGATTCGCTGGGTTTTCCCGTGTCGTTCCCTTGCTTCATCCAACCGTTCCATCAGCTTCTCAAGAATATCCCAGGGTTCGTGAAGGATCTGTCCGTATGATACTGTATCCCCGAGGAACTGATCGAGCTCTATGATGCATTCCCGTTCCTCTGAATTAATCACGACCCCCTGGGTTGAAGAATGTTTCCGTTTATATATGACGCTTCCACCTTCAGGCAGCGAGGTGGGATAGTGAAGGGTGAACCAGTAAATATAGGTACCTTCTTCTTTACGGATGCATCTTCCCTCCTCGATGAGGATCCCGTTCGTTTCCCGTTTTTTCAACTGCAGGATCTCCATATCCAAAGCAGATTTCCACTCTTCTATCATGTCTGTTATCTTCATTGTAATCACCTTTGTCATCCGATAAAAGTTCAAGACCTTTATCATAACAATTTATTGAGAGAGTGTATAGGAATTCAAAAAAGAACCATTTCAAAGAAATGATTCTTTCTGATGATTCCCCCATTACATTGGTTGTCCAGTATTTTCCTCTTCCTCTTCCACGAATCGGTCTGCATAATACAGGACATCTTCCACATATTGTTCGCTGTGGTTATATGCATATACAGCTTGTTCAAGCTTTCCGTCAGCGGCTCCGTTATGAGCGAGATAGTTGGCGGCACTGAATATGGCATCCTCCATCTGAAAAGGATCGGCTTTTCCATCCCCGTTTGCATCCACGCCATATCCGCCATATTTTTCTATGACGGCAGGGTCCGTTTTTTGATCTGGTGGGATATCCCCTTTTCCAAGTCCAGAACAACTAGGATGGGACCAGCCCACAAAGGTACAGGGCATAAACTGCATGTGGCCCTCTGCCCCCGCTGGAGAGACGAGGGACTTCATGGTCGAGAATTTCGTTTCAACCCTGTGGTGGGCAGCTAGTAGATACCAGGGTACTCCGTATTCCTCTTCAGCTGCCTTATAGATGGGGATATACTCAGAAGGTATCTCATCTTTTCCGATGGATGAGAGATTAAATGATGGGTCGTCATAATTGAGGGCATAATAAATAGCTAAAATGGTGATGGGGATGAGAAGGATTCTAAAGGGTGATGATTGCTTTTTTTTACTGGACTGCTTTTTTCTGGCCGGTTTTTTTGTCATTGAAGTCGATCCTTTACAAGGTTTTGGCTGCTCTTTGTATTCTAATATGAGAATGCATTTATGACAATCCATTATGTATAAAAAAAGATGCCCCTAAGCAGAAGGCTCTCTGCAGCTAAGGGGCATCTATCCATTATCTATTTATTGTTAACAAACAAACGCTGCTCCAACGATAATTAAAAGGATGAATAAAACTACGATTAACGCGAAACCACCAGCGTAGCCACCACCACCGCAGCCATATCCATATCCAGGGTATCCATATCCATACATCATCAGTCACCTCCAGTTATCTTACTACGATATTAATGTATGTAGTGGACAAAATGTAGGTTAATTAAAATCATCCACCACTTTTTATCAATGTTCTGTAAACGGCTTAAAGTATGCATGAATAAAGGCTTTTTAATCTATTATTGAATGAAAAAATGAGTAAAATGTCTAGTTGAACCTTATCAGGACATAAATAAAGCGCCTGGAAATATCCAGGCGCTTTTAAGTCGTTTACATATGTTCCTTAGGTTCTTTTGTTTTTCTTGGCTTCGGTTTAATGTATAAACCAAGTTCCTTTTTCTCCTGGTTCAGTGACTTGTACAGAGAAACCATCATAAGTGCCATGATCACAGAGAATGGCAGTGCTGCGACGATCAATGCATTCTGTAAAGCCTGTAACCCACCGCTGTAAAGCAAAATTAATGCAACGGTAGACTGTGCCAGTCCCCAAGTTAATTTTACATAGTTTGGAGGTGTTAATGAACCATAAGTCGTTTGCATCCCTAACACGAATGTAGCCGAGTCGGCAGATGTGATAAAGAAAGTTCCAATCAGTGTGATGGCAATGACTGAAAGGATCGTTGACCATTCAAATCCGTTAAAGACGGCAAACAGTACCTCTTCTGTTTTCAAATCAGAAAGAGCCGCGCCGGCTTGCTGAACTTCAATGGCGGATGTCCCAAAGGTTGCGAACCAGATGAAGCTGACTAGAGCCGGTAATAATAATACCCCAATCAGGAATTCACGAATCGTTCTACCTCTTGAGACACGTGCGATGAAGATACCCACGAACGGTGACCATGAAATCCACCAAGCCCAGTAGAAAATGGTCCAACCATTGATCCATGTGCGGTGCTCTTCATTTAATGGAGCGATCCTGAAGCTCATTGCTGCGATATTTTGAATATAGGCTCCGATTGTGTCAGTAAACATGTTGAGGATTAATAAAGTAGGTCCAATAAAGAATACCAATACGAGAAGTAATACGGCGAGAACCATATTTGTATTGGATAAGTACTTGATTCCTTTACTTAACCCTGACCATGCAGAAATCATGAACAGCACTGTCACAACCCCGATGATGATTGCCTGGACTGTGAAGTTATTCGGGATGTCCAATAGATAAGATAATCCACCGTTGATTTGTGCCGCCCCAAACCCAAGGGTTGTGGCTACCCCTACAACCGTAGCAAATACAGCCAGAACATCGATGATTGTCCCAAGTGGCCCATTCATCTTATCGCCAAAGATCGGCTTCAAAGTCGCCGAGATTAAACCAGGCTCATCTTTACGGAATTTAGAGTATGCAAGTGCTAAAGCAACGATCGCATAGATCCCCCATGCGTGAATCCCCCAGTGGAAGAACGTATAACGCATCGATTCCTTGATCGCAAGGTCGGTTCCCCCTTCTGCCGTTGGCGGGGTCATATAGTGAGACAGCGGTTCGGCTGCCCCCCAGAATACTAAACCAATTCCCATTCCTGCACTAAACAACATGGCGAACCATGTTCCTCTTGTGTACTCTGGTTTCTCATCCGGTTTTCCTAATCGAATCGTTCCCATTGGACTAAAGATTAAGAACACACAGAAGATGACGATCACTGTAACTAAAATAAGATAATACCAACCAAAAGTTGAAGTGATGAAAGTTTGCATTTTTGCTGTTACCGTTTCAAACGAATTTGGTGCGATGGCTCCATATGCAACGGAAGCAGCAACCAAAATGACGGTAATCCAAAAAACATTTGATATCCTCTTCATAAAATTCTCCTTTCCATATTCAGGTTTTTGTTTTGGCTCTTTCCTAACGAAGGGAACTACAGTGGGATTCGAGGTGTTCTGGAAACTGTATGTACACCTACTGTACTAGACCCCTCATCGAAGAGCCCCGGTTAATGCAAATGGGAAAATGTGCATTCTGAGGATGAGGGAATGATTACTTATTACCTATTCCCTTGTCACTCTCTTATAAAACCAACATTTGTTACCCTATCAGAAAGAAGTTTAACTTTGCAAGTGAAAACCATCATTATTTTTATTAGTATTTGTCAATTTCTCGTTTTCATTCCCTTTCTTTTAGATGGCTTTCCGTCTTATTATCACTATTTTTAAATGGCGTTTGATTGGAAATGAAAACGCTGTATAAACAATGGTCATTGTTATGACTTGGTGAGAGTTTATTGCTATATAGGGTGGTCTATAGCGAAAGGGAACACAATCAGTGCCGGATATTGAAAAGAATGAATTGGTAATTTTGACATGAATTTAGTGTGGTGAAACCTCTCTCTTGGTGGAACAAATAAAAAGAACAATGTGAGGAGGAAATCCGATGAAAAATAATAACAAACGAACACAGCATGAAGCAGCAAAAAAATTGGCACAACAGCAGATGGGTGAGGAAATCGAATTGAAATCCGTCGCTCCCTCCGCTAAAAAAGGACTTAAGTAAAGCATGTAGGAAAAGAAAATCAATAAAAAAGGACGCTGATCAGCGTCCTTTTGGCTATTCTTTAATGATTTTGACTTTCACATCTCTTACACCATATTGAAGGGCATCTTTTTCTTTTTCCATATAGATATCGATGCGGTTCCCTTTGATCGCTCCACCGGTATCTTCGGCACGGGCATAACCGTATCCTTCAATATATACTTTGGAACCGAGTGGAATGACGCTTGGATCAACAGCAATGACTCTGGCATCAGGATTCTCAATCAGATCCACACCTGTCTTCGTAATACCGATACACCCTTCACAATGAGCGGTATAAGCGGTTGCTGTGATATCTAATTCTTTCACGACATTATTTTTCTCTTGATCGGGAGTCTTTGCAGCTTTTACTGCTTCCCCGTTTTTAGAATCATCATTCACAGAATACCCTTCTTCTAACAATTGTTTGCGCGTGCCGACCTCGTCGACGGAAACATGATATCGGTTGGCGATTTCCCAAAGGATATCGCCTTCTTCTATATTATGATAATCATTGATAGCAGTATCATTACTCTCTGCAGAAGCAGAAGCAAGTCCGATTGAAAGAAAAACTGCGAAGGAAAAAATGGAAAATAAACCTTTTTTCATCTTGTCAAATTCCTCCTTTTATGTTTAGTCCTTGGACCAACAGTTGAAATAGTAACATAGCCTTACCTCATACACATAACAAACTGTTTATAAAGCAATAACAATTAGATGACAAGCGTGTAATATTTCTACTATTCCGAAGAAAACGGCAGCCATTTCCCTACTTATTTCATGTAAAGGGAATAAATGTTGGAATCAGAGGCGTTTCTTTGAGAAGAAATATAATAGAAGGAATGTTGAAAAAACACCATGCGGGAATAAATAAAAAAAAACCACCGGGACATGTCCCGGTGGTTTGTCATCTATTAGTTTGTTTCAAGAATTTTTACATTTACTGTTTTTCTTCCAAAATCAACAGCTTGATCCTTTGATGGGATGAAAACATCGATTCGGTTCCCTTTGATCGCTCCACCAGTATCTTCTGCAGTAGCATAGCCGTAGCCTTCAACATATACTTTAGATCCAAGTGGGATGACATTAGGGTCTACTGCAATCACTTTCGCATCCGGATTTTCTTTAAGGTTCACACCGGTTGCTGTTGTACCTGAACAACCTGCACAATCGGCCGTATAGGCAGTTGCTTCTACTGTTAGTTCTTTTACTGCCTTATCTTCTGTAGCAGGTTCAGCTTGTGCTGGTTTTGCTTCTGCTGTTTCCGCTGCAGGTGCTTCAGCTTCTGGAGCTACTTCTGCTTTTGGTTCTGGAGCAGGAGCTTCTGCCTTCTCAGAAGTATGTGCAGTAGCTGAAGGTGCTTTATCGTCTAAGTTGATGACTAATTCTTGTCCAGGGACAATCAGGTCACTTTCAAGTGCGTTCCATCCTTTTAAGCTGTCTACTGAAATGCCATATAGAGATGAAATTGCCCAAAGAGTGTCACCTTTTTTCACTGTATAGTATTCCTTTGAAGAAACCTGTAATTCCTGATCAGGATAAATGATGGATGAACCCAGGTTATTCCATGTCATGAGTTGATCAACAGTTGTTCCGTATTCTTTTGCAAGTCCCCATAAAGTGTCGCCTTTTTTTACTTCTATGTCTTGTGCTGAAGCGCTAGCTCCACCAGATACTGCAAGTGTTGTAAATGCAGCCACAGAAATAATCGATTTTTTTAGTTTCATAGAAAAATTCCTCCTTATGTAGCTAGCGGTTTATTTATTTTTGCTAACAGGGAAAATACTAACATAGTAAAATCTCAATTCAATAACAGGAACTTTAACATCGTGCGTCAAGAATATTTCACTACTGTAATAGAAAGCGATTTCCTGTATAAACTATCATGTAGAGGAATACTATGGAAAAATGGTTAGAATAATATAGATATTAAGGATATTTATGGATTTACTGTTGGTGGAGTATTCGTACTTAGTTAACTGGGAATTAGGAGAGACAAGGCCGCTTAGCGGCATAAAAATCTTTGAAGGAAACGCATTTATTAGCGGATCGTGACGATTTTTCCTTAACAAGCTTGACTGTTCCCTCTATACTATAAAAAGAAGAATGGTTTGCAATGGAGGAGTACTGGAATGGAAAACCAAGAAGAGATTGTAGTTCTTTATAAAGATGATCCCGACGAGCATAGTGGCCGTTGCGAGTGTGGAAATAATATTTTCAAATCAAGAGTACTGGATGGGAAGTTTTATCGTAAGTGCCAGGAATGCGGGAAAACCAAAATCGTATAGCAAGGAAAGAAAGGGGAAACCGGTTGAATCCGGTTTCCCCTTTCTTTCTATTTGTTTATTTTCTGAATGATGGTTGAAGCAAATTGAACCAACTCGTCTGTAGTATGATTGATCTTCTTGATTGCTTCTACGATATGATTTAATTCTGATTGGTTTCTTTTAAACATATCCATATAGTTTTCCATTTCCATCTGGACCGTCATGATCCCGCTTTGCACATTTCCGATTTCCTTGCGGGAGTTTTCGGTCAGGTCGGTCATGTTCCGAACACGATTTGAGACAACTCCGATTTGTTTATTGCTTTCATTCACCAATTGATGTATGGACGTGCTGAGTTCTTTGGAATCTTCGGCAAGCTTTCGCACCTCCGATGCAACGACTGCAAATCCCCTGCCCTCATTTCCTGCACGTGCTGCTTCAATGGATGCATTCAATGCTAGTAGATTCGTCTGCTCAGCAATTTGCTGGATTGAGTTGGAGAGAGGCGTGATTTGTTCTGCAATGTTTTTTACCCCCTGAATTTCTTTGAGGAGCGTGTTGATTTGCTCTGTGATGACGCCAAAGCTTTCTATCATGTGATCCGTTTGATCTTTATTCATTTTTGAAAGTTGAAGAAGATTTTTACTGCTTTTTTCGGTATTTTCCGATTCTGCACGTATGCTTTCAGCTTTTTTGGCAGTTTCATTCAGGCTTTGTTCCGTTTGGCTGAGTGATGAACCCAGTTCTGTATTCATATTGAGCATTTCCAGTTGCAATGCCTGGTTTTCCTGATGCAGCTTTTCAAGCTCGTCCATCCTGCTCTGAATATAGTATTCTGAAACAATGCTTGCATCCAAATGGATACCATGGTCGATTGCTACAAGGACAGATGCAAGTTTAGAGGGTTCGTTTTGGTACAGTTCTACAATTTTTGGGATGAGTAAATGTTGAATGGTAGTGTAAGTCGAAATAAACCAATCGATTGTAACCCCATTCCGATTATGGGTTTTTCCCATACGTTCCCTCATTGAGAAATACTCTTCATTCAACTCACCTGAAAATAAAGAACGGAAATAATCGTTGAATACGGATTTTAATCGCTCCCGGCTTGAATGATTCTCGGCAATCTCCACTAAGCTTGGATGCTTGTATAAATGATCAAGTACAGTATCGAGCAGGGTATCGGAAATTTGATCGTAGACAGGGAGGATTTCTTTTAATTCCTGTAAATGGTGCTCCTGAAACTGCATGTAATGAAGCCGTTCATTCAGCTTCTGATTGGTTAAGACAATGACATTTGATTCAGGTATCACTACGGGTTCGGTCTTAGGTTTTCTTGAAAATAATACAGCCATTTTGGGGGTGCCTCCGATTTTTCAGTTAGTATGTATAAATTTTGTACAATATCGATATCTTTACTTTACCCCAACTTTTTTCCTATGACAATCATTTTGTTTGTAAAATTTCAAAAATTTCAATGTCCTGATACAATGGATTATATTAGTCCTCCCCACCCTTCATGATACCCTGGGGACATTTATAGGGCAGGATTCCCCACTTGCCTCACGATCCCGTGCAGGGTTGTACAAAACATATACAAAGAGAGGGACGTACCTTGACTCCCAGGAGCTGCTCCTGGGAATCGAGGTACGTCCCTCACGCCTTATTCTGTGATGATGATGGGTTCGTTTTGGGTGATGATGATGGTGTGTTCAATTTGGGCGACCAGGCTGTTGTCTGGTGTGATGTAAGTCCAACCGTCCCCTTTCTCCACTACGTTTTGCGCTTTGGTGGAGATGAATGGTTCAAAGGCTATGACCATGCCCTCCTTCAAGAGAGCGTTATCCCATGGATCGAAGTAATTAAGGATATGATCAGGCTTCTCGTGCAGGGAACGCCCCACACCATGACCGGTCAGGTTCATGATGACCGTATAGCCATTTTTTCTGGCTTCATTATTCACGGCTTTTCCAATCCCATTTTGTTTAGAACCGGCTTTTGCCTTTTGAAGACCTGCCTGGAAAGACTTTAATGCAGCGTCGCATAAATCTTGAAGCTTGGGATCACCCATTCCGACAACAAATGAAATGCCTGTATCCGCATAATATCCATTTTTTGATCCTGAAACGTCTATATTGACAAGATCCCCTTCGTTTATCACTCTTTCTCCGGGAATCCCATGGGCAACTTCTTCATTCACACTGATACATGTATACCCCGGGAAGTCATATTCTCCTTTAGGACCTGAAATCGCACCATTTTCTTCAAACATTTTCCCTGCGATATCATCAAGTTCCTTCGTGGTTACGCCGGGCTTTGTTTGAGAGCGCAATTCATCGCGGATCATTGCGACAATACGGCCAATTTCTTTTAATGCCTGTAAATCTTCATCAGTTTTTACTATCATAATATCTTCCTTCTCTTTTTGAATTTCCTCCCCTTACTATACAGAAACCTCATCCATTTTTAAAGGGAAAGCCCCTGTGTTGATGAATATGTATCACTCCCTGGCAAGCCCTGATTCCTGCTTTGAGGTGCATTCTATCAGTAGCTTCCTCCGTGGAGAATGATTAAATCAATAGAAAGAGTAAGGGAATGACAAAGGACATGATGGTAGCGGTCAACGCCATGGCGGCACCACTGACGGCTCCTTCTTTTTCCCCTTCTTTGATGGCTTGTGCCGTACCAACCCCGTGGGAAATGACTCCGAATGGGAGTCCCCTTGCTATGGGGTGCTTGATTCCCATCGCCTTCAAGAAGGACGGGATGGTCATGGCCCCTATCATCCCTGTAACGATGACGACCGTGGGGATGACCTCGATCTTAGCCCCGATTACGCTTCCGATCTCAACTGCGACAGGCGTCGTAATGGTCTTGATCAGCAATGAACGGTTCCACTCATCCGGAATCCCCAACCACATGCTGAAGGTATAGGATACTAGCATGGACAAGCCGCTTCCAAACAGGATGCCCACCAGGATCGGCTGGAAGTTTTTCATAAGCAATTGCCGGTGTTGATAAAGGGGATATGCAAGAGATACTGTCGCAGGGCCAAGCAAATACGTGATGAATGAAGTGTCGTGGGCAAATTTTTTATAGGATATATCTAAAGTAAGTAATGTGGCAATAATCGCAATCGTACTTAAAAATATTGGAATCGTTAAAGGATTCGGCCAGCGTTTATGAATCTTTACACCCAAAGAAAAATAAAGGAGAGTAATACCTATTGTAAGTAGAGAATTAAAAAGACCGGTCATATTTTCTTTTCTCCTTCCATTTAATGAACCCTTCTGCTGAAACGGAAGTGGCCAAAAAGCCAATCACCCCGCTGACAATGAGGATGATAAGGAGTTTCCAGCCATAGTCGATAAAATAGGGTCCAAGAACAATCGCACTGACAGATAAAGGCAGGAAAAAGAAGGAGAAGTGCCTTAGAAAGAATCCTGAACCGTCCAATAGAAGCCGTTCATTCAGTACACCCGTTACTAACAGAAGGAATAATAATAGCATCCCGATAATGCTGCCGGGTATCGGTAAATGGAAGAAGGCGGTACACCATTTTCCTGCTTCATAAAATAAACAAAGAATCGCCATTTGGATAAGGACCCGGATTGCCTGCATATGCTTCACCCTTCAACTATATTCTTCTCCTGATTTTATCACATTGATGGGGAGTATGAGTGTAATAAAAAAGAGCATGGACCTGGTCCATGCTCTGTAATCGTAATGTATTATAATACTTTAATGAACGCTTCTGCTGCTGCTTGACTCGATTGTGGATTTTGTCCTGTCACAAACTTACCGTCAGTGATGACATGATTGCTCCATGCATCCGATTTTTCGAATTGAGCTCCCTGTTCCCTCAATTTTGTTTCTAATAAGAACGGCATCAGTGAATCAAGACCGGTTTGCTGTTCTTCTTCATTTGTGAAGGCAGTCAAGCTTTTTCCTTCAACCAGCCATTTACCATTGGATAATTTCGTCCCGACAAACCCAGCCGGACCGTGGCAGACGGAACCGATCGCTTTATCATTCTCAGCAAAGTGGACTAATGCCTGTTGAAGTTCAGGGCTTTCAGGCAGGTCAAACATCGTCCCGTGGCCACCTGGTAAGAAGATACCGACATATTCATTTACATTTAATTGGGAAAGGACCAGCGTTTGATCCAGTTCTTTCGTGACCCCTTTCCACTTCTCCACCTGTTCATCATCAAGGCTGTTCGGATCCAACGGGATGCGGCCACCTTTTAAACTTGCCACATCCACTCCAAAACCTTGGTTCTTAAATTCTTCATATGGTTCTGCGAACTCGGATAACCACAGACCAGTTTCGTGTTCGTCATCAATCTTACTTTCATTTGTTAAGACCATTAATATCTTTTTCAATGTATACCCTCCATTTAATTCTCTGTTTTCTTATCACTCTATTGTTTTATCCATTTCACATAAAATTAAACTTCTTTTGAAGCATTGGTGACTTTATAGGGGTTCTGATATAAGAAAACGACCCTTGCAAGAAGGAGTCGTTTTACACTAGTTGATATCAAATTGGAATTGGATTTTTTTCTGATTGGCATCCCAGCTCAGGTAAGCGGAGAATTCCTTTTCTCCTTTTTTAAATCCGTCTATTCGATCGGATTTGCCTTCGGTTAATACTTGTTTTGCGATTTTCTGGGTAATTCTTTTTGATAAGATGGTTTTGGAGATGGTAAAGCTGCACTTCGTTCGTTGATAATTGGAGCATCCATAGAATTTTCCTTTATCAATCACTTTCCCGCCACATTTCAAGCAGCTGCCGATACTTGTTTTGGAAGCTGGTTTTCCGCCTCGTCCCTTCGTTCTCTGGATAGAATCTGTATCCAAATCCTCAAACTTCCATGCGGTGGATTCCTGGAGGGCGTTTTGAACGAGTCGTTCACTTAATTTCTTCACTTGCTCCATGAATTCAGGTGCAGATGCCCGTCCTTTTCCTATTTCCTGGAGGCGCTGCTCCCACTTAGCCGTCATTTCTGCAGAAGCTAACACATTATCCCCTATGGCTCGTATCAATACCTTCGCTTTATCAGTGGGAAAGACTATATTTTTTTGGATATCAATGTACTTGCGATCTTTGAGCATGGTGATGATGCCTGCCCGTGTCGCTTCCGTCCCAAGGCCCTCTGTTTGTTTCAACACTTTTTCAAGCTCATCATTGTCCATATATTTCCCGGCCGTCTTCATTAAGGTGATGAGTTGTCCTTCTGTGTAGCGTTTCGGGGGCTGTGTTTTCCCTTCTTTGGTCACGACCTTCTTTACGACGCCTTTATCCTGTTCTTCAACAGGTGGCAGGAGGGGTTCCTCATCTTTTTCGTTTTGCATGAGAACCTTACGCCAGCCTTCCTGTAAAATCTGCTTTCCTTTCGAAACAAACTCAGCCCTTTCATCTACCACCGTTGAGATGGTCGTGTAATGGATGATCGCTTTGTCGTGGTGAGCCGCGATAAAGCGTTTAACAACGACATCATAGATCTTCCGTTCATCTTCTGATAGGGAATCGGGATCAGTTACTTGCTCAGTAGGGATAATCGCGTAGTGATCCGATACCTTTGCTTCATTCACAAAACGTTTATTGTTTATGATGCTTGCATGGGGAGTCGGGATCCAATGATTGTAAGGGCTGAACTCTTTCAGTTTGTTCAATATTTCAGGAAAGCTTTCAGCTTCACCTTTCGTGACATATTGGGAATCAGATCTTGGGTAAGAGACGATCCCTTTTTGATACAGTTTCTGCAGCACATCTAATGTTTTCTTAGGGGAGAACTTATACATTTTATTTATGGTTGCCTGCAGGGCTGAAAGGTTGAATAGTAAGGGTGGTGCGAACTCTTTCCTCTCGGTGTTCAATTTACTGACCGTTGCAGGTTTGTTTTGACAAAAAGAAGCGATTCTTTCAGCAAGCTCCCGTGATTGAATCCGGCTTTCTCCATCTTTCTGCCATACCCCTTCATAAGTGTGATCGCCGATGTGAAAGGTTGCTTTCACTTCCCAAAAGGGTTCGCTCTTAAATCGGTCAATCTCTTCTTCCCTTCTCACGATGAGGGCCAGAGTGGGAGTTTGAACCCTGCCTGCAGAAAATACATCGGACATACCCTGCTCTTTTAGCAGGATACTGTACACCCTTGAAGCATTCATACCCACAAGCCAATCGGCACATGCCCTGGAATAGGCTTCATAATATAAGCTTCTCATTTCTGCTTCTTCCCGCAGACTCTCGAATCCTTGAATGATGGCTTTCTCAGTCAGGGATGAAATCCATAGTCGCTTCATGGGCTTCTGAACCTTGGACATGGAAATGATATTCCGGATGATTAATTCCCCTTCACGCCCCGCATCACCTGCATGAATGATCTCTGTGACTTCGTTTTTTTTAAGAAGCTCTTTGATGACGGAGAATTGTTTCGCTTTCGCCCTCTGCAACTCATATTGAAACCTGATAGGAATGATCGGAAGGTCGTTCAGTGTCCATTTCTTCCATTTGCTTTCATACTTCTCAGGGGCTTGAAGCTGAAAAAGATGTCCTACTGCCCACGTAATATAAGCACCTTTCGGGAACACATCGTTTGGATGGATCTCGATATATCCTTGTCGTTTCCTATGAGAAAAAGGCTTGGCAAGGGTCGCTCCCTGGTCGGGTTTTTCAGCTATTACGACTTTCATAACATTCTCCTTTTCACTTTATTGATTTTATCATTATACCATTTTTTAAGAACGGCTGTTCTATAAAAATGAAAATCAGACGTGTATGTCATGAATCATAAGCCCGTTGTTCCATATGAGGGTTCTACCTGTTCATTCAGTATGTAAAAAGGTGTTACAGACTTTGTATCTGTAACACCCGTCCATTATTGCCCTAGATTTTCCAAGTTTCCTTTGATGTCTTGTAATTGGTTGAATGTATTCACGATTTCAAGATTCTTGAGCTCGGATATTTGAACTTCCCCTTTATCAATTTCCACTAGAGCCCGATCGATTCCTTCCAACGCTTGTTGGTTATATCCCTCCACTTTTTGGTGAATATCGTCAGCTAGCTTAGGAGGATTTAAATCATTGATTTCCTTGATTTCATTTTTCATATCAATAAGTCTCGTCTCAAGTTCCGGAATAGAAGATGAATCAGCAGCAGCATTTTCCATTAAAGCGGGAAGATCATTGGCAAATTGTTCTGCCTCGTTCAGGTAGTCGGTCATTTCGTCTACATAGGTTAAACTGTTATTGGCCTCTTCCAATATGCCGCAGCCAGTCAGTGTAATGAAACTGAATGATATGAGAATCAGTAATTTTTTCATGTACTCGGTCCTCCCTGTTATGTTCCTTCCCCTGTATATACGCACGTTCTCATTAAAAGTTTCACTTTTTTTGTTGTAAGGTCGATCTAAATGAAGATTCGGGGTCACGCAAAAAAAGAAGGCCAACGCTTATACGTTAGCCTTCTGTGTTTATTCAATGATTTGAAGTTCTTTTGGGTAGTTGGTTAAAGTAGTATGCCCGTCCTTTGTGATGAGGACGTCATCTTCAATCCTGACACCACCGATTTCCGGCACGTAAATACCTGGCTCTATTGTGTATGTCATGCCTTCTTTTAATATGCCATCATTTAAATGACTCATGGAAGGGAATTCATGGACGTTGATACCTAATCCATGCCCGATTCGATGGGGGAAGTAGTCACCGTACCCTGCATCTGTAATGATGTCACGTGCAACTTGATCCAGATCGCCTATGCGATTACCCGGCTTGCTTGCTTCTAAGGAAGCGAGCTCCGCTTTTAAAACAGTGTTGTAGATTTCCTTCTGTTTATCAGACACTGACTTATAAGCGACTGTACGGGTGATATCAGACGTATATCCTTCCAGGACAACCCCTAGATCAAACAGGACTAAGTCTCCTGCTTTCAGTTTACGGTCTCCCGGATTACCATGTGGATCTCCAGCCTTCTCACCGAAGAGAACCATAGTAGAGAATGACATTTCACGGATTCCCTTTTTCTTTAATTCATACTCAATCTTCGCAAGGACTTCCATTTCAGTAATGCCTTCTTGAAGTGCACTCACACCTACTTCTACCCCATAGTCAGCCATTTCCGCTGCTCGGCGCATGATCGCGATCTCACCCTCATCCTTGACTAAGCGCATTTCATTTAATTTGTCTTCAACGTTCACCACATGTGGTGAATCGAATATGTTTAAAAACGCCTGACTGCGTCCATAAGTGACGACCTCATTCTCAAATGCCACTTTTTTGCCGGTGATTTTTCTTGCCTGAATGGCATCCGCAATAAAGTCCCAGGGATTTTCGTGGTCTGAGTAGCCAATTACTTCGTTATCCCAACCGGCATCCTTCACCTGTCTCGCTTCCATTCCTGGAACCACTACAAAAGGTTCGGCTTCCGGAAATACGAACAATCCCATTAATCTTTCATGTGGATCTGTGTGGAAATTTGTTAAGTAAAATACGTTTTCAGTTGAATTGATAAATGCTGCATCAATGTTCTCTTCTTTCAACCAATTTTTCACCATTTCTATGCGGTGTTTCAATGTGTATTCCTCCTTGAGTGTCATGATGTTATGTAATCGTTTAATGTGAGCATTTCTATGCTAACATATTTCGAAGAAAGTTTGAAATGATTCTAGTGTGGAAAAGGTCTTGCCGGGTGTGTGTTTTTGATGGGGCAGGCTTTTCCTACCTCTTGCCTATAAAGGATGGAGGGCGTTTGTGATATAATCTGATTATACAGTGAATGTAGGGTGGGAGTGGCCACTTCCTTATAGAAGGAGGTGGTGCTTATAGTGACAACGTATGAGGCGTTAACGCTAATGATTACCTTTGGCTCTTTAATTGTCTCCATCATTGCCATAGTTATTTCACATGACAAAAAGAAATAACCCCACCCTCATGAAGCGCCTAAACTTTGAAGGGTAGAGTTATATTCCTTTCTCTATTGGGCCACTGCTTTCCTTGCAGTTTGCTGTGTAGCAAGAGACATTGGTTGCCGCCAGTGTCTCTTGTTTTACTTTATACTCTCCTTTTAAGATAGTATATTTTCTAACGGAAAGCAAGATATGGACGAGTAAAAAAAGAAGCTCAGAGAGGATTCCCTAAGCTATTCACTTTAATAAACAGTTTCGGTTCTTTTGGGTTTACGAACAAAGGCCATGATGCCGGCGATTAAGAATAAAAGTCCAGGAATGAACCCGAATCCTATTGTTCCAAGTCCGACCACAAGTGCGGCAAGGATAAACATGATACCGGATAGTACAGGCTTTTTATTTTTGACAATGGTCATAACAGCAATGATACCTAGGATGGATGCAATGATTCCTAATATCACCAGATAAGAACCCATTGATTCAGCCGTTTCCATGATGGCACTCATATCCCCTGCAGTCATCCCTGATTCCTGCAAATTCGGGTCACTTTCCATTCCTTCTTCGATTTGGGACATCACTTCCGGGCTGTTCATGCCCATGTTCAGTACGATTCCAATGATGGAAAATAATGCGGATAAGACAATTCCGATCACTCCCATAATGACTTCACCAGTACGCTTCACCATTCAAATCTCTCCTTAATAATTGAGTTCTCTATAGTATATTGTGTTTCTTGCTCATATAGGCCTCCAGGATGGATTGATCCTCAGGAAAGCCCAGGGGCAGATCTTTTAACTCTTGGAGGGAGATCCATTCAATTCTATGTATTAATTGATCGGGATCTTGAAGCGTGGCTACTCCTCCAAGAAGCTGGACTTCATAATAGTGAATGGTAGTGGAAATTCTGCCTTCACACCCCCACTTGGTATAAAGGTGTTTTCCTACATCCACCCAATAGCCGGTCTCTTCCCAAACTTCCCGCTTACAACACTCCCTGAGGGTTTCCCCTTTTTCAAGACCACCAGAAGGGACCGACCATTGTTTCTCTTCCTCTTCTTTTCCCTGTAAAACCATTAATAAACGCCCATCATTCATACATAGGGCAGATGCCCCTTTCCATTCGTTCATTCATTCACCTCACTTCAGATTGAATCTCCTTAATTCATATTCGCCCTATTGACAAAATTCTCCTTTATCAGGATAAAATTCTTTATTTTCAGACTTCAACCTGTTCCTTTTCATCCCTTTATTAATTTAGCCATTACTGGTTCGTTCACTGGGATACGTTAGTAGTTAGAATACAAAAAAAGGGCAGGCTTCATCCCATTGAAGCCTGCCTTTTAACGAGGAGTCGTGTCAATTTCTACTCTTACTCTACCGTAACGCCCCCGCTCCCTCAACTTCCCTCTGCACGGATCTAAAGTTCTCTCAATAAATGAAATGCACGGTTTAGGCGGTTTCAGCTTCATTTCATATATTTATATAATTGTAAGCATAATTCATCATGCATGTTTGATGAAAGTGATCGAATGACTAAAAAAACGGCAGAAAATTTTTTCTGCCGTTTTTTAACCTTATGACTGCAAATCTACTGGAACTACTGCATTTTTTAATTCCTCGTTTAAATCAGCAGTGTATTTGTCCTTCTGTACCGAAGTCCAATTCAACAATTTGGACATCATCTCAATGACTGGTTCCTTCCACTTCTCTACCCACTCACGGTCAAAGAACAATGCGCCCGTCCGTCGAATGAAGAAATCCACGGGTGTCGCAGCCATCTCTTCCTGAATCGCATAAATCAGCTGGGCGTACAAGTAAGGAGGGACGGACCTTTCATCCGTTGATCCACTGTAGGCATGAGCTAGCTTGAATAGTTGATCCACATTAGAACCGTACATTCCTGCGAGCTTCCTGCCCTCGGCCTCTGATAAACCATATTGAAGGGCTTCCCCTGTCTTTTGGTCAATGAAGGATTGGAAATTCTTCGAGCCCCCTACATGACCGCCGGATATCGGCATATGCTTCGTCGCAGAAGCAGGGAATTTCTGTTTTCTCTCTTCTTTTAGCCGTTTAGAAACAAGATCGACAACATGTTCCCCCATTTTACGGTACCCTGTCAGCTTACCGCCTGCAATGGTGATCAGTCCGCTTTCCGCTTCCCACACTTCATCTTTACGCGAAATCTCAGAAGGGTCCTTTCCTTTTTCGAATATCAGTGGGCGCACGCCTGCCCAGCTGGATTCCACATCCTCTTTCCCCACTGACACATCGGGGAACATGAAGTGAATCGCATTCAAGATATAATCCCTGTCTTCTGATGTCATATGAGGAGATGCTTTATCAGAGTCAAAGAATGTATCCGTAGTCCCTACATACGCTTTCCCATCACGAGGAATCGCAAATACCATACGTCCATCAGGTGTATCAAAATAGACGGCCTGTTGGAGAGGGAATTTGCTTTGATCGATGACAAGGTGGACTCCCTTGGTCAGGCGGAGTTGTTTATTATTCGTACTGTAATCCTTGCCACGGACATCATCGACCCAAGGACCGGCAGCGTTGACGATTTTTGATCCGCGAATGTCGATCGTTTCCCCTGATACCAGGTCTTCTGCTTCTATCCCGACAACTTTCTTGTTGTCATACAGGAATCTTTGGGATTTCATGTAGTTTAGAACCGTTGCCCCATGTGCAACTGCTTCCTTCATGACTTCAATGGTTAAACGGGCATCGTCGGTACGATATTCTACATAATAACCTCCGCCCTTCAACCCATCCTTTTTGACGAGTGGCTCTTTCGTTAATGTTTCTGATACCGACAGCATGGATCGCCTTTCACTTCTCTTGACACCCGCAAGATAGTCATAGACCTTCAAGCCGATTGATGTGCTGAATTTACCGAATGTTCCTCCTTTATGAAGGGGTAACAGCATCCATTCAGGAGTAGTGACATGTGGCCCGTTTTCATATACGATTTCACGTTCTTTTCCCACTTCGGCCACCATTTTGACTTCGAATTGTTTTAAGTAACGAAGTCCGCCGTGAACCAATTTTGTGGAACGGCTGGATGTACCTGCGGCAAAATCCTGCATTTCCACAAGGGCGACTTTCATTCCACGCTTGGATGCATCAAGGGCAATCCCTGCACCTGTAATACCTCCCCCGATTACAATCAGGTCGAAATGATTGGATGACAGTGTATGTTTTACTTCTTCTCGTGCAGTACTTGAAAATGTCATAGTTGGTTCCTCCTAAGAATTAAAGAAATGATTTCTGCTCTTACTCTACTGTTTAACCATAAAAAAAGAGACCGAAACTAACATCATGGCCTAAATGTGCCATAATGCGAGTTTGGTCTCTCTTGATCTCTAACCGTTTTATTAACTTGGGTTCATTATATCATAAGTTCTAATTATTTAAAAGCCATAGCTGCTTTTACAGCTTTTTTCCAGCCGCCATATAGTTCTTCCTGTGTCTCAACGGCCATTTCAGGTTCGAACTGTTTATCTTTATTCCACTGTTTGGAGATTTCTTCGCGATCTTTCCAGAAACCGACGGCAAGCCCTGCAAGGTAGGCAGCACCTAATGCGGTGGTTTCATTGACCACTGGACGCTCTACCGGTACGGATAGTAAGTCACTTTGGAATTGCATTAAGAAATCATTCTTGACTGCCCCTCCATCGACTCTCAGTTTCTTAAGGGAAATTCCTGAATCGGCTTCCATGGCTGTCAATACATCCTTTGTCTGATAAGCAAGGGATTCCAAAGTGGCTCTTACAAAATGTTCCTTAGAGGTACCGCGGGTTAATCCAAACACTGCACCCCGGACGTCACTATCCCAATAAGGAGTGCCCAGGCCAACGAATGCAGGGACAACATATACGCCATCTGTTGAGTCTACTTTCTCTGCATACTCCTGGCTATCCTTCGCATCTTTCAGCATCCGGAGTCCATCGCGAAGCCACTGGATGGCAGAACCGGCAACGAAAATACTGCCTTCAAGGGCATATTCCACCTTTCCGTCGATTCCCCATGCCAGGGTCGTTAATAGACCATTGTCAGACTTCACCGCTTTCTCACCTGTATTCATGAGCATAAAGCAGCCTGTCCCGTACGTATTCTTCGCCATCCCTTTCTCATAACAGGCCTGTCCGAATAATGCGGCCTGTTGATCCCCTGCAGCACCTGCAATCGGGATTTCTCTACCAAAGAAATGATACGGAACCGTTTTCCCATACACTTCTGATGAGGGACGGACCTCTGGAAGCATACTTGCAGGTACACCGAGAATATCAAGGAGCTCTTCGTCCCATTTCAAGTCATGGATATTATACATAAGGGTACGTGAAGCGTTTGAGTAGTCCGTTACGTGAGCCGTTCCACCAGACATTTTCCAGATCAGCCACGTGTCGATCGTTCCGAACAGAAGCTTTCCTTCTTCCGCCTTTTGCTTTACACCTTCGACATTGTCGAGGATCCATTTCACCTTCGTACCGGAGAAATAGGCATCAATCAGCAATCCGGTTTTATCACGGAAGGTATCGTTTAGTCCCTGTGATTTTAATTCCTCACAGATCCCGGCTGTTTGTCGTGATTGCCACACGATCGCATTATATACCGGGTCGCCTGTCTCTTTATCCCATACAACGGTTGTTTCACGTTGGTTCGTGATTCCGATTCCTTCGATTTGATCGGGTTTCACACTGGATTCCGATAAAACGCTTGCAATGACGGCAAGGACAGATCCCCAAATTTCATTTGCACTATGTTCTACCCAGCCCGGTTTAGGAAAATGCTGAGTAAACTCCTTTTGAGCAGTATGAACGATTTCCCCTTTTTTATTAAAAAGGATGGCTCTTGAGCTTGTAGTTCCCTGATCCAAAGATAAAATAAACTTTTCCATTGATAACCCCTCCAATGATTAATTTTCAGTAGATAATTGATGTACTTTTTTAGCTAAACTGGTCTTTCTGTCACTTGCATAGGCAAGTCCAAGCACGGCTAGAAGAATCACAAGAACCACCCAGAAGCTTGTCGTTACTTGTCCAATGAAAACCGCTTTATAAAAGACGCCTCCAAAAGATCCCCCTAATACCGGTCCTACTACAGGAACCCATGAATATCCCCAGTTGGATGGTCCCTTTCCGGGAATCGGAAGGATGAAGTGAGCGATACGCGGTCCAAGATCACGAGCCGGGTTAATCGCATATCCTGTTGTACCGCCAAGTGATATACCGATCGCGATGATCAGGAATCCGACGATAAATGGATTTAATCCGTCTGTAAAGGTATTCGCCCCTATGGATAATAATCCTACTACTAATACAAAAGTTCCAATGATTTCACTCAATAAATTTGAAAAATAATGCGGAATGGCTGGACCTGTAGCAAAAACTCCTAATTTCACGCCAGGGTCCTTTGTTGCGTGCCAATGGGGTAGAAAGTGTAAATATGTGATGGTTGCCCCGATGATTGCCCCGATCATTTGTGCGAGGATATACTCTGGTACATCTCTCCATGGGAAATCACCATTGAACGCCAGTCCCAATGTGACGGCAGGATTTAAATGTGCACCACTAAACTGCCCTACGGCGTATACACTCATGGCCACACCCAATCCCCAGCCAAATGTAATGACGATCCAACCGGCGTTATACGCAAATGATTTCTTCAAGTTTACATTGGCGCAAACCCCGGCACCGAAAATAATGAGCAATGCTGTACCTACCACTTCTCCTATAAATGCATTCATGCATCATCCCTCATTTCAATTAGATTTTGCTTTGAATCACGATGAGCCGACATCATCAATCTCTTTCCATACACGAAGAACTTGCACTACCATCGATTTTCGTGCTTGTACGGGGCTTTTTAGCTCGTTTACCCCATAAATGCTTATGATAATCCTATCAGTCACTCACCATGTCATCAGAGCCCGTTGAATCAAAAATAAAGAGACTCACGGAATATGCCCCTCAATTGCAGGCACTTCACGTGAGTCTCTTCATCTCTTTCACAACGTATTAACTTGTCATTCATATTACTCCACTATGAAAGCGGTGTCAATGGGTTTTCATGATTTTTTATCTGTCAAAATGTTTCCATAGGACTCGATCAGAGGTAGTAATGGCCGTCGCTCCTGCCTCAAGTGCTGCTTCCACTTCTTCCACTGTATCAATGAGCCCGCCGGCAAAGATGGGCTTACCTGTCTTGGTGCCTATTTCCTTAATGATTTTCGGAACCACACCAGGAAGGACCTCAATGAAATCCGGGTCCGTCTTTTGGATTAATTCAATACTTCGGTTCATGGCGCTCGAATCTATGACAAACATTCGCTGGGTGGCATAAACGCCCTTTTGCCTTGCCTTTTTTATGACGTTTCCCTTAGTTGATATGATCCCGTATGGTTTGATTTCCTGACAGACATATTCTGCTGCGTATTCATCACTGGATAAACCATGAATGAGATCCAGATGCAAAAACATCTTCCGATTTTCGTTCCGGGCATATTCAAAAACACTTTTCAACATCCCGACATGAAGGTCGAGGAACACCCCGTACTGGAAAGAGGTTTCGAGCATTTTATCAAAGTCCTTCATGGACCTTATGGCAGGTAATATGTTTTGACCTTCAAAACTCAATGTCTTTCACTCCTTATGTATATGCTTGCATTTAAATTGATTTTACCACAAATGTCATGGGGTGTAGGCTCAATCATTATAGGCTATTAACCAGATGAATATAAACAACTGTTCATAAACGTACTAGATGGAATAATAAACAAAAAAGAGAACCCACATGGTTTAGGGTTCTCCCTTCGAAACCTACGTCGTGACTGTGATGTTCTCAAAGTTTTTCGGAGTCGGTCCGTATTGATTGCTCCCATGATCACTATCAAAACACATAAAGACAAGTAAAACGATAGCTCCTACAAAAGGAACAAAAGCAATGAAGTACCACGCACCACTCCTGCCTGTATCATGCAGACGCCTGACTGAGACGGCCAAAGAAGGGACGAAAACAGCTAATGCATAAATCCCGTACAGTACCATGAAGATAGTGCCTGAGGAATCGACTAAGTTAGCTACAAAACTAAGTACGAACATAATAACGAAATTGACCAATGAAAACATCCAGAATTCCTTTCTCCTCGACCTACCTGTGAAATCAGCATACTTCTTTAATGCGGTTAAGTACCAATGCATTTTCAAATCCTTCCTCCTTATTTGTTGTTTAATAGAGTTAACGAAATTTACAATTAATTGAATTATTTCCAATTTACCTCTTTTAATAATAATATAAACCTTTTTTACCATTTTTATAGAATGTATTGAAAATCAATTGAAAAACCCTGTCACTTTAGGACAGGGTTTTTGCTCTTCTTCAATTTTTTCGACGCATACCGAAACATAAAGAACGTACTAAACTTATATCGCCCAATTCCCATTACGGAAAATGGCGATCTTTTTTCCATCGCGACAAACTCCGTCAATATTCATAGTGGCAGAACCGATCATGAAGTCTTCATGCACGACACTCTCATTAAGACCCTTTTCTTCGCGTTCTTCGTCGGATAATATGTTTCCATCTTTCATACAAGTCGGGTATGAGGAACCGATCGCTAAATGATTTGATGCATTTTCATCAAACAATGTATTAAAGAATAAGACACCGGAGTCTGAGATGGGTGAATGGTGAGGAACAAGCGCTACCTCTCCAAGATAAGCTGCCCCTTCATCGGTATCGATTAATTTACGTAGTATTTCTTCTCCTTCTTCAGCGGAGACTTCCTTAATTTCTCCGTCAACGAATGTGAGAGTGAAACCGTCTATCACATTTCCATTGTAAGCAAGTGGCTTGGTGCTTGTAACGGTCCCATTCACTCCAGTCTTCACAGGAACTGTATATACCTCTTCTGTCGGCATATTGGCAATGAAACTTGTCCCCTGTGGGGTTTTGCTTGCGCCGGTTAGCCAAATATGATCTTCATGCAGTTCAATGGAAAGGTCCGTCCCTATCGCGCTGTAGTGAAGGCTTTCTAGATGGAGTGCGTTCAGTTGGGTGGCTTTATCGGTCAAGGTTTGGATATGGGATTTCCATGCGGAAACAGGGTCTGGACGATCGATGCGAACCGAAGTGAAAATCCGTTCCCACAGACTGGGGACCCTTTCTGATGGTGGAAGTTCAGGGAACACTTTATCCGCCCATTTCTGTGAGGGAATGGCGACGATGGACCAGCTGATTTCATCCTTTTCAATCGCTTCATAGAATCGATCAAGTGCATCCCCACTCGCTTTCTCGTAATTGAGGATCCGGTCAGGATCGATACCTTTCAGAAGGTCCGGGTCATTGGCTTCTATTTGCAGGAACGCTCCTTTTAGATCCACTACCCATTCATGAGCAGCAGCCAGCCAGCTCGGATATTCATGGAACACATCATGTGGTGCAGATTCATAATGCATTCTCATAATTTCTTCATCGTACCATTGAACATGTACAATTCTTGCGCCAGCAAGATAGGCTTCTTTTACCACAAGGCGAACAAAGTCTTCTGTTCCGAGCGGTGCCGAGATCCACAACGGTTGATCTTCTTGTACGTTCACCCCGACCTTAACCGCAAGCTCTGCATATTGTTTAACTTTTTCTTGAAAATCTTTATGTATAGCCATTTTGAATTCTCCTATTCTAGTAATCCAGTGATGTATGTTTTCATTTTTCCGTGTGTTTCCTCCAACGATTCGTTGGGTTCTTCTACCCGGGCATGTCCATAAAACATATCACCAAAGTGATCTGCTTCTTCATTTCGTGGAATCACATGCATGTGATAATGTGTTAACTCATTGTAGGTACCCCCATTTTGACAAATTGTCACGCCATTCGGTTCATATAATGCATGGATGGTACGTGCAACCAATTGTGAGGCTGTGATAACAGAGAGACTTTCCTGTTCATCCAGTTCTGTCACTTCCACTTTATGTTTCTTTGGAAGGATTAGTGTATGACCTGCATGGTGGGGAACATGATCCAGTATACAGGTGACAAATTCATTTTCATATATGATATGTACGTTCTCTTCCTGATTTGAAAGTCGGCAACCGAGACAATTTTTCATTTGGACTCCTCCAATACACAGTGGATTTTAAAGGACTTTTATAAACAGTGTCGAACATTGTTGCATAGCAGCATTTCTTCTATCATCATATCACGTAATGGAAAGGATATCAGAAAATAATGGAAATTACATTACTTAATGAAACACATGCGAAAGACTATTGGAACCTTAGGTTAGAGATGCTGAAGGAGAGTCCTTCTAGCTTTGGCAGCAGCTATGAAGAGGCACTCCAGCGTCAAAATCCAATAGAAATGACAAAAAAGAGGCTTTCGAGCAATGAAAGTTTCACCTTTGGCCTCTTTGTTGAAAAAAAATTGGCAGGGGCAGTTACGATGGTACGGGAATCGGCATTAAAAATGAACCATAAAGCTTCCATTTATGCCATGTATGTCACACCGGCACAAAGGGGGCAAGGATTGGCAAGACGACTTCTGGAAAGGGCCATAAACCTTGCAAAGGAAACAGAAGGCATTGAACAGCTGATGATCACAGTCGTCACCACCAATGAAACAGCAAAAGGACTTTATCATTCGTGTGGTTTCAAACCATATGGTACTGAAAAGAGAGCATTGAAATATAATGAGGAGTACTACGATGAAGAGTTGATGGTTATGTTTTTATCGTGATGCTCTGATTGAAAAAGCGGATGGTGCATCATTTTTAAAACGGTGGGTCTCAAAAAAGAGATTCACCGTTTTTCATAATACATGGTAATCGAAGCTGATTAAAAGAAAAGTGACAACGAAAATGGATGCAATAAAGGCCTTTATCGGATTCAGGTAATGAAGGCGAAGCATTGGGAACATAATACAATAAAAGAGCACCGTCCACCATAGATTCCATCCTTCAAAATATTCTATGGAATCGGTTTTCCCCGCAGCCCATTCAATCAACGTGGCAACACCGATATATTTCAGATAATAGACGAACTTGATTCTCCATTCTTCAGGATAATGGCTCAAGAACAGAACGACAAGGCAAGGATAAGCAACCATTGTATAAAGCGTATCCGTCACAAACATATTGACAAAAAAACCGTCTAATTCCCACACGGCCTTCACTGTGTAGCTCAGATACTGATAAAACATATTAAAAAAACTAAAATAGTAGATGGTGGGAAGAAACTCCCTCCACCTACTCCAAGATCCCCATTTCAAGGAACTAAGAACAACCAATACAATCACGGCAATATGAAACATGGGATCCCCCCATAGTATGATACATATAATTGGTCATAGTGTACCCTTCAATATGGAAATTCATTCCCAAATTTGAATTTGGGTTATTTTCACGGCTGCCCGCTGCCTGTAAATAAATCCGCTACTTTGTTGCTGAACTCTCTTAGGTAGTGAAGATAGTCCTCCCCACCGTAGTTATAGCGCTTATTATACATCTTTGCCACCACAACGTTTAAAGATGGGATGACAAGAAGTGTTGGTCCCGTCACACCAAGTATTTGATACGAATCATGAGGTACCCGTTCCCCCATTTCGCTTCTCGCTCGTGCATCTCCTTGTACATACCAAAAAAGGCCATTATCGGGGAGCGACGGGTCATGATACGATCCATTTTGGATCGAGGTAGATAACTCGATCACCTGGGGTGGAACAACCTGTTCATCGTGCATCCTGCCCTTTTGCAGATGGAGTTGTCCCCAAAGGGCAAATTCCCGCGCCGAAACGAATAGATTTTTTTCTTTACCATCTTTGGTCGTCCCCAGTCCGGAAAGAGATGGTTCCGTTACTTCTCCGATAATGTTCACAAGGTTTGCGGCGGGTTCAGTCCGCCAGCCCGTTTCTTTTAATCCGATACGTGAAAATATCCGTTCGTCCAATAGTTGAGGAAACCCTTTTCCGTAAAGTCGCTGAATCATTTCGGTCAAAATCTCCACTCCGATGTTACGATAAGCCCAGCCGGTCCCTGCCTCGAATTCTCTGTACCAATCCCCCTTCTCATCGATATGAAGTCCGTGAGAATGAGTGACAAGGTGCCTGATGGTCGTACCACTCACCTTGTCAGGATCCAATTCAGGCATGTAATTAGAAATGGGATCGTCTAAGCTCTCGATGTATTTTTCAAACAACGCAAGGGAAACGGCAAGTCCTAAATAGCTCTTTCGTGCAGAAGCCACATTGAATTGTGAATCGGCTTGGACATTCCTCGCATCCTCTTCGTGGGAATGATGTCCGCTATAATGCTCAACGACTACATGATTATCTTTAAGGATATAGAGTGCGCCGGCAGAGCTTCCATTTTTTTCTTTGATATCTTCCACCCAGGAAATCAGTTCCTCTGCACGGTGTTCGATTTCATTCACTCTCTTCCCCATTCTTCCGCTAACATTCCATAAACAACATGATCTACATAGTGATCGTAAAGCCATTCCCTCTGTCTCAGCTTCCCTTCCTCTACAAATCCGAGCCTTTCCGGGATGCTGCGGCTCCGTTTGTTAAATTCAGCAGCAGTTATTTCGACTTTATTCATTTTATAATAATCAAAGGCATAGCTCGTCAGCCCTTTTGCAACGGTCGTCATGATTCCTTTCCCTTGATAGCCTTCCCCCAGCCAATAGCCGATATAGGCGACATTATTAGACCAATTCAGTTCATTGAATCCCGCAACACCGACGATTTCATTTTGATAAACGATCGCAGTTGTCAAACTCTTATTATTGGCAAAACCTTGACGGGTCGCCTTAATGAATTCCTTCGAATCCTCC
The DNA here is from genome assembly GCF_024195245.1 of Rossellomorea sp. KS-H15a. NCBI lineage: Bacteria > Bacillati > Bacillota > Bacilli > Caryophanales > Bacillaceae > Rossellomorea > Rossellomorea sp. KS-H15a. Next base: position 2,796,601 of record NZ_CP096886.1, on the reverse strand, counting down.
ACCGTTTTTGAGTAGTCCACCCAAGGGAGCCACTCGCGTAAATAGGAGCGGGAGCCATCTGTCAGTTCGAATAACCTTTCTGCGTCTTGTACATCAAGCAGTCTTAATTCCAGTTTATCGCTTAATTGATACGTAAACATCTTTATTTCCCCTTATCTTTGTTTTATAAGATTATTGGTGTTTATGAACCTCTTCACCACTTCTGTGAAGTGATTTGCTTCTTCGTAATGCGGTGTGTGACCGCTATGTTTAAAATGGACCCTTTTACCGTTAACGGCATCCAGTTGAAACGTTTGTATATGTTCATCACATGTGACCGGGTCATATTCCCCTGTTAGAAGGAGCATAGGAAGTTTGATGGCTTTAATCTTCTCTAATAAGTTAGAAAAGATGATTCCTTCTTCACGAAGAAGTTGGTAGTGATAATCCGAACGGTCGTAGAAGGTATCCCACTCTTCATCTGTATAGGTAGAATAGTAATCTGTTGTGTTATCAAAATTATGGGTGTAGATTTCCATTCTGTGTTCTTTGAGCTCATCACTGAGACTCATATAGATTTCTGTGAATTCTTTCGGAGTAAGCTCTTTATCCACCAGACTCATCGCTTTATCTTGAAGCTCAGGTTGATTGTACTTTCCGAATAAGCCTGCCGTTTTCTTGAGCAGCCCCTTGGAAGTCAAGGTAAAGTCGAATGTCGGACATTCAAAGATAAGGCTGTCGATGGAGTCTTGATACTTTGATCCATAAGCAAGAGCAAGGAACCCTCCAAATGAATGCCCCAGGACAGACCAGCGATCTATTCCCAGCTCCCTCCTCAGTGATTCACAGTCTTCAACAAGATCTTGAAAGCCAAAAGGTTCTCCTTCCTCAATGGCTTCCGACCGGCAGACACCCCGCTGGTCAATTGCGACAACAAATAAATCCTTTCCGAGCCTTTCACCCTGATGAAACGAGAAATCATAACAGCTCTCCCCCGGTCCACCATGTAAATACAACAAAGCCGGGTTCTCAATAGATCCGTACGTTTCAACATGAAGACCCTTTCCCCGGACCCTCATCATATTCGCCTTCATTTCATAAACCTCCTATTTTAAGAGGGACGGACCTTCATACTTTTAATTATGGTAAACTGCAACCGTTTCATGAAGGTCCGTCCCTCTAATTGAATGTTTATCGGAAGGTTTGTGTTACCTTCCCTTGTCCCTCTTGAACTTCTACTTTCCCGTAAGCCCCATTGATGAATGTAATCTGTGGAGGCTGATGACCACAGTCGATATCATATACAACCGGAATTTGTAATTCGTCGGAGATTTCATGATAAACATCTTCTGCTGTATAGCCGTCCACCGTGGTATTTGCGGCACTTCTTCCGAATAACAACCCCGCAGTATGGTCTAACCATCCTGCGAGTTTCATTTGTACCAGTGTACGGCGTAAATCTGCCGTATTGATCTCACAGTTTTCGAAATACCACATAATCGGCTCATTGATTATATGTTTCTCCCTGAAAGAAGCCACATCCCCATACGGTGTACCGATAAGGTTTCTGGTCACATCAATGCAGCCTCCAAGAACTCGTCCTTCCATTTCTACCTTCCCGCCTCCAATCGTTTTCCAGACCGTGGGCTCCGTTAAATGAAATACATGTGGTGAAGGCTTTTCATGATTCCATTCTTTTTGATACTTCTGGGATGAGAATTGGGTGACTGAAGAGCCTCTTTCTGTGGAAAGGACATTCTCCCATTGTTTAGTTGTAGGATCAGTTGCCTCTCCTCTCAAGTCAATGAGGTTGGTCCCATGTGCCGTCGCCATCCCTGTCTTTAAAGTTAATGCAAGTAAGAGGGCACTGATGTCGGAATATCCGAGTACCCACTTAGGCTTGATTTGTTGATAATCGATTAAGTCTAGGACCTCTATAAGGAGCTCTCCTCCCCATGGAGGAATGATGAGTGAGATTGAATCATCCTGAAGCATTTTATTTAACTCGGCCGCTCTCTCGTGAGCAGGAGCAGACTTTGCCTTGTGCTGCTTCCAAACGGTTTCACCACATTCTATCCTGTACCCCTCTTCAACCATTTTTGCTATCGCTTTCTTCAGTGAATCGTGGAGCTCATGTGGCACGCCAGAAGAAGGTGCTGTTACGCCCACATTAGAATGTTTCTTAAGTATTGGATATGTAATCAACTTTATTCCCTCCCAGTGGTTTACCCGATTTTACCAGATTGGTAGAAAGGGGACAAGAATTATTTTCCATTTTGAGGGACGGACCTTCTCCGTTCATATTATGGTAAACCCAGATTGATAGATGAAGGTCCGTCCCCCAGTACACTCAGTACAACAATTATTTACAATAATTTGAACGATTTGAAAAGGTTCATGGGATTTGGGGTGTTTGGGAGGTTTGTATGGTAGAATGATTTGGTTGCGTAAAATTGGTTTTATGGAGGTACTATTTTGGAAAAGAAGACGGTGAAACAAAGCCTGGCGGTTTTGATGATATCATTTATGGCCATGACGCCCTTTCAGCAGACGGCGCATGGTAAATCAACAGTTGAAATCAATGCAGATGCTGCAATATTAGTAGAAGCAGATACAGGAAAGATAGTTTATAGTGAACATGAGGACAAGGCACTCGGTATCGCGAGCATGACGAAAATGATGACGGAGTACCTTGTGTTAGAATCGATTGAAAAAGGAAAGATAACATGGGATCAAACGTATAAAGTAAGCGATAAAGTTTATCAATTAGCCAATGCCCCGGGATTAAGCAATGTTCCATTGAGGGCAAATGAAGAATATACAGTAAGGGAATTGTATGATGCCATGGTCATCAAGTCCGGCAATGGTGCCGCGATTGCGCTTTCTGAGGTTGTGGCAGGTTCTGAAGGGAAATTTGTGAAGATGATGAATGCCAAGGCGAAGGAACTTGGCTTTGAACATTATCAATTCGTCAATTCCTCCGGGCTCAGTAACTACGATATGCTGGGGATGTATCCTGAAGGAACCGATGTGAATGATGAAAATATGGTATCAGCAGAAGATATGGCAACCCTTGCCTATTACCTCATTCATGATTTTCCGGAAGTATTGGAAACATCAAGTCTCACTTCTAAAGTATTCAGACCTGGGACGAGTGAAGAACTGGTGATGAAAAATACAAATGGTCTGTTAAAGGGTAAATCCTATCACTACAAGGGCGCAGACGGTCTGAAGACCGGTACGACTCCATTTGCCGGTTCCACCTTTACCGGAACGGCAAAAAGAAATGGTGTTCGTTACATTACTGTCATTCTTGACGCCAAGGATGAGTATGGACAGCCAAGCAGTGCACAACGATTTATTCAAGCAAGAGAACTCCTCGATTACGGTTTTGATGAATTTAAGACTGTAACCTATGACTTGGACAGCATCGAAAAGAAAAAGAAGCATAGCCTACCAGTTCCGAACGGTAAAGAGCAGGAAGTGACAATAAAGGTTGATAAACCCCTCTCTATCCGCTTAACGGATGAGGAGAAAGACAAAGTGAAAACCACACTGAATCTTGATGAACAAAAAGTCAACGAGGATGGGTCCCTTCAAGCTCCTATTGAAAAAGGAGAAAAAATTGGGGAATTGGTTATTGATACAAATGAAAAAGAAGAATATATCTTTGACAGGAAGACCTCAGATTATAAAGTGGATGTATATGCTGCAGAAGCCGTTAAGAAAGCGAGCTGGATTGTCCGAAGTGCACGTGGCATCCAGGATTTTTTCGGTAATCTCTTCTAACGGACAGGCCAACCTTATTGTACGGGTTAGATTTAGTGTTTGCTTTTCTATCCCGTTCGTGTCAAACTTATTTAGTCAAGGATTTAGAAAGCAGGTGGCATAATGATCGAAGTAAAACTATCGTCTCTTAGCGACGGAGATCTTAATCGTGGAGTTTTTGCAAAAAGAGATATAGCCAAAGGAGAACTGGTTCATGAAGCACCAGTCATCCCATACCCAAACGAGGAACATGAACATATTGAGAAGACGTTCCTGGCGGATTACGTATTTGAATATGGAATCAACCACACAGCACTTCTACTGGGATACGGAATGTTGTTCAACCATTCATATACACCGAATACAGTTTACGAAATCAATTTTGATAATCATACTTTCGACTTTTATGCTTATAAAGATATTCAAGCCGGAGAAGAACTGCTTATTAATTACAATGGCGAAGTGGATAATGATGAACCACTTTGGTTTAATAAAGATAAGAATGAAGAAGAATAATAAAGAAAAAGGGACTTCCATGTGGAGGTCCCTTTTTGCATTTATAAAGGGACGGACCTCAATAAATGCGAAAGATGCGATTAAGAATTCCGATAAAACCTGAATTCATCATAAAAATAGTATGTTAATTAGAGGTCCGTCCCTCTTCCAGCTTCGCGACGATCCTTCGTTTACGGTATAGCATGCGACCGGTCTCTCCTATGTCTTTGATCATGGATTTGTTGATGAAGGAGCCGAAGAGGATACCGGCGATGGGAATCATCTGAAAGAGTTTTTTCCATCCAAAGTTGTCACGAAAGCTGATCATCACTTCCCTCCACCCCTGCAGCTGGGAAAGGGTTTGCTCTCTTTTATCCTTCTTCTCGCCATTAAAATCTTCCAGTTCTTGAAGGATGGCTTGTTTCCCGACAATGTCTGATGAAACAAATTGTAGGCATTTGATGATGAAAATGCGCTCCTCTTGATCATTGGGATCATAACCGTAGCACAGGGCTATCTCTTGAAGGGTTTTAAGTGATATGCCCAGAATGAATGGGATATCGATACTTAATGTAAGAAAACCACCGATCCCAGTAGTGGCACCTTGAGTCATTGCTACCTTTTTCCTCAGATCCACAATTCCTTCGCTCACTTGATCCATGTAGCTAAGGGGAAGAGCTTCTATGTTCTTGAGGGTTAAATCAGACTCTCCCGTTTTTTTGATGAATCGATTTAGGACTTCCTTCTCACTTGTGAGATGACTCCCGCCTTTTTGGATGTAGCTTCCTATCTCATCCAAGGCCTGCCCGATTTTATTATGTACCATTTGAGGGGTGATCCGATCAAGAATCATGAATGGAATCCTGCCGAGTTTCTCCCAGAACCACAATCCTTTTTGATCATCTGCCCATCCATTGACCACCTCCAGTTCCTTTAAAAGGACCTCTTTCGTTTCTTCTTGATGCATGTTACAGCTCCTTTCGATTGCGTATAAAAAAACAGGCATCTAAGCCTGTTTTTTTAACGTATTTTAAACCAGGTCACCGGTCTTTTCTTCTAAGATTTCCACTTTGATTGTGCGTACCCGGCGGTTATCCACTTCTTCTACGCTCACCTTTAAGTTTTCATAATCGAAGCTGTCACCCTCTGAAGGAAGATCTTCGAAACTTTCAACGACCCATCCCCCAAGTGTATGGTAAGAGCTTTCAGGCTCTGGTACGTCGAGTAACTCTGTAAATTCATCCAATTGATATTGAGAATCGAATCGATATTCTTTATCGCTAATTTTCCTCATGGAATGAGTTTTCTCATCCTGCTCATCCCAGATTTCCCCTACAATCTCTTCCAGGATATCTTCAAGGGTGATGATTCCGGTGGTTCCACCAAATTCATCCACTACAATGGCCATGTGCACATTGTTCTTTTGAAGCTTAGTAAGAAGGGAAGAGATTTTAACAGATTCAAAAATGAACATTGGTTCCCGGATCAATTCACGTATGTTTACTTCACCGAACTTGATCAAGTGAGTAAAGAACTCTTTTTCCGAGAGAATTCCGATAATGTTATCGATATGATCCTCGTATACAGGAATCCGCGAAAATCGTTCTTCAAAGAACATTTCCTTGATTTCTTCAATCGGCTGATTCACTTCAACGGCCTTGACATCGATACGGGGAGTCAGGACCTCGGTAGCAAGGATATCATCAAAGTCCATGGAGCGATGGATCAGCTCCCTTTCTTCTTTATCGATGACTCCTTCTTCTTCACTAATATCAAGCATCACCTTTAACTCTTCCTCTGTGACAGACGGCATCTCGTGATCTTTCGAGAAGAATTTCGAAACCAGCTCTTTTAATTTAATAAAAAAGAAGTTGATCGGTGTAAGGACCTTGATTAAGAAAAAAAGCACGCCGGATATGGTCAGGGAATACGTTTCTGCGTTTTCTTTAGCCAAGGATTTCGGGAGGATTTCTCCGAAAATCAAAATTAACAGCGTCATGACAAACGTACTGATGACGAGACCCGTGTTCCCTCCGAAAATATCTGTCGCAAGCTTTGCTGAAATACTAGCTGCCGCGATGTTCACGATATTGTTCCCGACTAATATCGTAGACAGGGCTTTGTCAAAATTCTCAGCAATATAATGCGCTTTAATGCTTCCTCTTCTGCCTTCACTTACGAAATTCTTAAGTCTGATCTTATTTACACTTGAGTAAGCCGTTTCCGCCGATGAGAAAAAGGCAGATAAAAGGATTAATGCTCCCAGTAATACTAATGAATTCAGTGGTATATCGTCCAAAAAAAAGTCACTCTCCTGTAGTTGCTTATCTATTATGCTGGATTAACCAGAAAAAACCATTAATGTTTGAAATAAGGCTAAAGCCTGTGGGGAAACCTGCTTCAGCATGCGCTTCTTATCTTCATCCCCTAATGTATCCATCACCTGAAGGACTTCATGCAATTCATTATGCAAATGCTTCATTTCATTTCGTATATGTTTTACCTGCTTTTCAAGCACGGATTGATCCACCTGATTGGATTTCAATAAAATCATACGATCTTTGATTTCATGTAAGGTCATTTTCATCTGCTGACATTGTTCAATCAGTTTCAAGTCAGCTAATGCCTCTTCATGATAATATCGATAATTATTACGGGACCTGCCGCATTTTAATAAACCCATTTTCGTGTAATAATCAATCGTTCGCTTTGAAACTTCACTTAATTTCGACAGCTCGCCTATTCGATACAACTTCCCAAGTGATCACCTCTAGAGTAGTATACTGCATTTTAACAAAACCGTACAGTTAAACGTTACGGTTTGAGGGACGGACCTCAATAATCTATCTATTTTTAGAGGTAAATGCTTTATATCAAGGGATTTTCACTTGAAATGGTGAAGTATTTTGAGGTCCGTCCCTCTATTGGTTGTAAGGACTTCATGACGCATGCTGCTACTATCATCAATACTCCCACCACTAGGAACAACCAGAATAATGTGTTCCCACCCTCAGTAGGTGATGATGAAATGACAACACTTAACGTAAGATAGATCGCACCAAGCAGAGCGAGGAAAATCCGGAAACCTGTTTGTTTAAATAACTTAAATCCAATCAGTATGAAAAGATAACTGGCGCTGATTATCATCATCCCCGGGTAAAGTGGCGAGAACTTCGCCGCATATACAAAGAAATCAAGACCTACAATATCACTCGAACCCGTCACACTTCCATGAATCATCTCACTAAAAGGAGCCGAATACCTCCACTCCCAGGAATGGTCCAACAAAGCACTCCCCTCATACCAACTAACCAGAGTCGAAAAACCGAGGACAAGTAATCCGATTCCTACCTGTGACCAATCTTTAATAGACATAACCTTCTCCTTTCCTTTGAGGGACGGAACTCAATAATTGCTGTATTTATGTAAGGAAGTCCTTTTATACTAAGGGTTCAACCCCACATAAAGTGCCCAATTGAGGTCCGTCCCTCAATTCAGATACTATGAACTTTCACCTTTGGCCATTTGGTATCCCATTGTTTTTCCAGCACTCTTTTTTCATAAATGGATGACAGTGCCTCTTTTTCTTTAAATGGTGGAGTCGGCTTTATTTGTAAAGAAATCAAGTCTTCTATCCCCCAAGGGGCTGCCAATATAAGCTCATTCTTCTCGTTCAGCTTCAGAGCAATAGAGGTTGCAGTTTCCGGAAAACGGGAAATGGCATCAATCGTGGAGGTATATGGCGCCTCTCCATTTTTTATATGCATTCTTGCCTGGTTTTTCACAGACCACGGTTCGAAGGGAGCTTCCTCCTTCAATCTGGATTCTACGTATTTTTCAAATTGTTCATCTGTATTCGAAGCATCAAAATACACGACATCAATATCAGGCAAGTTCGTTTTGTTTGAATACCCATGCAGTGTATCCCACACTTTCGTCCTGACGAAACCTGCACAGATCCACCAGTCAGGCAGGTGCAGTTTATGTGCTGTTTTAAGAACTTCCATCATGCAGGAATCTTGTTCAACGAGCTCTAGAATATCATGTTCTGACTTGATCACATTCTTCTCTCCTCATTCAATTTCTACTTCCTTTTGAAGTTATTCGATCTACTTTGAATTTCAGATTCAGTTACCATATGTATTGTTTTTAGGTTCAGCCTTCAATGTTGTCAAAAGAAAATGCCAGGAAACTTTTCCTGGCATTTTTCCTATCACTGCCCACCGTTAAACCAGCTGCTCGCTTTCACACGTTCTTCTTCCTGCAGTTGCCTTTCATGTTGATTACCGGCTTCGAATGTAGTTTGGGAGAACTTCCTTCTAAGAAGACCACTTATTACACCGAACACAACGGCAATTCCTATAATCCACCATAGCATGTGCACTGCACCTCCATAAGGAATACTTTCCTTACCTATATATACGTTTGAAGAAACGGCAGGTTTCATATTTGACTGAATTATTCTTCTGTTGTTTCAGGATCTTCTGTGTTTTCAAGCTGGTCAGCATTACGAACTTTCTCTTCTGTTGAAGAGTTGTAGTAGCCTTGCTTTTCATATTGCTTTTTTAATTCGAAGTATTTGTCCATAGCCCTTTTGGCGATGGTTTTGTTTACATACGGATCTTTATCCTGATGTGAAAATGGGAGAACCACTGAGAATGCTACTTCAGGATTGTCATATGGTGCATAGCCAATTAAAGTCGTGTTATAGGTTTCATACTGCCTTTTTTCCTCTGGACTATAATAAAATGCCTCTGCAGTTCCTGATTTTGCTGCTGCGTCATAAGGTGCTGTTCTAAAGTTATTTGCTGTTCCATGTACACCATGAGCAACTTGATAGAAGCCTCGCTGGACTTGTTGAATTTGTCTTTCAGTTGCATCTATTCTGTTTAATACTTTAGATGAGTTTTCATATAAAAGAGGACCAACTTTTCCTCTTTCCTGACTGGGTTCGCGAATTTCCTTCATGATATGGGGTTGCATTCGATAACCGTCATTTGCAATTGTTGATGCATATTGAACTAGCTGTAAAGGGGTGTATAAGTCATATTGACCTATGGCTAAGTCCAAAAGTTTACCAGGAATTTTCTCTGTTCCTTTTAATCCCTCAACTTCTCCCGGGAGGTCAATTCCTGTTTTTACACCCAAACCAAACTGACTATAATAATGTCTCATTGTGTCAAATGCTTTTACGTCAATATCCATTGGTTGACCAGGCCGATATGTTGCATTAGCGATCTTTATAGCTGTTTTAAACATATAACCATTTGAAGAAATCTCTAACGCTTGAATATCGGAAAAGTATTTAGAATAATTAAACCATGATTTTTTAACATTATCACCTATTCGAATCGGCTCATCATAAAGTACATCTCCAACATTCAACGCCCCAGTCATATACCCCGTCAACACAGTAGCACCTTTTACAGCAGATCCCACCCCATATTCAGAAGTATACGTTCCTAAAGCATAATCCTGTAATTCTGTCTTTCCGTTTTCATCCTTACCATACTTCTTTCCTACCATGGAGAGGATCTCACCTGTGTGCGGATCCATCATGACGACGAATGCGCGGTCCAGGAACGGAGATTCCCAATATTTTGAGGCTTGTTTGCTAAGCTCTTCTTCAACAATCTTTTCAATTTCTTTCTGGAGCTGCAAGTCAATTGTCAACACAACATCCTTACCACTATGTCCTTCGCTTACAAGCTGTGTATCAAGGACGCTACCATTTTTCGTAATGTACTCGATTTCTTCCTTTTGTCCTTTAAGTATATTTTCATACTCAGATTCAAAATAACTCGTTCCAACCCGATCATTCAAAGCATATCCTTGAGCTTTATATTCTTTTACAAGTTCGCTTGGCAGCCCCTGTTGTGAGGTGGAAACCCTACCCAAAATAGTCCGCAGCGTACTATCATTCACATACTTTCTTTCCCAGTCCGTAGTGACGTTCACACCGGGCATTTCAGATAATCGTTCACTCACTCTCGCCATCTCTTCCATCGATACATCTTTATTCTTGATGATCTGTGGGCTAAGGGCATATCCCGTATTGAATTCACGGAAAATTGCCAGTACTTCCTCTTCCTGTTTCGAAAAGGAGTTGATATCCTTTTCAGTGATTCTCTCAAGCTGCATTTCGTAAATTTTCTTGTTCCTCTCATCCTCCGCCAGTTCTTCATCATCTTCCAGCTTCTTTATTTCTTCTTTTGAAACCAGCTTTTCCGCTTTATCAGGATGAGTGAGAAGCCAGAAATCCTGACGGTCACGATCGGTAATCTTACCCGTATCCATTTCAATCAATTCAGCTAATTTCTCAGCGACCTTCAGCATATCTTTAGGCTTCGTCGTTTGCGTTCTCGTGTATGTAATGGCATTCAGTGGAACGTTGTCGACGATGACATTCCGGTAACGGTCATAGATTTTCCCTCTCGGCGGTGTTCCATTATGAGATTTGACATTTTCTGTTCTTGCGACTTCTGCTTCATAATGGTTTCCCTGCACGATTTGTACAATTCCAAGACGAAGAATCAGAAGTGAAAATAGAAAAAAGACCGAAATAAACAATAAATTCATTCTCAATGGGACATGGGTTTTTTTCTTTTTCTTCTTTTCCTTCAATTTGTATAACCCCTTTTAAGCTCGTATTTTACCAAAATATGATAATGTTCTAGTCCTATTTTATAGAAAATTCGACTATATTTCTACCTCTATATGGAATAAAACCCATTAATTTTACTTCGTTGGATATTGATGGTGAAATATAGGGGTTAATATGCATATGTGTGAAGGTTAACTGCGAAAAATGTCGAAGAAGGAGTATAGACAAATCGGTTCCGTTTCTTTTAGAATATAGTCGTATTCAAAGCAATAAAAATGAAACCAAAGCTCTCCTTAATGCGTAGAATTGGTAACTAGATGATTGAGAGGTTGAAGGCTGTTATGTTTAGCAAACTGATGTGCAGGTTCGGTATTGGAGCTACAAAAATTGATTTGGTATTGAATAAGAAGGAGTTTCGACCAGGAGATGTCATCAAGGGTGAATATGAACTCACCGGCGGTCGGGTAGAGCAGAAATTAAAGAGGATTGAGACAGATCTTTTACAATACGATGATAAACGTTCTTCTGTTCTTCATCAGAATACCATATTAAGCTCATCAACGATGAAAGCAAACGAGCAACGGACCATTCACTTTTCGTGCAGACTTTCAGATGCATTTCCACCAAGCAGTGAGACGGTTTCTTATAAGTTCGTCACCCGACTTGTCTTTGATGATGGTGTCAACAGCGTCGATCACGATGAATTTCAGATTCTTGTATAATGATAGACATGTGAGCCCTTCTATTCGGAAGGGCTTTTGAATGTTAACTAGTTTAATGATCTTTCCCTACTGAAAATCCTTCAAATAATCTTCCGCCATGTCTTTGGAGAACAGAATCGACCAGCCTCACAATTTCCATTTTGTCATCTTCCCTATAAAATTGTTCGAAAGCATATACAAATTCCTTGGAAAACTGCGGGTCATACTCATGTAATGCACGGACGATCCATTTTGAAGAGCCTATCCAATGACGATTCGATCTGAGCACAAATTCATGAAGCAATTCCCCAATTGAGTTCGCAATGAAAATACTTTCCCCTCTATTCGTCGAACCGATTAAATCATCAAGGGCATCTGTAAGAAAATATCTCTTCATCCGAACGGTTTCTGCTGACCATTCGGGAGGTCCGTCCCTCAACATATGATTCGCCTCTCGTTTGATTGTGTCGATGATTGGGTGGTCAATGAGTGGAATTCCTTCTGACACCATCTTTTGTAAGGAGGGTTGGGCCCGTTTGTAGTCCGATTGGAAATAGTGTCGGAGTGTTTTCATATTGTGTACGAATACTTCTATCGGCCATCCGTTGGAAATAAGGGATTCACGGTACTCGGTCTGGAGGTGTTCATCGATGACGACAATATCAAGATCCGATGTTGCTGTCTCTTCTCCTCTTACGACACTTCCTCCGAGAAGGGCGGCTTGACAGGTGGGAAATTGTTCATGGATGAAAAGTTTTGCGGCTTCAATCGGTGATAGTCTTATCATATCTAGCCTTCCCTTCTCCCTGTATGATAAGTTCATGCAAATCTAACACATGTTTGATAGTATAGGCAGGGTGAACTTCTTTTGGAATTTCATAATCATATCTATTAATCCAAACTGTATCCATGCCAATGGAATCTGCCCCCAAAATATCAGTGAAGTAGTTATCTCCTATAAAGAGGGTTCTCTTAGCCTCTGAGTTAAAGACATCCAGCGCATGTTGAAATATCTCTACATGTGGTTTGGAGTAACCGATCCTCTCAGAAATAATGACAGAGGATTCAGGGAAAATATCCGATAATTCCAGACACTCAATTTTTTCATACGCATTAAACACAGTACCGTTCGTCACAATCCCAATCATTACCTTTTCCATTAAGTCATTTAGGAACATCTTTACCTCTATATTAGGTTTGATGGAAAGGAGATAGGTGGCTTGAAAGGTCTTTACTATTTGTTTAGTAACCGTATCAGTGACACTTATATTGAAATCAGCTAGAGTGTTCTCCATTCTCATGATTGAAAATTCCTGAAAACTCAACTCGTTAGAGGAAAACCCTGGCCAAAGACGATGATTATGGTTTGAAAATGTCCTCAAAAATTCAAATTGATCGAGTTCCTCCAGAATAGGGAACTGACGGATAGTTTCATACACTCCTCTATTATAAGCAGCTGAGTGATCGAACAATGTATCATCCAGATCAAATAACACTAAATCATATCTTTCCAATGATAAATGCTTCATATGAGTATACTTCCCTGTCATTTTTTAAAAAACAGACATGCCTTTCACATGGATTCTGTAAACTCTTCTTTTTCCTTTCTACGCCCTAAACTATGTCCGATCACGATTCCTATGATCAGGATAAACAGATAGTCTGTTTCAAAACCTTTCGTGAAAAAACCCGTGATTCCCCATCCCAGGATGGCGCCAAATATGACTAAGAAAAGGGATTTCATATCATTTCATCCTTCCTAATAGAATCCGACCATCGTAAGAAGTCCAACTCCGATGATGGTGGTTAAACCGCCTGAGACCATTGCAATAAAAAGGGGTCGTATTTGACGCGTTTCAACCCATATACTGAAGGCAACCACGATGGTGAGGATGATCCCGAAAAAAACGGCAACATATGGATTGGACGAGGCTAAAAGATCATTCCAATTCAACCAGTTCATTCGCTACATTCCTTTAGTATGTATCCCGGCTATCTAAACATCATTATTAATAAGTATATCAAAGAAAGACCATAATATGGGATTAATTTGTACTGTTCTGATTAGAAAGTAACCGTCGAATGATCCTAGTAAAATTTACTATATATTGATAACACGGGTTTCCCTTCATAGTGGTAACAACTACCTGTTTAAAAATTAACAGAATTATATTTCAATAGAACTATGAAAACTTTAAAACTTTTATCTATCTTATTGTTGTCTGTCACTTTTGTCATTGGATTTGGTCATTCTTCCAAAGTTTTTGCTGCTGGTACCTACACGGTCACTTATGGGGATACGATGTGGAAGATTGCCGTAAAACATCAGGTTGGAGTATCCGAGCTGATTTCAGCAAATCCCGGGATCAGTAATCCGAATATGATTTATCCTGGTCAAAGCTTAAATATCCCAGGAGCAAATGCCACTGCTGAAAGTTATACATATGAAGTAGTGAAACTCGTAAACATGGAGCGTTCAAAAGTGGGTTTACCCCCATTGAAGGAAAATTGGGAGTTGTCCCGTGTCGCTCGCTATAAGTCGGAAGACATGATTGCGAAGAACTACTTCAGTCATACATCTCCGACATACGGATCCCCATTCCAAATGATGAAGGATTTCGGGATTTCCTACCAGGCAGCAGGAGAAAATATCGCTGCAGGTCAAAGGACTCCATCTGAAGTGGTAGAAGCGTGGATGAACAGCGAAGGTCATAGAAAAAATATCCTCTCCCCGACTTATACAGAAATTGGAGTAGGCTATGTGAAAGGTGGATCGTACGGTCATTATTGGACTCAAATGTTCATAAAAAGATAATGAATGATAATTGTAGACCCTGGTACTGTACCGGGGTCTCTTTTTAATGTTTTCCCTCTTTCATCTAGTAAGTGCTGCGGCTGATTTCAAGAATAACCGTGAAGCCATTGTCATGTATAGATATAACTTCTTGAACATAAACGGCATGCGTCCCTAATTCTTCCCTCTTATGGGTCACAATCGTTTGTAACAGGGCTGCGAGTGATTCATCTTCCCCTAACACAATATCAATAAATTCCTGATCCTTCATTTATTCCACTCCCTTTCCTCTCTCTATACGAATAAATCGTGGCAGGAGTTTCGCATTTTTTAAAAAAAGTTTAAATAAATGGAAAAAAGAGAGCCAACATAATCGTTGACTCCCTTTATTATTAAAATGTATGTGCTAAATCTTTTGCTCTTGCGATGGCATTTTCTTTGATTTCAGCCGCTTTATCAGGCATGGCTGCATGTCCTTCTACAAATAATCCTTCGAATGAAGGAACGCCATAGAATTGCATCATTACTTCCAGGTAGCGGTGTCCCATTTCCATTGCGGCTGCCGGTCCCTCTGAGTAGATTCCTCCACGTGCTTGAATGTGAAGCGCTTTTTTGTCTGTCAGTAGTCCAACCGGTCCCTGCTCTGTATATTTGAAGGCTTTACCTGCAACTGACACAGAGTCAATATATGCTTTCATTACTGGAGGGAATGAGAAGTTCCAAAATGGTGTAACGAAAATATATTTATCAGCTTCGACAAACTGATCCGATAATTTACCAAGTCGGCCAACCTTTGCCTGTTCTTCTTGAGAAAGTTCTTCGAATCCTTTACCTGATTGCAGTTTGCCCCAGCCGCTGAATACGTCAGCATCGATTTGTGGGATGTTTTCCTTGTATAAGTCCAAAGTAATAACTTCGTGACCAGGATTTGCTTCTTTATACGTATCGATAAATGCCTTCCCTACAGCCATGCTGTAAGATTGTGTGTCATCGTGTGGATGTGCTGTAATATATAATACCTTCGTCATGTTGAATCGTCCCTTTCTGAATGTAAAATGATCCTTATCAAGGTTTTGTAATGATTTGAAATCATGTATCTCGAACCGTGATAGTTTTAATTCAAGATTAATATTATAGGATATTATCTTTAATTACAAATAAAAAGCTTTCATTCAAAAAAAATAAGGAATTAGTCACATGAACAAGACTGATTCCCTATTAAAAACTTAATGATTGTCAGGATATGTTTTTTGTAAAAAGGCCACAGACTGTTGAATCAATTGCTTTAACACCGATTCATCAATGTCTGTTACTTTATTTATGTACACACACGCCTTACCGGATGAATGCTTCCCGAATGACTTTAGAAGTTTCTCTCTTTCACTGTCCCCTGTGGCAAAATATAAGCTTATCTTGGCCTTTCTCGGTGAAAACCCCACTAATGGAGCATCTCCCTCGTGACCCGTTTTGTATTTATAATGATAAGAACCAAATCCGATAATACTTGGCCCCCACATCTTTGCTTCAAAGCCGGTTGTTTCGCTGAAAATATCCAGTAGCCTATAAGCATCCTCCTTTTTTTGGGGGTGATCCACTCCCTCAATAAATTCTATGACACTCGCATCATTTTGTTTCGTTTTCAATTCATACATATGACCAGCTCCTTTTCCATTTCATCCTAACCCACTACTTCTCTTTTCGTCCTCGAGTTTCCTGCATGGAGTCTTATATATAGAAATGATATATGTTTCTCATATCCGTTGACATCGATCCCTGTTTCAATTATGATTGTGTCATAATTTAATATTCTCCTAAAGGGGAGTAGCTGTAACAATAAAGTCGTCATTACAGAGTGCACGCTCTCGGCTTTATTGACAACCATGTTGTTAGCGAGACCTTTACCAGTTGGTGAAGGCTTATATATGTCCAGAAAAGACCTTTACCTCCATTGGTAAAGGTCTTTTCTTTATTATTTCACTCTGAAAGGAAGTAATGGACAATGAAAAAATTAAAATCAAACCTCTCTCAATTAATAGAAGAAAACAAAGAAGAAATTATTAGAAATCGACGGGAGATGGATAAAATCGAAGAAAAAATCGATAAGAAATATACTAGCAAAAAGGAGCATGCCTAATGATACTGCGTAAATATATGTCGCTCTTCGGTATTGGGTCTGCGAAAATTGATCTTGTGCTGCCTAAAACCTCATTTAGACAAGGTGAGCTCCTGCATGGTTATTTCTTTTTAGAGGGTGGCATCATTGAACAAAAACTTAAACGGGTTGAATGTGATTTGGTTATGATTGATAAGAATGGAAAGGAAGAAATGCTCATTGATTCGACCACTGTATTAAAATCGGATATCATCCGGGCAGATGAATGCAACAAACTGTCATTTACCTATCGAATTCCTATGGGAGTCCCATATTCTGAAGATGGCGTGCGTTATTTATTCAAGACAAAGCTGACGTTTGATCAGGGGGTAGAAAGCGTGGATGAAGATTATATTTCAATTGTTTAGAAAGTTGGCTCGCAATTATCTGCGAGCCATTTTTATCAAGTGTTTTCTTTCTTAATGTCTTCAAGTAGTGAAATGATCCTTTCATTCTGCTCGATCATCGTCTGATTCTGCTTCCTGAATTTCGTGAAATCAAACGAGAAAATAAGAAGAAACACAGCTAATACCATGATCATCAATTTTAGTCCCCCAATCTCATTGATTCTCTTTATATTTAAAATAAATCAGCTCAGGATCTCCAGGGTCCAGGTTTTCTATCATTCCGCTTGGAGTGTATCCATTCTTTTGAAAAACTTTTTGCATCTCAATGTTTGACTGATTAGTAGATGAAAAGATTTTTTCCGTTGGGGAATTCTTCTCAAAATATTTCAATAAGGATGACGCATACCCTTTTCTTCTCTCCTCGGGAGCAATGATGACCAGAGAGACAAACGCGTTCCCATAAAACTGGGTATTGAATAAGAGAAAGCCAGTAGCCTTTCCTTCTTTGATGACCAGACATGCTTGATTCCTTATCGCCTTCTCGATTTCTCCCCTCCTGTTTGCATGCCCGATGACTTGTTGATCAATCGCAACGATCGGTTCCAGATCTGATAATTGAGCATATTTTACTTCTCTCATAACAGTCACGACCTTCTTTTCCTTAATAATATGTATAGAAATACTAAGACCAAGATGAGAGCTATAATAAGAATCCCTGCATCTCCAATAAAGAAATAACTGTCGGCAATACGATATGTTTCTTTTACAGTTGACATGGTGAAAGATCCTCCTCTAAGAAGAAAAAGACACCGTATGAACAGGTGCCCTTTTGTTTTAAAGCGATTTGGACATTAACACATTTGTTACTTCATAACCGGTTTTTTGATACAAAGATATAGCTGTTTTGTTATGACCGAATACATGGAGGGATATTTTCGGGATACCCTTTTCCCTGGCTAACGAGTCCAATGACGCTAAAGCTTCCTTCCCATACCCTGATCCCCTTTTGCTTTCATGGATCTTAATATCATATATAAATATTTCCTTTGCTTCATCATTTAAATGAACCCATAAGTTTCCTACTATTTCCTCCTTTTCTTCATGAAACAGGGTAAATAAATAATGATCTTTTGTTTCCCTTCCCTCCGGTAATAGTTTATTGAATTCCTCCTCTGCTTGATCCAGGGACGTTTCTTTCTTGAAATTGCCTGCCTTCGTTTTTTCTTCTGCATATTCCTTGATGGACTCTTCTATCCAATCATGATATTCGTTCTCTGTCATCGTTTTTAATGTAATCATAGAGTGATTCCTCCTTTACTTATTTCCAGCGCTGTCTTATTTCCCTTACTACTATTTCAGGACGGTCCCAATGAAGAAGGTGGGTCGTATCCGGAATGCACTTTACTTCTCCCCTTACCTGTACCTTAAAGTTGTCGGCTGTCTTTTTACGGGTTTCAGCAAGATTTTCATGAAGGGATGCTCTTAATAATAAAACCGGATTTTCAATTTTGTGATAAATATCCTCCGCCTCATCTTTGTGCATGGCACGGATGATGTGAGCAGCTGTCTCCCCACGGGCATGCCAATAATATTGCTGGTCATGATAAAGGGAAAGATCTTGAGCGGCCACCATCTTTAAAGAAGACCAATTTAACGTTTCACTCTTAACGAGGGTGAGGAAATCTTCCCATGTTCCCCATGTCTGTTCAAAATCTTTTTCATAATAAGCGACTTCTTCTTCTACGGTTTGTTGTGAATGCCGTTTTCCCTGATAACCTCCATCGATCAACATCAATGCGCTGATCTTATCGGGATATTTGGCTGCATAAAATAGCGCTACAAAGCCCCCCCATGAATGAGACAGGAAATAGAATGAATCGATTTCAAGGAGCTCAATCACTTCATTCAGCCATTCGGCCATGTTATTCATTTCATAATTTTCCCCGCGTTCAAATGGGGTAGTCTTTCCATGACCAGGTGCATCGATGGAAATGATTCTATAGTCTTTCTCTAAATCGTTCGCTATTTCTATAAAGCTGAGTCCTGTGCTTCCCAATCCATGAAGACAAAAAATCACTGGTTTCGCAGGATCTCCCCATTCCGATATGTGTATTTGCTGGAGTTGTTTTTGAATAAAATAACGTTTTATGGTGTTCATCCCCTATGTATTTCTTTCCGTCTCTTATTCTTTTATCTTACCATTATCATCCAACATATTCATGCTAAGTTTTGAAAAAAGGTTTGAAATGGATTTGAACCTAAAAAAGACCCTAAGCAGGGCCTTTCGAAGTGAATCGCTTTTAATTCGGCTCCACATGAACGTGCACATCATACACCTCATGCTTATTCATCAATTCTTCTTCTACCTCGCTTGAAATATCATGTGCCTGTTTTATATCGAGGGTGGACCTCACCAGAATCACTACATCCACGACAGTGTTGTTTCCATAATTTCTTGCCCGAATATCTTTTACACCTTTAACCCCGGGGAGATCGAGGACGGTCTTTTCGTACGATTCTATAAGCTCTTCATCGAATCCGTCCGTTAAGTAATGGGAAGCTTCTATAAAAATGCCCCATGCGGTTTTACAGATGAGAAGGCCGACAATGACTGCCGTGAGGGGATCCAACCAAGGCAAATAAAATTGAGCACCAAGGATACCGATCACCGTGCCGATGCTTACCCATGCATCTGAGAGATTATCTTTTGCTGCAGCCATAAGGGATTGACTATTAATTTTCTGTGCTAATTTTTTGTTGTATCTATAGACAAGGTACATGACGATTGCAGCCCCAATACCAGTCCATGCGGAAATTAGATCCGGTGCCTGGGTTTTTCCGTCAAATACAGATTGAATCGCATTGTATAGCACCTGTATCCCCACTACCATCATAATAAAGGATGCCAGTAAAGAGGCTACACTTTCCGCTTTCCAATGCCCATAAGGATGATCTTGATCGGCTGGCTTCCTTGAATACCTTAGGCCGATAAGTACCGCAACGGAAGCCACGATATCCGTGGCGTTGTTCAAGCCGTCAGCACGTAATGCCTCCGACCCTGCTGATGTTCCAATGAGGAATTTAATAATTGATAACAGTATATAGGCGATAATGCTTATCAGTGCACCACGTTCACCCAGTTTTAACTGATCATATTTTTCTTGGTTCACGATCATTTTCCTCCACATTTAATATGTACCTGAATATCATAGCAACCTCTTCCCATGTGGGTCTATAGCAACCTTCTTTAGTGAAGCTATCTTAATATGAAGAGGTGAACAATGTTTCCAGGAGCAAACTTTTGTGAAGGTATAAAAAAACAGGACCGAAGATGCAGTCCTATTTATAACGATTTTTGACTCATTTAGCCCGTGTAGAAAGGCAGCCTGGATCAACTGCATTTGATTCAGGCTGCCTTTCTACACGAGCTACTTTTCAGCTTTGACTCATTCGGGCGAAACTTTAGTTTCGCCCGAATGAGTCAAAAATCTGAGTCTACTCCAGTCAAAAGTCTAATCTATATTTTTCTATGCTATTAATCTACAATATCAGCTGAAAAACTAGGCTTAGTCAATCCAGCTTCTTCATAAACAGCAGCCATTTTTTCTTCAAATGATGCAAATTGTTCATCAGATTCTGTGTATTCTGCGTTTGCTTCGTCTGAAAGATTTGCAGCTCTGGTTTCATATGATTTTGCAAGATCGTCCAATGCGCCTTGAATTTCGTCTTTCTTTGAATCCAACGCAGCAGGTACTTCGAGCCCTTGAACGTCTTCAGCTACGGTTTTAGCAGAACTTTCAGCATCGGTTTTAAGTTTGGCAATCTCTTCTGCACTTGGTTTATCCTCTTCTTTAGCTTTTGCCGATTCAAACGTGTAAATAGCTGAATCATTGGCATTCACTGTGTTGATGATTTCTTTTTGAAAGTCTAATAGAGCGGATTTCATTTCCATCTCGTCCGATTTTGCACTTTCTTCAGTTGCTTCAGTGTTTGACTCTTTTTCCTCTGTACTACCTTCATCACTACTGCATGCAGCAATAAATAAACTCATAGATAGCAAGAAAAAGGGTAGCATCAATTTTTTCATCTGTAATTCCTCCCCATTCATTCGTTCCTACAATTACATATATTACCTTATAACTTAATATTTGTAAACAAATGGATATCATTTAGTATTAATTGTAATTTTTTTTATATAGACATGCTGATTTCCGTACTTTGACGTTAACTATTAACACGTGGGTATTCTGTTTCTAAAATGTGTATGGAATTCAGTGATTTGGAAACGATGAATAATAACCTATTGCATAAAGGAGGTGTCATTCTTGGTAAAGAAAGAATGTCCTTGTGACCGCTGTACGTGTAAAACGAAAAAAGAATGTGATTGTCCCTGCTGCTGTGAAAAATAAAAAGAAATCCCTGGACGTTGCCCGGGATTTTTTTATTTAAACCATTACTTTTCCCCCGACTATTTCGTCGAAGTATTGAACGGATTTCATTTCTTCATCCATCCATTCTGTTGTTTTCCATGTGTGCTCGATAAAAACCTCTGCAATCATACGTTTTCTTTTTCCGCCAAACGTATAGGCATCTTTAAGTGCCACTACACTTTCGAAAATATGGACCATCAGTTCTGCTATCCTCTTCGCATGATAGGTTTGTGTATCATGATTGGACGTGGTCACTAGTGTCAATAGTTGTTCCAGTTTTAAGATCCCTTCTGTCACGGGAATCGTTAACAAAATGAATTCTTCTGGAACAAGGGATAGCTCTTTTTTCATTTTGGCTAAAAAGTATACATGAGCCCGGTGTTTATTCATTAATCTCAGAACTTCGAGTCCTAGAATATTGGCTGTCCCTTCCCATACCGTCAATACCTGGGCATCCCTGAGTAAACGCGGAAGGACGAAATCTTCAATGTACCCATTTCCACCATGAAGTTCGATTGCTTCATGAGAAAAGTGAATCGCCTGCTCCGCTGATTCTTTCTTCAGTATGGCAATCAGCAAACGATGTAGAACAGATTCTTCCTCTGTTGTAGGAATGTCATCGGACACGACTCGATCATACAAGTGAACGAGATGGAACACGGCACTGGTTTCCACTTCCTGTTTAGAGGCAAGTCGGGTCAAGGATTCTTTTATCATCGGAAAGTGAGCCAGAGGCTGTCCGAACGCTTCACGATGGAATGCGTAATTTCTTGCTTCGAGATAGGCTCTTCTCATAATGCCGATCGATGCAATGGCATTGCAAATCCGGGATAAATTAAGTGCTTCCATCATATAGTAGATGCCTCTATCCGGTTCTCCAACCAGATAGGCGTTTGCACCTTTGAACTCCACCTCCGCTGAAGGCACTGCCCGGACACCCAACTTATCCTTCAGCCTTCGAATGTGGATCCCATTTAGGGAGCCATCATCGTTTCTCCACGGGACAGCAAATAAGCTAAGTCCCTTTGTTCCTTTACCGGATCCCTCTATCCGAGCGAGCACCATTGTCACTCCGCACATCCCTGAATTGGAGGCAAAATATTTTTCTCCCCATAGCTGATAGGATTCACCATCTTGAAGGGCCTTTGTTTCATTTGCGCCGACATCAGACCCTCCCTGTCTCTCAGTTAAAAAAGTCGCCCCCTCATATAATTCAACTTCTCCCGTTGAAAGGACATGTGGAAGGAACCTGGCTTTCACATCAGGAGATGCATACCTCTCAAGAAGGAGGGCCGTTGCCATGGAAAGGGTGACCGGGCAATAGAAACCGGGCTCGCTTTGAGATAAAAGATATCCCTGGGCATAGGAATACATATAATTTCCTTTCGTCCCAAGCCCGGGTATTTCTTTATGGATATACCCGACAATTCCTTTATTGTATGTTTGTTCAACTGTTTTCTTATATCCTTCATTCACCCAGACTTCAGAAATCTCTTCTCCGAATCTGTTGTATTTAATAAGCTTAGGCTGTCCCTCACGATCCGTATGGACGGCCCGTTCATCAATTTCACCTGCACAAAGCTCGCCGAAAGTGTTCAGCTCATGGTCGGCCCACGTAAAAAAATCTTTATCCAGATAGCTTTCAAGGATTTCTTTTAAATGAGGATCTTCCTGATAAAAATTTTCCAGCTTTCTCATAGATTCACCTCCTGAATCATATCCCGTAAAGGCTGTTTCAGTATTTTGCCTGTTGCATTACGCGGGAGTGCATGCAAGGATTCATAGAGTTTTGGAGTTTTATAACTTGCCAGTTTACCCTTCAGGAATTCATTACATACCGTGGAAAGTTCATTCGAGGATAGCGAACTGACGACATACGCTTTAACAGTTTCCCCCCACTCAGGATGGGGGACTCCAACGACTGCCACCTCAGAAATAGCCGGATGCTCCACAAGCAGTTCTTCAATTTCTTTAGGATAAACGTTTACCCCACCGGAAATGATCATATCCTTCTTGCGGTCCACCACCCATATATATCCTTGTTCATCCACTCTGGCAAGATCTCCCGTTTTCAACCATCCATTGATAAAGGCTTCTTCCGTCTTCTCCGGATCTTTATAGTATCCTTTCATATTACCTTCTCCATATAGGAGAATTTCTCCCACCTCATTCGTGTCCACTGGCTTCCCCGCTTCGTTAACAATCTTAATTTCTGTTCCGAGGGCCCCTCTCTTCCCGATACTCCCCCCTTTTTGGTGATGTTCATCTGCTGCTAACAGGGTTCCGCTGGGTCCAGCTTCTGTCAGACCATAAACACAATGGAGGAGGTCCGTCCCCAACCTTTCTTTAATATATGCAATTTCTGCACCGGAGACGGGTGCTCCGCCATAGACCCAATATTTCATAGAAGAAAGATTATACGTATGGATGTTAGGCAGTTTAGATGTAAATAAGTAGGCGACCGGCGCGCCGAAAAAGTGGGTGATCTGTTCTTGCTCTACCAACTTAAGTAGATTCTCAGGGGTAAAGGTCGGTGATAATATATGGGTGGTTCCTACATATGTACCCGCTATCAGGAATAGATGAAGTGGAGCAGAATGACTGAGAGGCATCATATGGAGAATCCTGCTCTCGGGTTTCATCTCAAATTCCACACACATCATGATGGATACCGTTAAAATGTTTCGGTAAGTGAAGAGTACGCCTTTTGGTTGACCTGTCGTACCGGAAGTATAAAGGATGGTAGCATCATCCTCTTCACTCATTGTGCAGTCAACTTCTTCTTTACTCCCTTCATTCAAGATATCCACAAATGACTTCCATGATCCCCGTGTCTTCCCTGTCTTCACACATAAGAGATTACCGGGATCAATGCTTTCTACCGTTTCCCAAACCCGCTCATGGGCAAGGATGGCTCGGGCATCGCTGTGATGGACTATGAATGATAATTCATCAGAAGAAAGCTTTGCATTAACAGGGACTATGATCGCCCCCAACCGCAGGACTGCGAAGTAGCTGATAACAAATTCCGCTGTGTTCGGCATGAACAGCATCACTTTATCCCCAACACCTATCCCCCGCATTTTCAAGCTATTGGCCAACTGATTGACTTTTTCATTCAACTCCCTGTAAGTCATCTCTTCGCCCTCTGTGACAACCGCTTTCCGTGTTGGATATTTCCTGGAATTTCGAGATAATAATTCTGAGATATTCATTCTCGGTTCTCCCCTGACTCGTTTAATTTTTTAAGGAAGTCATCCCTTAAGTCTTCCATTTCATTTCTCATTGTTTCTAGTTCTTGTATGAAATTGGTTATCTCCTTTATTTTCATGTTCCCATATTCGACTGTGCGTTCCAATTGCTTCCTTCCACTTCGATCTTGATCAAACAGGTGAATCATTTCCTTGATTTGCTCTAAAGTAAAACCGAAGCGCTTTCCAAGGAATATTAATGTAAGTCTGGTGACATCACTCTTGGAGTATAGTCTCCTCCCTGAATCACTCCTTTCAGGCTTTAATAAACGAAGTTCCTCATAATATCTGATAGTGCGTGTCGTTACGTTGAACTCCTTTGCTAATTGGGAAATGGTATAAGGCATCATCATCAACTCTTTGTTTGAAAATTTTGATACTTTCATTTTATCATTGACGTTGACGTAAAGTTCAACCGATTTTTTAAAAATAACTACTTTTCGGTCTCCCAAAAAATGAATAGCTTAAGAGTGGGGTTTATTTTCATAAGAAAGGTGGGAAAGTACAAAATAATCAAATAGAAGGGGATGTGAATACATAATGCCAGTTCAAGTACCGAAAGATAAAGGAATTGACCGAACATTGTCGATCTTTATGGATGGTTATGAGTTTATTCAAAAACGTACTCAGAAGCATCATCTAGATGTGTATGAAACAAAAGTTCTTGGTAAGAAGGTCGCTCTTCTAAGCGGTGAATCAGGTGTGAAACTGTTCTATGATAATGAAAAGATGAAGAGGAATGGAGCGATGCCTCCTCACATACTGAACACACTCTTTGGAAAAGGCGGGGTCCAGACGTTAGATGGAAAGTCTCATGAACACAGGAAACGTTTGTTTATGTCACTGATGACACCAGAAGGACTCGATGAATTGCACAAATTGACGACTCGACAGTGGGATGCATATACACGTAAGTGGGAGAAAAAGAATAAAGTCAATCTTTTCAAGGAATCCCTGGAGTTACTTACAAAGGTTGGATGTGAATGGGCTGGTATACCAATCGAAGAGAAAGCAGTACCAAAACGCTCCAAAGATTTAAACAGATTAATTGAAGGTGCATCAAAAATCGGCCCCCAGTATCTTGCAAGTCTACGGGCAAGGAATCGATTGGAAAAATGGATTGAAAGCGTCATTCATATGGTGCGTCAAGGGCAGCAAGAAACCAGGAAAGGGTCTGCCCTCTACGAAATGGCTTTCCACCAAGACCTGAACGGGGACCTTCTTGATAAACAAGTGGCAGCAGTCGAATTAATAAATGTCATTCGCCCTCTTGTAGCCATATCACGTTATCTGGTGTTTGGCGCTGTTGCACTTGAGGAAAATCCGGAGTGGAAAGAAAAGATTCATTCTCATGACGAAGACCTCCGATGTTTCGTTCAGGAAGTGCGTCGCTACTACCCCTTCTTCCCTTTTCTGGCTGCCCTGACAACCAAGGATTTTGAATGGCAGCAATATCATTTTAAAAAAGGTCAAATGGTGATGCTTGATTTGTATGGTACGAATCATGATCCCCGGATCTGGGAGAACCCTGATCATTTCGAACCCGGGCGGTTCAAGGATTACAAGGGCAGTATCTATGAACTGGTCCCACAAGGCGGTGGAGATTATGATACCGGTCATCGTTGTCCAGGTGAATGGCCGACAATTGAAGTCATGAAAGCGAGCTTCTCCTTCATGAGTAAGCATCTTAACTATGAGCTGCCGAAGCAGGATATGAGCTATAGTCTCCGGGAAATCCCAACGCTTCCGAAAAGTGGTTTCGTGATGAAGAAGGTATACAATAAATAACTTTGTTGCGTTTGCACTCTGCAATATCAAACAGCGAGAGGCGGGGTATCATTCCGCCTCTCGCTGTTTGATACAAAATATTGCACTCTACCTAAATGATTTAGTATAGATGATGGGAGCATTCATACAATCCTCTGGATCATCCAATAATTCTATAATGGCTACACCATTTATCTTTGCTTTAATCGTGTCTCCCCTTCCTAAACAGTGCTCGAATCCCTCGGCTAATTTTTCAGGGGAAAGTTTATTGGCCAAAGTACAGTGTGGAATCCAATTTCCAGGAAGATAAAGTGGATTGGCCTTCCGTTTAAAAGAATGAAAATAATTGTAATGAGACGAGTGAAAGTCCAGAAGCTCCCTCGTAACGGTTGGGGAAAGAAAAAGAGTGCCGAAGTTCAAAAAAGATCCTACTGTATTAAATGTGATGCGGAAGGATGCGGTATGTTCATAAAAGGTTTCTAAAGAATCTATGTATGCCTCTTTGTCTAATTCCGTGTAACTGCCTAATGTAATATGAGGACGGGCATCTTTGATTTCTTCTTCATAATAAGAAATGTCCTTAACCGCTAGTTCTTTCCAAATCCCTTTAATCAGCTCTTCTGTTTGCTCATCGAATAGAGCGATGACCCAATACATAGGCAAACCACCTTTCTTCACATACGGAATGTAACATATCCGGTATGTCTAACTCTAACACAGTCTCCCTCAAGATAAACCAAATGTAAACGCTTAAAGATTAACTACATGAATAGTTTGTATATATCCTAAAATTTAATAAAATCTTTGACATCGGTAAGAAAATGATGTAAATTACCTTATGGACGAACATTTATAAAATAAACAAACTTTAATATTCGTGTTTAGGGGTGTAATGATGGAAAATGTATTTGATTACGAAGATATTCAATTAATTCCTGCAAAATGTGTGGTTAACAGCCGTTCTGAATGTGATACGAGTGTAACACTGGGTGGACATACGTTTAAACTGCCAGTAGTCCCAGCCAATATGCAAACCATTATTGATGAAAAAATCGCTGTCTATTTAGCTGAAAATAATTATTTCTATATTATGCATCGTTTTAATCCTGAAGAGCGTGTGTCATTCATTAAAGATATGAAGTCACGTGGATTGATCTCTTCTATTTCAGTAGGGGTAAAGGAAGAAGAGTACGTCTTTGTCGAACAGCTTGCTGAAGAAAAGCTTGTCCCTGAATTCATTACGATCGATATTGCACACGGCCATTCCAATGCCGTCATCAATATGATTCAACATATTAAAAAGCATGTACCTGAAAGCTTTGTGATTGCCGGGAATGTTGGTACACCAGAAGCCGTAAGAGAATTAGAACATGCCGGGGCCGATGCTACCAAGGTTGGAATCGGACCGGGTAAGGTTTGTATTACAAAGATCAAAACAGGCTTTGGTACAGGTGGATGGCAGCTGGCTGCACTGAGATGGTGCGCTAAAGCGGCTACTAAACCTATCATCGCGGATGGAGGCATCCGTACCCATGGTGATGTTGCAAAATCAATCCGCTTTGGTTCCACTATGGTGATGATCGGATCCCTTTTTGCCGGCCATGAAGAATCTCCTGGAGAAACGATTGAAAAAGACGGTAAACTATTCAAAGAATACTTTGGATCTGCATCCGAATTTCAAAAAGGTGAAAAGAAAAACGTTGAAGGAAAGAAAATGTATGTTGAACATAAAGGTTCATTAGAACACACCCTGATTGAAATGGAACAAGATCTTCAATCCTCCATTTCCTATGCCGGGGGAACAAAACTTGAATCCATCCGTACTGTAGATTACGTCGTGGTTAAGAATTCGATCTTTAATGGGGATAAAGTATATTAATCTTTAAAAGGTGAAAGGTGGGCAATGTTTGCTCACCTTTTTTGGTTATATCACAATGAATTCGTAGGAGAAACAGTCTTTCCTGCAGTAACCACATTCGCATGAGGAATTCGACTATTCAATTCTTGGAGTAATTTTTGTGGCTTTTTTAAATTTCCTATTACAATATTGTATTGTGGATACCCCATTTTCACATTCATCCTGGACATGCGTTTTAGCTTATCAGGCATCTTGTCGCGGTATTCCTCTTCATCGATCAGAACGAGCCCAATAAAAGAATTCCGGTAAATTTCGTAAGGAACATAGCTTTCAATATCTTCCCAGCGAATGTGAACGGGTTCATCAGGCAACACATATAAAACCAAATGCTCCATAGTCATGCTTACATGAGGTACATCATTAGAGAGCTTCTTAAAGATCTGAATCAAACAAAAGAGAAAAAACACTCCTCCTAACGCAACAATCCCCCCTATCATATAGTTCGTATCGATAAAGAAAAACTCATACGTTAAATACAAACACAATAGAACAAACAACACACATCCAACCGCAATCAAACTCAACTTCTTCTTAGATTCATAAAAATCAACAACCTTCTCCTCCATGACCAGTCCCCTTCCATAAATATACATATCCAATCTCCTATACCCGAAATTACTATATTTAAACCTAACATTTGAGGGACGGACCTCTAAAGGATTGAAGGCGGGCTCTTTCCTTCCTTCTTCCCGAGGTCCGTCCCTCTGAATGTTTATAGACACCAAAAAAATTATAGCTATAATTAAGTGTAATATGATCTTGGGAGGTTAAGGAACAATGGCGAGACTTATGTTAATGGTGCTTTTGTGTATGGCATTTATGACCAATCCGATTCAACAACAGTCACATCAATCCATATTATCAAGCTTTGATGATGAGCCTACCATTTCGGATCACCTGTTTCTAGCAGATGAAGCCATGATTCTCGACACGGCCCCTTCTCTCGTCCATAAACAAGATGATATTCCTCTTAATAAAATGACCATTACCTTTGACTCGGACTTCGGCATGAAGGCTTTCGAACAACGTCCATTTTGCTTTGAAGTTCTTCCCGATTCGTTGGGTTTTCTAGAAGTGGTCAGGTCCCATTCAAATTACCTCTGAACCTTACATTCCTTTTTCATCATTGTTAATAAGCTTGTTTCTGACAGAAAAGAGATTATTTGTCCTGCATTTTACTAATATAAATTGAAGATATTCGACTGGAGATAGATGAATGTTAAATTATACGACTTTCAATAAAGCGAGGAATATACGATGAATCTGGGATTCGGTGAAATAGCGATTATACTGTTTGTTGCGCTTTTATTCTTTGGACCAAGCAAACTGCCAGAGCTTGGAAAAGCCGCCGGTGCTACCCTCAAAGAATTCAAAAAGGCAGTAAGTGGAATAATGGAAGACGAAGAACAACAAAATCAGCCGCCTTCAAATCAGGAAGACAAGAACAATAATATGTAACCATTACAAGGGACGGACCTCTAGGAGTGATGATTCTTTCGTCATTATTATTCTCTAAGAGGTCCGTCCCTCTTTTATTCCTTTCCGCTATTTTTTCTCTGCAATGATTGTGAATAAACCAGGTATGTTATCTTCAATTCCTATAGGCGCTTTGGCTGGAAACGCCCATCTTATTCCGGCTTCCTCTTCTAATTGAGTAATGGTTAAGCCGGTAGTGCCGATTGCTGTGATGATATCACCAAGTGTCCACCTGCGAATTCTATTCTTAGCTGATGGGTGCAGTGTATCGGTCTTCAATAGTTTCCGGAATGCAACATCCACTTCCTGTGCACCACTATCAAAATAATCGCGTGCTGCCACCATTTTCGTCCCCTTAAGCGTCAATAGCTTGGTAAGCATCGGATGGAAATCCCTCAAGATGAGAGTTCCGCCTTTCTTAAGCATGTTAAAGACGATCGTAAAAACAGGCACCAAATCCACAAAGTAGTGTAGAACCCCAACTTCCAAAATGACAAAATCATAATCTGCTTCTTTCTCTCCAGAGGTGATTTCTACTAAATCAGAAACGATATAACGAATATCGACACCAGCGGCTTCTGCCAATTCCATGGCGTACTTGCTATTTTCTTTCGAAATATCCACCACAGTAACCTCTGCGCCCAATAAAGCAAAGGACACTGCTTTATTACCCTTTGATCCTAGTAGATTGGCAATTCTTTTCCCTCTGATATCTCCCATATGGTTTAGATATTTCATTACTTTCTGTTGTGGATTTTCCATAAGTGTAAGAGCATAATCCTTTGGCGATCCATGACGATTTACCCACGCCTGATAAGCACCATCATTCCATCCTGCCCTATTGATCCTACTAAGCTCACTTTGTCTCAAAATGCCGTCACCTCCAGAAAATCTTTAGAGGGACGGACCTCCCATAACTCTCCACTTTTCCTCCCCGATCCTTGTACAATCAGGTTCTCCACGGGAAACACCTTTTTTGGAGGTCCGTCCCTCCCCTCTAAAAAACACGAACCTGCCTGAGTGCAGGCAAGTTCGTGCTGATTTAATTGAATTTGATGTTTTGTAATGTTTTAATGCTTTGGGTATCCTTCAGTTCTCCGTAGAAGAGAATACTTGGATCTACCTTTATGATTTTCCCAGTGGGAGAAGACCACTCTTTAGTGGATGCTACTAAAAGCGCGTCTTGGTTAATATACGCTTCTGACATCTTTCTATTAGCTGGATGAACAAACGTTATCATCTCTTCCCGTTCGTCAGATCCCAACACGACAAACGGTGTATCCCTTAAGACGAATTCTTCCGCTCCTCCATAGTATTTATGGAAGATTCCCTCCGAAGGAAGTGTAATGTAACTGGTTTGTAACGTTTCTCCCAACTTGAAGAAAGCATCCAGATCGAGTAATTCTTTCTCAATCGTTTGCCCTGAATGTTGATGAATTTCTGCATAAACGGTAAGCACCGGTACTTCCGGCAGGGTCAAGGCGTATTGGTGAAGAATGACACCTTTCATTTTCTCATGCTGCTTAAACTCTGTAGTTAAACAGAGGCCTGACCAACTGTGACCGTTATGATCCACCTTCGTCACTGATTCAATCATTGTCTTCTCTTTCAGCATGGAATACGCACTGATATTTCGGAAGGAGTAGGCAATCCCACCGCCCCATGGGTTCCACCAGGCACGGGGTCCCGGGGTCGGGTATTGATGATCGAGTGCTTCCCTTCCATTCATACTTAATGAATAAATTCCAGGATAATAATCCGATGAGGCCTTAAACGACACCACCCCATTATCAACAGACCAAATATCATCATGTTGTCCGATCTTCACATCGCTTTTTCCTTTAACAAATTTCAAGGAATCCACCCTCGCCGTTTGACTGTTAGACGAAAAATCTCCGGAGATCCATTTTACTCCAGGGGAATTATGTTCAACTTCCACAGTCACTTGAGTGAGAGCATCATCTTTCAATACTTCCTTCACAAGCGTACCACCCTCGTGCCCAACAGTTAAAGTCCCCTGAATATAAGGGGTCATCATGGAATTGAATGAATAATCCTCTATGGCACCGATAGTAGAAACAACATCTCCATTTGCTTTTCCGAAAGTATAAAGAGGGAGTTCCTTCCGCTCGGTTTCATCCCCTACAATGAATTCACGCCACTTCGACCAGTGTTTTGAAGTGTTGATCCCAACCTGGATCGGACCTAAACATAGCTCCTCATGGGCAGGAATCAAATCCATATCATATTCCAAACCTATTCGCCAATCATCTTTTCTGGCAATGGCATTCTCAGGCCAGGATAAACCGATTGTATCCCCGATGGATGCTTCGAGAAACATCCATCGCTCTGAAATAGCTTTATCATCAATATACTCGACGAATGGAACCAGGGACTCATTACACTTCAAGACCCCTTCATTTTGAGGTACTGACAGGCCTTCCAGACTTGTGAACACCGGCTGAATCAAAGAAAGATTCTTCTTTTCCTGATCCCCTGTATTGACCACCTCATGCTTGACTTCCACTAATCCCTCTCCATATATCTTGAAATATGAATTCAGTAATACGGAAGGAAAGGCTTCTGAAATGAGTGATGTTTTCACAACCAATGCCTCAGGTAACTCGATGAATTCAATGGAAGAGGCTTCTTTTTTTGAAAACTCTTCGCTATATGGTTTACCCAATTTGGGAGTGAAAAAGGAAATGGGATCCCTGGTGAAAGCAGTGGAGCCGATTTTCACCATATGATTTCTTTTTTCGATCTCTACATAGTGCGGTCCATTATATCCAAACCAGTGCTCGTCTGTTTCCCCGCCGAATTTCGCCCCGAACCCGGGAAATGCAAATTTCAAAGTAGTCGTAAAGGTAGAGAGGTGTCCGTTTTCCCACTTGACCTCTACGACTATTTCTTCGGATAAAAACCCATTTTTCAACAGTTCAACAGGTATTGGGATGGAAACTCTCCCATTGGCGCCGATTTTCTCGTTCACCTCATGCTCTTCCCAAGAGATCACTTTATTCTCAGGTAATTTGACTGTCCAAGTGGTATCTTCGCCCACCTGACTTTCAAGGTCCAGATAAACGATTCCCTTACTGTGGGGTCTCCAATTCTTTTTAACAGATCTTACGTTCACTTTGCCTGCCTGCTTAGGGTATACCCCCATTTTCAGCGAAAGGGCTTGATTATTTATTTTGATTTCCGCCCCAATCGTGGGGTGGGTTTTCCATGGACCTGGGTCACTTTGAGGCATAGAAACCTTCGCTGTATAATCCCTGATCCATTTGTTTTCGACCTGAAATGTATCTTCGAAAACATGTTCAGCTATCGATGAGGAAACACCTTTTATTGAAACTTCAATCGGTTCCTTGCTGCGATTTTCAACATGATAGTTTACATAATGGTCTTCATTTTCCAGAAGTTTGAATTCCGGTACGTTCATTTGAACTAAATAATCCTGTGTTTCAATTAAGCGAATGCCCCTTCCCGATCGTTCAAATTGAATGCGGACGAACTCTCCATCTGCTTCCCACTTGTATTCATAATACGTGTGTTCATTAACCTTCAAAGCATCCGGTTTGACTTCAATTAAACGCTGACTGGTTTGATACCAATCATGTTTCTCGAAAAAAGGCTTCAAAAGATCGAGTTGAAGCACCATTGGGATGAAATTCATTAAATGAACGGTATCATCACGGTCTTCCCAGAAAAATCCGCATTTCTTATAAAGTGGAACAGCTTTTGTATTTCCAGGCCAGGTAAACAAGTCTAGTCGTGGCCATTGTAATTCAACCGTCTTCTCAATGGCTTTTAAGACAAGCTGTTTACCAATCTTTAACCCCTGATACTTAGGATGGACATTCAGTAACGGAATGTATAATGCACCGGCATCTTCACGATATTCAGAAAGTCCGCAGTATCCTGCAACCTCGTCCCCTACCATGGCTAAAAATAGATGAAGATTGGTGGAACTCTCTTCCTTGTCCTTCACATCCTGTTCTGTTGTAACGGTGGAATCCCCGCCCCAGTTTTCACGACTTTCATTCCACATTTTGGCGATACCTTTTGCTAATCCTTCATGATATTCTACGATTTTCACTTGCTGAAGCATTGTCTTCATAATATCCTCCCAGGCTATGTTTTAATTGAAAGAACCTCATAATCATTGATATTTTGACTTGCATCGACGATTGAAATCATCGTCATCGCCTCCTTTCAATGTGTTGGAAAGATTTTCTTCCCACATCCACAGTGTAAGATTTTATGCGGATTAAGTAAAGAATATTCTAACTAAAAAAATAATTCATTAGTCTTCAAATCATAAAAAGGGAATAATTTCAGACAGACAAGACAACCTACAAGATAAAAAGAGGGTAATGCTTTTGAAATGGATCAGGTTAGTTTCAATTGTTCTTTGTTTGATGGTCATACCGAACCTGTCAATCGGGGACGGTACTCATATCCTTCATGCTCAGCAGGAAATTCCGTCTTATGCAAAATGGGGAAGTCTGGCTGTGAGAAAAACGAAAGAAAGGTATCCTAATGCTGAGATCGTGGATTACCTTCACATTGGAAAAGAGCATGGAACGAAGATTTCAACCGAAAAGTTCAAGTTATGGTTAAGGCAGAATGGTAAAGAATTCGGAGTGTTTATTGATATTCAGTTTGAAACGGAAACCGAGAAACTTCTCGATATTAAATTTAGGGAAACGGATCGCTAGTTTTTTTCAAAAAAAGAGATCAAAGGATTCTTCATCCTTCGATCTCTTTTTGCCACTTTCACCGCCCATATCAATTAGATCTCTTCATTAGGTCTGTTCTTATGTATTTCGGTTGAAGCAGTGGCAACTCCAATAATGGCACCATCCTCGTTTAGAAGGGGGTGAGCATAAACATTGTATGTGATCTCACCAGATGGCAACGGAAGGGTAATGACACGACTGATGGGCATTTTTTCAATCAATACTTCTTCCTTCAGTTTCATCAGGGCACGATTCCCTTCATTATCATCCAGCTCCACATCTGTTTTTCCGATATGATCTTCGGGAATGAGATCAGGAGTATTAAAAATCCATGTGTACCGTAATTGTGTATCACAATGAGCCAGTATGACAGGGGCATTTTGTAAGGCGATGGAGAATGGATTCTCCTCCAGGTTAAAACTTGAAGCATGAAAATCCAGCACTTGACCTAACTTGATCGTCACTTCAGCACTGGGTTTCCGGATTCCATTTTCAATTTGGGCATAATAGGATCTTTCAATAAAGGCTTTTGCAGCTACTTCCTGCTGGGTCATCTTTTTCCTTTTTCTCAACTTAGTAAGCCAAGTTCTTTTATTCAACCCTCAATCCCCCTTCTGAACCATAATGACAGAACAACAAATGAACACTGCATGTTAGAAAGTGTCTAAACAGACACTTTTTTGAGTGCGAATCTTCTGTATAATAAATAGGTAGGAATATATCAAACATCATTCCTTCACCTCTTCAATGAAACACCTTACTTCCTCAAATAGTAACATTGCTTTTGTACTCTTTATTAAAAATCATAACATAGAATCCAACGTTACCTCTATTCTTTTTTCCAAATATATTTACATAATTAGACAACCCTCAAAGTTGATTAATAGTAGGAGGTTATCATATGCCTATGAAGGCCGTTCAGGACGAAGATAAATATCTTGATTTCATTAATCGTATCGTCGAGTCAAAATCAGGGCTGATTCAGGAGAGAGCGAATATAGACCCTTCCTATTCGAATATTGTCGAAGTATCCCTTAGAAAGTGGAGAGGCGATTCCATCGAGGTACTGGCTGATTCATTGCGAATGGCTAAGCATCCAGGAAACATCGAAAAGTGGGCTTGTTCTTCTGTTACGCTATTCAAGCAGCTGGACGTTTCTCTTGAAGTTGCGATAAACGATCTTCATTACTTTCGCAAAATGATCGGAGAAGTGATTAAAGCAGAGGCGATCGATCAGGAGCTGTCGATTGAAACGTTCTACGATTTACTTTCTCACTTTCATACAGGGGTGGACCGGGCCATTTTTCGAATCACGATCGCTTATTCTCATCCCCTTTCGGATTCGATCAGTGCTGAGCTGTCCATCCCCATCGTCAAGGTGACCAATTCGATTGCCATTCTTCCACTTATTGGAGACATTGATGCCTCACGATCGAAAGATTTAATGGAAAGGGCCCTCACAAAAGGGTCTGCAATGGGTTTACACTATCTGATTATTGATCTATCGGGTGTTACGGTTGTTGACACGATGGTGGCAGACCAATTATTTAAAGTGGTGGCAGCCCTTAAATTAGCCGGAATTCAGGCAGTTTTGACAGGGATTCGACCAGAAATTGCTCAAACCATGGTTAATCTGGGAATTGTCATCACGCATATCCCAACATTCGCCAGTCTCCATACTGCCCTCATACATTTACAAAAAAGCAAGAGCATCCATAAGGGTTAGGGTGCTCTTGCTTTTTTCATGCTCCATCACAAATCAAACGTTGCCTTCGCTATCTAATACATTAGAGAATATTTTTTAGTTCAAGAGGAAAATTGAGGATATGAAATTTCCGGGAACCATGATCAACTCGGAATGAAATGAATGAAAAAGGATGGTGTGCATGACTGATAAGAAAGCGCTATGTTCAAGTGAGCTGGCTACTTTGTGGATGACATATCAACAAAAGACAATGACTCAGCGTATACTTGAGGTATTTAATAGAGAAAGCGGACGATGAGGAAGCAAAACATATCCTGGTTGATACACATACAAATGTGAAAGAATACGTCGGAAGGCTAACCTCTTTGTTCGAAGAGGAGGGATGTGTGATTCCCCGCGGGTTTAACGAAGAGGATGTAAATCCCGGGGTTCCTAAACTATTTGATCACCACTTCGATATTGTGTTTCTTAGGCAGCTTAATGCCATCAGTATGGGGTTACATACGTTACACGTCAATATGTCATACCGGAAAGATCTTATCCTCTTATACAAAGAGTTGACCGGCTTCACTCAATCTGTATATGAAAAGTGCATGGACTACTTACGCCAAAAGGATGTTCTACCTGGGTCTCCTGCCGTGACACTCCCAAAATCCATCGAATTTGCTCAAAGTCCTAATTATATGGCTGGTTTCAACATCTTTTCGGATAAAAGGGTGTTGAATACGGTAGAAGTTGCCTACCTTTATTTTGGGATAGAATCAAATACTTTGGGAATGCAGATGATGACGGGCTTTGCCCAGGTGGCAAATGAATCGGAAGTAAAGAAATACTTCATTAAAGGAAAAGAATTATCAAAGAAAATCGTAAGCGACTATTCTAAACTGCTGCTGGAAAGTGATATCCAAGCCCCTTCTTCACCCGGAGCGAAAGCAACCGATTCAACGGTTGCGCCCTTTTCAGATAAGCTCATGATGTATTGCACCTCCCTTTTCACTAATTTCGGCTTGGGGAGCAATGCCCTGGGAACTGCTTTCAGCTTACGCAGCGATCTTCCAGTCAAGCTGGCTTCGACTGCAAAGGACATTTTAGCTTATGGGCATGATGGAGGTAAAATAATGGCCAAGAACGGTTGGATGGAACAGCCTCCAAGTATGGAAGATCGAAATAAGCTATTTAAATAGTTTGTATTGTTTTTATTTTCGCCATAAAACAGACAAAAGCAGATGTGCCATCATTCATATGGCTCACCTGCTTTTTTAGCTGTTATCTTTGATTAAAAAATCGTAAATCATTTTCCCGATCTGAGCAATCGTGTCTTTCCCTGATTCGGTCTCTCCCAGTCCATCGATAAGTACCGCTATATAAGCCGTTTTCTCCCGGAACTTGATAATGGCGCAATCATGCTCAACCCCGGGCAATTCTCCTGTCTTGTTTCCGATATATACTGCTTCCCTGTCCATTCTCGATGGGAGTTTGGTATCAAATTGTTGCTGCCCTAAAATATGCAGCATTTTCCCCCTGCTCGTCTGACAGTATTCCTTACCAATGTCCAATACCTTCAAACAGGTAATGATATCGAGTGCCGAGGTATAGTTATTCACCCCATGCTCCAAAGCTTCGAAATCCATCATTTTCCTAAGAAACCTGGTATGCTTTAATTTTAATGAATGGCAAAGCTCTTGTATGGCATTCGAACCAAGCCGATCGATAAGAAAATTTGTGGCAGTATTATCGGAAACGATGATCATAAGCGTAACAAGGTCCTCTATAGTTAGGGTAAGTTGATCTGAAAGTGACACAAGAACTCCAGCCCCGCCAACTCTCCCCTCTTTAGGAATTGTAACTATATCACTAAGGAAAATGTCCCCTTCCTGTGCTTGACGGAAAGTTTCGAGTAAAATGGGGATCTTAATTAAACTGGCAGCTGAATAAGAGCGGTCCCCATCAATGTGGAAGGAGTGGGATGGAAGCTCAACGGCCACGCTCACCCTTCCTTTACAGCGAACCATTATTTCCCTTATTTTATATTCCAGTACATTCTTCATTTATTTTCTTCATTCCCTTACTTTGTGACTGCCACTTCGTCATGTTTCATTGTGATTTCCTTGTCGTAAAGGTGACAAGCTACAAAATGCCTTTCCTCTACTTCCTGCCATTTAGGTTTATGGGTGGCACACGCTTCCATGGCAGCCGGGCAGCGGGTTCTGAACACACAGCCAGTCGGGGGATTGATCGGACTTGGTATTTCTCCCTGTATGATCATCCTTTCACGTGAATCCTCCACATCCGGATCGGGAATCGGTATCGCGGAAAGCAATGCCTGAGTATAGGGGTGGAGAGGTTTCTTATATAACTCTTTACTTTCGGTAAGTTCAACGATATGGCCTAGATACATCACACCTATACGGTTACTGATGTGTTTGACCATCGAAAGGTCATGTGCAATAAAGAGAAAGGTGAGGCCCTTTTCTTTTTGCAGTTTCGTTAATAAGTTTACAATTTGTGCCTGTACAGAAACATCAAGTGCAGAAATAGGCTCGTCTGCAATAATGAAATCCGGATCAAGGGCAAGTGCCCTTGCAATGCCAATACGTTGACGCTGGCCCCCGCTGAATTCGTGAGGATAACGATTGGCATGATCACGATTAAGCCCTACGTCCTCCAGAAGTTGATAAATGCGTTCCATCTGCTTTCTTTTATCCTTGAATAAGTTGTGTGCCTCCATAGGTTCAGCTATGATTTCCCTTACGGTTGAGCGGGGGTTCAGAGATGCATATGGATCTTGGAAGATCATCTGCATATTCCTGTAAAATGATTGTTTCTCCTTATCCGAAAGTCTGTGTACGTTTTTACCGTCATATAAGACCTCCCCTTCTGTCCGGTCGTATAAACCGATAATGGTGCGACCGGTCGTGGACTTTCCACAACCGGATTCCCCCACCAATCCGAAGGTTTCTCCTTTATATATATCAAATGAAATACCGTCCACGGCTTTTAATGTCTTTCCCTTTTCCAGGTGGAAGTATTTCTTCAATTCTTTCACTTCGAGTAACGCATGATTCGTCATGGGGATTCCTCCGTTTCTTCCCAGTAGCGTCTGGCTGCGCACAACTCTTTTTCATAATACGTTCCATTAAATGATAGAATCTCTATTGTTTTCCCGGTGTTGGGGGAGTGTATCATCTTACCTTCACCATAATAGATGGCAACGTGATGAATGCTGCCTTTTCCTTCCTCGTATGCGAAGAACAAGAGGTCACCAGGTAATAAGCGATCCAACGGTACCTCTCTCCCCTCTTTTGCCTGGTCATTTGCATCCCTTGGAATCAAGTACCCCTGTGTTTTGCACATCGTGTAGCTGAATCCAGAGCAATCAAACCCGTAGCTTGACATCCCGCCCCATAAATAAGGAAGATCAAGGAATAATTCTCCTGATGAGACGATGTCCTGGCCACTTCCCCTTCGATCATTCACTTTCGATTTAGATACCAGGATATCTGTCTGCCTTAAAAACCTTGTGCCCAAAGGAGTCTCCACTTCTACTAATTCATCATGCTCTTTCACAATCGGTAAACTGGTTTGAAAGCTGAGTTCTAATTCGGCTTCATTCTCTTTATTGATCAAGTCCGTAAATTTACTTATGACAATGGCATATGTGTCCCCTTGGGCTGACTCTCCCGGTATTAGCTGAACACTCGGGATCCAGCCGGGGTACCCGCGTCCGTCTTTTGAAGATGATTGATCCGGTATGAGGACATGGGACCAACCGTTACTCTCTTCCAACACGAATACTTCCTGACCGAATAATGCTTGAGATTGTATACGGTTCTCATCACAAAGTGCTAAGCGCGTATCATACGTTAAAGAGTCCAACCAATCTGTAATATGAGCAGGATTGGTTATGGCGGGTGTATCCAAGTCACGTGCAGAATCACTATTTGTCCATAGAGTTGCTACAGGTACTGCAATTTGCGCCTTAGTCGTCATTTGATTTCCCCCTCTATTCATACTTTTACTCTCTCTATTCCAAGACCGGCTTTTGTCGGCAACATAATCTTCCGGCCGTTATAAAGTATTCCCCCGACTACGATATCATCAGCCAGCATGAGTGGTGCATCGAAATCAAACCGAGTGACATTTTTCCTGCTTGCCGCAAAGTGGGCTGCAGCCGTTATTCCCAGTCTGGTTTCAATCATGCTGCCCACCATACATTCAACTCCGCACACTTCCGCTAGGTCGTTTATTTTCTGAGCTTGATAGATTCCCCCCGCTTTCATGAGTTTAATATTGATGAGATCGGCACTTCGTGTTTTTAATACTTCAAAGGCTTCATACGGAGTGAACACACTTTCATCAGCCATGATCAGGGTTTCGACCTCATCCGTGACCATCTTCAAGCCTTCAATGTCATGCGCGGGGACTGGCTGCTCAACTAATTCGATATTCAGGTCAAGATCCTCCATCTTGCGAATCGCTCTGATTGCGGCTTTTGATTCCCATCCTTGATTGGCATCAAGGCGGATTTTGACATCATAACCGATTCGTTGGCGGATTTCGTGAATTCTTTTTATATCTGTTTCGATTTCATCTTTGCCTACCTTCACTTTCAGTACATCAAACCCTTTATTTACATAAGCTGATGCGTCATCACCCATTTCTTTCGGGTTGTTCACACTCACCGTATAATCTGTCTCAAGCTCATCCCTGTACCCTCCCAGAAATTGATAGAGTGGCAAGTGACAATGTTGAGCCAGGCAATCATAAATGGCCATATCCACTGCAGCCTTCGCACTGGTATTCCTGATGAGTAGCGAGTGAAGATGTTGAAAAAGATTCTCATGGTTTAATAGGTTTTTGCCCATTATCGCGGGTTTGATTACTTGTTGGATGCTATGTTCGATGCTGGATAAACTTTCTCCCGTAATTACCACGGTAGGAGGTGCCTCCCCCCAGCCGATGACCCCGTTGTCGCAAGTCAGTTTGACAACGATGGCTTCCGCCACTGTCACCGTACGCAAAGCGGTCTTAAAAGGGGTATGTAAAGGGACGGCTGTCCTGAACGTTTCAAGTTGATGGATCTTCACTCGTTCTCACCCTCGCTTATGCCTGATTCGATTATAAATGAATGTTCAAATGTATTCATTGTTCCAATACTCCCCACCGGAATGGCTATATTAGGTGAAGAATGACCGATATTAAAACCTTTTAGAGCAGGTTTTCCGGCATTCGCAATATGTTCTGTCAGAACTTCATCAAGAGTCAGGGAACGTTCGCGCTTCTTAGGCACGCAGTTCTTAAAGTCACCAATGATGATTCCGGAAGCATCTTTAAATTTATTGGCCATTTTCAACTGATTCAGCATTCGATCGACTTGATAGGGCTCCTCATCGATATCTTCAATAAAAATGATCTTTCCCTTGGTATTCACTTCGAAGGGTGTCCCCAATGTGCTCACAAGCAGGGTGAGGTTCCCGCCAATCACGTGGCCGGTCGCTACACCTTCTGAGACCGTCTCAAGTTTGGTTTTGGCATACGTATAGTCAATATCTTCCGTATGAAACAACTGTCGGAAAGATTCCTTTGAGGCTTCATGAACGTCCTCGAGTCCGATATCGGAACTTAGCATCGGTCCATGGAAGGTCACGAGACCTGTTTGTTGGTGAATGGTCGTATGTAAAAAAGTAATATCACTGTATCCCCAAAAAATTTTCGGGTTTTGGCGGATCAGTTCGAAATCCAATCTTGAAACAATACGTCCCGTTCCAAAACCTCCACATGCACAGAAAATGGCTTTCACATCCTGATCTGCAAACATCTTATGGATATCATCTATTCTCTCTGTGTCGTTACCTGCTAAGTACCCATATTTCTTATGTACCGAGTTCCCAACCTTTACTTCCAATCCTAATTCTTCAAGGAACCGTATTCCTTTTTTCAATGGTTCTGATTTTGGCGGGCTTGCAGGAGCTATGACCCCTACCTTATCCCCTTTTTTTAGTTTAGAAGGTTTCATCATCATATGTTCCGGACCCCTTTCGTAGAAAAAGAGGGAGTGGGCGCATGGCCATAAAGTGTGCCGGCGCGCCCCTCCACTCATCTTGTATGAAATCTTTATTTTTTATCAGCCCACTTTAATTCCATGTAGCCGACCGGGTGACGGACGATGCCTGTCACATCTTCATTTTGTAGATACACATGATTATAGAAGTGAATCGGGATGATCGGCATTTCATCCATTAGGATTTTTTCTGCTTCATACATCATTTCGAATCGTTTTGTTTCATCCGCTTCATTCTTTGCTTGTTGGATCAGCTTGTCATAATTCTCATTACCCCACCCTGTCCGGTTCATGGAATGTCCCGTCTGGAAGTTTTCCAGGAAGTTGATCGGATCAGCATAGTCCGCTAAGAAAGAACTACGTGATAACTGGAACTTCAACGCCTTTTGTTCATCCTGGAATACGTTCCACTCCATATTGGCCAACTTTACATCGACATCTAAGTTTTCCTTGAACATTTGTTGAAGGGCTTCAGCAATTTTTTGATGAGTATCACTAGTGCTGTATGTTAAAGTGACTTCCGGTAATTTGTCGTATCCCTCTTCTTCCATCCCCTTTTTCAAGAGGGCTTTTGCTTCTTCCACATCCGTTTTCACCAAGTCTCCGTTTGCTTCACGGAAGTCCTTGCCTGCCGGATCTTTAAACCCTTTTGAAACGAATCCGTAAGCTGGTTTTTCTTTATTCTTTGTTACAAAGTCAACCATTTGCTGTTGATCCACAGCCATGGCGAATGCTTTTCGGATGTTTTGATTTTGGAAAGGCTCTTTTTCTAGATTGAAACGATAAAAGTACGTTCCAGCCTGGTCTTCAACATTCACTTTACCTTCTTCAAATAACTGTTTACTTAAATCCGCCGGTACGTCAGCTGTATCCAGTTCACCGGTTTTGTATAATTGATAATCCGTATTGGTATCGTTTACCATGGCCCAATGAACTTTATCCAATTTCACAGAGTCTTTATCCCAATATTGATCATTCTTTTCCATGACGAAATGGCTGTCATGCTCCCATTCCGTCAGTTTGAACGGACCGTTGGCAACGAACGTATCCGCTTCTGCAAACCATTCCGGATTCTCAGTAGCAACCTTCTCATTGATCGGGAAGAATGCAGGATTGGCAATGACGCTCAAGAAATAGGCTTGTGGACTTGTCAGTGTGACCTCGAATGTCTTCTCATCCTTCGCCGCCACTTTCACTTCGTCAGCTGAACCCTTTCCAGTGTTGAATGCCTCGCCACCTTCAATGAAATATCCAAGGAAAGCAGCCGGTGAACCTGTGTCTGGATTTAATAGGCGTTTCCACGCGAATACAAAATCTCCGGCAGTGACATCATCACCGTTTGACCATTTGGCATTGTCCCTGATGTGGAAGGTATATACTTTCCCATCTTCCGAGACATCCCATTTTTCAGCCATGGCAGCTTCAGGTTCATGATTGGCATTTAGACGGGTCATTCCTT
Source organism: Rossellomorea sp. KS-H15a (assembly GCF_024195245.1). Taxonomy (NCBI): domain Bacteria; kingdom Bacillati; phylum Bacillota; class Bacilli; order Caryophanales; family Bacillaceae; genus Rossellomorea; species Rossellomorea sp. KS-H15a. The sequence continues at coordinate 2,752,952 of NZ_CP096886.1, read as the reverse complement.
CCATTAAATTGTTCAATGCTGTCCAGGAATAGGAATCAAATCCGATTGGTGGATCGAACGACGTTGGTTCTGCTCCATTATTCAGATGGAGGACCTTTCCTGCGTCTTCTTTCTTACTGTCCCCGCTGCTTGACTCACTGCCTGCATCCTTCGTGGCCGTACAAGCTGCCAACATGAACAGGAGCATCCCCACTAGGAAGACCGATAATAGCTTTTTCATAATTTTCCCCCTCTAATTCTATTTTTCTATCAAACGATCAATTTAACGAATGGTTAAGCTGACCGATGAAAGCTTCACTTTGTTGGCTCGTTTATCCTGAAGCCAGCAGTCGACATGGTGTTCATCAGTTAATTGTGTCTTCACGGGATACACACGCTCGCATACTTCCATGGCTTTTTCACAACGTGGGACAAATGGGCACCCGACAGGAGGAGAAAAGAGATCTGGCGGAGAACCGGGAATCGGTATCAGGTCTTCCCCATCAAGATCAAGCCTTGGAACGGATCTCAGTAGACCTTGAGTATACGGGTGTTGTGAATGATAAAAAATTTCTCTCCTGTTTCCTTCTTCTACTATCTTCCCTGCATACATGACGGCGATCCGGTCAGCCACTTGAGCCACGACTCCTAAGTCATGCGTGATTAATATAATCGATACACCCGTCTTCTTCTGGATCTCTTTAAACAATTCAAGTATTTGGGCTTGTATGGTAACATCAAGGGCCGTTGTCGGTTCATCCGCAATCAAGACATCCGGTTCACATACAAGGGACATGGCAATCACAATACGCTGGCGCATCCCCCCGCTGAATTGATGAGGATATTGCTTTAACCTTTCCTCCGGATTTGGAATGCTCACAAGCTTAAGCATGTCGATTGCTTTTTGTTTCGCATCTTTCTTGGATACATCGTTGTGTTGCAAAATCCCTTCCATGATTTGTTCACCAATGGTCAACGTAGGATTAAGTGCCGTCATCGGATCCTGAAAGATCATGGAAATATCGGCTCCCCGCACTTTCCTCATTTGGGGTTCGGTTACCTTTAAAAGGTCCCTTCCCTTAAAAAGGATCCTGCCTCCAGTCACTTTCCCGGGTGGATTCGGGATCAGTCTCATAATGCTTTGTGATGTCACACTCTTCCCGCATCCGGATTCGCCCACAATCGCCAGCGTCTCCCCCTTATATAAATCAAAGCTTACTCCCCTGACCGCCTTGACCTCTCCACCATAGGTTGTAAAGGAGACATGGAGATCTTGTACAGATAATACTTTACTCATGGTGATTACCTCCTTAATTTCGGATCCAGTGCATCCTGTAATCCGTCTCCCAACACATTGAATGAAAACATAGTCAATGAAATGAATAGTGCAGGAAAGAATAAACGCCACCAGTACCCTGATAGGATCGTAGATAACCCATCATTGGCCATCACTCCCCAGCTCGCATAGGGTGCTTGAATGCCGAGTCCAAGAAAGCTTAAGAAAGCTTCAGCAAAGATCGCGCTGGGTATCGTCAATGTCATTTGTACGATAATCGGGCCCATTGTATTAGGGAGCAGATTCTTTCTGATGATGCGTGCGGTTTTCGTCCCGAATGTTTTTGAAGCCAAAATAAATTCATAGTTTTTAATCTGAAGCACCTGTCCCCTTACGATCCTGGCCATTCCGATCCACCCGGTCACCGTTAAGGCTACGATGATCGTCAAGAGACCCGGTCCCATAACTACCATCAATAGAATGACGACAAGCAGATATGGTAACCCGTATAATATTTCAACAATACGCATCATGACATTATCCGTTTTTCCGCCCTTATAACCTGCAATGCCACCGTATACAATCCCGATCACAAAGTCGATAAGCGCTGCCATGAACCCTACAAACAACGAAATTCGTGCACCATACCAAGTACGGGTGAATACATCTCTGCCCATATCGTCCGTACCAAACCAGTGTTGACCAGAAGGTGGGAGATTTTGATTTGAGAGCGTTTGCTTAGTGACGTCGTGTGGAGAAATAATCGGGCCGACGACCGCCATGATGATTAAAGTAGTTAAGAATACTAATCCAAGCATGGCCAGTTTATTTTTCATGAGGCGCTTCCAGGCATCCTGCCAATAGGAAAGACTGGGTCTAACCACTGCTTCAGCATCCTCTTTATTCCTCTTCTTGGGTGCGAACCATTCATCCCTGACATCTGGAGTTACGAGTGGCTCTTGTTGATTTGGGACTCCCATCATTTTGCCTCCTTCTTGTGTAACTTAATCCGTGGATCAAGGAAACCATATGCCAGGTCGACTAAAAATAGCATGACGATAAGAAAGGCACTGTAAAATACCGTTGTTCCCATAATGACGGGATAATCTCGTTGGTTAATGCTTTCGACAAAGTATTTTCCCATACCTGGAATGGCAAAGATTTGTTCAATAACGAAGGTTCCTGTCAAGATTCCAGCAGCAAGTGTACCCAGGACAGTGACCACCGGCAGCAATGCATTTCTCAACGCATGCTTAACGACAATCTTGAATGGTGACAATCCCTTAGCGCGTGCTGTCCGTATATAATCCTGAGTCAACACTTCCAGCATACTCGAGCGGGTAAGACGTGCAATGATTGCCATGGGCCCTGTGGCTAATGCAAGAGTCGGGAGAATCATGTGTCGCCAGCTTGTCCATGTGGCAACCGGGAGGATTCCCCACGTTACAGCCACTTGTTGAATCAATAATGTCGCCATGACGAAATTAGGAATTGAAATGCCAAGTACGGCAAATGTCATCGCCATATAGTCAATGATCCCATTATGCCTAAGGGCTGCTAATACCCCGAGGATAATTCCTGAAAGCACTGCGATAATCAGTGTTGTCATACCGAGTTCAAATGAAATTGGAAATCCCCTCCCCAGTAAATCATTCACTGTTTGGGATGGCTGCGTGATAGAAGGACCAAAGTCCAATGAAATAAGCGATTTTAAATATAGAAAATACTGCACCATCAGGGGCTCGTTCAAATGATAATGGGCTTCTAAATTTTGTTGTACCATTTCACTCGTATTCCGTTCTTCATTGAAGGGGGATCCGGGTATGGTATGCATCAGGAAAAAAGTTAATGTCACAATCAGCCAGAGGGTTATGACCATGGCCAGTAGTCGTTTCAATAAATATGTACTCATTGATCAAACACTTCCTAACAGAATGTTGTTCTCATCGCGAGTTCAGTCATGACAAGCATGGCTCTATAGGCTTCAAGGATATCCCCGGCCTTAAATCTCACAATCGTTGTATCTTCTTCATGAATGGTACCCGGCATGAGACTTGCCCACTCCGCCTGTCCGTAATTCGCAAACTCGATACGTAAAGTAGGATGTTCAGGAGGAGTAAGTGGTTGTACATTTTTCTTATTATGTATCGCTTCTTCTGTTTTCTTTTTTAATAATTGTCTTGATTTCTCCGGGGTCAGGCTCTTCGCAACAGATCGGGAAATCGTTTCCTTCACCACGGCAGTTGTCACATTTGGAATGAATGCTTCTGCTTCCAGCGCAGCCTGATCATCCCCTGCAACCAGTAATACAGGAACACCGTAGTACCCTGCAACGTATGCATTGAATCCCAATTCCCCAACGGCCACATCATTGATGTACATGTTTCTCACCCCAAAGATCATGGAATGGGACATCACCCCTTTCATGGAAGCCCGGGCATGATAACCAACAAAAAAAGCCCCATCAAACGTCTTATCCAGTCCTTGAACCATGGAATATGGTTTCACTCCACCGGATATCAGTTTCGTTTCAGGGTGCAGTTTTTCTATTAACAAATTGTTCATTTGTGAATGACTGTCATTTACCAATACTTCCTTACAGCCCGACTCAAAGGCGGCAGTCACAATGGCATTGGCCTCTTCTGTCATAATGATTCTTCCGCGTTCATAATTATGCTTATCTGATGAGACATGAGTATGATCAACCAGTCCAGTTATACCCTCCATATCAACTGACATATATACGTTCATAAAGTTTTCCCTCCTTTCTTAGGAAATATTTATTAAATTTTCTTAATATTATAATTATTATAGCATTTAATTACAATCATTTTTTGAATAAAAAGGAATATATTCCTATTTTCATAAAAAAAGGAAGTATGGACTATAAAACGTTATTTTCAACTGTATCTTTCTCCATGAAGGAAAACGAAATAGTTCAATGGAATGATAAAATCGGATCAAAATAAATAAATGCGATGGATTTCCTAATCGAAATCACACCGCATTCTTTTTCTATATATATGTCAAATATCATCGATGTACAGTATTCAATGAGGGACATAAGACTTAGCTTTATTTTATTGATATATTATTTATTTCGCTGTTAAACCTTATTCGTATGAAGACTTTCATAAGAAAAAGACCTGGGGGTACTCATCTCTCCAGGTCTTAAACTCGGTGCATGTATGTTAGCTTATTTTATTCATCAATTTTTCTGAGTGCTGAGAGCCCATCTCTGCCACTAAATCAAGTAATTCTGCTTTCGTTGTCTCATCTAGGCCTTTATAAATAAGGAAAGCTTGCGTTGCATCAGAAGTAATCAACTTTCTGTATAACTTTGAGATTCTTTTACTCCTGTGGGTTTCCATTAGATCCTCCTCTATAAATCCTTTCTGTTATTATAATAAATATAAGCTTGTATTTTCAATATATTCTTCAAAATTTAATTATGTAACAAAAATGAATAAATCTATGATAAGTCAACCTTGGAGGAGAAAATAATTTTCTTAGACCTTTAACCCTAGGTGATTATCTTAAAGATAAATCAGGTGATAACTTTCCAAATTCTAGTGCTTCGAGGATGATTTCCTCAGAGAATCCTGTGTACTGAGAGAGCATTTGAATGGTAATCTTCTGAGAAGTACGGGAAGCCTGGTTTCTTGCCATATAGGTTTGATACAAAACAATGGAGTATCTGTCATGTATATTGAGCAACGATCGTCACAGCTCCTATTATTCTCTCCTCACAAGGTCGCGGGTAAAGGTTAACTACTATTTACCCAAAGATCCATTTTGAAAACGTGGCTGAGCAGTTACATTTTAGGCTTGATCATTTTCTTGCCGTGAATCCATACTGCTTATATTCGCCATTATCGGAAGAGAGTTTTACTATATTTTGGTCATCTGGTATTCCGTTAAAAAAAGCCCCAATTGCACCTGTAGTGCATCTATGCCCCGAAATCAGAATGTTTTTATCTTCCTTGCCATGTAATGTTTCTAACTCTGCCATGAAGTGTTTTATCCTTTTCATAAACTCCATAGGGTTTTCCACCCCACTATAGGAAGCTGAATCAGGCAATGGTCCTTCCATCTTCACTTCCCTTTTAAAAAGTCCATCTGCTTCCCCTAAATCATATACATCCAACCGGGAGTCTGTAATGCATGCGACCCCGGTGGTAATTTCAGCCGTTTCCTGTGCTCTTTTCTGTGGAGATGAAAAGACGTAATCGAAGCTGATATGACTCAGTTGCTGTTTTAAATTTTCGGCTTGTCTTACGCCTTCTTCATTTAAAGGGAGTCCTCTTCTACCTTGAAGTCTTCCTTCTTTATTCCAGTCCGTCTGACCGTGTCTTATGACGTAGATCATGCAGCTCCTCCTTCCATTATTATTTACTATTCTTCCTCTTCTTTCCTTCCATAAGGATGACCAGATAGGTTACGCCCAAAAATCCTACTATGCCAAATATGCCTGCAATGACTCCTTGAGCCGAAGATGTAAAAATGGTAAATCCCATTCCCATACTCAACCCCGTGATAAGAAGAAGGAGCCAATGGCCATATCGATTGATGAATTCAGTTATCATGATCCCCTCCAAAGCTTTTGTAAGCTTATTCTAACATAATATTCCAATATTTTCCCAAAAAAAAAGCCATCCAGAAGGATGACCCATTTTTTTCTATATATTTTCCAAAAATAATCTTACGACGTCTGCTCCACCAATGACCGTCCCCAGTGTACTTCCTAAATTGGCAAGTACGACAATGAGCAGGACGCGGGTTACTTTGTTTCTCCAGAATCCTTTAATACTCAGGACATCTTCAGGGAGAGAGTCAAAGTCACCGACATTGGGTCTGCGGAAATAGGCTTGAACGAATCCTGCAAACCACCCCGCTGCCAGAAGCGGATTCAAGGATGTGATAGGTGCTGCGACGAATGCTGTCAATATGGCTAATGGATGGCCCATGCCGATGGCTACCCCCAAGGCCGAGAATCCCCCATTCCATAATATCCAACTGATCCCCTGCTGTATGCCTGCATCGGGGTTTGATATGAACGTGTAGGCAATGACAGCCAGAATCATGATAGGGATGGTCCACCCGATGATTTTAGGCCATTTTGATTTAGCAGGTCGTTCATTGAGTTTATCCAGATTATGTTCGTTATGGATTTCTTGCGTGATCCCCGGAACGTGTGCGGCACCAAGGACGGCTACAATCTTTTTCCCAGGTGCTTCCTTGATTTTTTGGGCCAGGTATTGGTCACGTTCATCAATCAAAGGTGTTTTCAGTTTAGGAAACACCTGGGTGAATTCATTCAACATCGAATCAAGCATATCCTGTGATTTGATTTTCTCGAGTTCTTCCTCAGTAATCGTATCAGTACTGAAAATGCTGTAGATGATTTGAGTCAACAGCTTGGCTTTCCCACTGAAACCGACGCTGTTCCATATCCGGGAAAATGTCACCTGGATGTTGCGGTCAGCAAGGACAAGTTCTGTGTTAAGTTCTTTCGCGGATTCAATTCCCTGGATCATTTCCTGTCCCGGTTTGATGCCGAACTGTTTGGCCATTCTTCGCTGAAATGATCCAATCGCAAGGTTCATAAGCAGTAAGGTCGCTTTCTTATCCTTGATTACTTGAAAGATATCCGTGTCCCTCCACTTATCTCCTTCAACGATGGATTGATACCTCGGTTCGTCCAGCTCAACACATACCGTATCCGGGCGTTCAGCTTCAATCACTTCTTTCACCTGCTCAGCACTCTGACGTGACACATGAGCGGTTCCGATGAGAATAAATTCCTTCCCATCCATATGTATTCTCGTAATATTCTTTTCGTTTTCTGTCATCATCGTGTACCTTCCTTTAATTACCTTGACTTCCGAATAAATTGAATCTACCTCACTATGATAAACTAGTTTTGGCAAAATTTAAATAAATACTGATCAGAATAACGAAAAAATCCCATCAAAAAGATGGGACACCGGCATCACGATTACCATTTATTTCTCCTTTCACACACAGCTTCACTCACCACATCATACATCGCTTCAACTCCTTTAGAAGAAGCTTCAAATTGGTACGCACTTCCTTTGTCTATGCCGATGTTTATTGCTTCTTCAGCTGCATTGATATTTGCTCCCAGAAATATGAACTCCCAATTGTATCGTTGCTGTTGATGATTGATAAGGTCCTTCACCTGACTAGCAGAGAACTCCACACTGGCGTTTTCCATACCATCGGTTGTGATGACGAAGATGACTTTACCCGGTCTTTGCCCTTCAGCCATACGGGATAGACGATGACCCACTTCAATGATCGTTTTACCTACAGCATCCATTAATGCCGTGCACCCCCGTACGAAGTACTCTTCCCTTGTGAGCCCTACCTTACCAGCCTCAACCCCACTCCATAACTGCTCGACCTTGTCATCAAAGAGAACGGTCGTGACAAGTGTCTGCCCGGACAGCTTGCGCTGCTTCTTGATAAAAGAGTTGTAACCTCCAATCGTCTCTTGTTCAAGTCCGCTCATCGACCCGCTTCTATCCAATAAAAAAATGATTTCAGTGTATTCTCGATTCATTTTTTCTCATCCCCTCCATATTGTTCTGATATAATCATATCCAAATAGAGTATGAGATTGGTCGCTTTGAAAGCGACATTTGGAGGTGATGCTATGCTTAGCGAACAGATTTTGAAGGAGCTTCTTGATTTTGTGGAGGCAAGCGGAGACTTACGGGTATATGATATACATAAAGAAGAGACCATTTTGAGTGATGCAGTCTACGCAAATGAGCTTGAAGCGTTTATTGAGATGCATCATTCGTGGTCTTTTTCAGAAAGGCTATTTCAGCATATCGATGAACGGGGTTTGACAGATGCTTCCGTTTACAAAAAAGCCGGAGTAGACCGGAAGCTTTTTTCCAAAATAAGATCGCTTCCTGATTATAAGCCCAGTAAACGGACAGTGGTAGCCTTGTGTCTTTCTATGAAATTGTCTGAGGAAGATACCGTAGAGATGTTGAATGCCGCTGGTTTCTCCCTGTCTAACAATGACCGATTCGATCTCGTCATTCAGTTTTGTTTGGAGAAGGAAATTCACGACATGGATGAAGTCAACCAGGCACTGTATTCCCTCGGGTTAAAACCATTATAAAAAAAGGTAGAGTGCCAGTTTCGGCACTCTACTCCCCCTAATACTTCTTTTCAATTCTTTCCTGTAATGTTTCAATTTTTTCCGGAAGCACATAAAGGTATTCTATCAAACCTTCCAATAACTCAATGAGCAGGCCGGCAGTTTCATCGTCTATTTCCCGTTCCAATTCCAACATCTCATAAAATGCTGATTTGGGATGAACAAGATGGCTGAGGGCCTGGATCGGTTTTGACAGATCTACATTCTTCGGCAGTTGATCGAATTGTTCCGACAGGGATTGACCTGATGATTGATCTCCATTGAAATTCTTCAGGACACTTTCTAACACGCGCTTTGACATTACGGCGGTTGCGGAGTTATCTTTGGACTGGCTGACATTCAATGCAGAACGGAACGACCGGACAAGGTCCTGGGGGATCCGTTTATTCCCCTGGATTTGATCCAAAGGTCCATTTGTAGCCAGGGGATCATAAATATAAAGGCCCGCTTCCTCCTTGTGATGAATCGAATCATCATTCAACATGATAACGAAAACAGCCGGTTTCTTACACTCCGAACAGTTTGCCTCTGCGAACAACCCTGTTTTATTTACTTGATAGAAGTTGGCTTTCAGCACAAATTCACTGGTCTTAGAGCAACTTGGACATTGACTTTTGACTTTCTTGGGAACTTTTTGATACCCGTACTGAATGTGAGACAATATGGATCCCGGTAAAATTTCTCTCATGTGAACCTCCTAGAAAATGCACCTCGAAAAATGAATTTTAATTATTATGAAAATTTACGTTAAATAAAAAAGCGCTTTCCTTATATCAAAATTATACCTTTGCTAGAAAGTATTACAAGGTTAAATAATGGGAAAAGAAGATTTGTGATAATGGGACTAAAGAGAATAAATGGTATTGAAATCCTCTATAACCGTCACTGCCCGGTCAATCTGTGTATACCTTTTTCCACTTCCATTACCAGGGAATCCATCAATTCATGTACATTAACGTCCTTACTTAGCCGCGGACTTTGGCCAGACCATAATGACATAAATTCAGGGTTACGTTGATTGCCGGCTTCCCTTCTCAATTCTTTCGTCAAGGCGTTTTGCACAGGGTAAGGAAGGATTTGATTCTCATACTCTTTCATCATGTGTATGAATGAGTTTGTTATGCCCCTTGCCGGTTTACCGCTGAATGCAGATGTGAGGGTTGTACTTGTTTCTTCAGCTTGTAAAATAGCTTTTTTGTGTATCTCTTTTGCCCCGCTTTCTTTATTGGTAAGAAAAGCCGTACCCATCTGAACTCCTTTTGCACCCAAAGCCATTGCAGCTACCACGCCTCTTCCATCCATTACTCCCCCTGCAGCTATGACCGGTACTTCCACAGCATCCACTACTTGTGGAAGTAGAGAGAACGTCCCAATCATCGATTCATCATATGTACCAAGAAATGTACCTCTGTGACCACCCGCCTCACTTCCCTGCGCGACAATCAAATCCACTCCACATTCTTGATTGATCAACGCTTCTTCCACCGTCGTTGCAGTTCCAATCACTTGAATACTTTCCTTTTTCAACTCTTTCATTATTTCCTTTGGCGGGATTCCAAATGTAAAGCTGCAGACGGGGACTCTTTCCTCTAAAATTGATTCAATCTGTCTTTCAAAATCAATTTGTTTTAAAGTGAATGGATCATCATTGAATAGATTCAATTCTTTCATAAATGGTTTCAGTAATTCTTGCATTTGATTTATTTGGTCTTCAGTATATTCCGGTTCCTCTGGAATGAATACATTCACCCCAAATGGAAGGTTCGTTTGCTTCTTTACTTGTTTAATACTTTCATTGAGGTCCGTGACAGACATATAGCCTGCGCCAATCGTTCCCAGCCCCCCGGAATTTGATACAGAAGCAACCAGTTCAGGGGTAGTGACCCCTCCGGCCATCCCTGCTTGGATGATAGGATATTTTGTACGGAGATTCTTCGTTACATCATTTTTATACCACATAGTCTCCCTCCTGTTTCTTTCATATTCTATATTGAATTATGTCAAAGGAAAGCATGTTGTACAACTCATCCGTGTTCATCATGACCTCTTCTTCATCATGAAAGCGTTCAAAGCAAATGCCTTGAACGCTTTTTTTGGGACTTATTTAAAGGAAGTGAAATGTGATACTCTTTTCACGAACTCCTCATATGAACTAAAATGCTTATTCCATGAGTTATACCATTTTCGAATGGTCTCCAACAGCCAAAATGGCAAAGCCCGACCTTCTATAAGGTGGTAATGATCGTCGTAAGCTTTCTTTAAATGCTCCCACCTGAAATCATTTCCAGGCTGAATATATTCCGACACATCAATGATTTTGGCTCTGCCATTTTGCAATAAAATGTTTTTCAAGTGAATATCACGCGGATTCATTCCTTGATCTCGAACATATTGTCTTGCATGTTCAACGTCTTCAACCACTTGTTCTGGAATGTTGACCCCCTGCAGCAAACAATCGAAAAGGGTTGGTCCTTCTTCAAAACTTAACACCAGTAACGTATCATAAGCCGCGTAGCACGTGGAGAAATAAGGGGACTCTCCGATGGTTTGATAAACTTTTTCTTCACTCTTTATTTTAGATCTTTTATCTTCAGCGTACAATTTGAAAGCAAAGTCGGGTGCATAAATGGATTGAAAGACTGCCGCGTCTGTTCCGACGCCAATGCAACGTAATGTTTCATCTCCGCCATGGATGGTGACAGGTTCGTTATTTGCATTTGATGAGACGGACATCTGAGATAATGAAGGTAGTGCGACTTCCCATTTCTTATCCATAGGCTCTCCCTTCGTACGATTTAATTCTTCTAAAGATATGAACGTAATTCGTACCTTATTCAGGATAATATAGCATCTGCCCATTTAAAATATCAACTCAAAGCCTACTCATCTTTCTATTAATTTTATACAAACCCTGAATGAACCTTCCCAGAGTCTATTTTGCCTTGAATATCCTAACCTGCCTTAAAAGCTTCATGGTTCTGTTTCAGATCTACGGCTTCTTTTCGCCTGTCCAATTCTGGAGAAATGATTTTTAATAGCACCGTACCAGTAAGTCCAATGGTGAGAATGATCCCGGCCATGATGACCGATGGAAGAATCGCTCCGAGTGTTACGGTGATGGATGCAATCAACATGGACAGGTTAAACTTCAGACCACTAAATGCCATATAGGAGCTGCGGGCATCGTCAGGTGGAATGGCTGCCAAATATGATTGCTCTACCGGCACGCGGAAGACTTCTCCGATAGTGAGTACCCCCATCATCAAAAATAGGATGAACACGTTATTTGAATAAGCAAGTGCCGTGTACCCTATCGAAAAGAAGAAACAACTCCATACTAAAACGGTCTCGTCTTTTAATGAATGCGGAATCCTTGTCACAAAAAGCATGAGGAGGACGACCAGAATCGTATTTTCACTTCGTAAGATCCCCATGGTTTGTACGCCGTCTATGTCCCAGAATAGGAACGGTTGCGAAGGCATTTCTTCACTTAGTCGAATGCCGATGTAATTCGTGAGCTGGAACTCCATGGACAGAATGAGCACACCTGCAATGGTAAAAAGTACAAACAGCTTGTCATGCATCACTTTTCCGTAGTTTGAAATAAGTTGTTTAACATGTTGAGAGGGTGTCAACTCGGATTCCGATACCGTATGGCTCTCATCAATGAAGAATGCGACCAAGATTGCGGTAATGGCGGACACAACACTCAATGCAAGAAAGAGCTCGAAAAGGTAATCCTTGAATAAGAAAGCCCCTATGATTCCTCCGATCGCGATGGACAGATTGTTCGCCCAGTAGGTAATCGAATACATGAGTTTCCGTTGTGATGGTGTGCTGACGTCGATCATCATAGCCTGATTGGCAGGTCCTGCAAGGCCCCAGCAAATGCTGTTGACCGTCATCATGGCAAAGGTGGCAGCGGCTGATTCAAACCAGGGCGAGTTACAAACCATCATGGTGAGGAAAGCCAGAAACCTGAGCGATTCTGCGAATAACATAATTTTTTTGCGGCCAAATTGATCGGCGAAATATCCTCCAAGAAAATTGATTCCTATTCCTACAAACACATTGATCAAAAGTAATAATCCTGCTACCTTTGTTCCAAAATGAACAGCCAGGTAGATGGACATAAACGGAAAGATCATGCTCCCAATAAAGCGGCTCATAAATGTTTCAATGATGCGTATTTTAATATTTTTATGAAAATCTCTGAATCTCATATGTATTCCTTCTCTCTTTCAATTGGGCGTTCGTTCATTTCATTCGTCCAGAAGCTTTGTCAGTCGGGAAATATTAACCCCCAATGCTTCTATTATTTCTCTACAAGTGATATCACTTACCTTTTCCTTGCCTCCTTCAAGTCTTTTAATGGTTTGTGTAGATACATTTGCTTTTTGAGCCAGCTCCTCTTGCGTCAGTTGAGATTTCACACGCAGTAAGGATACAATTTCACCCATATTTCGTTCATCTAAAGACGAATTCTCATTTGTGAAACAGGAATTAATGGAGTTACAAAATTTCTTCATGTCATTCATAGATAGCTACCTCCAACATTTGGTAAAATCACATTTACTAAATATAAAGAAATTTCTACATATTATCAAGGGGATTATTTCATTTCTATTTATACTATATTGATATGGCAGGGGCATATCATGGTCATTTTAGATGAAAGGATATAAGACTTTAGGATGAAGTTCATGATCGACACATGCTTTTAAGAAAAAAGCACATAAAAAAAAGCACCATGTAGATGCTTTTTACTGAAAGTATAGATCGTTATAATGCGAGGAATAAATCCCATCTAAGTGAATAATAAACGGTACCGATTCCAACGAACACGACGATAAGGCCAATGATATTTTCTATGAATTTTTCTGGTAACTTAATGAATTTAAGTACCGTATATATAAGTGTGGTAAGCGATATGGTGACGATCGAAACAATTGCTATATTGATGGCAACTGTTTTTACTGGTTCTGTTAATAATTTACTGAATTCTAACAATTTAGACCCTCCTGATTTGATTCAATTCCAGTCCGTTACACTGAATATGTAGTATCAAGAAGACTATTATACTAGAAATTTCATGAATTTAATAGTGGTAGCTTTACCTAAATAAGTATGTTAGATGGGGGATTCACCCTTATAAATGCCTAATAAAGAAATTATAAGCTCCTTAAGTAGCGTGGTAAGTCAGACAAATCATCAATCACAGCATCTGCATGCTTTACACCGGTCCTATGGGGATCTTTTTTCCAAATACCCTTCATCCCTATTTTTTGGGCAATGTACACATCATACTCAGGATGGTCCCCGACAAAAATACATTCTTCAGGTTTTACCTGTAATCTTTTTATCGCCCTCTTAAAAATCTCAGGGTCGGGCTTTTTCAATCCTTCCCATTCAGAGATAAGGATTTCTTGAAAATAAGGTTCGATTTCAAGGGCCAGTATGTTGTCCATTTGAAATCTGCCGAAGCCGTTTGTGATCATCCCCAATTGTATGCCACAAGCCTGTAATTCATCCAGCATATGATGTAGATGAGGAAACGGTACACAGCTGTGTTTAAATTGAGTGACATAATCATCGAGCAGTTCTTCCCAAGTTAATTCCAGGATCGAAAATTCTTCGATCAGCTGCTTATAAACACTGTCTTTCCACACATACCCCCTCTGATCCAATTCAATGAATCTGGATGTATATAAATCCGCCGGGATATGGTGAAGCCATTGGCAGAATCGTTCATATTGGTCTTTGATGAATACTTGGACAGACGCATCCCTGTTTAAAAGCGTCCCATCAAGATCGAATAGTGCAGCTTTAATCATAAATAACCATCTCCACCCCTCTACATTTAATAACCTTTGAAAATAAATTAACTTTATCGTAAGAATTCAACTTGTTGGAATTCCACTTCATATAAAAACCTACAAATTAATTGTACTGGCGTGAGAAAGAATCTCCTCATACACTCCGTTCCATCCGGAATAATAATCGGCTACTTGATCTGGATCGATCCAACATCGCTCAGCAGATTCATATTCTGCTTCGAATGTATATATTTCTTCGACGTCCACTCTATAAAAAAGTTGAAAGCCTACTTTTGGATAAGGGCTTTGTTCATTCCAGTGAAGATTATCATGATGATCCACAATCAGATAACCCAAAAAGTGAGAAGAGCCGGATACATAGGCTTCCTCCATCACTTCCCTCTTCAAGCATCCTTCAGGGGACTCACCCTTTTCCAGATGCCCACCTGGAAAATCCCAGCCTCGCTTATGAAGGTTCACCAAGAGCATCTTTCCATATTTAAAGCAGAATCCATGCACACTGGTGACCCGTGATGTGTCAGGAAGGATCGAATTTTGCCTCCATGTCAACTTCACTTTGGATTCCCCCCACCATACATATGTAGAATCCATCATTATCACTCCGTTTACCATAGACTTTTACGTATATTCTCCCGAAGAGCTCAGTCAGGATTCCCTCGACTTTTTGATGGATGGGAGGCTGTGTAATAAAAGCCCCGTCCCGATCGTTAACAGCGCTAAGATGAAGGCACTGTAAAGGGAATTCAAGCTGTAGTCCTGTTCAAAACCATCTAACACACTTGAATAAATGCCTGCCAATATACCTGTCAAAATAAAAGTACTTATTCTCATCACTCATCCCCCTCTTTATTTGAATGAAATAGAACTAATTAATGTCCCCCAGATAAACTCTGGTCGATTTATTGACTAAATACGATTCTATTTCTCTAGGATAATATCTGTATTCTTTCAGTTTACTCAGATCAATCCATTCCACCCCTACTTGATGACTATCGGGGTTAGATGGAGTTTGATCATTGTTCCATTCGTGGATGAGCGTACAGGTAAAATAAAACTCCATTTGATGCAAGTCGGAATCAAATACTGCATGTTCATGGTTCTTACCGATATACTCCCTGACATGGATTAGTTCCCCTACTGACACTTCGCATCCTATTTCCTCAAGGCATTCCCTTTTTAAAGCCTCATGAAGTGTTTCTCCATGTTCCTGTCCACCCCCGGGGAAAAGGTGAAAAATACTGTCTTCGTCTTTGTTTTTAGTCAATAGTATCTTGTTATCTTTGATAATGATGGCTTTTGCTGAGTTACGAATCGGCATCGGTTCATTCTCCTTCTATTTCTCTTGATTTCACATATGTATAAAACATACTATATGACACTCACTATCTATTTAGTGGATCTATAGCATTAAAAAAATACTAAATATATACATTTCAATATAAAGCCGCTTAAATCCTGCTTTATGCTTAAAAGCAAATGCATATGGCAGGTGTTTTCTTTATCAAACCTAGACTTGAAAGGATGATTTCTTTGAAGGATCCTGCTTTATTGAAAAAAACAGTCCAATACTTTCGTGATAGATACAGGATTCCAGGTATATCGCTGTGTCTGACTGATTCTTCCGGAGAAGACTATATAATGGCAGCAGGTGTTCGAAACCTTCTTCAAGATACGTTGTTAGATCCTTATGATCATCAGCGGGTTGGAAGCTTATCAAACATTGTAACAAGTGTGGTGATTCTAAAACTTCAGGAAGAAGGCATGCTTTCATTGGAGCAAACGGTAGAATCCATCTTACCCGGTATCCTGAAAGAAGGCAGTCGTATATCCGTGAGACAACTGCTCCAGCATAGAAGCGGTCTTAAGGATTATTTATGGATGGACGTTGCAGGAACAAAATGTATCCAGCACGCTGTTTCAAGTCCCCTGGATTTCTTTTCGTCTCGAAGTCTTGTCAGACTTATTGCCAACCACGACCTGGAATTTGAACCTGGTACTGCGTTCAAATACTCTAATACGAATGGTATCCTGTTGGGACTGATCGTCGAAGAATGTTCAGGAAAAAAGTTTGAAGATGCAGTCTATCAATGGATCACCCAACCACTTCAACTGGAGAGAACATACTTCCCTTGTTCCAATGATCTAAGGCTCCCCTTTGCCACCGGGCATTCGAAAGCGACGCCTGACTTGACTGACCTATCAGATGATATAACACCTATTACAGATCTCAATGTTTCAATCATGGGGACATCAGGGGCACTCGTTTCAAACCCCGTAGAAATCCAAACATTCATGAAGGACCTTTTTGGCGGATCCCTGCTATCTCAGAAGTCGATGAAACAAATGCTTGTATTTTCTGAAACGGATGATCCGGAGCGATTTTACGGTTTGGGTTTATACAAGTATACATTTGAAAATGGAATGACGGCATATGGTCATCATAGTGGCATCCATGGGTATGAATCCGTTACACTTTATTATCCCGATGATGAAATTTTTACGACGGTCATCGTGAATCAGATGCCTGTAGGAGCTGTGTCACTTGCTCATCAACTGTTAAAAAGAAATTTAGTAAGTAGATGATTGACAAGGAAGAGAAGCCTTATCCCTAAGGGTTCTCTTCCTGAGCTATTTGAGGCATACCGTTATCCGCTTTTTTCTGTGTTGTACTTAATTTACATAATATTGTTATGGTTTCTCTGTTGTCATTTAGCCATTTTTATTCTTTATTTGTTCCCGGATGTTTTCTAACTCCTCAAGAGATAACCTGTTCAAAGACTTTTTAATCTCATCTTCCAGCTTCTTTTTGTTTTTCTCCCGGTAGCTATCCCACCATTCCCGGAGGTTATCTGTATTCGTAAGAAGATATTCGATATCGATTTCTTCGATTTCATCATCTGATAAGTAGTGAAGGACGGCGGATAACATCTCTTCAAGCTTTTCAATCTCTTCATTTTTCTGACCGAGGACATCGTTGCTTTCATCCTTTTTATTAGGCATACCAGGACCTCCTTGTAAGTGGATGGTCCTTTTAGTATTGCTATTGGTGGGTAAAGTTAAACTCAAGTAATTCACCACACTGAAAATTCCAGCATAACTGTCTGTTCCCTACCGATAAATGATGATGACTAACCTTGGTAATGCTAGATTTCTTCCATGAAAACGAGTGTTATCCTCTTTTGTCAAAAAGCCAAGTTCCTTTGTAAGGTTAAGCTACCTGGGAATACAAAGAACGGCGCGCCGGTCAAAAGGATACTGACTTAGAGAAATTCGAAAAGCTTCATATGCAATATGACAGAATGATTCACAAGATCATTCATTCTCTGCACATTTATAAAAACAAACCTGAATACTATCAGACCGGTCTCATAGCACTTTGGGAGGCACATCAAAAATTCGATCCGGAAAAAGGTGCATTTCCTGCTTATGCTTATTCATATGTTCGAGGCAGAATACTTTCTCAATTAACAAGTGAAAGTCGAAATGAAGAGAAAAGTATTTTCAAAGAGACGGAGTTTTTTGACATGATCGAAGATGAGCATATCAACGAAGGACTGGCCGAAGAATTATTGTTCAGTTACTGTGGG
This sequence comes from Rossellomorea sp. KS-H15a, assembly GCF_024195245.1. Taxonomy (NCBI): domain Bacteria; kingdom Bacillati; phylum Bacillota; class Bacilli; order Caryophanales; family Bacillaceae; genus Rossellomorea; species Rossellomorea sp. KS-H15a. The sequence goes on along the minus strand of NZ_CP096886.1, from coordinate 2,735,075 downwards.
GACTTAACTGCGAACCAAAGAAAATGGGTCATGTATACTTGTCTGCATATGCTGACAGTCAGTGAAATTGCAGAGGTAGAGAATGTGTCCATATCCGCCGTGAAAAAGTGGCGGAAGGGAGCAAAGGAAAAGGTTCGAGGGATATTGGACATTAACGGGTGAATAATAAGCCGTTTGCTCAAGAGGTATTAGAAAAGGGGGTTTAATGCAAGCTCAAAAAGGGCCAAGCGTTTTTGGCCCTTTTGAGATATCTTAGTTAATCGTTACTTCTTTCACTACCGCCATTTCCCTGCCGAATCGGTCACCGTGATCGACAAACCCCAAACTCGCATATAAGCGGTGAGCCCCATGGTTTTCAGGATGATATCCTACTATAATTTTATTTATACCATAGGTTTCTATCATTTCATTCATCATCAGATCTGTTGCGGCTTTTCCGATGCCTCTACCTTGATGGTTTTTATCCACCATGATTCTGTAAACCCAATAAGCATCCAGTTCTTCAGGTACAGAGTTTAACATTAAAAACCCTACGATTTTATCTTCAAAATAAATGGCGAATGGTTTTAAAGTAGTTTCGAATTTCGATTGAGCAATCGAAATGGCATTAGGCTCAATAAATTCCTGTTGCTCCCTGGAAAGTTCCAGTTGACAACACTCGTACCAATTTTCTGCGTTTACTTCTGCGATTTTCACTTGATTCTTATTCAAGTATGTTCCCCTTTCAATCTACGAAGATCTTGTATTTCAGACCATAGAATCATACCATGAATTTCAAGAAATAAGGAGAGGATTTTCATTTTTAAAAATAAATAGAAAATTTCCCATCTGTCTTTAACTCTTGGAGGTACGAAGAAACCGTGGATAGGCAGCGATGGCAATCAAGCCACCAGATATTCCTGCAATGACCAATATCATAATATTGAATAAGACATCTAATATGGTTCCATCTTCTAAAATGATCTCTTTGTACCCTTCAATTGCCCAGTATTGAGGAAGTAACTTACTGATTGTTTGCATGAACTCCGGCATCAAATCGACTGGTAACCACAATCCCCCAAGCATTGCACCACCAAGAGCTATGATCTGGGTCATGGCAATACCCATATTTTCCGTTTTCACGAGTACGGCGAGCGCCATGCCCCAACCGGTTACAATAAACGCCAAAGAAATGGATAAAATGATCAGTCCAAGGGGATCCCCTAAAGGAAGGTCATACACAACGACGCCAAATCCAAATAATACAGCAATCTGAATCAACACGATCACCATGAAAGGAATCCATTTCCCTATAAAATAGCTCATGATAGGAAGTGGCGTACTGGCAATCCTCGCAACCATTCCTTTATCCCTATCCTTCACTAGTCCGATGACCATTGAAATCATAATATAAAAAGCGAACATGATGGTATAGCCTGCAATGATTTGAGTGACGACTTCTTTGTAACTCGTATTTTCATCACCTGAAAAAATGGAAACAAAGGCAATGATAAAGACGATCGGTAAGATAAATGTCCAAAACCACAAGCCTTTATCCTGTATATTTTTCTTAAATTCCATTTTGGCAATGGCCCACATATCATCCTCCCCTTTCTATGAATCTCGAAGTTGCGTTCCAGTTAATGTGAAAAAGATATCCTCCAGTTTCGGTTGATATAACTCTAGCCTTCTTGGCAAAATGTTATAGATGCGGAACTCGGCAATCAATTTTTCCAATGTCATCAAAGGATCATCACTTCGCAGAATAAATCCGTTTCCTTTCGATTCGACCTCTCCATGTTTGGATAAACCAACATTATCTAAACCTTCTCCGGAAACAAACAATGACGGTTTATTATATTTTTGCTGCAACTCACCCAGAGATCCACATTCAATTAATGAACCTTTATCAATCAGTCCGATGCTGTCACAAAGCTGCTCTACTTCCTCCATATAGTGACTCGAATAAATGATTGTACTTCCCTTCTCTTTTAGTTCATGTATGAATGAAAAAATTGAGTTTCTTGATTGAGGATCAATTCCCACTGTCGGTTCATCCATGATGATAATGGAGGGAGCATGTAGAATGGCACAGCCAATGTTCAACCGGCGCTTCATCCCCCCTGAAAAGGTGCTGACTTTATCTTTCCCTCGTTCTTCTAAACCGATTTGTTGTAACACTTTCCCGGTTCGATCTTGAAGGTCTTTTCCTTTCAGACCATAAAGGCTACCAAAATACAATAAATTATCCTTGGCAGTAAGGGATTCTTCCAAACAGATTTCTTGAGGTATGTAGCCGATCAGCTTTTTTACCTTTACTCTATCTTTCTTGACAGATAGGCCCTGGACATTGATGTCCCCATTAAAGTTTTGCAATACACCGGAAAAGATTTTCATCAAAGTGGATTTTCCCGCACCATTGGGTCCTACAAGGCCGAAACAAGAGCCTTCCTGAATCGAGAAATGAATGTCGTTTAGCGCTTGAAGTGAATCATATCGCTTGCTTACGTTATCAACCATGATCATGAATATACCTCCTCCAAACAGTTCCTCATAATAATAAGATGTACGAATCATAATTGGTAAAAGTTTCAACTAATAGTAAGAAACGAAAGAAATAGGAGTGGGATTATCTTCCACTCCTTTCGTTTTTCAATATCTCTCGGATGAATTGACAACGCCAGCCCCTTCGAATTGAAAGCAGGTAGGTGTTATTGATACATAGTTATTCTCGTTTGAATCATTTCATGCCTTGTACCGTATTTAAACCCCTAGATGAAGGTCGTTATGAATAACAACAGCCTTTATATTACTCCTTCACTTTCAATCCCAATAAGCTTGCAAACCCGATCGCCTGCTCAGGTGAAATTTCACAACCGGAAAGATTTTCAAGAGCTACATTGATGCGTGTAAACTTGCAAGTACTAATATCGATACCCTTGAGGTCAGTTTGAGTGAAGTCAATATCATTAAGATTGCACTGATTAAAGCTGACCTTAAGCAGTTCACAGTCAGAGTAATTGGCATTTTGTAAAAAGGTCTCGTTAAATATTACTTGTTTTAATCGTGTTTCAACAAAGTCACTCATATTCGCCAGGCACTCTTCAAAACGGACATTTCCTAAATGAGCACCGGTAAAATTCACACCCAATAATTTGCATTCTTTGAAGATGACCCGATGAATGATTCCTTCACTGAAGTTTGCATTCGACAGGTCACAGTTTTCAAACACAACATCTGTCATGTCGATACGGGGCAAAGATGCACCGGTGAAGGAGACATTTTTAAACATGACTTTTGAAATCACGAGCTGATCGATTTCTTCCCCTTCCAATCCTATATTTTCGATCAAACCATTTGATAGGAACGGATCTTCTTCATAAAAGATATCTTGAAAATTGGCAGAGCTTAAACGAGCAGGGATTTTTGGGTCTTCGATTTTAAATTTGTGGGCCATGATTACACCTCGGATTATCTTCATTTTGTATAAAGAAACTATATCATGAAGAAAATTGAATTGTAGTCTTGGATTTTTATTAGGTGTGTGTCTCGCCATGATGTTAGTCGTCAAGTTTATAGTATGGAGCATTGTTGAATGAAAATAATCGATTTCCTCTCTTATATATTTCAAGTACAATAAGGTGGAGTAATAAGAAATGGGGTGTTCCTTATGAAAATTACAGAAACAAATCGCCTCTCCCTTAGATGGGTGGAGGAGTCGGATGCAGGATTTATTTTAACATTATTGAATGAGCCTGGATGGCTTCAATACATTGGAGATAAAGGGGTTCATACTTTAGAAGATGCAAATCTTTATATTTTGAATGGTCCGAGAGCCATGTATGCCCAAAAAGGATTTGGATTATTCTTGGCAGAACGAAAACTTGATCATACACCAATCGGTTTGTGTGGACTGATTAAGCGAGACGGACTGGAAGACGTGGATATTGGCTTTGCCTTTCTATCTGCCTATCAAACTCAGGGGTATGCGTATGAAGCTGCATGCGCTACGGTGGAGTTTGCTAAAGAATCGGGGATTAAACGGCTCGTAGCGATTACGTCAAAAGATAATGAACCTTCTTCTAAACTTCTTGAAAAGTTGGGTATGACGTCTGACGGTTATGTGACATTGCCCAATGATACAGAAGAATTGAAAAAATACGGATTGAAAATCTAACTAAAAGGAAATGTACTAAACGTAATTCACGTTTTCTCATATCGAAAAGAGCTGGGTCATAATAAATCGACAGCTCTTTTCCATACCCTATACCGGGTAAGCGTATCTATTCGTATAATTTCTTTAATTCTTCCAAAACATAGTTTTCCCTTTTGATCCATCGATTGTTCTCATACTTGTCCATCAGCCTCTCATTCCCGTCAATGGCTTCATCCAAGGTGATCCATCGGGGAGCCATTTCCAACTCCGACTCGTATTCCTCTAATTGTTGAGGTATTTTATCAAAGTCTGATAGTTCGCAATGAAAATAATGTGAAGTCATTTCGAATATTGTATCTTCATCATATAAGTCCAGATGCCTTTGTATCACGATACCTACAGGCTCTTTAACCTGACAGTGTATGTAGCCGGTCTCTTCGGCCACTTCCCTTATCAGGGCAGCAGGCAGACTTTCATCTTCTTCGACTCCTCCTCCTGGAAATTTATAATCTCCCCTGTTGGAATGCATAAGAAGAATTTTACCATCTTGTATGATGACTGCCTTAACGGCGGTTCTATATTTCATTTTGTATTCAGTTACCAAGCTTTTGGGTTTTCCTAATTCAGTTTCAAACAAGGTTGTCTCACTCTCCCTTCTACTATGTTGATTTATTTCCTATTTGTTTTCAATCAATCCAATCCCAACACCGGTGGGGTCCACTAAGTACGCAAGGAAAAAATGCTCGAATTCCATCCTGTCTCTTACCACCATTGCCCCATTTTCTTTAGCTGCAGAAATGGTTTCTTCAATGGATTCTACTTCAATTTGAATTCGTGTACCGTGTGGATGATCATGGGGTCCCTTGCTAATCCCCCCATTTATTCCATCTTTGTGTCCGGTCGAGACTGTATGGTAGTCCCACTTGGGTTCATCCACTTCCCACCCGAAAACATTCGAATAAAAGGCTGCTGCTTTTTCTGGAGCCTGACTGCTTATTTCAAAGCCAACCACTTTTCCATTTCGATTTTTCACATTCATTCCCTCCACATTTCTTATCATGTTAAATTGACCTCACTTAAAGATGATCCCTGATACCATTACGCACTATTTACAATTCGACAAAATTTCCCATTGTCCTTCAAGCGAATAATGTTTTGCAAAGAAAGAGGTTTGGACAAAAGAGTTTAGTTAAAAGAAAATCCGAACGATCATTCGAAATCGTTCGGATTTATCATTTAGCTGTTTACGTAAATACAGTTGGTTTTGAATGTAGTGAGTAGTGGTTGATTACAGCGAGAGTTGCTCGCTTTCCGCGGGGCTGGCGGTGAGCCTCCTCGGGCTAAAGCCCTGCGGGGTCTCACCTGTCTAGCTACGGCGGCTAGCCCCTCGAGGTCATAAGCTAAATGGGCATAGAAGGCAAAAGACGCCTTCTATGCCCATTTAGCTTATGCTTGGCGGGGCTAGGCGAGCCGCCTCCGCTTTTCTTACTGTCCAGCGTTTCCCGCAGGAGTCGAGCAACTTCCGTTCCAATCAACTTTCCAAGCTTAAGTGTTTAACTATAACATTGTAGAGTCCCCCATTTCATACACCAACTCTTATCTTATAAAGTTCCAATGATCAATTACCAATTACCGTTACTTATACACATACTCTTACTTACCTGATGAGAATGACTCATTATGCTCCGAATGATCGAACATCCGAAACTATAAAGTCTTTGTATGAATAACAACCATAGTGTAACGGGCCTTTTAATATTTTTGCTAAAGTTTAAACACTGTAGAGAGCAGGATCTAGCTTTTGATTGGAGTGCAAGACGAAGACTCCTACGGGAAAAGCGGAATAGGTAAGACCCCGCAGGAGCGTTAGCGACGAGGAGGCTTGCCTTCCGCCCGAGGAAAGCGAAGTCTTGCACGGAAATCAAAAGCGGTGTAACAAGAGATCCTACCTAATTTTTATTGATCGTCTTTAGAGAAGATGTATTTAGATATGTCCCAGTCTCACACAAAAGTCTGCATCAAGTAGACAGGAAGGAGTTGTTTTTCAGGCGTTTCGTATTCCTATATATTCAGACTGTGGCCTGAATATTGTATTATTTTCAGCCTGCTCCAATACATGGGCTGTCCAACCAACGATGCGAGCGGCCGTAAAAGTCGGTGTGAATAGATCAGTTGGCAGATTAATCGATTTCATGATGGCTGCTGCATAAAATTCTACATTGGTGTACAGAGATCTTCCCGGCTTCAATTCAGCTAACAATTCAATCGCCTTCTTCTCGACAAATATTGCCAGATCCAAAGAGGAATCACCACCCTTATTTTCTAGCAGCTTTGTTCTTAAAGCAAGGGCTCTTGGATCATGAGTCTTATATACCCGATGACCGAATCCCATCAGCTTCTCACCTTTCAGCAATTTTTCTCTAATGATTGTTTCGGCTCTTTCAGCCACACCTATTTCGTTCAATAAATCAATGACCCCGGATGGTGCCCCACCGTGGAGGGGTCCTTTCATTGTCCCGATCGCTGAAGTGATGGCTGAAACAAGATCAGATTCCGTTGATGCCGTGACTCTTGCCGAGAAGGCCGAAGCATTCATTCCATGTTCCATCGTAAGTACCATATACGTTTCAATTGCATCCGCAACTGCCTTAGACGGCCTTTTTCCTGTTAGCATAAATAGATAATTCTCTACATGGCTTAACTCGGTATCACTCTCAAATAAAGGTCCACCCATCAGCATATTAAATCGATGGGCAATGATGGTCGGTATGACAGCTGTCAATCGCAAAGATTGCTCTATTGTCGGCTTCCAGTTGTATTCTGATCCTCCTATGGAAGAGATAACCGTCCTTAATACACTCATCATATCCATTTCTTCTGGTAGTGAATGAAGAATTTCCTTCATTGCAGGTGTCAGAGTGCGATAGGTGCTCAATTTCTTCTTGATTTCCACTGCATCCTCCTTTTTCGGAAGATCCCCATACCACAACAAAAACGCAGCTTCTTCAAATGACAGATGACCGAGATCTCCGATTTCATATCCCCTATAAATGAGGACACCTTCATTTCCATCAATGTGACTGATCGACGTTTGAGCTGCCACAATCCCTTTTAACCCTTCACTAAACATTCCCAACATCCCCTTTTCGCTTAATTACAATGATTGTATAATGGATTTATAATTAAGAAAATTAAATATATTTAATTGAATTGATTACATTTTATAATAAGGGGTGGGTCTAGTGGATTTGAGTATTATTAAAACATTTATTATTGCAGCTGAATTCAACCATTTCAGGAAAGCTGCCGAGCGATTATATATTTCACAACCGACCGTCACGGTACATATTAAACAACTTGAAAAAGAACTCGGGGTGATCCTATTCGAAAGAGATGGGAAGAAAATCAAACTGACAGAAGCGGGGAGATCCTATTTACAAAATGCGAAGAGATTGATCGAGGTGTATGAGGAAGGGATTACAGATATACAATCCTTTAGTCAGGGTTACACAACCACACTTAAAATGGCTATCTCCCCCTTGATTGCTGATAATGTCCTGCCTTTTGTATTAAAGCAGTATCTTGAGAATCATCCCCAGGTGGAAATTTCGGTTGAAATCATTGAATCTGCGGAAATAGAGAAGGCGGTTTTGGAAGAAAGGGTGGATATCGGACTTTCCTGTCTCCCCTGTTTTAGTCCTGAACTTGAACAGACTCTCTTATTCTCAGATAAGGTCATTTTGGTGGCTCCTCATGATGGAAGGGATTTTGAATCAGCACCACCCCTGGACGAAGAAGAGTTATTGGCATCGAATTACTTATTGACCCACAATCACCCTTCCTATTGGGATGAACTCTGTTATACCATTAAACAATTTTATCCGACAACAAGGATGATGAGAGTTTCGCAGACACATATTACGAAACGGTTCATTGCAGAAGGACTTGGCGTATCCTATCTTCCTTCCTCTTCAGTCAGGAGAGAGCTGTTGGAAGGGAGGCTGCTAGAAGTTCATACAAGTGCTTTTCCCATGCCGGAAGCTAAGACCTTCGCACTTACAAAATACCAACATAAAACACAAAACGAATTTTTACGTTTTCTGTCCCGATTTAGAGTGTAAAAAAGGATACCATGGGCACGATTTAGTGTCCATGGCATCCTTTGGATAGATTACCTTTTTTGAAAAAGACCTGTCAGTAAGTCAGATGCTCCGAACATGTTATCTGAACCTATTTTATCGATCATTTTCCTGATTTCAATGGGATTTAATGATTGAAAGACTCTCATTAAACGTTCTTCTGTATACCCTAATCCTCCCATCAGAGATCCTTTTTTATACACTTCCCAATCAGATAGATCAGATCCGCCTAGTTTACCACCCTTATAAAAACACGTTATGCCAAAGTATCCTCCTTCCCTTAATGCTCTTTCAATTAGATTTATGTAACTTATCCTTCTGTGGGGAGCGATATGGTGAAAACATCCTGAATCGTATATGAAATCGTACTTTTCATTGGTGAGGTCACAATCAAATATATTTTGATGTAGAAAGTTGATGGTCAAATTTCTTTCATCAGCCCGTTCCCTTGCCCAATCAAGGGACGTTTTGGATAGATCGACTGCGTCAACCTCAAATCCATGTTCTGCTAAAAAAATGGCATTCCTGCCTGGTCCACAGCCAAGCTCGAGTACCTTTCCCCTTGTGATGATTCCACGGTCTATATAAGAAACTAAGTTTTCGTCGGGTGCATTTACAAAGATAGGTACTGGTTTCTCGCGGTCAGAAAAAAACTCATCCCAAAATGGTTCAGGTTCCCGTAAAAATGAATCAAGCATGGTTAATAAATCATCGTAATTACGAATACTTTCTTGCATATGGTTCCCTCCTTCATCATCTGATTACAGTATACTTTATTACAAGATTAGGTAGGTTACCACGATTTTACAAATATATTTTTTCGCGGAGGAACCAGAGGTGAAGTTTACGATTCTATCTGCTTGTATGGGTTCACAACCCCCTAATTAAGTTCCCTTTATACATATTAATGGAAGGGTATCCAAATGTGTTATCATCCAACCTGATGGATTCTGATTGAATTGAGGTAAGGGGTTGAATTCTGTTGGAATACCATTATTGTCATAATTGTTACAAAAATGAAATAAATAAAAATGCATTCGGTATGGTCGCCCTCTAAATTTTTATAAAATCAAACCAGGACTTTCTCCATGCGGATATCGGACCACATTTTTTCATTCCAATAGGTGAAATCCGGGATCCTGCCTATTACCTGATAACCCATCTGACTGTATAGCTTATGTGCCTGAGCGTTAAACTCAAAAACACCAAGTTCTATTCTGGCCAGTCCTTGTTCTTTTATTTCCTTTTCCAAATACCGGATGGCTTCATACCCTATTCCCTTCCCCCGTGCATCAGGATCGCCAATCGTAATCCCTACCCAGGCAGTTCCCCTCACTTTTTTAAATAGATGAGGGGGGTCAATCATATAATTCATTTCCCCTACAAGTTTATTTTCCACGTATATAAGAAACATAGGATGAGATTCCAATCGATCTTTCAACTCATCCATGTCCATGTTCCTACATTGCTCAAGCTCTTCCCTGTTCCGATTGGGCCGAATGAAAGGAATCAAATCGGGATGGTTATCCCATTTATTTAAAGCATTAAGGATATCACTATTTGGGTGGGTTAATTTTTCAATATGAAGATTCATGTCTCTTCCTCTCTTTCTCATCCTGTAAATATGGTGAAATGACCACGGAATGTATCAGGTGGACAATTGTTAGAATATTCAAACTTAAATGTATATAGCTTCATACACGTTTATGTTATGCTTAAAGTAGAATAAAGGCAATATTTTCTTGGGACGAGAGGTGAGGATATTTGGAAGTGTTAAATGATGTGAAGCTCGCAACGTTACAGAAAGGTCATATTTTCTACCCCTTTCAACAGGAGGAAGCCTACATTCGAAATCTGATGTTATTTATTCGGGCTGGCTTGGAAAACAATCAACATATGCTTATTATTGAAAGCATGAGAAATATCACCAAGGTCAAGCATAGAATGAACAGATTGTATACAGAGGAACAGCTCTCATCCATTTCATTAGTTGATAATTTTGACTACTATTTTTTAAACGGGGATTTTAACACTCAGCATATTCTCAACGCTTTCCAGAAGGATCTCTCTGTCATAAAGAAATTGAACCCTTCCATAAGAACCTGGGGCCATGTCGAATGGATTTCGAAAGAACCGAACGCAAACTTAATCAAGGAATTTGAATCGATCGCGGATGATTATGTCCTTCAAGAAGGTATGCTATCTGTTTGTGCATATCCAAGTCACAGATTATCAAGTACGTTGACAGAAACATTGGAGATGGTTCATCAGTATGTGTTGACAGATGAGGATCTTCGATTATCCATTGCTTATAGAAGATAGTAAACTATTAAGATCCTTCTTTTACGAAGGGTCTTTTATTTTGAACTGCGCGGTGCTCTTACATTATGGTTTTACCGATAGATAGTCATCTTCAGATATCCTTCTCTATGATTCTTTAAAAATGGATCAGTTGTTTTTTCTCATGGTTCTATGAGTGACACCCCTCCAATAACTATAACTATAAGGCTTTCTATCTTTATTACAGGAGGGGCTCTTGTGAACGGAACCATAAATCCCATCAAATTGAATGAAGTCATTGAGTATGAGGATCTTTTTCATGAAACATATTCCGGAACTTCTTTAAAGGCAGGGCGCATTGTGCACATCGTGTACTGGATTAATCCCGGGGAATCTTTTATAACATATGATATCCTGGATCATAAAAAGAAATATGTGAATATTGAAGATTCCCTCTCGCCCCCATCAATCCAAAGACAGGAAATCAGCTTTGAAACGTTATTTGACCTGAAGCAACCGGTTGATATTGAGATAGCCGGGGTAAAGAGACCTTCTGTAATCGTATCGATCACCATTCATTGGAGTGAGGAAGGAACCGAGGTTTCTTATGGGGTGACTGATCGGACAGCTACAACCTATTTTGGAGTTCGGGAAGAATTGTTGGTTAAATGGAATCCACACTTACCCGCTAGAAGCTTATATACATCTCTATAAATCAAAAAGGTACCAGGGTCCTTAATCTGACCCTGGTACCTTTTTAATTTCTTACTTATAGAATACTTTGTCTACATTATATTTCGCTTGAAGTTTATTGATGATGTATGTTTCATAAATGTCACGATCCATCGCTTCCTCTACGATAGCTACATCGATTCGGTAGACTTCATCTCTGTGATTACGCAGTGGTGATACAGTATCCTCAAGATGCTTCTTCACTCTTTGTCGCAGCTTTCTGGCTTTCCCAACGAATAGAAGTTCATCATTGATATTATAAAATAAGATGATGCCTCCCTTATCTCTTGGAATTTCGTGAAGATCGATAAAGCCCTGGATACTTTTGATCTTTGGTTCTTCTGAGTCTTTTGCTTGTTTTCGTTCCGTTATGGAAATATCCGCTTGAGGGATTTGAATGTTTATCATGAATGGTCACGTCCTTTGTTTGCTCTAAGAAGTAATGGTAACACAAAAAGGATAGAATTACTATACTACGAAGTACTTCCCTGAAAAAGGATTGCCCTCCACCTCTCCATTTCCTTATGTGAATTCTTATTTTTGAACGGGAACGAGAATGTCCAGATGCTGTTTCAAATTTTCTATTGTGATAGGGAGTTGGTCTCCCTCGTCCCCATCAACATTGGCTATCATCTCATAGGTGGATTTCGCCTGAAGTTTGGTCACTTTCATATAGTGTACATGTTCACTTTCCGCTAATTCACCCAGCAGGATTTTAGGAAGTAATAAAAGGAACTTGGGAAGGGCCATATCTTTAATGATAAAGACATGAAGCTGTCCATCATTCACCTTGGCTTCCGGTGCGATGGTTTCCATCCCCCCCACAGAATTGGTCAGGGCAACAAGCATAAGAAGGGCTTCCCCTTCCCAATCATGTTCGGATTGGACTTTAAGCTCAAACGGCTGCTTCTCTTTCATTTTCTTCATTCCTTCTATTATATAGGCAAGTGGACCAAGTTTTGATTTCTGTTCAACCGGTGTGGAAAATGAAGCCTCTGCCAATGCTCCGACTGCCACAATATTGATGAAGTATCGATCATTGATCTTTCCGACGTCGGTTTTCTGGACGTGATTTTGCTTAAAGATGTCGATTGCTTCTTCAGGTTTCATTGGAATATTGAGAGCGCGTGCGAAATCGTTGACGGTACCGAGCGGGATGAGGCCGAAAATAGGCCGGTACTCCTGTTCAGCCATCCCATTGATGGCCTCATTGATCGTGCCATCCCCGCCCATCGCGGCAAGGAAATCATATCTTTTCTCACAAGCTTCCCTCGCAAATTCCATTGCGTCCCCCTCTCCTTTCGTCAATCGTAAAACAGTCTCATATCCCATCTCCTTCATCGTTTTAAGTGCATGGTCACTATATTGTTCACCCAATTCCTTCCCAGAAGATGGATTGACGATTAACATGGCTTGCTTCACACTATTTCCTCCCTTTTACATTATGTATTTATTAGGCTTTACCCTAATTGTAAAGAGAGGAATCCTTTTCCATCGCTAAAAAGCAGGGAAGCGAATTGAAAACCGATTTCCATCCTCAATATCTTCAATGAAACAACCCGGACTCTTTGGATTTCTTCATAAAAGCTTTTGTCCTTTTACTTAGCGGCCCTTTGAAAAATGTGCCGAATAGTAAAGCAATAAGGCCAAATAAGCTTAGAATTAATAGATCTCTGAACACTCTCTCCCAGACGATCCCGCCAACCGCTTCCCTCATGAGATCGATGCTATAAGAAAATGGGAGGAAGGGATGGATGGTTTGGAAAAAAGCCGGCAAAAGGGGCACGGGATAAGTCCCGCCGGCTCCTGCAATCTGCAGGACCAGAAGGACGATGGCCATCGCTTTTCCGATATTCCCAAATACCGATACCAACGTATACACCACAATCATAAAAACAATACTGATGAATAATCCGAAGCCAATAAACCAACCAGGTTCTGCGATATGAACCCCCAGGATAAAAATGTCTCCAACTGTTACAATCATGGCTTGTATGAACCCAATGCCGAGAAACGTCAGCAGTTTACCAAAATAGATTTCCCTTTCATTAAACTCATGTGGAGCGATGATTTCCGTTGCTAATAGCGAGATTAACAAAAGTGCACCTACCCAGATGGCTAACACAGTATAAAACGGGGTCATGGCAGCCCCATAATTCCGGATTGGAAATAAACTATTTTTATTTAAGACAACCGGTTCTTCAAAGAAGCTTTTCTCTGCATTGGGATCATTCCGAAGGAGATCGATGATTTCATTTATATCGGTTTCCCCCTGGATATCCCTGATACGTCCGGCAAGCTGGCTGATTTTGTCTTTTATATACGGAAATTGACTTGAAACGCTTTGGAGGGTTTCGGTTCCTTTGTCGATGTTCTTATCTGTATTAGAGAGAATCCTTTCCACTTCCGGAATGGTCCCTTGGATGTCTTGAAGGATGTTCCTTGCTTCATTCAAGGTTCCCTTTGCATTAGCTACCTCACCTAATACCGCCGGTTCAATTGTTTGTTTGTATCTTTTTATAAGTTCACCCATATCATTATCCGTTTTACGGGCACGATCTTTGATGCCCTTGATCAATTCGTTCACGTCTTGTTGCTTTGTTGTAATGAAATCATTTAGTTTCTGACCTTCATTTTGAATTTTCTGCATTTCCACTTTAACTTCTTCCAGCTGATTCAGGGCCTGTTCAATTTGTTCCTGATTTGGATTTTCTTCATTCTTCTGTAACGATTGTAAGGAACCTTCAACCGTGTCAATCGTCTGAATGGAGGAGGTAAGCTTATCAGCAATTCCCTTGTTGATGGCTTCTGCTCCACTAAGGTCTACGGAAGAGGTTTGGATTTGACCCAGGAAATCATTGACCTTGGAAGACATTTCCTGTACCTGTTCTAAACCTTCTTGAATGGTTGGAGCCAACTCATTTAATTCATTTTCAGCTTTGTTGAGAAAATCCGTTGTCCGATCGATCGTATCAAGTCCCTGATTCGTCACACGTTTCACATCTGGGATTTCATCCTGCGCTTTCTGAATGATCTTCTTGGCACTCTCGGCATCCGACAACGATTCATTCAGGGCAGCACCGATTCCCGGTAACTTTCGATCTACTGTAAATACATAATCTTCAAACCTTTTGATGTCAGGGAGGTCCTTTTGAATCTCAATTCCCAGCTCATTAAACAGTTCAAATATGGTCCCATTGACAGTAGATATAAACGAACCTGTTATTTTATCAACGATCCCACCTGCCCCGGATTCTGTAATTTTCGGTGCGATGGCATTGATCTTTTCATTTACGTAATATTCCAAGGTCGCCTTTTCAGGTTTATCGTCTATGACAGTTGCCAACTTCCCCGAGAAGTCGTCGGGAATGATGATGACTGCGAAATACTCACCGTATTCCACGCGGTCCATCGCTTTTTTTCTGTCATCAAACTTCCAGTTCATATCATCATTTTTCTTTAATTCCTTTACAAGGTCTTCCCCGATATTCAGTTTCTCCCCCTTGAGTTCCGCCCCCTTATCTTCATTCACGATCCCGACCGGAAGTTGATCGGTCTTACTGTACGGGTCCCAGGAAGCACCGATATTAAACCAGGCATAAAGAGATGGTAATAACATCAAGCCGCCTATCAGGAATGCAGCCACCCAGTTCCTGGATACATTTTTTATGTCCCTAGTGAAAATTTTCCAGATGTTTTGCATATAAATTCCGCCTTTGTCCCTAATCTGTCATTTGAAACTTAGTTTACCCAACCCGTGTTTTGCCACTACGGATGCTTGAAAATAAGTGATGATTTCGCAAAAAAAGGCCCTGACATATGAAGTCAGGTACCCTTTCCATTTTCATACTATAGGATTCAGAACCATAAATGTAGGCTTACCATCACGAATAAGGGAACTTCAACTATCTGATGTGTGTTCCGTCATAACTCTCTTATACGAACCAATCTTATTGTTCAACATTTCATTAGTAGACGATAAAGTTTGAAGCTGCTCCTGTATATTTCGTTGATGTTCTTCCAGTAATAACAATCTCTCTTCCATGGTGTGATCCCCTTCCAGGAACAACGCGGTATACTTTTTAATGGTTGATATGGGCATTTGAGTCTCCCTTAGTTTCAACACAAATTTCAGCCATTTCATATGGGATTCAGTATATTCCCTAACACCTGATGGTGATCGGTCTGGAGTGATGATTCCTTCTTTTTCATAATAACGAAGGGAGTGCGGAGTGACCCCCAGTTCTGAAGACGCTTCACTAATACTATACATTCCGCTTTCCTCCAATGCATAAACAGTTGACTTAGAGTCCACTCTAAGCTTTAGGATTGTAGTGTAACATAAATAGTCAGGAGGAGAAAATATGAACTACACAGTCATTACTGGAGCAAGCTCGGGAATCGGATACGAGGCATCACTTGCCTTCGCAGCCAGAGGGAAGAATATCATAGCTGTCGCCAGACGAGAGGGAAAATTAAGTGAGCTGAAGAATGAGATTACGGCTGCATACCCAGAGGTTGATGTCATAATCATGCCTGTGGATTTGTCCATCAGCGAAAACGTCTACCAACTTTATGAAAACTTGAAACAATACCAGATTCAAACGTTGATTAATAATGCGGGATTTGGGAACTTCGATTCCGTATCTGAGCAGAATCTTACAAAAATCCAAAATATGTTGAACCTTAATATAGAGGCATTGACCTTATTATCTTCCCTATTTGTAAGGGATTATGAACATGTAGCCGGTACTCAACTGATCAATGTTTCTTCAGGTGGTGGATACACAATTGTTGCAGATGCCGTAACTTATTGTGCTACGAAGTTCTATGTGAGTGCATTCACCGAAGGGCTCGCACAGGAGCTTGCTTCAAAAGGTTCACAGATGAAAGCGAAAGTATTGGCACCAGCAGCGACAGAAACCGAGTTCGCCCAACGATCATTTGATGTACCTGATTTCAATTATGATGGCACTGTGCCGCAATATCATACAGCAAAGGAAATGGCACAATTCATGTTGGATCTGTATGACAGTGACAAAGTGGTGGGGATTGTTAATGGAGAGACATATGAGTTCAATCTAATGGATCCCATTTATCCATATGCCAATCGGACATCTAAATAGTGACCTAATCTTCTTACAGTATCACGAAGGATCTTTTCTTCGTGGTACTGTCATTTCTTCCCGTCATTATGACATACGTGAATCCCCCATTTCCCCTTTGATCTATACTTCCTAATTAAATGGTTTAGGTAATATTTGATTGGGGTAAAAGAGTAGTATTTGACTTAATAATACATAAAAAATCTATTCTGGTATCCATGGGGGTTAATGTGATGACAAAGTATGATATTGATGTGAATGGTTCATTATTTGATTGGGACTTGGATAAGGGATCCATAACATTTGAAAATGATGAGGTTGTATTATTTTGGGTTAATACAGCGTTTAAAACGCTGATCGATTCCATCGAGGAAATAGCCGGGGAAAAAGAGGCAAGATTGGTCCTAGAGACAGCAGGCTACCGAACCGGCCTGATCGTCAGTGACTTTTATTTGAAATCCATCGGCAAACCGGAAGAAATCCTGGATAAACTCCCTAATACTTATGTAACGGCTGGTTGGGGAATTACAGAAATCTTATCGTATTCCATTGAAGAAAAAAAGGCAGTCGTGCAATTTTGCAATGGGTGGGAGTATAAAGTGAATGTTGCACAGGGAAAAGAAGAAGAAGGAACATTCATACCAGGTCATTGGGCTGGTGTACTGACTGGAATATTCGGCTCTAAAGTTTGGTACCGGGTGGTTAAAAGCCAGATCAGTGGTGACGACTGTAGCGTATATGAGTTTTTCGCATCCGATATTTCTCCTTCTTTGAATGTGAATGCTCTAATGGAAGAGCAAACCATAGCAGCCCAAGAAGAATTGGATCGTATTACGAAGCAGAGAACCGAAGTGTTATCCGAGATCATCAAAGAAATTTCTTCACCGATCATTCCTGTATTGGACTCGATTCTCGTGGTCCCTCTTGTAGGTCGCTATAATGAAATTCGAGCTGAAGAATTGCTGAATAAAACACTTCTCAATCTGCCGCGTTACAAAGCTGAATTCCTGATCATCGATTTGACCAGTCTCAGCAGGGTGGATGATTATACGTTATCTTTCATTCAGAAATTCGTAAGTGCAGCCTCCCTATTGGGAACTAAGTGTTTACTTGTGGGGATTTCTTCTGAACTGAGTATTAAGGTCACACAGAGGGGCTATCGGATGAACCATATTCCCTGCTTTTCAATCCTGCAACAGGGAATCAAATACGCCCTGGATCAATTAGGGATGGAGATCATCAAGAAGGTGTAGAGTATAAATAGGCAGGATCATTTCCTGCCTATTACTTGTACCCTAGCGTTGAATAGGATGCTCCATTTTCTTCTCATTGCAATGGGCTATCACATATTTTAAAAACTTTATGGTCTGCTTTACCCGGATCTCATTTAAGGCTGAATCAAATCCTTTCAACCCTGAACGGATGTTCATCGCTTCCCTAATCAGGCTATGCCACTCTTCAGGAAGCTCCTGCAATCCATACCGGCCGGCATCTTGCTTGGAAATGATCGACGCTTCTTTCAATGTGTAATATTGACGAAGAACTCCAAGGACCGACCACTCTATTTCAGCATCAATCATAGTGGTGGGATAATGCTTTACCTCCTCTAGAGATTCTTCGAAGGATTGAAGTCTTCCAGACCAATACGTATTCATATTATGAAGGACATATTGGTACAGTTCCTCTCTGGATGGTCCTGAAAAAGATGATGAAATTTCAGGTCCTATAACTCTAATCCCGTTATGCTTCACTAAATACCATGTGATAGGGTTAAAATTGAAATATTCCCCAAATTTTAATTCACCATTGTTATAGTATGCGTACATTTCGGTATCCTCTTCACAGCTTGGACCCATCTTCCCGAAATCTTCTTTTAAAATATATACCCCGTCCATTTCCGGCTTTTGAAACGTCTGCTGTAGTGTTGTATGAATACGATTAAGAGCGTCGTAATCTTCTGTGGTTAGTCGACGGTTGGTGATGGTAATAAAATCAATGTCACTGGAATCACTCACAAATGCACCGAGGGCAACGGACCCGTGTAAATACAATCCTTCGAGTGTTTCAGGTAAATATGTATTCAATAGTCTCATATATTCCTCCAGCACGCTGTTTACGATTCTTGGTACGTTTGCCATGTCATGTTTTCCTCCAATGAATGATTTTGTGCAAGGCTCTAGCATCTATAATCCTCAATAACCAATTATTTCAAATAATGGAAGGGCATTCAATAGATATTTTCATTTTGGTGTTAACTATATTGATTTTTCAACATCAAAAGGAGCATGACCCCTCTGAGGTCAAGCTCCTTACATGATGTCTTCTATTATCGATTCTGCTATTTTCTTTCCGTTCTGAATACAGGCGCCTATCCCCACGCCGTAGTAGGAGGCTCCGGCCAGTTTCACTCTTGGCATTTCAGTTGTGATCACCTTCTCCAAAGCCTGCACGGCCTGATTATGCGAAAGATGATAATTCGGCATTAAATCTTTCCAATTGGTCACCTCCACTGAAATGGGATCCGCATTGATTCCGACGCTCTTCTTAATATCGTCCAGTGCCACTTTTGTCAGTTCGTCCTCTTCTAAATGCTTTAACTGCCCGTAATGAGCATTCGAGCTCTTATAAAAAAGTCTTACCAGAAGATTATGATTTCGGGATGTGTGTTTCCATTTACGGCTCGTCCATGTACATGCATCGCACTTCACTTCGCTGCCTTTAGAAACAATAAACCCTGTACCATCAGCCGGGAGCTCCTCGTCAGGAACATTAAAACCCAGATAGATGGAGATCAAGGAAGAGTTCCTTAGGGTATTAAAATCTTCATTTAATGTTGCACGATTTAAAATCTGTTGAGTCACATCATGAGGTGTCGCAAAAATGACAGCATCTGCTTGAATGCTTTCATGTCCTTTTAACGTGAGCTCATATTTGTCAGCACTCATTTGGAGATTTGTTGTCGCTGTTCCTTTTAGGATCGTCGCATCACCGCACTCTTCTTCCAGACGGTCGATAATGGTGGATAATCCATGCCTAAAGGAAATGAACTTTTTATTGGAAGATCCCTTGAATTTCTGCTTGTTTGCAGATAATCCTTGGATGATGCTCCCATACTCATTTTTATAATCCAGAAGATATGGTAGAGTCGAGGCCATGGTCAGCTTATACAAGTTCCCAGAATACACCCCTGATAATACAGGTGCGATCTGATTTTCCACTAGTTCTTTCCCGAGGAATGCTTCCAGAAATTCTCCGATGGAGCTTTCCTTCGTGAATACAGTATTTTTCGTCTCCAGGTCCAGAAGGGCCGCTTTCTTTCCGGCTTCAGAAATCAGAGTGCTTTCATTAAGTGCTTCTATGCTCATGGGAATACCGAAGATTGTATCTGGAGGTATTCTATGCAGTTCACCATTTGTGTATATGTAAGATGTTCCTGTTTCGTTATAGACCAGTTCGTTTTGAAGTTGAAGGTCATTGACCAATGGAAGTACTCCCTCATTACGGGCTACAATGGAATCTGCACCAGCTTCCATAATAAAGTCACCTTCCGTTATCGTCCTGATCTTACCACCGAGCTGTTGATCCCGTTCAATTAATACTAACTCAATATCCAGATTTTGTTCCCTGGATATCTTTTGCAGATTATAGAGAGCCGTTAAGCCTGTAATGCCCCCACCTACGATAACCACTTTCTTCATACCATTCACTCCATTAATTACGTGTATGTATACAGATTATCATGTTTTAGGCAGATTAGAAAAAGAAACTGTGTCTGAAAAAGGAATATGATATGTAATTAGAATAAGGACATCATTTTTTGATCCTGGTGCCACGCTTAATTCAAAGTTGACAACTAGGAATAGTTTGATATAACATATAATAGAATTCTGATAACCACATAGCCACTTATCCAGAGAGGTAGAGGGACTGGCCCGATGATACCTCAGCAACAGATTCTAATTTCTAGAACACTGTGCTAAATCCACAAGCGTCAAGCTTGAAAGATAAGTTGAAGTTTTTTCCGTTAAAGCCTTCTTCTTATCTTACTAGGAAGTAGGCTTTTTTACATGAAAAAGTCTCTTTCTCTGTTTATTCATATTATAAGAGGAGTGATCATAATGGGAGAAAATCTCCAGGAAGCAATTAATAAAAGAAGAAATGAGTTAATTAACAAATTGGTCGTCCATAACATTTTCAAAAAAGGAAATAAACAATTATTCGAGCTGACACTTAGAGAACTTGAGGATGAGTATCACTATATTCAGAAGGATTGCCATCCGCATAGTGATGTCGGCTCTATTCACTGGAAAAATTGCACGAAGTTAACCAGTTAGAAGCCTGGTTTATCTTTTCGGAAATGGCCAAACAATAAAATGACGCGGGCCTATGGCTCACGTCATTTCAATAGTTATTGAGCGTTTACCTCAACTGCATCCTTCTTATAATAAGCTGCAAAGATTTCCGCAAATGCTTCGGTGGAATTATATAATTCCACTAAGTTATTTTCCACTCCGCCAAACTCAAGGAGCATCGCCCTTTCTGTTAGATCCTGATTGTAGACCCCATTTCCTTCTGCTTTTGTTTTAACGAATACCCCCCTGCTGATTCCAGGGTACTTCTCTTCTAATTTAGCATTTAATTCTTTCGCGATTTTGAGATTCTTTTCAAAATTCTTATTTTCTTTCCCTACGATGAAAAATAGGCGTGCATAGTCCTTGCCATTGATCGTTTTGGTCGTAATATTTCGGGGTTGGGAGTCCCGGTGAATATCTATTAAATAGGTTAAATCGTCATCTTGTGCAAGGGCTTCTTGAACCAATCCCCTTGTCAGCTTATAGGATTCAAAATAGGTCCATGATTTGTTTTTCAATGCTTGGTTTACATCTGTCTTGTCTTGCACTGCCCCGATTCCTCGTGATTCGAGTTCCTGTTTCAATTTTGAACCAACCGCAATGACATTGACCTTTTCATTCGTACTGGCCGGATCTTTTGAATCGTTGTTTTTAATTAGAGGGCTAAAGGCTTCCCAGCTGTGGGAGTGATAAATGAACACAGACTTTTCTTCAATCTCCTGCACACCGTCACCTGAGTTATGATTGGCTTGATCGACTTGGTTCTGATCGATTTCCTGATCCTTCAGCTGGTCCTCCGTTGGAGCTGGCGACTCATTAGGTAAATTGGTAATGTCCGTCCCTTTACCGGCAACGGCTATATGCGTATGATAATTTTCTATTCCAGGGATTTCTCGTCCAAATAGACTCCTTGGGTCAAGCAGTGATACATTCGTAACGCTTTCCAACCAATCAAAGTCGGTATTCATGGCCTCTTTATTCTCGATGCGCAGACCTGTCATTTCCTGTGACAGAAGCATAAGGAATGTCTCTTTCGGTACAAGCTCTGATACCGAAGTATAGAAAAGGCTGTCCACCCTCAATTTAATGGCCGTCGACGAAATCAGCCATACCATGACATACATCATGATGATCCCTATCAATACTACCCGGATGACGGCTTTCATAGATACGAATACTAGCGGGACTAAGCTATTATTATTTCGAGACTTATACGACATCATCAGTACCCCTATATAAAGTATTTAATAGTTAACTTTATGCAGAGTGTCGATAGAGTAGAAGGTTTTTTCAGGATTCGGTCTGATTTCCTATAGGACAGGACACAAATGGAAAATCATTTTTCTAAAAACGACCTGAACGTAAACAAAACGCATGATGAGATGCGTCTTTGGTTTATCGCCCATTCACTTCATATGCAGCCCTTATACCGGATTCCACCGCACCTTCTATCCAACCATGAAAAGAAGAGGTGTGTTCCCCTGCAAAATGGATCCTGCCTTCGGGTGTACGGACATAATCCCCGATGTCAGCTGCCTGACCAGGTGTATATAGAGTGAAACATCCTGCCGAGAAAGGATTTCTGCTCCAATTATAAACAAAATAATTCAGTAGTTCTGTATAAACCCGATTTCCATAAACCCTGGAAAGATCCTTCAACACTTCTGAAATGATTGCTTCCTTCGATTTACTATTCCATAAGAGAGCGTTTTGACCCCAACTGTAGCTTGCCAGCATCACACCAGGTTTGTTGCTCCCTATGTCATGACTTGGCATATAAGTAAATCGGGTGGGAAGATCGGATACAATGTTTCCGTAATTCATTTCCTCCCAAAAACGACTTCTGAACTCGATACCGATTTTTACAGATGGAATATTGGTCACTTCACGGATCGCCTGCCATTTTTTGAAAGAAATCGATTTATATGGGACGACATCAATAAATTGAAAAACGGTAAAAGGAACAGTGACAATCACATAGTCAGCTTGATACTCCCTATACGTCCCATCCAAGGGGTTAATCGTTTGAACGACGACACCCGATTTAGACTGAATGATACGGGTCACTTTTTGATTCATGAAAATATTGGACTGTAGCTCACCCATTAATGAATACGGCAATCGGTCATTCCCACCTGTTATTTCATAAAACTTCGTCTCTTTTCTAAAGATAGGAAATATAATATCTTTTAATATATCAACAAATGAAAATTCAGGAAATCCTTCGATTCCGAGAATGACATTTATTTTCCTGATGGCATTCAACGATAAGGATTTTCCAAACGGGTTGTTGGACAGGAATTGCCCCACTGAATAATTCGAATACTTTTTTATTAAGTTCAATTGTTCACTGTGTTCACTGTTATTATACAAATCTATAAAAGGCTTGGTGGCTTCAAGAAAGACCTCAGAAGCGGTTTTTCCTCTTTCACTTTCGGGGAGAGGATATTGCAGAATATCCGGATCAGCTTCGTACTCTTTTCTCGTCACTAAAATGTTATTTACTAAAAACAAGTCTTTAGAAGAGGAATTTTGAAATGGTTGAAATGGCAGATTGAATTTACGTATATACTCAAATACCAATCGATGGTTATCGGGGATCCTCATGGCACCGGCATCCAAATAATTCCCGGAGGTAAATGGCTTCCGAACGGTATAAATCCTTCCCCCGATCCTTTGGTTTCCTTCAAGAATCACGACATTATGCCCGGCCTTATTTAAAGTCGAGGCTGCAACCAGTCCACTCATCCCGGCCCCTATGATGATAATCTTTTTGGATGTGGAGGGGTTTAATCCCTCTCGAATGATGGAAAGCATATCATCCGGATACTTCAATTCTAAAGGGGAACCCCTCATTAATCGATCGTCCATTCTTCACCTACCTCCCTTGCTCTTTCATCATATGAATTCATCTAGGGAGGTATACATTTGTTTCCTGTGACATAATGATCATTTCCAGTTGTTTTCAGAACGCATGTTTCTATTTATCCAATTCTATGTTATACTTGAAGTTCAATGGGTCTACGAGACTGTATTTAGTCAATCCCTCTAGCAAGTAGAAGGGAGACATGTTAAATGTCACTTGAAAATATCGTAACCATGCTCAAGACTCTTAAGGAATTCAAGGAAAGTGAGATTGTTCATACGATTTCTGACCATGAGCACTCACCTGTTATGACTGTTACTTACCATCTGGACAGGGAATGTTTTCGCATTATTTATGTGGATACAATGAAAGTGGAAGAATTTACTGATATCAGCCTATTGGCGTCGACTATAGAAAGTGTAGTACTGCTTGAACCTTCAAGATAACGTGAAACGAACTGCCTTTACTCCGGTAATGGCAGTTTTTTGTATATGTATCATGATCCTTTATGGTACTCTAAAGATAAAAAGGAGCTAGACCATGTCGTTTTATCACCAACCATACATACGGTCAGTGTCGCTCAAGAGAGAAGACCTCCCCTCATTACACTCTTATCCTTTTAATATTCCAAGTATACGTTACTTAAAGGATCTTTCCCTTCATCCAAATGTCACGTTCATCGTCGGAGAAAATGGAATGGGTAAATCCACGTTATTAGAAGCTATTGCCATGGCCATTGGATTTAACCCTGAGGGAGGGTCGCTTAATTTTACTTTTTCTACGTATGATTCCTACTCAAACCTGGATCAATACATGAAGGTGGTAAGGGGGATCGATCGTCCTCAAGACGGTTTTTTCCTAAGGGCGGAAAGCTTTTATAATGTAGCGACGAATATTGAAGAAATGGACCGGGACCGTTTAACAGCTCCAAAGGTAATCGACTCGTTTGGAGGGAAATCCCTGCATGAGCAATCTCACGGGGAAGCATTCTTTTCGACCTTCATGAACAGATTTCGAGGAAAAGGTCTTTATATCCTGGATGAGCCGGAAGCTGCGCTTTCTCCTTTGAGGCAACTATCCATGCTTTCCCGCATACATGAACTGGTCAATGATCATTCTCAATTTATTATCGCTACTCATTCTCCCATCTTAATGGCCTATCCTTCATCGAACCTCATTCAGCTAACGGATAATGGGTTAAGTGAAGCAAATCTTGAGGACACAAGTCACTATCAGATCATGAAGCAATTTTTTGAAGATCGGGAACGAATGCTGTTCCATTTATTAAAGGAGGAAGAATGAGAGGTCCGTCCCTCACAAACAAGCATACCCTATTATTGGGTATGCTTGTTTTTCGCCTTAAAATGAAGGAAGTTCACTGAGATTATTTTCTTTCAGCCCGTCCGGCTCACTTCGTATGACATCCCTGCCATAGCGATGAATCACATCGACATGGGCGAGCTTTCCGGCTTTTGCCTCTTCTAGAGCGGTTATATAATCCAGTTCCCGACCACTCTCGGTCTTGAAGGCGATAAGGTCATTGTCATTATTTCTTCTGACAGCAACAATTTGTTCTGCCCCTGTAGAAAGTTCATCAGCTATTTCCATTTTCGCCTGAACCTTACCTTGTTGCTTGTATTCTTCATAAATTTGTTCAAAATTCTTATTTTCCATTGTACTCACCTCCCGAACATACGTTTAGTATTTGCGTTCCATTCCATCCATATGTACGGACTGACTAATGTATTTGTAGAACATAGAGTGTGTATTTTATTATAAATAAAATGAAGAGTGCCGTTCATACAGCACTCTTTTTACGCCTAATTCAGTTTATCCAGTGCATTATTCAGCAATATTCTCTGATTTTCAATCGATTGAAGGGCATCTTCAATATTTCTTTTATATATAGAGAGAATACTCTGACCATAGGTAGTTCCTGGAACAGCCCACTTTCCATTCAGGTCCGTCCAGTTCGCTGCAGAACCTCTTGTGACCAGGGTAAACCGCGGGTCCACAAGTGGTGCTCCTTCAGGGAGTGGTTTAGTCGATGCATACGCGTAAAGGTGCTGGATATGAGCAAGTACCCCCTGTTCAGGCGTGGTGAATGAAGCCCCATCATTTCCGGGTCCGGTGGTACCAATCCCTGCATAGTTATTTTGAGAAGGTTTCACTTGTCCTGTGAATCTGAAATAATTGGTTTCATGAATGGCTTGTGCATATGCGATATCTCCCCGGATGCCGTAAAGGTCCCCATAGAAAGTGTAAAATTTCCCCACTAAGGGTGCGGAAGGATTCACTGCTTTCACAAATTCATCTAATTGTTGGGCTTGGATAATAGATGTTCCCATAATGGAATAATCAATACCAGGAGGCTGTGGGGGCTTAGTAGGTTCTGGTGGAACGGTTGGCGGAGGGTCCGTCGGCACAGGAGCCGGCACAGCCTCTTCTCTTAAAAGGAAGGCATCGATCCCCACCCGGCTTAATGCTATTATTTGATCTTCTGCATTTTCCCTCACTGAAAAAGCCCCAGTTTGAACCCGGAAATACGTTTTGCCGGAAACGACTACCACATCTATAAACGCTTCAAATGAAACAGCTTTCAACTCTTTCACCCGGTCTTCTGCATTCTTCCTTTCTGTAAATGACCCTGCGATCACTTTGAAAAGTGGCTGATTGCCCGAAACTTTTGCCGGGAGTGCAAGTGCTTTGGCAACGCCTTTTGCAAGCGAAATTCCTACTGCCTGTCTGAACTTTGTATCATTCAAGAGCGCAACGTCCTTTGGATTGTCAACAAACAACACTTCCACCAACACCGATGGTATTTTGGTTTCACGGAGCACATGAAAATTTGCTCTCTTCTTCCCTCTATCTGTTACGTTGAATGGCTGAACGGCTTCTATTACTTTTTCGTGGATGGTTTTTTGAAATGATAAAGTCTGTGTCGGTACACTCCCATTGTATACATAGCTTTCAAACCCTGTCCCTCCACCTGCATTATGATGGATGGATAAATACAAATCCAGGTTCGAGCGATTGGCAAGGTCGGATCTATCTGAAAGAGATAAGGTTTGATCCCCGGTCCTCGTCATTAACACCTTCACATTGTAATTCGACACTAAATAATCCCTGACCACAACGGCCGTCAAAAGATTGAATTTCTTTTCTTCGTTTCCTTTATATGTGGCACCAGGATCAGATCCTCCATGTCCCGGATCAATCATGATGGTTTTCAATTAATTTCCTCCTAAGAGCTTGACATATAGTACTATATTCACAAATGGACAAGCATGCTTGGACAATTTCCTATCGCCACCTCTCTTCAATATAAAAAAGGTTCCCTGCTAAGGAACAGGAAACACTTTTTTACGGACGATTCTATATTCATGGAGGGGACTTTCTTATAGGGTTTAGTTTTTCTTTCTCTCTATTGTATTGCGAAAAACACGATCTTATTCACTTTATTCATTATCATTGTATTTCTTGACCGGCGGAGTTCCATACTGTGTTCGCTTCGATTTTTTCAGTATGAACTGTTGATCTTATAATCATTGTTTTTTACCTTAATATGGGGCCTTAGGGTTACCCCAAACTGTGCAACGTACGGATTCGAGAGGGAAGGAGATCCCCATTCAAAATTGGCATGAGTTACGGATGGACTGAGAAAAAGGTATTGTATTATTTTTCTTGCCAATGCATCACCTCCATAGAACACTTTATGTCGAAAGTGTCGGGTTGGTGAGGACAAGCAACTCAAATTTTTTAAAAATGGACAACTTTTTTCAGGTTATCATTCCTTACCATCATATCTGATTGAATGTTTTTCTAAAATAAACGAATGATAAATATAGAACAATTATGATGGGAGGTATTCAGTTGAAAAAATATGCGGTTTTATTGCTCGTTGTGATGGCGTCACTCTTTTCATTGCCTGGGGTGGCAGCGGCCAAGCAGGATTCCTGTATAAGTGAAGCAAGTATGAAGGCCCGGGAAGATATGAGGACATTATGGACCGACCATGTCTTCTACACAAGGAATTACATCATAAGTGCAGTGGATGGGTTGGAAGATACTGATATAGTACTGGCAAGGTTGCTTCAGAACCAGAAAGATATCGGAAATGCGGTAAAACCCTATTATGGGGAAAAAGCAGGTAACCAATTAGCGGATTTATTGACAGAACATATTGTACTTGCGGGAAAAATCGTAGAAGCTGCAAAAGGTGGCAAATCAGCTCAAGTAGAACAGCTTAATAAAGAATGGTATCGAAATGCCGACGATATTGCCCGATTCTTAGCAAGCGCCAATCCCTATTGGCCTGAAAAAAAATTAAAAGATTTGCTATACATGCATCTACAGTTCGTGACCGATGAAGCAGTGGCACGGATTAAAAAAGATTGGAAAGCTAATATCAAAAGCTTTGATGATGGTAGAGCACATATCCTTCATTTGTCTGATTCTCTATCTGATGGAATCGTGAAGCAATTTCCTGATAAATTTTAATGAAAGGAGCTGGGAGTATCGTTTCCCAGCTCCTTTTAACATTTTATTCCTATCGTTATCTTATCTCTTCCACTTCAATTTCCTTGATGATGCGGGCAGGATTACCACCAATCACTACGTTGGATGGAACATCTTTTGTCACAACAGCACCAGAAGCAATGACTACATTATCCCCAATGCTCACTCCTGGGTTAATGATTGCTCCGCCGCCAATCCAGCAGTTGTCCCCGATAGTGACAGGCTTACCAAATTCAGGTCCCTTATTTCTCTCTATGGGATTTACAGGATGAGTAGCTGTGTATATATGTACCCCGGGTGCAAGCATACAATTATTTCCGATACTGACTTTGCACACATCCAATATCACGCAGTCAAAATTAGCAAAGAAATTGTCTCCTACGTGAATGTTATATCCATAATCGCATCGAAAGTTTGGTTCTAAATAAACGGTTTCTCCCGTTGAACCGAATAGCTGTTTTAGTGTAGAAACTCTTTTTTCCCCTTCTTCCTCCGTTGTAAGATTTAACTTTCGCGTTAAATAGCGGGCTCTTTTTCTCTCTTCGATTAATTGTGGATCCCAGGGTTCATAAAGTTCACCCTGGAGCATTTTTTGTTTTTCCGTTTCCATGTAGACCTCCATCAATAAGTAGCTTTGAATTTATATTATCTAATCTTTTTATGATGTGCAAGCGATTGCATCATCGCTGGATTTTACCTATTTGAGTTATTGGATTGACAATACGTAAATGGGGCTATCCCCTAACTTAGGTAAGAGATAGCCTGGCCAGATGAAAGTATACCTTTGTCTTAGAAGGACAACTGACAGAAGTACCATCGAATGGTTACTCTTTAGTTATTATCAACCGAAGAATACCCGACTTTATTCTGAACAAGGTCATCGACTCTTTTTTCCTGACTAATTCGCAGGGCTGTGGCGTATAGGAGCTGCACACCTTTTTCGATATCATCCATCTCGGCAAACTCTAAAGGGTTGTGACTGATCCCTTTTTCACAGCGGACAAAGATCATTCCATAATCACTGATATAGGACATAATCAGGGCATCATGGAACGGTCCGCTCATCAAGGTAGGAGAATCGAAACCGAGCTTCTCGTCTTCTTCTTTCATGACTTTTTTGATCCAATCTGCACAATACCTTGGTTCACTTCTTGTATCTTCATTGATATCGTATTTGAGATGATAAGTAGAAGCGGTTTCTTCGATCAGTTGATAAAGTTTTTGCTCGAGTTTGGTCCGTGCTTCAAGATCGATATCACGCAGGTCAATTGTAAACTCTACCTTTTCAGCAATAATGTTTCTGGAATTTGGAAACACCTGCATACTTCCCACTGTCCCAACCGTTGTATCGGTTCCTTCTTCTTTAACCAGTTCATCGAATTTGCGAATAATTTCTGATGCACCGACAAGAGCATCCTGTCTCATTTTCATCGGAACGGATCCGGCATGGCCGGCAAATCCTTCGAGTGTTATCGTCAACCAAATAGGCCCTGAAATTCCTGAAACAATTCCTACCGGCTTATCTTTTCCTTCAAGCACTGGTCCTTGTTCGATATGAAGCTCCAGGAAGGCGGCGATATCTCCCTTTTTATATACAGGGCTTTGTGTCAGGTCTGTATCGACACCAAACTCCTTCAGTGCTTCCCTTCTTGTAACCCCAGCCTTGTCTTTTCGCTCAAGTTCACCCTCCTCAAGCATTCCTGCCAAAGCCCTTACGCCAAAGATGCCTTTATTGAAACGGCTTCCTTCTTCATCAGAAAAACATATCACTTCAATGGTCCGTTCAGGAATGATTCCATTGTCCATCATGGTATGAACCACTTCGATTGCTCCCAGCGCTCCCGCCGTCCCATCGAATCTGCCCCCATAAGGCTGTGAATCGATGTGTGATCCAAGAATAAGGATTGGTTTAGTATTATCCTTTCCTTCGAGCCTGCCAATCAGATTACCAAATCCATCAATCTTTGTCGTTAAACCAGCCACTTCCATCCACTCATTAACTTTGTCCACGCCCTGCCGATCCTCTTTCGAGTGAGCCAGGCGGCAAACGCCAGTTTCTCCAATTTTTCCGATTTCAGCTAACTCTTGCAGATGATGGTTTAATCTTGTTCGATTGATCGTCAATAGAATCATCCTTTGCAAATAAATTTTAGACTTATTACCATTGTACGGTCTATTGTCCCGCTAATCATTAGACAAATTGTCAATGAATAGTGAAGCAAGAAAGGAGCAGTAAGGATCTATACTCACTTCAAATCTTCCTTATAAAAATAGGTTCCCTGCCTTGTCAACTTTATCCTTCTTCCTTTTAAAAATAAAAAAAGAGAGGGGAATCCCCTCTCCAAAAATTGCCTCGTCAGTAGTTTGCTGTCCTTTTGGAATGCTGAACTGAATAAATCAGCATTCCAAAGAAAACGAGTACCGCTCCAAGAATCAAACCGAGTGAGACAGTTGCGATTGATAGCATCTTGAAGAATACGCTCACTGCAACGACCATATAAAGTACGGCAAGCATCCGCTTGACGATGACGCCTGAGAATCGTTTGAGCTGGATGGAACCGATCGGTGTCCCGATCAAAGCACCGATGATCAGCAAAATTCCGTGGCGATAGTCAAGTGACTCCCCTGTGTACATATATGAGGTGATCCCGGACAATACGATAATGGAAGCAGCAGATATACTGGTTCCAATTGCTTTGTTCAGATCAAGTTTGAGCCATTTCGTAAGTAAGGGAGTCATGACAAATCCCCCGCTGACACCCATTAGGGATGAAATCATTCCCGTGAATAAGCCTATGACGGGAGCTGCAAAGACCCCTTTAGGCTTCGAGTCCTGTTGTCGTTTACTTAAAAACTGGTAAGAAAACCAACTTAATATGGCAATATAGACAATTGAGATGAACGTCGATGCCCCGTTGATGGCATCAAGCCATTTTACAAATGGTACAGTCACTACAGAGCCTATGACTCCGAAAACTCCAAGGAAAACCGCTAACTTTTTGGACACATTCTTTAAACGGAGATGTGACAGTGTACCTGTTACCGTAGATCCCAGAGTAAGCATCAAGGATAATATGATGGCCTGACTAGGCTCATAACCAAGGACCAGTAAGGTAGGAGTCAGAACAATTCCGCCCCCTATCCCGAAAAAACCTGAGATGACACCGATGACGGCGCCACCTATCATAAATAAAATCCATTCCATGTCGTACGTCACTTCCTTCATAGAACATTATACCTCTATATAAGTTATAATAGAAATGAATAATGATAATATAGTCGATTACGTTTATTAATGGAGGTATATGATGCAACTGGACTGGATCCGTACGTTTGTCACTCTTGCCCAACTTCAGCATTTCACCAAGACAAGTGAATACCTGAATTTATCTCAACCTACTGTCAGCGTCCACATTAAAAAGTTGGAGCAAGCCCTTGGTGCAGCACTCATTCACCGTTCCTCCACCAATCAGCTGTTTGAATTGACGCCTGCAGGTGAACGGGTATTTGAGCAAGGGAAAGAGATGCTGGAACTATGGAGGACAATGGAACAAGTGAATCAAGCAAAGCAGGAAATTCAATTACGGATTGGTTCCACTCACACCGTCAGTGATGTTTTGCTTCCCGATTTTGTCAAAAAGATCAAGGTCTTGTACCCTCAAGTCCGTTTACAATTGATGATTCACAATCACGAGACGATAGTGGAAGCTTTGAATACAAACAATCTCGATCTTGCCCTCGTAGAAGGAACAAAAGGTTTAGAGCCCTTTCAGGTAGAGGTGATCAGTCGGGATGAGCTCCGCTTCTTCGCTAGCAACAGGATGAACCTCCATTCCTCCCCCTTCATCCTCAGGGAAAAAGGATCTGGGACGAGGGAATATGCGGATGAGTTCTTAAAGTCAGAGCGAATCGTACCGGTTGAAGTCCTTGAAGCAAGCAGTCATTTCTTAATCAAACAACTTGCTGTAAGGGGACTCGGGATCGCATTTCTTTCAAGCTCCATGGTCAAAGACGAGGTGCTCCAAGGCAAACTCGTCCCCATTGAGCCATATATTGTCCACCGCCCCATTTATGCGGTTCATCCTGAAACAGCGACTTCAGATCCAGTTATAAAGGAACTGATATCCTTGATTGAGCATCCAAATTAAATAGAGGGACGGACCTTGTTTTCAAGGTCCGTCCCTCTTTGTTTAGCCGTTTTTTTCTTCTGAGCGATCTACGACAGCTGCACCGACAATGTCGCCGGTTACATTAGATGCTGTTCCACCCATTCCAATTATGGCATCGACTCCTGCAATGAGGGCGACTATTTCGAGTGGTAAACCGAACATCGTTAAGACCGCAGATAATGTAACCAACCCTGCAGCAGGAACTCCAGATGTTCCTATAGACAGTAAAGTCCCGACCAGCACAATCATCAACAGGTCGGTAACGGAAAGGTGCAGGTTCGTCACATTTGCTGCGAATACAATCGATACACCCATTCGTAAAGCTCCACCGTCTGAATTAAAGATAGCGCCTAATGGTAACGCGAAATTCGCCGTTTTCTCAGAGATCCCCGCTTTTTTGGCAGACTGAATGGCTACCGGTAAAGATGCGATACTGCTGGATGTAAAGAAAGCAGTGCTGTATGCTTCTTTCGTCTGTTTGAAGAAAGTGATGACAGAGTTACCTGTCAACTTTAAGAATCCAGCATATACGACAACCCAAAGAAGAAGAAGTCCAAGATAAAAGACCCCGACAAACTTCAGTAGGGATTGGATTGTTTCCCACCCCTGCTGACCAAATGTAGCCGCACTGATGGCAAACACCCCGATGGGAGCATAAGCCAACACCCCTCTAAGAAGGATATAAAACATTTCGTTAAAGGCTGTAAAAACTTTATCCAATAGTCCCCCATATTCCTGCATCTTGCTATCTGCAGAAAATTTCATCCATGAAATGGCTATCCCCATGATGATGGCCAGGAACATAATGGCCAGTGTATCCCCCCCGGCAAAAGCCTGGAACAGGTTATCAGGAATAATTTGCAGCAAAACATCCCCAAACTGCGGTGCTTGCGGTTCTTCCACTTGCGTATTAGGCAGTTCCAAATTGGTTCCAGGGTTGAACAGGAACGCCAAACCAAGACCAATGAAGACAGCGGCTGCCGTGGTGGCTGCATAATAAAGAATCAGCTTCCACCCCATCCGACCAAGCTGCCTCATACTCATCTTGTTCACTGCTTGTACCACGGTGAGGAATATCACTGGAATGGCAATCAAGCTAAGAAGGTGAATAAGTACCGTCCCAAATGGTCTCAGGATCTCAGCATCTGATTTAAAGACGAGACCGACGATGATCCCTAAAAGGAACCCGACGGACATCTTCAAAACAAAAGGCACTTTCATATATTGCTTCCATATGTACTTCATTTCATCTACGTCCTTACCTATATTTTTTTCAGATATTCATTATATCACTTTTACAGGAATAGGGACGGACCTTGTTTTCAAGGTCCGTCCCCCACAATTAAAAGTCTCTTACTCTTTTCTCCGCTTTTCCATTTCACTTTTATAATCATCATAATTGCCACTGTAGCTTTTTAATGTGTAATCTTCAACGGCAATGATCCTTTGTGCCATTCTATTGATAAAGTAGCGGTCGTGGGAGATGAAGAAAATGGTACCACTGAATTCGTCCAGGGCTTCCTCAATCGTTTCGATCGTATCGATATCCAGATGGTTCGTCGGTTCATCCAGAATCAATAGATTAATATCCTTAAACAGTAACTGAGCAAGTTTTAATCGGATTCGTTCTCCCCCTGAAAGGTGTTTTACTTTCTTGAACACACTTCCTTTGTAAAACATGAACTTTGAAAGGTATTCCCGCGCCTTTCCTTCCAGAATAAAGATGTCTTCCCGGAAAGCATCTAGAACGGTGGCTTCTTCGTTCTTAAATGTAATGATTTGAGGTAAATAGGCCGATTTTACATTTGCTCCAAACTGGATGACGCCTTCATCAGGTTGATCTTCGCCGATGAGCATCTTTAGAAAAGTGGTTTTTCCGCATCCATTTGGCCCAAGCATTCCCACTCTTTCTCCGTGACGCACCATGATATCACTATTGGTAAATATCAATTTATCCCCAAACTGTTTCGACAATCCAACTCCTTTAATGGTCTCTTTACCCGATCTTCCCGAAGCTTTCACGTCAAGCTGCATGTTCCTTCTTTCAAAAACGGGTTTATCAATATGCTCGATCTTGGATAACTTTTTCTGAACGCTTGCGGCCCTTTTAAAGAACTTCGTATTATCCGCTCTCATTGCCCAATCTCGTAAGCTTATGACCGTATTTTCCAATCGTTTGATCTTCTTTTGCTGCTCTTTGAAATGTTCGTATTGGATTCTCATATTCTCTTCTTTTTGAAGCACAAAAGAACTGTAATTCCCTTTATAGGAAATCGATTTCTTATCTTCAATTTCCACAATTTTCGTGACTACATTATCTAAGAAATAGCGATCATGGGAGACAATGAGGACCATACCTTTATAGCTCTTCAGGTAACCCTCCAGCCATTCGATCGATGACATATCCAGGTGATTCGTCGGTTCATCCAGGAGCAGGATGTCCGGCTGATGGATCAACAGCTTCCCTAACCCGACGGTTGTTTTTTCTCCTCCGCTTAACAAGTCAAAGTCACGCTCTAACAGGCTTTCTGTAAGCTGCAGTCCCGTACAGACCTTGCTTACCTTCTCATCCCTCTCATAACCACCCTTTACTTCAAATAATTGAATGAGGTTACTATATCGGTCCATTGCTCTAGCAAGGTCATTCCCTTCCAGCACACTCATGTCATGTTCCAATTTGCGCATATCTGATTCAATTCGATCCACTTCCTCAAATGCTGAATAAAGGACATCCCTCGCCTTCAATCCTGCTGGGTATTTTGGCGATTGTTCAAGGTAGGCACTAGTTGCGCCATTCGAGATGTGGATGAGACCTTCATCGTATCCGTAGCTTGAAGTCTGGGGGTACCCAGGATAATAATTCATGGGCTCTATGCCTGCAATCACCTTTAAGACTGTACTTTTTCCGGATCCATTCTCCCCGACGAATCCCACTTTGTCTCCTTGAAAAACTTCAATTGAAACATCTTCAACAACAAGTGTCGCTTCCATATATTTTTTGATTCCATTAACTTTTAACTCCAACATATACTTCCCTTCTTTCATTAACATGAAGTTACGCTAGTTATGGACAGGTTAAAAAAGGCTTACTTCTATTCACTTATGCAATAAAAAAAGACCATAAGAAGGGAATCCTTCCTACAGTCTTGTATCATAATCAACATCTGATCCATAAAAAAGACACACCAAGTCATACAAATTACTGCTGACGTCGCATTCCTCTTCATGAAAATATCAACTTGATATCAGGAAAGTAAGTTTCCTTCTAATTGCCTGATCCCATAAAGAGCATAACAAATAAACCCATCTTCCATAGGCACTTTTAGCTCCATACAAAATCCGTATTAATTTAAAAATAAATTAATCAGCAATTAGTTGGTTCCATAAACTTACTATCCCTCCCCGCAACATTTTCATTATTATCTCATTATTAGATAATTTTGTAAATAGAGGGACGGACCTATATTTCTAAAAGTCAGGTCCGTCCCTCTCTAAAACCATCACTTGCCTATAAAGCCGCCTTCTGATTTGATCAATTGTCCTGTAATCCATCTGGATTCTTCACTGGCAAGGAAGTTGATCAGTCTTGCAGCGTCTTCTGGTTCCCCGATACGGCCGCTTGGAAACATGGGGAGCAAATGATTTCTGATTTCATCAGTGATCCACCCTGAATCTGTCGGGCCGGGATCGATTGAATTTACTGTGATCCCAACAGGAGCAAGTCCGACTGATAGCGGTTCCGTTATGGCAATCAACATTCCTTTTGACGCAATATATGCTAAATTATTTGGGTCCGGTCCTTTAGAAACCATGTTGATAATCCGACCATGACTGTCCCCCGGGAAAGCGCGCTCATATCGCCTTGCAAATTCCATTGTTAACAATATAGTACCGCTATTGTTCACCTGGTAATGCTTATCAAGAATGCTTTTATCAAGTGTACGGAAGTTTGCCGGCGCTTCGTATGTTGCATTGTTCACTAATATTGCAGGTGTGCCTAGAATTTCCTGTACTTGGTCCATCAATCGTAAAGGAGCTGTTTCATCACTTAGATCCAGCTCCATATGAGCAGCACGCACTCCCGTATTGAGTAACTCCTCACATAGAAGTTGAGGAAAGCTATGTTCTACTCCTGTTCCACTCATATCATCAAATGAACTCAAATGAGTAAAAAAGACATCAGCACCTGCACGTGCAAGCGAACGACAAATGGCTGCCCCAATGCCCTTGTCCCGGCTTGCTCCCGTCACGATGGCTATTTTACCTGTCAGATTGGTCATAATATGTTATACCTCCTATTAATAGAAGAAAAGATACTCGTTAGTCCCCTAAATATTTTCATAGATTTCCAGTAACGCACCCTCAGGATCACGAAAATGAGCGACCTTCATCCCCCACTCCAATTTCTCCATGGGACTGGTGATGAATTCCACCTTTTCTTTCAGTTTTTCATATGTATCCTCGACACTCGCCACCTCAAAAATTAAAGCAAAACGTTCACCTTGCTCCCCTCCTACAATGTATCCGGAGTTGAGGGCATCCGTCATCTGTTTCCTCTCAAATATCCCTAAGTGTGTTTGTCCAACTTTAAATTGTCCATACAGGGAGTTTTCATCACCCCACGATACTTCAAAGCCCAGGACGTCTCTGTAAAAAAGAAAGCATTTTCTATAATTGTCCACCAATAATCTGGTATGTGTTAATTTCAATTCAAAAACCTCCCTTAACGATCTATTTCTACCAATTATTTCAAACCACTTTATTTCTGGCAATCTTTTTATAGATTTCAAATAGATTTCTAAAGTGAAGAACTAGTTTGAAATTACAAAAAGCCCAGTCAACCTAAACTGGACTTTCTGAAATGGTGAAAGTTTCAAGTTTGCCAGGGTCCCATCATTGCCCTGTCCCTCCACCTGAATCCCGTCCGCCACCCATGGTGTAGTTACGGTCTTCCCCTGGTTTCGCTCCGGGGTCTATGCCAGGTGTGTGGCGGTCGTTCCCTCTTCGCTTGCGTCTGATGTCAATGGCTAACGCAAATACTAAGGTTCCTGCAATTAAAACAAAAAACCACAGCATTTATATCTCCCCCTTATCATCATATGTTGAGGATGGAATTCAAATGCAGTCCTCGTTTCAGATATGATCAGGCAGTGAAAATGGTTATTCGTTCGTAGCAGTCTTGGAAAATATATCTGATTAATGTTCCGCGAAGGTCTTTCTGAATCCATAAAACGGTCTGTATCCTTTTTGTTCATAATAGGTATGAGAAGACGTGTTGGTCAGCATCTCAATTCTCGTCTTTGGAAATAGCCCATGAACGTATTTGAGCATAGCATCTCCGATTCCCAACCCGCGGAAATCTGCGTGGACCAGCAGTTCACAAATAAACAATGTTACAGATTGATCCGTAAGTCCTCGGATATAGCCGATGACACGCCCATTACACTCTGCTACATATGCAATGTTCGAATGCTCCCAAGCATCCTTTGTACTTTCCATGTTTTCCACTAGATTATTCCATTTTTCTTCTCTATTTAAAGTATGTATATTGAAAAAGTCCTCCGTTTCGTATGCCCTTATTTCTATGTGGTTTTCATTTTTCAAGCGTATTTGCATCTTGAATTTCCTCCCCATTGTTTAGTCCGATAAAATCTCTCTAACTCTCTACCAAAATACTTCATTCCAACGTTCATCAAAAAATAAAAGAAAGTTATGACTTTACTTTAACATAATTATCCATCCACTCGGATGTTTTTAAAAAAAGAAGCTCAATCATCAGATTGGCTTCTTTTACTCCTATCAATTCCATTCCACTACAGGCTTGTCGATTTGAGGTGGAATCCCCAATTCTTCACCAGCGGCAAATATCAATTCTTTTCTAAAGTAGTAACTAATATGGTGCACAATCTTCCCATTCTCCACTTCCTGGTACTGGATATCATGAATTTCAGGTCCATTCGTACCCTCAGAAAGCATGACTATGACATGACGGCCCCATAAGCAGTATTCCACAGCCCTCATACCAGGGAGACCATATTTCATGGATCCGGAACGCATCTCCCCCTTGCTGTATTCCTGGAAACCGAGGACAGCCTCATTGTGGGCTTCTTCACTGATTAATGCCATAACAGCTTCAATATCACCTTCATTCATTGCATTCAGGTAGGCTTGGATGACAGGATGAGTGTCAGATACCGGATGTTGAGACCTGCTCTCGAGTAGGTCGACAGATTGCAACTTCTCTTTCATCCGACGGACCGTTGCATAGACCGCTCCCGGAGTGGTCCTGACCATCCCTGCCACTTCCCTGGCATCGAATCTGAACACTTCTTTTAACAGAAAGACCGACACCTGCCTCGGGTAAAAAAGATCAAAAAGGATGTGTAAGGCTTCCTCTGCCTCCAGACCATCTGTGAAGTTTTCTTGAGGAAGTTCATCTTCCTCAAGGAGACCGACATGTCTTTTTTCTTTACGGCACTGGTCAATCCACGTGGTTGTCGCCATTCGATACAAATAGGCTTTCGGGTTAGTCGGGTGCCAACGCTGGTAATAACCTCCGAATGCTTTTAGCATGGTATCTTGAAATAAATCCTCTCCATCCCAGGGTGAGCCCGTTAAATAACGACAATACCTCCACAAGCCTTCTTTGAATTCTTCGATCATGGAATGGAATTCCATCGCCAATTCCCTGTTTTTTTCCGTAAAAGATTCTTTCATTTTTCCCTGCATGGTCATCCCCCTCTATTTGATCATTCATATGTAAAACGTTTAGACAATGCAAAATTATACGGAAACAACCAAAATATTTTTTGAAAAAAACTATATATCCCTTTATATTTTACCATAATATTCAAAATACTAGCATAATAGAAAAAGAGGGACTCCCCGATTAGGAAATCCTCCTATAAAAATTGATTACTAATATGTGCATTCAATTCTTCCGTTCATTTCCCCTTTTAAAATTACCCGTCACTTTTGCCATAATTAACTGCATCCCTTTTTCATCATGGGCTTCTTTCATTTTCTTCAAGAATTTATCCGCTTCTCTTCCTTTTAAGCTTTTCACCTGCTTACCTTCATACTCGATAAATACGGTTTGATCTTTGAGGACCCGGTATTGAAAAGGAGAATCATCCAGTCGGTTTCGTTTATCGATATTGTCCATCCCTTGTTTTCCCTTCTTTTCATAATTGTTCGTGTGTTTCTTTTTAGGATTAGAGCCGTGTTTGTATCATTTCTTATTAATTCATCACCCATTTATCCTTCATAAATAGAACTCTGCCAATGGCAAAGATGATTACCATGATCACCAGATTGCTTCCTATCGTAATCGCGATGTGCTGATAATCGACCACACCCATCAACAGTTCTTTAAATTGGCTGAATAAGTTTAGAATCGGTATGGCAAAATGTTTGAAGGTGAGCTCATTTAGTCCGACATTTGTGATAATCATGCCTGGAAACGCCGCAAGCATCATAATTGGCGCACTGTAGCTACCGGCTTCTTTAACGGTTTTCCCCAGAATGCTTGTGATCATCTGCAGGGAAGCGATGAACACGGCATACACAATAGTTAGCAGTAGGGAAATCCCTATAATGACATAGACATTCTCTCCAAAGGATACGGCTTCTTTTAAGTTTTCTGTAAACAGGCTGATCTCCATCGCGAGGACAATAAGCGTGACAAGACCTGTAATGACACCTACTGAAGCAATGGTCAACCATTTAGAAAGCATTAATGTGGAGCGTTTGACGGGTGTCATGAGTAATGCTTCCATCGTTTTCTTTTCTTTTTCCCCAGCAAATAAGTCAGCTGCCGATGGGGCGGTTCCCACTCCTATGGATATAGCCAGGATTAGCGGAACAAGAAAAGATAACAGGAACATACTCCCCTCTTCATCTGACACTTCCTGTTTTGTGATGGTGAATGGCTGAATGACAGAAAGGTCCGTCCCTTCAGCTCTCAACCTTTCTGACGTAACCACTTTCTCAAAGGCGGTGAGAGAGTTGGTAACTGCATTCATCAGGTTGCTGGAGTTCTGGCTGAAGGAATCTCCGATCAAGGTGATATCAGCTTGCTTTCCTTCATTGATATTTTGAATGAAATCACTGCTCACAATCATGGCAACAAGTGCTTCTCCCTCTTCAACGGCTTTCCTGGGATCGTCTGTTTTCACTAATTCAATCGTTTCATTTCCTGAGAAAATTTGAGTGACGTCCTTACTGACATTGGAGTCGACTGCGAGGGCATACGTTTCACCTTCTCCACTTGAAACCATATTTTCATAGAAGAAAACGAGTCCACTCATCATAAAAATCGGAAGAAAGACGGTCAAAAGAAGAGTTCTCCTGTCTCTGAAGCTGTCTTTCAATTCTTTTAAATAGATACTAAGAAGCATAATGTTCATCCCCTCTCACCAGTTTACTCATAAAGATATAATTAAGATCCCTGCTCTTTTCAGTCTTATATAATTCTTCGATATCCCCCTGGTACACCAATTCCCCTTTATGCATCATGGCTACTTTGTCACATAGCATGGAGACTTCTTCCATGATGTGACTGGAGAAGAGGATGGTCTTTCCTTCTCGTTTTAATTGATGTACAAGTTGGCGGAATACATTCGAAGAAGTGATGTCGAGACCAGTCGTCGGTTCGTCAAACAAAATGATTTCGGGATTATGAATCAGGGTTCTGGCAATGGCTACCTTCTGACGCATACCTTTGGAGAAACCTCCCACTCTTCTGTCAAGATAGTCTCTCATCCCGAACATCCGGGAGAGGTCGTCGATTCTCACCTTTGTTTCATGTTTGCTTAATCCGTATAATCGAGCAAAGTATTGAAGATTCTCCCTTGCAGATAATCGGTCATATAAACCGGTTTCCCCACCAAATAATACACCGATCTTGGTTTTGATTTCGTTTGGTTCTTTTAAGGTATCGTGACCTGCAACTTCTATTGAACCCTCGGTGGGTGTCAATAAGGTGGCAATCGTTCTAAGAAGTGTCGTCTTTCCGGCACCATTTTCGCCTAACAGCCCGACCACTTCACCTTTTTGAATCGAAAGAGAAACATGTTTTAATGCGGTTACATATTTTTTCTTATCTTTAAACTGTTTTGTAACTTCATGAATATAAATCAATTTTCTCACCTCATTAAGTATGATTGTAATGTCATCTTACAAATAATTGGTGATGGAATCTTTACTTATGTCGTGAAATGTCCTTTTCTTGTCGTGAAAATGCCAAATTCTTCATGAAAGATGGTAAAATGAAGGAGAACTTCAGAAGATGCGAGGGGAATGGAAATGAAGATTGGTCTCGTAGACGATCGAATGATTGACTTAGATAAATTAAATGGCATCGTTTCCCGTGCCGAGGGACTGGAAATCGTCTTTTCCACCACCTCCGCCGAGGAAGCCTATGACCAAATCAAGAAAGAAACCATCGACGTATTGATTGCAGATATTGAGATGCCCCACCTATCCGGATATGAATTGGCAGACATCATCCACTCACATGCTCTCAACATATCGGTGATCTTCGTGACGGCAAACAGTGGATATGCTGTCCATGCCTTTGAATTGAATGTCCATGACTATATTATGAAGCCATATACAAATGATCGCCTGATGAAATCCATCGAGCGACTTATGGAAAAGTCGAGAACGGCAGAATTGAAGGGCCGACTCTATTTAAAGCAAAAAAATGATATACATATCATTCAAAAGAAAGATATCGTCTTCATTGAAAGATCTGGCCGATCCACGACGATTTACACCAAAGAGGAAAGGATCAAAACCTATCTGACCTTGAATGAATTAGAAGGAGAATTACGGGAAAGGGATTTCATCCGTTCCCATCGTTCCTTCATCATCAATATACACTTTGTAAAGAATTTCTCTCTCTATGCGAAGAATTCTTATGTGATTACATTTGATGGAATCGAGGCACAGGCAATGATCACAAAGGAAAAAGTAGAGTATCTGCAACAACATTATTTCTAAAAGGTGGAGCCCGATGTGAAACAAATGAAAATTTATTGGTTAATTCTTTCCCTATTTGCCTTTATACATATTCACGCATTATTAACGAACCTACAATGGGATCTACCCCTTTATTTCACTTATGCAGCAATCTTTTTCGTAACGTATCTGTGTTATAGAAAAATGAACATAAAGTCTTTTGGATTCGATCAGAAATGGAGCAACCTGCTTTCCCTCACACAACTATTTCTCTTACTTCCGTATTTGATCATTGATTCAACATGGTTACCAGCGATCTTTTTTATGATTTTTATCGGGATTGAGTGGGTCCGATGGGATGTCTCCTCCAAATTTATTGGGCTTCAGAATGATATTGAGCAGTTCGAGATGGAACGACTTCATTTATCCGAAACATTTCGGGTTGTACGAAGTGAGCGGCATGATTTCCTCAAACATATTTCGTCCATTCACTATATGCTCGAACATCACCATCACGAAGAGGCAGCTGCCTATTTAGACGATTTGGTGGACGGGTATGAAGAAACCAACCTTTCCATTAAAGGGGAACGTGGAAGTGTGGCCGGAATTCTCCACCAGATGTACAATCGAGGAAAGACTTGCGGGGTGACGATGATATATGATGTGGATATGCCCCTTTCCACGTTACCCCTCCCAGATAAGAAGATTGTGACACTCCTTGGGAATCTGTTGTCCAATAGTATTGAGGCTTCAGCCGAATGGCTTGAACATTACAATAATGGAGCAAGCGTCAGCCTCCAGTTTTATAAACGAAGCGGGCTTTATATGCTGGTTTGCAAGAACCCTTCCCTCCCGATATCGCCATCGATCCTTGATGAGCTATATCAAAGCTACGGACATACAACAAAGGAAGGCCACGAAGGTCTCGGCACCAAGATCATTCAGGAAACCGTAAAAGAGT
Organism: Rossellomorea sp. KS-H15a; assembly: GCF_024195245.1. NCBI lineage: Bacteria > Bacillati > Bacillota > Bacilli > Caryophanales > Bacillaceae > Rossellomorea > Rossellomorea sp. KS-H15a. Next base: position 2,691,855 of record NZ_CP096886.1, on the reverse strand, counting down.
ATAATGGTTTTCTGGATTTTGTGTATAAGGAAGAAGAATTTACGGTGAAAATTAAAATCCCGGCGATTCATTAGGGAAACCCAATTGACCAATAGATATTGCTAACGAAATGGTAAAGGTTGTAACATCTGAACATTCATTTTCATAAACAAAACACATTCATACGTTTCAGCAAACTTGTAGAGGGGAATATTTTTATGAATGAATCGAGAGGAGGAACCTCAATGAGTGGAGCATCTGGAGCTGTTTTGTTTATAATTATTCCTCTATTAATTATTGCGGTCATTATTGGAATAACGATTAGTTACTTTAGAAAAAAAGCGAAAAAAAATAAAAATTTCTAGGATTAATTGTTTAATTGACTTGAGAAAAAGGCTTGGTAGTACGAGCCTTTTTTTGTTTCATATACAACTAAAAAACAAATAAATGATCAAGGCATTTATCGATGACCATCTCTGCGCGCTTGAATATAACCATAGTACGCGCATGTGCCATTTTCAGTTAAGTCTTTCACCTCGAATCCACAGGTTTCATAGAACGTAAAATTGTTTGCAGAGGTATGGGCAAACCAATCTCCATGTGGTAATTTGTTTACACAGAGCTCAACAAGTTTTTTCCCTATCCCCCTGCCCTGATATTCTGATAATACCACTAGGTCCATGATATTGGCGGCCATGACCTTGTCTGATATGACCCTGACCATGGCAATCATCTTGTCTTGATCCCAAACCGTGAATGCCCAGGTCGAGTTAGTGAATATCAAGGAAAACTTTTCTTTCTGCCATGAAGGTGTGTTTCTAGCCCAACCTGCATCTTCAAATAATGCTTCAACATAATGTGCAGGCACTCCCTCCGTTCCTTCTCGAATGACAAAACCGTTGAAATACTGATACATTTTCAGTTCCCCCAATTCTTTTCAAATGGATCTCTCCATTTTTAGAACTATTAATAATATGCTCTGTATACTTCACCAATGAGCCCCTTTAGCTGATGGATACCTGTGTCTGTATTCGTCATGATCACGAGACCCGCTTCTTCATATGGATATGCAACCATCATACCTTGAAAGCCGACTCCCCATCCCAGTGAGGAAACTTCTAACCCTTTTTCATGAGTATCACGAAAAACACCAAGCCCCATCCACTCTTTTTCAAATTGAGGGGCAATCATCTCTTTAGCACTGACCGAAGAGAGAAGATTACTTTCGCCTTTGATTGCTTTCATCCATTCAGTAATCAATAGAGCAACATCCGTTGGGGTGGTCCATAATCCTGAAGCTGCAGGATAGGGGTATATGGGGTATTCTCCGGTTACCAGGGCACCATCCTTGGTATGGCCACAGGAGAACTGATCTTTGGATGCCGGCAGCTGAAAAGTACTATTCTTTAACTGTAGGGGCAGGAATAAATATTTTTCCATTACCCCTTCGAATGATTCTCCCATGATATCCTCTATCACAAGCTGGATGACGCAGAAGCCGGCATCGGAATAGGAAAATTCGCTTCCAGGCTTATATTTCACTTCGATTGGAATCTCACAATAGGGTGTTTTCCCTTCCAATATTTCGACCATGGAAGGGGTATCAGACATAGATAAGATTTCAGAAAAAGAGCCTTCCGGATCCACAATTCCTGAATGGTGACTCAGTAAATGCCTCAATGTTATGATTCCGAGAGAATTCCCGGGAACTTTCCATGATGACAGGTACTCATTAATATTTCTATCTATATCCAGAATGCCCTGTTCAGATAGAGTCATCACTAACATGGAGGTGAAAAACTTACTGATTGAACACGAATGAAAGATTGAGTCATGTTCCACTCGTCTATTTGTTCCTACCTCAAGAAAACCAAAGCAGTCGGTTTTACTTATGCAGGCGCCTTCAATTGTAGCCATGCTGACTCCGACTATTTGATAATCTTTCAATTTCTTGTTAAAGTCGATTGTTTGTGGTTTCATTGGATCCCCCCACTACTTCCATAATTAAGAATTCCCCTGAAAATGATGGGAACATCTTTCATATTCCTTCTCCAAACCATGTGATCCGAACCTTCACCCCAGTAATCCTTCAACCAATAATCGGGATATCCCAATTTTCTTGTCCATATCGTTTGAGCGCTAGCATATCCACTATCCATGCAAAACTCTTCAATCCCCCGATTTAGAAACGTAAGAAGCATCGTGTTCAAAAGGAGCGAACCAATCCCACATCTTTGGTAACCGGGATGAACAAAAACCGTTCCTATCTCATATACATCCCTTAGAGCGCCACCGGTAGTGCGATTGATGAGCTCAGTGGAATGACCGTATTCGATGGTACCTACTATCTCTTGACCATCTTTTGCTATTAGGAAATACCGTTCTGTCCCATTACTATCAAAGTCAGATTGTAAGTAGGCATTCTTGGTTTCTAGTTCATTCTTTAAATCTTCATGGAACAAAGAGATCCCTTCTTTGGCAAAGGTATCTTGAATAACCGTTGTAAAAAATTGGGTCAGTTTTTGTTTATCGGTTGATTTTGGTCTGCAAATTTCAATTCTATTCATAGTCGTTCACCCCTGAATTAGGCTACCAAATCACAACAACTGGATCAAAATGCATTCTTTTCAGTGAGCATTCTTCTAATCAGCCGGATTTGGCCCCTGTGATTGATCTCATCCTCGAATACATGAAACCAGATGAAATAATGGTTGGAAGGCTGATTATCCCATAATCTGCTTTCAAAGAGCCATTCATCATTACGCACGGAAAACTCCTGGAATGTTTTCTTTCTGACCTCCCCAAGTTTTGTCAGATAAAATTCAAGAGGGTTCCCATTTATATTCTTTCGACCTTTTTCTCCTAGGCTATAGGCTGCACCCCATTCAGCCATTTCCTGTTCGTTTGGCCTTCTCCCATCAAATAGTTCTATTTGAAACCCTTTTTCTACCGCCGCCATATGGAGCAATAGAGCTCCGATACTGTTAGCACCTTCACATGGTAAAAAGTCCAGTTCAGAGGGGGTTAATCCTCTCACACTTTCCAATGTCGTTTTTCTGGCATAGTCCATCTGAGAGACCAGGTAACTGATTTGCGGACTATAACCCTTTCGTGAGTCTATTTTATATTCCATAGATTATCGCACCTTATCTGTCATATTGATTAAACGACTGGATTCGAGAGCTGCTGTTTCACTGGGAAAACGTCTTTAGGTACCCATCCCTCTTCGCCATTTTTCTTGATTAAGTCATAACCACTGCAACTACTGTCAACAACCGAGATGATATCTCCAATATCCACAGAGATCTGCGCACATGAAAGATCCGTTTTTGCTGAATATGTTCCCTTTTCACTTTCATGAATGTACTCATTTTTAACATATAATAGATCATCCGTTCCAACTTGTTTGCACAGTGTAAAATGCTCAAATGGTTGGAGTGGTATCAATTCGTAGTTTGGGTAGGAAATGGACCCCGACATGATTGGTTCTGATATGTAGCCCTTCACCACTTCACATGTTAAGTGATGATCGGTATAGGTTTGGGAAAAGCTGTCCCCGTTCTTGGTTCTATGTATGATAAATGCATTTAACTGACCTGTCGATTTAATGACATTCCCGCCGTCAATGGAGATGATTTTCTTATCTTCCCTTACAACCGGATTATTGGAAGGAATGTCACTGGAATAATTGACAACAGGCCAATGGCCGACAATGACATATTTCCCTGATCGATGTGATTTCTCGAGGAATGCAGGCATCGTGATCGCTGCTATTCGATCCGTTTCTCTCCAATCCTCACCATCATCAAGACCTGCATGGACGTAAATATAGTCGTCTGTTTCGATGGCAGTCGGTAACTCCATCAGCCATTGTATTTCATGGGGAAAATGTCGGGTAAGGATCTCTTTCACCTCCTGAACCGCAGTATCCTCTTTGAGTTCAAATCCTACTTCATCAAGCCACTCTTTCAATATGGAATGTTTTCTTGATCTGATATAGTTCATCAATTTAGGATTCTCTTCAAGAAGATCTTCTACTACAGTGTCGCAATTCCCCTCCGTTACATGAACATTCGGGTTCCTCTTTGTTAATTCCATGATATATCGGACAGTCCCTTTACTGTTGCTTCCTTTTTCACAAAGATCACCATTTATGAATAGATGGTCTTCTGAACTGAAATTCACTTTTTGTAGGAGCTTGATAAAAAGATTCAGTTCTCCATGTATGTCCGAGATTACTATGACTCTGCCTTGATTTGGTAAGATCACTCGTTTTATTTTCTTCAATGTGGTCTCCTTCCTCGAGCAATGGTCAATCGCTCCTATTCATTTAGGCGGTTTTCTAGAACATATTCCAATAACCCCTCTATACTTCCCGAATACTTTTCCACTTCAGGTAAGTGGTAAAATGTAGTCGTGTTTGTAAGATCATATACCTCACCTTTGGGGGAATATAGGATGGTGCGTTTTCCAAGTCCCAGCGCTATTCCCAGTTCGACGTGACTTCCTTTTCCTCCAGGAAGTATAATGATGACCACATTTGATTCAGTGATGGCATCTTTTTCATTCTGTCCGATATGCTGAAGGTCTTTCAATGATGATGCGCGATCATTCCTGGTCCAATCATATGTATGGCTAAAGCCTTTCTGTTCAAGTCGATCACTTACATGTCGCACAAGGTCCTTATTTGCAAAGCTTGAGCCAATATAAAACTTCATCATTAACACCCTCTTTAGATTGAATACTAGTTTCGATACAATTTAGCTGCTGTTATTGTTACCCCATTACGGATAGATAAAAAGATAAAAAATCAGTTTTTATTTACTCACTAACCCATCATGAGGAAAAGGATCAATACAAGTCCAGTGAACATATAAGTTGAATATTTTTTTCTGTCGATTCCTATCCTAAGTTCCCAAAGACCGACTGTTATTAAATACGCTCCCAGCAGTCCCATGACAAAAGGCAGTATGATAAACAATAGCAATTCAACTCCCCCATTCCTAATACAGCTATTGATAGTACGAACGCATATTCCAATTATTCCAAATTATTTAATAAAACACAATCCTTTCCAAAATTAAAAGGTGCCACCCTAATGTAAGGGTTGACACCTTCTCTACTCCTTTAACCGGTCCCGACGCCGATCAATGTAAAGTGTTCCATTTTCCTGCAACTCAACATAAAATGCATCTTGAAGTTTCACTTGGAAGTGGTGCAGCTGATTTCGAAGCCACTCTTCAGATATGCCCACTTCCTTTAAATTCTGATACAGGATGTTCCCATCAACGATTAATTCTGTTGGGATGTATGTAGGTTTACCGGTTATGATATCCTGATCCTTTTTGGTTAATGGTTGATTGTCGGATTTTAAAAACACGGTTAATTTCCCATCAGGTTCGAAGATGGCGGTATCAACTTCGTTAGTAGAAAATACATTTTTTTCTCTTAGGAGCATGCTTAAATCGTCCATATTCAGATGATGTTTCCCTAACGTATCTTCAAGAATTTTACCATTCTTCATGACAATGACCGGTTGCCCATCCATCACTACCCGTGCTCTCGGTGATTTGAGTCCGATATATCCAACCAGGAGTGTTAAGACACTCCACCAGACAAGGCTGGTGAGTCCTTCAAAAAAAGGCGTCTTCGATTCACCTGCAATATCTGCTGCAATGGAACCGATGGTGATCCCGGTTATATAGTTAAAAAAAGTTAACTGGCTCAATTGTTTCCTTCCAAGCAAACGGGCGACAAGGAGGAGAACCAGGAAGCTTGCTGTTGAACGAGCAATCATTTCAAAGTAATCAACGTGAATCAATTCGGTTCGACTCCTACAGGTATTTTCTATTAGTATTGTTTAATAAGTATCTAATATACTTTACCCCGTCACCATGCATTTGAAAAACCCCGCTACCGCATAACGGCTTATGAAGTTATCATGATATCTGCCGATTCTGCAGGATGATACCGATTGATATAATAATCTTCTGCTTTCCAATATCTATTTTCGAATTTTGACCTATTCTTTTTCGTTTCGTTTGATTCGCGGTTAAACCTCGTCTCCCTCGAACAGTCCAAATAGATAATCTTATCAAAAAAATGTCTCCACTCTTCCCTCTGAAGAAATACTCCTTCAATAATGATTAAACCTTTCTTTGGCAACGGAATGGTTCTGTCGTCATGAGTGTCTCGCGAGCCTTCATAAAATGGGAGAGTGATCTGTTCCTCTGCTTTCAATTTCTGAAAGAAGTGATTTGAAAGCCATTCTACATCCCACTGCAAATGAAAATATTCCTGCCATTCTTCTGAACCAGTATGATAACGGCGTGCCCGTTCAACGATAAAATCATCCAGATGAAAAATTTGATAGGGACGATCTTCTTTCTCTAATTCAAAGCGTAATTGTTGAACCAAAGTAGTCTTCCCCGAACGACTTAATCCGTCTATCCCCAACACAAATCTCGAATTACCATGGTGGGCACCCATACTATTCAACAAATCCATATAGGAATTCAACTTATCCACTCCTCTACCTCTTAGTTAATTCCACATCATATTTTACCATTATTTTCATAAAAGAGGGACGGACCTCTCTTTTCAGAGCAAAATCCTTTTGTATAGGGATTCTTTCTGAAAAATGGAGGTCCGTCCCTCATTCTATACTTGGATGAAGTGGGTTGGTTTGCCTATGCTGTAGAGCGTTAGTTCGTGCATGGCTCGTGTGCATGCGGTGTAGAATAGTCTTCGTAGACTTTCTTCATCGTATGTTTGGGCTGATGCGTCGTAAATAATGACGGCGTCGAATTCGATTCCTTTGGCTAAGTAAGCAGGTATGACGACAACGCCTTGTTCATATTCGAGGGAGACGCTTTTCATTAGTTTCAGGTTCTCGACTTGGTTTAATGAACCAAATACACGTTCACTTTCTTCAGCGGTTTTGCATATGACGGCGATTGAATGGTACCCATGCGCCTTCCATTTCTCAATTGTTCCGGTAATTTGATCATACAGGTCATCATGGTCTGTGACTGTCGTTATGACAGGATTTGCTCCATCCCGCTCGAAAGCGGAGATATGTTCCCCGCCGGGAACCAGCCTTCGTGTAAAATCTATGATTGGTTTAGTGGACCGGTAGCTCTCGGTCAGGTTAATCTGATCTGTTTCATCCGGACCATACAATTCTGTCAGATTACTGAAATCAACATGTTCGTTTGCATGAGCAAAGATAGCCTGATTAAAATCTCCGAGGACGGTCAATTTCGCTGAAGGAAACAGCCTCTTGATGAACTCAAATTGAAATGGAGAGTAATCCTGTGCTTCGTCGATGAGTACATGCTTAATGGATGTATTCGTTTGGAAACCGAGAATCAGCTCTTTTAATAGTAAGAATGGCGTCGCATCTTCGTAATAAAGTTTCCCTTTGTCAAGCATTCTCAACGTCAAACGGCATATATATTCCCATTTCCCAGGTGTATTCCTACTCATTAAAGAACGAATCATCAGAGGATCTGTAAAGAGCTGCTGATAAACCCCTTTTACATCCACATATTGGAGGGTCTTGATCCATTTGCGTAGCTTCTTGAACTTTTTTCGTACAACCAATCTTCTCAACGCTTCGTACTCTACTTCGTAATCATCGGAGATATTTCTCTTCCTAAAATACTTACGCGCCTTATGGTATTGCTCATTGCTCATCAATTCAATCGTTTCTTCCACCCAAGGCTCCACCCGTTCTCGTTTCTCTGCCTGATCGATTTGAATGTTTAGCCATTCAGTCAGCTTTTCGATCCTGTTATGGAAACGAAGTGATGTGTCACATGAATAAAAACGTTCGGTGATCTCTTCAGACGTAACGATCGTCCTTCCCCTGAACATGATTCCTTTGAACTTCATCCCTGAACCCTCTAAGGATTCCCTGTATGATTTGATTGCTTCAAAGAAATCGGTAGATGCCTTGAATTGGATACTCGCCGTACGTGTTTCATACGTTTGGCGGTTGTCTGCTTTCCTCAACACGTACTCGAGCTGATCGTATGGACCCTCAACCTGGAATTCTTTGCTTAATCGGTGGTCCAAATACTCCTGGAAAGTTACCTGCTCCATGTTTTCTTCCCCAAGTTCAGGTAGAACTTGAGAAACATAACTGTTGAACATAGAATTAGGTGAGAACAAAACAATTTGATCTGCTTTCAAGGTTTCCCTATATTTATATAATAAGTACGCAATACGCTGAAGGGCAGCAGATGTTTTCCCACTCCCAGCTGCTCCTTGAACAATGAGGAGCCTGCCCTGGTCATGCCTGATAATCTGATTCTGCTTCTGTTGAATCGTAGCGACAATGCTATGCATGTGATTGTCTGTTCGTTTACCGAGTACCTCCTGTAAAATCTCATCGCCGATCGTGAGGCTCGTATCGAACATGGACTGAATCACACCATCCCTGATGAGATACTGCCACTTGCTTTCCACCACCCCACGGATGATGCCTCCCGGGGTGGTGTATTCGGCCTGCCCTGGTGGATAATCATAATATACACTTGAAATCGGTGCCCGCCAATCGTAAATAAGAAAGTCATTACCTGTTTGATCAGTCAGGGTCGATATCCCGATATAAACCCTTTCAGTGGATTCCCCCTCTTCAGTAAAATCAATGCGCCCGAAATAGGGCTTCCCTTTCATCCTGTGCAAAGCCGATAATTTTTTAAGTGCCTGTTTGTGAGTACTCTCCGAAACGGTTAACGATTGCGCCTGCTGCCTTAAGGCAATAACGGTTTCCAGAAAATCATCGAAGGTATCTGTGTTTACCTTTACCTCATCCCAGAAATGATTTCGGGTCTCCGCCACTTCCTCCTTGCGCCTTCCTGTTTCGGTTTCCAGGGTTTCGATCTGTTGCATGATGTTATCAATCACATCGTCCACTCGCTTTTGCTCATGCCTCATTTCAGATTTCATCTAAGCACTCCTTCAGCTATAAAATTCAGGGTTGACTAACGAGAATATTATGTTGTATAATTATTATTGAGGGTATATGAATATTTTTACCCTAGTAAAAGTGTTTCTGTATTAATTTATCATAATCACAAGACATTTACAATAATAAATTTAAACCTGCACCTACTATTTATCCTAGTGGTGCAGGTTTTTGTGTAGATAGATATCTGCTCTCCCGTTCTAAAAAACCCCATTCTCGTTCACAGGATTCTCCGGAATCGGTTGACCTACGTCCCATAATTCTACGATTCTTCCATTTTTAAATCGAAAAATGTGGACAACCGCTGCCCCTGCATCCTCGGGGTTCTGCCTTACATAGGAATGAACCGCTACTGTCTCTTCATCTTCCATCGCTCGTTTCACTTCAAATCTCTTGTCGGGATTTTTAATAGCATTGTCTTCCATGGCGATCATGAGCGAATCCGGGTCACCACGAAAATAGGGGTTGTGATGACGAAAATCATTTCCTGTGTAATCCTTAAACGCTCCCCGGACATCTCCTGAGGCAACTCGTTCCAGAAACGAAACGGCTATTTCTTTTTTGGACATTGCATATGATTCAGACACTTCCATCACCCTTTCACTATATATATATCACTTAGTTTATTGAACACTCTTCCCTAACTGATTAGTACATCATAAAAAGTTCCATTAAAAAATAAAGTGATGTCCCCTATCGTTCCAATGCAAAAAAAGGTGAAATAATAGGTTGCCTTTGTCACTTCTTTTTTGAAAAGCTCTTTACATGCTTGAATAAAAAGCCGATCAAATTTAAACCAACTGAGTATCCAGGCAATGATAAGGAAACTGGCAATCGTCATTTTCCATCCCTCCCAATCTCTTGCTGACATGACTCACTATACGGTCATCTTCCAACTTGTACTTGCCAGCCATTTCTCTTTCTCTTTATAATCAGGGACAATCTTCCCAACCAACCTCCAGAAAGATCGATCGTGGTTGAGGTGGATCATATGGCACATTTCATGGACAACGACATAGTCGATGACCTCTTGTGGGGCCATGGCCAATTTCCAATTAAAAGTCAGCTGTCTTCTACCGTCGCATGTCCCCCAGGTCTTTTGACTATCTGAAATGCGTACCGACCGGGGCTTGTTCTTAAAATGGTGCTGATGATGAGCAATGCTGCTCTCTACCATGGACTTGCACCTCTTGTAGTAAAAACGTTTCAACGCCTGCTTTATCCGTTCATCTTCAAGCTCTCTGACCTGGATTTTTAGCGTATCCCCGCTAAAAGTGACAGAGTCTTTCGTGATGTCAGGGGTATGAAGAACTTCAATGGGGAAGCTTTTTCCGAGATACAGGAAAGGTTCTCCATGTTGGTAGGACTTCATCTGAGGGCCATTTAAACGCTCCTTCAATTCTTTCGATTTCTGAAGGATCCCATCCCAATGATGCTCAAGCAATCGAATGACAGATTCTTCATCCGTCCCTTTAGGTGCTTGGACTTCAATATTCCCATAGCTATCTAGGAAAATGCCGATTGATTTACGGTTTTTATACTTAAGTTCAAATTGAATCGTCTCTCCTGCATACGTATGATTCATCTTCTAACCCCTATATCTGATTGCCAACCCCTTTAAGAAGTTCCGCGCGTAGCGATCGCCGCATATACGGTAGTTTTTATGGCCTTCTCTTCGAAAAATCGCACCTAATTCCCCTTTGGTGATATGTACGTCAGCCAATTCCAGGATTTCAATCATATCCTCACTGGTTAAGGAAAGTGCAATCTTTACTTTCTTTAAAAGAAGATTATTCACATGTTCATACGTTAATTCCGGTCTTTCCGCCTGTCCAGGCTTCACTTCCCGCTTCCCTCTTTTAAACGTGATAAAACCATTCAAAAAGGATTCGAACATCTCATCGTCACAATGTATGTGATCGTCCCCTTCATTCAACCCTTCTTCATCCATTGACTTCGTCAGCACTTTCATCACTTCATCTTTTGATAATTCTATTCCACCAAGCTTGAAGATGTCTACCATTTCTGTATTTTTAAGATCGAGAGCGTACCGCAATCGAATTAAGATATCGTTATTATCAATATTCATTTGAATGCCTCCTGAGATTTTGCGTTTACTAAATCATTAGCTTACCATCTTAACGGCATAAAAAGAAGCTTGCAAGATAAGATTCTCAAAAAGCATAGGCAAAATAGATCTTCTTTCTAATTCATTCAGAAAAAAATGAAAGGTCCGTCCCTCAAAGAGAACAGACCTTTAAAAGATGTTTAATAATTCATCAAATGATTGAATCTTATAGTCATATGACTCTACTTTTCCAAATCCATACGATGCATATACAAAGGGGATGCCTGCTTCTTTGGCTGCTTTACGATCGCCTTCTGTATCTCCAATATAGACAGGTTCCTTTAATTGGTTTCGGTCAATGATGAGTTTAATGTTTTCCCCTTTTGAAAGACCAGTCCTCCCTGGATTCTCGTAATCATTGAAATGCCTGTCCAGCCCATGATATTCATAGAATGCTTCGATATAACCGTCCTGACAGTTGCTTACTATGAATAAATCGTATTTCTCAGAAAGCTTCTCCAACACTTTCTCTACATGGTCATATATTTGACCACCGTTCTTACTCAGGTGGGGAATTTCATGATAGGAAAGGTCTTTCAATAATTGTTCCCTTTCCTCTTCATTCAATTCCGGGAACAACTTCTTACCAATTTCTTTCATTTGAAGCCCCATGGTACCCTCTAAGTGCCTTCTGGTGATTCCATGCTCTAATTGCTCATGTTCGATGATTGTCTTATTCCAAGCTTCCAGTACCGACTCGATCGGGTCCCACAAGGTACCATCCAGATCAAAGATGATGCTGTCCATATTTCCATCCTCCAGACTCTTTGTATTTTCTGATTTTCTGCATTTGAAAATCTGCCAAGTTGATGATCGCCATTTCTATCATCTAATGATGAATGATCTTCATCTCCTTAACCGGCCAATACACAATATTCGTCGTTCCCACTACTTTATTGATCGGGATCGAGCCGATCTGACGACTGTCCTTGCTGAACCTCCTGTTGTCACCCATGACGAATAATTCACCTTCCGGAACCGTTAGTTGTTTTAAAGGGGTATCCTGTAAAGTGAAATCAGGGGTTAACGCCCCTACCGTCACTTCCTTTTGTTCATCCAGATAAGGCTCATCATATGCTTTACCATTTATGTATAACGTATCGTTTTTATATTCAATCTTGTCACCAGGCAGCCCGATTACACGTTTAATATAATCTTCTGTTTCAGTTGCGTGAAATACGATAATATCAAACCGCTCAGGTTTATCCATTTTGTTTACGATCATGCGGTCATGATCCAGTAAAGTGGTATTCATCGAAGCTCCTTCAACCACAATGGGTATGACGATAAAGGAACGAATAATGACGGCTAACGCTATCCCAATTATCAAAGGCTGTGCCCATCCCATAATCTTTTTGCTTTTATTCACCAATCGATTCATCCTCTCACTTGCAAACTCTCATTCTATTCATCCTCACTGCTTCATTTTAACATATTATTCCTGAATTTTTGTCAACAAATATGAAAGGAGTGGAACAGATAGTTTCATTATAAAGGATGTGAAATCCGACCGATTCCACATCCTTTTTATTAAAGTCAGTTTAATAGTGGCTATGCCCTTCCTCAGCCGCAATTGCGTCAGCCTTGGTTGCATGTACCGTTCCCCGGGGATGGTGTGGAGGTGCATATATCGAGTACAACTTGATAGGCGTATTTCCGGTATTGATGACATTATGCCAGGTACCTGCCGGGATCATGATCGCAAAATCCTGACTTACTTTTTTCTCATAGGTTAAGTTATCCTGGCGATCACCCATTCTCACAATTCCTTCTCCCTGTTCAAGACGGAGGAATTGATCAGTATTGGGATGGATTTCCAAACCGATGTCGTCCCCGGGATTGATGCTCATAAGCGTTACCTGCAGATGTTCACCCGTCCATAAAGCCGTGCGGAACGTGTCATTATTAACCGTCACCTCATCAATGTTCACGGTATACGGGTATGGTCCATAATCCTTAGACAACATCCGATTGTCTTCTTCTGCACCTAACATACTCAATCTTTCGGCATGCCCCCATTCATCCCTGCACGTATTCACGAGGACCTCGTATACCGTGGAATGCTGTGCCTGCATACTGCATATCCGATACAGCTCATAATCTGCAAGCTCCGCTTCATAGCCTCTTTGCAGGCCATCCCGATAGGAATGAAAAGGAATTCTTTCTACATGATAGGTAGGCTGGGTATCGGTAAGGGAAGTGTATAAATTGGTTAATTCCCACCAATGCCTCTCCTCGTCTTCCTTCATCCGCATTAGATTTTGACGTTCCTCACTAGTTGGTGCGGCCCAGGCCAATCGGTCGTATAAATCTGCAGTTGATGCCTTTCTGCTTATACCGTTAAGCAGGGTATTCACTAAGTGCTGAGGATTATCTTCACTTCTTGGTGCAGCGTCTGTAAAGGTTTGGGGGTATGATGAATAGGTCATCGGCACATTGTACATTCTGATCATTCCCTTCTGCTTTTTACCACGATATCATATGCGTGGTTTCAGAAGGTGTGCATCCGCCCAGTTCCAAACTATCCCTCAACTCAGTCAACCAAATAATCCTTTCCTTTTTTCACATACTCTTCCATGATGGCTTCCGGCACAAGATTCCCACCCGTGGCCCATACTAAATGGGTGGCATGTGATAATTCCACGTCAAGAGAGGAAAGGTGTTCCTGCAGATCCGACAGCAAGGGACCAATCATCCCCGCCACTGCAGACGGCTCAACGAAGATGGATTCTGATTGATGCAGCAGGGCAAGCAATTTGAATAGATTAATATCGCTTACCGTATAGACCCCGTTCACCAGTTCGTTAATCATTCTACCTGCAAGGGCAGAGGGTCTGCCCACCGCCAAACCATCCGCTTCCGTACGATTGCTCAGTCCAATATCATGGACTGAAATCCCTTCATGTCTGCCGGATGCAAGTCCAAGGAGCATACAAGGGGAATTAACAGGTTCTGCAAAGTAACAATGGACATGTTCGCCGAATACATGCTTCAAACCATAGGTCACCCCACCTGGACCACCGCCCACCCCGCATGGCAAATATACAATTAAGGGGTGATCATGATCTACTTTAATCCCCTCTTCTTCAAACTGTTTCTTAAGCCTGAGAGCCGCGACTGAATAGCCCATGAATAAATCCTTTGAATTTTCATCATCAATGAAGAAACAATCTGGATCCAACTCACACTGCTTTCTTCCTTCAGCAACCGCGTGGGAGAAATCTTGTTCATGTTCTATAACGTTAACCCCCTTCTCTCTCAGGAGTTCCTTTTTCCATCGCTTCGCATCCCGGGACATATGGACAGTGACCTTGAAACCGAGTGAAGCCCCCACGATTCCTATACTCAAGCCAAGGTTTCCCGTTGAACCGACGGCGATGGAATACCGTGAAAAAAGCTTCTTGAAACGACTCGATGCCAGCACCGAATAGTCGTCTGTCTCTTGGATCCAGTTCTGTTCCAAAGCAACCGTTTCCGCGATTTTTAATACTTCATAAATGCCTCCCCTGGCTTTGATCGAGCCTGCAATCGGGAGCTCGTTATCACATTTGAGGACCAGCTGACCTTGTATCGTTGTTTTAAAATAATCTTGAAGCTCAGTTTGCATGTTTCCCAGTCGCTTGATAGGGGACTCGATGATCCCGTTTACGACTTCAGGAAAGACCTTTTTTATATAGGGAGCAAAACGGGCGAGCCGCTGCTCCGCTTCAACGATTTCCTGGAAGCCACCCCCTGGGATATCACCGGAATTGACTAACGGGTTGGTCCATAAAATTTCTTTATAAGACTGTAAATCCGATAATATTTTCGGATCCATGCCGTGTAGATTGTGAGACATATTGTATTCCCCCTGACTGATATGATTAATTACTGATAACGTAGCACAAATCTATGATAAAATGGATACCAATCTTCAGACTATTAAAATTTCAATTAAAGGAGAGCCTGTTCCCATGTTACCTTCAGAACTAAGAACGAGCATCAGATGCGGAAAGCACCAAACTCACACTTCAGGTGTCTGCCAGGATTATGTACAAGCCAACCTGGTTGTTCTTCCTAAGGAATATGCCTTTGACTTTTTATTATTCACCATGCGCAATCCAAAATCCTGTCCGATTGTAGAAGTGTTGGAACCCGGGCAATTCCGATCCAAGTATGCAAAAAATTCAGATATCCGCACTGACATCCCTCTGTACCATGTATATGAACATGGGCGATTGGTTGAAAAGAAACATCGGATTGATGAAATATGGAGGGATGATCTAGTGAGCTTTCTCATTGGGTGCAGTTTTACATTCGAGAGTCAGCTCATCAAAGGGGACATTCCTCTGCGTCATATAGAGGAAAATAAAAACGTAGCTATGTATCAGACTAGTATTCAGACAGTAAAAGCCGGAGTATTTGAAGGGCCGATGGTCGTTTCCATGAGACCGATACCTGATTCACTCGTACAGAAAGCAACAGATATAACTTCACTATTCCCTAAAATGCATGGTGGTCCTGTTCATATTGGTAATCCTGCTGAAATTGGCATTCTGGATATCACGAAGCCTGATTACGGTGACTTTGTCGGTATCAGGAAAGGAGAAACTCCAATGTTCTGGGCTTGCGGAGTTACCCCTCAGGCAGTGGCACTTCATGCGAAAATCCCCTACATGCTGACCCATTCCCCTGGCTGTATGTTTGTTACCGATTGGGAAAACGAAGAATATTTGCAAGAAGGCAAATAAAATGAGGGACGGACCAGGTCACAAGAAAGGTCCGTCCCTCTATTACCTTCAAGCATTGCTTCTAACCTTCGCAGGTCGCCCGCTCTTGATGAAAAAGGAGAGTAGAAGTCCTGCAATGGCCGTAATGCCGGCAACGATAAATGAGACATTGACTCCATGGATCATCCCTTCGAGTCCTCTGGCGGGATCGGCACTCGTTGTCATCACGGTTACAAGAAGTGCTGTTCCGACGGCACCTGAGACTTGTCTCATCGTATTGTTCATGGCTGTTCCGTGCGGGATCAGACTCCTGTCCAACTGATTCAGCCCGGCAGTGGTTACCGGCATCATGACCATGGCAACCCCGAACATCCTGATGGCATTGACTGTGGCCAAGTACATAAACGATGTGCCTGTCGATAAATTCGTAAACATGAACGTCGTGATCGTAAGAATGGTCAACCCGATAATGGCAAGCCACCGGGCTCCGAACTTATCAAATATCCTCCCGGTAATAGGGTTCATCAGCCCCATCAGGAGAGCCCCTGGGAGGAGCATAAGTCCTGATTCAAAGGCGGAGAAACCCAGCATATTCTGCATAAGAAGAGGAAGGACCGTTGCCGCTCCGATCATCGCGATAAACACGACCATTCCCAGCACTGTCGTTAATGTGAACATCTTATTTTGAAACACGCGGAATTCGAGAATCGGCTGCTTCAACTTAAACTGTCTTGTGATGAACCAGAAGAGTGTCACACTTCCCACAATCATCGAAACGATAACCTGAACACTCCCCCACCCTTGGCTTCCTGCAATACTGAAGCCATACAATAAACCACCGAATCCCAGTGAAGAGAGAATGATCGAAAGGATATCGAGTTTCGGATACGTTTGTTTGGTCACGTTCTTTAAAATGAAATACGCAACGATAAAATCGACGATGACGATCGGTAAAATCACATAGAACAAACTTCTCCAAGGGAATTGTTCAACAAGCCATCCTGAAAGGGTCGGTCCGATTGCCGGAGCGAACGAAATGACCAGCCCGAACATTCCCATGGCCGCTCCCCTTTTCTCAACAGGGTAAATAAGAAAGAGGATGGTTTGCATAAGTGGCATGATTATACCTGCTCCCGAAGCCTGAATGATTCTCCCGACCATCAGGAACCCGAAGTTAGGTGCAATGGCGCATATGAGCGTCCCTCCTGCAAATAAGCCCATTGCACTCAGGAATAAGGCCCTTGTCGTGAAGCGCTCGATCAGGAATGCCGTAATCGGGATCATCACCCCGTTTACGAGCATAAAGATCGACGTCAGCCACTGGGCTGTACTCGCATCCAGATTCAAATCGGTCATAATATGAGGGAGAGCCGTCCCAAGCAACGTTTGATTGAGGATGGCTGCGAACGCCCCTGATATGAGGACTATGAGCAGGGGTGTTTTATTAAAGGTTTCGGAATGGGTATTAGCATCTCTGTCATTCATGTTCTCCCTTCTTTCTATTCAATTATGAAGAGGATTTACACAACCCTCTTTTAATCATGTTAATTTCCTTATCGTATTTTCCCAGTGCTTCTCCAAGCGTCAGTTCATCTGCAATGCTCTGAACAAGATTATGGAATGTGACGGCTGAAAGGATTTGCAACACATGGTACAAATCCGATTTATTATCAATTTCAAATTGATCTTTATTAACTAAGAGGAAGATTTCCTCATAGCGCTGATCGATGGTTTCGCTGGTTAGCGTCTGTGTGAACGTTTTTTCTATTTTGTAATTCATATTCAAAAGGACGTTCCGAATAAAATTATTTTGTCCATTTTCATACGAAAACGCTAGCATTGTATGAAACATGACCCTTGTGGCTTCGAACAAATCCCCATCATGGGTTTCCAACAAAGCAATAAAGGTTTCAAACCGTTTCCGGGCATGCTCTCCTACGAGGTAGAAAAAGGCATCCTCTTTATTCTCAAAATACTGATAGAAGCTTCCCCTCGGGATTCCAGCCGTCTTCAGGATGTTTGCAATGGAGGCATCGTATAGGGATACCCTGGAAAACTCCTTCTTGGCTGCTTCCACCAAAACATTCCTTTTCTCTTCCTTCAAATTGAAGAATGTAGGTTTAGGCAATTTCGCATTCCTCCTTCAAAAAATGACACCGTGTCACATGGAACATTCTCCACTTTAAGTGACACGGTGTCATATGTCAAACGATAGTGGTTTTAAACATCCATTCTTCTTTTAGAATTTGATGCTGATTAACTTCTATGAGTGGATTAGACTGAAACTATGCTGACTATTTATTGCTAGAATGAAAAAGGACTGAACCACGATCGGTCCAGTCCTATAAGAGTCTTTATTAATCTTTTATTAAGTCGTTTTCCACCAGCCAATCATGGGCCACAACGGATACACTATTTCCTTCGATATCCACTTTGTAATTCAGTTCCCGCATGATATCACTGTTTAGTTTATCTGCCAATTTTCCAGTGATTTCTTTGATTTCGGGATACTTTTTATATACGTCTTTGTTGATACTGACAGCTGCCCTGTAAGGCGGGAAGAAATTTTTATCATCCTTTAAGGTCACAAGATCATAATCCACGATGGTTGCATCCGTTTCAAAGGCAACCGATACGTCCACCTGACGATTATTCAATGCTCTTTGAGTCAAACCAAGATCCATCTGCTTTATCTGCCCCGAACCGAATTTGAAGCCGTATTTCTCCTCCACACCCGGGAGACCATCGGCTCGATTGGCAAATTCAGCATCAGATGCCATTGTTAGTTCACCGGGATGATTGTTGATGTATTGTGCCAAATCACT
This sequence comes from Rossellomorea sp. KS-H15a, assembly GCF_024195245.1. NCBI lineage: Bacteria > Bacillati > Bacillota > Bacilli > Caryophanales > Bacillaceae > Rossellomorea > Rossellomorea sp. KS-H15a. Next base: position 2,673,240 of record NZ_CP096886.1, on the reverse strand, counting down.
GATTGATTCGATTCCCAATTCCTTTGCCTGGTCTTCATTCATGGCAAGGGCATATGTGTTATTGACATTGGACATATTCATCCAATGGATGCCCTTTTTTGCATCTATTTCTTTCACTTTTTTGAACGTTTTCTCGGGATCTGACATCGGTTCCTCCCCCATATACGTGATCAAGGCTGTCCCCGTATATTCCCACATCATATCCACCTGCTCGTTTTCCAGTGCCTTGCGTACGACGGTACTTCCAAGATTATTCATTTGCTTGACTTTAAAACCCTCTTCTTTTAAAAGAAAGGCCGTCATCTCAGAAAGCAGGTATTGCTCGGTAAAGTTCTTTCCACCGACGGATATCTGTTTACCACCTATCCCTACGTTTGAACAAGCGGAAAGCATAAGTATAAGGGTCACGATGCCAACCCATTTCAGCTTCTGTTTCATGAATTTCACCTCCTGCTTTAACCATTACATTTCCATTGTTTGCTTGGTACCTTTAGGAACCACCAGCCGCTCGATAAGTCTCAAGAGTAAATCAACCAGAATGGCAAGTATCGTTACCGGAATGGCTCCTGATATTAAATAGCCATTATCGAATAACTGAATTCCCGTAAAGATCCAGACGCCTAATCCCCCGCCGCCTACGACATAAGCGAGAGCTGCCGTTCCAATATTCAATACTACGGCTGTCCTGATTCCTGCAAGGATTGAATACGCTGCATTCGGCAATTCAATACGGAAAAGGATTTGATGGGGCTTCATCCCCATCCCTCTTGCTGCATCTATGAGATTATCGTCAATCGAGTCAATTCCGGCAACCGTATTTCGGTAAATCGGTAAAAGAGAATAAATAAACAGTGCAAAGATAGCTGTTTTAAACCCGATGCCCAAAATACTGATCATCAGGGCAAGAACGGCCAAACTTGGAATGGTTTGACCAAAGTTAACTGTATTGGATACAATCCACTCGGCTCTCCTGAACTGCTTTCGGGTAATCAGGATCCCCACTGGAACAGCAACCACAAGGGCAAGCAACGAAGACACCAGGACGAGCTGCAGATGTTGCTTCAATAAGTGGAGAAACGTATTGGATTGACTGAACATATAGTCAAAATAATGATTCTTTATCGCCCAGACAAAGAACAGGATGACCAGCGCATACACCACATACCGGACAATATTACTGACGACCTTCTTGGTATTCACCGAATCATCCTTTCTGAACCGCGTTCGATTTTCCTTTGATTTCATAATGAAGATACTTCTGAACAAGATCGATGGTAATCGCACCTAATTTAGTGCCCGCATCGTCGGTTACAATCACTTGATCAGCTTCCTGATTCAAAAGCATCGACAACGTATTTCTGAGGTCATGCCGCACGTTGATGGTCTTCGTATCGGGAATTGCTTCATCAAAATCTGCCAGTCCTATGATATTTTTCAAATCGGATATCGTATGGAGACTGAGGCTCTTTATGGCACGGTCTTTTCCGAAAAACTCATACACAAAGTCACTCTTCGGACGGACAAGCATCTCTGAAGGCGTATCATACTGCATGATTTCCCCTCCGCGCAATAATACGATCTTGTCTGCCATCTTGATCGCTTCATCAATATCATGACTTACAAACAGGATGGTTTTCTTCACTTCCCGTTGAATCTGCAGGAACTCATCCTGAATCTTCTCACGAATGATCGGATCGAGTGCCCCGAACGGCTCATCCATCAACATGACGGGAGGATCCGCTGCCAAAGCACGAATGACGCCGATACGCTGTTGCTGTCCACCGGATAATTCATGAGGATATCGTTTACCGAATTTATCCCCGTCAAGTCCGATCATCTCCATCAGCTTGTTGAAACGCTCCTTCTTCTCCTTTTTGCCCCACCCTAACATGTCAGGGACAATCATGACGTTTTCTTCTATCGTCATATTCGGGAAAAGTCCATTACTCTGAATGACGTAACCGATTTTTCTGCGAAGCTCGATTTGGTTTAATTCCATTGAATCCTGTCCGTCTATGATGATTTTACCGTCAGTAATTGATTCAAGTCGATTTACCATTCGTAATAAAGTCGTCTTCCCGCAACCGGATGGTCCTAGTAGTACGACGATGTGACCTTCTTCCACGGTAAAGTCGACACCTTTCACCGCCGTCACACCACCTTCATAGGTCTTTGTAGTCTGATCAAACGTAATCATCTCTTCACCTCTTTCACTTTATGCAATGCTTTTACGTGTATAGCGTTTTTGAATCCATAACAAGATCGCGTCAGCAATCATGGCAAGTATCGCTACTGCAACAGATCCGCTGATGATCAGGTAATTGTCACCTCTGGAAATCCCTTGAGTGATCAGGACACCAAGTCCTCCTGCACCTATATAAGCTGCGATCACTCCAATTCCGATATTCATGACGACAGCTGTCCGGATTCCTGCCATTATGACCGGAAAGGCATTTGGAATTTCGACTCTTAACAGTCGCTGGTGGGTCTTCATCCCGACTCCCTTTGCTGCATCGCGCATCTCGGGGCTCACGTTCCGGATTGCTGTATATGTATTCCGTATAATCGGAAGCTGAGAATAAAGAACCAAGGCTACAAATGCTGGCACAAATCCTATTCCCTGATTGATGATGGAAAAGATCGGAATCATGACGCCAAACAGGGCAATACTCGGAATTGTCAGCATGACGGATGCAATTTGCAACACCGTCTCCGCCAGATAATCGTTGGTCGTTAAATAAATGCCTAAAGGTACCCCAATCAATAAAGCTACGATAATGGCTAGACCTACGAGCACCGCATGCTCTATCGTGAGATCAAGAATCCGAGGGGCATTGACTTCCAGAAACTTCATCCATTTATCCACAATTTCACCCTCCTCAATATATGTATTTTTGGCCATAATAAAAGCCGTTCAGGATCTAGTATCGTCCTGACGACCCACGGAATTAGTATTACCGTATAAATGCGCCAACATTCCTTTACCCTTGTTGTCGAATTTCAAAACATTTTGTCATTGCGTTGTGTCATTGGTCTCAGGTATAAAGGATGGTGGTTATCTTATGAAGGTGAAAATAATTCTTGGCCAGGGATATAAGGCATAAATTACCCACCATAAAAAAGGAGCGTCCAAAAGTCAGTTAGTACTGACCTTTGAAACAGCCCCTTACTTCATCTTAACACAAATCTTCATCCTCTTTCACACGTTCGACTACTGTCCTTGGTCTGCAAAATTCACCAAGTACTTCAAGAGTGACAGGCTGAAGTATTTCTATCTCCAGGCATGCGATAAATGGAATCTTTGCCTGGTCGCGAGTAAGAATTACTCCCTTCTCGCGGCATTTAAAATCAACGATTGAGCAGTTCACATTACCCGCATCCATTCCTTCGGGTAAGCAAACCGCGACTATTTTATCGAAGGAGACAGGTACTTCCATTGTACATGTTTCGGCATTATCCGTTCTGGAACTCAACGTTACAAGGAGTTTCACTTCCCCCCTGATTTCAACAGTACCCGGGGTTCCTCTTTCAAAAGAAATCAGAGAGCATCCAGGAGAAACGGAAGGATCAAGCTGACATTGAATATCTATTCCCTCTCCCCTTTCAAGCAATCCATTCACCAGTTTCCTGCAGTCCGGGGATAGTCCGAATGCTTGTGTTGAATTATGAGTAGCGATGACCCAATCATATACCTTCTCGACTGAAATACATTCAGGTCTGAGGTTTGAAGGTGGTGGAGGAATGACTTCTCCCAACTGAACATTCAGCAGCCTGTTCTCCCCTTCCGCTAATACGATTGTCACCTCTTTAACCGGATATCCTGAAGCAGTAAATCTGATGACATATGTTCCAGGAGGTAAGCCCGTCAAAATATAGAATCCATCGGGATCGGTTAACGTGGACCGGATCGGTACCAGTGAACCTACAGGGAAGATTTGTACAAGCACTTGTGAGATGGGCTCACCTGTTTGAATATCCGTGACGGTACCACTGACACTTCCAGGATTGTCTGCTAATAAGAAATTGAGCGTGCTCGTCGTTCCCGGGGTGAGCGTGACTGGTTGTAACTGACTCTGGTATCCTGTTGCCCTTGCGATGATGACAAGCGTTCCTCCCGGCAATCCTGAGATTGTATAGTTCCCGTTCATATCCGAGAGTGTTGTTCCTATAAGTGTTCCATCAGGTTTGAACACTTGGATGAGCGCATTCTCAATCGGAGACAGGGTTGCAGCATCCCGCACAAACCCGGTCAGGGTGGCAGGGTTTGATTCTAATGCCGCATTAATAATCGCCATTTCACCTGTACTTAATCTGATCATGACCGTCTGACTCACATAGCCGTCCGCAGAGAAAATGACATTATAATCACCGGCTGAAAGACCGGTTAGAATATAATTCCCTTCCTGGTCGGTCAAGGTTGATGCTACGATGATCCCGCTTCCGCTTATGACTGTTATGACACCTGCACTTTGGATGGGTTCTCCTGTATTTGCATCCGTTACCCGTCCTCTAATTGTAGCTGGTCGACGACCAAGCTCTGCATTCAACGTTTGGACTTCCCCGTTCGTAAGGAATACTCTAAAGACCTCACTTGTATAACCATCTGCTGAGAAGACCACCCTGTATTCCCTTGGATCTAAACCAGTAAATTCATACTCACCTGAACCATCGGTGAGAACAGAAGCCACGGGAATCGATGTTCCGATCCTGAAGACTTGGACGAGGGCGGATTGTATTGGCTGATTACTGACTGCATCCCGTACCGTCCCTCTTAGGGTTGCGGTTTGGTTTGATAAGCTGAAATTCAGGCTTTCCGTTTCCCCAGGAGATAACGTGACAATCGCGATCTGTTCTCCGAAACCGTCTGCACTTGCAATGACGGTGTATTGACCTTGAGCCAAACCAGGAATCGCATAAAGCCCATTATCATCTGTCAAAGTACTGGTAATAAACACTCCGTCAGAGTTAAATACTCTTACTAACGCCCCCTGTATGCCAGTAGTCGTTTGTGCATTTAATACGAAACCTGTAATCCCGGCCGGATTTGGATCCAGATCCGCATTTACGGTTTCTGTTCCATTAGGAGCAAGTATGACAGGAATGACTTCTGTTGCATAACCGTCTGCTGAGATAACCACATTATAGCTTCCACTTGGTAAATTCCCGATCGAATACGTTCCATCGCTCGAGGTTATTATGCTTCCAACGACAATGTCTGTATTTGGTATCACCACTTTTATAAGAGCCCCGCTAATCGGATCCAGCGTAACGGCATCCCTTATCGTTCCTTGGACCGTTGCCGGGAATGGGACAAGCGCAATATTTAACTCCTCGCTCTCACCTGGAGATAAGAACACTGTATTGACACTGATCGCGTAGTCTTGAAGCTGAGCCTTCACGTCAAAAGTCCCTTGGGGAAGTCCTTCAATCAAATAATTCCCGTTTTCATCAGTGAGAACACGTCTTACCAAAATATCTGTCCCACTGACATAAACCTCGATGATGACGCCCGTTAATGGTGATCCAGTAATTGTGTCCACGACAGTTCCACTAAGGGTTGCTGGGTTGGCCAATAGGTTGAAATCCAGCACAATGGTGCTATTTGGTAGAATATTCACTTGTTGAAGCAAGGATTGATAACCCGTGTTGATTGCTGAAACGGTATAGCTTCCTTCAGTCAATCCAGGAATGAAATATGTCCCATCAATTGACGTTTGAACGGTTGCGACTATCGTTCCCTGATTATTGATAACCCTCACTAAAGTGTCTGTTAAAGGTTGCAAAGTCTGGGCATCCCTTACCGTCCCAGTCAAAGCCCCCGGATTTGGAGTAAGGAGGATTTCAACATTGGTTACCCCCCCGCTCATGACTTCTGCCGATACAGAGTTCGAACCAAAATCAGGGCTGCTTCCTACTAATACATATACTCTTGGGGATAGGGTGGTTGTCTGGAAGAATCCATCCGAATCTGTGATCGTAGTGAAGATGACCGGACCCGTTCCGGAAAGTTCCCGAACTACCACAGTGGCTCCGACTATGGGATCCAGGGTAACCGAATCCCTTACATACCCTTGGACAATCCCTGGATTCGGGCTTAATGCGAAGCTCAAAAAGCTCGTTTGATTGGAAGTGACTATGGCCCCGGCCGTCTCCGGTCCGAAATCCGTTGCGTTGGCAATGACAGTATATACGCCAGGTGTTACCCCTGAAAACGCATATGCCCCATTTTGATTAGAAAGTGTGGTTTGGACAAGTACATTGGTAATATCATAGAGCTGAATGACTGCATTAGGTATCGCCTCTCCACTTGCAAGATTTGATACAAGGCCCTGTATCTGCCCGGGATTTGGAGCAAGACTCAGGACAGCAGATAAGCTATCTCCAGGCCCCCCGATGACCGACTTTGTATCTGTTCCAAAAGAAGAAGCATCGGCTGTAATATTCAACGTCCCTGTCGGCAAGGAGAAAAAGGTTACAATACCGTTTCCATCTGTAATCCCTGTTGCAATCACGATATTATTTGAGTGACGAATCGTGACGGCGGATCCTTCAATAGGTGTAAGGGTATTTTCGATGACGACTTGCACCGTAAGCGTGACGGGATTTGCAGCTAAGACGTTGGTAACGGTAGTGGTTTGATTTGATTCTACGATGGCAGATACGGTAGACGATGAGTAATTCGGAGCACTTGCGGTAATGAAATATGTGCCCGGTGCTAGGGAAGGAACTGAATACGTTCCATCGGAGTTCGCTAAGAAGCTTACAACTAACACATTATTTTCATTGAATACGGAGATTTGGATCCCATTCCCCGTTATCGGATTTCCGTTGGTATCCTCCACATTCCCGGATATCATTCCCGGGTTTTCCCCTAATGCAAGGTCTGCTCTTGTAGCTGAATCGCTTATGACAATGGCGCCGATTTGCTCCGTAGTGAAATTCATTTTTGAAGCGGACACAATATAGGAACCAGGTGACAAGCCACTGACCGAATAGTTTCCAAAGGCTGAAGTTGTTGTGGTTGCTACCGGGATTTGGGAAATACCGTCAATAATGACTACTGTAGCCCCTGCGATTGTATCGCCTGTCGTAAAGTTTGTAATTTGTCCATCGATGATGCCGGGATTAGGAATCAATGAAATATTTACTCCGGTTAAATCTTCTCCAACACCTAGGTTTATCCCGGTGATGACCTGGCCGAAACCAGGAGAGTTGACCACCACATTGAATGATCCACTTGGAAGGTTACCGACAATATATTGACCTGATGAATCTGTGAATCCGGAGCCAATCAGAATGTTATTTTGGTCGAATATCTGTACGATTGCGTTTACAATCGGGTTTCCAAGATTATCTGTTACGATCCCGGATACAGAACCTGGATTAGGAACAAGAGTCAAATCCACTGTTGACGTTTGGTTTGCGAGGACCGAAACCCCTGCCTGAGCAGTTGAATAGTTCGGGGCTGATGCCAGCACTGTATAGATTCCAGGTGTCAAGTTGTTAAATGAGAACGTACCATCCTGGTTCGCCACGACTGAATCGATCAGTACATTGTTCACATCCCTTAATTGGACGACTGTATTTGGAACCTGAGGAATGACTGTGCCGGTGATGAAACCTGGATTAGGCTCCAAGGAAACAGATACAGGTGTCGTTTGTCCGGAGGAAACGAGAGCACCGACCATACCATTTTGAAAATTGTTTGCAAATACATTCACTGTATAATTATCAGGGGCAAGACCTTCTACCATGAATACACCATTTGTGTCTGTCAGTACTGTCGTGATCAAGTTTCCGGAACTGTTCACAATGCTGACACTTGCTCCGGGGATTGGGTTGCTTCCTACACTGTCCACTACTGTGCCGGTAATCTGACCCGGATCGGGTTGAAGGGCGATGCTTCCATCCGTTGCTTGATTGGAGATGACCTGTATAGTAGCAGCATTAGTCTGAAAATCCTGTGCTGACACAACAACAGTGTAGATTCCGGGCGCTAAACCATTTACAACATATTGTCCATTCTCATCTGTTAGGACCGTGGCTATCACTGCGCCACTTGAATCAACCACTCTAACCTGTACATTTGCACCGATGATGGGCGTTCCGGTCTGCGCATTTGTGACGATACCGGAAATCGATCCAGGGTCGGAAGCCAAGTTAAAATTCACTATTGAAGTCGTGTTGGATGAAATGGTCACTCCCTGTGTGGCAGCTTGAAAATTGGAAGCCGCTGCGACTACTGTATAATTTCCCGGAGCTAAATTAGGGACCGTATAGGAACCGTCTGGAGCCGTTACCGTCGTAGCTACAATGATTCCAGCTCCTGTACTGATTTGTACAATCACACTCCCCCCAGGGATCGGAACATTATTCGTGTCCCTCACAAACCCGGTCAACGTACCCGGGTCTTCATTAAGGGTTACATTAACAGTTGTGGTTTGACCATTTTCTATCATTGCTGCCACAGATTCCGTTGTGTAATTAGGGGCACTGACGACAACTGTATAGCTTCCAGGAGGCAATCCCGACACCATATAGTTTCCATTTGAATCGGTGATGACCGAACCGACTTGAATATTATTCTGGAAGACGGTAACCGTTGCACCCGGGATGGCAACCGCATTAGGATCCTGTACGGTACCAATCAGGGCACCTGCGAGTTTCAATAAGGCAGCATCCACAATGGTAACAGCGTTGGAGGTTACAACCGCACCTAACGTTTGAGTAGCATAGCCATTTGCCGTGAAAATGAGAGAATATGAGCCGGGTAAAAGACTGCTCAATGAATACTGACCACTACCATTTGTGGTGGTACTCGCTACTATGACGTTTTGACTATTTACCGCTTGAACCGAAGCTCCGGTTATAGCTGACGTGGTTTCGCTGTCTATTACCGATCCTTGAATCGAGCCGGGATTTGGTTCAAGAAAAATGTTTGTATTCGTAATATTACCTGCCGTAACCGTAGATGATACGGTTGTTGTACTATAATTGGAGGCAAAGGATCTTACCTGATAATTTCCAGGAGCCAGATTGTTGAAGCTGTACTGACCGCTTCCATTTGCAGTCGTACTGGCAATGGGTATTCCATTTGAATCCAACAATTCAACATTAGCAAGGGCGATGGCCGTATTATTGGTGGAATCACGGACCGTACCGGAAATCGAACCGGGATTTGCGATCAGTATGAAATTGACCACAGCTGCCTGATTAGGTTCTGTCATGACGGATTTGGTTTGGGACTGAAAGCCAGAGGCAAGAACGGTGACATTATAAAGACCCGGAGTTACGTTTACGAAAGAATAATTTCCTGCTACGTTTGTGGTGGTAGTAGCTACTACAGTACCCGAGTTATTTAGAAGCTGTACGGTTGCATTGTTTATAGAGCCGCCATTTGATACGTTTCCAGAAATGGTACTCGGCTGAGGGACGAGTGCAATATCTGCCGTTGTTGATGTGCCCCCTACTGCAGACACATTAGCAGTTCCTGTCACGTAGTTCGTTCTGGCAGCCTGTACCGTATAGTTACCTGGCACTACATTCGTAAACGTATAAAATCCACTTGCGTTCGATTGGGTGGTTGCAATTATACTCATTCCTTGTAAAAGCGAAACTGTTGTATTCGGAAGCACCAATCCGGTTGATTGATCAGTAATGGTCCCATTGATGGTGGCGGTTTGTTGGACGTTGATGGTAACGACGGAAGTGTTGGACTGAATGGCGTTACCTGACGAAGAATCAAATCCTGTAGCTTGTACTCTGTCTAAATTGCGTGAACCACTGCTCGTGAATGCACCATTCAATGTGAATGTTAAGGTTGCCGTTATTCCAGGATTCAGGTTACCAACGTTCCAAGTTAGCAATTTAGTGGCTGGATTATACGAGGTTAAACCTTGTGAGGTTGTGTTGACGACAAATGAATTCACTTGATCAGGACCGATGATGTCATCAAGAAAGACTGAGGTAGCTTGTGATCTTCCGGTATTTGTTACGGTTACTGTACCTGTCCAAGTTGCCTGCTGTCCAAGGACAACTGTTGCCGGTCCTGAATTCCGTACTTTGTTCGTTGCCAGCCTCGCCCTGATATCAGCTTGATCTGGAGTGACGGGATCAGTAAAGGCGTTAGCGAAAGAAAACCCTTCACTTGTTCTTAATGAATCCTTGTTGTAATTATTTGCGTTGGCAGATGAAAAGTAAATGGCACGAATGGCTGATGATGCATTGATACCCAAGAAAGAGAAAACCGTATTTGCAGGAAGAAACCAATCCAGGAAAAAATCCTGATCTCCACCGATGCTGGAATCAGCAGGTGTTACCCTGGCAAAGTCAAAGTTTGTAATTGGTTGGGCAAAATTAGGATTCCCCCCTCCCGTCCCTTCCGCAGGGTCATTCCATGAATTGACCAACTTCACGGTATTTTGAATCAGGCTCACCCTATTGTTCAATCCATCGACGTTAAAAAGCCAGTCGTAAGTTCCCGCTACCCCTGTTGTGTTTATTAGTACACCCCACGCAAAATTCCTGAAGCCGGTTAATTGATTATTCCTCGGATCACCGTTCAGTCTTAATCGAAAATACACATTGGTCCCGTCGTAGGCAAAAAAACCTGCAGGGAAAGTTGAATTCCCAACTATATCCGTTGAAACGGGACTTTCATCTCCTAAGGCGTCAAATAAGGGTGTCCCCCCGACTAAAACCGGGGTATACTGTGCATTACTGGGAAATGCCACAAAAAAACCTCCTTTAAATGATATGATCTCTATTATAGTATTTAGGGGATAGGAGTATCGCCTCACCAAATGTCCAGTATTTGCAGGTAATTATGCATTTTCCCAACAAAAAAACCCCCTCCCAATCACTCGGGAAGGAGCTGTCTTTCTAATTCTTCAGCTTCAATTCTTAACTCTTCCTTATCCATCAATAATCGAAATAATCCTTTCAGGATCAACTTGTCCGGTTCCGATTCCCGGCATTCCTCAGAAATCCGATTCGCTATGTCCACATAATCTCTACTATTATCCATCCCTTTGATCTTCCCATACAGGGATTCCCAAGCTTTCTCCCTCTTCTCAAACGATATAAAAGCACCTTCCTTGTCCATACTGACAGAAAAGGATTTCATCATGTCATCATTCAATTGAGGAGAACTATTCCCCCTTAGGAAGTCATTGGCAAGGAGAGTTATCTGTCTCACTAAATGTGCTCCTAACCTTGAGGGATCAAGGGTATCATCTTGAGAAATCATCAACATCATATAAGAAGCATAAATGGACTGAGTCATCCACATCAGATCCCATTTGTATGGCCTGATTTCTTCCCCATATACATCCAGGAGATTTTGTTCCAGCCAGCTGAACAGACGCCCCCTCATTCGGTGCTCCATGGCCGCCAGCTTTTCACTATTTTTCGTGGACTCCCCTCTCATATGCATTTTCATATAAGACTTATAATCCAATATCCCTTCGAATTGTACTTGGAACTGTTTTGCAAACCTCTCCATAGGCGGCAGATTCCCATCCAGTCCTACGACGAATGCCCGCTCAAATACAAGTTGTTGATAATGTTCATAAATAGAAATGATCAAATCTTCCTTTGATTGAAAATAAGAGTAAAGGGAGCCTTTTGATATACCGACACTTTCGGCAATTTGTTGCATGGACGTATGATTGTAACCATGTGCTCCAAAGAGTTCCACTGCTGATTCGAGTATTGCGTTCCGCTTATCCATTTTCTACACCTCTATATCCAGAGAAAAATATCCCTTTTTCATTTTAACCATACTCAGTAAAAATGAGAAGAGCATTATTTCTTGACTAGATGATTTTTTTAGGTAAAATGACTATTGAGTCAACTAAATATATGACTGTTATATCAATGATTCAACACTTACAGAAACAAACGGATGACCCACGGGTCAAACATTATCAAAGGAGGATGAAACCATGTTAAAAGCTATTTTGAATCGTTCGAAAATCGTCCTGATCTTCATCTTATTATTTGTGATCATCGGAATTTTCACCTTTATTCAATTGCCACAACGGGAAATACCGGAAACCAGTGTCAACATCGGTACAGTCACAACTGTATATCCCGGGGCTACTGTTGATTCCGTTGAAAGGACCATTACAAATCCGATAGAATCCTCTCTCCAATCGATAGGAGGGATTAAAGAAATCAGCTCTTCTTCTGCAGCCGGCTTCTCTACTATTATTGTAGAGGTTGAAGATGGGGAAGACAAAAAAGAAGTGTTCGGGGATGTGCGCCAAGCTGTCTCTGATGCATCTACCTCTTTTCCCGAAGAGGTGTTCGACCCTGAAGTCAATGAATCCACTGTCAAAATGCCCATCGTATCTTATCATTTAGTCAGTGATGATAAGGAATCTCTACTTAAAATGGACGAAGAGGTCAGCAGATGGAAAGAGGAAGTAGAGGACCTATCCGGGGTTTCAAGTGTCACCGTCAAAGGTCTTCCCGAAGAAGAAATCAAGATCGAATTAAAGAAAGAGGAACTCAAGGCTTCAGGCCTGAACCCCTCTTCTGTTATGAATGCCATCAATGATGAATATTATCCTACCCCACTCGGAAAGCAGGAAGTGGATAATGAAGTTGTTCAACTGACTGTCGATCATTTCACTACCTTAGATGAAATGAAGGAACTCTTTGTCGGGAAAAATCCCAAAGGCGAATCGATCTTACTCGGAGACATTGCCAATGTGAAAGTGTCCCCTAAAGAAGTCAAAGATATTGTAACGTTTGAAGGAAAACCTTCACTATCATTTACTGCATTTGTACAGCCTGGTGAGGATATCCCAACGGTCGATGAAAGAGTCAGCGATAAAGTGGATGAACTGTCGGACTCCCTCCCAGCCGGTGTAGAACTTGTACCTTACTATTCTCAAGCCTCCACTGTAACGGACATTTTCGATGGGTTGTTTAAGTCCCTCGCTATTTCCGTTGTGGCTGTTATCTTGACTACAGCTCTTGGACTGACAATCTCAGGTGCCTTTGTAGTGGCACTAGCCGTACCGATTTCCGTATTGATGGGATTGATTCCCCTTCCATTTGCCGGAGTGGATCTTAATCAGATCTCGGTCATCGGAGCTATCATTGCCCTAGGGATCCTGGTCGATGATTCCATCGTAGTAAACGACAATATCCAACGCAGATATAAACTCGGGGACGGTGCTCTCATGGGTGCCATTACCGGTGTGAAGGAAATATGGGTGTCAATCGTGACCTCCTCCCTTGCCATTGTATTCACATTCCTTCCGCTCATATTCTTATCAGGCGGAAACGGAGCGTTCATCAGGGCTCTTCCGACAGTATTGATTACAACGATCATTGCATCGACATTGGTTGCTCTGATTTTTGTTCCTATTATGAGATACTTTCTTTATAGCAAAACGAAGAAAAAGGTTCCCGATGCCCCAGGGCTGCTGGGTAAACCATTAAATAAAATCGCGGATTTCTATGCCGATACTGTGCTGAAAAAATTCTTAAAAAGGCCGTTCGTCGTATCTGCCATTGGCCTGGTGTTTACGACTGCGATCTTTGGTCTGATCGCTCTAACACCTTTTGAATTCTTCCCGTCTGCCGATCGTGAAGAAGTGACAGTCGATGTAACATTACCGATCGGTACGCCGATTGAAGAAACCTCCAATACGCTGGAAGAAATAGAAAAGCTTTTAAAAACAGATGAAGGTGTCTATGAAACATCTTCCTTTGCAGGTACAGGATTACCGAATCTGTTCAACAGTTCATTATCCAATTCTGGTCAAAATACAGGTCAATTGGTCGCAAGGGTGGATCGGAAAAATCAGACTGCCCAAGGATTGATCGATGAATGGACAGACAAATTGCGAAAAGAGTACCCTGAAGCAAAGATTTTCATGGAAACAATCCAGCAAGGTCCGCCGGCAGGGGCTCCTGTGACGGTGACTGTCTCAGGTCCGGATATGGATCGATTAATTGAACTAAGAGATAAAATTTCCACTGAAATAAATTCATTGGATACTGAATTGGTCGTTGATAACGTCGGAAAAATGGAACCTACTATTGTATATGAGCCTAATCGCGAAAAACTTAAAGAAAATGGTATAACCATTAATGATGTCAGTCAGCAGCTGCGCTTGGCTACTGAAGGCATTCCGATGAAATCTTTTGATAATGGTGTGACAAAACGGGATATGACACTCTTACTGGAAGGAAACGAAGGTGAAGTCGATCTTTCTTCCCTGGAAGTTCCGGCTGAAGCGGCAAACCCTGCCGGACCACCGAAGTTGGTTTCACTTGATGAGCTGGTGACACCTGAGAAGAAGGAAGAGCTTCAACTCATCCCTCATAAGGATGGAGAGCGTGCCATTACGATACGCGCCTTCCCTGGTGAAGAAGAGAATTATAAAGAAAATGTACAAGAAATCGTGAAAGATGTCAGGAAGGATCTGGATGACAATAACTACTCCATTACTCTAGGCGGGGAAAATGAAGCACAAAATGATTTCTTTGCGGAAATCACCATTTTGTTTATCATCGTGATTTTCCTAGTGTATTTGTTAATTGCGCTTCAGTTCAATTCTTTATCACTTCCATTCCTTGTCCTGGTTGCAGTTTATCTGGCAATCGCAGGTGCGATTCTCGGATTATTTGTCACTCAGACTCCGATCAGCTTCCTTGCCGTGATGGGGATGGTTTCCCTAACCGGTATCGTAGTACGGAATTCAGTCGTGTTAATTGAGTTTATCGAACAAGGATTACAAAGAGGTATGAGTGTGAAAGAAGCAGTCGTTGAATCCGGTCGTACACGACTTCGCCCTATCCTACTCACCGCCCTTACCTCGATTGTCGCCTTGATTCCAGTGGCAGTCAGCGGTGATGCTCTATTTACCCCATTGGCGGTCACCATCATATCAGGTATTCTGTTCTCAGCTGTATTAACGCTGATCATCGTACCTATGATGTACATGGTCTTCCACCGCTTCAGAAGAAAAAAACGTGAAGCATAAATCATAATATCCTGAGGGGAGACATAGTCTCCTCTCTTTTTTATTTTTAGGATGATTGAAACAAAGGATTATGTACAGTTTATTGATTGATAGGTGACTGTTTGTTATGATTCAAACTTTCCCCTTGAGATATTTCACTTCATCAAGCATTATAGATAAGTGTTACATTTTATACTTTATTTGGAGGAACAACATGACAAATAAACTAAATTCAAAAGCAATCCTCATAACATTCATGATCGGTGCTTTTTTTGCCATTTTAAATGAAACGTTACTAAATATCGCCCTCACAGAATTGATGGCCGTCTTTCACGTGGACGCCCCCACCGTCCAATGGCTAGCCACAGGATTCATGCTGGTGATGGGGGTGTTGATGCCCATCTCCGCCCTGTTGATCCAGTGGTTCACAACAAGACAGATGTTCATCGGTGTCATGAGTGTATTTCTACTCGGCACAGTCATCGCAGCCTGTGCCCTGAATTTCCCCATGCTCCTTGTAGGGAGGATGATTCAGGCTGTTGGAACAGGTTTGTTGATCCCCGTCATTATGAACGCCCTGCTTCTGATTTACCGCCCTGAAGTCCGCGGGAAAATCATGGGTACATTTGGTTTGGTGATCATGTTCGCACCAGCCATCGGGCCGACTCTGTCTGGAGTGATCGTCGATTTTCTAGGCTGGAGATGGTTGTTTATCACCGTCATCCCATTTGCCGTATTTTCAATTCTGTTTGCCATGAAATACTTACAGAATGTCGGTGAGGTTTCACGTCCTGCTGTCGATGTACTTTCAATCATCCTTTCTTCCATAGGGATCGGCGGCATCGTTTACGGCTTCAGTGCAGCTGGCGAAGAAGAAGCAGGATTTACATCGGTGAAAATCATTGCCATCATCGCCATATCTGTAATCAGTGTCATCCTCTTTGTCCTGCGACAATTGAAGCTTGATGAACCACTCCTTGATGTAAGGGTATTCCGGTACAAGAGCTATACGAGAGGGGTGACCATCTTCGTCATCGTCATTATGGCCATGTTCGCTTCCGAAATCGTGATGCCGATGTACCTTCAAGGTCCTCTCGGGTTTTCTGCAAAAGCAGCTGGATTATTGCTGCTTCCGGGAGCACTGCTGAATGGCCTGATGTCTCCTACCATGGGCTCCCTTTTCGATAAATACGGCCCTAGGAAACTCATCATACCCGGCACGCTCACATTGGTGGGAGTCATGATATTCTTTAGCGGCATCAATCCGGCTACACCCATTTGGTTATTTGTACTGGTCTACATGATTCTCATGTTATCGATATCCGCTATCATGATGCCTGCTCAAACCAATGGATTGAATGAACTGCCGAAGCACTTATACCCGCACGGAACCGCCATTGCCAACACATTGCAGCCGGTTGCCGGTGCACTTGGGGTTTCCATCTTTGTCAGCATCATGACCCAAAGTCAGAAAGGATACATTGAAGAACAAGCAGGTGAGGTAACTGAAGGAATCCTTCACAATGCCATGACCTATGGTGTTCATCATGCCTATTGGTTTGCCCTTGCCCTGGCCGGGATTGCATTCTTGATTTCATTGTTTATCCGAAAAGCGATTGCACCGGATTTTGACGAAGTGAAGTCAGAAGCTTAATAGATCGAATATCCAACAAACGGGAAGCCCGATACAAAGTGGGGCTTCCCGTTTGTTATTCCTGCTAATCAAACACTGAAAGTGCTATTACTGTACGTAACCCCTCTCCAAGAGTAAAATGAGCTTGAAAGAAAGTATGAGGAGGATTTGGCATGGAGAAAGAAATAAAGATCATTGAGGATATTCGCTCTGAATTACTAAATAGTGTGAATGACCTATCAGACGAGGAATGTAACAAAGAGGTCGAAGAAGGTCGCTGGACGATCATGCAAGTATTGGATCATCTTTATTTAATGGAGAGATCTCTTACCAAAACGATTCAGTTGACCCTTGCAAAAGGCGAAGAACAGCAGGTGGATTCTAAACCGATTCACTATGCGGTAAATCGATCGACCAAGGTTGATGCCCCTCCTTTTGTGGTCCCTTCAGAAGAAAAGCAGACTCTTCAGCAAATGAAGGAAAAACTGGAAGCGTCTCGAAAAGATCTTCTCCAATTCATTGGAACAACCACCAAGGAAGATTTACAGAAAAAAGCGTATCCTCACCCTATTTTCGGACAAATCCGTTTAGATGAGTGGGTACCGTTTATTGGGTATCATGAGAAGAGGCACTTAGAACAAATTGAAGAGTTGAAATCAACATTATAAACCTGGATGAATAGGATCTGTTTCTGTTGGAAACAGATCCTTATTTATAAAAACATCTCTATATTTTTAGATCTCTCTTTTCAAAAAATAAAAATGTCGCAACGCTCAAAATGACGATCAACCCGAAGGATATCCCGACATAAGCAGGTCCCAATCCTCCCCCATACATTAAATTTTCAGCTTCAAAGTATTTAAAGGGTGTGAGGTATTTCAATGCCTCCATACTTTCGTTCAGATCTATGGCGAATGACAGGATGAATGTCAGTAATAATACGCCAGATGCGACTGAAGCTGACTTTGCAGGCTTTTTACTATAAGCTGCCACGGCCGTTCCAATCATTAAAAAGAGTACTTGTAAAATAATCATTCCGACTACCGTCACTCCAATATCTGAAGCTACCGACACATCACTATAATGACCTACAATCACTAAGGAGAAAACCCAGGTAATCAATGCGAGTATCCCGATTTGAGTCAGTGCAGCGGCAAGCTTAAGACCTATGATTTTCTTCCTTGGAAGGGGTTTGACAAACAGAAACTCGGCTGTCTTATCCCTTTCTTCCTTGGAAATGATGGTCGCACCGGTCAATGCTGCATGGATGGTTGCAAGTAGTACGATATAAAGAAAGAGCACTCCGTAATATCCACTTGCTGTCTCCATATCAAGACTGCCGATTCCGAAAATGGCTTGCATAGACTTAGGAAGCCCCTCCATCAACTCGTTCATGGATTGACCTGACGACGAGAAGCCTGCATACTTCCCCATCCCGGATCCAATCAATGCAATCATTCCGATGCACCAGATGATCAGGGATTTACGATGAGCCCTCATTTCTCTTACGTATACATTCATGACATTCCCTCCTTCTATACCGTATGAATGTCTTTTTTATTATAGATGATGAAGCTTAGTATCATGGCGACGGCGCTCAGTGTGATACCTGCCACCAGGAATGACCATTCATATGAAGCATGATTCATTATATATGTGTAGTCAAAGTACTTGAACGGTGTGACATAACGCCCCGCTTCTTCCGTTGAGGCTACCATCCCCATAATGAAGAAGGCAAATACGATACCAAGTGAGAGCGTAAGGACAGATTTCACCCTTGACCATACAACAGCGATAAGCATTCCCAAGGCAAACATGATGAATTGCGTGAGCAGGAGAGTGCATGAAATCAATAGGAATATATTCAGGCTAAACGATTCCACTTTTACCAGGTTGGCGACAATGATCGCCGTAATCACGTAAACAATATTCGTAAGCAGCATAGAAGCAATAGCTGCAAATACCTTCGATGAAAGGATCTTCGTACGGGTAACAGGCTTGGTAAGAAGAAATTCCGCCGTCTTTTCCCTGATTTCCTTCGAAAAGATCGAAATGGCCAGATTCATTGCCTGTATGGCACCGCATAGTGTTATATAAAGGAAGAAATACGAATAATAACCGTTTAGAGATCCTATACTATCGATCTGTATTCCCAATGCTTTCCGAACCCCCTCCGGAAACCCCTCCAGAAGCCTTTTGAATTCGTCGATTTCTTTAGAAATGGAAGGAAACAAGGACATGAACAGAATCATCAAGGACGTAAGGGCCAAAGTCCATATCATAGTCGACTTTCGATAAGCCTTTAGCTCATAAAGAAAGATATTCATAAAGGGTCAAGCCTCCTTTTCATAATAGTGCATAAAGATTTCTTCTAAGTCAGGCTCCTCGATCCATAGATTCGTTATGTCGATATCAGCAATCTTCCTCATGACCTTGTTGATATCCCCCCTGAACAGGAAGCTGATTTGGCGGGCTTTTATTTCCAGTTTGCTTACGCCTTCCATTTCAAAGTCAGAAGGTTCGACGTCCTCTTTCGTCTCTATCTTGAATTTCTTATGATTCTTTTCTTTTAGCGTACTGATTTTCTCAACTTGCACGATCCTTCCTTCTTTGATGATTGCAACCCGATCACACATTCTCTGAACTTCACTCAATATATGTGATGAAAATAAGATGGTAGCTCCTCTCTTATTTTCAGCTTGAAGCAATTCAAAGAATTTCTGTTGCATAAGGGGATCCAAGCCTGAAGTAGGTTCATCCAATATGATCAGCTTAGGTTCGTGAAGCAGTCCCTGAATGATCCCGACCTTCTTCTTATTACCAAGAGATAGATCATCAATCTTCTTCGTGACGTCCAGATTTAACATATCAGCCAATTCCTTGATTCTTTTTGTGCAATCCTTTTTATAAAAGCTGGCAGAATACTTTAAAAGGTCGATTACCTTCATATTGTCATAATAAAATACTTCAGAAGGCAAGTATCCCACTTCCTTTGCAATCTCAGGGGCAGATTCAATGCAATCCATACCGAAGATCGTTGCGCTGCCTGCGGACGGATGGATCAATGAAAGAAGGGTCCGGATGGTCGTTGATTTCCCCGCACCATTTGGCCCGATGAACCCAAAGATCTCCCCTTCTTCAACATGAAAACTGACGTCGCTGATTCCCCTGGATTTCCCATAGTTTTTAGTCAATGAGTGAATTTCAATCACATTCATCAAATGATCCTCCCTTTTTCTTTCTATTTGTAAAAAGAAATCTTCAATAATTCGATATAGGCGTCGATTTCTGCCAGCACTTCTTCTTGATTGATTTCAGCTACAGATCGTGACTTCGCTTTCTGTTGTTGTTGATTAGCCATTCCTTCGAAGGTCCAATAAATAACCTGAATCGATTTATTTACGTCGATTCCTTCTTTGAATTTAGAAGTATCAATATTGGAGAATAAAGTGGCAAAGCTACTCTCCACCATCCTCGTTTTATACTTCTCGATTTCTTCTTTTACTTCGGGAGCTTCTTCTGAGAAGGCGCTGGTAAGGAAATTGATTAGATCAGGATAGACAGAGAATAGTTCAAACTTGATCAATGTCACAGAGCGGATCGTAACGAAAATATCATGCTCATTCCAGTCGAGTTTTTCATATATTTTTTCTGTAAACAAATCCGAGAGATATTCATAAAGAGAAACATACAGTTCTTTTTTACTATTAAAATAATGAAACAGAATCCCCTTGGAAATCTTCGCTTCCTTTACGATGGCATTAGTCGAGGCTTTTTCATATCCACTTTCGGCGAAAACCCGGGTTGCGGCTCTAATGATTCGATCTTCTTTTTCTGAGTCGATATTCAATGACTTAAACAAGCTTTTTTGACCTCCTTTTAAAGGACACGCATTTGACCAATATGGTCAATTTCATTTTAATCCCTTTGACCACTGTGGTCAATATTATTTTTATATAATGGCTTCCTTCTCTCATTTTCTTCTTTTCACACTACACATGATGATTCCGTGAATGAAAAAAAAGCTCAGGCGACCTGAGCTTCTGAATGAAAGATATAGAACTGTGAATTGTCTTCTCTTCTTTACACTTTGCCTAAAGCCATCCCTATAAAAGCGAATAAAATACCAACCGTATAGCTGATCAGGAGATAAGTAATCAGGGGCTTCCATTTTTTATCGGCATGAAGTTGAATGATTTCCAATTTAAAAGTGGAAAAAGTCGTAAAGGATCCAAGAAAACCAGTCCCGAGAAGAAGAATACCAGTTTCAACGATGTCCGATCCGATTACATATCCAAGAAGAAATGATCCAACCAGATTGACAAATAGGGTAGCGTATGGAAGGTCAGAATGATCATATTTCTTGAACAAACGGCTGATCCCAAAGCGGGATATTGCCCCAAAGAACCCCCCGATCGCGACCATCATACCCTGTACGATCATCTTTAGACCCCCTTTTGCTTATACAGATTATATTGTTGCTTTCCTATCGTAAAGCCTGCCCATGACATAAATAAACCACCGAACATGCTTCCTAATATATAAATAAGTGCCAGAACCAAATGAGAATGAGTAAGAAGGTTGACAGTCTCGACACTGAATGTGGAAAAAGTAGTGAAAGATCCAATCATCCCTGTCCCAATGGCTGTGGCTGTCATTGAATGGACCTTCTTCATCCGAAATATGTACATTGTGACATATCCCAACGCGAAGCTTCCAATCATATTGGCAAGGAATGTCCCCACAGGAAACGTATAATCCCACCATTCCCCGGCAAAGATCCCAAGATAATATCGCAGAAGGGCACCCACCATACCAGCTGCACCAACTAATAAATAGATCATATACTTCCACCTCTAAACATACAAGTTCTTTCATGAAAGAGACTCCTACCGATACATGAGTATCAGTAGGAGTCCCTCATTGTTCAGTGATCATGCTAACTCCCTTGACGTTCACTGACTATTTTACCACAGGAATTTTGTCGGCCAAATCCTTTACATCAATTTTGTAATAAACATGGTGGCAATGCCAAAATAGATCAGAAGGGATAGAATATCATTGATCGTTGTGATCAAAGGGCCTGAAGCAACGGCAGGGTCTACGTTAAATTTATATAGGATGAGAGGGATGATGGTTCCTGCCAATGTCCCGATAATTAGTGTAATCAGTAAGGAACTTCCCACCACGAGTCCTAAAACAATATTTCCCTGCCACACAAAGGCAATCAGGGCAATCATGACGGCACAAGTCACACCGATGATGATGCCTACCCATAATTCCCGGAAAACGAGCTTTATGACTTGTTTTATATCCAAATCATTCGAGACCAACCCTCTGACGACAACGGCCAGTGATTGCGTACCCGTGTTCCCGGTCATCCCCGCAATCATCGGCATAAAGAACGCAAGGGCCACGACCTGTTCCAGGGTTGCAGAGAATCTGTCAATGATGCTTCCCGAAACGAGTCCTATGAACAGTAATAAAACAAGCCATGGAAGACGTCGATAGGCTGCAACAAATGGTTTGGTCGTAAAGTCGATGGATTTACCCGATGCAGATAACTTCTCAATATCTTCATTGGCTTCTTGAATGACCACATCAATGATGTCATCGACGGTGATGACCCCGACAAGCCTTCCGTCTTCTTCAATGACCGGAAGTGTGATGAAATCATAGCGGCTGATCAATTTGGCCACTTCTTCCTGATCGGTATGGACATCAACTTTAACCACACGGCTGTACATAATATCTTCAATTTTATCTACTAATTCACTAAGTAATAAATCCTTGTAGGATATGACGCCTATCAATTTCTTTTCGTCGTCAATGACATAGAGATAGTTCAAATATTCGGCGAGTTCCGCGAAATGCTTCAGTTTATCCACTGCTTCACGGACCGTATAATGTTTAGGTATCCACACATAGCGGTTGTTCATGATCCGGCCGGCTGTTTCCGGTTCGTATGTCATGAGATTCTGAACGACCTGAGACTCTGCCTGGTTCATCTCTGAGAGCAATTCCTCTATCTTCTCGGGCTCTAAATCCGTCAGCAATGTGGCCAGGTTGTCATTTTCCATCAGATCGAGGACCTTTGTAGATTTCTCTATCCCGAGCTTCTCCAAAACGAGCAACTGGTCTTCCCTTTCAATCTCCTGAATGAATTCCGTAAGCTCTTCAAGAGGTAAATACAAAAGGAATTTATTCCGGTGCTTGGACGGGATATGTAGATATTGCTGAGCGATATCGTAGGGCTGAAGCTCTTCGATTATATCTAAAAAAATGCTTTTCTTTCCATCCTTCAAGCTTTGGATAATGGCAAGGGTGATTTCATTTTCCGTCATGGCTAATGTCATTGAGGGTGCTCCTTATAATATGTTTCTTTTCAGTTCGCACGATGAGATACCGAGAAGGGTACTCATCACCCTACTAGTATCTCCCTAATCCTGCGTTCATGCCTATTTCTATTCAACTCGTTATTGATCTATGGATAAGATTTCTTTCAATTCCTCTTCGGTTAAGGTCTGAACCACCTTTTCGTCAGGGTCCATGATATCCCTGATCAGGTTCCTCTTCTTATCCTGTAGCTCGTTCATCTTCTCTTCGATCGTTCCTTTGGCAATCAGCTTCAGCACTTTCACCGTATTTTCCTGTCCCATGCGATGTGCCCTGTCCGCTGCTTGTTCTTCTACAGCGGGATTCCACCATGTATCATATAGAATCACCGTATCGGCACTCGTTAAATTCAGCCCCGTTCCACCTGCCTTTAGAGAGATGAGAAAGAGATTCCGTTCCCCTTCATTAAATCGACTGCACATCTTAACCCTCTCTTCTGACGGAGTGGTTCCATTCAGGTAAAAGTAGGATTGTCCTTTGAGTGTCAGCTCTCTGCCGATCATCTCTAGCATTTTCGTAAATTGCGAAAAGACCAGGACCCTTCTGCCTGACAACCTGGACTCCTCCAACAACTCCATCAGCTCTAAGAATTTTGCTGATGAGCCATGATAACCATCTACAAATAATCCGGGATGGCAACAGATTTGTCTTAAACGGGTCAATCCGGCGAGAATTTTAATTTTGTTTTTTCTCAATGTATTCTTATCCAAATGCTTCATCGTATCGTGTTTCAGCTTGGCTAGGTATGCCGCATACAATTCTTTTTGCCGGGGCAGAAGCTCTGAATAATGGGTAATTTCTACTTTTCCGGGAAGTTCAGATAACACGTCTTCTTTCATTCTGCGAAGAACGAATGGTTTGATTCTTTTCGCTATATCTTTTCTTGTTAAGCGGCTGTAATCCTTAAGTCCTTTGAATAATCCCGGAAATACAACGTGGAAGATGGACCATAATTCTTCAAGTGAATTCTCTACAGGTGTTCCGGACAAGGCGAAGCGATTATTCGCTTCTATCTTCTTCACACTTCTTGCCGTTTGGGTGAGTGGATTTTTGAAAGCCTGTGCCTCATCAAAAAAGACCGTATGGAATTTCTGTCGTTCATACCACATACTGTCGCTTCGCAGTAAAGGATAGGAAGTGATGATGACATCCGCATCCCTCATACCTTTCTGTTTCTTCTTTCGTACAGCCTGGTTACCGTCCATGATGAGGACATTGACCTCGGGGGCAAATTTCCCACATTCGCTTTTCCAATTATATGTCAGGGAAGAGGGACAGACAATCAGGGCCGGAAGCTTCTTTTCCCTGATTTCTTCAAGTACCGATACGATAAACGTGATGCTCTGAACCGTTTTCCCAAGCCCCATATCATCAGCCAGGATTCCGCCCAACCCATATTCGGAAAGAGTCTTCATCCATCGAAAGCCTGTCTTCTGGTAGTTTCTCAGCCGCTCGTCTAATAGGGGTGGCACCGAAATCTCCCGGCTGTCGGGGTTCATAAGCTGCCCGTACAATTCCTGGAAGGAATGTTCAAAAGTAAAGGAATGCCCCCCATCAACCGTATCCAGCAGGTGTAGGCTTTGATGCAATGGTTGCTCGAGCCCTTTCACGAGATCATTCTTCTCTGCTTGTGACGTATGCATGAAGCGCTGAATATCTTGAAATTCCTTTGATTCCAGTGACAAGAGTGAGCCGTTTCGCATCCTGTAATACTTCCGCTTTTCTTCCAATGCCCCGAGGATCTCCATTATCTGTCTATCCGGGATGCCATCCATTTCAAAAGTGAATTCCAGCCAGTTCATTCGTTCCTTTTTTACTTTGACTCTTATTTTTGGATGATGATTCCCTCTGGAAATCCTGTTTCTTACAGCGGTTGTGGCATATATTTGAACATCCTTTTGAAGCTTCGTCACTCCATAGGTTAAAAACTCATATTCCAAATCTTCATTGTGTAAGAAGTAACCACCTTCTGTTTTCCCGAAAGAAAACTCGTCCATCCATTCAAGAATGGTATTTTCTTTCTCTACATTTCGTATGAGAAGGGAACCTGATGGCGCTTCCCGATTTTCCAGGGGATGAATAACAATTTGATCATAATGGAATTCAAGTCCGGCTAACAATCGGTTCTTTACCCGATCGAGATAAAGCTTTGCAACAAGCGGAGCCGATTCCAACCTTTCCGCAATGTCCTCTGATATTTGAACTTCCCCTAATTTCTTCAATCCCACAGCCACTTTTTCAAGGAAAAAGCCGATCTGTTCCGGGGAAATCGGGATGAACCGTGACCCTGAATGGCCTAACAATCTCTTTAATTCAGTAAGTCTTTTCACCTCCATACTATCAAGCTGCGTAAAAACACCATCATGAATGACGGTTTGATATTCTTCCAAAATCGTCATATTATCCAGTCCGGAAATGTATAACCTGTAACCGCCAGCTTCGGCATGCTTAAAGTGGAATTGTATTGGAAGAGGCACTCCCCCTTGTTTAAACCCTTCATGGATTCTTGCGTCATGTTTCACTTTAACGTCTTTGGCATGTTTGAGTAGTGGAGAGAGGTTATCCCATGACCCTGGAGGGATAAGCAAATAGCCATCATCGTTTTTAATCCCTGAACCCTTTGACACCTTCACAAGATATTGAATGACAGCTGCTGTATCAGCCTCAAAACAGTGAAACTCGGGATTAAATATGAATGATCCTGAAACATGAAAGGGTTTTCCTTCATTAATATGTTCCAAAAAGTACCGAATCGGTTTTAGCTTATTTCCATCTATCGTACATTCAATTCCAAGCATGTCTCCCCCATCTTGGGTAGACGTTGGATGAATCAGAAATTCACATGGGACAATCTGTCTGTTTTCAAAATGACGAAGCTTAGCCGGGGAACGGAAGGATTCCTCTTGGAACAATGTGAAAAATTCCTCTGTGACGCCTTCGTCATTCCTTTTCATCTTTCGCTCTTCATTTTCCATTTTCAAAAGCACAGCAGCTATATGCTGACAATCCTTATCAAATGATGCAAGCTTGGGGCAGCTGCAACTGGCTTCGATTTCACCTTTTGAATCCTCTTGAATGGTAACGTGAAATTCTTCTTCCCCCATTACAGTCCCTCGACAATAATGTCCCGAATATTTGTCTAATGTTACCTTATTGGAGCGGTAATACGCCTCTCCCCGTTTGAAGGAAATAGTACCGCAGCGTTCTTTTATGAGTTTTTGATGTATATTCTTCAAGGATCTGATTCCTTCCATGAATATGTATAGTAATGACCGATTCATTTTTTTGTGTTCAACATTCTAATGATAACAACAATTTTCGGATTTAGAAACATCCTGAGAGGATTAGTATTTTCATAGAAACGTATAATGAAGGATAAAGCGACATAGAATATAAGGGAAACAGAAAAAAAATCCGCACTATGAGGCCAGTCATAGTCCGGAAAATGTTCATGTCTTTTTCTACTTATCAATGTGGTTCAGTAAAGAAATGAAGAAGCTGCCGGCTTGAAAAATGAGCATGAAAATGAAATATTCTTCCATCCTTTTCACCTCCTGTTGAGGGAAGAAATTTGTCCCCACTTGATATCTATGTAAGATTGACTCAGTTCATGCGTTTTTTTGTTGTGAATTGGATATTCTGATAGGGGAAAACGAAATCCCGGATGATCATTCAATGATTATCCGGGATTTTGTATGAAAGTTTCGCTTACATGATATTTTCTATTGCATACCCACACTTTTTTATGTAAATTAGTCAGGTATGTTTAATAGGAGGTATCATCATGAATCACACACAAACCACTCAACGGGTTCAGATTACGACAGCTGATCCATCTGCCCTTGGACTTTTCGGACTGGCCATGGTCACCCTTGTAGCTTCTTCTGCAAAACTCGGATGGACTGACGGCGTGTCGTTCGTCTTGCCTTGGGCGATTTTCCTCGGAGGCATTGCCCAATTGATGGCAAGCTTTGGAGATGCAAAGCACAATAATACATTCGGTATGACGGCATTCGGTGCGTTCGGATTATTCTGGCTGGGGGTTGGGACTTCCTGGTTGATTTCATTCGGGGTATTCGGAGAAGCCGCGGCGGCTGCAGTAGATCCAAGTCAGCTCGGCATAGCCTATATAGGCTATCTAATATTCAGTATCTTCATGACAGTTGGTGCCATGGAGACTCATAAGGTCTTATTCATCATTTTTGTCCTGATCGATTTCTTATTCATCGGCCTTTCCCTGTCTACACTGGGAGTCGCTCCTGAAGCTACGCACAAATTAGCAGCGATCTCTGAACTGTTCATTGCCCTTTTCAGCTTTTACGGTTCAGCTGCAAGTGTGTTGAATACACACTTCGGGAAAGAAACGCTTCCTGTAGGAAAGCCATTCGGAATTTTTAAATAAGCACAAAGAAGAGAGAGATGAGCGACTCATCTCTCTCTTCTTCATTAGGGATCAGAATCATGTACAGTGTTTTTGTTATCTTGCCAGTCCTCTCTCAAATGCAGCTAAATGGTTCTGTGAAGCATTTCTCAATTGTGTGAAGACGATCCTCACATCCTGAGGCAGATTAAACGTCAAAAACCGATCATACATACCGATATTATCAATCTCCCCTTGAACCCCTGCTGCATATGCACTTTTTAATGAATCCGGAGTGGTTGTGTACGATTGGGATTGATCTTCAGGCAGCGGCAATCCGTAGCGTTGGAACAAAGTCTGCAACGCGGTAATATGGCGCAACTCTGCTTCTTTGACCTGTAAAAAAGTGCGGACATTCCCAAAATTCTCTAAGATCCGATCGTATCTTGCCTGGGCAAGGTATTCGTCCTGCATGGCATAATTGAGCATCTGGGGAACTGAAAGGGAAGCAGCAGCAAGTGCTCCTTTTGCCCCGTAGTCCACTTGTCTCGATGCACCCCTGCTGCCTTTATTCTGCATGGCATAATATAAAAACCATACGGCGTGATTCTGTTCATCAACAGCTGCACGACGAAATGTCTCTTTTATAAAGGCATCCTGTACACCATCCGAAACGCTATAATAAAAATCCACCGTATCCTGCTCATCCCGAAAGGCAAAATCCAATCCCTTTTTATACGAGTTGGGACAACCTTCCTGCAATTGAGGACTGGACTCCATCCCTGTCAAATTTCTATAGATGTCAGTGAATGACTTCAAATGTCTTTTTTCGTCCTTACGAATTTCAAGGATCCGTTTTCTTTCATCCTCTGTAGGGGCCAATTTCGCAAGTTTTTCATAACAAATAATGGCGCTATATTCACCATTGATGGCTTTTTGAAGACTTGACTCCAAAGATTGATTCCCTGGTGTACGGGAATAGCCATCAAGATAAAAAGGTTTAAATTGACGGTAAAATTGATATGGGTTCATTCTAAATAACACCTCTTTTATTCAGTCAATACCTATGATATGACTGAATGAAAAATGGGTGTCTGTGTAATTCAATCTTTCCTTTTACAATGAACAGATTTGTATGTTTCCATAAGATCTTCCACTGATATGCCATTGATCTTCATACGGGTTACATCACAGTTTGAAATTTCAACATGGTTCAAGTTGCAGTTATCAAACTTACTGCCATGAAAGTCGCATCGTTCAAACCTGATGTGCTCGTTCTTTTCGCCGAGGTTTGTGTCATGAACGTGTACGCCCCCCAGTGTGACATGAGCCATTTCACTTTGAGACAAATTAAGGTCTGCAATCAACGCTTTTTGAAGATTGATATTTTGAAATCGGGACTCACTGAGATTGCAATTGTTGAACCCGGCACCCATCAAGTTGCTGTTGCTATAAGTGGAAAAACTTCCATTGATCCCATAGAAATCGGTTTCTTTCATATTACTGTATTCCACCTGTAGTCCAGAAAGGTCCCCGTCGTTTAATATATCACCATGAATGGTGATCTCCCTTGACTCACCACCCACAAAGGCCCCTTCTTTCATTTTTTTCTCATAGCAGAATTCATTATCCGTTTCATAGATCTTCTTGTAACCCATTTTTTCATAAAAACGGTGATTATTCAGTTGTCGACTTGAGGTCTCAAGCTCCCATGTCATCACTTCTGGATACTCAGTTTCCATACATTTCATCACCATAGTGCCGATTCCTTTTCCTTGGAATAAGGGATCAACGAATATCCGGTCGATTCTGCCGTGGCGTTTACCGACCACTGTTAGAATCAATCCTCCTACAAGCATCCCTTCATAAAGGACCTTGAAATAATTCAATTCCCTGATCATGTACTTAGTCATTTCGATTGAATCGTAGCCTGGCGGCTGGATATTGTGATCCACGATATCTTCCTGATCCCCTAGCCACTTTTCTTTTTCTGAGTCGAAAACGTCTTTTTTTAGACCGGTAAGGATTAAAGCATCTTCTATATTAGCCTTTTCTATTTTAACAGTGCCCATTGTGGTTCTCCTTTTTATCAATTGAAATAGCTTTCTATCAATTTCATAATGGCGAAAGCACCTGAGCTCTCGTTTGAGAGAATGACTGTCTTTATATTCTCTTCCGGATAATAGGCAGAATGGAAGCTCACCCCGGGGTCATACCCCATTACGTGATGCTTATGGGGTAGATTCAACCACATTCCATACCCGTAGTTCACCCCTTCTTTGACTCTAACATGAGGTTTAGAAATGAGCCTAGTACTCTCTTCATTAAGGAGCTTATTTGTTAAAAGAGCTTCCCAGAACGAAAGCATATCAGGACCTGTGACATATGCCCCGCCGTCCGCCCCACCCTGGATCGGAATGGAATACATATTGGTTCTCCATGAGCTGTCTGGCTCATCAATGTACCCATAAGCCGTATTCTCAGGTAATCGATCCAGACGAAAATACCCAGATGTATTCATATTCGCCGGTTCAAAGATATACTTATTGATGTACTCTTGCACCGTCATCCCAGAAAGCTTCTCGATCATCAACCCCAGAATGATGTAACCCGCATTGTTATAATGAAACCTTTCTCCCGGAGAAAATTTCATAAGGCCACCTTGAAAGAGGGGCAGATAATCTTCCCCTTTTCTCATTAAGTACATCGGGGTTTGCTTCCACAAGTCTTCAAAATCATCCATCACTTCCTCATCAAAATAATCAGGAATTCCAGAGGTATGGGTAAGTAAATGATGGATGGTCACATTGCCATCAAAATGTGGAAAAGCACCTTCAAAATATTCTTTTACTGGTGTATGAAATGAAACTTCTCCCTTTTCTATAAGTTGACAGATGGCTACAGCAGTAAACAATTTACACCCCGATGCAATTCCAAATCGTGTATTTGTGGTGTTTTTTCTTCCTTCGTTGCGATCTGCAAACCCGAATGCCGATTCTAAGAGACTCTCCCTGTCCCGCTTTACCATAACCGTTCCGGAAAATTGCTCCGTTTCTGCATGTTCTTTGATCAAGTTATGTAGTTCATTCATCGTAAACACCCATTCTATCATTTGTTTATATGGAAAATTATAGCACAAAAGACTAGTCACGAAGAGTCCCCATGACTCCCCATGACCACGTTGCTGGCTTCAGTCTAATTATTTTATCTTATTTTTCGTTTTGCACTTTTACCCTTATGAACCTTCTCTTCCCTACTTGCAGAACCATGCCATCTTTCATTTCCACGTTTGACTGCACATCCAGAACCTTTTCTGAATTGATCCTGATTCCTCCATTTAGGATCATACGGCGTGCCTCACTTTTAGAGCTTTGCATATTTAAGGCTACAAGAAGATCGACTACGGAAACATTCTTTTCACCCGTCCATTCCTCCTCAAAAATATCTTTAGGAAGTGCCCCCTTTTGAAAGACCTCCTTAAATTGGTTCTCTGCCAGTTCCGCTGCATCTATTCCGTGATACATCCTGACAATCGTTTTCCCTAGAAGGACTTTGGCATCCCTCGGGTGAAGGGCACCATTCTTTATTTCAAGAGCTAACCTCTCCTTTTCTTCTAACGATAAATCGGTGATCAAATCGAAGTATTTTGTTATCAGCTCATCAGGGATCGACATAGTCTTTCCAAACATTTGATTGTGATCTTCATCAATTCCGATGTAATTATGTTTCGATTTTGACATTTTCTCAACCCCGTCAAGCCCTTCAAGTAATGGCAGTAATATGACCACTTGTTTTTCCTGGTTGTAATGCTCCTGAAGATGTCTCCCCATCAGGACATTGAACTGCTGATCCGTGCCTCCAAGCTCCACATCACTCTCAAGGGCGACGGAATCATAACCCTGCATCAAAGGGTAGAACAGCTCGTGAAGTGAAATCGGTTTCTTTTCTGCTAACCGTTTGGAGAAATCGTTTCGCTCAATCAACCGTGCGACTGTGATCTTTGAAGATAAGTGCATCACATCTTCAAGGTTCAAAGATGATAGCCAGCTTGAATTGTAGTGAAGCTCAACTTTTTCCTTGTCCAGTACCTTTCCGAATTGTTCAAAATATGTCTTTCCATTTCTTTTCACTTCTTCATCCGTCAACTGCTTCCTTGCAACTGATTTCCCTGTGGGATCACCGATTTTCCCAGTAAAATCTCCGATAATCAGCTGGACGATATGACCGTTTTCCTGAAACTGTCTTAACTTATTCAGTACCACTGTATGTCCGATGTGAACGTCCGGAGCAGTTGGATCCAGCCCCAGTTTGATTTTTAAAGGATGCCCAGTGGAGATTGATTTCACCAGTTTGTGTTTCAACTCTGCTTCTGGAATGATTTCATGCACTCCATTTTTATATTGCAGGAGCTGCCTTTCGACTTCTTGCTGCTGAGCTTTTGAAAGAGATTCCCATTTCTGATCCATGATTGGTCCTCCTTGATTGATGATAGAGATAAGTAGATTTTTGGATTTATCCGATAAATCAACTGATCTACTCCCTCCATTTCATAATGTTTTACGTCATAAACAAAAAACCACGCCCCTTAATAAAGGGACGTGGTTTACGCGGTACCACCCTCATTGAAGATCTCTCTTCCACTCGATTCGGATAACGGACCGGCCGTTCTCTGCTACTTTTGTGTTCACAAAGAATGTTCAAGGAGGTAATTCGCGCTTATCTGTGTGCTGATTTCCACCAAGCATCAGCTCTCTAAGACAGGGAGATAAGTCACTACTGATTCCTATCATGACATGTATGATTTAGAATTTTCATTTATTTTACAGAAAAAAGGTGATCATTACAATAGAATTCTTCTGTTTATTTCACAATTCCCATTACAAACCCATCATACCCCTTCGAGCCGACTGTTTGAACGACTGTTGAATCGATCCTGTCTTCTTGAGACAACATTTCGGCAAATGACCTGACACCTTGAACGCTTTCATCTTCACTGTTTTCGTCAATCACCCTTCCGCCTCGAACCACATTATCTGTAATGATGACCGCCCCAGCCTGGGCCAGTTGAAGTGCCCACTTTAAATAATTGGCATTGTTTTGTTTATCGGCGTCTATGAAAATGAAATCAAATGGACCTTCGAGAGACGGCAGGGTATCAAGAGCCGCACCCACTTTGATTTCCACCTTTTCTTCTACCCCCGCATTACGAATATTTCGTGCGGCAACCTTTGCGTGTGTTTCACTGAACTCAAGGGTAACCAGACGTCCATCTTCTGGGAGGGCCCTGGCAAGCCAAATCGTACTGTACCCACCCAGGGTCCCTATTTCAAGAATGCTTTTTGCTCCTTTAAGCTGGGCAAGTAAGGAAAGGAACTTCCCCTGATTCGGAGAGACATCGATTGCAGGAAGTCCGGCTTCACTATTTTCTTTCAAAACAGACTCCATAATGGAATCCGATTTTTGTAGTTTACTAGCATAATATTGATCGACTTGAGTCCAAGTATTGGTTGACATGAATTTCTTCACTCCTTAAAAAATACTCTTGTCATCATAGCATAATTTTCCATATTTACATATCCTTAATCTGTCAATTGAGTGACATGTTCATTCTTTTTTTCTTGAAAGACAAAATTCTCTATTCCTCTAATATTAGTCTTTAAGATGTACACCCCACCAGCATGTGGATATTCATTCAGTTGTTCATCCGTCATTCGCGTCCTTGCCGTGGTAATATACATTTCGTTTAGTTCCGGTCCACCGAATGCACAGGACGTTACATTCACAGCGGGAACTGCAATGAATTCAAGTTGCTTCCCGTTATAGGGATTCCATCTCGATATCCCCTTACCACCCCAATGGGCAATCCAAAGCATTCCATCCTCATCGATGGTCATGCCATCCGGAAATCCAGCACCTTCAGGAAAGTGTATGACTACCTCCGGGCATTCGATATGCCCCGTAGTTACATCGTATCGATATTGAACGACTTGTTTAGTCGGGGTATCGATGAAATACATAAATCGGTTGCATGGTGACCAAGCCAAACCGTTGGAAGTTCCCACGTTTTCAACCTTTTTCGTTGTTCGTAAATGTGAACCTAGAGCGTATAAAGCACCCTTTCCGTTAACTCCTCCTAGTGTATCCGTCGTTCCTGCCCAAAACCTTCCTGCAGGATCGCATTTTCCATCATTGAATCGATTTTCTTCCAAGTGACTTTCAGGGTCTCCTACTTTCTCTAGAAGACCTGACTTCCAGTTAAAAAAATAGATGCCTTGTTGAAGACCAAGGATTAAACGTCCCCTGTCAGTAAGAGAAAGACAGCCGACAAATTGATCCATTTTAACTGATTGTAATTTTCTATCCATTGGGTTGAATTTTAATATTTGTTTCTCCATGATATCCACCCAATATAGTAAATTTTTATTTGTATCCCAACAGGGACTCTCTCCTAAAGTGTTTTTTGAATCAACAAACAATTTAACTGACATAGATAATCTCCTTTATAAGAATAGTTTCCCTGTACCTACTTCTAGGAAGGGCCAGGAATCCCCTTCCATTTAATAAATGTGATTGATTAGACAGGCATTTCTAAATCAATTGAAAGCTGAATTCTCTAATTGAAACAATCAAATTCGGGAATAGTAAGAAAAACTTGTCTTGGAGGGTTCTTTCTTGGAAACAAATGAACAGGGTTTGACTATTTTTGCACTGGGTGGATTGAATGAAATTGGAAAAAACATGTATGTA
The DNA here is from genome assembly GCF_024195245.1 of Rossellomorea sp. KS-H15a. Classification (NCBI taxonomy): domain Bacteria; kingdom Bacillati; phylum Bacillota; class Bacilli; order Caryophanales; family Bacillaceae; genus Rossellomorea; species Rossellomorea sp. KS-H15a. The sequence continues at coordinate 2,639,120 of NZ_CP096886.1, read as the reverse complement.
GTGAAATATGGTGATGATATCGTCATCATTGACTGCGGGGGTAAGTTCCCCGATGAGAGTCTCTTAGGAATCGATTTAATTATTCCCGACGTTTCCTATCTTGAGAAAAACAAAGACAAAATCCGGGGTCTCATTGTCACGCATGGGCATGAGGATCATATTGGAGGGATTCCCTACCTTCTCAAAAAAATCAACATCCCTATTTATGCTACTCATTTCACACTGGGATTAATCCAATTAAAGTTAGAAGAGCATAAGCTCGTCCGGGATACAAAACTTTTAACGATTGATGCTGAGAGTTCAATCAATTTGGGATCCATCGATGTTTCTTTCTTCAAGGTCAGTCACAGCATACCCGATTGTCTGGGAATTGTCTTTCATACGCCGGAAGGAAAGGTCGTTCATACAGGAGACTTTAAATTTGATCTAACTCCTGCCAATCACCAATATGCAGATATTCATAAAATGGCACGGATTGGAGATGAAGGTGTCCTGGTACTGCTTTCTGAAAGCACCAATGCAGAACGGAGCGGGTTTACACCATCAGAACATATGGTAGGTAACCATATGGATGAAGCATTCTTTAAAGCGCGTGGCAAGATCTTCGTTTCCACTTTTGCTTCCAATGTGAATCGTGTACAGCAAGTGGTGGACTCTTCCGTCAAGACGAATCGGAAGCTGGCGTTATTAGGTCGAAGCATGATTAATGTAGTATCTGTTGCAATGGATCGGGGGTATTTGACGGTTCCTGAGGGCATGCTGATTGATGCAGGTGAAATCGATGCGTTACCTCCAGAAAAAGTAGCCATTTTATGTACAGGGAGTCAAGGGGAAGCCATGGCTGCCCTCGGCCGATTATCGACTGGAAACTTCCGTGGAGTATCCATCTATCCCGGTGATACGGTCATCCTTGCAGCTTCACCCATACCCGGTAACGAGAAAGACGTTTCCCGCATCATTGATAACCTGTTTCAACTCGGTGCCCACGTTGTTTATGGGAGTGGAAGCTCAACAGGGATGCATGTTTCCGGTCATGGTTATCAGGAAGATTTAAAGCTCATGCTGACACTGATGAAACCAACTTACTTTATCCCCATTCACGGGGAATATCGAATGCTCCACCATCATCGTTTACTTGCTGAATCGGTGGGCGTGGAGAATGGGAATACATTTATCATCAAAAACGGGGAAGCCGTTGATATTAAAAATTCCATCGCTCGTCAAACCCGATCTCATCAAGCGGGTGATACCTATGTGGACGGCTTGAGTGTTGGAGATATTGGTTCGATTGTCCTGCGCGATCGCAAGCAGCTTTCAGAAGATGGGATGCTGATAATCGTCGTAACCCTCAGTAAATCTGATCATACCATTATCTCCGGTCCAGATACGATTTCAAGGGGATTTGTATTTGTTCGTGATTCAGAAGAACTCCTTAAAGATATTAACCTTTTAGTAAAAAAAGTAGTAGATGAATTGACTGAAGCGAATATTCGGGATTGGAAAGAAATGAAACAAGCAATCAAAAAAGACGTTGGTCAATTTTTATTCAAGCAGTTAAGAAGAAAGCCTGTACTACTGCCAATCATTATTGAGATTTAGTGAAGATGCATATTTATCATAATAAAAGCACCCAGCTCATGCCGGGTGCTTCTCAAACCATTATTTTTCTACTTTAGTTCCCTCATAAATCTTCACGTCTAACGGAGCCGCTAAATACTCAGGTGCCCTTCCAACGAATGAAGTGAAATGTTCGCTGGAATTATGGCTCTCAACAGCAGATGGATCTTTCCAAACCTCTACCATCGTATACACACTTTCTCTCTCCGTATCCTTCATTAAATCATAAGAAATATTGCCTTCCTCCGCCCTGGATGAAGCTACCAGAGGGCGGATCTCTTCTAAAAATGCCTGTTCTTTCACTGGATTGATCTGAAATTCTGCATGTATAATAATCATGTCTATTCTCCTCGTTGATTTATTTCCATTCCGCAATGGATTCGATTGGTAATCTGACTGATTTGTACCCCGCATCGGCAGCTTTCCCGATGGAAATCAGCATGACCGGATAATAACGTTCTTTGTCCATACCATAAGCTTCTGCAATTTGATCTTTTTCATATCCACCTATCGGATTGGTATCATATCCGTGGGCACGTGCAGCAAGCATCAATTGCATGGATACTAATCCTGCATCAATAAGATTCATTTCCCTGAACTGATCTCGAGGCATCGTTTCAAGTAAACCTTTAATGGCTGGCAGCTGTCTGTCTCTAACTTCTGCAGGCATTAGTCCTTCTTCAACAGCTTTGTTGTATATTTCATCCGCATAGTCGAGGCTGTTCATATCAACAAATACAGCGATGACTGCAGAAGATGTTTTCACCTGGGTTTGGTTGAATTTGGCAAGTGGTGCAAGGGTTGCTTTTCCTTCTGCACTGTCGATGACAACAAAACGCCAGGGCTGCAGGTTAACAGAAGACGGTGCAAGAGTAGCCTCCGTAAGAATTTCTGTCATTTCTTCTTTGCTGATTTTCACAGATGGGTCATAGTTTCGGATGGAACGGCGACCTGTGATAATTTCATTGAAATCATTGATTTTTGTTGTATTCATGATGCATTCTCCTTCATGTGTTTTTATTTAGTATTCGATGTCTTGTACATTATCCTGAATTCGATTCAGCATTCCCGATAAAATCGAACGTTCTTCTTCGGTAAATGTCTTGAAGACTTTAGAGATGAAAATCTCTTTCTCTTCCCTGTAAGCTTCAATTTTCATTCTTCCTTCTTCTGTCAGTCGAACATAAGTAAAACGGTTATCCGCAGGATTCTTACGACGGGAAACCATTCCTTTTCCTTCAAGCTGTTTCAAGTGCCTGGTCACGGCGGCACTGTCAATATTCACTTCCCGCTGAAGGGCGGTCTGACTGATCTCTTCCACTTCAAACAGTCTGTGCAGCAGGTCCAGGCGCGATTGACTGATACCTGTACAGCGCTCAAACTTCGGACTCATTTGCTTATATATATCATTGAGTTGAACAATGATCTTCTCTTCCTCACGGCACGAGTTGGACAAAGCATCCTCCTCCTTTTAAATAATTGACAGGTCAATTGTTGACCCATCAATTAATATAATATATTTCATCCTGATAGTCAATCATTTGGTTTCCGACGTAATAAAAGCCGGCTAAAAGGATTTCTCCTGAGCCAGCTTACTTCGTTCCTATAGTAATGTCATTATATACTAATGTCAATTCCTTCAACTTCCTAATGATTTCCTCTTCATAATCACCTGTAAGAGGGATTTGTTCATCGGCAAAGCTCGAAAGTCCTTCATGGTACCCTATCATGACAGAATGTTTTGCTTTTTGGAACATATTGATGTCATTGGCATCATTACCAAATGCAATAAAATCTCCTTCATCCACTCCAAATTCCGAAAGCGCACTCCATTTATGAATATTGGAAGGGCTGATATCCACTACGTTTTCATTCGTATGTAAGTTTACGACAATATCCAAGTCTTGCAATTCATCAATTAATCCCTGAAAGTTAGATGCTGATAACAATAATATCTTCACTATTGAATTCAGTGAAGCGACTGGATACCTTTGTGCAAGATTGTCGGGATCAAGGAAATCAAGGATTGGATGATCGGCTGGACCTGTATAAGCATAATCCCACTCGCTATCGATTAAATAGGTTGCCTTATATTGATGGATGAGGTCATGGATCCTCTTAAGGTCTTTTTCATGAAAAGAAGTTGCATGAATCACTTTACCATTATGATAAAGAAGAGAACCGTTCCCACCAATTAAAGGAAAGGAGTGCAATCTCCCATCCATCACAGGGAGCATATCCCGAATCGGTCTGGCAGATGCAAATAATACTTCGTGGCCATTCGATTTCAGCTCCAGTAAACATTGGACGATTTTTGTTGAAATCGGCTTCCCTTTAAAGCAAATCGTTCCATCTAGGTCAAATACAAATTTCAAAATGAACACCCTCTCATAATATGTATGATTTTACCATATAAGATAAAAGCGAGGAACCATTTCATAAAAAAAAGACTTACTCCTTTGGTAAGTCCAATGCCTGATACGCAGCCTGAAATTTCCCACCATCCGCAACTTCCGAATGATACAGGGCTTTAAGGGCAAATGTTCTCTCTAAATTCATTTCTTCCATCAATACTTTCAATCTTCCTTGTAATTCTTTATTGTCCCTGACTAACAGTTTCATTTGTGATTTCATATATCTCATAAGGCTTTTATTCCCCTTTTCAAAATGCTCATTCCATCAAGTATATCACTTATGTCCATAGTACTAAAGGGATTTCTGTTTGAGCACCCATTTGTGAACCTTCCTATTCTAAACGATTCTCTGATTCAAGAAATAGCCCAGTCACAATGACCCCTACCCCATTCAATGCAAATAAAGCACCATAAATCATCATGAGCATTCCTGTCCCAAAACCATATGGATCAAAAGGACTCACCGATAAACCGGTCAAGAAAAAAACCACAGGTGTGAACATTATACAGATGATTCCTGACCAAATTCTTTTCTTTTTATTTTTACCTGAAATCTTCATAACCATCATGTTGGTCAGGGCTAAGATGACCATAATGATTACAACTAAGAGAAACAAAACACCCCAGTCAGACAACCTATTTCCCCCTCATGATTTTAATGATATGCCATAATATAAATATATTAAAAAAACCTTTCTGCCTGTTCTTATCTTCTAATACGAAGAAACAGACAAAAGGTTTCAAATTATTCTAAATTTATCATTTATTGGAAATACCACTAATGAAGTATTTTCCTAGATATACACCGCTTGCCGCTGCCTGGGACAGGGAATGAGTTTCTCCTGAACAATCACCAACCAAAAATAGATTTGATATATCCGTTTCAAAATTCTCATCCGTCGGTAATTTAGGTTCATGAAATTTCGCATCCAATCCGTACAGAAGCGTATCGGGGTGGATCGGTTCCCCAATAAGAGTTTCCAGAGAACCTAAAAACTCAGTAAGGGCCATCCCATACAATTCCGGGACCTCTTCTCGCATATTTCCGCATTCCCCATCGAGGGACGGACCTATCAAATTCCCCTCCAACGATTCAGTACGTCTTTGGAGTTTAAAGTCCTCCAATCGCTGTACGACAATCCTCCCTCGTCCTTGATTGATTCCACCTATGATCTCCCCTGCATACTTCATTGCCTCATCATGGGATTGAAAATAACGTGGAACAAATAAACTGAAGTTCAGGTTCGCACTCGGTGTATCCTCTTCTCGAGCATTTTGTCCATCCGGCATCACTAATCCATGCTGGTGCTTCCGGATAATCCTCCCATGTGGATTCATACAGTAAGTTGTGGCACTGAATGTGTCCCTTTCGATTTGCAGCTTTGTTTCAAAGGTGTCCTGTAGAATGGATTGAAGCTGATCACCTTTCATTTCCACGCGAATCCCCATATCCAGGCGCGTCTTTCCCGGAAAAAGGCCAAGTGATGCTGCTTGTTCCTTAAGCCATTTGCTTCCACTCATGCCCGTACCGATCACCAATTTTTCTGTGGTGAAAGGACCGCTTGTCGATGTTAAGTGAAAGGTCCCGCCCTTTTTAGAAATGGTCTCGACACGTGTTTCAAAACTGAAAGTAACACGGGTTTTTAGTACTTTATACATCTTCTCGAAAATCTCGCTCGAAAGAAGGGTTCCCAAATGACGGACCTCCGTGGAAAGAACCTTCAAGCCCGCCTCACTGCCTCTACTTGAAAGCTCTTCATTTCTCGTACTATAGGAGTGTATGCTATCACCTCCAAATTCACAGAGAATATTGTCTACTTCCCTCATCAAATCAAGAGTGTTTTGCGGTCCGATTTTCCTGCCAAGTTCCCCGCCAAAATCATTCGTATAATTAAATTTGCCCTCGGATTTTCCAAGACCTGCAAACCCTATGTATTTACTGCACACTCCTTCACAGGTACAGGTTCCTTCCTCATCTAAACCGCATGTACGTTCACTCAGTTCCTTCCCGAGATCAATCATGTGGATGGAAACATGTTCATTTTGGTTCATCAAGGTATAAGCAAGAAAAATACTGCTTACTCCTGCACCGATGATGGTGATGTCATGGTGATTCGATTGCATCCCTTTTCCCCTTTCTGAGTTGCGTTATTTCATAATGAATAAAACCTTCATGTCTATATCAATAATATGTTACTCCCATCCTACCATAATGACCGTATGAGGTCCGTCCCTCTACTGATCTTTTAAGCTATGATGCAGGTAAGGTATGGAGGCGAGTGTCGAGATCGCTCCGGCAAGTACGATGGTGAAGCTGGTTCCCATTGCTTCTGCTAGTATCCCTGCCAGAAATGCGGCAATCGGCATGAGGACCCACGTCATAAGACGGCTCGTTGCCTGCACCCTCCCCAATAAGTGATCGGGGGCCAGCGTTTGTCGGATCGTAATGATGCAGGGACTCATCATTGAAGCACAGAAGGTCCCTACTGCATTCATGACCACGAGCCAGAAATACGATTCCAACAATCCGAAAGATAGAATCGAAAGTCCGCCGACCACAGAGGCCGTAAATAATATGCTTCTATAAGAAAACCATTTCCGAAAGAAGTTAGATGTCACCGCACCTATAATGGCACCCACTCCGCCAGCTGATAACAACCAGCCTATCATAACCGTATTCATATTCACGGAATCTTTCAAGTGAAATACTATTAATGTGAGGAACAATGTTGTTCCAAATACGGAAGATACCATGGCAAGGTTTGTGTACAAAATCGGTTTGGTCTTTAGAACGAATTCAAATCCCTCCTTGATCTCCCCCCATACGGAAGCTCTTGATGAATCTCTCTCATTTCTCTTCATCCTGAGACTTGCAATGGCAAGAAATGAGACGAGAAAACTGACGCTGTTCACCAACAGGGCATACCCTGGATTAAAAAAAGAAATGATCAACCCACCTATACCTGGTGCTAAAAATAGAGCTGAATTAAACATCCCGGAATTCAGTGAATTCACGGCTTGAAGGTCCTTTCTTCTTACCAGACCTGGAATTGAAGCAAATTGAGAAGTATTATAGATTTGACTTAGAGATCCAATACCAAACACCAAGGGATATACCATCCACATCTCCAAAGTACCGTTAATAAATAGAATCCCGATGATCCCAACAAGTATGCACCGCCCTAAATCGCAAAATAGCAGCAGACGCTTCCGGTTGAATCGATCGGACAAAACTCCTGCGAAAGGCTGCAACAGAATCGGTAATCTCTCAAGTGCCGCTACAATCCCCATGCTCACAGGTGACCCCGTTATAGATAAAACCATAAGTGGAATGGCAATTAGATAGATTTGATCTCCGAAAAATGAAATCAGATTTCCACCCATAAACCTGAAAACAGGATAATTTTTCTTTAAAGGTGGGAAATCTCCCCATTCACTCAGCTTGACCGCACGCTCTCCCATTCTGGACACCCCTTTATTCCTTCTTTAAATAGTGCTTCAATTCATTGGATAATGATTGAACGGCATTCTCTTTCAGGCGATACTTCCCATCAAGGGTTTCAACGAGCCTGGCAGATCTGAGAATTTTCAAATGGTGGTGGACCGTTGATTTCCCCATGCCCAGTTCATTGGTGATTTCCTGGAGCGTCCGTTCTGACCCCTTCAAGAATTTCACCATTCGCAAGCGGGCTTCATCCCCAAGTGCCTTATGCTTCTGGACGAGAAAATAACTTGGCATATCCTTGTCATCGGGATAGATACTTTCGTTGGCGACAGGATAATAAAACACCTTGACTCCTTCAACATCCCCTTCGACATTCCAAGGACGGTAAATGGACTGGGGAATGAGGAGTACTGTGTGGACAGCCGGCTCGGGTAAATAGGTGATGCCGCCGGTGGCCCATTCCACCAAAGCCTCGGGATTGAGCTTTTCACTCATCTCCACCTTTGACTGTCTATCCCTTGTCAATATTGCAGATAGCGTTTCTTGTTCAGGTAGAATCACTTCTTCATACCATCTGGTCATTACACCCATTAAGTGCTTCTTAAGTTTGTGGACATTCGTCGTGCAAATGAATTCAATATAGCCTGGATAATATGGGTTATCATCCGTCTGGTCCTTTAATCTGTTCCGTGATGGCACATCACCCTTTGATGCAAGCATTCGAAGTTCCTGAAATTTAAGCCCTATGTAGGGAATGCAGAGGTATTTAATTTCTTCATCTTCCAAATCATCTAAAAACGTGATGAACTCTTGTAAGGAACCAAATCCTCTTTGATGCAATAACAGGAGAAGGGATTTCCAAGTATTATTCTTTTCTACATAATCTAAATCCCTGATCAGGGATTTAGATAGAGACTTTTTTAATTTATCCCATGATGCTTTGGGTTTTTCCAGCGTATCAATGAGCCTAGTGTTGGTGATGGCGGCAATTCCTAAAGCACTCTCCCATAGAAGAGATGATTCGATTCTCACCTCGTATGTTTCTCTCTTCCGACTGGTCATATGAAGTACATCCATATTCAAACACCCCTTTTCCAAAAATTTCTTTCTAGATACATTCTATAATTATAGAATGTTAAATTCAATATTAATCGAACAAAAGTTTCAACTTTTTAAAATCATAAAAAAAAGCACATAAATCCCAATTAGGAATTCATGTGCTCCATATATACATATTACGATTTTACTTTATCCTTCTTGATTTGTTTACTTCTCAACTGACCACAGGCTGCGTCGATATCTGTCCCCTGCTCCACACGTACGCCACAGTTGATGCCATGTTCCAGTAAGGTACCATAGAATTCAACGATGGCTTCTTTCGTACTACGTTGATATTGATTGTGTTCGTCGACCGGATTGTAAGGAATCAGGTTGACGTATGAAAGATGACGCTTATTCTTCAGTAGTTTCGCCAACTGGAGAGCTTCTTCCTTATGATCGTTAACATCACTCAACAAGATATATTCAAATGTTATGCGTCGATTTGTTTTTTCTAAATAGTAATCAATCGCTGGCATTAACTTCTCGAGCGGATACGCACGGTTGATCTTCATGATCCTTGTACGCAATTCGTTGTTTGGTGCGTGAAGAGATACGGCCAGGTTGATTTGAATATTCTCATCGGCAAATTTGTAAATTTTATCAGCCAGTCCACTTGTGGAAACGGTAATATGGCGCGCTCCGATGGAAAGGCCCTTCTGATCATTCACGACACGGAAGAAGTCCATCATATTATCGTAGTTATCGAACGGTTCACCAATCCCCATCACCACGATGTGACTGACACGCTCTCCATTTCCTGCTTCATCTAAATGATGTTGAACATTCATGATCTGTTCGACAATCTCGCCGCTTGATAAATCACGGTTCTTCTTCAAGAGTCCACTTGCACAGAATGTACAACCGATGTTACAGCCCACTTGTGTCGTGACACACACACTCAAGCCATAGTTAAAACGCATCAGAACGGTCTCGATCAGATTACCATCTTCAAGTTTAAACAAGAATTTGATCGTACCGTCCTTCGATTCCTGTTTAACCTCTTGTGTAAGCGTGTGAAGATAGAAGTGATCGTCCAGTAGCTGAACACAGTCAGCGTTCAAATTCTTCATATCCGCAAAGTTTGTCACTCTCTTTTTATATAGCCAATCCCACACTTGAGCCGCACGGAATTTCTTTTGTCCATTTTCAACAAGCCAAGTTGTCAGTTGATCTAATGTTAATCCATATATGGATTTCTTTTCCATTTAAAACCCTCATTTCGAAACTCTACAATTTTCTACTTATCTATACTACTTAAAGTATGGGAATGTTTCAAGGGATTTATAAGTGTTGAGAAGAATTGGAATTCCGTAATATAGTATAAAGATAAAAAAACATACGCCGGGAACTTTACCCGGCGTATGGTCTTAATGATTGATCCGTTGGATAAAATCATCCAATTTCTCTTTATCTTTCAGCTTTTCATTACATTCATCACTATCCTGACAAATATAATTCCCCTTCTTAACAAAGGTTCCATGAGCAGACGTTTTGGATTCGGAAAGGTAAAACCCTATGCTTCCAAACGTGTTACATATCGTACAAATCCCTTTCTTGCTGCTGTTTTTGAATGTCCCTTTGAACCCTCTCATCTTCCCTTCGTATTCTGCAACGATATATTTCCTTTCCTGACCGTAATCGTTCCAGCCTAGATAGGAAATATCTTTTAACTCTATTTCATCCAATGCAGGTGTTTTTAACTTTTTTACCTTAGGAAATAATTTTTTCACTGCAGAATCACTCAATGCAGGAAAAGGGATCACGAATGGCTTTAGTCCAATCAGAAAATCCTCTGCTTGTTCTGTATCACGGATAGTAACAATCGACTGGAGTTCCTTTTTCTGCAATGGAGATAGGTCTTCGAATAGATTCATCACCTTATCGTACACGAGTCCCCTCAATGCTTCGAGAACACCAAGATCATTTACGGTTGAATACCCGTTAATCAGCGCCTGTGTTTGATACTTAATGAAATTGTATTGATCATTTCGAATAAATGGATCCATCGTTATCGCTCCTAAATCTAAAACATTTTGCACTCTTTTCAGCCATGCAGATACGCATGTGCTCTCTTATATACTATATACCCTTATATGCTTTCTGGGTATGTAGAGTTTCTTTTAGAACTAATCTATACACTGAAAAAAGCACTGATACAACTCAGTGCTTTTTGTAGACAATTTTCTTGATTGTTTCACTTGAAAGATAATATTCACAGGCCAATTCTTGGATCGGCTTTCCATTTGAGAAAGCGGCTTTGATGTTGGCATTTCGTTCATCAATGATCCTTCTGCTTCCGGAACGGCTCCCCCACTTTCGGTGCTCCGCTTTCGGTTTGGGTATATAAAGGGTTTCCCCCTGTACATATTTTTGGATCTCTTTTACCAATGATTGAGGTAACACGCTTTCCGCTTTTACATATTTCATTTCAGTCAGCTCCTTATCTTCTATCTGAATTCAGTCAATAAGGTGCAAAGCCGACTTACTAGAAATGAACTTTCAGGGCGATCAAATTAGATACCATCCCATGCAAAGTGTCGCCTTCTAATAATAGGCTTTGCATGAGACGCTTGGGACTCTGGCAAGATCGATCTCATTACCATGTCGCCACCTCCTTCAACTATTTTCTACTATTATAAAATAAATCCCCTTTATATCCATACAATTTGTTCTACGAATCAACAAACATGGTATAATTTTCTAAATATTATAAAGGAGATGTTCCCATGTTTTCATTTACAGTAGATAAAGAGATTTCAATCGAGCTATTTCAACAGCACCATAAGGAGGAATTATATGAACTGATTGATTCGAACCGGGATCATCTTCGTCCGTGGCTTCTGTGGGTCGATAAACGCCGATCACCAGAGGATCTAGAGCCGGTCATCCCTATTTGGATCAGGAATTATGCGGATAACAACGGATTTGATGCAGGGATACGTTATCATGGGAGGTTGGTCGGTATGATCGGGTTGCATTATATCGATTGGAAAAATCGGAGCACGAGCATCGGATACCTCCTCACAGAAGAAGCACAAGGAAAAGGAATCATCACACGTGCTGTTTCTTCCTTGTTAAACTATTTATTTAACGAATTGGATCTGAACAGGGTGGAAATCCAATGTGCCCTCAACAATGAGAAAAGCATAGGGATTCCAGTCCGATTAGGTTTTACAAAAGAAGGGATCACACGGGATGGGCAGTGGTTATATGATCATTATGAAGACCTTGTAACCTATAGTATGTTAAAAAAAGATTGGCCGGTTTCATAAAATCAACGGAATAAAACAACCGGTTTTTTTGAAGAAAACCGGTTGTTTTATGTTCTGTCCGCTTTAATCAATCCATATGACTCGTTACCTCTTCCCCGATCATGTTCATGACTTTATCCAAAGCAGCTCATTTAATAGATGCACCCTCACAGTGAAGCAACCCATTCAATATCGGTTTAATTTCATGTCTTAAACCATGTACCTTCCAAGGCGCTTACGTAACGTTGGGCAGACTCCTGCACTCTTTCATGTGCATTTTCCTTAACAATCCGATGGAAGGCATTATATAAACGGGCGAACTTCATTTCATCCACTTTTAACGCGATCTCTTTTACTTTTGAAGCCGGAAGGGGAATAAGGTTGGGATAACTGTACATGAAGCTGACCCACTCCCGGTCTGCCACTACCTGGATAATGTCCCCTGTTAGAAGGATGCCTTTACCATTGAAACCTGATTCCCATTCCAGGACGGAGCCTCCTTTGAAGTGCCCACCAAGTCGATGGATGGTGAGTCCGTTATGTATATGAATAGATTCACCTGACCAATAAACGATGTGATCACTTTTCCTCATCACCCATTCCCGGTCATCCTCGTGAATATAGATGGGTACGTCAAAAACTTCCGCCCACTCTATTTGAGTAGAATAATAATGTGGGTGGGATAATGCAATGGCGTCCAACCCTCCCAATCTAGTGAACTCACTGATTGTTTCTTCATCAAGATATGAAATGCAGTCCCATAATAAGTTGAATCCTTCGTGTTGAACGAGATAAGCAGTCTGTCCGATCGCAAAATCCGGGGATGTTTTCACACTGTATAGACCAGTTTCTTCCAGAATGATCTTATTTCTGAAAGATTCAGCCTTCATGTTTTCCAATGTGGTCCAGGATTGACCAGTGGGGTTGACATATTGCCTCTCTTCCTCACAAATCATACAATGCTCTGGGATTTCAGATGTTTTTTCATACTGAACTCCACATGTTTTACAGATGTATTGTTGCAAAAGTAAACCTCCTTTTTGAAATATTGGAAATTATTACATTATCATTCTATAAAACGGTCTTTGCATTTGCAAAGGCACTCCATCATGTCATTCTGCTTCCGGATATTTTCCCATACACACATGTATCCGTTAATCGTTCTCCATCAACTGACAGGTCTTCATTTCGAAGGATCCCTTCCAATTCATAGCCGAGTCTTTCAGGAACCGCCCTGCTTTTGTCATTCGTCGATTCACATCTTATCTCGACTCTTTTTCCATTCAGCTCATTAAGAGCCATTTCGGTTAGCTTCCCGACCGCTTCAGCCATATATCCATTTCCACTCATCCGGGTGTCGATCCAATATCCGATTTCGAATTTCGGGACACTCCAATCGATATTGTGAAAACCTGTAGAACCGACGAATTCATTGGTATCTTTCAAAAAGATCAAATACCTTAGGCTTTCCCTGGTAATGAACTTGGCGTGCGCTTCACGGGTGTTCGTCTCCGTTTCTTCAACAGATGGGTTACTTCGGGCGAAGCCGAGCCACGGCTGTAAGTCTGATAAAGAAGCCTTGATCGCTGCATTGACTGCACGGCCGTCACCCGGTTGAGGCATCCTTAGTTCCAGTCTTTCTGTTTCGATCAATGTAGGAACATCAAATAATACGGTATTCATTTCTAAACACTCCCCTGAATTAAATAAAAAAACCTCCTCCTAAAAGAACTGAATCTTACGGACGAGAGTCACCACCTCAGTTATCTTCATCGTACGATTCCAACCTTAATGGATTTAACAACACAGTTCCTATATAGGTCTGATTTTAACAACCCTCTGATCGAATCGTTTAATTTGGAAATATTATAAATTATTGAAATTATATGGTAAAATCGACCTCTTTGTCAATATACCTGGTATACTATTATTCACCTATACTAAATAGGCATAATACTCTATACTAAAGGAAAAAGATTCAACTGGAGGATGAAAATGACTCACCATACAATCACCACTTCCATAGGGGATCAATTGTTTGAAAGAAAATGGGAAATCGCCAACTCGATCTTCTCTAAACTTGCAACATCGTACCCCGACCTCTATATCGAAGAAAGAAGAAATGACAGTCTGCCATATTTTGTTCAGCTCATTGAACTCATTGGCAATGGATTACTGAAAGGGGAAAGCTTTGAGAGTCATTCAAGGAATTGGGGAAAAGAGGTTGGAAGACTTGCTTGCGGTCAAGGAATCCCTCTCAATATGTCAATAAGTAAAGTCTCTTTGTATAAAAAAGCGATATTGGAAGATGTAATCCTTCAAAATGATGAAACTCTGACAAAAGAGATCCTTCTGGAGATTACACATGATATCGACGAATCGTTCACAACAATGATTTCCGCTTTTTGTGAAGCGTATAGTGAATTTGCAGATGAGCAGTTGAAGATCTCTGAGGAAAAATATCTTTCCTTATCTACGCCGGTCGTCCCCATCTTCTCAGACTTGGCTGTACTGCCATTAATAGGTCAAGTCGATGAAGTTCGTGGAGAAATGATGGCAGAGCATGTTCTTCTCGAGTGCAAAAAGCTTTCCATACAACAATTGATCATTGACCTTTCCGGTGTGTATGAAGTGAATCCGTTATTTCAACAAGGGGTCATGAAACTGATTGACAGCCTTAAATTACTTGGAATTGAACCAATTTTATCAGGGATGCGCCCCGAAATGAGTATCGAATTTGTGCAAATGGGAATTAATATTTCAACAATTAAAGTCTATCAAACACTTAATAAAGCAGTAGAAGCACATTAATTGCTCCTGTATAGATAAAAAAGGACATCACAAGCTGAGGTCCTTTTTTATTTGTATATCAGATACTTATCCTGCGTTCAGATTAGACGATCAGTCTGTTTTCCTTGATCTAATAATAAGAAATGACGGCCTTCGTTCTTCATTTTTCAAACTTGGCATGAGATCGATCCCTTCCTTAGTGGGCAGGGGCTCCAGCATCTTTTCCAACATGAAACCATGATCGGTTAGCCCATTAACCAAGGTCGGTATTGTCCTGTGATATTTGATCACTCCGTCTACATACCAATGTTGTTCCCGTTTCCCTTCTTCCCGGTAATGATCAAGTGCCCAGTGCAGCCGGTCCCCTTCTGCATTTTGCCACCAATTTTTCATGTCCTTTCTGGCGGTTACGACCGGGTGCTCAGTTGAGTAGATCAACACCCCGCCAGGCTTTAAAAAGGAATGGAGCTTTTGGATCAAAGATTCATAGTCTTCTATATAATGGATCGCGAGTGAACTTACAATCAAATCGAAAAGTTCTGATGGAAGGGATAGATCTTCAATCGGACTGCAAACGTATGTAATATTCTCGTCTCTATTTTCTACTAATGCCCTGGAGATCATCTTTTCAGAAATATCCACCCCTACGACAGCTGATGCACCCATTTCAATACAGTATTTCGACATCCCGCCGGTTCCGCATCCAAGATCCATTACCCTTTTCCCTTTCAGATCTGGAAGCGTATCTTTCATTGCAGGCTGTTCTAGGAAATCATTATAGGTCATTTTGGAATCGCGCAAATTCATATATCCTTCAAAAAATGTGGGGTTATCATAAATGTTTTGCTTCATCATTCTCCTTCTTTCTCTTATTATTCATGAGCTTTCAAATAGGTCGACCAGGCTCAAAAACCCGTTTCATCAGATTCCTATCAAAAATATGGACGGGCTTAGTACCCAGTACTTCCATTTTGCCACTCTTGATTTTCAGACCGGTCTCTTCACTCAGGGCTATGACAGGCTTACGGTATGCCTGAATAAATTGATGGATCAACGGGTCATTTTCTTCCTCGTAATGACACCATATCGAAAAGTCATTTAGAAAAGACAATCCACCTCTCGTCTTGAGCTGGACATCATTATCATCCATATGGATGCACGTTGCTATATGACTGCCCATGACAATCGCACCTGCACTGCCGCCGTAAATCATGCCGCCTTCTTCTTTGAAAGCGGACAAGTGAACGTGGAAATCCGATTGAAGAATGTGATGCATTAAACTGAACGTGTTCCCACCCCCTATATACACTGCAGAGTATCTCTTTAGGTCTGCCATGGTCTTCCCCTTAAAATCCACCCACATTGTAATGTCTTGAAACCCCAAAGGTGCAAACACACTCTTAATCCACTCATAACACGCCTCATACGAAATATCATCCGGATCCATAGCCATCGGCAGATATAATAACGACTTCCCCCCGGTCAACTCACCTGCAAACTCCCTATCAATCAACAACGTCTGATCCCTATCCCCACCGCCAGAAAGATACAAAGCACCCAATATAACCACCTCTTTCTATTGGAGGGACGGACCTCCAATTTCACCAACCTGATTTCCTTGATGATAGCAATAATCAGGGTCCGTTCAATCCTCTATCATAAAGTTCGAGGTCCGTCCCTCTTAATCCTTGAACAGGTATTCAAAAATCATCGGCACCCTTTCTCTCCATGCTATTTCGTTGTGCTCCGCACCATCAATTATTTCAAAGCGGCAGTCCTGAACTTTTTCTTTAAGTATACGATAAACATCCCTGCTTGAATCGATGTAGGTCAAATCATCAATGGTTTCTGTATTTTCTTTTGTGCCTATATCAATGTAAAAACGTTTCACCTGTGATAGATCACTCTCTTTGATCAATTCCTCGATTTCCAATTGATTGAACCAATAAGCAGATGAAATAGATGCTACTTTTTTAAAAATATGAGGATACTTACACGCGGCATAGGTCGATATCAGTCCACCCATTGAACTTCCAGCCATACTTGTTTCTTCAGGATTCGTCCGGTATGTACGATCGATGAGGGGCTTTAATTCATTTACGATAAATTCGATATACTCCTTGCCCTCTCCCCCTATCGATGTGCGATCTGCTGAAAACACATCAGTCATTTCCGTACTTTCCCACGGCCCATATTCGTCCAACCTTTTTAATCCATCATTGCAGTCAATCCCTACTACAATAAGATCCACCTTTTCCTTATCTAGATACTCTCCGATTCTCCATGCCATTCCATATCCAGCATCTTCGTCCCGGTAAAGATTTTGCCCATCATGCATGTAAAGTACTTTGTACCTTTTGGTTTCCATTTCATGATAATCATCTGGTAAATAAACACGTACTGTTCTCTTACGATTTAAAGGTGTTATGTTTACTTCAAAATGCTCATACATACGTTTAACTCCTCTAATGTTTTTATGTAAAGTGTACCATGAATAGTAGAATATGGGTCTATATATTTCGGAATGTAAAAAAAGAGAAAGGGAATGAAGTAGTCAGATAATTCATGTCCAATCCATTAAAAAGGTGCATCTTCTCTAAAGAAGTGCACCCGATAAACATTCCTTATTCACTTTCACTTCGATTATATGAGCTTTCAGGGAGCGTATCCCAGAAAGACGTATCCACCTCTTCAATGGAGCCATCAGCAATCGCCTTTGCCGTCGCCTCTAAACTAATGACCGCCTGCTTTATAAGATATCCATTGCTCTTCTGCCCGAGGACATAATCCTCTCTATAGTGATCAGCCATCCCCCTCATCTCAAAAAGGAGGGTCGCAATCCCGTATTCAGCCGCAAGTCCATTTCGGCTAATCGTTTGAGCGGAACCGCCAATGTATTTAGAGAGGGTCCCGAATCCGCGGCTTTCAACCGTGTTATATAAGACTGCACCAAGCTGCTTTGATTTTTCTACGACTTCGGGATCTACTTCTTCATTAGTCGGGTATAAAATGGAACCGGAGACAAGCTCGTCTGTATCTCCGAGAGTGGTTTCTGCACCTTGATGATGAAGGTCAATCATGTAATCGGGCATATATTCTTGGAGGACGTTTTCATGAAGAGCCCTCGTTTCAGGCTGATTTCGATCGACATGATCACGATTCAAATCCACCCCATTCGCATTGTATCGTGTGTGAGTGCCCGCCACATAATCATCCAACGAAAAATCCACGTCTCCTTCTGCCCCATCTACATTTAAGCGGGGAACAACCAGTATGTTCACGTTTTCTAACAATTCCTTCACTTCTTTTGAGTTCGATGTCAGCTGTTTGATAAACTGAAGAGCTCCTTCAGTCGTCAATGTTTCATTTCCGTGCTGCTGAGTTAAATAAAGGACTGTTGGATTATCCTCATTGTTCCCGAATTTTGCCAGATAAAGATCTCTGCCTTTGACAGACTGTCCGAACACTTCCAGTGATAGAGCATCTGATTTCTGATCCAAATGTTGCAGCATGTTCGCCATTTCCTCGTAACTATGAAGACGCTCGTTTTTAATCGTCTCGTTTCCTTTATAATCTGGGCCATCCGCAAGAACCGATACTCCCGGGGCAGTGTAGGATATTCCTGACGCCACCAACACACTTGAAAGAGCACCAATCATTAGTTTCTTCTTCATTATGTATTCCTCCTCATATATTTCGTCTCCCTCATACTAATTAGAGGTTAAAAGATCGAAACCCTTTTCCAATTATTAAAATGAAACAATGGGACCGAGTTCCGGAATGTCGTATAGATAATCAGTCCTATCATTTTCAAAAAATGTTTACTTTTGTCAAACTATTGAAGCGAGACGAATGGTTCAGTATCTCTTTGCCTGTATTCCACAAAAAAAGAGAAGCCCACTATCATCAGCTTCTCTAAACTCCTATTCTCCCTTTTTACTGCGCAAACACCTTACCTGTTGAATCGACATAAATCGTCTTGACGATCGTTCGATTAAACTTATTTTTGTGCTTTTCCCCATCTAAATCAATGGTTATATTATAAACCCCTTCTCCGAGCTTCGGCAGTTTTAACGAGCCATTTTTGCCTTTCACATTATGCTCTTTCAACTTTCCATTTTTATAGTATTCCAGTGTCATATCGTGAATCAGATCAACCTTTTTGTCCTTTTTATTCAAAATGATTTCATCCTGGACTATATTCACTTCTACGCTATCATTCAATACACTGTCAAAGGAAACGACCATAAGGTATTTTTCAGGTGATGAAGGGTGTGATTCCAAGATCCACTCACCAGATGAGGGTTTTTGAATCGTAATGGTGTGATGATAAGCCCCATTGAAATATTCACTGTCGTCTTTTTTCACTTGGAAAGAAGAAGACATTTCCCCTGAGGGATCTTTCAAAGCCAATTGAGAGGAAGAGCTATCACTGATCCAGTCAAAGGTGACCGACTCTGCACCAGCTTCAACCATGACTTTTTCTACTTTCTTTCCACTGGTTTCCCCTCCTTTGATAAACGAACCTGCCTCAGTGTTGAAGGACTCCTTACTTAGAGTCTTTGAACCCGTTGAATTTATGGTGGTTTCATTTAAGTAATCCTTAAATAGATTGAATGTAGACGACCCCTCCTTGATATTGAAATGATTCCAGTCCCCTACCCTCAATTCTGTGGCATAAGACAGTCTTGAACTATTGACCGTAACCGCCCCGTCATTGCTTCCATAAGGTCTCAGATATAATCCCCCCCAATACAAGGAACTTCCAAAGCTCCCCCACTTTGTCCCTCCGAACGTATAGATCGGATTTTTATTGACATTAACATGCTGATCGGTTTCGGAGCGGAAATAAGCCATATACCCTGTTTGCAATGAGTAGGTGGCATCATTCTTATTGCCAAGGATACCAGCAAGCCAACCCGCCCAACTGCTATAAGCTAAGTCCGCCAATTGGGAGCCGTGATGAGGTGTAGAAAGGGTGATCACTCTTGACACATAAGGAAAGGCACCATAGTGAACGAGAGCCGATTGAGTATCGATTCCTCCTTTACTGTGGGCGACAACCACCACCTTCTCTCCGTAGTAATTATAAATTTCTCGTATTTTTTGCGCCAGGAGCGCGCCGTTGTCCCACATATTCTTTGTAGGATACAAATCGATAAAAGCGGTTTCATATCCATTTTGGTAGGCCGTGTCGTACATATTGTTTTCGTTCCACCATGTATTGGAAGAGCTGTTTAAACCATGAACAAAAAGGATCGGTTGCTTAGATGGAGCCACATACGAAGGGGTCGTACCTACATACCACTGCCCCGGAACTCCAGAAGGATCATCATTTCCGAAAGATCCCGCCTGACTCCAGGATGGCAGGAGTAAAAACAGTGCCAAAATCGACATACTAATCTTTTTGATCATATCCTCTCTCCTTTACCGCTGAACTAAACCTGTAAAGTATATCGACACGAATCAGAAGATATGCCCGGTTTAAGTAATATGTGAAGAAAGATCTAAAAGGTGGTGGAAGATTAGTAAGAATGACTCAGATGGATAATTTTACTATTTGATAGGCAACCATTCCACTCATATTAAGCTTGTTTAAATGTGTTTGTTCATTCTATTATTATCGAAAAACCTATGCTATAGTATGAGCAATTGATTTCGATTATCGATATCGGTTATCGATATTAAACGGAGGTGATTACAGTGGAAGATAAAGTATTACGGAAACTATTCCTCGGTTTCATTCAAATACACATTCTTCATCATGCCAAAGAGGAGCCCATTTATGGGACATGGATGCTGGAGGAACTGAGAGAGCATGGTTATAGCATCAGCTCGGGTACTTTGTATCCAATCCTGCATTCGATGGAAACCGACGGCCTGTTAATAAAAGAAGATAAAAACGTGGACGGGAAAATCAGGAAATATTATTCCACAACTGACAAAGGAAGTGCAGTTCTGATTGAGGCCCGTAACAAAGCGTTCGAGCTTTTTAAAGAAATCAAAGATTGATAAGAAGGTGAATAATCATGAAATCAGCATTGAATCTTAAAACACTATTGGAAATTCTTATTATTTCAACCAGACTTGGCTTCACCTCATTTGGAGGACCGGTTGCCCATCTTGGTTATTTCCATGAAGAATATGTTCGCAAAAGGAAATGGATGGACGAAAAAAGCTATGCCGATCTCGTTGCCCTTTGTCAGTTCCTGCCTGGACCGGCAAGCAGTCAGGTTGGGATGGGTATAGGCATTATGCGCGCCGGGGTGCTTGGAGGTATGGTTTCTTTTCTTGGATTCACTCTTCCTTCGGTCGTTGCATTAGTACTCTTTGCCCTCTTCCTTCAGGGGGTGGGTGTAACTGATGCCGGATGGATACACGGATTGAAAATCGTTGCAGTTGCAGTAGTCGGTCATGCGATCTTAGGAATGGCACAAAAGTTGACGCCGGACTTAAAAAGAAAAGCCATTGCCCTATTCGCTCTGGTTGTCATCTTGATGTGGCAGACCGCCATCTCCCAGGTGGCAGTCATCCTTTTGTCTGCCCTGATCGGCTTCCTATTTTATAAACATCATGCTTCAGATCAGGAAATAAGAGTGAAGATCCCGATTTCCCGCAGATTAGCGGTGATTTGCTTATCGATATTCTTTGGATTATTAATTCTCCTTCCGATTTTCCGGGAAGCAACCACATTGGAATGGGTGGCACTCTTTGATAGTTTCTATAGATCCGGGGCTCTGGTCTTTGGTGGAGGGCATGTTGTATTACCGTTGTTGGAACGTGAATTTGTCCCGACAGGGTGGCTGACTGAAGAACAGTTCCTAGCAGGGTATGGAGCAGCCCAGGCAGTTCCGGGTCCCCTTTTCACCTTTGCCGCTTATATTGGGGCTGTTATTAACGGATGGAAAGGTGGGATGCTTGCGACGGTTGCCATTTTCCTTCCTGCATTCCTGTTGATTACAGGGGCCTTGCCGTTCTGGGATTCCCTTCGCCAGAACCCAAAGATAAAAGGCGGATTGATGGGGGTGAATGCAGCAGTAGTCGGGATTCTGATAGCGGCATTCTATCACCCCATCTGGACATCCTCGATCCTTGCTCCTGTCGATTTTGCTTTAGCGTCTATTCTCTTCAGTATGTTGGTGTTCTGGAAGCTGCCGCCTTGGATGGTGGTAATGGCAGGGGCACTAGGTGGGCTTGTAATAAAAATTATGTAGTAAAATACAGAAATGAGCCAGGCAGATCGCCTGGCTCATTTCAATTTATTCCTATCTTCTGTTTTTCGAATGTAAGGGGAAACTCATCTTCTTATAAACCGGTACGCCAGATAAGCAATATATAAAGGCGTTGCAATGTAAATTAAATAAGGAAATTCTTCATATGTCCCCTTGAAGATGACATACAATAATGCCCCTATAAAGATTGTCACAATCGTCCCATACTTAGGTAATGGAACTTCTTTCAGACTCGGTATCCTGATCCTGCTCACCATCAGAAAGCACATCGCTGTAAAAATGACCGTTGTTACGATATTCGGAATCCAGTTACCGAACAATGTTAGAATGGCTAGGATTCCACCCGCAGCCGTTATAGGGACTCCCACAAAATAGTGAAGAGATGATTTCGGCGGACTTGTGTTGAATCGTGCAAGACGGTACGCACCGAATAAAGGGAATAAACCAGCCACTATGAACCCTAATAGTCCGAATTGAAAAAAGTATGTATAATACACAAGGAATGATGGTGCAACTCCGAAGGTCACGATGTCCGCCAATGAATCCAATTCCTTACCAAGAACACTGTCTGCATTTAGCATCCTCGCAAGCCTACCGTCCATACTGTCGAGCATCATGCCTATAATGATTAAAACTGCTGCATTTTTAAATTGACCATTTGCTGCAAATCCAATGGATAAGAATCCGCAATATAAATTCCCCAAGGTCACCATGTTGGGGATTTTTTTCGTTAGTTTCATTTTTAGTCCTCGCTCTGCCAAATATTCTATTAGTATTAGAATACCATTTTATTCATCTTCATAAAGCTGTGTCATAAAAAAACTTCAATAATTCCTATAAAAAACCTCATTTTCAATTTACAAACTTCAAAATTAGACATACTATAAACAAGGATGATAATAACACAATTATATGAATCGCATTCTAATATTATATGGTGATGATCAAATGATTAGAAAAAAACTAAGAGAATTAAAGTGCCTGACTTTAAAACTATTGAGGCTTAAAGATAATGCGCATAGCATCGCTTTGGGATTCACGGTTGGCTTATTGATTAATTTCGTGCCTTCCTTCGGTATCGGTCCTGTCATTTCTACAGCCAGTGCAAAGATATTCAAAGGAAACCCGTTCGCCGGTTTAGTTGGCGGGGTCTCTTTAATCTGGGCTTTCCCTTTCTTCTTTTACTTGAACCTTGTGGTAGGACATCTCTTCTTTCCGCTTGATTCCTCCGGTGATGCAGTAGGGGTCGGATTGCAAATAGGAAAAGCATTCTTTACAGGTATGATGATCAACATCCCCTTATGCGGGATCCTGACCTATGCCATCATGAATTCTGCCGTTAAAAAATACCGGGGGACATTGCTGACATTTGTTCAAAGAAAGTGGAACGTATAACCTTCTCTCTTTTTGCAGATTTCCGGGTCAATTCCACTCTATTACTTTCAATTTTTTGAAACTCTTTCACGGATTCATTCGTATATATTTTTATAATGAATTCTTACTTATGATTACCACATTTTATTCTATTTCATCTCGCACTTTGTTATAATTTAACTATTACAAGTCGAGCATAAAATGAGAAAGAGGAGGATTGAAATGACTGGAACAATAGCTGTAATCATGATTTTTTCCATCCCCATTCTTGGTATCATTACGGACCATTTCCAAAAACAATCCAAGCTGAAACAAAAAATGATAGAAGATGAACTCGAACTTGAAAAACTCAAACATGAAAATTTTGTCATAGAAACCCAAAAAATGAGGCTTGAATTAGAAAAAATGAACCTCGAAGATCCCAAGGAGAAGACGCATACGATTTGAAGATATGCAGTGAAAGAGCCGGTCACATAGTGGCTGGCTCTTTTCCATGATTATGTTAAATACTCCTCAGCAAGGGATGGGTTGAGATACCTTGCCATTCCCGTCTTCAAACTTTTCATGCCGTGCTTTCTATAAAAAGCTTCATTGCCCGTAGTCGAGATCAATAATACACAAGACACATCCGCCAGTTGTTCTAATAAGTCCTTCATAATAAGGGATGCAATCCCCTTGCGTTGATATTCACGGTGGACGACCACATCATAGATCGTTGCATTGAAGACACCATCCGTCAAGGCTCTTCCCACTCCCACAATACGCCCTTCTAAAATGGCCAAAGATACGATATCACTTCTGAGAAATATTTTGTATATCACCTCGTTTGTATGCTTTTTCCAGCCTACCGAACGGTAAACATCTTTCATTTCATCCAGCCTATCCGGTTCGAATCGGTTCAGGATTCTAACTTCCACCGTCAACCCCCCTTTATTTTCTGTTATTACTCGACTGTCTTTTTAAAACACGAGTAGGAATTCCATCACTGCCCCATTTCCGCTTTCAACTTTTGAATGACATCACTCACTTGAAGTACTCCCACGTTACCCTCCTTCCTTTTTCTGAGTGACACCGATTGTTGCTGGATTTCTTTATCCCCTACCACCATCATATAAGGAACTTTCTGCATCTCGGCTTCCCTGATTTTCAGCCCCATTTTCTGAACGCGATCGTCCAGTTCCACTCTGAATCCTTCTCTTTCAAGCTTTGACTTCACTTCTTGGGCATACGGGACATGAGCTTCAGCTATAGGAAGGATCTTCACTTGATGGGGAGCCAACCAGAGGGGGAAATCTCCTCCGAAATGCTCAATGATAATGGCCATGAACCGTTCGATCGATCCATAAATGGCCCGATGGATCATGATCGGTCTCTCTACCCCGTTATCTTCACCGATATATTCACAATGGAATTTTTCAGGCATTTGAAAATCAAGTTGAACTGTTCCGCACTGCCAGCTTCTACCCAGACAATCCAGAATGTGAAAGTCGATCTTCGGTCCGTAGAAGGCCCCATCACCATGATTGATGTGATAATCGACGCCCCTTTCTTCTAATACTCCTTCCAGGTCCCCTTCCGCTTGATTCCATAGGTCAACTGACCCCATAAAATCTTCCGGTCGAGTTGATAGTTCGACTTTGTATTCGAAACCGAATTTTCCATAAAAACGATCAATGAGATCGAGTACTTTATGGAGCTCTGCACGAATCTGATCTTCCCTTACAAACAGATGGGCATCATCTTGAGTGAAAGAACGGACTCTCAGTAATCCGCTTAACGATCCTGAAAGCTCATGACGATGAACCAACCCAAGCTCTCCGTAACGAATAGGTAATTCCCGATAGCTTCGCCGCTTACTTTTATAAATCAGGACAGCTCCAGGACAGCTCATTGGCTTAATGGCATATTTCTGATCATCCACCTCTGAGAAATACATGTTTTCATGATAATGATCCCAGTGTCCCGACTTCTCCCATAATTCCTGTTTCATCATGATGGGTGTCCTGATTTCCTGATAGCCAGCCTTCAGGTGCTCCTTTTTCCAAAATTCCTCCAGCTCATTCCGCAAGAGCATCCCCTTTGGTAAATAAAACGGCATCCCTGGTGCTTCTTCCATGGAGATGAATAATTCCAGCTCTTGACCCAATTTCCTGTGATTTCTTTTTTCCACCTCTGATTGAATAGACATGTCTTTTCCTCCTTGAAATTTTGTATATAAAAAAACCGCACCCATCCCTAACCAAGGGACGAATGCGGTCGTGGTACCACCCTAATTCCGAAGACCAAAAAATTCAATTGGTCCTTCGCTCAAGTAAGATAACGGTTTCCCGATTATGGATACTGTCATTTCCCCATAATAGCTCCGAGGTGGTAAGTCATTTTACTTTCTTCAGGGCTTGCAGCCTATAGACCCTGTTCTCTGGTAAGAAAGTGTAAATGATTCGTGTCCTCTTCATAGCGCACAGCTTAATTCAATAAAAAAAACCGCACTCATCCCTAACCAAGGGACGAGTGCGGTCGTGGTTCCACCCTAATTTCGAAGTGTAAATAAAACGCTTCGCTTAAGTAAGATAACGGTTTTCCCGATCATGGATACTGACTTTCCCCATGATAGCTCCGAGGTGGTAAGACATTCAATCCTCTTCAGGGCTCTCAGCCGGTGACCCTGTTCTCTGATCAAGAAAATAGTGAATGAATCATGTCCTCTTCTTTGCTTTCGTATAGTATATTCTCATTCTGATAAAAGTGTTATTGAAATTATATGGGAGTATTTTCTACCTGTCAAGGTTTCATTATACAAAAATCAGTAAAATAATGGCCACAAGAACCAGACGGTAAATGGCAAATGGGATTAACTTGACTTTATTGATCACTTTTAAGAAAAAGCGGATTGATAAATAAGCAAACAGGAACGCGCTGATGAATCCAACAAGTAAGAAAGGCATGAATTCAGTATTAACATACATCCAGTTTTTCATCAGGGAAAGAGCGCTTGCACCCAGCATGATCGGTACAGCCATGATAAAAGTAAAATCAGAGGCTGCACGGTAGCTTAATCCAAGCAATACACCACCTGATATGGTAGAACCAGACCTTGAAAAGCCCGGCCATAATGACAGACATTGTATCAGACCGATCAACAACGCCTTCTTGTGGGTGATCTCATCAACGGTCTCCACCGC
Source organism: Rossellomorea sp. KS-H15a (assembly GCF_024195245.1). Classification (NCBI taxonomy): domain Bacteria; kingdom Bacillati; phylum Bacillota; class Bacilli; order Caryophanales; family Bacillaceae; genus Rossellomorea; species Rossellomorea sp. KS-H15a. Next base: position 2,612,714 of record NZ_CP096886.1, on the reverse strand, counting down.
CTGTACCTTTGGCCGGAACACATCGGCAGCGATCATAAGGAAAGCGCCTATGGCTAACCCTGCAAGGACCGTATTGAGTGAAAAAAGATGTTCATCGATGTAGTCTTCGAATAGTAAGCCAAGGATGACTGCCGGGAGCAATCCGACCAATATATGTGATAGTTTTAATTTTGATGATCTTTTTTCTTTACGGGAATTCAGTCCCAGTAAATCCTTGAATCTGTCCCGAAACACGATGACTACCGCAAGAATGGATCCAAGTTGAATGACTACTTTAAACGTATTGGCAGGATGCTTCCCCAACACTTCTTTGGATTTGATCCAGAGATCGTCCACTACGATCATATGGCCTGTAGAGGACACTGGAGCAAACTCCGTCAAACCTTCCACCATACCGAGAATAAAGGCTTTAATCAGTATTACAAGTTCCATGCATATGTTCTCCTCTACTGAAGATGATATTTTTTACTGACTTGATGGAAGGTTACTCATTGAATGTTCTGAATCTATTTAAAACGAGTACTTTCTTCCTCGCAATCTAGATAATAGTACTACAAGGACATGTAGACGACAATAAGATATTTACATAACTAGGTACAGAAAAAATATAAAAAAGCACAGAACCGGGAGTATTTCCTGTTCTGTGCAACTTACATGGAGCTTTCATATCACTTTAGGTCAATGAATGTCTTTTTTCTTAAACCTCCCACCCCTTACCTCTGCGATATCCGCTATCGCCAGAAACGCGGCGGGATCATGCTCAGCCACGATGTCCTTCAACTTTGCCTCCTCAAGTCGAGTGATGACACAGAAAATGACCTTTTTGTCATCTCCTGAAAAGGCACCTTCCCCTTTTAAATAAGTTACACCCCTGCCTAACCGATGAAGGAGTGCGTCTCCAATCTCTTCGTAATTCTCACTGATGATCCAGACGGATTTAGATTCATCCAGTCCTTTTATCGTAATATCTATAAGCTTAAATGCAACATAATAAGCGAGTAGAGAATACATGGCCCTATCCCAGCTGAAGACAAATCCTGCACTCGCTAAAATGAATAGATTCACAAACATGATGATTTCCCCAACAGAAAAGGGAAGCCTTTTACTTGATAGAATGGCGAGGATTTCAGTTCCGTCCAGGGAACCCCCGTATCGGATGACCATCCCGACCCCTATGCCGAGAACGATGCCCCCAAATAAGGATGCCAACAGAATATCTTGTGTAAATGCTGCAACCGGATGCAGGAAGGTTGTAGAAATCGAAAGAATGATAATGCCATAAAGCGTAGAAAATGCGAAGGTTTTACCGATTTGTTTGTAACCGATGAAGAAAAAGGGGATGTTCAGAATAAAGATAAAAAGTCCCAGCTTAATGCCCGTTATGTGGGAAAGCATAATGGAAACGCCGACAATCCCTCCATCGATGACCTGGTTGGGAACAAGGAAAATCTCAAGACCGACAGCCATGATCACAGCTCCTATAGTAATCAGGAACGCTCTCTTCACCACTTCTTTTAAAGGGATTTTCTTATGCATGACCTTCACCTGCTGCCGTTGATGCAAGACCTGTCCTTCCATCATCTTCACTCCTCCTCATGGGGATACTCTAACAGAACGGCCGAACTACCCTATGCACTTGGCAACACCCACCTATGTATCATACCCATTCATCCACTGCCCGAAAAATAAGCCTCTATAACCTATATATTCGATTCTCCCTGCTAAAATACCTGCTTATAAAGAGGGACGGACCTCGGAACAAGTCACATTTAGGACCTCAAAATTGCTTGCAACATGCTTCAACACTACATTTCATCATCATGATTGCTTAAAAATTCAAGGGATTTAAAGGTCCGTCCCTGAAATTTGACTAATATGGAGAAATAAAGTATTTTTAATATTTGTATGTTCGTGTGTTATCAGACAGGGAGCCTTTGGTGTTCCTTTAGTCAATTAGTTTTGGGGGCTTTTCTTTGATTACATTAATCAAAACTTTATTGGTCAATATTACGATATTATTTTCTTTTACCTATAATGCAAATGTTCTATTCCCATTTAAAGAAAAACAGGATTCTATTTTCAAACATAAAATCACATATGGGTTAGTTGGATCATTTGGAGCACTTTTGTGCATGTTGTATCCCATTGAAACGCTTGGGGCCACCCACTTTGATTTACGAATGATTGCAATCCTGATTTCAACCATCTATGCAGGTTTAATATCAGGTTCCATCGTTCTCGGGTGTGTCATCATTGTCCGTTATTTAATCGGAGGTCCGTACGTTGGAGTGGGTATCGCCGTTTCAGTATTGGCTCTCCTGATGGGAATGATCTTTCGAAAGATGTTGTTGAAGACACAGTACAAATTTTTAGGAAGCACTCTTATCTTTCTGATCCACTCCATTTTCTACATCACTATTATTAACGTCTATATTCCAATTCTGCATTTGCCGTTTTATATTATTTATTTTTCTGTTTTTTATTTTACTTTTCTCTCATTAGTGTTCATTATCGAACACTTGATTCGAACGAATAAACAGATTGAAGAAATGGTATATCTTGATAAACTGAATATGGTTGGACAGATGGCGGCTTCGATCGCTCATGAAATCCGTAATCCCCTTGCAACAGTGAGAGGTTTCATACAGCATCTAAGCGAGGATTCACAGGATAAAAGGTTAAAAAGATACTCTCCCCTCATCCTTAATGAATTGGACCGAACGAACAAAATTATCACCGACTACCTGAGCGTAGCAAAACCAAGCGGATTTCAACTGTCAAAGCTTAACATTGAAGAGGTCATCGGGGATTGTGTGGATCTGTTAAGACCTTTTGCAGCCTACTCCAACACTTCCATCGTATTTCACAGAAACGGCTCCCATCATATTAAAGGTGATGAAGACCATTTGAAGCAAGCCATCATGAACGTTATTAAAAATGGTATCGAATCCATTGAGAATCAAGGTGAAATTTCAATCACACTAAAAGAAGACCCCTTCTCCCGCTCTATTTATATCAGAATCTCGGATAACGGAAAGGGGATGACCCCGGATGAGTTAAAGAAAATCGGCTTACCCTTTTATACAACGAAAACCAAAGGAACAGGATTGGGTAGTATGGTGACAAATAAACTTATCCGTGAAATGGGCGGAATGATTGAATATGAAAGCGAAGTGAAAAAGGGGACTGTGGTAAGAATCAAACTGCCCCTTCTTCCTTAAATATGAAACTTTGAAAAGAGCTTGGGCCCCAAGCTCTTTTCTTATGGTGTTTTTCACCCTTCTCCCGCAAACTGTGATAAACTGATTTTATCAGTATTTTCCAACACTTATTTGAAAGAAGGAATCGAACAATGAACAAAAGATGGACGTTTCTTTTTGTCATGGCTGTAATCATTGCACTTAGTATGGTTACGATTCTCAACAGACCATCAGAAAAAGATTTTGAAAGATGGCTCCAGGATGAGTATATGATCGATTGCAACGAAGATTGTTCCATCATCGAAATGAAAAGTGTTAATGGAGATATAACAGAGAGGATTAAATTCGATGATATAAGAGGCACCTATTCCCCCGGACTGTTCACTTTACGTATAAGCAGACAGTATAAGAGCCTCGACGATCCCTTGCATATCATACATATCGATGTGATTGGTTTCAATGGTAGATTTTATCCCCTTCATACTGACGATGGAAGATAAAGAATCACATATTTTGTTTACATAATAAAATTATTGTCATTATATACTGATTTTCATATCAAAAAACCCCCGGCACCACTTTAGCCGGGGGTTTACATTGCTTCTATTCCAGAAATCTCAGTAAGTCCCCATACAAAATGTCATCTGATAACCTCAACTCTTTTCTGACCGTTTGCTTAAATGGATCGCACAAGGTGTCACTGACAGACTCTTCACTCTTTTTATTGTAGCAGACATTATCCTGGAAAATGTACTTTTCTGTAATGAAATCCCCATCCCGGAAAATAACGGGATGACTTTCATTTCGTGTGAATAGGCTATGACCAAATGAGAGAGCATTCTTTGTGTCTATGCCCATCAAATGAAGGACTGTTGCACGGATATCGATCTCCCCTCCAATGGTGTCGATCGTACTTGGGTCTTCTCCCGGAACATGGATGATCAGGGGAACCTGCTGGAGCTTGGCATGGTTGACGGGGGTATCCTTCTGCCCCAATAGCTCAAATACACCCGGTTCGTATTTCTCGGAAATCCCATAATGATCCCCATAAAGGACCACGACCGTATTCTTATACATCCCATTAGCCTTAAGCTTTTCAAATAATGTTTTGATCGCTTCATCCTCATAGCGGACCGTTGTGACATAGCGGTTTACAACATCTTCACCCGTAGAAGCTGTATCGATGAATTGATCATCTTCTTCCAATAAAAAAGGGAAATGGTTCGTCAGTGTAATGAGACGCGTATAAAAGGGCTGTGGAATCTTCTCGAGATGGGAAATGGTCTGCTCAAAAAAAGGAATGTCCTTTATCCCATAATTAATCGAATTGTCTTCCGTTACCGAATAATCCCGCTTTGAAAAATATCGATCGTACCCCAGGGAATCATACATCATTTCCCGGTTCCAAAATGTCCGATCATTCCCATGAAAAACGGCTGCATAGTAATCTTTCTTCCTTTTCAGCATATGTGGAAGGCTAGCGTAGGTATTATCCGGTTTTCTCACAAAAGCTGATCCGCTGGATAATGGGTACAGCCCGGTATCGATCATGAACTCGGCATCCGACGTTTTCCCTTGTGCCGTCTGATCGTATATATTACTGAAGTAAAAACTGTCCTTTATCAGGGAATTCAAAAATGGGGTAATTTCTTCTCCATTCACTTTTGTATTGATCACGAAGTTCTGGGTGGATTCCATGCTGACTAAGATCAGATTTTTTCCCTCAGCCACCCCGAATAAGTCAGAAGGGTCTTGCTTTGTTGATTGAGTATACTCCATGGATGCCTTGGTGTCGGATTTGCTCGCAAGCAGATGGGAGAATGGGTTCGTTGCGGCAATTCCGATGTCAAACATATGATAATTATAAGGGCCAACGGATTTAACCATTTGTTCCCTATCATAGGACTCGGCAAATAAATAGGGGGATTTCAGTAATCCCATTCCGATGGAGAGCACCAATAGGGAGAGACTCATTACGATATAGGTCAACTTCCATCTACGGGACAATGTGTCAGAAGCTGCCCTGCCTTCCTTCATCATCCATCCTGCAATGATGATATCGACCAATAAGAGGGAATCCCACGGACTCATCAATTCAAACGTGCTTGGTCCGATGCCCCCAACATTCTTAAATTGAAAAAGAATGGGGACCGTTACGAAATCAGAATAAAATCGAAAGTAAAGAAGATCGCCATAAAGGAGACCGGTCGCAATCCCCATAAAAAGGACAACAAGGATTGTCTTGATCCTTTTAAAGAAAAAAAAGCTGAATCCGATCAATATCATTATGGAACCAACCGGATTCAATAATATGAGCAATACGTCCAGAAATGTCTCTACGTGAAGATTGAACCCTATCAGGGAGACCAGAACGGTTTTGATCCATAAGGAAAGCAGGGCAAACCCAACCAGTTTATTTGTCTTAAAACGCGAAAAGAAAACTTTCATCTTACTCATTTCACTACCTTTGTTCCGATCATACTGTTATATTCTCTGATGAGCATTGTCATGGCATTCAAAACCTCTCGTTCATTGTGTTCACCCATGAGTGCCACCTGCACCCAATTCCTTTTGATCAAATATTCACTTTCATAGCTTAATAAGATACCCCTCCTTTTGCAGGCATCGCCGAATTGTCTACTACACTGTTCCCTATTTAGTGCAATGGTAATCACACCGGGGGTATAATCTTCACCCCCGAGGATTTGAAAGCCTCCATCGATCAACAATCGCCTTACAGCTTGAGAAGTGTTAAACACGCCAGGATAGTCAATCAACTGTAGGGCTTCTTTTAAAGCGACCAGTAGATTTGAAGAATGCGTATAAGGAACACTTCCATTAAAAACATACATGCCCACATCCAGATATCTGGGAATTGAATCATTTGGTTCGATTATTTCACGGTGAAAAATCAGGGCGAGTCCTGGATAAGACCCAAGTCCTTTTCCGCTGACCGAGGTGGCGAGAAACACGTTATTATAATCGACTGGAATCGTTCCGACTGAACTGCATGCATCGATACAAAGTTCTACATTGTATTTTTGACAGAGTGAAAGAATTTCTTCTATATTATATAAATAACCTGTTGATGTCTCGCAATGAACCGTCCAAAGCCATTTTATGTCGGGGTCACATTGAAGGACGGTTTCGATTTCTTCCATCGTTATGTGTTCATTCCACTCCTTTTCGAGTGTGTGATAGGATAAATCGAATCGTTTACCATGATCCATCAATCTGCTGCCAAATTCTCCATTTGAAAGAATCAAACCTTTTCCCGGAATCCTTTTCAACTGAGCTGCCACCATATCATTCGCTAACGTTCCCGTTCCCACTGCCACCTGTACATGATTCGAATCCGTCATATCACGTAAACCCTTTCTTACTACTTCCATTTCATGAAGAAAGGAGCTGCATCTATGAGAAGTTGCGTCCCTCTTGAATGCAGCCTCAACTTTTGAATGCCGCGGTACTGGACCTGGCAGGAAAGACTGGGTTCTTAGTGCACCGGTTTTACGGATCATCAAGCGCTGAAATGCTTTTGTTGAATTCTCGAAGCTGTCACGTGTCAGATACATAGGTTGAAACCTTGCTTCCTCTTCTCCCACAAGTTCAGCAAACGGAAGAAAGCCGATCCGCTTATAAAGTTTAAGCTGACGCACCGTGCCGGAAATCAGTGCCATAGTGAATCCCTGCTCCAAACAATAGGACACAAGGCGGTCACATAATTGATAAAAGACCCTTGTACTTCTATACTCTTCCTTAACTGAAAGGAGCCTGACTTCACAAGGGACGGCCTGATCAGATAGATACTCATCCAAATTGCCCAGCTTTTGATCCAACGAAAAGGGCCGTTTCGACCTTACGGCAATCATCCCGACTACTTCCTCATCAGCTTTTGCAATCACATATGTATTCTCATCGTGAAATTTATCCACCAGCATACAAGTATCATTTTCTTCGTGCTGAGGGATTTCTTCCACGAACGTTTGATAATTTAATGCGTATATTTGTTGAAATTCATCCGCTTCGCATGCAATTTTATATTGTAGAGTATCATTATTCATTCTCGTACCTCCTATGTTTCGACTGAATGATGAAATGATCGGTTATGGAACAATAGGACAATTATAAATAAAGCCCCGAGGCCAATAGATTTTGTGAATGAACCTTCAATCACAAAGGCAGTCAGCGGGATGGTACCCATTGAAAGAAAACCTGAGAATGTGTATCTCCTAATGATGAGGTATGATCCGCCCATCATCATAGCGAAAACACCAATACTTAACGGACAGAGAAATAATGCTGAAGCCAAATAGGCTACAACCCCCTTTCCTCCGTGAAATCCGAGTTGAAGGGGAAACAGGTGTCCAATCATGATCGATAACGAGCTTATGATTAAATAGCCCTCCCCATCCGTCAGTATCGACGTGAAGGAAAGTGCCACTAAGACTTTACCTGCGTCTATAAGGAGAGTCAGTAAAAACCCTTTCTTCCCTGCCACTCTGCCTGCATTCGTTGCACCTACATTGCCGCTTCCGATCTTACGAATATCCTTACCAGTAAACCATTTCACTACATAATAAGCGCCTGTGATGCTTCCCAAACCGTAAGAAACCAAAACGATCACACTTAAGATAATTAGTTGACTCATCAAACCTGCTCCCTGCTTTATATGTTAATAGACGAATGAAGACAAAGGAAAGTTTCATCTATTTACCTTTCACTCTTCCGATTCTTTTTAAAAAGATAAAAAGGAGCATAAAGAAGTAAAAATAATAAAAGACTCACCCCTTCGAGTGAAAGGAGATACCAGGGATACTCCCCTAAATAATCGATCGGGCTTGCGTTATACGGTTTATGCATGAGAAACATGTAATTAGCTCCAACCACTTTGTTTACTGCATACGCTATGACTGCGATTCCATTCAATGCTGCAAACGCCCTCATCAGGGACCCGAATGTCAATCTGTACCCTTCTATCCAAACCATGTACAAACATGAGAGAACAATAGACAAATGGGCGAGAAAGAATTGAAAATACCGAAAATGGGGAAATCCAAAAAATAATTCAGGGGTGATAATGGCAATAAATGCCCCTGACATACTGGAAAAAAAACTAATTTCAAATATTCTATAATTGTTGCTGATAAGCATGATGGTACAAAGATATAAAGATAAAGAGCATAATTGAAAAGGTAAATTTATCGTTACATCCCACTGATCATTCAAACCATACCAAAACTGGAAAGACACTTCGCTTAATACGAGCAAAATAACCAGCAACCATTTCAACCAACTCTTCGCCATGCCCTCTAGACGATTTCTAAAAATAAATAAGCCCGCCATGCATCCTACAGTAAAAATGATCGCTGCCAAATGAGAACCTGAAAACAACTCAAACGGATACTCCTCATACCTGAAATTCAAAACCTCACGAATCAAAACCTCAAATCCCCCCAAACTACACCCATCTATACTATATTCTCCCAACACGCCTCCATTTCCTTTAAAGGGACGGACCTTGATTTTACCCCTTACTTTCCTGATTTAACGCCTTTTATAAGCCATTCTTAAGGGACGGACCTTTCAACTCTATTACACAGCATTCGGTATGTATATTCCATCAACTCAATCTATTCCAAAAAAAGGCACAAAAAATCTCCCATTTCGATTATGAAATGGGAGATGCAAATTATTGAACCTTCTGCAGAAGGACCTGTTTAGTATGAATAAAATCAAGCGCCAACCGATTAAATTCAGTCGGCCTTTCAACATTGCAGACATGTCCGCAACCGTCAAGGAATACCTTCATGGCTGAAGGGTCTCCTTTTGTATCTTCATCAAGTGAACGGACAAACAAATGATCTTCTTTTCCTGTAATGTACAGTTTGGGGATATGTGAGGCCCTTTCCTGTACAGATGCATAGGTCGATTTCACATATGGGGTAAGCTGGTACCACCCAAGAAAATCTTTCCGTTTCATTTTCTTTGCTTCTCGAATAAATAACTTTCTTGAAATTCTATGATTTCTTTTGGGCATCATGACGTATGCGAATAATTTATATAACCACATGAATGGAATCATGCCTTTAATCGCATGTCCCGCCTGCAGCAATGTGTTTGATAATAAATTAAAACGAGTGATGCAGCCTCCAAGAACAGCCGTTTGCACCCTATCTGGAACTTGTTGCATCAATTCATGAATAACCACTGAACCAAGAGATATCCCGATAAAATGAGCTTGTCCAACCCCAATTTCATCCAGTACTTTTACGATCTCACGAACAATTAAATTGATTGTGAACGGCTCATTATAAGTATCAACTCCTGGTGAATTCCCATGACCAGGCAAGTGAACCGTCACGACGTTATAATGTTTTTTAAAGGTTCCCATTTGTTTGCAGAAGATACTTGAGGTCCCTCCGATTCCATGAAGGAAAACCACATACTCTTTGCCGACTCCCTGATGTACGTTGTATTCTAGCATCCATTTCTCCTTATAAACAGCACAACCTACCAAAAACCTGGAATGAATCAGGTAATCGATCAAGCACCGTCTTCCTCTTCTTAAATCCTCTTTAATAGGAAAACCGTATTTCCCAATCGAATCACATGATACTCTCAACGCTTTTGAAGCCTTACCTTAATGTATCTTATATTCTATCCTATCCAAACGTCCTTTGTCATACAGAAAAAAAAGAATTTCTGAACATTTTGTGATGAGTGAAGGGTTACCGGTGACCCTTATTTACTCAAGTCTTTTCGGTCTTCCTGTTGTGGAGGCTGCTCCATCCATCCGCGTTCAACTAAAAGCTTGAGACCCGCCGCCCCATATTTCATGATTTCCGTCACAAATAGCATGTAGTGAACGGCTAAGTCCTTTCTCGTCGACATTGTGATGGCATGACATAATGTAGAAAGGCCGACTGAATTAGAAGATGAAATGAAAAACAACATCAGTTTTTCCGAAAACGGCGCTATAGTCGAATCTGTCACTTCCATAGAGACCGGATAAGTGGGAAATGCATCATCTTTTACCAGTACGTTATTGAATGCTGTAATTTGCTTCTCACTCAGTTTCTTCCCCTTTTTAAGATATTCTTTTACTTCCTTGTCTCTGGACGTTTGGATGAACCCCTTCAATAATATGATGCCAATACAATTCCGCTCAATCACAAAGAATAGTTCGCTTAGTTCCAATGCATTAAGAGGCCTTGTTTCCCCAAGCCAGGTTTCCAATAAAGACGGCTGATGGTCAATATATTCAATGGACTTGGGATAATTTATCTTTGGGGGACGATCATAGATCCCCTTTTCCAACATCAGTTGAAGTGATCGTTTATACAGGGAGAGAGCTTTCGTCAAGCACTTTTCGAAAAAGTCATACACATCGGAACGGGCAACAGAGCTTACGATGGTCGTAAAGTGGCTGCTTGTAACCTGTCCTCCCCGATAAACAAAGCTGAGTACAAATATATCCGTGTATAGAGGCGGCGCAGACGTATCCACATCCTTCTCGGTGAAACCTGAGGGAATGGGGAATCCCTCTGAAACACATAGCTTCTCGATTTCCCTCATTGTTTCAACATTGGTTTTCAAGCTGTCTTCAATGAGGGAAATAATACTCTCATCTCTCAGGTACGTAAGAAAGTGAGTATAAAAACAATTCAGTGCCGAGGATTTAATGTACGTCGTCCATAAAGCGGAGATTTCTGATGTAGTCAATCTGATATCCTGTTGCTCCATCTGACGGCTCCTTTTCTTTTTGTTATAGTGTTTTCCTTATGTTGTAAATTATTCTGGCATCTTTGGACATACGTCTTTCGCCTCAGCTGTCATATTCCATTCATACAATCTTCACATACCCTTTTCATTCTTCTCCATTTCCATTCACATTCATTTTATATCCTTTAGATGAGCTTATATCAGAAGGGAGAAGATAAAATGAATACACTGGTTAGAAATATTTGTTTATCAGCAGCAATGATAGGAATCGGGGCCGGTACGGTTCAGACTGCCTCTGCACAATCAGGCCACCCACCGATGAATGACAACAAATTTCTGAACATAGCACACAGAGGGGGATCAGGTTACGCCCCTGAACACACGCTGCCATCCTATCAATTGGGTGACGAAATGGGCGGGGACTACATAGAACTTGATCTCCAAATGACGAAAGATGGCAAGTTGATTGCCATGCATGACGAAACACTTGATCGAACAACGAATGGGACCGGACTTGTTAAGGATTATACATTGGACCAAATCAAAGAATTGGATGCGGGTTCATGGTTCAATAGGATGTATCCAAATAAGGCTAAGTCAGAATATAACGGCCTTAAAGTACAGACTCTTGAAGAAATCATACAACATTTCGGAAAAGACAAGCATTATTATATTGAAACAAAGTCACCTGAAGTATATCCCGGCATGGAGGAAAAATTACTTAAGATATTGGAAGACTATAATCTGACTAGACAGAACGGCCCATCCAGCAGAGTGATCATCCAATCTTTTAGTGAAGCAAGCCTTCAAAAAGTTCATGGCATGAATGCAAACATCCCTCTTGTCCAGTTAATTGATTACAAAAAGGATGCAACCATCACGGACGAGGAGCTTGACCATTATGAAGAATACGCCGTTGGTCTTGGAATGAGTTATAAAAAAATCGATGAACAATATGTAGAAAAAGTACGGGAACATGATCTTCTTATCCATCCTTACACTGTCCTTGAAAAAGAAGATATGAAAAGGTTGATTGAGTGGGGAGTGACGGGAATGTTTACGAACTATCCTGATCGGTTAGAGGAAGTGTTAAAAGAAATGAAGAAGAAATAGCCAATGATTATAGAAGAGAGCTGCCATGATAGGCAGCTCTCTCTATTTATCTTTGCTTATATTCATATTTAACAAATAACGGAAGAAAAAGCGAAATAACAAACGCCATGAGAACGATAAGGCCGAATGTCAACGGCTTTGAAAGCCCTTGGGCAGGTGCGATTAATAAACCGAATACTACAGCCGGTACGATAATAAGGAGGGAAACAATGAACTTTGAAACAAAATTGATTGTATGCCTCTTTCCACAATGGCTGCACTCAATCGGTTTATAGGAACCCCAAATTGAAAACACTATCTCTTTCCACTTAAATTGATTACTACATACATGACATTTCTGCAAAACGTTGCCCCCTATATCAAACCACTACTTTTTCTCTAGTTTACCATTTTCAGCATGCGAGTAATAGCTGATATTTGAGGTCCGTCCCTGGAAAAGATGTAGATACAAGCAGGGATTTTCACATTTTATTCGAATATTGTACTATAACACTAATTGGTAAGGAGTAACTGCGTTGATACAATCTTTCAAATTAAATGTTCAAACCTTTGGTCAAAAAATGCCCGTTTATATTTTTCAGGTCGATGACGTTCTTGTAGATACGGGGCCTTATAGTATGAAAAACGAAGTTCGTACCATTTTCAAAGAGCTTCCAATCAAGCGGGTCATCCACACCCATCACCATGAAGATCATACCGGCAATAGTGCTTGGATTGAACGATTTTATTCCCTTCCACAATGGATTCATCCCCTGGGAATCGATAAGTGCAATCATAGTACCAAATTGCCTTTCTACCGGGCCATGTTTTGGCATAACCGCCCTTCGTTTCATCCGAAGGCTCTTCAAGAGACTACATTTGAGACCGAGCACCACTCGTTTCAAATCGTCCATACTCCCGGGCATGCTGAAGATCATATTGTCCTGATCGATGAGGAAAAAGGGGTTTGCTTCTCCGGAGATTTATATTTATTTCATTCTCCCACATCTAATTTCTCGTTCGAATCGGTACCAGAACTGATTCGTTCCATAAACAAAGTCCTGACGTATTCCTTTGAAGAGGTGTATTGTTCTCATCAAGGCTACCTGAAGCACGGTAGAAAGCTGCTGGTGAAGAAACGGGATTACCTTATCCGCCTCCAGGAATCTGTCACGAAAGCTCATCAGGAGGGGAAATCAGCCAAAGAAATACGGAAAAACCTCCTGCCGAAAAACAAACTGTTTCAATACATCTCTTTCTTTGAAAATTCTCCTACACATACCGTCAATTCGATCATCAAAGAAATATCCTAAATGAAAGGTCCGTCCCTCACAGAGGGACGGACCTTTCATTTACACATTTTCGATATGTGGAAGGCTCCGCCTGATATCAATCTTGTTGATGATATCCAAGATTCTTGTCGCGATGAATTGACACGCTATGGCGAATAGAATGATTTTCAGATCCACTACGATCCCTGTTAAGAGTAATACACTGCCATTAATGGCGAATAACGTCTTCCCGGGTGAGTATCCTTTCAGCTTGGAAATGATTAAGGCTAAAATGTCCATGCCCCCGGAGGATGCACCCATCCTGAATAGGACTCCGACGCCGATTCCAAAAAGGATGCTTCCAATGAGAAGATCCACAAATACAAATGAAACAGTACCCGTCATCAATGGATCTGCCGCATCCACCACCACTGAAGTGACGGTTACGCAATACATGGTCCAGAAGGCATTTCCCTTCCCCAGCCACTTTATAGCTGCTCCCAATAAACACGCGTTCATTACCCATAAGGTAACCGCAAACGGGACATGCAGTAAATAGTTTAATAGCACACTCACACTTGCTGCACCACCGGAAGGGATGAAGTGGGGAAACAAAAACACGGCCATAGCCAAACCTTGTATGGTTGATGCCAACCCTAAAATGACTGCTTTTCTCAACACACCCATATGTACATTGCTCCCAATTCTGTAAGAACCCTATTTCATAGTCTAGTAGCTCTTAAGAGAATCTGCAACACCTAATTACTCATGGAAGCATTGAATTTTGTACATATGAGAGAATAATTGCTTCATATCAATAACTGCCCCTTCTTATCTGCCACCTTCCTTTCATGCTCAATCAACCATTTTTTCCGGTTAAGACCTCCCGCATATCCCGCAAGATCACCATTTGCCCTAATCACTCTGTGACAAGGTATAATGATGGCAAGTTGATTACATCCATTTGCCCTTGCCACTGCACGAACGGCGGCAGGGTGATCAATATTTTGGGCGACCTCGGTATAAGATCTTGTTTCTCCGATAGGAATTCTTTTCAGCTCCCTCCATACATTTCTTTGGAATGAAGATCCACTCATATGCACAGGAGTGGTAAACGCTGACAAGTTCCCGTTAAAGTAAGCATCCAGTTCCTTTTCAATGGAACGAAGTGGTTCTGATGAGCCCGGGATGATGGCTGACTTTGTTTTAAGCCTCAACCTTTCCACTTCCCGTTCCAGTCCCCGTCTGTCAACAAACTCTAATAAATGAAGTTCCTTTTCATCAGAAATCCCGATCATCGGCCCAAGTTTGGTATCGATCCACGCTGTTTTCAACACAGTATTGCGTTCGGAGTAAGCCGGGGCTGAACCCATTATTTTTGAAAAAGCGTCTCTAAATCCGCTTGCTGATTCATAACCGGTTACATGTTGAGCGTCAATGACCTTGACACCAGATCTGATTTCTTTCATGGCCAGCCCCATCCTGCGGGCTCTCGCATATTCAACAAATGTCATACCAAATCTTTTCTTAAATTGGCGCCGGGCAGTGGATGCATCAACCGATAATTGTTGAAAATCTTTATCCTTCCAACGCTTTTCCGGATTTTCCTCAACAGCCTCCACTAACATTCTCACCACTTCCGATACACTATTCGGGTGAGATAATGGCTTACATCTTTTACAAGGACGATAAGATGAAAGCAATGCTTGTTCTGCTGTCTCAAAGAATTCACAGTTCTCAAATTTCGGTTTTCTGGCTGGGCAAGAAGGTCGGCAAAACACTCCGGTTGTTTTCACCCCGACGAAAAATACACCTTCATAATCCGGTCTCTTGTCTACCAGTGCCTTATAATACTCTGTTTGCAATTTAAACGAAATCACCCTTAAGTTCCCCCCTACATCCATTTCATAATCCTATTATACATTCATCCAAATCCGATGCAGCCGAAAATCAGGCATCGATTTTTTTAGAGGGACGGACCTATGAGTTTTTCACTTAATAAGCAGGGATTCTCCCCCCCAATCGTTAATCTATTACTATAACCAATTATTTAATATAAGGAGTTTTTCATATGAACCTTTCCCCCGGGCAATGGAAAAAGGCAAAAGATTATATCCGACAGAATGCCAGGCCCCTTGAACAGAAGTTATTCGACTATCACTTTGAAGAAGGAAGTAAGGACGCAGCCATTCATGAGTTATCTTGCTATCAAAATGAGGATGGGGGATTCGGTCAGTCAATCGAACCTGACTTTCGACTGGACAGTTCCTCTCCACTTGCTACCACCATTGGGTTACAAAGAGCAAAGGAATTAAGACTCACCGGCAGTCATCCTATCGTTCAAAAGGCTATGAATTATTTACAGAATGAATACGATGAAAAAAACGAAGGTTGGAATGCTGTACCCGAAGAGGTCAATTCAGTGCCTCACGCACCATGGTGGCATTTCGACCCAGAAAAAGGTCATTGCGGCGTCCAAACGACTTGGGCAAATCCAAACGCAGAAATCGTAGGATATTTCCATCGGTTTCAACCCGATCATCCCCGTCTTCAAGAATGGACTGAAAAGGCCATCAGTGAACTTACTGGATTAGTCGAGCCAATCGACATGCATGATTTCCTCTGTTACGAAAGGTTATTAAATGAAGTGGAAGGGAACACTAAATCCACTCTATTCAACATCCTCTCGACGAATGTGCGCAAAACGGTTTGCACGGATCCTGAGAGGTGGAATGAATATGTGGCAAAACCGCTTCAGGCAGCAAGTGAACCTTCATCACCCTTTTATGAGATATTGAAGGATGTCGTACAGGTACAATTGGTGAAGGAGTTAGAATCCCAACACCATGACGGGTTCTGGCAGCCCACTTGGTCATGGTTTGGGCACTACGAAGGAACATGGCCGGATGCGGAAACGGAATGGCGGGGAATTTTGACGCTGGAAATGTTAAAAGTCTTCAAGGCACATCAGATGATTGTTACCACTTAAAAGATAGGGTTCTTCTATTGTAATCTACAAAAAAACTCCGTTAGACAACTGTCTTCCGGAGTTTTTCACCATCACTTAAAATTCTTTTCGAACCACTTCTTCGCTTCCTCCACCTCTTCCCGACGAAGCTCATGACCTCCATCTGTCCAGAACTCCGTAACGGGAGAATGGGCCTCTTTCAGGTTTTCCACCAGTTCCTTTGTTTCATTCATGGGGATGAGGGGATCCCGCTTACCGGCACCAATAAAGACCGGTACACCAGATAAATCCGGCAGTTCGATCCCGCGTCTTGGTACCATGGCATGAAACAGGATACCGGCCTTCAATGATTCTTTTATATGGTACATCATACTTGCTGCTATGTTTGCTCCATTGGAATAGCCCAAGGCTACCACATTTCCACGGTCAAATTCATAGTCAATCGCGCTTTCATCAATGAATTGCTTCAATTCATTAGTACGGAATACTAAATCCTCTTCATCAAAGACACCTTCACGTAAGCGGGCAAAAAAACGGGCCATTCCATTCTCGTCCACGTTCCCTTTCACGCTTAAAACAGAGGCTTCGGGTGCAATCATTTCGGCAAGGGGAAGTAAATCACGTTCATCTCCCCCTGTACCATGCAGCAATAAAAGTGTAGGGAGTTCATTGTTTCCTTGCTTAAAGATATGTTTCAAGAAATTGTCCTCCATATTCTTTCGTATCCAATGGTTTTAACTTCGCTTCAATCGATTCTCTTTGGGCTTCGAAATATGGTGGAAGTGATAAATTTTGTCCTAACGTAGCAAAGTCCTCATCCGTTTCAAAGCCTGGACCATCTGTTGCAAGTTCGAATAGAATACCATTTGGTTCACGGAAATAGAGTGAACGGAAATAGTAGCGCTCCACAAAACCTGAGTTCGGCAGGCGGTTTTCTGTAATCCAGTTTACCCATTTTTGCAACTCCGTTTCATCTTCAACCCGGAATGCTACGTGGTGTACGCTTCCTCTTCCAGGTCTTTCCGCGGGAAGGTCATTTCTTTCTTCAAGATACACTTCTCCACCTGTTCCGCCTTCCCCTGTTTCAAATACCCGGATATCGGCCTGGCCTTCAATGTCTGAAGGAAAGCTTCCAGTTTCTTTAAAGCCGAGTACATCTTTGAGTACAGCCGCTGTGTTCTCTCCACGGGCGACGGTCAATGTGATAGGACCTAAACCGACAACCCCATGTTCAACTGGAACCGGACTCTTATCCCAAGGCTTCCCGCCGGGCACTCCTTCATTCGTTTCATCGGATACCAGCATGAGACGCTGACCTTCGAAATCACGGAAACGTAACGTAGATCGGCCGGTGTGATGAGATATATCATCATGGTCCACTCCTAACTCTTCAAAACGTTTTTTCCAATAAGACAGTGAGTCATCCGTCTTTACCCTTAGTGCCGTCAATGAAATACTGTTCGTTCCTTTATATGTGTGTCCTGCATGTGGAATCTCAAAAAATGTAAGGTCCGTCCCTGGATTCCCTCTTTCATCTGCATAAAACAGGTGATATACAGAGGTGTCATCTTGATTGATGGATTTTTTTACTAATCTTAATCCCAGGGTTTTCGTGTAGAATTCATAGTTTTTCTTTGCATTTGCTGTTATGGCAGAAACATGATGCTGCCCTTTTAATGGTTTTAAGTTCATTTTATTTTCACTCCTTAAGAGATGGTATTTACCTTATAGTTGTATCATACACGATAATTATCTTTAATTCAAGATATTTAATTTCAGAGTTTTTATTGTTCCTTATGATCGTGAAGGGGAACGCACTGAATGTAAAAAAACATCCATACACAATGTACGGATGCTTTTAATCGGTTTGATCATATCTCATTGTTTTTGATTGTTAAAGCTTGTGACAATGTCGAGGTGATAGTGAGGTGTTCGAAATTCAATCCAAGTTGAACGGCCGTTTGAGCGATTTCAGGTCGCAGCCCTGAAAGAATTGGTTTCACCCCAATCAATTGAAGTGCGTCGATCAGCTGGAAAATTTGATGAGCTACCATCGTATCGATTAATACGACACCGGATAAATCGATGAACAATTGGGAAACTTCCATATCTACACATTGAGCCAAGGCATTTTCTAAGATGAGTTCCGCCCTTGTAGGATCAATGTTACCTACTAGTGGCAAAAGAGCGGTATGTGAATTCAGGGATATGACCGGCGAGCTGAGTTCATTAATAATTTCCTGCTGATTTTGGAGCTGTTGTTCCACAACTTCAGACTGTAACTCCACAAAACGTATCATGACCCGGTCGAATGCTTCTATAATCACCTTGCTCCATAAATTAAATTGATTAAATATACCCTCATCTAAATGAGAATCTGCAAATTCTTTCAAAAAATCCAGGTATTGATTTCTTACCCTCATAAATTCCTTAAGGATATGATGAGTGGGGGTATCTAAATGTTCCTTATCATTCGCAAGGTTTAAGACCCATTCATCAATATTCTTTCTGAATGTTTCCCGATCCTCCGCAAATACATTGCAAAGGATTCCATGAAATTCAAAATTTTGCTTCTTTAATGTTTCAATTACTTTCGGATCAGTTGAAGAATAAACGCCACTGGTAGCACTTTTATCCAGGGATTCATACCATTCATCTGTCAATTGACGAGCCTTCCCCAATAAAAATGTATGTACTTCTTTGTTTCTATGCATGTATGATTCCTCCTATAATATCCATCAAAATGTTCCGTTTCCTCTTCCCCTTCTGACGTTATGAGTAGTCTGGAAATCATACTCTTTTCAAGTAAAATGTTCAAAACTATCTTATCTCTCCTTCTATTATATAACACATTCATGCATCAATGTCATTTAGAGCCACCCCGGGAATGAATACAATATGAAATGGCAAGGTAAAAAAATCGTCTCATGTGCTGGAAAAATAAAAAAGTATGAATAATAAGCATTTTCAAATAATATTACATTATTTTGTAAATAACCTCTACAATTCACAATATAAAGTGTATAATGGGGGTATTACCAGAGAAGCAGACAGCAAGGGTATGTCTCGATATACTATTTTGATGTATAGGGATCTCCTATTAGAAACCAACCTCTAATCTTAATATGATGTCGTATTCTTACTACTTAGTCATATGTCAAAATAGTTGGGAGCTGATGAGAGAATGAATAACAATCTGACAAGAAAGTGTATCGAAACGCTTGCTATCCAAAGTGCCTATCATTTTTGCGAGACTATCGGTCTCAAACCTAGTTTACTTAATTTAACGATGATCACAGGATTTTCTGAGGAAAAGATTCTCGAAATACTTGAAACCAAGTTTAGTAATCAAAGTGTAAAAACAGAAGATCATTCTTTCTAACTCTGTATTTCCCCTTTATTACTCTACAGGCCGATTTCCCTTCATCTCTAACGTTACGTTCTGCCATTGCCAACCTATCCATGAATAGCAGTCCACTTTCAGTCATGACCATAAAGAAAAAGGCAGCTCCATTTCTGGAAGTTGCCTTTTTATAGATGATCATAATACATTAAAATATCTTGCTTCCGGATGAGCGAAGACCATGGCCGTTACCGATGCTTCAGGTTGCATCATGCATCCGTCTGTTAGCTGGATTCCAATTTTTTCAGGCTCGAGAAGCTTAAACAGCTTCTTCTGATCCTCAAGCTCAGGACATGCGGGGTACCCAAATGAAAACCGTTGACCTTGATAATGGGTACGGAAACGGTCCTGCATCGTAAAGTCTACTGGATCCGGGAAACCCCATCTGCTTCTCATCATTTCATGAACTCTTTCAGCCAAGCCTTCAGCTGTTTCCAAGGCAATGGCCTGCAATGCATGACTTTCCAGGAACCGCCCTTCCTCTTTCAACTCCTTAGCCCACTGCCTGATTTTCACCCCGGCCGTTACGGCGAAGAATCCGACATAATCCATTTCCCCACTTTCAACCGATTTTAAGTAATCCGCCAAACACAGATGCTGATTCCCCGATTGCCTAGGAAAATGAAATCGTTCTATCTCTTTTGATAGATCTTCCGAGTGATAAATGACAACATCATCACCATCGGACTGAGCAGGAAAGAATTGATATCGTGCAGATGCAAGGATCATTCCTTGCCTTTTTGCTTTTTGGAACAACTCATCCGTGACGGCTTTCAGACGAATCGTTCGTTCATCCCCTTCCTCCAGCAATCTTGAAATTTTCCCTTTAATGCCAAGGTGATGACCAAGAAGCATTTGCTGATTGATATAGGGGTGGATTTGGTCCAGTGAAAATTCCTTTATCGTATGGGGTATCAAGTCTGATGGAACATGAACCTTAACTTCTTTAGAAACGGTAGAACGTACTTTCACTGCAACGGATGATGTGGCTCGACTAGACCGTTCTTCATGTACATCTAGTCGGCTTTGTTTCTCACGGCTTTCCTCTTCCAGTTGCACTCTTGTTTCTTCATGTTGAATTCCATTCATGATACTCAATCCATCCATTGCATCCTTGGCATAAAGCACCAGCCCGTCGTACTCCCTGCCGATTTTGTTTGTAGTGAACTTTCGGGTAAGGGCTGCTCCCCCAACTACAAGAGGAACTGAAATATCGGACTGCTTTAAATCTTGAGCCGTGATGACCATTTGTTGTGCAGACTTTACCAGGAGACCGGACAACCCTACAATGTCGGGCTTTTCTTCCCTAATGACTTGAATCAGTTCCTGGGGAGTTACTTTAATACCTAAATCAATCACTTCATACCCATTATTGCTGAGGATGATATCAACAAGATTTTTACCGATATCATGAACGTCCCCCTTAACCGTAGCCAAAATCACTTTGCCCTTGGAAGAGGAACTTTCCGTTTGTTCCATATATGGTTCCAGGTGAGCGACGGACGCTTTCATGACCTCGGCACTCTGTAATACCTCGGCAACGATCAGCTGATTATCGTTAAATAATCTTCCAACTTCGCTCATTCCGGCCATAAGCGGACCATTGATGATATCAAGGGGAGCCTCGTATTTTTCAAGAGCAATGTTTAAATCAGCTATCAACCCCTCTTTCGTGCCTTCCACTACATAATGGGCCAAACGTTCTTCTAAGGTCATTGTGTTTACTGGAGCCTTTACTTCTTTCTTTTTCCCCCTATAAAATGATGTAAATTCAGCAAGTGATTCATCCGTCGTTTCAAATAAAAGCTTCTCAGCCATTCGGACTTCTTCCTGAGGAATAGAGGCAAAGCGCTCTAACTTCTCCGTGTTGACTATTGCATAGTCGAGTCCAGCCTTTGTACAGTGATAAAGATACACAGCGTTGAGGACTTCCCTTCCGACAGGGGGCAGCCCGAAAGAAACATTGCTGACACCAAGTATATGAGGGCAATCAGGCAAGGCTTCTTTAATCTTCTTGATCCCTTCCACCGTACTATTGGCTGATCCTATATATTGCTGATCCCCCGTACCGACCGGGAATACGAGAGGGTCAAAGATGATATCTTCAGAAGCAATCCCATATTTCTCCGTTAACAATCTATGTGAACGAAGGGCAATGTCCACCTTTCGCTCCACTGACACCCCCATTCCCTTTTCATCGATCGTCCCGACCACCACTGCCGCTCCGTAGGCTTTCATCAATTTAGCGACCTTAGCAAATCTTTCTTCTCCGTCTTCCAGGTTAATTGAATTAATGATCACTTTTCCTTGAGAAAATTTCAAAGCGGCCTCAAGCACCTTCTCATCCGTTGAATCGATGACAAGTGGGACCTTAACCTTCTTCACCACTTCCTGGATAAAAACATTCATGTCCTCTACTTCTTCCCGGTCAGGGTCAGCAAGGCAGATATCGATTACCTGGGCACCGTTTTTCACCTGAGCCCTTGCAATCTCAGAAGCTTCTTCTATCTTATTCTCTGCAATCAATCGTTTGAATTTACGTGAACCGATGACATTCGTCCGTTCTCCGACCAGAATCGGCCTTCTGTCTTCATCCTCATAGATGAAGGCTTCAATTCCCGACACCGCATGGGGATGAGACATATTGGGTTTTCGTGGCGGGAATCCCTTCACAACCTCTGAAAGGGCACGTATATGCTCCGGTGTCGTCCCGCAGCATCCTCCTACAAGATTCAGCCACCCTTTCTCAGCGAAACCTTTCATCTTTACACTGAGGGAATCAGCTGTCTCATTGTAGTTCCCTTCTTCATCCGGGAGACCGGCATTCGGATAACAGCTTACATAGGTAGTGGCCAAATCCGATAACGAACGGACGTGGTCACGCATGAATTCAGGCCCCGTTGCACAGTTAAGGCCAACGACCAAAGGGTTTAAATGTTCAAGGGATAAATAAAATGATTCAATCGTTTGACCGGCCAGTGTAGTGCCCATAGGCTCAATGGTTCCGGATAACAGAATCGGGATTTCTTTCCTTCTGGATTCAAAAGCCGATCGAATGCCGATGTTCGCTGCTTTTACATTTAAAGCATCCTGACTCGTTTCAAGTAATAGCACATCAACTCCGCCATCGAGAAGGCCTTCTGCTTGGACACGGTAGTTATCTGCCATTTCATCAAAGCTCACTCCCCCTGTCACGGATAACGTTTTCGTAGTAGGACCAAGCGATCCTGCAACGAATCTTGGCCAATCAGAAGTCGAGACATCTTCTACTGCTTTCCTGGCGATTTCAGCAGCTACTTTATTGATTTCGTATGCTTTATAGCCTAAATCATATTCGTCCAGTACGATGGGAGTTGCGCCAAAGGTATTCGTTTCAACCACATCAGCCCCCGCTTTCAAATATTCATGATGGATCTGATAGATAACCTCCGGCGCTGTCAATACAAGATTTTCATTACATCCTTCCAGTTCTTCCCCTCCGAAATCCTCCTGCGATAAATTTGCTTGTTGAAGCATCGTCCCCATTGCTCCATCAAGTACGAGTATTTTCTTTCTAAGCTGTTCTTCAAACAATGTGATGGCCATAGGGAACCTCTCTTTCCGTGTTGGTTTTCTCTTGTATATGATGAAACAGTTCAATGCTCATATCATATCTTACAAAAGGTGTAATCAGATATATTCCATTAAACAGCTGGATTGCCGTATCCAGCAAGTCTTTGGCTATCTCCATTCCGACTGCTCCAGCTATGACGGGATCATTACCCGCTTCCTTCATTCTTTGTCTCGTTTCTTCCGGCACATTGATTCCTGGTACTTCATGGTGAAGGAATTCTGCGTTTCTTGAACTGATCAACGGCATGACACCGATGAAAATCGGAATTTCCAGATGCTTCGTCGCTTCATATACTTGGATCAGTTGTTCTTTCCCAAAGATCGGTTGAGAAATAAAATAGTCGGCTCCGGCTTTCTTTTTCTTTTCCAGTCTTTTCACAGAAGCGTCTAAATGACGGAAGTTCGGATTAAAGGCTGCCCCAACTGAAAATTGAGTCCGCTCCCGCAGTGACTTACCGGAAAACGATATTCCCTCATTATTTTGTTTAATGAGTTCTATAAGTTCCAGGGAAGAAAGGTCATATACGGATGCAGCACCTGGAAAGTCCCCGATTTTGGCAGGATCACCCGTTATCGCTAATAAGTTGTGTATCCCTAATGTGTGCAGGCCCATTAAATGGGATTGAAGTCCAATCAGGTTTCGATCCCGGCAAGTGATGTGAACGAGAGGTGTAAGATCGTATTTCGACTTTACCATGCTCCCGATTGCATCATTACTAATCCTTGGCGATGCCAGCGGATTGTCGGCAAGGGTGAGAGCGTCAATGCCGGCTTCCTTAAGCGCCGCCGCTCCTTGGAAAAACAATTTCGTGTCAAGATGCTTGGGTGGATCGAGTTCAACGATGACCGTTTTCTTTTCTCTCACTTGCTCATGCAGCAAGCTTCCACTGATGGATGGTGAAGATAACTGAACTACTTTTTTCTTTTTCACCTTTTTTTCCTTCACAGGCTCCCGGCTTTTCAATCTTGCAGCTACAGAACGAATGTGATCGGGTGTGGTTCCACAACATCCCCCAATGATTCTTGCACCCTGAAGACGCAGTTCATTGCTGATATCCCCAAAGTAATCTGGCTCAGCGGAGTAATAGAATCGACCTTCTTCATAGTTTGGGAGACTCGCGTTAGGATAGACGGATAGAAACGCCCTTTTCGGTAAGGGCACTTCCTCTAATGAATTCACCATATGAAATGGTCCCATCCTGCAATTGATGCCGACGACATCCGCCCCCAATAATTCCAATTGTTGAAGGGCATCTTTGATTTCCATTCCATTTTGAAGGACTCCTGTTTCATGAAGGGAAACCTGAGCAATGACGGGAATATCCGCTTCACGTTTAGCAATGTTCAGCACTGTGGTCAATTCCTCGAAATCATAATAGGTTTCCAGCAGAATGCCATCTACACCCTCTAATAATAAACAGTAAAGCTGTTCACGAAAGCTTCTTTTGATTTCTTCGAGGGACACATTTTGTTTAATGCCCCTTATTCCCCCGATCGTGCCTAGAATATAGGTGTTCTCTCCCGCTGCTTTTCTTGCCAGACGCACTGCAGCTGTATTAATTTCTTTAACCGAATCCTCCAATCCGTATCTGGAAAGCTTTTGATAATTGGCCCCGTACGTATTGGTCTGTATGATATCGGCTCCGGCATCGATATACTCTTTATGGACTTTCAACACTTCATTTGGGTGAGAAAGATTCAGTTCTTCAAAGCATCTGTCCACTCCATATGAATACAACAATGTTCCGATCGCTCCATCTGCAATCAAGATTCTCTCTTTCAATGCCTCCAGCAATGGCATCATGCCCCATCCTCCCCCTTTACAAATTGATCACGTTGTTTCGATTGATTTTTTGTATACTATCTAAACCATTTTGAAGATCCTTTATTAATTCATCCGCGTTTTCAAGACCAACGGATAAGCGCAATAACCCATCTGTAATCCCTCTTCTCTCTCTTTCAGCCTTAGGCATGGAAGCATGTGACATTCTTGATGGATAGGATAGAATCGATTCGACAGCTCCTAAACTGACGGCGAATACAGGAATGTTTACATGTTTGATGAGTTGCTTCACTTCCTCTTCCCCTTTTAACCGGAAGGATAGTACTGCCCCGGGACCCTCTGCCTGCCGGACTTGAATTTCACGACCGGGATGATAGCTCAAGCCCGGGTAATACACTTCTTCTACTTCCTTTCTGCCTTCTAGGAAGCTTGCAATCTTATAAGCTGACTCCGATGATTCCTTCAATCGGACATGCAATGTTTTCAGCCCCCTTAAGAGCAGCCAGCAATCCTGTACCCCGAGTACCGCCCCAAACGAATTCTGCAGGAAAGCAAGTTTCCCCGCAATCTCTTCATCTCCCGTTACCGCAAGTCCTGCTAAGACGTCACTATGTCCGGCAAGAAACTTCGTTGCACTGTGCAGGACAACATCCACTCCTAGACTGATTGGCCTTTGCAGCAATGGCGTCATG
Organism: Rossellomorea sp. KS-H15a; assembly: GCF_024195245.1. Classification (NCBI taxonomy): domain Bacteria; kingdom Bacillati; phylum Bacillota; class Bacilli; order Caryophanales; family Bacillaceae; genus Rossellomorea; species Rossellomorea sp. KS-H15a. The sequence goes on along the minus strand of NZ_CP096886.1, from coordinate 2,586,968 downwards.
AATGTATTATCCAGAAATGTTAAGCAGTCATTTGCCTTGGCAAGCTTTACGACCCCTTCAATATCGGTGATATTCAATAAGGGGTTCGACGGGGTTTCCATATAAATCACCTTCGTATTGTGCTTAATTGCACAAGCCACCTCATGAAGATCTTTCATATTCACAAAAGAGTATTCTATATCAAATTTAGTAAGGACTTCCGTGATCATCCTGTATGTCCCCCCATATACTTCCTCCGAGACGAGTACGTGATCCCCACTCGACAATAATAGAAAGCTTGTTGAGATGGCAGCCATACCGGATGAAAAGGCAAAACCCCTTACCCCGCCTTCTAATTCCGCTATCGTTTCTTCGACTGTTTCCCTTGTTGGATTCCCCGAACGGCTGTAGTCATACGTACCATACTGATCAAAATCCTGTTGATGAAAGGTTGTAGCATGATGAATCGGCGTAGAAACAGCTCCTGTCTCTTTATCAAATCCGCGGGAATGGATGAGTGACGTCTGAAGTGAAAATGGTTTTTTACTCATACGTTAACACCTCTTTTTCCAATTGTTGAAAAACATTCTCCAAGTCTTCGATCAGGTCGTCGATAAATTCTATTCCTACGGAAAACCTGAGCAATCTGTTACAGATGCCAAGTCTATTTCGTTCTTCTTCAGGAATGTCGGCATGGGTCTGGGTGGCAGGATAGGTGATAAAGCTTTCAACCCCTCCTAAACTTTCAGCAAACGTTATAACCTTTAGATGTTGGAGGAATGGACCGATCCATTCTTCCTTGGCAATGCGAAAGGAAAGCATGCCCCCTTTCCCGGGATATAAGACGTCCGCTACACAGTCATGCCCTTTAAGATACTGGGCTAATTTTCGTGCATTCTTTTCATGCTGGGCCATTCTTAGACTAAGGGTCTTCAACCCTCTTATTAAGAGCCAACAATCAAATGGTGCAAGGACTGCGCCGATTGAATTTTGAATCGTATAGATCCTTTCAGCCAAGTCCTCTGTGTTGACTATGACAACTCCGGCCAGAACGTCATTATGGCCCCCTAAGTATTTGGTAGCGCTGTGAATGACCAGGTCTGCTCCCTCTTTGAGCGGTTTTTGCAGAACTGGTGTATAAAAGGTATTATCGACGATTAAAAGTAATCCACTCGCCTTTGAAATGGCTGCGACCTCAGAAATATTTGCTTCATTCATTAATGGATTGGTTGGTGTTTCAAGAAAAATAGCCTTCGTCCTCTTCGATATGTGCTCTTCTATAGAATGAGTATCACTTGTATCAACAAAATGAAATTTGATATTATATTGGGCTTCATACTGAACGAATAAGCGGTAGCTTCCTCCGTAAAGATCCTTCGATACAATCAATTCATCCCCACTTGAGAATAAACCCAGAATTGCCTGAATCGCAGCCATTCCCGAACTGAATGCAAATCCTCTATGCCCCTCTTCCAATTGAGCCAGTAGTTCTTCAAGGGTCGCCCTGGTTGGGTTTCCTGTTCTCGTATAATCATAACCGGTTGATTCACCGATTCCTCTATGTTCATATGCTGTCGATAAATGAATGGGCAGACTTACGGCACCAGTAGCTGAATCCTTCCGATTGCCTGCCTGGACAAGCAAAGTATCAATATGTTTTTTCAACATCCTTCTCTCCTTTTCGTCCCTAGAAAATGAAAAGGGGAAAAAACAAAAAACCTTCTTATGAAAATAAGAAGGTTTTATACGTTCGTTCTCCCTCTTATCGCCCAAGTTGACATCAACTTGCTGGAATTAGCACCATACCTGTTACTGTGGCTGGTTGCTGAGGTGTCTTCGGGCCAGTCCCTCTACCTCTCTTGATAAGAAACAATATGAAATTGTTAAAATGCTTTCTCATAACTTATAACAAAGACATAGAAATGTCAATGACAATTATGAATTATCTGAAAAACATCATGATCATTTTATTCTATTTCAATGATACATTCCTATTTTCCTTTTAATCTCTTTCATGAATGGGATTGTTTTTTTTCGTGCTTTTATGGCTCCATTCAGTAAGATGGCATCCAGTCTATCCCGATTGTTCAATAGGTCTTCATATTCCGACCTTGGTACTTCGATGAATGAATTCATTACGTCGAAAAGTTCTTTCTTCGCTTCCCCCCAGCCTATTCCTTGTTGAAATCTCCTTCTCATTTCTTCCGATTGATCAGTGGTTGCAAATTCTTTGTAAAGACCAAAAATGATTGAATCGTCAGGATCCTTAGGCTCTTCAGGAAGTGAAGAATCCGTTTTGATTTTATTGATCAATTTTTGAAGCTTTTTTGGTTCTTCAAATAAAGGAATGGTGTTATTATAACTTTTACTCATCTTGCGGCCGTCCAGTCCCGGTAGAACGGCCGTTTCTTCCTGGATGACGTATTCAGGGATGACAAATGTTTCTCCATATTGATTGTTAAAGCTTTCAGCTATGTCTCTGGCAATTTCCACATGCTGTATTTGATCTTTTCCGACAGGGACCAACTCGGTTTGGAAAAGGAGGATATCCGCAGCCATTAAAATGGGATACGTAAATAATCCCATATTGACTCCAGCATCAACATTTCTGCCGCTTTCTTTATTTTCTTCAACCATTGATTTATATGCGTGAGACCGGTTTAATAATCCTTTTGGTGCAAAACAAGAAAGGATCCAGCTCAGCTCAAAGATTTCAGGCACATCAGATTGACGGTAAAAAATCGCTGAATCAGGATTCAACCCTAACGCTAACCACGCTGCCGCCACCCCATATGAAAGCTCCTTCATTTCAATGGGATCATGGATTTTTGTTAAACCATGATAATCCGCAACAAAATAAGCAGTGTTATATGATTGGTTCTCCGCCAATCCCAATGCCGGTTTAATCGCCCCAATATAATTCCCCAAATGTATACGGCCAGTTGGCTTGATACCAGTCAGAACTTGTTTTTTCATCCCCATCATACCCTCCGTTGAAAAATAATCAGAAAACACAAAAAGGGCTTCCCGTCCTCTAAAAAAGGACGGGAAACCCGTGGTGCCACCTTCATTCGCTTACACTTCAGTAAACGCACTCATCTGTACAGAAGTCACGTTCTATACATCGTCCCTTTTATCGGTGAGACCTTCCGCCAAACCTACTTTATTTCAGCCTGGATGCTCAAAAGCCCATTCAACGATTCCCCATACTGATTCTCACCATCCATCAGCTCTCTTAAATGTTTCGATCGTCTACTCTTCTTCTTCATCGCAATTAACCATTTATTGTGTTCCCATTATTTTAATGTATAGGTAAATAATGGTCAAGTAGGTATAAACACATTTTTACATTTCTTTTGACGAAAGAGGAAGGAAGAGCTTTATGCCTCTCTTATTAAAAGGGAGAAACTTCATATCCGCGATCAAATGACTCGCATATCCGATGACACATGCTTCAAATACTCCATCAATCATGATAGAAGTCTCGAGATAACGAGCGATGATAGCATAGTATATCAACCCCAGTACAGAGTGGGTATAACTGCGATGTGACACGAAGGAAGCAATAAATATATAGATGCCCAGTAACCATAACCATATTTCATTTAATTGCCATCCACATGCCGTCACACCTATGCCGGTAATCATCAGCATCCTTCTCTGGGTGATGAAGCTTGTGAGTAACATCATTCCTGCCCCATAGCCAATCCCAAGCCACCGTTCTTTCCCAATGCCTTCCAGGTAGCTGTACACCATCATGAGAAAGCCGATGATTTGCGCCACCGACCTGATCATTTGGGGGGAGAAAGTAACTTTGTTACTAAGCTTTCCATCAATATCCAAATCAGGTATGAGTCCGGATATCCCGCCGATTGCTACAAGTGTGGCTGTCGCACCCGGACCGGATCCAAATGAATTCGCCACGATAAAACCTGTTGCTGCTCCAATTGCCATGTGCGCTGTGCCGTTCAATGTTTCTCCTACTCTCTTTCACAGTATGTATGTACCAAATATTCATGATAGCCTTCATCATCCATTCCCGCTATGGGAAAGAGGAATTATTTTCTTACATTTTCTGTTCTATTCGATCGATGATTTTGATAAGGTAGGGCCTTTCATGAGGGACGAAATGATGATAACCAGCCTTTTTGCTGATATCGTTCTTAACCCCATCCTTGGTGACAACAAATCCTTCAAGTTCGATTTCTGCTTTATCACGTTGAATAAGCGATTTGAAATCGGACAGGCATGAACGTAAAATACCTGAAACTTCCTCCGTCTGAAGCTGAAATTCCTCGAATGAGACCGGCTTGGTATAGAGGAATACATTGGTATGCTCCCTGTCTATCATATTTTCTTGAATGAGTTCCCCTTTTACCACCCCCAAAGCCTCCAATTCCTCAAACTTGACCTTGATTCCCAACTCTTCGTGGACTTCCCTCACACCGTCTTCAATCTTCTCATCGGACAAAATATGTCCCGCGGCCGTTATATCCAAAAGACCGGGGAAATCTTTCTTATCGTCACTTCTTAACTGAAAATAGATGAAGGTTTCCTTCAAATCCTCGTCATAATGAACAAACCAGCAGTGAAAGGTCTCATGCCAGTAACCCTTCGCGTGCACCTCCGAACGGCTCGTGACCCCTAACCTATCTCCACTCTCATTCAATATGGCCAGTTTTTCCTCCTCCACTCGATCACTCCTCTCTCTTATTTCATTTCACCTTCTCTAAATATTCTCTGATTTCAATCAAGTCACCGACCACGATGTCTGCTTCATGTAACTCATTTTCCTGAGAAAAATCAAAAGCACATCCGATGGAGAGGAACTCATTCGCCTCGGCTCCTTTAAAGTCAGATCGTCTGTCTCCGATCACAATTCCGTGACTGAGATCATGATCGACCTTCACTTTCCGAATGAGTTCCCCCTTATCCTCAGAGTCAATATCCTCAATACTATAGCAGGATAAAATCCATCGATCCAACCCATAATATTCCACGATTGTCTCGAGATAACGTGGATAGCCGTTACTTGCCACAAAAATCGGAAATCCCCTTTCGGACAAATAGGCTAAGAGGTCTTCTGTATGGGTATAGAGGGCGCCCATTCCATCCAGTATGTTTTGAATCAATTTATCCTGAAATACTTCATTTACTCTTTCATGTGTATGCAAGGGATGCAGGGGCAATAGGGTCCTCCACACATCAGAAAGGGGGACACCCATTATTTCTCTATATTTTTCGAGAGGTGTATCCCCCTCCCACATTTCTTCATCTCTAAGTAATTGGAAGGTATCATGAAGTGAAGCCTCAAGTATGCGGTCTGTTTGAAATAATGTACCATCCATATCAAAAATCATTGCTGCTTTCATCTATATTCTCCTTTATTGCCATACGCACAGTCAGTATCCATGATGATTCGATCTTTCCACGAGCTTTCATTAAGCCATATCTAATCATATCAAATTTCCGCCCACCGTGAGGCAAACAATCTATAAGTAGGGTTTGGTCCACCATCCTCAGACATAAAAAAAAGACACGTGAGACCTTCCTCTTGTGTCTTTTGCTTTTTCAGTATTCTCCGTTTTCTAAGAAGCGTTCGGAAGGTAAAGAAGGACCGCCAACATCATGCCGATCACAGAGAAGATGACAATTGTGACTGCTATCGACTTGTGATACTTTGAAACATGTTTCTTCTTTGACACATTAAAAAACGTAAATGCCATTAACGAAAGAACAAACAAAGCTATAAACAAGAGCTCGCTCATGGACAATCCCTTTCTTTATTAAGGTGTTTATATCTAAACTATATGAGAACACTTTACCATATTTTCTTATTCAACAAAAATTTTTACCTCCGTACATCATGAATCCAGATTGAACTAGAAGTAATAATAAAGCCAGGGGGGTGTCTTTTGTAAGGCTTTTTCCCAGGAGGGCAGCTCATCGAAAGCTTCCATGGTCAGCTTTTCACTATCCTTCATATCATTTTCAATTAGGGATTCCAAATGTTTCGCCACTTTTTCGTCCCGAATGATGCAGTTGCTCTCATCATTTAAGTAAAAGCTGCGCGGATCCCAATTGGCTGTCCCTACGTCGGCCCATGCATGATCTACAACCATCACCTTACCGTGAAAAAACCCCTTCTGATACAGATATAATTTCACTCCTTCTTCTAAAAGGCTCTTTTCTATTCTGTAACTAACGGGTTTGGTGAACCAGGCATCCGTATCATCCGGTACAAGGATATTCACCTCGACCCCTCTCTTCACCGCATCTTTCAATGCGGTGATAAGCTTATTGGTGGGGATAAAATATGGGGTTGTGATGGTCACACTCGTTTCTGCTTCATTTATCCAGTCAATGGTTCTTTCAATAAGAGGATCTCCAGTAGAAAAAATGAAATGAACACTGCCTTCAGAGCTTGTTGACGTATATGGTCGCGCAGCACTCTTTAAACTCTCGCCACCGTCCTCTGTCCAATCTTTTTTGAACTGCTTATATACTTCTTTCCCCGCATCGCCTGCCAACCGAATATGGTAGTCCCTCCAGTAGCCAAGCTTTGGATCTTTTCCGAGATATTCATCCCCCATGTTGAATCCTCCAATATAGGCAATGCTTTCATCAATGGAAATAAGCCTGCGATGGTTCCGATGGTGAAGGGAATAGAAAATATTCTTAAATTTAATGGGTCTGCTTTTCGTAACCTTTACTCCGGCCTTTTCCAGCCTCTTGATGGACTCTTTATGAATATCTGACCCAAGAAAGTCAACAGATAGACGGACATCCACACCCGTTTGAGCTTTTTTCGTCAATACATCAAAAAACTCTTGAGAGACTTCGTCATCCCGAATGATAAAGAAGTGGATCCAAACATATTGTTCAGCGGACTCAATATCCTTAAAAAGGTTTTGATAAAAGCTTTTTCCTGTATTATAAACGTCAATTGAAGCATTACTTGAAAGGGTCTCTGTCATCGGGTGGGTTCTCGTATAGTTTTTCACCCCTTGTTTTACATCCCATTGCATGATGAGAATCAATACCACGGATATCGCGGTCACGGCCATCATGGCTATTATTATTTTCTTCAACACGAGAATCCCCCCTTTCATGGTATTGATAGCTTTTGTTTATAGGGAAGGACTATACATCCGTGGTCAAAGTTTATGGATGAACAGGCTTAATGAGAAGTAATAAAAGAGCGTCAACATAACGTCGACGCTCTTACTTGATTTTCTTATTGATCTTCAACAATGTATAGATATAGCGAGCGATGACGAACAGGATGCCTCCTATAAATGATCCCATTGTGTTCATGATCCAATCATCAATATCCGTTGCTCTTCCTAAAGGCAAGTAGTATTGAGCCAACTCAATTCCAAATGAAAAGATCCCCCCAAGGAAAGTGACCATCAATATTAATTGTTTGGATTGTCTCATCCACCAGGCAAGAAAAAAGGTGAATGGAATAAACAATATAATATTGGCAAGGAGATTACGGATCGGTACATCCAAATGATTACGGTACAATAGATTCAACTTTAAATTGGAGAAAGGATCGAAATTCACTGATCCCTCTGAAACGTTTTCCAATGGAGTCAAGGTGATCAGACAGATGCCACCGATTGAAATACATGTAAATAATACAGGGAGTAAGTTCAGCCACCTGCCCTTACCCCTTCTTTTCTTCCAAAAGGAGATCGCAAAGATAAGGGTAACTGTCACAATGATCATTATCGGAAGCACCCAGCCAAATGCGCTCCATAACTCTTTCATAATTTCCTATCCTACTTTCTACTATGCCACAGAATGATCAGCAGCAATTTGTACTTTAGTTATGTTGATCAACCAGAATGTACTTCCTTCCCACTTATTCTTTATCTTTAAAGCCAATCCATTTTCGTTTCCCTTCTATGCGAAGCGTCAATCCTTCTTTATCAAGTTTTTCCAGGAAAGGAATCATATATTTTCTGGATAAGCCGAGTACTTCTTTTGCTTCACCTACCTGAAATGCATCATCTGTATGCTTCCTTAAGCGAATGGTTGCGTCGTTAAACACCCCAAAGGAATAAGCTTTCTTTTCGTCCAAAGGTACTATTTTCTTCTCCTGAACGAAGAATCGAGTGAAGTCCGAGTGCCACTTCTCCGGTATTCCTACCTTCTCAAAGTACTCTACCATGTCTTTTACCTGTGTACCGTCCCTTTCCAGTAAATCGAGTAGCTGATTACATCTCTTCTCCCATGCAGGTGGCAGATGGGGTGTGAATCCAACTAAACGAACGAGACCTTTTCCCTCGACCCAATTCCCGTCCTCCAACACATAATCTGCCAGACTTTCAGGATATTCACTCAAACGTTGCTTCAATTCTGCACGATTAACTCCCTTTAATAATGGGAATTTCTCATGAAACGTCAAGAGGAAATGGTTCATCGCATTTCGGCATTCTTGAACGATCTTACAATGGGTTATGGTTGTATCAGAAAGTTGAACCCATTCCTGTTCCTCGAGTAACTCAGTCATACATTCTTCTGAAATGGATCCTTCCTTTTTCAACATTTCCCTATCAAGGGATTTATATCGATCAAGTACTCTTAGCGCCCGTTCAGCCGGGGTACCTTCAATCAGGGATTGAAGGTACCCGATCGTTTCTTCTCCAAACCGGTAATTGCCTCCGTTTGGCTGTATGATCCACCCTCCACCGATGGTTTCAACGGGTGAGGGCCTCCTGAGGATAAAACGGTCTCCCCGTTTAACCATGATGGATTCATCAAGGCGTACCTGGCATAGAATCATATCTGTGTCTATACCTGCATCCACTTTATTACGATCAAAGAACACGAGCTTCCCCAAGACCTCAGAGGTACCTGTATGAATCATGACCCGCATTCTCTGTTTGATTTCATATCGCACAGTATGTAACACTTTTATGCAAACGTCCATTGTGTTTGTCATAAAAAGGGAAGAGGCTGAGACAAGTACATTTCCCCGTTTAAGGGATTTATGGTCCACACCGGGGAGATTGACAGCAGCCCGTTGACCGGCGTATCCCATTTCTGCCTTTCGGTGGTGAACCTGAATTTGTTTCGCTTTTGTATGTATCCCTAATGGGAGAATGGTCAGATCTTGACCCGTCTCCACACTTCCTTCATAAATCGTTCCTCTCACCACCGTTCCCTGCCCCTTTACAGTAAAGACCTGATCAACAGGCAATCGAAAATCCCCTGCAGTATTCCTTGAAGGCAGACCTTTCAAGGAGGAAATGATGGTTTCTTTAAGGGCCTTCACTCCTTCGCCTGTCAATCCGTCGACCGATAGTATGGGAGAGCCTTCGAATTCGGTTCCGATCAATTCTTCGCTGACATCTTCCCAGGCGATATCTCTCAAATCTTCTTCGACTTTAGAAATTTTCGTCAAGACGACAATGCATTGACTTATTCCAAGAAGGGACAGAATATCAAGATGCTCTTTCGTTTGCGGCATCACTCCTTCATCAGCTGCAACTGCGAGTACAACAAGATCGATTCCCGCTACACCTGCAATCATTTGACGGATGAAGCGTTCGTGACCCGGCACATCCACTACAGAAATCTCAATCGTATCATCCTCATACAAAGGGGCGAATCCAGGTTCAATTGAAATACTCCGCTCCTTTTCCTCTTTAAGCCGATCGGTGTCAACCGAAGTCAGTGCCTTTGTGAGAGTGGTTTTTCCATGATCGATATGTCCGGCCATACCAATCGTATAATGGTCCTTTCTCATCCTCTCACCACTTTCTATCTTTTCTTCTTGAATCTGAATACCAGTACCCCTGCCATGATGGCAAAACAAACGGCAAACAGAACTCCCTTCCATACTTCCCCGTCTGAAAAGGATTTCACTACCCATATAAATATGAATAATGTGATCAGTATGTCAACTATCAGCATTCCCTTAGAATTTCGAATTTGTACTCACCTGCTGTTCTATAATTTAGCTGTAGATTCCTTAACATTATCATATTCCCTCTTAACAGCACCACCCGGACGAAATCTCGCCATGCAATATTCCCCCGCAAATCGACCATTCTGAACAATGGAGCCTTGTTTGAACCCCTCTTCTTCAAATCCCAATCTCTCATATAAAGCTTTTGCTTTGTTATTAACGTCTATGACTGTCAGCTCAATACGCTCGATCATCAACCAATTATCCGCTAAATCGATGGCATTTTGAATGAGGCTGGTTCCGATTCCCCTCCCATGATATTGCTCATCAATAAATACGAATAAACTTCCTGTGTGGGAACGTCTGCCAAGGCCTTGGCTTAACCCGCAAAGCCCCACTACTATCCCATCCACTTCTGCTATAAAATCATGCTGGTTGGTTGAAGGGTTCTTCAATCTCGATTCAAACTTCTCGACCCTTAAGCTCGGTAACGCGATGATATTGGGTAATACCGTCTTTTGGCGCATGATTTCTACTATTCTTTCAGCATCTTTTACTTCGATCGGACGAATCTTCATCTTTTCAGCTCCCCATTCCTTTTCATCATTATAATCGTTGCCATCCTAATATTGGAATGGGAAATCGCAAAAAAAAAGAGAATCACGCATCCGGTGATTCTCTTTAGAGGAATTATTCAGATCCTTCTTTCATTAATGTTTCCATATCCTGAACGATTTCATCATACGGAACATCACTGTTGCCACTGTATGTCTTAACGACGGTGCCTTCCTGGTTCACCAGATAGAAGCTGGTCCCATGAATCATCTGATCGGAATTGGGGTCGTCCGCTACGATTGAACGGAAGGAGTGTTCCGCAAGGTCCTTCACTTCATCGAACTCATAGCCCGTTAAAAGCTCCCATTTACTTGTGTCTGCTTCGAAGTTTGATATGTACTCTTTTAATGCGTCTGGTGTATCTGTTTCCGGATCGACACTGAAGGAAACGATTTTATAATCCTTTACCCCTTCTTCTTTTAACTTCTTTTGCAGCTTTGTCAAGTTGAATGTCATTGGCGGGCAAACTGTTTCGCAACTGGTAAAGATGAAATCGGCGATCCAGACCTGTCCCTTTAAATCTTTTAAGCTTACTTGTTTATTATCCTGGTTCGTATAGGAAAATTCCTTCACTTTATAATCCGTTTCCGCTTGAAAGTCACTATTGCTGCAACCTGCAAGGAGTACCCCGATGATGGTCATCACCACAATGAATGATTTGGTTCTTGACATCTTTATCTCCTCCGAATTTATCTGTCTCTTCCATTCTATGTTAGTAAAAAGAGGATAAAAAAACAATTCCTGCAGAGAGGATTCATTGTCTATTTTGTGAAACCTCTGTCACTGGCAATTTCCTCTCTGGCATTCATTCTTCCCTCTCTCTCATTTTCTTCTTTGAAAAAAGATAATGCAGGATAAACCCATGAACGACCATTATCGTAAGGAAGGCAAGGAAATAATAGAATACGCCCATCACCCCGTCTGAAATATCCTCTGTTATGAGCCACCATACCGAGGCAAAGGCAAGAAAAACGAATTGCAGTGCGACTCCTTCTAAAAATGGTTTCTTATAGGAATTAAAATCCAGTAATCTCTTCCAGCTCCAACTGATCGCAACGACAGCAGATACTACTAATAACAATATATAAATGCTTATTTGCATAGTGATGGTTCCCCTTTCTGTCGACCTACCTTCATGTTATGCAATCCAATTGGAAAAAGAAAGAGAAAAAGGAAATTTATTTGGTGATTTCCTTTTCACTTTCTTTTTTATCTCGTTTCCTTGATATATCGATAGGCATTGAAATGTTTGATCTCAACCTTTACCTTTACTTTTTTTAGCGAACTGTCTGACAGGTAAAATCCGTCACCACTATTCTCCAATTCATGAAACTTGTCAGGATGGGAACGATACCACCGTCCACCAACATCGAAAAGATCCATCTTTTTCTCGAAACCAAGTTGATAAACCTTCGTTATTTTTTCTTCTAACGATTTTTGAAGCTTAGCATGTAATTCCTTGAAAGGCACATCATTTATCTTTTCTAACAATTCAGCTTCCACGCTTATTTCCAACGAAAATTCTGGGAAATTCGCGTGATCTTCATGATATTTCACTTTCGGTTCATCTGCTGTTAATTTAAATGTTGACAGGAGTTCACCTTCTTCATATAAAGCATAATCGAGAGAATTTTTCTTATTCTGAAGCCAGTCCACAGTCATGGAATCACTCGCCGAAATTTCCCCTTTGAATGTTTCATCTTGAAAGACACTATATCCATCCAGATAAAGAGAAGCGACTTCCCCATCTGAATGCCATGATTGCCGGTCGATTGTTATATTTGGAATCAGCGCAGTACCCATCGGTTCATAATATTCCCTTAAGAAGTGCATCAAGCTTGTTGAATCGATGTCATTTTCGATTCCCTCTGATTTTTCTTCGGTCAGCAGAACCGTGTATACAGGCGGGTAATCAAATAATCCCTTCGCACTAAAAATATCTTCAATATTCGTATCTGTTACAAACAGTTCAAGGCTGGGCCTCAGGGAACGGTTTCTACCAACGTCCTCTAATACTTCTTTGAATTTATACTTCAATAGATTCTTGGACAAGACAAGCGTTTTGGTGTGTCCAAAAAACAATGGCGGTCTCGATACTTTATATAAGTTACTGACTGCCATGTTCAAGGTCTTCCCTTTTGCAGAGCCTACAAATGTCGGTATCGGATCAGTTGAACTGCTTCCCTCTTGCTTCGCGACATTTGCAAAATTCAATCCTTGGATGTACGCAGTATATTCATCTTTCGTTTCATCATAGTCCAAACCAATGGCGACAATATAGGTTAAGTCCTGGATGTTTTTTGATCCAGTACAACCCGATAAAGCAAGCATCAAAAGAATGATAATGAATTTAGTTATCTTGTTGTTCATTTGGATGATTACCTTTCCTCGTTTGGTCTACGGGATTAGTGGAAGAGGTTCGATGCTTATAGAACTGGATCGGCATCCTAAGAAAGGATCGTATAGCTTCGTTCCATCCAATAGGTGCAACCGTTCCTAAATAAGGTGCTCCAAAAGACGAGAGTGTGGATAAGTAAATGACCGTCAGGATGAAGATCATGACTACACCAAATAAACCAAAGAACGTACTTACCAGTAACACAATAAACCTCAGGACCGTCGTTCCATATTTAAGGGATTGATTGACGAGAGTAAAGGACGATATATACGTTATCGCACCAATGACCAGCATGGTGGGAGATGTCATTCCTGCCCTAATGGCCGCGTCTCCTACAATCAAGCCGCCTAACACCGAAACGGTCTGCCCGATCGCCCTCGGAAGGCGCACACCGGCTTCATTGAAAAACTCGAACAAGAATAGCACGATGAACATTTCAACCGGAGCCGATAGAGGAAGGCCAAACCTTGACATCGAGATGGTTGCCACAAGGAGATATGGGATTTGTTCAATGTTATACGCAGAGAAAGCCACCCAAAGCCCAGGTAAGAATGCAGAAATTAATATTCCCACCATCCTTATGATTCTTTCAAGAGACACATACACATAATTGATGCTTGAGTCTTCCGGTGACTTAATTTGCAGCAATAAGTTGACCGGGGCTAAAGAGATGGTCGGAAAACCATCTACAATCAGGGCAAACCTGCCCTGATTTAACGAGTCTACGATGAAATCGGGCCTGCCTGTATAATCAAAACTTGTGAATATCGAATAAGGATTATCATCAATGAGTGATTCAAGATGTTGATTCCCTGTCAACACGTCGATGTCTATCTTATCAAGCCTTGTGTATAATTCATTCAGGACATTCTGGTCAATGACATCATCCAGATACAAAATCGCTATGTCAGTGTGGGACCTTGTGCCAATTTTATATTTTTCCACACAGAGAGAGGGAGTGAACAATCTCCTTCTAATTAAAGAAATATTTGTATTCAAGTCTTCAACGAAACCGTCTTTAGGTCCCCGAATCGATGTTTCCAAAGATGATTCTTCCGGCAATCTTTTCGGTAGATTTCCTGCGTGGATGGATAAAACCCTTTCATCAACAAAGAAGAGGACAAATCCTGAAAATAGAGCGGAAGCCAATTCTTCTATGGAGCCCTCTGTGATTTCCTCTGCCTGAAACAAATTCATGATATTTTCTGAAAAGGTTATATGTGCGACTTCTTCAATCTTTGGAAAAATATATTGATCCAGATAATGCCGGTCCACCAGGCTATCAAAATAAACAATGGTCGTCTCCGTTCCATGAAAGAGATGGGCCTTTATCACCAGATCCTGACTGTGTGAAAATAATTCCCTCACTTCTTCCAGGGTGGCTCCTTTTGATTCCTTACTTGTTGTCTTTTCTTTAGAGGCTTTCTTCATTGAAAACATCCTTTACTTAGCTCGCTCTGTTTTTATTCATAGTGAATCCATCTTTTTATTTTACCAATCGTAAAATGATGGCTGAAACGATGATTTGACCCATGAAGAGGATGACCGTCAATGGGAAAAATAGATGAAACAAAAATAGATAAAAATCATATGTATCAATACTGAACAGTGCCAGTCCGAAAAAAATGATAAAAATCGGTATCAATACCTTTAAAGAGATCCGATGTTGATCCTTCTTTTTCATAAGGAGTGCACCCAAAAGGAACATAAACAGACTGATTCTGATCAATGCTCCACACAACCACTGATAGAGGGCAAAGAAATCCAGGTGGGTGATGAATTCCCCTATGGAAAGAATCCTCCATTGCTCATACGCAGGGTATCTCAAGTTCGCTGATTCTACTGGCCCGAATTCCATAATGGATGCTGTAAGGGGACCGAACATCAGGCCCATAAAGATCAAGCCAAGAACGATTAAATGATGCATCTTTATTTTCCCCTCACTATACGGCTGAATCAAGACAATTAAATATAGCTCGAGGAGCCCGCTCAATACATAAATCATTCCTTTTATGATCGGCTCATATCCATTACTCATAATTGGAAACAATAAGCTTGGATCCTTTAAATTCGTATTGGTAATCGCTATGAAAAACCCGAAGATCATGACAAGGGGTAACAGGATCCCGCTGGCAATCGCCATGTGTTTAATTCCTGCCCATGTGATCAGGAAACAAATGATAAAAATACCTCCCCAGACAATGAAAGAGGGCACATCAGCCAGAAAGTAAGCACTTAGCCATAGTATTAAATCAACAAAGGTTATGTATGCACTTGAAAGTAAAAATAAACCGATTGGTAAAGAAAACAATAAGACGGCCCATCTCGGCCATTTCTGTTGAAGCAAATGAAAGAAGCCTTCCTTGGGGGAGTGCTTGATGATGTAAAAGATTAGAAACGTCATGAGAAGGAGTATGGGATAGGCAGCAAGGATACTGATCCACCCATCCCGTCCGGCTGCCTGAAAGATACTCGGGATCAACATGACATGATTTAGTAAGCCTGTTGAGAGGATCAACAGCAACAATAACTGTCTCGGAATTAAGATTTTACGAATACTCTTCATTTGAATTCTCCACTTGATTAGTCGTTATCCTCTATTTATGTCCCAGTCACCGCATTTAAAAACATCAAGCGCGATCATCTACTCAAATTTCATATAAAAAAGGTCAAGGATGATGATCCTTGACCTTTTTCTTGAGTGGCATTGCCTTACGCTAAAAACTGGAATTCCGTCCGGCTTCCATTCTGTGATGAAATGACTTCCAGGCGTGCATCAATTCTCTCTTTCAGCTCTGGAACATGCGATATTAAACCTACTAATCGCCCGCTGCTTTGTATATCCATTAATGCTTCGATTGCCTGATCAAGTGATTCCGGATCGAGTGTCCCGAACCCTTCATCAATGAACATCGTCTCTAATGATACTCCCCCGGCGTATTGCTGCACCACATCAGCAAGTCCAAGTGCTAAAGCCAGGGACGCCTTGAAGCTTTCCCCTCCTGATAATGTTTTGACATGTCGCTCCTGCCCTGTATATTGGTCAAAGACCAGGAGTTCCAATCCGCTCTGAACATTACCCTTGCTTCGGTCCGTTTTCCGGATCAACTGATACCGGCCTGAAGTCATCTTGATTAATCTCTCATTTGCGACTCTAAGGATGTCTTCAAGGAATGATGCCAGAACATACCTTTCAAATGTGATCCGGTTGGCATTCTGACCCCTTGCAACTTCTGCTAAATGTCCGACCGTTTGATATCTTGATTCTAAATCCCTGATTCCTTCATTTATGGCTGTCACCCTCGTGAGGATGAGCTCATTTTCCTTTCTGTTTGTCATGACCCTGTTTAGATGATCATTTACCTCCTTCAATTCAGCTGTAACCTTGATGATGTCTTCTTCGATCCTTTGAATGTCCGGCCGCTGTTTATCTTTTAAGATTTGATCAATATCGGATAAACGGTCAGTAACTGAGCGAAGGTCCTCCCCGTACTTCTTCACTTTTTCCTGAAGGACCGTGACTTCCGATTCTGACTTTTTCGCTTCCAGAAAGGCTTTATAGTGGGAGAAGCCCTGTTCTGTGAGTAGCGTAAGGAAGGCTACTCGTTCAGCTTTCATCTCCCCATTCACATTCTCTATATGGATCTCTTTATCTTTGACTTGAGACTCCTTTACACTGTTTTGGTTCAACAGCTCATAGTACTGTTTTTGAGCCCGTTCAAAGGATGTCTTTAATTCTTTCAATCTTTGTTTTTCTTTCTGTAACACTTGATCAAATTGAGCTTTTGTCCTGAGTTCCAGGGGAATGGATTCCTTCACCTTTTCCAAGGTCGTATTCTTAGTGTGAAAGAGAGTATTAAGTTCTTGGAGCATTTCTTGGTTCTTCCCTCTTGCCCCTTCAAGTTCTTCAAGCTTTTCCCTTCCCTTTCTAATCTCTTCTCCCATGACTTTTACCTGTTCCACTTCTTTTTTCTTCGAAGCGATGTTTGTCTTCAAAGATTCGATTTCTTTCATCAGAAGCGATTGGGTCTCCTCGGTTTCAAACTGTTTAAAGTCACGTTTCTTTTCCCTTATTTTCTTGTTAATATTTTCGATCTGCTCTTGCATGCCTTGTATTTTCGTTTCCTCCTGGGCAATGACGAGGCTTAATTTTTTCTCTTCCGTTTCCAATTCCTGCTGCTTCCCTTTGGCCACCTTAAGATCTTCGCCGGATGGAATAGTATCTGCCTCTACAGCAGGCTTTGGATGGTGTTCAGATCCACAGACCGGGCAGGGAGCATCATCTGCCAATCCTTTCGCGAGCAATGCCGCCTGAGCAGAATTCCACTTTCTCTCCAAAAATGTCAGGGTTTCAGACGCATCCTGAAGACGATCCTCAAGTTGACTATATCGGGTCTTTAATTGATCACGCTCCGTTTTGACACGCTGAAGATTTTGTTCCAATTGATTCATGTCATTTATCTGTTCCAACAGGGAAAGTTTCTCTTGTACGTTTTTTTCAAGTTGAAAAACATGTTCCTGACCACTTTCTCCTGCTTTGACACGTATTTCCCGTTCCTTTATACCTTTTTGTAAAAATGAAATCTGCTCGTTTTGTCTGGTTACAATACCCTGCTGTTTTTCGTATCTTTCTTTCAATTCACTCGTTTCGTTCATTAACGTATCCAACGAGTCTATATCTTTTTCCATATTTTCAAGTTGAGTCACTCTTTTTGAAGCTTGCTCCCTGAGAGGTTCATTGTTTGTTTCTTCTTCAAAAATCTTTGTGGCTGTCAGTAGCTTTTCTGTGATTGTTTGTTTCTCTTCGGATAATGTGGCTAATTGACTCTTCAGTTCATTGAGATTCCGATTAAGTTTGTGGCAATATTCATCTTGTTGAACCAAACGGGAAGCTCTCGTGGCCAGTACAATCTCGTGATCGATCGATTCAATTTCAGGCTTCAATGCTAAAAGCGATTCTTTCTGATTCTTAAGTTTTTCCTGAAGATTGTATTGATCAACCAGACTTTTAGCCTCTGCCAAATTCTTCTGATAGGCATCCCTTTTCTCTTGAACATTCTCATATTGTTGTCTGAGCTTCTTCTCTTTCTTTTCCATTTCTTCAATATGTGGGGCTAGAAGGTTCAGAATGCGATGATCATTTAACGGATTTTCCAATAAAAGAGATTGAAGTTCTTCATTTTCTTCAAAATGGATTCTTACTAATTCCCTTGTTCGTTCTTCTATGGAAGATTCAACAGACCTTTTCAACTCGTCGGCCTCGGATTTCAATTTTTCCTGGATCGTCTTGTAAAGCTCCGTATGAAAGAGGCGTTGCAATATGAGTTCTTTATCTTTACTATCCGATGTAAGGAGTTTCCGAAACTCCCCTTGTGGAATCATAAGGATCTGTCTGAATTGATTGGCATCGAGTTGGATCAATTCTTTGATCTTCTCATCCACCTCTCTCACGTTTGCCGCAAGAAGCTGTTCTTTCCCGTCTTCATCATATACATATAATTCAGAACGGGCATTGATGGTAGTATAGCCCTCCCCCCTTGCTTTCTTTTTTTCCTGCTGGGGTGAACGCCAAATTCGATACGTCTTACCGCGTAAACTGAATAGAAGATCGACCTCTGTACTATCATCATGATTGGCAAATTGGCTTCTTAATTCTGTCGGATTTCGGTCTTCCCCGCTGGCTTTTCCGTAAATCGCGTAGGAAATCCCATCGAAAATCGTTGTCTTACCAGCCCCTGTTTTACCGGAAATCACAAACATGGTGCGGTTATCCAGCTCTCGGAAGTCGATGGTTTCTCTACCCGCATACGGTCCAAACGCCTGCATCACTATTTTAAGTGGTTTCATGCATGATCAACCTCCCTTCTGGCGATATCAATCACATTCCGTACCACATCTTCCTTTTCACCGTTGAATTCACCTGTGGTCATGTCCTTGTAAAATTCTTTAAATAAGTCCAGTTCGGACCGTTTTTTATCGTTTAATATTTGGAACGAGTTCTTCTTTTTTGCATCGGTCAAATCTCTCTTTCGCTCTAGATGAAGCACGTTTGGATAGACTTGCCTCAGTTGATTGATTGGATCGATTAATGTGCCTTCATCATGAAGGGTAATCTTTAGATAGTCATTCACCTTTTGAGACTGATAGAAAGCGGGATCGAGCAACTCTTCCATATGACCCTGCAGTTCCCTCATATCCTGTTTAGGCTGAAGCACCTTTTCCCGCAATTCAAAGGTCCCATCTTCCCCCATTTCTACAATGCTGACAGATTTCCTCTGAGAAGCTTCTGAAAAAGAGTATTTCAACAGCGAACCTGAATACCTGATTGTTTCATGCCTAATGGCGTCTGGACTATGAAGGTGACCCAGGGCGGTGTAATGGAATGGCCTGAATACGTCTGCCCCCACACAACCGGACCCCCCGACTGAAAGAGTCCTCTCAGAATCCGTCGTTTTTCCTCCCAGTACAAATGCATGTCCAACAAAAACATGTGGTTCATTTGGGTTCATGTGCTCTTCGATTCTATTGACGATTGCTTCCATTGCTGCATGATGACTATTGATTGAGTCATCATCAAGGACTTGTCTGACGGTACCAGGCTCAGCGTATGGAACGCAGTGAAAGTTCACCCCTTTAATATGGATGGGTGTGAAATCAGCCGAGATCTTGCCCTTTAAATAAAATTGACTATGCTTGTACCACGAAGACCCAAATGACAGCCTCTCTGCACTATCATGGTTGCCTGAAACGGCTACAATCGGTGTGTCGAGCTCTACATTTATCCGGAATAATACTTCATCTAATAGCTCCACTGCTTCTGTAGGTGGTACAGACCGATCATAGAGATCGCCCGCAATGACGACTGCATCGGGCTCTTCCTCTTTCACAAGTTCTAAGAATTCCTCCAATATGTATCGTTGTTCTTCTGTCATATATATGCCATGCACCAATTTACCCAGGTGCCAATCAGCGGTATGAATGAATTTCACTACTATTTTCTCCTCTCCGGACATGCTGGTTTCTATCTGAATTATATCAAACTCACAGGGTCTCCGTGTAAGGAAAACATTGAAAGTGGCGCGTAGCTATCCTTTTCACAATCTTCATAAAAAAATAGGACCACTAGTAGCGGTCCCATTCCCATTATTCTTTGAGTTGCCGAGGTAGCGTTTGAATTGAAGTGATGACAGCATCAAGCTTTGTCTCGATTCGATAAAGAAGATACATCGTGACCACAATCGGAAACCCTACTTCAGACACAAAGGAAATAATCGACTCCATTCTCTCCCTCCTCTCATCCTATATATAGGCAGTTGGAGAGAAAATGGGTACCTGGACAGAAAAAAGCGAATCCTGGACAAATCGGATTCGCTTTTCACAATTATAATTGGTCCCAATAGACCTTTTACTTTAGTATTAACCGTTTAAATCACTGATCAGGCTTGAACTTACCAGGCCAGCTTCATCTAACACTTTTTTGATTTGGTTTTCTGCTTCGTTCAATTTTTCATCGGCTGCTGTGAAATCTGCTTCGCCTTCTTTAGCCAGTTCATCAGCTTTCATATTATACGATTCTGCCAGTGTGGATTGGAAAGTTTCAACTGCATCCTTTTGGTCTCCAAGACCAGCGGGGATCTCCATTCCTTCAACTGCTTCTGCAGATGCTTTCGCTGATGCTTGAGCAGATTCTTTCAATGTTGCCAATTCGTCCCCGGCTGGAGGCTCTTCACCTGCCATCGCTTCTTCATAACCATTTAAATCAATATCAACACCGTTAACGGTCGTAGTTAAATTCAAGTAATAATCCATTAATTCCCCAGCGGTATCCGTGTTCTCTTCAGCCTTTGATGCCTCATCCTTCTTCTCCTTATCCGAACCGGAGTCAGAACATCCTGCAAGTGCCAATGATAAACCAAGACCTAATACCCATACTTTTTTCATGTTTGTTTCCCCTCTCTGTCTATATCTATAAGTTCAAGTACAATAAGCAGCTCCAACAGGAAACGCTTACTTCGTCTATAATAAGCCGGCAAAAAGTATCTTATCATGGAGATAAACCAATGGTAAAGAAATATTTGCAGATTTCTCCAAAGTTTAAATCTTGTAAATATTTCAAATAAACAGCATTCATCTCCCTCTGCGACTCTAACTTAACTAGGTCATTAGTATGAATGCCTTTCTTAAACATTTGAACAAGTTTACTTCCCATGGTATAACTTATATATACTTACTTAACGGGGCTGATTGTTGAGCTGGTGCTTGCCCAAGTCTTCAAAACTTTCGGGAGGCGCGTGCCGTCTCCGCTGGGTTCGATTCCCAGGCAGTCCCGCCATATAGAAGAATACATCCATAAACATATAAAAGAACCCTTACGTTAGCCATAAGGGTTCTTTTTCTCTATCTCTGGAGCACTTCCCGTTTCTTCCTCTCAGACGACTGAACACCGTCAAACATAATATGAAAGGTTGTGCCCTCTCCCTGTTCACTTTGCACCCGGATATCCGCACCATGATCGCGAAGGATCCGAAGGCATATAGTAAGGCCGAGACCTGTTCCTTTTGTTTTTGTCGTGAAGAATGGCTCTCCCAGTTTATCCAGGGTTTCCTTCTTCATCCCTACCCCCTCATCCTTAAACATCAATTGAACCTTATTATGGGAATTGAAATCTGCATGAATGGTAATCGTCCCCCCATGAGGCATCGCTTCTATCGCATTTTTTATTAAGTTAATAAAAACCTGCTTTAATTGATTTTCATCACCGCGGATATACAGCTCTCTCTCATGAAACTCCGTTTGGATTTCGATATTATATAAGATGGCATTCGTATTCAGTAATTTCGAAACATGATCCAGTGTTTCGATAATATTAATTCGTTTATACGTAACGGATTGCGGTTTAGCAAGGATCAACAACTCGCTCAATACAAGTTCGATCCGCTTGATTTCAGAAAAGACAATCCCTAAGTATTCCTTCGTCTTCTCGTCGGCTTCATCTCTTAAAAGCTGTAGAAATCCATTGATTGAAGTCAAGGGGTTGCGGACTTCGTGAGCAATCCCTGCAGCTAATTGACCGGCAACGGAAAGTTTTTGAGATTCAATAGCCAGGGTTTCATTCATTTCCATCAATTCTTCCTCGTTATGTACTCTTTCA
The DNA here is from genome assembly GCF_024195245.1 of Rossellomorea sp. KS-H15a. Classification (NCBI taxonomy): domain Bacteria; kingdom Bacillati; phylum Bacillota; class Bacilli; order Caryophanales; family Bacillaceae; genus Rossellomorea; species Rossellomorea sp. KS-H15a. The sequence continues at coordinate 2,564,903 of NZ_CP096886.1, read as the reverse complement.
GTAATGTCTGAAATGGTCCCCACTGTTCCCAGCAACTCACCATTCCCATTATAGTTCAGTTTAATATTGACCTCTCCCCATCGAAACTGTCCGTCCCTTTTTTGATAGGGGATGTCCATCCTGGTTTTCTCCCTATGTAAACCGATGCTTTGCCTTACCAATCGGAGGATTTCATGACGTTCATGGAGGGAAATGAAATGGAGGGCATTCTTATGCAGACTTTCTTTGACCGTGTATCCCGTAAACTCTTCCCAGGATTGATTGAGGAATTGAAATTCTCCCTTGGCATTTGTGTGAAACACCACTTCATCAATACTTTGAAGGACGTGCTGCATTTCTTCATTCAGCAGCTTCACCCTTTCTTCACTCGTTCTGAGGGCCGCCAACGTCGTATGGCTGATATCATAACTTTTCCCCATATAATAGCTGATAAAAAGGATTAGGATAGTAAACACCATATCCACCTTTAAATCCACGGGATAATGTAGAACAAAGTAATAAATAAAGTCCCACGTAATGATTAATAAAAGTCCAGTAAGTAACGATACGATCCTGCCGGTATACTTCATCCTGCTAGCCTCCTATTTACACAAGCTTAAAAAACAATCGAAATAGAAAGAATTTTCACGATATTTGTTATTTATTAGTATATCATTTCTAATTAAGAACAGTATAGAGTTCTTTATAAAATCTGTGATATTCTTGTCACATGCTAAGTCCTTGTCTATAATTGAATAAGATATGCTTTTAAACTGAGGTGAAAAACATGCTAGAAGGTTGGTTCTTATATTTCATCCTTTTTTGGGTCGTTTTTTTAGTGGCTTCGTTCGCGATCGGTGGATTCTTCATGTTTCGTAAATTCTTAAAGAGATTCCCTAAGGAAGATGGCAAATCTGACTTGGATTGGGAAGAACATTATGTGAATGAAACCATCCATTTATGGGGGGAAGATGAAAAGAAAATGCTGAATGAGCTGGTTACTCCGGTTCCGGAATTATTCAGGGATGTTGCAAAACAGAAAATCGCCGGAAAGATCGGTGAATTGGCTTTAAAAGAAAGAGCTGCAGCCATAACGAAAGAATTAGTGATCAGAGGATATATTTTGGCGACTCCAAAGCGAGATCATAAATTTTTGAGAAAAAAACTTGATGAAATGCAGATAGAAGTAACACCCTATGAGCATTTATTCTAATAAAACAGGCAGGGAATAAAATGGGATCGATACTTGTCATTCCAATTGTATTATATGTAATCTTTATTGTTGGGGCTGCTATTTTGTATGTGAAATGGAAGAATGCAAAAAAAGGTAAACGTTAAACGTTTACCTTTTTTTATATGGTCACTTAATCAATGGGATCCTCTGCTTTTCCAAAGCGAATGACGTCTAGAATCGCTTGGCCATCACTCGGTTTTCCGTCCCCGTTCCTGTAAGGAAACAATGAGAAAAAGATAAAGTACACCGAAAAATATACAAATTGATAGAAAAAGATGTGAACAGGTATCACACCTTCATAAATCAAATAGTTAATGAATAGTATCGCCACCAGGTTGAATAAGCTTCCCGATAAATAGATCAGGACATGCACCCATACCTTGTTGTATTTCAACTCCCGGTATTGACACCACCCCTCCATAAAGTACATTCTCTTCACTTCTAAAGGGCCAATATTTATCAGGTGTTTACCGGTTCCGATGGCAAACTTGATCTTCGCACCAAATATTCGTGCAATCAAGATATGACCCAATTCGTGTACAATGGTGACAAGTGGCAATGTCAGGAAGAAGGCCAGGAAAAAAGTCCAGATATCTGCTAATGTAAACAATCGTAATCCCACCAATATCATTTGTTATTCATTCATCTTCTCCCTCTTTGCCCTAAAAGATCGACTTTTATTCATATTCGCCTGCATTGTCACAAAAACGTCACCTTCCCGTAAAATACACAAAATAAAAAAGCAGGGTATGTTTGTCTCCCTGCTTTTTAGCGGTGTATTAAATGGAATTCGTTGTTAAGTCCTGATTTTCCTGATGCAGCTTTCTATATTGAAAATACATAGTGATCCTCCATGGAACGATCATACCAAAAGCAAGTATCCAGAACATCCCGCTTAGTTCTCCGTAATCAATTGAAGTACTAAGGATCGACTTTGCTACAATTCGAATTAACAGAAGTCCGATCAAAATGAAAGCAAACGCTTTGGAACGCTTTAAATAAATATCATTTTCACGGATTTCAAACTTGGATGTCTTGATTAACAACAGAGAGAAGACCATTCCGACAGTAATCGCCTCTAAAAACTCACTCACGTTGACCCGAAAGACAGGAAATAAGAACATCAACGCACCCGTACTCATAAAGAGTGGAGGTAAAATAATCTTCTTACCGCTTACCGGCCTTTTCTGAGCCTTCATCCTGATAAATATCACCATAAATCCCATGCAAATCGCTACAATGGATGAAGCAATCATCATAAAGCATCATCATCCTTTTATAATCTACTTTCATACCTTCCCTTATTATAGCCCAAATGCAGGAAAAACGAAAACAGAAAAAAGAGAGAATGAATGGAAGATTCAATCTCTCTCTGTTTATCAGCCTAATACTCTTTTGATGGCTTCGTCTACACGCGCTTCGTCAAATGGCTTAACGATAAAGTCCTTCGCCCCAGCTTCAATTGCTTCCACTACCACCTTTTGTTGTCCCATCGCGGAACACATAATGATCTTGGCTAGAGGAAACTCGGTAAGGATCTTCCTAACCGCCTCAATTCCATTCATATCCGGCATGGTGATATCCATCGTTACCAGGTCAGGGTGAAGCTCACGATACTTCTCCACGGCAATCATGCCATTTTCAGCTTCCCCAACGACTTCATGCCCGCTGGATGAAAGCATGTTTCCAAGGGTCAATCTCATAAATTTCGCATCATCCACTACAAGTATCGTTGCCACAGATGTTTCCTCCTCGTACACACTATCGATGTCTTTTGAGTCTTTTTACCTAATTCATCCAATTAAACTATACCATAAATCGTAATATTTATTCAATTTATTCTGTTAAACATTACTATATATTAAAATCCCTGAAAGCCTCCGAACACCGATGTAAAGTAAGCAAGGATGACGGTCATCCAGTCAAAGAACAGCATGATCCCTACAGCAATCATGACGTATCCCCCTACTTTTACAATCCTTCCACTGTTCTTTCTGATCCACTGCATCCGCCCTATGAAGAATGAAAGAATGAAGAAAGGAATGGCAAAGCCTAATACGTATGCTGTCATGTACATCACACCAGACCCGGGATTTGTTGCGGCAAGGGCAAGAACCGAAGCAAGGATCGGACCTGTACAGGGTGTCCATCCTGCGGCAAATGCCATTCCGATCAAGATGGAACCGATAAAGCCCGCAGGCCGATTCTTGAATTCAAATCTGCGATCCTTCATCAAGGATTCCGGGGTGAACACTCCAATGACGACTAAGCCAAATATGACGATGAAAATAGCGCCGAGCTGTCGAATAAGATCTTTATAATTTAAAAAGAAGTTGCCAATAAAAGAAGCCCCAAAACCAATCGCGATAAAGATGGCTGAGAAACCAACTAAGAAAAATAATGTATGCAGTAAACTTCTCCTCTGCAACATGGCATTATCCGTTTTCAATTCATTGACACTCATGCCGGTTATGTATGAAAGAAAGGCGGGATATAAAGGTAAGCAGCACGGTGATATGAAGCTTAGGAACCCTGCCCCGAATGCTAAAAAAATATTAATATCAGACATTTCCACATCTCCTACAATTCAGTATATATGTCTATTCTATCAAACAATGGGTCAAACTATGAGGGATGTTTATGTGAAAGATTTGTGACCATCTTATTACAATCATCTTTTACTCTTTCATTTGTATTAAAGTCTCTTTTCTTTTTTTAAATCCGTTAATTTTACTTTGAAAAAATGGTCCATTTTCGTTATACTAATAAAAAGTTACAGTTATTACTAGTTTTGTATTCCACTTGTCAGGACATACAAAAGAAAGGAAACAGCCGTGTCTAAAAAAGAGCTTCTAGAACGAATTGAAAAAAAGCGTGCTCAATTAATTGATATTGTTGCTGAAAATGGACTGACGTCACCTCAAGCTATTCAATTTAGTCAGGAACTTGATCGTCTGTTAAATAGCTACAACTCTCAATACATAAAAAAATGCTACACACCCCAAATGAGCTGAACTAACCCTTCATTCAAATAAATGATATTAATATAATGCTAAATATGAACAGGGAGACCCCAATCAGGGTCTCCCTGTTAAATGAGCTCCCTATTTACCTTTCTGATGTGGCATCCTCCATATCCTCGACCAAACCATTCTGAAGAAGATACATTTTATGATAAATCCCTTTTTGATGAAGTAACTCCTGATGGCTGCCACGCTCTACTATTTCCCCTTGCTGCAATACCAGGATGAGATCCGCATCCTGTATGGTTGAAAGCCTATGAGCAATGGCAATGGTTGTTCTGCCTTTTCTCATTCTCCTCAGGGCATTTTGGATCTGTTCTTCCGTTTCTGTATCGATATTCGCAGTTGCTTCATCGAGGACAAGGATCTTCGGTTTGGTCGCCATCGTCCGGGCGAATGCAATCAATTGGCGCTGTCCACTTGATAGTGTCGAACCCCTTTCGACCACAGGATGAGCATACCCGCCAGGAAGTTTCTCAATAAACGTATTCGCCTGTACAAATTCAGCTGCTTCTTCCACTTCCTCATTAGACATTTTCTCGTCATGAAGCTTAATATTTCCCTTTATATCCCCATAGAATAGGAATGGATCCTGAAGGACCAATCCCATCTTTTTCCTAAGTTCTGCCATTGGATACATTTTGATGCTTATTCCATCTACTAAAATGTCACCCTGATCGAATTCATAGAACCTCATAAGTAAATTGATGATCGAACTCTTTCCGCTTCCTGTATGCCCGACAAGTGCGACGGTTTCACCAGGCTTTGCTGAAAAAGAGATTTTCTTAAGGACATCATTCTCCCCATCATAAGAAAATGATACATTGTCAAAGGTAATTTCCCCTTTCCCGATCATTTCACTTTTTCCGTTTTCTATGGTTTGTACCGGGGACAGCTCTTCTTCATCCAACAGCTTGAATACGCGTGAAGACGCTATGATCGCTTGTTGAAACATAGATAATCTCATCATGATTTGATTGACTGGTTCAAAAAAACGGTCCAAATAGTTAATAAATGCATACAGCACACCAATTTCAATCGGCTGAGTGAATGAGGTTATTCCGAAATAGCTCAATACCACAATTAAGGCAGCAACATATACAAGATCGATTGCCGGTCTCAATAATAACCCATCCACCTTAATATTCTTCATGCCAGCCCAATAGTGTTTTTCATTAATATCACCGAACTCAAGTCTAAGTCTTTTTTCCTGCCTGAATACTTGGATGATTGACATTCCCTGCAGCGATTCACTTATCTTGGCATTCAGTTGACTCAATCTTTCACGCATGTCCTGATAGAAGATGGAGCTATATGCACGATACATTTTCATAATGATAAAAATAACAGGGAGTATGAATAGGCAAAAGAAGGCTAATTTGGTATTCAGGACAAACATGGCAATGAAGATCCCCGTTAACAGAAATACCCCTTGAATGAATGATACCAATACACTTACGAACATATCCTTAATCGCTTCCGTATCATTCGTTACCCGGGAGACCACACCTCCGGCAGGGGTATGATCAAAGTACCTCATTCCAAGCCCTTGAACCTTCGTAAACACATCCACCCTCAATTGTTGAATGATCCTGAGGGCGATTTCCTGAAACTTCAGTAACTGAAAGTAGGAAATCAATACATTCCCAATCTGAATCAATATATATGCGGCAGCCAAACCGGCAAGTGGACCATACGGAAACACCCTGGGAGTTAAATAATCATCAATGAAGATCTTGATGATGATCGGTCCAAAGACGTCTCCAATCGTTGTGAGAAGCAATAAAGAAAAAGCGGCCATTAACGACCTTTTGTATGGCTTTGTATATCCCATGAGGCGGTAAAAGATTTTCCGCTGCTCTTTAGGTGTCATAGTCTGTATACGGTCCATTTCTTACCCTCCCCGTTCTACAAGTTCTTCCAACTGTTGCCTGAGATACATTTCTCTGTACCTGCCTTTATTTTTCATCAGGTGAAAGTGCGTGCCTTTCTCGCCGAGCTTTCCTTCTTCAAGGACTATGATCAGGTCAGCATGTTGAATTGCACTTAGCCGATGTGAAGTGATCACCGTTGTCCTCCCTGCTCGATTCTGCTTCAGGGAAGTCAGGATCGATTCTTCTGTCCTGGCATCTACGGCTGACAGGGAATCATCCAGGATAAGTACTTCAGGATCCGTTAAGAGAGCCCTCGCAATCGATATCCTCTGCTTCTGACCACCCGACAAAGAAACTCCTCTTTCCCCGACGACTGTGGCATAGCCTAATGGGAATCGGCTGATGTCATCATGGATGTGAGCAAGTAAAGCTGCCTCCTCCACCTTTTCCCTTGAAGATAGCGGATTTGCGAACGCAATATTTTCAAAAATCGTGGCAGAAAATAGGAAGTGATCCTGAGGCACGTATCCGATGGATTCACGCAAATGATTTAATTTATACTCCTGAATCAAACTCCCCCCAAATTCCACCTTCCCCTTATACCCTTCAAATTCCCTCAGGAGAAGTTTTAGAAGAGTCGTCTTTCCCGCACCCGTTTTTCCAACGATTCCGATGGTTTGACCTTTTTTCATGGTAAACTGAACATCTTCCAGGGCAGGCATCTCTTCACCCGGATATGAAAAAGAAGAAATCTGGAATTCAATATCTCCTGTCGGGGCGTGCTCCAATTCCCCAGCATCCTCTATATCTATCTTTTCATTCAATAACCCTGCCACACGATCATAAGAAGCACGGCCCCTCTCCACAATGTTAAATAGCCACCCGAATGCAAGCATCGGCCAGATTAAGAGTCCGAGATATGTGGTGAAGGAAATCAAGTCTCCAATCGTCAGCTCCCCTTCTATGACATATTTTGAACCGAACACTATCGATAAAAAGAAGGAAATGCCGACAATGATCGAGATGGTGGGATCAAATAACGAATCCACTCTTGCAACAGAGATATTCTTCTGAACCACTTCTTCCGATTGTTTCCTGAACGACTCAATATCCTCTTTCTCCTGCCCAAAGGTTTTCAGGACTTTCATTCCCGCTACACTTTCCTGCGTCTTATCATTCAGAGCCGAAAATGCTTCTTGAGCTTTATGAAAGCGTTTATGTAGTAATGTTCCATAATAACTAGTCAAAACCGCCATGAACGGCATCGGAATCAGTGCAATAAGGGTCAGCTTCCAACTGATTGTAAACGCCATGGCCGCAATGACAAATCCTCCAGTTGACAGGGAATCAACAAAAGTCAATACCCCTACTCCCGCAGTCTGTTGAACCGCTTGAATGTCATTTGTTGCGTGAGCCATCAAATCCCCGATCCGCTTCTTTTGATAGAAAGCCGGGGACATTTTGGTAAAGTGATGATAAAGTTCGTCCCTCAGCAACCTGGAAAGCTTGGTGGCCGAACCGAAAATCATGATTCTCCATACAAAACGGAGACCATACATGGTTAGAGCGGTGAATATCAGGATCAGGATCCATTTCAACATATCTTCTGTGGTCAACGAATGTGCCTTTATACGGTCGACCACGATCCCTACAATCTTAGGTGGAATCAATTGCAGGAACGCCACCAATAATAGAAGGATGGTTCCTGTTATATATGACTTTTTCTCCTGAAGAAAAAACCATTTCAAATCATAAAAGACTTTCATACTGTCTCCCCCGCCTCATGATTAAATCGACTCTTTATTTTACCAAATTTCATAATAATGAGAAATCTTTTTTCAGAAAACATTTCAAGGGACTATACGAAAGAGCCTCCCTAATTAGATAAGGGAGGCTCTTTCGTAAAGAAATATACTAATGTATTTGTACAAATGGTTCCTGGTCCACTTCTTTGACGATGGTGGCTTTAAGGCCTTTAGGGGTTTTTACATAAAGGTAAACCGGTGTGTGTGGGAAGTAATCGACGATTTCAGGACCAATCGCCTGTGCAAACCCTATTAATTCGGTTTCTTTCACCATTCCTGTATGTACATCGATGACCAGTTTATTTAGCGTTTCCTTCTGATACAATCCTTTACCGACAAACTCAATATCCTGATGAGAGAAATACTTTGACACATAATCTTCCAGATCCCGGATTCGGTTATATAAATCGCGGTCTTTCTCTTCGCCTTCATCACTCGGGAAGTAATAATATTTGTCGGAAACATCGTCCCACTTTTTGACTTTCCTATCGTTCTCATCTAAATAGGTCGTGGCAATATAGTTTCCAGGAACAACACTGTTTAAAGGTTGTAGTTTGAAAATCGAAATCATGATGGGTACATTTTTCAATTCTTTGTTTGCCCGTACACGACTGGCGACTGTACCGGCTACCTTCTTTCCGTATTCTTCCATCATCTTCTCGTTAATATTGGCTTCGTCAAAATGCATCAGCTTCTTATCATCTTCCACCCTGATATAATCGATGGAATTCATCGCAAGGCCAAGGGAAATCCCCTTGATTTTCCCTTCTGAATCCACATAATTCTGCTCATGAATATAAGCAAGGTACATTGGATTTTTCTTTTCCATCTCCATCTGCTGTTCCCATGTCATATCATCGGTGATCTTCAATTCAGGGTTAAGGCCCGCCTTATTGGTTTTAGACTTTCTCCCTAACCATGAGTTTAAATTCTTTAAATACTGACCTTCCTGGTAGACATATTTTTCAGGGGAAAAATGTTCGGTGGATAAAGACATAAGGCCCGTCTCAATTTCATCCATATCACTGCGGTTGTTGATCGTCATTGTAATCAGGCCGCGATTGACCGATTTTTTTTCTTTGTTTACTTTATAGTTTAAATATTCACGTGCATCGCTTGCTGCACTATTTTGAATTTCAAGCGTTTCATCATCTATCACTTCTTGAGGCTTATTGCTGCATCCGGCAATAAGAATCAAAAGGGACAGAGATACAATCATCCATTTTTTCATATGACTCCCTCCGGACTATATTTTATCATACATTACATTTCAATCCGCCTGATAATCTTTAAGTTTTTATGAATTCACGAAAATAATCCCATTATCCTACCTGATCTTTAATCCTTCTCTACACTCCATGAGATCAGGATGCCCGAACAATAGAAAAAGCACTCATCACCTGAGTGCTTCCATCTATTACTTCATGTTCTTATTCATTGCATTCATCATTTGATTGATTTTCTTCTGGGATGGTTTTTGCCCCATTTGCATCATCATCATGCGTAACATTTGCTCGTTAATTGGTGGATTTTTCTTTAGGTAGCTCATCATGTATTTACGAGCAATGAAAAATCCTAGTGCAACTCCGGCAAGTAATGCCAGAACTCCTACTAGAATAAGTAATCCAGTCGTTCCCATACTCTTACTTCCTCCTTCATGTTGTCCTTTTAAAAGTGTACTAAACCCTGAAACATTATACAATATTTTGGTCAAAATTTCATATTAATATATAAACTTTCTTTGTTTTATCGGTTTTAACCAGCCAAAACGTTCATTTTTGATATCCATTGCCAGTAGCTGGCCCATATTCCTCCGTAAAATTTCAAAAAAGATATATTCAGATTCATCGTGCCCCCAGGCATTCAAAGACATCGACTTTTCATTCAAGACGAGTGTCGCACCTGATTCTTCTCTTTCGATTGTCGCAACGGAGTTTATCCAGGCTGCCCCTTCAACCTTCGTAATTTCGTGTTGAAGGAGTCTTTGGGTAGGAAGGTATGGAATCGGTTTGGTAATGTAATCTACTTGTTTCGAGACGATATCGTGAAGATCGCCTGTACTCGCTTCCCAATCAGAAAACAATTGATAGAACATTCTTTCACGACCATAGTAATGTTGAACAAACAACTCTTCAATCCAATAGATTTGATAATTTCGCACCTTTACTCCCTCCTACCTTTCTTTCATATAGTATAAATCAACTAGAAGGGAGTCATTGTCATAAATTGTTGAAAATCTGCACTAGTTTTGTCGAACCTATTCTATCTCCCCTGAATGTTAAGGGATGTATCGTAGGATTTATACATTACTTGTTCTATACCCAATCTCTTCCACCTTTACTCCTATTGTACTTACCCAAAAGAAAAAGGCCAACTCCTTAGAGAGTGTAAGGAGCCGACCTTTTCCATTCACGATTATTGAAGTAAAGCTTTGATTCTAGATACTACATTTTCAGAAGTAAATCCATATTCTTCCATCACTTTGGCTCCTGGGGCAGATGCACCATAACCATTGATCGCCAGGATGTCACCTTCATCGCCAACGTATCGATCCCAGCCCATTGGAGATCCCATTTCGATAGCCAGGCGTTTTTTCACGCTCTTAGGCAGGATGGATTCTTTGTATTCTTTTGATTGCTTTTCGAAACGATCCCAAGAAGGCATGCTCACAACTGAAACACTGATACCGTCTTTTTCAAGGGCATTTTGCGCTTCTACCGCAAGATGTACTTCAGAACCAGTTGCAATCAACAGGGCATCAGGCTGTTCTTTACCTGAAGCAGAGACAACATAAGCACCTTTGTTTACCCCGTTGTAGGCCTTATCAGCCGTACCTTTCAGCGTTGGAAGGTCCTGACGGGACAGAACAAGCATCGTAGGCTGATCTTTCGATTCTAACGATAACCTCCAGGCTGCAGCCACTTCATTACCGTCACCAGGGCGAATCACTGACAGGTTAGGCATGGCACGAAGGGATGCAAGCTGTTCAACAGGTTCATGGGTAGGTCCGTCTTCTCCCACAGCGATACTATCGTGTGTGAACACATAGGTCACAGGTAAGCCCATTAGAGCCGCCAAACGGATAGCAGGTCTTAGATAGTCGCTGAATACGAAGAATGTTCCACCGAATACATGAAGCCCTCCGTGTAGAGCCATACCATTCATGGCACCACCCATACCGAATTCACGGACTCCGAACCAGATATTTCTGCCTTCATAGGATTCAGGCGTGAAATCTTTCTCATCTTTGATCATCGTTTTGTTGGAACCGGCAAGGTCAGCGGAACCACCGATGAATGAAGGAAGATTTTGGGCAATGGCGTTTAACACTTCCCCGGAAGAAGCTCGGCTTGCCAATGCTTTTCCTTCTTCATATACCGGGATGTCCTTATCCCATCCTTGCGGTAGTTCACCTTTGATCGCCGCTTCTAATTGAGTGGCCAGTTCAGGGTGTTCCTCTTTGTATTTAATGAATTGGTTGGCCCAATCCTGTTCTTTCTCAGAGCCAGCTTGTTGGATTTTTTCCTCAAAGCGACTGTAAACCTCATCAGGCACGTGGAAATCCTGATCGAATGTCCACTTGTAGGCTTCTTTGGTAAGCTTCATTTCATCTTCACCCAGAGGTGCACCATGAACGGCAGATTTACCTGATTTATTCGGGGCTCCGTACCCAATGACGGTCTTGACCTCAATCATTGTCGGGCGGGTTGTGTCTCCTTGACCTTCTTCGATTGCCTTGGAAATTTCGTCTAGATCATTTCCATCTTCAACACGGATATACTGCCATCCGTAGGATTCAAATCGTCCCTTAACACTCTCAGAGAAGGACTTATCCAAGTCTCCGTCAAGTGAAATATCATTGGAATCATAAAGAACAACAAGGCGTCCTAATTTTAAATGTGCAGCCAAAGAAGCAGCTTCAGAGGAAACACCTTCCATTAAGTCACCATCTCCACAAATGGAGTATGTAAAGTGATCGACCATATTATATTGGTCTTTGTTATATGTAGTGGCCAAATGTCTTTCAGCTAATGCCATACCAACTGCCATAGCAATCCCCTGTCCAAGCGGACCAGTTGTTGCTTCTACACCAGGAGTGTGTTTGTACTCTGGATGTCCTGGAGTCTTACTTCCCCATTGGCGGAAATTTTTAAGATCTTCCATTGAAACATCGTACCCAGAAAGATGAAGTAGGCTGTATAACAGCATCGAACCGTGTCCCGCAGATAAGACAAAACGGTCGCGGTTGAACCATTCTGGATTTTTAGGGTTATGATTCATGAATCTTGTCCAAAGTGCATACGCCATTGGAGCTGCACCCATAGGCATTCCCGGGTGCCCGGAACCTGCTTTTTCAATCGCATCGATTGATAATGTACGAATTGTATTAATTGCTAATTGATCTGTGTTATCAAACATATGTCAGACATCCTTCCTTTTAATGTACCTTATTAATATTAATCTTCTTTGATAGTTTATACAACTATCTTGAATGATAACATGACTTTATGATCGTTGAAAATAAAAAACCCTTTAAATATCATAAGGGAGTAAAATGAATCAAAAAACTTCCAGGACCTTTCAAAGTTGGCCTGGAAGTTTTTTGATTAATGCATTTTTTTCTTAGTCTGTATATCTTGGATCTTTTTAGGTGTGACTTCATTTCCTTCCGGATCAAAGATTCGTGTATTTTCAATTGTTCCCTTCATCGATTGACGGAACGTTTCTAGATATTCTTTTCTAAGTTTAGTCTGTTCTTTCGCTTCCTGCTCAGTGAGTCCACTACTTTTGGACTTTTTGGCAAGTTCGTTAATTCTATTCATTTTTGATTTTGAAAGCATCTATAAAAACTCCTTTATTGCATAGTTTGCAAACTCTAAAACATTCTAGAAGCAGCGTATCACACTACCGTCATGTTACTAGAATAAAGGAGATAAAACAAGGGTTATGCATGATCAAGGGACGTCATATATTCCTTGAAGCGTCTATGTACCGTAGCTTTGGATACATCGTATCCGAATCCCCTGAGAGTAGCTGCAATCTCAGCGAAGGTTAATTCATTTTTCCTTAATCGCACGATTTCCTCGACCGGAACTTCAATGCGTTCCCTTCCTTCAACATTTCCTTTGTTTTTTAAATTTTTATGAGGCTGAAAGCCATTTTCCACAGCACGCTTCATGCCCCGCTTGATTTTAAGGTTATGCAGCTTGCGTTGATATTCCTCCACCATGCTGACAATGTTGATGACCATAGAATCGGATTCGGATAAATGTAATTCACCACTATGAGTCTGACTGATGATTTTCACTTCTTCTTTTAACAGACAGTGGATAAGGGCGATCTTGGCATTTCCCCTGCCGATTCTTGTTTCGTCCTGGATAAGCACTGCCTCGATTGATTTATCCCTGACCAAGTCCAAAAGTTCCAAAACACCTGGACGGTCCAATTCAAAGCCGCTCGCCTGATCCCTGATGACCGCACTTACTTCATAATGATGTTCGTTTGCCAATTTTACCAGTTCTTCTTCCTGCCGCTCCAATGATGTTTCCTGTGTGTTTTTCTTGGTACTTACCCTGCAGTATATGACTGCTTTCATCTTCTATCCCTCTATTCTTCGTTCATGACCAGTTCGAAATCTGATTGAGTTGATATTGTTTGATTTTCAATAGGTAAAACAAGTGATTCACCAGGCTTGATGGCAAAAGAATTCAATTCGTTCTCTTCCCCAACCCAGGCGATAAATTCTTCCACTGTCATAGAATATTCTTCATTATACTGTTTGGCAATAGTCCAAAGAGTATCACCCTCCTCTACTGTGATACTTTGGTAGGAAGGCTGATTAGTCATATTGATTAATAAATAGCAAGCTGCCGAAAGGACTAAAACAAATAATATAATAATGTAAGAGAATCGATTCCAAATATGTGTTAACATAAATATTACCCCCATACGAATGTTTGTTCTGTTTTGTTGATTTCATTGTAATACGAACACTCGTTTGGTGTCAACAAAATTCGAACTTATGTTTGTATCAATAATCGTGACATGCTATAATGGGAACATAAGATCTATAATAGAGGTGCGTGAACATGACAAAATTGTCGAAGAGACAGCAGGACATACTACAATATATTAAAGTTGCAGTCAGAGAAAAAGGGTATCCCCCTTCCGTACGTGAAATCGGGGAAGCCGTCGGTCTTGCTTCCAGTTCCACTGTACACGGACATTTAGCGAGGCTTGAAAGTAAAGGTCTGATCCGTCGTGATCCGACTAAACCGAGAGCGATCGAAATTCTGGACCTTGAAGAAGATACGATTCCGCGACAACGTGTAGTAAACGTTCCTTTAATCGGTAAAGTTACAGCAGGTCAACCGATTACGGCTGTTGAAAATGTGGAAGAATTTTTCCCATTGCCCGAGCGGATGGCCCCTTCTGATGAGCAGGTCTTCATGCTTGAAATCATGGGTGACAGTATGATCGAAGCCGGCATATTGGATGGGGATTTTGTCATTGTTCGCCAGCAGCAGACAGCGAACAACGGAGATATCGTCGTTGCCATGACCGATGAAGATGAAGCAACGGTAAAACGTTTCTTTAAAGAAAAGGATTATGTACGTCTGCAGCCAGAGAACTCAACAATGGAACCAATCATTTTGCGAAACGTCTCCATTTTGGGTAAAGTGGTAGGGGTGTATCGTCAAGTTCACTGATAATAGCATCGGTATGCATGGATAAGACGGTTATCATTATAATGAAAAAGCCTGAGGTTGGAAGCCGAAATTTCCATCCTCAGGCTTTTTTCATATCGTTTCCTTCCCAGATTCCCTTCTCAACCCGAAATTCGTGCAAAAAACCCTCAACGATATATCGTTGAGGGTTTCTGGTCATTAATACATTTGAATGTACTGTTCACGCTCCCAAGGGTGTACTTGTGTACGGAACATATCCCACTCGATTTCCTTCGCTTCCACGAAGTGTTCGAATATATGTTCGCCAAGGGACTTAACAATGACTTCATTTGTTTTTAATGTTTCAAGAGCCGCATGTAATGTTGCAGGAAGATCCACGATACCTGCTTCTTCACGCTCTTTTTTGTCCATTACATAGATGTTGCGGTCAATCGGCTTAGGAGCCGGTAGGTTATTCTTGATTCCATCTAATCCTGCCGCAAGTAATACAGCCATAGCAAGGTAAGGGTTTGCTGCAGGGTCGACACTTCGGACCTCAACGCGTGTACTTAACCCACGGGAAGCCGGGATACGGATTAACGGGCTACGGTTACGTGCAGACCAGGCAACATAGCAAGGTGCTTCGTATCCTGGAACTAAACGCTTGTATGAGTTGACAGTCGGGTTCGTGATAGCTGTAAAAGCAGTGGCATGCTTAATGATACCAGCAAGGAATTGACGGGCAGTATCACTTAGTTGCAAGTCACCTTTTTCATCAAAGAAAGAGTTCACTCCATTTTTGAACAGGGACATATTACAGTGCATTCCTGAACCATTTACACCGAATAATGGTTTCGGCATGAATGTAGCGTGCAAACCGTGTTTACGGGCAATCGTTTTAACTACCAGTTTGAATGTCTGAATATCATCACAAGCTTTTAATGCATTTGCATATTTGAAATCGATCTCATGTTGTCCAGGAGCAACTTCATGGTGAGATGCTTCAATTTCAAAGCCCATTTCTTCAAGTTCTAAAGCGATATCACGACGGCAGTTCTCCCCTAAATCGGTAGGGGCGAGGTCGAAATAGCCACCGTTATCATTTAATTCCAACGTTGGTTCGCCATTTACATCTAATTTAAAGAGGAAGAATTCCGGCTCTGGCCCAAGATTGAAGTCAGTGAACCCAAGCTCCTCCATTTCACCTAAAATGCGTTTTAGGTTATTACGGGGATCTCCCTCAAACGGAGTGCCATCCGGATTGTAAATATCACAGATCAGACGGGCTACCTTCCCTTTTTCAGCTGTCCAAGGGAAAACCAACCATGTGTCTAAATCAGGGAAAAGATACATATCTGATTCTTCGATACGGACAAATCCTTCAATGGAAGAACCATCAAACATCATTTTGTTATCTAAAGCTTTTTCAAGCTGACTAAGAGGGATTTCTACGTTCTTGATCGTCCCTAAAATGTCGGTGAATTGCAGTCGAATGAACTTAACTCCCTCTTCATTCGCTAATCTTAACACATCATCTCTAGTATACTTTGCCATTTACGTAATTCCTCCTCAAGTTTATTAAAGGGTTTATTTAATGAAAGAAGCGGGACATATCTCCTTGACGCAGAGATGATCGATTGAACCGACCGGAATGGATCAATTCATTGCGAAGTAATTTACGCAGCTCGTCGTCAGATAGATCCTGTCTTGCTTTTTCTTCCTTTTCATTACTTACGTCAGATACGACTTTGTTTTCATTATGGCCGGACACAGAAAAGATCTTCTTAATCCCTGCCATGTTGATACCTTGATCTAACAGATCCTTTACTTCTAATAACTTATCAATGTCATTCAAGGAAAAGAGCCGACGATTCCCCTCGGTCCTTGCCGGGTTTATCAGTTGATGCTCTTCATAGTATCGAATCTGACGAGCCGTTAAGTCCGTGAGCTGCATGACAATACTGATTGGAAATAATGCCATCGTTCGACGAATTTCACTTCCGCTCATCTTGATTCCTCCTTTTATTTTCCTTCTTGAATTCATTATATGTAATGTCAGGAGTTCTGTCAATCAAATGTTAGATTTTCTTACATAAGTAATCAAAAGAATTGGATAGTCCACTTTAGACTATCCAATTACTCCTTTAATATCCTTTTTATATGGTGATTAAACCTTTTTCAATTAAGTTGTCCACCGCTGAGCAAACGGCGATTTTCACATGGGAGTATGTCAACCCGCCTTGAACATAAGCTATATAAGGTGGTCTTATAGGTCCATCCGCCGATAGTTCAATGCTCGCTCCCTGAATGAACGTACCCGCGGCCATGATGACATCATCCTCATAGCCCGGCATATAGTTCGGATACGGTGTGAAATGAGAATTGATCGGTGAGGCTGATTGGATTGCCTGACAGAAAGCGATCATCTTTTCCCTGTCATCAAATTGCACCGATTGTATTAAGTCCGTACGCCTGGCATGAGGCGAAGGGTCTGTGTTCATGCCAAGCCCGGTCAGTAGTGCAGAAGTGAAAACCGCTCCCTTTAATGATTGTGCGACCACATGAGGCGCCAAAAAGAATCCTTGATACATTTCTTGAAGGCTGTAGAGAGATGCCCCTGCCTCCGCTCCGATTCCCGGCGAGGTCATCCTGAAGGAACATGCTTCTACATATTCTTTCTTTCCGACGATATATCCACCTGTTTTCGCAAGGCCACCACCAGGATTCTTAATAAGGGAGCCCGCCATTAGATCCGCCCCGACGTGACAGGGTTCTTTCACTTCGACAAATTCCCCGTAGCAGTTATCTACGAATACAACAATTCCTGGATCAATTTCTTTAATGAAATCAATCATTTCCTTTATTTCTTCAATTGTAAAGGATGGGCGGTTGGCATACCCTTTTGATCGCTGGATCCCAACCATCTTTGTCTTTGTAGTAATGGTCGTTGCCACCTTTTCAAAATCGACTTTTCCAGACTCATCTAAATCAACGCTCTGATAGTCGATATGGAAGTCTTTGAGTGAACCTGTACCCTTCCCTCGGCTTCCTACAATTTCTTCTAATGTATCATATGGTTTCCCTGTTATGTACACCAGTTCATCTCCCGGCCGGAGTATACCGAACAAAGCGATGGAGATGGCATGGGTACCAGAAATGATCTGAGGCCGCACAAGTCCTGCCTCACCTCCAAACACGTCTGCGTATATGCTTTCCAGGGTGTCCCTTCCTGTATCGTCATAGCCATAGCCTGTGGACGGGATGAAGTGAGAATCGCTTACCCGGTGCTTCTGAAACGCTCTCAAAACGTTGAACTGGTTGCTTTCAGACCGTTCATCGATTTTTTTATGTATGTCTTTGATCTCTGCTTCCACTTTCGTCACAAGTGATTGTAATGCCGTTCCATTTACTAATTGTTCAAACATTTGGTGTTGTTTCCCTTCTACTTTTGAAATTTCTTGATGCTTCCTGCTATCGGATGATCTTCAAGGTGAAATCCGGTCATTTCATATACTTGACTCGCTTCTTGGAATTCCAATTTTATCAAGATGGTTTCACTCTTTAATTGGGATAGCAGCTTCCCGTCATTCACAGGGACAAGTACATGATAAGGTAACATTTGATTCTTTACGATTTCTTCTATCTTAACCAGCAGCTTCCCTCGGTCTTCTTCGTTCAAGGCACTTATGAGGATGGTGTCTGATTCGCTGTCGGGAACAAATTCGGGATCCATCTCATCCCGCTTGTTGTATACCGTTAGCTGCTGCAGTCCATCCATTTCCAGGTCTTTCAATAAGGATTGCACTGTCTTTTCGTGCTGACTGTAGTCAGGATTTGAACTATCCACAATATGAAGAAGGAGATCTGCCTCCTTTACTTCTTCAAGGGTAGATCGAAATGCCGCAACCAATGTGGTCGGTAAATCTTGAATGAACCCTACGGTATCTGTCAATAACGTGGAATATCCACTTGGCAAATGCATTTTCCTCGTCATCGGATCCAAGGTAGCAAATAATTGATTTTCTTCATAGGAATCAGCCATTGAAATCCGATTGAACAACGTGGATTTTCCAGCGTTTGTATATCCGACGAGTGCAATCTGGAAAGCTTTGTTCCGCTTCCTTCTCCCGCGGTACCTTTCTCTATGATCAACTATGGTTTGTAATTGCTTCTTAATATCGTCAATCCTCTTATGGATGTGTCGACGATCACTTTCAAGCTTCGTTTCACCTGGCCCCCTGGTGCCTATCCCGCCGCCCAGCCTTGAGAGGGACGCCCCCTGACCGATGAGTCTCGGCAGCAAGTACTGAAGCTGTGCAAGTTCTACTTGTAATTTCCCTTCTCTTGAGCGGGCACGCTGTGCAAAAATGTCCAATATCAGTTGTGTCCGGTCAATCACCCTGCCGTTTAGTTCCTTTGATAAGTTCCGAATCTGACTGGGGGATAGTTCATCATTAAATATGATGATGTCCGCTTCAAATTGTTCTTCCAACAGGACCAGTTCCTCCAGTTTACCCTTTCCGATATACGTACTTGGATGGATCCTGTCACGCTTTTGAATCAAGGTGGCGGCAACTTTTCCTTGAGCTGTTGCTGTCAGCTCCTTAAGTTCCATTAAACTATACTGAAAACGCAGGTCATCATCGTCCAGTTGACATCCCACCAGAATGACTTTTTCTAGATTTTCATTCTTCAAAAAACAACCTTCTTTCTTTCCGTTTCATTCTATTTTCCATCATATCAAATCCGCATCGTAATCTCTATGTAAAAAGCAATGAAAAATGGTTGCAAATAAGCACATACGTGTTAAAATCAGTATGTTTGATTATGACATAACACCACTTCAAGATTCTACATAATGGCATGTAGCATATTGTAATAGGGTGAGGAGGAATGTGTATGACGTGGGAAGTACTGAGTATCATCGGTACCATTGCTTTTGCTATTTCAGGAGCTATCATTGCCATGGAAGAGGAATATGATATCCTCGGTGTTTATATATTAGGGATTGTCACGGCATTCGGTGGAGGCGCCATCCGGAATTTACTGATTGGTGTTCCCGTTTCCGCTTTATGGGAGCAGGGAATGTTGTTTCAGATTGCCCTTCTCTCGATTACGGCGGTCTTTCTGTTCCCCAATAACCTTTTAAAACATTGGAGGAAGTGGGGGAATTTCTTTGACGCGATCGGTCTATCGGCTTTTGCGATTCAGGGGGCGTTATATGCTTCTGAAATGAACCACCCCATCAGTGCAATCATCGTGGCTGCCGTTTTAACCGGTAGTGGTGGTGGAATGATCCGTGACCTTCTGGCTGGACGGAAACCTTTAGTCCTCAGATCGGAAATATATGCGGTATGGGCAGTTTTATGTGGAGCTGCGATTGGACTTGGTATAGTCAATTCAGCGTTAGAGCTATATACCCTTTTCATCATTACAACCGCTTTACGGGTGCTATCCTACCTATATAAATGGAGGTTACCGAATAGAAGTTTACGGGCTCATGTTTAAACATAAAAATGCATTCACAAGTGAATGCATTTTTATGTTTTTCGATTTACTAAGTATGGTGATCTGAAGCCGTTTTAGTAAAGACCAGGTCATTACTGCGGATGGTCAAGAGATCATGCCGATCGTAGCAATTCTCCAACAACAGCCTCATCGCTTGAGATCGTATCGATTTTTCAAGTACATTCCGAACATACCGTCCATTGGAAAACGCCATTGGAGATAATGTGTTTTTCGCTGCACTTAAATGTTCACGGATCTTTCTTTCGGCATCATGACTCAATAAGTATTGCTTTTCATCCAGCATCCTTTTGCCGATTTCCATCAACTGATCTACAGAATAATCAGGAAAATGAAACACAAGGGGAAATCGTGATTGCAGACCCGGATTCAAGGTAAGGAAGTGCTCCATTTCCCTTGAATACCCTGCCAGGATCAAGATAAAGTCATGCTGCCTATCTTCCATATGTTTCACAAGGGTATCGATGGCCTCTTTTCCAAAATCCTTTTCTCCACCTCTGCCCAGTGAATACGCCTCATCAATGAATAGGATCCCTCCAAGTGCTTTTTTCACCAAATCCCTTGTTTTCTGTGCCGTATGACCTATATATTCACCGACCAGATCAGCCCTCTCTGCTTCGATTAAGTGTCCTTTCGAAAGCACGTTCATCTTTAAGAACAGTTTTCCGATGATTCTCGCTACTGTCGTTTTACCAGTGCCCGGATTTCCTTTAAACATCATATGAAGAGCTTGTTTTCCGGCCTTCAGTCCCATGGCTTCCCGTTTTTTATTCACATATATCCATGCATAAATTTCTTTCACCATTTTTTTCATTTCTTCCATTCCGACAAGGGAGCCAAGTTCTTCTTCAATTTCTTTCAACGCTACATGTTCTTGTGGAAGGGACTGAGGAGCCGAATCTACCGTTTCGCGTACTGAACTTCTTTTTTGTGAATTCAATACTATACTGATTTGACCGTTGTTTTTCATTCTCATTGGTTGATCCAAAGATTTCACCTCACCATTCTAAAGACAATATACACATCTAAGATATAAGGGTGATAAACGCCTGTCGTTTTATCTTATTTTTTTCGACAAATAAAAAGAATCCTGTCTATTCCTGCGCTTTCCCGAGAAATAAATAGAATTACGCTGTGAATGCATTTTTCATTTCGGACTCACTTATCTTTTGGAATACAATTTGATACTCTACAAAAGCCCCTTGGTGATTACTTTTCAGGGTCGATTTTTTTATTTTTAAAGACATAGGGTGATGAAGATTTAAGCCTCTCTATTATCCTATTCACTTACTGTACATTTCATTAATTATTCTTGCATTCAACAATCGGACCCAATATAAAAAGCTGCCACAAAGGGCAGCTTTCACACGAACATTAATTTTGTTCTTCAAAATTTATTTGAACATTTCGCTGCGGGGCGAATGTTGAAATGGCATGTTTATATACCAGTTGCTGTTTACCTTCTGTTTCAAAAAGGACGGTAAAATTATCAAACCCTTTTACCTGACCGCGAATCTGAAAGCCATTTAAAAGGAATACCGTTACGAGTGAACCGTCTTTTCGCAATTGATTTAGGAATTGATCTTGGATATTAATGGATTGTTTCATGGTTAGTCCTCCTCTTCTATCTCTACATTACTTATTCGACTTTAATTGAAGCTTTCCTGCAATAAATTCTGAAATGTCCTCAATATTTTTGCTGTGCAAACTTTCTTCTGTCATATCGTACCAGGCAACATCCATTTTGTTTCGGAACCAGGTAAGCTGACGTTTGGCGTACCTTCTGGAGTTTTGCTTAAGGTTCTCTATGGCCGTCTCCAGGCTGAGGGTACCTTCGAAGTAGTCATAAAGTTCTTTATATCCTATCGCCTGTACAGATTGAACGTTTCTCAGGCCACCATCATATAACGCTTTCACTTCTGCTAAAAGCCCTTCTTGCATCATCAGGTCTACTCGAAGATCGATTCTCTCATACAGTTTCTCCCGATCCATGGTTAAACCAATTAACGCAACATCATATTGAAGCTCATGGGTTTGGGAGCTTTGATACTCACTCATCGTCTTACCGGTACAATGGAAAATCTCCAATGCACGGATCACACGCCTCGTATTATTAGGATGAATGTTCCCGGCTGAAACCGGGTCCACCTTAACCAGCTTATGATGAAGCTGTTCAGCTCCATTCTCTTTAAGCTCTGATTCTAACTTTGCACGATAATGTTCATCGCCTGGTGTTTCTGTGAATTGATAATCATATAGGACTGACTGGATGTAAAGACCCGTTCCACCCACGATCAAGGGGATTTTCCCCCGTGAATGAATGTCGGTTATTTTCTTTCTTACAAGATTTTGAAACTCCGCCACTGAAAAAGAGTCTTCAGGGTTTTTTATATCGATCAAGTGGTGGGGTACGCCTTCCATCTCTTCTTCCCTGATTTTTGCAGTTCCGATGTCCATCCTCTTATAGATTTGCATGGAGTCCCCACTAATGACTTCCCCATCGAATCGTTTTGCAAGGCTTATGCTTGTACTGGTTTTCCCTACAGCAGTCGGACCAATAAGGACAATCACTTTCTCTTTATTCATTCTTGTCATACGTTCACTGCTTTCTATGTAACTGTTTCTTTACATATTATCGTACCATAATAATAGAAGGTTTGAAATCACATCTTGTCAGTATTTCCATTTACACCGGTCTTATTCAAAAACAATTTGCCATGGAGTGAATGTACCCTTTACTTACCATAATAAAACGTTCTGATTGTACCGAGGAAAATAAGAGACTCGGACATATCTAATCCATCTTCTCTAAAGACGAACAATAAAAAAATCAGGTAGGATCCCTTGTTACACCGCTTTTGATTTCCATGCAAGACTTCGCTTTCCTCGGGCGGAAGGCAAGCCTCCTCGTCGCTGACGCTCCTGCGGGGTCTTACCTATTCCGCTTTTCCCGTAGGAGTCTTCGTCTTGCACTCCAATCAAAAGCTAGATCCTGCTCTCTACAGTGTATAAACTTTAGCAAAAATTTTAAAAGTCCCGTTTCAAAATGGTTGTTATTCATACAAAGACTTTATAGTTCTCGGATGTTTTGATCATTCGGAGCAAAATGAGTCATTCACATCAGGTAAGTAAAAGTATTTATATAAGTAACGGTAATTGATCATTGGAACTTTATATTGGTTTATGCAATGGGACTCTTCAATGTTGCAGTGAAACACTTACGCTTGGAAAGTTGATTGGAGCGGAAGTTGCTCGACTCCTGCGGGAAACGCTGGACAGTAAGAAAAGCGGAGGCGGCTCGCCCAGCCCCGACAAGCATAAGATGAATGGGCCTAGAAGGCGTCTTTTGCCTTCTTGGTCCATTTAGCTTATGACCTCGAGGAGCTAGCCGCCGTAGCTAGACAGGTGAGACCCCGCAGGGCTTTTGAGTTGCCCCCCTATTGTTGGACACCCCAACCAACAATAGGAGGTGCCAGCACGTATGGCCAAGTTTACTCAAGAATCTAAACTGAAAGCTGCTAAACGTTATCTTAATGAACTCGTTAGTTATCGAGATCTTGCCAATCAAGTGGGGGTTGATCAATCTGTTCTGCGCTATTGGGTGATGTTAGTTCGTCACCACGGGGACCAAGCCTTTACCTTTCCCTATACAAACTATCCTTCTGCCTTTAAACTGAGGGTAATTCAATTTATTACGGAGAAGAATTGCTCCATTCGAGAGGCATCAGCCATTTTTCATATCCCAGACCCCTGTATGGTTCGTAGGTGGGTGAAAAAGTGGGAAAGAGCTGGAGAAGATGCCTTCGGATCATTAGAAATGAGGCCTTCTACAATGACATCTAACCATAAGAATAAGAAGATCAAAGATAACTCTTCTAACCAAACGATGGAAGATATGAAAAAAGAACTGGAATACCTACGTATGGAGAATGCGTATTTAAAAAAGCTAAATACCTTAGTTCAGGAAGAACCATCACCAACGAAATCAAAGCGAAAGTAGTATTTGAACTAAGGAACGAATTCCCGGTGACTAGAATGATAAAAGTAGCTAAGCTTCCTAAAAGTACTTACTATCACATCACAAAAAAATTAGACCAACCAGATCCTGATCGTAAATGGAAAAGAAGAATTAATTTCATCTATCATAGACACTCAGGACGTCTTGGGTACCGTCGCATTACGGACGTTCTTCAAGAAAAAGGTCACGATATTAACAAAAAGAAAGTTCTTCGGATCATGAGAGAATTGGGCCTTAAATGCATTGTGCGAATGAAAAAATATAAATCCTACAAAGGGAAAGTTGGCAAAGTGGCTCCCAACATCCTAAATCGTAATTTTAGAGCCGATAAACCTAATCAAAAATGGGTGACAGACGTAACGGAGTTCAAACTGTTCGGTCAAAAGCTCTATCTGTCCCCCATTCTAGACCTATTTAACGGAGAGATCATTACCTATACGCTCCAATCAAGGCCGACATTTGACTTGGTCGAGAAGATGTTAGAACAAGGATTAAAACATGTAAATGAAGACGATGAGCTCTTAATCCATTCAGATCAAGGGTGGCATTATCAAATGGCTCAGTACCGAAGGACACTGAAAAAACATAACATCACCCAAAGTATGTCTCGTAAAGGAAACTGTTACGACAACTCGGTAATGGAGAACTTTTTTGGGATAATGAAGTCTGAGTTCCTTTACTTACAGGAATTTGATAGTATCGAGCACTTTAAAGAAGAACTGAAAGAATACATGTATTACTACAATCACCTGAGAATCAAATCAAGGTTAAAACGAAAAAGTCCGGTAGCTTATCGAGTAAGTACTGAATTAGCTGCTTAGAAATTTAAGTGTCCAACATTATGGGGCCAGTGCATTTAGCCCGAGGAGGCTCACCGCCAGCCCCGCGGAAAGCGAGCAACTTGAGCTGTAATCAACCACTACTCACTACATCCAAAACCACCTGTATTTACGTATACAGCTAAATGATAAATCCGAACGATTTCGAATGATCGTTCGGATTTTCTTTTAACAAAACTCTTTTGTCTCAACCTCTTAGACTTGTTATGGTTTTAGTATCAATTGATCTCCTTTCGAGCCTGCAAGTGAGGTTTTATGATAATCTCCATTTACCCAAGCGTCAATTTGATCTTGATACCATTCACTCTTGTAATGACCCGCCTGTCCCGGGCCGACAATATGATAGCCGTTCTCCATATCGGAAGTATCGATCGCGAATCTCCATGAAGCTCCGTGATTCACGATACCTTCGTCATTATAACTTGCAGCTTCCACTGTGACCCTGCTCCCACCTACAGGTACAGGATCTTTTTCATTTAAGAACCTTTTTAAAATAGGGGAAGCGCTTGACAATGGATGTTCGAAGTAGACTCTATGGTACATTCCCCACTCCCATTCTTCCATGGAAGATCCATATGCTTCCTCAAGCTCGCTCAGTGCACCTCCAAGGGATTTAGCCAAAAATGTCTCGTATCCTTCTTGATCTGCAAACCACTCGGACTCCTCTCCTTTATGAGCTTTTCGGATGAGTTCATCCACAACACTTTGACGCCCTTCAAAGAGCTTCATCATATCATCCGGTACATCCTTTTCAAAAAGTCCCGTTGATATTTCGTTCATCCACTGATGAAAGATCAGGGGTGCAGCCAAATCTTTATCATCCAAATAATTCCATGATTTCAACATCTCAATGGCTTTCCTTTGATCACCATTCAATGAAACGGATTCCATATCCTTAATAAGGATAGGAACAAATTCCCGTGCATGCAAATTCAATTGATCCATTTGCAATGCTTTCATATCAGAAATCGTCAGATCACTTTTTCCTTCTAAGTATTCTGAGATTCTCATATATCGATACGGTTGTGCCCAGTGATGACTGATATGGTAAGGATAATCATCTGTTACAACTTTATTATTCGCTGTTGCCACATAGCCTGATTCAGGGTTGATCACTTTCGGAAGTTCGTCAAAGGGAATGAAGCCCTGCCAGTCATAATCAGGGTCCCATCCTGGAACAGGCAGTAGCCCATCCCCTTTTTTCCTGATCGGAATCTTTCCATTTGCCTTGTATGCAATCGTGCCATCTTTAGAAGCAAATACGAAATTCTGGGTAGGAACATGAAAGTCTTCCAAGGCTTCTTCGAATTCGTCCCAGTTCTTCGCCTTATTGATATTGATGATGGCGGAGAGCTCAAGACTCGGATCCAAAGCGGTCCATCTCATGGACATTACTTCTTTTGCCTCATCTTGATGAGCAAACTCCGAAATCACCGGCCCATGCCTCGTTATGGTGACTTTATAAGGTATGGTCCCACCATCTTTTACCTTGATCGGTTCTTGTACGATGGTTGCCTTTTCCCATTTCCCATCATACAAAAACAGATTGGGATCTTCCTCGCTACGCTTTTCAATATACAAGTCCTGTACATCGGGACCTGTGTTGGTGACCCCCCATGCAATCTGTTCATTATGGCCCAGGATAATCCCGGGAATTCCGGCAAAGATCACTCCACTTACATTGACTTCAGGTGATTCGAGCTGCATTTGATACCATATGGAAGGTGTCCCCAGTGATAGATGTGGATCATCTGCCAGTAATGGCTTTCCGCTTTTTGTCTTATCTCCGCTGACAACCCAGTTATTGCTTCCGTTAAATTCCGGCGGTATGACTGCTGCAGCGAATGATTGCTTGAAATCAATCTGTAACTCTCCTATATCTGAGAGAATGGTAGGTGCATCTTTCGGATAAGTCGGAAACAGGTCATAAGCCTTCTCCTTCGACAGATTATCCAACGCCCAGTACCTGAAGGCCTGTCCCTGCCAATGCCCCCCCAAGTCGAAAGCCATGTATTTCCCTATGGTCAAAGAATCAATCGGTGTCCATTTCTCAGGTTTGTAGCCTAATAGAGTGAATTCAATAGGGAGCCTTCCCCCATCCTGGGCTTCTTCCATGTATGCATTGACTCCCTCGGCATACCATTCCAGAAGCTGCTTTGCTTCATCCGGATAGGCGGTAAAGGATACCTCCGCTGCCCTCCTCAAACCAAATGTACGGAAGAACTTGTCCCGATCAACCGCCTTCTCTCCGACGACTTCACTCAGTCTTCCCGATGCCTGGCGCCTGCTTAGATCCATTTGGAACAAACGATCCTGCGCTTGAACATATCCTTGTGCCATATAAAGATCTTTTTCATTTTGAGCATGAATATGCGGCACGCCATCGTTGTCTCTTATGATTGTCACTTCCTTTGATAATCCCTTCAGTGTAAGGGTTCCGGTTGTAACGGGAAGGGACCTGTCAATATAATAATTTGCAAAGATCAACAGTCCGAGGAGGATAAACAATATACTCCCTGCGGTCCACAGCGTTATTTTCAGACGTTTATTCTTTTTCTGATGCTGAAGCTCAATGCCTCCATCCATTCTAATATCCCCCAGTTTATATATAGAATTTTCTGAAAAATGATTATATCTTTAATATTAGCCCTTCAGGAGAAAAATCCTGCTCTTAAAAAGGAGAATTTTCATAATGGACGAATCAACAGCTAAAAAAAAAAAGCATTCGATTGAAAGGGGATCAATTGAATGCTTGTGATTTCTTACCTTATTTTAGCAATGATTCCATTATGAACTTTAATGTACCCGTGCTGTAAAATATCCGCCCCATTTTCATATAAATACAGACCCATCTGTTCGATGGTCATCAATTCCCTGTACGTGTGGTTCATCACATCCGCCATCACTTCGTAATAGACTTTGGATTTAAGCTGAGCCCTTGGTGTAGTCAGGACCATGTATCCATTTGGCTTCAAAAATTTCCGATGCCACTCTATCACTTCTGACTTATAATCATCGGGAAAATGTTCTAATAGCCCAACACTCAAAACGATGTCAAACTCCCTTCCGAACGATAAGTCCCTGATATCCGAGACGATGTATGTTGTCTTAAAGTCACCTTTATAATACGTTTTCCATCCACCTGTGGAGGGATTTGGCCCGAGGAAGGGGTACGTTTCCGGAAATTCCCGATACCGGATATCACGACAAAACGAATCATAATCGACCATCACGATTTCACTGCCGGGATAGAGGGCTGAAAGCTGCATGGCTTCATACCCTTCAGCTGCCCCTAAAAATAATATTTTCGGCTTAACGACATCCAGTCCGCTGAATAAGGCCCTCTTCCCCCTGGGATCCCACACACCATCCTGAATTCTGTGCACATAATTCCAGAGATGCAGCCTGAGGTGATCCCCTAATGCTTCCGTGGATTCTTTTATATTTAATTTCAAAGCATTCCTGACGATGCGACTTCTACTTTCCTTCGTTTCTGCAGGCACATCTTTCACAAACCATTCATGGAAAGAGCGATTAAACATTTCCCAAGACGTATGGACGGGTAGTGATTTTCCTTTTTCTTTTTCCCAATCCTTTTTTTCTTTAGCAAAGGACGTCACCTCATAAGGCCGACCAACGTCCTTCCAAGTTAATGTGGACCAATCCCTGACCCCCTTCAACTTTACAAATTTATTATATTCCTTTTCAGAAAACTGCCTTTTATCCACTCGATAAGATGCCGTCAAATATGTTTCTTCCTGAACAGATTCATTGTTTAAAGACGTTTCAACTTCAATCATACTTCTTCCCCCTCAAAAAAAGAGCGCTTACATCCTTTCTATATACATTAAAGAAAAGACTTGAAAATCCTCTATTAGCATGAATCTTCATCTGGTTACCATAATATTATTATTGTAACTTTTCATAGAAACTCCTCTTCGTTTATCCGTATTAGGATTATGGGTAGAAGATAGTCAGGAGGTGAGGGTCTTGAGTTTTGATTATGACATTGATTTTGATTCCATTGATTTTCGTAAATACCCTGAAAAATACCGTGTAGGCCGCGGGGAACAAGGCGTTTTACTTGTAGAGCCCTATAAAAGCGAAATCCTTCCAGAATGGCGTTTTAAAACACCGGATATTGCAGAAGAATCCTCAAGTACCATTTATCGCATGTTTCTTCAATATAAGGAGGAGAATGATTTTGTGGGAATGGATATGGCAAGGAAATTCCTTCAGATGGGCTATACGAGGGCCAGAAGGTACGCCAATTATCCTGGGGGAAAAAAATACGATAACGATGGGGATATCAATGATCGAAAGATAGATGAACAGAAAGCTGAATCAGCCGCCATATTTGAGGAGAAATGGAAATTGGCGAGAGAGGATGAAGACTATCTGACAAGAAAAAAGGAACATCAAAACAAATATGGTTGAATGGGGATGAACCTTGTAAAGGCTCATCCCCATTCATTCCATTACATAATCCGTTTAAACATTTTTTCCATTTCATAGGTGGAATAATGAATGATAATCGGTCGACCGTGAGGACAGGTAAATGGATCGCTGGTTCTTCTTAATTCATCCAGCAGCGCCTGCATATCCTCATTCCTCAAATGATGATTTGCTTTAATGGATCCCTTGCAACTCATCATAATGGCTGCTTCTTCCCTGAGCTTTTTAATATCGACCTTGTTCATCTTGATGATCTGCTCAATCATGTCTTCGATGGTTTCCTGCTCTTCCCCTTTAGGAAACCACTGTGGATGGGCACGTACGATGAAACTGTTGTATCCGAAGTCCTCAAGGAAAACCCCTACTTCTTCAAGGAGAGAACGTGATTCATTGATCTTTATATACTCATCCGTGGAGAACTCAAGTGTAAGGGGAACAAGGAGTTCCTGAAGCTCTTTCGCGACCTGCCCCACTTTCTCTTTATAAAATTCATACTTTATCCGTTCCTGAGCCGCATGCTGATCAATGATATAAAGACCACGTTCATTTTGGGCGAATATATACGTACCATGCATTTGCCCGACAAGATAAAGAGTGGGAACCCTGGGTGTTTCCTTTTCCTCGTCGATATCTTGTATAGGTTGTTCCCGGGATTCTTCTTCCTCGACAGGGTACCGTTGAAGAGGTTCCTCATTTGATCCGATGCTGTCTTCCGCCTCAATGACAGGTGGCTGCGGCTCATACAGCTTCACCATCTCTTCTTTAGACAGCAACGGCTCCCGGACGGAGTCACTGTTCCCATATCTACCTTCTGGTCGCTTAGCGGCGTGATCGAGATTCATGTATGTCTGCTCCGACTTCGGTTGAGCCAGTTTAGGTGAGAGGGCTCCTGACGGAATCAGTTCCTTTCCTTTAAACACCCTCTTGATTCCTTCCGTCACCAACGCATTGAGCTCTGCTTCCTTACTGATGCGGACCTCCATTTTCGATGGATGCACATTCACATCCACCAGGATCGGGTCCATCTCGATACTAAGGAGCACGATGGGATGTCGTCCGATGGGGAGAAGTGTGTGATATCCTTCCCCGATCGCTTTCGCCAGTGCATAGTTCTTGATGAATCTCCCGTTGATCATCGTCGAAATGTAATTCCTTGATGCCCGGGTGACCTCAGGAAGGGAAATGAATCCTTTTACTTTAAAATCAAGGGACTCCACTTCGATCGGTACCATCTTCTTCGCTATCCCGACTCCGTAAATCGCGGCAAGGACCTGCCGGACATCCCCATTTCCATTCGTGTGCAAAAGCGATTTACCGTTATGGAGAAGCTTGATCGAGACAAAAGGATGGGCAAGGGCAATCCGATTCACTACATCCGTTATATTCCCAAGCTCCGTATGAATGGTTTTCATGTATTTTAACCGTGCAGGTGTATTGAAGAACAGTTGTGAAACTGTGATGTCCGTTCCTTTTCTGGACGACGTGCTTTCGATCGAATGGACTTCTCCACCTTGGAGTTCAATACTCGTACCGGGACCTTCACCCGTACTGGTTTTCAATGTGAAATAAGAAACAGAAGCAATACTCGGAAGTGCTTCTCCCCTGAACCCCAACGTACGGATCCGGAATAGATCATTTTCGTCTTTGATCTTACTCGTTGCATGCCGCTTAAAGGCTGTTTGGACATCTTCCTTCTCAATTCCATCGCCATTATCAATGATGCGTATGGATTGTAAACCAGCTTCCTCGATATGGATTTCGATGACGGTCCCACCTGCATCGATGCTATTTTCAAGGAGTTCTTTCACCACAGAAGCCGGTCGTTCCACCACTTCCCCTGCTGCGATTTTATTAGAAAGGGAATCATCAAGCTGAAATATTTTCACCACAGTTCCACCTCCTTATTGCTTTAACTTCTTTTGGATCCCGTATAATGTATTCATAGCATCCAATGGCGTCATTTCAAGGATATCCAATTTTTTCAATTCCTCTATACATTTCTTTTCTTTGGAATTCAGTTTCTCCTTCTTTTCCGATTTTTCTTCTCCAAAAAAGGATAGCTGAGCCAAATCTTCTTCACTTGTTCCCCGCTTTTCTACAAACGACTCCCTTGAAGCCGCTACTTCATTGGAAGATGAAGGTTCTTCCTTCCGTTCAAGCTCAAGAAGAATTTCATTCGCTCTCTGAATGAGGGCCTGTGGCAGTTCAGCGAGTTCTGCAACATGTATTCCATAACTTTTGTCCGCCGCACCCTCTTTGATTTTATGAAGAAAAACAAGTTTTCCATTTTGCTCCATCGCACTTACATGAACATTTTTCACTTTTGCCAACTCTTCCTCAAGAACCGTTAATTCATGGTAGTGAGTGGAGAATAAGGTTTTTGCCCCGATATGTTCATGGATGTATTCAATGATTGCCTGTGCCAATGCCATCCCGTCATAAGTGGATGTGCCCCGTCCAATTTCATCGAACAGAATCAGACTTTGTTGAGTCGCGTGAATGATGGCATTCTTCGCCTCAAGCATTTCTACCATGAATGTACTCTGACCGGAGATCAAATCATCCGCAGCTCCAATGCGGGTGAATACCTGATCGAATACAGGAAGATTTGCCTCACTTGCAGGCACATAACACCCGATCTGGGCCAGGATGCTCGTTAGGGCCACCTGTCTCATATAGGTGCTTTTACCCGACATATTGGGTCCAGTGATGAGAAAGACTTCTCTTTCCTCGTCCATATAACAATCATTCGGAACGTACTCCTGGGCACCCATCACCTTTTCCACCACGGGATGCCGTCCATCCTTCAGGATGATCCTTCTTTCGTCATTGAAAATAGGCCGGGTGTAATGACGTTTCTCGCTGACTGTAGCAAAGCACTGTAGAACGTCCAGTTCACTGACAAGTTTCGCCAGTTTTTGCAGGCGCGGGATAAATTCCTTTACCCTTTCTCGTATTCCAATGAATAATTCATATTCTAAATCCACACTCTTTTCATCAGCCTGGAGGATGAGGGATTCTTTCTCTTTCAATTCCGGGGTGATGAACCGCTCCGCATTGGTTAAAGTCTGTTTCCGTTCATAACGTCCTTCTTCCAAGTGCTGCAGATTCGCTCTCGTTACTTCGATATAGTAACCAAATACCCGATTGAATCCTACTTTAAGTGACCTTATTCCTGTCCTTTCCCTTTCATCGCGTTCAAGCTTCGCAATCCACGACTTACCATTTTTACTCGCATCACGATATTGATCCAGTTCCTCATGATATCCATCCTGAATCAAACTTCCTTCTTTTATAGACAAGGGGGGATTTTCGATCAATGCCTTTTCGAGAAGATCCGTCAACTCTTCACAAGGGTCGAGCCTTGCGACAAGCTCATCCGTTGCATCATTTTCCAGCGATTGGATCAATTGCTTTAAGACGGGGATCTGTTGCAGGGATTTTTTCAACTGGATCAAATCACGTCCATTTACATTTCCGAAGGCGACGCGGCCAGCCAGCCTCTCGAGATCATACACTTCTTTCAGTCGTTCTCTCAGATCCTGCCTTTCAAAGAAGCGTTCCATTAACACCTCCACCACTGTCTGACGCCTTTCGATTTCCTGTTTGTTTATGAGGGGTCGATCGATCCATTGCTTCAAAAGTCGGGCACCCATCGCGGTCATCGTTTCATCCAACAACCAAAGAAGTGACCCTTTCTTCCCTTTGGAACGGATGGTTTCTGTCAGCTCCAGGTTCCGCTTCGAATAATAATCCATTTTCATAAACTGGTGAAGCTGATACGTTTCCACGATTTGCAGGTGATCCAAACTCCTTTTCTGTGTTCGGAATAAATAATGGAACAGGAGTGAAGAAGCTTGGATGAGTTTCCCTTGCTTCAGTGGTTCCACCAGATGGGTGAAAGCATGTCCTGGATTCGATTCCTGCTCAAAGGATAAGGTAACATCGGTTCTTTCTTTGATCCTGCCCTGAATTTCATCAGAAAGATCAGGATGGATGACCACTTCTTTCGCCCCGATGGTGGCTAATTCATTCATCAACGCCTGGAGTCCTTCTGAAACGACCGTCACCTTGGTTTCACCTGTTGTAAGGTCACTATAGGCAAGTCCATACGTATCATCATCAAAAGCGGTGACGGAAGCAATATAGTTATTTTCTTTGTCATTCAGACCTTTCCCATCCATCACCGTGCCTGGTGTAATGAGCTGGACGACTTCCCTTCTCACTACCCCTTTGGCTTGCTTAGGATCTTCGGTCTGTTCGCATATCGCTACTTTAAATCCTTTATCGATGAGCTGCTCTATGTAATTAGGAGCAGAATGATAGGGTACACCGCACATGGGAATTCGTTCCTTTCCACCCCCATCACGGCTTGTTAAGGTTATTTCAAGTTCCTGGGATGCCTTGACGGCATCATCAAAAAACATTTCATAAAAATCGCCTAAACGAAAAAATAAAAAGGCATCCTGGTATTCTGCCTTTACTTGTAAGTATTGTTTTATCATTGGAGTATATTGTGTCATGGTTTCATTCAAACCTTTCCAAGTAAATCTGCTATTCTCGACTATTCATTATATCATACAGATCAGGGTTGAAGCATGTAGTAGATTGAGGAAGCACATGATGTATTGTCCTGTAATCAAAAAAAATCCGCTTCCCATTTTCAGAAGCGAACTTTCCTTTATTTATTCAGCTTGCTTGGCGATAGTTGCTTCATCTTGTAAACAAGCGGACTTTGATTTTGGTTTATACACGAACTTATATAGCAGGTACCCAACCAGGAGCACAGCCCCTCCGATGAGAAGATAGGTCTGAATATGACTCATCAAGGATTGAACGGACTTCAAGTTACCATTTTTCCCGACTATTAACATCGTGAGGGTGATCGGGAATATCCCTATAAAGGTTAATCCTCCAAATTTCCACTTATTCACTTTACTGATACCTGCAACATAGGAGACATAGTTACCGATGCCGAGGGGTCTCGTAATCGCAATACTCCACAATCCACATTTCCGAAACCACTTCTGCCCCTTTTCAATTTTCTTCGAACTGGTTTTTTCCTTGATCTTATCCTTCAGTTTAAACCCGATACCATAAGGGATGAAACTAAAAATGGTATAGATGGCACTGCTGGTGAGCGCTAATATTAATAGCTTCATCGGGGATGGATCCAAGACGTATCCATAAGTCAGCGTCACAAGGGCGCCTGGAAAAGGCAATGAGGACGCTTCAATGGCATTTCCAGCGAATAACCCCCACATTCCCAACTCCTTAATTAATTTCATGACAAACTCCAACATCGGTCTTTCCCTCCACGATTCATTTATATACTCTTTTCCCTCTATCACCTAATGAAAACTCATATAAAGGATAAGATTTCACCCACTGGAGGGAATTAATGTTAGCTGACTCGTACATTAATGGATTTCATCAGCGAATGTTGGACCATCTATTTTCCATTGATCCTCCAATGAATCCCTGTGTATATAAAAAACAGCATCCTTTTCCCCCTGTGAATGATTAGACCTGATCCATTTCACCTTGAATGGTACTTTCATCGCCACAAGAGCAGGCAAGTCCTCAACGGGGAGTATGGATCTTTGGGTAATCCGGAAATGTTCCACCGAAGCAAGTGCCTTTTTAATTGAACGTTTGTTTCCCGTCATTACTTTTGAAAGAAGTCCTTCATCGTGCTGATTAATGGCAATCTCAAGTACACTGATCAATTCATATGGATCCATGCGGTACAGGAAACTGTCCAATTCCCCACCTGCTTTCAATATCATGACTTTATGGGCTAAGTCAGGTGTGGGGGTCTTATGCGTCGTACTTCCGTAGAAATGGACACAGAAGTGCCCTGGAAAATTATTTTGGAGTGCTCCGGCACCATGAGGCATTCCATTCATGGAGGCAGAGATGAGCTGGTCATGAACCAGTACCAGAATGGCACGACGATCCCAACTCCACTTTCCCCCATAAATGGCTTTCATTATTTTCGTGTCTTTTTCTGTGACCGGCTGAACA
Organism: Rossellomorea sp. KS-H15a; assembly: GCF_024195245.1. Lineage (NCBI taxonomy): Bacteria > Bacillati > Bacillota > Bacilli > Caryophanales > Bacillaceae > Rossellomorea > Rossellomorea sp. KS-H15a. The sequence continues at coordinate 2,529,455 of NZ_CP096886.1, read as the reverse complement.
TCCGCATGTTTACTTCCTGCCCTTCTCTGCACGTTGAAAGACAATCCTGTATCTATATCAATAATCGTAAAATAAGAGTGGTTTGGAATGATTTCCTTTACTTGTTCCCATGGAAGTACCTCTACTTGAAAACTCGGAAAGGCATCGGCGGATTTTACTCCAAAGGCAAGGAACATGGACAGGACGATTGTGAATCTCATCATAAAAAGCATGTACGAAACCTCATTTTTTCTCTTAGTTTTGGTCACCTTGTTGGAGGTTCATTCGCTCAATTTTTGGAAATGGCAGTCGAACATGAAATAGCTTTTTTATACGGATACTACCCATGAAAGGGAGGATTCATATGCTTTTACTTAAACTGACTGCGATTGGTATGCTAGTGTTTCCGGCAATGGGAAGTCATGATCACTTACATATCCAGTCACCAAATGACACACCCATTTCAGTTGACCGCCACTACCTGAAAGTACCATTACTGGATGAGCCATTAATGAATGAGAAACACTATGAAGATGTTGTTTCAAACGTCCAGAATAGGGTCTACACCCCTCCACAAAATGCCTATATAAATAATCATAACCGGATCGTACCCGAAGAAGCCGGTTATAAGCTTCATGAAAGAAAATTCCGTGGTCTGGTCGAAGGTTTCCTGTTATCAAAGGGATCGGGAGTGATCGAACCTCCTTTGTTGACGTTATATCCAAAAGTGGACAGTGAAATCCTCTCTCACATACGAACACAAAAGATCGGGCAGTATGTTACGTTCTTCAATAAACGTAATGAAGAGCGAACGCAAAATATTACCCTGGCAACCAAAAAAATCAACAATACGGTCGTGTTTCCAGGGGAAGTATTCTCTTTTAATGGCGTGGTAGGAAAAAGAACGAAAGAAAAGGGGTATAAAAAAGCCCCAGTCATTGTAAGGGGGGAACTTTCAGAAGATATCGGGGGTGGTATCTGCCAGGTATCATCAACCTTATATAATGCCGTAGATCAAGCGGGCGTAACCATATTGGAAAGGTATCACCACTCAAAACGAGTGCCTTATGTCCCTGAGGGCAGAGATGCTACCGTGAGCTGGTACGGACCCGATTTCACCTTTAAAAATGCTTATAATCAGCCCCTTCTCATCCGGGCAAAAATTGCAGGCGGGCAAGTGATCATAACCGTGCATTCATCTGACCTTATCAATGTAAAAAAAAGAAAGGTCCCAAGCGCCTCACGGGAATTACCCCAGGAAAAACAAGTCGATCATTCCATACAAAATTAAAGGCATCTGCACTTGCAGATGCCTTTAACCAAATTATTTAAGGTGTTGAATCCCCTTGATCACAGTCGATACCAGTCGTTCCAGATCTTCTTCTTCGATGTTCAACGGAGGTGATATGGTCAGGACATTGTTGAATCCTGCCACGGTCGCACCATTTTTTCCGATGATGACTCCATTCTGTTTACAATATCCTATGACTGCGTTAACTTTATCCAGTTCCAATGGCTTCTTGGTATCCTTATGAGTCACCATCTCAATTCCGATCAATAATCCCTTCCCTCTGACATCCCCTACATAGGGTTGATCCTGGAGGTGATTTTTCAAGGAATTCAATGTTTTTTCCCCCAGGTCTTTTGACCGTTCAAAGAGTTTCTCATTTTCCATGATTTCAATGTTCTTCAAAGCCAGTGCACAGGCTGCAGGATTTCCACCGAATGTGTTGATATGACGAAAATAATCATATTCTTCAGATCCCTTAAAGGCTTCATAGATCTCACGCTTTACAGCAGTGGCGGATAACGGAAGATAGGCACTGGTGATACCCTTGGCCATTGTGATGATATCTGGCTTTACGTCATAATTCATAAAGCCGAATGCCTTTCCGGTCCGTCCAAAACCACAAATCACTTCATCTACTATTAAAAGAGCACCGTGCTTCACACACACCTCTTTGGCCGCCTTCATATAGCCATCCTGCGGCATTAGGATTCCACCGCCAGTAATAATTGGTTCCATGATCAATGCCGCGACTGTTTCACTTAGTTCCCATGTCATGGCCTGATCAATCGCCTTCACTCCTGGAAGATCGTGGGGATCCTCCCCTGTCACTTCATCACGGTATGCGTCGGGAGGAGCAATGTGATGAAATCCAGGCGCTAATGGTTCATACTTGAATTTACGCTGAGCCTGCCCTGTAGCAGCCAGGGCCCCCATGGAATTACCGTGATATCCTCTATACCGGGAGAAAATTTTATATCTTCCGTGCTCACCGTTTTGTTGATGATATTGGCGGGCGATCTTAAAGGCCGTTTCATTGGCTTCAGATCCACTGTTGGAGAAGAAAATCACATATTCATCACCAAGTAATTGATTTAACTTCTCAGCAAGTTCAATGGCCGGCTGATGACTTTGTGTAAGAGGAAAGTAAGCCATTTTCTTTAGCTGTTCGTAAGCTGCCTCTGCTAACTCCTGTCGTCCATACCCAACGTTAACACACCATAATCCTGCCATACCATCAAGATACTTCTGTCCATCCTGATCAGTTATCCACGATCCGTGAGATTCCGTCACAACCATCGTTCCCTCGGGATTATATGGTTTCATGGAGTGCCAAATGAGTTTCTCGTCCTGCTTCAACCATACATCTTGAGAGTGACCTGCTTTTACCATGAAAATTCCCCCTAACCTTGATTAAAAATCAAATCGAGAAGTGATCATTTTCTTCCTAGTATAGAAATTTACTCCGTCCTTCCCATTTACATGCATATCTCCATAGAAAGAGTCTTTCCACCCTGAAAACGGGAAGAATGCCATTGTCGCAGGAACCCCCACATTAATACCCAGCATCCCTGCGTCTGCTTCCTCCCTGAACTGTCGGACGGCGCCGGCGTCTTTCGTGTAGATCGTAGCCCCATTACCATATCTTGACTGGCGGATGTAATCCAGTCCCCCGTCCAGATCTTCAGCTCTTAGAAGGCTGAGGATAGGTGCAAACATTTCTTCTTTTGCAATCGTCATTTCTGGTGTCACATGGTCAAAGATCGTTGCCCCCAAGAAGTTCCCTTCCTTGAAATCTTCCATCTCTTTACGGCCATCCCTAATGAGTGACGCTCCTTCCTGTATGCCTTTTTCTATATAACCGAGAGTCTTCTCCCGATTTTCCTTTCGAATGACCGGAGTCAGCAGCACTTCCTCATCCATCCCGTTCCCTATACATAATTCGTCTGCCTTTTTATTTAAAGCCTTTACAAACTCTTCGTTGTCTCCAACCACCACTACTGCACTGCATGCCATGCATCTCTGTCCTGCACTGCCGAATGCTGAACTGATTATATGTTCAGCCGCTTTATTGAAATCTGCATCAGGCATGACGATATGATGGTTCTTTGCCCCTGATAGTGCCTGCACCCTTTTTCCTTGTGAGGCGGCTTGTTGATATACATATTTCGCAACAGGCTGGCTTCCGACAAATGATATGGCCGCAATGTCCTTGTTCTCCAGTAAGCCATTTACCACATCGTGGGCACCGTGCACTACGTTGAAGACCCCATCAGGCATTCCCGCTTCCGTTAACAGCTCTGCAAGTCTATTGGCTAAGATCGGGGTTCTTTCAGATGGCTTCAATACGAACGTATTTCCACAGGCGATGGCAAGGGGGAACATCCATAACGGGACCATCATCGGGAAGTTGAACGGAGTAATCCCCCCTACAACACCTAGTGGATAGCGGAACATTTCGGAGTCAATATCTTCCGCTATCCCACTGAGCGTCTCTCCCATCATGAGAGTGGGTGCTCCGCAAGCGAATTCCACACATTCTAGTCCACGCTGTACTTCACCATACGCTTCTTTGAATGATTTCCCATTCTCCTGCACCACCAATCTGGCCAGTTCATCGTGATTGTCTGAAAGCAGTGTATGATATTTATACAGAATTCGGGCACGTTTTGGCACCGGGGTCTTCTTCCATGTTTCTGAAGCATGCTTCGCAGCTTTTACCGCCATCGCCACGTCTTCTTTAGTAGATATCGGAACCCTCGCAATTTCTTCATTTGTGGCTGGATTTAAGACTTCCAATGTTTGTGAGCTGAGGGAATCCACCCACTTACCCCCAATGTAATTTTTCAATACTGCTACCTCTTTTTTTATTACAGTCATATTCAGTTCCTCCTTATTATTTTTTAAAAATACCCCAAAGAAGTTCAGAAATTTCTGTATACTCGATAGTTTCATTATGAAAGAAAACGTCAGGTCATTCATTAGACATTGTGTAACATAACCCGGGAGTCACGTTTGACACTTTATCTGAAAGCTGCCTCTAATGTATCTTTGCCTTCTTCAATAAACTTTGAGGCTGCAAATATTCATGAGCCGCCAATAGAAATTCGATGGTCACCCGTTTATCCGATCTCATGAAATCCTCGCCAAGCATATCTTCTATTTTCTTCAGTCGATGATAGAGTGTTTGTCTCACGATAAATAATTTTTTGGAGGTTTCTTGCTTTGACCCCTGACAAGACAGGAAAACTTTAAGTGTTTTCAATAAATCCCCATCGTGGTCCCTGTCGTATTTTATTAACGGGGAAAGAAATTCTTCTATCATTTCCCACATGTTCACATTCTCGTTGACGATTGAAATCAATCTGAATAAATGAAGGTCATCAAAGAAACAATATTGGTCTCCTCCATCGACTTTCGTTCGAAACGCAAGGGTATCTTTCGCCGTTTCATAGCTTCTATGAATATCCATCATCTCGAGCTGATATTTACCTGTGGCAAATATGGCACCTGACGACTTTCTGAAAAATCCTGATTTTAAAATCTTTTCATAAGCACTGATCAATCGTGCCTTCCAATCACCGGTTCTCCGGGTATCAAGGAGAATAAAGACTAAATCATGATCGATCCTTTCGGGCACCACTTTGAATCCATATTGTTCAAATATGCTTTTTGTTACTAGATTGAAGAAGGTTAAGTCAAGCATTTCTTTATCAGCCAGTGTATTCATCTTGCAAATACATACGACACCACCATGAATCGATACGTTTAGGTCATCCATGAAAGCGGCAAGTCCCTCGTATGATTGATCTCCTTTTAACCAGGACATGATCCACTTTGATTCTTCCAAGCGTTTTTGTTCATCAAAATACAATTCCCTCATCCAATATTGAGCAAGGGCGGTGGATGTCCGGTCAAGTATGAGCAGCTCATATTCACTAAACGGATGATTGTACCTGCAGATGCAAAGCTCTGCATACTCCTGATCAAATAGGATGACCTTCGTTGAAGCAACGTGATGATCTTTACTGTCTTTGCTTTTATAATAGTTTTGCAGGAAGAGCTCTTCTTCAGACGAACACATTAAGGGATGAACCTTAACATCTTGTTCTTTCAATTGAAAAAGTACCGGTACATTCAATTCTTTATGTAATACTTGAAGGATATCCCTGCAGTGCTTGACTGACAACAGCAATTTATTCAGGTTTTGAGCATAGAAATCAAGTTTCTTGATCATCTCATATTGCTGATTGATGATTACGGCGTGTATATCCTGGGTGATACTGACAAACGGGACTTCTTTTTCAAAAACAATGATGGGAAAATCAAATTCATCCGCCCATTCCAATACAGCTGCTGGTATGGTAGAGATATTCGTATCAAGTTCGATACAAAGGGCCGCTGCATCACAAGCTCCCAACTGTTGAATCAATGATAGGAAACTCCCTTCCTCCTTCAAGGCAAGACCAGTTGAAAGAATCAATTCATTCCCGTTAAGAAGATTTTTAATAGAAGTGACTTCGACAATGTGTACCCATTTTACTTGTCTGGAGAGACCTCTGTGTCCAGCCATCACCTTAGCGTGTTCAAAGTACTTTCTTTCCAGGATATCTTTCACTGAAAAATAGAAATGACTTTTCATCCTTCTCTCCCTTTTTGTTTGGCGTAGTAAATGGAGAAAAAGGATTGGTAGAACCAATCCTTCACTCCTCTTCGGTATGGGGGATTGCAAACTGTATCTCCTCCCCCCACCACTTCACTAATTGTTCGTCAGTCAAGTGATTAGAAGACAAGACGGATAATACCCAATGTATTAATTCATCCGTCGTTTGCATATTTCCGGGGGCAACCGTCAACTCTTTGTCTGCGGGCAGATCCCTCATGCCGCTCGGCCCCCTTTCAATGTTGTGCTTGAAATAATAGATTTGAAAAATACTTTCGTGCATTCGCCGTTTTTACATGCAAAGTGGCGCTTCTCTTATTTTCAGTATGTTTAAATACAACAAAAGCCCCACTGAGATTTTCAGTGACCTTTTCTATTTTAAAACCCTTTTGCAGAAGAAAATCTATCTTGTCTCTTTCGCTTAAGAACTCTTGATAATCGGACATTTCGACACCCTTTCATCATCCTATTTGGTACCACTTTCGCCCACTCAAGATAAACTTGTACCTGTTGGGGATTTTTCGATAACGTTTTCCTCTGCTTCTTCAATGATCCAATCACGGCCTACGGACATTCCCAGATACTTCTCATCACTGGGATCGGAAAGTTCTGCCTGCTCATACTTCTTGAACCACCAATACTTAGCCAAAACGTAATAGCAGAGGGCTCCTATACCAAATCCAACCAGAAACGAGAAGTTAGGAACGAAATATGAAGCGACTGCCCCAAGGATCCATGATATGAAGCCAGCAAGATTGATACCTTTCATATAGCTGAATTGTCCCCTGTCTTCATATAATGCGGGGACATTGACCCGGCGTTTTCTTATAAAATAGTAATCTGATATCAATATTCCGACGATGGCGGATAATATCCCCCCTACAAACAGCAGAACGGGAATGATGATATCGAAAAGGTTCCATGGCTGGACTATCGTCCCCACGACCCCGGCTGTCAACACTCCAGCCCAAAAAGGAAATTTGGGTCCCCCTACATTTGAAAAAATGGTGGCTGCAGGTACTATATTAGCCGCAATATTCGTAGACCATTGTGCCAGGACGATCATCAGGAGCAGGACACCTAAAACAAATCCGCTTGCCGCCTCCTGCAGGGCAACTACAGGATCATAATTCAGTACGGCTATATACGAAATACCGCCGATTAATACCATAAATGCTTGTGTAATCGGAAGGGCTATAAGATTACCTATGAGTGCACTCCGATTTCTCTTGAACCAATTCCTTTCATTGCTTGGAGCCTTCATGAAGCGTGAAATGGAAGGAATATCTGCTGAAAGTGTGGCCCAAAATCCCATATTACTAAAAATCACAACAAGGAAAGCAGTGAATGTGGCTGCCCCCGTCACCGGACTTTCAACCCAGCTCCAGATATCTCTTCCCTGGGAGGCTGCGGAGTCTGATAATGATGAATACATCCATACTGAGATGAGAATGATGACTGGAGCGGCAAGGTCCGCAAAACGTTCCACAGCTTTAATCCCAAGTGCCGTATTCACCAATTGAAGAATCGCAAAAATCATGAAGCAAACAAACCAGTTATCAAAACCTGATAATATATTAAGAATTCCGTTCATCGCGGTAGCCCCGAAGTATGTGTTGATTCCGAACCACATGGAAGCAGCCAGCCCTCGAACCACGGATGGAATATGCGTCCCGATCGTTCCGAAGGGCGCTCTCATGTATACAGGGAAGGATAAACCATGTTCGATCCCTATATCGCCTGTTAAGGTAATAAATAATCCAATGGCAAGGGATCCTATGATGGTGGCTAAAACAACAAGGGGTAATGGTAACGATACGACGCCTGCCCCACCGATTGCGAAGGTTGCAAGTACGACGACCATCCCCACCCACATAAAGGAATAGCCAAGCTTTGTAACTTTCCTTTCACTTTCTTTGATAGGCAATAGATCAGGAGACTTTAAGTAACTTCTTTTCAACATGAACACCCCACTTTGTTTGCTTCGAATGGCTTTACCAATCTTCTTAACAAGAGAGGCGAGCGGGCGCAGTCCCTGCACCCGTCTCGCGAGGAGTCGTTCTAGGATTAGGATGGATGTTTATCTATATGGTTTTCAGCTCTTAGTGGATTGAAGTGCTGCACTCTCTTCATTTACCAGCAGGTCACCGTATTTCGCTCTCTTAATATATTTGCCGGTACCCTGCTTTCCTACAAACTTTTTATCTTTGATGACATATTCACCCCTGGATAATACAGAAACCGGTTCGCCTTTGATTTTCATGCCTTCAAACGGGTTATAATCTGCTGCCATATGATGGGTCGCAGCAGAGATGACTCTTTCTGCATCCGGATCAAAGATGACGATATCTGCATCCGATCCAACGGCAACGGTCCCTTTCTGAGGATACAATCCAAACAATTTGGCACTCCTTGTTGACATGATATCTACAAACTGATTCAAGTTTATGCGTCCTTTTCCCACCCCTTCTGAGAATAATATGGATACACGGTCCTCAATGATCGGTCCGCCATTCGGAATTTTAGTGAAATCTTCTTTTCCTAGATCCTTCTGTCCCTGGAAATCAAAAGAACATTGATCAGATCCCAATGTTTGGAGCTGCCCGCTTTTCAATGCATTCCATAAAACGTCCTGATGCCACTTTTCCCTGAGTGGAGGTGACCATACGTATTTGGCCCCTTCAAAGTTGGGGCGCTCTAAATAGGTTTGGTCAAGTACAAGGTATTGTGGACATGTCTCCCCCCATACATTCAACCCTTTACTCCTCGCCGCTGAAATCTGTTCCACAGCCTCCGAGCACGAAACATGAACAACATATAATTGGGAATCGGCTAATCCCGTTAATTTAGCTGCTCTGCCGGTGGCTTCCCCTTCAAGTTCAGGAGGTCTCGTCAAAGCATGATAAATCGGTTCCGTTTTCCCTTCATCTAATGCCTTCTCGGTTAAGTACTCAATGACATCTCCATTCTCTGCGTGAACCATGACGAGTCCCCCGAGTTCCCTTGCAGCAACCAGTGTTCTGAATAGGGTTTCATCATCTGCCTGAAATACATTTTTGTACGCCATAAACACTTTGAACGAGGTGATGCCTTCCTGCTGTATGACATCAGGCAGCTGAGAGAGTACCTCTTGATTGATCTCCCCGATCATCAGGTGGAAGCTATAATCGATAACGGCTTTATCCTTTGATTTTGCATGCCATGTATCGATGGCACTTTGAAGAGTTTCTCCTTTATTCGTTAAACAGAAATCTATGAGGGTCGTTGTCCCACCAAATGCAGCGGCGATTGTTCCCGTTTCAAAGTCATCCTTTGAAACCGTGCCACCAAATGGCATTTCCAGATGTGTATGGGGATCGACTCCTCCTGGAAAAATGAATTTTCCACTTGCATCGATCACTTCAGCCTCTCCTGGATCAAACCCTTTTCCAATCGCTGCAATCTTTCCGTCTTGTATCAGGATATCTGCTTTATACGTATCGGTTGCTGTGACAATCGTTCCATTTTGAATGATCTTTTCCATTACGGTACCTCCTGGGTTATTTTACTGCATTTACTTTAGAGCCCGACAGGTTACTCATGACTGCTTGACGTTGGTTCCAGGTCATCGGCATCTGACCACTCGGAACTTCAATCATGTCTATGGCACCATCAACCGGACAGACAATCGAGCATAGGTTACATCCGACACAATCTTCCTCCCGCACCTTTAGATAGCTATTTCCATCAGGATCCTTCAGCATATCAATACACTGATGAGATGTATCTTCACATGCAATGTGACACTTATTACAATTGATGCATACGTCATTATTGATCTGGGCAACTACGCTATAATTCAGATCCAGATTACCCCAATCGGAAAATCTAGGCACTGACTTCCCGACGATCTCCTGAACGCTTGATATTCCTTTTTCATCTAAATAATTACTCAATCCATCCAGCATATCCTCGACAATCCTGAAACCGTGGTGCATGGCAGCTGTGCATACTTGCACCCCGGAAGCACCCATGAGCATGAACTCAACGGCGTCCTGCCAGTTCGACACTCCCCCCATGCCTGAAATCGGGACATTGATCCTCGGATTCCTGGCACATTCTGCCACCATGTTCAAGGAAATAGGTTTCACTGCAGGCCCGCAATAGCCACCGTGAGCTCCCTTACCGGCTACATGAGGAATGGTGTTCCAAGAGTCCAGATCCACTCCCGCAAGACTATTGATCGTATTGATCATACTGACAGCATCCGCTCCGCCTCGGACGGCTGCTTCGGCTGTCACGGTGATATCTGTTATATTGGGTGTCAGCTTAACAATGACCGGTGTCCTGGCCACTTCCTTTGCCCAATGAGTTTGCTTCTCGACCAGCTCAGGTACTTGACCGGAGGCCGACCCCATCCCGCGTTCAGCCATCCCATGGGGACATCCGAAATTCAGTTCCAATCCATCAACGCCTACATCCTCCACTTTTTTGACGATTTCATGCCACTTTTCCTGCTTCGGCTCCACCATTAGTGAAGCAATGATGGCGTGATTCGGGAATCTCTTCTTGGTTTCATATATCTCTTTTAAGTTCACTTCCAATGGACGATCCGTAATCAGTTCGATATTGTTGAAACCCGCTACCCTCTGGCCGTTAAAGCTTACGGCTGCGAACCTGGAAGAAACATTTATGATAGGTTCACCCAACGTTTTCCAAACCGCACCTCCCCAACCAGCCTCGAAAGCCCTTTGAACCTGATACCCTGAGTTCGTTGGCGGAGCAGATGCCAACCAAAATGGATTAGGTGATTTGATCCCCGCTAAATCTATGCTTAAATTCGCCATGGAATTCCCCCCTCTTTAACAGTTTTAATTCATTTTTACTGTCGAACAGATCTCATGTAAATGGTATGCTGCCTGCTTCCCTTGCTCTGCTGCCGTAACAACCATCGCCTCCCCGATACCTTTACCGAATACAATGTCCCCACAGGCAAAAATCGTAGGATTCGACGTTTGAAAAGTACCGGGATCAACCTTCACCACTCCTTCAGAGTGGTCCAACCCGAATTGTTCAATGAGTGTAAGATGACGGGTCTGTCCTATGGCTTTAATGACAACGTCAACAGGTAAAATGAATTCGGATCCATTAACCGGAATGGGGCGCCTTCTTCCATCAGTCCCTTGTTCACCAAGCTCCATCTTGATACATTCAATCCCTGTAACCACTCCTTTTTCATTTCCGATAATTCTTTGGGGTGCCGTCAACCAACGAAATTCCACACCGTCCTGCTTGGCAAATTCGTATTCGAAATCATAAGCTGTCATTTCTTCTTGAGTACGCCGGTATAATATTTTCACATTTTCTGCACCTAGTCGAATGGAGCATGTGGCTCCATCAATGGCTGTGTTTCCTGCACCGATCACCACTACTTTTTTACCGATGTACTCGTGATTCAACTTGCCGCTTTTGGTGGTTTTCACAAACTCGATGGCATCATGCACGCCTATCAGTTCTTCTCCTTCAATCCGTAAGTCCGGTACACTTGACATTCCTGCAGCCAGGATGACAAAGTCATGGTTCATTAGGATTTCCTCGGCAGAAATATCCTGACCCACTTTTACACTTGTACGGATCTTTACATTCAGTTTCTTTACCTGTTCCACTTCCCAATAAGAAATGCTCTGAGGAAGGCGGAACGAAACGATGCCATAAGTATTTAAGCCCCCCGCTTCGTTTTCAGCCTCATAAATCGTTACATCATATCCAAATCGCGCAAGTTCCCTTGCTGCAGAAAGCCCTGCCGGTCCCCCTCCGATGATTCCGACTTTCTTTCCGTTAGGCTCTCCCGCTTCAAAGAGCACAGTGTCATTATGTCTTGCCCAATCTGTTGCATAGCGCTGAAGATCGCCGATCATAATGGGTTTGGTTGAAGAATTAAGTACGCATGCTCCTTCACATAGCTCCTCTGTCGGACAGACCCTTGAGCAGCTCGCCCCAACGGGATTGGCAGACATGATTGTCTTAGCGGAACCCTTTAAATTCCCTGAGGCAATCTTTTTGATAAATGATGGTATATCGATGCTTGTCGGGCAGGCTTGAATACAAGGTGCATCATAACAGTACAAACATCGATTCGCTTCCTCCAATGCCTCCCTACCCGTTAACCCCTTATGGGTTTCCTGAAAATTCTTCTCGAGATTGAGTAATGAAAGTGTGTTAGACAAACTGACTTCCCCCTCTTCATTTCCGATTAATGAATCAAAATGATGGAGCACTCCTTATCGTTCCAGCTTGGTTAAGGAAGTAACGCCGTCATATCGTTATAGGTTTCGGGTCTCCTGTCACGGTAAAACTGCCACGTGTCCCTTACTTCCCTTAATAACTTTTTATTCATTTCCCCGATGATCACTTCATCCTGATCCCTGCTTCCAACTGAAACAAAGCTCCCTCTCGGATCGACAAGATAGGACTGACCGTAGAATTCACCCATATTCCAGGGACCTTCATATCCGACACGATTGATGGCTCCCAAATAGTACCCATTTGCCACTGCATGCGCAGGTTGTTCAAGTTTCCATAAGTATTCGGAAAGACCCGCTACGGTCGCTGACGGATTAAAGACAATTTCTGCCCCCTTCAACCCTAATAAACGTGCTCCTTCAGGGAAATGCCTGTCATAACAAATGTAGACCCCTACCTTGGCATAAGCCGTATCAAATACCGGATACCCAAGGTTTCCAGGTTTGAAATAATATTTCTCCCAGAACCCGTATCCTTCCTCCCCGACACCCACGTGAGGGATATGCTGCTTTCGATATTTGCCCAAGTATGTTCCATCTGCGTCGATGACAGCTGCCGTATTATAGTAGGTTGCTATTCCTTCCCTCTCATAGATCGGCAGGACGATGACCACACTCAGCTCTTTGGCCAACTCCTGGAATTGTTTTGTAGTCGGACCATTCGGAATTTCTTCTGCAGAGTCATACCATTTAGGATTTTGCTCTGAACAAAAGTACGGCCCATAGAATATCTCCTGCAAGCATATGATTTGAGCACCTTTTTTCGCTGCATCCCTCACTAGTTCCACATGCTTTTTGATTGCATTCTTTTTATGGACGTCCACTGTTTCATTCCCGTCCACATCATGAGAAGCCTGAATGAGTCCGATTGTAACCAAATCTGACATTCCAATTCCCCCATTACATTAAGATTTTTATTAAATAGTAAGCGCTTTCATTGTTATAGTTTCATATATAAACACTTACTAGATTTCACTGCCCTTAAATAAATTCTGAATTTTTACTATTTTCACTTAATTTTAACCCGTACTAAAATAGATTGCATTATACATTTTGTAACACGAACTACCTTCGCCATTTGTCATTATGTATTGTCCTATATTTATGAGCCTTCTTGTCCGTTTCTCATAAGGTATCATAGGCACTCCGCGAAATTTGTAGAATGATTTGTCTAAATATTATAAAAATTAAGATTTTAATCGACAAAGTTCACATTTCTCTCCTTTAACTTATTTTTCATCCACAAAAAAACAGCCTTCTCAAATGAAAAGGCTGTTTCTTCGATTAACGGTATGAATTGACTGATTTCATTTTCAATGACTGCTGTCTTTCCGGTCTGTACTTTACTACTTGTCCAATAAACCAGACCAATACGGCTGTCCAGATGATGACACCAAAAACCATGGAGGTTGAATAGGAAAGACCGAACCCTTCCGGTGCATAAAAAATATACGAACCTACCACTCCTGTCATAAACAGTGCGGGAAGGCTGCAAATCCAGTGAAATCTTGCTTTCTGCAATAAATAGATGGAAGCGGTCCAAAGCATGACCGTCGCAACTACTTGATTCGACCAGCCCACATATCTCCAAAGAAAAGTATAATCGATTTGGGTCAGCAGGAAAGTAGGTACTGCAACAGGGATGACGAGTAACCCTGGAAGCCATTTCCCTTTCATTTCTTTCTTCCTAAAATCGCTCAGTAAATCTGCGAGCATCATACGTGACGATCTGAGGGCGGTATCCCCTGTCGTCACCGGGAGGATGATGACACCAAGGACGGCCAGTATCCCGCCGAGAGTCCCAAGTGTCGTTTTGCTGATCTCATTAACCACCCCTGCAGGTCCTCCTGAAGCGAGTGCTTCTTGCAAACCGGCTGTTCCATTAAAGAATGCCATCCCTGCAGCAGCCCAGATAAGCGCTATGATTCCTTCAGCAACCATCGCCCCATAAAATACTTTCCGACCTTCGCTCTCCCGTTTCAGAGTCCTTGCAAGAATCGGACTTTGAGTGGAATGGAAGCCGGAAATGGCTCCGCATGACACAGTGACCATTAAGAGAGGCCATAAAGGCAGGTCGCCTGGATGCATGTTCTCAAATGTTAAATTCGGGACCGGGTGTTCAAAGAAGAATAATCCGATTCCGATTGCTACCGCCATAAATATAAGTATCGCACCGAAAATCGGATAAATCCTACCGATGATTTTATTGATCGGTAAAACTGTTGCAATCAGAAAATATGTAAAGATCATAACCAGAGAGGTCATAAAGTTAAGTGGCGTCACCTCTGCCATAAGTTGCGCCGGGCCAGATGTAAAGGCTGCCGCTACAAGGATCATTAACACGATGGACAAAATGTTCATGACGGACTGAACGGGTTTCCCTAAATATTTCCCTACGATTGTCGGGAACTGTGCCCCATTATGTCTGAGAGAAAGCATCCCGGAAAAATAATCATGTACGGCTCCAGCGAACAATGTTCCTATCACAATCCACAGAAATGCGACAGGACCGTATAAAGCACCCAGGATCGCACCGAAGATCGGACCCAATCCCGCAATGTTCAAGAGTTGTACGAGACTTGCTTTCCACCAGCTCATGGGCATATAATCCAAGCCGTCTTTTTTTGCATATGCAGGTGTGATATTTGAATCATCCACCCCGAAAATCTTTTCTACCACCTTTGAATAAAAGAAATAACCAACTACCAGAATACAGATGGATGCAAGAAATGTGAGCATCACGATGTCCTCCCTTCACTATTTGAAATTAACGTTTATTCTAATACGAAAAACGACAAATAACAACAGAATTTTCTAAAAACATTATTTTTTCAGAATATAAAATCATAAGTAGATTCAGATAAAGCCTATTAAACCAACAGTGAAACCGTGTACAATTTATAAAAAATTTTTTCAATATAGCAAAAACGCACTCCCACTTGGGAATGCGCCTCATCGGATTCTATATTTTTGTTTTAACAAAATTCTCGTGAGCCTTCAAGAAATCCTTATTATTTCGTTCAGTAGCGATCTCCAAAGGAGATTGGGTATCTTCTGATTGGTTGGCTCGATCGTCTCCATAAGCCAGTAGCAATGACACGATCTCTGCAGAACCATCGAATGCAGCAATATGTAATGGTGTATGGCCGGATGAATCACTCTGATTTACATTCGCTCCCTGATCAAGCAGGAATTCCACTAATTCTTTTGACGCTTTACCGGCAATTCCTGCATGTAATGCTGTGTTGGATGGAATATACGCTACCTTTGAATTGGAAACGGAATTAATATCTGCTCCAAAATTCAGAAGAATCTCCACAATTTCCTTTTGATCAAAATGTGACGCCACCCCGAGAGCAGTTAGACCTTGTTCATTCTCTGCATTACAAAGATTTGTATCATTTCTTAACGTTTGTTCGACTACCGCTTTATCGCCCGTTTCGATTGCCTCAAAAAACTCTTCAATTGTAAAGGATGTCACTTGACTTCACCTCGTTTTTTCATAATTACAAATATTCTACCAATTAATTATGATAAAAGATAGGGATGATTGCCAAAATAGGCACTCATCCCCAGGAATGGCTACTGATCCAATTTTAATTTTGCCAATGCATCAGCTAATGCTGTATTGACCGGCTCTTCCTTCTGTTGTGTTTTTAAATATTTATTCACATCCCTTTTTGTCGCTTTACTATTCTTTTCTTTTTTTCTTCTATCATTGAATGTCGATAACTTTTCTCTATGTCCACAAGCACAAGTGAATGTCTGGCCTTCCCCTTCTCCTCTTAAGTCCAGGCGTTTATGGCAATTCGGACACCGGGCATTCGTTTTCTTGCTGATATTTTTCCTGTGACCACATTCCCTGTCCTGGCAAACCAGTTTCTTTCCATGCTTATTCTTAATTTCCAACATTAAATTCCCACAGTCCGGACATTTGGTACCTGTCAGGTTATCATGGGTGAATTTTTGAGTTGAATGTTTGATTTCACTGACGGACTTCTTCGTATAATCCTTGATTTCTTTCAGAAATTCCTGCTTTTTCAGGGAGCCGTTGGCGATTTTTTCAAGCTTTTGCTCCCACACCGCTGTCAAGGTAGGTGACCTGAGATCCAGAGGTGCAAGTTCCAATAGTTGCTTCCCTTTGGAAGTTATATGAATATCTTTTCCTTTTGACTCTATTACCCCTGAATTGAAGAGTTTTTCAATAATATCTGCCCTTGTTGCGACAGTCCCAAGGCCGCCTGCCTCAGAAATGGTAGCGAGCAGGTCTTTATTGCTTTCTTTCATGAACTTCTTAGGGTTCTCCATGGCAGACAACAGTGTTCCCTCATTAAATCTTCCTGGAGGATTGGTTTGTCCTTCCGTTTCTTTGATTGACAGAACCGGATAGGCAGTCCCTTCTTCCATTCTGGAAAGTAGTTGGTCCGCTTCTGTGTTGTGATCATAGAGTTCTTTCCATCCGGAGTCTACAATCCGCTTCCCTTTTGTTTGAAATGTTTCTGACCCGATTGAGGCATCTACAGTCGTTTGTTCGTATTGATAGGGAGGAAGGAATACGGCTAGGAAACGCTTGACGATCAAATCATATATTTTTATTTCCCTGTCCTGCAGCTTCTGAATAAAAGGTGTTTCTTCCGTAGGGATGATCGCATGGTGATCTGTCACCTTTTGATCATCTACATAAGCTTTTGACAATTGCACCGAGCCCTGTAACGCCCTGTGGGCCATCTTTCGGTATGGTTGAACGTTCACCGCTTTCAATCTGTCCTTGAGTGTTGAAACCATATCACTTGATAAATGTTTACTATCTGTCCTTGGATACGTCACCAATTTATGCTGCTCATACAATTTCTGCATGATAGAAAGCGTTTCTTTAGCAGAAAATCCAAAGATCTTATGGGCATCTCTTTGTAATTCAGTCAAATCATAAAGGGAAGGTGCAACATTTTTCTTCAATGTTTTCTTCACAGACTGAATGACGATTTCCTTCCTGTCTTTTAATGACTCCATAATTGAAGTGATTTCTTCTTTGGAGAACGTTCTCGTATCATTGTTTTTCCTGTTGGACCACACAAAGGTCCCTTTATCCGTCACAGCTTGTATTCCGTAAAAAGGTCTGGGGGTGAAATTCTTTATTTCCTCCTCTCGCTGCGCAATGATACTTATCGTCGGTGTTTGTACACGTCCGCAGGACAATTGGGCATTGTGCTTGGTGGTCAAGGCTCTTGTTGCATTCATCCCCACGTACCAATCAGCTTCGGATCGTGCCTCGGCAGCAGCATATAAATTTTCGAAGCTTTTCGCATCTTTCAGTCTTTTGAATCCATCCTTGATGGCCTTATCGGTGACAGATGAAATCCATAACCGTTTTAACGGCTTATTCACCCGGGCTTTTTCAATGATCCAACGGGCGACAAGCTCCCCTTCACGACCAGCATCGGTGGCAATGACGATCTCTTTTACATCAGGGCGGTTCATTTGCGCTTTGACCGTGCTGAATTGTTTTCCTGTTTTCTTAATCACGACAAGATTAAGGGACGGTGGGAGCATGGGAAGATCCTCGAGCTTCCATGATTTATATCGATCGTCATAGCTTTCAGGTTCTGCAAGGGTCACCAGGTGTCCAAGAGCCCAAGTGACGATATAATCATTCCCTTCCAAGAATCCATTTCCACTTTTCGTACATTGAAGTACTCTGGCAATATCTCTACCGACAGAAGGTTTTTCTGCCAGGACCAAAATCTTTTTCATGTAAAAAATCCTTTCATTACTGGGTCTATATTTTCTATATCTTTTCTATTTTAACATACAATAAATAGAGTAGTGCATTTTGGTTCACGCCATTAGGGAGATTGTACTATACTTATACATGGTCGATTTTAATAAAGGAGCTAATGAATTTTGCAACATGACAAACACAAAGGCTCCATTCTTCCGAGAGAAGCCTGGGGCCTCTTCATCATCCTATTAATCAGTTTATTATCAAGGGGGTTGGGCATTCTTTTTCCACTGATCGGCAGCTTGTTATTTGCGATCTTGATCGGGGCTATCCTCCAAAACACAATAAAACTCCCAAAAGCTTTCGATCCGGGAATACAGTTTACTTTGAAGGTTCTATTGAAAGTGGCTATCGTTTTTCTGGGTGTCGGATTGAGCCTTTATGATATCCTCCATATCGGTCAAAGAGCTCTATGGGTGATATTTTTCTCTGTTACCATAGGCATTTCAGTAACTTATGTTGTCGGGAAATGGCTCCGTATCGATAAAAGGTTGAGCTTATTGATCGGGATCGGTACCAGCATATGTGGAGCCACAGCGATCTCAGCCGTTAAAGGGATCGTCGGCGCTAAAGAGGATGAAACCGCTTATGCATTATCCACGATCGTCTTCTTTAATTTAATTGCATTTGTTACGTATCCCATCATCGGTCAACTTCTCGACATGTCTGATCTATCGTTTGGGATCTGGGCGGGTACCGCCGTACATGATACTTCTTCGGCGGTTGCCGTTGGTTATGCATATGGAGACGAAGCAGGTGAAGTTGCGACGACGGTGAAGCTTGCCAGAACATTATTCCTGATTCCTGTGATGTTCATCCTTCCGTTTATCTTAAGGAAGAAAAGCACAAAGGGAGCTCATTATAAGAAGGCCTTTCCGTGGTTCATATTTTTGTTCCTTGCGGTGTCACTGCTCCATACGTTTGGATTGATTCCAATGACCATGGAGTCATACCTGAAGAGTTCGTCCAAGTTCATGATCATCATGGTGATGACGGCTGTGGGTCTTCAAGTAAAAGGAAAAGATATCATCCGTCTGGGAATTAAACCTCTCCTGACGGGATTGATCGCTTCTATCACATGCGCTGTCATCAGTTTATTGCTTATCCTCTAAGCGAAAACAGTAACGACATTTCCATAAAAAAAGAGCATCTGCACAGATGCCCGTTGGTTCATATCCATTTTCCGACTGCTTACGTGCTAAGAAGAAAAAACTAGGAAGAGGCCGTCTTCCTAGTCTATTTTATTCTTCGTCGCCTTCTAAGAAGTCTGGATCTAACTCTTCAAATTCTTCATCATCCAAGTCGCAATCCCAGTCTTCATCGTCACAACCTTCAGGATTCACTAGGACACATACTTTCGTTTCTCCGATAACTTCCACCAGGAATTCACGTTCGACGTGAACGATGATTTTGTTACCGTTCGGTGAAATGACCGCTTCGCAGCAATTTGGCTGTTGCAGTACTCTCGCACATACTTCAATGTCATCTAAGCAGTCTGGATCACGGTATTTTAATTTAATGCAATCTGTATATTCTACTCTCTCGGTTACAACCGAAGTTTTCGTGTTGTCACTGTGGGAGTACCATACGTTGATTTCGTAAAAACCGTGAACTTCGACCTTCTTGCCGACTTTGTGTGCTTCATACTGATGGTTAATGATCCAGCAGCCTAAAATGCTCGATGGATTATGCGGTGGGCAAATCGTATGATGAGACTGTGTAAATTTACGTCCCTTCGCTACGACCGCTTTAGTGATAATCTCTCTATATTCTGCCATTCGAGCGAACCTCCTCATTCATTTTCAATTCATCTTATGCGACTATCTAGGTGTTTGTGCGAGTAAATTTTATTACATAATGGGATTGTTGCTTAGATAATGTATTGTATGCGAATCCCAAATGAATGTTCCGGAATGCGCTTGACGGGAATGGTGAAATAACAAACAAAAAAAACGATCTATACAGGAAAGGGAGATCCCTTTCCTGTATAGATCGTTATGACCTGAAATCGTCTTGCATTTACTATGATTCCTGAATCAGGAACAGCTGCCAGGGGCTGAATTTTTCACATGTGACCCTGTTTCCCCACGGAGTAAGTCACCACCCGTAGTTTCGATGATATGATCTGTCACATTATTTGAAATCACAGATGCAACGATTTGGAGTAAATCATTCACATCCGTTTGGGATTCCTTAAATTGTTGAACAACCGGAATCTCATCGATTTCCTTTTCAAGGTTTTCAATTTTCGCCTCAACCATTTTCAGGGCTTCGATTTTCCCGTAGTGTTGGAAGTTAACGGCTTGTTTTTGTAAACTCTTGATACTTGCGATCATTTCACGGACTTTTTGATTTTCATGGATCTGTGCTTCCGCCCGCTTGAAGAAATCCACTTCTTCCGTTTCAGCAATCATCGTTGCCAGCTCTTCTGCGCGTTTCATAATATCGTCTTTTGTATACTTTGCCATATTATTTCACCTCTACTGCTTCCTGGAATTCTGTTCCGATTTGGCCTTCTCCTACCATTTCCCCATCCAATGACCAGGACTTGGCATCTGTGATCTTCACTTTCACTATTTTCCCAATGGCTGTCTTAGGAGCCTTGAAGTTTACGAGCTTACTGCGTCTTGTGTAGCCTGCCAGAATGTCAGGATTTTTCTTGCTTTCCCCATCCACAAGTACTTCAACGATTCGACCCGTATATTTCTTCATCGCTTCAGCAGAATACTCTTTCACCACTGCATTCAGCCTTTGAAGGCGTTCTTTCTTCACTTCCATCGGCACGTTGTCATTCATCTTCGCTGCAGGGGTACCTTCCCGTGGAGAGTAGATGTAAGTATATGCTGATTCAAAGCCAACTTCCTTATATAAAGAAAGGGTTTCTTCAAATTGTTCATTGGTCTCATTGGGATAGCCAACGATAATATCTGTCGTAAGCGCCACGTCCGGCATGGCTTTTTTAATTTTACCCACTAATTCCAGGAATTGTTCCCTTGTATACTTTCGTGCCATGATTTTCAGGACATCTGTCGAACCTGATTGAACAGGTAAATGAATGTGCTCGACCAGATTTCCTTTCTTGGCAAGAACTTCGATTAAGTGATCATCGAAATCCCTTGGATGACTGGTAGTGAACCGGATACGTGGAATATCCACCTTACGAAGATCATCCATTAAGTCTCCCAACCCATACTGAAGGTCTTCGATATCCTTACCGTATGCGTTGACGTTTTGACCGAGAAGAGTGATTTCCTGGTACCCTTGTGCAGCCAGATGGCGGACTTCCTGAATGATTTCTTCAGGACGGCGGCTTCTTTCTTTCCCTCGTGTATACGGCACGATACAGTATGTACAGAACTTGTCACATCCGTACATGATATTGACCCATGCCTTGATATTGCCACGGCGGACCTTCGGAAGGTTCTCAATGACGTCCCCTTCTTTCGACCAGACCTCAACGACCATCGCCTTGGACATATAAGCATCTGATAATATTTGAGGAAGACGATGAATATTATGCGTTCCAAAGATCATGTCCACCTGTTGATAGGTTTTCAGGATTTTGTTGACAACCGATTCTTCCTGGGACATACATCCGCATACACCAATTAATAGATCAGGCTTTTCCCGTTTTAAATGTTTTAGGTGTCCTAATTCGCCGAACACCTTATTCTCAGCATTTTCACGAATGGCACAGGTATTCAATAGGATGACATCCGCATCATCTGTCGAATTCGTTGCTTCATAGCCGAGTGCCATGAAGATCCCTGCCATCACTTCTGTATCATGTTCATTCATTTGACAACCATAGGTACGGATATAGAATTTCTTTCCTTCCCCGAGTCCTCTATATTGATCATCGATTGTAAAGTCATTATGGTATTTTATTTCTTCTTTCCCACGCTTCTTGGCATCTTTTAACGACGGCGGGATATAGACACTTTCAAAGTACTTGCTGTAATCCTTATCAGATTTTTGGTCTGGTGGTGATACAGACTTCGATTGTTGTCCATGTTTTCGCTGTTCTTCGTTCATGAATAATCCCCTTTCTACCTCTATAACCAAACCGTTTTCTTCTATATATAAAGCCGGCCGAATTAACAGGATAAACATTGTTGCACATTACTATAGTATAAAGGTTTTCAACCTTACATACAATAGAGTCGCTTAAGTGTTGAAAAATGTTTTCATTCCTATCATAGCTACTGATTGTATCGTTTCATTACATATATTTACTCCTTTCAGCCACTCAGGGAAACACATTCTTCTATCAAATCCTATACACTAATTAACTACCAAATATGTACCTGAAATCTATTTTTATCACTTTAGGCTAGAGGCTCAATCGAATATTCCCTTGTGAACGTATGATAATTAGTAGTAAATTGTAAAGGAGTGTTAAATAATGAGTTATAGTAAGAAATCAAATGCTCAGGACACCTATTTCCATGAAGATTATCAAATGCACAAATGCCATGACTCCCGTTCCAGGCATTATAATCATTGTGTTGAAGACGTTTTAGAAGCAATCCTTGAAGCTCAGAAAAAAGTAAAAAAAGATCATGGTTGTGATACTTCATGTAAAAAGTCGATTGAGGATTTACTTTGTGAAAAAAAGAAACACAAAAAAAATACCATCCCTTTCATTTTATATTGTGGTTGCGAGCCATTTAAGGGCACTGGTGTCACTACCTATCATTGTCATTCGAAAAAGAAAAAAACCTTCAAGTGCATCGAGACCTACGTCTTTAAGTTAATAGACCTTGATCATAAATGTGCGACTCTTGAATTACTAACATTTAAATCCGACCACCACAAAGGCGATTCCCATTCTCATCATGAAAGTAAATGCGCACTTTCTTCACCTTGTAAACAGATCGACCACAAAAGTGTGGATGATTTGATGGGAACCGGTATTTGTATAACTGTAGACTTGTCTTGTTTCTGTGCTATTACCTGCCTGCCTGCCGTTCATTTATAGATACATCCCCAATGAAAAAAGGTGAACGAAAGTCGTTCACCTTTTTCATCCTCCAAAAGCTTCAAGCAAATCGTCAATTTCTTTCATTCCAACGGAAGTATGATCCTGCTCTTTTGGACTTTTGACGGTGTATTCGTTCAAGTACTTGGAGGAATCATTTCCATTTTGAAGCAGCAGTCTCTTTAATTCCAATAATTCTTCTAATATGGCATGTTCGGATTGTCTATGAACTTGAACCGTTTTAACGTGGTGCAGGTAATCATCCAGTGCAGAAAAAACAAGATGAATCAATGTATTATTTTTTGCATGATAGGCGACTTGCTCTACAACCTTTGAAGTGATGGCTTTCGTTTCACCGGTTTTAACATTTACGAAGCTCTCGGGGATCGTTAGAATTGTATCCTGAAAGTAATCTGCATATTTTTTAGGCATATTCATCACCCTTTAGCTTTTTGTATATTCAATGTGCGCAGGATTATTTTTTAGTTGATTCAATTTTGCAAGGATCATTAATCCTGATACATTTAATCTTTCCATATTTTGCGGGAAGAATAATTCAATAGGGCGTCCTCTTTCTGCCCATTTCACGGCCGCTTCCCTGATATGGGATTCGGCTATTTTTGCGGCACCGCCAACTGCAATGTATTTGACCGCCCCTTTGATTTCATTTGAGCTGTTCCTGACCCGATCGAAATGTTCCAAGTATTTAATGGCCAATGATTTTAACTGAGGAATGATATATTTACTTATATCTTTTTTCACACCGGCGAATGGTTCTACATACCACTCGGATTGACCTGCGACCAGTTTCTCCTCCAGCTCAGACCTCGAGTCGAACTTGTATAGCTCATACTTACTAACCTTTTGTATGATATGATCTAAAAACTGGTTGATCCCGAAAGGCTCTCCCTCAATGGAGGCTACAGGCTTATTGTGTTTGATCCCTACAAAATCCACTGAATCCCCTCCCAGATCACCGATTAGGATCCCTTTGGCAGAGTCCTGTAAGAGAGATTCATCTTTAACCCCCAGTGTCTCACTATCCCGTGTTAACGCCAGGTATGCACAGGCTCCTTCAGCCCCGATAATGACATCTTTAATCTGAAGTCTTACAATGATTTCTTTGGGGGCAATCATTCCAGGAACCTTGTGTAGATATACTGTATGGGTTCCGATTAAACGTCTTTTTAACGTATCTTTCCGCTCTTTATACTGAGTGGTCGGCAGGGAGACCGCCAATTGATCGATCTCAAAGGATAGATCTGTATCAAAATGGCTGCTCATTACAGCATGATGGGCCAACATACCAAATAAAAGGGTGTACGTACGGTCTTCATCTACCTTCTGATTATTAAAGGATGTCAAACTCACATTTCGCTGTCTGGCCGCCGCCTTACCGATATAATATGGATCCCTTTTTTCATGAAGAGCTGAACTGTTCACTTCCACAATCAAATTGTCTTGTAGCAAAACATCCTCGTCGTCGTAAGGTCTCTCATAAAATTCTTCATCAAATAACGCAATTGCATTCGGCATGGAATACTCTTTCACTTCACCTTGAGTCGATACAATGGCTTTATAAAAGCTGTTCCCTAAGTCCACAGCTGCAAAATTATGCCTATCCATTACATCCTCCTCCTTCCCTTAAGCTTATGCCGGGATAGAAAACATCTGTGCACGTACCCAGTCATAAATTTTCCCGGGGTGTAACGTAATATGGATAAATTTCCGCTAATCCTTTTTCTCTATTAAATTTCCACTCTTATACTGATTCATATATCCACTCTTAATAGATTCTGTCAGCATACTATAAAGTGTAGTTTAAATATTGTTTATTAAATAGGAGGAAAAAAAATGAGTGATTATAATAAGAATAAAAATTGTGTGAACGTAGACAAGTCTGCTTCACTCGATCACTGCGACAACACAACAGTCGATCCCATTCTAACCCCGGCAGGTGAAAGAATTGTCCATGTTCCAGTAGATTTAGGAGTATATCGTGTATCAAGTAACCTTGAAGCACACATTAAATTCCCAGAGCCTGTAATGGAAATCAAAGATGTAAAAAAGAAAGTCGAAATCGTACAATGCCGTTTAATGACGATTCCAACAAGCGATGGCGACTTCAGTGAAGAAGGTGCACAATTTCCTCTTCTATTATCAGGGTATGTGCGCAAGAACATTCAATATGCTACACCATGCGGAGGATCTGGATTCGATGGATCCTGTATATCTTCTGACATTAAATCATTAACGGTCCGCGTGCCTTTTAAATGCATGACAACGATCACACTGGATTCTCCAGTCCAGCTCCCAAGAACGAATAACCGTCAGGAATTTGACTTCTTCAGAGCTCAAGACTTAGGGACAGGCTATCCAGAGAAGGATCAATATTTATCAAATGATATTTCCCAATTCCATCAATACAGCAATCAATACTACAATCAACTTCCTTATTGTGAATTGCTTTCAAGCAGCATTTTGGAGTGGGATGAATCAACAGATCGTGTATCCGAAGGTCCTGTAGGTGAAGGATATTTCTACAATATGCTAGAAAAAATGTCCCTCAACTTTACCATTAAAGTATTACAAAAACAGCAAATCCGTCTTACTGCAGAATAAGCAGTAACCTACCATCATCAGCACTCCCCCTACTGTTATCGATAACAGAAGGGGGGGTGCATTTTCTTTCTGTACAATATTCTCATCAGTATTTGTGGCAGGCTTTCCATAATTAGTCTCTATACATATAGGCTCAGGCCCAAACAACTATCATTCTAAATCATAAGATGGCATTATCTTGCTTTAGGAGGCACCTTATGTTTGATAATCATAATAAAATGTCCGATTGTCATGCAACGTCAAATACGCATGATTGTAAAAACCATTGTCACCACCCAAAAGTCAGTATCGGAAAAATCGTGACCAAGGTACCTGTCGTATTGGCTGAACTGACCCTACAGGTAAATGTAGATGCAACGATTACCTTTCCAGAGGCCGTTCTGGAAATTAAGGATATTAAAAAGACAATAAAATTAACACAGTGCAGACTGCTTCTTCCTTCTAATAAACTTTTTGTAAAAGGGTTTGTACGAAAAAACATCCAATATGCAAGCCCTTGTAAAGAAATTGAAGAAACATCCCTTTCTTCTATTGCGTCAGATCTACACTCATACACTGTGGATATACCTTTTCAATGTGTAACAGACATTAAGCATTTCTTATCCATGCCGGTCATGCCGGAAGTGAATAACCGTCAGGAATTTGATTTCCTCATTTCAAAACCGCTGCCTTCCGGGTATCCGGAAAAAGATGAACTACAAACCCATGATTTATCTCAATTCCATCAGGAAAGCCATCAATTCTATAATGAAATCCCTTATTGCGAGTTAGTTTCTAGTAAAATCATCGAGTGGGATGAAGCAATCGACCGGTGTCCACTCCCCCATTCCGGTCCAATTGGAGAAGGCTACTTCCGTACAATCGAAGAGAAAATGGTCATAGATATATGTGTAAAAGTCCTACAGAATCAACAAATACGGGTTACCTCCACCACGAATGATGATTGCGAATGAACATGACTATTCAATCATTTTTAGAGAGGAGGTAAATGATTAGGTGTGATGTTAAAGCGCACCGATATCACCATGATTATGAGAGAAGACAATAATGATATAGAAAGCTATTTTCTGAATAAAATGAATGAAAATGAAAAAAACAGCCGAAAATCTCCATCATTTTCTTTATTTAACCTTACTCAGAAGCAAGATCTTTCCTTACAAGATCATGTGACGAATAAAAAAAGTCCCATAAAAGATACCGACCTGCCAAAGGGATCTCAGGAAAAAATTCATTCCCACCCGACGTTTTTCCCTCCACCTAAGGTGATGGATATGGCGGTAAACCAAGAAAATAAACTGAGCAAAATCGATGTTTCAGCTGATGAGCAGGAACAAGGGGACTTGAAGTCCGATAAAACTGTAAAGGAAATATCTGAAACCCTGAACAATACCGCCCCTTCGAATTCAAATGAAAAGAATAAGATCGAGCCCTCCGTGGAGGAAGAAGTTCTTATTGAAGGTTCTGAAGCAGGAAATGAACCTGTATCGATCCGGGAAGAGATATTCATGATGCTGGAGGAAGAGCTGGAGGAACAACGAAATCTCTATCAAGACCAAGAAAACCATCACGAACGAAATCAGAATCCCACCGATGCTTCTCCTCCTGCACTTGAAGAAGAAATGCTTTATTCGGATCATGAATTTGATCATAATGGAAATCACCTACCTTCATTTAGTCATTACTTAGAAACAATATATTGTGAAAATAAATCAAGTCCGCTGACAAGTAAGCAGACTGATTTCGTTCATTGCATTGGTTCCTTAACCTCGGTTCTCAAAAAAATTTCCACAGAGCGGGAAACGTTCATGGAGCATGAAGAGGATATCAGGGACGATAAACATGAACATCAAGAGGAGACCGATGAAGTCAAGCATGCACCTCAAGAAGATATCGAGGAAACCGAACCCCAACACCCAAGTCTGACGGCATTAAAAGAGCGTTTCGAAAATGAACTATTTTCAGAAGATCAACACCTGGAAAGTGGCACTGAAACCACTGTACCCGACTCTCGCTCTTTAACTGTAAAGATTCCCGTTGTACTGTCCACTTTGCAGATTGAGGTCGCCATCTTGGAAGACGTTGAATTACCGTTTCCAATTGAACATATACTCTCTATAAATTGGTCTATCCAATCTCTAAAAACGAATATTCCCATTCCTGCTGGAGTTGTGTTTGTGAAAGGGACGCTTGTTGCTTCGATTCAATTTGTAGATCCAGGAGAAACAGCTTCTATACACTCTATCAAAATTCCGATTCAATGGGATCGCACCATTCCCAGTCGTTGGATACTTCCGCCTACTATCCCTGTGAGTGAGAAGAGAGAATACACATTCCTGGCAGAAAACACCCAAGAACCAAGCACTCATCATGAATGTCATCATTCCTTCTGTGAACCAATTGAACATTTTCTACAAGATTTCACGTTTATCAGTCACCATGAATCCTTTAAGCAGAATGGCCAGTCAACTTTAAAGATTCAAGGTTGTTTACAGGTAAGCCTTCATTTAACACAAGAACAATTTGTGCACGTTTAGTCAGATGATCTGGTTCAATGATATGTAAAAAGAGGAAGGGGTTCACCTTCAAGGTGAACCCCTTTTCAACTCGTCACTCTGCCCTCTCACAGTTATCTTCATAATCTCTTACAATGCCTTTCAAGAAAGCATGCTCCATCATTTAGTCATTATTGTTGGATGATATTTCTGAAACGATTATAGACTACTTCTGGACCTTGCTCTTCTCCTCCACCTGTATCCCCGTCTCCAGCCATTTGCTGTTTCTTCTGAGTTAATTTGATTAGAAGATTGATGTCCATTTTTTCTGTAATTTTATTAAATCGTCCCCAATTGTCAAAGTTCTCGGTAATATCCCACTGATTAACAGCAGAAGCAAGAAGCTTGCAATTGATCGGCTCATTATTGATTTCAAACGTCAATGATCCAAATTCGCAGCGGTTAGCTCCCATTCCGTCTTTGGCAAGTTCTCTTCTTTGCAACACATTCTTCTTAATGCTGAAGTCAATTCCGAACGGATTGTTGACAGGGGTAGCCAGTCTCACTCGATCATACGCTTTAAAAGGAATGTCAACACTATAATCCTTTACTACTCCATAGGAACCTTCTACATATTGAATGTTCTTATGGACAATCCCTTCTACAAATAATTTCACGTAATCCGGAAACCCTGGTACAGGAATTGCTTTACATTGTGTGAGCGAGACGTTTTTCTCGATGTTTTTAATGGCACTAGCATAAGTTGGCAGATAAATATCCGCTTCTGTTAAAGATTGAAGAAATACATCTCCAAGAACAACTGTTACTTCTTCTAAATCAAGCTCCGGTACGAATGTTTCTGTAAATAAGCTTTTTGATTTTGCTTTATCGCTTGATGGTTGTGGAGGGCATCCGTGATGACCAAATCCGCAGCCTGTATTCTTTTTCATATCCATTCACTCCTGATAGTCATAAATTAATCAATGGAAAAGGCCATAGTTGTAATAAAAACAGTGAGGATTCCTTTTCTATTGACTTACTATAATCTATGAATTTTTTGAAGAAATGAGTGGACGACTGTCGGTAGGCTTAAACATATTTCTAGCACTCCTTCTAGTAATCTATGAAACATGTTATGAACTCATACACAGTAAGCTATTAATCAATCTAGACAGCTTGGGTACTTGTAACGTTTAGCCAATTGGGTCCATACAATAGAGTAAAAGTCTTTAGGAGGAGATTATCATAAGGGAGGATGCGAAATTACCACCGATGTACACCATTTCCGATCAAGAGATCCTCTATTTGAAATCTGAGATCGAGAACTTGAATAAAACGATCCGAACTTTGAAAAGCAGTTATTTGTATGCTGAAAATGAGTACCATAAGGAACAACTTCAGAAGGCGCAGGAGGAATTAACGCTTGCTTACCGCCGGATCGATGAGAACGACACCGTTGAGAGGGAACTTATAAAAGACCGAAACCTGTTTAAAGAAGGCAAAGAGAAGCTGGAAAGTCAGGTAAGGGCACTTCATGACGCCCTACACGGCAAGGATGAGCTGTTGCAGCAGTCGCAAGTGAGCCAAAATGACCTTCAACAGGAACTCCTTTCCATCAAGCTTGAAAAAAAACAATTATCTCATAAAATAACGGAAATCGAGAAGGAGCAACGAGATCTCTTCAGTAAAAATCAATCCCTATTGGAGGAAAACATCCTGCACCTAAGAAAAATAGACAGCTTAAACAGTGAACTGCAAGGAAAAAAACTTCATATTTCAGATTTAAACTCAGCTCTGGCCCATTCAGAAGATACGAAAAAAGAAATATTCTTTAACCTGATAGCTAAAACCGAAGAGTTGGAAAAGGCCTTGTCAGAAAGGAAACATACCCTTGATTCATTGCAATTTGCAAAGGAGCAACTAATTCAAGCAGAAAAGCAAAAGATGGAGTATATTAAAACATTCATCAGTCAATATCAAAAACATTTTGAAGAAAATGAATGGTGGCTTTCCTCCCAATTTGCTGATATCGATCAACGTACCAAACTGCAGGATGAACGAATCGAAGCGGTTGAACAAGAACAGGACATTCACTTTACTCTACAGAATGAGGTACTCGAGGGGAAATTTGAGCAAGTGGAGCAAAAGTTTATTGATTTTCTTGAGGAGGTCGACTCTATACGGGAATATAATGTAACCTTGACCCACAGTTTATTAGAGCTCAAACGGCTGGTAGAGAGCCAAAAACGCAGGCAGGCTCCTATCATTACAACACGTCAAACTGCAGAAAAACTCCCAGCTCCGATGGATTATTACTTCATGGAAAATGAAAAGGAATGAAAAGACGATGCCACAGTCGATTCCGTGGCATCGTCTTCTTGTTAAAATGTAATTTTTATCTTGTTATTTGAGCTTAGCTGAAGCTCCTGCTCTTCAAATAGTACAAACCCTAAAATGGTTGAAACTTCCTGTTCCTCAAGAGATTCAATCGTAAATTGCAGCCCCTCCACTGCTATCGTTTCATCAGGGGGGATGAATGATTCCTGAATCGATTCTATCCAGTATTCTCCTGTGGAATAGGCCTTTTCTAACCAATCCTTCCCCATATACTTCCATCCTTGTGCCCCGTTTTGACCTTGCAGGGAAAAGATTTCGCTCATTTCAGGTGGGAGGATCTGTCCTCCTATTTCAATCTTATCAGGCGGGTCCATTCGAAAGCAGATCTTCGGATTCATCAGGTCTACATTTCCTGTGTTCTTTATGAAGAAATCAGCTTTAATGGAATAGCGTTGTGATTTTCGATTGGGTATAACATTGTAATCAAAATATATTTCCGCATTTGGTTTTTTTTCCTGAGCTTTTTGAACTTTACGATTTGCTTTTCGCATTTTGATTTCTTCGTACGTTTTATCATCCATTTGAATATCTTTACCTGGGTTCTTCTGGTCTGTATGACTGCTTGATTCCCCTGTCTGATTCCTTACCGTTTGGAAAAGATGAAGAACATTAAGGTCCAGTAAACTTGGCTTCTGATTTCCAAGTAGTGTTTTAAGCACACAATGGGTTAGTAAAACAGGGCTTTCTTTTAATAGGAATTCCTCATCTTTACATTTAATCGAGCATCTCAGATGGGGAATAGAATGGTGCTCAGGTATTAAATAGTATCCCTTAAAGGGCAGTTCCTTCTTATATATTGAGAGATTTTTCTTTACATTGATGGAATTCAGCCTTTCATTATAACCCACCGAAACAGACTTTCCCTCACCCTGTGAATGACTGGACACTAATTCAACAAACAAATCCCCCTCCCTGATCGTGCCTGTATCACGTTTTGATGAAACGACAATCCCATAAACGGTTAATAAGCCTATCACTTTTTCATTTATTTCATTGTTTATATTTGCATTCTTTGTATTCACTGATAGCCATACTTTCTTTCCATGCAGGGAACTTCTCACTTCCACCCTCTGGGCTTCTTCATCCAGATGAAATTGATGATTATTCTCCGCACAATAAAATTGGATGGCAGCTACGGAATGTGATGGAATCGTACCCCAATCTTGGTTGTTGATTGATAATTTCATGTACAGGCTCACCACCTTTTTCTTGTAGTCTATGTATCTTATGAATACGGGAGTGAAAATATGAACTTCTTAAGCCTCTTCCGCTTTCTTTTCTAGGCAGATGCTTGTTTTATTAAACAGCCCTCTCCCGCTGGCAGATCAACACATAAACTAGTAAAAGCAAGATTGTTAGGTCTTTATAAAGCGAAAATTGAGCCGTAGATCAGATGAATTCTGGTCATCAACTGCTTTATTACATTTATTCTAATTGAAAGGAGAAATTATAATGATATCCCCACACGGAGGTATGCTTGTTGATCAAGTTGTTATAGGGAAAGAACGCGATGAGTTACTTAAAAAGTCATCCACTCTCCCATCAATTACACTCGATTCCTGGGGTCTGTCCGACTTAGTTCTGATCTCAACTGGAGCCTTTAGCCCCTTAACGGGTTTCATGAATCAAAAAGACTATTTACACGTATTGAAAGACATGAGGTTATCGAATGGGTCGGTTTGGAGTTTGCCCATTACACTCCCCGTTCCCAAAAGAGTGAGTAAGTCATTTTCCATCGGGGAAACCGTTTCACTTAAAGGAAAAGATGGGGTGATCTACGGCACATTAGATATTGAAGAAATATATGAATATAGTAAAGAAGCGGAAGCCCTTTTCGTATATAGAACATTGGACAACCTTCATCCTGGGGTTCAAAAGACGTATAAGAAAGAAGACGTGTATGTCTCAGGTCCGGTCAAACTTCTTCGGTTCCCTGCCATTTTCAAAAAAGATTTTCAAACGCCGAAACAGCTTAGAGAGCGATTTAATGAATTGGGTTGGAACACAGTCGTAGCATTTCAAACGCGAAATCCCATTCACAGGGCTCATGAATATCTGCAAAAAACAGCCCTCGAACTAGTCGATGGTCTATTGATACACCCTTTGGTAGGCGACACAAAGCAAGATGATATTCCCGCAGACATTCGTATGAAAAGCTATCGGGTTTTACTCGACGAGTACTATCCCAAAGAGAGAGTCCTTTTATCCACATTCCCTGCTGCCATGAGATATGCCGGACCAAGGGAAGCCTTATTCCACAGTATAGTAAGAAAAAACTTTGGATGCACCCATTTTATTGTTGGCAGGGATCACGCAGGTGTCGGGGATTATTATGGAACGTATGATGCACAGGAAATCTTCAATCAATTTTCAAGAGAAGAGATCGGTATCGAGATATTGAAGTTCGAGCATGCCTTCCATTGTATGAAGTGTGGGGCGATGGCTACTTCAAAAACATGCCCTCATGATGAACTATTTCATATCCACCTTAGCGGTACAAAAGTGCGAAAAATGTTAAGAGACGGAACGATGCCTCCAAAAGAATTTTCCAGGCCAGAAGTGATAGATGTACTTCTTAATGAAATGGGTGAAGGTTCTCAAAGGGAGAGCTGAAGGAGATTACATCATGATTGAATTTTATATTGTCATCATAGGAATGATCGTTATGCTCTCATTACTGGTCTTTGAGGTGGAGCGGCCTGAAATCATTCTTCCATCCACTCTCCTCCTTTTCGTCATGACTGGTGTCATTACGCCACAGGAAGCCATAAAGGGGTTCTCAAACGAAGGGATGTTGACCATCGGTTTATTGTTCATCATTGCGGGAAGTATTCAAAACAGTGGAATTGTCGATCATGCCTTCAAGAAGTTATTAAACCGGTCAACTTCAAGGAAACACATGCTTGCCAAGCTCCTCTTCCCCATCTCTTTTCTTTCTGCGTTCCTGAACAATACTCCCATCGTCATCGCTTTTACGCCACTTGTGAAGAAATGGTGTGAGGATCATCATCTCTCCCCTTCAAAATATTTGATTCCCATTTCATATGCAACGATCCTTGGAGGTACCATAACCATTATTGGTACTTCCACAAATCTCGTGGTCCATGGTTTGCTTCTTGACTCGAACCTGCCTGGGTTCACCTTTTTCGAACTGGGTAAAATAGGGATACCGATTACTCTCATAGGCCTATGTTATCTCATATTTTTCAGTTCTTCCTTACTTCCTGAGAGAAGAAGCAGACCTGTCAATATTGAGTCCTTAAGAGAGTTCACTGGAGAGATTTTAATACTCGATGACTTCCCTTTTATACAAAAAACGGTTGAACAAGCCAGGTTAAGAAGCTTAAAAGGTCTATTTCTTGTTAGTATCATCAGGGAAGATGAGACCATTACTCCTGTATCGAATACAACCCTATTAAAGGCACATGACCGCTTGATATTCACCGGGGATATTACCACCATCACAGAACTTCAATCACACAAGGGCCTCCTGTTACAAAGTAATGGCGGATCCTCTTTTCCAAAACACCATCAGTTGACGGAGGCAGTGGTTTCCCATCATTCTTCCTTATTATATAAGAAGATTAAGGATACCAATTTCAGAAGCAGATTCAATGCAGCTGTCATAGCTGTTCATAGACAAAATCAACGGTTGAAATATAAAATTGGCGATATCATTTTAAGACCGGGAGATATCTTACTACTTGCCACAGGAACTGATTTTTATAAGAAAGCCAACACGAATGACTTCTATATTGCCACTACACTGGACAAGACCATGATGACCCGTAAACAGACATTGAATGGGTGGATCTCCGTCGCATTACTGGGAACGATGATCCTTATAGTGACATTAGGATATACGTCGATGCTAACGGGAATGGCGTTTGTGACAGTGTTATTACTTTCATTAAGGATCGCCACTCCCCTGCAGGCAAAGAATGCCATTCAATGGAATGTACTGATGGTGGTATCCTGCTCGTTCGGTATCGGGTATGCGATGATCGAATCGGGTGTCGCCTCTTTCCTTGCCGACCTACTGATGCAAGCTTCAAAGCCGTTTGGCCTTTTTGCCATCGTTATAGCAATCTATCTCCTTACGAATCTATTTACAGAAATGATGACGAACAGCGCTGCTGCCGTCCTCATGTTCCCCATTATCCTGGAAGTTTCGAATACTCTGGATTTAAATCCAACAGCATTGGCCGTAACGGTAACCATTGCCGCTTCCGCAAGCTTTGCAACACCGATCGGTTATCAGACCAACTTGATCGTATATGGCCCGGGCGGTTATCGATTCAAAGATTATTTGAAGGTGGGGATCCCCTTGAATATCCTGACAATGATCACCACAGTAATACTGGTCTATTACTTTTGGTTATGACTATCCATAACATTGGAGGTGATGAGATGAATCAAAAAAATATTACTTGGCACGAAGGCAAAGTCCAGAAAGCTGACAGGCAAGATTTAAATGGGCATAAAAGCGCATTGCTTTGGTTTACAGGGTTGTCCGGTTCCGGGAAGTCCACAATCTCAGTGGAAGTAGAAAAGAAATTACATGAGCTTGGCCATCACACTTACCGTCTTGACGGAGATAATATACGTCACGGTTTAAATGGGGACTTAGCATTCTCAGAAGAAGATCGTACGGAAAACATCCGAAGAATCGGTGAGGTATCGAAGCTTTTTGTCGATGCCGGTATCATAACCTTGGCTGCCTTTATTTCCCCATATAAAAAAGATCGGGCATTTGCCAGATCATTATTACCCGATGGGGAATTTATAGAAATCTATGTACAGGCGAGCATTGAGACATGCGCGAGTAGAGACCCGAAAGGCCTTTATAAGAAGGTGAAAAAAGGTGAGTTAAAAAATTTTAGTGGAATCGATTCTCCTTATGAAATCCCTGAATCCCCTGAAATCATAATTGATACAGAGAATCAACGAATAGATGAATCCGTCCTGCAAATTGTAAACTATTTAAAGAATAAGGGATCCATATAATTGTAATTAAGAGTTATTTCTATTTAATACGAGGAGTAGATAAATCATGCTGAATGAAGTGATTGAAATTGCGATCGGGGCAGGGAAAAAAGTATTGGAAGTATACGATGATGCCTATGCGATCCATGAGAAAGAGGATCGGTCCCCCCTCACCATCGCAGATCAGTTGTCACACGAACATATAAAAACCGAATTAAGCAACCTCTTCCCCACCATTCCTATACTCAGTGAAGAAGGAGCCAGTATCCCTTTCAAGGAAAGAAAGAACTGGTCATCTTTTTGGCTCGTGGATCCTCTGGACGGGACGAAAGAATTCATTAAGAAAAATGGCGAATTCACAGTCAATATTGCCCTTATCCAAGAAAACAGACCAGTATTGGGCATTGTTTATGCACCTGCTTTGGATATTCTTTATTATGCGAAGGAAAACGATGGCGCATTTAAACAAATAGAAGCAAGCAAACATACCATGTCACCGATGCGTTTGTATGTTGATCGTTGCAGCATTCAAAAAATAGCAGTAGTTTCCCGCTCTCATATGTCCAAAGAAACAGAAGTATTATTAAAAGACCTGGAACAAAAAGAAGGGAGACTGGAATTTATTTCAATCGGAAGTTCCCTGAAGTT
Source organism: Rossellomorea sp. KS-H15a (assembly GCF_024195245.1). Lineage (NCBI taxonomy): Bacteria > Bacillati > Bacillota > Bacilli > Caryophanales > Bacillaceae > Rossellomorea > Rossellomorea sp. KS-H15a. The sequence goes on along the minus strand of NZ_CP096886.1, from coordinate 2,493,339 downwards.
TTGCCTTTTAGCAGAAGGGGCTGCCCATTATTATCCCAGATTGGCTCCGACCATGGAGTGGGATACAGGGGCAGGGCACTGTATAGCAGTCGAATCCGGGTGCCAAATCGTGGATTATCAACGGTCTGAACCCCTCACTTATAATAAAGAAAACTTATTAAACCCATGGTTCATATGTTCAGTATAATCTTGAAGGCCGTGAAGACGGCCTTTTTCACGAAAAATACAAATCTACATAAACTGAAAAGAATCATTATATGCTACTAAAGGGGCGAAACCCATGGTAAAACACCCTCCTAAAGTTTCTGTGATCTTTCCGGTGCGAAATGAAGGCAAGAATGTCAAGATGACACTTGATTCATTGTTTGCCGTAGATTCCAATATTGAAATAGAAGCCATAATCGTGGACGACTGGTCTGACGACGGATGCTGTGATTTTTTATCCACTTATCCAAAAAAACAGAATGTCACCTATATAAGGGTGCAGGGGATTGGCCCGGCGAAAGCAAGGAATCTTGGAGCCGGAAAAGCCAAATATCCATATCTGGCTTTCTGCGACGCTCATATGACATTCGAGCATTACTGGATCGACCGCCTTTTATACTCTGTCACTTCAGGATATTCAGATGCCGTCTGTCCGGCAATCGGCTCAATTGACGACCCGAAAGTAATCGGTTACGGCCAATCACTAACACCGTCATTGAAGATTAAATGGAATCAAAAAAGAAAAAACGTATTTGAAACTGCCATTCTCCCTGGCGCGTGCTTTCTAATTTCTAAAAAAGTCTTTGAAGCGGTGGGCGGGTTTGAAAATGGATTTTCTTCATGGGGACATGAAGATGTGGAAATATCACTAAAATTATGGTTGTTCGGTTACCGATGTCATTGTGACCCCAATGTAAAAGTCCTGCATCTATTCAGGGTGACCCACCCTTATAAAGTCAATTTTGAAGGCATCTATTATAACCTGATGAGAATGGCCTATCTTCATTTTGACGAGAAAAGAATCAAAAAAGCCAAATCACTTATCATCCATGGGTCACCTGCAGGTATAGAAACAAAAGTTCTGGCCGATGGGGTAATCCCAAAAAGGAATATGTATGTACAAAAAAGAAAAATGGAAATAGATCATTTATTTAAAAAGTTCAAGATCTACTTTTAATCTGACAATATACAACTACACCGTATCTCTTTTCAATTCATCAATCTATTTAAAGAGGCTGTGACATAACTAAAAAGCCTCAATTAGAGGCAAACAGGCTCATTATCACCTGAAGATTTCTGTTCCCTTCGGATAGAGTTAATTCCTAGCTTTTTACGAAAATATAAACCCGAACTATTTTACGCAATTACAGGAAATTAGTTCGGGTTTTAGTTTTGCTATATTACTTTTCTCCTTACTTTTTTGACTACACCCTGTAATATTCTACGATATCCTCTAAACTCTTTTCGAAACTTATTGAGGGTTCCCACCCAAGGGATCTTATTTTTGAATTATCTATACTGTCCCTGGGCGGATGGTAGAATTCATCGGTGGAAAAGTGTAAATCGCTGCCAGTTATTGATTTTAAAATACTTACTGCTTTCAAAAAGGTTTGTTCATTTCCGGTAGCAACATCATAAGTTTCACCTGGAACTCCGGCTAGCAAAACAACCTCATAGGCTTTCACAGCGTCCCTAACATCCAGAAAATCCCTTCTATCCAAGATGTTGTCAATATGAAATGACTTATCAGGATTCAAACAAGCCCTGGCCAGAAGAGAACATAAACCATTTGAGGGTCCGGGGCCAATTAAATTGGATGGCCTCACGATTCTGATATCCAGCTGAAAGAGTTTTGACCATCCCATTGAGAGGACTGATTGGAGATGTTTCGAAAGCCCATAGGGATGCGAATGTAATTCTGACATGCATGGATTATATTCAATCATCGACCCTATGACAAGGGTGACGGCATGTGGAGCCCTGTTCCGGATGGATTCTAGAAGATAAAATGTTCCAAAAAGGTTTGTGTGGAAAGTCGAGAGTGGTTCTTCCCAAGAAAGGCCTGTGTGATTTTGTGCGGCTAAGTGAAGGATAAAATCGGGGTTAATTGCTTCCATGGTTTCTTCTAATTCTTCTAAATTAGTTAAAGTGTAGTCAATACTTTTTACATTTTTAAGAGGGTGCCTTTTCTTCCTGACCCCGGCAAATACATCATACCCTTTTTCAAGGAAATATCTGCATGCATGCTGGCCGGTAAACCCAGTAGATCCAGTAATGAAGATTTTCTTCATGTTTTATGCATCCATTCTTTCAGTTCTTCCAGCATTTCTCGATATCCCTTCACAGGATAAAGATAGTCTTTCCTGATATGAACGAGTGACCTGTCATGTACCGGCTCGTAAACAGGGTGGACCTCTATATTTTCAACATCAAATACATCTTTAAAAAGAAGAAGCAATTCATATTTGGATATTTTTTTGATTGAACTAAGATGGTAAAGCCCTGTTACATCATCCACCATGAATTGGTGAATCGCTTTTGCTAATTCAAGCGTGGTAACACCGTTCCAGAAAACATTTTTATATCCATTCACAATACCGGACTGTTTAAAGAACCAATGCATAAGTCCAATGCCATTTTCTTTTGTTTCAGGGCCGATAATAGATGTTCTGACGGTTAAGTGAGCAGGGTCATCTACTTCTCCAAGAGCTTTGGATTTAGCATAGATGGTATGTCCATCCTTCACGGATTGTTCCGTATAGCTGCCCTTTTCTCCCGAGAAGACACAGTCAGTACTAATATGAATCAGCTTACCGCCATATCCATTCAGGACTCCTGCAATTTCGTGGGGCAGTAAACTATTTATCTTGATGGTGTCAATCATATTTTTTTCTGCATGTTCATTTAACAGCCCTACTGCATTGATGACAATATCCGGTTTCAAATCCAAGATAAGTTTTCTTACGCTCGCCAGATCCCTTACATCTAAAAAAATCCCTTTTTCATCATCTCTTCTGACAGTGTAAATGATTTCATGCCCTATTAGTTGTAAATACTTAACGATGACATGTCCGGCCATCCCCTGGCCTCCTAGAACAAGTATCTTCATTCAAGGAATCCTCCGTCCTTCAACATCGACTTTATCTCATCGTAATCTATGATGTTGTCACTGGATGAATACGTATCCAAATCCACCTTGGGATATCCTTTATAGAATTCATTCAATCCGTCGATAGGGATAGTCGGAAGGATGACGAAATATTCATTATCGTAAACAATTGTATTGTGGCTCTCAAACTCGGTTAATAATAATTCATGAAGTTTTTCCCCTGGTCGAATACCGGATTCCTCCACGATAACTTCTTTATTCGGTGAATATACATCAATCAGTACTTGTGCTAAATCTTTAATTTTACACGTCGGCATTTTCATTACAAAAATTTCCCCCCCATGACTCTCATAGGTGGCTTTGAATAATAGTTTTATTGCATCTTTAATTGTTAAAAAAAATCGGGTCATCTTTTGGTCAGTTATCCCGATTTTCCCTTTATTCATAATTCCATGTTTAAATACATGGATGACACTTCCATTGGTACCCAGTACATTTCCTCCCCGGACACATACGAATTTGGTCTTATCTGTCAAGACGTTTGCGTTGATGATAAGCTTTTCTCCCATTGCTTTTGTGAACCCATAGAAATTTGAAGGATTTGCTGCTTTGTCTGTTGAAATATTGATGACTTTTTCTACATTATTTTCTATAGCAGCTTCAATAATGTTTTGTGTACCAACCACATTTGTTTTTAAAGCTTCTAATGGTTGGAACTCACAAACTGGCACATGTTTAAGTGCGGCAAGATGAAAGACATAGTCTACCCCTTTACATCCTTCCAATACTGCTTCCTTGTCTCTCACATCCCCAATTTTAAAAGTGAGTTTAGGATTATTTTCAAATCTTTGCTTCATTAATACTTGGTTTGTTTCATTTCTAGAAAAAACACGTATTTCCTTTGGATTTTTTTCAATTAATTGTGCAACAAGCTCGTACCCCCATGATCCAGTTCCACCAGTAACAAGAATTGTTTTATCAATAAACAATTTGTGATCCCCCCAATAATATATTGATGACTTTGTCTGAAACATTTTTTTCAAGATATTCTCCCGGACAATCCCAATTAGCCTTTCTATTAGTCATTATCTTAACTCCATTAATAATGTTTTCTTCATTTAACCCTGAAATAAAATTACTTCCGCAATCTACCGTTTCTGGTCTCTCAGTAGAGGTTCTGACCGTAACAGTGGGTACATGGAATATACAGCACTCTTCTTGTACTGTCCCGCTGTCAGTTAAAACACAGGAAGCATTCTTTTCAAGTTTAATAAAGTCAAAAAAACCAAAAGGCTCATATAATTCAACTAATGGGTGTAATGATAAGTTGCTTGATAACTGAATTTTAGACCTAGTTCTTGGATGTATACTAAAGATAATACGTCTTTGGTAGGTCTCACCAATGGTATTTAATGCATTAATTATTGATTTTAAATTTTTGGGGTTGTCTACGTTTTCAGCACGGTGTATAGTGACCAGAAAATATTGTTGTGAACTCAGTTTTAATACATTAAGAATATTACTCAATTCTATAGCAGAGTTATAATGGGTAAGTACCTCATAAATTGGATTTCCAGTAATTATTATCTTGCTAGATGTCATGCCTTCCTTCAGAAGATTACTTTTACTATAAGGTGTATATACTAAATTAAATGACGAGACCGAATCGATGATCATTCTATTTTTTTCTTCTGGTACGTCTAAATTAAAGCAACGATTTCCAGCTTCCATGTGTACGACCGGTATCATGAGTCTTTCGGCAAGTATGGCACTCAACCCACTATTTGTATCACCCAGCACGAGTACTTTATCTGGCTTTTCCTTTAAAAGAATTCTTTCTAATCCTTGAAAGAGAGTAGCTAATTGTTCACCTAATGATTGTTGCTTACTTGCTAAAACGTAATCAGGTTTTCTGATACCTAATTCGTCAAAGAAAACCTCGTTTAATGAGTGAGTAAAATTTTGCCCTGAATGTACGACTATATGCTTTTCAGCAAGAGCGTCCAGCTTCCTCATTATAATGCTCAATCTGATAATTTCTGGCCTGGTACCCAAAACTGTCAGTATCTTCATTTTCACCTCTCCTTTTCCTCATATAATATAATATGAAATAACTTCATACTTGCCCTAGACACATTACACAAATTAGTATAAAAGGCAAAAATACAAACAAAATAAAAAGTCCGCTAACAAGCGAACTTTGAAGAATGTATTTCTTTATTATTTATTTATCGATTTTAATAAAATCGGTCTGTAAAAATTTTCAATAAGTGTTACTTCATTGAGCATTGCTATTTTGTGTTTAGATGTACCTGACTCTTGGTGCCTCCTAAAATGAGTAAGGACCTCATTTGTATATGAAAAATCATAACCGTTCACTAATATTCTAAACCACATATCGTAATCCTGAGTATATCTGAGCTTATTATTGAATAATCCAATATTCTTAAAAATCTTTTGATGAACCATTACAGTACTGCCATTAATTAAATTTCTTTGTAAAAATTCTTTCTTGACTTGAGAGTTATTATAACTCTGTGGAAGACCAGGATATACTATTTTGTTATTTTCATCAATTATGTTGTAAGCAGTGAAGTTAGCAAGAGTCGAGCTATCCTTTATTTTTGCTAATTGTTTACTTATTTTCCCTGGAAGAAAAATATCATCTGAGCTTAGCCAGGCAATATAGTCTCCTTTCGATGCATTAATACCCGCATTAAGTGCTGTTGCTGTCCCCCCGTTTTTCTTATTAATATATTGAATACGGTCAATAAATGGTACCAATTTCTCAGTATAGAGGGTTGAACCATCATCAACTACAATAATTTCTTTATTGGAATAGTCCTGATTAATGGCACTCGTAATTGCTTGATCGATATAGCGACAATTGTAAAACGGTATAATAATTGATACTTTAGACTCCAAGATTATTACCTCACATTCCTTATTATCCATTAAATGTAATTTCCATCCTTATCCTCTACTATTAATTATTACTTTTAATCTATGTTTTAACATTTAGATTGTATAGGCTAATAAAACAAGTTTTATTATTTTTTTATTTACTGATAAGTTACTGGGGATTCAACCACATCATTATTACATTTCTGAATAAACTAATGATTATAAGGATAGAAAGGAGTGTATTATATGAAAATATTACTTGCAACTTTTTTTGATGTCCCGCATGTTGGTGGGGTTTGGAACTATATGACTAACCTTAAAACACAATTAGAATCAATTGGTCATCAAGTAGATTTGTTAGGTTCGACTCAAAATGGTACAGCAGTACATCTTGTAGAACAAAAAAAAATTTTCACTTCCAATGATGTGAAAATTTCTGGAGATTACTATTCATCTCGTTACTTTGCTTATAATAAAGACCCTTATGTTCTCCATTATGAACGTCAAAGATGCCGTTTTAAGAAGCAAGTAGGACAAATGGCATTAAAAGAATATGATCTGATACATGCTCAAGATGCTTTTAGTAGTGCATGGATTAAAGAAATTATCCCACCTAGCAAGCCCTTAGTAACCTCTTTACACGGTAGCGTAGCCGAAGAATTAAAAGACTATGTATTGAATATTGCTAAGTCCCCTAACCCTAATTATGCTTGTTCATATTTTAATCTAATTGAATTTGAAGGAGCAACCTCTGGCAAGAAAACCATTACTGCTAATCATTGGATGAAAAATCTCCTTATTAATGAATATAAAGTACCAGCCAACCAAATTATCGTTTGCAATTATGGATATGATATAGAAGGTTTTAAATTAAAAATGATTAATTCAAACGGAATAACTAAACCCCTTAATAAGAAAGTTATATTATTTACTGGAAGATTGGTAGATGTAAAAGGAGTTCACCATCTTTTATCTGCATTATCAAAACTCTCAGTAATAAGGAAAGACTTTGTTTGTTGGATCGTCGGTGACGGGAACAATAAAAATTCATTAATAGAACAAGCTGCTAAATTAGGCTTGAATAAAATTGTTACATTTTTTGGTGAAAGGAACGATGTACCACATTTACTTTCACTAGCAGATGTTTTTGTCCTGCCTAGTCTAATTGATAATCAGCCACTATCTCTTATCGAAGCCCAAATTGCTGGTAAAGCATGTATTGCAAGTGATGCAGGCGGAATACCTGAGATGATTCTTCATAACAAAACAGGAATTATCACTCCTAAAGGGAATCAAGAGGCTCTTTTCATAAATTTAAATAAATTACTGGATAATGAGGAATTCAGAAAGAATTTAGGGAATAACGCCATGAGCTGGGCAACAGATAATTGGTCACAAAAAAAAGCTTTAAACAGTTTGTTACAAGTATATCGACAGGTTTTGTAATTATTCAAACCTTTTTTACTCAATGTATGATTCTGTTAAAATTCAAAAGTTATAGAGCTTAGTGAAAACAACACATTAAGGTGTGAAAATATTATTGGAGTTGAGATTATGAATGTATTATTTGTTTTCTATGTGCCTAGCGGTGGAGTAGAAACATTAAACAGGCAAAGGTCAAAAGCCCTAAAGCCAGCAGGTATTGATTGTGATTTTTTATACTATAGTAAAAAAAGATCTCTTATCAATCATGAATCTAATGTCTTTATTACAAATAACGATCAAGAGATAAAAAAAATATTAGCAGCTAAATTTTATTCTGCAATCGTTATTATTTCTGATTATGTCGGGATTGAACGATTCAGGAAGTTAGGTTATAAAGGAAAGATCATATTTGAAGTACAAGGATATGGGGCAAAACATGTTGCTAGATCCGAGATGAAAAAAGCTATTCCTTACATTAATAATTATTGTGATGGTCTCCTTTATCCAAAAACTCAACATATTGGTGAAATATTCAAAGAGTTTTTCCCTACCGTACCTAAATTCGCTTTTAATAATTGTTTTGATTCTCTTGAATTCACTTACAAAGCGCAGGTTATTAAAGAATCCTCCCCCATTATCGCGTGGATAGGAAGACTAGAAGACAATAAAAATTGGAGAGAATTTCTAGAAATAGGTAACAGACTAGTTATTAAAAATCCCCTAATTAAACTATATATGTTTGAAGATCCCAGTCTATCAACTATTCAAGAAAGAAATGAATTTAATAAAACAGTAACTAAATTCAATTTACAAAAAAAATTATCAATACTTCAAAATATACCCCACCAATATATGCCTGCTTATTTTTCCAAAATTGGTGACTCAGGCGGTTTATTATGCTCAACCTCGAAAGTGGAAGGGGCTCCTTATTCTATCTTGGAAGCAATGAGCTGCAATTGTCCAATCCTGACAACCGATTCGGATGGAGTTCGAACATCAGTCATTCACAACCACACAGGAAAATACTATCGAATAGGTAATATTAATGAGGCAGTCAATCAAGCAGAAGAATTAATATTCAATAAACCATTACGTAATAAAATTATATATAATGCTTCGTTGCATGTGAAATCCCAGTTTAGTCACGAACAATATCAAGAACATTTCGTCAAAATGCTAAGGTCGATAGGAGTTTAATGAATTAGTTTAGTTAATAGCCTTTACCATAATCAATTAGATTGCATAGACTATACCATACGGTAAAGGAGGAAATTAAATATATGAAATCTTTCGTGACTGGCGGGGCAGGTTTTATAGGATCTCATCTTGTAGAAGCACTTGTTCGCATAGGACACTGTGTACATGTAATCGATAACTTGAACTCAGGAAAAAAAGAGCATATTCATAAATCAGCAATATTTCATAATATAGATGTTCGTTCAGTCGAAGCAAAGAATTTAGTAATAAGTGAAAAACCAGATTATCTTTTTCATCTGGCTGCTCAAGCAGATGTTTCAAAATCGACAAACTTCCCTTGTGAAGATTTAGATATTAATGTGAATGGAACAATAAATTTATTGGAGGCTTGTAAAATTTCTCCAGTAAAGAACTTTATTTTCTCTTCCACTTCTGCAGTATATGGGAACACTGAAGAAGCGATTATCTCAGAAAATCATTCTACAAAACCAATTTCTTTCTATGGATTATCAAAGCTGACGGCAGAAAGTTATATTACTTTATACCATAAGTTTTTCAACATCCCCTACACAATTCTTCGATATGGGAACGTATATGGGCCAAGACAAAATGCTAAAGGCGAAGGTGGTGTGATTCCTTCGTTTCTCAAATGTTTAAAAGAAGGTTCTGAATTAAATATTTATGGTGATGGTCTTCAAACTAGAGATTATATTCATGTAAGAGATATTGTTGAATCCAATATATGTGCAGCTACCAAAGAAATTACCACTACGTTACAAATCAGTACAGGTAAAAGTACATCCCTATTAGAATTAATAAAAATTTTAGAATTAATTCACTCTAAAAATGTTCCCGTTCGTTTTGTTTTAGAGAGACCAGGTGATATTAAACACAGTTGTTTAGCTAATAATAAAGCTAAAAACTTGTTAAATTGGAGCCCAACCATATCTCTAGGGAAAGGTATTGAGGACACATACAGTTTTGTAATGAAAGAGAATATTCAATAATTACTAATGGGCATTAAAGATATAAATTAATGCCCTATTTTTTAGTTACCTGAGAAGATAGTTTATAGACACGCAAGTGACACATAGTTTAGGTTACATAAAACCATCATGAGGTTACACTCCCAACCCAGACATAAAAAAAGGAATCCTTCTCGTCCATAACGGTAAGAACATATACAGTATTATAAAGGTGGATTTTGATGATGGTTTAAACCTTAAAAACAAAATTGGTTGGATAAATTCATGACCATATTATGAATTTTTCTTGATTAAAAATCTCAAAAAGCAAATGATTGTTGAAATAGGCATTTGCTTTTTTGCTTGAAAAGAGGCAACAAAATGGTGAAATTCCTTTTGATGTTTACGGGATTAAATGTCTATATTAAACCTTTGTTGCTTGTATTTTGAATGGGAAGCAAAACCTGGACTAAATGAAGATGACAAGCATCCCCACCTTTACAAAAAACCTCTTCTGTCTACAAAAGTAGTTAGTGAAAAACGAGGTATCCCCCCTCCCTATTGAGAGTACCGGGATCAATTGAAAGCCTAGAGGCATATGATAAATTAATTTAAGGGAGGTAACGGTAACTCTATTTTTTTTATATGATTCTTACCGAATTATGTAATCCGGGAGAATCCCGGAACAATCATCTAGCAACGCATATTCTTAACTGATACGGATATTTTCAACATTTTTTAACACTAATTTTTTAAAAATATTACCTGAAGTCAAAGATATATGTGGAAATAACAATAGTAGTTTTTACTTAACCTAGGCGAATTTAATAATCTAGGCTCTTTCTGTTTCCATAGATTTATATATGTTGTTCAATTGACATATTAATTTATTTCATTTTATAGTCATAGAAATGAAAATCTTTGTTGAAAATCTCATTGACGAGTTTTATAGTATGTGTATTATAAAAGCTTTCAGTTGTAGGAAGTTCTTTAGCGTAGATATCTATGTTAAAAATAGTCTCAGCAAAATTACCTTTTTTTACCTTTGCGTGAGATAGATGGTGTGGAGAATAAGAAAGGGTAGATACTGGTGAGGGTTGAAGGTTAAAATTTTTTTCAACTATTTTAATTTGCTCGTTAAATTCTTCAAGTTTAATATGTGATTCAATAAATGTTTCTTCACCTCTAATATATTGGGGTGCAATATGTCTATCTAATTCATATATACGTTCTCCTAGAGTCTTTAAATACATTAAATAGTCCTTAAATGACATACCCACATTGACATTACTACTGAATTCTTTTATTAACCAATCTTGACTTATTGTATGAAGATATGAACTCACCGCTCTGTTATATGGATTACGAACTAACTTTATTTTCTTTTTATCCGGGAGTGAGATTGCTTTCATAAGCAAATTTAGATAATCAGTTTGTTTTTCGTATATAAATTCTCTATATTTATGTGGATCCCCTTGGGATTGCTGTTCTACTAAGTCTATTAACCCCAGTTGATAAAAAAACCATTTATTTAGTGTAGTACACCCACTTTTAGGAGTCCAAAATAAAATCAAAGGGAATCTTTCGTTATACAATGGTCTATATGCTTTTGTTAAATTCTTTAATATTTGTTCATTATTAATCATAAAATTACCTTCCTTCTAATTCTTAGTTCAGTTGCAAACTAGTATAAAATAAATTCTAATCTCTACCTCTCGGATATTTATTATTTCTAAAATGAATTTATATAGTTTTTTACTTTAATCTATATCCTCTAAAATTATTTACGAATAAAAAAACTTATCAACCCATTAACCTAAACAACCCCCTATATTTTTTCTTGATTTTGTCAGCTTCACTAACCATATCAATAGAATGATTTAGCGATCCCATCCCTGAGTGTACCCGATAAAGAACTAAGGACTCACCAAGATAATACATATTGGTTTTCAAACTCACTCTACACCACATCTCGTAATCTTGAGCATATTTTATCTTTTCATTAAACCACCCAATCCTTTTTATTAAATCTACTTCAGCCATCACTGTACACCCATTGACAGGACACCCTTTTAATAACGTCCTTCTAAAATTATTAAGGCTCATTGCCCTTGAGTGAACTTCATTAATAACCATATTATTTTCATTTATTGTTTTAAAAGCAGTATAAGAAATCTTAGCTCCTTTGCCTTCCATAAACCCAAGTTGCCTTTCTACTTTATCCTTTAAATACATATCATCCGAACTAAGCCAAGCAAAGTATTTACCTGACGCGTGCCTTAATCCTAAGTTCAAAGCAGAAGCCGTACCCCCATTCTGTTTCCTTATATATTTAATCCTTCCTTTAAAAGGGGCTATCTTGTTTACATGCTCAGTTGATCCGTCATCAACAACTATTACTTCAATATTCTTGTACGTTTGATTTAATGCACTCTTAATAGCCTGGTCAATGTACGGACAATTATAGAAAGGAATAATTATAGATACTTTCAATTAGGAACCTTCTCCTTTCGAAAAAAATTTGCTCCTATGATATTTTATGTCTGACAGTAAGAGTTTGATTGGACAAAATTAAAAATGGGATGCGTTTTCGCACCCCACATTCATAGTTAAAGGAATTTGATATTAACAGCATTCGCTTTACCATTTTTAAACTTGTAACACTTCACTTTTTCGACTTTCTTTTCGACCGCTACAATGAAATGATATACCTCTGGATAAACCGAGGATTGAATATCATCTTTTGACGGCAGTGGGATGCCGTAAGGGTGTGAATGATATATGGCCAAAAACCTTTCTTTCTTCCTCTTCATTTTTCTGAAGACCGATTCCTGCTCCATGAGATCCATGGCAAAAGAATAAGGAGAAGGCTCAATATTTTTCATTGGCCATAACGTTATGCATGTTTGCCATTTCCCTGATATTAAGCCGCAGGCTTCATTTGGAAGTGTATTTCTTGCATGTGATACAAGGTCACTGTAAAGCTGTTTGGGAATATGAATACTTTCTTTAGGCGTTGCACCCGCAGCCTTTATACTTGAATTTCGTTCTTTTTGCTTCCATTTGGATTCTTTCTTCTTTCTTAATGCCCAAGGGCACACTTTTTTTCTGCTTATAAATTTGGTTCAGATCTTTGGATTGCATGATTATCCCCCCTTTCAACATCACCGCATATATTTATTTGGATTAAACATGGTCCGTTTCGCTTCAGAAGCCATGGGAATATGTCCATATTCATCAAATTGTGGATTCACCTGTGGTGCTTGCTTCTTTTGCTGCTTCATTTTATTATAGAGTTCGTTTTTCTTATTGGATTGGGAATGAAGATCTTTTCTAAGCCGATTCAATTCTTGTTCGAGTTCTACTTCACGCTGACTTTTTTCTTTTTGTTTACCAGTATATTTTTCATTTAATAAACTAATTTGTCTTTCAAGATCCTTTTCTCTTTGTTTAAAATCTTCCAATTGATTTTTCAGCGAATGAATCTCATCTTCATAAAGCCCCTCAATTTTCTTGATTTCGTCCTGTAAAGCTCCCATCTTCTGAATATACTTCTGAGTCGTTTCCTCCCTTTCTGTATTTTTTGCCAATGTTTCCTTCACATCGTTGAATTTAGCTGAATAAGATAACAACTGCTCTTCTATAAGATCCAGCTTTTTCAGGATTTCAGGATGATTGTTTCCCTCTTCTTTACCCCATAAAAAATTCCACACTTCTGTATACCACCTTTCTTTGATTCGACCCATGTATTGCTTTCTCTGCATTTGTAACCATTCCAGTTGTGTAATGAACCCGTTATGGTACATTTCAACTTCAATAGCCTTTTTTTTATCTGAATAGTAATACTCATTCGTTTCGATCAATAAAGAAATCGCTCTATTTTTTAATTGTTCAAGGTTTGTTTTCATTTCACTTTGAAAACTTTCGTAAATCACTCTTATTTCAGGGATGGATGCAGGAAGCAAATGATCTGTCACCTCCCACGAATTTTCATCGCTGATGATTTCTTCTCTCCATTCTTCCTGGAAAGTCATTTCGTTGTTTTCCATATCCTCCGCCGTCATCGTTTTATTCTGCTGCAATTGAATGTAGAGCTCATGCCTTACATTAACCTCTTGCAGTAAATATTCAATTTGTTCTGTCAGCATTTGGATGGTATGATGATTCTCCGCAATTTCCTGTTGATAGATCTTATGTTTCGATCTTTCCTTGGACAATTCTTCTGACACATTCTTAATTCGTGTTGAATAATGATGATATAGGGACTCCAGCTCTTCAGAGATCATATGAAGGTCATGCATAACCCCGGGCACATCTATGTCAGGTTTCCATTTGTTATCTCCCTCGCTCACTTGTCTCACCTCCAAAAAGTCCTTTATTTACATCATATGTACGGTTTGTTTACATGTTAAAAAAAAGGAGAGAGGTCACTCTCTCCTCAAGTTAATTAGGCGTCAATATCTCCAAGTAAATCTGCGAATGTTTCACATTCACCAAACTCAACCAATGCATCAACTACCCCACTATCAAAGATTACAACGTTCGCTGTATTTCTAAGGATCAAGCGGAATCCTTCAGTTGGAGCATCAAAGATTTGCAGTTCATAGAATAATTGTTCAGGTGCTCCGTCAAAGTAACGGATTCCTTCTCCAACTGCAGTAAGAGCATCGGTACCGCAAGTAACTCTGTCGATTGAAGATGGATCGAATGTGAAGCTGAAGTCAGGTTGGAATCCTGTTGCAGTAGGAGCAGGTGTCGGACCGACCTCTGTATCAGTGAAGGAGTAAGACCAAGTACTGTCTCCAAGAGAACATTCTTGACAGATTTCAGCTCTTAGAGTAGATAGACCTGTTACGAGGTCTGCTGTAGCGCCAGAACCGAATGTTGCTTCCGTATCTTCGTTTCTAGCAAGTGCAGTCGCCTGACATTCACAGTTAGCAACCGGGAATAAACCAGGGCATTGACGCGGGAATTCCAGTAAGCTCAGGTCACATTGAAGTCTTTCTTCTGGTACAGGAATGTTATTCGGACGTGGGAAACAGAATTTCGCCAATACTTCCAGTTTAACTGGGTATTCTACTTGAACATCTTTACAAAGCACTACTTTCAATGGAATCATTGGTCCAAATGGATCTGGTCCCATTAATACTCCACCAGAAGTGGCAATGACCTGTGTCGCTCTGATGTTTAAGTTTGCATTTGTAATTCCGACCGGTACACAAAGCATGATTTCATCTGTGAATTGAGTACGTACAGTGAAGGAGCATTCTGCTACTCCTGCAATAAGAATCGTTACTTCTACAGGAACTGTCCACACGATGAGAACCTTCCCTGGGTTTCCATTTTCGATAATTGAACCAGAAACACTGACATCAGCAGGATTTACTGGTGCAGTCTGAACCTCTACTCTTTGACCCGCTGCCAATGCTGCACTAACTGCTGCACGACATGCTTCATCTGGAATGAAATTCTTATTCTCGTATCTATTCGCGAAGAACACCCAGTCATATACTTTGTCTACGCGGATACATTCCGGTGCTAAATCATTGGGATCCAATGGAATCGGTGACGGTGATGGTGTCGGAGTCTGGGAACCCCTAATTTGTTTACGCTTCTTCAAACAAATCTTCCTTTCTGTTAATGAATATTTATATCACACTATATCCTATGGACGAGAAGGAATTTGGTATAGAGTAAACACCTATTTATTCAAAAAAAAATTAATAGGCGAATTAATAGTTTTTTGAATCCAATTGAAAAATAGGCTGATTCTATAGACGTTTGACAGTACATCAGCATCAAGTGCGTCATATCATATATCAAAAGGAAAGGAGGAATGAAATAAACAAATTGAATAAATATGCAACATCTTGAACATTACGATTTAACTTAAATTTTTATATATAGTGTGATTCAACTTTAATGGTTACGCTGCTTCCTTTAAATGAATATTACGAACGTGAACAATCGACTATCATTGCAATGATATTAATTATAAATATAAAAGCCATGTAAACGCTGGGAAGTTTACATGGCTTCTTTCATGGACAAATACCGTTCATCCCCATTCTTACATATACATATTAGAAAAATGGCCGAAAGGAGCTTACGTACGTGAGACAACTTTCAAACATCCAGCTCCAGCAGCAAATCATCCATTATAAATCTGAAATGGAAAAATACAAAAAGAAATGTGAAAGACTAGAAAACGGAAGCCGTGCCCAACATTATGTCTCCATCAAAAAAGAAAACGATCTATTACAAAGCCGTATACAAACCTATCTTCAGGAGCTTGAAATCCAGGCTTATGAAAGAAACACGGAATCCTCAAGATATCAAGCCCTTTTGTCTGCACAGGAAAGGGAAGTGAAAAAGCTCCGTTATATCCTGAACCAGGTTAAGGACCAGCTACAGACGTTCACGACTCATTATGTATCTGGTACAGAGAAACAAACGGAACAATTCCTTGATTCAAGAAGTTCACTGGAACACGAAATCCTGTCCTTACAAGTTGAGAACAGTTACTTACTAAAAGAGAAGGATTTTCTATTAAAGGCTAACCAAGAAGTACAAAAACAATTATATAAAAAAGAAATCCAAATATGGGAGCTTGAGGCGTTACTTGAGGATGTGAGAATAGAATTGGCGTCACGGGAGCATGATTTGCATATTGAGAAGTGTGTGAATGAGGATCAGATTCATCGTCTCCTGTATGACAATGAAACATTAAAAAATCGCCTCTACTTGAATGAGATCGAGTTATTTGAATCACATAATCTTCTGATGGAATCCAGGATACTATATGAATGGGTCAACAAGCGACAGAAAGAAGCTCTGGAACGTGCAGGGGAAGTTCAGAAGGATAATGAGTCATCCATTCAAAGGTTTCAGGAAGAATTAAAAAAAATGCAGGAGGATAAAAACAACTTTACCCGGTCACTTCAATCCGTCAGAATGAACATCAAAGACTTGAAGGATAAAGTATTTGTATACGATGAAGAAGAATCCATCTCCTCGAAAGACACTCTGAAAAATTATGAAAATACCATCCAGCATCTTCAATTCACCAATTCCCTCTTAAATGAAGAAATCAATAAATTAAAAAATAAACCGGGCCCCTAAAAAAAGGAGTCCGGTTTCTTCCATTACATAAATTCTTTCACTAATTCATCAAATTTACTTTCCTCTAATCTTAAATCATGAGTACTGAGAGGCTCTTCGGAATAACCTGACACAAGGTCCTGATACGATGGCTGTTCATTGTTTTGATAAATCAAACCAGTAACCAGTCCATCCTTCTCCATGACTGTATTCATGGCCTGCTCCCGATTTGACGGGTCATAACCTTCTACATCAGCGAGCTTAGTAAGGTTCTCTTTAAACCAATCGTACGTATTGATTTTATTATAAGTGACACAAGGGCTGAACACATTGATCAAGGAGAAACCTTTATGGTTAAGTCCCGCTTCGATTAAGGCCGTCAGTTCTTTCAAGTCAGAAGAGAAGCTTTGAGCGACAAAGGTTGCTCCTGCCGAAAGGGCCATTTCCATTGGGGAAAGCGCCTGTTCGATCGATCCCTGTGGCGTAGACTTGGTTTTGAAACCGGCAGACGAACGCGGTGACGTTTGTCCTTTTGTTAATCCATAAATTTGATTGTCCATTACAATGTATGTGACATCCACATTCCGGCGAATGGCATGGATCGTATGCCCAAGACCGATGGCGAATCCATCCCCATCCCCGCCTGAAGCGATGACGGTCAAGTCTTTATTGGCCATTTTCAATCCCTGGGCGATTGGAAGTGACCGCCCGTGGATTCCGTGAAAGCCGTAAGAATTGATGTATCCGGATATACGCCCTGAACATCCGATCCCTGAAACGACCGCTAACTGTTCCGGATCAAGTCCCACATTGGCAGAAGCCCGTTGGATCGCAGCCTGTACCGAGAAGTCCCCACATCCAGGACACCAGTTTGGTTTCACATTATTCCTGAAATCTTTGAAGGTAGCCATGGATCAGTTCAACTCCTTACATCTTGAATGAATTTCATTTGGTAAGTATGGTGTTCCATCATACTTTGTCATTTTAACGATTTTATTCCCGAAGCCTACATTCATTTTGATAATGTTGGCTAATTGACCGGTAGCGTTATTTTCAATTACAACCACTTTCTTCGCTGAATGCATAAGTGGCTCCAATTCATCGGACGGAAAAGGATGGATCAAACGGATATGAGCATGATTCACTTTCAATCCATCGCCTTCCAAACGACCCATCGATTCCTCAATTACTCCGCGTGTGGAGTTGAAACCTACTAATAACAAGTCAGCCTCTTCATGAGGGGCATGTGTGTGTATCGGATTTTGGAATTTGATATTCTCAAGTTTACGCATACGTTTATCCATCTGCGCCTGTCTGTTTACAGGAGATTCGGATGGCTTTCCGGTTTCATCGTGCTCAACGCCTGTAACATGATGGATCCCATTTTTCATACCAGGGATGACGCGGGGTGATACCCCATCTTCCGTCACTTCAAAGCGCTTATAATATTTCTTTGGTTCTAATTCTTCTAATTCAGATTCATTGGCTGCAAGCTTTCCTCTGCGTATTTCCACTTTACTATAATCAAGGGGTTCCACCGTTTGTTTACCTAAGGAAAGTTGCAGATCTGAAAGAATGATGACCGGGCATTGATACTCTTCCGCCAGGTTAAAAGCTTCCACTGTATCATAAAACGCTTCCTGAACGGTACTTGGTGCCAGGACGATTTTAGGAATTTCACCGTGAGTACCGTAAATCATCGCCATTAAATCGGATTGTTCCTGTTTCGTAGGCAACCCTGTAGACGGTCCCCCCCGCTGTGTATCCACCACAACAAGCGGCTGTTCTGTCATTCCGGATAGCCCGATTGCTTCCATCATAAGTGAGAGCCCTGGTCCAGCTGAAGCCGTGAAGGAACGGATCCCACCGTAGTTCGCCCCGATTGCCATAGTGGCAGCTGCGATCTCATCCTCCGTTTGGATGACGGTCCCACCGACCATCGGCAGCTTCTTGATGAGATACTCCATGATTTCAGATGCCGGTGTAATCGGATAAGCCGCCATCAATCGAACGCCTCCTGCGAGTGCACCCAGAGCTATGGCGTCGTTTCCGATCATGAACATACGTTTATTCCCATCTGCTTCTTTCAGTTGCAGGGAACCGACCTTGTCACCCAGTTCTGCTTTCATCGCAGCGAATCCCTGCTTGATCGCTTCCATATTTTTCTCAACGACCGTTTCACCTTTGCGACCAAAGATCTCTTCCACTACTTCCTTGAAAACGATTGGATCTAGATTGAGAACGGCACAGGTAGCCCCCACTGCCACCATGTTCTTCATGAGGGAAGTCCCGAGCTCCGTCGCTAATTCAGTGAAGGGAACAATGTAAAGGGAGGCATCTGTATCTTCAGGTTTCACAGGTTTGAACTTTGCATCGGCTATAATAACGCCATCGCTATGTAATTCTTTGTAATTCACATCAATCGTTTCCTGGTCAAATGCAACCAAAATATCTAAATCGTCCGCAATCGCACGTACTTGAGTGGTGCTTACACGAATCTTATTGTTTGTATGTCCTCCTTTAATACGAGAGGAGAAATGGCGATAACCATATAAGAAATACCCAAGGCGATTGAGGGCCATGGAAAAGATTTCACCTGTACTCTCAATACCTTCACCTTGCTGTCCGCCAACTTTCCATGAAAGCTGTTCCTTCATTCATTACACCCCTTCAATCATTATTTGCAACATCTATTGTTGAAGTATATTCTCTTCATTAGTATCAATCATCTATAAGCGATGCAGCATTTTCATATCATTTACTCTATCAGTTTATCACTTTTCTCTTTAAATCACTACTGTATTGAAGAGATTATCATTCGGAACACATTCATATTGCGAAAATGAGGATGGGACATATCTAATTCCAGTTCCTCTAAAGACGAACAATCAAACAAATAGTTAAGATCACTTGTTACACCGCTGTTGATTTCCGTGCAAGACTTCGCTTTCCTCGGGCGTTCGGCTAGCCTCCTCGTCACTGACGTTCCTGCGGGGTCTTACCTATTCCGCTTTTCCCGTAGGAGTCTTCGTCTTGCACTCCAATCAACAGCTAGAACCTGCTATATACATTGATTGCTATAGCAAGAATAACTTAGGCCCGGTATGTCGGAGCAGTATGGATCATTCACATCAGATAAGAAAGAGTATGTGTGTGATTAACTAAAATTCGTCACTGAAACTAATAGAATAGAAGTTGGTGTATGCAATGGTGGAGCAATTATAGTGAGACGCTTTCGCTTGGAAAGTTGATTGGAGTGGAAGGTGCTCGACTCCTGCGGGAATTGCGGGAAAGTTGAGACCCCGCAGGGCTAAGCCCGAGGAGGCTCAACTTACGCCCCGCGGAAAGCGAGCACCTGGAACGGAAATCAACCACTACTCACTACATCTAAAAATATGTACGCAAACAGCCAGATGATGAATTCGAACGATCTGATTTCAAAAAAAGAATTTCGAATGATCGTTCGGACTATCTTTTTAACTAAACAATTTTATCCCATCTTCATTTGTAATCAATCAGGCAGTCTCTTAAAGAAGTTCTGGAATAAGAACTTCCTCACTTGTTTTTCACTGTAGTATCGTTGGAGGGTGTTGATTAAGTTATCATAATGAATGTATGAGGATAGACCTTGTACGGTTTCTGTTATGCCGTCGAAATCGGAGCCAAATCCGATATGGTCCTCACCTCCGAGACTGCAGACATGTTCGATATGGCGGACTACATCGGAAATTTCCGCTGTCCCTTTCTTGTTTAAAAATGGTGGGACAAAGGTGATGCCCATTACGCTGTTTTTCTTGATGAGTGCCTCAATCTGATCATTTTTCAAGTTTCGTGGATTAGGACAGATCGAGTAGGCATTTGAGTGGGATGCTATCGGATATTCAGCTGAATCCACCACATCCCAGAATGCTTTTTCACATAGATGGGACACATCTGTCCAAAGTCTTTTCTCATTTAAGAAAGAGACGATTTCCTCCCCAAAGTTGGTCAGCCCGCCCCCTCTCGGTTCAAGGGCGCCATCTGCTGCTGCATTGGCCCAATTCCACGTCAAACCGACCGACCGGACTCCCAGCCTGTAAAGGATTTCGAGCTTCGTAAGATCCTCCTCCACTGCTTCTATACCTTCCAGTGTCAGCATTGCCCCTATTTCACCTTCTGAAAGACGCTCGATATCCTTTTTAGATGTAACGAATTTCATCTTTGGGTTTGGCTTAAGGATCCTATTATGAAAAATATTCACCATTTCAAGTGCTGCTTGAAACCGTTGCCCCGGCTTCAGGTAGGATGGGATATAGATTGCGAACAATTGTATTTTACTGCTGCTTTGAATGAGTTGAGGATACGTAATATGTAAGGAACCCTTCGATTGAAAGGCCCCACTCCCCGGCTCTAAATATAGCTTCATCAACACATCACAGTGTGCATCAAATATCATATTGGGTCTTCCTTTCCGTTTTTCTTCATAATATGTATATTTGTTCATAGTATAAAGGCTGTCCACTAAAGGGTCCCCTTTAATGAACAGCCTATGGTTTATTATCTTGGTTCCACAATTAACTTTATCGCCGTACGTTCTTCTCCATCGATCAGAATATCCGTAAATGCCGGGATACATATTAAATCTAAACCACTGGGAGCCACAAAGCCTCTTGCAATGGCGACAGCCTTGACGGCTTGATTTAAAGCTCCTGCACCGATTGCTTGAATTTCAGCTCCTCCTCTCTCACGAAGAACACCGGCGAGTGCACCAGCTACAGAATTAGGATTAGATTTTGCTGAAACTTTTAATATTTCCATTCCTTTTCCTCCTTGTCATTTCCCCCATACCGTATGTCCGTGGTAAAGAACAAACTTGGTATAAATGATTCCACTGATACTATATTCAGGAAATGGACAAATCATTCCGGTCACACCGAAAAAGGAAGGAAAACATTTAATATTCTGCCATAAATGGATGGTCTTCGTTGATCAATATGCGCTCGATTTTTTTCGCTTTCCCCGACTTTTGATCAATTTCGATTAAACAAGCACTCAGGATTTTACGTCCAGCCTTCGGTACTTCAAAACGAACAGGTAAACTCGTCTGGAATCTCCTTAGAACGGAATCCTTACTCATTCCAAGTACCTCATCGTATGGTCCTGTCATACCAACGTCACACATAAAGGCAGTCCCATTGGGAAGGATCCGGTTGTCCGCCGTTTGAACATGAGTGTGCGTTCCTATCACCGCAGAGACGCGTCCATCCAGAAACCAGCCTACAGCCTGCTTCTCACTTGTTGCCTCTGCATGAAAATCAACGAATATGACGGATGTTCTCTTTTTGGCCTCATCAACAAGCTCATCAAGAACTTTAAATGGATCATCGAGTGGAGGCATAAACGTCCTTCCTTGAGCGTTGATAACTGCAACCTCTTTGCCATACACTTCCGCAAACACTAAACCGCTGCCCGGCGTACCTTCAGGGAAATTGGCCGGCCTCACCATTTGTTTGGATGAATCGATAAAATTAAAGATATCCTTATTGTCCCAAGTGTGATTTCCCAGGGTGACCATATTGGCACCATCCCGTAAGAATTGTTTATATATTTTCTCAGTAATCCCTCTGCCTGATGCAGCATTCTCTCCATTTACGATTGTAAAATCCGGTGAATGCTTTTTCTTTAACTTAGGCAGGTATTCTGTAATCATCTCACGGCCCATTGAACCGACTACGTCTCCAACAAATAATATTTTCATGAAAGTTCCCTTCTCTATATGTATTAAGTCTTGTGGTTATTGTATCACAAATAACTTGTCGCCTATTCATCCTATTAAAATCCATCATTGATTCTGTAACGGAAATCATTTAAAGCGATAAAAAAAGCTGACTCGAAGGGGATATCCCTCCTCGAGTCAACCTCTTATTTTGCGTATTCGACGGCCCTTGTTTCACGGATGACCGTTACTTTAATATGGCCTGGATAGTCAAGCTCATCTTCAATACGTTTACGGATATCCCTTGCCAATCTATGCGATTCGAGATCGTCAATGGCTTCCGGTCTTACCATGATCCGTACTTCACGTCCTGCCTGGATTGCGAATGATTTCTCAACGCCTTCATATGACTCTGAAATTTCTTCCAGTTTCTCCAGTCGACGGATGTAGTTCTCAAGCGTCTCACTTCTTGCTCCAGGTCTTGCAGCAGATAAAGCATCAGCTGCTGCAACCAGTACGGCAATGATGGATGTCGGCTCTGTGTCTCCATGGTGAGAAGCAATACTGTTGATGACAACAGGATGCTCTTTGTACTTCGTTGCAAGTTCTACACCAATTTCGACGTGGCTTCCTTCCACTTCGTGATCGATCGCCTTACCGATGTCATGTAGCAATCCGGCGCGTTTGGCGAGTCTTTCATCCTCACCAAGCTCAGCTGCCAATAACCCGGACAGATAGGCCACTTCCATCGAGTGTTTTAAGACGTTCTGACCGTAACTTGTACGATACTTCAAACGTCCCAGGATCTTGATCAAATCCGGATGAAGCCCATGAACGCCCACTTCGAAGGTAGTCTGTTCACCAATTTCCCGGATATACTCATCCACTTCACGGCGGGATTTATCCACCATTTCTTCAATTCGTGCAGGGTGGATTCGTCCATCCTGAACTAATTTCTCTAATGCAATTCGAGCCGTTTCTCTACGAATCGGATCAAAACCAGAAAGAATAACCGCTTCAGGAGTATCATCAATAATCAAATCAATACCCGTAAGTGTTTCCAGCGTACGAATGTTACGTCCTTCCCGCCCAATAATTCGACCTTTCATCTCATCATTCGGTAGATTCACAACACTGACCGTCGTTTCTGCCACATGTTCAGCAGCACAACGTTGAATAGCCAGTGAAAGGACTTCTTTCGCCTTCTTATCTGCATCTTCCTTCGCGCGGGTTTCATGTTCTCTGACCATGATGGCGATATCATGGGAGAGTTCATTTTCAACGCGGTCAAGAATGATTCCTTTCGCTTCATCACGAGTCAGGCTCGAGATACGCTCTAGCTCTGTTTGCTGTGATCGTACCATCTCGTCCACTTTGCTTTCCATCTCTTCAATATGTTGTTGTCTCTCGTTAAGAGTCCCCTCTTTTCTCTCGAGTAAGCCTTCACGCTTATCAAGCGTTTCATCTTTTCGATCGAGGTTTTCCTCTTTTTGCATCAAACGATTTTCTTGTTTTTGCAATTCATTTCTTCGTTCACGAAGGTCGTTTTCCATTTCAGTGCGAAGTTTATGATTTTCGTCCTTTGCTTCCAAAAGTGCTTCTTTCTTCAGAGCATCTGCCTCGCGCTTCGCATCTTCTAAAATCTGCTCCGCTGAACCTTTAGCACCAGCAATCTTTGCTTCAGCAATGGACTTACGAATTAGGTATCCAACAACTACACCGACGATTAGGCCAAGCAAAATGAAGATGATTGTAATAGGTTGCATTATTTCACCTCCTCTTGCTATGAACTGTCATGTTTTTTACATGTCGGCTTGTACATTGCTCACTTGAACAAAATATACAGCGCTAGGCTTTCAAATATTCATTCGAAAAATTTGTAAAATATACATGTTAATTTTAAATCTCTGAAAATTTATTGTCAAGGGGTTGAGCCCTCTATCACTAGATTTCTCAAGGGTTTTTTTGCAATCGACAAAAATTGACACTGTCGCATTGGGCTTGTGGATGATTTTTAACCAAAACCAACTTTTTCATTTAATTTTGAGAAGTTTGGAGACAAACAGTGATTCACGGTATGTATAACCTGGTTGATATCGATTACCCACCATTTTAAGAGAAAAGGGCTTGCTACTATTTTCCACCAAAACGCCTATTCCCATACATAATAAAGAGAAGCAAACCAAATCACGTCTGCTTCTCTTTCCTCACTTAGTCTTCCAGAAGACTCAATTCACCTTGATCGTCCGTTTCGGCACGGCCTGTATCCAACCCGTAATGTTCACGGATCTTCAGCATGATTTCATTACGGATCTCAGGATTCTCTTTCAGGAAGATCTTTGCGTTCTCACGTCCTTGACCTAGGCGCTCTTCGTTGTAGGAGTACCAGGCACCGCTCTTTTGGACGATGTCCAATTCAGACCCAAGATCGACGATTTCACCTTCTTTGGAGATTCCTTCCCCGTACATGATGTCCACTTCGGCTACACGGAAAGGTGGTGCCACTTTATTTTTCACTACTTTGATCTTTGTTTTATTCCCTACCATTTCATTCCCCTGCTTAAGGGTTTCGGCACGACGGACTTCCAAACGTACGGAAGAATAGAACTTCAGTGCGCGTCCACCGGGAGTCGTTTCAGGGTTACCGAACATGACACCGACCTTCTCACGGATCTGGTTAATGAAGATCGCGATAGTCTTCGACTTATTGATGGCACCTGAGAGTTTACGAAGGGCCTGTGACATTAAACGGGCTTGAAGACCTACGTGAGCATCTCCCATCTCCCCTTCGATTTCCGCTTTCGGTACAAGGGCAGCCACAGAGTCGACAACGATGGCATCCACCGCGCCGCTTCGTACAAGTGCTTCAGCGATTTCCAATGCCTGTTCACCTGTATCTGGTTGTGAAAGCAATAATTCATCTATGTTTACCCCAAGCTTTTGAGCATACTCGGGATCAAGTGCGTGCTCAGCATCGATGAATGCTGCCTGCCCGCCCTGAGCCTGAACCTCTGCTATCGCATGAAGTGCCACTGTTGTTTTACCGGATGATTCGGGACCATATACCTCAATGATCCTTCCACGTGGATATCCGCCTATTCCAAGAGCAGCGTCCAGTGCAAGTGAACCACTTGGACATGTTACTACGTTTCTGTCCGTTTTCTCCCCAAGCTTCATGATTGAGCCTTTACCAAACTGCTTTTCTATTTGTTTTAACGCCATATCTAAGGCTGCTTTACGATCGCTCACAAATCTTCCTCCTTTGAATATAAATCTTGTAATCGACAACTTATAAGTTTGTCTCAAATCCAACCTATCTATACTATAAACGTTTTTATTAGAGAAAACAAGAAAAAAATCGAACATTCATTCGGTTTTTTTCTTTGGGTGTGCCGGAGTAAAAAAAGATAAAAAGCTGCCTTCAAAAAGAAGACAGCCTCTTCAAACTAACTCAGTTCTTTAATTAAATAGTGCCAACCATACTTCGCCGTCCTCATCCGGTTCCCATTCCGGCCACCGCCAAGGTTTAATAGATATGCCTTGGTCGTTCCATCCTTCATAGATAATCCAATCCAGACGGTCCCTGCAGGATGACCTTCGTGAGCGTCGGGTCCTGCTACACCTGTAAAGCTGATCCCTATGTCAGTGGAAAACAGCTCTCTAACGTTTTCAGCCAGTTCCCGTGCACATTGCTCACTGACTGCTGAATGCTGTTTCAGTGTACGGTCATTAACAGATAAAATCCTTTTCTTGATCTCATCCTGATAGCAGATCACCCCGCCGCTCAAAACGTCCGATGCCCCGGGAATAGACGTCAGTTGAGCCTGAAACAGTCCACCAGTCAAACTTTCTGCGCATGATAGGGTAAGTCCCTTCTCTTTTAATAAATGGACCCCCACTTCAACAAGGGAATCCTGATTATAACCGTAGAAATATTCCCCCACCCTGTTCAAGATCTTTTCTTCAACCGAATCCAATAATGACACGGCAATATCCCTTGACTCGTGCTTAGCCGTAAGCCTCAAGGTCACTTCCCCGTCACCAGCGAGAGGGGCGATAGTCGGATTGGTTTGCCTGTCGATCAGATCTTCTAATTCCGTTTCGAGCTCTGCTTCCCCGATGCCAAAGAAACGAAGTACCCGTGAATGGATGACTTCTTTCTTCTTCATCAAGTTCAGGATTGCCTGTTTGCCGTGCTTATCGAACATCGGCCTCATTTCAGACGGCGGACCGGGGAGAAGCATATAGGCATTCCCGTCCTTTTTCAACAGCATCCCCGGAGCCATGCCGTGTTCGTTCTTCAATACATGGGCCCCGGATAATATGAGGGCTTGTTTTTCATTATTGGGAGTCATTTCACGATTGACCTTCTGAAAATAGCCTTTTATCGATTCCAATGCGTCATGATCCATGCTTAAATTCGTTCCTAAAGCATGGGCGATCGTTTCTTTCGTCAGATCATCCTTTGTGGGTCCAAGGCCTCCAGTAAAGATCAATATGTCCGCCCGCTTCTTTGCTACCTCAATGACCTGCTGTAAACGGGCAGGGTTATCCCCCACACTTGTGTGATAATACACGTTCACTCCCATCTCAGCCAACTGTTCGGAAATGAATTGAGCATTGGAATTGACGATTTGTCCGAGCAATAATTCGGACCCAACCGCTATTATTTCTGCATTCATATGTATTCCCCCTAAAATATGGTGAAAAGAAGGGGATGATTCTATTTGAATCAATCCCCTGGTGTACACTGTTATTTCGAATTCACAAATGCTTTTTTATTATGTTTAAAATAATCCCATCCCGACCAAATGGTAAGGAACATAGCCACCCATAGAGCGATCGTAGCAAATGGGAGATTGATCAGTTCGAAAATGGCGTTATGAAGAAGAAGGGCTGATATGGCAATGATCTGTGCCCAGGTCTTGATCTTACCGAGTTGACCTGCAGCAACCACTTCCCCTTCCCCTGCTAATACGAGACGAAGCCCTGTTACGGCAAACTCACGACTGATGATGATGATGACGATCCACGATGGAGCAAGACCCATCTCGACAAGTACGATTAAAGCTGCCGATACAAGCAGTTTATCTGCCAGCGGATCCAAGAATTTCCCCAGATTTGTAACAAGGTCAAGTTTCCTGGCATAATACCCGTCGATCCAATCCGTCGTTGCCGCTATGATAAAAATCAAAGCTCCTACAAAATGCTTCACCGGCATTTCCGCCCCAAGAAACATCATCTCACCCCAATTTAAAGGTGCAAGCATGATGATTAAAAATAATGGAATTAAAAATATCCTTGATACTGTAATCTTATTAGGTAAGTTCACCTTTCTACCTCCAATGCTTTAAAAACGCGTATACCATTAGTATGTAAGAAAAAGGAGTTATTAAAACTCCTCCCGTTTCAATTATTGTTCTTGCGGTGCGTAATTGATGATGATATCCTGCCTGACGACATCAGTTGCAGAAACTTTATATTCAAGCTTTTTACCGTTAACGAGGATATCTGTATTTGACGCATTACCGATGACAAGGTAAGCCTGTTTATCAGAGGAAAGGTCAAATTCCTTTTTATTATCCTTTTTCAGCAATCCTTCAAATAGCAATTCATCTTCGGTATTATACACTCCTACCCATGTATCTCCGCCCGCAGCCAACTGAAGCTTGAATTCATCGGCGTTTTTCAGCTCATAGGTCGTTTTATAACCTGAGGTATTCACTGCTTCTAAGGATTGTTCCGTCTTTTGGTCCTTCTCTTGATCAGCTTCTTGATCGTCTGATGATTTCGGTTCTTCGGTCTGTTCTTGATCATTTGTTTCATCTTCAGGCTTCTCGCCCTCAGCACTCTTATTCTCATCAACATCTACTTGTGTCTGGTTTTCTTCCTGATTGGACTCAGGGGCCTTGTCCCCTACTTTCCCTTGCCAAAATACCCACACGGCAACAAGTGCACCGATGACAAACAGTGCAATGAGGAGCTTCGGTAAAAAGTCAAATACCTTTGTCGAGCTCTCTGAAACACTCTTACGTGACTGCACCCTTGAAAGGGAAACTGGTATTTCATCTTCATAGGTCGTCGGGATTTCAGCCTTGTGTTCCTCAAAAATCACTTCAGGAGGAAGTCCGACCGCTTCACAATATTGCTTAATGAATGCGCGCACGTAGAATTTACCCGGCATTGCATCATAATTGCCTTCTTCGATCCCGATCAAATAGCGTTTTTGAATTTTTGTTATCCTTTGTAAATCATCAAGGCTGTAATCCTTAGCCTCTCGAGCTTCCTTTAAACGATTTCCTAATTCCGTCACTACTTAACACCTTCCAATATTAAAAATCAAAACCTCCAAAATCGGAATTTTGAAATAGATTATTTTGTTCCACTAATTCGTATGTAATTTCTTCATCAGGATCGTTTCTAAGTTCAATGATATAATCAAAATCTTCAAGTGAATATTCAGAGTTTTGAACGAATACATCAGGATGTTCGATTACTTTCACAGCAGGTAACCTCATGATTTCCCTCACCAGCTGCCAATGCTTCTCACTTGCACGGCGTGTAGAAACGATGCCGTCTATAATAAACAAGTTCTCAGCGGAATACTCGTCTTCAATGAGTTTGCTCCGTATCGTTTGCTTTAATAAAGTAGAAGAGACAAAAAGCCACTTCTTATTTGCACATACACTTGATGCCACGATTGATTCTGTCTTCCCTACCCGGGGCATCCCTCTGATCCCGACAAGCTTGTGACCTTCCTGCTTAAATAATTCAGCCAAAAAATCAACCAGTAAACCGAGCTCATCACGAACAAATCGAAACGTTTTCTTGTCGTCGGCATCTCGCTGGATATAACGACCGTGACGCACAGCAAGCCGGTCTCTTAATTTAGGTTCCCGGAGTTTTGTCACATTGATTGTATCCATCGTTTGAAGGATGGACTCAAGCCTCATGATCTGTTCATCATTATTGGCAAGGAGAAGCATTCCCCTTCTTCCTTCATCCACACCATTTATCGTCACTATATTGATAGAAAGCATTCCTAATAATGAGGAAATATCACCTAAGAGGCCGGGACGATTTTTTTGTATTTCGTATTCTAAATACCATTCTTTGCGTTCCATCGTTTACCTCCCCGGAAAAATGTGACATCCCATTTCGATATAAATTGACATATTTCGAAAAGTTATTTTAACATCTAGGTATTATAATAAATGATTTCCTGCTAATAGAAAAGCAAAACCTACATAAATATGTACAATTTCTCATTCATACGAAAAATGATAACTTGAAGTCCAATATTGTATTGGGGTGAGTCATTCCCCATAAGAAAAAGGAGAGGGAAATCCCTCTCCTTAACGACTACCGTTATTATTAACAAGCTTAACCATCATATTGGCGATGGCGTGTTGCTCTTCTGGAGACGCGACTGACCATAAATCCGCTAATACTTTTTCCTGATCGTTCTTAGCTTCAACTTGATTGGCTAAGTAATCACCAATTTGGTAAGCCAAGTCATTTACCGTTTCGTGCTCCATGCCACTGTGTTCTGCCTGGTTTAGGCGATCCCCTAAAAAGTTTTTCCAATCAGACCAGTTATCTAATACAGACATTTGTCATGACCTCCTTTATTGAAATACAACCTTAGTTTGTATCCCGGAGGAAAAATTATGCGCTGGAATCATTTGATTGAAAAATTTTTTATGTGTGCCATCCCCCGTTGACGGAAAGGGTCTGGCCGGTAATATAAGAAGCCCTGGACGAAAGAAGGAACTGAATGGAGTCAGCAATTTCACCCGGATAAGCAAACCGGCCCATAGGGATTTCTTCTCGTATCGTATCTTTATCTTCATCCGTAAACGCGTCCATCATGGACGTATCAACGGCCCCGGGAGCAACGGCGTTTATCCTTACACCGCTTAATGCAAGCTCTTTACCCAAGGATTTTACAAATGCTATTTGGGCCCCTTTGACAGTTGAATATACAACCTCACAGGCAGCTCCAATCTGTCCCCAAATCGAACTAACCATGACGACCGCTCCTTTACGGTCAATCAGCTTCGGCAGGAGTTTTTGAACGAGGAGCAACGGACTTTTGACATGAAGGTTGATCATCTGATCCAGATCGTCTTCTGCAAGGTCCTGGAAGAGCCCCCAGGTAGAATTCCCGCTGCAGTAAATGATTGCATCGAGCCGGAATATGGAATGGACAAGATCCCCCACTTCATCCGGGTTGGCAAGATTCCCCTGGATGGGGATTGCCTCCACCCCTAACGCTTCGACTTTTTGAACCAAGTCCTTCATTGCCCCTTCATTTGAATGATAATGCAAGTATAGATTCCATCCCTCTTCTGCCAAAAGAAGAGCAGTACTACTCCCGATTCCACCAGATGCTCCTGTAATTAATACATATTTCATTGGTTTCACTCCAAACGTCATTCACATAAATAGAGGAACTATCCAATTAAAGGATAGCTCCCCTTCCATCATGATTTAGGTACGACCTGACATACAGTAAATCGTTCTTCACTGATAATGGACTCCGCAACCGCCTGTATATCATCATATTCCAACGTTTCAAGGGTAGGCACGACTTCAAATAAATCCATCTCATTAAAGGCATAGCGGGTAAATTGATTCGCAATATACTCAGGGGAATTAATGGCACGCAGGAATGCCCCAATCTTCTTCTTCTTGGTTCTCTCAAGACCTTCCTCAGTAAAAAGAGATTCCCCTTTCGCTTTTAAAAGCAGCGATTGAACCTTCTCAGAAAGCTCATCCGGCTTTTCCGTATCTCCACCGACCGTTAGGAAACCAAAGCCATTTTCCTGAGTATAGTCATAATGGAATGTTTCATCGATTAATCCATCATTATAAAGTTCGGAATAGTACGGTGAACTCTTTCCGAACAGCATATCAAGGAAAACATTCATGGAAAGCTCCTGTCTAAGCATTTCCCGACCCTGCTGGATTGGTTCCGGGGCTTTCAGACCGACGAGACACTTAGGACTTTGGACGTTCATCTTAAGGACCTGTTTTTTCTCCGCTACCGTCTCTGGTTCATCCTCGAATTTACGCTTGATTTCAGGCATTTTTTCATAATCCTTCTTTTCCTGATTCGAACGGACTTGATTCATGATCTGTTCGGGATCGACTGACCCAACCACGAATAAGAGCATATTGCTTGGATGGTAGAATGTATTATAACACTGATAGAGCATATCCTTTGTTATCGGGGTGATGGATTCGATCGTTCCTGCAATATCGATCTTCACAGGATGATTTTTGTACATATTCTGGATGACCCCGAAGTATAATCGCCAATCGGGATTATCATCATACATGGTAATTTCCTGACCGATGATGCCTTTTTCCTTTTCCACCGTTTTCTCTGTAAAATACGGATCTTGAACGAAATCGATGAGTGTTTCTAAATTCCGTTCTACGTTGGTCGTACTCGAGAACAGATAAGCTGTCCTTGTAAACGAAGTGAAAGCATTGGCGGATGCCCCTTGCTTACTGAATTGCTGGAAGACATCTCCATCTTCCTTTTCAAACAGTTTATGCTCTAAGAAATGGGCGATTCCATCGGGCACTTTCACGAATTCATCTTCATCCAAAGGGACAAAATGATTGTCGATGCTTCCATATTTCGTTGTAAATGTTGCATACGTCTTGTTAAAACCTTTTTTCGGGAGGATGTATACGTCCAACCCATTAGACATTTTTTCATAATACAAATTCTCTTGTAATTGATCGAAGGAAATTTTCTTCATCTTTATCCCTCCATTCCTGTTAGAAAGTAGATCGTATCAAGTTCAACTTTATTTGCGGCTTTTACGATATCTTCTTTAGTTGTCTTTTCAATCTCATCCAACCAATGTTTCAGGTCGATCTCTTCATGGGCTACGGCATTATGGTAAAGTACTTCGACCAACCCTCTTGAGGTATCGATGGTTTCAAGGAGCTGGTTACGGATGACCGCTTTTGTCTGGTCGATTTCCCCATCGGTGAAGTCTCCATCCTTCATTGCCTGGAGCTGTTCGTTAATGATTCCTACCGCTTGATCATACTTGTCAAATTCGATTCCGGACATGACCATCAATAAACCTTTATGACTTTCGAGGCGGCTCGCAGCATAATATGCGAGGCTAGCTTTCTCCCTCACATTGATGAACAATTTGGAATGGGAGAATCCACCGAATATTCCATTGAATACTTGAAGCGCGAAATAATCTTCGTCGCCATATTGAGTATGTGTACGGTAGCCCATGTTCAGCTTCCCTTGTTTCACATCCTGCTTTTCTTTTACGACGTTTTCATTTTCCTTTTGCTTCACAAGAGAAGCATCCACTTGTTGAGGAGTACGTTCATTCAATTGGAGTAATTGATCACAAAGGCTTTCAACCTCTTTAACATCGACATCACCGATTACATAAATGTCAAACTGATCTTCCGCCATCACTTTTTGATAATATTCATATAAACTCTTTGCAGTAGTGGACTCCACTTCTTCACTTACACCGTTTACATGGAGGGCGAAACGTTCACCTTTACACATTTCTTCCACCAGTCGTGAATTGGCATAGCGCATTTTATCGTCATATACTGCTTGGATTCTAACCTTTTGGTTCCGTTTTTCTTTTTCGACTGTTTTCTTGTCAAACTCGTTATTTTCAATATGAGGGTTCTGAAGGACATCTGCAAGGAATTCGATTCCTTTTTGAAGCAGGGGTTCAGAATCCTTCAAAAACTTTTCGTTGGCGATTTCAACAGACATACTGACCACATGGTACTCACCTTTTTTACCTAAGTCCACAAAGAAGTTCGCTCCATATAACTCATCCAGATGGGAACGTAACTCCGTAGTGCTCTGATAGGTCTTCGTGCTGCTCTGCATCACGTGAGGCAGCAATCCCCGTAAAGTGACTGTTTCGGGGTCGAGGGGGGCTTTCATCTTTAATACGAGGCTATTGGTTTTATACTTATCCGTTTGAACGATATGTAGCGTGTAACCAGGCTTCTTCTTCACTATTTCGTTTATGGCTGTCATCGTACCGTCCTCCTTAGTTCCATACTTCCATCGATTTACATGCAAAATTAATAAACACCTTTATTGTGCGGTATTTATGTATAACTATACATGTAGAGAGAGATTGATTTCAAGCATCTTCCTCTGTTGGTAAAATACACTTTTGAATAAACCATTATATGCATATGGATTTCCCTTTATGTTTGAATCAAAAACCACTTGAAACACAGTTAAAACAAAGAAAAAGGATATCCCTATTTTCAGGATATCCTTTCATTTATTCATGATACTATTAACGATTTCCTTTGATATATGGTGTACCTAGAGCTTTAGGTGCATCTGCACGACCGATGAAGCCGGTTAGTGCGAGGATGGTAAGCACATATGGCGCGATTAATAGGAATACACTTGGGATGTTTTCAAACAACGGGATACTGGATCCGATGATGCTTAAACTTTGGGCGAAACCGAAGAACAGGGCGGCTCCCATGGCTCCAAGAGGATGCCATTTCCCAAAGATCAAGGCTGCAAGGGCCATGAACCCCTGTCCACTGATCGTGGCATGGCTAAAGTCCGAGGAAATCGCCTGGGCGTATACTCCCCCGCCGACACCTGCAAACGCTCCGGAAATGATGACACCGATATAGCGCATTTTCGTTACATTGATTCCCATGGTATCTGCCGCCATAGGATGCTCACCTACAGAACGCAATCGTAAACCGAACGGGGTTTTGAACATAATGAACCAAACAATGAAAGACACAAGTATCGCGACGAATGGCGGCCAGTATGTGTTGGAAAAGAAGATATCTCCAATGACCGGGATTTTGTGAAGCAAAGGAACATCGACCTTCCCGAATCCTTCAGAGATGATATCCGTTTGACCCTTTCCATAGATACGTTTGACTAAGAAAAGAGTCAACCCTACAGCCAGCAAGTTGATGGCTACACCTGATACAACCTGGTCAGCCCTGAATGTAATGGAAGCAACGGCATGCAGGATAGCAAGCAGGCCACCCATCACCATGGCCACAAGCAGTGCGACCCAAGGAGTCGCTGCACCGAAAGTATCTGCAAAAGCAAGGTTGAATACAATACTTGAGAATGCTCCGATGACCATAAGGCCTTCGAGTCCAATATTTACTACACCTGAACGCTCTGAGAACGCCCCTCCCAAAGCAGTGAAAATAAGTGGTGTTGCCCAAAGCAATGTTGATGGGATGAGTATTGTCAAAATATCAATGAAACCCACTTATTTCACCCCCTTTTTACTAAATCGTTGAATCAGATAACGGATCATATAACCAGATGCTACAAAGAATATGATAAGGGCAATAATAATATCTACCAGTTCATTTGGAATCCCTGCATCGAGAGGCATATTCAGTGCCCCTACTTTAAGTCCTCCAAATAGAAGAGCGGCGAATACAACTCCGATGGCCGCATTCCCACCAAGAAGGGCTACAGCGATCCCATCGAATCCGACACCTGTAAATCCTCCCTTGATTGAAGCATAGCCGAATGTGCCAAGCCCTTCCATCGCTCCTGCAAGGCCAGCAAACGCTCCAGAGATGACCATGGAAAGGATGATGTTCCCATTCACGTTCATACCGGCATATTGCGAAGCATGCTGGTTGAATCCTACAGAACGCAGCTCATATCCACGCGTTGTCTTTTCAAGCAGGAACCACATGATGAATACACATGCAAGGGCGATGAAAATCCCCCAGTGCAATCGGGAGTAATCTGTCAAACTTTCAAAGAAAGGAGACTTCAATGAAGCTGTATCCGCAATCATATCCGTTCGGTCTTTACGGTCAGTAATGACATCACGGATAATGGCATTTGTTACGTGAAGTGCAATATAGTTCATCATGATCGTGACAATGACTTCATGTACGCGGAATTTCGCTTTCAGAAGTCCAGGGATAAAGCCCCATAGCGCCCCTGCCATTGCGGCAGCAATGATGGCAAGGGGTAAATGGATCAGCTTAGGTAAATCATCAAAGGCAACCCCTACCCATACAGCTGCAAGCCAGCCCACAATCAATTGACCTTCCACACCGATGTTAAAGAGACCCGTTCTAAAAGCAAAGGCAACAGCCAGTCCTGCTAAAATATATGGTGTGACCTGACGGATCGTTTCCCCTACATAATAGATCTCCCCGAAGATCCCATTCCATAATGCAGCGTATCCTGCAATCGGGTCATACCCACTCACAAGCATGATGATCGTTCCGACAATGATACCTAAAAGGACAGAGATTACCGGGATTAATATATTTGTTAAGCGGTTAGACATGTGATTTCCCTCCCGTTTCCTTCCTCTTCGAACCAGCCATTAAAAGTCCAAGTTCTTGTTCGGTTGTTTCCCTCGGATTAACAATCGCCACAATTTGACCTTCGTAGATAACGGCGATACGGTCACTAACATTCATGATTTCATCGAGTTCAAATGAAAGTAGAAGAACCGCTTTTCCATTGTCTCTTTGTTCGATCAGACGTTTATGGATAAACTCGATCGCCCCTACATCAAGACCCCTGGTCGGCTGGGCAGCAATCAATAGATCCGGATCCCGGTCAACCTCACGGCCGATGATCGCTTTTTGCTGATTTCCCCCGGATAAAGCACGGGCAAGGGTGAATTCTGTTGGAGTCCTGACATCAAATTCCGCTATCAATTTTCTTGCCTGATTGTAAATATTTTTATAACTAAGTACCCCTTTGTTGGAATACGGCTTCTGGTAATAGGTCTGAAGAACCATGTTTTCCCCGATAGGAAAATCAAGTACCAGGCCGTGTTTATGCCTATCCTGAGGAATATGACCTACACCTGACTCATAAATTTTACGGGGTTTCATATTTGCGATTTCTTTTCCATTCAGTTTGATTGAACCACTGTCGACTTTATGAAGACCTGTGATCGCCTCAATCAATTCACTTTGTCCGTTTCCATCCACACCGGCTATGCCAAGGATTTCCCCAGCTTTCACCTCAAGGTTCAAGCCCTTTACAACAGGGACATTTCGCTGATCTTTTACGTTTAAGTCACGGACCTCGAGAACATTATCACCAGGTGTAGCTTCTCTCTTCTCTGTTTTAAATGTGACCTCACGTCCCACCATCAGACTGGCAAGGTGATTCGGATCAGTTTCCGAGACCTTCACTGTGCCGATCCCTTTCCCTTTTCTGATAACGGTTACATTATCACACACCTCCATAATCTCTTTAAGCTTGTGAGTGATAAGGATGATTGATTTACCTTCTTTAATCAATGTTTTCATGATTTGTATCAGTTCTTTAATCTCCTGAGGCGTCAATACAGCGGTCGGTTCATCAAAGATCAGGATTTCTGCTCCACGATAAAGTGTTTTCAATATTTCCACACGCTGCTGCATACCTACTGAAATTTCTGAAATTTTAGCGTTTGGATCTACTTTCAGACCATACTTTTCAGATATATCCAGGATATCTTTTTCAGCTTTTTTAGTATCCACTGTCGCCCCGGACTTTGGCTCTCTTCCGAGAATGATATTCTCCGTTACAGTGAATGTATCGACGAGCATAAAATGCTGATGGACCATCCCGATTCCAAGGTCGTTGGCAATGTTCGGGTTGGTAATATTCACTTTTTGCCCTTTCACACGGATTTCTCCCTGCTCAGGCTGGTATAAGCCGAATAACACGTTCATCAAAGTCGACTTACCTGCTCCATTTTCACCAAGAAGCGCATGAATTTCACCTTTTTCGAGCTGGAGGGTAATGTTGTCATTTGCTACGATGCCTGGAAATTCTTTACGGATATTCAGCATCTCAATTACATAATCCATTGCTAATCACTCCTTGCATAGACTAGGGATATTTATCTAGTAGTTAGAGGTCAGACCTTCACTACTCAGAAAAAAAAGGGTTTCCCCGAATAAAAATCTAAATGAAAGATAGAAATTTTCTATACTTCAATTAAATTTCTATTAATGTATGAATCTATTTTCAGGAGGATAAGCGGCCGGATATCCCCCGGCCACTTTCCTTCTTGTTCGATTAGTTAGCTGAGAAAGCTTCCGCATCTTTAATAGATTCTGGAACTTTTACATCTCCGCTAGTAATCTTTTCTTTCCATTCATCTACTTTTTTCATGACTTCATCTTTATTGGAAAGTTCGTCATTCAATTCAGCAAGT
Organism: Rossellomorea sp. KS-H15a; assembly: GCF_024195245.1. Taxonomy (NCBI): domain Bacteria; kingdom Bacillati; phylum Bacillota; class Bacilli; order Caryophanales; family Bacillaceae; genus Rossellomorea; species Rossellomorea sp. KS-H15a. Next base: position 2,455,746 of record NZ_CP096886.1, on the reverse strand, counting down.
CCTACTCCGTCTTCTTTAAGTCCGTAAAGGATTTGCTCCCCACCAGGGAAATTTCCTTCTTTCGCTTTAGTGGACAGATCCACTACCGCGTTATCAACGCGCTTAAGAGCAGATGTAAGGATGATATTATGATCTCCTACTTTACCTTCTGCTGATTGGTCGGAGTCAACACCGATTGCCCAAAGTTCACGTGAAGGATCTTTTTCTTTCAGGTCGCGTGCTTCTTTGAATAAACCATTACCCGTTCCACCAGCTGCGTGGAAGATTACGTCAACATCTTGAGTGTACATTTTTGAAGCGATGGTTTGTCCAAGTTCAGCTTTGTCGAAAGCACCTGCATAATCTGCAACGATTTCTGCATCAGGATTGACCGCTTTAACACCAGCGATGAAACCTGAATGGAAACGCTCGATTACCGGAATTTCCATACCGCCGATGAATCCGATTTTGTTTGTTTTAGTCGCAAGTCCTGCAGTAACACCAGCAAGGAAAGAAGCTTCCTGCTCCTTGAACATGATGCTTGCAACGTTTGGTTGATCAACAACAGCATCAACGATTGCGAAGTGTGAATCTTTTTGTTGTTGTGCAATTTCAGTGATTGCACCTTCCATAAGGAAACCGATACCATATACTAAGTCAAAATCTTGACGAGCTAATTTGTTTAAGTTCGTAGCATAGTCAGCATCTGATTGTGACTGTAAGTAGTCAAATCCATCTTTACCTTTTTCCATGTCGTTCTCTTTACCGAAGGCTTTCAGACCTTCCCATGCTGATTGGTTGAAAGACTTATCATCTACTCCACCAACATCTGTAACCATTGCTACTGTAAATTGATCTTCTTTCTTGCCATCGCCACTAGATGCACCTTCTTTGTCCTCGCTTGTTCCACAAGCACCTAATAATGTACCTGCTGCCAGAACAAATGATAACGCTAAACCGAATTTACGTTTTTTCACCTAGAGTACCCCCTATTATTGTAATAAATTAGTAGTAAGATGGATTGCTGTTATACGCGCTTTCTTAATACCTGGAAGCTAAATTTGTCTGACCTGAAGTAGTTTACGGAATACAGGATCGGCTCATCGTTTTCATCAAAATGCATTTGCTTCAAAACGAGTAAGGCCGTTTCCGGCTCGCAATTTAGAATAGGGGAGATTTTATCGTGATATCCCATTGGTTCAATTTGTGCCACTGCATGGGTAATTCTCTTATTCTCCCGTTTTTCTAAAACAGTGAAAATCGAATTATCCTCATGTGTGAAATTCCTCGGCATGACATTCTCAGGAATTTTGTCCACACAATATACAACCGGTTCCCCGTTTGCCGTCCGAACCCTTTCAATAAGGATCACGTCGTCCTCTTCATTGCAAGTAAACCTCTTCACATCATCCTCAGTAGCTTCTTGAGTTGTTGAGCTTAAGAAAATGGTCCCTGGCTCCATACCAGCCTGCTTGATCATGTTCGTTACACTGTTCAGCTGCTCGATACCAGAAGTGAAGAGCGGCTTGGCGTTTACAAATGTACCTACACCATGACGTCGTACGATGACACTTTCTTCCTCAAGAATTCTGAGAGCTTCCCTAAGAGTAGCCCTACTTACACCCAATTGTTTGGAAAGATCGAATTCAGATGGGAGTTTTTCTTTTTCTTTGTATATTCCCGCCTCGATATCCTTCTTCAAACGGTCAATTACTTGTAAGTATAAATGCCGATTGTCTGTTTTTATTGTCACTGGAACCACCACCACATTTTCTCAAGACATCAGACCTCTGATGTATATCTTTCCTACTAATCGAAAATACTATAACACTTTTCTTTTGATAAAGGAATAGCATTGTGTGATTTTGTCGAAAAAAATGATTAGAATGACAATTTAAAATCCTTTTCTGTAAATATATTGAAAATACAGTTGATTAAATAAGCTTAAATGGGATATATTAACTACTTTTTTACAGTGGTACCGTTTTCCGTTATCATTTTTTACATACTCTCAACAAAGGCATTACAAATGTAAACGCTTTTAATAGTATAACACATTCGTGGATAAATCCGTATCTCTTTCGTTAAAGCGTTTTCAAATGGGGTGTCATCCCTCATTTCCCTCACAAAAAAAGGCATGTTACCCCATTCAATTAGAATAGAGTAACACACCTTGGATTAGGAACTTTGCTCTTCTGATGGCTTGCCAACCAGGACGGTTCTGGGCTTACTGCCTTCATAAGGACCTACGACTCCCCTTACTTCCATTTCATCGATCAATCTTGCGGCCCTCGTGTAGCCGATCCGGAATCTTCTTTGAAGCATAGAAACGGATGCTGTCTGCATTTCCGCGATCAACTGGACGGCATCATGATATAATTCGTCTTCCGCTTCCCCTGACTTCTCATCCTCCTGAACTTCATCGGGAATCATTTCCTCCTGATATTGAGCCTTTTGCTGGGAGATGACAAAGTCTACGATTTCTTCCACTTCTTCATCTGATAAAAACGCACCTTGCACTCTTGTTGGCTTGGATGCCCCTACAGGCATGAAGAGCATATCTCCCCTTCCCAATAGCTTTTCAGCTCCACCGGAATCCAGGATCGTTCTGGAATCGGTTTGGGACGATACGGCGAAGGCAATCCGTGACGGAATATTGGCTTTGATGACCCCTGTGATGACGTCTACCGATGGGCGCTGCGTCGCAATGATAAGATGGATCCCGGCAGCACGTGCCATCTGTGCAAGCCTTGTGATGGCATCCTCCACGTCGCTCGAGGCTACCATCATGAGATCCGCCAGCTCGTCTACAATCACTACGATATAAGGTAGCAGAGGCTGTTTATCTTCATTTTCTATATTCTGTCTCTTAACGTAGTCATTGTACCCTTCAATATTCCTGGTTCCTGTATGAGAGAATAACTCATACCTGCGCTCCATCTCACTAACAACCTTCTTTAAAGCCTGGGACGCTTTCTTGGCATCTGTTACAACGGGTGCCAGGAGATGTGGAACTCCATTGTATACGTTCAGTTCAACCATTTTCGGGTCGATCATCATCAGTTTAACTTCATGGGGCTTTGCCCTCATGAGTATACTTGTGATGATCCCATTAATACATACACTCTTACCGCTCCCTGTTGCTCCCGCTACCAGTAAATGAGGCATCTTATTCAGCTCAGCGAGTACCGCTTCACCGGTGATATCACGCCCCAAGCCAATTTGCAGTTTCGCATCGGGTTTGTTATGCTCCTTCGCTTCAAGAACCTCCCGCAGGGATACCATGGCCACTTCCGAGTTCGGAACTTCAATACCGATGGCCGACTTACCCGGAATCGGAGCTTCAATCCGAATATCTTTCGCTGCAAGGGCCAGCGCCAGATCATCACTCAGGTTGACGATCCTGCTTACTTTCACGCCTACATCTGGATGTACTTCATACTTTGTGACTGCTGGGCCAAGATGGACTTGAGTTACTTTTGCCTTTACCCCGAAGCTTTGGAATGTTCTTTCAAGCTTTGCCGCGTTGGCATGAATCAATTGATATTCGTTACTCTGATCCGTTTTTCTAGGGGTTTTTAATAAAGAGATCGATGGAAGCTTGTAATCTTTATTTTCCACTTCTGTAAAGGTGATTGGCGGGGCTGCTTCTGCTTCCCCTTCCGTATCGCCCTCTTTCCCTGTCGAAGCCTCTTTATCATTACTAGTCCCGGCACCTGGAGTTACGGCCTCTTCTTTTGATGGTGATCCGCCATATGCACGCTCTGCGAAATTCGAGATGATCGGTTCCCGCGTTTCTTCTTCCTCGGAGACCATTGGTTCAGGCGATTCTTTCTTTTTCATTGGTTCATCTTTCTTTTTCTTCTCTTTGACTTCTTTTTTCTTGGATTGCTCTTCCTTCCAGTCGCTCATATCCTGTTTAAATGCTGACCATTGCCCACTCATGAAGGCACCAAAGCGTTTCCCTGCTCTTCCAAGTACGTCCCCGATGGATTTACCAGTCACAAGGATGATGCCGATCATAATGAACGTTGCGCTGACGATCCTTGCCCCCTGTGAATCAAATAGGAAGTAGGAAACCGCAAACAGGATGCTGCCTATCATCCCTCCTCCAAGATCGGACGTACTGGATTCACCGTTGACGTCCATCCAATATAAGTCCCACGTATTCATGATGACACTGGGATTAGCGAATGACCCGCCATTTGAAAGGAGATCGAATAACTTTACATGACTTAATAGGAGGAAACTGGCAATGATGATGTATACCCCCACAAGCCTCCTGCTGAACAACATCGGTACCTCCCGCTTAATCATCAGGTAGCCTGCTACATACAGCATCCATAAAAGGGCAATCATATACCATTCCCCTAGGAAGAAACGATAAAAATATACAAGTGCCTTTCCAACGGCCCCAAGCTCAATGATGGATATCAAACTTAATGCGGATAGGATCAATCCGATGATCTCATATTTGATTGTCTGCTTTAGTGCAGAGCCGGATTGAGAGCGTTTTTTTCTTTTTTTTCGTTTTGCCAAACCATTCACCTAAATTCTGTTGAAGTCTATCAGATTTATGTACTAGAAGATGAAGAAAGGGCTGACCCTTTGGGGCAATGTATGTGCCTAAGGTGTCAAACCCTTCCCGTGAACTTTTTGTATATACTGTCTTCTGAGTAATATTATAGCATAACCACTATTTCGGGAAAATCCTCTTTCTCACTTAATTGTTTAGATATTCCCCTGGGCAAATTTGATCATTTAAGTAGTGGGCGGGGTCACTGCTCATAACCCTGATGATTCGATATTTGTTTTCCTCCTGCTGAACCAGGAGGGGAACGCCCTGATAGTTTATCATCATTTGACCGCTGAATTCACTTCCATCGGTGGGAAACACCAGATCATTGGGAACCATTGTATAGAGAATCATTGAACCAGACCCTCTTGTGAATCTGCCTGCTTCTTCATCTCGATCAATTCATTGATCTTCCTGATTGCCGACCCGATGCCGCCAATTCCATCGATCAATCCGTACTCCACGGCATCATCCCCCACCACATTCGTACCTATATCCCTTGTGAGGTTCCCTTTCGCAAACATAAGGTCTTTAAAATCCTCTTCCGTGATATTGCTGTGCTTAGTAACAAAGCTGACTACCCGATCCTGCATTTTATCCAGATACTCAAATGTTTGGGGCACACCGATGACTAAACCGGTTAGTCGAACGGGGTGGATCGTCATGGTAGCCGTACTTGCAATGAATGAGAAGTCGCAAGATACAGCAATTGGAACCCCGATGCTATGTCCTCCCCCAAGCACGACAGAGACAGTAGGTTTGGATAAAGAGGCGATCATTTCGGAAATGGCCAGACCCGCTTCTACATCTCCCCCGACCGTATTCAGAATTACAACCAGCCCCTCGATCTTGGGATTTTGTTCAATGGCGACAAGTTGGGGGATGACATGCTCATACTTTGTTGTTTTATTTTGAGGCGGAAGCTGCATATGTCCTTCTATCTGGCCTACAATGGTGAGGCAGTGAATATTGGAGTCTTGAGAAAGTTGTGGAACATTGGTTTGACCCAGCTGTTGAATCTTTTCCATCAATCCAGACGGTTTGTCTTTCTGATCATCCTGACCTTTATTTGGCTCATCCTGCATATGTTCACGATATTGTTCCATGAAAACATCTCCTTTTCATTCCCATTCTCTTGTTATTATTTTAATATGGGAGTGTTTTCATACTTTATTCTTTAGGTTCAAATAAATATGGGGCTATTTGTTCAAAACAAATAGCCCCACACATTATACTTCCATGATGATCGGTAGAATCATCGGTCTTCTTCGTGTTTTGTTAAATAGGTAATAATTTAATTGATCCCGGATGTCCTGCTTGATTGCCGTCCATTCAAAAGAACCTTTTTGCAGATAGGAATGGACCACATCCGTCACGATTCCCCCTGCCCCATCGATCAATTCCTCGGACTCCCTCACATATACGAATCCCCTGGAGATGATTTCAGGTCCTGAGACGATAGACTTGGACCTTCTGTTGATGGTGATGACAACCGTAAACACACCGTCTTCCGATAACAGCTTACGATCACGAAGGACAATATTCCCTACGTCCCCGACACCGATCCCATCGATCAATACATTTCCCGCCTGAACACGGCCGCTCATTCTCATCTTACCATCCTTATATTGAAGCACGTCTCCCTTATCCATGATAAAGATCTGCTTATAAGGCAGTCCGGTATCGTGGGCGAGCTGGGTATGAGCGACGAGCATTTTATATTCACCCTGGATCGGTATGAAGTACTTTGGTTTCATGATATTCAACATGAACTTTAAGTCTTCCTGACTCCCATGACCTGACACATGAACTTTTTTCGACGCGGTCAATACATTTGCCCCGGCTCTATAAAGCATATCGATCGTCCTCCCGACGATCACTTCCATGCCTGGGGAAGGTGTGGCGGTTATGAGGACCGTATCACCTTCTTCAATGTTTACTAGACGATGGGAACGCTTGGACATCCGTTGAAGCGCTTCAAACGGTTCCCCTTGAGTTCCTGTAGCTATGATGAGGACTTCATCTTTAGGATAATCCTCTATTTCGTCAATTCCGATGATCATTTCATCCCGGACATGAAGATATCCGAGCTTCAAGGCCACATCATAGACTCTCTTTAAACTCTTCCCGACCACAGCCACTTTTCGATTATTCTGCTCAGCTGCATCAAATACCTGCTGAAGTCGAATTAAATTCGAAGCGAAGCATGCTACGATCACTCTCCCTGATGCTTTCCTCAGGGCGTTCGTGATATGTTGTTCGATTACCGACTCTGATGTTGTAAACCCTGGTCTCTCGGCTTCTTTACTATCAGACATTAGACAAAGGACACCCTTCTCACCGATTTGCGCCATCTTTCCTAAATCCGGCCGGTAAAGATGCTTTGCCGATTGATCGAACTTGAATTCGCCAGTATGGACGATGACCCCTTCAGATGTATGTATGCAAACCCCGACTGAATCAGGAATACTGTGTGTGGTTTTAAAGAACGTCACATTCACACCATCAAAAGTAAGATTGCTATCAGAATGAATCGTATAGAACTTCACATCATCCCTGATATGTTCATCCTTCAGACGTGCTTTTACCAGTGCATTCGTCAAGCGTGTTCCATAGACTGGAGCCTTGATCTTGGTTAATACATATGAAATCGCACCAATACTGTCTTCATGTCCATGAGTCAGGAAAATCCCTTTTACCCGCTCTTTATTTTCAATCAAATATTGAATGTCAGGAATGACGACATCGATCCCTAGCATTTCATTTTCGGGAAACATAAGTCCTGCATCAATCACGAATATTTCATGGTCGACTTCAATCACGTACATGTTCTTGCCTATCTCTCCCACTCCCCCGAGTGGTATCACCTTAATGCTTTCATTCTTTATCTTACTCACCATTATGTCCTCCTATGCTGTTCCTTCCCCGATCTTCAATCAGTTATATTCATTATACTTGATACCATTTTGGTAGTACAACCAATTTTATCCTACATATTCAGGATTAGGAAAAAGACTGCAAACATTTATTCTACGTTACTATTTCGATACGGTAAGAATAAATCCTTCTTCTTTTGAAGAATTATCTCTTTCAGAGGACAAATGGATTTAGCCCTATTACAAAGAACAAAAGACCGTGAAGGACATAGCTTCACAGTCTTTAGGATATAGCATAAGAGTTAATTTAAGATAAGGCTTCGAGCAAGTGAGAGAGTTTTGCCCTTTCTACTTCTGTCAGTGGGATCAGTGGCAATCTCACAGAGCCAACATCCAGGCCTTTCATCTGGAGGGCCGTTTTGACCGGAGTGGGATTCGGGCTCGTGAACAGGCCTTTCATGATCGGAAGGAGCTTTTGATGCAGTTGTGCTGCCTGGGTGATGTTCCCTCCTAAAAAGGATGAAACCATTTCCTGCATCTCATTTCCGATGACATGGGAAGCCACTGACACAATTCCAGCCCCGCCAATGGATAATACCGGCAGTGTAAGGCCATCATCACCACTGTACAACATAAAATCATCCGTTGTATGGGAAATGATGTCAGTCATGCTGTCCAGATCCCCGCTTGCTTCTTTCACAGCAACGATGTTCTCAATCTTTGAGAGACGAATAATCGTTTCAGGTGAGACATTGACGCTTGACCTGCCCGGAATATTATACAGCATGACAGGTAAGGAAGTTGATTCTGCAATCACCTTGAAATGCTGGTACATCCCTTCCTGACTCGGCTTATTATAATAAGGCGCTACAAGCATGACGGCATCCACGCCTGCTTCCTCCGCCTTCTTAGTAAGTTCGATCGAAGCATGGGTGTTGTTGCTTCCAGTCCCGGCAATGACCGGAATTCTGCCATTCACCACTTTCACGACATGACGGAATAGTGCGATCTTTTCTTCTTTCGTTAAGGTGGGAGACTCCCCGGTAGTGCCTGCTACTACTAATGAATCCGATCCATTCTCGATCAGATAATGGATTAATTGAGTCGTTTTCGTAAAATCAATATTTCCTTTACGGTCAAATGGTGTAACCATCGCCGTAGAAACGCGGCCAAAATTCAATCTAGTCACTCTCCTCGTAAGTTTATCCCACTCTGAATGTAGCATTTCTTTCTTGTAATTGGAATGTATCATGAAGGGCATTGATGGCATTGATCAAGTCCATTTCCTTCACCAGTACCCAGATGGTCGTATGACTGTCTGCTGATTGAAGTATGCGGATCCCTTCGTTAGAAAGGGAAGAAACAATGGCAGATGTCACCCCGGGTACCCCCGTCATTCCTGCTCCCACCACTGAGATCTTGGCACACTCCGATTCTATGATCGGGTTATGCCCGATCTTTCTTAAAACCCTGATGGCATCATCCGCTAGCGAAGAACCCACCGTGTACACGACACCTCTCGGGGAAATGTTAATGAAATCAACGCTGATCCCCTCTTTGGCCATGGCTTTGAACACTTCAGCCTGAAGATTGTACTGATCTTCCTTGGCAAATACTTTAATTTGGGTGAGATTGGATACGTGAGCGATCCCTGTGACGGGGTGACTCCTGAACTCTTTATGCGCCTTCGTATTTTCAAGTGTCGTCACAAGAGTTCCTTCTCCATTTGAATAGGTTGAACGAATCCGTATCGGCACATTCGAATTCATGGCAATTTCAACCGCCCTTGGATGAATGACCTTCGCTCCCTGATATGCCATATTACACACTTCATTATATGAAACCACCGTTATCGGTCTTGCTTTGGAAGAAATACGCGGATCCGCAGTCATGACCCCTTCCACATCTGTAAAAATATCGATGTAGTCCGCTTTTAATGCGACACCAAGAGCAGAGGCTGAGGTATCGCTCCCCCCTCTTCCGATGGTCGTCACATCCCCGTCCTTGGTCGCTCCCTGAAAGCCTGCCACTACGACGGCATCATGATGTTCCAGTTCCCTTACCAACCGGCTGCATTTCATCTCTATAATTTTTGCGTTGTTAAAATCGTTATTCGTCCGGAACCCTGCCTGGGCACCAGTCAGGGCTGTCGAACTGATTCCATGCTCAAGGAGCATATTGGAAAAAACCAGACTCGAAATGATTTCTCCACAGGATAGTAAGAGGTCCTGTTCCCGTTTACTGATTGAAGTGTTTCTGCCACCGATCAAGGACAACAGGGAATCTGTGGCGTAGGGTTCCCCTTTTCTTCCCATTGCTGAGACGACCACGACCACTTTATACCCTTTATCGATTGCTTGCTTCGTGTGGGAGATTGCCTTCAAACGACTTGCTTCATCACGTACAGAAGTTCCACCAAATTTTTGAACGATCACTTTCATGACTACACCTCATTGTCATATTCAAGAGGTATCTGAAAAACGATTAGTGGAAATATGCAGAGTTAATTGCTGATATGATCCCTCTCCGTTACTTAATTAGCCCCAGATTCATTAAACTTTCTGCAATTTGAACAGAGTTCCATGCAGCTCCCTTCAGTAAGTTGTCAGAGACAACCCACATATGGAACCCTCTTTCTTCATCAAGATCTTTGCGGACGCGGCCAACAAATACATCCGGCTTACCTACGGCATGAGCAGGCATTGGATAGATCTGTTCTTCAGGTACGTCTTCCAGGGTTACCCCGGGTGCATCTTGAAGAAGTGCATGGATATCCTTCACCGAAACAGAATCCTTCTCAATTTCAATATATACACTTTCGGAGTGACCTGTTACAACCGGTAATCTGACACATGTCGCTGATACCTTCAGAGAAGGCATATGCATGATCTTTTTCGTTTCATTGATCATTTTCATTTCTTCGTAAGTAAAGCCGTTGTCCTGAAATGTATCAATTTGAGGAATGGCATTGTAAGCAATCTGATAATGCTTTTTGTCGCCTTTTACAGGTAACACACCCGGTTCAAATGATTCACCGGATAAAATGGCCTGTGATTGGGCGTGAAGTTCATCAATGGCAACAGCACCGGCACCTGAAACGGCTTGATAAGTGGATACGATTACTTTCTTCAAGCCATACTGCTTACGGATCGGCTCGAGTGCTGCAACCATTTGAATCGTCGAACAGTTCGGATTGGCAATGATTCCATTGTGAAGCTTCATGTCCTCTTCGTTCACTTCCGGGACGACAAGTGGAACATCCGGATCCATTCGATATGCACTCGTATTGTCGACTACGACTGCCCCGCGTTTTACGGCTTCAGGAGCAAGAAGTTTTGATACACTTCCACCTGCACTAAATAAAGCGATATCGACCCCTTCGAAACTTTCAGGCTTCGCTTCTTCAACCGTCCATTCTTTGCCTTTAAATATGACAGTGGAACCTGCAGAACGTGCTGATGATAGTAATGTCAATTGTTTTATTGGAAAATCCCTTTTTTCTAATGTTTGAAGCATTTGTTGTCCGACGGCACCGGTGGCACCCACAACAGCTACATGAAATCCCGTTGTATTCAAAATCTTCTCTCCTTCCAACCATTCAATATTTTCATAGTACAATAGGTAAGTTAATTTAGTCTATTACTATAATAAAGAATATTTTAACATAAACAATTATTCGACAATAGGATTTTTTATTGATGATTCCGGGTTCGTCTATCTTTACATGCATGAAAAGAAGGTCATCTGAATTTCCCGTGGGGATGACCTTCTTCTTGAATTAATCTAAATATCTTTCGATGACGACGGGTTGTAGCTGATGCCCTTCCATGGCCGCTTCGATCGTTTCTTGAATCAATGTCATCCTGGCAACCATTGACTTTGGTTTACTTTCAGGTGCATCCTGCCCAAACGGAATAAAATAAATATCTTTCGTTGAAATCAATCTCATCAGATTAACACCATTTAACCCCAGAGCATCATTTGTGGAAATTCCGAGTACTACAGGGCGGTGGTTACGCAGTGTTGCTTTGGCTGCCATTAACACAGGGGAATCGGTCATTGCATTGGCAAACTTACTCATAGAATTACCCGTCAATGGGGCAATAACCATGCAATCCAGTGGAATCTTTGGCCCAAGTGGTTCTGCTTTGACGATTGAATCGATCACTTTATGTCCGGTTACGTCTTCGATACGTTTGATCCAGTCTTCTCCCTTACCGAATCTTGTTTCCGTATTCATAACGGTAGATGTCACAATCGGCATGACTTCCGCTCCATTATTCACTAATCTCTCAATTTCCGGGAACACGGCATCATACGTACAATGAGAGCCTGTGAGACCAAACCCTATACGTTTTCCTTTCACACTCATGATGAACTCTCCTTTCCTGAATCAAAATCTTCCTCTAATAATTGACAAAGAACATTCGCCAGGATCTGTCCTGCCGTCTTCGGTGCTACGATCCCTGGGAGCCCAGGGGCTAATAATGCTTTAATCCCGCGCTTTTCTGCATAACGAAAATCTGTACCACCAGGCTTTGAAGCCAAATCGATAATTAATGTATGGGCAGGCATTTTGGCTATGACGCCAGCCTTCACAATGTGAACTGGAATTGTATTAATACAAATATCACAATTCTCAACTTCTTTTTCCAAATTATCCAAATGGAATGGCACTAGCCCCATTTCTGTCACCCTGGCCAAGTGCTCGCTTTTGCGTACTCCGACCTTCACCCTTCCACCTAAATGATGAAAGGTCCTGGCCACGCTCATACCCACTCTTCCAAGACCCAATATCACGATGTCGGATCCGTGGATCGTAAAGTCTGTATGTTGAATAGCCATCATAATCGTTCCCTCTACTGTAGGGATGGAGTTATAGATGGCAACGTCGTCTCTTTCAAACAACTGAACAAGTTTGCGGTTCGTTGAAGACATGATTTGGTCCAAATACGCATTACTAATTCCTGAATAGATCGTACAGTGCTCTGGCGTTTCAGATACAATTTCTTCCGTTAACGTGATTTTCTCATTTGAAAAAATCGTATCGATTTCTCCTTGTAGATTCGTGCCGGGTACAGGTAAGATAATGGCATCTATCACTGAAAAGTCCACTTCATCGAGTTTTTCCTTTGTTGCTCCTGTAAAGGCATGATCTAATTGTTCAAAACCTACGAGTGATATTTTGGCATCCAACTCCGTAAGCTTTCGAATAATCTCAAGTTGACGAGCATCTCCGCCTAGAACTGCGATCTGCATTCCGGTCAGCATCACTGATTTCACCTACTTTTTACATAATCGCTATTCTAAATCCCTTTTCACTTCAACAGTGTATGTTGCACCCACCCAATGGGTGAGAATAAAAGCACGTATGGTCCCTTGGAAAGCAGGCAAAATAAAAAACGGGTCAGGACCCGTTTCGTTTTATTGCAGTATTGAATTAGTCATCCGAGACTTCCAAAATGATCATATCCGCCCCGATTGTCCTGATCTGATGCCAGGGAACCCTTATTTCTCCCCCCTGCTTCCTCAGCCATTTCCCCGTGGGGATGATTAGTGCACTGATGCTGCCTGACTTATCATTAAATTCAAGATCTGTCTGCCCCAGGATGCCAAGCCGCTCCGCCTTTTTATAATCAACGATTTCCTTCCCGCTCAATTCACTTAACCTCATGATCGTATCCTCCTAAAAATAGCTGTGTAGTACAATGTATACACTGTCCACCTTCTTTAGAAGAAAAACTTTACCGTTCCATAAAGAAAAGCAGACCTCCTGAGGTCTGCTTTTCACATTCATTTTTTCATGTTTTGAGGCAGGTTTCCATCCGGGCTGATGAGCGATGAAGCATAGTCATCAGTGAAGATGTCCAAAGCCAGACGATTGACTTTATCCATGGTCACCCCATCGATTTCTTCTACGATTTCGTCAAGGGTCCGGTGTCGTTTCAGCAGTAATTCATTCTTTCCGTTCCTGCTCATACGGCTATTGGTGCTTTCTAAGCTCAGCATAAGGTTTCCTTTTAACTGCTCTTTGCTGTTTTGCAGTTCTTTAGAGGTGATCCCTTCTGCTTTAAGAGCTTGCAATGTACTGTCGATGGTATCAAATAATTGATCTAATTGATTGGACCCCGTTCCCCCATAAATGGTCACCATCCCGCTGTCTTCGTAAGCGGAATGATAGGAAAATACGGAATAGGCAAGTCCTCTCTGTTCCCTTACCTCCTGGAACAGTCGGGAAGACATACTGCCACCCAATACGTTATTCAACACAATCAAATTGTAAATGTCGGGGTGACCGATCTCAAGACCATCGAACCCTAGGCATAAATGTGCCTGTTCCGTATCTTTCTTACGGGCAAGCTTATTGCAATGGAAAGCAGGTTTGATCCTATCTTCCGGCCCTTTTCCACCTTCATATGAACCGAATAACTTTTCAACTTCTTTGATGAATGACTCATCCACATTTCCGGCAACGGATACCACAACTTGATCCGGTGTGTACATATCATGCATGTATTCCTTCAGTTTAGACTGATTAAATGTGTTTAGTGTATCTTCCGTTCCCAGGATTGGATACCCCAGTGGATGCTCTTCATAAATGGCTTTACTGAGTAGATCATGTACAATATCGTCAGGTGTGTCTTCATACATTTTAATTTCCTCATACACCACATTTTTTTCTTTATTCAATTCCTCTTCTACATAAGTGGAATTGAAAAACATATCTGACAGTGTATGTAATGCATAATCTGCATGATTGTCCAATACTTTTGCATAATAGCACGTATATTCCTTTGAAGTAAACGCATTAACCTGTCCGCCTATGCTATCAAAGGACTCAGCTATTTCACGTGCCGTCTTGGTCTTTGTACCTTTAAAAAACATATGCTCAAGAAAATGGGAGATCCCATTATTTTGTTCGGTTTCATTACGTGAGCCGGTACCAATCCAGACCCCTATCGCTACGGATCGAACGTGTGGAATCTCTTCCAGTACGATTCGCAATCCATTTTGGCATGTATATTTCTTAATCAAGAAAGTTCCTCCTATTCATGATGCGAAGTTACTGCTTCTTCTTACTATCTCCTTGTTGTGGCGAATTATCTGCCTTTTCTACGATTCTCTCTTCTTTCACTAAGCTTGAAATCGTACCAAGCCTTAGGTTTTTTTCTTTTATTTGAAGGATCAGCGTGTTCAATGAATTGGCTGTTGAAGCAGTTGGATGCATGAGCACAATCGCTCCTTTGTGCATCTTACCCATTACACGATCAATCAGCACATTGGGTTGTGGTTTTTGCCAATCAATCGTGTCCACACTCCACATGATCGTCCTCATATTCATTTCATCTGCAATATGAACGACTTCATCCCTGTAGCTGCCGCTTGGGGGAGCAAACCATTTTACTTTTTCGCCCGTGGTCACTTCAATCATTTCATTTGTTTTTTTCAATTCTTCTCTTACCTTGGTGGCTTCAAGCACTTTCATATCAGGATGGGAATACGAGTGATTCCCCACCTCATGCCCTGCATCCACAATCATCTTCGCCAAGTCAGGGTTATTCTTCACCCATCTCCCCTCTAGAAAGAACGTAGCATATACCTGATGCTTTTTCAAAGTTGCAAGCATATCAGGGATGTATTCATTCCCCCACGCTACATTGATAATAAAGGACACCATGGGCTTATCAGGATTCCCCCGATAGACGGGAGAGGCAGGTAAATCAGGCAAATGCTTTTCAGGAGGGATTTGTTTGTAGATCAGCTTGTCTTCATCAAACGATTTCCCTTTCTTCATGTTTTGTAAAGACGCCTCTACATCTACTTTCAATCCATTATATCCAGGTGTTGCTTTCCATACGGTATCTATCACAGCATCCTGAGCCGGTATCTCTCTTGATTTGGCTTCCTCTTTTATCATACGGGTGAGGTCGTTTGTGCTGTTTACACCATTCACTACTACCGCCTCTTGTTTTAACCCGTTTACATACTGATCTGATAGAGGATTCTCCACAACTACTAAAGTCAGAATAGCAATTAGACTAATTCCAATCAAGTATTTTTTTTCCATCCCTGTCCACCTTCCTTCTCCTACAAACATATGTAAGAAAAGAACACGGTAGAACATGGGGCATTAAAGCTCATCGAACAGATAAAAAAAGCTGTCCCGGAGGAGAGTTTGCTCCCTACAGGACAGCCTGCCAATCTTAAAGATTAACCCTGGTTTTGTTCTTCCTTTTCGCGCTGTTCCTTAAGAACTGCTTTTCGTGATAAATTGACTCTTCCTTGATTATCGATATCCAGAACCTTTACAAGGATCTCGTCACCGATCGCCACTACATCTTCCACCTTGCGGATGCGTTCTTCTGCAAGTTCAGAGATATGGACAAGTCCATCTTTACCACTGAAGATTTCTACAAATGCACCGAATTTCTCAATTCGTTTCACTTTCCCAAGATACATTTGTCCAGCTTCCACTTCTCTTACGATATCTTCAATCGTTTTCTTAGCCACTTTATTCATCTCTTCATCAGTAGATGAGATGAAGATCGTTCCGTCCTGCTCAATATCAATCTTAACGCCTGTTTCGTCGATGATCTTATTGATCTGCTTACCACTTGGTCCGATGACGTCGCGGATTTTATCAGGATTAATATGCATGGTCAGGATTTTCGGAGCGTATTGGGACAGGCTCGTTCTTGCTTCACCGATTGTCGCTAACATGCTATCAAGAATCTGCATTCTTCCCTTTTTCGCTTGTTGAAGTGCTTCTTCCAGAATTTCACGGGATAACCCATCAATTTTGATATCCATTTGAAGAGCGGTTACACCTTTGGAAGTACCGGCTACTTTAAAGTCCATGTCCCCAAGGTGGTCTTCCATTCCTTGAATATCTGTCAGGATGGAATAGTTTTCACCTGACTTGATCAGACCCATTGCGATCCCTGCTACTGGTGCTTTAATAGGAACACCGGCGTCCATCATCGCGAGGGTACTTGCACAAATGCTTGCCTGAGAAGTTGAACCATTTGATTCGAGTACTTCTGATACAAGTCGGATTGTATAAGGGAAGTCTTTTTCGTTTGGAATAATTGGATCCAGAGCCTTTTCTCCCAGAGCTCCATGTCCGATTTCACGACGGCCCGGTCCTCTGATCGGTCCTGTTTCCCCTACACTGAATTGAGGGAAATTGTAATGATGCATGAATCGTTTAGATTCTTCGATCCCTAAACCATCAAGGACCTGTACATCTCCAAGAGCACCCAATGTACAAATGCTTAATGCCTGGGTTTGTCCGCGTGTGAACAATCCTGAACCATGCGTTCTAGGAAGTAATCCAACCTCTGAAGAAAGTGGACGGATTTCATCGACTTTACGGCCATCCGGACGCACTTTGTCTTCTGTTATGAGACGACGAACTTCATTCTTCACAAGTTTGTCCATTACTTTCTTCACTTGCTTCAGGGTAGCTTCATCCGCTTCCTTCTCTTCTTCATATACAGCCATCACTTTATTCTTTACTGCTTTGATTGCTTCTTCACGGGCATGCTTTTCTTGAACCTGAATGGCAGGAATCAATTCACTTTCACATAAGGAACGAACTTCTGCTTCAACGTCTTGATCTAATTCAACAAGTTGAATTTCAGATTTTTCTTTCCCGACTTTAGCGACGATTTCCTCCTGGAAAGCAACCAGACGCTTAATTTCTTCATGACCGAACATGATCGCTTCAAGCATCGTCTCTTCCGGAACCTCATCCGCTCCTGCTTCTACCATATTAATGGCATCTTTCGTACCGGCAACGGATAAATGAATCTCACTCTTCTCCAATTGCTCGACAGAAGGGTTAATGATGAATTCTCCATCAACAAGACCAACGATGACTCCTGCAATCGGACCTTCGAACGGAATATCTGAAACCGACAGCGCTAATGAAGAACCAAACATAGCTGCCATTTCGGATGAACAATTCTGGTCTACACTCATCACAATGCTGATTACTTGAACTTCATTACGGAAACCATCTGCGAACAATGGTCGGATGGGACGATCTATTAAGCGGCTCGCAAGGATGGCTTTCTCACTCGGGCGGCCTTCGCGTTTAATGAATCCTCCAGGGATTTTACCCACTGCATATAATCTCTCTTCATAGTTCACGGTTAATGGGAAGAAATCCAAAGGCTTTGGCTCTTTAGATGCTGTAGCACTGCTAAGTACCGCAGTATCTCCATAACGTACCATTACCGCTCCATTCGCTTGTTTGGCAAATTGGCCAACTTCGACCGTCAATTCTCTTCCGGCCCAATCGATGGAAAAGGTTTGTTTAGTTTGTTCCATAAAGTGTACCCCTCTCTTTATATATCACTAAAAGGTTCGGCCTGTACCCAACCCGGATAAACATAAAAATTTAATCTATATCATGCACAAATGCGCTGTTATATTCGTTTGATTTGAATCCCTGCTGACTATGTAAATACAGGATGTTGTATCAAGGGGGATGCCTGACCCGTTGTACGGTGGGTCTCCTTCCACATTGTATACATATTATGTATTTTAGACAAAAACGAGAAAAATGAATACTTTAAATGATGAAAATGTATAAAAAGAAGTGGAGGATCATACAAAGATTTCCACTTATGAAAGCTAAAGAAAAAGCGGGACATAATCCCGCTTCCTTTGTCTGTTTATCGACGTAAACCTAATTTGTTAATTAACTCACGGTAGCGTTGTACATCTTTCTTACGTAAGTAAGATAATAGATTACGACGGTGACCTACCATTTTAAGAAGACCGCGACGAGAGTGGTGATCTTTCTTGTGAACGCGTAAGTGATCGTTCAAGTTGTTAATTTCTTCAGTTAGGACAGCAATTTGAACTTCTGGAGATCCAGTATCGTTCTCATGTACTTTGTATTCACTGATAAGTTCGTTTTTACGCTCTTTAGTGATAGCCATCCTTTTCACCTCCTAGTAATTTCTTTCAAATCCCCTGTTACCGAGCAACCGTTGGTGAATCGTGATGCCAAGCAAAGGTTCATTTCATACGATATTTAGAATACTACTCTTTTAAATAAAAATCAAGTGTAATCCTCAATTTTTCGCAAAGTAGTCTATCGCCTGGTCCTTATCTTTCTGGATTTGGGAGATTAACTCCTCTATTCCTGAGAATTTTTGTTCGTCCCTTATTCTATCATACCATTCAATGAACACTTCTTCTCCGTAAATGGAAGTGTGGAAATCGAAAAGATGGACTTCGATTGTCAAAGAATAGTCGTCGGGATTTTTAAAGGTTGGCTTGTACCCGATGTTGCACACACCATCGAACCATTTATCATGAATTTTCATCCTGACTGCATAAACCCCCACCTTAGGGGTCAGATAGTCATCGGAGAGTTCGATATTAGCTGTAGGGAATCCGATTTTCCTCCCTCTTTTATCTCCGTGAATGACCGTTCCCTTCATTTTGAACGGTCTTCCAAGGAGATTTTTCACCCTGGATACGTCGCCTTCTTTAAGGTTCTCCCTTATCAAGGAAGAACTCACTTTCAAATCGAGATCAGCATCTGTCAACTTTGTAACGGTCGTGGAGGCGAACATATCGCGGGAATGGAAGGGCAGGGTCTCCATCGTCCCCTTCCCCATCCTGCCATATGAATAATCATATCCTGCTACGACATGCCTTACGTTAAGGCCGATAATATATTGATCGACGAAGTCCTGCGGAGTCAGATTTGCAAATTCAGACGTAAACCGGACAATGAATAAATAATCCACACCAAGTTCCTTTATGATTTCTTTCTTATCTTCCAAGGGTGTTATGTAGTGGATATGCTTGTGTTTATGACCCAGTACAACGGAAGGATGGGGATCAAATGTCATGACCGCGCTCGAAACGTCCTGTTCCTTCGCTTCTTCCACTGCTGCCCTGATTACCCTTTGATGTCCTTTATGAACGCCATCGAAGTATCCCAGAGCGAGTACCAGGGGTGGAAATTCATTCTTACTAATTGAATGGGGATGATGTACAGTTATTACTTTCACAGTATTTCACCTTTTTCACTAGTCGTTGAAAAGCACTTTGACAGGCTTGATGATCCCAGGCTTGTCAGGATGCCTCTGATAAATGGCGATGGCCTTGCCTTTATGCTCCATCACTACGGAACCGTCCTGCCAGTCCTCAGGCTCTTCAAGGCGTGCTCCGTTCTTCACTTTCTCTGCTAATGTATCACTAATCAGCATTTTCGGCAAATGAGAAAGCCCCATCTCCAGAGGAAGAAGAAGGTTTTGTGGATCTTCATTCTGAACAAACTCTTGTATCTGTTCAAACGTGAAACAATCTTCTTTTCTAAAACTGGCTGATTGTGTACGCGTAAGGGCGGACATATGAGCCGGATACCCCAGTCCATTCCCGATTTCAACGGCAAGCGTCCTCACATAAGTCCCTTTCCCACACACCACTTCAAAGGTGAATGAGGGATGATCAAGGTCTAACTCATTCCACTCCTCCAGTAATTGCAGCTTGTGGATATGTACAGTCCTTGAAGGTCTTTCGACTTCTATGCCCTGTCTCGCATATTCATATAACCGCTTTCCATTCACTTTGACTGCCGAAAACATAGGAGGGGTCTGGACGATGTCCCCAGTCAGACTTTGCAGGATTTCTTCGACCTCCTTCCTCCTGATGATCCGGTCCACCTTCTTTTCTTCAACCTTCTCTCCCCAAGCGTCTTCAGTTGTGGTGGAATACCCGATCGTGACTTCTCCTTCATAGGTCTTTCCGGATGCTGTTATATACTCCGCTATCTTGGTTGCGCGCCCGATGCAAATGGGCAGGACACCGGAGACTTCAGGGTCCAGGGTACCGGTATGGCCGACTTTTTTTGTTTTGAGGAGTTTCCTTAACTTAAAGACACAATCATGGGACGTCATTCCCCTGGGCTTCCATAAGGGCAGGATACCATTCATCTGTATTTCCTCCAGTATGTATTGTATTTGGTCCATATCTATAAAACATAAAGGGCTGATCCTCTGGAATTGTACTTCCGTCCGGATCAGCCCTTTCTTATTACTCTTCTGTATCTTTAGACTCTTCTGGTTCATCTTGAACTTTTCTTAATAAAGATTCAATATGGTTACCATAATCAATCGATTCATCAAACTCAAAAATAATTTCAGGTGTTTTACGCAGGCGAATTCTCTGTCCCACTTCAGAACGGATGAAACCTTTTGCCTTTGCAAGACCTTTAAGAGTATTCTCTCTTTGGTCTTCCCCACCCAGAACGGTAATATACACTTTTGCCTGTTGTAAGTCCCCGGATACTTGTACATCTGTAACCGTTACAAAGCCAATACGTGGATCCTTTATTTTTCGTCCGATAATATCGCTGAGCTCTTTCTTCATTTGCTCGCTAACACGATTCGCACGATGGCTCATCAATATCACCTCTTATATGTCGTTAATGGTTATACGTTGATATAAGGCGTTCCTTATAGTGACTCGATTTGGGTTTCCAGTCGTTCCCACTCAGGAAAAGAATCAATGAATTTCAATGCATGTTCAATCTCTCTTTCACTCGCTCCTTTGGAAGAAGCCACAGTGACGATGGCAATCCTTGTACGTTGCCATACATCCTGATGTCCGATTTCAGAAACCGATACATTGAATTTTTGTTTAAGACGTGACATGACCCTTTGAAGGACGGCCCGCTTATCTTTTAATGAGTGGGAGTCATAAATCATGCACTCACATTCAACATATGTGATCATTTACGTGTAATTTCCTCCATGATGAAGGCTTCGATGACGTCGCCTTCCTTCACATCATTGAAGTTCTTGATTGTAATTCCACATTCGTAACCTCTGGCTACGTCTTTTGCATCATCCTTAAAGCGCTTAAGGGCATCGAGTTCCCCTTCAAAGATAACGATTCCGTCACGAATCAGACGAACTCCACTATCGCGTGAAATCTTACCTTCTGTTACATAGCTTCCCGCAATCGTACCGACTTTAGACACTTTAAATGTTTGACGCACTTCCGCCTGACCGATGATCTTCTCTTCAAACTCAGGGTCAAGCATCCCTTGCATGGCTGCTTCGATCTCTTCCATTACCTTATAGATAATGCGGTGCAATCGAATTTCTACACCCTCTGCTTCGGCAGTACGCTTGGCATTGACGTCAGGTCGCACATTAAATCCTATTACGATAGCATTTGAAGCGGACGCCAGTGTAATATCTGATTCATTAATCGCCCCTACGCCTGTATGGATGATCCGGATATTAACACCTTCCACTTCAATCTTCATTAATGAAGCGGCCAGTGCCTCAACCGATCCTTGAACATCCGCTTTAAGTACAAGGTTAAGATCCTTCATTTCTCCCTGTTTCATTTGTTCGAACAGGTTCTCAAGACTGACCTTAGATTTCTCTCCACGCTGGGCTTGAAGCGCCTGGGATGCACGGGCTTCCCCAACGGAACGAGCTGTTTTCTCATCCTCGAATACGACGAAGCGATCCCCTGCTTGGGGAACATCATTCAATCCCGTGATTTCTACAGGAGCAGAAGGGCCAGCTTCTTTCACACGGCGACCAAGGTCATTGACCATAGCACGGACACGCCCGAATGTATTACCTACTACAATTGGATCTCCTACTTTTAACGTTCCGTTTTGAACGAGTAAAGTCGCAACCGATCCACGGCCTTTATCCAATTGAGCTTCAATGACTGTTCCTTGTGCAAGACGATCCGGATTTGCTTTAAGCTCTTCCACTTCACTTACAAGAACGATCATTTCAAGTAGATTGTCGATTCCTTCTCCAGATAATGCGGATAATGGAACGAAGATTGTATCTCCACCCCATGCTTCAGGAACCAATTCATATTCTGTAAGCTCCTGCATGACACGATCCGGGTTGGCAGCTTCTTTATCCATTTTATTGACAGCAATGATGATCGGAACTTCAGCCGCTTTCGCATGGTTGATTGCTTCAACCGTTTGAGGCATGACACCGTCATCGGCAGCTACTACAATGATAGCAATATCCGTCACTTTGGCACCGCGTGCACGCATAGTCGTGAAGGCAGCATGCCCAGGAGTATCAAGGAATGTGATTTTCTTTCCGTCCACTTCTACTTGATAAGCCCCGATATGCTGGGTGATTCCGCCAGCTTCCCCAGCTGTCACTTTCGTGTTTCGGATTGAGTCAAGAAGCGTTGTTTTACCATGATCGACGTGACCCATGATAGTTACGACAGATGGACGTTCCACTGTTTGCTCTTCTGTATCTTCAGTGAAATACACTTCAAGATCCGTAGCGTCTACCTTGATTTCTTCTTCCACTTCGACTCCGTATTCACCTGCGATCAATTCAATCGAATCTTTATCCAGTTCCTGATTGATGGTTGCCATGACACCAAGCATGAACAGTTTTTTGATGATTTCAGATGGTTCTTTGTGAAGCTTTTTGGCAAGTTCTGAAACCGTCAATGATTCTGAGAAAGTGATCTTTGATGGAAGTTCTTTTTTCTTCGCAGGCGTTTGCTGTTGAGGAGCCTGTTTGAAGTTTTTGTTCTGCTTATTATTTTGTTTGTTGTTTCTGTTTTTGTTGTTGTTGTTATTATTATTGAAGACCTTCTTCTCCTTTGATTGGTTCTGTTGATCGTGTTTTTTTCCTTCACGACTTTTCGGTGCTGTCTTTACTTTTTCCTTGTTTGGAGCTTCGTCTGACTTGGATGCACTTGATTTAGATTCTTTCGCGGCTTTATTTCCCTGCCCTTTTGAATCACCTTTATACATTGCATCTAATTTTGTTACTGCGTCATCTTCTATAGTTGCCATATGGTTTGATACCTCAATATTCAGTTGCTTTAATTTTTCGATCACATCTTTACTTGAAACGTTGTATTTCTTTGCATATTCATATACACGCATCTTGCTCATATGTTCACCCCCACTGAGATTCAATCGAGCAGTTCGGATAATTTTTTAGCAAAGCCGGCATCCATTACGGCGACGACCACCCTGGCTTCTTTTCCAATGGCTTGACCTAAGTCATGCCTGTTTTCCACTAAGCATACCGGGACATGATACGATTTACATTTGTCCGTGATCTTCTTGTTTGTATTAGCAGAAGCATCTTTGGAAAGAATGACAAGTTTCGCTCGTCCACTACGAACTTCTTTAATAACAAGCTCTTCACCTGAAATAATCTTACGTGCCCGATTCGCCAATCCTAAAAGTGACATCCAACGATTCTGATTCATACGCTAAACGTTACTCCTTCTCTACAAGGCTAATCAATTCATCGTAAAGAGATTCATCTATTTTCGCTTGTAATTGATTGGCTAAAGTATTTTTCTTTTTAGCTAATAAAATGACGTCTTTATCCTTCGAGAGATAGGCTCCACGTCCTGATTTCTTACCGGTAGGATCGATGGAAACCTCCCCTTCTTTAGATCTGACAATACGTATCATTTCTTTTTTCGGCTTCATTTCACCCGTTGCCACACATTTGCGCAAGGGGATCTTCTTATTTACACCCATCATGTCCACCTCTTAATCTTGATTTTCGAAATCAATATTTAAAGGCTCGTTGTCATACTCTTCCTCTTCATCCTGAGGCAAAAAGGCCTCTTCACGAGGATATAATCCTAATTCGCGTGCATCTGTTTCACTCTTGATATCAATCTTCCAGTTTGTCAATTTAGCTGCAAGACGAGCGTTTTGACCACGTTTGCCGATTGCAAGGGAAAGTTGATAGTCAGGAACCACGACCCTGGTTGCCTTATCTTCTTCATTCACCTGTACATCCAGTACTTTAGATGGACTTAGAGCATTGGCTACGAATGTCACGGGATCTTCCGACCACTGGACGATATCGATCTTTTCACCTTTTAATTCGTTCACGATCGCCTGTACACGGGCACCTTTGGTTCCCACACATGCACCTACAGGATCCACTTCAGGATTTTCAGCGTGAACCGAAATCTTAGATCGGTCCCCGGCTTCGCGTGCAACCGATTTGATTTCTACCGTTCCGTCAAAGATTTCAGGAACCTCGATTTCAAATAGTCGCTTCAATAAGCCCGGGTGTGTTCGTGAAACAAAGATTTGAGGGCCTTTGGTCGTCTTTTCCACCTTTGTGATGAATACCTTGATCCGGTCATGAGGTTTGTATGTTTCGTTAGGCATTTGCTCACTGACCGGCAGGAGGGCTTCAATCTTCCCTAATGCCACATAGATGAATCGGTTATCCTGACGTTGAACGATACCTGTCATGATGTCTTCTTCACGGTCCACAAATTCAGAATAGATAATTCCTCTCTCTGCTTCCCTCACTCGCTGAGTCACAACCTGCTTTGCCGTCTGAGCAGCAATGCGCCCGAAATCCTTAGGAGTCACTTCAAGTTCAACAACGTCTCCCACTTCGTAGCTTGGGTTGATTTCCCCGGCGTCTTCGACCGAGATCTCAAGACGGGAATCGAACACTTCATCCACGACTTCCTTACGGGCGAATACTCTCATCGTCCCCGTATCGAGGTTAAGGTCTACACGGACATTTTGTGCCTGGTTGAAATTTCGTTTGTAAGCTGACACAAGTGCCGCTTCAATGGCTTCAATGATGACATCTCTTGCAATGCCTTTTTCTTTCTCTAAAACAGTTAGAGCATCTAATAACTGAGTGCTCATGGTGGTTTCATCCCCCTTTATAGTGCGGTTAGTTCCTATGAAAATGTAACAGCCAATCGTGCGATGGCTATCTTATCTGTTGGAATTTCAACCTTCTTTTTTCGAGTCTTAATGGTTACTTCTAATGATAATTGGTCTGAAGTATAGGAAAGAAGTGTTCCCTCGAATGCCTTTTCGCCGTTCAATGGCTCATATGTCTTCACATAAACATTTTTGCCGATGGCTTTCTCGAAGTCCTTGTCTTTCTTTAAAGGACGTTCAGCACCCGGTGAAGAAACTTCTAAAAAGTAATTATGAGGAATTGGGTCAATTTCATCTAACTTTTCACTAAGTCTTTCACTTACTATTCCACATTCTTCAATGTCAACACCGGAATCTTTGTCGATGAATATCCGAAGAAACCAGTTGGATCCTTCTTTAACATATTCCATATCGATGAGTTCCAAAGACATGTCATCTAAGATTGGTGTCACAATTTCTTCTACTAGTGTTGTTATTTTGCTCATACTTACCTCCTGGTCTATATGAAAATCTTGCACCAAGACTAGAAATGATAGTTCAAAAAATGTCCATGTAATAACGAAAGAGTGGGGTGCGACCCCACTCTTCTACCTTTAGAGCTATCTTTAGTATTTCCAATAAAAATATACCATAATCAACATTTTTATGCAAACAATTCCCGTCGTATCGCTCTTAAAAGAGGGATAATTGGTTCTTATCCGGCAAGGCTTCAAGGCAGCCGTGATTATCCAGATATTCAATGATCGTCTTGGATACACGTCCCCTTTGCTGCAGATCTTCTTTCGAGAGGAATTCACCGGCCTGCCTCGCATTAACAATATTGATGGCGGCATTCGTTCCAAGTCCCGGGATGGAGTTGAATGGCGGGATCAAAGTATCTCCATCAATGACAAATTCAGCAGCCTCTGAACGGTAGAGATCTACTTTCTGGAACTTATAGCCCCTTTCGCACATTTCAAGTGCCAACTCCAGAACCGTTAAAGTGTTCTTTTCTTTCGGTGATGCGTCAAGACCTTTACTATTGATTTCCTCTATCTTGGCCCTTACAGCCTGCGATCCTCTTACCATCGCTTCGATATCGAAATCTTCCGCTCGAACGGTAAAATAAGCGGCGTAATAAAGTAGTGCATGATGCACCTTAAAGTACGCAATACGAACAGCCATTAATACATAGGCGGCAGCATGAGCTTTCGGGAACATATACTTGATCTTCAGGCAGGAATCGATATACCAATCCGGTACCCCGTTCTTCTTCATTTCCTCTACCCATTCATCCTGCAAACCTTTACCTTTACGAACAAATTCCATGATCTTAAAGGCAAGTGAAGGCTCGAGTCCCTGATAGATCAGGTATACCATGATATCATCACGACACCCGATTACTTCGCTCAGATTACAGATGTTGTTATGGATGAGCTCTTGTGCATTCCCCAGCCATACGTCGGTACCGTGGGAAAGACCTGAAATCTGGACCAGCTCGGAGAACGTTGTCGGCTTTGTATCTTCAAGCATCTGTCGGACGAATCTTGTACCGAATTCAGGGATTCCGAGTGTACCGGTCTTACACATGATTTGATCTTCCGTCACACCAAGGGATTCGGTACCGCTGAAGATCTTCATCACTTCAGGGTCGTCGGTAGGGATCGTCTTGGGATCGATCCCGGATAAATCTTGAAGCATACGGATGACAGTAGGGTCATCATGTCCCAGAATATCCAGCTTCAGTAGATTGTCATGGATGGAATGGAAATCAAAATGCGTCGTTTTCCATTCGGAATTCGAATCATCCGCAGGAAATTGGATAGGTGAGAAATCAAAGATATCCATATAATCAGGTACAACGATTATTCCTCCAGGATGCTGCCCGGTTGTTCTCTTGACACCCGTGCATCCACTTACCAAACGGTCAATTTCGGCTCCACGGATCTGAAGCTGATGATCATTCGCATATCCTTTTACATACCCGTAGGCCGTCTTTTCTGCCACAGTCCCGATCGTACCTGCTCGATATACATTATCTTCCCCGAAAAGAACCTTTGTATAATTATGGGCGTTCGGCTGATATTCCCCTGAGAAGTTCAGATCGATATCCGGAACCTTGTCTCCTTTGAATCCCAGGAAGGTTTCAAAAGGTATATCATGACCGTCTTTCTTATAAGGAACCCCGCAATCCGGACAGTCCTTGTTCGGCAGATCGAAGCCCGATCCGACTGAACCATCATCGAAGAACTCAGATTTCTTACAGGACGGACAGACGTAATGAGGAGGCAGTGGATTCACTTCGGTGATCTCTGTCATCGTCGCTACGAAAGAAGATCCGACCGATCCACGTGAACCAACGAGATAACCATCGTCCAACGATTTCTTAACCAGCTTATGAGAGATCAGATAGATGACCGCGAAACCGTGTCCGATGATACTTTTTAACTCTTTTTCGATCCTGGCTTCGACGATTTCCGGAAGATCTTCTCCATAGATGCTTTTCGCCATGGCATAACTCATCCGGCGCATTTCCTCGTCGGCACCTTCGATTTTCGGTGTATAGAGATCGTCCCTGATCGGCTTAATGACATCTACCATATCGGCGATCTTATTCGAATTATCCACTACGATTTCTTTAGCCGTCTCTTTACCAAGGAAAGAGAAAGCATCGAGCATTTCATTCGTTGTCCTAAAGTGGACATCAGGAAGTTCATGGCGATTCAGTGGATTGGCTCCACCTTGTGATCCCACGAGGATCTTCCGGTATATTTTATCCGTTTCATTTAAGTAATGAACGTTACCAGTCGCCACAACAGGCTTATCCAGTTTCCTTCCCAGCTCAACGATGTTTTGGATGATATCTTCCAGGTTCTTCTGACTTTGCACGAGATCTAATTCAATCAAATGCTGGTACACTTCTTTAGGATGAACTTCCAGGTAATCGTAGAAATGGGCCTTTTCCTCTACCTCTTCTTTCCCTTTCTGCATCATCCCTTCGAATACTTCTCCCTTGTCACAACCTGAACCTACGAGGATTCCCGTACGGTACTTTTGCAGTTGGGAACGCGGAATGCGTGGTACCCGGAAGAAATAATTCATGTGAGAAATGGAAACAAGTTTATAAAGATTTTTCAACCCTTCTTCCGTCTGGGCAATCAATGTACAGTGATATGGCCTTGAGCGTTTGTACGCATCACCCTTCCCCATATAATCATTGAATTGATTATGGTTCGTGATCCCTTTTTCGACTGCATCTTTCAACATCTTCAAAAGGAGATACCCAGTTGTTTCTGCATCATAGATGGCCCGGTGATGCTGGGTCAGTTCGATATCGAATTTCTTCGCCAGTGTATTCAGACGGTGATTCTTAAATTGCGGATAAAGCAGTCTTGCTAGCTCCAATGTATCAATGACGGGGTTGGAAGCTTTCTCGATACCGGCTTTTTGATACCCGGCATTCAAGAACCCCATATCAAAGGAAGCATTATGGGCGACCAGAATATCATCCCCTACCCATTTATGATATCTGATGAGGACATCATTTATCTCTGGAGCAGTCTGTACCATGTCGTCCGTAATACCCGTCAATTCAATCGTCGTGGCAGACAAAGGGTGGTGAGGGTTCGCAAATGACTCGAATTTATCTATGACCTCTCCATCTTTAATTTTCACCGCGGCGAGTTCAATGATGGTGTCGTATACTGCGGAAAGCCCCGTCGTTTCCACGTCAAATACAATATAGGTGCTGTCTTCGAGGGGAAGGTCGCGATCATTGTAGGCGATCGGTACCCCATCATCCACAAGATTGGCTTCCACACCATATAACAGTTTAATATCGTTTTTCTTACTTGCGTTATATGCTTCCGGGAAGGATTGCGCAACGGCATGATCTGTTATCGCAACCGCTTTATGACCCCATTTCTTCGCTTGGGATACAAGACTAGCAACAGAAGAGACGGCATCCATTTGACTCATTGGAGTATGCATGTGCAGCTCCACTCTTTTTTCATCGGCCGGGGCAGTATCAAGTCTAAGAACCGGCTTGATTTCATTCACATCATTGGCAATCATCACAAGGTCCCGAACAAATGTATCGTTTTGTATGCTTCCGCGGCAGCGGACCCACATACCTTTTTTCATGTTGTTCATGACTGCTGCGTCCTCTTTATCCCTGGAGAACATTTTGACCAGTATCGAGCTTGAGTAATCGGTCACCTTAAAAGTAAGCAGGGTGCGTCCGCTTCTGAGTTCTCTTGTTTCACAGTCGAACACATAACCCTCAATGGCGATACGGCGCTCTTCGTCATAAATTTCTTCGATTTTTCGGAAGTCAGCATCGTCCTTGATCGTAAGACCAAGCATGAATGGCCCACTCGGTGCATCACTTGGACCCTCTTTTTCTGCTTTTTCCATTTCAATAAGTGCCTGTTTTGCTCGTTCCTGATCCTCTTTTAGCTTTTCTTCCAAAAATTTCTCATATTCATTGCTTTGTTCTTCCACTTGACTTACCTCGGCATCCAGAACGAATCTGGGAAACCCGAAGTTTTCGAAAGTGGAGGTGATGATATCTCCGTATTTTCTTTTAAGCTGTGTTGCTTCTGTATCATTTGAAGCCTGAACAATGATTTTGTTTCCATTGATCTTCGGCTTTTGGGTATTTAATAATTTTAATAAGGGTGGTGAGATCCCTTGAATTTCTTTTACGCAGTCCTGCCAATAATCTAAAATATGCTGATCCGTCACATTGGGATTCAACACTTTAATCGAATAGCCTACATTGGCAATATGCTTAAAGGATGTCTGCAGTGCAATGGAAAATTTACTCCACACGTTACAAGGGATGATTTCTTCAAACGTGAAGTAAAAATGCCATTTCTTTTCCTTGCGGTACACTGCCAATTTCTCAATCTCAGCATGTCTGAAGTACTGCACAAAGGCATCCTCTGTTAAGCCTAACTGTTGCAGCAGCAATTGAAACCTTTCCCTTTTGCCCAGGGGCTTTTCTTCCATATTCCTTTCCCCCATTTCTACTCTTGGATCATTTTGTTTACAGAATAAAAAGGGCTGACAGCAAAAGGATGGCCTCCTTTAAAGTCGAGCCCTTTTAGATTTAAGAAAGAGTCTTGAATAGTTCTTGTAGCTTGGCGAGAAGTTCATCTTTATGAACCTCCAGCATTTCACCGGTTTTTCTAACTTTCACTTCAACGATTCCTTCTCCGGCTTTCTTCCCGACTGTTACGCGGATCGGCAGGCCGATCAAGTCTGAATCGGCAAACTTCACTCCAGGACGTTCAGCCCGATCATCCATTAATACATCATATCTGTTTTCTTTAAATGTGTCATAAAGTTCGTTCGATAGTGCGGCCTGTGCTTCATCCTTCATATTGATTGGGATTAAATGAAGGTCGTATGGAGCCAGATTCGTTGGCCATAAAAGACCCCTGTCATCGTTGAATTGTTCTGCAACCGCAGCTAAGGTACGGGAGACTCCTATACCGTAACAGCCCATAATGACGGATTGAGAACGGCCATTTTCATCAAGGAATGAGCTTCCTAATGCATCTGAATACCTGGTTCCAAGTTTGAAAACATGTCCCACTTCTATTCCCTTTGCGAACATGATAGTCCCATTTCCGTCAGGAGAAGGATCCCCTTCTTGAATGAAACGCAGGTCTGCATACTGGGATACCTCGAAATCACGTTCAGGATTCACATTGGTAAGATGATATCCTGTCTCATTCGCTCCTGTAACACCATTACGAATGTATTTGACTGCCTGATCAGCTACAATCTTCACATTTGACGAGCAGGGACCGACAGATCCAATTTCGCAACCTGTGACCTCTTTCGTTTCTTCAGCTGAAGCAAGCTCAACCACGCTTGCATGTAGAAGATTCTTCACTTTAATATCATTGATTTCGTGATCACCACGGGATAATACCAAAACAAATTCATCATCCACTTTAAATAAAAGCGACTTAATACATTGATCTTTCTCTACGGATAAGAAAGAGGATACTTCTTCAATGGATTTGACGTCAGGTGTTGATACCTTTTCCATTTTATGCATCTCTTCTGTGGATTGGGTGTAGGCATCCACCACTTCAGCCATCTCGATGTTGGCGGCATAATCAGATGAATCGGAATAGGCGATCGTATCTTCACCAACTTCTGATAGCACCATGAATTCATGTGTATCTTTACCGCCCATGGCACCTGAATCAGCAATGACCGCCCTGAAATTCAAACCGCACCGGCTGAATATGTTGGAATACGCTTTGAATAATGCATTATACGTCTCGTCCAGACTTTCAAATGATGAATGGAAAGAGTACGCATCCTTCATGATGAATTCCCTTCCCCTCAATAGTCCAAAGCGGGGACGTTTCTCATCCCGGAATTTCGTTTGGATCTGATACATGGTAAGGGGCAGGCGTTTGTACGATTTAATTTCATCCCTCACTAAGCTGGTGATGACTTCCTCATGGGTGGCTCCCAGGGCAAACTCACGATCATGACGATCATTCATACGCATCAATTCCGGTCCGTATGTTCCCCAGCGCCCGGATTCCTTCCAGAGTTCGGAAGGTTGAAGGGCAGGCATAAGCAGTTCAACAGCACCTGCTGCATCCAATTCCTCACGGATGATTTGTTCTACTTTTTTCAACACTTTATTTCCCAGTGGCAGAAAGCTATAGATCCCGCTGGCATTTTGTCTGATGAATCCCGCACGCATGAGAAGCTGATGACTTTTGATTTCTGCATCAGCAGGTGTTTCCCTCAGTGTCGGGATGAATGTATTTTGTTGCTTCATTTACTAGCACCTCATACCGTAAATTATTTATGTAGTGTAAGAATTTCCTTCTCACTATTTTAACTTAAATGAACAGGCAGTAACACCCTCATTTTTTGATTGCAAAGGGAGAAACTGCCTGTTTTGGTTCATTCGTTGAATTCTAAAGGAAAAATCTTTGTATGTCATTCCATGTGACGACGAGCATGAGTACCATGAGAAGGGCAAATCCCACGAAGTGGACCATTCCTTCCATTTGACGATCTACAGGTTTTCCTCTGACCGCTTCTACGGCGAAGAATAGTAGTCTGCCTCCATCAAGGGCAGGGATCGGTAGTAGATTCATGATTCCCAGGTTGATGCTAAGGATGGCCGCCCATCTCATCAGATAGTATATTCCTGATTTCGCTACGACATCTGTCGATTGATAGATTCCGACAGGTCCTGATAATGCATCAATGGAAAATTCTCCAGATACAAGCTTCCCTAATAGGACAAAAATCATTTTGGTCCATTCATAGGTTTGTTGGGCACTATTGGAGACGACCTTGAGTGGCGACTTCTCCACGGGGCTGTGAACGCCGATGATCCCGATCTCTTTCCCCTCGATTTCCTGAGGTTTTGGAGTGACAGGGATTTCAGTATCGGAGCCATCCCGGTCAACATTGAATCTCAGTTCATCCCCCGGATGCTTCTGAATAATCGTCACGATATCATCCCAGGTGGATATTTCTTTCCCGTCGATACTCATGACGATGTCATTCTTTTGAAGACCTGCCTCTTTCGCTGCCCCGTCTTCGGTCAATTCCCCAAGTACTGGGTCGTTTGTAGGTACACCCTGTAATAGACCGACCAGGATAAAGATAAAGAAAGCCAAAATGAAATTAAATAATGGTCCGGCAAAGATGGCCAATGCCCTTTGGGGAAGGGTCTTGGAAGCGAACTGTCGATCCCATGGGGCTATTTGCGTTTCCACACCATCTTCAATGAATACCGCATCTCGTGAAATCGGGAAGGTTTTCAATTCTTCCTCGTCTTCCTCGTATCCACGGATATGCAGTCTATGTTCGAGATCTGCTTCTTCCACTTCGATGACACGAATATTAGGATAGCGATCTTTATTATTCATGACAATTTTAACGATCTTTTCATGCTGATCGAGTACAAGCCCCACACGATGACCGGCCTTAAGCTCCACCATTTCCGGATCTTCTCCCGCCATCCGTACAAAGCCCCCCAGAGGCAGTAAACGAATGGTATAGGTTGTTTCATCCTTTTTATAAGAGAATATTTTAGGACCAAACCCTATGGCAAATTCACGGCATAGGATCCCTGCACGTTTAGCGAAGATTAAATGCCCAAGTTCATGAAAAAATACTAAAGCCCCAAATATAACAATAAAGGCAATCACCGTTTGCAAATAAAAAACCACCTTTTTTATAACCTGTTGGTAACAGATTTAAATGTTAAAGTATCCAGTAAGAAACATGTCCACTATCATTCTACGTAACAGACTGTGTAAACATGCTAAAGACCGTTGCCTACACCCAACCTGAAACGAGTCGACGGGTCTCGAGATCTATTTCATGTATGGTTTCAAGGTCAGGTCTATGTATAACCTGGTGGGCATTCATAGCCTTTTCGATATATGTTTCTATGTCGAGGAAGGATATTTTATTATCCAGGAACAGCGCTACGCTTGCTTCATTTGCGGCATTCAGAACCGTCGTCATACTTCCGCCGATCCTTCCCGCTTCATATGCAAAAGCCAGGCACCGGAAACGATCTAAATCCATTTTTTCAAAATGGAGTTTTCCTATTTCTACAAGGTCCAGCCTTTTACCGGGTCTTTGAAGCCTGTCCGGATAGGTAAGGGCGTATTGAATGGGAACACGCATATCCGGTGTACCCAGTTGGGCCATGACAGATGAGTCATGAAATTGAATCATCGAGTGAATGATGCTTTCCCTGTGTTGCACAACGTCTATCCGGTCATATGGGATATCGAACAACCAATGAGCTTCGATGACCTCTAACCCTTTATTCATCATGGACGCCGAGTCGATGGTGATCTTAGCCCCCATTGACCAATTTGGATGATTCAACGCTTCATGTACCGTGACACCGACCAATTCTTCCCTCGTACGATCTCTGAAACTTCCACCAGACGCCGTAATGATTAACTTTTCTATATTCTTTTCATGCTCACCCTGAAGGGCCTGGAAGATTGCGGAATGTTCACTATCGACAGGCAGCAGGGACGTCCCTTTGGCCCTTGCCGCTTCCATAACCAGATGACCGGCTGTCACCAGGGTTTCTTTGTTGGCAATCGCAATCGTTTTACCGGCCTCAATGGCTTGAAGGGTAGGATATAATCCTACACTCCCAAGTACCGCATTCACAAGGATATCGGCATCCTGGTGACAAGCTACCTCCACTAATCCTTCATCACCATGAAGGACTTTTACAGAAGAAGGAAACTCTCTCGATAAGGTTTCAGCATCTTCTTTACGCTGGACAGATACGAGCCTGGGATTAAATTCAGTGATCATCTTCCTGGCTTCTTCTATATTTTTGCCGACAGACATAGCTGTCAGTCTAAATTCTTCAGGATGTTCCCGAATGACAGCCAGGGTTTGTGTCCCGATCGACCCTGTAGCACCCATTAAGCTGATTTTCTTCAACAACTACACTCCTCCCGATTACGACCTTCCTCACCTTCATTCCACTCTATAACAGAAAGTGAAGGAGGGGTAAAACAAATAACAAGCTATCGAATCGATCCAGCATACCACCGTGGCCCGGCAGTAAATGTCCTGAATCCTTCACTTTGTAATGCCTTTTGAGAGCAGACTCCACCAAGTCCCCCACTTGCCCAAAAATAGATAGAATCGCTGTCACGATCACCAGTTTAGGGAGGGACATTTCAAGATCGGTGAAGAACGTCATGATGACGCCCACGATGACGGCACAAATGATGCCTCCAACGAAGCCTTCAACGGTCTTATTCGGGCTGATTTCCGGCCATAGCTTCTTTTTCCCCATTGCCCTGCCGATGAAATAAGCACCCGAGTCGGTTGCCCAAATGATAAATAACGCATAAAAAACAAATTGCACGCCTTCCAGACGGATTTCCATGAAATAATAGAAACCGATCCCAACATATAAAACGCTTAAAAGTGAAAACGCCACATCATCAAAATTGAAACGATTCTTGGTCGCCACTGTATACGTTAAAAATAATAACACGGCAAGAAAGGCAAGCTCAATCTTGGAGTAACCGAAATCTTCAATGATTCCGATCGTTTCCGTCGGAATGAGGAACACCCATAAAAGAGCAAGGGACAACAAGCCCGGGATGCTGAAAATCCATCGGCCCCTCATCTTTAAAGCCTCGTATAAACTTATGGAAGCAATCAGATACATTAAAATGATGAATGGCGTTTCGCCAAAAATGATGATTGGTAAAAATATTGCTGCCGCTACCACTGCTGTAATAATTCTTTGTTTCATTAGGATTCCTCGCTTTGTAACCCACCAAATCTTCTTGAACGACCTTGATAAGCCTCGATGGCTTCAACTAAATGTTCCTTACCGAAATCCGGCCACAGTACATCTGTAAAAAAGAATTCCGTATAAGCTAATTGCCAAAGCATAAAGTTACTTAAACGGATTTCTCCACTCGTTCGAATAAGCAGGTCTGGATCTTTTAAATCTTTTGTCATTAAATAACTTGAAAATAATTCTTCGTTTAAATCACTCTCATCTAGTATTCCATTCTGGACATCTTTTAAGACATGCTTCATAGAATCGATGATTTCTGACCGGCTGCCGTAGTTCAATGCAAAGTTAAGGATAAGCCCGTCATTGTGCTTAGTTGCATCCATGGCCTTTTTAACGGCTGTTTTCGTATGGACTGGCAAGGCATCCGGAGACCCCATCATCTTCACCTGTACATTTTCTTCAACCAATTCGGGAAGAAACGTCCCGAGAAATTCCTCTGGTAATTTCATAAGGAACTCGACTTCCATTTTAGGGCGTTTCCAGTTCTCTGTAGAAAAAGCATATAGAGTCAAGGCTTCTAGTCCAAGTTCATTTGCCAATTTGGTAATCCTGCGGACACACTTCATGCCTTCATGGTGTCCTGCAACCCTTGGCAACGCCCTTTTTTTGGCCCATCGTCCATTACCGTCCATTATGATCGCTATATGACCCGGAATCGGGTGTTTTAGTAATTCCTGAAATCGATCATCCACTTCCTCGGAAGTTTGCTGTCGTTTCCATTGCTTAAGCTTGTTTAGCATAAAAAATCCTCCACCAACAATCCAAAAAATATTTACCTTTACTATCATATCAAAAAACAAGGAAGATATCTTTAAGAAAATAGATTATGTATATTCTATAAATATTCATGTCGTTTTTCCAGGTCGTTCGCCCAAACACGCCCGGAACAAAACGCTCCTCAGAGAAAAGGAAAGCTATGTATGGCCTTCTATTAAAACAAAGGGACCGGCCCATAAGGAATATGAGTTCACTTACAGGACAGCCCCTAATGATTCGTTTATGAGAGATTACACTTCCAGCATTTCTTGTTCTTTATCTTTTGCAATGTTATCAATTTTGACGATACTTTCATCCGTCGCTTTTTGAACATCATCAGAGTAACCACGAAGATCATCTTCAGTGATGTCACCGTTCTTCTCTTTTTTCTTCAATTCATCGTTAGCATCACGGCGAATATTACGGATGGCAACCTTGGCCTCTTCCGCTTCTTTTTTGACAAGCTTCACAAGTTCCTTGCGTCGCTCTTCCGTTAAAGCAGGAACGACGATACGGATGATGTTTCCGTCACTTGTAGGCGTAATCCCAAGATCCGACTTCAGGATTGCCTTTTCGATGTCCCCTAAAGCTGATTTGTCATAAGGCTGTATGACAAGCATACGGGCTTCAGGAATGGAGATTCCGGCTAATTGATTGACTGGTGTAGGTGCACCATAGTAATCAACCGAGATCTTATCGAGCAGGGAAGCATTAGCTCTTCCCGCACGGATGCTCGCTAATTCACGAGAAAATGTTTGAATGGCTTTGGACATTCTTTCTTTTGCATTTGTGATGATCGTGTTTGGCATTATGATTTCCCCCTTACGATTGTACCTATATTTTCACCAGTGATGGCTCTCTTGATATTCCCATTCTCCATGATGGAGAATACAATAAGCGGAATATCATTGTCCATACATAGAGAAGACGCTGTTGAATCCATGACGGCCAAGCCTTCCTTCAGAACATCCAAATAGGAGAGTTCTTCATATTTAACAGCCGTTTCGTCCTTCTTAGGATCTGCTGAGTATACACCATCTACGTTGTTCTTAGCCATAAGAATCACTTCTGCTTCGATTTCCGCCGCTCGGAGCGCAGCTGTAGTATCCGTCGAGAAGTATGGATTACCTGTGCCAGCCGCAAAGATGACAACCCGTTTCTTCTCTAGATGACGGATGGCTCTGCGTCTAATGTATGGCTCTGCCACTTGGCGCATATCAATGGATGTTTGAACCCTTGTCTCGATGCCCAGCTGTTCAAGGCTGTCTTGAAGAGCCAAAGAGTTCATGACGGTCGCAAGCATCCCCATATAGTCTGCAGATGCACGATCCATACCCATTTCACTACCTATTTTACCACGCCAGATATTTCCTCCGCCAACGACAACTGCTACTTCTACATCAAGTTCAGCGATTTCTTTTACTTCTTCTGCTACATTTTTTATGACAGAAGGATTAATTCCGAAGCCATCATCACCAGCTAATGCTTCTCCACTAAGTTTAAGAACGACACGTTTGTATTTTGGAACGCTCATGGGAACCTCCATAAAAATAGAATTTTTCTTGAAAAATAGGGAACACACTAGGTGTTCCCTACTAAATAATGTTCAACTTTAGCTGATCTTATTTGTTAACTTGGTTCATTACTTCTTCAGCGAAGTTTTCTTGACGCTTCTCAAGACCTTCTCCTACTTCGTAACGAGTGAAATCAGTTAAAGTAGCTTTGTTTGCTTCCAGGTATTGACGTACTTTTTGGTCTGGATTCTTAACGAATGTTTGATCCAGGATGCAGATATCTTCAAAGTATTTACCAAGGCGGCCTTCTACCATTTTTTCAACGATGTTTTCAGGCTTTCCTTCGTTTAGTGCTTGTTGTTTAAGTACTTCACGCTCACGTTCTACTTCTTCAGCAGAAACCTGGTCGCGGGAAACATACTTAGGATTTAGTGCTGCAGCGTGCATGGCAACATCTTTCGCTACACTTGCATCAGTCGTACCTTCCACTACTGTAAGAACAGCAATGCGGCCACCCATGTGCAGGTATTCACCGAATGCAGCGTTATCATCTTTCGTGCGGATCTCAAAACGGCGAAGAGTGATCTTTTCACCGATTTTAGCGATGGCAGCATTGATGAATTCATTTACAGTTGAACCATTTGCCATTTTTTGCTCAAGGGCTTCTTCAACAGATGCCGGCTTGTTAGCAAGAAGGTGATCAGATAGTTCTTTAACAAGGTTTTGGAAGTTTTCGTTTTTCGCAACGAAATCTGTTTCTGCGTTCACTTCAAGAATGATTGCAGTGTTTCCTTCGCTTGCAATGTAAGTAGTTCCTTCAGCTGCGATACGGTCCGCTTTTTTAGCTGCTTTCGCGATTCCTTTTTCACGCAGGAAGTCAATTGCTTTGTCCATATCTCCGTCAGTTTCTGTTAACGCTTTTTTACAATCCATCATTCCAGCGCCAGTTTTTTCACGAAGTTCTTTAACCATTTGTGCAGTAATTGCCATAGTGGGTTTCCTCCTTAGTTTGACTATGTAGACTTCAGGGACCAATAGGTATGAGTCATAAACGTACCAACGCTCTTTTAGAGTGCGGTACATGTGAATATTCTTTAAAAAAAGGTGATAAGGGTAAGCCCTCTTATCACCTTTCGTTGATTACTCAGCTGCTACAGCTGCTTCTTCACCTTGTTTAGCTTCTAAAATAGCATCCGCCATTTTACCTGTTAGAAGCTTAACCGCGCGGATCGCATCATCATTCGCAGGAATGACAACATCGATTTCATCCGGATCACAGTTTGTATCAACGATACCCACGATAGGGATATGAAGTTTACGAGCTTCTGCTACTGCGATACGCTCTTTACGAGGGTCGATGATGAATAATGCATCAGGTAGCGTGTTCATATCTTTGATTCCGCCTAAGAATTTAACTAAGCGCTCATGTTCTTTTTTAAGTTGTACAACTTCTTTCTTCGGAAGTACTTCAAACGTACCGTCTTCTTCCATCTTTTCGATGTTTTTAAGACGTGTAATACGTTTTTGGATTGTTTCGAAGTTTGTAAGTGTTCCACCTAACCAACGTTGGTTGATGTAGTACATACCTGCACGTTCTGCTTCTTCTTTAACAGACTCCTGTGCTTGTTTCTTTGTTCCTACGAAAAGAACTTTACCGCCGTTACCAGCTAGCTCTTTCACGAAGTTATAAGCTTCTTCAACCTTTTTAACTGTTTTTTGAAGGTCGATGATGTAGATGCCGTTACGCTCAGTGAAGATGTATCTCTTCATTTTTGGGTTCCAACGGCGAGTTTGGTGTCCGAAATGTACACCAGCTTCAAGCAATTGTTTCATAGAAATTACTGACATGTGTGTTTCCTCCTAAATGGTTTTTGTTTTTCTCCTCCGTTTCCGTCATCTGGAAAGTAGAAACTATTCTACAGAATAGCACCATCTACCCCACTCGGGAAACGTGTGTAATCACACCATGAATACTATAGCATACCTATCCCGGACAGGCAAGGACTTCCTACATAATTTGACGAAATTTCAGCAGGAGCTCGATTTCTGTTTGACCTTTTCCAAGAGATTCAGCAATTTCTTCAATTGACATCCCCTTTTCCTTTAAAGTCAGTACTTTTTTCAGGAGGGGGTCTTGTTCCGACTCTTTGGTTTGATCATCGGGGTCCGGTCCATGGTCCTTCATCTGTGTATAAGCTTGTGAGGCACGCTTATATCCGGCACCTGTCCACTTTGTGACCTTTTCAGATGTCCCGGGATCCCCTTGTTTATTTTCTTCGGTGTGAAGGATGTTTTCTTTGTCGTTATGTACTTGTGTATTAATCTTACGCATGAATTCATCATTTTCTTCTTTCATTTCAATCAGATAAGCTGAAATGATATCTTCC
The DNA here is from genome assembly GCF_024195245.1 of Rossellomorea sp. KS-H15a. Classification (NCBI taxonomy): domain Bacteria; kingdom Bacillati; phylum Bacillota; class Bacilli; order Caryophanales; family Bacillaceae; genus Rossellomorea; species Rossellomorea sp. KS-H15a. The sequence goes on along the minus strand of NZ_CP096886.1, from coordinate 2,415,612 downwards.
ATTTCACTGATGATCTTCTTTTGCTCTCTTTCCATGTTTACAAATCGGTTTTGCCTGGAGTATAAAATGACGATTGAAAGCAGGGAAACAATATTTAGAAGAAAAGATATAAAAAGTAGAAACGTAACCATGTCCTCACCCTATTTAGTTTGATTTAATTCATTCTTTCAGCTTGATTTTCCCTGCAAGTAAAAGGACTGCTCCCATATGCGCATGTTGCAGGGACAGTCCATCCGTGTGTAATCTTTTTTGGGTTATAGCAACCTCATTTTTCACAGCATTTATGAGCCCAGGAGATTTCGTAATTTGAAAATGGATTTTGAATGGATCTGAGAAATTCTGGATGTAGACAAGCTCATGACTTCACCGATTTCCGTCAGCGTCAGTTCTTCCTTATAGAATAAACTTAACACAAGCTGTTCTTTCTCTGAAAGGGTCAAGATCGTTTTCTCTAATTCATTCAGTTTTTCACCTTTCAATACTTCCTCTTCGGGTGAAATCGTTTTATGATCTTTGATGGAATAGTTTTGAGATTCGTGATCGTCATCCGTCAATTGCTCATCCATGGAAAGGACATTGGCAAAGAAATGCTCATTTGTGGTCTGGTACACTTCATCAGGTGTCATTTCCAATGAAGCGGCCACTTCCTCTGCGGTCACGTGGCGTAATAGCGTTTGTTCAAGCTCCACGGTCCTGGCCTCGATCTTCTTTGCCCGGTCCCTTGTAGACCGGGGAAGCCAGTCTTCCTTTCTCAGCCCATCAAGGATGGCGCCTCTGACCCGGAACGACGCATATGTATCAAACTTTAAATCCCTTGAAGGATCAAACTTCTGAAGTGCATCCAGCAACCCCATCAAACCAAGACTCTTAATATCTTCTCTCGAGACGTTCCTTGGCAGGCCAACGGAAATCCGCTGCACATGATACGACACAAGTGGCATGTACTTTTTCACCAACATATCTCCGGCTTCTGTATCACGACTGTTGATCCATTTCTCCCAATATTGTTGTTCATCTGTTCGAGTGGAATGTTGAGACATAAGAATCCTCCTTGCTGACTAATTCTTTCATGGAACCGCTTAGTGATTGATTTTACCTGAGCAGAATGAATGACCTCACAATTCCTTTGTACCTTCATTTACTGTTCGCACCTGTAGAATCCCGGTGGACGTAAAGAATTCGATCGTTCTTCCTTTGTTGCCGCCTAAATCCTCGGAAACCACAGGCACTCCATGCTTTGAAAGGGCCACTTTTACAGCTTCCGCATTCCTTGGGCCGATCCTCATAACGTCACTCTTCGATTGAAATTGAAACATTTGCGCACCACCGGCCAATTTGCATTGAAGCCGTTTAACACATGCCCCACGGTTTCTTAGCAGTCTTATGAGTTCTTCGATTCCCGTGTCGGCGTATTTAGCGGGATTCGGTTTGATTTCATTTCCGATCGAGGAGTGAGGGAGCATCACATGAACCATCCCGGCAAGCTTAAGATGTTCATCGTATAAAACGACCCCTACGCACGACCCAAGGCCAGAGGTGCGGATCGAGCCTCCGTCTTCGACGATATTCATATCCGCAATTCCGACCCTTACAACAGTGCTTGTACCCATCATAGGCTTACACCCAATGATTGAAAAATGATTTCAAAGGAATCGGGATCCGGCAGGAGGAAGAAATGACCCTTCACACTTTCCGATTCCTCACCTTCCTCTTCTTTCAGGGCAGTGTCTATGACGATTGCATAATCGCTCACCTGGGATATTTCCAGTAATCCAAACCCGATGATCGCACCTGCCATGTCAACGGATAGAGCAGGAACAGATGGGAGAAGCTTAAGATTTGTAAAGTCCGACAGGGAGGACAAATATGAACCAGAAAGAATATTTCCAAGTTCCTGCATGGCAGACAGCCCCAGTTCTGAATAAGGGGGGGCATTGAACGAGAAGGAACGGTCCTGGATCATGCTTCGGATATACATGGAAGCCTGTTCAAGTGGCAATAGGAAGAACATGCTTCCCGGCGCCTCCCCTTCAATCCGTAAGAATACGCTTACGACCACATTGTCAGGACCACCTGCCATGTCCATCATTTGATCAAATGATACGATTTGAACGCTCGGTACTTTCATATCAATCTTTTTATCAAGCAGGGTGGAAAGGGCAGTCGCAGCATGCCCCGCCCCTATATTACCGATTTCTTTCAATATATCTAAATGCATCGATGTTATCTTTTTTTCATAGCCCAAACGATTCTCTCCCCTTAGATGGATTGAAGTATTTTATCTAAATGGAGGATGATCAGCAGGCGTTTGTTTTGCTTTACGACTCCACCGATGTACTCTGCTTCGACGACTCCCACAACTTCCGGGGAGGGTTCAATCGATTCTCTCGCAACGTCCAGTACATCATTGGCAGCATCCACGATCAGACCAACTTCTTTGTCTTCTAATCCTGCAATGATCACACGTGTACTGTCAGTCGGCTCTGAAACCGGTAAATCGAATCGGCTCCTTAAGTCGATGATAGGAGTCACAACCCCGCGCAGGTTGATCACGCCTCTAACATAGGAAGCGGTTCTCGGAACTCTTGTAATATGTTCGAGCTTCTCGATGGATCGCACCTGGTGCACTGGAATGGCGTATTCCTTATCCACCAATTGAAATACGATAAGCTTTAGATCTTCCACGGCATCTATGATTTCACTCATTATCCTTACCTCCTATTTTATTAACGCATTGCAATCAACGATCAGCGCTACTTGCCCGTCTCCTAAAATGGTGGCACCAGAGATCGCAAATACATCGTTTAAATAATTCCCTAACGATTTCAATACAACTTCCTGCTGACCAATAAAGGAATCGACGACTAACCCGGCCATTTTTTCACCTTTTCGCACTATGACAACAGAATACAATTCTTCATCCTTGGCATGTTTCGGTACCTCAAATACATCCTCAAGAAACAGCAATGGTACGACTTTTCCTCTGAAATCGATCACTCTCTGATTGTGAGCTTTCATGATTTCTTCCTTTTTCACAATTGCCGTCTCAATGATCGAAGAAAGAGGAATGGCATACTTTTCTTCCTGGATTTCTACCAGCATGACGGAAATAATGGATAGAGTGAGTGGCAATTGAATAGAAAACAATGACCCCTGCCCCACCGTTGAATCAATCGTAATGGAGCCGCCTAATGACTCGATCGTCGCTTTTACTACATCCAATCCGACTCCTCTTCCCGAGATATCCGAAATTTGTTCGGCTGTAGAGAACCCTGAAGCAAGTATCAGTTCATAAATTTGTCGATCGGTTAATGTATGAGCGGCTTCCTCTGCGACGATTCCTTTCTGGATTGCTTTCTCGAGGACCCTCTCTTTGTTTATGCCTGCTCCATCGTCTTCCAGTTCGATAAAGACATGATTCCCACTATGATACGCTTTCAGCTTGACGGTTCCCTGTTCAGGCTTTCCATTTTTCACACGGAGTTCCGGCATTTCGATACCATGATCCAATGCATTTCGTATCAAGTGAACAAGGGGATCCCCTATTTCATCTATTACCGTTCGGTCAAGTTCCGTTTCTGCACCGATGATTTCTAATTCGATTTTTTTATTCAAATCCCGTGCAAGCTGTCTGACCATTCGTGGAAAACGATTGAATACAGTTTCAACAGGAACCATACGCATATTCAGGATGATATTCTGCAAATCTCCTGATATTCTTGTCATTCTTTCCACAGTTTCATTTAACTCAGGATTATTCAAATCCTTGGAGATTTGTTCTAATCTCCCTCTATCAATGACCAGCTCCTCAAAAAGGTTCATAAGGACATCCAGTCGTTCAATGTTGACACGGATCGTTTTATTGGAAGGATTCGAATGCTTCGTCACATTGCCGGCAGGTTTAGAAGTCTCCTGTCCTTTTACTTCCGCTTCTTTCTGAGCAGGTTCTGTATCGGCAGCCTCTACTTGATTCTGATTCTCGAGATGCTGGCTCGTGAGTTCCACAACAGAGACTTCGTCCACTTCAGAAACTTTACGCACCGCATTCTCTATATGGACGGCATCCTCTTTCGACACAACGGCAATAACGAAGGAATGGTCGAACTGCTCCTCCTCAAGTTGATCTACTGTCGGAAGGGACTTGATGACTTCACCTAATTTCCCCAACACCTCAAAGACCATATACACCCGTGCAGCTTTAAGCAGGCAATCCTCCCGGAGTGAAACGGAAATTTCAAAACAGCGGAATCCTTGTTCTTGTGATTGTTGGATGACCGTTTGCTCAAAGGCTTCATATTGCATGGATAATGTCTGTCTTTCAACCACTTCCGCAGTAGCAGCCACCTCACTCTCTACAAGTGCTGCGTGTAGACTTTCCCCTTTTTCTATGGACTCAAGCATCGCTACCACTTCTGTGACATTCCGCTTACCATCTCCTCCATCGGCAATGGAGAGCACCATAGCTTCAAGATCATCCACGGATTTAAACACAACATCCAGTATTTCAGGTGACACCTTTATTTTTTCATTACGGATGGCATCAAGAACATTTTCCATTTTATGGGTTAAATTTGCTAAATCCTCATATCCCATAGTGGCAGACATTCCTTTAAGTGTATGTGCAGATCGAAAAATTTCATTGACAATCGTAAGATCTTCAGGGTTTTTCTCCAATTCAAGCAATTGCTCATTGCAGGTTTGCAGATTTTCTTTACTTTCTTCTATAAACACTTCTAAGTATTGACTCAGCTCCATGTGCTCCACACCTCTCTACACCATGTACGTCATTATTGATCGGGGGATATCCCCGATATGCTCCACCCTGTCCACTAACTCTGTAGCGATAGCCGATTTCGGCATACCGAACACAATACAAGTCTCCCTTGATTCTGCAATGGCTTTCACTTCGCCTTGCTCTTTAAGCTTGACCAGTCCTTCTGAACCATCCGCTCCCATCCCAGTCAAAACCACAGCTATTTTGGCATAGTTTCGAATCAGGCTTGCAGACTCGAACAAGATGTCAACCGAAGGTCTATGACCATTTTTCGGTTCCTCTTTCGACAGTTGGATCGATAATTGCCCTCCGTTTTCAACCACCTTTGTATGTACACCACCCGGGGCAATATAGGCCGTTCCCTTCTCAAGGATTTCACCGTGTTCGGCTTCCTTCACATGGATCGAGGCTTGACCATCCAAACGGTTGGCGAGTGATCTTGTAAATCCCGGCGGCATATGCTGAACGACAACGATTGGCGCATCCAGCTGACGGGGTAATCCTGTTAATACGTTTTGTAATGCCCGGGGGCCGCCCGTCGAAGTTCCTATCAGAATCATCTTAGGGGAATTCACACCCCATGTACGATCAACCGGTAATTTTCCTGTCCTTTCAACTGAGCCGATTCCAGCGTCAATTGCTGACTCCCTCTGAAACGCCCTGGTTATTTTCGCCACATTCACCTTGCTTGCAGCCACTACTTTTTCCACCATTTCATCTTGAATCTTATGAAGATCCAATGAAATGGTCCCTGATGGTTTCGCAACGAAATCAACAGCTCCAAGTTCCATGGCCTTAACAGTCTCATCCGCACCGTCAATGGTAGTGGAAGAGAGCATGACGACAGGGACAGGACACTCTTCCATAATTCTCTTTAACGCATCTATCCCATTCATCTTCGGCATTTCTACATCAAGGGTTACGACATCGGGTCGAAGTCTCATAATCTTAGCAATCGCGTCTTCTCCATTCCTTGCAATCCCTATCACTTCTAGCTGTTTGCTGCTCGTTAAAAATTCACTGATAAGTTTCCTCATAAATGCTGAATCATCTACAACTAGAACCTTTTTCATTCAGGGCTTTTACCTCCCAAAAAATAATTTTCGAATTGTCCTTACAAATCCCGTCCCTTTACGTTCCTTAGACTCCCTCGTACCTGTCAGGCTATGAACCATCGTATGCAGGCTCAGTGTCATGGCTGATGCAGGATATCCCACAACGATCGGCGTTTGGTGAACGACGGCCTTCCTGACAGCTGAATCCTCTGGAAGTACCCCCAGGGATACGATTTCCTTGTGAAGGAATTTCCTCACTGTTTCTTGTAATCTAGTAATGGTTTGAAGCCCTTCATTCTTGAATTCCGCCCGATTACATAAGAGATAGAATGGTTTTTCCCCGTCCTTCATGTAGATGTATTTCATCATAGAATAGGCATCGGTAATGGAGGTCGGTTCTGGAGTGGTGACAACAATGATTTCATCCATGGCGAGGAGAAATTCAAGAGTTTCCTTCGTTGCACCCGCCCCCATATCGAATAGAATATAATCATACTTATGAATCGCATATTCCATTACTTCGAAAAAGCGTTCCATCTGTTTTTCTTTCCACTCCACAATATTTTTTAGGCCATTACCCCCACTTATGTAAGAGATACCATGAATATTTTCACATATAATCGTGTCGATATCTAGTTCTTTTTCCTCAACGTAATCCATGATGGAGTATGAATGATGACTTCCAAGTAAAATATGAATATTTCCCATCCCTATATCCATATCAAATAATAGTACCTTCTTATTCTCTTTACCAAGGAGGATGGAGAGGTTTGTAGATATATTCGATTTCCCGACCCCTCCCTTTCCACTAACGATCGCAATCGTTTTAGCAGGTTCAGAACCCGTGTGGAGCATTTTCCTCCTCAGGTTATATGCTTGATCTTTCATAGCTGAATCCTTTCATGAGCATACTTACGATCTCATCCTCTTTCACCTCGGTAATATCCTCGGGGACATCCTGACCATTCGTTACATATGCTGCACCGATCTTCGCCTCAGACATCATATTGATCATGGAACCGTAGCTTGATGTCTCGTCTGATTTAGTAAAGATGAAACGGTCAATATCAATAGAAGAAAATTGAGAAATGATTTCCCTCATATCCCGCTCTTTACTTGTCAATGACAGAACCAGGTAGGTTTCCATATGATGATCGAAATCGATGATTTTTTGCAAATCCTCTACGTATTTCCTTTCCCTGAAGTTACGACCTGCTGTATCAATGAATACATGATCGTAGTCCACGAACTTCTCGATTGCTTTTTTGAAGTCTTCCATTTTATAGACCACTTCAACAGGGACGTTTAGTAGGCCCGCATAAGTTTTCAATTGTTCGATCGCAGCAATCCGGTAGGTGTCCGTAGTGATAAAGGCTATTTTCATGCGTTTCTCTATCACGGCTTCAGCGGCCATTTTGGCAAGCGTCGTCGTTTTCCCCACACCCGTAGGGCCAATGACATTGATATATTTCCGGTTATAACTTATGCCGCCAAAGGTGATTTCTTTTAAAAATTGATAAAAAAAGCGTTTCACTTCTTTATAAGCCCATTCATCCTTATTGACTGTTTGAACCGATTCACTTTTGATTTTCTCTTCCATCGCATCTCCTAATTGAAACAGGGTAGCGTCACTAACGTCCTGTTTCTTCAGGTGAAGCAGAACTTCCTTTACATCATCACTGAATTTCTCAAAATGGTTCCTGGAATTCATGGAAGAAATCATTTGCTTTAATTCCTTTAATTCCGTTTCTACCAAACGATTGGAATCGTGCTGCTCTTTTTCCAAGGCAGGTTGAATGCCCCCAGTTGAAGCTTGCTTCGTTTTCACCCGGCTGATTTCAAGCTTTTCATTTTCAACCTCCGGGTCAATGGCTGCGATGACTTGAATCATTTTTTTCTTGAACAATCCGATAAAGCCTCCTGTGTATGAGACTTTGGAATTTAAAATGACTGCATCTTCACCAAGTTCAGCCCTGACCTTCTTCATTGCTTCATTCATGGATGGAGCCGTGTACTTCTTTACTTTCATCCTACATTCACCACCCCTAAACTTTGTACTTCAACATTTGCTTCTAATTCGTTATACGAAATGATTGGGACCTGAGGAAAATATCTTTCCGTTAACTGTCTTACATACATTCTCACAGCAGGAGAACAGAGAATGACGGGGGATTCCTCCATAAGGGAAAGCTGTTCCACTTGAGAGGCGACAGCTTCCAGAATGCCCTGCGAGTCATTGGGATCCATGGATAAATAGTTGCCGTGCTCTGTCTGCTGAATGGCATCGGCAATCATTTTCTCCACCTTGCCGCTCATGGTGACGACTTTTAAAGTAGTGTCCCCTTGAACATATTGGTTCGTGATTTGTCTTGCGAGTGACTGTCTTACATACTCTGCTAACAGATCTGTATCTGAACTCATCTTCCCGTAATCGGCAAGTGTCTCGAAGATGATCGGTAAATTCCGGATGGAAACATTTTCTTTTAATAGCTTGGAGAGTACTTTTTGCACTTCCCCTACGGTCAATGGATTCGGTGTCACTTCCTCCACAAGTATCGGATAAGATTCCTGCAGATGATCGATGAGCTGCTTCGTTTCCTGCCTGCCAAGAAGTTCGTGTGCATTATTCTTGATCATCTCCGTGATGTGGGTTGACACCACAGAAGGAGGATCTACTACGGTATATCCGAATATCTCTGCCTGTTCCTTCATATCTTCTGCTATCCATTTAGCTGGGAGACCGAAAGACGGCTCGATTGTATCGATCCCTTCAATGGATTCATCTTCCACCCCTGGACTCATCGCTAAATAATGATCTAAGAGAAGTTCCCCACGGGCCATTTCATTTCCTTTGATCTTCAACCGGTATTCGTTCGGCTGAAGCTGGATATTATCCCGGATCCTGACAACAGGGATGACCAGGCCAAGCTCGATGGCCAATTGTCGTCTGATCATCACGATCCTGTCAAGAAGGTCTCCCCCCTGGTTTGTATCTGCAAGTGGAATCAATCCATATCCGAACTCAAATTCAATCGGATCGACATTGAGAAGGTTTACGACGCTTTCAGGACTCTTCATTTCGTCCTGCTCCACCTCTTCCTCCATTTCCATCATGTCCGTTTCACTTTCTTTAGGCGTCCTTGACAACATATAGCCACCGATCCCGAGTAGGGCTGCTACCGGTATCGTCAAAATATCGTTGATTGGCGTGGCTATGCCCAGCATGAAAATGGTGAACCCTGAAACATAGAGCATGACAGGATATGCCAGAAGCTGATTCATGATATCCTGTCCCAGATTTCCTTCAGACGCAGCCCTCGTCACGACAATTCCTGTTGCTGTCGATATTAACAGAGCCGGGATTTGACTGACGATTCCGTCGCCGACTGTCAGAAGTGAGTAACGGGTTGCTGCCTCTGCGATAGGGAGCCCTTGTTGGGTCATTCCGATGATGATCCCAAATATCAGGTTGATCAAGACGATGACGATCCCTGCGATGGCATCACCTTTTACAAATTTGGATGCTCCGTCCATCGCTCCGTAGAAATCCGCTTCTCTCCCTACTTTTTCACGGCGGTTTCTTGCATCGTGCTCAGAAATCATCCCGGCATTCAAATCAGCATCGATACTCATTTGTTTCCCGGGCATGGCATCGAGTGTAAAACGGGCGGCAACCTCAGACACCCGCTCGGAACCTTTCGTGATGACAATAAATTGTATGACGATCAATATGATGAATACAACAAGTCCTACAAGGATATTCCCACCTACAACGAATGTTCCAAAGGTTTCCACAACGTCCCCCGCTTCACCCTTACTAAGGATCGATCTCGTTGTGGAAACATTTAGACCCAATCTGAAAAGCGTCAATAATAATAATAGGGAAGGAAATATAGAAAACTGTAACGGTTCATTCATATTCATGGAGATTAGGAGGACAAGTAATGCAAGTGAAATATTCATGATGATCAATAAGCTCAATAACCAGGATGGGAATGGAATAATAAGCATGGCAACGATTAGTATGACACTTGCTAAAACGGATAAATCTCTTGCTGACATTGTTTCTCTCCTAACTGCTTACATCTGGTTTTTGATTCGGTAAACATAAGCTAAAATTTCTGCTACTGCCTTGAAAAATTCTTCTGGTACGCTATCGCCGATTTCTGCCGAGTCATAGAGCGAACGGGCGAGCGGCCGGTTTTCTACCATGACGACGTCATTTTCACCTGCGATGTATTTTATTTTCTGTGCCAGGTAATCAACACCCTTTGCCACGACGTATGGGGCATCCATTTTATCCTCATCATATTTAAGGGCAATGGCAAAGTGGGTCGGATTGGTGATCACAACATCTGCCTCGGGTACTTCCTGCATCATGCGCCGCATGGCCATTTCACGCTGTCTTTGCTTAATTTTAGACTTGATGAGGGGGTCCCCTTCAACGTTTTTATGTTCGTCTTTCAGGTCCTGTTTCGACATCCGTATGTTCTTCTCAAAATCGTATTTCTGATATAGAAAATCAAAGAGGGATAAGAATAATAACGCAAGGGATGCTGCAATCCCCATCTGGATCGTCAGACTTGCCATGGTCGTCAAGGAATCCCCCACCGATTTAAAGGACAGACTCAACACCCGGTCAATGTTCATCCATAGAACGACAAAGGTAATGGCCCCTACAAATGAAATTTTCAGGATGGATTTTAATAATTCGACAATGGCACGCAGGGAAAAAATTCGCTTAAATCCCTTAATGGGATCGATTTTCTCCAGCTTAGGCTGCAAGGGCTCTGTCGTGAACATGACACCGACTTGTATATAATTGGAGATCAAGCCGGCAACAAGGGCGACGAGCATAATCGGACCAAGCAGCAGAGCGATCTCCTTCATCAGGTCCATGGTAATGACTTGCACGGTATTTTCAGTCAGATCCATGAGCATGTATTCTTGAAACGTTTGATTAAATAAATCAAACACAATGTCCCCTATATAGGAAGCACTGAAAGTCAGAAATAAAAAGACAGCCAGCAGAATGATGGCCGTATTGACATCCTGACTTTTCGCTGTTTGACCTTTTTTTCTGGCGTCATCCCTTTTTTTGGGAGTTGCTTTCTCTGTCTTTTCCCCACTGAAATACTGTAGGTCTAATGATAGCCACTGCAATTTATGTGCCTCCAATGATTTTCATTAAATCCCTCATGGTTACAAACATCATTTCAAACAATTTCTGCATGACCGTAAATGTGACTCCCATGACTATGAATAGCACGATGAAGGCAACCCCGATTTTAATGGGGAACCCAACCACAAAGATATTTAACTGTGGCACGGTCCTCGCTACGATGCCTAATGCCACATCTACAAGGAAAAGAGTCGCAACCACAGGAATGGACATCTGAAAAGCGATGATGAACATAGAATTAAAGGACGTAATGACATATTCGATTAAGTTCTCATTTCCAAACGGAATCCAAGGGGAATCGATCGGAATCAATTGATAACTGTAAAAAATCCCATCGAGCAGTAAATGATGACCATTTAGGGCGAGCAATAACAAAAGGGCGAATGTGTACAAATATTGCCCCGTCAAAGGACTTTGGGCTCCCGTTTGAGGGTCGATCACGTTCGCAATGGCAAACCCCATTTGAAAATCAATGAAGCCCCCCGCTATTTGAATAGCCGTTACAATCATATAAGCTACAAAACCGATCAAAAGACCGATCATGGCCTCTTTCATAATCAAAAGGAAGTATTGTCCGTTGATTTCAAATGCCTTTGAGTCGATTGTATAGTACATGACCCATGATAGTACCACTGAAAAGGCGATTCGATGCTGTGCTGGTATATTTCGATATGAAAACAGCGGCATCGTGACAAAAAATGCCGAAACCCTCACAAAAACGAGTAGATATACCGATAGTATAGGTACGAGCTCTTTCATTCTACTACCCTACGAACCTTGTTAAATCTGAAAAAATCTGCGAAGTATACGTCACAAGCTTCGTTAACATCCAAGGCCCAAAGAAAACGATGCCGATCAGTACGGCAACAATTTTCGGAATGAATGCAAGTGTCTGTTCTTGAATTTGGGTTGTCGCTTGAAAAATACTGACAATCAAGCCGACAACCAGGGCCAATAGCAGTAATGGGCCTGATACAACGAGAGTAACGTAGATACCCCTCTCTGCTATGGCAATTACGGATTCAGCATTCATGGTAACTCACCTACTTAAAAGCTTTGTAAAAGAGATTTTATTACTAAATACCAGCCATCCACTAAAACAAACAGTAAAATTTTGAACGGCAATGAAATCATGACAGGTGGCAGCATCATCATACCCATAGACATCAAGACACTCGCTACGACCATATCGATGACCAAAAATGGGATGAAGATCATAAATCCTATCTGAAAAGCCGTCTTGATCTCACTCAATGCGAAAGCCGGCACTAAGGATGTGAGAGGAATATCTTTCACTGATTCCGGGCGATCAGCCCCTGAATATTCCAGAAACAATTCCAGATCCTTCTGTCTCGTCTGCTTACTCATAAATTCTTTAAAAGGAATCGAAGCTTTCGTGTATGCTTCATCCAGATTGATCTCTTCATTAAATAGAGGTGTCAACGCTTCATCATTCACCTCTTGGAAAGTAGGAGCCATGATAAAGAAAGTAAGAAATAAAGAAAGTCCGATCAACACCTGATTCGGTGGCATTTGCTGAGTGGCAAGGGACGTACGGACGAAAGACAGGACGATCATGATCCGGGTAAAAGATGTCATCAATATCAGGATACTGGGTGCAAGGGATAAGACGGTAAAGAGTAACAGCAGCTTTACACTGGTCGACACATCATCTGCTGAGCTACTATTGAAAAACTCCATGAATTCATTCATCAGACTGTTTCCCCTTATTCTTTAACTCCTCGAGCATCTTTTTCCTACCCTTGTTCATTTCCTCAAGCTGTGATTTCAACTGAGCTTGAAATGACCTGTCCGGTTTATTCGGCGAAGATCCTTTGACTCTGTTCATCAAGCTAGAAACGGCATATTTGGTATCCGGAAATTGGGATTCTTCATAATAAGAAAGGATCTCTTCTTTCTCCTTTTCGTCCCTTACCTCTTTCAAAAGCTGAATATCTTCACCCACACCCAAGACCAGTACCTGTTTGCCTACTTTTACGATCTGTACGGAACGGTTCCCCCCAAGTGGGGTCCCCCCTAAATGGTTGATTAATTTTGTTTGCTGAAATGATCTTCCTTTTTGATTAATGAACTTTAATAAAAAATATATGAGTGCCACTACAAAGATAAGGGCAACGATCATCTTAAGGTAATCTAAAAACGTAACGGAAGTGGCAAGCCCTGACTCAGAACCTTCCACTCCATCCGTTTGCTGCCCCTCGCATGTATCTGGATGCTCTATGCAGTCTTTCACATTATTCACTTCAGCAAATGCTTTCATATCCCCGGCGGCTACCGTGAAAATGAAAAGCACAATTGCAAATAGAATTTGAAACTTTTTCAATACATGCACCTTCTTATTAACTGTTAGCTTAACGCTTTCTGGATCGCTTCGATTACACGATCAGCCTGGAACGGCTTTACGATGAAATCCTTCGCACCAGCTTGAATCGCATCGATGACCATGGCTTGTTGGCCCATGGCAGAACACATGATGATTTTCGCAGAAGCATCAATCGACTTGATTTCCTTTAAGGCCGCGATACCATCTTTTTCAGGCATTGTAATATCCATCGTCACAAGATCGGGTTTTAACTCTTTATATTTATCCACAGCCTGACTTCCATCTGCTGCTTCCCCTACTACGTCAAATCCATTTTTCGTTAAAATATCTTTGATCATCATTCTCATAAAGGCTGCATCATCTACAATTAGAATCTTATTCGCCATTACCCTCATCCTCCATTATCTCTAATAAAATTCTTCTTTTATTTTAGTTTTTTAATTCGATCACTCTGACTAACAATGTCGGTGATCCTGACACCGAAGTTCTCATCGATAACAACGACTTCCCCTTTGGCCATCAACTGGCTGTTCACAAGGATATCGACCGGCTCTCCCGCTAACTTATCCAGTTCGATGATCGAACCAGATGACAACTCAAGGATGTCTCTGACTGATCGATTCGTCCTTCCGAGCTCCACCGTCACTTGAAGTGGTATATCCAACAGCATATTTAGATTGTTACTTTCCTGCTGTCCCAGTGGAGCAGGCTCGAAACTGCTGAATGTAGCCGGCTGTACATGTACGGGCTCAGAATGTCCGCTTTGTCCACCCAAATGCTGAGAGTGGGACTGATGGGGTGGGTTCGTGCTTTCATGGATCCCGCTATATACCGGTTCAGGAACGGAATCCTGTGCTTCCACCATACTTGACGCCGATGTAGCCGCCACTTCCTCTGTCGCACCGCCATTCATTAATTCATCCACTAAGCTTCTGGCAAAGGATAGCGGAAGGAGCTGCATGATATTAGAATCAATCAGATCTCCAATTTTCAACGAAAACGATACTTTAACAAGCAGGTCTTGATCCGGGATGTTTTCTTCCCCTTCTCCCCGGGGAATGTACATGAGATCAATGGATGGAGGTGAAATATCCACTTTCTTACTGAATACAGTCGACATGGATGTAGCAGCTGAACCCATCATCTGATTCATGGCCTCCTGTACAGCGCTGAGCTGGATTTCACCGAGATCCCCGGATGGGTTTCTTCCATCCCCGCCAAGCATCAAGTCGGCAATGATGGACGCATCCGATTGTTTGATGACGAGCAAATTCACACCGGAGAACCCTTCCGTATACTGAACCTGAATGGCTACATAAGGATGAGGAAATTCCTCTTCTAAATAGTTCTTATCGATGATCGTCACTTTAGGGGTCGTAATTTCCACCTTCTGATTTAATAAGGTGGAAAGTGCGGTTGCAGAACTTCCAAACGAAATGTTCCCGATTTCACCCAAAGCATCTTCTTCTATGGAGCTGATATAATCACTCATCTTAATTTCTTTGCGTTCTTCTACTTTCTCTTCTGGCTCCGCAGAACCACGAAGTAACGCATCTATTTCATCTTGCGATAACATATCACTCATCTTCGTCGTCTCCCCCTTTCAACGAATCTAAAATTTGCACGGCCATTTTTTTATTTGATTTACCAGGCTGTGCAGTGAATTTAGGAATCTCACCTATTTTTATAGTTAAAGGATCATCGATTCGTGTGTTCATTTCAATCACATCACCAATCGAAAGCATAAGGAACTCCTCGATGGTGATGTCTGATTGTCCCAATTCAGCTACGATCGGAACTTGTGCCCCCTTGATTCTTCTCTCCAGCTGAGCGGTTTCTTCAGGGTTGCTTTCTTTACGCTTTGATTCCATCCAATAACTGCCGGATAGTTTCGGAAGGATCGGTTCCAATACAACGTGAGGAATGCAAATATTGATCATTCCACTGGTCTCACCAATCGTTGTATTCAAAGAAATGACCACTACAGTTTCATTGGGAGAGACCATTTGCAGAAACTGTGGATTCACTTCGAATTCAGTAAACAAAGGATCGACGTCCACCACTGTGCTCCAGGCTTCCCTGAGATTTTCAAACGCCTTTTCAAATAGTTGACTCATGATCCTCGTTTCAATTTCCGTTAAACTTTCCACTTTATTGACACTGATCCCTCTGCCTCCCATGACACGATCCATCATTGAATAAGCAATATTCGGGTTGATTTCCATGAGGATCCTACCATCCAATGGCGGCAGTTCATATACATTCAAAATCGTCATTTTCGGTACGGAACGAATAAACTCCTCATAAGGGATCTGATCAGCAGACGCTACATTGATTTGAACGTACGTTCTTAGCTGGGCAGAGAAGTAGGTCGTTAAAATCCTTGCAAAATTCTCATGGATCCTCGTTAAGCTTCTGATCTGGTCTTTCGAAAAGCGCAGGGCTCTCTTAAAATCATAAACTTTGACTTTCTTCTCTTCTTCTTCTTTCTTGAAATCATCCGCACTCATCTCCCCGGTATTGAGGGCTGATAGCAGGGCATCAATTTCACTTTGAGACAATATTTCACTAGCCATCCCTTCACCTCCAAACCTTCAGGCCAATTTATTGAATCATCATAGAGGTGATATATACTCTTTCAACCGCGCCTTCCTGCATGAGGGAGTTCACTTTGTCTTTCACCTTTGTCTCGACCAATTCTTTCCCTTTTTTCCCTTGCAGTTCTTCTGCTTTCAATTCTGAAAGCTCTTCTATGATGATATTATTCACTTGAAAATCCCTTTTCGCTAATTCTTTCTTCGCTTTCTTACTATCCGTTTGAATCTTAAAAGAGATACGAATAAAGTCGTTGCTCATTAAATTCGTGGTCATTTCAGGTATGTCCACCGAGTTTTCAATCACTTCTTCAATGGAGGGACCTTTTGCTTCCTCATCCCCGGAAAACTTCAGCAATACCACCAGTGCTATGACACCGACGAGGGTAATGGTCACCAATGAAATCATCATGATCGTCATTGTTTTACTCTTCAATTTGTATTACCTCCCTCCTGGGGCAGATGAAGCAGATTCACTTTTTGAAAAAAGGTAAGTGAGCGGGAATTGACCTCATCCACTGATTCTTTCACAACATACCGTCTACCATTTGTTAATAGAATGGTAGTATCGGGAAATGCTTCGACTGTTTCTATGTATAGGGCATTCAACGTAAACGATTTACCATTCAGCCTGGTCAATGTAATCATTCATTTATTGGGAGGGACTGATCTCCTCAGCCACTCCCTTCCTCCCTTTCAAGGAATTAACGTTTCAAGTTTACAAGTTCCTGCAGGATTTCATCAGACGTTGTGATGATCCGTGTATTTGCCTGGAATCCACGTTGAGCTGTAATCATCTCGGTGAATTCTTCGGAAAGGTCTACATTGGACATTTCAAGTGATCCTGACTGAAGGGCTCCCCGTCCTTCCCCTGCTACACCCTGGTTTGGAAGTCCCGAATTATTGGAAGCCTGGAACAGATTATTACCTGCCTTTGTTAATCCGCCGGGATTAGAGAATGTAGCAAGAGACAGCTGACTCAACACTCTCACTTCTCCGTTTGAAAATACTCCGTTCACTTCTCCTGAAGAACCAATGTTGAAACTTTCAAGATATCCTTCTGAGTTTCCATTAACCGTATCTACATTTGCAGAGGAAGAGCTGTCGAACTGAGTGATCTTGGAGAAATCAAGATCGATCGTTTGGGTTGTACTGGCACCTGTACTGTTATCAAGACTCAACTTGAAAGGAACATATCCTGTCGGAGGCGCAATAACTTTTCCTTCATTATCAAATTTAATAACTGCAGAAGTGGTGGCGGTATTAACAGAAACGTCATCTGTTAAACTTGAGATGTCAACACTCCACTCGTTCATTCCCGTTTTTTCCATAATCAGTTTCAAACTGATATCCTTACCAAGTGAATCCTTAATTTTGGTCTCCAATTCCACTTTCGTCCCATCAGCGGCACTGGACTTCAAATTCCCATTATAAGTAGCTTTAGTTGTAGCCTGCGGCGCCATCGTTGTATTCGTATCAATCTTAATATCAGCCGTACCACTCTTATTGACTACACCACTTGCATCAACGGGATACCCCTGCACCAAATTCCCCTGACCCGTTACTAGATTTCCGTTTGAATCCAGGTAAAAGTTCCCGGCACGAGTGTACATTTCGTTATTTCCTTGTCTCACAACGAAGTATCCATCTCCTGATATGGCGACATCCAATGAACGTCCGGTAGTTTGAAGACTTCCCTGTGTCTGGATTGTATCGATGGAGGATAATGACGATCCAAGCCCTACTTGCTTTGCATTTTGCCCGCCCCGGTTGTCTGTTGCCCTGCTGGCACCGGACACGGTTTGATTCATGAGATCCTGGAATGTGACCCGGCCCTTTTTATATCCGTACGTATTGACATTGGCGATATTATTACCGATTACATCTAATTTGGTTTGAAAGTTTTTCATTCCACTTATACCTGAATACATTGAACGTAGCATGAATGTTTTCCCCTTTCGTATGTGCTGTTTCAGTCATTCCACAGCATATAGGCTTCCTTTTCGAGGTCCGGCCTATGAATCGATTAATATGGTTCCATTAATGTTGGTGAATATTTGAGAATGTGCCTCTTCACGGTCCAAAGCGGTGATCACCGTTTGGTTCTTGGCACTTACAATCAATGCGGCATCTTTCAGAATAACCAGTGAGTCCTGTACACCCTTATTCTTTGCTTCTTTCACTTTTTCCCCAATCTTTTCCCAGGTTTCAGAAGGAATCGAGATTCCCCTTTGTTCCATCCTTATTTTCGCATGTTTACTGATTTGCAATGGAGAGACACCTTTGATCGCCTTATCCAATTGAGTCGCAAATGATGTAGAAGAGCGGGCAGATCGATTAACTGCTTTATTATGATAATTAGACGTGATAGGTTGCGGTGAGCGGTGAAAGAACGTTTTTTCCATAAAACCACTCCCTAGGATTCAATTTTTAACAATGCTTTACTGGAGATTTTTTCACCTGAATCGGTATGTATCCATATTTGGGAATCCTTCTTCGAAACGGATTGAACCACTCCGCTTAGTTCCCCATCTTCCCCACTCCATGTCACCTTCTTGCCTATTAAGAGGGATGCGCTTACGAGAGATGACTCCCCGCTTCCTGAGGTATTGACTTGAGAAATATTCCCCGGATTCAGGATCGTTCCATCTTCCATGATGAATTCAACCGAATCACCTTTAAAACGGACACCCTTAACGAGTCCTTGTCCTTCTTGAATTTCAGGTACTTCATCTGATTCTGATTCAACAACCTTATGCCATGTCACTTCTTTCCCTACAAATTGATTATAAGAAATCAGTTGGGTCTGACTTTGTGTATCCACGAACTTCTCCATCGTCTTGGTCAGATTGGTCATTTGCTCCAGAGAAGAAAATGTCGCCATTTGTGCGATGAAATCCTTGTCCTGCATGGGATTCATCGGGTCTTGATTTTGCAATTGAGTCATGAGGATTTTAAGGAAATCATCTTTCCCTAAAATATCCCCCCCTGTTTCACGCTTAGCCTGAACGTTGGAATATAGTAAACTGGGATCTATTTTCGTCATGTCATCACCTATATTTCAGTATTTACGAGATAATCTTTGAAGGATTGAGTCTCCTCTTCATGGGTCGTTTGGGGTTGATCGGATTGTTTATGCTGATGGGACCCCTGACCGGATTGCCCTTTATGCTGACGCTCAGTTTCCGTGAACGCCTGTGAGATTTCAATCTTCTCAACGTTCAGGTTCTGTGCACTGAAAGCATGTTTCAATCCATGAATCTGTGAATCCAGCATTTCTTTCGCACCTGAGGTAGAAGCAAGGATTTTCGCTGTCATGACCCCATTCTGCTGCAATAATTCAATCCTTAAAGAACCCAATTGCTCTGGATACAGTTTAATCAGCAGCTTACTCATATTTGGTTGGGTTATCATATTCGATTTACCCAGGATGTTCTGAAATTCTTTAACAAATTGCTCGTATTGAAGGGAGCGGCCGGTCGATGGCAGATTCATTGAAAAGGTTTCAGCCTTAGGCAGAACAAAATGAAGATTCGTTCCTTGAACCGGTTGAATTCCTTTCTTTTCGGCCGTGGAGCTATGCATATCAGGATTCTGATCCATCGTTTCTTCAGGTACCCGACGCGTATAGGCTTCTCGCAGAATCCTTGACCAGTCACCTGACGTTTGTTGCAGTTTTGGTATGGTACCCTCTATCCCGAATTGAATATTCTTCACCACTTCTTTTAATTCTGCTGCTTTCGATGAATCTGTGACATGCATATCCCGATTACGAGCAAAAAGGTCCAATATCTTTGCCAATTTGACGACGCCTTCTATTTGCCCCTGGCCATTTAATTCTTTCAAAGAATTTTCTACAGAAGACTTCCCGGCCTTGGTATCCTTTGAAAGAGCGGACTGTAATAGCTGAAGTGTTCCAAGAAGGTCCTCATAAACATCCTCAACCTGCTCCGGATCGACAGGTGATCCCGTTCCCAACATGACTGACTTCAATTCAGAAAAAAGTGTTTTGATTCCATCAGTACTTACGCCAAGAAAGTCTGCAATCTGATTAACATCAAGTTCTTTCACTTTTGATAGTTGATCCAACTGCTCTTGTGTGAGGCCGAGATCCTCCAGTTTACTAGCTGCCAGGATCGCTTCAAGATTTACGAGAAATGACGGAGCATCCACTGACTTGACTTCCTTCAATTCACTGCTTTGGTTGGCGACAAACCCCAAAAGATGCTGTGAAAAGCCCGTTTCTTTTTTGGGAAGATTCGCTTCCTTATTCACAGGTGATACAGTGCTTACCCTTTGTGTAGCGATTCCGATTTCCATTCATTCACCTCCTTTAAAGAATTAAAACAGATCATTCCTCTGCAGATAGAAGACTTGTGTATCTTGCAGCATCCACAGCAGGCATCTTTTCTAAAATGTCTGCCAGCGTATCTGGCTTTATAGTTGAAAGGATCTTCATCGCCTCTTCATCATCCATGTTCATGAGAACCGGAGCGGCGCTTTTCGCAGACATTGCTTCAAAGGTATTGACTACCTCCTTAAAAGCCCGTTTGTTGTCTTCACCAATCTGCCTTAATTCATTCATTTCCTCATTCTGTTGCTGGATGGTTGCCTGAAGTTGTTCGTTATCACTGTCTTTTTTATCTATTTCACTTTGAAGCTGGGCAATTTTGGCCTCTTGATCTTCCATCGACGCGTTTAATGAAATGATTCTCTCTTGTAATTGTTTCCTGTCCTCTTCATCATCTGAAGGGATGACCTTTGCCAAAAAAGGAATGTCCGATCCCAGTGATTGCGCTTTTTCAAAGATATTGATTCCCGCAAATGTCATGATGACCAGAGCAAAAGTGATAGCAAACAAGAGAGGAATGACGATGATAAAAATGAATCTTTGAAACCGATTATGCGAGTCTTTCTTTTCCTCTTCGATTACCTTTGCCATGAAATCACCTAACTCCCCGTTTCAAATATTGAACAACCGACACTTCGTCTAATTGCTTATCTTCCATCGATTGGATGTTTTGAAGAAACCGCTCTAAATCTTTTTCCTTCATTTTTTCGTATTTTTTCACTTCCACATTCATATCCACCAGTTTTTCTTCATACCAATTCATCCGATTTCTCGCTTGTATCACTAGATCCTGGTAATAAGAGATAGTCTTTTCAAGATTGGTGATGAATTGTTGATGATGACGGATATCCTGTACAGATAATCCACCCTGTAATTTGCTCTCCTGATGAAGCTCCAGGGTTTCTTTCTTTTTCAAACATTCATATAGCTTCCCTGCAACAGTTTCAAACTTTTCAATGGAACCCCTGTACATTTCCTGGACTTCATCTTTTTCTTTTTCTTTCAAGGTTAGAATTCGTTGGAATTTATAGTGATAACTCATTCGGATCATCCACCTTTTTCCGATAGCTTGATAAGCTCATCAACACTAGAGGCTAGAGAGATCTGTTCATATACACCTTGCTTCAGGAAGGAGATGATTCCCGGATAATAGTTGATGGCTTCATCCACTTCACGGGAAGTCCCCTTTTTGTATGCCCCTATTTGAATCAAGTCTTCTGAGTTCATATAGGTACTCAATAACTCTCTTATTCTAGTGGCAGCTTGTAAATGTTCTTTAGAGGCAAGGTGATTCATTAACCGGCTGACACTCTTAAGAATATTGATGGCAGGGTATTGGCCACGATTCGAAATCTGACGGTCGAGAACGATATGACCATCGAGTATCCCCCTCACTGTATCTGAAATAGGTTCATTCAAATCATCACCATCTACGAGAACGGTATAAAACGCCGTAATGCTTCCATGGAGGTTTGTTCCGGTTCTCTCGAGCAGCTTGGGTAAAATAGCGAAAACGGAAGGAGTATAGCCTTTGGTTGTCGGCGGTTCCCCAACCGCCAACCCGATTTCCCTCTGTGCCATGGCTACCCGGGTGGCAGAATCCATCATCAGCATGACGTTCATTCCTTTATCACGGAAGTATTCCGCAATCGCTGTTGCCGTAAAGGCACCTTTAATTCTCATAAGAGCAGGCTGGTCGGATGTGGCAGCCACTACAATCGTTCTCTGCAATCCTTCTTCACCTAAATCTCTTTCAATGAATTCTCTTACTTCCCGGCCGCGTTCCCCTACCAATGCGATGACGTTTAAATCGGCTTTCGTGTTTCTTGCGATCATTCCAAGTAATGTGCTTTTCCCCACACCACTTCCGGCAAAGATTCCTACCCTTTGGCCCTTACCGACGGTCAGCATGCTGTCGATGGCTTTTACGCCAACTTCCATTTTTTCATCAATGGGAGGTCTTGATAGCGGATTGGGTGGTTCCTGTTCTGTATAGGCAGTGCTTAATCCAGAAGGTAATTGACTTCCATCAAGGGGATGACCCAAGGAGTCTATCACCTTACCGATTAGAGATGGCCCGATTTTGATTTCCAATGGCTTTGCCGTTGCTTCTACTAAACTGCCTGGTGATATATCCTGCATATTGGTATATGGCATAAGGATGACCAAATCATCATTAAACCCGACGACCTCTGCTTGTATCACCTTCTTTTTACCTCGGGAGAGAATATGGATATGACACACTTCACCTACTGAGCTTTCAGGACCTTGGGATTCGATCATCAATCCGACTACCCGTTTCACTTTCCCGAACTTTTTGAATGTTGGGATATGGGGAATCTGAGTGATAAGATCTGCTGCTTTCATTCGACATCACCTTCAAGAAGATGGTGGAGCTTCAGCTTCAATTCTTTCAATTGAGAATCCACACTGACAATGACCCGTCCTTGATTCGTTTCAATGTAGCATTCTTCAGGGAGAAGGTCATCGTTTGCATAGATGAAGCATTGAATATCAGTTGGGAACATGACTTCCAGTTCAGACTTGTTCTCGGCAAGGAGCTTATGTCTCGTTGGATGCACATGTATCTGGATATGAGGCAGATCCCTCACTTCCTTTAGCCCCCGTTCCACGATGGAAAGGAATAGATCAGGTTCATCCTTCAATTTTTGATTCATGATTTTCCCGGCACATGCTATCCCAAGATCTATAATGACTTTCTCTGCTCTTTGGATGTAAGCGTCATACTGAGCCCTGTTGTTCTCAGTGATCTCGTTTGCTTCTTGCAATTTGTTCTCATATTCCTGGTAGCCTTTCTTTCTGCCTTCTTCCTCTCCTTGCAGGAATCCGGCATTATATGCCTCTTGCATAAGCTGCTCCCGTTCAGTTATCCATCTTTCTTTATCAAGTAACAACCTTTCTTCCTCGCGACGAATCTCCTCATTTGCTTCTCGGATGATTCGTTCTGCTTCAATGCTTGCTTGCTCTATGATTTGATCCCTTCGAAACGAGGCATTCCCTATTAACCTATCTTCCTCTGGGGATGCGTCTTCCACCCTCTTCATTCTCTTAAGAGAGATCACTTTCCCCTTGTCTTCAATAGATTGGGCTACGGTAGACTTTATGATCCTAGACAATGATATCGTCTCCTCCACCACGGGCGATGATGATTTCACCTGAATCCTCTAACCTTCTTATGACTGCTACAATCCGTGACTGTGCTTCTTCAACATCCCGTAATCGGACAGGACCCATGAATTCCATTTCTTCTTTAAGGGTCTCAACCATCCGGTTCGACATGTTCCTGAATACCACTTCTTTCACTTCTTCACTCGACACTTTAAGAGAGAGAAGCAGATCTTCATTATCACAATCCCTGATCACACGCTGGATGGAACGGCCATCGAGTGTGACAATATCTTCAAATACAAACATCCTCTTCTTGATTTCTTCGGCTAGTTCCGGGTCTTGGATTTCCAAGGCATCAAGTATCGTTTTCTCTGTTGAACGATCTACCCCGTTCAATACTTCCACTACCGCTTCCACTCCGCCGGTTTGTGTATAATCCTGTGTGACGGTCGCTGAAAGCTTCCTTTCAAGAATGGCTTCCACCTCGCTGATCACTTCAGGAGAGGTTCCATCCATCACCGCAATCCTTCTCGCGATATCCGCCTGGACTTCCTGTGGAAGCTCAGAAAGTATCTGACCTGCTTGTTGAGGGTCAAGATAGGATAGAATCAATGCAATCGTCTGAGGATGTTCATTCTGGATGAAGTTAAGAATTTGAGCTGCATCGGCTCTTCTTGCAAAGTCAAAGGGTTTGACCTGTAAGGAAGAGGTCAGGCGATTAATGATCGCCGTTGCCTGCTCAGATCCAAGAGCCTTCTCCAGTACCGTCTTCGCATAGCCGATCCCACCCTGTGAGATATAGTCCTGTGCAATGGCAATTTGATGAAACTCCTCTAAGATGTCTTCTTTCGCTTCCGTTTCCACCTTTTTCACTCCGGAAATCTCTAATGTTAATTTCTCGATATCTTCTTCCGACAAATGCTTGTAAACGGATGCTGATACATCTGGACCAAGAGAGATCAGAAGGATGGCCGCCTTTTGTTTACCTGTTAAACCTTTCTCTCTTCTAACCATGTTCATTCCTCCTAATCCTCTGCTAACCAGGTGCGTAACAGTTTCGCAAATTCTTCCGGTTTATCTTTAGCCATTTTTTCCAGCTGTTTACGGCGAATCGACCCTTCTGTCTCTTCTTTAGGTTCAATATCCGGGATCTGGACTGGCTCTCTTGTTTCTTCATATTCCATTTCTTCGATCGATTCTTTCTTTCTTGAACGTAATAAGAAAAATACTAAGAGAAGAATCACTACAAGGAGTACGCCTCCTACAACATAGGTCCACCAAGGCAGGACAGGCTTCTCTTCAGATGCGACATCCACTTTCCCATTGAACGGCTGAACTGAGACGACTACCTTTTCTGCAATCGCGTCATCCGTGAGTTCAGGATTCGCTTCCTTATCAATGGACGTGCGTACGATCGTGGATAAAACTTGGCGTATATCATCGACCCTGTTCTGTGGTAAGGACGATTCTTTTTCGGGATCAGGCGGTTCCACCATGACCTGTATCCCAAGGTCCCTAATCTTGTATGGACTTTCTACAATCTCTTTTTTGATTCGGTTGACTTCATTATTAATGGTTTCTTCCATCCGTTCATAATCACCATTCGATTCTGAACTGGAGCCGTATGTAACACCGCTGTTCGTCGGCTCATTGGCATCACCGGCCCCTGGTGTCCCTCCAGGAGCGGCACCTTCACCGGAGAACGTTTCCGTAATACGCTGAGCACTGACTGCGATTCCTTCCATATTTTCTTCATCGACAGGTGTCACAATGTTTTCTTCGCGGTTTTCCTGGGTAAAGTCAATATCAGTGGTCACGGAAACCACTACTTTATTAAAGCCGATCAGCGTACCGAGCATGTTTTGAACCTGACGTTGAATATCACGCTCGACTTCTTTCTTTACATTCATTTGCTGGGCAAAATTTCCGCTTCCCGTAGAATTATTTTGAGATTCTAAATCAAAATACTCAAAATATTGATTCATGATGGCGATATTCTCAGTAGGAAGGTCTGGAACACTTTTCGAAACAAGATGATAAAGTGATTTAATTTGCTTTTGATCGAATGTGAAACCCGGCTTCGTATCCAGGACAATGGAGGCAGATGCATTTTGCACATCATCATTTAGGAAAATCTGTTTTTCAGGAAGATTGATCATGACTTTTGCATCCTGGATCCCGTCTATCCCCTTCATCAAATTGGCTAATTCCGTTTGCATGGCGTCCAATTTCATGACGTTGAACTCATTATCGGTCATACCGAATCCGGCATTTTGACTGAAGAAAGAATAGTCGATGCTCCCAGAGTTAGGTATCCCTTCTGCAGCCAGTTCAACTTTCAGTGTATCCACCTGCTCTTTAGGGACCATGATGGTCGATCCACTATCGGTAATTTCTGAAGGGATTCCCCTGCCATCCAGATTCTCTTTGATGGTTCCCGTTTCTGAAGGTGACAAATTACTATATAAGGGTTCGAGAGTCGTCCGCGTTGAAAAATAACTAACCGCACCGATCAGGATGACGGTAATCAGAAAGATGGCTCCCATGCTGATTTTTTGTTTTTTTGTTCTACTTGTCCAATAAGTCTTTATTTGCTCTGTATATTTCTTAAACGATTCATTCATTACAATCCTCCGGTACTCGACTGCATGAGCCTACTACATTGGCATTCTCATTATCTCTTGATATGCTTCCACTACTTTGTTACGGACTTCCATTGTCGTTTGCAGGGTGATGCTTGCCTTTTGTGAAGCGATCATCACCTGATGAAGATCAACGTTTTCACCCCGGACAAGTTTTTCCGTTAATTGATCTGACTGGACTTGCATCTTATTGACTTCGTCGATGGACTTTTTAAGTAATTGACTGAAGTTTTCCGTTGCATCTGAAGGAGAACTATTTTTTTTATCAAATGACGGACTTATAACTGCAGGAGTTACCGAACTTATATTGTGTATGGCCATAGAACTACAACCTTTCTTTATTTACCAATTTCTAATGACTTCATTAACATTGCTTTATTTGCATTAAATACTGTCACATTTGCTTCATAGGACCGTGTAGCTGAAATGAGGTCTACCATTTCCCTCAAGGGATCTACATTCGGCAGGCGTACATATCCATCATCATTTGCATCGGGGTGCTGAGGGTCATACACCATTTTAAATGGCGTTTTATCGTCCTCTTCAATCCGTGAAACTTTCACTCCGCTTCCAATTGAGTGGTTGCCCCTTTTGTTCATGGCCTGGTTTAAAAAAGAAGAAAACTGATCTTCCTTTGGTGCCATCACGACAGACTTGCGTTGATAAGGCTGCCATTCACCATCCACCATTTTCCCTCTCGTTGTATCCACATTGGCCATGTTGGACGAAATGACGTCCATCCTCAAACGCTGGGCGGTTAATGCAGAAGCCGTTGTGTTCATCCCTGTAAATAATCCCATTCTTACTTGCCACCCCTTATGACTGATTGCAGACTGTTAAACTTCCCATTTATTCGGTCTGACAGGGCATTAAAATAAATTTGATTGGTTGCCATCTCTGACATTTCCTGATCCAGATCCACACCATTTCCATTATGATTGTATTGAAAAGAGGATTCCGTCCTTACCGCAGGGTGTTGACTATAAGGTCCAAAGGTAAAATGACGTTGATTCGTTCTTTTCCCTTCCAATTGTTGAGTAGATTGATCCAATAACGACTTAAACTCTACTTTTTTCGCTTTATAATTTGGTGTATCGACATTCGCAATATTTTGAGAAATCACTTTCTGATTTAACGAGGCGTAGTTCAGCCCGTTTTCGAGTGTTGAGAAGGTGTTGGAAAAAAGTTTCACTTTAGGCACCTCTATCCGTTTTTTTGACATGTTTCAACTATTTTTGACATATTTATCATGCAACAGTATTTATTGTAATGTTTAGCAAGATTAGTGTCTATGAATATTCCGTAAATTTTAAAGAAAGATGGCGATATTCATCGAATTCGTGACTTTTCATCCATGTTTAAACCTAATATTCCCATGGATATTTTTACAAATAAATGTGGTTTTTTTCTCAGTTTGTTACATTCATATTACAGAGATAGAGATAAGTAAGAAGCAAGATACCATACATATCCGTCATTCAGCGCTCCATTGAGAAAATTTTTTCGCAAACTACATAAGAAAACTTCACCTAAAGTCAGGTGAATCCATAAACCTCTATATTTGTCACTCATCTTGGAATGATGTCGAATCTGGTCGTAACATTGTTGTAACTTTATTGTACTATCACCATCATAGATGACAATACGAAAAGAACAATTGCCGGTAGTCCATTCGACTTATTTTCCCTAAACAATCTGACATTTCACTACAAACCACCTATATAAGGTGAGAAGGCATCGGACTGGCATTAATCATTTCAATATAATTTAAAAATAGGCTGGGACTTAACTAAATCCATTTCCTCTATTGACGAATAATCAAATTAATAATTAGGATCACTTGTTACAACGCCATTGATTTCCGTGCAAGAACTTCGCTTTCCTCGGGCGGAAGGCAAGCCTCCTCACAGCTGACGCTCCTGCGGGGGTCTTACCTATTCCGCTTTTCTCGCAGGAGTCTTCGTCTTGCACTCCAATCAATAGCTAGACCCTGCTATATATTGAATATGCTTTAGCAACAATAGTAAAATGCTCGTTTCACCAAGGCTTTTGTTATTCATACTCGGACAATAGTTTTCGAACGTTCTGTCATTAAGGTAAGACAGATTAAGAGTTGGTGTAAGCAATGTTGTAGCCACCACGCCATTACAAAGTTATAGTGACACTTACACTTGTAAAGTTGATTGTAGCGGAAGGTGCTCGACTCCTGCGGGAAACGCTGGACAGGTGAGACCCCGCAGGGCTTTTGAGTTGCCCCCCTATTGTTGGACACCCCAACCAACAATAGGAGGTGCCAGCACGTATGGCCAAGTTTACTCAAGAATCTAAACTGAAAGCTGCTAAACGTTATCTTAATGAACTCGTTAGTTATCGAGATCTTGCCAATCAAGTGGGGGTTGATCAATCTGTTCTGCGCTATTGGGTGATGTTAGTTCGTCACCACGGGGACCAAGCCTTTACCTTTCCCTATACAAACTATCCTTCTGCCTTTAAACTGAGGGTAATTCAATTTATTACGGAGAAGAATTGCTCCATTCGAGAGGCATCAGCCATTTTTCATATCCCAGACCCCTGTATGGTTCGTAGGTGGGTGAAAAAGTGGGAAAGAGCTGGAGAAGATGCCTTCGGATCATTAGAAATGAGGCCTTCTACAATGACATCTAACCATAAGAATAAGAAGATCAAAGATAACTCTTCTAACCAAACGATGGAAGATATGAAAAAAGAACTGGAATACCTACGTATGGAGAATGCGTATTTAAAAAAGCTAAACACCTTAGTTCAGGAAGAACCATCACCAACGAAATCAAAGCGAAAGTAGTATTTGAACTAAGGAACGAATTCCCGGTGACTAGAATGATAAAAGTAGCTAAGCTTCCTAAAAGTACTTACTATCACATCACAAAAAAATTAGACCAACCAGATCCTGATCGTAAATGGAAAAGAAGAATTAATTTCATCTACATAGACACTCAGGACGTCTTGGGTACCGTCGCATTACGGACGTTCTTCAAGAAAAAGGTCACGATATTAACAAAAAGAAAGTTCTTCGGATCATGAGAGAATTGGGCCTTAAATGCATTGTGCGAATGAAAAAATATAAATCCTACAAAGGGAAAGTTGGCAAAGTGGCTCCCAACATCCTAAATCGTAATTTTAGAGCCGATAAACCTAATCAAAAATGGGTGACAGACGTAACGGAGTTCAAACTGTTCGGTCAAAAGCTCTATCTGTCCCCCATTCTAGACCTATTTAACGGAGAGATCATTACCTATACGCTCCAATCAAGGCCGACATTTGACTTGGTCGAGAAGATGTTAGAACAAGGATTAAAACATGTAAATGAAGGCGATGAGCTCTTAATCCATTCAGATCAAGGGTGGCATTATCAAATGGCTCAGTACCGAAGGACACTGAAAAAACATAACATCACCCAAAGTATGTCTCGTAAAGGAAACTGTTACGACAACTCGGTCATGGAGAACTTTTTTGGGATAATGAAGTCTGAGTTCCTTTACTTACAGGAATTTGATAGTATCGAGCACTTTAAAGAAGAACTGAAAGAATACATGTATTACTACAATCACCTGAGAATCAAATCAAGGTTAAAACGAAAAAGTCCGGTAGCTTATCGAGTAAGTACTGAATTAGCTGCTTAGAAATTTAAGTGTCCAACATTATGGGGCCAGTGCATTTAGCCCGAGGAGGCTCACCGCCAGCCCCGCGGAAAGCGAGCACCTGGAGCGGAAATCAACCACTACTCACTTCATTCAATAGCAACAGTATTTACGAAAATAGCCAAATGATAGAACGATTTCGATTTTAATAATGAATTTCGGATACGTTCGGATTTTCTTTTAACAAAGCACTCTTGTCCCAGCATCAATTAATACAAAAAAAAGCTGCTTCCCCGAGGGGGAAACAGCTTTTTTGTATTAGTTTGTACGTAATTTATCTAATTCCACCAAGAATTTATTATTTAATACCTTGATGTAAGTACCTTTCATTCCAAGGGAACGGGATTCGATCACGCCTGCACTTTCCAGCTTGCGAAGGGCGTTGACGATCACTGAGCGCGTAATTCCGACTCTATCTGCGATTTTAGAAGCAACCAGAAGTCCTTCATTTCCATTTAGCTCTTCAAAGATGTGTTCAATGGCTTCTAACTCACTGTATGAAAGGGAGCTGATTGCCATTTGGACGACAGCCTTGCTTCTCGCTTCCACTTCGATTTCTTCCGCTTTTTCACGAAGGATCTCCATTCCTACTACCGTTGCACCATATTCAGCGAGAATAAGATCATCATCTTCAAAGCTTGCTTCAAGACGAGCAAGGATTAATGTTCCTAATCTTTCCCCCCCACCGATGATAGGGACGATGGTCGTTAAACCATTTTTGAAGAACTCTCTATTTTCAACAGGGAAAGCGGTATATTCGCTATTCACATCCAAGTTGGGAGATGTTTCTTGTACATTAAATAAATTTTGAGTATACTCCTCAGGGAATTGACGGTCAGCAAGCATCTGCTTCATTCGCTCATTTTCGATTTGTTGATTGATGGCGTAGCCAAGTAGTTTTCCACGACGGCTAACCACGAAGACGTTCGCCTCGATCACCTGACTTAATGTTTCGGACATTTCTTTGAAGTTCACCGGTTTCCCAGCAGCTTTTTGCAACATGGCATTGATCGTTCTTGTTTTACCTAATAAATTCATTACGTTTCCTCCTACTACAACTAAAGTGTATCTATTATTTAATTTTATATGATCCTTAATCCATCTACCTATACCCCATAAAGGGTAAGGAAAAACTTAAAGGATGAACTGACTCAGATCTTTATCTTTTGAAATGGCGCCAAGCTTATCATCCACATATTGCGGTGTGATCTTTACCGTCTCCAGGGTGATATCAGGCGCTTCAAAGGATAGGTCTTCAAGTAGTTTTTCCATGATTGTATGAAGTCTTCTGGCCCCGATATTATCAGTATTCTGATTCACATCATAAGCGATTTCAGCAAGTCTACGAATAGCATCGTCAGAAAATTCAATTTGTATACCTTCTGTTTCCATTAAAGCGATATATTGTTTAATGATGGCATTATCCGGTTCGATAAGGATCCGCACGAAGTCGTCTGTAGACAACTTCTGAAGTTCAACCCTGATCGGGAAACGTCCCTGCAATTCAGGGATGAGATCGGAAGGTTTACTCATGTGGAAGGCACCGGCTGCAATGAACAGGACATGATCCGTCTTCACTGATCCATATTTCGTGACAATGGTCGATCCTTCCACAACCGGAAGGATGTCACGTTGAACACCTTCCCTGGATACATCAGCAGAAGATTGTCCTGAGCTCTTGCTGGCAATTTTATCGATTTCATCGATGAAGATGATCCCGGATTGCTCTGCACGAATGATTGCCTCCTGGGTTACTTCATCCATGTCAATAAGCTTTTGAGCTTCCTCATTTGTCAGCACCACTCTTGCTTCTTTCACCTTCAGTTTACGCTTTTTCTTTTTCTTCGGCATGAAATTACTCAGGGCATCCTGCATATTCATCCCCATTTGTTCCATTCCCGATCCTTGAAGCATATCAAACATGGATGCTTGCTGCTCCTCGACTTCAATCGTGATGAATTCTTCTTCCAATTCACCATTTTCAAGTCTTTTTTCCATTCTTCTTCTTTGCTCTTGGAGAGAAATCTCTTCCTGCTTTTCTTCCTCTTCTTCAGATGTCCCTTGTGCCCCGTTACCTCCGAAGATCATTTCGAATGGGTTCTTATAAGACGATGATTTCTTTTTGGACGGCACCACAAGCTCTACCAGACGGCGACTTGCATTTTCAGCTGCCCTTTCCCGGACACCGACCATTTTCTCCTCTTTCACCAGACGGACAGATGTCTCCACCAGATCTCTGACCATCGATTCAACATCACGTCCAACATAACCCACTTCCGTAAATTTGGTTGCCTCCACTTTTACAAATGGGGCACGGACCAATTTTGCGATCCTTCTGGCTATTTCCGTTTTACCGACACCTGTCGGACCCATCATTAGGATATTCTTTGGAATCACTTCATCTTTCAATACATCGGACAGAAGGCTCCGTCTATAACGATTTCTCAGGGCTACGGCAACCGCTCTTTTGGCGTCCTTCTGGCCTACAATATATTGATCCAATCGTTCAACTATTTGCCTTGGGGTTAAGTGATCAGTACTCTTCATCAAATGGCACACTCCTTACTTTCTTATAGTGTGAGAGAATATCAATTCTTATCTGAAGTATCTTAAAGCTCTTCAACGATAATTTGGTTATTCGTATATACACATATATCGGCAGCGATCTGAAGGGAAGAACGGGCGATTTCCTTAGCAGTCAAGTGGTCTCCGGCATACTGTTTTAATGCCCTCCCGGCGGATAATGCATAATTCCCACCGGAACCGATTGCCAGAATCCCATCATCCGGTTCGATCACTTCACCTGTCCCTGAAATCAACAGGAGGTGGCTTTCATCCATGACAATCAACATCGCTTCAAGCTTTCTCAGTACTTTATCGCTCCTCCACTGTTTCGCGAGCTCGACTGCAGCTCTTGGAAGATTTCCGTTAAACTCCTGAAGCTTCCCTTCAAACATTTCAGACAAAGTAAACGCATCGGCAACAGATCCCGCGAATCCAGCCAATACTTTTCCATTAAAAAGCTTTCGTACTTTTTTTGCCGTATGCTTCATGACAACTGAATTACCGAATGTAACCTGCCCGTCACCGGACATCGCACACTTGCCATTATGCTGCACGGCAAATATAGTGGTTGCGTGGAATTGATCCATTTCCTAAACCTCCAACTCTTCTAAGCACGTGGGTGATGTGCTAAATACGTTTTTCGTAACTGATCCTTGGATACATGGGTATACAGCTGGGTGGATGAAAGCTGAGCGTGTCCAAGAAGTTCCTGAACCGTCCTTAAATCGGCACCATTATTTAATAAATGGGTTGCAAATGTGTGACGCAGCTTATGGGGATGTATCTTCCCCGTCAAAGATGCTTTCTCGATCATCTTATTTAAGATGAGACGGATGCCTCTTTGGGTTAATGCTCCACCACGATGGTTGACCAGCAATTGAGTATGGGAAACATCCTTCGCAAGCTTAGGCCGGGAATGTAATATGTATTGTTCTAAGGCATCATGGGCAAAGCTCCCAAATGGCACATACCTTTCTTTTTTCCCTTTCCCTTTGACCAGCAGCGTGGACATCCCAAGGTCCACGTCACCTAACTGTATATTCGTACACTCACTTACACGGATCCCCGTCGCATAAAGAAGTTCGAATATGGCCAGGTTACGCATCTCTAATGGGGTCTCCCCATTACAAGCATCCAGCAACGCCTGTATTTCCTCCTCATAAAAAAAGGCCGGCAATCGCTGTTCCTTCTTCGGAAGATTAACAAACGAAAAGGGGTTATCGAGTAGTTGCTTTTCCCGATTTAAATAACGGTAAAAGCTTCTAATGCTCGAAACCTTCCTTGAGACGGAAGACCTCTTTAAACCGTGATCATGCAGCTTAGTTAAAAAAAGTCGTGCATCAGAATACTCGACATCTTTTAATGAACGTAAACCTTGTTCTTTCATAAATACGTAAAACTCTTCGATATCATGACGATATTGTTCAAATGTATGAACAGAATAATGTTTTTCTATTTGTAAATATTCAGTAAAGGAATGTAATTGTTCATCTAATTGCTTATTCATGTTTAACACCTCACAAGGGCTACTAAATAGTAACACAACCGGGGGACCCTTGCAACGAATTTTACACTTTTTTCACAAAGTTCTGAATTGTTTCCAAGGCCCTGCTTGCATGCTGCTCATTGCGTTCTTTTTTCCCTTTTACCTTTTTGGGCAATTCCGAGAAAAGACCGAAATTGGCATTCATCGGTTGAAAGTTATGTTTATTCGCTGTAGTGATATATCTTGCCATACTTCCCATGGCGGTTTCGTATGGAAACACGACGGGTTCTTCTCGAGCTGCGAGTTTGGCTGCATTGATACCTGCAATCAAGCCGCTGGCAGCAGATTCCACATATCCTTCCACACCTGTCATTTGCCCTGCGAAAAACAGGTTCTCATGATTCTTTAATTGATACGTATCCTTCAGAACATTGGGTGAATTGATGAAGGTATTCCTGTGCATGACGCCGTACCGTACAATATCGGCATTCTCCAGGCCAGGGATCAATTGAAGAACTTCTTTCTGAGGTCCCCACTTTAAATGGGTTTGGAATCCCACAATATTGTAAAGGGTCCCCGCTGCATCATCCTGTCTTAATTGTACAACAGCATATGGACGTTTACCTGTTTTAGGATCCTCAAGTCCGACCGGCTTAAGGGGGCCGAATAACATCGTCTTCTTCCCGCGGGAAGCCATTACCTCGATGGGCATGCATCCTTCAAAGAAAACCTCTTTCTCAAATTCTTTCAACGGAACCGTCTCAGCAGAAATAAGGGCTTCATAGAATCGATTGAACTCACTCTCGGTCATGGGGCAGTTCAAATATGCAGCTTCCCCTTTGTCATACCGGGACTTTAAATATACTTTGTCCATATTGATGGAGTCCTTCTCTATGATCGGGGCAGCCGCGTCATAGAAGTATAAATGTTCTTCCCCTGTCAGTCGTTTGATTTGATTTGAAAGACCTTCACTCGTCAGCGGCCCGGTAGCAACAATGGTGATCCCCTCCGGTAGATCCGTTACTTCCTCATTAAACACGGTAACATTCGGGTGGTTCTTCACTTTGTTTGTGACAAGTGCTGCAAATTCATGACGATCAACGGCGAGTGCGCCACCAGCCGGTACAGAGCAGGCATCCGCTGCTGACATGATGACTGAATCCAACCGTCTCATTTCTTCTTTTAATACACCGACTGCATTCGTAAGTGTATTCGCTCTAAGCGAATTACTACACACCAGTTCTGCAAATTTATCTGTATGGTGGGCAGGGGTTTTAATGATGGGTCTCATTTCGAAAAGGTTGACCTTTATTCCCCTTTTCGCAATCTGCCAAGCCGCTTCACTTCCTGCTAACCCTGCTCCAATAACATTTACTGACATTTATCTGTTGACCTCCTACATTCCGAACGCTTTATCCAATTTGCATTGTACACCAAGGGACAATGATAAGAAAGATAATTGTATATTGAAAATATGTATCATTTGTTACAAAGATTCAGAGAAAACATAAAAGGGCTGACCCACCAGGTAATAGAGAAATCACCTGTTGGGACAGTCCCTCGTTCCATTGTATTCCTTCATTGTTCAACAATCAATCGTTTTTGATCACTATTTCTGAGGTTCTTCTTTATAATCACAATTCGTACATTGAATTTGATTACCCTTTTTAAGCTTCTTCTCCACGAGCAGCTCTGAACATTTCGGACATTTCCGTTCAATCGGTTTATCCCATGATAAGAAATCACATTCAGGATACTGGTCACACCCGTAGAAAATACGCTTTTTCTTGCTTTTACGCTCGATGATATTCCCTTTTTCACATTTAGGACATTTCACACCGATTTCTTTCACGATCGGCTTGGTATTACGACAATCAGGAAAATTGCTGCATGCCATGAACTTGCCGTATCGTCCCATCTTGAATACCATTGCGTGACCGCATTCTTCACAGTCTTCACCGGCAGGTTCATCACGGATTTCAATTTTCTCCATTTCATTTTCCGCTTTTTCGAGATGCTTTTCAAAATCCTGATAAAACCGGTCAATGATTCTTTCCCACTTCACATTGCCATCCTCAATGTCATCCAGGCTCCGTTCCATGTTAGCCGTGAACTCGACATCGATGATATCAGGAAAGAATTCCCTCACTAACTCTAACACGATTTCTCCAAGTTCCGTCGGGATAAATCGCTTGTTATCCAGAGTAACGTACCCTCTCCTTTGAATCGTATCAAGTGTAGGAGCGTATGTGGACGGTCTTCCGATACCGAGTTCTTCCAATGTTTTCACGAGTCTTGCCTCGGTGTATCTTGGCGGCGGCTGTGTGAAATGCTGATTTGGATCAATGTTTTCACTTTTCACCTTATCGTTTTCTTCAAGTGCTGGAAGGAAATTGTCCTTTTCTTCTTTTTGATCATCCGACCCCTCGACGTATACTTTCATAAAACCGGGGAATTTCACTTTCGAACCTGATGCCCTGAACATGACGGAGCCGTTTACGAGATCTACACTCATCGTATCCATGATCGCAGGTGCCATCTCACTCGCTACGAAACGTTCCCAAATCAATTTATACAGGCGATACTGGTCTCTTGAAAGGAACTGCTTAACCGATGACGGATCCCTCAGGGTACTGGTCGGCCGGACGGCTTCATGGGCATCCTGGGCTTTTTGCTGTTTTTTCTCTTTACGCTCAGACTGCTTGATAAAATCCTCGCCATATTTATTCACGATATATTCATTGGCTTCTTTCTGAGCTACTTCAGAAATCCGGGTGGAGTCCGTTCTCATGTATGTGATAAATCCGACAGTTCCTTGTTTCCCCATTTCGATTCCTTCGTATAACTGCTGTGCAAGCATCATCGTCTTCTTTGCCCGGAAATTCAATTTACGGGCTGCCTCCTGCTGGAGTGATGAAGTAGTAAACGGTGGTGCAGGATTTCTCTTTCTTTCTTTCTTTGTGACTTTATTCACTTCGAAAGACTTCCCTTTCACCTTACCAAGAACATCCTTTACTTCTTCTTCGTTTTTCAATTCCACCTTTTTACCGTCAATGCCATAAAATGATGCCTGAAATGTATCGTTACCTTTTGTGAATTCCGCTTCGATGGACCAATACTCTTCCGGAGTGAAGGCTTTGATTTCATTTTCCCTGTCGATGATCAACCGGACCGCAACGGACTGGACCCGACCTGCACTTAGTCCCTTTTTCACCTTTTTCCATAATAATGGGCTGATGTTGTAACCAACTAACCGGTCCAGGATCCTTCTTGCCTGCTGGGCATCCACTAGGTCCATATTGATTGCACGTGGATGCTTGAATGATTCTTTGATCGCATCCTTCGTGATTTCGTTGAATACGACCCGGCATTCTGACGTGGTATCCATATCAAGGCTATGAGCCAAGTGCCAAGCGATTGCTTCCCCTTCTCTGTCGGGGTCGGCAGCTAGAAAGATTCTTTTCACTTTTTTCGCAGCGGTTTTTAATTCTTTTAATACGGGTCCTTTACCGCGTATGGTGATATACTTTGGTTCGAATTCATTTTCGACATCGACGCCCATCTGACTTTTTGGCAAGTCCCTGACGTGTCCCATTGATGCCCTGACCTTATATTTTTTACCTAAATAACGTTCAATCGTTTTCGCCTTAGCCGGCGATTCCACTATTACTAAATAATCTGCCATCCAATTAGCCTCCTTAAAGAGGAAAATAATCACTGTTTTATAGCACCTTGGAATGTTCTTTCTACAAGTACAAACGGAAACGTTTACACTTCCATTCACATAGGTGTAAGAATGAATTCAGTGTAGAGAAGTACTGCTCTTATCTATTTATTTCTCTTATATACAGTTTTTGATACCTGTTGCAAAATGTATAACAGTTTTACCATAAATGCAACCATTTTGTATGAATTACATGTGATATTCGCTGTTTCATGTTCACAAAAACCCTTTATTAATAGATTTTACATCATATTTTTGAAGTTTATACACTGAGCTCTGAGAATATGTCTTCTATTGACAGAACCATTTTGGCACCTTCTTGTATCAGGGTGTTTGTTCCTTCTGCCAACGGATCGTGTATGGACCCTGGTAAACACAGGACTTCTCTCCCTTCATTCAATGCATAATCAGCCGTGATGAACGTACCGCTCTTTTTTGTCGCTTCGGTGACAAGTACCGCATCACTGAGGCCACTGATGATTCGATTTCTAAATGGAAAATGCCATCTTTCAGGTTTGATATAAGGGGGATATTCCGAAAGGAGGAGGTGATGGTCCATCATATGATTGGCCAAATCAACATTTTGCTTAGGATAAATATGCTGGAATCCTCCTCCGAGCACACCGATCGTTCTGCCACCTGACCTTATCGCTTCTTTATGAGCGATTGTGTCAGCCCCTTTAGCCAGTCCGCTTACGATCACAACTTCACGTTTGACCAGTTGTGGAATCATGGTGTGAAGTACTTTTTCTGTGTAGGAAGTGGCGTTTCTGGAGCCTATGACAGCCAATTTTGGAGAAGCGTGGAGAAGTTTCCTGTCCCCTTTTAAAAAGAGTAGAAATGGCGGATCATATACATTTTTCAACAAGGCGGGATAATCTTCATCAAACACGGTGATCCACTCTATATGGTTCTCGGCATAGAGCTTCATATAGCGCTTTGAAGGAAAGGAATGGAGGTCTTTATAGAAGGTTTCTAGATTCGTAGTAGTAGCATGGGTTATTTGTTGGAGCTTTGATTTAGGGAGTCGAAGGACAGAGTAAAGATCCTGATGGGTTTGAACCAATCGTTTGATTCCTTTTAAGCCGATTCCTCGGCAGTGATGAATATGAAAGACAAGGTGACGGTTTCCTTCCATTAAAAGCCTCCTAACGATCATTTATATAGATAAAACTGAGACTGACAGCCAAGCCGTCAGTCTCAGTAAAAGATTAATGCGTTTTACATTTATCGAGGATTCCTTCTTCTTTAAGAACCGTAATCAATGTTTCACCCATATCAGATGGAGTCGGCGCAACTTGAATTCCACATTCGTTCATGACGCGGATTTTCTCATCTGCCGTCCCTTTACCACCTGAAATAATCGCACCGGCATGACCCATACGTTTCCCTGGAGGGGCCGTACGTCCACCGATGAAGCCTACTACTGGCTTCGTCATGTTAGCCTTGATCCACTCAGCGGCTTCTTCCTCTGCAGTACCTCCGATTTCACCGATCATGATCACGGCATACGTATCCTCATCTTCATTGAATGCTTTCAATACGTCGATGAAATCTGTACCGTTTACAGGATCTCCACCGATACCTACTGCCGTAGACTGTCCGATTCCAGCTTGTGAAAGTTGGTGAACGGCTTCATACGTCAGTGTACCAGAACGGGAAACAACCCCAACGTGGCCTTTTGTATGGATGTAGCCAGGCATGATTCCGATCTTACACTCATCAGGAGTGATGACTCCAGGACAGTTAGGCCCGACAAGGCGTGTTTTCTTGCCTTCCATATAACGCTTTACCTTCACCATATCCAATACAGGGATATGCTCTGTGATACAAATGGCCAAATCAAGCTCGGCATCTACCGCTTCCATGATTGCATCTGCTGCAAATGGAGCAGGAACATAAATAACGGAAGCATTTACGCCAGTTGCTTTCTTCGCTTCTTCCACAGTATTGAAAACAGGTACGCCTTCAACCTCTGTTCCGCCTTTTCCAGGTGTAACACCTGCCACGATCTGTGTACCGTATTCAAGCATTTGCTTTGTATGGAAAAGAGCTGTTGATCCTGTAATTCCTTGTACAACAACCTTGGTATCTTTATTAATAAATACGCTCATTAGTCCCCCGCCTTTCTCAGCCTACTTGCTCAACGATTTTTTGTGCGCCGTCTGCCATGGATTCAGCTGCAATAATATTCAATCCTGACTCATTAAGGATTTCTTTTCCTAAGTCAACATTCGTCCCTTCAAGACGAACCACCAGTGGTACTTGAAGACCGATTTGTTTAGCGGCTTCAACTACACCTGTTGCAATGACGTCACACTTCATGATTCCACCGAAGATATTGACGAATATACCTTTAACGTTTTCATCAGAAAGGATGATTTTGAATGCTTCCGTTACCTTCTCTGCCGTTGCACCGCCCCCAACGTCCAGGAAGTTAGCGGGATCTCCGCCATAATGCTTCACGATGTCCATCGTTGCCATGGCAAGTCCTGCTCCGTTAACCATACAGCCGATATTACCATCAAGGGAAATATAGCTCAGGTCATATTTGGAAGCTTCGATTTCTTTTGCATCTTCTTCTTCTAGATCTCGTAATTCGATGACATCCTTTTGACGGTATAATGCATTTGAATCGAAGTTGAACTTCGCATCAAGTGCCATGACGTCTCCATCACCTGTCACGACTAACGGGTTGATTTCAACTATGGAAGCATCCTTTTGGATGTACACATTGTAAAGACCCATCATGAACTTAGCTGCTTTCCCTACAAGTTTTTGAGGGATATTGATATTGAATGCAATACGTCTCGCTTGGAAACCTGTTAATCCAACCACTGGATCAATGTACTCTTTAAAGATTTTCTCAGGTGTTTGTTCCGCTACTTCTTCGATTTCCGTTCCGCCTTCTTCAGAAGCCATCAGGACAACCTGTGAAGTTGCGCGGTCGAGTACAAGACCTACATAGTACTCTTTCTTAATATCACAGCCTTCTTCGATAAGTAAGCGCTTTACTTCCTTACCTTCAGGACCCGTTTGGTGAGTAACTAAAGTTTTTCCGATTAATTCCTCTGCATATGTACGCACTTCGTCAAGGCTCTTGGCGATTTTGACTCCGCCAGCTTTACCCCGGCCACCTGCGTGGATTTGCGCCTTTACAACATATACGCTAGAATCTAACGTCTTCGCCGCTTCTACTGCCTCTTCAGCTGTAAAAGCCACTTTACCATTTGGTACGGATACCCCGTAATTTCTGAGGATTTCTTTACCTTGATATTCATGGATATTCATTTTCCATCCTCCTATCAAACTCTTCAAAAAATAGACTGCGCTTTCATTGTATAAAATGACAGTATATATGTCTACCATTATGCTAAAAATATTATATTAATTTAAAAATTCTGAACATATTTTGATAGAATCCATCCATATCAAGCCATTTTCACTGGGAGAAACGCACATAAATTATTATACTCAAAAAATATATTTCACCTAATCAATCTAGCAGCCTTCATCTTCACGGTGACTTCTATCCGGTTATTCTTTCCTGGATATGTCTCTGTCCAAACGGTAGATAAACGCAAACACTTCCGCTACGGCCCCGTATAATTCCTCCGGGATGGATTCACCGATATCCAGGTTGCCGAGCAGGGATAACAGGCTCTTATCCTCTTGAACAGGCACTCCATGCTCCCCCGCTTTTGACAGGATGTTTTCAGCGATCATCCCTTTTCCTTTTGCCACGACTTTCGGGGCCGACCCGTCCTGCTGATTATACCCCAGAGCGATCGCTTCTTTTCTCTCGTGCCGGCTTTTCATATCCTAACATCAACTCCGGAAAATGTCTGATTGAACTCATCCCCTAAGATTCTTTCTGAGAGGCTTTCGTGTTTATCGGGTTTCTTCACCTTTACGGCGGATAACTGATAGTCCAATTTCTCGAGAGCATGTTTCAAATCAGGAATGAGAGGTTGGGACAACGCTAATGCTGCGGGATGGTCATTCCAAACGGTAAGTGAAATGACACGGTGCTGAACCTGCATATCGATCAGGGTTTCATCCATTTCCTTCATATTCAGGTAAAATAAAACTCGACAATAGTCACCGTCAATGACTCCCTTTTCTTTCTCTTTTCCTGTCCATTGTAAGGTGATATCCGTGTTTCGTCCAAACAGGTACATTGGAAACTGTTGCACGATTGTTAGGAGAGGGGATGGATCCTGGGAATGAAGCACTTGATGGTTCATTCTCAGAACAATGTCATCGGCTAATTGGCGAATGTCCGACGCCGGATGGTTCTGGCTTAGCCCGATAAGATGCTCCTTCAGTGTCTGGCCCTGGACGTCATATCCTTTATGGACCTGAGCTTCATAGTTGATTCCAAAGTCACCGATCACCCTTTTTAACACTTTGACCAATTCATCTCCCTGAATTTGTTCCGTCAGGTCCGATACCGTCTGGTGGTGAAGCATCTGAAAGATTTTTGCCTGATTGGAGGAAGGGGCACCTTTCCCCCATATCTGTTCAAGCCTGCTAACGTTCACTTCCACTAGCCTTTCTTTCCCTGCTAATTCGATGAGCTGTCTCGCCGCTGCTTCAGGCGTCTCCTCTTCGATTCCCTCCAGGCGGGTTTGTGAGCCTGTAAGGACGTTCATCCATTTATGCACAAGGGAGGAAGCTTGCTTTGTGGATTCCTGACCGGATCCTGAAGCCTGGTTACGAACGCTTCGAAGCCCTTCAGATGACGACAGCTCGACCCCCATATCTGATGTCACCCTATCAAGGATCATACCCGATAATCCTTCCTTCCATTGATTCATGACCGTTTCGCCCGGGATGAATCCAAGGGACTTCAATACATCGAAATGTCCCAAACGGGTAGCGTAGGTCTGGGAGGAATCCGCTAAACCCGTCAAGGCTTTGATGAGAATATTTTCAGATATATTTCTTCTCAACGGTTCCTGAAGCCTTTGAATCATTTGAAGAGTTCCTCCATCTCCTCCCGCTTCTTTTAACCTTGAAGAAAGAGTGTCAAGCATGGAAATAAAATCACCCTTTTCCCCGGCTTTCATCGAAAGGAATACCCTGTCTGTAAATGGCATGTTCCTCTTAGCCATTTCCACAATGATCTTTGAATGAAGAGGTGCATCTTTCCCTGTCACATGCTTCCCTGCAAACGCCAGCATCTCTTTATGGATCGGTATCTTATCCTTCACAAGCTCCTTGACCAAAGAAGTCATTTCTTTCTCATCGTCCGAAACGGATAGATGATTCAGGAGCTTAGAAGCCATACCCTCACCATCGCTTTGAGGAGACGGGATCAATTTGAGGCTGATTCCTGTCTCTGTCTGCTTCACTTCCACCCATTGACGCTCTCCTTCTTTCAAAGGAGATTCAAGCTTTGCCAAGAACCGCTGGCCGTTTGCAGAAACTTCTGCCAGATCGTCACCCATCAACTTATGTACCTTTATATAGATAATCTTTCCTCCCTGGACCGAAAATGGTTTTCCACCAAGGGAGGACAGTGTCTGATTCCTTGCAGTACCGTGAATGTGGGTCATTCTCTCATCCCCTGTCCCATGGTATTCATCCTACAATTTGTTAAAAACGCTTATCCCTTTGTCTGCAGAAGCTCCTTTACCGGTGCGAAGCTTTTCCGGTGAAGTGGAGTCACTCCTAATTGCTCAAGCCCAATTAAATGGTCTCTTGTTCCATACCCTGCATTTTTCTCGAAAGCATAGCCGGGATATTTTTTCGCATATTCCTTCATCATCCTGTCTCTCGTAACCTTTGCGATAATGGAAGCTGCCGCAATGGATATGCTTTTCGAATCCCCTTTGATGATTGAC
This sequence comes from Rossellomorea sp. KS-H15a, assembly GCF_024195245.1. Taxonomy (NCBI): domain Bacteria; kingdom Bacillati; phylum Bacillota; class Bacilli; order Caryophanales; family Bacillaceae; genus Rossellomorea; species Rossellomorea sp. KS-H15a. The sequence goes on along the minus strand of NZ_CP096886.1, from coordinate 2,372,240 downwards.
TGACTCGGATACGGCGATACAATCTTCATTGCGTCGATCAATAAGTAATCAGGCTGAACCGGTAGCTTTACGATTGCTTCATTCATCGCTTTTTTCGTTGCTTGATAAATATTGATGGAATCGATCTCCTCCGCGTGGACCATTCCAACTCCAATTGAAATCGCATGATGTTGGATGTATTCATAATACTCTTCTCTTTTACCTTCTGAAAGTTTCTTGCTGTCATTCAATCCTGCCAGGTAGAAGTCTTGGGGAAGGATGACGGCCGCCGTTACGACCGGCCCTGCAAGAGGTCCCCTTCCCACTTCGTCTATCCCGGCGATACGGGTAAACCCTTGAAGACGTAGCTCCTGCTCATATCGTGTGAGGTCTTGAAACTCCTTTTTCTCCTTAGCCTGTTTCTTTCGTTCCCTTTCGATCTGAAGCAGCAGTTTCTGAACACCTTTTCTCTCGTCCAGTTTCAATTCTTCCAAAATCGGATCAGACTCTTTCAGTGTCCCGATCAATTGTTTGATTTCACTGATCGTTCTATGTACTTTCGTCACGTATGTTCCTCCTCATCTATATCGGATATCCCGCACAAAAATAAAGAGGCTGTGTCAAAGAGATCCATTCCCTTTATACAGCCTCTGCCATTATTCACTATCTGTTTCAGCTTCACCAATAAAATCAAATGTCATGGGTCCTAACTGAACATTCCGTATATCCCTGACGATGATTTCAGAAGTCTTGTCATAATTGACTTCTCCACCCGCCATCAGACAGCCTCTTTTAGCCCCGATCTTATCAAAGCTATCCACTACCTCTTCAGATATCCCTTCGAGGCCGTAACGCTCCTCTAATCGCTCTGGATAATGCTCTGCAAGAAAACGAAGGCCATATACGGCAATGTCCTGCAAATTCAGGATGGTATCTTTGATTGCTCCCGTCAATGCAAGTTTATAGCCTACTTTGGGATCCTCGAACTTCGGCCATAAAATGCCGGGGGTGTCGAGCAGTTCAAGCTCTTTACCGACCTTGATCCATTGCTGGGCTTTCGTCACACCAGGTGTATTTCCTGTTTTGGCGATGTTCTTCTTCGCCAACCTGTTGATCAAGGTGGATTTACCCACGTTTGGAATCCCCACGATCATTGCCCTGATCGCCCGGGGTCTCATTCCCCTGGACTTCATGCGATCGAATTTATCTTTCAGGATCTCTTTAGCAGCCTGCACGATGACTTGAAGTCCTTTGCCGGCTTGTGCATTGACCGCAAGTGCGGTGATCCCCTGTTCTTTAAAGTAGGCAATCCACTGATTGGTCCTGTTTGCGTCTGCCATGTCTGCCTTATTTAATAAGACGAGTCGCGGCTTTTGACCGATGATTTCTTCAATCATCGGATTTCTCGATGATAACGGTATTCTTGCATCTACTAATTCAATCACTATGTCTACAAGTTTTAATTTCTCAGTAACTTGTCTACGAGCTTTAGCCATATGCCCTGGAAACCATTGTATCGTCATATGACCACCTCCAAACACTTTTTTCTATTATTTCACCAAACCGAAATCTTTAACAGGCCAATAGATCACTTTCGTGTCCCCGATTACCTCATCGGTCGAGACCGTCCCGATATGACGGCTATCTTTACTGAATCGACGGTTATCCCCCATAACAAAAATTTCTCCATCCGGTACTCTTTCTTCACCGGTTATATCCTTTAATGAGAAATCTTCGGTTAAGACACCGCCGTCCAATTGATCTTTGTATTCCTTGAGATATGGTTCAGTATAGGCTTTTCCATTTATATATAATGTATCATTTTTATACTCTACTTTATCCCCCGGCAGGCCGATGACCCGTTTGATATAATCCTTTTGCTCAGGGGCATGGAAAACGACGATATCGAAGCGCTCAGGCTCCCCCAGTTTACTTACAATCATTCGGTCACCATTATGTAAAGTAGGCATCATTGATAATCCGTCAACTACGATGGGGGCAAATAAAAAGAATCTGATGATAGCTGCTAATCCAACTGCGATTAACAGGGCCTTCATCCATTCCCACCACTCGTTTTTTTCTTTAACCACATCTCCACCACCCATGATTTTTTCTATCTTTTTCTATTCTACTAGAAATTCTTCTAATTCTCATTAAAAATTGGTGGTTTCCCGAAAATAGTCGATATTCTCTTTTCTTTCCCTTGAACGAAGGGTTTTAGAAAAAGGAAAAGGAGCTTGTCTCCAAGCTCCTTTTCTTACGTTCTTATCGAATTTCTTTAATACGAGCCGCTTTACCACGTAGATTACGTAGGTAGTAAAGTTTCGCACGACGGACTTTACCGCGACGAATAACTTCTAATTTAGCGATTTTAGGTGTGTGTACTGGGAAAGTACGCTCAACACCTACACCGTAAGAAATTTTACGAACAGTAAATGTTTCGCTGATACCGCCACCACGGCGTTTGATTACTACTCCTTCGTATACCTGAATACGTTCACGAGTACCCTCAACGATGTTAACGTGTACACGTACTGTATCACCAGGACGGAAAGATGGTAGATCAGAGCGAAGTTGTTCTTTCGTAATATCTTCGATTAATTTGTGCATCTTATTCAACTCCTTCCAACAGATGCTCTTACAAAAGCGATTGATTGCAGCGGAACATCGGGATCCATGACTTCAGGAATTAACTCCTCAAGCCACAAAGAATATAATATCATACAGGCATTCAGGATGCAATAGCCTATTTAGAGTTTCTCCATTCCTCTATCCACGCCCTCTGTCGATCTGTGAGGGGATAACTCTCTAATAGATCCGGTCTTCTCTCATAGGTCCTTCTCAGGCTCTCTTTCTCTCTCCATTCATCAATCAGACGATGGTTTCCAGAAATCAGCTCTCCAGGTACCTTCATCCCTCTGAAATCGGAAGGTCGGGTGTAATGAGGATGCTCTAAGAGACCTGAAGAGAACGAATCCAGTATGGGGGAATCCACATTCCCAAGGACTCCCGGAAGCAGACGGACAACACTATCTATGACTACCATCGCACCGAGTTCCCCACCGGTCAACACATAGTCACCAATGGAGATTTCGTCGGTTACCACGTGCTCTCTGATTCGTTCATCATATCCTTCATAATGACCGCAAATAAACACGAGGTGATCTTCTTTCGACAGTTCCTCAGCCTTTTGCTGGGTATATCGTTCTCCCTGTGGGCACATGAGGATGACCCGCGGCGTAGATTCCTCTTCTTTTTTCAAGGCATCGACTGCATCGAATATGGGCTGAGGCTTCAACACCATTCCAGCCCCCCCGCCGTAAGGGTAATCATCCACTTGATTATGTTTGTTATCAGCGTACTCACGGAAGTTAATCACATTATACGTAACGGCTGCTTTCTCAGTGGCCTTTTTTAAGATGGAATCACCAAAGATCCCTTCGAACATACCAGGGAATAAAGAGAGCACGTCAATTCTCATCATGACAAGAGACCTTCCATCGGCTCAATGGTAATAAGCTGATCTTCAATATCAACCATTTTCACGATATCCTCTATGTAGGGGATGAGGTACTCTTTCCCTCGCTCACCCTTCACTACCCATACGTCATTCGCACCCGGACTTAAAATCTCCTTGACGGTACCCAGCTCTTCTCCTGCAGTCGTCACTACCCTACAGCCGACGATTTCATGGAGATAGTATTCTCCTTCGTCCAGTTCCTGTAACTGGTCTTCCTGCACCTTCAGGATGCCTTCTTTAAACTTCTCGACATCATTGATATTTTCATACCCTTCAAACGTAAGCAAATCAAAACTTTTATGGTTTCTGTGAGATTTGATCACGAGACCGAGGGGTTCCTGGCCATTCCGGAACAAATAAAGAGTGTTCCCTTTCTGATAACGCTCTTCGGGGAAATCTGTCGTCGAAACGACCTTCACTTCCCCTTTCACTCCATGAGTGTTGACAATCTTACCTACATTAAACCACTTTTCCATCGCATTCACCTCTTGCATTAACGTATTTCTTTCACTATGCCGTCTTCTATGACAATCGTCTTTGAAAGGGTTTCTTCCTCCCAATTGTCACCAACTTGAATCTCCATCATACCCTGGACTTCCTTTTCCTTCAGCTCGCTGCCGATCGGGAGGATATTCAGCTGTTCCATTTGAAAATCCAACAGCTTGATTTTTTCTGCCCGTTCATTCAATTCTCTTTCAAAATGCTGATTTAATTTATGAGTGGGGTATTTCTTGCCGCGTTCAATCTTTTTCATTTCGAACTGGAGCTGATCACTTTCCTTTTTTAGATGAAACTTTTGATTTTCATAGCGTTTCATTAACAGGTCCTTACTCTTTTTTGTGAGGACTTGTTTTATGGTTATCGTATGTATCACGTTCAACGTCTTTCCTCCTCCTTTTATTCACCCCTCACTGATGTATCGTCTTAAGGGTGTCCTTAGGGGAGAAACGGCTTGTATGGGGGCTTTCAGAACCCTTCTGACGATAGTATACCATTACACGGCGGTCAACCCTATGAAAAAGGGGACTGACGTCTTAAGGCTAAGTAGTAACCTTTGTGGGTCAGTCCCCTGATTCTTAGAGCTTGTTGTAATGAGCTTAAGGAAGCTTTCTTACTCCACTATCTCTAAGAAAATTTTCTTCTGTTGTGAAGATCCTGCTGCAGCGTATACCACAGTTCGAATCGATTTAGCTACTCGCCCCTGTTTCCCAATGACCTTACCCATATCCTCGGGGTGAACAGATAACTTATAAGTTAACCCGTTCGTTCCTTCATCCAAATCGACGCGGACAGAGTCCGGATGGTCAACCAAGGGTTTCACAATCGTTAGAATAAGATCTTTCATCGATCTAATCGATTACTTGCTGTTTTTAGCATTGTGGAATTTTTCCATAATGCCTTGGTTTGAGAATAGGTTACGAACTGTGTCAGATGGCTTAGCACCATTTGATAACCATTTAAGAGCTAACTCTTCATCGATTTTCACTTCAGCTGGTTTAGCAACCGGGTTGTAAGTTCCAACTGTTTCGATTTGACGTCCATCACGTGGTGAACGAGAATCTGCAACTACGATACGATAGAAAGGAGATTTTTTTGCTCCCATACGTTTTAATCTGATTTTTACTGCCATAATTAAAGCACCTCCGAATAGTTTCACACAAGTTAGTATAATATCAAATGTGTATTTTGTTTGTAAAGTGTTTTTTCTTAACAGTTCAATTTTTCTTTCGAAAAACCGAACGGATTGCTTACATAAATGGGAATTTCATCCCTTTTTTCTTGCCTTTTCCTTGCATCCCACTCATCTGTTTCATCATTTTCTTCATGTCCTCGAATTGTTTCAGAAGACGGTTCACCTCTTGAATGGATGTACCGCTCCCTTTTGCAATCCGTTTACGACGAGAAGCATTGATTGTTTCCGGGTGGGTTTTTTCATCACCTGTCATGGATTGGATGATGGCCTCTACGTGACTGATCTGCTTGTCATCGACTTGAATCTTATCCAGACCCTTCATCTTGTTTGCTCCAGGCATCATTTTGAGAAGCTCGTCCAATGGCCCCATCTGCCTCACTTGACCTAGTTGATCAAGGAAATCATCAAAGGTGAAAGACATGGTGCGCATTTTTTGTTCCAATTCTTTGGCCTTCTCTTCATCCACGTTGGCCTGAGCCTTTTCAATGAGAGATAACACATCTCCCATACCAAGGATCCGTGATGCCATACGCTCAGGATGGAAGGCTTCCAAGGCATCCATTTTCTCACCCATACCTACAAATTTAATAGGCTTTTCAGTGACGGAACGGATGGATAACGCTGCACCACCCCGGGTGTCACCGTCGAGTTTTGTCAGGACAACACCCGAAATGCCAAGAGCATCATCGAAGCTTTGAGCGACATTTACTGCATCTTGACCGGTCATGGCATCCACCACGAGGAAAATCTCGTCCGGATTGGAGAGTTCTTTGATTTCCTTCAGTTCTCCCATCAGGTTTTCATCAATGTGAAGTCGACCTGCCGTATCAATCAGAACATAATCGTGATGTTCTTCTTTTGCCTTTTCGATTGCTTTTTTCGCAATTTCAACCGGGCTTACCTGATCCCCAAGTGAAAACACGGGAAGGCTTAATTGCTTTCCGATCGTTTCCAGCTGTTTAATGGCAGCGGGACGGTAAATATCAGCCGCCACCAACAGCGGTTTGCGGTTATGTTTCTTTCGAAGCAGGTTCGCAAGCTTACCAGTGGTCGTCGTTTTACCTGCACCTTGTAAACCTACCATCATAATGACAGTCGGTGGACGTTTAGCGACGGCAATCTGACTTTGTTCGCCACCCATCAAGTTCGTAAGCTCTTCCTGAACAACTTTAATGACCTGTTGACCCGGTGTAAGGCTCTTCATGACTTCTTGTCCGACAGCCCGTTCACTTACTTTCTTGACGAATTGCTTCACCACTTTAAAATTAACGTCTGCTTCTAAAAGAGCAAGACGAACTTCACGCATCATTTCTTTAACATCCGCTTCTGAGATCTTTCCTTTTCCACGGATTTTTTGTATTGTACCTTGCAGTCGGTCGGCTAATCCTTCAAATGCCATTCATGCCGCCTCCTAATCCAATATTTCAAGATCATCAATGAGTTTTAAACAATGAGAAGAATCGATTGATGGCTCTTCTATTTTTTGTCTGAGTTGATCAAGAATCTCGTTGCGTTCTTGAAATTTCTTAAATAATAAAAGCTTTTCTTCGTACTCCTCGATCATGGCCTCTGTCCGCTTGATGTTATCGTACACTGCCTGACGGCTGACATTATATTCCTCAGCGATTTCACCTAAAGAGAAATCATCCAGATAATAGAGGGACATATAGCTTCTCTGCTTGGGAGTTAACAAAGATTGATAAAAATCGTAGAGATAATTCATTCTGGTCGTTTTCTCCAGCACGGATATCCCTCCTTGTTAAGTGAAAAACCTTTACATATGAAGAATACAGTGTTTACGGGCGATTGTCAAGGTTAGTAGCGGATTTTTCATAGAGAAAAGTAGAGCAGCCTGCCAGACTAAACGAATAGTCTGGCAGGCTCTCTTGTGGATCATGATCTATTCTTCTTCATCAACGAGGGTTGAGAATAAACCATATACATACTTTTCAGCATCGAACGGTTGGAGGTCATCCATTTTTTCTCCCAGACCCACATATTTCACGGGGATTTCGAGCTCGTTCCGGATGGCGAGCACGATTCCGCCTTTAGCGGTCCCATCAAGCTTCGTCAGGACGATACCTGAGACGTTTGTGGCTTCTTTAAAGGTTTTCGCCTGCACCATGGCATTTTGACCTGTGGTGGCGTCAAGAACGAGTAATACTTCGTGAGGGGCTCCTGGAATTTCTCGTTCAATGACCCGTTTCACCTTTTCAAGCTCTTTCATCAAATTCACTTTGTTTTGCAATCTTCCTGCCGTATCACAAATGAGTATGTCCGCCTTTTTCGCTTTGGCAGATTGGACGGCATCGAACATCACAGCCGCAGGATCGCTTCCCGCCGCCTGCTTAATGACCGGGACCCCGACACGTTCACCCCATACTTCAAGCTGCTCGATGGCTCCTGCACGGAACGTATCCCCTGCAGCAAGAACCACATTTTTGCCCTGTTCCTTGAACATATGAGCCATTTTCCCGATGGTGGTCGTCTTCCCTACCCCGTTCACACCGACAAATAGCAATACCGTCAGTTGATCGTTTTGGATATTCAGGGTACTGTCCTCTTCGCGATCGCCCTGGTAGATCTCAACAAGCTTCTCTGAAATGACGGATTGGACATCTTCCGTATCTTGAATATTCTTTCGCTTCACTTCAAGTTTAAGTTCATCAATGAGCTCCATGACGGTATCAAATCCGACATCCGCTCCGATCAGGATTTCTTCCAGCTCTTCAAAGAATTCTTCATCGACTTTACGGTATCTCGCCACCAGGTCATTCACCTTTGACGTGAAGTTGTTTCTTGTTTTACTCAACCCATCTTTAAATTTCTCAGTGACATTATCACTGGACTGCGTAAATTTATCTTTAAGCTTCTTAAAAAAACTCACTTTTCCACACCCTTATTTAAGTTTCAAGTAGTTCCTTTGTTTCCTGTAGCCTTACTGATACCAGTTTAGACACTCCGGATTCCTGCATCGTAACCCCGTACAATACATGGGCTTCTTCCATGGTACCTTTACGGTGGGTGATGACAATGAATTGTGTTTCATCACTGAATTTCTTTAAATATTGACTGAATCTCTGCACATTCGCTTCGTCCAGGGCCGCTTCCACTTCATCCAGTATACAGAATGGGACAGGGCGGATCTTCAAAATGGAAAACAGTAGGGCAATGGCCGTCAAAGCCCGTTCCCCACCTGACATAAGCCCCAGGTTCTGCAGCTTCTTCCCGGGCGGCTGGGCTACGATATCCACACCAGTATGAAGCAGATCAGACGGATCGGTCAGCTTCAACTCTGCTCTTCCACCGCCGAACAAGGCTTTGAATACACCTTCAAATTCCTCTTGAATACTCGTGAAGGTTTGATCGAAACGTTTGATCATTTCGGTATCCATTTCATTAATGACCAGGTACAGAGTGTCCTTCGCTTCCGTCAGATCATTCTTCTGATCAACCAAGAATTCGTATCTTTCCTTCACTCGTTCATATTCATCGATCGCACCCAGATTGACGGTCCCGAGCTCTTCCAGTGCTAATTTCACAAGTTTCACTTTTTTCCTTGCCTCTTCCACTTCGATGGAGAGGGGGTAGTCCTCTTTTGCCGCTTCAAATGAAAGCATGTATTCATCCCGTAAATGATCAAGACGGTTCTCAAGTTCTACATCAAGACGATTGATTTTCACTTCCTCATCCCGGAGAGCACCGACCAAACCTTTATGAAGACGCTTCAATTCTTTTAACTCCATCTCCTCATCATCGACAATCTGCTGAAGCTTGGAGCGCTCGTCCCTGCGGACAGCAATCAACTTGGACGTTTCTTCCTTTTGCACGGCACACTCGTCTGCTTTTATTCCAAGCTGCTCTTCACCCGAGAAGTTATCCTTCATTTCTGTCTGCAACCATTCCAGGTCTTCCTGGAGACTTATCTTTCGCCTGTTTGTCTCAGCCATCGTATCCTGCACCCGGTTCAGTTGCTGTCGGCTGTTCACCAACTGTTCATTCCGTGCGGCAAGATTCGCTTTAATGTCACTGATTTCATTCAACAAAGCGTCTTTGGACGTCCGTTCACTATTTTTCTGTAGAGTCAGCTCATTGATCTTTTGATCAAGCTGAGTAACCTCTTCCCCTATCTTCCTGAGAGAAGCTTCCAATTCTTTTGTTCTGGAATCATGCTTTTCTTTGATTGACGTAAAATCCTTTTTCTCCAGGTCATACAGGGACAGTCTTTCATCCAGGTTCTGCTGGGAAAGTTCAATTTCACGAAGTTGGGAGAGGAGTTCCTGTTCTTTGAGACGCAATCTCTCCCCCTTCACTCTCAATTCTTCCAGTTTCTTCTCGCGAAAACTGCTTTCTTCTTTAAGAGATTTTACTTGGGATTGAAGCTGTTCTGTCTGAACTTCCATACTGGAAAGCTTTTCTTTCATCTCTTCCAGCTCCCCTTTTCTTGATAGAAGGGAATTTTTCTTCTGTTTCACCGTACCCCCGGACATGGATCCCCCGGGATTGACAACATCTCCATCCAGCGTAACCAATCGATAGCGATATTGAACAAGCTTTGCAATTTCATTTGCACCCTTTAGATCCTTTGTGATGATGACATTTCCCACAAGGCTTGAAATCACCAATTGAAAGCGATCATCAAAATGCAATAGATCAGCTCCCACGCCTACAAAGGAAGGATGTCCTTTCAGCATATTCTTTTGGCTTTCAGGTATGGATTTCCCTTTGATTACGTTCATCGGCAGGAACGTGGCACGGCCATATTGATGTTTCTTCAAAAAGGCAATGGCTTTACGTCCATCTTCTTCTGTATCGACTACGATATGCTGCATCGAAGCAGCAAGAGCCGTTTCCATAGCCGTTTCATATGATTTAGGAACCGTTATTAGCTCCGCTACCGCCCCTTGAATACCGGTTAATTGACCCGACCGCTCTTTCAGGACTTCTTTTACCCCCTGGAAGAAACCTGAATAGTCTTCTTCCATTTCTTCGAGCATCTCTTTCCTGGACTTCGCTTGTTGCAGGAATTGGAACGCCTGATAAAGCGTCTTCTCCTGCTTTTCATACTTGGATTTCACGGATTCAAGCTTCTTTTGTTCCTCACGATACAAGAAGATGTGCTCATCGATCTGTTCTTTTTGTCCTTGAAGTTCTTTCGATCGTTCCCTGTGACGCAAGTGTAGTTCTTCACGTTGAGAAACATACTTTTCATTTTCCGCTTCTAATCGACCACTGCGACTGGACTGCTGTTCCAGCTGCTGTTTGAGATACTGAATCTCATTTTTTGCAGAGGCCTGTTGATTGAGCTTTTCAATGTAATCACTTTTAAACGATTCAATCACATCTTCAATATTTTCGTTATAGTGCTTGAATTGATTCTGCTTCGTGACAAGGAGTTCTTTTAAACCGGACACTTCAGAATCGATCCTCTTGAAGTCGCGGTTTGCTTTTTCTTTTTCAGAAACTAAACGTTCGATTTGATTTTCAGCTTCTTCAATCGATTGCTTCAACTGTGATTCATTGGTGGACGAATTTTTCTTCCGCTCAACCAGTACTTGCTTCCTGCCCTCAAGTTTCTCTAATTCTTCACTTGTAGATAGGAGCACTTCCTGTAAGTTTGAAATCGACTCATCGAGAGCGGCAATTTTATCCCTTGTTTGTGTCAGGACGGCTTCTTTCTTCTGAATGCGGGAGGAAAGGACCAATTCTTCCTGTCCATGCTGTTCGAATTCTCCGCTCAGCTTCTCCCACTGCTTATGTAAGTCCTCAATATCATACACAGTCAAGGCGACTTCGAACTTCTCCAGCTCCTCTTTCTTCTCCAGATAATCACGGGCCATGGAAGCCTGGAGCTTCAGGGGTTCTACCTGTCCTTCCAATTCATGAAGGATGTCATTGACACGATTAAGATTTTCTTGTGTTTCAAATAGCTTATTTTCAGCTTTTTTCTTCCGTGATTTATACTTCAATACCCCGGCAGCCTCTTCGAAGATGGTTCTTCTTTCTTCCGGCTTACTGTTCAGGATCTCTTCCACTTTGCCCTGACTGATAATCGAGAAAGCTTCTTTTCCTAACCCTGAATCCATAAACAGTTCAATGATATCCTTCAACCTGCACGGCTGTTTATTCAGTAGATATTCACTATCTCCAGAACGGTAGACTCTCCTTGTGACACTGACCTCACTATAATCGATGGGCAGTGCGCCGTCTTCGTTGTCCAAGACAAGGGTCACTTCCGCTATATTGAGGGCTTTCCTTGAATCGCTTCCGGCAAAAATGACGTCTTCCATTTTCGACCCGCGCAGGCTTTTTGCTGATTGTTCACCAAGCACCCACCTGATTGCGTCTATAATATTGCTTTTTCCGCTGCCATTTGGTCCAACGACAGCCGTGACACCCGGGACAAACTCCACGGATATTCTTTCTGCAAAAGATTTAAACCCCATTACTTCTAGTTGTTTGAGGAACATCTTCTTTCCCCCTATTTCTCGTCCAGCTTTTGTTTTAACTTTTCCAGAGCTTTCTGTGCGGCTTTTTGTTCAGCCTCTTTTTTTGACCGGCCATTTCCAATGCCCAACTCTTCATCATTTAAACTCACCCTTGAAATAAACTGACGATTGTGGGCAGGGCCGCTTTCTTCCAGGATACTATATTCGATCATTCCTGCACTGCCCCTTTGAACCAGCTCTTGTAACTGACTCTTATAATCCATCACATGAGAAAAAGCACCGACATTGATTTTTGGGTAGACCACTTTTTCAAGGACAGAGATGACTGTTTCTAATCCTTGATCTAAGTATACTGCCCCGATAAACGCTTCAAAGACATCGGCGAGTAAAGCCGGTCTCTCACGTCCCCCCGTCATTTCTTCACCTTTACCCAATAGGATGAGTTCACCGAAATTCAGTTCAATTGAGAACTTCACCAGGGAAGGTTCACATACGATGGCCGCCCTTAACTTGGTAAGTTCCCCTTCACTCATCATGGGGTATTTCTTGAAAAGAAATTGAGATACCGTAAGTTCCAGAACGGCGTCCCCGAGAAATTCTAAGCGTTCATTATCTTCATATGGTTTTCGACGATGCTCATTCACATAGGATGAATGAGTAAAAGCTTGTTTAAGGAGTTTTTCATCTTTAAATTGAATTCCCATTTGATTTTGAAATGTCTTGAATTTCAAATCATTTTTATGTTTAGATAATCCATTACTTCTGTTTTGCTTCCGCATCAGGCACTCCACCTTGCTAATATGTTCTCATTGTATACTAATCAAGTTTATTCTAAAAAAATCATTTACGCAAAAATTTCTTAAACAATGATGTTAGAACACAAATAAACTTGGTAGGGGTTCAACCCCTACCAAGTTTCAAATGGTTAGAATATAAGATGGGTCACCCATCCCTCTATTCAATCTAACGATTAAGCCTTTGCTTGTATGTAGTTCACAGCATCACCTACTGTGCCGATTTTTTCAGCATCATCGTCAGAAATTTCCATATCGAATTCATCTTCAAGTTCCATAACCAGCTCAACTACATCAAGGGAGTCAGCTCCTAGATCTTCTTTGAAAGAAGCTTCAAGAGTTACTTGAGATTCATCTACACCTAGACGATCAACGATAATTTTTGTTACACGATCTAATACTTCTGCCATTTTTGTCACCTCCCCTCAAGTATTATAGAGCATTTCCACCTCTAATGAAAAGAGTATACATGAAAACGATGAATAAATTATTTCATTCTTCCCATTACATGACCATTCCGCCGTCAATATGAAGCGTTTGCCCCGTCATATACGATGCGGAATCGGATGCAACAAATGTCACTACTTTCGCAATATCCCCGGGAGCGCCAAAACGGCTTAACGGGATTTGTTTTAACATTTCACTACGTACATCTTCAGGAAGCTGATCGGTCATATCCGTCGAGATGAAGCCAGGGGCAACGGCATTCACTGTGATTCCACGGGGAGCAAGTTCTCTCGCTGTCGTTTTCGTCAAACCGATCACACCTGATTTGGCTGCTACATAATTTGCTTGTCCCGGATTCCCGCTCACTCCGACAATGGATGAAATATTGATGATTCGACCACTTCTTTGTTTCATCATTTGACGTGTAACGGCCTTCGTACACAGGAATACACCTTTCAGATTGATGTTGATGACATCATCCCATTCTGTTTCTTTCATTCTCATCAACAGATTATCTTTGGTGATGCCGGCATTGTTCACAAGGATATCGATGGACCCAAATTCACCGATCGTTTCCTTAACCATAGCCTGAACACCTTCAGCATCCGATACATTACATTGTACGGCGATTGCTTCTCTGCCCAAACTCTTGATTTCATCCACGACTTCGTTTGCTTTCGCTTCACTACCGGCGTAATTCACGGCGACATTACAACCTTCACGGGCAAGTTCAAGAGCGATCTCCCGTCCGATTCCACGGGATGCTCCTGTCACAAGTGCCACTTTACCTTCTAAATTCATTTAAGCTTCCTCCTTCAGCGCTTGAATGGTTTGTTGTAAGGACGCTTCATCTTGAACAGCATAAGTCTTCACACGTCTGTTCACTTTTTTCACTAAACCTGAAAGGACTTTACCTGGTCCCACTTCGATGAATGTATCCACACCCAGTTCAAGAAGCTTCTCGACTGTATCTTCCCATTGTACAGGCGAGTACAATTGTTCAATTAATAAACGCTTGATCTCTTCATGTCCTGTTACAGGCTCTGCAGTCACATTCGCAATGACGGGTACGTCTGCGTCTTTGATCGTGATTGAATCCAGGATTGAAACGAACTGTTCGGCAGCAGGTTTCATCAATTGGGAATGGAAAGGCCCGCTTACCTGAAGTGGGATGACCCGCTTCGCTCCGGCTTCCTTCGCTTTGTCTGAAGAGAGCTCCACTCCCTTTACGGTACCTGAAATGACAATCTGACCCGGACAATTCAAGTTCGCGAGCCCAACGGGATGGCCCTCCTCGGTTACAAGGTCTGTCACTTCTTTCAATGGTTCCCGGCCCAAACCAAGGACGGCCGCCATCGTTCCTTCTCCGCTTGGTACTGCTTCTTCCATGAATTCCCCTCTTTTACGAACGGTATACACAGCATCTTCAAATCCGATGGCACCTGCAGCCACCAGGGCAGAATATTCCCCTAAGCTGTGACCTGCTGTGTAATCTGCCGTAATCCCCTCGGCTTTCAAGCGCGCAAGGATGGCCATGCTCGTCGTCAGGAGAGCCGGCTGAGCGTTCGTTGTCTGGGTAAGCTCTTCCTGGGGACCTTCAAAGATGATCGTTGAAAGTTTGGTATCCAATCGTTCATCGGCTTTACTGAAATAGGATTGCACATCAGGATATTGCCCGGCTAATTCTTTCCCCATCCCCACCGTTTGGGAACCTTGCCCGGGAAAGATAAACGCGATTTTACTCATATTATTCCACACTCCCATTAATAGCATCTTTTATCGTATTGGAAACGTCGTGCTTCACCATTTCCCTTGCTTGTCTCATGGCATTATACAGGGCCACTTCATTGGAAGAACCATGAGCTTTGATGACGGGTGCCTTCAGGCCGAACAGGCCGGCCCCGCCGTACTCTGTATAATCGAGCATATTCTTTAATTGCTTCAGGTCATTCTTCACAAGTCCTGCGGCAAGTTTGTTTTTCGTTGAGGACGTGAACGTTTTTTTCAACATGGAGAAGACGGACAGGGCAGTCCCTTCAATCGTCTTCAATACCATATTCCCGGTAAACCCATCCGTCACGACAACATCGGCCGGCCCGTCCAGCAGGTCTCTGGATTCCACATTCCCTACAAAATTGATAGGGAGTTCCTTTAATAACTGGAAGGTTTTCTTTGTTAATTCATTTCCCTTTTTATCTTCCGTTCCGATGTTCAATAAGCCCACACGCGGGTGATTGATCCCTCTTACTTTCTCGGAATAAATGCTTCCCATGACTGCGTATTGTGCAAGATGCTCGGGTTTCGCATCGACATTCGCCCCAAGGTCAAGCATGAGGAATCCTTTACCATCAAGGGTCGGAAGGGTCGGTGCCAATGCAGGCCGCTCAATCCCATCAATTCTCCCTACAATGAACAATCCCGCCGTCATAAGGGCACCTGTATTTCCTGCTGAAATGCAGGCATCGGCTTCCCCATTTTTCACGGCTTGAGCCATCAGTACCATCGAAGCATTCTTCTTACGTTTCACCGCTCTGACAGGTTCATCCGTCCCTTCAATCACTTCATCGGTGTGGACGATCGTCAGGCGATCTTCCGGGGTGACATACTGTTTGATCTGCTTTTCATCCCCGTATAAAAGTACTTCAATATCATTGAATTCACGTAATGCGCGCTTCACTCCAAGAACGATTTCTTTCGGGGCGTGGTCTCCGCCCATTGCATCAACGGCTAATTTCATCTACTCTTCATCCTCTACAGATTTTTTAGAGCGATACATTTCAAATTCACCGGTAAACACGAGCTCACCACCGACTAAACTTTGAACTTCTACCGTTGTTCGGTCTTTTTGATCTTTCATATGTATCACTTTCGCTTTCGCCACCACCCGATCGCCTTCCTTTACAGGGCGGGTAAAACGGATGTTTGACTTCGCAGTTAATGCCAAGTCGTCATTTATGACAGCCACTGCAAGGGAATTCGCCTGAGCAAACAAGTGGTGCCCCCTCGCAATCCCATTCCTGATGAACACATGCTCCCGCTTCACATCAAAAATGGATATCGCACTTTGATCCAGCTCTATATCAATAATTTCTCCAATAATCTCTTCAATAGGCAACGATTTCACTTCGTCTTCAAACGATTTCTCTGCCACGTACTTAATTCGTTCACGAAGCTCGGGTATCGATAATTCCATTCGATCCAGCCGGATTGTCTGGACGCTTACACGAAACCGTTCAGCCAATTCTTCATCTGTTATAAAAGGATTCACTTTGATTGTGTCCGTAAGGTTTCCCTGTCTTTCTTTTTTCGAAAGTCTCAATTTTAACACCGTCCAGTATTAGTACTAGGTACTAATAGTAGTATATAATCTAAAAAAGCAGATTGCAAGAAATAATCTCACAATCTGCCTTTCTAGTCCAGCTTTTCACCCTCTAAGATTCCCGATCCGGATAAATACTTCCTGAGCGGTTCAAACTCTGGATCACTCCAGAATTGAGCGGATGCGATCAACACTTGAGCATCGTCCCTTGCTACTTCCAGCGCACGGTAATCATGCACCATATCGGCCACTTTAAACTCCGGCATACCACTCTGCTTTCTGCCGAAGAAATCACCAGGTCCCCTCAGCTCAAGGTCTTTCTCACTAAGAACAAATCCATCATTCGTTTCGGTCATGATCTTCATCCGTTCTTTCCCGACTTCGGTCTTTGGTTCAGCAAGGAGAATACAATACGATTGATGTTCTCCCCGTCCTACCCGTCCTCTCAACTGGTGAAGCTGACTCAAACCGAAACGTTCTGCATCATAGATGAGCATAAATGTCGCATTCGGAACGTTCACACCGACCTCGACAACAGTGGTGGAAACAAGTACTTGAAGTTGGTTCGCACTGAATTCCCTCATGACTCCATCCTTATCCTCAGGATGAAGTCTCCCGTGCATCAGACCGACTTTGTAACGCCCTTCAAAATAGTGGACCAATTGATTATAGACATCAATGGCATTTTGCACATCCAGTTTGTCGGATTCCTCGATCAATGGACAAATCACATAAGCCTGGCGTCCCTGGTCTAACTCCTTATCCATGAACGAAAGGACTCTGGATAGCATATCCGCTTTCGCCCAATAGGTTTCTATCGACTTCCTGCCTGCAGGCATCTGATCGATGATACTCACATCCATCTCACCAAATACGGTGATGGCAAGTGTTCTCGGGATCGGAGTCGCTGTCATAAATAATACATCAGGACTTTCCCCTTTTTCCCTGAGGACCCTTCTTTGGTTGACACCAAACCTGTGCTGTTCGTCGGTGACGACTAGGCCAAGGTGCTTGAATTCGACTTCTTCCTGTATGAGGGCATGGGTACCAATGAGAATATCAATCTCGCCCTCTTTCAGTTTATCCAATAAAAGACGACGCTTCTTCCCTTTCACAGAGCTGGTTAATAGGGCAACGGAAAGCCCCATCGGCCCGAGCAGTTCGCTGAGGGAATTCGCATGCTGTTCAGCCAGTATTTCCGTCGGGACCATTAATGCTCCCTGATAACCCGCTGTTACACTTGAATACAAGGCTATGGCGGAAACGACTGTCTTACCGGACCCCACATCCCCCTGGAGAAGGCGATTCATGCGATAGGGAGATTTCATATCTGCTGAAATCTCATTCACCACCCGTTTTTGCGCATCGGTCAATGGGAACGGTAAAGAATCAATGAACGATTTGACTTTTTCCAAATCATAATGTTGAGACATGCCGCTTGAATGCTCCCGTTCAAACTTTCTCAAAGCCTGCATCTTCAACTGAAACAACAGGAATTCCTCATAAACAAATCGTCTTCTTGCCTGCTTCATATCTTCGGTGGAGTCGGGAAAGTGAAGATGATACAGGGCATCTTTCCGACTTGAAAGCTTATACTTTTCCATTAAATGACCCGGAAGGTTTTCATGGATCAAATGACCGTAATCACTAAAAGCCTTCTTGATGAATTTCCTGAGTGTATTGTTTTTCACCGAGCCTTTCAAAGAATATACGGGTTCAAAATCCCCCTGTTTATCATGAGGGCCAGACTGAAAATACTGGACCGTAATTATTTGCCTGTTTTTATCCCATTTCCCAGTCACCGTCACCGTATCATGAAGATTGATTTTCTTTTTCAAATAAGGCTGATTAAAAAATACCGCTTGAACCAGATTCCTCCCTACGAGAATCCGCAGGGTCAAACGGGATTTCTTTCTCCCATAAAACATCAGTGCGGGTTCCGAGTGAACTTTCCCCTCAACCGTGACGCGTTCATCATGGGCTACTTCTTCCAGGTCCCTAAGACGGTAATCCTCATAGCGGTAAGGCAGATATTCCAACAGATCCAGAACGGAATGAATCCCCATTGCATTCAGCTGTAAAGCTGTTTCTTCACCAATCCCCTTAATGTTCTGGATTGTCAGTCCTTCATTATGAGTCTTCACGTTTATTCAGGGAAACCCCAAAGATTTTCGCTTCAAGCTCTCTACCTGTCGGCGTAGCCGCCAGTCCCCCTTGAGCCGTTTCACGAAGAGCTACCGGCATGGTTTGACCGATCTTGTACATAGCATCGATCACTTCATCACACGGAATACGGCTCGTGATCCCTGCAAGGGCCATATCCGCCGCAACCATGGCATTAGCAGCTCCCATAGCATTCCGTTTCACACAAGGTACTTCCACCAGTCCAGCAACAGGATCACATACGAGACCCAGCATGTTCTTCAATGTGATCGCCATGGCTTCTGCCGATTGACCAGGGGTCCCCCCGGCCATCTCCACGATGGCAGCCGCAGCCATACCGCTTGCAGATCCCACCTCTGCCTGACAACCGCCAGCCGCACCTGAGATGGATGCGTTATTCGCCACCACGAAACCAAAGGCACCGGATGCAAATAAGAAGCGGATCATCTCATCTTTCGTTGGATTCAACTTATTCTTTACAGCAAACAATGTTCCGGGTACCACTCCGGCAGATCCCGCAGTAGGCGTAGCACAAATCGTTCCCATCGCTGCATTCACTTCGTTCGTTGCCACTGCTTTACTCACTGCATCCAAAATCGTATCACCACACAGGGAACGACCTGAATCAATGTATTTCTGTAATAACACGGCATCGCCGCCAGTAAGTCCTGAATGGGACTTGACCCCTTCGAGACCCCTGGCTACTGCCTGCTCCATCACTTCCAGGTTTTTCTCCATCTGACTATAAACCTGTTCAAATGTCTTTCCCGTAAACTCGATTTCCTGTTCGATCATAATGTCAGAAATTTTCTTGTTCTGACTTTCTGCAAGTTCAACCAACTCTGCAACATTTCGAAACATGTAAATACCCTCCTCTTTATGTAAACGCTATCATTATTGTAATTGATTAATCGGAAATCCGTGTTACTTGTGTAATGTTCGGCAGTGAAGTCAACTCGTTTATCACCGCTTCATCTATCGGTTGATCGACCTCGATGGTCATCAAAGCCATTTGACCTTTTTCTTTCCGGGAAACATCCATATGCCCGATGTTCAGTTGATGCTTGGCAATGACATTGGAGACAGATGCAATCGCTCCGAACCGGTCATCATGGACGACAAGTATGGCGGGATGATGGCCAGAGAGTTTAAGTTCAAAGCCGTTAAGTTCAATGATTTCCACTTTCCCTCCACCAATCGAAATACCGACCAATTCGATTTCACCTTGATCATCCCCCATGCGGATGCGGGCTGTATTCGGATGATCCGTAATGGCATCTTCTTCTTGAAATTTGATCTTTATCCCTTTTTTCTTAGCTACATTGATTGATTCGATAATCCGTTCATCATATGTATCATAATCAAGGATTCCGCCTACAATGGCTACGTCTGTTCCATGGCCCTTATATGTTTTTGCAAACGATCCATAAAAGGAGATCGTCGCCCATTTGGGTTCCCGGCGAAACAGGTTTCTCGCTATCCTTCCTATTCTGGCAGCACCAGCCGTATGAGAACTGGATGGCCCAATCATCACAGGACCGATAATATCAAATACACTTTTGTATTTCATGACTTTTCCCCCTTACCTAACATCCGATTCACACTACCATTCTAACATAATTGAAGGGGACAAACTCCTTTTAGAGCTGCCCCCTTCCTTTAATCCTTATTCAACTGAGAATATATAGGAGTAAAGTGGTTGTTTACCATTATGAACTTCCACTTCTACATCTTCATAGTGTTGTTCCACATACTCTCTGAGTGACTCAACATCCTCTTCGGTCACATCTTCACCGTATAGAATCGTCAAGATCTCAGAGTCAGCATCAAGCATAGTCTCCAACAGAGTTTGAGCAGACTTTTGACGGTCGGAATCCGAAACGACAATCTTGCCTTCTTCAATTCCCATAAAGTCATCTTTTGAAATCGAAACGCCATCGATGGACGTATCTCTCACAGCAAATGTGACTTGACCCGTTTTCACCTGTTTAGACGCCTCGGTCATCAACTGCTTATTGTCTTCAACAGAAGCTGATGGATTAAAGGCAAGTAACGCAGCCATTCCCTGCGGTACAGTCTTCGTCGGGACAACGGCTACTTCCATTTCAAGAACCTCAGCCGCTTGTTCGGCAGCCATGATGATGTTCTTGTTATTCGGCATGATGATGACTTTCTTCGCATTCACTTCTTCTACAGCTTTCACGATATCCTCCGTACTCGGATTCATCGTCTGACCGCCTTCGATCACAGAAGTTGCGCCGATGCTCTTAAATAATTCGGCAATCCCTTCACCCATTGATACAGTCACGATGGCAAAGTCGACTTCCTTGGCCTGAGTCGGAGCTTCTGCTACAGCAGGCTTGGATTCTCCTACAATGCTGCTGTGCTGCTGTCTCATGTTTTCAATTTTAATATTGATGAGACTTCCGTATTGATGTCCATATGTCAATACATCCCCCGGCTGTTCGGAGTGGATATGTACTTTGGCTAATTCATCGTCACTGATGACAAGCAGGGAATCACCGAACTTGCTTAAATCCTGGCGAAAGTCTTCTTCTACAAATGACTGTTTATCATTTTCGAATCGGACCATGAATTCTGTACAATATCCAAATTCAATATCTTCTGTACTCATGAAATCCTGTGCCGCCTTATGATGCTCTGCACTCACAAGATCATTCATGGATGGCAGTGACGCCTGATCGGAAACCTTTTCCCCTTTTAGTTCAGCAAGGAAACCTTCATAAACGAACAGAAGTCCCTGACCCCCACTATCGACTACTCCCACTTCCTTCAATACAGGAAGTAAATCAGGTGTACGATTCAATGAAGCCTGCGCTTCGTCGACAATTGCCTGCATAAGCTTTACGAAATCACTTTCAGTCTCAGCTACAGAAACACCTTTTCTCGCAGCATCTTTCGCAACCGTTAGAATCGTTCCTTCCACAGGTTTCATAACCGCTTTATAAGCCGTTTCCACCCCTGTTTGAAGTGCATTGGCAAACTCTGCACTCGTTAAGGATTCTTTCCCTTCAATCGCCTTACCAAAGCCTCTGAACAATTGGGATAAGATAACACCTGAGTTACCTCTTGCCCCCATCAACAAGCCTTTTGAAAGGGCAGTAGCCACATTTCCAATATGATCTTGAATATGGTTTTGAACTTCCTTTGCACCGGAAGTCATTGATAAATTCATATTTGTTCCAGTATCACCATCAGGAACAGGAAAAACGTTCAGCGCGTCAACCAGCTGCGCATTGGCAGATAATTTGGTGGCACCTTGTATCACCATCTGGGCAAAACGTTTTCCTTCCAAAGATGTAATCGACACGAATCTTCCTCCTCACTACGGGTTCGTGACACGAACCCCCTGCACAAAAATATTTACTGAATCTACCGCCAAGCCGACGGTCTTATCAAGAGTATATTTAACCTTGGATTGTACATTATGGGCAATCTCAGAAATTTTTGTACCATAACTCACAATAATATACATATCAATATGTACTTCCTCTTCATCTTGACGAACGATCACTCCGCGAGTGAAATTTTCTTTACGTAAGATATCTGTGAAACCGTCTTTAATTTGGTTCTTTGAAGCCATTCCAACAATTCCGTAGCAATCCACCGCTGCACCTCCAGCAATCATTGCAATGACATCATTCGTAATATCAATTTGTCCGTACTGCGTTTTCAATTCGATGGACATGGAATGTTTTCCCCCTTTAATTACATGCTTGGCTAAAAACATTTTACTATAAGTATACTGTTTTTGAAAGCTAAACTATTATCACAAGCGTCATTTGTTGGGTTTACCCTCTATATTTTCCTTATTATTCAAAGATTAATCATCGGCTTACATAAGGATCTTTACAAGAAATGCCTTTTAATGAAAAAAGGCGCCTAGATTAGGCGCCTTCCCATTTTAAGTATTATACGCGTTCTACTTTACCAGATTTCAACGCTCTTGCAGAAACCCATACTTTCTTAGGCTTTCCGTCCACAAGAATTCGAACTTTTTGCAGGTTTGCACCCCAAGTACGCTTGTTCGCATTCATTGCGTGAGAGCGAGCGTTACCTGAGCTGGCTTTACGGCCTGTTACTACGCATTGTTTTGCCATAATATATTCCCTCCTCACTAACAAGAAGCTGAAGTTAATTTCAGTTCCACATTTCGCTTATTATCATAAAGATACTTTAATAATTTATCACACAACTTTCCATAATGCAATACTACAATTAAAACCTTTCAAGAAAAAATACTTTACACCCAGAAAAGCGGAGGCGGCTCGCCCAGAGGCGACAAGCATAAGATGAATTGACCGGAAAGGCGTTCTTTGCCTTTTTGGTCAATTTAGCTTATGACCTCGAGCTTCTAGCCGCCGGAGCTGGACATCGCAGAAAAGCGGAAGGGGCTCGCACTGGGGCGACAAGCATAAGGCGAACCCACCGGAAAGGCGCTCTTTGCCTTTTGGGTCAATTTAGCTTATGACCTCGAGCCTCTAGCCGCCGGAGCTGGACATCGCAGAAAAGCGGAAGGGGCTCGCACTGGGGCGACAAGCATAAGGCGAACCCACCGGAAAGGCGCTCTTTGCCTTTTGGGTCAATTTAGCTTATGACCTCGAGCCTCTAGCCGCCGGAGCTGGACATCGCAGAAAAGCGGAAGGGGCTCGCACTGGGGCGACAAGCATAAGGCGAACCCACCGGAAAGGCGCTCTTTGCCTTTTGGGTCAATTTAGCTTATGACCTCGAGCCTCTAGCCGCCGGAGCTGGACATCGCAGAAAAGCGGAAGGGGCTCGCACTGGGGCGACAAGCATAAGGCGAACCCACCGGAAAGGCGCTCTTTGCCTTTTGGGTCAATTTAGCTTATGACCTCGAGCCTCTAGCCGCCGGAGCTGGACATCACAGAAAAGCGGAAGGCGGTATTCTTGGTTGGGAGAACACGTTAAGCAGCAGAGCCGATAAATAGCCGGAAAAATTCCGCTTATATTGAAATTACTGTTTAATATGGATGGAATAGCAGGAAAAATTCCGCTTATTTACTTCACATCATACTAAAATGGATGATGTTTCCGTACTTAAGCGGAAAAACTACCCTTATTGACCCTAAAATAAGATTCATTCTGAAAGTAACCGGAAAAATTCCGCTTATTTTTTGCCCGTTTGAAATAAGCCCCTCTTCCATCTCTAAATCAATAAAAAAAAGAAGATGGCACCGACGCCATCCCCAACAAACCATTTATTCTTTTTTAAACGTTCCTAACATCGCCCTCACAAGTCCACCCAAGAATTTCGGTAATTTAATTGTATAAAAGCGCATTTAAAGTCCCTCCCCACAATCTAAAGAACGTAATGTTTCGCTTGACAACAGTTCAGTCTATTCAAGCAGTTTCAGTTAAGTACATCTTCTTTTCTGCCTGGTCACGAGAAGCTTTCATCACTGCTTCTTATCACCATTAATATGCCATTTGAAAAGGAAAAAGTACCAGATGATTGTATAAGTTCATTACTAATACATAGTGTGGATCCTCTAGAAATATTCCGATTTTTTAATGGATATTTAAAGCCGGTGAGGGTGATCCCATCGACATTTTCGGTAACGGGAACAAAGGAAATATACTGTAATTCCGGGCTTTTTTCAACGTTATGCTCCCCGGGTTCAGCTAGGGATAATCGATTTTGCACGTCGATCATTTCCACTTTGATGCAGGCTTCTAAAAGTTTCGGTGTCATTAATAACTGCAGGTTACCCATGAAGTGATCAAGCCTTCCCCCGGTGGCACCGAAGATGGAAATTTTATCGGGTTTCTGATCGATCGCCCAGTTCAGGGCAAGCTCGAGGTCGGTCTCGTCCTTTTCGGGCTGATAGCGATTGACTTCCCGGACTTTTTCCTGGATCAGTTCCCACTCTTCGGTGTTCACTGAATCAAAATCCCCGAATGCAATGGAGGGTTCGATCATCTGCTCTAATAACGTGTATACGCCACGGTCTACGCCAACCCAGTTGACTTCATCACTACAATATTTGTTCAATGCCGGTATGTATCGATCCGGTCCACCGGCAACGATATTGATTTCCATATCCTCCACTCCCATCTTATAAAAATAGGCTGATCCTAAAGGATCAGCCTTCGTCTCTTATACGAGAGATTTCTTCAACTCTTCGATTGCTGCCCCTCGGTCACTCTTATTGTAGATGGCAGATCCAGCAACAAATACGTCTGCTCCCGCTTCGGCACATACGGCAGCCGTTTCAGGATTGATGCCACCGTCCACTTCGATTTCGAGTGAAGGATTGACTTCATTGGCCCATTCACGGATCTGCTTGATTTTCGGAACGACCGACGGGATGAATGATTGCCCGCCGAATCCAGGGTTAACGGTCATCAAGAGGACCATATCGACATCTTGCAGGACAGGCCTGATCAATTCTGCCGGAGTACCCGGATTCAGGACGACACCCGCCTTGACTCCTTTATCTTTGATCATTTGAATGGTCCTATGCAAATGGGGATCTGCTTCTACATGGACGGTAATATAGTCCGCTCCCGCATCGACAAACTCTTCGATGTATTGACTCGGGTTTTCAATCATGAGATGTACGTCCAACGGCAACGTTGTTAGTGGACGGATCGCTTTTACGATCATCGGCCCGAGCGTAATATTCGGTACGAAGTGACCATCCATGACGTCTACATGGATATAGTCTGCTCCCCCTTTTTCAACATCTTTGATTTCATTGCCCAGCTCTGCAAAATTGGCTGAAAGAATGGATGGTGCGATTTTCATATTTAGTACCTCGGCTTTCTTTCTTTTATTTCTTTATGGAAAGTCAAATAGTGATCGTAGCGGTAATCAGGAATCCTTCCTGCTTCAACGGCGGATTTTACGGCACATTTTGGTTCATTGATATGAAGGCAGCCCCTGAATTTACATTCTTCTGCCACCTCGACCATTTCCGGGAAGCACTGCGGCAGTTCTTCTATTTCAAGCTCTGAAAACTCCAGTGAACTGAATCCCGGGGTATCTGCGACCAGCCCATCCTTTATATCAATGAGTTCCACATGGCGGGTCGTATGTTTCCCCCTGCCCAGATGGGAAGAAATCATGGCCGTCTTCAGCTCCAGGTCGGGGTTCAATGCATTTAAAAGGGACGACTTCCCCACTCCGGACTGACCGGCAAATACCGAAATTTTATCTTTCAAATACGGAGTCAGCTCTTCAAGGCCATGTTCTGTTTTGGAAGACGTCATCAAAACTTCATATCCAAAAGAGCGGTACTCACTCACATATTGTTCTATTTTTTCTGCTTCTTCCGATGTCACTAAGTCCATTTTGGTCACGCAGATAAGCGGTTCGATTTCTTTGCTCTCCACCAATACAAGAAAACGATCCAGGAGCGCAGGACTGAAATCCGGTTCACTGGCTGAAAAGACCAAAATCGCCTGATCGACGTTTGCGATCGGTGGGCGTACCAATTCATTCTTCCGATCCAATACCTTCAGAATGTACCCATCCGTTTTGTTCTCTGCTTGAAATTCGACATAATCACCAACAAGGGGCGTGATTTTATTTTTACGGAAATTGCCCCTGCCCCTGCATTGCGTCACACTGCCTTCTGAGAGCACATAGTAAAATCCACTCAATGCTTTTACGATTTTTCCTTCAGGCATTCGAAACCTCCTATTCAATACGTTTATCTATCTCGTTATCTTCATTATGTATCATTCCCATTATAAAGGAAAACAAGAGGACTGTCCCGTAGGTTCTTTAAAAACCCGGGTACAGCCCCTTGGCAATGTTATTCTTCTTTAGGATACTCTACAGTTTCTTCTTCATACACCTCTCCGTCCCTCAATATTCTATATTTCCCCTTAGTCCCCTCTTCTAAGGTGAACGTTAAAGTGTATTCTTTATCTTGAGTAATACCGTCCACTTCATATGAATCAGGATCATCAAAACTCCTGTTTTTGTCTTCTATTTGAATATCCACTGCTTGTGGAGTCCCGTCATCTCTCGAATATGGAACTTTCACTTTTAGCGTCACTTCTTTAGTCGGTACTTCCTTCGGCGGTTCAGGACCCTTAGACATAATCACATAAATTGTTTCCCCTTGGAACGTCGGGCTGCCTTGTTCCGGTTCATGTGAAATCACTTTACCAGCTTCGATACTATCAGAGTATTTTTCTTCCCTTACTTCAACCTTTACCCCTTTTAAAGCTGCATATTGATCAAGTGCCGATCTGTCGTAGCCAACTAAATCATCCATATCAAAAGGCTCAGATCCCTTACTAACCGTCAAGGTTATCGTCGTCTCCTCAGCCACGACTTCGTCCCCTGGTGACGGGTCCTGATCCGTGATCGTCCCTTTGGCCTTTTCATCATTAAACTCTTCTTCTTTCTCTACAGTGAATCCCTTTTCCTCCAATTCAGCAGATACTTCTTCAAAGTCCTTGCCGACATAATCATCGACTTCCACTTTTTCTTTACCTGTACTGACATAGATATCGACAGCCGATCCTTCATTTGCCATTCGTCCTGATTTTGGATTGGTCTTGATCACATATTCTTCGGGAATTTCTTCATCGGGTACCTTCTTGGTTTCACCAACCACAAAGCCAGCCGAGATGATCGTCGAAATCGCTTCGGTTTGATCCATTTCAGAAACATCCGGTACTTCTATCTCTTTCGGCCCCAATAAACCAGGTACCATCGTGACAGCAGCGACCCCTAACAGAATCAATAAAAAGAATAAACCAATGATCACCATCGGCCACTTCTTCTTACTTTTACCCTTAGGCGGTTTTGTTTTATCTTTTTTACCCTTCTTGCCCTCTTTCACTGGCGGGGTCGGCTTCGTTTGCACGTCGTCTGTCTGATGATGGACGATTGTATCATCTAAATTCGAGTAGGCCTTTTGATCCGTGATGACAGGGATCGCTTTTGTCGCTTCATCATCGAGAGGAACGGCGAATTTAGGTTCGTTCATGCGATCGGCATCAAGGGCCGTCGACAAGTCTTCATCCATTTCTTCCAGGCTTTCGTAACGTCTGAAAGGATCCTTTGCCGTTGCTTTCAGTACGATATTTTCCACGCTTTGTGGAATGTCAGGGTTCCACCTTTTCAAGGAAGGTGTTTCCGATTGCAGATGCTTTAAGGCAATCGAAACAGCCGACTCCCCCGAGAAAGGCAATCTGCCCGTCAACAATTCGAACATGACGATCCCAAGAGAATAGATGTCCGATTTCTTTGTGGCCATCCCGCCTCTCGCCTGCTCAGGAGAAAGGTAGTGTACCGACCCTAGAACCGAATTGGTCTGTGTGATCGAGGTGGCACTGAGTGCCATCGCGATCCCGAAATCGGTTATTTTCACATTTCCTTCTTCATCAAGAAGGATATTATGAGGCTTGATGTCCCGGTGCACGATATGATTCTGATGAGCATGAGACATGGCGATTGTCAGTTGCTTCATAATATCGATCGCCTTGTCAACATTGACAGGCGAGTGTTGCTGTATGTATTGCTTTAGCGTCATGCCATGAACATATTCCATGACGATATAATAGAGATCATCCTCTTCTCCTACATCATAAATGCTCACAATATTAGGGTGGGCAAGACTAGTAGCAGATTGGGCTTCCCGTTGGAATCGTTTAATGAATTCCTCTTCATTGGCAAAGTCGATCCGGAGCATTTTAATGGCCACTTCACGATCAAGAATCACATCGTGAGCTAAATAAACGTTGGCCATTCCCCCTCCACCAATGAGTTTAATAATTCTGTAACGCCCACTGATGCGCTTACCTTCCATCATGCTATCACCCGCTTTCCGTTTCAGCGGCAAACTCGACAATTACTACGGTAATATTATCTTCACCGCCATACTCATTGGCTAAATGAACGAGCGACTCCCCTTTGTTTTCCAGGGAGTGGTCCCGGGCCAATACCTCTTTCATTTCTTTTTCAGAGACTTTATTTGAAAGGCCGTCTGAACATAGAAGAATGACATCTTCCTCTTCGAACATGATCGTTTTAATATCCATCGTAATTGAAGCTTCCGTACCGATCGCTCTTAAAATGACATTTTTTCTCGGATGATGCTCTGCATCTTCCTTTGAAATTTCACCGCTTCTCACCAATTCATT
Source organism: Rossellomorea sp. KS-H15a (assembly GCF_024195245.1). NCBI lineage: Bacteria > Bacillati > Bacillota > Bacilli > Caryophanales > Bacillaceae > Rossellomorea > Rossellomorea sp. KS-H15a. Next base: position 2,343,730 of record NZ_CP096886.1, on the reverse strand, counting down.
GACAAGCGTATGATCTTCCGTCAATTGATGAAATCCGTTTTCATTCAGGATATACCCTCTGCTGTCACCGATATTGACTATGGTTGCAAATAAAGAAGTACAGATGGCTCCGACGAGAGTCGTACCCATCCCTTCGCATTCGGAATTGGATTGAGAATAAGTATATACTTCTTTGTTTACTTCGTTAATAGTTGATTTTAACCAATTTTCTGCTTCATCAGCGGTGTGAAATTTCTCGGTTTTCTCCCATAAGTCCTTTAAGATGGAAATGGTAAGTTCACTGGCAACGTCCCCTGCTCTGTGGCCGCCCATCCCATCTGCTACAACAGCTAAATGATCTCCATGCTGATTCACGAATACACCGGCACTATCTTCATTCAGCTGCCGCACTTTCCCTTTGTCCGTAAAATAAACCGTCTTCACTTAGGTCACCTCTTCTCTTCTTCTGCACCTGTTTCAAGTAGTTCCTTCTGCACATAACATACTAAAAGGTCTGTTGTACTTTTACGACTTCTACAACGGATTTTCCTGCTTTACTTTCAACATTTGATGAATATCGACTTAATCCTTTTTCAGGAAACACGAAATATAGAATCCATCCCCTCCGAAATCCTGTGGGAAAATTTGCATTTGGTTTCCGTCAATGAACGGTCTCACTGTTTCCGGCAGTTGATCGAGTTGATGAAACTCAAAGTCAGGGTGATCATTCAGAAAGGCCGAAACGGTTCCTTCGTTTTCGTTGCGGTCGACCGTACATGTGCTATAAACCAGTAATCCACCTTTTTTCAGCAAGGGTGCAACGGCCGAGAGGATATCGAGCTGGATCTTTTGAAGGGATTGAAGATCTGCCTCTTTCTTTGCATATTTAATATCCGGTTTTCTCCTGAGAACACCTAAACCTGAACATGGTGCATCGACCAGTATCCGATCGAAACTTCCCTTTTCAAATTTCTCTCCTGCTTTCCTGCTATCAAGGGCAGCGGTGTGTACATTGGAAAGACCGAGCCGGGAAGCATTCTCGTCGATTAATTTGACTTTATGCTTATGGAGATCCAAGGCATGGACTTCGCCGGTTCCGGAGAGTTTCTCTGCGATATGCGTCGTTTTCCCTCCAGGTGCTGCACACGCATCCAGCACTTTCATCCCTTTTTCAAGCTTTAAAGCATAAGAAACAAGCATCGAGCTTTCATCCTGTATCGTACATAACCCATTGCGGTATGCATCTGTTTTCGCAAGGTTTCCCCGCAGAGACTGGACTGCTTCCGGCACGATGGAACTTTCCTTCACTTCATTTCCGCTGTCCGCCAATTGCTGTAAGAGCTCTTCACGGCTGACCCTGGTGGTATTCACACGGGCCGTTTGGTTTGGAGCGATCAAGTTGGTTTCGCACATTTCTTTCGTCTTGTCTAAACCAAATTGTTCTGACCATCTCTTGACAAGCCAGTATGGATGACTCGTTTCGATGGCGACCCTTTCAACCGGGTCCTTGATGGAATCAAGAGTCGGAAGGCCTTTTCTCTGTACAGACCTTAATACCCCATTGACTAATCCTGAGATTCCCTTATGTCCTCTTTTTTTAGCGATTTCGACTGCTTCATAGAATACGGCGCGATCCGGTATCCGATCTAAGTAGACCAGCTGATAAAGGGATAATCGTAACAATTGACGAACCCAATCATCCAGCTTCCCCTTGATGAATGGGGCTAAATAGAAATCCAGCGTCATTTTGCGTTGAATGGTCCCGTATGTCAATTCTGTCAATAAACCGATATCCTTACCCGGCAGTTCGTTTTTTTCGATCACTGAATGAAGCAGTAAATTGCTGTATGATTGATTTTTCTCCACTGCCTCGATGACATCGAGTGCTGCTTCCCGTACGGTTTTATTTCGTTTACTCATGTTCTTCTCCTAACATCAGACCAGCTTCTAAATGTGAGCCCGCTCCCCGAAGGTAGTCCTTTGCACTCATCCTTTTCTTGCCGGAAGGCTGTAAATCGGTGATTTTGATCCCTGTTGAATTGCCCGTGGACACAACGAAACCATCCTCTTCAATTCCGATGATTTTCCCGGGTGATGACGGGGTCACGCTCACTTTCTCTCCCCACCATACTTTCATGACCGAGCCGTCCAATGTGGTATACGCTACCGGCCACGGATGGAGTCCCCTGATATGATTGTAGATTTCTTCCCCGTCACGCGTCCAGTCTATCTTCTCTTGTTCACGCTTGATATTCCGTGCAAATGTAGCTTTTGAATCATCCTGTTTTACGGGGGAGATTTCCCCTTTCAGTAATGGAGGGATGGTGTCGATCAGTAATTTAGCACCTGCTGCACTCAGTTTGTCGTGAAGTGTACCTACATGATCTCGCTCTTCGATCTCCACTTCCACTTGGCTGATGATATCCCCAGCGTCCAGCTTTTCCACCATGTACATAATGGTGATGCCTGTTTTCTCTTTTCCCTGGAGAATGGAATAATGGATTGGCGCGCCTCCACGGAGTTCAGGTAGCAGGGAAGCATGAACATTGATGCATCCATGTTTAGGTGCCTCAAGCAGAGCGTTCGGAAGAATCTGTCCGAAAGCAGCCGTCACGATAAGATCCGGTTTTAAATCCAGGACCTGGTTTAGCTCATCTTCATTCTTTATCTTCTCGGGCTGGTAGACCGGGATGCCGTGCTTTTCAGCGGCCACTTTGACAGGTGGTGGCGTGAGTATCCTTTTCCTTCCGACGGGGCGATCCGGTTGTGTCACAACGGCGATCACATCATATTTTTCATCTATTAGAGATTGGAGAACAGGAACCGAGAAATCGGGTGTTCCCATAAAGATCACTTTCGTCATTAAGCTTCATACCCTTCTAATTCTTCTTCTGTAATATACTTTTCTACTTTTGTTGTAAATAAAATGCCGTGCAGGTGATCGATTTCATGCTGGATGGCCCTGGCCAGAAAATCCTGGGCTTGAAATTCAACCGTTCTTCCTTTACGGTCCTGTGTTTTAACCCTGATCGAGTATGGGCGTGTCACTTCTCCATAGAGGCCCGGGAAGCTGAGGCATCCTTCGAGGTCGGTTTGAGACCCTTCTGACTCGATGATTTCAGGATTGATCAGTTCGATCGTCCCTGAGTCATCGCCGATGTCGACGATCGCTACCTGAAGGTCGAGGCCCACTTGAGGGGCTGCGAGCCCGACTCCGTCCGCCTCGATCATGGTATCATACATATTTACAAGTAATTTCTTTAACTTTTTATCAAAATCCGTTACCTTCTCACATTCTTTTTCGAGAATGGCATCCGGATGCATGACGATTGGAAGTATTGCCATAACTGTCCTCCATTTTTCTATATGAATAGTGTTACATCATCATATAAGGGTTCACATCTATGGAGATGGTTAACCCCTGTGATGCATATTGCTGCTGAAATTGATCCAGTACTGTTTTTAACGTACTCCCAAGATTTGGTTCACGCTTGTATTTTATCAAACATTGATAGCGGTATCTATTCTTGATCCTGGGAATTGGCGATGCAACCGGCCCAAGGATGATCGTTGTATCGGATAGCTTTGAACGGATGAAAGCCGTCATTTTCTCTGAAATATCCACAACCTTCATTAGATCTTCATGACTTAATGTGATCAGCGTGATGTAGTAAAAAGGAGGATAGGAACCCATTTTTCTCATCATCATTTCCTGCTGATAGAAACGATTATAATCATGATTGGATGCTAATTCGATCGAGTAGTGCTCAGGTGTGTACGTTTGTATGACCACTTCCCCCGGCAGCGTATGCCTGCCAGCCCTTCCACTTACTTGAGTCAATAATTGGAACGTCTTTTCCGCTGCCCTGAAATCAGGCAGATGGAGCATCGTATCCGCACTGAGTACACCTACCAGGGTGATATTCGGAAAGTCCAGGCCCTTTGCGATCATTTGCGTACCGAGTAGGATATCTGCCTTACCTTCCCCGAAAGCCGTTAACAGTTTTTCATGTGAGCCTTTCCGGGTTGTGGTATCGACATCCATACGTATGATCCTTGCATCTGGGAGGAGCTTCGTCAATTCCTCCTCAACCTTCTGTGTACCCGTCCCAAAATAACGGATATGCTCACTTGTGCATTCAGGACAAGTAGATGGGACCCCTTCTTCATACCCGCAATAATGGCATTTCATCCCATTGGAAAATCGATGATAGGTCAAGGAGATATCGCAATTGGGGCATTGCAGGACAAAGCCGCAATCTCTGCACATGATGAACGATGAGTGCCCCCTGCGATTTAGAAAAAGGACAGTCTGCTCTCCCTTTTCAAGCCTGCCCTGGAGCTTTTCGAACAGGTTGGTTGAAAACATGGAACGGTTTCCCTTCCTGAGTTCCTCTCTCATATCCACGATATCTACCGATGGAAGCGGCCCGTCATTCATCCGTTTATTAAGCGTCAATAGTCCGTACACCCCTTTTGAAGACCGGGCGAAGGATTCCAGGGAAGGCGTCGCACTGCCTAAGATCACCGGGCATTGATGGAATTCCCCTCGATAGATGGCAACGTCCCGTGCGTGATAACGTGGATTTTCCTCTTGTTTGTAGCTGGTTTCATGCTCTTCATCGATGATGATGATCCCGATATTTTCAAAAGGGGCAAAAACGGCAGAGCGGGCTCCGACCACCACTTTCACTTCCTTGCGCTGAATCTTTCTCCACTCATCATATTTTTCCCCGACTGATAATCCACTGTGAAGGACGGCGACATCGTCACCAAACCTTCCTTTAAAGCGGTGTACCATCTGAGGGGTAAGGGAAATCTCTGGGACTAGCACGATTGCTTCTTTCCCTTCCTCGAGTACCCGTTGGATGGATTGCAGATAAATCTCTGTCTTCCCGCTCCCTGTAACACCGTAAAGGAGAAATGTATGATGCTTCTCTTGATCGATGGTACTCAAAATGGGACCGATCGCCTCTTCCTGTTGGGAAGTCAATGAGAGGGGGAATGTCTTCTCAAATGTTCTATTTTCGAAAGGATCACGGTACATTTCCACGTTTTTCTCAACAAGGATCCCTTTATGGACTAAAGACTTTACGGTACTTGAAGTCGTGGACATCACTTCCGTCAGGGTGGATGCGAGTATCCCATCACCACCAGGAGCCGCATCCATCATATATTCGATGATTTGTTTTTGCTTACTGGCCTGGGGAGGCAACCCATCTTTCACTTCATCCACTTGATCGATTGGTACGTTCAGATAAAGCTTTCGTACTGTTTTCTTATTCCCTTTGGCTTTCACCCTATAGATGACTTCGACAGAGCCTTTTTTCACCTCTTTATGTACGAGGGGGAGCATGCCGCTTTCTTCGATTGCATTCCAGGAGACCTCTTTTCCATCCTTGAAAAAGCGTTGGAGGGAGAGATGAAGTTCCCCCGGATTCCTGCCTTCTTCCAGTCGAAGGAATTTTTCATACTTCGCTTTCATGGCTGCTGGAAGCATCGCTTGAAAGGCGGAAATTTTAAAGCAGAGGGTCTTCTCGGTCAACCAGCTCCCGAGTGCAAGTAACTCTTTATTCAGGACGGGTACGAGATCCATCGGCTCGACGATCGATTTGAGTTTCGAGACTTCCCCTTTTTCCTTTAATTCAATGACAAAGCCTTGGATTTTCCTCGGACCAAAAGGCACGACGACCCTCATACCAGGAACGATGCTGCCCTTCCATTCATTCGGGATACTGTAATCATACGTTCGATCCGTCTGCATGGCAGGAACGTCGACAATGACGCTAGCTACGTTCATGTGAGGAACCCTTCTTCATATGCCGGATGGCTTCTTTATAGATTTCTTTGGCTACCTCAAACTTTGATAATAAAGGCAGCTCGCGAGCGTCTCCCCCGCTCGTGACAATCGATACCTTATTTGTATCTGTTCCGAACCCGGATCCCGTTTCTTTCACATTATTTGCGACGATCATATCTGCCCTCTTTTTCACAAGCTTCGCCTTGGCATATGCTTCGACGTTTGTCGTCTCTGCTGCAAATCCGATGAGGTATTGGTGAGTTTTCCTTTCACCAAGGCTCATTAAAATATCCTTTGTACGCTCAAATTCGATCACTAGATTTCCATCTTTTTTCTTTAACTTATCTTCAAATATTTCTTTAGGGCGGTAATCGGCGACTGCTGCACTCTTTACGACGATATCTGCAGATGGAAATAGATCATGCACCCTATGATACATTTCTTCAGCAGTCGTCACGGAGACAAATTCAACACCTGCTGGAATCGGTAACACAGAAGGTCCGGAGATCAAAACGACATCAGCTCCAAGGGAAACAGCCGCTTCAGCAAGGGCGTATCCCATCTTTCCGGTTGAACGATTGGAAAAGAATCGCACAGGATCCACCATCTCCCTCGTCGGACCGGCCGTGATCACTACTTTTCTCCCCTCAAGGAGCTTTTTATCACTGTCGCGTTCCTGGAAAAAACGATCAACCAGCTCCACTACCTTCTCTGGTTCTTCCAATCTTCCCTTGCCGATATACCCACAGGCTAAATACCCTTCACTTGGTTCGACAAATTGATAACCGAACCCAAAAAGGGTTTCAATATTCCTTTTCACTGCTGGATGATCATACATATGTACATTCATGGCCGGGGCGATCCACACCTGTGCCGTCGTTGCAAGAATCGTCGTTGTAATCATGTCATCTGCAATCCCATTTGCAAGCTTCCCGATGATGTTTGCCGTGGCAGGTGCCACCAGTACGAGGTCAGCCCAATCCGCCAAGTCGATATGAGCAATTTTTGATGAATCTTTTTCATCAAAGGTGTCCCAATACACATCTTGGCGGGATAGGGCCTGAAAGGTGAGAGGGGCCACAAATTTGCGTGCCGACTCCGTCATGATCACCTTCACTTCAGCACCGCCCTGCACCAGCTTGCTGGTCAAGGCTGCCGCTTTGTATACAGCTATTCCGCCAGATACACATAATAGTATTCTTTTCCCCTGCATCATTCTACTTTCCCCCATTATTCTTTATCCTTCTTATATTATGAAGGATATTGATAGAAAAAGAAAATAGGGTTGTCCCGAAAGATGATGAAATCTTCCGAGTCAACCCCTGGAGTTATTCAATAAGATCCGCCGGCCTATTCATCAGAATAAACGGCTTTGGCATCTCTTTCTTTCATAGATAGCTGACCGGCATGAATTTCTTCAAGGGCCTTACCTACGAATTTATGAGAATCATAACGGTTCAAACGGTAATCCCCCGTATCTTGCAGGTTTCTTGCACGCTTAGCCGCAATACTGACTAACGAATATTTAGAATCAATCTTCTTCATTAATGAATCAATGGATGGGTTTAACATTTATTCAGCCTCCAGCATATTTAAGTATCGTTGTTGCACTCGTTCCCGTTTGCAGTGTTCTGCCTGAACGATGGATTTAATCTTATCTACCGCATGTTCAATCTGGTCATTTTCAACAATGTAATCGTATAAATTCATCATTTCGATTTCTTTTCTTGCGGTATTCATCCTGCCCCTGATCAAATCATCTGTCTCAGTGCCTCTTGTCACAAGGCGGTTCTGAAGTTCAGAAAGACTTGGGGGTGCCAGGAAGATAAATAAACCTTCGGGGAATTTATCCCTGACCTGTTGTGCACCTTGTACCTCGATTTCAAGAAAGACATCTCTTCCTGCATCCAGGGTTTCCCGGACATAATCTACAGGGGTTCCATAATAGTTCCCTACAAACTCTGCATACTCCAACAGTTTCCCCTGCTCGATCAGCACTTCGAAATCCTCTCTTGATTTAAAGAAATAATCTACACCATCCACTTCTCCTTCACGGGGTTTCCGCGTAGTCATGGAGATGGAATATTCAAACCTTGTATCTTCCTGGGAAAAAATCGCTTTACGAACTGTTCCTTTCCCTACACCTGATGGTCCGGAAAGAACGATCAGCAATCCTTTTTCTTTCATTTATTTACCCTGCCCTTCTTCTACTAAATCCTCTTTATCTGTCAAACGATGAGCAACGGTTTCGGGTTGAACAGCTGAAAGAATAACGTGGTCGCTATCCGTAATGATGACCGCTCTTGTTCTTCTTCCGTATGTAGCATCAACGAGTGTTCCCCGGTCCCTTGCATCTTGTATCAAGCGTTTGATCGGGGCTGATTCCGGACTTACGATTGAAATGATCCGGTTGGCTGAAACGATATTTCCAAAACCTATATTGATGAGCTTGATCGACATAACGCTCCTCCTAATCAATAGTTTAGTTTCGCCTGAATGATAGGAAACTAAACTTCTTATTCTACATTTTGCACTTGTTCCCTCAGCTTCTCAAGTGTTGATTTGAGTTCCACTACAATGGTTGCGATGAGGGAATCATTTGCTTTCGACCCAATCGTATTCACTTCCCTGTTCATTTCCTGGATCATGAAATCCAGTTTCCTGCCTACAGGACCACAATCGATTAATGTGGAGTGAAAGTACTGAATATGACTTTTAAGTCTTGTCAATTCTTCCGTTATGTCAGACTTATCGGCAAAGATGGCCACTTCCGTAAGCAAACGGCTTTCATCAAAAGAGGTTTCGTTGTATTCGGAAATTCTCTTTCTTAGTCGTTCTCTATATTGATTGACCACTTCCGGAGCATGACTGGACAGTTCAATGATATTCTTTTCAAACTGACTAAGATGGATGAGAAAATCTTTCTTGAGAAGTTCCCCTTCTTTCTCCCTCATCACTTTAAGGTCCAGCGCTGCTTCATCCACAGCTTTTAAAACCAGATTCTCAAGCTCTTCATTTTCTTCCTCCATCTCTTCGATCATGATGAATTCTTCTCTGTTCAGGAGATGGGATAATTGCACTTCATCTTTTAATGAAAAGGTTTCTTTCACTTCATTTACTAACTGATAATAATCTTGAATGAGCTTCCAGTCAATATGAAGATTTTTATGCACAAGGCCGTCCCCTGTGATGGTAATGAAAATATCAACTTTTCCTCTTTTTACATGGTGGGATACTTGCTTTTTGATTTTATCCTCTAGCTTCATTAATTGTCGCGGCATTCTTATGTAACATTCACTGAATCTGTGATTCACGGATTTCATTTCAACCGTTACAGTATGTTGTTCAGAGTCTGATTTGCTTCTTCCAAAGCCTGTCATACTGACAACCATTACGATCACATCCAATCCTTTGACGGTATTCGTATGTAAGATAACCGAATTCACTATCATCTCGTGCTGATAGATTGAGAAGGGAAGCCCTCACTTATGTACAACATATCGCTTTATATAAAAAAGGTAATAGAGGATTTTCTCTATTACCTTTTGGATTATACCACATTTCACTGTTTTTTTCTTGCAAAAAATGACCCTGCCAGTAAAAAGGTTGGAACGGAGCTTAAACCAATGATCAAGAGCCAATCTTTCAATACGATCGGTACTGTATGGAAGATCGGTTGCAGGGAAGGGATATAGATGACTAAGAGCATTAATATGAGTGAAGATAATACGGCAAAAACGAGATACATGTTCCCGAACGGATTTCTTGAAAACACCGATACTTCACTTCGGCAGTCGAACACATGGATCAGTTGTGCCATGACCAAAGTGGCGAACGCGACGGTTTGGGCATACGCCAGGTGATCTGGATGGGTCTTATACGATAGCATGAACGCAAGCAGCGTCGCCCCGCCGATCAAGAATCCCCTGGATACCACTTTCCACCCGAGCCCCCTTGCAAACACACCTTCTTTTGGATGTCTCGGTTTTCTTCTCATGACATCATCTTCCGGCTTATCAAGACCCAGTGCCATGGCAGGGAGGCCATCCGTCACCAGGTTCACCCATAAAATCTGGATCGGCACCAATGGAAGCGGGAGCGCCAGAATCATGGCAAATAACATGACGAGAATTTCACCTACGTTCGAAGCTAACAGATACCGTATGAATTTGCGGATATTTTCATAGATGTTCCTTCCTTCCTGTATGGCTGATTTAATCGTAGCGAAGTTATCATCCAACAAGACTAGCGAAGAAGATTCCTTTGATACATCCGTGCCTGTAATCCCCATGGCGACTCCAATATCAGAGGATTTTATGGCAGGGGCATCGTTGACCCCATCCCCTGTCATCGCCACGACATGCCCCCTGTTTTGCAGGGCTTTGACGATTTTTAGCTTATGCTCAGGTGATACCCGGGCAAACACTGACACTTCATCCACTATTTCTTCCAGTTCATGCACTTCCATTGCGTTTAATTCTTTCCCATCCATGACGCGATCTTTATTTTTCAAGATGCCGAGCTGTTTGGCAATGGCTTTCGCCGTCAGAACATGGTCCCCGGTGATCATGACCGTCTTGATCCCTGCAGCACGACACTCTTTCACCGCCTGCTTCACTTCAGGTCTCGGAGGGTCGATCATTCCTTGTAAACCGATGAAGGTAACCCCTTCTTCCACGTCCTCTTCCACCAACGCTTCAACAGCACGTTCCTTGATCGGTTTATACGCAATCGCAATGTTTCGTAAAGCGTTGGATGACATCTCACTGATGGCCCCTTCTACTTTTTCAGTGACCTCAGGTGATTTCGGTTGAAGCCTTCCCTCCCACAGGATCGATTCGCTTTTCCCGACCAATACATCAGGAGCACCTTTCGTTACAGAGAAGTGCTTTCCATTCTGGTCGACCACGATGATACTCATCATCTTCCTTGTGGAATCAAAAGGGAACTCTTTGACAATCGTGAATTTTTTCTGCAATGATTCCCTGGAAAGCCCTGCCTTTAATCCTGCTACAAGAAGAGCCCCTTCAGTGGGGTCACCATCGACGATAAAGGTTTTATCACGGGTTACAAGCTCTGCATGATTGCACAGCATCCCGAAAGTCAGCAGCTGCTGGAGTGCATTCTCACTGTGAGGCGTCACCCGTTTTTCCCCGGTATAAAATTGGCCGTCTGGTTCATATCCGGTGCCGGTGACGGTCCACGTCCTTCCTCCACTCCACAGATGGGTGACCGTCATCTTGTTCTGGGTCAAGGTTCCGGTTTTATCAGAACAAATCACCGATGCACAGCCTAATGTTTCCACTGCCGGCAACTTTCGGACGATGGCTTTCTTCTTGATCATCCTTTGAACACCTAGGGAAAGGGCAACCGTCACAATGGCAGGCAACCCTTCAGGTATGGCTGCTACGGCCAATGAAACCCCGGCTAAGAACATCGTATACATATCATGGCCCTGGATCACGCCGATTCCTACAACCAATCCTGTCAGTACAAGAGCAACCGTAATGAGGATCTTTCCTAACTCTTCCAGTCTTCTCTGAAGAGGAGTGGTCATGGTTTCTGCGTTTTGGATCATATCGGCGATTTGCCCCATTGCCGTTTTCATACCGATCGAAGTCACGACACCAATTCCATTTCCCCTCGTGACCATCGTTCCCATAAATGCCATGTTCTCCAAGTCCCCGAGACTCATATTTTCTCCATTTACAGGGTTTGTGGATTTGGTGACGGGTAAAGACTCCCCGGTCAGGGCGGATTCTTCTATTTCAAGATTATTGGCTTCAATGAGACGAACATCCGCCCCGATCCGGTCTCCACTTGCAAAGCGGATGACATCCCCAATGATGACATCCTTCGAAACGATTTTTACCCACTTACCGTCCCTTAACACTGAAACCTGGGGTGCAGAGAGCTCCTTTAAAGCCTGAAGCGACCTCTCGGCTTTCCGCTCTTGGAAAAAGCCTAAAAAGCCGTTAATGAACACAATGGCAATAATGGCGATGGCATCGATGTATTCACCGAGTAAACCTGAAATGAGCGTGGCTGCCAATAACACAAGAACCATAAAGTCCTTGAACTGACTGAAAAACAACAATAAAGCTGACTGCTTCTCAGCTTCTTCTAATTGATTGTACCCAAATTGTTTCCGTCTGATTGCAACCTCTTCTGTTGAAAGCCCTTCTTGATAATTGGTATTTAACGACTGCTCTATGTCCTCTTGTCTCATCTCATGAAATTTCATGCAACCATGTCACTCTCCTCCTACGATACGAAAAGTTGTCCTTCTCATAGCATTCTTATTCAGACTCGTCCTAAAAAATGATATGATTTAAGTATGTTTTGCATTTTCCCTTTCAGGGAGATAAAATCGGTTACATTTGATACACTTTTCAACCACTCCCTAGTCGGAAGAAATCAAACTATACTGAAATCGCATGAAGCAGAGGATGTTATATATGTCATTTGATGGATTATTCACAAGAAACATGACGAAAGAATTAAATGAAAACCTATTACACGGACGCATAAACAAAATACACCAACCTTATAAAAATGAAATCATTCTGGTTATCCGGGCAAATGGAAAGAACCATAAAGTGCTCTTATCCGCTCACCCAAGTTACTCACGTGTTCAATTGACGGCTGAGAATTATGACAACCCCTCGGTTCCACCGATGTTTTGTATGCTCTTGCGGAAACATCTTGAAGGATCGATCATTGAAGGGATCAGTCAGATTGAATTAGATCGGATGATTGTATTCGAAGTGAAGGGCAGAAACGAGATCGGGGATATATCTTATAAACAACTGATCATTGAAATAATGGGCCGGCACAGCAATATCATCCTGGTAGATAAAGAACGAAATATGATTCTTGACAGCATCAAGCATATTTCACCAAGCATGAACACCCATCGTACTGTATTGCCTGGCCATACCTACGTGTTGCCGCCTCAACAGGATAAAATCGATCCACTTGAAGCAGACACTGTAGATGTTTTACGTGCCCTTGATTTCAATTCGGGGAAGCTTGATAAACAGATCGTCCAATCCTTCGCCGGTATCTCACCGCTTTACGCGAAGGAAGTCGTACACCGTGCAGGGATCGGCAGCGGGGCAGCCATTGCCGAGTCATTCCTATCATTGATTGCTCATGCAAAAAACTTTGATATAGCGCCGACCCTGATCACAGCAGATAAGGAAACATTCTACTGGATGGACCTTCAACATCTTCAGGGTGAAAAACAAACATTCCCTTCCTTGAGTGAACTGATTGACCGTTTCTTTTATCAGAAGGCTGCACGTGATCGAGTCAAGCAACAAGGAAATGACCTCGAGCGGTTCATTCGAAATGAAAGGGATAAGAACGTCAACAAAATAACGAAACTGGAGCGAACGCTTGACGATGCCCAACAGGCTGACCGCTATCAGCTGCTCGGTGAACTTCTTACTTCGAATCTATATGCCGTGGAACGTGGGATGACGGAGGTGAGCGTAGTCAATTATTATGACGAAAACGGGGAAAGTATCACGATTCCATTAAATCCTCAAAAGTCGCCTTCGGATAATGCACAGAATTATTTCTCACGTTATCAAAAAGCGAAGAATGCCATAAAGATCGTCCATGAACAAATTGAAAAAGCACAGGAAGAGATCGTGTATCTCGAACAATTACTGCAACAATTAGAATCTGCTTCAACGAAAGATGTGGAGGAAATCAGAGAGGAACTCGAAGAAGAGGGTTACCTGAAGGTCCGCAAGCAAACTAAAAAGAAAAAGGCCAATATGAAGCCCGTATTGGAACAATACACGTCAACTGACGGAACACAGATCCTGGTCGGTAAAAACAATAAGCAAAACGACTACTTGACCAACCGGGTTGCTGGAAGAGATGAAGTCTGGCTTCATACGAAGGATATTCCAGGTTCTCACGTTGTCATCAAGAGTTCCAACCCAACTGATGAAACGATCAAGGAAGCGGCCAATATTGCCGCATACTTCAGTAAAGCCCGTGAATCCAGCTCCGTACCCGTTGATTTTACCGAAGTCAAACAGGTCAAGAAACCTAAAGGTGCCAAACCCGGATTTGTCATATACGAAGGACAGCAAACCGTTTACGTGACACCGGATCTCGATTTGGTCCGATCGTTGAAAGATTGATAAGCAAAGATGCACTTTCATCCAGTAATGATTCCACCGGATGAAAGTGTTTTTATTTGGAAGAATGACAAAAAGCAACTCAAAAAACGAGTTGCTTTCCCCTTTACATCCCCCATGTCTCAGGGTCTTTTCTCCAAAGCTTCAATTGTTCCCATTCACTTTCACGGATGATCTCATTTTGGACCGCTACCTCAAGTAAGCTTGAATAATCAGAGAGGGCATAGGATGTAATGTTTTGTTCTTCAAGCATTCTTTTCCCTTTTTCCAATTCATATGTGAAGATCGCAACCACCCCTAATACGTCACATCCCGCTTCTCTTAAGGCGTCAACCGCAGTTATACAGCTGCCTCCCGTGGAGATCAGATCTTCAACGACGACAACCTTTTGTCCCGGTGCCGCGATCCCTTCAATCTGCTTTCCTTTTCCATGGGCTTTAGGCTTTGACCGGACATAACACATGGGAAGATTTAATTTCTCGCTCACCCACGCGGCATGTGGAATTCCCGCCGTCGCTGTTCCTGCGATGACTTCCGCCTCCGGAAAGTGCTTTCGGATCAACTCGGACAGTCCTGTTGAAATGCTGTCCCGCACTGAAGGATACGAAAGTGTCAGTCGATTATCACAATAAATCGGTGACTTTATGCCGGATGACCAAGTAAATGGCTCCGTCGGGTTTAAAAATACGGCTTCGATGTCGAGTAATTTCTTTGCGATTTCATGTTTCATTCTTTGCCCTCCCATTCATGTACGATCCGTTCATAAGCAAGGACCGGATTCGCAGCACCTGTAATGCTTCTTCCAACGACGATGTAGGAAGAACCCATTTCTTTAGCCATTTGCGGTGTAGTGACTCTTTTTTGATCTCCTATGTGATCTTCTGCTAACCTGATCCCGGGAGTGACCCGTAAAAAATCATTCCCGCAATGTTCTTTTATCAGACCCGATTCGTGGGGTGAACATACCACTCCATCAAGTCCCGCATGCTTTGCAAGAGTGGCATAATGCAGGACGGACTCATTGATGGTAGTGTGGATAAGCTGTTCTTCTTGCATCTGTTCTTCCGTTGTCGAGGTCAGTTGTGTGACGGCGATCAGATTTGGGCGCTTATGATTGGCAGGGGTTCCGGCATGGAGACCCTCCAGCGCCTTTTCCATCATCATGCTGCCGCCTGCAGCATGGACGTTGACTAGCTCCAAATCGAATCCTGCAAGTCCTTTCATGGCTCCGTATACTGTATGAGGGATATCATGAAGCTTTAGGTCCAGGAAAATCCGATGATTTTTATTCAATATCTTCTCAAGGATCGCCGGACCATTTTGAAGGTACAACTCCATTCCGACTTTCACATTCAGACTTTCTGAAAATTGATCCAGGAAGGTTGAAGTCATCTCCCATGTAGGGAAATCAAGTGCTATGAACGGTGCTCGATTCATGTTTCCCCCAGCTCCTTCCGGTTAATTCGGATATATGTTCGACTCCGAGCTCCTCAAGTAGAGGCGGTAATTCATTGATGATCCGCTGACATACGAATGGGTCAACGAAATTCGCCGTCCCGACTGCAATGGCACTGGCTCCTGCATAAAAGTATTCAATCACATCTTCAGCTGATTGTATTCCCCCCATCCCGATAATCGGGAGATCCACCTGCTGGCTCACTTCATAGATCATCCTGATGGCAACCGGTTTGATGGCTGGGCCGGATAATCCGCCGGTCTTGTTCGCAAGAACCGGCTTGCCCGTCTTCATATCCAGTCTCATCCCAAGGAGTGTATTGATCATGGTCAGGCCGTCCGCCCCACCTGCCTCTACAGCCTTGGCCATGTCGACGATATTGGAGACATTCGGAGATAATTTCACATACAGCGGGACCTGTGAGACTTCTTTAACCTTCTCAGTCAACTCCTTAGCCACTTCAGGGATGGTCCCAAAAGCGATTCCTCCCGTTTTGACATTGGGACAGGAGATATTGAGTTCAAGTGCCTTTACATTTTCAGCAGAAGAAATGACCCTTGCCACTTCCACATAATCTTCCACTTGGGAACCTGCCACGTTTGCAATGATCGGTACATCAAATTGTGAAAGCCATGGAAGTTCGTTTTCCATCACACCTTTGAGTCCGGGGTTTTGTAACCCGATTGCATTCAGCATACCCCCGTTTGTTTCAGCAACCCTTGGTGTAGGATTTCCAAAGCGGGCCTCTTCCGTCGTCGCTTTGATCATGATCGCTCCAAGCTCGCTCAAATCATAAAACTGACTATATTCACGACCGAAACCAAAGCAGCCTGATGCCGGCATGACCGGGTTCTTTAAAGACAAGCCTGGCAATTCGATTTGTAATGATTTCATAAAAGCACCGCCCCTACTGGAAATACCGGTCCGTCACTGCAAACCTTTACGTAACTCGACCCTTCAGGATCATCCTGTTTATGACATACGCAGGCGAAACAAGCCCCGATTCCGCATCCCATCCGCTCTTCTAATGAGATAAAACCGCGTTTGCCCTCCAATTGCCTTTCAAGAGCTTTCAGCATGGGTGTCGGTCCACAGGAATAAAACACATCAAAGTCCGGCTTCTCTTCAGAGATGACATCTGTTACAAATCCAACACTACCAAGGGAGCCGTCGACAGTGGCAACATATGTGAGCCCAAGTTCCCCGAACTTATCTTCATAAAAGCTGACTGATTCATTTTGAAAACCAAGAATGTGCTTCACTTCCCAACCGCTTTCTACAAGCTTCCTGGAAAGACCGTAGAGGGGAGGAACGCCAATCCCTCCACCTATTAACAGTGCGGTCTTACGTTGGCCTTCCACGGAGAAACCATTACCCAAAGGTCCTAACACGTCGACCCTATCACTACGATCCACCAGGGAAAGGAGTCGTGTCCCCTTCCCTTCAGCCCGGTAGATCAGGGTCATGGTATGTTGTTCAGGATCGTGGGAGGCGATGGAAATCGGCCTTCTCAGTAATGGGTCTATTCCCGTCCCGACTTTCACATGAACGAACTGTCCCGGGGCCTTTATTTCATCCACCAGGCTCCCTTGAAGAACGAGTTCATAAATGTTTTCAGCTATCCGTTCATGAGAAAGCACAATCATGTTTTCGTTAACGATCATTGATAAACCGCCTCTTTCACTTTCGGTAGTGAGTCAAGTGCCTCTGCTGAGAAAGTCATAGATTCAATCACTCTCAGGATGGCTTCAGCAGTATCCAGTGACGTAAGACATGGAATGCCGTTTTCGACCGATTCCCTTCGAATTCTGAATCCATCCCGGGCAGGCTGTTTTCCTTTTGTCAATGTATTGATGACAAGCTGGGTTTCACCGCTTTGGATGATATCCAATAATGTAGGACCGCTGGATCCGATCTTATCCACTTCACGGACCGTGATACCTGCCTTGGCCAGATGCTCTGCCGTACCCTTCGTTGCGAGGATTTGATAGCCGATATCGATAAACCGTTGTGCCAGGAGGACTGCTTCATCCTTGTCTTTATCTGCCACGGTCATGAGTACGGAACCGTATTCCTTCATTTGCATCCCTGCAGCGACCATCCCCTTGTAAAGTGCCTTTTCCAATGTCTGATCTTTTCCCATTACTTCCCCAGTAGATTTCATCTCAGGTCCGAGAGTTATGTCCACCCGTCTAAGTTTGGCAAAGGAGAAGACCGGGACTTTGACGTACACACCCTGTTTTTCAGGAACCAGTCCTGATTCATATCCTTGATCTTTCAGGGATATACCAAGGATGGACTTGGTTGCAATATTCGCCATTGGGACATTTGTGATTTTACTGATGAATGGCACTGTCCGGCTGGAACGGGGATTCACTTCCAGGACGTATACTTCGCCTTTTGAAATAACATACTGGATGTTCAGTAATCCAATAATGTTCAACCCTTTTGCCAGTCTCGTCGTATAATCGATAATGGTTTGTTTCTGCTCCTGTGTGAGTTGCTGAGGAGGATACACGGCGATGGAATCCCCTGAATGAACTCCCGCACGTTCGATATGCTCCATAATCCCCGGGATGACTACGTCTGATCCGTCTGAGATGGCATCCACCTCGATTTCCTTGCCGATCAGATAACGGTCGATCAATACCGGGTGCTGTGGATTGACCTTTACTGCATTTTTCATGTATTGAAGAAGCTCTTCTTCCCTGTAAACAATCTCCATTGCCCGTCCTCCGAGTACGTACGAAGGTCTTACCAATACCGGGTAACCGATGCTTTTTGCTATTTCAAGTGCCCCTTCTACGGAAACTGCCGTTTTACCTTCGGGTTGAGGAATGCCAAGCTCATTCAGAGTATGCTCGAATTTATCGCGATTCTCTGCGCGATCGAGATCCTCAAGTGAAGTACCCAGAATCTTGACGCCTCTTCTCACCAGCTCATCTGCCAGATTGATGGCCGTTTGTCCACCAAACTGGACGACGACTCCCTTTGGCTTTTCCAGGTCGATGATGTGCATGACATCTTCCACCGTCAGTGGCTCGAAATATAATTTGTCCGAGATACTGAAGTCGGTCGAGACCGTTTCGGGATTGTTATTCACGATGATGGCCTCATAACCCGCTTCCTTAATGGCCCAAACAGAGTGAACGGTCGCATAATCAAACTCCACTCCCTGTCCGATCCTGATCGGTCCCGAACCGAGGACGATGACACTCTCACGTTCTGTTACCCTTGATTCATTCTCATCTTCATAAGTGCCGTAGAAGTAGGGAGTTTCAGATTCGAACTCTGCTGCACAGGTATCTACCATTTTATATACCGGGATAAGGTCCTGCTCTTTTCTCCACGTATAGACATCAGCTTCAGAGCTTTCCCATAAACGTGCCATGGTGATATCCGAGAAGCCCATGCGCTTCGCTTTTTGTGCAAGCTCAGGGTTGAAGGGGTTCAACGCCAGTTCTTTTTCAAACTCTATGATTCTATTCATCTTATATAAGAAGAAGAGGTCGATTTTGCTCCATTCATGGATGGTCTCGATTGTCACTCCTCTTCTCAGCGCTTCGCCGATATAGAAGAGGCGCTCATCCCCTGCTTTTCTGATCCTTTTCTCAATCCATTCGTCCGTAAATTGATCCGCGTCACTCAATTCCATATGATACGTATTGCTTTCAAGGGAGCGGATCGCTTTCAGTAGTGATTCTTCGAAGGTCCGGCCGATTGCCATCACTTCTCCGGTTGCTTTCATCTGAGTACCAAGGTTTCGTTTGGCCGCTTCAAATTTATCAAATGGCCATCTTGGGATCTTCGTCACAACATAATCCAGTGCGGGTTCGAATGATGCATACGTTTTACCCGTCACAGGATTCATCATTTCATCCAATGTCAGGCCGACGGCGATCTTTGCTGCAAGTTTTGCAATCGGATAGCCGGTCGCTTTGGATGCCAGTGCAGATGAACGGCTCACCCTGGGATTGACTTCTATGATGTAATACTGGAAACTGTCAGGGTCGAGGGCCAGCTGGACATTACAGCCTCCTTCGATTCCCAGCTCGCGGATGATATTCAGACTTGTATTCCGGAGCATTTGATATTCACGGTCGCTTAATGTTTGACTTGGTGCTACCACGATGGAGTCTCCCGTATGGATCCCCACCGGATCTATATTCTCCATATTACATACCACGATTGCGTTATCGGCTGCATCCCGCATAACCTCGTATTCTACCTCTTTGAAGCCTGCAATGCTTTTTTCCAGAAGGCATTGTGTGACAGGGCTGTATTTCAGTCCCGAACTTACAATCTCGACCAATTCGTCTTCGTTGTGACAGATTCCCCCTCCGGTTCCACCCAAGGTGTAGGCAGGACGGACAATGACCGGATATCCAATTTCATTCACAAATTGATAGGCTTCATCCAGGGAATGGATGATTTCACTGTCCGGAACCGGTTCTCCCATTTCATTCATCAAGTTCCTGAACAAATCACGGTCTTCCGCTTTCTCGATGGCTGAAAGCTTCGTCCCGAGGATTTCAACTCCGCATTCTTCCAAGACCCCGGACTGGGCAAGTTCAACAGCCATGTTTAATCCCGTTTGGCCACCTAATGTAGGCAGCAGCGCATCAGGACGTTCTTTACGGATGATCCTGCTGACGAATTCAAGTGTCAAAGGTTCGATGTATACTTTATCTGCCATTTCAGCGTCTGTCATGATCGTGGCAGGATTGGAGTTTACGAGGATGACCCTGTAACCTTCCTCTTTCAATGCGATGCAGGCTTGTGTTCCTGCGTAGTCAAACTCCGCCGCTTGTCCAATGATGATAGGTCCGCTTCCGATAACCAAGATGCTTTTAATGTCTGTACGTTTAGGCATGTTGAAGCTCCTTTCTTTTCTCTTCTTTCATCAATTGTAGGAAATCATCGAATAAGTAGTTGGAATCCTCGGGTCCCGGAGAAGCTTCAGGGTGATACTGCACCGTAAAGGCCGGAAAGTCCAAATGTTTCAATCCTTCTACCGTTCCATCATTTATGGCCAGGTGAGTGACCTGTAATCTCGACCCGGCTAAAGATTTTTCATCGACTGCATAGCCGTGGTTCTGTGAAGTCAGTGCGACCTTTCCGGATTTTAAATCTTTGACCGGATGGTTGCCGCCACGATGTCCAAATTTCATTTTGAAAGAGTCCCCTCCACACGCCAGGGCAAATAATTGATGTCCGAGGCAAATACCGAAGAGTGGAATTTCACCAAGCAATTCCTTGATCGTTTCAATCGCTTGGGGTACATCTTTCGGATCCCCCGGACCATTCGATAACATGATCCCGTCAGGCTGCAGGCGTCTGATTTCTTCCGCTGAAGTATCATAAGGAACCACAATCACATCACAATCCCGCTTGTTCAATTCCCTTAGAATCCCGTGCTTCATCCCGAAATCCATCAACACTACACGGTAACCTCTTCCAGGGCTTGCATAGGCCGTCTTCGTGGAAACCTGTTTGACCTGATCTGTTCGTAAATCTGTCCCATGGAGCTTATCAAGCATTGCCCCTGAATCCAGTTCAGCTGAACAAATGATGCCTTTCATGGCTCCATGCTTCCTGATGATCCTGGTTAACTTTCTCGTATCGATCCCTGATATTCCGGGAATTCCTTTTATTTTTAATAATTCATCCAATGTTGATTCATTTCTCCAGTTAGAAGGGAAGTCCGCCACTTCTCTCACAATGAACGCTTTGATGGCCGGGGTGATCGATTCAAAATCGTCCCGGTTGATGCCGTAGTTCCCTACAAGGGGATACGTCAAGGTGACAAGTTGGCCGCAGTAGGATGGATCTGAAAGGATTTCCTGGTAGCCGGTCATGCTCGTATTGAATACCACTTCACCTATACTTTCTTCATTTGCTCCGAATTCTTCTCCCACGAAAACCGTTCCATCGTCTAAAATGAGTTGTCTTTTCATTGTTCGTTTCCTCCTTCATTCCATACAAGAGATCCTTGATAAAAAGTTGCTTTCGGCCATCCTTTGCATTCCCATCCTTTGAATGGCGTGTTTTTCCCTTTGGACATAAATTCAGCCGGATTGATTTCCTTTTTTTCATGCAAATCGATGAGCGTAAAGTCTGCTTCTCCTCCTACTTCAAGTAGTCCAAACGGAAGATTAAATGCTTCACTTGGTTTGACGGTCATCCAGTCAATAAGCTGCTTCAGAGAGAAGATCCCTTTTTCCACAAAGTTTGTATAAAGCAGCGGAAAGGCGGTTTCCAACCCGACGATTCCGAACGGAGCGAGCTGCATCCCTTCCGACTTTTCGGCTTCCGTATGGGGCGCATGGTCGGTGGCGATGAAATCGATCGTTCCGTCCAGAAGACCCTCTATAAGAGCCTGTCGATCCTCTTTACTTCTGAGAGGAGGATTCATTTTGAAATTTGGGTCAAGCCCCGGGATATCGTCTTCACAGAGCAGAAGATGATGAGGTGTCACCTCAGCCGTCACGTTGATACCGGCCCTCTTCGCATCCCTGACCACCCGGACAGATTCTTTTGTTGATATATGGCAGACGTGGTAGTGTACACCGGCTGCTTCAGCTAATAGCACATCCCTGGATATATGTACAGCTTCACAGATGGAAGGAATGCCTGGCAGATTATGTTCTCTGGAGAATGTCCCATCATGGACCGCTCCTCCGTAAATCAAGGTGTTCTCTTCACAATGGGCGACGATGGAGGCATTGATTCCGGCTGCCATCTTCATGGCTTGATACATCATGTCGGCTGATTGTACCCCTACCCCGTCGTCTGTGAATGCAAATGCCCCGTTTTCTTTTAATGATGGTAAGTCATTAAGCGTATTCCCGATTTGTCTTTCCGTGATGGCAGCATACGGTAACACCCGAACACTCGCTGTTTCAGAGATCTTCTGATTCAGGGACTGAAGAGTTTCCACTGAGTCGGGTACAGGTCGGGTATTGGGCATTGCCGCGATGGTGGTGAAACCACCCTTAGCTGCTGATTTCGTTCCCGTTTCGATGGTTTCCTTATGTTCTCCGCCCGGTTCTCTCAGGTGGACATGCAGGTCGACAAAGCCTGGTGAAATCACTGACCCTTCTGCTTGAAACTCCTCATGATCTTTCCCTTTCAGCCCTGAACCGATCTCGATGATCTTCTTATCCTCCACCTTTACATCCACAGTCTCAAGATCACCATTCTTTGTTACAATTCGTGCATTCCGGATTAACCAATTCATTTCAGATTCCCCCTAGTCAGTTGATTTCAAGTGCTCTTTTTAAAACGGCCATTCTCACGTATACTCCATTTTCCATCTGCTTGAAGATCCTTGATTGCTCACATTCGACCAATGAGTCGGCTATTTCCACACCGCGGTTGACAGGTGCAGGATGAAGGATGATAGCGGATGGTTTCATCCTGTCTTTCCTGGATTCCGTCAGTCCAAAGCTTTCATGGTATTCCTCTTTCGTCAGGGTCGAAGTAATCGCGTGACGTTCATGCTGGATACGGAGAAGCATGATGACATCAGAATCGGTTATGCATTCATCTATAGGCAAATAGCGCTTTCGATCTGTTGCTTTGAACCATTCTTTTGGGCCTGAGAAATAGACCTCTGCCCCGAGTTTTGTCAGTGCTTCCGCATTCGACCTGGCTACCCTGCTATGGGCGATATCTCCGATTATGGATACCTTGATTCCCTCGAATCGGCCAAATTCCTGATGGATGGTCAACAGATCTAACAGACATTGAGTCGGATGATTTCCACACCCATCCCCGCCATTGATCACACTTATGTTAAGAGGGGCCAGTTGATCAAAGTAGCGTTCAAGTGAATGACGGATGACGACCGTATCGACTCCTATGCTCTCTAATGTTTTCACCGTATCATACAGGCTTTCACCTTTTTGGATGCTTGATGTTTGCGCTTCGAAAGGAATGACTTCAAGACCAAGTTTCCTTTCCGCCATCTCAAAGCTGCATTTCGTACGTGTGCTTGCTTCGAAGAAAAGATTGGCCGCGTATTTTCCGGTCCCTGACTCCCAGGTTTCCCCCTTTTGAAAACGTTCCGCCTGATTCAGTATGTGAATGATTTCTTCTTTTGATAAGTCATTCATCGTCAACAAGTTCTTCATCATGAGACAACCCTTTCCTCTCTTCTCTTCCAAAAAAACACCCTGTCATCTTACCGACAGGGTGTTTTTGAACATACTTACAGTGACAGTGCGGAATAATCCCGCATGTCTTGTTCAAATTCACCCTTCCTAGACTCTCTGGACCATGTTAAAAGGTGTTTCTATTTATGCAACATCTTGTTTAGCTTTCTCTTCCTCGAATAAGTTGGTACTTCCTTCACTTTCTTCCCTGCCTGGCAGGACAAGATTCAGGAACACCCCAACGATTGCTGCAAGGGCCATCCCCGATAGGGAAACCTGCTCGTTGATCTTTACGAATGCTCCTCCGACTCCGATGACAAGGATGACACTCGAGATGACTAAATTACGCTTGTTCCCTAAGTCTACTTTGTTATCGATCAACATACGGAGTCCACTTGAAGCGATGATACCGAACAGCAGGATGGATACCCCACCCATGACCGCTGATGGGATCGAACCGATCAAGGCCGTTATCTTGCCGACAAATCCGAACATGATGGCAAGTACCGCAGCGCCGCCGATGACGAATACGCTGAACACCCGTGTAATGGCAAGCACCCCGATGTTTTCACCGTACGTTGTATTTGGCGGTCCGCCCAGGATGGAGGCGATCACAGTCGCTACCCCGTCCCCAAGGATGGAGCGGTGAAGACCCGGCTTTTCAATGAAATTTCGTCCTACGACCTTACTTAATACCATCTGGTCCCCTGTATGTTCTGCCAGGGTCACAAGTGCAACAGGCACCATGATCGATACGATTTCCCATGAGAAGCTCGGCGTGTAGTCCACAAACGGTACAAAGAAGTCCGGCATCTGGAAGAATGGAGCATCGATTACCTGTTGAAAATCCACCAGCCCTGCGAAAACCGCGATGACATATCCTCCGATGATACCTGCAAGAATCGGGACCATCCCGAGAAATCCTTTGAAGTAAATCGAACAGATGACCGTGATTCCCAATGTGGCAAGAGCCACCATGAAGTGCGTGTTACTGTAAACCAATTGTTCTGCTCCGGGATTTTCATACATGGCCATATTGACGGCCGTTCCGGCAAGCCCCAATCCGATCACCATGATGACGGGCCCTACCACAACCGGAGGGAGGATCCTGATCAGCCATTTCAATCCAAGCTTTGATATTAGCAGCGCGACGATTCCATATACAATCCCTGCAAGGAAGCTTCCCATCATGGCAGCTTCCGGTCCTCCCAGGCTCTTGGCAGCGAGGATCGGTGCGATGAAAGCGAATGACGATCCAAGGTAAGCAGGGATCCTCCCCTTCGTGATCAGGAGATAGGCAAGTGTTCCGAGTCCGCTTGAGATCAAAGCAACCCCAGGGCTTAATCCAACCAGGAACGGGACCAGCACCGTTGCCCCGAACATGGCAAATAGATGTTGTATGCTAAGTGTAATCCATTTTCCTATATTAGGTACTTCTTCTACGTCTAACACGACTTGTTGATTTTGATTCATGTTTATTTCCTCCTCCAATACCCATTTTTACCCATTAAAAAACCCTCTTTATCCTAAAGAGGGCACAAAGAGGGTATAAGAAGGCCTGATTCTACCTTCATTCCCATCCTTTGTCAGCCTCACTGGACCACTCTTAAAAGGACTTCCATTATTCTTTTTCGTGTATGGCAACGATGTCTTCCTGATCGACTTCTGATAATGCGACCATGATCTTCTCAGAGCTTGATGTCGGAATATTCTTCCCGACGAAATCCGCCCGTATCGGTAATTCCCTATGTCCACGGTCAACCAGCACAGCCAGTTGAATCTGACTTGGCCTTCCGAGATCCATTAAGGCATCGAGCCCTGCCCGGACCGTTCTTCCAGTGAATAGGACATCATCCACCAAAATGACTTTCTTGTTTGTAATATCAACCGGAAGGTCAGAACCCTTCACTTCTGGTTCATGATCCTCTGTTTTCGTCGTTAAATCATCACGGTATAGGGTGATGTCGATTTCTCCGACCGGAATTTCTTCTCCTTCAATCGCATGAATCCGCTCGGCTAATCGATTGGCAATATAAATGCCCCTTGTTTTGATGCCGACTAAAATGCAATCTTCAATTCCTTTGTTTCGTTCGATGATTTCATGGGCGATCCGTGTGAGCGCCCTTCGAATGGCGGGTTGATCCAGTACTGTTGCTTTCTTTGTCATTTTCGCCACCTCATTTTCTTTTATTTCAATAAAAAATCCCTCTCACCGTAGAGATGAGAGGGCACACTTATCGTTATGATCTGATTGCACGCCAAAAAATTTTTGGTCGTACACTGCTCCTTCTCAGCCTCACGGGACCGTATTAAAGGTTACTTATTCAATTAACACTATCATAAAGGCAAGGTCGAAATTTGTCAACGGTTATTTTCAAGGTGCTTAACCAATTTCGTGAATTCTTCGGGTAACTCCGCATGGAACTCCATATATTCTTCCGTTCTGGGATGGACAAACCCAAGCACACCTGCATGAAGGGCCTGTCCTTCAATGCTCAACGTCTTTCGCGGTCCATATTTCGGATCACCCGCCAGCGGGAAACCGATGTATTTCATATGCACACGGATTTGATGGGTTCTGCCTGTCTCCAGTTCACATTCAACGAGGGTGAAATCTTTATATCGGTCCAACACTTTGAAATGCGTAACCGCTTGTTTGCCATTATCCACGACAGCCATACTTTGGCGGTCTTTAGGATCCCTGCCGATCGGGGCATCGATCGTCCCGTATTCGTGGGGGATCAGGCCATGTACGATGGCTGTATATTTTCTGGTAACGGACTTGTCCACAAGCTGATTCACCAAATGCTCGTGAGCCATGTCATTTTTCGCCACCATCAGCAATCCAGATGTATCCTTATCAATACGGTGTACAATACCTGGTCGCAGCACGCCATTGATTCCTGACAGGTCCTTACAGTGATGCATCAATCCATTCACCATAGTTCCGGAATAATGACCCGGTGCAGGGTGGACGACCATCCCTTTCGGCTTATTTACGACGATGACATCCCCGTCTTCATAGGCGATATCAAGGTTAAGATCTTCCGGCTCTACATCCAATTCTTCCGGTTCCGGAATCGATACAGTGATGACTGCATTCAACGGACACTTGAAGTTAGGTTTGACCGCTTCTTCATTTACTTTAATATGACCTTCTTTTATCCATTGTTGAACCTGGGAACGGGACCAATCCTTATTCAACTGGCTAACGACCTTGTCGATTCGTTCTCCCTGGTTTTCCTCAAGTATGTTGTGCTGAATTACTTCCATTTTTGTTCTCCTTCTTTGCTTTTCGTTCGTCTAAATACATATAAATCAGTAACAGTGCTACTCCAATGGTTAATGCTGCATCGGCAATATTAAAAATCGGGAAATCATAGGAAAAGATGTATGTATTTAAGAAATCGACCACTTCTTTTCTGAAGACACGGTCAAGAAAGTTTCCAATTGCACCGCCTAGCATGAAAGCAAGACTCAGACTAAACAATGAATGTCCTTTTGCATGGACTTGCATATAATACACGATACCTACAATCACTATTAATGTAATAATGTAAAAAAACCACATTTGTCCTTGGAGTATTCCCCATGCTGCACCTTGATTCCGATGAGAAGTAAGATAAAAGACATTATCTATGATCGAAATGCTTTCTCCCTCGGTCATTCTTCTTACAACCAACCATTTTGTTAATTGATCCAGTCCAATTACAACCAAAGCCATTAAATAATAATACACAAAGGCAACCTCCGAACATCTTTAAATGATTACCTTTGCATTTTAGCATAAAAGGGGAAATAAAGACACTTAAACTGGAGAAGAACGATGGAAACGCGGGAGAAATTTACGAATAGGATGAAATCTTCCCAAACCTTCTCCATTCGTATGCAGCTTCAATCGTCGTACAGGTTGGGTTCATCAACATGTAATCAAATGGGATTTCCTGCCCGCTCAATTCACAGTAACCGTATTGATTATCCCGGACACGACTCAGTGCCTGTTTCACTTCAGTGATCTCGTCGTTTATATATTGCTGGATTAAAGGGTGTTGAGATTGACTTGCTTCAAGCTCTTTCAAGGATTGTTTAAGCTCTTCTACAATGGATGTGTATCGGTCATATGTCATCTTGATCCCTCCACTTATAGTATGGGGGAAATGACCCTGAATGTTGTCTTGCAAGATATAGCAATTATGGAATTTGAAATGCTGAGGTATAAAGACAAAAAAAGGGACCTGTCACATGACAGGTCACCTCCTACTTGATTATGCCAAATGAGAATAGCTTTCTTTCACAACGGATGCACAGCGTGTGCAAAGTGTTGGATGATCTTTATCCTCTCCTACTGTTGGTGTTACGATCCAACAGCGGTCACATGTTTCACCTTCAGCTTTTTCAACGACAATGTTGTTTTCACCAAGGCTTAACGCATGCTCCGGAGCCTCGTTCACCTTTCCGCCGATTTCAAAGGCTGATACAATGAACAGCTGTTTTAAGTCTTCTTTGATGGAATCAAGTAATCCTTTCGTTTCATCATTGACGTATAGGGTCACTTTAGCCGTCAATGACTTACCGATCACCTTCTGATTGCGTGCTTCCTCAAGTGCTTTTAAAACATCATCTCTTAATTCTAAGAATGTGTTCCATTTTTCCTTCAATTCATCCGCATTTGCGAGTTGTTGTACTTCAGGCATATCGGTCAGTTGGACACTTTCGCCCTCTGCCCCCGGGATGTATGCCCAAACCTCATCTGCTGTATGGGAAAGGATCGGGGACATCAGTTTCGTAAGTGCTACCAGGCTTTCATACAATACCGTCTGAATCGCTCTGCGCTCATAGTGATTTTCTGACTCGATATACAGAACATCCTTTGCAAAATCCAGGTAGAATGAACTCAAATCCAGTGTACAGAAATTATTGACTGCATGATAAATGCTTGCAAATTCATATTTATCGTACGAATTTTTCACATTCTTCACAAGATCATTCAGCTTCACGAGCATAAATTGATCCACTTCTCTTAATCCATCAAAGGATACTGCATCTGTTTCAGGATTAAAGTCAGAAAGGTTCCCCAACAAGAAACGATAGGTGTTACGGATCTTACGGTAGACTTCAGCCACCTGCTTCAAGATAGGGTCAGATACTCGAACATCTGCCTGATAATCAACAGACGCTACCCAAAGACGAAGGATATCGGCTCCAAGTTGTTTCATTACCTTTTCAGGGACAACGACGTTCCCTAATGATTTACTCATCTTTCTTCCATCGCCATCAAGAGCGAATCCGTGACTTAACACGCCTTTGTAAGGGGCTTTACCCGTCACGGCTACGCCTGTTGTCAATGAAGAGTTGAACCAACCACGATATTGGTCGGATCCTTCGAGATAAAGGTCTGCAGGACGCTGCAAGTCATCTCTTTCCTCAAGAACGGCCTGATGGGAAGATCCTGAATCGAACCACACGTCCATGATGTCCTGTTCTTTCGTGAATTTCCCATTGGGACTGCCTTCATGTGTAAATCCTTCAGGTAAGAGTTCTTTTGCCTCTTTCTCAAACCAAATATTTGATCCGTGATCACGGAAAAGTTTGGACACATGATCGATTGTCTCATCTGTGATGATTTCCTGACCATTCTCAGCATAGAATACCGGGATTGGCACTCCCCATGCACGCTGACGGGAAATACACCAGTCTCCACGGTCTCTGACCATATTGAATAGACGGGTTTCTCCCCATGCGGGAACCCATTTCGTATCCTTTACCGCCTGGAGTAATTCTTTACGGAATTTATCGATGGATGCAAACCACTGTGCCGTCGCCCGATAAATAACCGGCTTTTTCGTGCGCCAGTCATGTGGGTAAGAGTGGGTGATGAAGTTTAACTTCAATAATGCCCCCGCTTCCTGAAGCTTTTCTGTGATTGGTTTATTGGCCTTATCATAGAATAAACCTTCAAACCCAGGAGCTTCTGAAGTCATGACCCCTTTATCATCGACGGGACATAACACATCCAGTCCATATTTTTTCCCTACAAGGAAGTCATCCTCCCCGTGCCCTGGAGCTGTATGGACACAGCCAGTACCTGAATCAGTCGTAACATGCTCACCAAGGACAACAAGGGAGTCACGATCGTACAGTGGATGTTTTGCCACGATATGCTCGAGTTCTGCACCCTTGACCTTTTTGGTCACAGAATGATTTTCCCATTCAAGATTCTCGGCGACGTCTTCGAGCAAATCTTCGGCTACGACATAGCTGTTTTCCTTCACATTTACAACGACATAATTCAAGTCCGCATGTACGGCAATTCCAAGGTTCGCAGGGATCGTCCACGGTGTGGTCGTCCAGATGACGAGTTGGGTTCCTTCATCAAGGACACCCTTACCTTCTGTAACGGCAAAACCTACATAAATGGATGGGGAACGCTTGTCCTGATACTCGATTTCAGCTTCTGCAAGGGCTGATTCACTTGAGGGTGACCAGTAGACAGGCTTCTTCCCTTTATAGATATAACCCTTTTTCGCCATATCACCGAAAACTTTGATTTGCTGTGCTTCATATTCAGGCTTTAATGTGATATACGGATTTTCCCAATCTCCCCGTACACCTAATTGTTTGAATTGCTTGCGTTGATTATCGACTTGCTCATAAGCATACTCTTCACATAATTTACGGAACTCGGCAATCGTCATTTCTTTACGCTTTACGCCTTTATTCGTTAACGCCTGCTCAATCGGCAAACCGTGAGTGTCCCATCCTGGAACATACGGGGCATGGTAACCGCTCATGGACTTATAGCGTACGATAAAGTCTTTCAGGATCTTATTCAATGCGTGACCCATATGGATATTCCCATTGGCATATGGAGGTCCATCGTGAAGGACGAATAAAGGACGATCACTCGTTCTTTCCTGTACCTTTTGATAGATGTCCATCTCTTCCCACTTTTTCTGTGTATCCGGTTCACGCTTCGGTAAGTTCCCTCTCATCGGGAATTCCGTTTTCGGCATCAATAATGTATCTTTGTATTCCATGAAATCATCCTCCTAATCATATCTCTCTTAATTGCCATCTTTTCTATATCCTTCACTTCTTAATCAGGCAGGGTGAACTTTCATTTTTTCAAGAATAAAAAAAAGCTTTCTCATCCCTGAATAGGGACGAGAAAGCCTTTCCCGCGGTACCACCCTCATAAAGACCGAATTTGGCCTTCACTTGTTGATTCGTAACGTGAATAAATCGCCACTCATTACTCTTCGGAGAGGAATTTCATGAGCAGGGCTCGAGGGTGATCTTCCGGTCTTCTTTCCTTGTCGGGCTTACACCGTCCCCGACTCGCTAGAAAGGATTCATGATAAGTACGTACTGTCCCTGTCTTAGCCTATTAATACAATTAAGATTGTTGTTCAATTATATGAAAGTATTGCTCTTTTCGTCAAGACAATGTCTCTTCTTCTTTTAAAGTTTTTAAATCCGTTGCATCCAAATCGAATTCCATTAACTGATCCCAGTCATTTGTATCAAGAAGATCAAGCTGTGCTTCGATCAACATTTTGAAACGAGTACGGAACACCTTTGACTGCTTCTTGAGTTCTTCTATCTCAATGGCAATCTTACGGGCTTTGGATAGTGATTCATTCACGATCCGATCGGCATTCTTCTCAGCTTCCTTAATGATCAGCTTTGATTCTTTCATTGCATTCCGTTTGACTTCTTCCCCTGCTTCTTGCGCAATGACGATTGACTTGTTTAACGTTTCCTCGATGCTTGTAAAATGACCTAAACGTTCATTCAAGGAGTTTAAACGTTCTTCCGTTTCTTTCTTCTCTCGGATCAGAATTTCGTAATCTTTAATAATCTGATCTAAAAATTCGTTAACCTCGTCCTCATCATAACCACGAAAGCCACGACTAAATTCTTTATTATGTATGTCTAATGGCGTTAAAGGCATGGGAGCCACCTCCAGTACTTGGTGAATTACATATTTATTATAACTAAAATTTCGACAGTTTGTGGGAGAATTCCTCTATTTTTCTTAAATTATTTCAGAATCCCCACAGAGATTCGCCATTTATCCCGTTTTGTTCTTCCTTCCACGGACAGTACCTTACTTCTTCCGTACCCTCTGGCAGATAGAACATCGGAAGCTTCGACTTCAAAGGAGGGATTTTCAACTGCTTTCCAATTCACTTTTACATGTCCGCTTTTGATCAAGGTTTGAGCCTTTTGGCGGGAATCATTATAGATGGCTGCAAGTACGACGTCCAGCCTCATTGAACTGACGGTAGTCGTTTTCTCCTGCCATTCTTCCCGGCTTTCCATTCGTTCACTCAGTGGAATATCCTTTAACGAAACCTTGGCTTTCCCTATTTGGGTCAGTTCCATCAGGACATAATCCGCAATTTCATCTGCAAGCATCAGCTGAATGGTATCCTCCCCTGTCAGGATATCCCCGAACTTATCCCTTTTCAATCCAATAGACATCAAGGTCCCTAATACCTGTCTATGCTCTATTGTAACAAACTTCGAAGGGTACTGTATTTCAAAAACCCTCATTCCAAAATCTTCTTCCTTTGGCTGAAAATAAGGTGGGTACAATAAAGCTCGTTTCCGTTCCGTATTATCAGGAAAAAAGGATAGAATGATTTCATCGTTTTGACCAATGATGGACCTGACAATATGTTGCTGTCTCGGGTCCAAAAAGTCCGTTCGTTTCGCTGTATATTGATCTTCCACTGTCTGCTTCCACTGGAGCACCGCATCTACAAATTCCTTCTCATCCGGCCTGAAATGTTGATAGATCGAAGACATACTCATCACCCCCTCTGTGTTTTACCCAAAATAAAAGGACCGAAACTGTTTGACCGGTTTCAGCCCTTTATAGATATCTTTCCTTACCATAGTCCTGATTAAATAAGCCATCTAAATAATTGGTACAACCCGGATTGGGCAAGATTCAGCACAATGAATGCCACAATCGGTGAAATATCAATCATACCGATCGATGGGACAAATCGTCTGAACGGTTCTAAATACGGTTCACAGATCCTTGCAAGGAACTGTCCGATCGACGTCTCTCTGGCATTCGGGAACCAGGACATTAGAATATAAATGATTAACGCCCAGGAGTATAGTTGTATTAGTTTTGACAAAATTTCATAAAGCATTACCATAATTTACATTACCACCTCGAGTCTGCTAAATCTTCCTCTTTTAAGAATTCAGAAATATTCCCGCTCACTTCAACATTGTCAGGTGTGCAAAGGAAAATATTATCACCTACACGTTGAATGTCGCCGCCGATTGCATACACCGTCCCGCTGAGAAAGTCGACAATACGCTTCGCCTGGTCATGCTGTATCCGCTGCAGGTTTACCAATACAGAGCGTCGATTCTTTAGATGGTCTGCAATTTCCTGTGCCTCTGCATATACTCTTGGTTCTACAAGGATCATCTTGGAAGATTTCTGGACACTCTGAAGGCTCACAACATTTTGTTTTGTATTTGAAAGCTGCGACTTCATGGGCTTTTTCTCCTCGTATTCTTCTTCATACTTTTCTTCTTCATATTCGTATTCATCTTCATCCAGCAAAAAGAACGTTTTAAACTTTGACTTAATACCCATTTGTATTCATCCCCTCTCAGTCATTTCCAACTAATGCAGTTCCAATACGAATAAATGTGGCACCCTCTTCAATTGCAATCACATAATCGTTGCTCATTCCCATGGATAATTCTGTACATGGGGCATATGGAAGATTAAGTGAACGGATTTCTTCCTGAATGGTCTTCAGCTGCCTGAAACAAGACCTTAAGAAAGGTTCATCATCCGTATGTGGAGCCATTGTCATCAATCCTACGACTTTAATATTGGATAAGTCTTTTAAACTGCCGACAAATTCTTTCACTTCATCAGGAGAAATACCATGTTTGGATTCTTCTCCGGAAACATTCACTTGAACGAAGCAAGACACAGGCTTATCCGCTCTTTTGTGAATTTCTTTGGCCAATGACAGACGATCCAGGGAGTGTATGTATGATACTTTATCAATGATGTTTTTGACCTTCCTTGATTGCAGGGAACCGATGAAATGCCACCGGGCCTTGTCCCGTAAAACATCCCACTTGGAGGTCAGACCCTCATCCCGGTTTTCCCCTAAGTGAAGAAGCCCTGCTTCGACTGCTTCTTCTGCACGGTCGATGGATACGTATTTCGTGACCGCCACGACATGAACGTCTTCCATCCTTCTGCCGCTGCGTTCACAGGCACGTTGGATGTTTTCATTGATGTGTTGAATATTTTCAGATACCTTCATCTTATTTCTCCTTCCAGCCAATAAAACTCATCATTCTTCCCGTTTCTCCACCATCTCTTCTATAAGAGAAAAATTCATCGTGACAGGACGAACAAAAACTGGAAGTATGAATTTGATCAGAATGCAATCCGGACTGAACCAAGAGCTGATGATTTAATTTCTTCAGATCCAGATTGTACTGTCCCTCTTCCTTTAAATTATAGGGTAAGTTGTTTTCATCTTCTAGTGTTTTTTTCACTTTGTCAATCACATAATCATCCACAATATAGCAATCTTTACATATGGAAGGGCCTATCACCACTTCTATGGAAGACAGGGAGGAACCTTTCCCGATAAACGCACCGACCATTTTCGGTCCTATCTCAAGGACCGTCCCCTTCCACCCTGCATGTGCAAGACCGATTGTTCCGGTCATCCTGTCAAGGAAATAAAGGGGGACGCAATCTGCATAGCACATCGTTAACAGAAGGTTTCTTTCCCCTGTCACGAATCCGTCGGTATCTTTAATGCTATTATGGTAGTTCTTTGCACCTTTCCCTCTGTCCTCAGGGCTCACGAAAGAAATATTCTTCCCATGTGTCTGTTCAGCAGCCACAAAGGAATCAAGAGGCATATCCAGAGCGGATGCAAGAAGTGTGCGATTGTGAATGACGGACGCTTCCTTATCTCCTACATGAAGCCCCATATTGAATGACTGAAAAGGACCTTCACTTATTCCGCCACGATTAGTGGTGATGCCCGCGACAAGTTCCGGGTTTTCTTTCGTCCATTTTCCAATGGAGTAATATGAGTTTGTCTCTGTTTTAAAAGGCTCTTTCAACACGGTGAATCTCCCTCGTTTTTTATTTAGTGTACCATAGTCCATTGAGATTCGTCATGTATCGGGGGATTGTTTCGGTTCCTGAAGCTGTCCTTGTATATAATGGCTGTCTTTATATCGGACAAGAATGACGTCTTCCCCAATCTTTACGATACTGCTCCATGGAATCACGATATCTTCGTCCTTCCCGAAAAAACCCAATATTTTTCCCCCAGTGCCTATCACGATTGCCTCGATTCTTCCAGTATCAAGATTGATCTCAATGTCACCGATATTCCCCAATTTCCTCCCATCTGAAATACTGACAACATCCTTCACCTGGAACTCTGATATACGCACCATACTTCTTCACCCTCTTTTCATGAAGTTCCTAATCAGTTGATAACGGTGATACACTTCACCTTTTTATAGTAGATATTATAAGTGTATGCATCAAAAAAAAAGGCAGACCTTCCCTCGGGAAATCTGCCTTTTTCTATGCTTGTCGTTGTCCAGCTACAGGGCTTAGAGGCTCGAGGTCATAAGTCAAACCATCCAAAAAGGCAAAGTACGCCTTTCCGGATGGTTCGTCTTATGCTTGTCGCCTCTGGGCAAAGCCCTTCCGCTTTTCTTTGTCCAGCTACGGCGGCTAGCCCCTCGAGGTCACAACTGGAAAATCCCATAAGGCAAAGTACGCCTTTTGGGATTTTCCTGTTGTGCTTGTCGGGGCTGATCAAGCCGCCTCCGCTTTTCTTTTTACTGAATATTTTTGTTCATTTGTTTGATTGCTGCTTTTTCGAGTCTTGATACTTGTGCTTGGGAGATTCCGATTTCGTCTGCGACTTCCATTTGGGTTTTTCCTTGAAAGAAGCGTTTGCTGATAATGAGTTTTTCACGATCATTTAATCGTCTCATTCCTTCTTGAAGGGCAATTTCTTCGATCCAGTGAAAATCGCGATTCTTTTCGTCGCTCAGCTGATCCATAACGAATATGGGGTCTCCTCCATCATTATAGATGGGTTCAAACAGCGAAACGGGATCTTGTATGGCATCCAGTGCGAATACGATTTCTTCGTGAGAAACATCAAGAACTTTGGCTATTTCTTCCGCAGTCGGCTCCTTGGATGTCTCTCCCATTAATTTCTCCCTTACTTGCAGAGCTTTGTACGCAATATCCCGCAGTGAACGGGACACCCTTATCGGGTTATTGTCCCTCAAATATCGACGGATTTCCCCAATGATCATCGGTACCGCGTATGTAGAGAATCGAACGTTTTGACCCAAATCAAAATTATCGATGGATTTCATTAATCCGATACACCCTACTTGAAATAAATCATCAACATACTCACCACGGTTATTAAAGCGTTGAATTACACTTAAGACGAGGCGTAAATTCCCGTTGACCAGTTTTTCTCTCGCGGAAATATCACCCGCTTGCATTTCTTTGAATAAAATTCTCATTTCATCATTTTTGAGTACTGGTAATTTGGACGTATCCACACCACAAATCTCGACTTTATTACGTGTCATTCTTTCCCCTCCTTGTAGGAGCTGCTGTACAAAATTCAGTATTTCCTTGAAGAGGAAAAATATGCATTTCATTCTGACAGGCAGTGGGGGGTACGTTCCAAATCCCTTACGATAACTGACTCAAAAAGCTAAAAATTTTTTTAATTCCTGGCCATATTAAAAAACTGACCTTTTCAATTGAAAAAGTCAGCTTTAAAGGTTAAACCATTTTATTGAATTCCTTCTTCAGTCGCTTTATGATCCTTTTTTCCAAACGGGAAATGTAGGACTGGGAAATCCCAAGCATATCAGCTACATCTTTCTGGGTTTTTTCCTCTTCCCCCATCAATCCGAATCGAAGCTCCATTATTTGCTTTTCTCGATCTGAAAGCTGATGAAGTGCATTAAAGAGTAATTTTTTATCCACTGTTGCTTCAAGGTCTTTCGTAATGATGTCTTCATCCGTCCCGAGTACATCTGATAACAGCAGTTCATTTCCATCCCAATCGATATTAAGGGGTTCGTCAAATGAGACTTCCGAACGGATTTTGTTGTTCCTTCTTAGGTACATAAGAATTTCATTCTCTATACACCTAGAAGCGTAGGTCGCCAACTTGATTTTTTTCTCTGGATTGAAGGTATTGACTGCTTTAATAAGGCCGATGGTGCCGATACTAATCAGATCTTCTATATTGATGCCTGTGTTTTCAAACTTTCGGGCGATATAGACTACCAGCCTTAAATTACGTTCAATCAATAAGGACCGCGCTGCCTTGTCACCTTTAGGCAATTTATGGAGGAGGACTTCTTCCTCTTCCTTTGTTAACGGTGGAGGGAGCGCTTCACTACCACCTATGTAGTAAATTTCATCTGTCTTCAGGCCCAGCTTGATTAACAGTTTGTACCAGTAATATAAAAATTTGAATTTGAATTTTTTCATTGTTGCTCCCCCTTCTATTTCTTTAAATTGTGAGTATAGTAGTATTAATTGATTTACGAAACGTTAAGCACCGGCTTTCTTGCAGCCATTTTCGGATGGACAATCGCCCCGAAATTGCCATCCGCCGATAAGGGTTCTTCCCTAAAGGCGACTAACCCATTTGGAATGGTCCATTCTGCCTCATGATCACTGAGTACCAATGAATCAGGCTTTATCGCTGCCAGAAGCTGACTGCTTCTTCCCACCGATTGTGCCGGGACGATACGCATCCTGTCAGACCAGCGGGTATCGATTTGTTTCTCACCCGAAAAAATGTCATCTACATCATGGCAAAGTGCCTTCATTTCATCCGGGATCTCACCCTCGATTTCTGCAATGGATAGAATCATCACCGGACTTTTTGAAATGGGATCCTGAAGTTGGTTCCCACTATCCACAAGACCGTTTACAGTACAATGAAAATCATCGATCTGGATCTTGACCTTCAGGAGCTGATCATATTGGAGCTTCACATGCTCGATACTATCCACCCTTCCCTTAGAAAAGTACCAGGCAAGCGGCAGGGCGAGCATCACAAATACCCAGCTTATCGGGTCACCAAACCCGCGTATGCTTGCAAGCAGCATGGATGATTTCGTGCTTGGATCGAAGCTGATAAAATAATGAGTCCCAATTAATATCCCACCAGTAAAAAAGGTGACGAAATAGAACATAAGAAGATTTGACATATAGTAGCGCCATCTTCTATAGCCAAAAGCTGAATACACCATGACAACGGAAAATAATAACTTGACTAAGGGGTTTCCAGTAAAGTGAGCAAATGGTGAAAAAGCGAGGAGAATAATGACTGAGCCTATCAGACTCCCGATCGCTATTCTCCAGAGGGCGTATTGTCTCTTTAAGATGATTCCTGTTAACCATAATAAGAAAAAGTCTACTAACAGATTTAACAACCAAATGACATCCAAGTATAAAGTCAATCTCTACCCTCCTTTTAACACCTCACAATTCGATTCTGATAAAGACCGGAATGACTTATCAGAAGTATATCGTACATCCTTTTTAAAGGTTGTCATTTTTTGTATGCTCACACGGAAAAGTTTTCGGAGATATAAACGAAAAATGTCATTAAATATGGATGCAACAGACACCTCCAATATATGGTTTTTAGTTTGTATTTTGGGTCCGGATAATAGAGTATCCTATAGAAATAAAAATCCCCCAAGGCTTGATGCCTTGGGGGATTCCTATTTCTATTCCATTATTAACGACGACGGTTTCTATTGCGAAGGAAGGTTGGAATATCCAATGTTTCTTCCGCACCTTGATTCGAAGAGGTTCTCACAGGCTCCTGCTGTTGAGGCTGCTCTTCACGCTTAGGCTGTTCCCGTTTCACCGATTGGCTTGGGTTAGGACTTTGATTTGGTTTCATCCCACCGAAAGTTGGACGGGTTTGTTTCGGAGGTTGAATGACCTCTTCATTGAACCCGGTTGCAATGACGGTAACGACGATATCATCTTTTAAATCTTCGTTGATGACGGAACCGAAGATCATATTTACTTCTTGATCAGATGCAGAGGCTACGATATCGGCAGCTTCCTGAACTTCGTAAAGGCTTAAGGAAGTCCCACCGGTGATATTCATCAGGACGCCTTGGGCACCATCGATGGATGTCTCAAGCAAAGGACTTGAAACGGCCTTTTTCGCGGCTTCTGTTGCACGGTTCTCTCCAGATGCTGCACCGATTCCCATTAGGGCTGAACCTTTGTTAGACATGATTGTCTTAACATCTGCAAAGTCCAGGTTGATGAGACCAGGTGTAGCGATAAGATCCGAGATACCTTGTACACCTTGACGCAGTACATTATCGGCTTCACGGAAAGCTTCAAGCATCGGAGTACTCTTATCTACGATCTCCAGTAGGCGATCGTTTGGAATGACGATAAGGGTATCCACGCCTTCTTTCATTGCAGCAATACCACCGCTTGCCTGATTTGAACGCTTTCTGCCTTCAAATGTAAACGGACGTGTCACGACACCGACCGTCAATGCGCCGATTTCGCGGGCAATTTGGGCAATGACAGGAGCTGCACCAGTTCCTGTTCCTCCACCCATTCCGGCAGTGACAAAGACCATATCTGCTCCTCTAAGGGCCTCTTCAATCTGCTCTTTACTCTCTTCAGCAGCTTTTTTACCTACTTCAGGATTCGCACCCGCTCCTAATCCCCTGGTTAATTTGCCACCGATTTGCATCTTTATTTCAGCTTTTGATAGATTCAAAGCCTGTGCATCCGTGTTGACAGCGATAAATTCAACACCTTGTACGCCGTGCTCGATCATGCGGTTTACGGCGTTGTTTCCTCCGCCACCGACACCAATAACTTTTATTGTCGCTAATGAATCTAAATTTGTATCAAACTCCAACATGACAAATCCTCCTAACTCGTCGAATCTATGGATTCCTTTATTTATTCAAAGAAGTATCCAAAGAACTTTTTCACTTTTGACATGGCCTTTTCATCTTCATGTTCTTCTTCTTTTACCTTTACAGGCTTCGGCTTTTTATTCACAGGTTTTGATTGACGCTTCTCAGCGGCCTCTACAGGCACTGGTTCCGCGCTTACAGATCTTCCTTGCAATCTAGCATTCTTTTGAGCGTATTTAATCAATCCGACCGCTGTCGTATACTGGGGTTCCCGTACACCGATATAATCAGGAATTGCCACTCGTACACGATTTTGGAAAACGATTTGTGCTAATTCTAACACACCTGGAAGATTTGCTACACCACCAGTTAGAACATATCCACCCGGCAGGTCCCTGATTCCCAATCGTTTCAGCTCATGGCTGATGAGGTCCAGGATCTCTTCAAGCCTTGCTTCTATGATATCAGAAATTTCTAATTGATTAAATTGCTGATGTTGATCACTGCCAATAATTGGCACACTGAACACTTCATCTTCTGACGCATGGTCATAGAATGCATGTCCATATTTAGTCTTGATTTTTTCTGCGTCGTCCGTTGAGGTACGTAATCCGATCGACAAATCTTTCGTGATATGCTCCCCTCCTACGGGCAGCACGGTTGTCGCCTTCAGGTGCCCCTGTTCGAAAACGGCTATCGTCGTAGAACCGCCACCTATATCGATCAGGGCAGCTCCTAGGTTCTTTTCATCCTTTGACAAAGCAACCGTACCTGCGGCTAAAGGCTGAAGGACGATATCGACAATTTCAAGTCCGGCTTTTTCTACACAACGGAGAGTATTATGTAAAATCGTCTTAGATCCCGTAATGATGGTGCCTTCCATTTCAAGTCGAACACCGATCATACCCCGTGGATCTGTAATCTCATCCAATCCATCAACGATGAATTGTCTTGGGATTACGTTGATGATTTCCCTTTCTGGAGGAATCGATACAACCTGGGCTGCATCCATCACTCTTAGAACGTCTTCATCGCCGATCTCCCTGTTGTCACTCGACACTGCCACCACACCATGACAGGATTGAAGCGACACATGGTTTCCTGTTATACCTACGATGACCTGGCTTATGGATAAACCGACCATCCTTTCAGCTTGTTCAACTGCCTTCTTGATTGTATGAACAGTTTCGTCTATATCTACGATGGAACCTTTTCTGATTCCTTCTGAGTTCACATTTCCTACACCGATTATGTTTAAGGAATCATTTGTCATTTCACCAATGATTACTTTCACTGTGGATGTACCGATGTCTAGGCTAACGTAAATTTCATTGCTGTTCACTCTATGGCACCTCCTTAAAGAATGTTTATTTGGAACAACAATCCTAGAAAAACATGATTCTAAGTATATCTTAATATGATATTCGTCGTAACAAAAACGATTCCCTTTTAAAATTCTAATTTTTTTCTCTTTTTTCTTGATTATTTGACCAATTGCTAATCATTATTCTTCTAATCACTGCAATGTTTTGGAATAACCTTACCCCAAAAGCAAAAACAGCCGCCAAATACAAGTCTACACCAAGATGTACACCCAGAAAAGCTAAACTTGCTGCTAGTAAAATATTAAAAAAGAATCCAGAAACAAAGACCTTGTCATCATAAATATTTTGAAGGTGGGCACGAATACCGCCAAATAATGTATCCAATGCTGCGAGGACCGCAATCGATAAATAATTGGAATACTCTTCTGGAATCCTAATATCTGTCAGAAGCCCCAGGACGACCCCTACTAGCAACCCTAAAACGGGAAGCCACATATTATTCCTTCCCTCCCCTTTCCTTAACCGGTTCCATGAAGCGGATCCGGATCGTATCTTTATATTCTGGAACCGTGAGCTTTTCTAAAGGCTTTGAGATGCTGACCCGGAGGTTATCGATAAAGAAGTCTTCAACGGATCTAGAAACCTGCATGCGGTTATACAGGTCCTTGGCTGCATTTACATCCTTGGTCAACACCCTGACTTCAAACGGTATTTTCTTGATTGAATTACCGTCCACCTTCGTTTCTCCATTGATATCCCGGATGACTGACGTATTGATTAGGCGATGGCCGTCAATCGCGATATCTACAGCATCATACTGATTCAGTTCATTTACAAGCCTCTCCAAAAGTTCTGGTGAGACATTCTGAACTTTTTCACCGAGGAGGATTTCCTCCATCGAAGGCTCTATCGTCAGGATAAGACCGGGACCCGTTTTTTCCGTCAGCCCCATTTCAGTCTTCAATTCCTCTAACGTTTGCTTTAAGGCCTGCTCGGGGCTTGATTGCTGCTCGGTTTTATACTGTTCCAGCTTCGCTTCAACAGAACGCGTTTCCGATAATAAATTGGAATTGACTTCCTTTTCTTTCAGAAGCGCTTCCCTCAGTTCCCAGATATCTCTGGTATCCCGGACAACTGGCTCTTTGACAGTCTGGAACTGAATGGCAATCATAAACCCGATGATGACCGTAATGACGGTAAAGCTGATTTTAAGTTTGTTGTCCATTTATTGCACCTTACTTTCGGGACCTGACCCTCGCCCATATCATTTACTTCAATGGGAGCCGGCTCATGATTCGCCAATCGTGGGTTCGAGGATGACCGAATTTTCTTTTTTCATCTCAAATATGATATTTTCATTCACCAACTGATCCTTCACTCCGCCTGTGATATTCATGGCGGAGGAAAGCACTTCCGGATCTCCGATTGCCGTTATTTTGAATGGGGCAGGGTACTCGATGCCATCAATCTGGATGACTGGACCGTTACACAGTATGTATGAATCATGCTTAAGTCTTTGTCCGTTGATGGCAACCGCAGAGGCACCTGCTATATATAATTCATTGATCACCTTAAAGACGTGGTGTTCATGGACAATATAATTATTTGCGTTTTCTTCCTCCGGGTCATATTTCGCATCGGACAAGGTCACCGTCACCCCCGGCCCCTTCACTTTCGTTTTGCCTAGGTACATACGGTACTTCTCGGCATCCTCTGCCAGGTTGAAATAAATTTGCTTCTCTTTGGAGAATTCCTTCTCCATATTGCCGACCTTCTCCTGTTTCTCATAAAGCTTTTCCTGCAGGCGATTATTCTTCTGCTGGTACTCGAGGATTTGATTTCTTAACGTTTCTTCCTGTTTCCATTGACCATTTGTCCGGCTCCCGAGCTCATTTTGTTCTGTGTTTGCCAGACTGAATGAAAAAGCTAGGATGAAACCCAAAACCAGACATACAAGAGAGAGGACCACGTGCTTACCTCTCACCTTCATCCTCTTCATCCGTTTGTTCACCTTCCGTTTCGTATGCTCTGAAGTAAGAACCGACCTCTAGGTCAATGACCCCTTTTACCGAAGGGTCTAATTGGCTGACGATCGAAGGATAATGCACCATCTTTTCAGAGAAGCTCCGGATGGTCGCACTCACTTCGAACCCATCATTCATAAATAGAGTCAAGTGATATTGGTCTGTCTTCTTGGGAACGAGGTTAATCTCTGAGATGAGATGCTGCACTTCTTTTGGAAGTTCCCCTAATTCGTTCACCATTTTGACCAGGACCTTATCTTCTTCGAATCCCCTCAATAGAGGTGCATCCACAGGAATCGATCCGGTCCCTTTATCCAGGACCTTCCCATTTTCCAAAATGACAAAAAATTTATTCCCCTTTGAGAGATATGCTTTTTTATCATATTCTTGAATGGTAATGTCGAATGAATTCGGAAAGGATAATTCCACTTTCGCATCCTTTACTTCAGGAAGTTTCTTTAATTGCTCGACCGTTTTCTCTTTGCTTACACTCCATACATTCATACCTTTGTCAATTCCACTTTTTTGAAGAACCGTCTTATTGGATATAAGTTCATTCCCATGAACGGACACTTTGTTTACATGACTCAAGGGCGATTGAAAGTATACAACCGACAATATCATCAGAAAGAATAAAGAAAGTAAAAACAGAAGCCTGCGGTTTGCTTTCTTTTTTCGGTGTTGTTTTAGTTTAGGAATACGATCTTCAAGGGAAACAACATTTTCTTTTTTCATTTCGTTCTCCTCAATTTCACTTTGAATTCATTATGCCATGAGTAAGCTGAACTCGTCATGTCTTATAATGAAAGTACTCTTTACATTGGGATACCTTCTATTCTATACGAAGGAAT
Organism: Rossellomorea sp. KS-H15a; assembly: GCF_024195245.1. Taxonomy (NCBI): domain Bacteria; kingdom Bacillati; phylum Bacillota; class Bacilli; order Caryophanales; family Bacillaceae; genus Rossellomorea; species Rossellomorea sp. KS-H15a. The sequence goes on along the minus strand of NZ_CP096886.1, from coordinate 2,299,984 downwards.
AACATGTTAAAAGAGGAATAGAACGTTATTTTCTGCCATATTGCCTAATAAAGACAAAAAAATGAGTGATGCAGGGTTAATGGCCTATTTTGGGAGAAATTGACCCACAGTCACCATAAGATGGATTGTCCATACCGCTTTTCGTATATGTACTTTCATTCACTTTCCAAAAGAAGGGCCATCCTATGTATTTCACTCTTGAACCCTATTTTAAACAACAATTGCACCATAATGAATGCATGTCATTGAATTGTAAAAGTTTTGGTTAACAAAAGTAACAAACTCTCCTTTATTTTGAAAAGGTATGATCAAAATGAATTACGTATATGTAATTTATTGTAACATCGAAAACGCAAATATCCTATCGTTATTTCATTCAACGGAAAGATTTTCTTCGTTGTGTAAGAGATACAAAAAAAGAGACCGACTGAGAAAAATGGGAAGGAGTGGTGAGGTCTTTTATGACCATGCACTTCTTTCTGCCATTTTTCATGTGTCAATCTCTTTAGTGGAGCATTAGTTCCTCGAATAGCGGCTTATATTCAACAGGACACCTACAGCCATGAGCATGAGGGTCAAAGAGGATCCCCCGTAGCTCAAGAATGGAAGTGTAATCCCGGTTACGGGCATCAGCCCCGTCACGACCCCTACGTTGATCATCACCTGGATGGCAATCATGGACACGATCCCCAGAGCCAGGAAGCTGCCAAATAAATCAGGTGCCCCCAATGCGATCCTGATCCCTCTCCACAAGATCAATGAAAACAGGATCAATACTAGGGTTCCCCCTATAAATCCAAGTTCCTCTGCTAAAATAGCAAATATAAAGTCGTTTTGAGGTTCCGGTAAATAAAAGAACTTCTGTCTGCTCTGTCCAAGACCTAAACCGAATAATCCACCAGGTCCGATAGCATACAGGGACTGAATGATCTGGAAACCGCTATTGAGCGGATCCTGCCAGGGATCTAAAAAGGATGTGATCCGTTTAATCCGGTAAGGAGCAGAAATGACGAGTCCTACAAACCCAAGCAAACCGATCATGCCGAGTCCTACGAAATGTTTGATCCGGGCTCCGGATATGAAGATCATCACAACAGAAGTCCCCACCATGACGGTACCCGTCCCCAAGTCCGGCTGGAGCATGATCATTCCAAAAGCCGTAAACACAAGTAAAAGTGCCGGAAGTACTCCTTTTCTAAAAGAAGTAATATACTTTTGGTTCTCAGATAAATACTTTGATAGAAAAGCGATCATGGCGAGTTTCATAAACTCCGAAGGCTGAATGGAGAAGGCCCCCACCCCAATCCAGCTCCTCGAACCGTTCCGGAGTACCCCTATGCCGGGAATGAGAACGAGCACAAGGAGGACGAAGCATACGATGATGATGATCTTTGACCAGTTTCTCCATGTCCAGTACTCTACGTTCATGATGAAAAACATGGCGAATAATCCTACACCTGCGAAGAGCACCTGTCTTTTTGCAAAGAAAAAGGAGTCATTAAATTTGTAATCTGCCCATACAGCACTCGCACTGTATACCATGACCAGTCCAATCGCAAGCAAAGTGAGCGTAACCACAATGAGTATAAAATCGGGAGTCGATTTTTTTAAAGGCAATCCTAAACACCTCGAATAGACAAATTTAGAGCCGTTCGAGCATAGAAAACTACTGATCCCGGATTGAATGACTGGTTGTGTAAGTATGGATGCTCTATATGGACAAGCCCTTATTAAAGCTTATGCACGGCCTCGATAAACATGTCACCGCGTTGTTCAAAAGTACGATATTGATCCCAGCTTGCACATGCAGGGGACAATAATACGATATCCCCTTCCCGTGCATGCTCATACGCAACCGGAACCGCCTTTTCAACATTATCGACAGGAATAATCGTTTGTATCCCTGCCTTTTCCCCAGTCTTCACGAACTTCTCAGAGGTCTCTCCAAAGGTGATCAATGTTTTGACGTTTCCGAGGAATGGAATCAGGTCATCAAATTCATTTCCGCGATCCAATCCCCCTGCAAGCAGTATAGTAGGGGATTCAAATGCTTTAAGCGCACTTTTCGTCGCCAGGCTGTTCGTTGCTTTAGAATCATTGTAGAATTTGATGCCATTCATTTCCCGGACGAATTGAGTCCGATGTTTCACTCCGCCGAACGTACTCAATACTTTTTTGATACTATCATTTGACACCCCATATATTTTACAGGCTGCAACGGCACATAGGATATTTTCAAGGTTATGCGCTCCAGGAAGGACGATGGAGGATAAATCCACCACTTTTTCGTCTTTGAAATAAATCGAACGATCCTTAATATAGGCACCGCCTTCTATTTCCTTTTCGGTTGAAAAGCGAATTACCTGGGCTTTTGTAAAGCTGACCGTATCTTGTACATGCTCTTGGTCCCCGTTAATGATGAGATAGTCTTTTTCCGTTTGGTTTTTTGTAATATTGGATTTTGCTTTCCAATATTCGTTCAAGTCTCCATGGTAATCCAGATGGGCATCATACAAATTTGTAATGATGGCAATGTGCGGAGCGAATTCCTGGGTCCCCATCAGTTGGAAGGAAGATAGTTCGACTACCATCTTTTCGTCCTCTTTCGCATCCTGGGCCACTTCAGAAGCAACGGTTCCAATATTCCCGGCGATCAGAGGCTTTTGGTTATCCTCTTTCAACATTTCGAATAACAGTGTCGTGGTGGTCGTTTTTCCATTGGTTCCCGTGATCCCGATCATTTCCGCCTCTGAAATGAGATAAGCGAGCTCGACTTCTGTTAAAACGGGAATGTTCTTCTCCATCGCTTTTTTTATCAATGGGTTATGATATGGGATACCCGGATTCTTTATGACATATTGAAAGCCTTCATCGAGAAGCTCGATGGGATGACTACCGCATATGACTTTAATCCCTTCCTGAAGGAGCCCTTGAGCTTCGGGATTTTCCGATAAAGGCTTTTGGTCATTGACCGTAACAAATGCTTCTAACTTATGTAGGAGAGAGGCAGCACTTACCCCACTTTTTGCCAAACCTAATACCAGTACTTTTTTATGTTTGAATTTTGTAATGTTTTTCACTTATAACCACACCTCAATATAGATTCCTAAAACGGCAAAAAGTAATCCCACAGTCCAAAACGTGACGACGACACGCCACTCCGACCATCCGACAAGCTCATAGTGGTGGTGCAATGGGCTCATTTTGAAAATTCGTTTTCCTGTTGTTTTAAAGCTTGCCACCTGTAAGATGACGGAAAGAGTCTCAATGACGAATACTCCCCCAATAAGGATTAATATGATTTCAAGCTTAGTTAGAATGGCGATCGTGGCGATTGCGCCTCCGAGTGCAAGTGAGCCCGTATCTCCCATGAATACTTTGGCAGGATGGGCATTGAAGACGAGGAAGCCAAGAACCGCCCCCACCACCGCTACTCCGAAGATGGCAACATCATATTGGGATTGGCTCCACGCAAGTACAGCCAGTGCGCCGAATGCAATGGCACTTGTTCCGGACACCAAACCGTCCAGACCATCCGTCAGATTGACTGCGTTTGAAAATCCAACAAGCCAAAAGATAATGAATAAGCAATAAAACCAGCCTAATTCAAACGAAATATCCGTCAGTGGTATCGAAACAGTGGTCGGAAAGTCGTTTTGTTTAAAGATAAGATAGAAGATCACCGATATGACAATCTGTCCCAGCAGCTTCTGCTTGGAGGTCAAACCTAAATTCCTTTTCATCACGACTTTTATAAAGTCATCCAGGAAACCCAATAAACCAAATCCAACAGTCACGAGGATCATTAAATACGTTTCAGGGCCCGGTTCTGAATATTTACCGGTCATAACAAACGTCGTGATGACGATGGATACTAGGAACACGATTCCACCCATCGTTGGTGTACCGGTCTTTTTTTGATGCGACTCGGGCCCTTCATCCCTGATGCTTTGTCCAAACTTCAATCTTCTGAGGAAAGGGATAAATAATGGGGCAAGCAATACGGTTATGAGAAACGCCATTATGATGGTAAAAAAGATCACTTGTTCCATCATCGTCATTCCCCTCCCATTCCATCGGTTGGATCCTGTATAGATCTCTCCATAGTCATATCATTTGTTTGATGCTGTTCAGATTCACTGCTAAAAATAAACTTCGTCATAATTTCCCACTTTTCTTGATTGTAATTTTGTTTGTAACTCTCTTGTAAGTCTACATAAGCCCTGTATACATCTTCAACTATAAATAACGGAAAGTGATTGGGGACAAATGATGGGATTTCTTCACCCTTTCGCCAAAGGGAAGCAATCGCTCCTTTTTCAATGCTCCTAAAAAGGTTCACTTCATCACCTGCAGGTATATATAGTCCTTTCTCCATTCCCATCCTAGTTGAATTTGAAACTACTAAAAAGGAGTAGCCAGGCAAATGGATTCCTCTGGTTTCCGGAAACTTTTTTCTAACCTCATCATAAAGGAGCATTTCTACATCCCCTTGATGAAGTGTTTTGCCACTTCCCGGTCATCAAAATCGTATACATGATTCTCGATGATCTGATAGGTTTCATGCCCTTTTCCGGCAATCAGGACGACATCTTCCGGTTTCGCAAGACTCAAGGCTTCTTTGATCGCGTCTTTGCGATCAACGATCAATTGATATTGCTTGCCGACCACTCCGGCTTCCATATCCTTCAAGATGGCCTCTGGATCCTCTGTCCTGGGATTATCAGAAGTGAAAATGGCATAATCGCCATAATCACAGGCAATCTCCGCCATGATCGGCCTCTTGATCCTATCCCTGTCCCCTCCGCATCCTACCACTACAATGACATGGCCGTTTGTAATCGTCCTGATGGTCTCTAACACATTCTTCAAGCCATCCGGAGTATGGGCATAGTCGACGATGACCGAAAAGGGCTGACCTTCTGAAATGGTTTCAAACCGTCCCCTGACCCCTTTGGCTTTTTCGAGGCTCCTTATACTTTCATCAATTTGTATACCCGCAGCAAACGCTGTCGCTATTGCAGCCAGGGCGTTGTATACATTAAACTTCCCTGCATACTTTAAAACCATTTCCCGTTCCCCAAATGGTGTGACAAGGGTGAAGACCGACTCTGTTGCCCTAAGGACCACATCTTTTGCATGGAAGTCAGCTGATGGAGACAGTCCATATGTAATGACATGGGCGGCTGTAGACTTGATGAAATAATCAGATGCATCATCGTCCTTATTAATAATGGCATACTTAGGGGATTTCTTGAAATAAGTATTCCCTAATTGAGAAAACAATAAGCCTTTTGCATTACGGTAGTCTTCCATTGTTTTATGATAATCCAGATGATCCTGGGTCAGGTTCGTAAACACTGCTATGTCATAGTCACACCCATGCACACGTCCTTGATCCAAAGCATGTGAAGAAACTTCCATGATGGCGGACCTCACCCCTTTATCGCAGAATCGTCTGAACGTCTGCTGAAGAGTTAAACTGTCAGGCGTGGTATTATGGCTGACCTCCAACTCCTCCCCCACTTTGATATGCAGGGTTCCAATCAATCCTGTCTTCATCCCACTTTGAGTAAAAACATGATCGATGAGATGGGTCGTCGTGGTTTTGCCATTCGTCCCCGTCACTCCGACCAAAAGCAGCTGATGGGAGGGCTGTTTATAAAAATGGTCCGCTAGAATCGCCATCGCTTTCTTCGTATCGGGAACAATGATGACAGGAATGCCTGCATCCAGTCTCCTTTCTGCAAGGATCGCTGCTGCACCATTCTTCTCCGCCACCTCTGCAAGAGAGTGGCTATCGATTTCCAATCCATTGATACAAATAAATAAATCACCATTCTTTACTTTCTTGTGGTGATTCGCGATGTTTGAAATATCCGGATTCCCTTCACCATGTACTGAGAAAAACGGTAGTACTTCCAGCAAAGTGTGCAATCTCATCCTTTCAACTCCTCACAGGCAGAAAGCAACCTTTTTATATTTTACAAAAAAATATGAATGAAAGCTATCAACCTTTTAACTTAGTTCGATATCTTTTTTACGTCACGAGGACTGACACTTTATACCCCGGGGATCCATCCGTCCAAATCCCCGGCATAAATGAAAAGTATATCATGAAATGACGATCGTGTAGACCTTCTGGGCCATTATTCTTCAGATAGGTAGACCCTAACCTTTGAACCCTGTTTTATTTTCACTCCCGGGTCCGGAGACTGACTTACCACCTTTTCACCGCTTCCGCTTACATCCAGGTCAAGATTCACCAGTTGTTCCTGCAGTTCATTTTTCGTCAATCCGACCAGATCCGGGGTTTCAATCAACGGAGTGTCGGTCCACGTCATCTCTTTTTCAATTTGACCTTTACGCTTCGGTACCCCCATTGCCTCCAGACTATCACCTATGATACTCCCTCCGATCGGGGCTGCCACGACTCCACCGAATTGAATCGTCCCTTTCGGATTATCGACAGCGACATACACCACAATCTGAGGGTCATCTGCAGGAGCCACTCCCATGAAGGAAACGATATGATTGTTTTCCAGGTACTTACCATCCTTCGCCTTCTGCGCTGTCCCCGTCTTTCCCCCTACCCGGTAACCATCTACAAACGCTTTCTTTCCGCTTCCTTTGGCCACAACACTTTCCAACGCTTCACGAATCTGCTTTGACGTTTCTTCGGAAATGACCCTTTTCTTGATCTGAGGGCTCTTTCTCATGACCACTTCTCCGGTTGAAGGGTCGATAAGCTCTTTTGCGATATAGGGCTGATACAATATTCCTCCATTGACTGCCGCTGACACTGCTGCGACCTGTTGAATAGGGGTAACGGCCACCCCCTGGCCAAATGCGGTTGTCGCCTGTTCTACAGGCCCGACACGGTCCAGGTTAAAGAGAATCCCCTTCCCTTCCCCTTGCAGATCGATCCCCGTCTTCTCACCAAAACCAAAATCATGGATATAACTGAATAATTTTTCTTTCCCTAACCTTTGACCCAACTCGACAAATCCCGGGTTACATGAGTTCTGTACCACTTCAAGGAAGGTTTGTGTCCCGTGTCCCCCACGCTTCCAACAGTGAAGAGTCGACCCTGCCACTTCGATATGCCCTGGGTCATGAAAGGTTTCTTTATAGAGATCCACCTTTTTCTCTTCGAGGGCCGCTGCAAGCGTAATGATCTTGAACGTGGATCCTGGTTCATACGTGCTCCAAATCGGTAAATTCCGATTATAGATCTCCTGGGGTACATTACGGAAATTAGCCGGATCAAATGTCGGCCTGCTGGACATGGCGAGTATTTCACCATTCTTAGGGTTCATGGCGATGGCGATGATGCCATCTGGATTATACGTCGCCTCTGCGATATCCAATTCACGCTCAACGATGGTTTGCACTTTGGTATCGATCGTTAACTTTAAATCCAATCCATTCTCCGGCTTTTCAAAATCATCGGCCATATCAGGCATTCTCTTTCCTTTGGCATCGGAGAAGAATTTCACATACCCTTTATCTCCACTAAGCTCTTCATCATAAGAAAGTTCGAGCCCCATGAGCCCTTGATTATCGATTCCTGCGAAGCCGAGTACATGGGATAAATAACTTCCATATGGATAATAACGCTTAGAATCCTCGCCTAAGTACACGCCTTTCAAATTTAAATCCCTTACCTCTTTCGCTTTTTCATACGAGATCTTCCTTGCTTCCTTTATCAGCACCATATTGGCTTTCTGTGTTACATATTTATATGCAGACTCAACTGAAATATTAAGAACGGCTGCCAGTTTATCCGCTGTTCCTTGAGGGTCCGTAATTTGTCGTGGAACGACAAATATAGTCGGTGCACTTTGATTCCCTGCGAGTTCTACTCCATTTCGGTCGACTATTTTCCCTCTCTCAGGTTGAAATGGGATATTTCGACTCCAGGAGTCTTTTGCCAAACCGGTAAGCCAGTCCCCTTTAAAAAACTGAACATACCCCAGCCGGATATCTATGATGGAGAAAATAAGGACTCCTACTATAAGCGCTACTGCCAACCTCTTCCTTACCGTTACATTGGATACTCTTTTCACAAATGGAACCTCCCCTTCTATGGCTCGTTCCATTATATGCTTGGACTCATGGTGGTATGTTTCAATTCAATGAAAGAGTCCGGGCTTTCGGCAGGGGAATAGGGTTTTATGAATGGATGGACAAAAAGGGATGACTCCGGTAATTGAGTCATCCCTTTTGGTTAATTCAGCTGTTCTTCTTCTTTTTCTTTCGGTGCCGCCGCTTCTTCAGGGGTCTTGAAGTTGACGACGAGTGGCTCATCTTTCTTGACCTTTATCCCAGGCTGTATATTCTGACTGAAAGCATATCCATTTCCAACCATATTAATCTTCAGACCGGCGATATTGGCTACCTTAAAGACATCCCTTACAGACCACCCCTTCATATCGGGAATGGTAATGTCTCCATCGGTTTTGATCACGACTCTTTCCCCTTCAAGAGTGGCATTTCCGCCTTGAGGAAGCTGTTTGACCACTTGTGAACCATTTCCGACCACAACTGGAGTCACGCCTGCTTTTTCCAGTTCTTTTTTTGCTTCTTCCACGCTCATGTCCCTCGTTTCAGGGAGTGATTGTTTCTTTAGGCTCACTTTTTCCTGAGGTTTAATGTTCAGGTACTTTAAGCTGTTTTGCATGACGGGATTGAAGACCGCAGAGACCGGATCTGATCCGATTTCAGTCGGTTCCAGTTCAGGCTGTTGGACCCCGACATACACGATTAACTGAGGGTCGTCGATAGGGGCCATACCCATAAAGGAGAAAAGATAATTTTCCTTTCCGACCATATAACGGCCATTCGATGGATCAGGTATCTGACCCGAACCGGATTTACCGCCGACACGATATCCTTCTATTGCAAACTTCTGTCCTGTACCATGTTCAGATGTGACAGTCGTCTCCAGGTATTCCCTCGTCTTGATTGCCGTTTCCTTCGTGATGGGGCTTCCTGAAACTTCAGGCTTCGTCTCTTTGATGACTTTCTTTGTATTGGGATCGACGATCTTTGAAATGACATAAGGCTTCATCATTTTCCCATCATTGGCAATCGCCGACTCCGCCTGAATCATTTGAAGCGGTGTGACGGTCGTACCTTGACCAAAAATCGTCGTGTATTTTTCAATCGGGTAATGATACAATATCGAACCCGATGCCTCATTTGGCAGTCCTACGTTTGTCGCTTCACCAAATCCAAAGTCATGTAAATAGTTTTCATATTTCTTAAATCCGATTTTATCCAATAGGTTCGCAAATGCAACATTGGAAGATCTTTGAACGCCTTCAAGGAATGTAATCGTTCCCCAACCTTCTCCTCCATTGTGATCCCGGATCGGGTTTGGAACATTTTCCACATAATACTTACCAGATTCATAGGTTTCATTCGGATTGAACTTACCTTCATTCACTGCAGCTGCAAGGGAAAAAGACTTCATCGTGGAGCCTGGTTCATACGTATCTTCAACGATGATGTTGGTCCAGTTATCCAGGAGCCCCTCTCTTGTATCCGGGTGGAATGTAGGTCTTTGACTCATGGCAAGAATCTTCCCTGTTTTCGGGTCGGATACGATCGCAAACATTTTCTTAGGCTTATATTTTTTTTGGACTTCATTCATTGCTTCTTCCAGGAAGGTTTGAATCTTCTTATCGATGGTCAGATATAGGTCATCCCCATCTTCAGGCGGGGTAACATGTTCGTCTGAATTCGGCAGGAGATAGCCCCACACATCACTCTTATAAGAAACAGATCCATCCTTGCCTTTCAATACATCATTGAAACTTGCTTCCACTCCCATTTTACCCACGGTCGTAGAATCCCCATCGTCGTCGGTTTTTTTCTGAGCGAACCCGATAAGATGGGAGGCGAAAGAGCCGTTAGGATAAAATCGCTTCGCTTCCTTCCTGAATGTAACGCCAGGGATATCTTCTTCTTTAATGTCAAGCATCATCTGATGGGATAAATCTCTTCCTGCAGCACCGAATTCCACTTGATACGGACCTTTTCTGTTTAACCGGTCATAAATGTCACTTTCCTTCATATCGAGATACTTGGCGAGGACTTTGGCCGTTTTTTCAGGGTCTGTCACATGCTTGGGTTTCTTCGGATCACTGGTAATGCTTGGATCTAATATCGCAACCAGTGTATAGGCGGATGTATCCTCTGCGATGACTTCCCCTTTCCCGTCAAAAATGGTTCCTCTATGTGCTTCTAGAATATGACTTTTGATATATTTTTTTGCCGCTTGTGATGCCAGGACCTTCCCTTCCGCTTCTCCCGTGACCTGAATAGTGACGAAGCGGACCATTAATACAAAAAAGAGCAAGCCGAAAATCCCGAAAAGGATGGCTGCCCCTATGTTCATACTTGGCCTTTTTTTCATTATTGTTCAACAACCTTAACGTTCTTTTCTTTCAAGTTAAGTCCAAGTTCCTTTGCTTTTTCGAGAATACGCTCATACGTACTAAGTTCACTTACTTGGAGTTTCAGGTCATTGTTCGCCTTTTCCTGCTTTTCAATGGTCGTTTCTACGTGCTGAACCTCTTTGTTGACGTCATAAATGGCTGCCTGGGTCGAAACAATTTGAACCGCCAGGATACAAAATACCATTGCGAAGATGGCCACAAGGATTTTCTCACCCGGTGTGACAACGGACGTTCTTTCTTCATTCAGACGCTTGGGTTTGGCTTGAACGGACTGATAAGATTTCTCAACATTTTGCTGCTCATACTTTCTCGCTAAGTTACTCAAAATTCTCCCTCCTGTTTCCTTCTTTTTATATATTTTTTTCTGCGATTCTCAATTTAGCCGACCTGGCCCGATTATTTTCTTCTAATTCTTCTTCGCCAGGCAGGATCGGTTTTCTCGTAATCAGTTTAAGTTCTGCTTCATACCCCTCTGGGATAATAGGTAATCCTGGAGGCAAATCAGGTCCTGATGCTTTTTCCTTGAACATGGTCTTACAAATCCGATCTTCCAGCGAATGAAACGTAATGACGCTCACCCTTCCACCCTTATGAAGGAGCTGTATTGCCTGCTCCAAGGAATCTTCGAAAGCTCCCAGCTCATCGTTCACGGCAATACGGATTGCTTGAAACACCCTCTTAGCTGGATGGCCACCCTTTCGCCTTGCGGGTGCCGGAATTCCATCCTTGATCAATTCCACAAGTTCCCCCGTGGTTTCAATCGGTTTCACTTCACGCGCCGCTTCGATCTTTCTGGCGATTTGCTTCGAGAATTTTTCTTCTCCATATCGATAAAAGATCCTGACCAAATCTTCAAACGACCAATGGTTAACCACATCGAACGCAGTTACTTCCCCTTGTAAATCCATTCTCATGTCAAGAGGCGCATCATGGTGATAACTAAATCCCCTTTCTGGAGTATCCAGTTGAGGTGATGAAACACCAAGATCGTATAAAATCCCATCCACATTATGTACTCCGAGGTGTTCAAGTTCTTCTTTGATGTGTCGGAAATTTGACTGGACGAATGTCACTCTGTCCTTATAAGCAGAAAGCTTTTCTTTTGCATGGTTGATGGCTGTTTCATCCTGATCGAAGCAATACAGATGCCCTTCAGGCGATAGCTGACTGACGAGATATTCACTGTGCCCTGCACCGCCTAGCGTACAATCTACATATACTCCATCTTTTTTAATATCCAGGCCGTCTACGGTCTCTTTCAATAATACAGTTGTATGTTTAAACATGTTGACTTCACCTTTCCAATCGAACGTTTTGTGGGGGGCTAAATATCAAATCCCTCCATATTCTCTGCAAGCTCAGCAAATGAATCTTCAGACTGTGTGAAATAGTCTTCCCATAATGATTTACTCCAAATCTCAATTCGATTGGAAACTCCTAAAATAATGCATTCTTTATCCAATTGTGCATAATTCACAAGTGTAGCAGGAATATTCACCCTACCCGTTTTATCCAGTTCACTCTCGGTTGCCCCCGAGAAGAAGAACCGAGTGAAGGCACGGGCATCTTTTTTAGTCAGCGGCAGGGCTTTAAGCTTCTCCTCAAGGGATCGCCATTCATCCATGGGGTAACCAAATAAGCACTGATCAAGTCCCCGGGTGATGACAAATGAATCCCCGAGATGATCACGGAACTTGGCAGGTACAATTAAACGGCCTTTATTATCAATGTTATGTTGATATTCGCCCATGAACATATGCACTGCCCCCACTTTCTATCACAAATGTACCACATCCCCCCACTTTTCTCCACTCTTTTCTATATTCTTTCCTTACAAAATATTTCCTCTATTTTTCATTAGTGTTTTTCCTGCTTTTACAGACAAATTTCCAAGGTTGAATTTTGTCTGTAAACAACAGAAAAAGGACCAAATTCGCATATCAGAACGAATTTGGTCCTTTTTTCATTTGACCGATCAGATATAGATCACTTTATGAGTGCCATCAAAGGAATAATCGAGGGCGGTCAGGTCCCTTATGAAAGTGGGGCCATATTTATTTAGGAAGTAAAGGACATTCCAGGTTCTTTCCTGTGGTCCTTCATTTGGTCTGATACTGTTTTCCACTTTCGTGAATTGGGTGAAGATCAAGGAGTGCTTATCTTTTAACGCTTTATCAATTTTTTTGCGTAAATAATCGAACTGACCATGGTGGAATTCAAGATTCTTATCAAGGATCGGATTTAACCCCTGATCAATCGAGATGGCCTGTTTACGGATTTCCTCATATCGGCGTTCGAGTTCATCCTGAATGCTCTTCAGTTCCTTCTCTATCCCTGGTCGCTCAAGAGATTTCCAAAAGGCATCCCTGGCAGTTGCCACTCCTTCTGTAATGACTCCGTGAAGGGATAATTGGAGGTCTTCGATCCTCTTATTTATATCCCTTTCCACTATGGTGATATTCAACCTTGGTACAACAGGAGGCATCTTCAAATTTACATATTCAAACGCTCTTTTCAATTCTCCCCAGTAGGCTATTTCACCGGGGCCCGCGATGAACGCCAGGTTCGGGAATAACCATTCCTGCATCATTGGTCTTGTGACGACATTATTACTGAATGATTGGGGGCTTTTCTCCAAAATAGATAATAACTCAACGGAAGAGTATGTGTTTCCGCTATTTTTTTCAAAAAACGTATCCCCATCCCGATCTAACAAGGCCCGTTCATTCTGAACCTGCAGAAAAAGATTGGCGGCAGATGGAGAGATCTCCAGTTGAGTGTGAAAACCACTTTCCCGGATGTCACGCTGCTGCAGAAGGACCGCATCCGTTATAGACTGACTGTTTTCAATCAGATGACGAAAGTGTGCCGTTTCCAGTTTCCTTAGCGGAGGGTGGGAGGAATCAATGACCAGTAATCCGAAATCCTTGAATAGACTCATGACGATATGGGCAAAGAAGCGGACGATCGACTCTTCCTCATCGATCATCTGATGCAGCTCCTCTGAAAGCTGTTTTGAATGTTCCGTCTCCCCTAAAGCGACGAGAATGTCATCGAGCCATTTCTTCATCACTGATTTAGAATACGTTATGTGAGAGGTCATCTTTTTTTCCAATACTCTCTCGGGATACCCCACCTTTTCAAGCTTCGACCCTTTTTCAACGTATATATGATTCACTTCCTGATAATCATGGTCTTCACCTGCTATCCAAAAAACCGGTACAACCGGGTGCTTAAGGCGCGCTTCCTGCTGCCTGGCCAATTGGATGACTGAAATGATTTTATGTATGGTATAAAGAGGACCGGTCAATAGACCTGCCTGTTGACCTGCCACGACGGTAACCGCATTATCCCTCAGTTTCTCAAGTGCCCCTTCTACTTTATCTGAAGAAGGCAGGCCTTTCATATAGGAAGAGATACATTCTGAGAGACCCTCCCGAGGGAAAGTACGTGATCCTAAATCCTCCATCCGTTCCTCATAAACGGATGGTTTATTGATATTATAATGAAAAAAAGAAGTGACAGGCTCTTCTTGTTTTAAATATTTAGACGCAAACTGATTTATTGCTGGAATGTTTAAGCTTTCCAATTCCATATGAATTACTCCTTTTCTAGCTCTTGATATCCTAACGATGAGTATATCATTCCACATAAGGAAAAGGAAAAAACTTGCCTGCTGAATTTTAATACAGTTCCAGGATTCGGAGGACGAGGCCCGTAATCATCAATGTGATATAGGCAGTAAAAAATAAAAGGAAGTTCACCCGCCAGAATCCTCTGAGCACTTTTGGGTAGTCGATCTCACCCTTTGCTTTCCAATACATGATGGCAAACAGCACCCCGATTGAACAGATCACAATAAATATGAGCCACAGATAGGACGTCCTCCATATGGCAATGACAATGAAATGAACAGATACAATCAAGAGAAATGTCGTAATATCAATGGCGATATGCACAGCTCTCCGGTGACTCTTTAAAATTTCCTTAGCAAGAATAAAACTGATGAAATACCCCAAAAATGGAATCATAACGAAAATGGCAATGATCGTCGAAAAAATGGAAGCCATTTTATCCCCCCAGACCTTCTCTTTCTATTCCTTTAACTAATTTGTAAAGTAGATTCATGATGGGTACAAAATGGTGTTCTTTTTGGGCTTTGTCCAGAAGGACGCCAATGATCGATTCAATTTCCGTCTTTCTTTGTGATTCTATGTCTTTTAACATGGAAGATCTGTTCTGATATGTATTCCGGCAGATATCGACTACTTTTTCGAAGGAAATATTCCCTTTCATTTGAGGAAATAAGAGAAGCATCTCGTTGAATAAATCCTTCTGCAAACCATGGAAATAAGGGTTTTCAACAAGCTTACCGTTCGTCACACCCGTTAAAGCTGTGAGCGGGTTGATTGATACATTGACGAATAACTTAGTCAGGAGCATTTTCTCGAAGTCTTTCCGGATTGAAAACCGGAAGGAATCAGTACTCTTTGATACTATTTCTTCTATCACATGCCAATTCCCTCTAATTAACGCAATATTCGTCTCTGCTTCCCCTAAATGGTGAACGGCGGCGTCATTTTCCTTCATGGCTCCATGATCCACCGAGCCCGCGACCAGATGCCGATGAGGTAATGATTTCACCCAATCAACATGACCTATTCCATTTTGAACAAACAGTAGGGGCACGTGAACTCCGAGTTCGACGAGTTCCTTTCTAAGAAACGGGAGATCATATTCCTTTACAGCTACAATCACAAGGTCGAATTCCTTCTCCGTTTCGGTTTCTTGTACGGCTCCTACCCTGGTTGTGATGGCCGACCCTTCTTTATAGATGGTAACCCCATTTTCCAACAGTGAGCGAACTTGAGACTCCCTCCGAACGATAAGGGTTACATCAAATAACCGGCCAAGATAACCGGCAAATAAAAGGCCGACCGCTCCTCCTCCAATGATTCCAATTTTCATACAAACTCCTTCTTTTTCATCGTTTATGAACATTTTACCAAATTTTTCTGAGTGAGAAAACGATTATAGGCAGAAAGAATCAATCCTTTTCGAAAGAAAGGGCCCGTTCAAAAGGAACGAGCCCGGCACTGATATGTCCTTATACAGGATATACAGGATGTTTTCTTTCACTGAACGTGACATCCTTTGTTTCATAAAGCTTATAACGCTGGATCAATACGGAGCGCAATTCATTCGGGGCGGTGATTTCATCTACAATTAATTCAGAAGCCAATTTATAAATGTCGATATGCTCTTTATATTCCTTCTGTTTTTCCTGGACATATTGAATTCTTTCTTTAGGATCTTCGATTGCCTGGATCTTGTTGGAATATACAGCATTTACCGCAGCCTCAGGACCCATTACGGCAATTTGAGCCGTAGGAAGGGCAATACAGACATCCGGGTCGAAAGCAGGACCTGCCATGGCATATAAACCTGCTCCATAAGCTTTCCTTACGATCACAGAAATTTTCGTTACCGTTGCCGAACTCATGGCTGCTATCAATTTTGCACCGTGGCGGATAATACCCGCTCTTTCCACCTTGGTCCCGATCATGAATCCAGGTACATCAGCAAGGAACAACAAAGGAATATGGAAAGCATCGCATAATTGAATGAATTTAGCGCCCTTATCCGCGGAATCATGGAAAAGGACTCCACCCTTCACTTTCGGTTGATTGGCAATGATCCCTACTACCTTACCGTCAAGTCGCCCGAAACCTGTAATCAATTCAGGAGCGAATAGCTTTTTCATTTCAAAGAAGCTTCCTTCATCAATCAACGTATCGATGCAATCATACATATTGAATGGAGCATTTTGATGTTCAGGGATGATGTCTTCGAGAAGCTTTTCATGTTTAGGCGCAAGTCCCTCAAGCACCTTGGGCTTCTGTTGGTAATTGGCCGGGAAATAACCTAAATACCTTTTCGCTTCTTCAATTGCCTCCTCTTCGGAAGCCGCAAGCAGGTCACCACAACCACTGACCGTACAATGCATTCTTGCACCGCCCATTTCTTCAAGGGTCACTTTCTCCCCAATCACCTTTTCAGCCATCCGAGGCGAGCCAAGATACATGGATGCATTCCCATCCACCATGATGACGATGTCGCAGAATGCAGGAATATATGCTCCTCCGGCTGCTGATGGTCCAAAAAGGACACAAATCTGCGGAACCATCCCGGACATCTTCACTTGGTTATGAAATATTTTGCCTGCCCCCCGACGATTCGGGAACATATCTAACTGATCGGTGATACGTGCGCCTGCAGAGTCCACTAAATAAAAGATAGGCACTTTTAAATTAAGGGCCGTTTCCTGGATCCGGATGATTTTCTCAACCGTCCTCGCACCCCAGGATCCGGCTTTAACCGTGGAATCATTGGCCATGACGCACACAGTCTGTCCCCCTACTTTTCCTATCGCCGTCACTACACCATCAGCCGGTAAGTCGTCCGCCTTATTATTGGCAAACATTCCATCTTCCTGATAATCCCCATTATCAAATAATTGTTGCAGGCGATCCCGGACAAACATCTTTTTCTGTTCTTTCAATTTCTCATGATATTTAGGCTGACCACCGGAAGCAATTCTTTCCCTTGTTTCTTCAAGAGTATTGATGATCGTTTTAGATGTTGACATATTATCCCCTCCGTCGTTTTATGTAAAAATACAAGAACGGCTCATAAACAAGCCAGAAACCGCAAACGATTTCTGACTCATTGTCTTACCCGGATCATCCTTCGATTATTAGTAATACATCGCCTTCATTCACGAAGTCCCCTACATTTACTTTAATCTCTGTGACTTTCCCGGCAGCTTCAGCTTCAACGGGAATTTCCATTTTCATAGATTCGAGCATTAGAACAGTATCTCCGCTCGACACCTCTCCACCTTGTTCCACTAATACATTCAGTACCGTCCCTGCCATTGTTGATGTGATTTCCTTCATGATTGATTCCTCCTGTTTGTCTTCTTATGTTTGATTGAGGTGCGGATCATTCCGCACCAACATTACGTACGGTTGGCTGTCAAAAAGTCCTGGAGCCATTTGGTCGTATACGATCCATCTTTAAACCCGTTGTCTTCAAGGATATCCCTGAAGAGACTGACATTGGTTTTGACCCCTTCAACCGTTACCCCCGCAAAGAAAAGCTTTGCCTTGTCCAGCGCATCCTGACGGTCATTCCCCTGGATGATACACTTGGATATCATCGGATCATAGAAGGGGGTCACATTGTTCCCCTTTTCGTATCCGCTGTCAATCCGGACACCTTCACCTTGACCCCATTCCAATTCTGTCAGCTTGCCTGGAGAGGGATAAAACGTCTTTGGATCTTCAGCATATACCCTGAACTCAATTGCATGACCGGCATTCTGGATTTCTTCCTGCCTGCAAAGGGGCAGAGGCTCTCCGCTTGCTACCAGCAGCTGCCATTTCACGAGATCGAGCCCCGTGATCGTTTCAGTGACCGGATGCTCTACTTGCAGACGGGTATTCATTTCAAGGAAGTAAAAATTCTCCTCTTCATCAACGATAAACTCCACCGTTCCTGCATTCGTATAATTCACTGCTTTTCCAGCCTTTATGGCAGCAGTGAACATCTTCTCCTTCGTTTCTTGAGATAGGGCGGGAGAAGGTGATTCCTCTATCACTTTCTGATTTCTTCGTTGTACGGAACAATTCCGCTCGAATAGATGAACGAGATTTCCATGGTGGTCACCAAAGATTTGTACTTCTACATGTCTCGCATTCTCTATACATTTCTCGAGGAAGACTTCCTCTTTCCCGAAATAGGCTTTAGCACGGTTTTTAGTAGAATCGAAGCTTTGAACGAGCGCTTGCTCATTTTCACAGCGGATCATACCGATCCCGCCGCCGCCACCACTTGCCTTCAGCATCACGGGGTAGCCGATGTCATTTGCCACCTCTTTAGCAGCCTCTATGGTATCGACTCCTCCGTCGCTTCCAGGTACTACAGGAACAGACGCATCCTGCATCACTCTTCTTGCCTCTACCTTATCTCCCATTTTCTCAATGATGTCATGGGCAGGACCAATAAAAGTAATCCCTTCTTCTGTCACCCTCTTCGCGAAGTCGGCATTTTCCGAGAGCAGGCCGTACCCGGGATGGATTCCATCCACTTTCTCCTTCTTTGCAACATCCAATATATTGTCCACCACTAAGTATGAACGGTTCACTTGTGATTCACCTATGCGGAATGCAACATCCGCTTCTTTCACAAAGGGCATATCCTGATCTGCATCTGAATAAACCGCGACTGTTTGAATGTTTAATTGTTTACATGTTTTGATGATCCTAGAAGCGATTTCTCCCCTGTTTGCAATTAATATCTTCTGCACAATCTCTCCCCTTTCTTCATGGAACACACCTGTTCATAATACGAATTCTACAAAAATCGTCGAAATCCTTCTTCTCCATTGTAAACGTTTTCTTAATTAAGTGCAGAATTTTTTGTTATTTTGTTATATAATAATAATAAATACTAGTTCTAATAGTAAATGAATTGCAAACGGATACAACATTCTTATTGTATTCAAAGTATCATTTTTCAGCATTTTAGGAGGTCATACTATGGCAGTAAAAGTGGAAAAATTAAAAGTAAACTATAAAACTCTTGAAGAGTTTAAAAAATTTAAAGAATATGGTGTACAGGAATTATCCATGCTTGAGGACCTGCAGGCGAATATCATTGAAAACGATAGCGAATCTCCGTTTTACGGAATTTACTTCGGGGATACTCTGGTTGCCAGAATGAGTCTTTATCAACGCAATGCCCGTTTTGATCAATACTTCGATCCTCCCCAAAATTACCTGGAGCTTTGGAAGCTTGAAGTATTGCCAAAATACCAGAATAAAAGCTACGGAAAAGAATTAGTGGAATTCGCCAAGACCTTTGGATTGCCGATCAAGACAAACTCTCGAATCAAATCTCAAGGTTTCTGGGAGAAGATGGGGTTTGAAGCCGTAACATACGAAGTGGAAAGAGATTTAGGTGAAAATCCATACGTATGGTTCCCTGAAGGGGTCAAAGAACAGAAAATCAGTTAATATACGAAAAAGGCTTGCTCAAGTACACTCGAGTCAGCCTTTTTCATTTCATTTATTCAATCGTTGTAAATTGCCGTTCTTATCCATCTGGAATTTTACTTTGTCTTCATTTCCTTGTAGCAGGGCCATCTTTCTCGCTTTTTCAAAGATGGCTAATAAAGATTTATGATCTTCTTCAAGGAGATTGAATTTTTCTTCATACTCTTTCAACTCTTCTTCTGTTGCTTTAAGCTTTTCCTGCAGTTGTGAGATTTGTTCGTGAAGCTGATTGTTTTCATTTCGTACTTTCTCCTCGTTACGGACGGCTTCCTCTGCTTTTTGAAGGTACTGTATCATGCTTCCCATCGAAAAAGCTTCCGGAGACTCCGACGCACATTCAACCGTCGGGATTTCCTGCTTCTCTTCAAAGGTCTTCTTTGGCGGAGAATATTTTTTTGATTGCTTTCTCTGTTTCTTTGCCAGTTCTATACCGGATTTATATTGTTTACGAACAAATGAATTCCAACGAAAGCCGCATGCCGCGGATGTCCTTGATAGTTTTTTTCCTACTTCTTCAAACGCTTGCAGCTGAGTCCCACCTTCACGTATATGACGCAATACCACTTCCGCTAACAACACATCTTCATCCTGGCTCCAGGCATCCTGTCTATTTGAAGACATTTCCATCCCCCCTATTTCGTCAGTTTCTCCATACATATGCTCTTACTAGAGAAGATAGAATCAGCATCACTATTTTTAACATACAAAAAAGGAACCGGTTTTCACCTGCTCCTTTTACATTCATGAACTATTTAGATAAAAATCGATCGACTGCTTTGTGATGCTCATCCTGTGCCCACAGTTTGGAGCAGAGTTTGATTTCCTCCAGGATATTGGCTTCTATCCTCTTTGTATTCCATTGATTAAGGAGTTGCCGTTTATATGCCTTCAAGACTCCTGCAGATTTAGACGAAATCATCTGAATAAATGGTACTTCATGTACAGGTACCATTTCATCCACCACTTCATCTACGAACCCCATTTCATGAAGTGCTTCTGCCTGTTCCAGACGTGCCGTCATTAAAAGAGACATGGCTTTGGAGACAGGAATTCTTTCAAGGAGAAGGGTCCCGCCTCCCCATCCGGTGGTGATGGCAAGATTCCCTTGAACGAACCCCATCTTCGCGGTTCTTCTTGCTACTCGGAAATCACACGCAGCGGCGATCTCACATCCCCCTCCAATGGCAGTGCCATTGATGAAGGCAATGGTAGGTTTCGGAAGAAAGGCGAGTCTCGTAAGGAGGCTGCCCATTTTACTGAGCATTTCGAAGCTTTCACCTTCTGTTTTCAGATTGTGGAACTGCGATAAGTCTCCCCCGGAACAAAAAGCACGATCTCCGCTTCCGGTTATGATGAGCGCTTTTACATGTTCGTATTGAACGCACTCATCCATCACCTTCTGAAGTCCATTCATGATTTCGTAGCTAACAGCGTTTCGTTTATCCGGGCGATCAATGATAAACTCCAATATCCCTTCATTGTTCATATGTAATACATATTCTCCCACTTCTAAAGCCCCCTTTTATCTTACATTTAGTGTATGGCTTTTCCGATCCATTGAACAGACCTTTTCTATAGATACGACAAAAAAGCGTGAAGAGCCATGGTCTCTTCACGCTTTTTAGCGGTGTAAGCGATTATTTGCTTACAACTTCTTTTCCTTTATACGTTCCGCACTCTTTACAAACACGGTGTGCTAGTTTCATCTCACCACAGTTTGGGCATGCTACCATACCAGGTACACTTAGTTTGAAGTGTGTACGACGTTGTCTTTTTGCTGTTTTAGAAGTTCTTCTAAAAGGTACTGCCATTCTTCCCACCTCCTTAAAAGAGATTCATACTCATTATGAAGCCAGTCGAGCTGGTACTTCGCTTTTAAGAGTTCTTGTTTTGATCAAGAAGTTTTGCTAAGTCAGCGAGTCGAGGATCTACTTTCTTCTCTTCCTCTTGTTCGACTTCATGAGCCTGTTCTTCGGTCATCACTTCCCAGTTCTTACCGGAAGGCATCTCATCTTGTTCTCTCGCTTCATTACTAATTACCTGCATCGGAATCTCAAGTAACAGCAATTCTCTGATAGCCGGTTTTAAATCAATAACATCACCTTGTATACGATGTACTTCTTCTTCCTCATACTGATCATAATCAGCTTCATTTAGAAGATACGTTTCAATCGTATTGATGTCAACTGGTAAATCGACATCCACAAGGGTTCTTGAGCAAGGCAGGACTAACTTTCCTTCTATATGAAGATGAAAAGTGACACGGTTTGAACCGATATCCGCCTTTCCGGACACCCGAATAGGTGAGACTTCTATAATTTGGGGATCGACTTCTTTCAGTTCGTCCAAATTAATCGTTTCGTCTATGGAAAGTCCCTTGTCTCTGAATTTTTGTAATTGGATTATTGACCATTTCAATGTAATCACCTCAAGGCAACAAAGGTAATTATAGCTTTCATAATACCGTTTGTCAATATTTTTTCTTTACACTCTCTTTAACCATAGTGTTGTAATTATAACGTTTAAATATAAGGACTTTCAAATATTTTATTATATTCGTTATGAGTCATTCAATTGAGATGCTTAATTGGGCTTATAATAAAACAGTGACCGTTCCTCTCCGCTGCAGCCACTTGCTTTCCTTGGGGAGGAAGTCAAGCCTCCTCGGGCTATTGCCCTGCGGGGTCTTGACCTTTCCTCTATTTCCCGCAGGAGTCAAGTGGCTTCCGCTACGATCCACTCTTTGATTCTAAAGAATAGTCTTTCCAATCTAACTGAAAGGCAGAATCATTAAATATGTTATATTTAGTGAGATTCAATAAAAAATGATATTTAAGTAATTTTATTTTCTACTATTATAAAGAATATGAGACTGATTATGGAAAGGTTGTGGGTTTTTATGAAGGCGACAGGGGTAGTTGTGGAGTACAATCCGTTTCATAATGGACATTTGCATCATTTGAGGGAAACAAGGGCCGCTACCGGGGCGGATGTTGTGGTTGCCGTGATGAGTGGGCACTTCCTCCAGCGTGGTGAGCCTGCACTTGTTTCAAAATGGGCCCGTACGAGGATGGCACTGGAGTCAGGAGTGGATGTCGTGATAGAGCTTCCGTATTGTTTTGCGACACAGCATGCGGAAATTTTTTCAAAAGGGGCGATTTCACTCCTGGACCGATTTGGCTGTGAAAGCTTCTGTTTCGGTAGTGAAGATGGGGATATTGATGCGTTCTTAAAGACGATTCAATTCATCCAAACACACCAGGAGCAATACGATACGTACATAAAGGAATTTATCCAGGAAGGGATGAGCTATCCCTCAGCACTGGCCGGTGCCTTTCGGAAATTGGGAAATCAGGATTCTGTCATCGATTTAAGTAAACCCAACAATATTTTGGGATTTCACTATTTGGAGGCAAGGAATCAGCTTGGGTCTTCATTAGAAGCGTATACGATTACCCGGGAATCAGCCGGTTACCATGATGAACATTTCTCTTCCCCTTCCATTGCCAGTGCAACCAGCATTCGCAAAAGTATATTCAGTACCCGAGGGAACCACGAGATCGAATCTTATCTTCCTGCCAGTTCTGTGCAGGAACTGGAAAGATATAAAGGCGAGTTTGGTGGATTACACAGGTGGGAGAGTTATTGGACCCTGCTTCAATATAAGCTTCTTTCCTCTTCAAAATCTGAGTTGAGGGATATATATGAAATAGAAGAGGGAATAGAAAACCGGATGGTAGAGTATGCGAAGTCTTGCTTATCCTTTGAAGAATTCATGACGAAGCTTAAGACCAAGCGATACACGTGGACACGCCTTCAAAGAATGCTCCTTCATGTACTAACCGATACACATAAAGAAGAAATGAGGAGCCGGCATGACTCTCCTCGTTATATCCGTCTTCTCGGTATGAATACCAAGGGAAGGGAATTCATCCACTCCCGGAAAAAGAATCTGTCCCTCCCTTTGATCAGCAAGCTATCCAGTGCAGACCCACATGATATCCATTTAGATATCAAGGCTGCGGAAATCTATTCATTAGGCCTGCAGGATCCAAACGCACGCAAAAGACTTCTACGACAAGAATGGTCCCAACCCCCTATTATGATGTCATAACAATGTGATTCAAACAAAGAGACTGCCCCCCGTATTGAAGGCAGTCTCTTTGTTCAGTTTTCGATCGATTTGAGGAAGGACAATGCTTCATCAAATGTTTTTACGGGTATCACTTTCATATCCGTACCGATATCTTCAGCTGTTCGTTTCGCAGCGGTATAGTTGGATTCAAGATCAGGGTATTTTTTCTTCATTTCTTTTGTAATGGTTTCATCCGGTGCAAGGAAGTATTCGGCATCCGCTTTATCAGCAGCAATGATTTTTTGTTCGATGCCTCCGATACGACCGACCACACCATCCTCTGAAATCGTCCCGGTCCCGGCAATCCTGTGCCCTTTAGCCAGATCTCCCTTCGTCAGTTGGTCATAGATTTCCAAACTGAACATCAATCCGGCGGAAGGTCCCCCTATTTCCTCGGTCTGAAGCTTTACGGGTGGATCTGTTATGATTTCTTTATCATCGCTCAGTGTGATGCCGAGGCCAATCTTATCAGGGACATCGGGAAATGCTTCAAGCGGGATCGTTTCAACCTTTTCCTCTTTATTCCTGACGAATGTGATATCCACTTTATCCCCTTTTGTTTTCCCACTTACGTAATCAATGAATTCTTGTGACGACTGAAACGTTTGACCGTCTATGGCGGTGATCCGGTCGCCAGGTTTCAACACTGTTTCAGCCGGCATATCCGGGTATATATTTAATACATAAATCCCTTTATATTTATATTCATACGGTTTGCCTGCTTTTTTATAGGCCACTTCAATGGCATGGGTTTGGGAATTATTCATGAGCTGAAGTTGGCGAAGATTGTATTCTTCATCGCTTTCATGCGGACTTCTGATCTCCTCAACCGGAAAGATATATTCATATTTCCTTATGCTCGCCATCAGATAGGCATATATATTCGCCCTTCCCATCCTGACGGTTGTCAGCATCAGTTCCCCATCGTCATCATATCCATTCTCGACGTGGACGATTGGATCAAGTTCATGTGCATTCCCGGGTTTCGTAACATAGAAAGGAAGATAATAAAAAGAAGTGGCGACCATAATGATGGTCATGATCAGCAGGGTTTTTATCAGCGTTTTTGTTTTCATATATTTTTTACTCCTTCCAATTGTCCAGAGCTTCCTTGATGGAAGGAATAGCCTTCTTTGCTTCTTCTTCTCCCATATCGATGATTTCTTCAATATTTTTAAAAGCTCTGGTGCTGTACATTTCTACATGTGGTCTGATCATGAAATCAGAAGCAAATTCACGGTGAGCGACGATTTCCAGTTGGAGAATATCAATGCTTTGCATAATCACGTCATAGATGGTGGTGATTTCTGCATTACGTTTCACATGGGACACATCGACCCCGATTACAATGTCCGCTCCCATTTCTTTCACCACGGAAACCGGCACCCGGTCAATGACCCCTCCGTCCACCAATAGACGGCCATTTATCCTTTCAGGCACAAAAATACCCGGTATAGCGATACTTGCCCGGACTGCGCTTGCTATTGGACCGGTGGTAAAGATGACTTTTTCTCCGTTTGTAATGTCAGTTGCCACAACACTTACAGGGATATTTAATTCTTCAATATTTTTATTATGGGTAAAGAGCTGAATGAACTCTTTTATTCTCCTGCCAGATATGAACCCCATTTTCGGAACGGTAAAGTCCAGATAATACTTCCTTCTGAAGGTAGTGGAAAGCTTGTATAGGTCTTCCATCTTGTGACCCACCCCATAAAAGCAGCCGACGAGCGCCCCCATGCTGCTGCCTGCAATCATATCAATCGGTATGTTGGCATCATCAAAGGCTTTCAAGACGCCTAAATGAGCAAATCCCCTTGCGCCACCCGAGCCGAGGGCTAATCCGATCTTTGGTCTACCCATGCCCTTCCCCCTTTTCCCGAGTCATCGGTCTATTCATCATATGGTCTATTTCAAGTATGTATGAGTATATTGGATAATATGAGGACAAGTTGAATTAATCTCATTTTATCATTCTTTTCCCATTTCACAAGGAATTGAAATAGAAGGAACTATTTTTTAGGGGAGGAAGTCCTGTTGTTCAAATCTAAAATCAAAACCTTGGCTTTATCCATAAGTGTGACGGTATTTGCCACCTCTCTCATCTTGATGCCCGGGGAATCATTGGAGGCATCCATCAGAGGTTTGGACATGTGGTGGGAAATCGTCTTTCCATCCCTATTGCCGTTTTTCATTGTATCTGAAATGCTGATCGGATTTGGGGTTGTCCGGTTTATAGGTGTCATGCTTGAGCCCTTGATGAGACCATTATTCCGGGTTCCGGGAGTTGGTGGATTTGTGTGGGCGATGGGTATGGCATCAGGCTTTCCCGCAGGAGCTAAATTGACAGCCCGTTTGCGCCAGGAAAAACAGATTACAAAACTGGAAGGGGAAAGACTCGTTTCATTCACGAACTCTTCCAATCCGCTATTTATATTCGGGGCTGTTTCTGTCGGATTCTTCCAAAACGCGACCCTTGGGATTGTGTTAGCCGCTGCACATTATATCGGGAATATATGCGTAGGCATCGTCATGAGATTCTACGGGGTTAAAGAGAAAGAGGAAATCAGAAGCCGCCAGACAAAAAGGAAGGGTTTCATCCTCCGGGAAGCATTCTCGGCACTTCACCGGACAAGGTTACAGGACAAACGTCCCATCGGCAAACTACTGGGGGATGCCGTCACTTCATCCATTCAAACGTTGTTAATGATCGGTGGATTCATCATCTTATTTTCTGTCATTAATAAAATGCTGTACCACTTAAACATCACAACCTTTTTTGCCGAAGGTCTATCGGCTTTATTTATCCTTCTGCAATTACCCGACCAATTAAGTATCCCATTTATTTCAGGACTCTTTGAAATCACATTGGGTTCAAAACTCACAAGCGGTGTAACGGAAGCCACCCTCCTCCACCAAGCGATCATCACAAGCTTTATATTAGGTTTCAGCGGTTTCAGCGTCCAGGCACAGGTCGCAAGTATCCTGGCAGATACGGATATTCGATTTAAGCCTTTCTTTTACGCTCGCATAGTTCACGGATTTGCCGCATCCGTCACGACCATTCTCATTTGGAAGCCCATTTATGAGAGGTTTTCCGATGAGCAGCTTTCCAACGCCATCCCGGTATTCGCCAGGCACAACGACGCATTTTGGACCGACATGCTCTATTGGTTCAAGACGGCAGGTCCCATCATCACGATTTCAAGTCTGATCCTATACATGGTTCTATATGCACGAAAACATGTGAATCATTGAAAAAGGGTTGATCCACTTAGACCGATTTCACAGTTAGTGAAGAAATATGGTCAATAGTTGGATCAACCCTGTATGGTTAGTCACGCTGATATTTCGCCTTTAATGATTCTTCTACACGCTTCGGTACAAGTTCAGAGATATCGCCTCCGTATTTAGCCACTTCTTTGACAATACTCGAGCTTAAGAAAGAATACTGATTATTCGTCATGATGAAGAACGTTTCAATTTCATCATCCAGTACCCGGTTCATGGACGTAATCTGCATTTCATATTCGAAGTCCGATACCGCCCTTAATCCCCTGATGATTGCTTTTGCATTCACACTCTTCGCATAATCGACCAACAAGCCTTGAAATGAATCGACTACCACATTTGGTATATCCCTTGTCACTTCCCGAATCAATTCGATTCGTTCTTCAACCGAAAAGAGTGGTTTTTTAGAAGAATTATTTAATACTACCACATACATTTCATCAAATACCTTGGCACCCCGTGTAATAATATCCAAATGTCCATATGTAATGGGATCAAAGCTTCCCGGACAAACTGCTATACTTGGCATATACTTACCTCCAGCTCTTTATCGTAATCCTCAATCATTCTCCCCTGGAAAATATCGATATCCTGATGATTCCATAGGTCTCTTCCCTTACCTTCTTCAAGCTCCCCACTCTATCTTCCAATGTTATTTCAGATCCATGTTCACACATGACGAAACCGCTTTCATTCAGAAGGTTGTGTTCTTCGATGAATTCCAGGAGTTGTTGAAGTTTCTGCTGTTTGTAAGGGGGATCCAGGAATATATAGTCAAAGACTATTTCTCTTTTTAGTATCGCCTTTAACGCTCTTGTAGCTTCATTTCGATATACTTCACTTTGGTCCATCAGATTACAGTCTTTAAGATTGGCCTTTACCGTTTGGAAAGCCTTCTGATCCCTATCCACAAAGATGACGGAATCGAGTCCACGGCTTAATGCTTCAATGCCCAGACCGCCGCTTCCTGCAAACAAATCCAATCCTGTCCCGCCTTCAAAATAGGGACCCAACATATTAAATATCGATTCTTTCACCTTATCTGTTGTTGGCCTTGTTCCACTTCCAGGAACAGCTTTTAACGGCCTGCCCTTTAACGTACCTGATATGACTCTCATAATCATCCACCATATATGTATTTTTTCCTCCCTATCCTATCATATCTCGACACATATCGCCACATTCAGAATTTGCATCAAAAATGTATAAAATCATTTTGATAGGTGATAATGAGAGTAACAGCATCCTAACTGATGTTGTTGCCAACCGCGGAGAAGACTTACGATTCCCCATAAGTTCTTCCTCCGGTTTCTCCTCTCCCTTTGCCTTCTTTCCAGAGATGGATATAGAAGGACCCTGCAGAAAGTTCTGCAGGGCTTTTTACGTTTCCTTTAAGATTTCGATTGCATTTTTCTTGTTCTTCACTTCAGCATTGAACAATTTTTCAAACCAATGGACATCCATATAGGTGGTATCCCCTATCGTTTGAACCGGCTTTCCCAGTAATCCATAATTTTCTTCATTGTAAATAAAATAATCTTCATTTAGATAAAACCTTAAAGTATTTCCCTCTACTGTAGTGAAGTACACGCCAGGCTGCAGTTCTTTCATTTCGATCCCCATTGCCTCGACTGCCTCAGGGAATTGAACATATTCCTTTTGCTGATAAGAAACGTATGATAGCTGAATTGATTTTTGATTGACTATTATCGGCTTGCTCGCCTTCAAAATAAGAAAAGGATGCTCATTTCCTTTCACACTGCCAGCAAAAAATGAACAATTTAACCCTGTCACCTTACTGACTGTATCATCCAACATGTTACGGTCTACGGTTTGGTTCCTTACCCTGTGTCTAAGATCATCCCACTCGGAGGGGCTCAGACCTTCTTTTAACTGCTTGTATGCCCATGCCGGTTTGGCAGCGTTTGGAGGCTCATTGAGGAGGATACTGACAACCAATTCCTTCAACCAGGCATCTTCATCCCTTGAGGACAGTGTTTGGTACAATAAGCTTTGCCTTATCCTTTTCACTTCTTCTCCATAAGCATCATTCAACACGATGAGATGGGGGGACTTAAAAGGTTTAATTTTTTTTGAAATGAGAACAGTCACAAAGCCGTCAGCGGATTCGAATGAATCCAACTGATCAAGATCGACTGGATCCCCTTCCCCAGTCAATGCCTTTACTGCTCGCGACCCGCTTTCTTTCAGCGATTCTTTTGTCCACACTAAATCTGAAGGTTCCCCTCTGCCACTGAAAAAATAGTAATCGATATAATCCAGCTTTTTATGGTTGGATGAAGGATACCCCCCAATCCATTTTCCGTTCCTTAAGCTCTTTTCCGTTAACTCAATGTCCGTTTTGAGGGTTGAAACCCCGGAAAGTACAGGATACCAATTTCTTAAAGGTACACTGTCAGCTTTCATCGAGTGCTTTAATGAATAGGTGATGGTGATTTCCTGAGGATCCTGATTCAAGGTCTTAACATAAAATTCACCGTTTTCTTTCGTCAAACAATTGTTTTCTTCATTATCATTACAGGCAAAGTTCCCTGCCCCCACCGGCCATTTGATCAGGAGTGGATCAGAAGGAATGCCCGATGGGAAATGAATCGTCTCAGTCACATCAAACGTATCTCCTTTATGAATGATGGAATAGGCTTGACTTACCTCAACAATACCCGACTCACCCGCACTCTCTGTCGTAAACCCCATCCATTGGAAGACGAGAATACCGGAACTAACCAGGATCATCAAAAAACCGAAAGTGAACACAAATCGTCTCATACTATACCATTACCTCCGTTTACTACTTAAAGAATAGCAGAAGAATAAGAATAATAGTGGTACATATTTGTGAAATCCTTCAAAAATTGTTGTTTTTTCACTTCCTATGATCTGTAGCTCTGTCAACGAGTGTGAGCTACAGGGTGAGGGGAACTGCTTCGCTTTCCACGGACGTTCGGCCGAGCCTCCTCAGCACAATTCGCTTCCGGGGTCTCGACACGCCCGTTTTTTCCGTAGGAGTCTACGCAGTTCCCCACACTCTCTTATCAAGCTATTGGTGACAGAGCTAAATGCTTCTAAAAATTCTTTAAAGAATTAAGAGCATTTAACTTTAACAATTCTACAACTATAAACAATCACTTCAGCCTTAAAAAATTCGAAGTAATATAGACATTTATTCAAGTTGTTTAAAACATTTTTTAATAGTTGATTGGAGCGGAAGGTGCTCGACTCCTGCGGGAAATGCTGGACAGGTGAGACCCCGGAAGGCTAAGCCTGAGGAGGCTCACCGCCAGCCCCGCGGAAAGCGAGCACCTGGAGCGGAAATCAACCACTACTCGCTTCTTCTAAAGCAAAACATGAGCGTCTAAAATAGCGTCTTTACTTATGTCTTCAGTTTTGAAATAATAAGGAATTGATGAACTTGGTAAGAAAAGGGGAATAATACAATGATTCAACGTTTTATTGAATTAGGAGAAGGTTATTCAGATATTTATGAGCTTTTGGAGCTTGCGAAAGCGAATGAAGAACGTTTGCAACATATGCTCGCATTCCATACCATTGTGAAGGACCGCGCTGTCACTTCTTTGGCCATTGTAATGAAACCGACGGAACAAGGAAAATTCCAGGCCATTTATGTATGCCGTGAAGGAATTCCCAATCCTAATATTACACCGAACCAGCGCTACTCACTATTTGAGGAGACAGCCGAGAAGCTTGGCAGGGTCATCATTCAAATGGATGTTAAGCCCTCGACTCTATTTCCGGAAAATGCACTGTACTATCAGCATTTGATTGCCATTTTGAGATTGAATCATTATATTCTGCCTCTGCAATGACCGGCGCCTCGCGACTTAAACAGCTTGATCTGA
The DNA here is from genome assembly GCF_024195245.1 of Rossellomorea sp. KS-H15a. Lineage (NCBI taxonomy): Bacteria > Bacillati > Bacillota > Bacilli > Caryophanales > Bacillaceae > Rossellomorea > Rossellomorea sp. KS-H15a. Next base: position 2,269,095 of record NZ_CP096886.1, on the reverse strand, counting down.
CAGTCCAATGAAAAAAGCTGCCAAAATAATATTCTTTGGCAGCCATTCTTAAAATCCCATTTTGTAATCATATTCCTTCGCTTTATCAGGACGTGAATTTTCAAAGACGGACTTGATAAATGGCTTAAAGGAAGGATCGACTTTCTTCACGTATGAATAAGCAGAGATTCTTTCCATCACCGAGTCCAGTTCGTCCTGATTGCAATACAGTACCACATATTTCATTTTTTTCGATACATAGTGAACATTTCCAAATCGTCTAAGGGACTTGGCATGCTTCAAGCTATGTAACCAAACAACTAAACCTTGTCTTTCTGTTAACATATAGTTTCCCCTCTAGGAATCACTTTTTTTTAAGTCTAGCATAATAGCGTGTGGGTAAGCAATAAGTAATGGGATGATCTTTCCTTAAATGGAGTGTAAAGTAAATAGTGCATATCGAGAGAACGGAGGGCATACATGGACTTGAGCGTGATTTGGGACTATTTCATTGAACACCTGAAAGAAGAGGACGGAATTGAAGAAGCACAAGTAAAATGGAGTGCCGGCATTCCATTCATCTATATTCGATCAAAGAAACCGAAAAATGAAATTGAATACTGCATCAAGAAATGGTCGGCTAAAGCCATGCGTGGAAAGAGACTGCATTCTGATACTATTTTTTTCAGGGAGAAAGAATTTTTATATGTGTATCGCCACCGGTTCTTTGTTCCCCAGGAAAAAATGTTTTGCTGTGGGAATCTCTGTGTGGATTGTGTACGGTTAAAACAATAGGTGAAATCCCCTTGAAATAAAAGAAAGAGCAGACATATTCAGTCCGCTCTTTCTTTTATTTGTTTTGTCACGCCGAACAACCGCAGCTTCCACCTGAACCGCAGCCGCCTCCACAGGATCCCCCACTTGAGAAGAAAGGATTTCCTGATGGAACCTTCACATTTTTAGAGACGGAATGTCCGATCACAAGGCTCACCTGATCAAGGAGATCCTGCAACTCGTTTTCGGCTCTGCGGAATTCTGCCACATTCTCATCAAGATCCATCTCCCGCTTAACTTCCCGGATTTCTTTCATGATGGTTTTGTAGTCAGGATGGTATCTGCCAAAGCGTTGTACTTCTTCGTAACTCTCTTTCATCCGTGAAAAGGTTTGGACCTTTCGCTGGGTTTCAGAATTGTTACGCAGTTTATATAAAGACTTACGATAATTCTCTGCCACATCAGATTCTACTATCCACTGAGATAATTCGTCAGCTGAATCCAATATTTCCATTCTTTCAATAGTAGCAAGCATAACGCCCACCTCCGTAACGATATTTTAACATGTTTTACGGAAGGAAGCGAATAGGCAAATTCGATATTTTAAAATCGAAGGCATAAGACTAAAATAAAACACCGCCGAAATGTGGCGGTGAAGTTCTCGGGCGTCTTATTGAATGGTCACATAAAATTGTTCCTTCATCCCAAATGACTGGTTGTTTTTCCCTACAATTTCAACATTTAATAGGTGCACACCTTTGGGTAAACCTTTAATGACAAAGGCAGCCGTGTGATATTCTTTATATAAATTCCCTGTATTGGATCTGACAATGATTTTTCCTTTTTTGGCGCCCTTTTTTTCTGATGTGAATGTAACACCCGGCACAATGCACTCTATATACACTTGATTTCCCTGAACCATATGTTTGATGGAAACAGGCTTTTGCTCTCGATTGGCCGCCTCCACCTTATTAGCGAACGAGAAGCTTTCCGGTTCCGGCATCTTTTCCTTACAACCGCTTAATACTAGTAAAGCGAAGGCTAACATCATCATTTTCTTCATCGTTTACACCACTCCTTACCTATAGCCTTGCCCTATCGATCCCTTTTTTACTCAAATATTGCTTGTCCAAATGACGACAAAAAAAATAGCACCTTAATTGTCGGCACTATTCATTGATTGAAACATACTGATCATCATGGAAGCCATCTGTACTCCATTCGAAAATTTTTGAACCCTGTGTGGAATCGTTTTTTCAAAATGATTGATGGACGCGATTTCAAATTTCTCGAGTTCATTTGGATTTCGGGAAAGTGTGCGATACCACTGGGGTTGATCCCTTAGAAATAATTTCAGGTCTTCTTTACCGTAAATATATTCAATGATGTCCGATCTCATATTTTACCCCCTAATCTTTCCGGAAAGAAAATGGATGGGAAGGTTTGGATGGAGCTTCCGTTTTGGTCGCTGTACCGGATCCCCTATTGTTACCTGATTGAAATTGACTGAGAACTCCCTGAACGGTCCCAAGAGCTTCACTTAAGCTGTTGATATGCTGCTGCAATTGATTAGCGTCCATTTTCTTCACCATTTCTCCCACCTGGTCCATCCACCCTCCTTTACTTTCGGAATCGGTCGAAGTCTTTTCATTCTCTTTCTCTGACTCTGTCCTATATTTATCCCACCTTGTGTCATCTTCCCCAAGCAAATACCAGTCTTCAAAGAGATCCTGCCAGTTAGCATCGCCGTTTCGTACATCCTTAATGATTTTTGGATGCTTTTTCACAAAACCTTTAAATTCTTTGACTTTAGGGTGTAATGATTTCCCCATAATATGAACACCTCCATTACAGGCTTCTACCTACTATACTTTATGAAAAGCTGAAAAGAATGGTGATACATTCCTTTTTGTAGTAATATTTACATGTAATTGCCCACTCGTTGTCCCAACAGTTCAGTGCTGACTGTGAATACTTTAAAAGGATGTTTAAACATGAGAGAACAGGTAAAAAAATTATTTAATGAATGTATGACAGGAGCTACCGATGAAGATCTCCTGATTATGAACCAGCTGCTCGAAGGTATACAGCGGAAGAAAAACAGTGAAAATGGATCAATCATCGGCGGGATCTTCGCCATGGACAGAAAAATGACAGACGGGAACTTAGAGGTGAGCATACCGATCTCTCCCGTTACATATAACTCGCTTGAAATTGTACATGGTGGTGTCACCGCTACCCTCGTTGATACTGCTATGGGTACCCTGGCAAACATGATGCTTCCCGAAGGATATGGCGCAGTGACGACAAACTTAAATGTCCACTACCTGGCACCCGGTGTAGGTGAACGCCTCACTGCCCATGCGACAGTCGTTCATCAAGGAAGCAAAACGATTGTAGTGGACGGTAAAGTCGTAAGTTCTAACGGTAAAATCGTAGCTCACTCAACCGGTTCTTTTTTTATTTTCAAAAAGAATCAATAAAAAAGTGGATTCTCCGTTCTGGAGAATCCACCTTTTTATTCTTCTTCATTCATTTTCTCTATGAAATTCTGGGTGTAAAATCGTTTGTAAACACCTACGCCAAGATGGGTGAAATTCTTCTCCAGCAGGATCTTCCTGTGACCTTCTGAATTGAGCCAGCCGTGCACAGCTTCCGGGGCATCCATATATTGCGATGCGATGTTTTCCCCAGCTGTCTTAAAACGTACATCCCCTTGTTCCAATCGCTGAGTAAGATCCCCGAGAGTAGGTGAATCATGGGAGAAGTAATCCTCTTCATACATTTCTTTACTATGTCCCCTTGCTACCTCCGCCGTTTCCTCATCCCACTCGAGAGTTTCTTCATCAAACTGATGTCTGATTACATTCGTAATATCAAATATCTGCTGTTCACTTGCTGTATTCACTTTATCCCATTCGTCTTCACTCGGTTCCGTTTCCTCAGCGAGCTCACCACGATACATCATTTCATACGGATGCATCTCGATCAATGTGCGGCTATCCAGAAATCGGATACTCGTCAGTCGGCCTGTGATTTTGTCCAAATAAAGCTGAGCATAGATATTTCCGAGGGGTACGAGAAGGCGTGTATTCAAATCTTCTTCATTCAATTCAAATTGGTAAGCTCCTGAATCATCGTTCACAACGATTTCAGATTCGACAATGGTAAAACGATAAATATCTTCCAGGCGCTGTCCAAGCTTATAAGGTGCCACATCCACCTGATTCCCGATGGCATATAAGGTAACCACCTTATCATTCACAACACCCATTTGTATGTATTGTTTAGTTGAAATCGGATAAACCCACCAATCATATCCGTACGGACTGGGTTCGACTCTTTCCGGGTCCCCAAATGATTCCTTTACCATTTTGGTATCTTTGCCTATCCAGGTGGATAAGCCTGAAGCGGGTCTTTCCCCTGGTGTCTCGATGGATTGATTCACCTGGTTCTCTTTGTCTTCCTTAAGAGTCTGGGTTTCTGGTCCCTTTAATGGTTTGTTTTCCTGCTTTTGACCTTGATAAATACCAATAATTAAAATAATGACAAATATGATCAAAACACGTAAAACGGTTTTCAGGATCTCCCCTCCTCTCTTTCCCCATGAAAAAATAGGTCAACGTTACTATGAATAGTATACACTAATCGGATTATTAAATTGTGTCTACCATAAAGAATAGCATATTTTTACCCGTACTAAAACTGACGTACTCTTTCAATCTTTTCACAAAAAAATTTTACAAAAACAAAAATCCGAACGAATTCGATTTTCAATAAATGAATGTCGAATGATCGTCCGGATCTTCTTTTGACTAAAGTGGCTTATTACTAAAGTGAGGTTCCGATATATTTTCCAGTGCTGCATACGCCTCTTTACCTAACGTTTCCCTTATGGCGAGGTCGCCTAAGGATATCATTCCGATCAATCTCTCCCCTTCAACTACAGGAAGCCTCCTGATCTGATTTTCGGCCATCATATGGGCAGCTTCCTCAACTGAGGTTTCCGGCCCAGCGGTGATTAGGTGTTTACTCATAATATCCTCTACCTTAGAAGAAGCAGGATGCTTTTCAGCAATACATCGGAGGACTATATCCCGGTCCGTCATCACTCCCACTATTTTTTCTCCATCCAGAATGGGAATGGAACCAATATTATATTCTTTCATTTTAAGAGCCACCTCATATACATTGTCGAGTAATGAACAGGTCTCTACATCCTTCGTCATGATATCCTTGATTTGAGTCATCTTATCCCTCCTGTTATTCAAAATATTTCATTTCCTATTTTCCGGCTTTAACATGAAAGATATTCACCTTTTTAAAAATCACCCAATTCAAATGATTCAAGACATTGCAAGATAAAGTTTTTTCCACTATTATTAAGTATGAGACATACCGCATTTAGTATCAATGTACATAAATGCTTCTACGATACGGACAGCATGGGGATAGCAATGTATCCGTCACTCTCATGCAAGCCAATATAGGAGGAAAATATTATGCGTTTTGAAGCAACTGAATTTGAAAGCTTAAAAGTCGATTTAAACCGATTGGACGAAATCATGGAATCCCATGGATTGGTCCGTGCTGGTCAATGGGATTACGAGCGTGTAACCTATGACCGTAAATTTGAAATTAGAGAAGGCATTTTCTATTTACGGATCCAGGGCCTTGCAGTCGAGGGGGATGTCGGAAAGCATGATGCTGTTATCCAATTAATGACTCCTCTACTCGGGAAACATTACTACCCGCACGGAGTTGAATATGGCGAAGGTGAAGAGTTCCCTAAACATCTTGTCACTTCTTGCGAAAAGCTCTTAGCTGATGTGAAAAAAGATGCAACGAACTTTGCATGGTAATAGCCCATATAGAAAAGACTGTCCGCCTTGTGGACAGTCTTTTCTATATGGGCTTTTTGTACGAAAGGCACTTCATTACACCCTGTTCTAAACGGAAACAAAACCTTCAAAATTTCACTTTCTTCCCACTGTTCATTCTTCTCTGACTCTAATATAATAAAAGGAAGAGGTTCCTGTTAGAAAGGGGTACACCATTGTCCAAGTTTTTCACTAAAAAAGTATGGATGATCTCTTTGGTCATCTTACTGATAGCATTAATTGCATTTTTTATTCTGCCGGTTTCCGTAACATTGATCACTGCGATCATCACCGCTCTTTTTCTTGAGCCTGCTGTAGGTTTCATCCAAAAACGCTTTTCAACAAAACGGAGGTTCGCAGTCCTTTCCGTCTTCATTCTGTTTCTGCTCCTCATCAGTGTTACCTCGTTTTTCGTCACCACTAAAGTGGTCGGAGAAGGAATTAAGCTTATTGAAGATGCACCCAAATACGTTAATCAATTGAGCGATATCTGGCTGGATTATGAAGATCGATTGTTGAATGCAACCGAGGATCTTCCCGATGAATTGGTCAAGAGCTTCAGTGATGATGTCCAGAGCTTTCTGGAGAGTGGTAAAACAAAGATTCTGAATTCATTCAACATAGAAAGAATCAGCGTGTTTTTGTCGTATATACCGAATTACCTGGTAAGTTTTCTTGTCTACTTAATCGCACTTTTTCTATTCATGCTGGATCTGCCCAGGATCAAGAAATCCATTTATGGTCATCTGACAGAAAGAACAGCTGAGAAAGTAACCTTTATGACGTCCAGACTTACCTACGTGATATTTGGATTCTTTAAGGCGCAATTTCTCGTCAGTATCATCATCTTTATCGTTTCCTTGATCGGGCTTCTTTTCATAGCTCCTGATGTGGCGATTGTCATGTCCATCATCATCTGGGTGATTGACTTCATTCCACTGATCGGTTCCATCGTTGTATTGGGCCCATGGGCAATCTTCCATCTCTTGACTGGAAACATCGCTCTCGGAACCCAATTAGCGGTGCTGGCCGCCATATTGTTGATCATCAGACGAACAGTAGAGCCGAAGGTAATGGGAAGCCATATCGGATTGTCCCCCCTTGCTACGCTCATTGCCATGTACCTTGGCCTTAAGCTATTTGGGGTATTGGGATTCATTATCGGCCCATTGCTTCTCATTGTGTTTAACTCCGCTAAAGAAGCAGGAATCATTAAAACCAACTTCAAAGTATAAAAGGGCAAATCCCGCTGCTCGGGATTTGCTTTTTTATATACAAAAAACCGCTATGCTTATTTCGCATAGCGGTTTTTATTAATATCCCAGTATAGCCCTAATAACGGACGTTGTCTCTCCACCTTTGTAGAAAACGTAAAGCAGAAGATAAACCGCAACCCCTGTGATGGCCGTAAAAAACCAGATGAAGCTTGTAATCGGACCAAGCTTGCGATGGGTTTTCAGGCGATCCTTATACCCTGTCCAAAGGCTTAAGATGCCAAATACGGCGCCTGTGGTCGCGAGAGTAATATGAAAGACCAGAAAGATCGTATAATAGACCTTGATATCATCAGGACCGCCAAATGATGTGTTCCCGACAAAAATCGTCCTGCTCAAGTAAATAACGAAAAAAATAAGGGCGAAGATCCCCGCAAGCGTCATCGTTTTCTGATGTTGTTCAATTTTTCTTTGTTTAATCTGCCACCATCCTATTGCTACAGTGACAGCACTTAACACGATGAAACTCGTGCTAATGGTAGGTAAAATAGGTAAATCCATCTCGTTTCCTCTCTTTTCTAAAAAATTCTAACCGGTATTTTCAAGGCACCTATGTACATACAGGAATAACCACACTCCCGGATATCCCTGTATACGCAATTTATTGTTCTGGCAGAGTTGAATCAGCAACCGGATCATAGGAAAGCTTCTCTTGCTGCTCCTGATCCTTTCTATACCATTGGAAGAACAGATTAAATAGCACGACTCCAAATACGATTTCCTGAATAATCTTCATCAGGACCCCCCCAAGCTGTTGGTCATTGAGAGTCGACATGGACGTGAATAATTCCGGACCTGTAAGTGTCAACCCTTCTAGTGTATTCACAGGTACACATAGAGATAACGCTTGAAGCCATTCGTTTGGATCATAATAAGTCGCATACATCGGGTTTTCGGCGAAGATGATCAATCCGCATGCCGGGGTCAATAACACGGCGCTTCCCAAGATATACCCGATTCGTTTTAAACCACTTAATTCAATATCTTCATCTACCGGATTAATCAGTGGCCACCACATAAATACGGCAAGAATGAATAATATAAACGTGGTCAAAGCGTGTAGAGTGACATCCGTCCGTACGTTATCAAAAATTAACGGGATATGGTATATCGAAAAAACCAGATTGAATGACAATAAGGAAATCAGCGGCTTGGTCATAAAGCTGAATATCTGTTTCACGACCGGCAATTCAATCGTTGCCTTCCAAACCCAATCCGGTATTCCCAAAATCAATAATGGAGTAAAGACAAGATATAAAAAGGCCATCTGTGTCATATGGGCAGAAAACAATATCCCGCTCAGAACCTCAACAGGCGAACCCTTGATGGCATATAATAAAACCATCGAAACAAGGAAAAACGCTGCTTCCTTCCCAGTCAGCTTCCTGCTATCCCTGAAGCTGTCCCTCCACTTTATCGTAATCAAAAAATAGAGTACCGTCATAAACACCAGCGTCAGAAGAAAAAACGGGCTCCATAACGCCATAAATCCAAAAATACCCAAAGGCATCTTCTCACCTCATTTCACAATTAACACCTACCCCCATTATACTGACAACCCTCCCCCACTTCAATGCGAGGTCATGACAAGTTCTTGAACAAATCGAAAAGCGGAGCCGACTGGGTTGGCCCGACAAGCATAAGATGAATGGGCCGGGAAGGCGTTCTTTGCCTTCTTGGACCATTTAGCTTATGACCTCGAGGGACAAGGAGGCGGAGCTGGACAATCTAAAAGCAGAGGCGCCTTGAACAGCCCCGACAAGCACAAAAAAAGCCAGCCAAACGGCTGACTTTTCTTTAGATCCATACAATTGTTAAAAATGTTAACACTGTGATAAATGCAACAAGTGCACCAGAATACAGGAACAATGAAGGAGCTTCATGACCCTTATGACTCATATGCATGAAGTAATACAGTTGAAACACCAGCTGAACGACTGCCAGTAGGAGAATGAATGGTACAACAAAGTACTTATCGAAATCCCCTGCTACAGCGATAAATGCCACCAATGTTAAGAAAATCATTAACATGAAGGATGTTAACTGCATTTTCATGTCTTCTGCATTCTTCTTACGACGGTACTCGTAATCTACACTTGGGTTACCTGAAGTTGATTGTTGATTCGCCATCAGTTTATCCCACCATTCCCATTAAGTATACTACTGTAAAGATAAATACCCATACAACGTCGATGAAGTGCCAGTATAGTGAAGCTAAGTAGAACTTCGGAGCATTGTACAGATTCAAACCACGTTTCGCATTGCGAAGCATCAAGCTGACGATCCATAGAAGACCGAATGCAACGTGCCCCCCGTGGAATCCTACAAGTGTGTAAAAGGCTGAACCAAAGGCACTACTAGTAAAAGTATGCCCATATTCGTGTACGTAATGATTAAACTCATAAATCTCTAATCCAAGGAAGCCTGCACCTAAAAGCACAGTGATCAATAACCAGGCCTGCATCCTCTGGAAATTAAAGTTTTTCATATGATACATCGCATAGACACTTGTCAGCGAGCTTGTTAAAAGCAGCATCGTTGCTAAAAAGGAAAGCGGTAAATCAAAAAGATCAGTAGTGAGAGCATGGCTATCACTAGGAACTCTGTTTTTAAGAGCTAAATACGTTGCAAAAAGAGAGCCGAAAAGGACCGTTTCTCCACCAAGGAAAAACCAGAAGCCCATAAATTTATTTTTCCCCTCAAGGGTCGCCTTTTCAGGGGAGGCCGGCCAGGTCTTTGGCGTGAATTTTTCTTCAGCTTGCATTATGCCTTACCCCCTTTATCGTCATCCATTAAATCTTCTTTATGCACATGATAACCGTGGTCATCTACAACAGAACGAAGGAACATGGATCCCAATGTGATAAGCATACCGATGATGAGAACAGGCAGTGCCCATGCTTTATCATCTACGTGATACATGGCACCAAATGCCGCAATGAATAATCCCAGTGAGATAAAGAAAGGTAAAATGGAATTATTAGGCATATGGATATCACCGATAGGTTCAGCTGGAGTCAACCCTTTATTCCCTTCCATTTTCTCTAACCAATACGCGTCCAACCCACGGATAAGAGGTGTTTGTTTAAAGTTATAGAACGGTGGTGGTGACGGGATTGCCCATTCAATGGTACGTCCGTCTCCCCAAGGGTCGTTGGATACTTTTACACCTTTAACTTGTGTTGAAATGATATTGATGACATAAACGATTACAGCTACACCCATGAACCCTGCACCGATGGAGCTGATTAAGTTAGCCGTTTCGAATCCTTGACCAGGCAAGAATGTCCAAACACGTCGCGGCATTCCCATCAGTCCAAGGAAATGCTGGATGAAGAACGTCAGATGGAAGCCGATAAAGAATAACCAAAACGCGATCTTTCCTAAGAAATCGTTCAACATGGTTCCAAACATTTTTGGCCAGTAATAATGAGTACCTGCCAATAAAGCAAATACTACCCCACCTACGATAACATAGTGGAAGTGGGCAACAACGAAATACGTATCATGGAACTGGTAATCTGCCGCGGCAGAAGCCAGCATGATTCCCGTTACCCCACCCGCTACGAAAGTAGGGATGAATGCTACAGCATATAGCATAGGAGTTGTGAATCTAAGACTTCCTCCCCACATAGTAAGGAGCCAGTTAAAGATCTTGATACCCGTCGGAACGGCAATTGCCATTGTAGCAACCGCGAATATTGCATTCGCGATAGGTCCTAAACCAACCGTGAACATGTGGTGGGCCCAAACCATGAATCCTAGGAAACCGATCAACACGGTCGCAAATACCATGGATGAGTAACCGAATAAGCGTTTTCTAGAGAAGTGTGGAATGATCTCTGAGAAAATCCCGAACGCAGGCAGTACAAGGATGTATACCTCAGGGTGACCGAAAATCCAGAAAAAGTGTTCCCAGATAATCGTATTCCCTCCATTTGCTACATCGAAGAAATTCGCTCCGAACATACGATCGAATAACATTAAGAACAAACCTACTGTCAAGGCAGGAAATGCGAATAAGATAAGTGCCGATGTAACAAATACTGTCCAGGTGAAAAGTGGCATACGCATATATGTCATTCCTGGAGCACGCATATTAATGATCGTTACAAGGAAGTTGATACCACCTATCAATGTCCCCGCACCGGCAATCTGTAACCCCAATACATAGAAGTCGATTCCATGACCCGGTGATGCCAGGGAAAGAGATGCATAAGATGTCCATCCTGCATCTGGAGCCCCTCCCATGAACCATGAAAGATTCAGGAATACTCCCCCTAGGAAGAATAACCAGAACCCTAATGAGTTTACGAAAGGAAACGCAACGTCACGGGCACCGATCTGTAGTGGTACAACAGCATTCATAAATGCAAATATCAGCGGCATGGCAGCCAGGAATATCATCGTCGTACCGTGCATCGTTAATAATTCGTTGTATAAACCAGCGCTAACAAAGTCGTTGTTAGGAACGGCAAGTTGTATACGAATGATAAGAGCTTCTAAACCACCGACAAGGAAGAAGAATCCCCCTGCCATTAGGTAAAGGATGGCGATCTTTTTATGGTCCACTGTTGTCATGTAGTCCCATACAGTCGCGCCGAAGCCTTTTTTCTGTGAATAGCTACTCACGATTAAACCTCCCTTTTACTAATCCCCAATTAATCTTGAACCTTTAAGCCCATTAAATACTCTGCAAGTGCATCAATTTCATCTTCCTGCAGGTTACCATATGTACCTGTCATTTTATTACCTGGTTTGTACTGCTCAGGATCTGAGATCCAATTTTTCAACTCTTCTTTATTGTGATCCAACACGCCAGCGATACGTGAACGCTCACCGAAATTGGATAAGTTAGGAGCAAGTCGAGCAGATTCAGGTCTTCCATCCTGTGGAGATACCGCGTGACAGCTTAAGCATTTCTTGTTGAAGATTTCTTGTCCTTGTTGGGCTAAATCAGAAGTCGGTTTCGGTTCTCCTGCATTTTTCATATCTTCAACCCATGCTGTAAATTCTTCTTTAGGAAGCGCTTTAACTTTAAAGTCCATTAAAGCGTGGGAAGGACCACATAACTCGGCACATTTACCATAGAATAATCCGCCTGCTTCTTCGGCCTTTTTCCCGTCAAACTCAAGGAAGAATTTATTCACACCATCTACGTTTGTATCAATCTTTCCTCCTGCTGCTGGAATCCAGAATGAGTGTTTTACATCCGAAGCTGTCACATTGAAATATACCTTCTGGTCAGTCGGGACAACTAAGTCTTGAGATGTAATGATCTTTTCATCAGGATACTCGAACTCCCACCAGTAAAGGTTGGCACGTACATTTACGACCAATGCCTCACGATTTCCGTCTGCATCCTTCTTATCCATCGCCTTTGTATCCGCTAACTGGAACGTTGCGGTTACAGTCGGAACAGCAAGGATAAGAAGTAGGATGATCGGGATAACGGTCCACACAATTTCAAGTGTGTGACTCCCCTCTACCTGCTTAGGGATTTTTGTATCCCCTTTCTTTCTACGGAAACGAACGATCGCAACCATATAGACAACCATGACTACAATGATGACCAATACCATAATTAATGTAGCAAGTATCATCAAATCATATTGTGTCTGTGCTACTTCACCAGCTGGCTGCAGTGTGGAGAGAAATGGCTCTCCACAGCCAGATAGAACTAGCGCTAACATTGCTACAACTGAAAATAAGCGCCACTTAGATAGCCTTGCTTTCATAGCTTAATCAAACCCCTCTTTCATGTAATGTACTTTGAATAAAACAAGGACCCATAAAAATATCTATTTGGATTTCTTAACAGAAAGAATTCCCGCTAATCTTAAAGTACCGTAACGATGACCATCGCTACGAACAAGATAGTCAAGTAATTTAATGAATAGACAAACATAAGCTTTGACCACTTAATATCGTCTTTCATTTTATACCCTGCCAGACCAAGTGCCAGCCAGCCGATGTTAAAGGCCGTTGCCAGAATAAAGAAGAACATTCCGAGATCCATCAAGAAGAAAGGAAGGGGTAAAAGGGCTGCAACCCATGCTACGATATGGTGCTTCGTTGTAGCGAATCCTTTCACTACTGGAAGCATCGGTATACTAGCTGCTCTATATTCTTCCACTCTTTTCATCGCTAACGCGTAGAAATGAGGAGGCTGCCAGATAAACATCATCAGGAACAGGACCCAGGCGACTACATCGAGGTTTGCATCTACAGCTGCCCAGCCGATCAGCGGCGGAACCGCACCTGAGATACTTCCAACAATTGTGTTGCTTACATATTTTCTTTTTGACCACATTGTATATAATACAACGTAACTAAATACCCCGATCAACCCAATGACACCCGCAGTGACGGTTGTCATGAATAACATGATCAGACCGACCGCAATCATGATTAACCCAAGGGACAATGCCTTTGGTCCATTGATTTTGCCTGTTACGGTTGGCCGTTCCTTCGTTCTTTCCATCAGATGATCGATGTCCCGGTCATATACATTGTTAATGGAGCAGGACCCCGCAATAATCAGGGAAGAACCTATCAACGTAAGAAACATGATATCCAGGGAATTTAGAAAGTGTGTATTCGTAAAATAAAAGGCTAACCACATACCTGTAAAGGTTGTAATTAAATTGGAATTAACGATCCCAATTTTAATGAGCGCTAAAAAATCCTTCCAAGCAGTTGAAGCTGTCACATCTGCTTTTTCAACGTCTGTCATGATTCGACTGTTAGACATTTTCTCTCTCCTCTCTATAAAAGGCAAGAGGTTTGTTGCCACCTCTATACTATATAGGAAATGATTAACTATTTCTATATTCATCTGTAAAAACATCCACAGATAAGAAATAGTATATATGCTATCAATATTATATTAAACCATATATTTTTTCCTTTTTGGGGGAGAATTAGACAATTATGTGAAGAAATTGTGAAGAAAGGAAGACGCAGAAGTTTCTTCATATTTCTACAAACATTTTAATCCCATCATACCATAAAACACAGCTAAGCGCTTACAGATTTTGTTTTTACGCAAATTAGTCCTTCCCTACTACTACTATTCACTATTCTCCCTAGATAAATGCTCATAATTCTGTAACATTTTATCGGTTGAGTTTTTCACACCTATTATGTAATATCGTAGAGGCATATATATTTTTCTACTATATTTATTTATAGAAAGTGTGTAGAGTCTTTTAATTAAGAAGGTGAATAGATTGCAAAAAGGTGTTCACAAAGGATTAAAGTGGCTTGCCGTTCTGACTACCCTGGGTATGTTATTCGTGCTGTTAGGTGGAGCCCTGGTGACGAAGACGGAATCCGGCATGGGCTGCGGGCGATCTTGGCCCCTTTGTAACGGACAGTTCATTCCAAGTGATATTACATTTGAGCTTGTTATAGAATTAGCACATCGTGTTGTATCAGGCGGTGTGGGGTTATTGGTTCTGGCTTTATCGATCTGGTCATGGAGGTCAATCGGTTATAAACGGGAAACAAAATTCCTTGCAGCCCTTTCTTTCTTCTTTCTTGTATTGCAGGGACTAATCGGTGCTGCAGCTGTATTATGGGGGCAATCGGATTTCGTCCTGGCCATCCATTTCGGAATTTCCCTCATCTCTTTTGCTTCCATATTATTATTGACACTGCTGATTTTTGAAGTCGACCAGAAATTTGATGCGAATTCATTGGTCATCGACAGACGGATGAGATTTCATACGGTCGGGGTGACGATTTATAGTTATCTTGTTGTTTATACCGGCGCCCTCGTAAGGCATACGGAGTCCAGCCTGGTGTGCAAGGATTGGCCATTATGTGTCAACTCCTCCCCAAGTCTCCCCACTAACCTGTACGAATGGATCCAAATGGGTCACAGGGCAGCAGCAGGCTTCATCTTCTTATGGATTGCCTATATCACTTACATTGCTATTAAAGAGCATAAGCATCAGAAAGTGATCTACTGGGGCTGGATCATCACCTTTACCCTGGTTTGTCTTCAAGTAATGAGTGGTGCACTCGTAGTGTTCACAAGACTGAACCTGGCGATTGCCTTAATGCATGCTTTGATCATTTCGTGTCTGTTTGGATTATTGTGTTACTTCAATCTTCTTGCTTCAAGAAGTAAACGGAAGCAATAGAAAAAAAGGATTCCGGTACAGGTACCGGAATCCTTTTTCATTATGCTTTATTCACTTCAATCAATAAATCCCCAGGGCTTATGGCATCCCCATTTTGCACATAGATATCTTTAACTGTTCCTGCAAAAGGCGCCTGTACGGTCGTTTCCATCTTCATGGCTTCAGTGATCATTAAATGATCTCCCTTTTCAACCGTTTCCCCTTTTTCTGCAATGACCCTTATAACCGTTCCCGGCATAGAAGCACCGATATGATTTTCATTTTTCGCATCAGCCTTCATTTTGGCCGCCACAGTGGATTTAATGCTTTCGTCCTTAATGACCACTTCACGGGCCTGGCCATTAAGTTCGAAGTAAACGATACGTGTACCATCTGCCTGAGCCTGTCCAATCGAGACAAGCTTCACGATGAGCGTCTTCCCTGTTTCGATTTCCACTTCAATTTCTTCACCCAGCCTCATCCCAAATAAGAATGTAGGGGTATCAAGGACCGAGATGTCCCCGAATTGATCCATTGTTCGTGCGTATTCCATGAATACTTTCGGATAGAGGGCATATCCAAGGGCATCAAAACTCGTGACAGGACGCTCGAGGTCTTCAAAGAGTTTTTCTTTCAGGGCTGTGAAGTCCACATCATCCAGCAGTTCTCCAGGTCGCACCGTTAATGGGTTGCGCCCTTTCAAGATCACGCTCTGCAATTCTTTCGGAAAGCCTCCGTGAGGTTGACCCAGTGATCCTTCAAATAATTCAACCACTGAATCAGGAAAATCGATTTTCTCCCCTTTTTCGAGCACGTCTGTTTCTGATAAATCGTTTTGAACCATAAACAAAGCCATGTCTCCGACCACTTTAGAAGAAGGAGTCACCTTGACGATGTCCCCGAAGAGATGATTGACCCTTGCATACATGTCTTTGACTTCTTCCCAGCGATGACCGAGCCCAACTGCTTTTGCCTGCTGCTGAAGGTTGCTGTACTGCCCCCCTGGCATCTCGTGTTTGTATACTTCTGAATGCGGTGACATCATCCCGCTTTCAAAGTCTGTATAATACTTCCGGACGTCTTCCCAATAGTGAGACAGGGTTTCCAGGGAATCAATGTTAACATTCGGTTCTCTTTCAGTCCCTTTTAACGCATAATACAACGTATTGGCACTAGGCTGGGACGTCAATCCGGACATGGTGCTAAGGGCCGTATCGACGATGTCGACACCCGCTTCGACGGCTCTTGCGTATGTGTAGATCCCGTTCCCGCTTGTATCGTGTGTATGCAGATGAATCGGCAGGCTCACTGTATCCTTCAGTTCGGAAATCAACCGGTAGGCTGACTGCGGCTTCAACAGCCCCGCCATATCCTTGATGGCCAGAATATGTGCCCCACTCGCTTCGAGCTCTTTGGCCATGTTTTTATAGTAATCGATATCATATTTTGTCCGTGTTGGGTCATCGATATCACCGGTATAGCATATGGCCGCTTCTGCGATTTTCCCGCTTTGTCTCACGGCGTCAATCGCCACTTCCATTCCCTTGATCCAGTTTAGGCTGTCAAAAATCCTGAAGACGTCGATACCGGCAAATGCTGATTTCTCGACGAATTCCCTGATTACATTATCCGGATAGTTCTTATACCCTACCGCATTGGATGCTCTAAGGAGCATTTGGAATAGTACATTAGGAATGCGCTCCCTCAAAGTCAACAATCGATTCCATGGGTCTTCCTTAAGAAAGCGGTAAGCCACATCGAATGTCGCTCCACCCCACATTTCATAGGAGAACATATCAGGCAGCAACTGAGATGTCGGTGCTGCAATTTGTTTCAGATCATTTGTTCTGACACGCGTCGCCAGCAATGATTGATGGGCATCACGGAATGTTGTATCGGTGAGGAGGACTGAATTCTGTTCTTTGACCCAATTCACCAGACCGTCCGCCCCATGCTGATCAAGGATTTGTTTCGTTCCGGGTTGAAACTCTTTCTTTACATCAAGAGCCGGTACCCGCGGTTTTTGGAAGACAGGTTTTTTCTTTTTCTCTACTCCCGGGAATCCATTCACGGTGACGTTCCCGATATACGAAAGCATTTTCGTACCACGGTCTTTCCTTATCGGGAAAATGAATAGTTCAGGAGTCGTGTCGATAAACGAGGTATCATACTGTCCCGTAATGAAGTTTTCATGCTTGACGACATTTTCTAAAAACGGGATATTCGTCTTGATTCCCCGAATTCTAAATTCTTGAAGATTTCTGACCATTTTGGACGCAGCTTGTTCGAATGTAAGGGCCCACGTGGAAAGCTTCACGAGAAGGGAATCGTAATAAGGTGTAATGACCGCACCCTGGAATCCATTCCCGGCATCGAGACGGACCCCGAAGCCACCACCTGAGCGGTAAGCCATGATTTTCCCGGTATCAGGCATAAAGTTGTTCAATGGGTCTTCCGTTGTCACACGGGATTGAATGGCAAATCCATTTGTCCTGATGTCATCCTGAAGAGGGATACCAAGCTTATCGCTGTGCAGGGCATATCCTTCGGCAATCATCAATTGTGATTGTACAATATCCACTCCCGTCACCATTTCCGTAATGGTGTGTTCCACTTGAACCCGTGGATTTACTTCGATGAAGTAGAATTGATCATTTGCTACAAGGAATTCAACGGTCCCGGCATTCACGTACTTGACATTATCCATTAACCGGACGGCTGCCGCGCAGATATCTTCCCTCAAGCGATCGCTCAACGATACGGAAGGCGCAATTTCCACTACCTTCTGATGGCGTCTTTGAATGGAACAATCACGCTCATACAGATGGACGATGTTACCATCATGATCTCCAAGAATCTGGACTTCAATGTGCTTCGGATTTTCAACAAATTTCTCTACATAAATTTCATCATTGCCAAAGGCTGCCTTCGCTTCTGATTTAGCCCGCTCATAGGCTTCTTTTAGGCTTTCAAGATTGCGGACGATGCGCATTCCCCGTCCACCGCCACCCAATGAGGCTTTGATGATGATAGGGAATCCGTTTTCCTTCCCGAAGCTGATGACTTCTTCCAGTGTATCTACAGGTCCATCAGTACCCGGAATGACCGGAATATTCGCAAGCTGTGCCTGATGGCGTGCCTTCACTTTGTCACCAAACATATTCAAGTGCTCAGAATGAGGCCCTACAAAGGTGATTCCTTCTTCTTCACACCTTCTTGCAAAATGGATATTTTCAGACAGGAAGCCATATCCAGGGTGGATGGCGTCCACATCTGCATTCTTTGCAATTCGGATGATCCCTTCTATATCGAGATAGGCATCAATAGGCTTTTTCCCCTCACCTATCAGATAGGCTTCATCTGCTTTATAGCGATGATATGATCCTGAATCTTCTTTACTATAGATCGCTACGGTTCTAATATTAAGTTCCGTACATGCTCGGAATACACGGATGGCAATCTCTCCGCGGTTTGCTACCAGTACTTTTTTAATTCGTTTCAATACACTCTCTCCTTTTGGCTGTTCATGATTGAAATTCCCCATATTGAAGTCTATGAAAAAAGGGCTGACCCCAAAGATAATAAAGAAGTATCTTAGGGGGCAGACCCTAGACTTAGAGTTTTAGATACTCTATCAAAGTGACCTACATTTTTACACCATATATTTTTTTGCTATTATCCTTATTCTCCGAAGGATAGTCATTTTCCTTCTTTGTTTTATATTTTTCTTCAAATTTTACAAACATCGACACATTTACGAGGACACCCATCGACAAAGATAGCACTAAGAGGGACGATCCACCGTAACTGATGAACGGGAGTGGGACCCCAGTGATCGGTATTAAGCCGGATACCCCTCCAAGATTGATGAAAGCCTGAATGCCGATCATGCAGGAGATCCCGATTGCAAGCATCGTTCCAAACGGATCCTGACATTTCACGCCTGTATAAATTCCCCTGAGGACAATATAGGAAAGGCCGAGGATGACAAAGCTTACCCCGAATACCCCTAACTCCTCAGCAATGATGGCCATGATGAAATCCGTTTGGGGCTCGGGTAAATAGCCAAGTTTTTGGACGCTTTGTCCTAATCCGAGACCTTTCACTCCCCCGGACCCGATTGCAAGGTAAGAATTCACCAAATGGTACCCTTCACCCTGTGCATATTTAAACGGGGAAAGATAGGCTTCAATCCTGCTAAGCCTTTCCTTTGTGAAAATGAAGCCCCTTGCCAGGTATATGACCGGGGAGAGGACAATTAAAAATCCTACTCCAAGCCCTGCAAGCTTGAAAAATGTTTTATAACTGATGCCCGAACAGGAAATGACGATGGCACCGATGGCAAAAATGATTGCTGCCGTACCGAAGTCAGGTTCCAGGAATACTAGGAAGCATATGAAGCCAAGAAACAGTAATGGAGGTGCAAGACCTTTATTGAAGTCATCTATGTATGCCTGCTTCTTGGAATAAACGGAACCAAGGTAAATGATGACGGCAAGTTTCGCAAATTCTGATGGCTGGATGGGCATGAACCCTAAGTTGATCCAACTTTTAGCGTTATTCACCTCATACCCAAAAATATGTACCGCAAGTAATAAACCGATGATCACAATCATCAGGCCTTTGATGATCTTACTTACTTGAAAGGCTTTATACGGAAACCACGCTGCTGCCGTAAAGGCAATAAAGCCGATGATGATATTGATCATCTGCCTTTTATAAAAGTGGTCGCTATCCCAGCCAAACCGTTCCACTGCCATGACCATACTGGCACTATAAATCATGACGAGGCCAAATAAACAAAGAAATACATATACAGCGATTAAGGAATAATCGTAGGATTTTGCTATTTTTTTAATCATGACATTTCAATCCTTTTTCTCTTATATCATTTTCATCTTTCAAATCATCTTTCCTTAACAAAAAAACTCAAACAACAGATCTATGTATTGTTTGAGTTGTCATGACTATTTTACTTTTTTGTAGATGCTTCATGAAGGGCAGAAAGTTGTCTTTCCAAAGAATCAATCAGATCTTTTCCATCTTGATCATCTACAAGCCCTAAACGGACCGCAAATTCTATTTCACGAGATAATCCGAACATTTGGGTATCCAATACTTCCTCATATAGAGGACATTGGGGCATCGTTAAATTATCCATTTGCACTTTAATAAGTTGTAATATCTTTTCTGCGTCGGCCTTTAATAGTTCATAGGCTTTTTCCCGATGATTGATTGTCATTTCTGACGCCACAGTGATCCCCCCATTCCGAACAAATAACCTTCCTGTCTTAAAATTTTATCGTTAAACCCGATAAATTGCAAGAAAAATAAGTGTTTTTCCCGGGATTCAATGACAGAATTTCGAACATTTTTCATCTGGTAAATGGGGGTATTTCATCACGTAAGTCGCGCTCTTTTGCTGGAGGGATGAACCATTATTGCAGGTTAAAATATACTCCATGAGTGCTCATCACTGAGCATTTCGAGAAGCTTCAGCCCTGCAATGCTATTTCCAACATCATCGAGTGCCGGTCCGAAGATTCCTATTCCGCATTTACCGGGAACCGATCCCATGATGCCGCCTGATACGCCACTTTTAGCGGGGATCCCCACCTTAATGGCAAACTCCCCGGAGGTATTATACATCCCGCATGTCACCATGAAGGTTTTACATACCCTCGCCACATCCCTCGTAATCAATTCCCGGCCGCTCTCCGGATCGATCCCGTCATTGGCGAATACCGCCCCCATCTTGGCAAGATCCACACAGTTCATCTCCACGGCGCATTGCTTCGTGTAAAGGACGAGTAGATCCTCGACATTCCCCGTGATCACCCCATGCTGCTTCATAAAGTAGCAAAGGGATCGGTTCAGATTGGCCGTTTGGAGTTCTGAATAGGCCACATCTTCATTATATGAGACCGTTTCGCCTGTCATATGATTGATGAACTCGATTAAGCGATGCCATTTCTCCATTCCGGTGTTTCCCTTGATCATGTTCGTTACAGCCAGTGCCCCCGCATTGATCATCGGATTAAGGGGTTTTGACGGCTTGTGGGTTTCAAGCTTCGCTATGGAGTTGAATGGATCTCCTGTAGGTTCCATTCCAACCTTTGAAAAAACGTACTCTTCCCCGTAGTCCATTAGTACGAGTGCAAGGGTGATGACCTTTGAGATGCTTTGGAGAGTGAATTTCTTCAAATGATCCCCCGCATAACAGGAGTTATTATCCAGAGTGTAAATGCTTATTGCAAGATCATGGGGGTTTTGATCCTTAAGTGCGGGTATGTACTCTGCAACCCTTCCTTCGGATGAAAAGGGTCTCGCCCTTTCAACTAATCCTTCCAACCATTCCTGAGTGTTTATCATATATCCAACATCTCCTTTTATCCTACTTATCATTTCCCTATTTTCATTCATTGAAAACGCTGAAAATGCTTTCATCAGAATGTGACAAACCCGCATTTAACATATATACTGATACTATCAGCGAGAGGAGGAATCAGTAGTGGAAAGTATCATACCGATAAAAGGGAAAGTGAAATTCCCCATTACAATGGATGCGGGAGTTTGGATATTTGATGATCGAAAAGTGGATTTAACTACATATTTTGATGATACAACAGAAAAAGTGGATGAGTTGGAGGAGTATACAAAAGCGGTTTCCAAGCACTGGTCCAGGGAGATACAGGAAGGTGCGACCTATCCGCCCACTTTGAAAACCGAGAAGAGATATGAGAAAGAAAAGATTCTTAACGGAACATTTGCCATTCCTTTTTCACCTTTTTTAAAAAATGCAGAGCCACTTCCTGAAGGGGCTTCCATTGTGATTGAAACCGAAAACGGGGATCACACTTTGGATATAAAAGAGGCTGACCAGCTGTTGATCGGATTTTCTAAAGAAGGCAAGCCACTCAGGGAAAACGGACCCGTTCACATTTATTTTACAGATGGTTCGAACAGGGACAACCCGATTACAGATGTCAGGGCATTTCGAGTGGAATAATAAACGTATGAAAACCGGTTCAGTAACATCTGAACCGGTTTTTTCATACGTTATCATTGTCTGATTCTAAATGCTTACAATATATCCGCCGCAAGCTGTGCCAATCCCGACCTTTCACCCTTCATGAGCTTCACATGTCCGGCTAATTTTTGATCTTTGAATTTCTCAACTACATATGTCAGTCCATTATTATATTCATCAAGATAAGGGTGATCGATTTGAGCCGGATCTCCCATCAACACAATTTTGCTCCGTTCCCCGACACGTGTCAGAATCGTTTTTACCTCATGCTTCGTCAGGTTCTGAGCTTCATCTATGATGATATATTGATCTGGAATGCTTCTACCTCGTATATACGTCAATGCTTCCACCTCGATGGACCCCATCCCGGCAAGGATATCATCCAGTTCACCCGGCTTTTTTGTATTGAACAGGTATTCGAGATTATCATAAATCGGCTGCATCCAAGGTCTTAACTTTTCTTGCTTTTCACCAGGAAGATAGCCTATATCTTTGCCAACCGGAACGATTGGGCGGGCAACGAGTAATTTGTTGAATTTATTAAAGTCTTCCGTTTGCAAAAGTCCGGCTGCCAGTGCCAGAAGCGTTTTACCGGTCCCGGCTTTCCCGATCATGGTCACTAACGAAATATCATCACGTAATAATAACTCCGTCGCCATCGTTTGTTGGACATTCCTCGCCTTAATCCCCCACATATGTTCTTGATCATAGACCAGTTTCTTCACCTTGAGTCCGGTGGAATCAACCATTCCGAGGGCCGACGCAGAACTTCCCAGGGCATCTTTCATAATGAGGAATTGATGGGAATAAAATCGTTGTTTCGTTATCTCCGTAAGGGTCAGTTCCCCTTTTTCATAAAATTTATTTAGGAATTCTCTCTCGGTATATAATTCGATGAATCCGGTATAAATATCATTCACTTCAATGACCCTGTCACTCAGGAAGTCTTCTGCCTGTAAACCCAAAGCATCCGCCTTGACCCTGACAAGGGTATCTTTACTGACAAGGATAACCGATTTCCCATCCTTTTTTGCTTCTTCTTCGAGTGAAAGATTCTTTGCTACGGCAATGATCCGATTATCGTTTGTTTTTTCAACAAATATATCTTGAAGCTGCTGAAAGGAGCGGTGATTTAGTTCAATCCGTAATGATCCACCTGTATATAGGGGGATTTTTTCATGGAGCTTTCCTTCCTGCCGTAAATTATCTATCAGTTTCGATACATGTCTTGCGTTTCTGCCGATCTCATCCATATAACGCTTTTTGGAGTCCACTTCTTCTAAAACGACTGCAGGTATAACCACCTCATTATCCTGGAAAGAAAAGATGGCTTGTGGATCTTGTAATAAGACATTGGTATCTAATACATAAATTTTATTCAAATCGATGCCTCCTGCTCCTGATTTCTTATTACTATTGTATGTAGCCAATGATGTTCCGGTTATTCCCAGCTACTCAAATAGGACGGCCCGTTTCTTAAAATATATGAATAAACGTATAAAGATAGAAGAAAATTACACAATAAGAAAAGATATTGATTCTAAATCGGGAGGTATTCACATGTTTAAGCTCATCTCTCTCTTAATGGTCACCATCATCCTTGGAGCTTGCGCCAACAAAAATGAGGTCGGGTATAACAATGATGCAAACAGTAAACATAATAAACCCATCACTGTCCAGGATAGCAATATTCAACAGGTCCAACGCAAGACAGGACAACAAATCTCGAAGCACCTCGTGGATTTGACCACAAGTGTACCGGATGTGAAAGATGCAACGGCTGTAGTCATCGGTAAATACGCATTTGTAGGGATCGATATCGATTCGGACGTCGAGCGTTCCCAAGTCGGATCCATTAAATATTCTGTCGCTGAAGCCCTTCAAAATGATCCATATGGGGCAGAGGCCATGGTCATCGCCGATCCGGATCTTTATGCCCGATTAAAGGAAATCAGTAAAGATATCCAACGAGGCGAACCGGTTCAGGGCATCATGAATGAATTGTCAGATATATCGGGCAGATTGATGCCGGAGATCCCTAAATCTTTAAAGCAGACAAATCCCGAAAATGCCCCGAACGAACCTAAGAAAAAAATGAATAACGCAAAAGAAAAACAGCTTAGAAAAAAACAAGAAGATCAAACATACGATAAAATCGATTGATTGGACAACCTTATTTAAAATTGAGAAAAAGCCATGAAAAAGCTTAGGATGCTAAGCTTTTTTCATGGCTTCAATTACTTGACGGTCCAAACGGTCTGCAGCCGTTTTATCATATGTCTTCTCATATACAGGCTCTGTGGAAATTTTCGATCCATAGAACATGACATCTCTCACTTCATTGATGACAAGTTGAAAAAGGGTAAGCTTTAAAGGCACTCCGGAAAGTTTCTCTTGATGTACTGAAGCTTTTCCGCCAATGGAATAGGTTGATTCATTCGCAATTAAGTTCACCACAACCAGCGGATTCCCTTTAATATTCTTGACAATTCTTGAGCGTTGATCCACGGCAAATAGTAAAGTCTGTTCGTCTTCGGCAAAAACCCACGATATTGCACTGACATTGGGGCCACCTGTTTCATGATCAACGGTAGCAAGTGTCACGAATCGCTCTGATTGCAGTTCATCAAACAATGCAGGAATTAAGCCGGGTTCTACTTGATTAGCCATACAATCCCCCCTGGTGACGTTTTGTCTCTACGTCTACATGTGATTATCTTGATTCTACTATACCAAACCCGATTGTAAAAGACATAATAGAATGTAAAATAAAGCGTTCGACCTCACTACATGATATACTGAAATGACCAGAGTTATGATTAGAACAAGTAGAGGTGTACAAAATGAGAGTAAAATGTGCTTTATGCGAAGTAATTGAAAATATTGACGACTATTCCCTGCAGGCGAAAAAACTGCGTAACAGACCCATTCATACGTATTTGTGTGAGAAATGCCATGACCGCATTAAAGAGAAGACAGAAGAACGTGTTTCGACGGGGAATTTCCGTTTTTATCGTTCTCCTTTAGTCGAAGATGACTTTTAAACAAATAGGTTTCGCTGTCGGAATAATCTCAGGCACAATGTTAGGACTATTCCTCAAGTGGATACAGGGACTTACCGGTATTAAAGTATATGTATTATTATTGAATGTTGACTTCATTCCAATGTTTGCATCTACATTGCCTGAGTGGCTGGAGTTCTCATTCCATTTACTCGTTTCCTGCGGGATCGGTTTGGTATTTGTGTTTCTGATGGAGAAGCTGAATGTATCTGAGAGGGGAGCCTGGATCCTTTCCCTGCTGCTTACCTTCCCCACTGTCTTTCTATACTTCCCCCTTTCTTATCTCGCCGTACAGGATGTACCCGGTTTATTCGATGGAATGGCCATCACCTTTTGGACGATTGGCCATCTACTGTATGGATTAAGCCTGCAGCCACTCTATCAGTTTTTCACGAAGGCGAATCACAAATAGAAAAAAGCTGTAGTCCTAAATGTATGGACTACAGCTTTTTTTGCTTAAAACGTGCCTTTTTTCTTTTCATTCGTCAGGCGGATCTTGTAAATTACTAAGATTAAAGCCGCAACGACCAACCCTTCAGCAACCGGAAGGAAAATGCCGAGAAACGTCAGCACCGTACATCCGAGTATGAGAAAAGTATAAATCAGGATCGATTTCATGACTGGCAGCTTTTTCGCAAAACCCAGCTTATAAACTAAGATTGAGAGCCCAACTATGGTTATATAAAGCAACCACATACCCATTTCCGCGTTCTGGTCAACCCGGTAAAGGGATGCGAAAAAGGACAAACGTTCTGTTACATCCATTTCCTACTCCCCCTTCACTTCGTTTATTGAGTAACCTTATTTTTCTTTTCTGCTCTTTCACGTTCATTCTTATCAAGAATTTTTTTGCGAAGACGGATCGATTCAGGTGTTACTTCACAATACTCGTCATCGTTCAGGTATTCAAGAGACTCTTCTAGTGTCATGATTCTTGCCTTTTTAATCGTAACAGTTTGATCTTTATTTGCAGAACGTACGTTAGTCGCCTGTTTCAGCTTTGTGATATTAACAGTGATATCATTTTCTCTCGTATGTTCCCCGACAATCATACCGCCATAAATTTCTGTACCGGACTCAACGAAGATGATTCCGCGGTCTTCCACCTGCATGATACCGTATTGTGACGCTTTACCTGTCTCCATGGAAACAAGCACACCTTGACGACGTCCGCCTACGCGGCCTTTTTGCAGTGGTTGATAGCCTTCGAATGTATGGTTGATGATACCATATCCACGAGTAAGAGTCATAAACTCCGTAGAATAACCGATTAGTCCACGTGCAGGAACCATAAACATTAAACGGACCTGGCCGTTACCGTTGTTCACCATATCCAGCATTTCACCTTTACGCTGACCAAGTGATTCGATTACGCCTCCCATATATTCTTCTGGGATATCGATTTGAACACGTTCTACAGGCTCGCTCTTCACGCCATCGACTTCTTTGATGATAACCTGTGGTTTTGATACTTGTAACTCGTACCCTTCACGACGCATGTTTTCGATCAGGATGGAAAGGTGAAGCTCTCCACGTCCCGAAACCGTCCATGCATCAGGTGAATCGGTTGGTTCAACACGTAAGCTTACATCTGTTTGAAGCTGAGCCAGTAAACGCTCTTCGATTTTTCTTGACGTAACGAATTTACCTTCTCTACCAGCAAATGGACTGTTGTTCACTAGGAACGTCATTTGAAGTGTCGGCTCGTCAATACGAAGGACCGGAAGTTGATCCTGATGTTCAACCGGACAAACCGTTTCACCGACGTTGATATCTTCCATTCCGGAAACAGCGATTAAATCCCCCGCTTTTGCCTCTTGGATTTCTTCACGTTTTAATCCGAAGAAACCAAAGATCTTTGTTACACGGAATTGTTTAACAGTGCCGTCAAGCTTCATAAGTGCTACCTGTTGGCCCACTTTCATCGTTCCTCTGAACACACGACCGATTCCGATACGCCCTACGTAATCATTGTAATCAAGAAGTGCAACCTGGAATTGAAGTGGATCTTCAGAGTTGTCGACCGGTGCAGGAATGTGCTCAATGATTGAATCATATAAACACTGCATGTTTTCATCCTGTTTTTCCGGATCCGGATCTGTACTAGCTGTACCGTTGATTGCAGAAGCATAAACAACCGGGAATTCAAGCTGCTCATCATTTGCATCCAGTTCTATGAATAACTCCAATACTTCATCGATGACTTCTTCAGGACGTGCTGAAGGTTTGTCGATTTTGTTTACAACAACGATTGGTGTAAGGTTCTGTTCCAGTGCTTTCTTGAGAACGAAGCGAGTCTGTGGCATACAACCTTCATACGCATCTACTACCAGTAATACACCATCTACCATTTTCATGATACGTTCTACTTCTCCACCGAAGTCAGCATGCCCTGGTGTATCAAGGATATTGATTCGGGAATCTTTATATTGAATCGCCGTATTTTTCGCAAGGATCGTAATACCGCGTTCTCTCTCTAAATCATTTGAATCCATCGCACGTTCCGAAACAGTTTCGTTTTCGCGGAAGATTCCAGATTGCTTTAAAAGCTCATCAACTAATGTCGTTTTGCCGTGGTCAACGTGAGCAATAATAGCAATATTTCTTAGGTCATTTCTTAATTTCATATTTCCACTCCTGAATATTGGATTTCTTTATAGTGTAAAGATAATATTTTTCAGTTCAACTAGACCATTATATCACAGCATTGACAAAAGCCCTAATAAATATTTCATCCCCCCTATTCATTCTTGCTAAAAGTTTCCTTACCGACTCGCATGTTCTGCTTCTTTGTCCCCGAAACCCATTGCGATTTATTGAATTGATAGGTAAAATTTAATAAGGGCAGCATAAGAAGCTGCGTCGACAATCAGTAAAGAAACGAATCATCGTTTATCAATAATGGGGGTTACAGGATGGCAAATATAAAATGGATCTTTGTACTTTTTTCGATATTAGCGGCCGTTTCACTGATGGGCATAGCCATTTCAATCAGTTTGCAAAATATATTGCTTGCAGCTGTAAGTATCGTTTGTTTATTCATTGTGATGGGATTTGGTTTTAAGACCAAGAAGAAATACAGAGAAGAAGGAAGATTGTAGTACAAAAAAAGGAGTGGCGGCCATCCAACGGCCACCACTCTTTTTTCATTTATTTATTTCTATGCAGATAGTCAGTCAAAATGGTTTCATGCAGACCAGGCTTCCCGACGAAGACAGAACTCTTGTTTAATGGATTCAATGGGTTACCATCAAGGTCAGTCACCACCCCACCAAGCTCTTCGATCATAATCTTTCCGGCTGCGAAATCCCACGGTGCAAGGCGCATTGTTAAGTATGCATCCAGCCTCCCTGAAGCCACATAAGCAAGCTCCATAGCTGCTGAACCATAGGACCGGGTCCCTCTCACATCCTGCACGAGTGGAGCCAGAATGGAGGAATCAATACGCTTGTTCTTTGTCACCCACAGTGCATTCAATGCAACAATCGCATCTTCCACAGGAACGGGATCAAGCTGCGGAAGCTTCACATCATTCATAAAGACACCTTTGCCTTTATTCGCAAAGTAAAGCTCGTCATGCACGACATCATATATGTATCCTAACTTCCCCTCATTTCCATCGTAAATTCCGATAGAAATGGCAAAGTTTCTCTGCTGATGGACAAAATTCATCGTTCCATCGATTGGGTCGATGATCCATGTTATTCCGGATAACTCTTTGAAATCATCACCATATCCTTCTTCTCCCAAAATTTGATGATCGGGGTAATTGGTTCGTATGTTTTCTGTAAAGTATCGCTCAGTCGCTTCATCCATATCGGTGACCAAGTCATTTCGGTTCGATTTCGTTTTAATATTCAGTTCGGTTTTAAATGACTGACGTATCCTCTCACCGGCTTCATGTATCCATGTTCTAACATTTTGATCTAGTTCGGTCCAATTTGTCATGTATTTTTAGCCTCCAATATGCTTAGCGAAAATCAGTGTAGTCCTTACTAATATGGTCTTTTCAGATAATCTTAACTCCTAGGTTCGATTCATTCAAGAAAATAGGCTTCACCAAGTAAGGTCATTTACCCATAAAAAAGCGAACTCTCCAACCACTATGAGCTCGCGTTCAAAAGTAGATTTTGTTATCAGCATACTTTAAACCATTGAATGTTATTTGCTCTATAAAGCCTTCATTTTCATTAGTTCTTCCCTGATGCTCATAAGTTTCTGCTTGGACTTGGTCTGGGTTTCTGTATTCTTCGTTTGGATTGCTTCGAACAATACGGCTAATTCATAATCCATTTCAAGTCTCAATACGTTCATTCTTTGCTGTTGGACATCACGTTTTTTAGAAGTGTTCATTACTTGTTTCATGGCCATACACCCCTTCCGAGTTTTCGATTTATCTGATTGTTCTGATAATATTTACTACATGTTATGAAATATCCTCTCATCTTGTAACTAAAATGTGCAGACACCTATAGATAATTCATTTGCTACAAGCCTGTACCTCTTTATGGTAAGATATTGGTGGAAATAAGGAGGTTACAACATGACATTTAACGGTTTCACTAAAGATGATTTTAATGTTTTTAAGATTGATGGTCTCGACGACCGGATGACGGCCATCGCAGAACAGATCAGGCCAAAGCTTACCTACCTGGGTGAACATTTCGCACCCGCTCTTAGTGCCCTGACAGGTGATGAGATGTTTTACCATGTGGCGAAACATGCAAGACGCTCAGTGAATCCTCCAGAGGACACGTGGGTTGCTTTTGCAAACAGCAAACGCGGTTACAAAAAACATCCTCATTTCCAAATCGGGTTATGGGAAACCCATGTATTTATTTGGTTTGCAATGATCTATGAAGCTCCAAATAAAGTTGAATTCGGTAAGAAAGCTGAAGAAAATGCAGATAAGATAAGGTCATTGATTCCCGGTCACTTTGTTTGGTCTGGAGATCATACTAAGCCGGATGCTGCATCCTTCTCCTCTTTGTCACAAGATGAATTCCTTGCTTTAACTGAAAGAGTTCAAAATGTAAAGAAAGCTGAACTTCTATGCGGACTTCATCTGGATCGTGACTCTGCCATTAAGATGACCGGAGATGAATTGATCCAGGAAGTTGAAAGTGCCTTTGAAACACTTTTACCCCTTTATAAAATGAACTAAACCATATAACTGTAGGGAATAATGCAGAAAGAACGACTGCCGTTTACGGCAGTCGTTCCTTTAATTCATCGATATTTTGGCAGCGTCCTGCTGCTCTTTCATTTTTTTCACCACATGGTAGGATGAATAGCCACTGGATTCTTCAAATTCATTACAGATCCTTTTCTCTTCTGCTTTACCAGGGACGATTTCTTTAAATCGCTTATATCGATTCATCAGGTCCTCTCTTGAAACACCTTTTTCATATGCCTTTTCAATCGCTTCGAAAAAGGCAATGACGTCGATGACTTCCTCCGTGGACCAGTCTATATCGAAGGGGTATTGATATTCCATTTTGCACTGCAACTCCTTTGATGAATGTATTAACTCCACTTTTCACGAATGTTTTCACCTTGTGAAATCATTCGCCCAATGAGATCTTTAACCGACGGGATGTCCTGGATCAATCCCATCACCTGTCCTGCCCACGCAAAGCCTTCGTCTACTTCACCATCGTAAATATATCGTTTATTCGCCTCGCCGCTTATGTATGACTTTAATCCTTCATATCCCGGATTCGATGTTTCAGCAGCCAGGATTTGATTTGTCCAGGCATTTGATATCGCTCTGGCCGGGGCACCTAAAGATCGTTTAATGACTACTGTACCACTCTCTTCCCCTTCAATCAAGGCACGTTTATACACGTCTGAGGCGTGGACGCACTCTTTTGTCGCTATGAATCTTGTCCCCATCTCGACTCCTTCTGCGCCGAAGCTGAGGGCTGCCATCAAACCACGGCCGTCCCCAATACCTCCCGAGGCGATGACAGGGATGGATACAGCATCCACCACACGTGGAATCAAGACGAATGTCCCGATGTCATCCTTACCCAGATGTCCTCCCCCTTCTTGTCCAACGACCATGACGGCATCCGCCCCGAGTTCTTCAGCCTTCAGGGCCTGTCTTTTTGATGCGACCAATACAAGCTTCACCATATCTTCCCCTTCGATTTGTTGAAACAGGGGAGTCGGGTTTCCCCCTGTAACGGAGATGACCGGCACTTTTTCTTCTATGGCAATATCAACAAACCTGCTGAATGGGCGTCCATGCTGACCGATGGCAAAGTTCACTCCGAAGGGTTGATCTGTTAGTGATCTTACCTTTTTGATTTCTTGACGAAGCTGCTCAGGGTCATCGAGTGACATGGCAGTGATTTGGCCAAGGCCGCCTGCATTCGACACTGCCGCAGCCAGTTCTGCATATGCCAGGTGGGCAAGGCCCCCTTGTATGATCGGATATTGAATGTTCAATAAATCTGTAACCCTCGTTTTCCATTTCATTTGAATCCCTCCATGCATTCATTTATTCTGGATGGAGGTAGTGAAATCCTTTCTTTCGTGTGTTGTATATTTATAAGAGATAAGGTCAGTCTTAGATGAGAGGGTTGTATGTATTTAATTGATAAGTTAGGTAGATTTTTGGCTCATTCGGGTGAAACGTCCGTTTCACCCGCCTTTCAGCTTTGCTGAAAGGTCGTCCTGTGTAGAGTGACAGCCAGACCAAGCGAGCTTGGTCTGGCTGTCACTCTACACAGGGCGGAAATGAGCCAAAAATCAGGAGTATGACTTCTATTGTTTGTGCTATGAAAAAAAATACATCTTCATGGGCGTATGTCACTATGCAAAGATTTTCTTAAGTGCTATAATTCTTTTGTTTGTTGAAAATATCGTAAGAATGTATGAAATGAAGGTTAGATTCCTATATAATGATATCTTTAGCATGCATGTTGGTTGATTGTGCCATGAAGAATATAAAGAGGTGTTGAATGAATTGTCTCAAAATGAAACGCCGTTGTTTACCGGCTTAATTGAACATAGTAAAAAAAATCCCGTCCAGTTTCATATTCCAGGTCACAAGAAAGGTGCAGGGATGGATCCTGCCTTTAAGGAATTCATAGGAGAAAATGCGCTATCCATTGATTTGATTAATATCGGTCCTTTAGATGATCTGCACCAACCTAAAGGCATGATCAAGGAAGCTCAGGATTTGGCTGCCGAGGCATTCGGTGCCGACCATACTTTCTTCTCTGTTCAGGGGACGAGCGGAGCGATCATGACGATGGTCATGAGTGTGTGCGGACCTGGAGACAAGATCATTGTTCCAAGAAACGTGCATAAATCCGTTATGTCTGCAATTGTTTTCTCAGGGGCCACTCCTATCTTTATCCATCCGGATATTGATGAGGACCTTGGGATCTCACACGGCATCACGACAGACGCCGTTGCAAAAGCTTTGGAACAAAACCCTGATGCCAAAGGTGTATTGGTCATCAATCCGACCTATTTCGGGATTTCCGCAGACCTAAAGAAAATCGTGGAAATTGCCCATTCTTATCATGTTCCGGTACTCGTCGATGAAGCTCATGGGGTTCATATACACTTCCATGATGAACTTCCCCTGTCAGCCATGCAGGCAGGTGCTGACTTAGCAGCTACGAGTGTTCATAAGCTCGGGGGATCCATGACTCAAAGCTCAGTCCTCAATATGAAAGAAGGACTTGTCTCTGCTAAGCGTGTGCAGACCATCTTAAGCATGCTGACGACGACTTCCACGTCATACTTACTCCTTGCATCCCTTGATGTTGCAAGAAAACGACTTGCCACTGAAGGACGGGAGCTCATCACCAAAACGATCGAACTCTCACAGAATATGAGAAGGCAAATCAACGAGATTGAAGGTTTATACTGTGTAGGGGAAGAAATCCTTGGAACGAAAGCCACCTATGCGTATGATCCGACCAAGCTGATTATATCCGTGAAGGACCTTGGAATCAGCGGGTTCGATGCGGAAAAGTGGTTAAGAGAAGCTCATAATATCGAGGTTGAAATGTCCGACCTGTATAATATCCTGTGCATCATCACACCTGGTGATACTGAATATGAAGGAAACCAATTGGTCACTGCTTTAAAAGAACTGGTTACGAGCCTTAAGAAACAAGGCGAGATGACCCCTGTTAAAGTGATGCTGCCTGACATTCCTGTTCTATCCATTACACCGAGGGACGCTTTTTATGCTGATACGGAAGTCATTCCGATTGATGATTCCGTTGGAAGGACCATCGCTGAGTTCATCATGGTCTACCCTCCTGGTATCCCAATATTCATTCCAGGGGAGATCATCACTCAGGAAAACATCCATTATATCAAAACCAATATAGAAGCAGGACTTCCAGTACAAGGGCCTGAAGACTATGATTTACGACATTTAAGAGTCATCAAAGAGCATCGGGCCATTCGATGAAAAAAAGGATGAAGAAGGGGGACCCTTCTTCATCCTTTTTATTCTTTATTTATAAGAACCCCTTTAAGACGCTATTCATACCCGCTCCCCTTAGCAGGCATTAATCGTCTAATTCTTTATCGTCGTTGCAGTCACAACAGTTAGAGAATAAAACAGAAACCTTCTCATCTTCATAATGCTCAATAGTACCTAGGCATGATTGACATACAATTGTTCCCATCTTTTTTCCTCTCCTTTAAGTGGTTTTGTAAACGCTTTATCTTATCTGCTTCTATAATAATATAACACATTTAAAATATCAAGCCTAAATTGTATAACATATTTAAGTTTTTATCCTCACAATCAATCATACTTTTAATCATAAGAGTGTATGTAAGGGCTTTCTGGAATATGTAGGGTTCAATAAAAAAAGATGCATAAATGAAGTGATTCATCCATGCATCTTTTATAACTATTCTATTGTTTTAATCCTGTGTGGATCGAGGGTTTCATATCCCTTCGAACGAAGGCCGTTCACAATGTCCTTCAACGCTTCACTCGTCCATGTACGATCATGCATGAGGAGATTCGCTCCGTCATTCAAATATGGACTGTTTATCATGATATCTGTAATGGCTGCTTTCGTTTGATATTGCTTTTCCCAGTCATATCCATAAGTCCAATTCATCAAGGACATCTTTTCTTCAGCTGCAAGCTCGCGACTGTAGTCCGTATTCTGGCCGAAAGGAGCCCTGAAGAATTGAGGCCTCTCCCCTGTGATGGATTCCACAAGGTCACTGACAGATACGATTTCCTCTTTTTGCTCTTCCGGAGAAAGATCTCTCAAACTACTGTGACTATATGTATGGTTCCCGATCATAAATCCAAGATCATGAATCTTTTTTAACGTTTCTTTTTCCTCAGGCGTATCAAGGAAATGACCGTTCACAAAGAAAATGGCTGGTGCTTTCAACTCTTTTAGGTCTTTAGCCATTTGAAGTGCATGTTGGTCGGGTGCATCGTCAATCGTCAGGAGGACCACTTTAGGATTGGCTTTATCGATTGGTTCGATGCTCCAATTAGCCTCATTTATCTTGTAATCCTTGGTCTGCACCACTTCTTTAGCAGGTTCTTCCTTCTCGTGTGTTTCACTTTCTGATACTTCAGTTTCCGGGCCTTCACTTTGCGTCTGATCCACTTCTTTCACTTCAGTCTGGTTGGATTTTTCCGCTTCATGGCTGGACCCCGTTTGTTCACTTCCACAAGCAGTCAGGAGCAGGAGGGTTAATCCGGATGCTAAAATCTTTTTCATGTCTCTCACCTTTCCGTATTCACTTTGAATATTTTAACATATTCTAAAGGGAATCTGGGAAAGAATTAAAATATTTCCAATATATTTTCAAACGCCATTTTAAAAACAAAAAAGCATGACAGACTGAATGAAGTAATGAACAGCGTAAGCCTTCTTGATTGAACGATCTTCCTTGCAGCCATAAATGCAAGGTAAAAAAACAGGACAAACATAATCCATTTATATTCTATATGATCTTTTTCAGAAATCCATTCAGCTATTGAAAACACGCTCCATAAAATCATTTGGACCAAAAAAGCGATGTACGATTTCATGATAAAACATCCTTTTATAGATTTATTTACATTTACCCGCCCCACTATAATAAAAACTCTCGGATGGCTCTTATATATCTTTTTCAACCAAAAGCATGGTATTAACATAGTATATTCTTTTGAGATGACTTTCATTATGTATGACTTTTCAATTTTGTAACATTTTTATGACTTGGCGCTTTTTCATTTTTCCCTATGATAAAATGTGACGTAAGATACGATAAAGAGTAATTCATTTATAAATTTATAACTCCACGTTCATAGCATCGTTTAAGAAAAGAGGATGATGTATGAAACATATATTAGCTTTTGCGATACTTACTTCCACTATGCTGATTTTGACTTCGTGTGATGACATCTCATCCAATAAAGTGGTTTTGGCACAGGATCAATTTATAGAAAAACAGGTGATTTTTTTTACGGATGAAAGAAATGTTTCGAGGGAAATACCATACTACGATGCCATCATTGAGCTTAAAAAACGATACCCGGATCACTTTAAGCAACTAAAGGTTGTCAGTTTAAACACGAAGACGACAAATGATATCGCTGATACTCCACCCGCTTCTCCTGCCATCGTTGTGGTAGAGGACAATCAGATCGTATGTAAAGTGGAGGGGCCCAATTCTAAAGAGAATATAATCAAGCCTGTTTCCAGAGCCATTCAAACCTGGGGACAATAATGCATGAAATAATCATCGGGGGGGCGAAGCCTTGTAGGCTTCGATCCTTTTCTTTTCCATAATAAAAAGGATGATCCCATCATAGGGATCATCCTTTTGTCATGCCTATTATTTGATAATGTGAATCGGGCTTCCCATTGCAACTTCTGCTGCTTCCATGGAAATTTCACCTAAAGTCGGGTGAGCATGAATCGTCATGGCAACATCTTCAGCTGTCATTCCGGATTCAATTGCAAGTCCTAATTCAGCAATCATGTCAGATGCACCAGAACCAACAATTTGAGCACCGATAATTAAACCGTCTTCTTTACGAGTGACAAGCTTCATAAAGCCATCACTTGCATTAAGAGCTAAAGCACGCCCATTTGCTGCAAATGGGAATTTAGCAGCAGTTACTTCAATGCCTTCTTCTTTCGCTTCTGCTTCTGAATAACCTACTGTTGCAAGTTCAGGATCTGTGAAGCAGACAGCAGGGATACCAAGGTAATCGATTTCTGCTGGCTCTCCTGAGATAACCTCTGCAGCGATCTTACCTTCGTACGAAGCTTTGTGAGCAAGTGGTGGTCCATCAACGATATCACCGATCGCAAAGATGTTCGGGATGTTCGTACGGCATTGTTTATCGATTTTGATAACTCCGCGGTCTGTCATCTCGATTCCAACTTCTTCAAGACCAATTTCATCTGTGTTTGGACGACGGCCAACCGTTACTAGAACATAATCAGCTTCAACCGATTTCTCTTCGCCCTTCACTTCATATTTCACAACGACGCCGCTGTCACTTTCTTCAACGCCTTTAGCCATAGCTTTCGTTACAACTTCAACGCCTTTTTTCTTAAGTTCTTTTTTCACGACAGATGTCATTTGCTTTTCGAATCCGCTAAGGATATCGTCGGCACCTTCCAAGATCGTTACTTCAGATCCAAGATTGGCATAAGCAGTACCAAGCTCGGTTCCGATATACCCTCCACCGATGACAACAAGCTTGCTTGGAATTTCTTCTAATGCAAGTGCGCCAGTAGAATCAAGCACGCGCTTAGAGAATTTGAAGCTTGGGATTTCAATCGGACGTGAACCAGTTGCAAGGATCAAGTTATTGAACTTGTATGTTTGAGCCGAGTTGTCGTCCATGACACGTAGTGTATTGGCATCTACCAGGTAAGCTTCACCGCGAACGATTTCAGCTTTATTCCCTTTAAGAAGTCCTTCAACACCGCCTGTTAATTTCTTAACGACTCCAGCTTTCCATTCTTGAACTTTATCGAAATTCACTTTTACGTTTTCAGCTACGATCCCCATATCATCAGAGTGTTGCGCCTGATGGAAACGGTGACCTGCTGTGATAAGAGCTTTGGATGGGATACAGCCAACATTCAAGCATACTCCACCCATGTTTTCTTTTTCGATGATTGTCACTTTTTGTCCAAGTTGAGCTGCACGGATTGCAGCTACATATCCTCCGGGACCTGAACCGACTACGATTGTATCTGTTTCAATTGGGAAATCTCCTACTACCATTGTATTACGCCTCCATTAATAATAATTCTGGATCGTTCAACAAACGCTTGATATGGTTAAGTGCATGTTGAGCAGTAGCTCCGTCAATCATGCGGTGATCGAAGCTCAATGATAATGCTAACACAGGTGCCGCTACAATTTCACCATTTTTAACCACAGGTTTTTCTGCAATGCGTCCAACACCAAGGATGGCAACCTCTGGATGGTTGATGACCGGAGTGAACCATTGTCCGCCGGCAGAACCGATATTCGTGATTGTGCAAGATGCACCTTTCATTTCATCGCCTGAAAGTTTACCATCACGTGCTTTTCCAGCCAGTTCATTGATTTCATTTGAAATGGAGAACATGGACTTACGGTCTGCATTTTTTACAACCGGTACTAATAGACCTTTATCCGTATCAGCCGCGATACCGATATTGTAATAATGTTTTTGTACGATTTCGCTTGTTGCATCATCAATCGATGTGTTCAGAGCTGGATACTCGCGTAATGCACTTGTCAATGCTTTGACGATGTAAGGTAGGAAAGTCAATTTCACACCTTTTTCAGCTGCAACTTCTTTGAACTTCTTGCGGTGGGCCCAAAGTTTCGTTACATCGATTTCGTCCATCAACGTTACGTGAGGAGCTGTATGTTTTGAGTTCACCATTGCTTTCGCAATCGCTTTACGCATTCCACTCATTTTCTCACGTGTTTCTGGGTATTCACCCTCAGGAGCTTTAGGTGCAGACGGTTTAGATTCTGATGCTGGAGCTTTTTCTTCCGTTTTCGCTTCTTCCTGGGTAGAAGCAGGCTTGCTGTCTCCACTTAGGAATGCATCGATATCTTCCTTCACGACACGTCCATTTTTACCTGAACCTGATACTTGACGGATTTCAACCCCGTTTTCCCTTGCGTACTTACGTACTGAAGGCATAGCGATCACTCGCTTATTAGGGTCAACTTCTGCATCGGATTTCTCTTCAGCAGCTTCTGGAGAAGCTTCTTTCTTTACGTCCTGGCCTTGTTCTGCAGTTGCTTGAACTTGACCTTCCGTCTTCTCTTCGGCTTTTTCTTCTTTCTTATCTTCTTCTCCACCTTTGAATTGCAGGTCCTCATAACCAGGTGCATCGAACTTGATAAGAGTATCGCCCACAACTGCTACAGTACCTTCGTCAACAAGAAGTTCCTCAACCGTTCCTGCTACCGGAGAAGGAATCTCAACAACAGCTTTATCGTTTTGCACTTCACATAGTACATCGTCTTCTTCCACTTTATCGCCTGGCTTTACAAACCACTTGACGATTTCACCTTCATGAATACCTTCACCAATGTCTGGTAATTTGAATTCGAATGACATGGACTCGACCTCCTGTATTGAATAATGAATATATAGATGAATGTTTGGTTATTTCTGTCTCTATTTCTTATATCTATAATTGGAAAAGAGAAGGGTGGCATGCCCTTCTGTTTTCACTTATCTATCAATGGAGGAGCTTCTCAGCTCCTTCCCATTAGAAATTAAGTACTTTTTTCGCCGTTTCGATGACGTCTTTGTGGTTTGGTAACCAGATAGGCTCTGCTTGAGAGAAAGAGAATACTGTATCTGGCGCCGCTACACGAAGAACCGGAGCTTCCAGGCTAAGGATCGCACGGTCATTGATTTCAGCCACTACATTCGCTGCGATACCCGCTTGTTTTTGAGCTTCTTGAACCACGATGGCACGGTTTGTTTTTTCAACAGATGCCATGATCGTGTCAATGTCCAGTGGACTTACAGTACGAAGATCGATTACTTCAACTGAGTGACCTTCTTTTTCAAGCTCATCTGCAGCTTTCAATGATTCGTGTACCATAGCTCCGTAAGAGATGATCGTAAGGTCTGTACCTTCACGTTTTACATCTGCTTTACCAAGTTCAATTGTGTATTCCTCTTCAGGAACCTCTTGACGGAATGAACGGTATAATTTCATATGCTCTAAGAAAATGACAGGGTCATTATCACGGATGGATGAAATCAATAGACCTTTAGCGTCGTATGGAGTTGATGGGATAACCACTTTAAGACCTGGTTGTTGAGCCATCAAACCTTCTAAGCTGTCCGCATGAAGTTCTGGAGTATGTACTCCACCACCAAATGGGGAACGGATTGTGATAGGTGATGTATACGTACCACCTGAACGGTAACGCATACGTGCCATTTGTCCGCTTACTGAATCCATTACTTCGTATACGAAACCGAAGAACTGGATTTCAGGTACTGGACGGTACCCTTCTAATGCTAAACCGATTGCTAAACCACCGATTCCTGATTCTGCTAGTGGAGTATCGAATACGCGGTCTTCACCGAATTCTTTCTGAAGCCCTTCCGTTGCACGGAATACACCACCGTTTAGACCTACGTCTTCACCAAAAACTAATACGTCTTCGTTGTTGCGTAGTTCTGTGCGCAGTGCATCAGTGATCGCTTGAATCATTGTCATTTGCGCCATGGCTTATTTCGACTCCTTTTCTTTGTAGATTTCTAATTGTTCTTTTAGATTATAAGGAAGTTCTTCATACATGTTGTTGATGAAGTCAGTCACTTTTTGTTTTGGAGCTGAATCTGCTTCCTTGATCGCTTTTTTGATATCTTCTTTTGCTTCTTCGATCACTTCGTTTTCTTTCTCTTCACTCCATAACCCTTTACCTTCAAGGAATTTACGGAAACGTACCAAAGGATCTTTCTTTTCCCAATCTGTATCCATTTCTGATGTACGGTAACGAGTTGGATCATCACCAGCCATTGTATGTGGACCATAGCGGTAGCAAAGTGTTTCGATCAGTGAAGGACCTTCCCCATTCACTGCACGGTTACGCGCTTCTAGAGTGGCAGAATAAACCGCTAAAGGATCCATACCATCGACTAAGATACCAGGGATACCTGCAGCAACCGCTTTTTGAGCGATCGTGCGTCCTGCTGTTTGCTTGTCGCGAGGAGTAGAGATTGCAAATTGGTTGTTTTGTACGACGAAGATCGCAGGAGCTGCATAAGAACCTGCAAAGTTGATTCCTTCATAGAAATCACCTTGTGAAGATCCACCGTCTCCTGTATACGTAATGGCAACTGCTTTCTTACCACGTTTTTTAAGGCCAAGTGCCACACCGGCAGTTTGAATGTATTGAGCACCGATGATGATTTGTGGTGATAATACATTTACACCTTCTGGAGCCTGGTTACCTTGGAAATGTCCTCGTGAGAATAAGAATGCTTTCGCAAGTGGAAGACCGTGCCAGATGATTTGTGGAACATCACGGTATCCAGGAAGGATCCAGTCTTCCTTCTCAAGTGCGAAGTGAGAAGCAATCTGAGATGCCTCCTGTCCAGCTGTTGGTGCATAGAAACCTAATCGTCCCTGACGGTTCAGTGAGATTGATCTTTGATCTAGAATACGAGTGTAAACCATGCGACGCATTAACTCCTGTAGATCCTCATCAGAGATCTCAGGCATAGCATCTTCGTTCACTACTTCGCCTTCTTCGTTCAAAATTTGAAACATTTCAAACTTGTCTTCAATTTGTTCGAGCGTCTTAACTGCATCGAATTGTGCCTTCTTTGATTTAGAAGCCATCGAAGTCACCTATCCTTTCTTTATACATTTATTTTGGTTTTTTTACATACATAGTTTAGATTACCCAAATTCAGTATGACCTACCACAGTACCTGTGGAAAAACACACACTATAAGTAGTTTTCCACAAATACCAAGAAAGAAAACCCGAAATTACATTCGAGTTTATCTGTACCAGTCAAAAATCTTTATCGACTAATACAATTCATGAATACCTATCCTAGTTTACAATATTAAAAATCAGTTAGTCAACGACAAAGTATTATAAATTCTTGTTTCTTTCCAATCTTTTTGTAACGATCTACCATAAATTTTCAAAACTGTATTAATACTTGGAAACACTCTGTTATATATAAACATATCCTTATGACTCATCTGTTATAGAGTAAGAAGTCATCGAACAGCTTTAAATCATAAAAAAGATGAAGGTGGACTTTACGCCTCCCTTCATCTTATATGTACCTGTTTATTCGGACTCTTTGACATCAAGTTCTGCCTTTGAGTAAAATTCTTGTTTAAGTTTATTGAATTCCTCTGTTTTTGTATTATAGTCCCCATTAAACTTCACTATCTTTTCGTATTGTTCGTTAATAGAGGAAATTTGCTTCTCAAGCTCTTCCATCGTAAGGTCTTTCTTTTTGAACATATTATATAGTTCTTTATCAAGAGAAAGGGCCTCTAAGTAAGAAGTTGTAAGCTTTTCATGCAGCTTATAACGTTCTTCCATCGTTTTTTTCAGCTTTTTCGCATCTTTTTTAAGATCATCACTTTCTAACTCATCAATGTATTCGTCTGCTTTAGCAAACTCTTTCTTTGCTGCACTCATGGACTCACGTTCTTTTTCAATATTCTCTTTTCTCTTATCGATGTTGTCCAGAGCTTCATCGGAAAGCTTTACAATCTGGTCAAACTCTTTCATTCCAAGATCCATGATTTTCG
This sequence comes from Rossellomorea sp. KS-H15a, assembly GCF_024195245.1. NCBI lineage: Bacteria > Bacillati > Bacillota > Bacilli > Caryophanales > Bacillaceae > Rossellomorea > Rossellomorea sp. KS-H15a. The sequence continues at coordinate 2,227,187 of NZ_CP096886.1, read as the reverse complement.
TATAGATTTCTTGTTCCTTTTCTTCCAACTCTTGAAGAGGCTTCTGAACTTTCTCATATTGACTTTCTTTGGCCACGGTTTCTTCAAGAACCTTATACACATCTTCCTCAGGTGTAGAACCACCGACACACCCCATTAATACAAAAATAACGGCTCCTAAAATGAAAGCAAAACGAAATTTCGACACAACTAGATCCCCCTTAACTATTTACCACCTTCTACTATATCTATGTCTACATCTTTTGACAATAGGGATTTACAACTGTGGAAAAAAATGTCGATTGGACTATTCTCCCTATTAAAATCATTATGTCTATTTGCCGCCGGGTATTCCTGTTAATATCGAATCTCATTCATTAACTTTTTCAAAGGAAAATGATAAACTAGTACCATACATAATAGAGAATCTTAATACGTAAAGTAGAGAAGGGATCAATTTGGATGGCCCTGTCTTTTTTGTGTCCTGACGGGGCCAGCTGTTTCTATCTCTATGTATCCTAGGAGGAAAAACAATGATTACGATGAATGACATCATCCGTGAGGGTCACCCCACATTAACCATGGTAGCTAAGGAAGTGCCCATCCCGCCATCCGAAGAAGACCGGGAAATCCTGAGAAGCTTATTGGAATATGTAATAAACAGCCAAGATCCTGAAACGGCTGCCAAATATGGATTGAGACCAGGTATCGGCCTTGCAGCGCCCCAGATCAATGTTTCAAAACGGATGCTTGCCGTCAACGTTACAGACAATCAGGGGAAATTATACAGCTACGCATTATTCAATCCGAAAATCATCAGCCACTCCATAGAAAAAGCCTATTTAACTTCCGGGGAAGGTTGTTTATCCGTCGATCGGAACGTACCGGGCTTCGTACCCCGATATGCCAGAGTGACTGTAAGAGGCTGGGATGTGGACGGCAATGAAGTAAAACTTCGCCTCAAAGGTCTCCCGGCCATTGTGTTCCAGCACGAGATCGATCACCTGAATGGGATCATGTTCTATGACCATATCAATCCTGCTAATCCTTTTGAGCCGATCCCTGATGCCCTTGCCATCGAACGATAAACCCAAAGAAAGACTCCCACAGATATCTGTGGGAGTCTTTTTTGGCATGCCCTAGATCAATTCGAGTTCCTTCAATCCGTGGTAGATTCCATCATCGTCCACGTGCTTTGTAATTAGATTTGCGTGTTTTTGGACTTCCTGCACGGCATTGCCCATTGCAACACCGGTGCCGACGGATTGAATCATCTCGATATCATTCAGTCCGTCCCCGAAAGCATAGACATCTTCCATGTTGAACCCAAGTTTGGCGATCATCTTTTTGATTCCCTCTGCTTTTGAACCACCTTTCGGAAGAATGTCCATGGAGAATTGGTGCCAGCGGATGAACGTGAAATCCCTATATTTCTCCCGGTATAAATTCTCTTCTTCCTTTGTGCAGAATAGCAGGGATTGATAGATGTCCCTTCCTTTATAAAAGTCCGGGGCATATCCCGGGTGGGGAAATTTCAGGCTGTTCATACTCTTCTCGATATAGTCATGGTGCTTATGATTCGCTTTCATCGTTTCATGATTCAAATGAACGACAGGATGTTCCTTTGTATACGTATCCTCCAATAATTCCTCCAACATTTCAACTTGCAGAGGATTCGTGTAGATCACTTCATTCTCAAAAACCACATACTGCCCATTAAACGATACGAAGGACTCGATTCCCAATTCCTCTCTTAAACTTTCATACATAAATGGGGCCCTCCCAGTCGCAATCGCAACATACGTTCCGTTTGCCTGCAGTGTCCGAATGGCTTCTTTTGTGGCCTGTGGCAGTTTTTTATCGTGATCAAGCAGCGTGCCGTCTATATCAAAGAAAACTATTTTAGACATGATCGTTCTCCTTTTCTCAATATTCAATTGCGATTCTATTTTACCCGTTGTATAAGGTAATCCTTTACACGGAAAATGTCAATGAAGACAGTCAGACAGAACCATTTACCAAACTTAACCATGTAAGAGATTCCATAAATTCCGTACAATATAAGTAACACAACAGAGACGTCCGTATTATTGTTCCTTTACTTCAAAGGTAAATCTCGGTAAACTATTAATAAGGAGTGATCCACCATGTTAAAGAAGCTCAGGAAAAAGCTTTTAAAACAGTGGAAAGAATTGCTTAGAAAAAAGACGATTGCATAATCCCTCTGTTTCTCGTGAAATGATTTTTGGGGAAACACTATTAGAATCCATGACAATCGGATATACTGACATACAATTGCACAATGAATAAGGGACTGACGCCACTAGTGAGCTTTTCCTCCATTGGCATTGGTCCCTCTTCTATTGTCATGATTTAGTACAGGATTATTCAAAAGCTTTATTTACACGGAAAAATCCTATATAATTTAATACATACATAACTGAATGATTCGTTCCTATAGGAATGATAGGCTATTATATAAGTTAATGTTAATGTAGTTGATAACTTTTTTATCATAGATGAAAGTTAGATTTTTTGAAAACGGATAAGGAGAGAGAAAAATGATTTTTAAAGTATTTTATCAAGAAAGTAAAGCAGAAGTGCCTGTTCGCGAATGCACTCAATCTCTTTACATGGAAGCAGAATCAGAACGTGAAGTACGCCTGAATTTAAAAGACAAACCGTATAACATCGAATTCGTACAAAAGCTTGAGGGCGCTTTTTTAGAGTATGAAAAAAACCACCATTCTTTCGAGATGGAGCAATAATTAATGAAATTTGTAAAGAATGACCAAACCGCTGTATTTGCCCTTGGCGGTTTAGGTGAAATCGGTAAAAACACATACGGCGTACAATTCCAAGACGAAATTATCCTGATCGATGCAGGAATCAAATTCCCTGAGGACGAACTGCTCGGTATCGATTACGTAATCCCTGATTACACGTATCTCGTGAAGAATGCAGATAAAATCAAGGGACTCTTCGTCACTCACGGACACGAAGACCATATCGGTGGAATCCCTTATTTACTTCGAGAGTTAAACATCCCAATATACGGTGGGAAACTTGCCCTTGGTCTTATTAAGAATAAGCTGGAAGAACACGGGTTATTACGCAATGCGAAATTAAATGTCATCCAGGAAGATGATGTTGTGAAATTCCGCAAAACATCTGTAACCTTCTTCAGAACGACACACAGTATCCCGGATTCTTACGGTATCGTTGTCAAAACACCACCTGGAAATGTTGTTCATACAGGTGACTTCAAATTCGATTTCACGCCGGTTGGTGAGCCCGCGAACTTAACCAAAATGGCTGAGATCGGAAAAGAAGGCGTTCTATGCCTACTGTCTGACAGTACCAATGCTGAAGTTCCAAACTTCACGATGTCGGAACGTAAAGTCGGGGAAAGCATCAATGATATTTTCCGTAAAGTGGACGGAAGGGTCATCTTTGCTACATTCGCTTCGAATATTCACCGTCTTCAACAAGTGGTCGAAGCAGCAGTGTTCCATAACAGAAAGGTTGCTGTTTTCGGAAGAAGTATGGAAGCAGCCATCACGATTGGACAAGAATTAGGATATATCAACGCTCCTAAGGATACATTCATTGAACATAACCAGATCAATCGCCTTCCAGCGAATGAAGTGGCTATTCTATGTACAGGTTCCCAAGGTGAGCCGATGGCAGCATTATCAAGGATTGCAAACGGTACCCACCGTCAAATCCAGATTCAGCCTGGTGACACCGTTGTCTTCTCTTCTTCACCAATTCCGGGGAACACAATCAGTGTCAACCGTACGATCAACCTTTTATATCGTGCCGGTGCAGAAGTCATCCATGGACCATTAAGTGATATTCATACATCCGGTCACGGTGGACAGCAAGAGATGAAGCTGATGCTTCGCCTGATGAATCCAACCTTCTTTATGCCGATACACGGTGAGTTCCGTATGCAGAAGATGCACGCTCAGCTTGGTGTCGATTGTGGCGTCCAACCGGAAAACTGCTTCATCATGGATAACGGTGAAGTCCTTGCACTAAGCAATGACTCCGCACAGGTAGCAGGGAAGATCCCTTCTGGAAATGTCTATATCGATGGAAGCGGAATCGGTGACATCGGTAATATCGTCCTTCGTGACCGCCGCATCCTATCAGAAGAAGGTCTTGTGATTGTCGTTGTCAGCATCGACATGAAAGATTTCAAGATCGCTTCCGGCCCGGACCTGATTTCAAGAGGATTCGTCTACATGCGTGAATCAGGCGACCTTATCAATGAAGCGCAAACGCTCATTTCTAAACACTTGAACAAAGTGCTTGAAAGAAGAACGTCCCAATGGTCAGAAATCAAGAATGAAATCACAGATACACTTGCTCCATTCTTATATGAAAAAACGAAACGTCGCCCGATGATCCTACCGATCATCATGGAAGTATAATAACGAATAAGAGGCTGACCCAAATGGGTCAGCCTCTTATTTCGTCTTATAGTACCTTTTTCTCAAACCGGTTAATATCCGTATCGGCACCGATGACAATAAGGATGTCCCCAACCCGGATCTGTTCATCGGCTTGTGGGGAAACGATGATATCTTTTTCCCGCTTTATCGCCACGATGTTGATTCCGAATTGAGCACGGATATCCAAATCGATAAGGGAGTTTCCACTCAGACGTTCACTCGCCACAATCTCCACGATTGAATGTTCATCTGACAACTCCAGATAATCCAGTACATTATTTGAAATGATATTGTGAGCAATCCTTCTTCCCATATCCCTCTCCGGATGAACGACCTGGTTCGCCCCAATTTTACGAAGGACCTTTTCATGATAATCATTTTGTGCTTTCACGGTAATTTTCTTGACGCCGATTTCCTTTAACATCAATGTCGTTAGTACACTGGACTGGATATCATCTCCAATCGCGACAATGACATGATCGAAATTACGGATCCCCAGGCTCTTCAATACGGATTCATCGGTTGAATCCGCAACAACCGCATGTGAAGCAATGGAAGAAAATTCATTCACCTTGTCCTCATCCTGATCGATGGCCATGACCTCCATGCCTTGATCCGTCAATGATCGTACGATACTGCCGCCAAATCGGCCCAAGCCAATAACTACAAACTCTTTTTTCACCATGTATCCCCCCGCAGTCTCTATAATCTATATTTTAGCATAAAAAAAAGGAGAAAATGACATTTCTCCCTTTCCTTTTTTGTATTTCATTCAAGTTCCAACTCGTCACTTGTTCCCCTTAACATAATCCGCATCAAATAAGAAAAGTCTCATCAAGAGATAAAGTGAGGGAATCAGCAATAACAGTCCTGCGATAAAGACTACGACCAGTGCCATCCCCATCGTTGGATTCGTGACACTCGTTTCAATCGTGATAAAAGGTTTCAGGATATATGGTAAATGTGACGCCCCGTAGCCAAAGAATGCAAAGAAGAATTGCAGCATGACCAGAGTGAATGCCAGGCCAAAATTCCTTCTCCTATAGATAAAAAATGAAGCGCCAAGAAAGCAGACAAGGGATAATCCGAACATCCACCAGATCTCGATGGCGCTATTGAAATGCTCGGGATTGTGTTCTCTTAAAGATACGAAAACCAGTAAACTCGCTAAAATCGTCGGCGGGCTCCAGAATAGTGAAAACTTTCTCAGTTCTTCTCTTGAATCCAAATCCCCCGCACGATTGGCATAATAGGTCAGGAATGTGGCACTGATGAATAAGACCGATACGATGGACAGGACAACCACGCTCCATGAATAAGGACTGGTAAACAATTCACGGGCCAGGAATACGACCTTATCACCCTGCTCTTCCAAAAAGCCTCCTTCAGAAATGGTCAATGCCGTAGACAGGGAAGCAGGGATCAGTAACCCTGTTGCCCCGTATAAAAACAGGTAAACGATATTGTCTTTGGAACCATAGTTTCCGAAAGCATAAAAACTTCCCCTGATGGCAAGCAATATAATCGCGATACTCCCCGGAAGCAATAATGCCGTCCCGTAGTAATAGGCCGCGTCAGGGAAAAAACCGACCAAACCGACAAAAAAGAAGACAAAAAAGACGTTCGTTACTTCCCACACAGGAGAAAGATATCGACTGATCAACACATTTAACGTATGCTCTTTCCCTTTCATCCTACCGTAAAAGGCGAAGAAGCCGGCTCCAAAATCAATCGAAGCCACTATCAGATAACCATATAGGAAAATCCACAGGACGGTGATCCCCACGATTTCCAAACTCATATTCATTCCTCCCCCTTAACAAAATCAATCGGCTCCTTCTTTATAAGGAGCCTCATCATGCTAACTCGCTTTTTTAGGAAAGCGTTGTTCCAATTCAGCTTCTGCCGGCTTATTTTTAAACATTTTAATCAATACAAAGACACAGAGGATGCCGAGGAGTATATAGAGACCCACAAATAGCGCGAACGTCAATCCAACCCCGTCTGCCTTTGTTGCCGCTTCCGCCACCTTCATATAACCACGCAAAATCCATGGCTGCCGTCCGACCTCAGCGTAAATCCAGCCAAATTCGATGGCAAGCATCGCAAGCGGTCCACTCGCAACAATCCCCCATAGCAATCCTTTATTCCATTCATTCCTTTTTTTCCACTTCCAGAATAAGATGAATGCCCCGGCAATGAAGATACTGTAAAACCCGATGGACACCATCAAATCAAACAGATAATGGACCCATAAAGGCGGCCGTTCGTCTTCCGGAAATTCATTCAAGCCGATGACCTCTGTATCAAACGAACTTCCCGCCAGGAAGCTCAGGAAACCTGGTAATCGTATCTCATTATGGACTTCATTGTTTTCATCAAGCGTCCCGAAAACGATTAAATCAGCATTCTCTTCCGACTCAAAATGCCACTCTGCAGCCGCAAGTTTCTCAGGCTGATATTCAGCCAGGAACTTAGCCGACAAATCCCCTGCGAGAGCAGAGCCAAAAGCGAAAATCAACGCAGATACCATCGTTAAACGAAGGGCTTTCTTATGGTAGTCCCCTCCTTTTTTACGGAGGATCGCAAATGCTGTGATAGCTGCCAGTATGAGGGCAGATGTTAAGTACGCCGTCGTCAGCACGTGAAACACTTTGGTTGGTGTTGCGGGATTCAGCATCGCTGCAATCGGATCGATATTGATCGCCTTTCCATTTTCCAATTCGAATCCCTGTGGAGTATTCATAAACGCGTTCACCGTCGTAATGAAGAGTGCTGAAGCCGAAGAACCGATCATCACCGGTATCGTCAGAAGCCAATGAATCCATTTATTCTTGAATCGATCCCACGTATAAAGATAAATCCCCAAGAAGATGGCCTCAAAGAAAAACGCAAATGTCTCCATGAATAAAGGCAGGGCAATCACCTGTCCGGCGACCTGCATAAATGATGGCCATAACAAGGACAGCTGAAGCCCTATCGCCGTTCCGGTCACCACCCCGACAGCCACCGTAATCGTAAATCCCCTTGCCCATCTTCGTGCCAGCAAAAGGTAATGAGGATCATTTCGTTTGATCCCCATGAACTCAGCTATGGATATCATAACCGGAACCCCTACCCCAATCGTTGCAAAAATAATATGGAATGCAAGGGTTGTCGACGTGAGCATCCTGCTTAAAACCACACTATCCAAAACCATTCTTTACTCCCCCTACCGAATTACTTTTTATCGTAAACAGCTCTTTCCTACTGTTTATCACTTATTGTTCATTATAAAACCTGTAGGTGAGTTTGTGAAGTATTGAACAATGAATATTTTGTGACGTTTTTCACAAAGATTTTTGTTTTTTAGTTTCTCCGACATGTGTACGAAGCCGTTTCACCACCATTCCACAAAAAAACCCCACACACCAGTGCGGGGTCCTCAATACTTCACATTACATCGCGTCCAACATCCTGAACTGTGACTTCACCAGTTCAAAATAGTCTCCTTCCTGTTCCATCAATTCGTCGTGATTTCCAGACTCTTTGATTCTGCCATTTTCAAGGACAAAAATATTGTCGGACTCACGGATTGTGGAAAGGCGGTGGGCGATGATGATCGCGGTACGACCGTTCAGTAATTTCTTCAATGCATTTTGGATCTTAACTTCTGTTTCTGTATCGATCGATGCTGTCGCTTCATCCAGTATGATGATGCGAGGATTTGCCAAAAGGGCACGTGCGAAGGACAATAGTTGTCTTTCACCTACAGATAACACATTCCCCCGTTCCTCGACTTCCGTTTCGTAACCGTTGGATAACTTTTCGATGAACTCGTTTGCCCCGATGGCTTCGGCTGCCTTCAAGACCTCTTCATCGGATGCACCCGGGCGTCCGAACCGGATATTATCCATGATCGTTCCAGAGAAGATGAATGTATCCTGCAGGACGATGCTGATTTGACTGCGTAAGCTTGAAACAGATGCATCCCGTAAATCTACTCCATCAATCTTTACCACGCCATTTGTCGGGTCGTAAAATCGGCTGATGAGATTCGCGATCGTCGTCTTACCAGAACCTGTATGTCCGACGAGTGCAACGGTTTGCCCGGCTTTCATTTCCAGATTGATGTCCCTGAGTGCTTTACGTTTATCATCATAAGAGAATTCAACATGTTCGAATTGGATTCTTCCCTTGATATCGGTCAGATTCAAGGCATTTTTCTTTTCGTTTACGATCGGTTGTTCATCGAGGAATTCAAAGATTCGCTCGGATGAAGCCATCCCGATCAACAGCTGATTATACACCTGCCCTAGTCTTGAAATTGGTTCCCAGAACATGCCGAGATAGAATGCGAATGAGACGAATTCACCAAGCTCCAGGGATCCATTTTGAATGAGGTGAGCCCCAAACCAAATCAGGACGGCAGTTCCGATGGCATTCGTTAATTCCACCAGTGGTCGGAACATGGCATTTTTCTTTGTGGCCGTTCTCCAGCTATCGAAGGTCTCTGTGTTTACCCCATCAAAGAAGGCCATATTTTCCTTTTCCTGGGTGAAGGATTGTGTCACCCTGATCCCCTGGATGCTTTCATTCAAATGGGAGTTAAGTTTTGATTGCTTGAGCCTTACCACCTGCCAGGATTTGCGTATTTTTTTGCGCAGGCTTGTAGAGATGAAGAACATGATAGGCAAAATGACCATGACGGCAAGCGTCAGTTCCGGACTTAACGTAAAGAGTATCACGATGATTCCGATGAGCAGAATGATATCCATCAATAGATTGATGACACCGTTCGTGAAGAGCTCCTGCAGGGAGTTGATGTCATTCATGATCCGGACAAGGATCGAGCCTGCTGAACGCTGATCAAAGAAACGATGGGAAAGCCATTGAACATGACTGAATAAATGTTTTCTCAGGTCATATATGACCCCCTGACCCAATTGATTCATCCATTTGATCCTGAGGACGTTGGCTATATAATTCAAAACATACAGTCCCGCTATGACTCCCACAAGGGTAAAGAGAAGATTTTCATCTTTTTGCCTGATTGCTTTATCGAGTGTGTATACCCCGATCAGGATCGGGATGATCAGGCGGACAGCCGTTGTGATCAAAACGGTAATGATAGACAAGGGCAACAGTTTTTTTGAATATGGTTTTAAATATGTCAGTAGCCGATAGAGCTGTTCCCAGTTGAATGGCTTATCGATCACTTGATCAGTTGAGTAATGGAACCTGCTCAGAATGGTTTTATTCACTTTCTTTTTTTCGCTCAATCTCTTTCACCTACCCTTCCTGAGTTTGTAATATTTTTTTCTGGTCTTGGTATTGAATGTCATAAATTCGCTGATAGGGTCCATTATTTTTCAATAAGAAATCATGGACCCCTCTTTCAACCACTCTGCCGTTCTCAAGGACGATGATTTCGTCGGCATGCTTAAGCGAAGAAATCCGGTGTGCGATGATGAAGGTCGTACGATCGGACATGACTTCTTTCAGCGCTCTTTGGATTCTGAATTCCGTTTCCATGTCCACGGCACTTGTAGCATCATCGAGAATGAGGATCGACGGGTCCGTGCAGATCGCGCGAGCTATGGCGATCCGTTGTTTCTGACCGCCTGAAAGACCTAATCCCCTTTCACCCAATCTTGTGTCATACCCATCAGGCAATTCGGAGATGAAATCATGTGCCTCGGCACGTTTTGCTGCTTCAATGATTTCTTCCATAGATGCTTCCGGTCGACCATATGAGATATTGGCTTTGATGGTGGAGGAGAATAGGAATGACTCCTGGAGGACGAATCCAATATTTTGACGGAGTGATTTTAGCGAGTAATCTTTTACATCCCTTCCATCAATGAGGATCTCGCCTTTATTCGGTTCATAGAAACGTGTGATCAGCTGGGTGATACTCGTTTTTCCTGATCCTGTGCCTCCGATCAGACCAATGACCTTACCGGGTTCTGCCTTAAAGGATATACCCTCAAGGGCTGCTTCGTCATGCACCGTGTAATTCAATGATACATCCTTGAATTCCACTTCGCCTTTCAATCGATCAACATGGATGACACCACTATGATCCTTTATCTTTTCATCCACTTCCAAAATCTCGAGTAATCTCTCTCCCGATGCCTTGGATTGTGAAAAAAGGTTGATTGTGAATCCAAGGTTCATGATCGGCCAGATGATATACCAGACCAGGCTGTAAAAGGCGACAAGCTCACCTGGTTGTAAATTTCCATTCATGACGAGATATCCACCGTATGCAAGGAGTGTCACGACACTCACATTCCCTAAGAACTCCATGAGTGGAAAGTATTTTGCCCAAATGTCCGAGGTGAAAAGATACTTGTCTTTATAATCACCATTGGACCGGTTGAATTTATTGATTTGAAACTCTTCCCGGGACAGTGATTTCACCGTATTGATCCCGGAGATATTTTCTTGGACATTCGTGTTCAGCTTTCCGAAGGACTTGCGGATACCGCGGAAGGCAGGGTGGACCGCCTTATCGAATTTGTATACGGCAATGGCCAGAAAAGGCAGGGAAACCAGTGTGACAAAAGTCAATGAAGGTGAATAGTAGAACATCACCCCAAAACTGACCGTCACCAGCAGGAAGAAGCGTAGTAATTCCGAGAAACCAAATGATAAGAAAAAGCGGAAAGCTTCTACATCCGCCGTCAAGCGTGACATCAAGTCCCCTGTTTTGGCGTTATCATAATAACTGAATGGAAGGAATTGAAGCTTTTCATACAATTCGTTCCTCAGTCGGTAGACCGATGTGATCCCAAAAAGGTCCCCATTATACTGTTGGATGAATGTGGCGATCCCTTTCACGACCATGATGCCGATAAATCCGAATGCAAGGTACGGAATCCACTTATATTCCCCTTGGATAAAGACATCGTCAATAGTAATTTGTAAGATCATTGGATATATCACTGTAATGCCTGTAACAAAAATCAAGAAAATCATTGAAATGATAAAATGCCTTTTATAAGGCCAGTAAAAGGCTTTTAATTTTTTAAATGTATCCATATTTTCTCTCCCCTCCGTGTTCCATTAAAAAACAACGTACTACTAAATATATCGGCTTTCGAAATAATTATCTACCCTTTTTTTAGAATTTTTTCCTTTTTGTGAATTCTCCTTCAAATCTTACTATTCATCTATATTGTAAAAATGAAACCACAAAAAAAGATCGGTCTTTTGACCGATCTCTTCTCCATATTACGTTTGATCCCTACTCGCTTTTATTCATTTCATCCAGGACACGGTTCACACGCTTTTCAAGCATCTTCATGCCGCTTCCTCCTGCCTGGAAGTGACGGAGATTCCCGTCTTTATCAAATACATAATAAGCAGGGACGTATTGATTTTCAAATGCATCTGTCAATTTATGCTCACTGTCCACAAAAATCGGGTGAGTGATATCGTGCTCCGCAGCCACCTTTTTGATTTCGTCCAGATTTAAATCCTCCTCTGAACGGGGCATATGAACAGCCATTACGTTCAGTTTATCACTGTATCGGTCACGGAATTCATTGACTTGGGGCATGGCTTCTTTACAGAGGTGACAAGAAATCGACCAGAAGTGGATCAGGGTCGGTTTATCTCCAACAAGATCATTCTTTGTCACTTCTCCGTTCAACCATTCAGTAGCGCCGGAGAGTGCCGGCATAGGTTCACGCAGTTTCATTCCAATTGCCTCCTTTAATTTCTGTTTATGAGTAAAAAAAAAGACCTAACAAACGGTTAGGCCATTATTCATTTGACAATTATAAAGTTTTTTGACCTGGCTTCCAGTTCGCAGGGCAAAGTCCGCCGGTTTGAAGCGCTTGAAGTACACGTAATGTTTCTTCCACGTCACGGCCGATATTGTTGTGGAATACAGCCTGGTACTGAAGTTCTCCCTCAGGGTTGATGATGTATAGGCCACGAAGAGCCACACCTTCTTCTTCAATCAGAACACCATATTCACGGGATACAAAATGGTTTGTATCTGCCGCAAGTGGATATTTCAGTTCACCGATTCCATTTGCATTGCGATCGGTGTTGATCCATGCTAAATGTGTATGGATAGTGTCTGTAGAGACACCAATGATTTCTGCATCTAAGTCTTCAAACTCATCGTAACGGTCTGACATTGCTGTGATTTCCGTCGGACATACAAATGTGAAGTCCATTGGATAGAAGAACAATACTGTCCACTTATCGTTTTTCATATTTTCCTCTAAAGAAACTTTACCGAATTCTTTGTTTGGCATTACAGCGTCCATTTCAAAACGTGGAGCCTGTTTACCAACCATGCGTTCTGCCATGAATAAATCCCTCCAATGAGTGTTTGATGAAATAATGTCTGTGAAAGAATGGCTTTATAAGCCTGTCCATTTCAACTCACAAATATCATTATATAGGATTGGATTTTTTTAGTCAATTATAATTAATTCAATATTATAATAATTATAATTTGTTTCCATCATCCCTTAGTTGTTTTGCCCAAAACAAATGTCATTTAGTCTCTACTTGCATGAAAGATCTGCCAGGATTAAGTTTATTCATTATCCACCTGGGAATAAACCAGTATGCTTTTTAGGGGGATCTCCTTTGACATAACCTATGGGGTATTGTGTATACTAGTATGGTCATTATTTAATAGGAAAGGATGTTTTGGTTTGGATTACATAATTGGTTTAAACGCTTTAAGTGATCGACTATCCAATTTTAATTGGGGCGGTCTATTAGTGACGATCGGAATAGGGGCACTGCAAATTTTAGCGATTTGGATCGCTTTTATCATTGTAAAAGGTGCGGCGAACAAAGTGATTGAAAGGATCTTTGAAAAATATCGAAAGAGAAATGATGTATCAGTTGGTCGTGCTCAGACATTACAAAGTCTTTCAAAAAATATTGTCGGCTATATCCTGATATTCGTTTTCTTCGTAACGATCATGCAAATCTTCGGTATCCAGGTGACCGCGATTCTTGCAGGAGCCGGTATTGTCGGACTTGCCGTCGGTTTCGGGGCCCAGGGGTTAGTAAGTGACGTGGTCACCGGCTTTTTCATTCTTCTTGAGAAGCAGGTTGACGTTGGCGATTATGTGACAACGGGCAGCTTCTCAGGAATTGTGGAAGAGGTCGGTTTAAGGACGACTCATATCCGCGGCTTTGATGGGACCCTTCACTATGTGCCGAACAGGGAAATCACGAGTGTCAGCAATCATTCACGTGGAAACATGAGGGCCCTTGTCGATATCGGTATTTCTTATGATGATGACATCGATAAGGCAATGGTCGTACTTCAGCAAGTATGCGATACCATTGCACAGGAAGATGATAACATAGTCGATGGCCCGAATGTGCTAGGTGTTCAGACACTGGGTGCTTCTGATGTCGTACTCAGGGTATTATGCAAAACAAAGAACATGGAGCAATGGGGTGTGGAACGAAAGCTTCGTAAAGCATTGAAGGAAGCCCTCGATCAGAATGGGATCGAAATTCCTTATCCTCACCAGGTTTATATCGAGAAAAAAGAAGACTGATGTAACGGAAAAGAGAAGGCGCTGCCTTCTCTTTCTTTATTTCTCCCTTCTCTTTTTTGCCTCAAGAAGACGTTTCAGTCGCGCGTCATCACCATTTACTTCAGGTTCCGCTGTTTTCTTTTCCCGTTTCACCTTTTTGACGGATTCCCTATCTTCTTTGGTCACTTCCAAGGTTGGCTGACGGTCAGTTCTCTTCCGCTCATCATTCCAGCGCTCCTTGTTGACTTTTCTGCCAAGCTGTTCGATGCTTGTTTCCTCCTTCATCTCTTGCGGCGTCCTCCGTGGTTTAATCAGATCAACCACCATCATGATCGGTCCAACCCCGAATCTTCTTATAAAAATCTCACAAAAGAATAAAAGGAAGCCTGCTGTAATGAGAATGGTTTGAATGGACCGTTCTGTAAACGAGGGTTCATGCAGGTCCCTGAATGCCCCTTTCACGGAAGAAGTCTTCCTTCCGCCCGTCTCCTCTACGATTGTATCAAGTGACTGGTATCCTCCCTTGAAAGAATACTCTTTCGAATAAGGGACTGAGAAACCCGTCTGAAATGTGCTTTCACCATCCTCCCCCCTTTTGGCAATATTCATATTGTACAGACCGGGCGATAAATGTTCTTCAAATACGACCTCATAATCCCCCGGTGCCTTTATCCTGGTTGTTGCGGGAATCATTTTTCCATCTTCAGACAGGACCGTCACCTCAAGTGGTGAGATGTCCCCTTCGGACGATGACAACTTTAGACGGGTATTTTCGTTTTCTTCCTTCACATCGATGGAGTAAGGATTCGAACGAAGCTCAGGAAACGAGCGTGTGACCAGTTCATTGAGAAATGCCGGCCACCCCTGCCAACGAGCAAAATCACCCGTCCATTTCCCACTCGTGTCCGACGTAAAGGCGAATGATCGACCAAGACCATATCTCCAGGTAGCCAGTACCGGATCGTTCTTTCCGCTCTCCATTTCCATGCGGGCAGTCCCTTTCAGGGAGGTCGCAATATAAGCATTCATCTGAGGAACACCGTCTTTAAATAGGGGCGACCAATCCGATGATGTAATCCTTGGATAAAATGGTTGATCTTCTATATAGGTCCTTGTCGTGATCACCGTCTCTCTAGTCAAGATGCTCGGTATCACGCTGGCATCGGTGACATCATAGAATCTTCCTTTTCCCCACTGACTCAGATCGTTCAGCAAGCCTCTGTCAGCCCCTTCTCCTATTGAAACGGTGGATAAGGTGATTTGTTTATCATGGCCGTCTTCTACAAGTGTCTGGTAACTCCCTGAGGTGGCTGATTGTCCGTCTGTCAAAAGAATAATATGCTTTCTTTTTAATGGTAGATTCTCAAGACTCGCATAAGCCTGCTGAAGGGAGCTGTAGATTTCTGTCCCGCCTCCTGGCGAAATGGAACGAATCTTTTCTTCTGCTTTTTTACGATTAGTAAGCGGCTTCGTTTTGACGATATCCCATGGCCGGTCATCGAAGGCAATGACACCCAGCGTATCTTTATCTCTTAGGAGGGAAACGGTCCTGGCTGCTGCTTCTTTTGCAAGGGCCAGCTTTTGCCCGTCCATGCTGCCGGAGCGATCCAGAACGATCACCAGCCCAAGGGAAGGTAGTTCCTTCTTCCCCTTCACATCCATATCGACGGGAAGTATTCGTTCGATCGGTGTCTTAAAGTATCCCCCAAGGGCAAAGCTGTCACTACCACCGAACATAATGAATCCTCTCCCAAACTCTTTTACATTTTTTTCCATTAGGAGCATTTTTTCTTCAGGGATGCTTGTGGCAGCTACATTATCAAACAAGATGCTTTGATATTGCAGATAGGATGTCAGCTTGCCGGGCAGTTGTTCCGGTTTATATACATCGACGGTAAACCCGGCTGAGTTTAGTAATGGTGCCAATGCACTTTCCCCGCCGGCGTTTTCCACCAGCATGACTTTTGCGGCTCCTTCTGAGCGTGCCAGGTGGTAGAGTGCATTGTTTTCCGGACTCAAATCTCCCTTAGAGAACACTTCTGCCTTATACACGAGTAATCCGGATTGATCGACTACATGCTTAAACTGAAACTCGTTGTTGCCTTCTTGCACCTGAAGGTTTTCCTTAATGATCAATTGATCATTCAAAGTAATGCGCATTTCAATCTCTTTTTTGGTCGTGCTGTATGTATTGACATTGAGAGTTGTTTCTTCTCCTTTATATTGGACAGATGGAGCAGACACATCAGTTATGGAAACATCTTCCTTCGTATCGGAGGCGATGGGCATCCAGTCAACCTCGATCTTCTTTCCTTTTAATAAAGAAATGAGATCCTCCCCTCCCCCCATCGTTTCCTTCCCGTCTGTCATGGCGATGATCCTCCCGCCACGGGGGAGGAGATTCGATGAGTATTCCAACCCTTCCTGAAGATTTGTATTTCCTTCCTTAATTTCCCCCACAAGCTCAGGATTCTCCCTCTCATCTGAAACCGTCTGTTCGATTGCCGCATTTTCACCAAATGAAACAATACCGTATCGGTCCCGTTCATGTTTGGAATGCACACCCCGGTTGATCAAATCAAGGATACGGTCTTCTTGCAGGGATACAGAAGCGGAGCGATCTGCCAAGAAGATGACCGGCTTTGCCTTTTCGGGTAAAACAAGGGACGGATTGGCAAGGGCAAAGATCAACAGGACCATGGCGCATCCTCTTAATGCCAGGATGAGCCTTCTTTCCTTCCGATTCATCCCCTGTTTCGCAAAGAGAAAGAGAACCAACCCAAGTGGAATCAGGAGCAATAGCCAGAGTACTTCTTCAAACTCGATTCCCACGCCTGTACACCTCCCACTCTATAAATAAGATCAGGATCTCCAACACCAGAAACCAGGAAGAAAGGTTATGGGGAATGGTTTTTCTCTCTTCTTCTCCCTTATCTTCTGTTGGTTCCAATGAAAATGCCTCGCCTCCCGGCTTCTTTTCTCTGTCGTCAAGTACGACGCTAAAATACTTCGTCACGTCTCCTTGTACCGCTTGATAAACCCCTGGGGTCAGAGGAGCTTTAAACCAGTCCCCCCGGTCCGATTTCTTAATAAATTCATCATCGCCCGAGTAGATATCCCAATCCCCTGTGGCAAGTGGAACAGTCCTTTCTTCTCCCGGCTGAAGATACCCGATGAATCCTCCATCTTCTGATAGATATTGATAGGCATTGTGAAGAAAGAGCGGAAATCCCGGGTGCAGTGGAAAGTCTGTGTCAGTTAGATGAAGGTTCAGGACCACCATTTTCGCCCCGTTCATTTCACCTTTCTGAATAAGCGGTACGGAACCACTCTGGGCGGCGGTATTCAATTCTTTTAACCCGATGGAACCTGCTTTTTCAACAAATACTTTTTCAAAGTCAACATGCTTTAAAAGCGGGTCATCGCCATTCACTTCCACATCAGTTGTAAGAGCAGTGGACGTGTCCGATGGCCCAGGGATGATCAGGGCGGGGTTGGCGACCGATAGCTCTTTCCATTTCTTCTTCGTTGTCACAATGATTTCATTACCTGTTTTCATCTGGTTTTCTTCAATTGTCTTCACATTTACGCCAAGTGATTGAAAACCCTTTAGCAGGAAAGGATTGATCTCCCCCAGCACAAGGACGGCAGGTTTTGAT
The DNA here is from genome assembly GCF_024195245.1 of Rossellomorea sp. KS-H15a. NCBI lineage: Bacteria > Bacillati > Bacillota > Bacilli > Caryophanales > Bacillaceae > Rossellomorea > Rossellomorea sp. KS-H15a. The sequence continues at coordinate 2,209,580 of NZ_CP096886.1, read as the reverse complement.
GTTGCCTGAACACTGGTAAGGATGTCGTCTCCCTTATAATCATCCTGAAAGTCGATTTTAGCCTTTAATACCAGGCTTGAAGGTAATTCATCCAGGGGAATGACGGCTTCCTTCCCTGCACCGATCTTGAGTCGATTAGATATGACTTCTTTTTTATCATCGTATATGGTGATCGTCCCTGATTGTAACTCGTCGCTTTGATTTTCAACGACGGCGACTCCCTTATAGGCCGTCCCCGATTTTTCCACTCCGAAGCTTGTAAGAGAAACATTCTTCGGATGGGGTATGAAGTTATGAACCTTGATCGGTGTATGTATTGTTTCTTCCTTATAATCGGCTTTTAATAACGAGTCAGAATAGACATGAATGACCGATGACGAGCCTTTCCCAAGTGCCTCACCCAATCGAAGAGCTTTCTTCATATCTTCATGATCATTTGTTACCGAAATATTCTCCAGTCGGTTGAATACCACTTGATCGTTTGATTCTTCTGAAACAACGGTGGAAATGGAATTCCCCACGGCCAAGATAGTGATGTCACCCTCACTTTCTTTTATCAGTGAGTGAATGTCCCTTTTAGCCAGTTCAAAGTGGGATACCCCGTCCTGTGAGGCATTCATGGTGGCAGAGGTATCCAATATAATGATGACATGATCTTTTTTCTTCAAATCCTCGGTAGTATATGGTTTGACAAGGGCGAACATCAACAAGGATAGTATGAGCACCTGCAGGAGTAAAAGGAGATTTCTCTGTAATCGATGAAACCATGGTGATGCCTGCCATTCTTTCATGACCTCCTCCCATAATAGATTGGAAGGCACAATAAGAGCCCGGTACTGCTTTCGGAAAAAGTACATTAAAATGACGGCTGCTATGAAAATTGAAAAGAAAAAAAAGACCGGATTTCCTATTCCCATACCATCACCTCAGCGAATCCATCCATTTTCTTTGAAATCCTTAAAGAATACTGTGTTCAATGGGGTCAGACAGTTTGTCCGGTTATAGCCGAATCCCCACTTCTTGCACAATGACTCAATCATTGTGTTGTGTTCCACTAAACGCTTCTGATATTGATCCACCACATTGCGGTTCAATGTTACATTCACTTCCTGATGCTTTTCACTATCAATCAATTTCACATCACCCTCATAAGATGGCGAAAGCTCGTCCTCGTGCAACAGTTGAATGAAATAGGTCATTTCCTTTTTTATAGACAGTCTTCTAAGGGCATCCTCAATCCTAGAAATAGGTTCCATACCGTCCGAGATGATAAAGGAAATCGAGCGATTGTTCCTGACGCCTTTTATCATTTCCCCATAAAACGAGGTGACTCCGGGACTTTCAGGTGAAAGCTGTCCAATATCAAAGAGAATGCTTTTTGCGTCCCGGGGCCCTTTCTTCATGAAAGTCTTTCTGGCCCCTACACAATGCAGGGTGAGTCGGTCGTCATTTGACAGGGCGAGGAAGGAAAGTGCTCCTGCCAATTCTTTTGCTCTATTCCATTTTCTATCTTCTGTTACCATGGAGTTGGTGCAATCAAGATAAATGTGAATCTTACATTCCCTCTCATCCAAATACCTCTTAATATAGACTTTTTCGGTCCTTGCATACACATTCCAATCGATTTGCCTGACATCGTCACCAAGTTCGTAGAGTTGATAATCGGAAAATTCAAGGGAACTGCCCTGGTAGGTTGCCAGGCGGGAGCCTTTATGGTGACCCATCTTCAAGCTGGCACCGTTGATCCTGTGCCTTTTGAGCTGAGCTAAAAACTGGCTGTGAAAGTTCATAGATGATCACCCTTTTGAACAAAATCAATTAATTCCCGTATAAGGTCATCGGTATGCACATTCGTGGCTTCACCTTCGAAATTGAGGATGATCCGGTGTCTCAGAACGAGAGGGGCCACCTGTTTGATGTCTCCTGTTGACACATGGTATCTGCCATGTGTCAACGCTCGGGCCTTTGCCATTAATATGACGTTCTGCAGCCCTCTGGGTCCACTCCCATACTCGACATATTGTTTGATTCCTCCGGTTGTTTTCTCGCTGGCCGGATGCGTGGCATCAATGAGGTCGATGGCGAAATCAATCATTTCATCTGTTACGACAATTTCTTTCACAAGGGCCTGAATCGTCAGGAGCTCCCGTTGACTTAGCTTTTTCTCAAGAAAGACTTTCTCGGTTCCCGTTGTTCTCTTGATGATTTGTTTCAATTCTTGTTTAGAAGGATAGGAAACGAGTACTTTACTCATAAAACGGTCGACCTGTGCTTCGGGTAGAGGGTACGTCCCTTCAAGGTCGATGGGATTCTGAGTTGCCAGGACAAAAAAGGGCTTCTCTAACGTCATCGTTTCCCCGACCACGGTCACCGTATGCTCGGCCATGGCCTCGAGTAAGGCACTTTGGGTTTTGGGCGTTGAACGATTAATCTCATCGGCCAATACCAGGTGATGGAACAATGGACCTTCATGAAAGGTAAAAGGATGGTCATCATCACGGGCTTGTTTCATGACCATGGTGCCAGTTATATCCGTAGGCATCAGGTCGGGGGTGAATTGTATGCGGGAGAAACTGAGATCCATCACATCGGAAAGAGACCTTACGAGCATGGTTTTCCCTACCCCCGGCAGTCCTTCAAGGAGAGTATGTCCTCCCGCCAGGATGGTCCAAAGCACCGCTTCTACAATATCCCCTTGTCCTACAATGAATCTCTGAACCTCTGCTTTTACTTCCTCTATCTTCTTTGATGCTTCCTTAAACTGTTGCTCCTTTTCTTCTATGTTCATCCTTTTCACTCTCCTGGATCAATCTCACTAAAATACGATTCGATGATATGCTCTAGATCTTTAGGGATGGTGGCTCGATCTGTTCCGCTCCGATACGAGGAATAGTACTGTTGATACACTTCTTCATATGGCCTCAGAGACCCTTTTTGAACCGGCCCATTGGCCTGGAACTGATCTCCCTTCTTCCCATCACCCAATTTTCCCGCATCAAGTTCTATACGACTTTCCCCGCCTGTTTTTTCAGGAACGGAGAGCCATTCCCTGTCCCCTTGTCCAAAGCCTGCCCCGGTCCCGTTTCCTTTGCCGCTGCTGCCTTTCCCGGTACCTGAACCCGTTCCTGCTCCTTGGCCATTTTGTCCGGAAGAGCTTGTAGCCCCGCTCCCTTTAGTAGAAGAAGCATTCTGTTTATTTGCTTCAGAACGGCTGTTGGGTTGTGTGGATGAAGCCGCCTCTCCCTTCTGTTTGGATGGCGTTTTTTGAGCTGCCTGTCCTTGATCAGTTGTCCTGCTCTTCCCGATTGCTTTACCTAAAAGGTCGGCTTCCTTCTGCATCTCTTCCTGAAGGTTGGCTATTTCATTTAGTTGGTTGGACCCCTCCGATTCCTTCAATACATTCGCCAATTCTTCTAAGGAGGCAATCCCCTGCTTTTCCATCACCTCAAGCAACTGACTTTTCTGTTCCTCTGATAGTTGATTAACCTTTTGCTGAAGTTTATCACTGTCAGTCTCTTGAATGGCTTCTTTTATATCGGGGAAATCCAATCCATTCAACTCTTTCTTCACTTCCTGCAGCTTAGCCTTCTGTTTTTCCATCGTTTTCTTTTGAAGGGACAGTTCTTTGACTTTTTTGTTTATTTCTTCATAACGTTCTGTCGCTGCCTTCTTTTCTTTAAGCTGTTCGTTTTCTTTTAACAGCCTTTCTTTGATAGAGGCATTCTCTTTCTTATTTGCCTGTTTGGTTATTCTGCTGTTTGATTGGGCAATGATCTCCTTTTCCTTCTCCAATCGTTTCGCTTCTTGAAAAGTGGCATCCCGTTGAGTGAAAATCAGCAGGGATAAGAAAACAAGGAGCATGGTAGAAATCATCAACCTTGGCTGGATGCTTCTGCGGTACATGTTCATATCTGGAGGGGTTTCTCTCATCTTGACCAGTGCGTCCCGGATGATCAGCGGGGATAATACATGACCATTGTGAAGACTGCTATAAGCGGCTGTGACCCAATCATCCTCAACGAATCGATCATAAAACAGGGCACTTTCCTTCAAGGTTACCCTTCTGGGAAAAGATATCACCACTCCGGATACGACAATGAAAAGAATCCCGATCCAAAGCATTTTATCCCAATAGGGGATGATGATGACTGATGCCAAAGTGATCAAGCACAGGGCAAATGCCCCTGCGAAAACAAGCAGGAGCTGGAAGACATACCAAATTTGCCTGATCAAGAGCTTTTTTCTTAATTGGTTCAGTAATTGAAGAAAATTCGCGTCCATATTCTCACCCTTTATTTGTGCTTTTCACCTTCATGCTCGGTCTCAGCTTCATAATGCTTAAAGACAGGGAAATCACGGCAAGTATTGAATAGATCATCAGGAATGAGATCCAGAGCGGGAACGTGATCCCACTGCGTGAATAAATTTCATCAATCGCCATCGGTTCAAAATGCCCCATGATGACAATCGCAGGATTGAACATGGCGATGAGATACGGAACCGGAGTGGTCTGATTCTGATAAGGTCCGTTACCGATTGCCATGGAAAGCATGAAGAGAAACAACGTCCCCCCGACCAGAAATAGAACCGTCGCATAGGTCGTTACCATGGACACAATCGTTTTCCTTATGACCGTTGAATAAAACACGCCGATCGAACCAAATGTAAAGACGAGAAACAAACTGTATCCAAACACAGTGAGTAAATCGGAAGGAGATACGCCTCCGAATAAGAAAACAAAGCTGTATAAGGGCAAGCTTGATATCACAAGTAATAACAAATAAGAAACGGATGAAACGAGCTTGCTCAGGATGATGCTCATGGAGCTTTGTTCTGTCGTCAGCAGCATGCTTAACGTCTGTTTCTCTCTTTCACCGCTGATCACGCCTCCCGTTAAACCCGGGGTGATGAATAGTACGAGAGCAAGCTGCAAGAATGAGAGAATCATAAACATTACCCTGCTCTCTTCCGGGCGAAAATAGCCCGTATTTGAAAACCTGGTTTGCATATAAATGAAGCCGATCACCACGATCCCTACGGCAAGCAAGTAGCATAACATTCCGATGAACGCTTTAAATGAACGGAATCGAAGCTTGAATTCTTTATTCAGCATGGGATTGATGAGTAATTGTTTCATGAAAGGGTCACTCCTTTCGTGATTTCCATAAAGACATCCTCGAGGTTCGTCTCTGTTTCTCTGAAACTCAAGATGGGAATGTCATTTAGAATGGCTTTTTTGAGTAATTCTGTTTGTCCGGTCTCATCCCCTTTATAGAGAAATTGAAGAGTTCTGTTCTCTTCATTCACTTCGATCTTCGACACAAACGGATCATCTTCAAAAAATGCAACGGCACTTTCTACTAATCCCCTCACCTTCACTACGATCAACTTATCTGCCTGAAGTTGAAATTGGATATCCGCAACAGAACCGTGGGCCACAAGCCTTCCATTATCGATGACCCCGATTTCGTCACACATTTCTGCGAGCTCAGGAAGGATATGGGACGAGATCAAGATCGTTTTACCCATTTTCTTCAATTCCTTCAATATTTCCCTCATCTCGATTCTTGCCCTCGGATCCAGTCCCGAAGCCGGTTCATCGAGTATGAGAACCTCCGGATCATGGATGAGGCACCTGGCTAAACACAGTCGCTGCTTCATCCCCCTCGACAACAGGTCCACATAGGAATCTTTCTTATGTGTAAGATTCACCAATTCCAACAGCTGAGGGATGAGCTTTTTTCTCTGATCAGCCGGGATTTTATAGCTTGCACCATAGAAATCAAGATACTCTTCCGCTTTCAATTGATCATACACACCGAAGAAGTCGGGCATATATCCAATTTGTCTCCGGACCAATTTAGGCTCTTTACTAATATTGAATCCATTCACTGTGGCCGTTCCGGTCGTAGGAGCCAAAAGAGTGGCCAGTATGGAAAATGTCGTGGACTTGCCTGCTCCGTTCTGACCGACAAACCCAAATACGGTCCCTTTATCAATGGATAAATTCAGGTCGTCCAGGGCCAGAAATGACCCATAACGTTTCGATAAGTTGTGGATTTCGATCATGGTTGTACCTCCCCTTTCAATACAATGGCAGGAAGACGAACGAAAGGATCCCCTTGAGAGCGCTTTTCAAACTCAAAAACGATTTCCCCATTGCCATTCAAATAGTTGTTCATATTCTCATTCACTTCTATCGCTCCTGCAGATGTCTCTTCAAGAGGAAACTTTTCGCCGGTATAGGGCTCTACAAGTGAGAACTTTAGGACCCCTCCCGTATGAAGCGTCATATTTAAAGAATGAAGAGAGATCTTTGATAAATCGATTTGTTTAGGAAGTTGAATGGTCATTTCATACGTTCCATCTTCAAGCCCCATTTCATCTGCACCATTATGGGAATAATGCTCGATGATTTGCCCATCTACAGGCTTGACATCTGGGTCAAGCTGTTCACTCCGAAGAGTAAAGGCTCCCTTATAAGTGCCTAAAGAAGGAAAATGCTGATAAAGCAACGAGAAATTATCCGATTTTGATTTTTTATTTTTAATGCTCATATCGAATATCTCAGCTTCCGTATATCCAAAAATGACGGGTGAATTCGTTTCATTATCGGAAGAAATCATTTGTGATGCGAAGTTTTCCAAGCGTTCCTTCTTTTGCTGTTTCATGCTTTGTTGATTCGGGAACGGTGCCGCCATATTGGGATTACCGATCGGCGATGATAGATAGTCGGTCGAAAGCTTCTTATCGACACTAAGTGTTTCCCCTGCCTTCACTTCACCCACCCGGTAAATCCGGGATCCGGACCAAATATATACATCGGTGAAATCGTAAGGGAAATCATTTTGAATCGTACCCGAAATCGTCTTATCCTTCATATTTAATTCCGGGATGAATTTCCCCAGATCCTCTTTTTCACCGGTGCCCAAAACGGTTCTCGTCGACCAGTACTCGACATCCCTGAACGTGATCGTTCTTTGATCTTTGTTCAGTTCTTCAACGGCGAATTTATACTGATTGCCTCCACCCGGATTATTTCTCATCCTTGCCGGTGTAAGCTCCAGATGATTCCTGTCTGAAACAAAGTCGTAGTCCCCCCCTGTGTTGGAAAGGGCTGTGAAGGCTGAAATCCCATGGACACTCCCATCATCCTCCACTTTCAAGATGTTCATTTGATTCAAATGAGGCTTTGAGATTCTGTCTTTAGCTCCTGTAATAAATATTCCCGACGAGACAAGGATCGATATGGCAGGGATGATCCACCATGCCTGTTCACGTTTATCCATTTTCCTTAATAAGAAATAAAGGAGCGGCACGATAATGACCAAGTATAGTATCAGGATGATAACTAATGTGCTTACTTTAAAATTTGTCGATGGGAAGAGTTCGTTACTATCTGCCACTTCATAATAAATTCTCTCAAGAAAACTTTGGTCACCATTGTTCTGGCCCAATAAGAAATAGGGCTCTGTTTTAGAAAGCATGTTTGCAAACCACTCATCATAGTCTTCCCATTCGTTCAAAGCAGGATCACCCAATGAAAAAGACGTTTGCCACACTTCCCCAAGACCTCTTGCGCTCATTACGACTAAAGGGACCCCCCCTTGTTCGGCCACTACTTCCGCTTCTTGCTTCACTTCACCCTCAAAGACGGATAAGGAGCTGAATGAAGCCTTGATATTCTTCTTTACATTAAAGGATGACGTATCGGAAAGTGTCGTTTCTTTCTGTTGTGAAAGTGGAGCCATGTCAGCTACTGACCCAAGTGTATCTGCCAGATGAGGGGCAGCACCGATAAATAGGACCCCTCCATTATCAACCCAGCTCTTCAGAACCCCCTGTTGTTCCTGACTGAGTCCCGTTACGTTGAATTCGTCTAAGACGATATAATCAAACATGTGAAGACCGCCCTGTTCCTCAGGAAATGTATCCTTTGAAAGTGTCAACGCCTCTACCCTGTTCCCTCCCATGGTCGAGCCCTTGATCCCTTTCAATCGATCAGGATTCTCACTTAATAATCCAATGGTTGTATTATTGGTATAAATGAAATTAGGTGTTAAGCGTTTATCCCCCTTGAATGTCACTTCTTTCCCATTTTCCCATGAGCCCTCGAACAAATGGATGGTTTGAAGATTTGAATTATGTCTGATTTCATCATTGAAACCTGGAATGGAAAATGAGTATGTACGTTCGGAGTTGGCAGGAACATCAATGGATAATGCCCTCGCTCCCCCTGTTTGATAGGATGGCGCATAATCAAACAAAAGGTCTCCTTTAAAATCGGAACCTGTATTTTCTACTGTGACTTTAAGAGGAAATCCCCTGCCCTCCTTTACTTTTCCGACAATTCCTTCTTCTACTGAAATTTTTATTTGTCCTTTTGCCAGTGTTGTGTCCTCTATGAACAGGAACATCAATATTCCTAAGCACACAACGAATAATACTTTCCCCCACCTATTCACATGCATTCCCCTTCCTTTTTCTCTTTCTCTCTAAAACATAGACGAAATGTAAAAGGAAAAGTTTCTTTTTTATTTTTTCCTTAATTACCCAACTTCTACAAGTGTAATTTTACACTATTTTCACATATTCGCAAGACTGTTTTTGAAATGAATGAAAAGTATTTTCGTTTGTGCCGGTCAAAAGCAAAAAAAATCACGGAACGTATCCTGGATACGTCCCGTGATTAAGAGAGATTATTTTAATGAACCAATATAATCCGTTAGAAGAGTGATGGCAAAGTCAATGGCATCTTCGTTCGGGTTTAATTTAGAATGATGGAGGCCGTATGGGGAGTCGACACCGAGCCAGAACATAAAGCCGGGTATTTCCTCAAGCATATAACCGAAGTCTTCCCCGGTCATCGCTTCTTTGCAGATAACAAGTTCCCGGTTGGTTTCACGCAGGAAAGACATAAAGTGATTTGTCCACTTGGAATCATTAAAGACCTGCCGGTACATGCTGCCATAACTCACTTCGATTTCACAGTCATAACTGATTCTCATTCCTTCGATCAATGCTTCCAGCCGCTCTTTCACACTCTGCATCGACTGTAGTGAGAGGGTACGAATGGTCCCTTCCAATCGTGCCGTTTCTGCAATGATATTCTGGACTGTACCACTTTCCATTTTTCCGACTGTGATGACCGCACTGTCTAAAGGATCAACGTTCCTTGAGACGATCGACTGCATTTGGGTGACAAAGGAGGAAGCCGCGACAATCATATCCTTTGTATGATGCGGGTAGGCGGCATGTCCACCCTTCCCTTTAAAGTCTATGAATAGTTCAGACGTATTGGCAAACAGCAGCCCCTCTTTTACGGCAACCGTCCCCACTTCGTATTCCGGGGCAATGTGCAGGGCAAATATACAATCCGGCTTCCATTCCTTCATGATTTCACTTTGGAGCATCGGCTCTGCGCCACCCGGCCCTTCCTCTGCCGGCTGAAAAATGAAGAGAAGGTCATCTTCGATTGGGTGGTGAACAAAATAGGTGAGGATCCCCAACTCGATCGTCATGTGAAAATCATGTCCACAGGCATGCATCTTCCCTTCATGTGAAGAAGGGAATTCAAGCTCCGTTTCCTCCTGGATCGGCAGTCCGTCAATATCCCCACGGTACCCGATCATCCTCGTTGGCCTGGTACCGTGAACCTTAACAAAAAGGCCCGTTTTCCAAGTCTTGATCTCTAATCGGTCTGCAGGGAGTGTGCTCATATAATTCAGTAAGTATGCTTGCGTTTTAAACTCTTGAAACCCAAGTTCAGGAATTTGATGAAGATCTCTCCTGATTGCCTTAAAGTCTACTGTCGACATGGGTATCCTCCTTTAAGGGAAAACTAGAATGATGGATGGTGAAAACTGGAATCTACAAGAAAAGAACAGACGATGACCGTCCGTTCTTTCTTCTATGTTCTATGATCGAATGGATTACAGTTGACGTAATTCTTGTTTGATTTCTGTCTTTGATTTTGTTTTGTCATCGATATCTTTCAACTTCTTCGCAGGGGTACCGGCAACAACCGTGTATGGAGCAACATCGTCCACGACAATCGCTCCGGCTGCCACAACAGCCCCTTTACCGACCGTTACACCTTCGAGGACCACGGCATTGGCACCAATGACGACATCGTCTTCAATAACCACGGGCTTAGCAGATGGCGGTTCAATGACTCCTGCAAGCACAGCACCTGCTCCGATATGACAATTCTTACCTACCGTTGCACGTCCACCGAGTACAACATTCATATCAATCATGGTTCCTGCTCCTACTACAGAACCAATATTGATCATGGCCCCCATCATGATGACAGCATTGTCACCGATTTCGACCTGGTCGCGAATAACGGCACCCGGTTCGATACGGGCTTTTACGCCTTTAAGGTCCAGAAGAGGAATCGCAGAATTTCGGCGATCATTTTCCACTACATAGTCTTCAATTTTATCTTTATTCTCTTCAAGAATAGTAGAAAGCTCACTCCACTCTCCGAAAACAACCCCTGATGTCCCTTGAAGGAACGTTTGGGCAGAACCGAAGTTGATCCCATCCAGATCACCTTTCACATAAACCTTTACTGGAGTCGATTTAGTACTATTTTGAATAAAAGAAATAATTTCGTTTGCATCCATCATGTTCATGAAAATTCCCTCCGTAATTATGTATAAATTCAGAATTCGTTTCTTGAATTACTTTATCAGATTAAAGGGTGGAAGACAACCCATATTGTTGAATCCTATGAGTTTTCATGGATGAATCCGTTTACAACTTCGAGAAATGCTTCCACCTGTCGTAATTGGAAGGCAGACTCGTAACCAAGTAACCAAGTATCACGGTGGATGAGTGAATCGTGCTCATCGATGAGGGGGATTTTATAAATATTTTCTTCCATGCCGTCCAACGTGATGGCTGGCAGTATGGCGTAGCCGATCCCGTTTAGAGTCATCTGCTTACATGTTTCAATTTGGTCCACCACGATCGTCCGCTTCGGTGTGGTCTGGAATTGACGATGCCACCAATCTTGAATTTCCTGATAATAATTCGAATCACTTTTAAACTGGATAAAGGGACGATCCGTTTTCATGACTTCATCGATGGACTGGATCTCTCTATCGACCAAGTACAGTGTATCCTGAAATAAATGGTGTTTCGGCCCTTTCCAGTCCGGAGTGCCCCGGATGATCCCGATATGCACTTCGTCTTCATAGATGGCTTTAAGAATTTCACTGCTCCATCCGGTCATCAAAGAAATCTTGGCATGTGGATAGGTCTCCACAAAACGCTTAAGAACCTTCGGAAGCCAATTTTGCCCTACAATCGAGGCACAGGCGATTTTCAACGTTCCGTGCACTTCAGACTCAAGGGCCTGAATCCGTTCCCTCACACTCTCTTCCTTCTGCAGCATCTCATCTGCAAGATTCACGACAAGTTCTCCGGCCGGTGTCAGTGAAAGGCCTTTTTGGGATCGGATAAATAATTTCGTCCCCCATTCCTTTTCAATCGTCTGCAGTCTCTGGGACAATGCAGGCTGAGATACAAATAACCGTTCAGCAGCTTTCCTCATATTCATTTCCTGGGCAAGTACATGGAGCAGCTGATATTCCGAAAATGCCATTGTGTTCACCTACATAAGTTTTTCTTATATTATATCTTAACTTTTATAAAATTTCATTATTAGCTGAAGTCGAATACACTGAGAGTAGATAGAAAAGAGGTGTGGTACGAATGGAAGTGATATTGTTTTTCACTGGTTTGATTGTCGCTCTTATCGGAACGCTTGCCGGAAGCGGCGGTCTGATCGGTATGCCCGTCATGCTCCTTTTGGGGTTACCGATTCATACCGCGATTGCAACGGCTAAATTTTCGAATATCATCAGTTCATTTTCGAGTTTCATTTACCTGGTGCGGGACCGGAAAATCACATGGAAGGAATCTTTACCCATCCTTCCCATCGCACTCGCCGGCGGGCTGTCGGGGGCCTTTCTGTCGGATGAAATATCCCCTTCCCTCCTTGAATGGATGGCTTTCTTCTTCCTTCTCTTTGCCCTGGCATTAAGCCTGCTGAAGGGATTCCAGCCAAAGGAAAGGACAAAGAAACAGTACAGGGTCTACGGGCTTCTGTATGTTATCAGTACGTACGACGGATTGTTCGGACCGGGGCAGGCAACGATGCTTATGTTCACACATTTATTTCATGGTCTGTCTTATATAAAATCAGTGGCCCTTACCCGTTTTCAAACCTTTGTCAGTTGTTTAGGGGCATTCACAGTCTATTTTCAAAATGGTCACGTCGAATGGGGTGCAGCCGTTCCGTTTGCCTTTGGGGCCCTCATAGGTGCTCAGTTGGCAGTAAGACTGGCATCAAGGCTTTCTATAAAACATCTCAATATACTATTAAACATTTTGACATTCATTCTGATTGTGCAGCTTGGCAAGAATCTGTTCTTTTAAGAAGGTCCATGGAAGTGCTAAAAAAGTGAAGCGATCCGAAACTCTTTTATCTTACTTAATGAAAGAATAAAGAGGATGACAAGTGTGCCATCCTCTACCATTTTTCCTGTATGTAACTGCCTTAAGGGGTTTAATCCCTTTTAAACAGCTGTCGTTGAAGTTGCTTTAATACAACTCTTCTTGTCATGATCCCTTCAAAATAGCCATCGTCGGAAACCACGCATAAAAATGGGTGGTCGACTAATAATTCCAAAGCCTTTTTGAAATCTGCTTGTAAAGAGATGATCGGAAAATCTGTCGTCATGACTTCCTCTACCTTTTTCTCTTCAAGTTTTTCAAACTCAAAACGTTCGAGACCGAGAATCGAATCGGTAATTAAACTTGAACTGATCAACCCCTGAAAACGGAATGTTGGGTCAAGGACAGGGATGGCTGAGTAACCGCTCTTTGTGAGTAATAGTAGCGCATGTTCCAGGGAATTTCCCACTTGAACGTGAGCTACCTTCTCAGAAGGAATAATGAAATCCTTAATATTCGTTTCTAATAACTCCTTGCTACTCAATGAAATCATGTATAACCCCTCATTTAATCAATAAGAATTTGCTTGACGCTTACAGACAAAAGAAACTGACACCTCCCATTTTAACATACTGGAAGAAAAATGTATGTTAAAACGATTGGTTTAAAGACTAAAAAAGATAACCATATGGTTACCTTTTGCTTGTTTTAATCTTGTTGGGCTTCCTGTAGAAGTTCGAAAATTTCAATGGCTGTAATGTCTATGTTATCAAAAGGAAAGCTGTTTCCTTTTTCATTCATGACTTCAATTTCGAATGTATCCTGCTTGGGAAGATACTTCACCTCACAGATTTTCTTACCATTGTATTCAAAAAATCGTTGTTGAGTTTCCCCTTGTTCACCTTGTTCTTGTAATGATTTTAATCTTTGTATAATTCCAAGAAGCTGAGACATAATCACTCTCTCCTTTCCTGTTCTAATTCTTGGTCATAGCTTTTGCATTGTACCAGATTCTATCCTGTGAAATCTAATGTTTTGTCCTTTTTCTGCATAAATTCCTTTATAATGAAAGGTGACTACTATCTTCTCTCACTGAAAGGATTGATTCGATGAGTATTTACCGTATAGATTCCCGTATATCATTAGTTGACCTAATGGATTTATCCTTAAAGGAACGCACAGGCAGTTATATTATAAACGAAGAGGCGCTGACCATAATCGAAACATCCGCCAGTCCTTCAATCCCTCATCTAAAAAAAGGTCTCTCTAAGTTAAACATTAATCTTGAAGATATTCAATACATAATTTTAACCCATATCCATCTTGATCATGCTGGAGGTGCAGGTCTTTTTCTAAAAGAGTGCCCGAATGCGAGGATTATCGTCCACCCGAAAGGAAGGCGTCATCTCATTGATCCCACCCGTTTAATTTCGGGAGCGAGAGCGGTTTATGGTGAAAAATTCGATGAACTATTCGACCCGATTGTACCGATTCCCGAAGAGAGGATCATGGTGATGGAGCATGGAGAAAAGCTCCATCTCAGTGATACGTGTACGCTGACGTTCTATCATACCCCGGGACATGCAGAACATCATCTCAGTATCTTTGATTCCGCTTCAAAGGGGATGTTCACCGGCGATACATGTGGAATTCAATACACCATAGGATCGAAGCGTTTTTATTTCCCTTCCACCTCTCCCAATCAATTTGATCCTGAAAAAATGAAGACTTCCATTCGCCTGTATAGAAGCCTTCATCTCGAACGGGTGTATTTTGGCCATTACGGGGTAAGCAAAGAAGTATCCTTTGCCCTTTCAGAAGTAGAAAAGTGGTTGGGTCTTTTTCTAAAAAAGAGTGAGGAACAGTATTCTTCCCATGTTACAATGGAGGAGAATGTAAGGACTATCACCTCAGCACTGATTGACCTGACAAGAAGGGAATTGGTGCAAAAAGGGATCGATCCAAAGAACCCTATTTTCTCATTGTTGGAGTTGGATATGAACGTTTCTGCAATGGGAATCGTAGATTATTTCATAAAACAAAAAGGAGACCGTTCATCATGAAGGAAGTCATACTATATTCACAACCCGAATGCCCACCCTGCGAAGTGGTCAAAATGTTCTTGAAAGAACATCATGTGAACTATAAAGAAGTCAATATAAAAAATGACGAGCAAGCAAGAAACTATCTTATCAATCAATTGAAGTCTTACTCCACTCCCACCGTCACCATTGATTCGGAAGTTATTTCAGGCTTCAACCTGGAAGCCCTGTCTGCTGCCTTAAACAAATAATCCCCTCTACTAAAAAGGTGGCCCGGAGATGCTTTCATCCTCAAAGCATCTCCGGGCCACCTTAACCTATTCGTGTGTTGGTTGAACGGATTCCGGTAATTCATACGTAATCGAGGAAACCTTCCAAGTTCCTTCTTCTTCACTCAACACCACGGCTTCGATGCCGTTTATGCTGGAAACCGGCCCCTCCTCATCTTCTGTTCTTTCTTCCCAGACATACCATTTCCCATCTATGTATTGTGCCCTTGTGCTATCATCATAATGGAAATATGGTACGTAGTGCGAGGCGAAATCAGAGCCGAATGTGATGTACCCACCATCTACCTCATATACGTTTTCACTCATAAAACCTTCTGTAAGACTATGTGTAAGATACTGTGAGAGTTTCTCCTCGATTTGATTCTTCGATTGTGGTTTTTCACTCAAGGATACTTGAGTTTGGAAAGCTTCCTTAACAAGGGATAAGGCATTGTCCTTCGTGAACCCGGATGCCTGTATTTGCCCCGCTTGCCCACAGGCGGCTGTTACAAGAACTAAAATGAAAAATAATAGCGATAATTTTTTCTTCCCCATGTATATTCACTCCTTTTTTATAGATGAAATGATTGTAGCAATGGAAAAATGTCGATGGGATACCATTTTGTCGTTAAATCACAACAATGACTGACATATTTTTTGGTTTGATTGTAAAATTCCCCCTGTCAGTGGCACTCAAACACGATTTTTGGTGGAACATTTAACCAAAAAAGGATGCCCCATGATGTTCATGCAGCATCCTTCAATGATTATGATAAATAACGTATCGACCAATAGATAATGAATAACGTAATCAGAATGGTCCCAACCAGTATGGATAAAAACACGGGATTACGGATGAACGGGTGCTCCTTAACGACGTCGGGAATGTCCGTATCAAAGTCCCCCTTCAACCGCTTCTCCTGCCCCGCAAGTTTAAAAGTATACACAAGTGAATAACCAGCAAGCGCCAAAACAATCAACGCAAGCACAATCATAAATATACTCAAAATAGCCCCTCCTTACAAAATGTCCTTTAGAATAATTTGTCCCAACAAGAGGTGGCTATTCAAGAAATGCATGTTAAAAAAGCAAACCGTCTTCTTCAAATAAAAATTCATACGAGAGATCCATGAAAAGATACAGTCCATTTCCGAACGGGTAGGAATACGTACGGATGGATTCTCCAGAATCAATGTCACTGTAAATATCAGAAAGCAAACCTTTTTTATCGATTCTCATCCGGATGATATTTTCCAGGAAGTACGGGCGCCAGCTCCAATTTTTTCCTTTGTACCTTGGTTCAATCGTCCAAACTTGATCGGATTTCACGACGTTACTCGTAACTTGAAACCCATTCTCATCGCAAATGTAAACCCGAAAACATTTATCCGTAAAATGCCTCGCCACCTCAAAAAGCAATTCATCAAATTCCACCGTTTGTTTCTTTAGAGTCATCAGTTTTTGACTGATTTCTTTATGAAGGACATCAGCGAATTCATAGCCTGCTTCCAGATGCTTCTTTTCATATCGGATATAGTCCTGGCATTTTTCTTTCAGCTTTTCTTTTAACAGATCCGGTTCGAGAAAGGAGTCGGAAGGATGCTTTAGATAAAAGCCCTGGTAATACCTGCCCCCATTCAGCCAGGCAAACTGGAGCTGGTAGTTGATTTCGATATTTTCGAACAACAGGGATGCCCCGATTTTTCTGGCAAGCATCGATAAGCTGTATAAAATATCTTTATACACTTTATTCCCGGCATCGTTACGAAGTTGATATAAATCCACTTTCAGTATATCCGGCGAATACTGTGATAGCCGGTCCAATTGACCGCTGTTACCACCGATATTATCGATGGCAATCTTTATTCCATATGTTTTGTAATAAAGGAGAAGATGGACCAATTGATCAAAATCGCCTACAAACGTCTTTTCTGACAATTCGATTACTGTCCGGCTTAAGTCCAACCCCATCTTTTCATATTCCAGGAGAAGCTCAAGGAAGGACTCTCCATGATCCAGCATAAGTAACCTGGCATTCCGGTTCAAGAATATGTACCCCTCTTGTTTCTCTGCTAAAAACTTTTCCAGTGCAAGACGTGTGACACGTTCATCCACTTCCATTTTATATTCATCAGGTATCTCATCGTCACCGAAGAATGGGCCAAGGCTTTCGACCCCATCATTCCCCATATTCATTCTTCCAAATACCTCGTACCCGATGATCTTATGTTCATCTGCACTGAAGATAGGTTGAAAGTACGGAACCACTTTTTCTATATTGAATAGTATCTCTAATGCGTCCATTCGCACTCCCCCGCCATCGCTCATGTTTTTTTGCATAATTATAACACAACTATTCTGATGAATTAAAAAAGAAAAACCCAAAAAGCTTTCCCTTTCCTGTCACTTGAACAAGAATGGGGAAAGCTTCTTTAGGATTAGCGCTTTTTATGAAGGGGGTAGATCAAAATGGAAATGGGTTCAGCCATTGACCACCATCCATCGTGATGCATTCTCCATTTATATAGGCAGCTTTTTCAGATGCGAGGAAAAAGGCAAGTCCTGCAATTTCCTCGGGTGTACCCAAGCGTTTTAATGGTACACTGTCGATGGTCCTTTTGGCAGCTTCTTCCGAGATCCACAGCTTCTCAGCTCCTCCGGTCCGTTCGATCGGTCCCGGGGCAATCGCATTCGTGCGGATACCATACTTATGACCCCACTCAACGGCCAAGGTTCTTGTCAATGATAAAACCCCGGCTTTTGCCGCTGCCGAATGAGCGACACCTGCTCCGGCATTCCAAGCATATGTTGCCACCATATTGATGATGGATCCCTTTTGATCATTTTCGATCCAATAGTTCCCGACAGCATGTGAACATAAGAATGTTCCATTCAAAACGATGTCAATAACGGACTTCCACCCATTTGGAGTGAGCTTCTCAACAGGACATATAAAGTTTCCGGCTGCATTATTGATCAGAACATCGATTTTGCCGAATTTTTCTGCCGTAAACTCAACCATGGCCTTCACATGTTCCTGCTCCCTTACGTCCATTTGGAATACTTCGATTTTTCCTTTGAGAGAAGAGAACTCCTCCTTCACCGATTGAAGCCTCTCCTCATTTCTCCCCGTGACAACGACACTTGCCCCTGTTTCCACGAAGTGCTTTGCCATATACTTCCCCATACCATTCGAACCGCCTGTTACGATGACAACTTGTTCTTCTCCCATATGTAACTCCCCCTAGTAATGAATGAATACTCACTCATATTTTACCATACAACCATACGATACAGCCATGTTTACCTCAAAAAAAGACTGATTTTTAAGAAAATATCATTTTCTTAAAAATCAGTCTGCCGTATTAACCATCCGGATTATTCACGATGAGCTCGTGTAACTGGGCAAGCGCCTTAATAATTGTTTTATTTCGCTTATATCCTTTTGCTTCAACTGAAACATCATTATATGAAACAACTACCTGACCTAAAGATCGAGGAGATTTAAAGCCGTATACATACACTCTAATCGTTCCTCTTTCGGTAGGGAGAAAGAGGACTTCCATACGTTTTGTCTTTTTCATAATCCCTCTCCTTCATAAAGCATTAGGAACCGTGATTCATTCGGAAAAGTATCCTTCCCTTGTCCTTCTATGAACCTATTACTCTCCTCACTTTAAAATAAGTCATAGGAATTACTCTGTCAAACATTTGAGGTGATCCTCTGTGTCACATGCACAACCGAACGATGTATTTACATGAGGACGAATTGCTGCTGCTCAATTTCTTTCGGACCTATCGGTTTACTAAAAAAGTAACCTTGAGCCTTCTGACAATTTGCCTTCTTCAAAAAATCGACTTGACCCTCGCGCTCCACTCCCTCTGCGATGACTTCCAGACCCAGACTGTGGGCAAGATGGATGATCGTAGTCGTAATGGCTGAGTCCTTATGATTCATCCCAATCTCCTTGACAAACGATTGGTCGATCTTTAATACATCGATGGGAAATCGTTTTAAATAATGCAGGGAAGAGTAACCCGTACCAAAGTCGTCCACAGATATAAACACTCCAAGATCTTTCAGTTTCTTTAGCATTTTCAAGGTCTGCTGAGTATCCTGCATGGCTCCCTCCGTAATTTCAATTTCTATGCAGCTAGCGGGAATCATGTACGTGGATAAATAGAAATCGATGGTTTCCACCAATTGCTCTTGGAGAAATTGCTTCGGGGAAATGTTGATGGCCACCCGCACCGACCTGTACCCCTTGCCCCTCCATTTTTGCAGCTGGACACAAACCTGCTCCAACACCCACTCTCCGATTTGGTGAATCAGTCCTGTTTCTTCTGCAAGCGGAATGAATTGGGCAGGTGACACGAAGCCAAATTTACGATTATTCCAGCGAATCAAAGCTTCGAAGCTGTCGATGGCTCCAGTCGATAAATTGACTTGTGGCTGATAATGGACATACAACTCGCCTTTTTCTATCGCTTTTCTCAAATGGGATTCCATAATGATATAGTTTGGAAAACTTGATTTCATATGAGTTTGGTAAAACCGATAATGTGCCCTTCCTTTTTCTTTCACTTCAAAGAGAGCCTGGGCGGCTTTTTGAATGAGGGAATTGGAATCATAGCCGTCTGCAGGATAACAACTGATACCAATGGAAGGCGATATATAAAATTCCTGATTGTCGATTGTAAAAGGGGCGATAAATAATGTCAGGATCTCTTCTGCTTTTGTCTTTGTCACTTTAAAGCTGCTGTTTTTCAAGAGGAAGATAAATTCATCTCCACCTTGCCTGTACAGTAGGCAATCCTCATTGGTGAGAGTGATCAGGCGCTCTGTGATCCTTTTCAGAAAACGGTCGCCACCCTTTAAACCCAATGTGTCATTCACAAATTTAAACCGGTCCAAATCCAGGTATAGAAGGGATAGTTCTACCCCTCGTTCTTCCATATTGTGAATGATCATGGGGATATGATCATCAAGAGCCTTCCTGTTCCATATTCCCGTCAGTTGATCATGAAGGGCCATATAATGGATCATTTCATTTTGTTCATGATGCTTGGTAATATCTTTCACGATAATATAACATCCGTCACACTTTTGATCTACCACGATGGGGACCATTTTCAATTGAGTGATTCTTTCATCGCCCTTTTCATTTACAAGAAGACAATAATCAATGGAAGACGGAGCCCCCGATAATGTTTGGAAAAGAGCATCACGCAATTCCATACGATTCTGAGCCTTCATTAATTCAAAGATATTCATGTTGATGAGAGCCTCTTTTGAATAGCCAGAAAGTAAACACCCTGCTCTATTCAAATCCTTAATGACTCCTTGTGAGTCTAAAATAAAAATCGCATCCAGATTATGTTCTATGATGGATTTGTATCGTTCCTTGGCTTTCTTCAATTTCCTCTTTTCTTCAATTGAAGATGTAATATCCCGTGTAATGGACACGACATACTCTGCTTGTCCATATTCATTCATGATTGGTGTCAAAATGGACTCATTCACTACATGATTTCCATCTATGGCTTGAAATGTGTCCTGATAGGTCATGCACTCACCCGTCTCCACTAATTCCGTATATCTCTTCTGTAAGTCTAGTGCCATATCCAAAGGCATCACATCTTCCAATAAGCGCCCCATATCCTCCTGTTGGATGGATGTATACCTTTTAGCAGACTCATTGACATAGGCGTACCTGAAAATGTTACCTTCTTCTACCTTCATAATGAAGATCATATCGTGGATATGGTCTAAAATGAATTCCTTCAAGACGGTATCGAGGTTCTTCTTATCTTGACTGATGATGGTATCGTCTGTCCATTTCATGGATTCGTCATCCTTTTATGCTGATGTTTTTATCTGTATCATATATCCTGATTCCATTTTACTAGTTCAGCCATGGTTTTCCTAAATTCTTGTAGGAATATTCCTACTAGTTGAGAAACGTTATATCCCCCTCTTAAGCCCATTATATCCGGGACAGGCGCACAGGTTGATCATAAACCATAGAATAATTAGAGAGAGGAGGTTTTCTTTAATTATGTACCAATATGCATATTACCCACATCGAAGCTATCCGCCTTACAGAGGGGGCGATCAGCGTTTCTTCCCATTCTTTGGATTACCATTCTTAGCAGGAGGTTTAGCAGGATTGGCCATCAGTCCTTTGCTTTTCAACAGACCATGCTATGGTCCTGCGTGCTATCCGCCTTATCCGCCTTACGGAGGGTATCCTTATCCCGGCGGCTACCCACAACCCTATGGTGTCAACAGTTTTCAAGCTTCACCGAATAACTTTACTGAGAATATTAATATATATCCCGGACGATAATCGTAAGGCTCGCCTAACCTTCCATTGTTTAGGTAGAGCCTTTATTGTACTGCCTCACCGCATTCCCCATCGCAGCTCCTCTGACCTTTACCAATAAACTCCCCTCGGTACCCTTTCCAATCATAGGGAAAGGGGGTATAATAGAGAGGAATACACTAGAAAGGAGCCAATAACTTGAGAAACACTAGTAAATCCACCCCTTCTTCCACATCTGTCATTACCCTCTCTCAAGCTATTTTCACTGTGAATCGCCATGCGAAAACAGCAGGTAACCCAAAATACTTATATTCATTAAAAAAACGAGCGTTAATGAAAATGATCAGGGAAGGTAAGGCCAAAAAAGTGGGACTTCACTTCTCTAAAAATCCAAAGAACAGTCAGCAACAATCTGATGTCTTGATCGATTGCGGAGAATATACGTTCCATCTCCCTCCTTCCAAGGAAGATTTCAAAGAGCTTCCACATTTGGGATCACTCGATCAAAGCCTGCGTAACCCGAAATGTAAAATGGGATTACAACAGGCAAAAGGAATTCTGGAACAGTATACAGGAATGTCAGATCATACCGATCAGATACGGAAACCAGGAAAAAATCAATATCAAAAGCCTGTATTCAAAAAATTGGGCGACAGCTTCTTTTAATACCCACTGATTTTAGCACAGTAACGCATGTATCCTCTAAAGGGTTTTGACACTTGTCAGAACCCTTTTTAGTTGGATTACAGAATGTACTGATCGATCTTTAAAATGAGCTCAGCGATTTCCGGTTTGCTGATCTGGTCTTCCGCCCCTACCATCTCGCCTTTATGCTTTAAATCATTTGTAATAAGAGATGAGAATATTATGACCGGGAGGGTATTGAGCTTTGGATGATTTTTGATTCTTTTTGTTAAATGATGCCCATCCATCTGAGGCATTTCAATGTCCGTCAGTACAAGATGTACGCTTTCTTTCACGTCCTGATTTCCATCCACAATGGATTCTAAGTATTGAAAGGCATCGGCTCCATTTTCAAAGAACTCTACATCCTCATACCCTGCTTCTCTCAGTGTGTCGTTCAACAGCTTCCTAAGTAATGGGGAATCCTCAGCTGCCACAATTCTCTTGTTCCTTCTCTCTCTTGGACCTAATTTCTTCACTTGATCAACGCGGATTCCTGTTTCAGGATTTATCTCGAGCATGATGCTCTCAAAATCCAAAAGAAGAATCATGCTTTCTTCCCGCTTGATCACCCCGATTATCCCCGAATGGACTCCAGAATACATTTCTGAAGGTTTCTCGATTTGATTCCAGGAAATGCGATGGATTTGAGTGACGTTATGGACATGAAAGATGACCTTCTGCTGATTGAATTCAGCAACAATGTATTTTGATTTCGGTGTTTCCTCTTCTTCCGCCCCAAGTACCCTCGCCATGTCTACGACCGGCAGTACTTCACCTCTTAATTGAACAATTCCCTTTACATGCGGGTGTGCGTGGGGAATCGGTGTCACCGCAGTCGGCTGGATGATTTCCTTCACTTTAATGACATTAATTCCAAATTTATTGTTTTGAACCTCGAATTCAACGATTTCAAGTTCATTTGTACCGCTTTCGAGAAGTATTCCGTTTGATTGATTCAATGGTTTTCGTCCTTCCATACATAATTGCCTTCCCTACTTATATCGAACAAACCAGGAACTTCTTTACATGCGGTAAAGAAAAAAGTCGGCTAGGGGGATAACTGTTAGATGACGGTAGATAAAGATGTTTATTGATTTGGTCTATCCAAGAGGAGATGATAGTGAATACAGTGACCGTTCCTTTCCGCTCCAGGCACTTGCTTTCCGGCGGGGAGGAAGTCAAGCCTCCTCGGGCATTTGCCCTGCGGGGTCTCGACCTTTCCTCTACTTCCCGCAGGAGTCAAGTGCCTTCCGCTGCAATCCACTCTTCCCTCTACAATTGAACACTAAATAATTCATTAATATTATGTATTGTGAAAATAGTTAGTTCAACTTTTCTTTTGGTTTTTTAGTTGGAATTCACCTATAAAATTCGGCTTGTGATTAGAACAGATACTACAAGAATTACATTTCAAATTACAAATGCTAACTGATTGTTAGTATGTAAATTACTTTTCGTTGGAAACTCAACCTTAAAGTTGATTGAAGCGTAAGGTGCTCGACTCCTGCGGGAAACAACGAAAAGCGGAGGCGGCTTGCTCAGCCCGGACAAGCATAAGATGAATGGGCCGGGAAGGCGTTTTTTGCCTTCTTGGACCATTTAGCTTATGACCTCGAGGGGATAGCCGCTGAAGCTGGACAAGGGTAGGACACCACTTGCTGCCGAGGAGGCTCAACTCACGCCCCGCGGAAAGCGAGCACCTGAAGTGGAAATCAACCAGCACACGCATCGTTATAAGCAGTAAAGGTAAAGAAGACTAGAATTGAATTCCTAATCCATACTAAGGAGAGGAGGTGTTGTTATGACGGATCGTGATGGCAGGGGCTTGCCTGATTTTGATGATATTACTGATCATATTCTGCCTGCACAGAATAATTTCCCTTTGATTGCTCTCGGGAAGAATGCAGAAGGCAAGGATGAACCGGATGAACTTTCGTATATTGAAGGGCAAAAGCGCCGGAATCAGGCAGATGAAGACCCCCGTGTTTAAGTGGATCACCCCAATAGAAAAAGCGATTGAATGGGAGTCCATCAATCGCTTTTCTTCCTACACCCCTCGCTTGTTCCCCCATACCAATGTATGGAGCTGCGGGAGCACACGAACATGATTTAAATCTTTTCTTTCACACACTTTGTCTATGAGCGTTTCATAATCCAACAGCAAATCCGACACAAGCTTGGCTGTGTCACCTTCTGCAACGGCAGGATTGCCCGTTTGGATATAAAATGGTACACCGGGATAACGGTGATGAATGCGTGTGGCATATTCTAAATCGAGATCATCAAATACCACGACTTTTAAACTGAACTGTGAACGATTCTCACTTAATCGATCAACAATTTCATCAAGTTTCTCAAAGTCCGTCTCCATGCCGGAACTTGGCGGCTTTGGGGATATGGTCAAATCACTGATATCATAAAACCAATCCTGCCAACGGCTTCCCTGTGTTTCAAGGGCAGATTCAATACCATTTTCCTTTAAGATATCAATAAGTTCCTTTAAGCTTGCCAACAGGGCAGGATTCCCACCTGAAATCGTTACATGGGAAAATCTGTCCCCACCCGCTTCCAGCAATCGATTCCAAATATCTTCTGCCGTCATGAGCATGATATCCTCTTTGGCGGATCCGTCCCATGTAAAGGCTGAGTCACACCAGGCACAGCTGTAATCACATCCTGCCGTTCTGACGAACATCGTTTTCTGGCCGATGACCATCCCTTCCCCTTGAATGGTTGGCCCGAATACTTCCAGTACGGGAATTTTCTTCATGAGCGTTTCCTCTTAGGTCTGTATATACAATAGCTGGTAGGGGTTTCCCTTAAGAACACTTGAAGACACTGTGGTCGGTGGGGAAGCGTGTCTAAATGATTCTGGATGATCTCCCACATGACTTTCGCCACTACTTCCGTCGTTGGGAATTCCGTCCCTCTTTCTGAAGAAAACCGTTCATCCTCATTGATCATCGTATGATCAAATCGTTTATGGATGAGTTTTTTTATATGTTGGAAGTTAATGAGGAATCCTGAATCATCAAGTTGATCTCCACCAATCGTAATGTTGGCAAAGTACGTATGACCATGAACTTCCTGGCAGCTTCCTGCCTCCACATGGGGAATATAATGTGCAGCAGCAAAATGCATATCTTTATTTAATTCATATTCATAGGGATGATCGGGAACAGGGTATATCTGTTGAATCATGATCCCTTTCCTCCTTTATTGCCACTCGTATATTCATCCAATCCCCTTTGTCTCAGTTCACAAGCAGGGCATTCCCCGCACCCGCTCCCTTTCAAACCGTTATAACATGTGAGGGTATTTTCCTGAATATATTGAAATGCTCCTAAGTCGTCGGCCATCTCCCACGTTTGGGCTTTATTGATCCACATAAGGGGGGTATGAATGACAAACTGTGCATCCATAGAAAGATTGAGGGATACATTCAAAGATTTCACAAAGATATCCCTGCAGTCCGGATACCCGCTGAAATCCGTTTCACATACACCCGTTACAATATGTTTCGCACCGATTTGCTTGGCTAAAATGCCCGCAAATGATAGGAATAATAAATTTCGCCCAGGAACAAATGTGGAAGGCAATTCCCCCTCAAGTTGGGTAATTTCTTCATCCGTTCTTGTAAGGGCACTCGGGGCCAGTTGGTTTAACAAACTCATATCTAAAATATGGTGTGGTACATTCAGATCTTCAGCAATCTCTTTCGCACAGTCAAGCTCTGCAACATGTCTCTGACCATAATTGAACGTCACTGCTTCTACTTCATTAAATGCTTTCTTTGCCCAAAACAAACACGTTGTACTATCTTGACCTCCGCTGAATACGACTAACGCTTTCTCTGTGTTCATAAAAGGTTCTCCTTTCTCTTCTACAGGCTTCTGCCATGAAAAGAAGAAAGAGATTCTGTCAGACTCTATAATATAGGCTTACGTTTGCCACTAACAAAAAAATAACGACACCTAAGGATGCCGTTTTCCTTAGTTTTTTATAGAGGGTTGTGCTAGAACCTCTCGGGTATCATACTTACGCCCAATTCTTCTTCTATTGTCCTCAACCAATATAACGTTTTTCCACAAAAAAATCTACATTTCACGTACAATTTATTCGAAAATATCGGGAAGCTAAAGGGGCATTACTATTTTAACCGGAGAAGCCTTCTCCTTTTCCTTCTTTTTTTCGAGCCGAAACGCAGCCAGCCTATTTTCAAGAAGAACCCAAACATGATCAGTGCTATGAGTCCCATGATTCCCAGGACAATGAAATACCCATTGGGCTCATCGAGTTCAGGCATGTTGACAAAGTTCATCCCATATAAACCTGCAATAAAGGTAAGTGGCATGAAAATCGTCGTGATGACAGTCAATGTCATCATAATGTTGTTCATTTTATCTGAATTGATCGATAAATAATTATCACGTATATCCGATGAGAATTCCCGATAAGATTCAAGCATTTCCACCAGCTTTATTAAATGATCATAGACGTCATTGAAGTATAGCTGCTCTTCCTTCAAGGCATTCAATCTGCCCGAATTACTGATGCGATACAATAGATCCCTCATCGGCACGAGGGTGCGACGCAGCTTTGACATATCGTGTCGGATATCAAATAATTCATCCATCAGATCACTATCGGCTTCTTCATTCGTGTTGTCTTCAATCGTATTAAGGCGGTCTTCTATCTTATACACGAGGGGAAAATAATCATCCACGAGCCGGTCGACGATTCTATGCATGATTTTGAACGGGCTCAGCTGGCCACCTTCTTCTTTCATCTCTTCCCATATTTGATTTAACTGACTGACAGGTTCTTTATGGAACGTAACGATAAACCTTGAATTCACAAACATATTCACCTCATGGGAATCAAGGGTTTGTGTATTGATTCCGTGCATGAGCACAAAGATGTATTGATCATAAAAATCAAGCTTGGGACGTTGACTGAAATCATCCAGGCAATCCTCAATCGCAAGAGGATGAAATCGAAAATACAGCTTCAGCAATCTGATGTCCTTGCTTGAAGGCTCAGAGAAATCCACCCAGTACCATTTTACATCTTTTTCCTTAATTCTTGATAAGGGAACATCACTTTGGATCTCCCCGTTTTCCATGATTATACTTGTTCGGATCATATGGCTCTCCCTAACTGTCTTTTTTCATTTTTTATCCTTTCCCTATTTCTCCTCCATTCAAACAAAACCCCTGCGTTACCATTCAATTTAATGTTAAAATATGAATCAAACGATCAAAGTAGGTGTACATATTGGAACAGCATATTAACCCCAGGGTCAGGGACATACAAATTTCTGGTATACGACGATTTTTCAACATGGTATCAGACATCGACGATATGATTTCCCTGACAATCGGTCAGCCTGACTTCCCAACGCCCCAACATATTAAAGATGCAGGAAAAGCAGCCATTGATGGAGGTTTCACGTCTTATACCCATAATGCAGGATATATCGAATTACGTGAAGCGGCTGCTTCATTCGTCAAAGAAAAATACGATATAGAATATGACCCTGCAACAGAAGTCATTGTCACAAATGGTGCGTCCCAGGGAATCGATGTGATTCTCCGTACGATCCTTTGTCAGGATGACGACTGCCTTCTTCCAGGGCCCGTATATCCTGGGTATGAACCCATCATCAAACTATGTGGTGCCAATCCGGTCCATATCGACATTACCCAAAATGAGTTTAAATTAGATGCAGCATTGATCAAGGACAGCCTGACCCCTTCAACCAAATGCATCATCCTCCCATACCCCTCGAATCCAACAGGGGTCAGCTTATCAAAGGAAGAGCTGAAAGAAATTGCCGAATTACTCAAGAGCCGGGACATTTTTGTATTGGCTGATGAAATATATAGTGAACTTACCTTTGATGGTTCACATCATTCCATTGCAGAGTATTTAAGAGAGCAAACGATCATCGTGAATGGATTATCAAAGTCACATAGTATGACAGGTTGGAGGATCGGGCTGATCTTCGCTCCTGAAGCCATTTCGAGGCACCTTCTGAAGGTGCACCAATATAATGTGTCCTGCGCTTCGTCCATCTCCCAAAAAGCGGCTTATGAAGCTTTGACAGCCGGGAAAGACGATGCCCTGGATATGAAGGTAGAGTATAAGAAACGAAGGGATTATGTATACGACAGGCTTGTTGATATGGGATTTGAGGGAATCGTCAAACCCCACGGTGCCTTTTACTTTTTCGTGAAAATACCCGATAACGTCCTGTTAAGCTCATTTGATTTCTCCCTTGCCCTGGCACAGGAAAAAAAGGTGGCTGTCGTCCCTGGCGATGCCTTTTCACCACTTGGAGAAGGGTACTTCCGTCTTTCTTATGCCTGTTCCATGGATCAACTGACAGAAGGACTCGACCGTCTTCAATCCTTTATTCAATCTTAACAAGAGGGACGGACCTTGCATCAAGGTCCGTCCCTCTTTGTTCATTACCCTTTATATTAACCATTGTTTTTAGGTGCTTTTTCTTTTTTCGCTTTGTCGTTGTGGATTTTATTTGTTGCTGCACTCCCTATTTCATGGGCAAATTCAGCATTGATCTTTGAAGAATCAAAGCCTTTTTTATTTTTCTGTTGCGGATCATTTTTCTTAGTTCTTTTAGCCATCGTTTATTTCCCCCTTTAATATATACTGCTGAACCGCTTAATCGATCAGCATATGTTTATTATTCATCTTCATTTGAAGTCCTATTCAACGGACAAATATCCAAAAAAAAGAACTAACGCAGTTAACTGAGTTAGTTCAATAAAAAAAGGAAAAGGGGGTGTTAGTGAGAAATTAATCTCCAATTTCATGCTTAGTAATAGAATACCCGCTTTTAAAGATGATAAACCATCTTTCTACTTTTTTTATAAAAAATTTTTCATTCACCGATGCGCCGCTCCACTGAACAAAAAATGTCTATTTATGGGCCTTCAAACAACCCAGGTACCCAAAAAAGTTATTTTAGTAAAACACTTTAAAAAAGCGCTTTCATACAGTATAATAAACAAGGGAATTCTGATATTGAAGTTTGACCATGACTTGCAGAATGGTAATCATTTTGTATAATCCCTTTTGAAAAGAAAAAAAGGGATTGAAAGAACCAAGCGCTCCTTCAATCCACAAGAAAGGGGGAAATGAGAATAAAAAGGCCCAAAGGGTGTGTGCCTTATTCTTCTCAGATATAATACCCCCATTTCCACCTTTTAAACCTATATTTATTCCATTGATGTGGCTTTTTTCACTGCAGAAATGACCGCATCATTGGTGTCTAGTTGTAGTGCCTGTTCAGCCAGTTCTTTCATTTCAGCGCGGTTCAACTGACGAATTTGAGAACGTGCCTTCAAAATGGATGTTGCACTCATTGAGAACTCATCCAAACCTAATCCAAGTAAGATCGGTACGGCAATCTCATCTCCAGCCATTTCTCCACACATACCTGCCCATTTTCCTTCCTTATGAGCCGCATCGATGACCATTTTCACAAGACGTAAAATGGCAGGGTTATACGGTTGATATAAGTAGGAAACGCGCTCGTTCATACGGTCGGCAGCCATTGTGTACTGAATCAGGTCGTTTGTCCCGATCGAGAAGAAATCAACTTCCTTGGCAAATACATCCGCCATGACGGCAGTTGAAGGAATTTCCACCATGATTCCCACTTCAATGTGATCAGCTACCGTTGTCCCATTTTCAAGTAGGGCTTTCTTCTCTTCTTCCAGGATCGCTTTCGCTTCTCTGAACTCTTGAAGATTTGAAATCATCGGGAACATGATTTTCAAGTTTCCAAATGGACTTGCCTTCAATAACGCTCTAAGTTGCGTACGGAAGATATCTTGCTCATCTAAACATAGACGGATCGCACGATACCCAAGGAAAGGGTTCATTTCTTTCGGCAGATTTAAGTAAGGAAGCTCTTTATCCCCACCGATGTCAAGGGTACGAACCACCACAGGTTTCCCTTCCATTCCTTCTAATACAGCCTTATATGCTTCGTATTGCTCATCTTCTGACGGTAATTCGTCACGACCCATGTATAGGAATTCTGTACGATACAGTCCTACACCTTCTCCACCGTGATTCTTAACGCCTTCAAGATCCTTAGGTGTCCCGATATTGGCAGCAAGTTCAACATGCTCCCCATCTTTGGATACCGTCGGTTCATTCACGAGCTTCGCCCATTCAGCCTTTTGTTCTTCATAACGGGCATGCTCTTTCTTGTACTCTTCGATGACTTCCGGAGTCGGATTAATATGTACTTCTCCATTTAATCCGTCAACGATGATCATATCACCATTTTCAACAGAGGAAGTAATGGATTTCGTCCCCACTACAGCCGGGATCTCCATTGAACGGGCCATAATGGCCGAATGTGATGTTCTTCCACCGATATCCGTTGTGAATCCTTTAACGAATTCACGGTTTAATTGTGCCGTGTCAGAAGGAGTTAGATCCTCTGCAATCACAATCACTTCTTCTGTTACCATGCTTGGGTTTGCAATCTGCACGCCCAATAGGTGTGAAAGGACACGTTTCGTCACGTCACGGATATCCGCCGCACGTTCCTTCATATACTCGTTATCCATGGATTCAAACATGGATACGAACATATCCGCTGTTTCTTTAAGTGCGGATTCAGCGTTTACATTTTCTGATTTTACTTTGTCTTCGATAGGTGTCAGTAGTTCTGGATCGCTTAAGACAAGAAGATGCGCTTCAAAGATTTGAGCTTTGTCTTCCCCTAAATCAACTCTCGCTTTATCACGGATCGCTTCAAGCTCTGATTTAGATGTCGCAATGGCATTCTGGAAGCGTGAAACTTCCTGTTCAGCATTGTCTACGCTTTTCTTCTCAAAGCTCAGGTCAGGTTCGACCAGGCGATACGCTTTTGCTATGGCAATACCATTTGATGCCGCAATACCTTTTAAGAGACTGGACATTACTCAGCTAAACCTTCTTTGTTCAATGTTTCCTGTAAGCTGTTTAACGCTTCTTCCTCGTCACTACCTTCAGTAATGATTGTGATTTCTGCACCTTTACCAACACCTAAAGACATAACACCCATGATCGATTTTAAGTTTACTTTCTTTTCTTTGTATTCTAGATGTACATCGCTGTCGAATTTGCTTGCCGTTTGAACCAATAGAGTTGCCGGACGAGCATGAATTCCTGTTTCAGCTGTAACTGTAAATGTTTTTTGTGCCATGTGAATCGACTCCTTCAATTATCTTGTTTTTAGTTGCTTCATAAAAGTAATGGATTATAAAGAAAACGTCAACTATTTCTAGTGATTAATCCAATATTCCTATAAAGCTGTTCAATAAAAAAGAATAGCATGCAATGAGGATATACACAATTGTAAAGCTTGATTTTTTTAGTATTTCATTAATTTGCCACTGTTATGAACCTAATTATGTAAAATTTGATGATTTATTGTAAACCCTAAAGAAGAAAACGCAGTAAAGACCCCATATCCACCTGATACGGAGTCTTTAGTATGAGTCATTCTTCGGGTTACCATACTATTCTTTTTCTACTGTTTCTGCCTTCATGAGGTTATAGCCGATCTTTGCTTTGATGACCGTTCCTTTCAAGGTCATTTCATGATCTTCTGAGATATTGGAGTATACATTCACCAAGTCGCAAATACATCGGGAGAACAACTCAGACAGCTGCTTTAATTCCTGGACCTCATACTTCCTGTCTTCCTTCATCAATTCCTCCATCACATCGATGGCAAGACTTTTCACCCTCAGTGCCTGCTCGATTTCGTATTTCAAATGGAACTCTCCCCTTCCTATCATTCTCTCTCTAGCATATGCCGTGGAAACTAGATTAGAACGGGGAAGCTATCAAATGTTCAATTGGGCATCCTTTGTAAATAGTCGCTTATATGCCAATAAAATAAACAGGACGACTGTCAATGCAACGCTTCCGACAATTCCTAACAGAATGGCAATCTGATATTCAATGGCCACCAGGGGGCTTACTCCTGAAAGAATTTGCCCAGTCATCATCCCAGGAAGAAAAATGATACCCATCCCCAGCATATTATTCAGAGTGGGGAGGATGGCAGAATCAAATGCATTATCCAAATACGTCTTAGAGGCTGCTTTAGGGGTTGCCCCCAGCATCAAAGCTCCTTCTACTTTTTCCCTCTGCTCTATCAATCCTCCAAGGAGAGTATTGATTCCAAGCGTTATGCCCGTCATCGCGTTCCCCACAATCATCCCTGCGATCGGAATGAAATATCTTGGTTCATACCATGGGGAGAAATGGATGACGACCATATTGAAATAAAACAAGCTGATCAGTGTACCTGCACATAATGAAATGGCAGCGATGCCTTTCAGCTTTCGATCCATTTCATATTTGACCTGCTTGAATATATTCCTTACTGCAAATACTTCCATTACGACTATGATACTCAAGGTTAGCCAAGGGCTTGGGTGATCAAAAATATATGTAAGGATGTATCCAGCGATAATCAATTGAATGGTCATCCGGAAAGAAGCGAGTATGATTTGTTTTTCCCTCGATATCCCTCTCCATTTCACGATAAATAACAAGAGAAGGACAAAGGCATACGCTGCAATGAATCTCCATAATTCTATATCGATAATTCCTTTTTCCAATGTCTAACCCTCCATCTGCTATTTTCTAATCGTAATGATTTCCTCGCCGTACTCTTCGGCCACATTTGTCGAATGGGTCACCATGATGATGGTCCCTCCATGCCCATTTGCACACGTAATAAAACTTTTCATCACTTCACTCTCTGTTTCTTCGTCAAGAGCCGACGTAGGTTCATCCAATAAATAAACAGCAGGCTTCATTACCAACACCCTGCCGAGAGATAATCGCTGGCGCTCTCCGCCAGACAACTGTTCTGCACGTGCATCCAGTGGTTTATCCAGCTTCACAATGCTCAACATCTTCAATAGCTCTTCCCGGCTAGCCAGTGGCTTTTCTGAAAAAACAAGCCCCTTCTGAAGATTTTCTTCCACTGTTTCTCCAAACAGAAGAGGGGTCTGGGAAATCATGACAGCTTCCCTCCGATGCTTCACCGGATCCACACTTTCCAGGGAATTTCCTTTATAACGGATTTGCCCCCTAGCTGGTATATTCATTTTATTCAACAATTTCAATAAAGTAGATTTCCCGGCACCACTTTCCCCAACAACGCAGGTCGTCCTGTGTTCGGAAATATCCATCTCCTTAATATGTAAAATATCTTTATAGTGTACATCCCTTAATTCATACAACATAAACGATACCTCCTCATCTCTATCATACCCCACCGAACAAAATTTAAAGAAGCTAATGCTTACATTAAATGACTCATGTAAGCACTAGCTTCTTCTATTGATCTTCCCGTTGTTTCAATTCACCAATATGATGTTCGATCTGTCTTGTGAAGTAATCGACTTCTTGCTGACTTGGAACGGATTGACCGTATCTGATACGTTCATAAAGAGAGAAAAAACGTTCCGATTCACTGAGGCCGATCCGGTTGAACCATAATTGAACGTTCTCATTCTGTTGTCTTCCCGCTCCACATATGTGGGCTTCCCCTTCGAGCTTCTCCATCGATAGCCGAATGTCGTCCCTTGCTTTTGAATAAGAAAATTGTTCTATTTCAGGATCCTTGTCCAGGGTTACAATCTTTTGAGTCATCATGGTTGGAGAATTTTCTTCTTCCTTTGAGGTGTCAAAGGAAGATTTTCGTTTCTTCACCAAATAAATGATGACGGCTATAATAAATAGCCCCAGTAGAACCTCATTCACCCAGGAAAATGATAATCCCTGGCTAAGTTCATAATTCTGGGCCTCTAAGAAATCCTGATTTTGAACTTCACTTCCCTCTCCCTCCTGAGCATGCCTCATACTTAAGAACCTGTCTCTTAATATTATTAACTGATCATAAATTGGATCAACCAAGAAAGAAAATACCCAAAATCCCTTTTCTGCTACCCAATAAATCCCTTTACTAACCAAAGAGCTGAATACCGCCAGTAGCCCCCCTGCCAATGTTACTAAAAACCAGAATCCCATTGGTTTGAGCAGCACTTTTTTATGACCGGTTTTCACATCTCCGAGCATTCTTTGAATCGGCGTGAGCATGATGATGATGGAAAATAAGATAAATAACAGACTGTAAATGATATACGTATTTCCCAATCCTCTTACAGAACCTGTCAATAATGATACTGACGCAATAAATAAAAAGATCAGGACAGACCCGCTGTTCACTTCGATGGATGTATCATTACTTTTTGTATAAGACGCGATTCTCCAATGTAAAAAAACAAGGACAGCCAACATCACCCACCATGCAGCAGAGAAGAAATAGATACTAAATACAAGAGAAATAGCGAGTGCCCCTAACAATAGTTTAAAGATCCAAGGTTTTAACGTGCTTACTATAAGAAATGTCATTATTATGATAAACACCATACAAAGGGCCGGTACGTAGCTGCTTAATAGTACTTCTTTGGAAAAAAGGAATGTGGTCATTAATAGGGCGAATAAAATATCGATTCCGACATAGAGCCCTATTTTCACCATAAGCATTTGTTTATGTTTGATCAAGAAGGAACTTTCAGCGAACGATTCCATAATGTGACGACTCCTTGTTTTTGTTCTGAATTCAACTTGTAAACTTGGATTTTCTGTTTTTCAATCTTTGTCAATAAAACTTCTTCACGTGCCCCCAGTGCCCCTGCAGTAATAAATACAGAAGGAACCAATTGTCTAAGGTATAAATGCTTCAGAACAATATGGAATGGGATTGTAAACTCATCTGTCGATAGAGTAGAAAGCATTTCCATCCCTCTCTGCCTGTGAACCCTTCCTATTCCGGGCGGAAGATAATAGTAAGGGGTCCCGCCCTGGGATCTCACGTTTAAGACAAGGGAGAAAGTGATATTTTGTTCTACCGCAAGCCTCATCATATAGGAGGCGTATTGAATGATTTCTTCGAGCTGGTTGGTGATGGCATAGCGGTCCGATAGATTGATGGCGATCATCCACTCTCTTTGAGTAGCTGGTGCATAGATCTTCGTTTGAAGGCTGCCCGTTCTGGCAGTTGCCTTCCAGTGAACATCCTGAAAGCGGTCTCCTTGAATGTAATCCCTTGTCCCTATCTGATGAAAGACATCATGAAATAATGAATGTTGGATGGGGACGTCCCCCTGTTTCCATGTAAGCTTTTGTTCGGCCATTTTCACGGGAGAATCTGAAGGAAATACGATAATGGTCGACGGGACATTATCGAGTAAATCCAAAAGTACTTTACCACTTCCGAATAAGTGGGGGATTTCCAGCTGCATGTTGGTAATCTTGCACAATCCCCTTCTTTTTCCTCTAACGGGTATGGAGATGCTCCCTTCCTCATTTTTACGGATGGAGAAAGGGACGGACACTTCAATTTTGTCCTCCACCCCTGACGAGTAGGGATGCATAGTGGGGATGACGATATCTTTAAATGTGATCTTCAACGTCGCACCCCAAATGGACATGCCTTTATTTTGAAGTTGAAATTCCCAATTTTGCTCCTCATCGCAATGCAGCCTAATCCTCTTCGTGGTCCTTCCAATGCTAATGCCTTCACCAATTTTCATTAGATACCATTGATGGACCCTGAAATAGAGGATCATCAACAAAAAAATACCCAACCCTACATAGGAATGTACATAAAAGCTTGCTGCCCCAACGATGACAAGCAGGACCAGAGTCAAGGATATATAGGGATCTTCGACAATGTCACGTTTCCAATTCACTAAGCTTGCCTCGCTTCTACAGGAGTAACAGACATTTCTACAATTTGCTCGATCACTTCTTCAGCCGTTCTTGTTAAGGAAGACTCGATCGTTAATTGGATCCGGTGTTGGAGAACATATGGGGCAACGGCTACAATATCCTGCGGTCTCACAAAATCCCTGCCTTCAAGGAATGCTTGAGCCTGAGAGGCCTTGAGAAGTGCCAGGCTCGCTCGTGGGCTTGCACCTACCTCCACCCATTCATGTTCCCTTGTTCCCCTCGTAATTTGAAGAATATATGTTTCAATATCCTCGGATATATGTACTTCTTTAACTTGGCGGGTCAATGATTGTAACTCATCAAGACTTAACACTTTGTTGACTGTAGTTAATGGTTCAGATGATTTAAAGCGATTTAATATTCCTCTCTCCTCTTCAAAATCAGGATACGTAAACGGAATCTTCAACAAAAATCGGTCCAGCTGTGCAGCTGGCAGTGGAAATGTTCCCTGCTGGGATTCAATCGGGTTCTGAGTGGCGACCACGATAAACGGGGGCTCTAATGGGACGGTTTCCCCGTCTATGGTGATTTGTTTTTCTTCCATTACTTCGAGTAAACTCGCCTGTGTTCTCGGAGTGGCCCTGTTAATCTCATCTGCCAAGAGGACATTCGTGACCACGGGTCCTGTCCTTAATTCGAATTCCTGTGTTTTCGGATTGAAAAACTGTATACCAGTCACATCACTCGGTAACACATCCGGTGTGAATTGGATCCTTTTGAACGCTCCATCGATACAGTGACTGAAAGTTTTGGCGAGCAAAGTCTTTCCTGTACCCGGGACACTTTCCAATAGAACGTGTCCTTCTTGAAGTAATGCAATTAACAACAGGTCGATTTCCTTGTCCTTCCCCACTAGCACTTTATTCATCTCTCTCTTGATTGAATCCAATCGATTCATTCTTTTTCCCCCTCATTGACTATATTGATTAAATTTTCTAAATATATTATTTTTTTTATTCTATCATAACTCGTTGTTAAATTATCCCTTTTTCATAAAAAAAACGAACCACTTCACCAGGATAGGTGAACGGTTCGTTTTATTACCGTTAATGTTCATACATCATCTTCTTTGTCATTCCCCCATCAATCACGATGTTTTCACCTGTGATGAAATCATTATCGGGGTGGGCAAGGAATAAGCATGCCCTCGCTATATCTCCAGGTTTCCCTACCCTTCCGGAAGGGTGCTGACTATGGTCGATGTCTCTCAAGGTGTCATAATCTTCTGTTTGAATCCATCCTGGACTGATGGAATTGACGCGGATCCCCACTTCGCTCAAAGTAATGGCCAGAGAATGGGTGAGGCTGACAATGCCTCCTTTTGTCGCTGAATAGGCTTCAGTATCCGGTTCAGACATAGTAGCTCTTGTTGAGGCCATATTTATGATGCATCCACCCTGATTCTTCATTAATGAAGCCGCTTCCCGGCTGCAATAAAATACGCTGCTTAAGTTTGAAGATAGAATGCTGTTCCAGTCGTCAGGTTCCATATCCCAGAAGGACATGAATCTGGAGACGCCTGCATTATTTATCAGAACGTCCAGCACCCCATGATCTTCTTTTATTTTATTGAAGACGCCTTTCACCTCATCGTGGACACCGACATCTGCTTCATGGAATCTCGTGGTATATCCCTCTGCATTAAGCCTGTTGGAATGTTCTCTCCCCTTTTCCACGTCCTTATCTATAAATTCAACCATGGCGCCCTCTCTGGCAAATTCTTCAACCAGGGTTTTCCCTATACCGCTGGCTCCCCCTGTAATACATACAATTCTGCTCTTCATTCTCTTCATCTCCCATTAAATGTTTATATAGAAGGATACCCTTCGCCCTGAAGGTTCAATCTCTTTTAATAGAAAAGGGTTAACCCGGTTGGAATTCTCTTTATAAAATAAGAGAGATTACCAAAGGTTAACCCTTTTCTATTTATTGAATCATTTTATTTTGAGTTGTTTTTTTTGTATCATTTCGCTGATGAATATTGATCAAGGCATCCAGCTCTTTACTAAGTTGGATTGTAGTGGGACTGTCCAGCCCTAAACGAAGGCCTGACTCTATCATTTTCCACCGTACCAACTCAATTTGAGCAACAATTGTCCCATTCATCAACATCACCTCTATTTCTTTTCTCTATTTTACTATTAATCCCACATAGAGGAAAGAAAAAAGATATCCGAACGCTCATTTATTATTTTCGATCAACCTTACTTTGCGAAACGGTGTTTTCCAATTGTCAGCAAGGTGTCCCTGCTCGTGATCCAGTCACTTGTAGATGTCACTGGATTATAGAAAAAGAGTGATCCCTTTCCTTGGCCTCTGAATGCCAGGGCTTCCTGGACCGCGTCCCTTGCTTCCTGTGAAGGCGCCTGGTTGATTTGTCCATTTTGTACAGGCGAAAAGGCATAATGTCCATTTGAAACCTGATAGATTACATGTTTGATAGTGTCAGGGAACTCAGTAGAGTCCACTCTGTTCAATACGACGGTTGCAACTGCGACTTTACCTGCATATGGCTCACCTTTTGCTTCAGCATGTACAAGCTTTGCAAGCAGCTCCCGATCTTCTGCTGTCACATTATTATCAGGTATTTTGATGGTTTGACCCGGTTGGATTTCATTGGATTTCAGATTATTTGCTTCCTTTAATTGAATGACGGATACGGATTTCTCTTTACCGATATCCCAAAGGGACTCACCCTTTTCTACAGTGTGTTCTCCCCCTGCAGCAAATGTTTGAGTAGAGAACGTAACAAAAGAAAGTGCTGCAATTCCTAACATAAAGCTCTTCTTGATCATATTTCTACCTCCCAAATAGCGTTCCCTCATAAGATAACAATGAATGGGGAGAATTTCAGCAGGTAATGGTTACCACCAATGGTGCACGCTTCTATACTAAATGAAGAAACCCGTTCATATAATGTTTTATATACAACAAGAACCCGGTGTCCATTTGCGAACAAAAAAAGCAGAGGATGATCTCCTCCACTTCGTTTAACTTCTTGGTGTATCAAGGTATTGAAAGAGGATATTCCCACCTTGTTTAGCGATCCCACGGAACTGTTTGAAGTCTCCCTGTTTTACCAGCACAGATCGGAAAGCAAGAAAATCTTCCTTCGATACCATTATTTCCTCTACTTCTCTTGTACGCAATGATTGCAGCTGTTCAAGAATTTCTGTTTCACTCATATCCACTACCTCCATCTTCACTGCTTCTATTGTAGTTTCAAAAGGCTACTGAGCTCAAGACATAATTTTTATATGCAATTTTTAGAAAACTCTTTACCTTTTCATGACTTTGCGTCAAAATATTAGTAATTGTTTGTAGAAATTTGCCAAAAAGGAGCGGCTTTTGATGAAAAAAGCAGAAATCGGGAATGTCATTGAATTTAGAGAAGGATTAAAAGGAATCGTTGAAAAAGTGAATGAAAATTCAGTAATCGTCGACTTAACTTATATGAAGAATTACCGCGAACTTGAATTAGAAGAAAAAACAGTGGTGAATCATAAAAATTATAAGATCGTAGAGGCATAATACTAAAAATATTTTTCTTATAGGTGGAGGACTTCCTCCTCCTTTTTTGATGTAGGACCAAAATAGAAAGGTTTACGGCGGCAGCTTTGAGGTTATTCTGATAGCATACTGTCTCGTAAGGTGGAACCCTGTTATGAACCTGAATATACATATATTGAATAAAGCACAAAAAAGCTTTTGGTTTGTGCCATTTTTATTTTCGCTGATCTCTTTGCTTCTTTCTCTTGTCACCTTTTATTTTGATTGGTGGTTAAGTCAGCATAACTATCCGATATTTCCAAAGGTTTTGTTCTCTAATTTTAATTTATCCATGACCATCATCAGTACGATTGCCTCATCCATCATGACAATGACGACCATTACCTTTTCAACCATCATGGTTGTCCTCACGACTTTTCTATCCCAGTATTCTCCGAGGACCTTACAGAATTTCATTAATGACCGCCCGACTCAGAGGGTGCTTGCCATCTTTGTATCCGGTGTGGTCTACTGCATAACCCTGCTGGTCCTCCTTCAGGATGAATCAGGTCAGAAATTATATATTTCCTCGGCTTTTGCCGGCATAGTGGCCGTTATTTGTTTATTTGTCTTCGTTTATTTCGTACATCATGTTTCCAACTGGGTGAAAGTAAGTAATTTAATCCACAATATCACCATTAAAACCAATAAAAAAATTGATAACAGCTACCTATATAGAAGAAATGCCATTCAAGAGGTACCATCTACATTCAATGACTCTTTCTTTAAAGAAACGGATCCGACCAATGTGTTCAGTGAAGCATCCGGATATCTGCAACAGATTGATATCGAAGGGATGATTAAAAAGGCCAAAAAGGACAAGAGTATTGTACGGATGGTGAAGACACCTGGCGAATACTTACTTGAAGGGACCCCCGTGATGACAATTTGGTCAACGAACAAAGACATTGACGCAGAAGACTACCTGGACCATCTAGTCTTGGGTCCTGATAAAGAGCCGATTGAAGACATTGAACTCGGGATCCGGAAGCTAGTAGAAATAGCCTTAAGGGCCATTTCCCCGGCCATCAACGACCCTAATACGGCTAAGAACTGCATTGAAGAAATCGGCATCATCCTGTCAAAGCTCGCTAAACATAAGCTTCCAAGCTCTTATTTGACAGATGATGAAAACCAGCTGCGTATCATATTAGAACAGCCAACCTTTGTCGATTATTTATACAAAAGCTTTTATCAATTAAGGCATTACGGTAAACAAGATGTATCCATCATTGCAGAAATCTTCCGTTCCCTTAGAATGATTGGTGAAAACAACAGCAGTGAAACGAAGCGGCTGGTCTGGACCTTCAAGAATTATATACTTGAAGGCATCGACTATGACAGCCTGCAGGACCTTGATATGCAGTACATCATGAGACATTTGGACGAATTGGCAGCAGCTTGTGGTAAAGACAATTGGGACAAGGATGAAGTACGAAATAAATATTTCCCCGAGCAATACAAAACCGATGACTCTTATCATCATAAAAAAGACTTATAACCAAAAGAAAAACGGATGCCCTTTGGCATCCGTTTTCCTTTTATTGCTTTTCTTTCTTTCCTTCTGAGAGCTCTTTGAATGAAGAAACTTTACCGTGAGGATGCTGCTCCTCTTTTCTTACATTCCACTGTCTTTCTTTTTCATGTTTGGACTGTGTCATGTTTATCACTCCTTTTGATTTACTCTCTATTAACATGAGCTGCAGACACATTTTTTACTCTTTTTGAACATTATTTATTCGGTTTCATCCACAGAAGGATAATGAATAACAAACTCATATAGCCAAAAAGAGGGTACAAATAGGATAAGAGTTCACTGTACTCAAAGAAGCTCAAAGAATAAATCATCAGGAAAATCCCTGTAAAAGTCCATAAAGAAGAGCCTTTCCAATAGCTTCCGAGCTGTTTTTCGAGGCCGAATACACCACCGATGACGGAAGTGAAAATTTCACCATAAATAATGAGGATATAGATAAAGTAGAAACCTGATACGAATGACTTCATCACCACGGCCATGGGAATCTGATACTGGGTTACATTTGGAATCGTGACAAGGGTGATATGACTGGAGATCAAAATAAGTGTTAGAAAAAAACCGCCAAGATATCCCCCATATTTAATGGTTTCCCTATCTTTCACTGCTCCTGCAACTGGAACGAGAACAGCCTGTGCCATGGCGAGATTGAAGGCAACATATGAAAATGGGGCGACGACCGATTTCCATCCATCTT
The DNA here is from genome assembly GCF_024195245.1 of Rossellomorea sp. KS-H15a. Classification (NCBI taxonomy): domain Bacteria; kingdom Bacillati; phylum Bacillota; class Bacilli; order Caryophanales; family Bacillaceae; genus Rossellomorea; species Rossellomorea sp. KS-H15a. Next base: position 2,168,160 of record NZ_CP096886.1, on the reverse strand, counting down.
CCGCATGAGGGATCATGAGGAATGCTTCCATAAAATCCGCATGGCGAACGGAATACACCATCAGGAGCAGATTGAAGACAATCATAAGAGGAACGACAAACGTATTCACAGCAAATAAGCCTTTCATCCCTACCATCATCGTTAAAAAACCCAATGCGATGGTCAACAGAATCCCTAACTGTTTGGATAATAGGAGCTGCTCCTGAAAAACGGCCCCTGCCCCTGAAAGCATGACGGCTGAAACTCCGATCAGCATGATCATCATGACGATATTCATGATCTTTGAAAACCATTTGCCAAATAGATATTCATTGAATTCCTCGAATGACTTCGCTTTAATATCATGGGATTTGAGCATGATCTTGGTCCCCATCGTAATAAATAAATATCCACTTAGTAATATGGCAATAAACCCGACAAAACCAAACCGGGTGAAAAACTCGACAATTTCCCTTCCCGTGGCAAATCCGGCTCCTATCACAGTTCCTACATATACTGCTGCAATCTGAAACGATCCAGCCAATCTTTTCATCCCATCACCTCTGACACCTTCTACTTCACCTTATGTACAAGCATGGAAAATCAGAAGCAAAAGAACAGAATTCTTTTATTAACGAAAAAAAACAACCGCATAAAATGCTGTTGCCCAAATTCATTTATAGGGTTGTATCATCGATTCCATTTAACCACTGCCTGATTGGTTTGATTACTTTTTCGACCGTTGCCTCCTGGAATGGGGAGTCTAGATGGGCCGCTTCCACCAGTGCTGTGAATGAACGGCTTCCTCCCAGTTTACAAAGGGCAACATAGTCATTCCAGGCCCCTTCACGATCCTCATTCATTTTCTTCCAAAATTGAAAAGCACAGATTTGAGCTAACGTATAATCAATATAGTAGAATGGTGAATTGTAAATATGGGATTGACGCTGCCAGAACCCGCCATTTTCCAAATACGACACCCCATCATAGTCTTTATGCGGAAGATACTCTTTCTCGATCTTTCTCCAGGCTGCGTTCCGTTCAGCAGGTGTAGCTTCAGGATTCTCATACACAAAATGCTGGAATTCATCCACTGCTACACCGTACGGGAGAAACTGCAGCGCCTCACTCAAATGAGAGAATTGATACTTATCCGTATCCTCCTTAAAGAAATAGTTCATCCATGGCCACGTGAAGAATTCCATGCTCATGGAGTGGATCTCGCAGGCTTCGTACGTTGGCCAAATGTATTCCGGGATATCGAATCCACGGCTTGAATATACTTGGAAGGCATGGCCAGCTTCATGAGTCAATACATCGATATCGCCAGACGTCCCATTGAAATTCGAGAAGATATATGGCGCTTCATGCCCAGCAATATATGTGCAATATCCTCCTCCCGCTTTCCCCTTCTTCGCCTCCAAATCCATGAGGTTGCGTTCGATCATGAAATCAAAGAATTCCTTTGTCTCAGGTGATAACTCTTCATACATTTTCTTACCATTGTCAATGATCCACTGAGGGTCTCCTTTAGGGGATGCATTGCCGGATGTGAATTTAAATCCTTCATCATAAAACTTCATGGAGTCGATACCAATCCGCTTCCCCTGTCTTTCTTTCAGCTCTGTGGAAAGAGGGACGATATGCTCCTTCACCTGATCACGGAAAGTTTTTACCATATCAGGTGTATAATCCGTTCTCGTCATGCGATAATATCCTAACTCAACAAAATTCTTATAACCTAAAGTCGTCGCTATGGTATGACGGACTTTCACTAACTCATCGAATAAACGATCTAATTCTTCCTGATTTTCTTCAAAGAAAGAAAGGGTGGCAAAGGCTGCCTCTTTCCTTGTCCCTCGATTTACAGATTGTGTAAAGGGACCCATTTGGGCCAATGTTCTCTCTTCTCCTTCAAATGGGATCTTGGCAGAAGCCATCAGTTTCGTATACTGTGAAGACAACTTATTTTCTTTTTGAAGCAGAGTGATAATTTCCGGGGAAAACGTTTTGATTTCACTCTCTGCCAGAGAAAACAACTGTGTTCCCCACTTCTCTTCCAATTCCTTCCGATATGGGGAATTCACCAGTTCCTGATAATATTCTGTCACCATGCCGGAAACCTCAGGCATCATATCATCGATGTACTCCTGCTCTTCTTTGTAAAACCTATCATTTGTATCGATGGAATGCCTGATATAGCATATATTCTGCATGGTGTCGATGGTCAGTCGGATTTCATTGATTTCCTTGATCGCTTCCATCTGTTCCGAAACATTTGAAGCTGCTTTAAACTTCTGAAGCACCTTTTCGAATGCCGGCTTAATCTCTTCCAGATTCGGTCTTTCATATGTATATTCTTCAAACTTCATAGCTTGTTCCTCCTCTTAAATTCATCCCGATTATAATAATTCGACTTCATAGCCCGAATCTCCTGTTGATATAAGGATCGATTTCATTAATATCTCCTTAAAAAAGGAGCTGGAACTAAAGTGTTGAGTATTAAAATAGAAGTTGTTCGGATTTATATTATGCTGTTTACTTATGTACTATTGCTTTTGATGTAGTGAGTAGTGGTTGATTTCCGCTTCAGGTGCTCGCTTTCCGCGGGGCTGGCGGTGAGCCTCCTCAGGCTTCGCCTTCCGGGGTCTCACCTGTCCAGCGTTTCCCGCAGGAGTCGAGCACCTTCCGCTTCAATCAACTTTCCAAGCGTAAGTGTTTCGCAAGAACACATCATGTCGAGAGTGCTATACCATTGAATACACCTACTCTTCCTCTACTTGTTTCGGCGACAGATTACACCTAATTATGTAAATACTATTTCTTACCTGTTCTGAATGGCCCATTCTGTCCGACACCTCACAATTGACCGAACTATCGAAAATTATAGTCCGTGTATGAATAGCAACTACTTTGTCAAAGTGGGCCTTTTATTATTGCTAAAGGATATTTAGTAGATAGCATGTTCTAGCTGTTGATTGGAGTGCAAGACGAAGACTCCTACGGGAAAAGCGGAATAGGTGAGACCCCGGAGGAGCGTCAGCGACGAGGAGGCTCGCCTTCCGCCCGAGGAAAGCGAAGTCTTGCACGGAAATCAACAGCGGTGTATCAAGTAATCTTAATTTCTTGATTGCTCGCCTTTAAAGTAAAGAAATTTGAAAATGTACCAACCTTAAAAAATAAAAGCCCCGTCTATAATAGACAGGGCAGATTGATGTGGCCTAGTATGAAAGATCTTTGATGGATAGTCCAAGCTTTTTCAGCATTTGAATGGTTTCTTCCTTTTCGTCGGGAGACAAGGCAGACATCAATTCGTGTATCCGGTTCTCATGGTTCGGGAAAATATCATCGATCAACCCTCGGCCATTTTCAGTAATCTGGGCGTAAGTGACCCGACGATCCTTTGGACAGGCAACGCGTTTAAGATATCCCTTTTTTTCAAGCTTATCGACTACATATGTGATGCTGCCTGAAGCTAGCAGGATCTTTCCTCCAATTTGTTGCAAAGGCTGGTCTCCCTTATGATATAGAAGCTCCAACACGGCAAATTCTGTCGGGTTCAGACCATTTTCTTGAATGTTCTTATTTATCTCTTCATTTAACGCTTTAAAAGCTCTGGAAAGGACAATGAAAAGTTTCAACGATTGTTTTGTATCTTGTTTCTCGGTCATGGCATTCATTCCTTTAAAGAATATATCTCAGTTTCAAAACATTATACAAATATATCTGGTCATTGTCAACTGTCAGAGTCTTTCTGCAGAAGGAAAAAGCAAAGGACGGCCCGCTTTTGGCGAACCGTCCTTTACCTTTGAAATAACGACAAATTAGTTTTGTTCGTATGATGTGAATGTGGAATTGAACGGAGATTCTTTCTCTCATGTGTCTGAATGATGAGGGAATTCCTGGTGAGTGGTCAAGAAGCAGTGCGTTTCAATAAACTCTTAATGTATTGCCCTAATTCGCTTGATGATTCGTGCAGTGGCTCTGATCCAGCATTGTTTGTGCACTTTTCATAGTCGTTCAACAGCTGATCCAATTGCTGGCTGCATTTGATTGTTTCCTCAGCACATAATCCTAAGTTTACTCCCATTGATACCATTTCCGAGCGCTTGTGGTTGATTTTCAATAATAGCCACTTCTGTTTTAATAAACGACCCATTTCTACTAAACTCCTTTTTTAGCTCCTAGTCTATTTAAAGTAAAATCATTACTTGAGCATTATCGCAAGTATTATCAGAAAAGTAAATAGATTCGCAAAACAAGACAAAATAACTAGTATTATTGCTGAATTAGACATTTTTCGCCAAACGTGCAAAAAAAGGATAGACAAAAGAAAAGATTCTTTGTCTATCCTGATGGATGATTAATAGATTGGTACCCAACCTTCCTGGGTGACGAAAATGCGAACGGCCACTACCTGCTTATCATCACTTAAAGTGAAATAGTGGCGGATGTTTTCAGGCACGGAAATTAAGTCACCGGGATTCAGGTGTACCTCAAAGAAATCCCCGTCCTTCCCTTGAATGACGAAAACGCCATGTCCACTTACTATAAATCGGACTTCATCATCCGTATGATGATGCTCCTGTTGGAAATTCTTTAATAGCTCTTCAAGATTTGGAGTGCTTTCGGAAAGGGAAATCACATCCCTTGCCTGATACCCTCTGCGAGCTGAAATATCTTCAATCTCCTCTTTAAAGGTGGAGAGAATGGCCTCTTTATCCTCATCGGTTAAAGCGAATCGGTCCCTCAGTGATTCGTCCAGTTTATCCATGTTCCAATGTTCGTAGATCACCCCTTGGTCATTTAAATAATTTACTACCTCTTCCTGGTGATCGATGATCTGATTTTTCCCCTGAATGTGTATCGTTGTCATAATTTTACTCCTCCCTTGGAAATAGATTTCGAAGTTGTTAATGATAATAATGTAAGGTGATATTGGAACAGAAACTCACACGCTTCCAATAGTTTCTTAGCTTCAAATCCTGTACGTCCCCAAACGCTAATTCCATGATTGCGAATGAGTACGGCCCCTTTATCTCCATTAATGAAAGGAAGGAAGGAATCCGCCAAGGTTGGGATATGCGCATGATTATGGATGATGGGTATCGAGAGGGAATCATGTTCATCCCATTTGTCCCAGGCTTTAATCAGTTCCTGGTTTCTGAATGTGATGACACCTTCATCCCCATACAGTTCACTGATCACATTGTTGGCAACAGTATGGACATGCAAGCTGCATCCCGCTGAACTCCCATTGAATATGTGACTGTGGAGAAGGGTTTCGGCTGAGGGACGCAGTTGGGTTTCCTCCAAGGCCTCACCCTGTGCATTCACAAGGAGGAAGTCCTCTTTCGTGTGCTTTCGCTTATCCTTTCCACTTGCTGTAACCAGGAAAGATACAGGCGATGATTCCACTCGTATCGCCAGATTCCCACTGGTTCCCATAAACCAGTCCCTCTCCGCCAATTCTCTTTTGATATCAGCGAGCTCTTCCCATTCGGATTGATACGACTTCATATTGTCACTCCTTTTTCTATCACATTTATGCAATCGTGAAATGTTTCAAAAGGATGATACGGGATTTCCTTTTCTTCACACGTACGTGCGAGATAGTCCCTTGCGAGTACTGTATCGCCAAGCTTCGCCATCTCAATGTCTGTAACAGAGTCCCCTATTACAATCACCTCATGATCTTCCAGGGATAATGCCCTCAGAATGGAAGGCTTACAGCATCCACATCCTTTGTTTTCACAGTGCACGTCACATGGATATGGCCAATGAATGGTTATGTTCGAATCGTTAAAGATCGCTTCGTTACAATATACAGCCTTAAAAGGCCCGAATTCTTTCAGTAACGGGTGAACGAAGAAGTCTATTCCCCCACTCACAATATACAGGGGAATCTCATTGACTTTTGTATAGTCCACGAATTCCTTGAAGCCTTCACGAATAACCGCTGTTTCCATCAAATACTGAATCATCTCGTCTTTCTTTGAAGAAGGAATGAGTGAGAACAACTTGCTTACCCCTTCTTTGATCGAGATCGAGTGGCTTAAAATGTCCTCTTTTACAGGCTCCCATTCCGGTGGGGCAAAGGCTTTCATCAAAGAAATGATATTATCTGTTTCTGTGATCGTCCCATCAAAATCACAGAATATCACTGGAAGACTCATTACACCTTTACCTCCCCTCCCCATAGGGACAGGGCTTTCTTCAGTTCTTCATAGGTTTCGGCTGCTTCCTGGAGTGACCTTCCGTCTAAAACAGCATCGATCGCTTGGCCAAATGCCCTTCCTCCCCCACTTGCACCGTCCGGGTGACCGTGAATGCCTCCTCCGGCATTGATGACACAATCTGTCCCGAAATCTTTTACCAAAAGGGGTACAAGAGCCGGGTGTATGCCTGCTGATGGAACTGGCAATGTTCTCTTCAAATGTTCGTCATTCTTTGTTAATTCATGGCTTATGGATAGGACGTTGTCCTTCTCTAGTGCCACACTACCGTACGGAGATGGAAATAATGAAAAATCAGCCCCGGCCATCCGCAATAATTTACCCAACCATAAAGAGTAGCTCACTCCATATACTGGAGACGCTGCAACAGCCCCGGCAAAGGCAGGATGAGCCATGATCGGCAATGAAATCTCAGGGTCCTCCCTCAATTCCTGCAGAACATCGAGACCGTAGGAAAATACATTGAATAAAAGAGCATCTGCCCCAAGCTCCCTGGCTTTTCTTGCCTTGTCCCGTAACTGTGAGGTTTTCCCTGTCAGATTTATGGCATACAAGGTTCTCTTACCCGTTTCTTCAAAGACATTGTGCAACACTTTTTTTCCTAATCTCACTCTTTCAAAAAATGGAGTCAAGGAATTATCAAATAATATTTCATCATCTTTTACGACATTGACTCCGCCGAGGGCCTGAGCTCTTAACTGATTTTCAAGGAACGTGAGATCCCTGCCGATCACCCCTTTGAATATGCTCATTAACAGCGGTCGACCATGAACCCCTGTTAATTCCCTGATGCCCTCTATCCCAAAACGTGGACCGGGAAATGACTTTTTTAAGTCTTCTGAGAACTCCAGATCCAGTAATTTCACTTCACCATCGAGAGAAAGTTTGCCGAATACCGTTGTAAGGATAGCCGGAATATCATTGGAATAATTATGACCGGGATACCCAATCTTCACCTCACCCCAGGAGCCTTCGTCCTCCCTCTCTTCCACAGAAACGACTCTCCCCTTGTATTTTCTTAATTGTTCCTGTTCCAGTAGCGGCAGGTCCGTCCATGATCCGACCGTGAGTCCCAAAGCAATCCCTTCTGCCTTTTTCTCGTATGAACCACTCTTTCCCTTTAGTCGATATGTTGCAATCACTTCGCTCATTCATATTACCTCCCTATGTAAAAGCTCTTTTCCGCGTCTTGATTTCATCATGCCGGCAAACAAAAAAACCTCTTCCAGATAAGAAGAGGTTTACATTCGGCACTCTTTCTTATCTGTCAGCTGTATAGCTGCAAGAATTAGCACCGTGCTTAAATAAGTCGGTTGCCGGGCTTCATCGGGCTGGTCCCTCCGCCTGCTCTTGATAAGAATTTCATTATATTAATTCAGTTGGATTATTGCACCAATTTCAGCATATGTCAATCCCTTTTGTGAAATAATTCTAAACTTTCTATACGGGAAATCGCCTCTTTTATCCGTTCATTTGTCGTTAAAAGACCGACCCGTACATACCCTTCTCCATATTCTCCAAATCCTACACCAGGAGCAACGGCCACTTTGATTTTTTCAAGTAAATAGGTTGAGAACTCAACAGATGTGAACCCTTCCGGCACCTTAAGCCAGGCAAAGAAGGAACCTTGTGGGGCTTTTACATCCCACCCAATTCCCTGTAGACCCGAGATCAGGAGTTGTCTTCGTTCTTCATATGTGGCAACCAGTTCCGTTACGCAATCCTGGGAACTCAGTAAAGCCGTAGTGGCTGCTTCTTGAATCGCGCCGAACAGGCTTACGTAAAGGTGATCCTGGAGGAGATTGATCGCTTCAATGACACTCTTATTCCCAACGGCAAAACCGACTCTCCAGCCTGCCATATTATAGGTTTTCGATAATGTATATATCTCAATCCCGACATCCTTTGCACCATCCGTCTCAAGAAAGCTCAAAGGCTTCTGTCCATCGAAACCGATCGCCCCGTAAGCAAAGTCGTGCACCACACAAATATCATGCTTTGAAGCAAGTTCCACCGTGTCCTCGAAAAAGGATTTTGTGGCGGTAGCACCCGTTGGATTATTGGGGTAATTGAGGAACATTAATTTCGCCCTTTCCCATTCTTCACGGGAATGGACACGATAGTCCGGAAGAAACCCATTCTCCTCTTTCAACGGCATCTTGATCATACTGGCTTCTGCCAATGCGACCCCCGATACATAATCCGGATAACCTGGATCCGGGACAAATACTCCATCCCCGGGGTTCAATAAACATTGAGGGATCTCCACCAAACCTGCTTTTCCTCCAAAGAGAACCGCTACTTCGGTTTCGGGATCTATCTCCACACCGTATTCCCGCAAATAGAAAGCTGCAATCGCCTCCTTAAAGCTCGATAAACCACGAAATGGAGGATATTTATGGTTAGAAGGAGATTGAGCCGCTTCTGTTAGTTTTTCCACAATATGTGGAGGGGTCGGCTGATCTGGATTTCCCTGTCCCAAATTAATGACATCATGCCCCTCATTCACAACAGCATTCACAGTTCCTGCAAGGGAAGCGAAAAATTGTTCAGGTAATGATTCCAAGCGTTTTGCTTTTTCAAAGTGTTTCATACATTCACCCACTCATTTTTTTGAAAATTAATTACTTTCAAATTCTAGTCACAAATGATATAACGGAACATAAAGAATGTAAAGGAATAAATGACAAAAAGTACATACCGAGGTGAAGGTAATGATTCAAAAGGTGGGTCTCGCCCAGATGGATATTGTGTTTGGGAATCCTGAAGAAAACAAGATGAGAGTGGAACAGTGGGTCAAAAAAGCAAAGGAGGAGGGATGCGGTGTCGTCGTTCTTCCTGAACTCTGGACGACAGGTTATGATCTTACACGGATAGATGAGATCGCAGATGAGGGAGCCGAAGATTCTTCCTCCTTCCTGACTTCCCTGTCAAAAAAATATTCCATTCACATCATAGGAGGCTCTGTTGCCAATAAATCAACAGATGGAGTTAGAAATACACTATTGGTGGCTGATGCATATGGCGAGTTGGTGAAACGGTATTCAAAGCTTCACTTATTCAAACTAATGAATGAACATCATTACCTACTTCCCGGAGAGGAAGACGGGGCGTTCTCTCTTGATGATACGATGATGGCAGGACTCATATGTTACGACATCCGTTTCCCTGAATGGTTCAGGAAACATGTCATGATGGGAGCGAAGATTGTCTTTGTGGTGGCTGAATGGCCGGCTGCCAGAATGGATCACTGGGAGACCCTCTTAAGGGCACGTGCGATTGAAAATCAATGCTTTGTGATTGCATGCAACCGTGTGGGGAGTGACCCTGACAATGAATTTGGCGGCTCCTCCCTTATCATCAATCCATGGGGGGAAATCCTTGCAAAAGGAACCCAAAGTGAACAGTTGGTCACTGCTGAAATCAATTTGCAGGAAGTAGAAAAGGTCCGTAAACAAATTCCGATCTTTCAAGACCGGAGACCAAATTTTTATTAGAAGATATTAAAAAACCGTTGACATGGAAAATACTTCAATGGTACCATTCAATTCAAATGAACATTCAGAATTTTAATTAAATAGGACATACGCAACTCTTATCAAGAGCTGGCTGAGGGATTTGGCCCTATGAAGCCCAGCAACCGACCATAATACCGTTGTAAAACGGGGCGCTGTATGCGCCGGATGATCAATCCAGTAAGGCACGGTGCTAATTCCAACAGAAAGATCATCTTTCTGGGAGATAAGAGGCGAAGAAGATGACTCTTCAAGCCTCTTTCGAACATGGAAAGAGGCTTTTCTTATGCTGCGGAAAAGCCTCCCTAACACCCATTTTTCATAAGGTGCACTAAAAGGAGGAACGAAAATGGCAATCACTAAGCTCAATACGTACCAACCACTAACGGAACAGTCGGCCATCGCTATAGCCGTGAATGTAGGAATATTTGAAGACGGTTCACTTTTAACTTGTGAAGAAATCGGGGATGGGAACCTTAATCTCGTTTTTCATGTAGTTGAAAGGAATTCAGGTAAAGGAATCATCATCAAGCAAGCCCTCCCCTATGCAAAGGTTGTAGGTGAAAGCTGGCCACTTACGATCGAAAGGGCAAGGATTGAAGCGGGTGCCTTACACCTTCAGCGGTCATTTGTAGGCGATCTCGTACCGGAAGTGTATCATTCTGATCCATCCCTTGCCGTCACAGTGATGGAGGATTTAAGCAACCTCACCATCGCACGTACCGGCCTGCTCAATGGGAATAAGTATCCAAAGCTATCAGACGACATTGGTACATTTCTTGCAAATACACTGTACTTCACCTCTGATTATGCCCTTCATCCATTTAAGAAAAAAGAATATGTGAAAGAATTTTCTAATCCTGAGCTATGCAAAATCACGGAGGACCTAGTATTCACGGATCCTTTTTTCAACAGTGAAACGAATGAGTTTGAGGAGGAATTATCCGGGGATGTCCAGCAATTATGGGATGATTTCACTGTAAAACTCGAGGTCGCAAAACTTAAAAAAAGCTTCCTTACCGAAGGGGAAGCCCTGCTTCATGGAGATCTCCATACAGGCAGCATCTTTGTGGATGACGAACACACCAAAGTCATTGACCCGGAATTTGCTTTTTATGGGCCGATCGGTTTCGATATCGGTCAGTTTATTGCCAATCTTATTTTCCAAGTGATCGCGAATCCAGGTGAAAAGGAATTCATCCTCCACCATATCGAAAATACTTGGAACGTCTTCTCTGCTACTTTCTCCAGACATTGGAAGGAAAGTGGTGACGCCTATACGAAGGTGAATGGGTACCTTGAGTATGTATTGGAGAAGAGTTTTCAGGACAGCATCGGTTTTGCAGGATGCGAGTGTATAAGAAGGACAATCGGTCTTGCACATGTGGAAGACCTCGAGAGCATCGAAGATAAAGAACAAAGATTAAAGGCAAAACGAGCATGCCTCAACCTCGGAAAGAAATTGATTGTAAATCGGAAACACATTCTTTCCATTGAAGAGCTTCTGACTTTAGTACGGTCACATTCTGAATAATTAAAGGAGATACTCATGACACATACACCGACCATTCCAACTTCACTCGAGTGGCATGAAGATCATTTACTGATTCTTAATCAACAAAAGCTGCCGAACACTGTGGAATATTTGACGCTAACGGACATTACAGACTATTATGAAGCCATCGTTTCGCTTAAAGTGCGAGGCGCCCCGGCGATCGGGATCACAGCCGCCTATGGATTGGCACATGCTGCTTCTCATTATGAAACAGACAATCTGACAGAATTCAATCACCTTTTCAGGAAGGATAAAGAATACCTCGCTGATTCAAGGCCGACGGCAGTCAATCTGTTCTGGGCATTGAATCGGTTGGAACAAGTTCTTGCCCATGCACAATCCGTGAATGAAGCCAAGACCAATCTGCTTCATTCTGCCATTCAGATCCATACGGAGGATGAGGAAATATGCAGGATGATCGGTGAACACGCATTGGATGCATTGGATGACAAGAGGAAGATCATGACCATCTGTAATGCGGGATCCATTGCCACGGGTAAATATGGAACGGCACTTGCCCCCTTTCACCTAGGCAGGGAAAGGGGAATAGGGTTCCAAGTATTCGCCTGTGAGACACGCCCTGTCCTTCAGGGCGCCCGACTCACTGCCTGGGAGCTTCAGCAATCAGGAGTCGACGTGACCCTCATTACTGACAGCATGGCCGCTCATACAATAAAGGAGAAAGGTGTGGAAGCTGTGATTGTCGGAGCCGACCGGATTTCTGCGAACGGGGATACCGCGAACAAAATCGGTACGTCCATGCTTGCAATCCTATGCCATCATTACAATATACCATTCTACGTGGCTGCTCCTTCTTCTACATTCGATCTCACCTCGAGAACAGGTGACGATATCCCGATTGAAGAAAGAGGGCCAGACGAAATCACGATGATGGGTGGCTCTATGATCGCACCCGAAAACATTCATGTTTATAATCCCGCTTTTGATGTGACTTCCCATGAATTGATTACCGGCATCATCACCGAAAAAGGTGTGCTGTATCCACGTTTTCAAGAAAGCATTCAACGGATTATAAATCAGGCATAAATAGATTGAAAGAGAAGGAATTCACCCTTCTCTTTCATTTTTCATTCTGCTAGTTTTGTAGATGCCCACATTTCCTTCGGATTCACCTCATAAATGCCGTTTTCCCGATACATGAACTGATGGATGATGAACTCTCTCCTCAAGGTGGCGAAATCTTCATGGAATTGTAGAATGTACTCATTCAGCTCTTTTTCCTTATACTTTTCCCCCACCTTCAGACCTTCCACGAGGTGTTCAAGAATGAATAGTTTTTTCTTTTGTTGGGCGGGAATACTTTTGATCCGTCCATTTTTCTCCAGAAAATTGTTCTTCACCTTCTGTTTTTCCTTCACTAACTTCTCTGACATTGTCCTGTCCCCTTTCTCTTCTTGAGCAAACCTGTGCAGAACGTCCCCGTGATGACTTAATACTTTTTTATTCAAATGGTAGTAAACCGTGTTCTTCTCTTTCCGTGAATAAACAAGGTTGCACTCTTTCAGTTTCGTCAAATGATGGGAGATCGTTGGCGCAGTAAGTCCAAGCTTTCCTGCTATGGCCCCCACGTGCAAACTCTCTTCTGCCAATAAATAAACGATCTTGATGCGGGTCGCGTCCCCCATCGTTTTATGAAACGCGATCTGTTTGCTTAATTGCACCGTTCCACCTCCTACCTATTTAGATTATCATCTAATTAGATGATAATCTAAATAGAACAAATCATCAACTGTTATTTTCAGAATTTTCCCCTGCATGACCGTTTCGTGTCGCCAAAACCAAAAACAGGCATTCTCCACATGGAAAATGCCTGTTCCTGTTATTGTTCTAATGAGAGTAACGTTTCTTTTTTGTCTATCTGCTTTCCTGCATAACCGGTGAGTGTCTTATTTTTCCCAATGACACGGTGGCAAGGGATGATGACGGGAAAACGGTTGGCTTTATTCGCCTGCCCCACAGCCCGGACTGCTTTCGGTCTTTGAATGGCTTGTGCTACATCCTGATACGACCAGGTTTCGCCATAGGGTATTTCCTTGAGGATATTCCATACTTCTTTTTGGAACTCGGTCCCTTCGATTTTCAAAGGAAGATCAAATGCTCTTCTATCACCCTTAAAAAACTCCAGTATCTGTTCCTTTGCTCTAATCAAAATGGGATGATCCGTTTCGATGGACGCTTCTTCCTCCACGAACTGCACAGAAAGCAATTGAGTCGAATCGGCCGTAAGCTTTAGATTCCCGATGGGGCTGTCGATTACAATCGTATGAATGGTCATATTACAGGACTCCTTTATGATTTAGGCAGATAGATATGGAAAACGGTTCCTTCTCCAACGATGCTTTCAACCTGGACGCTGCCTTTATGTTCTTTAATAATCTTAAAGCTTACCATAAGCCCAAGTCCAGTCCCTCTTTCTTTTGTTGTATAAAAAGGTTCGCCGAGCTTCTTGATTTTATCCTTTGAGATTCCGCCTCCCTGGTCTTTAATTTCGATATGAATCAACCCGTCCTCGGTCTCCCCGATGCTGATGGAAATCACCCCTCCATCCGACATGACTTCAATTGCATTCTTAATGACATTGATGAATACCTGTTTTAACTGATTGGGTTCAGCTACTATGGTCGGGAGGTCTTCCTGATACCTTTCCTCATACTGAACATTATGCATGACAGCCTGTGCACTCAGCAATTCCACCGTATCCTTCATGATCCTGATTAAATTCGTTTCCTGGTATTGGATCGCCTGAGGTTTGGCCAACACGAGAAACTCCGTGATGATTGACTCAATACGCTGGAATTCAGAAGTGATCACATTAAAGTACATCTCATGATCCTTTCCGACGCTGTTCTCAAGCAGTTGGATGAATCCTTTAAGCGCCGTCATCGGGTTTCTGATTTCATGCGCGATCCCTGCCGCAAGCTCCCCTACCACACTTAATGTGTCAGACTTCCTCAGTTGTTCCTGCATCTCGATTTGATCTGTGATGTCCCGGATGATGGTTAAATTCAGATTAGAGAGCAAATTGTATTTCGACGATAATTCAACGTATTGAACCCTGTCCTTGGAGGATGTCAGCGTTTTTAAAAACGTTGCCTGACCTTCATCCTTCAATTGATGCAGATAATCCTCATAGGCTTCCTCACCCGGCTCAATATTCAATATCTCACGTACATCTTTACCAATGAGCTGATCTTTATCCAACTTAATGATGTTACTCACTTCAGGATTCGAATCAACGACGACATAATTGTGATTGGTCAAAAGCAGTCCGTCCAATGATCCTTCGAATATCTTCCGGAACCTTTCCTCACTCTCACGCAGTTCCTTCTCCATTTGATATCGTTCACTGACATTACGGAATATGGTCATATTATAACCATCCACGGAATGAAGCTTGGACGTGAATTCCAAATGTTTGAGCTGATTGTTCGGCATGAGGAACAACACCTCATCCCTTACAGCCCCGCTTCTATATAATTGTTCCATGACCAAATCAAACTTCTGGCTTTCCAAGGGATAAACGAAATCCCTGATTTTTTTTGAGAGGAGCTCGGAAAGTGTGCATTCAAATATCTTCAGTGCTGAAGAGTTCGCTTTAAGGACCCTTCCGTCCTGATCCCATAAGACAATGGCATCTATCGCTTCTTCAAACAACCCTTTGAACAATTCCTCATTACGCTTCAGCTGGATCTCCATCTGCCTTTTTTCCGTTACATCTCTGAGAATGGCCATGTGGAGTTTATGATGGACGTATGGACTTGTCGTAAATTCCACGATTGAAATACTTTGTGATTTCTTGATTGGAATTTCACCACGGGCTTTTTTATTTTGAGAAATCAATTCTTTGATTTTTTCAACCTTATAATGGGCATTCTCGGGAATGAAGGAACTGATATTCCTCTTGGTGATCTCATCCTTATCGAGTCCCACTTGCAAACTGAATGCATGATTCACATCATTGATATTTCCATCAATATCGAATAGCACGATCCCCTCTGAAGCATTCTGGAAAATGTTCGATAGTAAGTGTACATTTAAATGATCTTTGCGCTCCTTCTCCTTCAGTTCCGTTACATCCTTAAAATATAAATATGCATTAGGTGAAATGGTCGATTTTTTCAGCAAAAGTTCGACGTGGATGATTTTCTTCTCATTTACATTCATCAGGGTTTCGTCTTCCAAGGTTTTTCCCGTTTCCATTACTTCCTTATAATGGGCAACTATGGGCGCGGGCACTGAAGAGAAAAACGTGCTGAAGAGCTTCCCTACAACATTCTCATCATTTGACTCCAGGGTTTCATATGCTTCGGGGTTGGCATAAACGATTTTCAACTCTTTATTGATCACAAGCATCGGCATGGGTGAAGCTGAGCAAATTTCCCTATCGACGGGATGACATAAATCCCTATTTTGCTCTTCCTTCACATTACTACTATTAGTCATTTCCTCATCCCCCTACTAAATTAAAAGACGACCATTGGCTTAAATCTTACAGAATCCGCATAGCTCCCCGTACTTCTGGTGATAATTAACAATGAAAATCATGTTTTGCTCATTGTATCCTAGGGTAAGAATGAATTAGGATTAAACTTTTCTAAAAGATGGTGAAGATATGAAACAGCGCGACTATTACTTCGACAATGCCAAATTCATTTTGATCTTTTTAGTGGTATTTGGACATGTCATCCGATCCTATATCGAAAGCGATCCCTTTATCCTTTCACTGTATAAAACGATTTACACCTTCCACATGCCGGCCTTCATCCTTGTGGCAGGATTCTTCGCGAAAGGATTCTATAAAAAGGGATATATCCAGAAACTTGCTAAAAAGTTGATACTTCCTTACATTGTGTTTCAACTGATCTATACGGTGTACTATCATTTTCTGTATCAAAAATCAACATTCGAGGTGGATCCACTTAATCCTCACTGGTCATTGTGGTTCCTTATCAGCCTTTTCTGCTGGAACGCACTCCTTTATGCTTTCATCAAATGGTTTAAATTCAAACCTGGAATGGGCTTGACAGTGGCTTTTTCACTTGGACTGCTTGTAGGGTTCGCCGATGTTATTTCAAATTATCTAAGTCTGTCCCGAACATTTGTGTTCTTTCCTATATTCCTGATGGGGTACTACATGGAGAAGGAGCACTTCGAATATTTTAAAACGAGTAAAGCCCGTTTAGTGGCAGGTTCATTATTTGTAATCGTATTTTTAGGGATGTATTTTGTACCTGAATTCTCAGATAAATGGCTCCTTGGTTCCAAACCTTACGGAGATTTTGAATGGAACAACGTCATCAGCATGGGTGTCAGGGCGGCTGTATATTTATTAAACGTCGTGATGATCTTCAGCTTTTTCACATTTGTTCCTACAAAGAGACAGTTTTTCACCAAGTGGGGGAAAAACACTCTCTATGTGTACTTACTCCACGGTTTTCTCATTCGGTTGTTCCGTGAAAGCCATCTTAAGGACACGATTGACCCTAACACCAGTCTTTTACTGTTACTCGGGGTATCCTTCGTACTGACGATGATATTTTCAACTAAATTCTTTACGAGCATCACACAACCTATCATCGAGTTTAGATCAACCAGGCTGCAGAAACTGTTTTCCAAAAGGGAAATGAAAACAAGATAAAATCTCACTAGAAAGGGCTGACCCCATTGTATTCACGGGTCAGTCCCTTTTTCATGATTAACTATTCGCTTTTGGTCGAGAATCAACTGGTTCATTATTCAACACAATTTTCAAAAAACGTATATTACCTTATATTATTCGCACCTTTTCCTAAAATTCCTTCTAATAGTTACAATAAATTTAAATTCATTTAAGACAAACATTGAGCTTTATCGCAAGCTTAGATAAAATGATAGTCAGGTTGGTTTATTACGTTGTACGAACAACTTGAAACAGATCCTCATTTGGTTACTGAAAGTCATATGACTGAGAGTCAAACGGACTTAGAATAAAGGAGAATATGAATGAAGAAAGTCGTCTTAAGTACGTTAAATGCAAAATACATTCACACGAATTTAGCTATTCGCTGTCTAAAGGCCTATGCCGAACCCCAACACGAAATTGAGCTCTCCGAGTACACGATAAAGGATCCCACCCTTAATATCGTTACCGACTTATTCTCTAAAAAGCCGGACATCATCGGATTCAGCTGCTACATCTGGAATATCGAAGAAACGATCAAAGTCATTCAGATCCTTCGAAAAATCATGCCTGATGTAACAATCATCCTCGGAGGTCCCGAAGTGACATATGACGTCCCATATTGGCTTGAGCGCCTTGAAGACATCGATTTCATTGTAATAGGCGAAGGAGAGGAATCCTTCAAGCAATTATTGGATCAGCTTGATGGTGATAAAGATTGGTCGAAGGTACATGGAGTGGCTTATTTAGATGGCGGAAAGCCTGTCATCAAGCCTCAACAAAATAAAATTGATTTAAGGGAAGTCCCTTCCCCATTCCGTTTTCAGGAAGATCTGCAAGAGCTCGGCAAAAGGGTGACTTATATCGAGACAAGCAGAGGATGCCCTTTCCGCTGTCAATTCTGTCTTTCTTCTATAGAAGTGGGTGTACGCTACTTTGACCGTGAAAAGGTAAAAGAAGATATCCGCTTCCTGATGAAACATGGGGCGAAGACCATTAAGTTTGTGGATCGGACCTTTAATATCAGCCGAAGCTATGCAATGGAAATGTTCCAATTCCTTATTGACGAGCACTTGCCGGGTACCGTCTTTCAATTTGAAATCACGGCAGACATCATGCGTCCCGAAGTGATTGAGTTCCTCAATGAACATGCACCACGGGGCCTATTCCGATTTGAGATCGGCATCCAATCAACCAACGATGAAACAAATGATCTGGTCATGAGAAAACAAAACTATAAAAAGCTCACTAGAACCGTCACTATGGTGAAAGAGGGTAAAAAAATCGATCAGCATCTGGATTTGATCGCTGGTCTTCCTGAAGAGGATTACCAATCATTCCGTAAAACGTTCAATGATGTGTTTGAAATGAGACCTGAAGAGCTACAATTAGGATTTCTTAAGATGCTGCGCGGGACCGGCCTTAGAATTCGTGCAAATGATCATCAGTATACGTATATGGATCACTCCCCTTATGAAATCTTGGGGAATAATGTATTGTCATTCGACGATATCGTTCGGATCAAGCAGGTGGAAGACGTATTGGAGAAATATTGGAACGATCACCGCATGGATCGAACGATTGAGTATCTGGTCACTGAATGCTTTGACACTCCATTTGATTTCTTCCAGCAGTTTGGTTCCTATTGGGAAAATCGCGGATGGTCCAGGATCGGCCATCAGTTGGAAGATCTGTTCAAACGACTACATGAGTTTTTATCCAATGAAACAAGATTTCACATTTCAGTCATTGAAGGTCTCATGAAGCTCGACTATTTAGACAATCAAAAATACAAACCAAGAAAACCATGGTGGACCCATGAGCTGACGAAGGAAGAGCGATCTGCCATTTATCAAAGCCTTTTAGCACAGCCAACCATTGCAGGCGATGCATTTGCCAGTCTTAAATTAAATGAAAAAGAGTTGTATAAACATACACTCCTCGAAACGATCCGTTCAAAAGAAGGTCAGGATCAGTACGTTCTTGCCTACTTTGAGCCCTCATCCGGTCAATCTACCGTATTCGAGTTTGACCGTCAACTTGTACAATGATAAAGAAGAAAAAATGTTAAGCGAATCGCTTAACATTTTTTCTTCTTTTCTTCTGTCTTTGATTGTTTTCGGGTTACTTCCATTATTTTGGCTGCATTGACATCTCCAAATTCCTGACCGAATTCTTCACGGAAAGACTGTTTTTTGTCTTTCATCAGCCTCTCCCTTTTTTACCTTTTGCTGAATTTCTATTCTTCCCTTTTGCCGGATCCTCACCTTGTGAGAATTCAGCAGAAAATTCAGTTTCCTGCTTATTTTTAAGTGGTGTTTGATTATTTTTTTCAGCAGCATCATACTGTGCTTTACGTTTCATTTATAACTCATCTCCTTTGACCTTATTTTTCCCACCTCACCCTTTTCCATTCTTCTAAAAATAGGTATTCACTCAACTGAATAATTCAACATTTACTCCGGAAACTAAGGGAAAATGGCGAATGAGGATAGGACATGATACTTATTTTTTTATTGGCATACGCTTTTTTAGGGTGGAAGTTTGGCAATTGGAAGGATTTTTACAGCTATTATCCCACTTTATTATTTTTCATTATCGGGGATTTACTTTCACAATTTCTGTTATTTGATTACTCCATGTGGGAGTTCCGTACTGTCACACCCTTTGGGGACTCTCTTCATTTGAATCACACCATGATTTCATTGAGCAAAATGGCGATTCAATATACAATCACCATTGCCATTTTTATCGGGAGACTACCGGCGGGCTTATGGGGACGGGTTGGTTGGGTCTTATTATGGACAGGCATCTATGGTTTGACAGAAGGCCTTTCCCACCTCATTGGCATGATGACATATCATAACGGATGGCATTTCGGCTGGGATCTTCTTTTTAATCTGATGATGTTCACAGTACTGATCGTCCATCATAAAAACCCGCTGCTAGGCTGGATCATCTCCATCCCCATCATCCTAATCCTTATGATCCACTTTCACGTGCCCTACTCTGCCTTAAAATGAAGGTACCTTTCATTGGACAAAAAAAGAGGCTGGATATACTATATCCATTCCTCTAAAGACGAGCAATTATAAAATTAGTTAGGATTGCTTGCTACACCGCTATTGATTTCCGTGCAAGACTTCGCTTTCCTCGGGCGGAAGGCGAGCCTCCTCGTCGCTGACGCTCCTCCGGGGTCTCACCTATTCCGCTTATCCCGCAGGAGTCTTCGTCTTGCACTCCAATCAATAGCTAGATCCTGCTATATACATTGAATATGCTTTTACCTATTTCAATGAGAGTAGGGTATGCAATGTGGAGGGAAATCTCAACATTACAATGTTAAAGTGAAAGAATTACGCTTCGAAAGTTGATTGGAGCGGAAGGTGCTCGACTCCTGCGGGAAACGCTGGACAGGTGAGACCCCACAGGGCTTTTGCACTGGCCCCATAATGTTGGACACTTAAATTTCTAAGCAGCTAATTCAGTACTTACTCGATAAGCTACCGGACTTTTTCGTTTTAACCTTGATTTGATTCTCAGGTGATTGTAGTAATACATGTATTCTTTCAGTTCTTCTTTAAAGTGCTCGATACTATCAAATTCCTGTAAGTAAAGGAACTCAGACTTCATTATCCCAAAAAAGTTCTCCATTACCGAGTTGTCGTAACAGTTTCCTTTACGAGACATACTTTGGGTGATGTTATGTTTTTTCAGTGTCCTTCGGTACTGAGCCATTTGATAATGCCACCCTTGATCTGAATGGATTAAGAGCTCATCGTCTTCATTTACATGTTTTAATCCTTGTTCTAACATCTTCTCGACCAAGTCAAATGTCGGCCTTGATTGGAGCGTATAGGTAATGATCTCTCCGTTAAATAGGTCTAGAATGGGGGACAGATAGAGCTTTTGACCGAACAGTTTGAACTCCGTTACGTCTGTCACCCATTTTTGATTAGGTTTATCGGCTCTAAAATTACGATTTAGGATGTTGGGAGCCACTTTGCCAACTTTCCCTTTGTAGGATTTATATTTTTTCATTCGCACAATGCATTTAAGGCCCAATTCTCTCATGATCCGAAGAACTTTCTTTTTGTTAATATCGTGACCTTTTTCTTGAAGAACGTCCGTAATGCGACGGTACCCAAGACGTCCTGAGTGTCTATGATAGATGAAATTAATTCTTCTTTTCCATTTACGATCAGGATCTGGTTGGTCTAATTTTTTTGTGATGTGATAGTAAGTACTTTTAGGAAGCTTAGCTACTTTTATCATTCTAGTCACCGGGAATTCGTTCCTTAGTTCAAATACTACTTTCGCTTTGATTTCGTTGGTGATGGTTCTTCCTGAACTAAGGTATTTAGCTTTTTTAAATACGCATTCTCCATACGTAGGTATTCCAGTTCTTTTTTCATATCTTCCATCGTTTGGTTAGAAGAGTTATCTTTGATCTTCTTATTCTTATGGTTAGATGTCATTGTAGAAGGCCTCATTTCTAATGATCCGAAGGCATCTTCTCCAGCTCTTTCCCACTTTTTCACCCACCTACGAACCATACAGGGGTCTGGGATATGAAAAATGGCTGATGCCTCTCGAATGGAGCAATTCTTCTCCGTAATAAATTGAATTACCCTCAGTTTAAAGGCAGAAGGATAGTTTGTATAGGGAAAGGTAAAGGCTTGGTCCCCGTGGTGACGAACTAACATCACCCAATAGCGCAGAACAGATTGATCAACCCCCACTTGATTGGCAAGATCTCGATAACTAACGAGTTCATTAAGATAACGTTTAGCAGCTTTCAGTTTAGATTCTTGAGTAAACTTGGCCATACGTGCTGGCACCTCCTATTGTTGGTTGGGGTGTCCAACAATAGGGGGGCAACTCATTTAGCCCGAGGAGGCTCACCGCCAGCCCCGCGGAAAGCGAGCACCTGGAGCGGAAATCAACCACTACTCGCTACATTAGCTTCTTTCAAAGAGCCTCATTAACCAATAATGACCCGCTCTTTTGGATAGTGATATTTAGCTGTCTTTTCTTTTCCTCCTATCATGAAGAGGAAGGAAAGGATCCCCACCCGGCCAATGAACATCAGCACAATGATGACGCATTTTCCGATTGAGGAAAGCTCAGAAGTGATTCCCATGGATAATCCCGTGGTTCCGAATGCGGAAGCAACTTCAAAGACAATCTCCATAATGGAATGATCCTCTGTGAAAGTGAGAATGATGACAGATAGGAAGCAGATAAAGATGGCCATCATCGTCACGACCAGGGATTTAATGACATCCTGATGGTGAATTTCCCTTTTGAATATCTTAATGGTTTGATTTCCCTTTGCGAAATGGAACAAAAATAAAATATTCAGGGCGAATGTCGTGGTCCTGATCCCTCCACCAACCGAGCTTGGTGAAGCCCCGATGAACATAAGGGCACTCATGACCAATAAGGTGGGGGTAGAAAACTCGGCCACATTCATGGTGGCAAGTCCGCCGTTCCTTGTTGTAGCCGACTGGAAAAACGAATAGAAAAATGACTCATGCCACTCCATGCCAGCAAAAAAGCGGTTATATTCAAAGAGAAAGATGACCACTGTCCCGAATATCATTAATCCAAAGAACGTAACCGTTGTAATCTTTGAATATAAAGAAAAGTGGTGTTTGTTTCTCTTCTTGCTCATGAGATAATCTTTCGTCTCGATGAGAACGGGAAATCCAATGGCTCCGAGTGTCAATAAAATGATGGTGATGAACTGGACAAAGTAGTCATTCGCATAAGGAATGAGTGACTGACCCGTGATATCGAAGCCTGCATTCGTCGTGGCACTGACAGAGGCAAATAGTCCATGAATAAAAGCCTGCTGCCAGGTGGGATAATAGCCTAAGAAATAGACACCTAAAATAAATGCCCCCACGATTTCAATGAAGATGATAAGTAATAAGATTTGTTTTAATAAACTTACAAGTCCGGCCAGGCTTGTCTGATTTTGATCTGTCATGATGAGGCGGCGTTCTTTCAAGCCGATTTTCTTCCCTACGATCAACCAGAAAAACGTACCGAGGGTCATGATCCCAATCCCACCAAATTGAAGAACAAACATTAAGATGAAAATTCCCGTTGTATTGAATGTGTCGACCGTACTTACAACGGTAAGCCCCGTAACGCTTACAGCACTTACGGCAGTAAAGATCGCATTCAAAAAGCTCCACTCTGCCCCGGATTTATGCGCAATGGGAAGACTGAGCAGAATGGTCGCAATCGTCACCGCCAAAAGATAATACGTTACGATCACTTGTGCAGGAGTTAATTTATTTAAATTCAATCTAAGCTTATACCACATGTATGTATTTCCCTTTCAACGTTATTTCCTTTTCTATCTTAAAGAATAAAACCGAAGAATGAAAGGAAAAATGATTAATTTCTTTAATGTTTATTCTTCCTTTAATGTAAGCCCCCTAAACCGAAAAGTATTTGATTCAAAGCATCTTTAAGCAAACAATACAATTTCGGTGAAATATTACCATTCATGTTCATGATGATATGACAAATAATATAGGTACTGAAACATACATTGTTTCAAGTATACCAGTAAGGAGGAAAACGACTATGGCTAGAAGTTCAAATAAACTGCTTGTTCCTGGTGTTGAACAGTACCTTGATCAAGTGAAATACGAAATCGCCCAGGAGTTTGGCGTGACGCTTGGATCTGATACAGTTGCCCGCTCTAATGGATCAGTTGGGGGAGAAATCACGAAGCGTCTTGTGAAACAAGCTCAATCTCAATTAACTGGACAACAAACTAAATAAATTGGAATACGGGTAGCTGGCATGTACTAGCTACCCTTTTTCGTTTTCAATAACAAAGACCCATTCAGATGAATGAGCCTTTTCCTATCCTGTTAATCTTTTTTATTTTCTTTTCTGTTTTCATGATTCTGTTTCTTTTCTTCGTTTCGATTATTTTGATGATCATTACGCTTATTATTGTTTTCATGGTATCCTTGGTCATTTTGTGTAGAATGATCATGCCCTCTGTAAGGTTTGTCATTCCCTCGGTTCCCATTGTTACCATTTGAGGATTTCTCCATTTGTGACTTCTCGGATTTTCCCCTCTCCCCGCTCTTTTCAGGGTGAGGATTTTGACGTTGATCATGATTTTTTTGAGGTTTTTGAGCTTTATCCCCAGGTTGATTCTTCTCTTTTACTGGCGGATTCACCTTTTGATTCTCAGCTTTGATTTTTTCATCAATGATCGCTTTCTTTTGCTTCTCTTTTTCTTGTTTGATCATTTTTTCTTGAACTTCGTTATCTTCTTTTTTTGAATCATTTTTTACAGGCTCCGTTGTTCGAGTGGAGTCCTTCTGTTCTGTTTCACGAATCAGTGAGCCTGCAGTCATCCCTTTTTCAGATGCCTTTTCCCTGAATTCCCGGGATGTTTCTTTCATGATGATGTTCGTAGAATGATCAGAACCGTAGTCCTCCACAAACTCATTTAATTCATCCATTAATTCGGTTTCACGTTTAGGATCGGAATCATCAATGAAGGAAGAAGTAATGAAAACATTTTGAATTCCCTTTAAATACCCGAGTCTCTCACTTAAAAGGAAGATTTTCTCCGTCACTTCCCCCACATCTTCATTTTTCCAGTCTCTCAGTTCCTTTAAGAGAACCTCGGCATCACCATTATATGGCTTGATATTCAACACCTGTTGATCTTTATTTAATGTTAATTCCATACTGGGATTGATATCGACCGAGACATAGGCATACACCCGGTTGTTCTGCAGAACAGAACTTGAGAATAAGGCAATGATGACGACAAGAACTGTCAGCAAAGACGTCGACACTCTCCAATTCCACTTAGAAATCGTGTTTGGTTTATCAGCTCTTGAGCTCAGAGGAAAGAAAGGAATTTCTTCGCCTATCGCATACTGTTGATCGGGCTGCTTTCTTCCTGTAAGAAATTCTCCTTCTGGTGTCATCATCACCAGGATATCCTGTTTGATTTCCATAATGATCCCTTTTTTCATATCTCTAACCGCCCTTTTAAATAATCCCGTAAATAAACATAATCCCCTATAAGTATGAGAGAAATGGCTATAATATATTTTCTATTTCTCTCGATTGTTTTTCTGGTGACGTTCACCTGTTTTTCTAATTTTTTTATCGGTAATCGTCTTTTTTCTGTAAGATAATCTAAAAGTTCTGGTGAACTGACTACCTTTTTGGCGATTTCTATGGCATTCAATCTTGCATCTTCATGTTTGGGAGACTGTTCAACCAGATCGTGAAAGGACAACTTGTATTGAGCCAGTTGTTCCTGAAAGTAAAGAATCTCTTCCCGTCGTTTTCTGGCTTCCTCCTGTTTTCCGAATTCCTCTACGGACACAATCTGATCGATTGTTAAACCAGAAGAATCTTCTCCATTCTCAAATAAGCTAAAATCGAAGCTTATATCCTGGATCTTCCCATTCTTTCTGATATAATCGATTACTTTCCGCTTAATGATCACTTCAGAGAAACTGATGATGGAAGAGCCTCGTTGATGATTATACTTTAAAATGGCGTCATGAAAGGCAATCAGACCGATGCTGAATTCATCGTCACTTTCATAAATGAACCGTTTGCATACCGATGATACCGTTTTTTTTATAAATGGCTTATAGTCTTCGAGCACCATGTTCAATAATTGCTCATCACCATTTTGTATCTGGATCGCCATCTCTTCAAGCGATTGCTTTTTCTTTTGTTTAGCGAGTAGAAATAGTAGAACATTTAGCATCAGCCTCACCCCATCCTGCACACTATTATACTCATATGGTGTTGAATGTAAAAGGATATTAGGGAGAAAGGGTTGCTTTTACAACCCTTTCCTGACCGATGTGTCAATCACTTTAAGACTCTACATCGAAATCATGATTCTTTATGATGACCCTTAACACCTTCTTCTCGTTTGCCGTTCTCACTGTGCTGCTGATTTACTTTGACTGGTGCTGAATGTTGTTTTTTTACTTCTTTATTTTCGTGGCGGGCTTCTTTTACCTTATGTTTTTCTTGGTTACGTACTTCTTTTGCTTCTTGCTTCTCATGTTTACGTTCTTCTTTCGCTTCTTGCTTTAACTCTTTATGTTGATTTTTCCATTCTTTTTTTGCTTCTTTTTTCTCTACATGAGGAGTAACGTTTACTGGTGCAGCCTTTTCTTCTTTTACTTCTACTTCAGTGGTAGTTTCGCTAGTCTCATTAACTGACTCTTCCGCATCAACCTCTACTGCTTCAGAGTTTTCCACCGTTGTTTCTTCTGTATTTACCTCTTCTTCTGCTTCAACTTTTTCTTCTGCTTCAGCCTTTTTAGCTGCTTTTTCTTCGATTTTTGCAAGCTTTTCAGCTAATTTCAAATAGCTTTTTTCAATATTTTTCTGAAGAGCCGCTTTTGCTTTAGCGTTTTGTACTTTTTCTAAATTCGCTTTTAGAGACAGGATGTTTTGAGCCATCATTTCTTCCATTTCACTCATGTCATCCGATTTCTCTTCTGTTTTTTCTTCTGTATCAGTATCATCGGTTTTTTCTTCTTCTTTTACAGAATCTTCATCAGCAGCGTCGTCTTCTTCTACCACGGCTTCATCAGAATCAGCGTCTTCTTTATCTTCTACTGTTGAATCCTCTTCACTTTCATCATCCGACCACTGATCTTCAGATTGTTCAATCATCTCGATAGCGTTATTTAACGCATCGATGGCTTCTTCTTGTTTACCATCTTTGAAGAGCGCTTCCACTTCCGCCAATCTTTCTGATGCATATTCAGCTAACAACTTAGCTTCTTTTGCGTCATCCATAGTAAAGGCAAGATGGATTTTCTCAATAGCTACCTTTGCAAAATAGAAAAAGTCACCAGGAAGCAGGGAAGGAGTCTCTGCAGATTTCTCCAGATTTTCGATTTCATTTTTTGCAGAATTTAGCATGGCATCATCGTTCGCCACAACCGTTTCATTTGATGTCTCTTGTTCTAATTTGATGGAATCAAAGTTTTCGTCATTAGAATTGGCAAACGCTAATGAACTTGGAAAGCTGATAGAACTTGCTACAAGTACCGCTAAGGATGATTTCATGATTTTTGATTGTTTCTTCATATGTAACACCTCTGAAAAGTTTTTTTGTTTTGGCCGATCGATCGCCTTATTAAAGGATTTACGTTTAAACAACTTTTTTTGAGGGGGTTCAACCAAATAAAAGTTTAGAAATTCCCTCAATCGTATAATTCTTCACGGCAACGAGCCGTCAAAACTTCCGTTCGTCCAAACAAAAAAAGCTAACGGGAAAACTCCACGTTAGCTTTATATGACGTCATTATTCTGCTTTTGCTTTTCTTTCTATATTTGCTTCTTCCTGTCTTGCTTTTCTTCTTGATAATAAATACCCACCTACTGATAGCAGGATCAATACGCTCCAGAAAACAAGTTTCCACCCTTTTGATTCAGGGAAGTGGTGATCCAGGATGGCCACATCAGGATGGGCAAGGGTGAACACTGCAAGCTTCACTCCTACCCAGCCCACAATTAAAAAGGCCGCTGATTCTAAAGTAGGATATTTCTCCAGCAATTTAACAAACCAAGTCGCAGCAAAACGCATAATGACTAATCCGATGATCCCACCGAGGAACATGACAATAAACTGTCCTCCGTCAATTCCTCCTACATCGAACCACCCAGTCGGTTGCAGGGTTACGGCCAAAGCGACGGCAGCAAGCATGGAATCAACCGCGAATGCGATATCCGCAAGTTCCACCTTGAGTACCGTAGTCCAGAATCCAGAGCCTTTCGCCGGTTTTTCTTCTACTGTCCCGGTGTCTTTCCTTTTTTTTACAAAATGGTGAATGGCCACGTAGAATAAATAAATCGCCCCAATCGCCTGAACCTGCCACACATTGACTAAGAATGAAATGAGAAATAATGCAGCGAACCTAAAGACAAAGGCTCCTAAAAGACCGTAAAAGAGTGCCTTCTTCCTTTGTTCCACAGGTAAATGTTTGACCATTACAGCCATTACCACCGCATTATCAGCAGCTAAAATCCCTTCAAGACCTACCAATATCAGCAGGACCCATCCATATTCCAATAACATCGAAGCATCCATACCTCTAGTCCCTCCCTATTTACATAGTTAGTTTTCCAATAGGCAAGGAATTTTATAAAAATAAAAAGACCCTTGCCTAAATAAGGCAAAGGTCTTGCTTAGCATACGGATATGCCAACAAAGCCGATGGCATACACCATGAATTGACGACTTTGTTTAGGTATGAAACCTATAGCTACTCCCCTTTGACAGGTAGAAAACGTTCATTTGTATAGATGTATTTTAACTCAAAAACACTTATCCGTAAAGAGAAAAAATTATTTAACCCGTATCAGGACGGCTCGCATCAACAACCCCAGCAACACTCCCGGAATCACAAACAACATCGGCAGAAAAATGGGCCCGATGAATTTACCGAATAAATATACCTTCGGGGAATACATCAAACCAACCGTTACCGTATAGGCAGACATGACAAACGGTAAAAAGCTGTACTGCTCCTTTTGGCCATCGGCTATTTTATACGCATCCCACATGGCAAACATATATAAACACGGATAAAACATGAGCCACTGATAATCAAGTATCTCCGCTGCTTTATGCGTTTCGCCTAAAAAACTGTACATGATCCCCAGATTGAAGTTACTTTGAATATTGATCATGATCTCAAGAAGGACAAACAACGTTCCCTTAAACCATAAACCGACTAACAACTGAGGAAAACCTGGCAGCGCAATACTCCAGAGGATGCCTTCTAATTTGGTAATGGATGATTTCATATGCCCCCCGTAAACCAGGAGGAGTGGTAAAGTTCGATGTTTTTAATGGGCTTATGGTAAGGATTGTTTTTGTCTCGGCCAAGGTATAGCGTAAGGGAAAATGACATCTTGAGATTCCTCCTATTGATGCTTCTCCCTTTATTTTTACCATATCTCTCCCAATTATTACGATGATTGCTTGTGTTACATCCCTTCTTTTAATCGATCTTTACGTGCAATCGTTCATTGGAAGCATGTTCAACATAAAACTCAACCATTTTTTCAATCTGGCTGGAAAGGGAAGGACATCGTATCGATGTCCCTTCCAAGTCTTTTCGGGCATGTTCGCAATTGAATGTGCCTTGGAGTGTAAAATAGTCCAAGGCTTCCCGTTCGACTTTTAAATAACGTCGTATAAAACGGAATCCAAGTGCCCAATTAGAAAGGGATAACGGAATTCTCCCTTTTGGTTTCTTTTTTAACATATGCCATAAAATCTGTTCATACACTTCCCTTACCATCAGGGGTTCTGGATCGGTAAGATGATACGTCTTTCCATTGCCAGCCTCCTCATGCCCCAGATAAATGGATGCTTTCACCACATATTCGACGGGGACGATATTTATATAAGAGGTACCCTCACCAAGAAATGGAATCCACGGCAGGAAAGATAATCGGTTAAACATATTCATAATAAAATATGGTCCATCGAACTTCACGGTCTCTCCGGTTTCTGAGTTTCCCTTCACGATACCCGGTCGGATGATTGTGATGGGAAGCTTGTCCTTCCATTCATCCACCAGGACCTCTGCTTCATATTTAGTCCGTTCATAGAAGTTATGAAAACGCTCAGGACGGATCAATTCATTCTCCTTCAGTTCACCTTCACGTGATCCCGCAATAAAAGCAGTGGAAAAATACACGTATCTTTTTAATCGACGGAGGGTTTGACAGAAATCATTCACCTGACGTGTGCCTTCTACATTTACTTTCTGTGCAAGATCTTGGGGGACAGCAAGATCATAGATGGCTGCTAAGTGCCAAACATATTCCACTTCCTCCCTGATCTCGAAAATTTCCTCTTCTGCCATATCCAGATTGTTTCGGGTGATGTCCCCTTCTATCAGGATGATCTCTGCATCTGACAAAAATCTCAGTTTCCTCATTCCTTCTTCCGCCTGCTTCCTCATTGAATGAAGGTGAAGTAAGTAAACCTTGGATGCCTTTTCCTGTTTGAGTAATTCTCCCCCGATATTTTGACTTAAAAAGCCCGGAAACCCCGTGATCAAATAGATTCCTTTTTCCATTTCGTTCTTCTCCCCCGCTTGTCACCATAATTTTAATAAAAAAGAGCTAACCATTCGGCCAAGGTACCACATCCTTTCAGGAGGTGACTGCTTAGCATTCGGGTTAACTCTCGTTGTGTGTTCTACTCTTTATATACGTATGTTTCTCTTGGTTTCTTCATTCTTCTTGTCTCTTTATCAAAGAAACTGTATACAATCGGTATGACATAAATGGTCAATAATGTCGAGCTGATCAGTCCGCCTATGACGGCAATGCCCATAGGCTGATTGATTTCGGTCCCTTCACCCAAACCGAGGGCCAGGGGCAATAAGCCGAGGATCGTCGTCAGTGCCGTCATGAAGATCGGCCTCGCCCGGTCCTGAACCGCTTCGACGATGCTGTCAAAGCTGCTCGTTCCCGCCTCTTTACGCTGATTGATGTAATCGACGATGACGATCGCATTATTGACGACGATACCAGCCAGTACAATCACTCCGATGATCGCCGATATGCTGATAGGTGTCTGTGTAATGGCCAGTGCGATTGCTACACCTATCACCATGAGCGGAACGGTGAACATGATGACAAATGGATATTTAAATGACTCGAATTGAGCAGCCATGACCATATAGACAAGGACGATGGCAAGCCCGAGTGCCAGGGCCATATCATCAATCGAATCCTCAAGAAGTTCTCTGTCTCCACTGAATGAAACCAAGGTCTCGTTTGGAATATCAAGTGAATCGATCTTCTCATCCACCGCCTTGGAAATGGCTCCAAGATTGGTTGATGATGAATAGTTGAGTGTGAATTGAACAGCATGCTGCTGGTCAATTCTCTGAATGCTGACAGGACCATCTTCAATTGAAAAGTCTACGACGGAATTTAGCTGAATATACTTCCCTTGTCCATTTGGAATGAGGAGTTTCTTTAAAGAATCCAGATTTTCCGTGATGTTCCTGTCATATTGAACAAGAACATTTATAACGTCAGAAGACCCTGTTACCATTTGGGTGGTCAGGACTCCCCGGGTTACATCCTGAACAAGCTTCCCGATCTGAGCCGGTGCCAAGCCTTGTTGAAGTGCTTTCTCCCGGTTTACCTTCATTTGTACTTCTTTCACCGTTTCCATCTGATCAGTTGAAACTTCCGTTACATCCTTCATTTCTCTCAACGAAGCGAATAACGTATCGACGGACTCCTTCAGTCGATTCTGATCCGTATCTCGCAAGTTAAACGTCAAGGTTTGAGGGCTTGAGCCGGATGTTGACTGTAAGTTAAACGAAACGTCAGCAGACTTATTCACCTTTTGTGCTGCTCTTTCCACTTCAGGTTTTACTTCATCCGCAAAGGTGAAAATCGATCTCTCCCGCTCATCGAGAGGCACCATTTTCACATAAACTTCTGCAATATTCCCTTTCCCGCTTCCTCTGAAGGATTCTTCCTGGGTCGTACCCACAAGACTTACGAAGACATCGACATCTTTTTCTTTTTTCAACCTGCCTTCAATCGCTTTGACGACTTTATTGGTCTCATTGACGGAAGCTCCATTATCCAATTCGACCCTCATATTGAAAAAACCTTCATCAGTTGGTGGTAAAAACTGTGTTCCTACCGTCGTAAGGCCAAGCCCGCCACCCACTAATGTAATGAGAGTGATGAATAATACGATGAAACGGTGACGAAGCGCCCATTTAACCGACCTTGCGAATGTCTTTCTGCTCTTAGAACGTCTCCGCTTTGCTTCGATATTCCCTTTTGGTTTCCTCAAGAGTCTGCTTGCGAGCATCGGGATGACCGTCAATGCCACAACGAGGGAAGCCAATAAACTAAATGATATCGTCAAGGCGAATTCGGTGAACAATTCCCCCAGTAAACCGGATATAAAGACAACCGGCAGGAATACCGCTACAGTGGTCAAGGTGGAAGCGGTGATGGCTCCCCCCACTTCTTTTGCCCCGATACTTGCAGCTTCCTTCGGATTTTTCCCCAGGGATAAATGGCGATAAATATTCTCAATGACTACGATCGCATTATCCACCAGCATCCCAATTCCAAGAGCGAGGGCTCCCAATGTCATGATATTCAATGCGAAATCTGCAAAAAACATCAGAACAAATGTAACAATGACGGAATAAGGAATGGCCACCCCAATGATAAGGGGACTCTTTACATTTTTCAAAAATAAGAAGAGCACAAGCATCGCAAACGCTCCACCTATCAGGAGGGAATTGGCGATATTCCCGATGGCTTGAGTGATGTAATCCCCCTGATCGAACAGGATATCAGCTTTGATTGATTTATATTGATCCTGCTTAAGAAGGCGATCCAGCTCCTTTTGAAATGCTTTCGACACGGAGGCCGTGTTAGCATCTGATTGTTGCAGCACACTGAACAGGATGGCAGATTCTTCGTTTGCCCGGGTGATCGTGTTTGTATCCTGTTTTCTCTGTTCAACTTTTGCGACATCAGAAAGCTTAAGCTTCTTTCCGGTTTGAGGATTCACCTGAAGGACCAATCCCTTTAATTCATCCACAGACTGGAGCTTGCTTACTACTCTCGTGGTCAATGTTTGTCCATCTGTCTCGATCGTATCACCAGGAGCTGTCACATTGTTGGCGCGGATTGCATTGACCACATCGCCTTGACTTAGACGATTATCTTTCAACGCTTGCTGATTCAATTCAATGACCACTTCGTCCGTCAATGAACCTGAAACATTTACATTTGCGACACCTTCCACTCTTGTCAGTTCCTGTTTCAAATTCTCTGACAGTGTCTTTAGGTTGGACTCGTCCCCTTCTTCCCGTAAAGAAAATTGAATGATAGGGAACTGGGCGGGATCAAATTTGAGAAATCTTGGATTCTCTGCTCCATCAGGAAGTGGAGTTTGGTCGAGGCGTTGCAGGACATCATTTTCAATCTCATCGATGGAGGTCGACCATGAAAATTCAAGGAGAATAAAGTTGGAACCTTCCCTGGAAGTCGATTGAAGGTTCTTCATCCCCGGCAAGGTGGACAGGCTTTCTTCAAGTGGTTTTGTTACCTTCTCCACCACTTCTTGAGGGCCCGCTCCAGGGTAATTGGTCACCACGACACCTACGGGTGGATTGAGGTCCGGGATGAGTTTCAATGGGATCCTAAGGAGCGAGACCCCTCCCAGAATAAGGATAAGCAGCATGGTGACAATGGTGAACACCGGTCGTCGTATGGAAAAATCACTGATTTTCAATGAAGTGCTCCCCTTTCTATATGTATAGCGTTCATTACGGTTTGGAAGGAGTTACTGTTAACTATAGTCTCTTCAGGAAGATCCTTCAATATTAAAGCGTCTGTGAATGATAAATATCGGTTAAAAATAAATAATTCCACCTTATCGGTATACACTAGTTTTATACTGTAACGTAAGGAGCATTAAAATGGCGAACTGGGTTCCCTTTGTATTCCTTAGCCTCTTCAGCGTTTTCGCATTATCTTTGATCGTGATGAAGTATCGTCACATTTCTGGCCAAATCATCCTATTTTGGCTTTTCATTTCCGGGTTGGCTTATGTATTTGAATATGTCATCTTTGTATTATTTAATAGCTATACGTATCATCCCCATATTTTATCGAATAATTACAATGACAGCGTACTGGGATCGATCAGTTCACAGGCATTTTCGGTTCCGGTTGCGATAACCTATATTGTGTTGTATCGCTTGCCGCCATGGAGGATTGCGGTCATCATCGGTGTCTTCTTCCTCATTGAAACGTGGTTCATCCACACGAGGTTATACGAACACCATTGGTGGGAATCGTATTATACAACCTTTTTCCTTATCATTTCCGTTATACTGGCCAAAATCTGGTGGAGATTATTGGATGAGTCTGACAACCACTATGTTCAATTCATCACTTTGTTCTTTGCACTCTCCACCATCACTCTTTCTTTTGCCTGGATTCTCTCTTCCCTTTTAAAGCTGTATATCATCCCCCTGAATCATTTTTCCAATCCTGTCAGGGATTTAATTGCAGGGAATGCCATGTATTTTTGGTTCACGACCTATTTTTATAGCCTGGTTATTTTTTTTAGGAACGGGGATTGGAAATATTCATTATGGACCATTCTTTTTCTCTTGACCGTTGAGGTATTTATGGTGCAGGAAGGTGTATTATTGCTCAAGAATCCTTTGATGATCGGCGTGCTTCCCCTATTTCATTTAATCATGATATCTGCAGGGAGCCTGTATTACCAGCGGTATTTCGACACATATATTGAAATGCAACAAAAAGGACTGTCTTCTAAATGAATCATCCTCACACTAAGAGAGTGAATCATTCAGACTGACAGTCCTTTTTCATTGGCTGATTGTTATGAATTCGATATAGCAGGGTTATTCTCCGTAGGTTCTTTCTCAATGGTCCACCCTGTGAAACCATATAGGATGGTGATGACCGGAGAGATCAGGCAGAAAACTGCAAATGGTAGATATTCCATCGTTGAAACACCTAGTACATCTGTGAGGAATATTCCGCACACACTCCATGGAACAAGAGGATTCACCACTGTTCCTGCATCTTCCAATGTCCGGGATAAGGTTTTAGGATGAAGACCCAATTTCTTATATTGAGATTGAAATGCTTCACCAGTCAATAGAATGGACAGGTACTGCTCCCCTACTACAAGATTGATACCAATCGCTGATAAAGCTGTGGAAAGAATCGTTCTTCTTTCAGATTGAATGATTGCAGACACCTTCTGAAGCAGCGCCGGGATGATACCCAGTTTAAATAGTAATCCACCGAGACTCAGTGAGAGAATGACAAGGGAAATGGTAAACATCATGCTGTTCACTCCCCCTCTTGTCAACAGTGAGTCAACGGATTCCACCCCTGTCTTCGAGGTAAAGCCTTCGAATAGCACCTGGAATAATTCATTTACCTTCAACGTCCCGTGGAAAAAAGATAAGAACACAGAAACGGCTATCGTGATGGCCAGTGTGAATAATGCAGGTGTTTTGTATACGATCAGCACTACCAGCAGCACTAAAGGAACCAAGCTGTACCAGTGGATTAGGCCGGTCTCCATTAAACCTTTCTGCAACGCATCAAGCTGTGCCAAATCGATCTTACTGGTCCCGGGCGAAAGGAAACCAAATACAATCAATGTAATGATAAAGGCGGGTACGGTCGTCCAGGCCATATTTCGAATATGGGTAAACAGATCCACCTTGACGATGGATGACGCAAGATTGGTTGTATCCGATAAAGGAGACATCTTATCTCCAAAAAAAGCACCTGAAACGATGGCACCTGCCGTGATGGCCATGGATAATCCCATAGCCTCCCCGATTCCGATTAAAGCCACACCGATGGTCGCTGCCGTTGTCAGTGAGCTTCCGATTGCTACTCCACTTAAGGATGTAAGTAAAAAGGCAATCGCATAAAAATAATGTGGAGTGACAAATTCAAATCCGTAAAACATCAATGTGGGAATGGTCCCACTGATCAACCAGCTGCTTACAAGCAGTCCGATAAAGAAAAATAATAGAATGGCACCTAACCCACCCTGCGCACCGGCAATCATCCCTTTTTCAATTTCTTTGAACTTCACTTTCCGTATCAGTCCATAGACCATCAAAAAGAATAGGGAAAGGATGATCGGAATATGAGGGACCGCTCCCACTCCGATGATGCTGACACTGATGATTCCCAGAACAGCAAGTAATACTGCGGATGCTTCTGGAACGGACGGTTTATGAACGCTCTGAATGTTTAACATGTTAACACTTCCTTCTGTAAGATGTGACCGTGATGGGATTGTATGACAAAAAGAACCCTCCATCCCTGATAGGGACGAAGAGTTCTCCGCGTTACCACCCTAATTGAAATAAATCATGACATGCATAGAATCGACTGATCCATGACATCATTTACTTCCACTTCATAAAGGTTGTCTTTGGATAAATCCCCTAAATCACTTAGAGAATTTATAAACAATGTAATTCGGAAAAAAGCGGACCTGGACTTCCAGCTGACGTCCAGTCTCTGTTTGCTGTCGCACTATTTCCTACTCCGTTGTTCAAGACAATGATATGTGATTGATTTGGTTTAAGGGTTCTACTATTCTTTTACCCTTAAACGCTTTTAAGCTTTTATGCACTAAAGTATTTTATAGTAATATAATATCATGTTCTTTCAAATTGTCAAGGAACGATTTCATCCCCAATATCCCCCTGACAAAAAGAACCCCTCCCGAAAATAGGCAGGGAAGGGATTCACGATTAAACGAATTGAGATTCTGCAAATGGTTCCAGCGCTTCTTCTTGTGGTTTACCTATGAAATAGCCTTGCGCATAGTGGATCCCGATTTCTTTACAGAAAAGTAATTCTTCTTTTCTCTCAATCCCTTCTGCCAGGACCAAAATGTCCAATTCTCCGGCAATCTTCATCACTTCACGTAAAAATTCCTGATTCTCCTCATCCCGATCACAGTGGTTGATGAAGGATCGATCGATCTTTACATAGTCCGGCTGCAGCAGACTTAACATTTCAACCGTAGCAAAACCTGAACCTACGTCATCAAGGGCGACTTTCATCCCTTCTCTCTTATATACATCAAGTACCGACCTTAAATGTTCTACATCTTCAATCTTCTCCGTTTCTACCACTTCGAATACAAGATCTTTAGGATCCACTTTGCATTCATTCACAATCTTGAAGGTGTGGCGCAAACAAAATTCTGGATTATAGATCGTCGAAGGAAGAAAATTAATAAAACTCTTCGTACCAGGTTCCACTTGGCCCCGCCTCGACTCGATTGCTGATTTCCTTGCCTTCTGATCCAGCATGGAATGAAATCCGGTTCGCGAAGCGGCTTCAAACAACTCCCCTGGATTGATACGCTTATCGCCACTATTGGAGCGTAAGAGCGATTCATAGCCAAAAAGACTGAAGTCGCTAAGATCAATGATTGGCTGGAGGTGACTTGTAAATTGCCCCCCTTGAATCAGCTTTACCATTTCTCTATATTTAATTAATTCCAGGAATTCTCGAGCAGGACGGAAGGGACCGGGCTCCTCTGAACAATTAAAACTGCATGTCCATTCTTCCTCAACTAATTCGGTCTCTATATCTGATAATTTCCCATAGACCTCATCAAGATTATCATATTGTAAAACATACATGCCTTCTTCTGTCCTATCAACTGATCCTGTCAGCGGTAAGTCCAACCTTTTTTCGTTATGTAAAAATAAAAATCCTGCTTCATGATATTCCATCTCTATTCCACAGTTCGCACAAGCGTATTGCATCATATCTCTTCCTTCCCCCTGTAACGTCAATAAATACCCATACCTATATACTAAGACTTAATACCCTGTTAACACCAGTGATATCCCTTTATTTTAGGAAAAATTACTTAATGATAGTGAATTTTACATAAATCAGCTGTTTCAGTTTTTCTCACGTATAGATTATCGTCATTTTAAGTTGATAAATGCTCTGCCAACTTAATATATGCTATAGGGTGAGGAGAACTGCTCCGCTTTCCACGGACGTTCGGCCGAGCCTCCTCAGCAAAAACCGCTTCCGGGGTCTCGACTCGCCCGTTTTTCCGTAGGAGTCTCCGCAGTTCACCTCACCCTTTAACTAAGCCTTATCTGACAGAGCTATATGAAATAGAATGAAATCAAGTTAAGAAAAAAGCACTAAAACAATTCACATGCATTGCTTCTTAATACTTTAAACTGATGGTATTAAGGTATTAAAAACATTAAGTCGACTATATTTTTACTAGTATAAAATTCAACTCGGTCAGTTGATTGGAGCGGAAGGTGCTCGACTCCTGCGGGAAACGCGAGAAAGTTGAGACCCCGCAGGGCATAGCCCGAGGAGGCTCAACTCACGCCCCGCGGAAAGCGAGCACCTGTAGTGGAAATCAACCAGCAGGCGCTCATTCGAACGCACCACAACCAAAACATAAAACTTTATTAAATGGAAAAAGCACTTCTCCAGTGTCAGGAGAAGTGCTAAGTGTCATTACATTAGGCTATATAATCGGATATCAGGATTTTTATCATTGAACCATCTCATGGCAAAATCGTTTTCGAAAAGGAAAACAAGATTATCATGTCGATCCTTGACCAGCATGCTTCTGGAGCTTGACATAGTCTCCTTGACATCTTCTTCGTTTTCAATCCACCGGGCAATTTTAGACCCGATCGGTTCCATTTTCACATCAACGTTGTATTCATTCTTCATCCTGTGCTCAAATACTTCAAATTGAAGTTGACCAACCGCTCCAAGAATGATATCTTCCGTGCGTGTTTTATAATACTGGATGGCTCCTTCTTGTACGAGCTGAAGGATCCCTTTTTGGAAATGCTTCTGCTTCATCACGTTTTTAGCTGTGACACGGACAAAGAGTTCAGGGGTAAATTGAGGCAGCTTTTCATACTGAAAACCCTGCTTTCCCTGGACGAGTGTATCACCGATTTGATACGTACCCGTGTCATATACCCCGATGATATCCCCACTGACCGCTTCATTCACCGTACTCCGATCATCTGCAAGAAACTGGGTGGATTGCGCCAATTTAATCGACTTTCCTGTACGGGATAGATTGACCGTCATCCCCCTCTCGAATTGACCTGAGCAAATACGGACAAAGGCAATCCGGTCCCGGTGAGCAGGGTTCATATTGGCTTGAATCTTGAATACAAACCCGGAGAAATCCTCTGCTGTCGGCTCAATCTCTCCAGCATCGGAATTCCTTGGCTGCGGGGATGGAGCAAACTGTAAGTATGTTTCCAGAAATGTTTGAACACCGAAATTGGTTAATGCACTTCCGAAAAAGACTGGAGATAATTCTCCATTCGCTATGCGTTCACGGGAAAACTGGTTTCCAGCTTCATTCAGCAACAAAACATCTTCAAGAGTTTGATTATAGAGATTGCTTTCTTTAAGAGGATGTTCTCCCTCTATTTCACCTTCATCATTTAATGGAATAAAGCGATCATCTTCTTCTACTCGAAATTGCTCGATGCGATTATGGAAGCGATCATAGATTCCTAAGAATTCTTTCCCCATTCCTATCGGCCAGTTCATTGGATACGATTGAATTCCCAGTACTTCTTCAAGCTCTTCCAATAACTCAAGTGGTTCCCGACCTTGGCGATCAAGCTTATTGATGAAGGTGAAGATCGGAATGCCTCTCATTCGACAAACTTTGAATAGTTTCAAGGTTTGTGCTTCAATCCCTTTCGCTGAATCGATGATCATCACAGCGCTGTCAACCGCCATCAATGTTCTATAGGTGTCTTCGGAAAAGTCCTGGTGACCTGGTGTATCCAGGATATTCACACGATAATCATCATAATCGAAGGCCATGACAGAAGAAGTGACTGAAATCCCCCTCTGCTTCTCGATTTCCATCCAGTCAGAGGTTGCAAACTTACCTGATTTCTTTCCTTTAACTGTTCCAGCGGCGCGAATCGCTCCTCCGAATAATAGAAGTTGTTCTGTTAAGGTTGTTTTCCCAGCATCCGGGTGGGAAATGATGGCGAAAGTCCGTCTTGACTGTACTTCCTGTATAAAGTCTATTTTCATTCATAAAATCCTTTCTCGTCATTCTCACTTTCTCATCATATTCGTTCTAAAGTAACAATGCAACAAAGAATGGAATAAGAAGCCATGGTTTACCGCTTTCAAGAATGTTAAGTCGTTTGTTACATCTCAGTGGTCCATTGGACAATTCGAGAACTTAATGTCTCAGCTGTTTCCTTTGGAATCCTTTCCATTAATGAATGGAGTAATTTGGATTGGATCTCTTCATCCTGATAAAAGAAAGAATACGACCATTCGATGCTAGGTACCGCAATCAAAAAGAACTCTTCTTTCTTGTTTTCATATATATATACTTTTTGTTCCAATCCTTCCAAAAAATTTTTTCTGATCTTCATTATTGTATCCCCTTTCATGAAAACGCTGTATTTGCGCATACTATTGACGATGTTGTCCGTACAACTTTCGACAAATCTTGCAATTGTAGGTTGTCAGACGTCTGAAAGAATTGTAAAATAAAAACCCGAAAGCATCAAGTTTCAATCATACTTATCGAAGAGGTGAAAGAATTGCAATATTTATGGGGTATCATGGGTATTATTGTCGTTATGGGAATTGCATTTGCATTTTCTAAGAACAAAAAGCGGGTTAATGTCAGAACAGTCCTTGGAGGACTTGCCATACAGTTATTTTTCGCTTTTATCGTGTTAAAGACGTCTTGGGGACAGGACGCCCTTAAAGGATTGACCGAAGTGGTGAATGCCATCATCAATTATTCCAACGAGGGGATCACGTTCCTATTTGGAGGACTTTACACTGAGGAATCAAACATTGCGTTCATCTTTGCATTCAATGTCCTTCCTGTTGTTATTTTCTTCTCAGCTTTAATTTCAGTTCTTTATTATCTTAAAATCATGCAATTTTTCATTAAGATTTTAGGCGGCGGTTTGTCTAAACTGTTGGGAACAAGGAAAGCGGAATCATTGTCTGCCGCAGCGAATATTTTTGTCGGACAAACAGAAGCACCATTAGTCGTAAGGCCTTTCTTAGCGAAAATGACTGAATCTGAACTTTTCGCCGTCATGACAGGAGGATTGGCATCCGTAGCCGGATCTGTCCTGGTTGGTTACTCTCTTTTAGGAGTTCCACTGGAATACTTACTTGCTGCAAGCTTCATGGCTGCGCCTGCAGGACTTGTCATGGCCAAGTTATTCGTCCCTGAAACAGACGAATCTCCAGAACCTGAAGCGTTAGAAATGGAAGCGGATTCGGAATCAGCGAATGTGATCGATGCTGCCGCCAACGGTGCAAGCGTAGGTCTGCAACTGGCTTTAAACATCGGAGCTATGCTACTTGCCTTCATCGCTCTTGTCGCCTTGATCAATGGATTACTTGGATTAGTGGGTGGATGGTTTGGATTTGACAGCCTTTCACTTCAGCTTATTCTTGGTTACGTATTTGCACCACTTGCCTTCGCAATCGGAGTACCATGGCATGAAGCGGTTACAGCAGGAAACTTCATTGGGCAGAAACTTGTCATCAATGAATTTGTTGCGTATTCAGCTTTCGCTCCGGAAATCGGGAACCTGTCCGATAAAACAGTCGCGATTATTTCCTTCGCATT
This sequence comes from Rossellomorea sp. KS-H15a, assembly GCF_024195245.1. NCBI lineage: Bacteria > Bacillati > Bacillota > Bacilli > Caryophanales > Bacillaceae > Rossellomorea > Rossellomorea sp. KS-H15a. The sequence continues at coordinate 2,126,912 of NZ_CP096886.1, read as the reverse complement.
ATGCGGTTTCGCCAACCTTTCCTCACTTGGGATTTTACTTGGCGGACTAGGTAACCTTGCACCAAACCGCAGAGGAGATATTGCCCGCTTAGGATTAAGAGCAGTCGCTGCAGGTGCACTTGCTTCATTATTAAGTGCTGCCATTGCCGGGATGTTCATTTAATTCACCGTCTCATCAAAGAAGCCATCCACTAGCGGATGGCTTCTTTTTCTTTATGGGGTTTAGGGTGACACGGCATGAACATTGCACCATTTGCCAGGCAGGTTCTTTTTTTGCCCGCATTTTTTGCCTGATACAATCGTTCGTCCGCAAGTGAGATCAGTCTTTCAGGTTCCAGGGTTTCGGTTGATTGAGACTGACCGAAGCTCATAGAGATGGCTATTGGCTCCAAATCTTTTAACTGTCCATATAATTCCTGAAGAAACCGTTTGATGTTACGCTCCTCCATCTCGGGTAAGATAAAGATAAACTCCTCTCCGCCATACCTGAAGGCTCTCCCATTGTATGCTTTGGCATGAAAACGAAAGATTTCCCCTGACTTCCGGATGACATCATCCCCCATCAAATGACCGTACTCATCATTCACTTTTTTGAAATCATCTATATCTCCCAGCAATAGGATAAAGGATTCCTTCTCTTCCAACTTACTTCTGAATCTTTCCTGAAACGAACGATGATTAAACAAACCTGATAAATAGTCCTTATGGGCAAGGTTATGGTAGGCTTCTTTTTGGACATAATGAGACCGCTCTCTTAACATGATCAATGCCCCGAATAAACCGATGATCCATAGAAAGAACAAGTTGGACGTCAAAGTGAAATAATGGTGGAATTGAAGGATGTTGACCGTCATAAAGCCCATCACGGCATACGCTACACTGAATACAGACAGGGAGATGAGTGCCCCCTTCGTCCTCCAGTAAATCGTCGCGTGCATCACGAATAAAATGGATATCGGATAAAGGGGACTGTGTATTCCCTGTGATAAGACCATCAGCCAAATCAGTGCCAGAAAATCAAAGACGATACCTGCCTTCAGTATGAATTGAAGACTGCGCTTGTCCTCCCTCGCCCGTATCAATGCAATTTGAGTCACCAGCATATAAATGATTCCTGATACCAATAAATAAGGGAAGACCGTTTTGTTCGTTGTAATATTTTCTGAAAATGGAGGTATGTAAAAGATGAGCGTGGCAATCAGGACAAACAGCCATCTTAAAGTGGAAAACAATTTTTCTGTTTCATAGTCATTTAAATATAAGGAAAACTTCATATGCTTCATTCTCTCATCTTTTAATATGTATTATAAATTTACCAAAGATTGTGAATTCCGTCTATCCTCATCCACAAAAAAAACAGACCAAAAATTGTTGCATTGGTCTGTTCCATAGTCGGGATTATTCAGATATCCCGTATTTGAGCTTGCTTTCTTCCGCAGCAATCTCTTTATCGCTGTGGGGATATTTTGTATTCTCGATGATTTGATAATCCTCATGCCCTTTCCCTGCGAAGATGATGATATCTCCCGGTTCACTTACCTCGATGGCATGTTTAACGGCTTCAGCACGATCCCCTATGAGGGCATAATGTTCATGCTGCATGCCTTTTTCCAGATCGTTCAAGATACTGTCGTATTCTTCATACCTTGGATCATCGGTGGTCAGGATGACGTAGTCTGCGAGTGATGCTTTTTCTGCCATTGTCGGACGTTTTGTCTTATCACGATTTCCTCCTGTACCTACCAGGAAGATAATTTTATTCTCCTTGAAAGGAAGGACGGACTGAATGGCATTTTCAATCGCATCAGGTGTATGGGCGTAATCGATGTACACAGAAAGCGGTGCCTTGATGTCCACCTTTTCCATTCGCCCATTCACCGGAGGCAGGTCACGGATGATTTCCACAAGTCTTGTGATTTCCATGCCCCTTGCGTACAGACATGCCATGGCAGTCAGTACATTATAGACATTGAATTTCCCTAAGAGCTTCATCTCGACATCAAAGCTTCCTTGGGGTGAATTCAACGTGAACCTCGTCATATCATTGAAATATTCAATATCCACCGCCTTGAAGTCTGCATGAGCGTCAAGCCCGTAACTGATGACTTCATGTGGAGTCATGTAGCTGTATCGGTGGTACCATTCATCATCCGCATTCAGGATGACATACTTTGGATCTTGAAGGTCCTGCCCCAACTGGGAGAATAAGAGACCTTTCGCATATCCGTAATGCTCCATCGTCCCATGATAATCCAAGTGATCATGACTTAGGTTTGTAAATGCGACCACATCAAAGTCGATTCCCCATAATCTACCGAGTGCCAGTCCGTGAGAGGATACCTCCAGGGTGAAGTTTTCAATCTTACGGTCCAGTGCACTTTGCATCATCTGTTGATTCGTTAAATTATCGCATGTCGTATTTTCACTGGGAAGCAATTCCCCATTCAGATTAAACCCGATCGTTCCGGATAATGCAGAACTCTGACCAGCTCGTTTTAGGATGGAATGGATCAGGTTACTGACCGTGGTCTTTCCATTTGTGCCCGTCACACCGAAAACGGTAAGTTTCTGAGAAGGATAATCATAGTATTTATTCGATAATTGAGCCAAAGCTTTGAAAGTATCCTTTACTACGACTAATGCCGCCTTACTTAAATCAATATCAAGCTGCTTTTCAGCCACGATTAAGGTCGCACCTTTTTCAACGGCCATTGCAGCGAAATCATGCCCATCCACTGTATAACCTCTCGTACATACAAACATGGTGCCTTCTGTCACTTTCCTGGAATCGACGTGAATGTCCGTTATCTCATAAGGAAGTTCACCGTATACCGTTTTTAATTTAATGCTTTCTAACAGATTATATGTAATCATTCTTTTACCTCGTTTTAAGTTAATAGTGTTTTTATTTTATCTTAACATCTAAGCTTTGATAAGAGAAATACCTCCTAAAATCAAAACAAATTTTCATCACACAAATGTCACCATACCCGGTTTACATTTACCCCAAACAAAAAAAGCCTTCCATCACCTATAAGAAGATGATGGAAGGCTGCTTGTTCATTCAATGACCATCCTGGATCGAACATAATGCCAAAGCAAATTTTCCGTGTGAAGAATGGAGGATTCATGTGTGCGTTCGTATGCATGAGACGCATCAATCCCTGCCCCTATCAATCCATGGACAATATCAAACCCTGCCCGTATGGCAGCGGAGGCATCTGATCCATAGTAAGGATAAATATCCACTTTATATTCAATCCCATTCTCTTCAGCCAATGAGACTAAATGCTTGCGCAGACCATAGTGATAAGGTCCGCTTGAATCCTTCGCACAAATCGATACGGTAAACTCATCCGTGGATTGACCGTCACCGATTGCACCCATATCGACTGCCAGATATTCAATCGTTTCGTCAGGAATATTCGAATTTCCGCCATAACCGATTTCTTCATTATTTGAAATCAGAAAATGGGTCGTATAAGGAAGCGTGATTCCTTCGGATTGAATATGGCGTATTAACTGCATAAGCATCCCTACACTTGCTTTATCATCCAGGTGACGGGATTTTATGAACCCGCTTTCCGTGATTTCAGCACGGGGATCGAATGAAACGAAATCCCCAACCTCTATTCCCAACTCTCTTACATCTTTAGCATTCCGTACTTTTTCGTCGATCCGAACTTCTATATTCGTTTCGTCCCGTTTTGCTTCGCCTGCATTTTTGTAGACATGGACAGAGGTTTGATGCATGAGGATCGTTCCACTGTAGGATTTGCCTGTAGATGTTTCTATCCTGCAGTACTCCCCTTCCACCGCATTCCATCTGAATCCACCAATCATGGATAACCGTAGACGTCCATCACTTTTTATTTCCTTGACCATGGCACCTAATGCATCGACATGTGCCGTGAGCATGCGATGCCTCGATGTATCTTCACCAGGCAGGGTGATGATGAGGGCACCTTTTCGATTCCTTTTCATTTCCACCTGTAAGTCGGTGAAATATTCCTCAACAAAATTCATGATTGTATCCGTGTTTCCTGAAGGACTTGGGATTTCCACAAGTTCCTTTATCAATTGAATGGTTTTCTTCGTATCTGGATATGTATTCATTTGTCTCCCTCCCTTCCCATATTATACCGTTAACTGCAACACGACTACAAATGCTGTTTACCGAATATTCCATCGAATTCCCCTGGATTTTTTCATACCTTCCCTTTCGAACTTCTTTCGTTTCTTCTTAATGAATGGGTGAAGGAAACCACATTGATCACAGCTATACATGACCATATCCCCTCCCACTCTCTGTCCCGTAACGTTCCATTTTGCTTCTCCATACTCTTCTTTCATGTATAATTCGTTTTCTGTCAAACTAGAATGACCGCAATACAAACACCCAGTGAACAATTTTTCCACCGCCCTTTTTGTACATGCCTATGAAAAGAACGGGGATACTATGAAAGGATTTGGAAAAAAGTTTACTCATCTCCCTTTTCTGCCTGGCCTAATCACATGTTAAAAATACAGGAGTGATAACGTGAACTCATCTACATTAGAACGTTTACCTCAAGGTAAAAAACATCCCAAAGGTCTTTATCTGTTATTCTTTACAGAACTATGGGAACGGTATAGTTACTATGGAATGAGGGCGCTCCTCGTTCTGTACTTGACGACAGCCTTTGTAAGCGGTGGCTTGGGGGTCGATCCCGCAAAAGCATTGTCCATTTATGGTATTTATACCGGCAGTGTATACTTTACCCCTATATTAGGAGGATGGCTGACGGATCGATATATCGGGCTGCGGAAAGCGATCACCATTGGTGGAATCACCATGGCATGTGGGGATTTCACTATTTTCCTGACCCACTCCCAAATCGGCTTATATGCAGGACTTGCCCTCCTCGTTCTTGGGAACGGTTTTTTCAAACCGAATATTTCCACACTCGTAGGGGAGCTATACCCACGGAACGATAAACGAAAAGATGCCGCCTTTACCATTTTTTATATGGGAATCAACCTGGGAGCATTATTCGCTCCCCTCATTGCAGGTTTTCTTGCAGAGGACCTGTTCCTTACGACCATGACGGACGGAACGATGCATTATGGATTCAAATGGGCATTCCTTGCCTCTTCCATCGGAATGATCACCGGGCAGATCATCTTTAGTACGTTAAACAATAAATACCTGGGGGAAGTAGGGTTGAAACCAAATAAACTGTTGGCGGAAGAAGCCAATGAAGACAGGAATGTACCTTTGACCAAAAAGGAAAAGCAGCGTACCACTGCCATTCTCATCCTTGCATGCTTTGTCGTATTTTTCTGGGCAGGATTTGAACAGGCAGGGAGCTCTTTCACTCTTTACACAAAAAATTTCATTGATCGTGACGTGTTTGGTTATACCATTCCCGTTGCTTGGTTCCAGTCCGTCAATCCATTATTCATCGTCATCCTGGCACCGATCCTTTCAAGTGTCTGGTTACGACTTTCCCGCTCAAAAAGAGGCGATTTAAATATGACCACAAAGATGGGAATCGGAATGATCCTACTCGGTCTGGGATTCATGGTCCTCATACCTGCGGTCATGCAAACCGGTTCAGATGAACAAAACATCACAGTAAAAGCCAATCTCCTGTTCATCGTCTTTACGTATTTGCTTCATACGTTGGGGGAATTATTTCTCTCCCCTGTCGGTTTATCTCTCGTCAGTAAAGTCGCCCCTGTAAAGATCGCCTCCCTCCTGATGGGGGTTTGGATGGCTGCCATAGGGGTGGCAAGCTTACTTGCAGGTCAACTTGCTTCCCTCACTGCAACACTGGGTTATTTAGAAATATTCGCCGTCATTGGCGCTGCCGCCATCATCTTGGGATTTGTATTGCTGACCATATCCAAGAAACTCGTGATCATGATGAGGGAAGAAAATCATATATAAAAACAAGAAATCGCCCGGCACGATAGCCGGGCGATTTCTATTTCAATGTTTTCTCCGCTACACTACCGTTCAACAAGCCCCCGATCAGAAGGATTGTTGAGGATATATAAAACCAAACCACCAGCGTAATGACACTCCCCAGCTGACCGTAAAATTGGGAATAATCATTCAACTTCACATACGTTCCATACAGCCACGACACTCCCTGCCACCCGAATGTCGCAACCAATGCGCCAGGGATGACATGGAGAAGCGATATCCTTTTACTTGGAACGACCATATACAGAAAGACAAAGAGGATGAACATAAAGACAGAGCTCAATCCCCATTTGCCGATCACCCATGCCTGACTCCAATCTCCGTTAATTTTCCCTTCTGTGAATCGTGCATGCCGGACATACTCCTCGACAACCGGTACGATGAGGGAAAACGAAATGAGGATCATGAAGCCGACAGTCAATAGAAGATCATACAACAATGCGATGAAAAAAGGTTTCTTCCTTTCAATCCTATATGCCTGATTCAACGAACGGACCATCGATTGGACCGCCATCGAAGAAAGCCAGAAGGTGAAGAAAATGGAAACCGATAAGACGTCCCCTCTCTGGTCATATAGAATGCGTTCAATATTATCCTGGATGATGGCGTATGATTTATCAGGGGCAAATGGTTTGATCAAGAGCAGCACATTGGTCTCCGATATGGGCAGATAACTGATTAATGAAAACACGAAAATCAAAAATGGAAAAATGGATAACAATAAGTAATAGGCCAACTGCGCTGAATGATCGAAGAAGCGTTCCTTGAAAAATCGAGCAGTCACCGTCTTAATATGTTGTATGATCATCATGGTTTTAACTCCTACGCAGGAAAAGATACTATCATTTTCCCCTTTAAGATACGATTCAATCCACTTTGAACCGTTTTACTGAATTCATGGACCACATGGCGCATCCTCAATGACCATTTCATATTAAATGGAGGTTCTTAATAAAATACCGGCCTTAAAACCGAAGGAGGATTTACGTGTTCCCTTCAAGAAATATATATTAAAGGGGATCAATCAGTTGCATCTCTGAATCTACATAGAAGAAAGGGAGAATCTTTATGGTTAACAAGAACGATTCCATGGGGAATGAAGAAGTATATACGGATTTTATTAACAGAATGACGTATGGTGAATATTTGGGACTGGATACATTATTGGATAGTCAAAAGCGTTTATCCGGTCACCACGATGAAATGTTGTTCATCATCATTCATCAAGTAAGTGAACTATGGATGAAACTGATCCTGCATGAAACCAGGGCAAGCATCGCCTCCATTCAAAAAGGCGAACTGTCCCCTGCATTTAAAATGCTTGCCAGGGTTTCAAAGATACAATCCCAGATCATCCATGCATGGGACGTGTTATCGACCCTCACCCCATCAGAGTATATCCAATTCAGGGACAGCCTTGGTCAAGCCTCCGGGTTTCAATCCTATCAATACAGGATGATTGAATTCGCCCTGGGATATAAAACCAGCCATGTTCTAAAAATTTACAAAAAAGATCCCGAGTTATTGGCCCAGCTTACCGAAGCCTATGAGGCCCCTTCCCTTTATGATGTTTCCATCCTTGCTTTGGCGGGTGCAGGGTTGCCAATTCATGAAGATGTAAAGAATCGTGATTATACAAAACCCTACAGCGAAGACCAGTCGGTACTTGAAGCCTGGACAACCGTCTATAAAAATCCTGATCAATATTGGGACCTTTATGAGTTGGCTGAAAAATTAATCGACATTGAGGATTGGCTTCAGCAATGGCGGTTCCGCCATATGAAAACAGTCGAAAGAATCATCGGTCATAAAATGGGTACCGGTGGCTCCAGCGGTGTCGGGTATTTAAAAAAAGTGCTTGACCACCGCTTTTTCCCTGAGCTTTGGAACGTGCGCACGAACCTTTGATTCAGCTTTAACACATACTTTTTAAACGTTTTCAGAATACATGTACTATTCACATTCTTTTAGCCTATTTTTATTTATGGTAATCCTCAGGGTTGCCATAAATAAATTTACCTGATAATATGTAATAGAATTATTTTTGTTCGGAATGGAAGGATGGACAAAGTTTTTAAAGCTTTTCGCCTTGAAGTTACATGAGCAAGAATAGTAATACATTGTGTGGAGAACACACGAGGAGGTAACATTATGTTAGAAGGTACAGTAAAATGGTTTAACGCAGAAAAAGGTTTCGGATTCATCGAGCGCGAAGGTGGAGACGACGTGTTCGTACACTTCTCAGCTATTCAAGGCGAAGGATTCAAAACTTTAGAAGAAGGTCAAAAAGTTTCTTTTGAAATCGTTCAAGGAAACCGTGGAGACCAAGCAGCTAACGTAACTAAAGCATAATTTATGCTTACCGAAAGACTCTACTCAGTAGAGTCTTTTTTCTTTGCCATCCATTCACAATGTGTATACAATATTCTTAACTTGTTTTCTGGGAGGATTCTATGTATGGCAAAACACTCGTTTCATATCTCTACTGAATGGCCGGGTCTCAGGAATGATACAGGCACCTTGAGCTCTGAACATTTTCATACGAAAATTTCGATCCCACCTGAAATGGACGGTCCAGGAATCGGGACAAACCCTGATGAAATGCTCCTTGGAGCTGCAGCTACATGTTATATCATCACGCTTGCTGCTATGCTGGAAAGAAGCCATATAGAGAAAAAAGACTTAACCATGACATCTGAAGGGATTGTAGAAGTGGAAAAAGGGGTCATCACGTATAAAGAAATCATTCATCGGCCGATCCTATCACTCGGTTCTGCTGCCAGTGAAAAAGACATCGCACTTTCAAAGAAATTGATGCTGAAAGCTGAACAGTCATGTATGATCACCCGTGCCCTCAAGGGGAATGTATCGGTGAAGGTAGATCCAGAAATACATATGTAGCAAAAAAAGGGCTTCCGGACGGATGCCCTTCTTTGTTTGCTCACGATTCTGCGTGAACAAGTTTTACGAGCATGTGAGAAAGCATATGCTGTTCTTCTTTATTTCCTGCTTTCCATAATTCATATAACAGCTTCTCTTCCCTGTTTTTCGGTTCTTCATGAGCTGCAAGATAGTCCCCTACCTTCTGTGCTGCCTTTGCCTGCTGCTCTTCATTCATCCCCAGCTTATCTGCTAAGGAAACCTTGTTTCCTAAGTATTCTTTGAAATGATCAAAGTTTGAAAGAATGTCCTCTTTTTTATCATTGGACATTCGATCCATCGTACTGCTTACCTTCGACTCCATCTTTTCTTCTGTGGAATGATTTGCCATGCAACCAACCTCTCCTCTCACTAATCTACTTTGTATATTCCCAGGGCTGGAATAGTTAAACATTTCTATTCGTTATTTCGAATAGGCTTTTTCGAAAACCATGTTGTTTCGAGGGGAAAGTGCTGGTTGATTTCCGCTCCAGGTGCTCGCTTTCCGCGGGGCTGGCGGTGAGCCTCCTCGGCTACGCCTGCGGGGTCTCACCTGTCCAGCGTTTCCCGCAGGAGTCGAGCACCTTCCGCTACAATCAACTCTATATGTATGAGCTTTTAAAAAAGACAAATATATATATCTATACATTATGCTAGCCAGCATTCATAAAGTTGTCGCAAAGGAATATTAGCTTCAAATGTTAGAGAGCTTGTTCTGTCGCTTGCTTATTGTTTCTAATGAGCTCTGTCACGCTAATCTTGTACAGATGGTGAAGGGAACTGCGCAGACTCCTGCGGAAAACGGGCGTGCCGAGACCCCGGAAGCGAAGCTGAGGAGGCTCGGCCGTTCGTCCGCGGAAAGCGGAGCAGTTCCCCTCACCATCCAGCACACATATTGGTTGACAGAGCATACGTAGACACTATCTCAAAAACAAGTCTCTCTGGAAAAAGGTAGCAAAAAATTTCTCAACTCTCTCTACATTGTTTGAATCCTCCATGAATCGTGTAAACAATAAAGAGGTAAATAAGGTTAATGACTTTTAAGGAGGACGAAGGAGTATGAGTTCAAAGAAGGTAGCGATCATTACGGGAGCGAGCAGTGGGATCGGTCAGGCAACAGCAAAGGAATTGGCGTCAAAGAATATCACGGTGATGCTTGCAGCGAGACGGGAAGAACGATTGAAGGAATTGAAGGATGAAATAGAGCAAATGGGCGGAACGGCCTTTTATCAAGTCACAGACGTGACGAACGTCGAAGAAATGGAACAACTTGCAAAGAAAACGGTAGAAGAAGCCGGACGGATTGATGTATTGGTCAATAATGCAGGCCTCATGCCCCTCTCACTGATAAATAAACGAAAAATCAAAGAATGGGATCAGATGGTTGACGTCAATATTAAAGGGGTACTCTATGGGATATCCGCGGTTCTTCCTTATATGGAAGATCAGAAGTCAGGACATATCATTAACATTTCATCCGTAGCCGGACATAAAGTGATGCCTGGCAGTTCTGTCTACAGTGGAACCAAATATGCTGTTAGGGCGATTACAGAAGGCTTGAGACAGGAAATGAATGCATCACATAACATTCGTACAACGATTATTTGTCCCGGGGCAGTTGCGACAGAACTGACTGAGACCATTACAGACGAAGATATTTTAGCCGCTTTCAAGGATCGGGATATGAAGCCACTGGACAGTGAAAATATCGCCAAAGCGATTTCTTATGCCGTGGAGCAGCCTGATCATGTAGATGTCAATGAAATCATTGTACGCCCTACCCAGCAGGATATGTAAACAACAAGGAGGAAATGGATTTTATGAATACACAATTTGATAAACTTTTCATCAATGGTGAATGGCTTGATGGAAGCAGTGAAAAGACAATACCGAATCAGAATCCTTTTGATCATTCTGAAATCGGATCCATTAAAGCTGCCAGTAAAGAAGATCTCGATAAAGCGTATCAATCAGCACAGGAAGCCCAAAAATCCTGGGCAAATGAGCTTCCTCAAACCAAGAGAGCCATTATGGAAAAGGCGGTCTCTGTTGTTGAAGAAAATAAGGATTTAATCATTGAATGGCTCATCAAGGAGTCAGGCAGTACGTATATGAAAGCTGCAGGGGAAGTGACCGTCTCCATTAATAGCATGAAGGAAGCTGCAACGTATCCCTATAGGATGGAAGGGAAAATCCTGCCTTCCCAAATTCCCGGTAAGGAAAACAGGGTATACAGGGCACCACTTGGAGTCGTCGGCATCATCAGCCCATGGAATTTCCCCTTCCATCTGGCTGTCCGCTCCATTGCGACTGCTTTGGCTACCGGAAACGGGGTTGTCGTTAAGCCAGCTACACATACCCCTGTGACTGGCGGGTTATTATTTGCAAGTATATTTGAAGAAGCCGGACTTCCCAAAGGACTTCTTAATGTTGTAGTAGGAAAAGGGTCAGAAATCGGGGATGATATCGTGACCCACCCCATCCCCCGCTTGATTTCCTTTACAGGATCTACGGAAGTGGGACGCCGCATCGGGGAACTTGCAGGGAAAAATCTTAAGAAAACGGCTTTAGAGCTCGGTGGCAATAATGTCTTTATCGTACTTGATGATGCAGACCTCGATCAGGCTGTTGAATCAGCCCTTTTCGGTAAATTCTATCACCAGGGTCAAATTTGCATGAGCATCAACCGGATCATGGTTCAAAAAGGGATGTATGAAAAATTTGTGGATGCCTTCGTTTCCAGGGTAAAAGAATTACATGTTGGAGATCCCTCGGACAAAAAGACACAAATCGGTCCATTGATCGATCAAAATCAAGTAGACCGGATATTGAAAGATATTGAAAGCAGCAAGGAAATGGGGGCTGAAGTGGCCCTAGGAGGAAATGCAGAAAAGAACTTATTATATCCGACCGTTCTGACCCATGTGACAAATTCAATGCCGATTGCAAAGAATGAAATTTTCGGACCAGTGGCAGCCATCATACCATTCGATTCCGAAGAAGAAGTTGTAGGGCTAGCTAACGAACATCCTTATGGCTTAAGCGGAGCAGTCCATTCTTCATCCATTGAGAGAGCGACGAATGTGGCTCATCAAGTGGAAACCGGGATGATTCATATCAATGACGAACCGGTGAATGACGAGCCCCATATGCCATTCGGCGGTGAGAAAGATTCAGGACTCGGACGCTTCAACGGGGAATGGGCACTCGAAGAATTCACGACGGTGAAATGGGTGGCCGTTCAACATAAAAGAAGGGATTATGGTCCTTTTATTGAAAAGAGATAACAAAAAGCGAGTCATGCCGACTCGCTTTTTATTATGATTCCTTTATAGCTCATCAAATCCATTGGCATCCGATGTTTTCGTATATTGCCTCGATTTTTGTTCAAAGAAATCGGTCTTTCCCCTATCCACTTCCTGATACGCTATGATCCATTTGAGCGGATTCGTTCTGTACCCCTCGAATGGTTCGTCAAAACCTAATTGCTTCGATCTTTTATTGGCCATGAATTTAATATAATCCTCTACATCACTCATCAGAAGCCCTTCCACATGGGATCCAATGATCTCCCTCCCCCATTCCATTTCGAGGAGCGCTGCCTGTTTAAATGTTTCCATCCCGAACGTACGCAGCTCTTCCGTCTCATAAGAGGGATTTTCATTCAAAACTTCTTTAAATATCTTTTCAAACAATCCGACATGGAGCTGTTCGTCACGATTGATATAATTGATCATCGTGCTCGTTGCGACCATCTTTTGGCTTCTTGCTAAATGATAGAAAAAAGCAAATCCTGAATAGAAGAATAATCCTTCCAGGATGACATCATAAATGATTGACTTTAATAGATTCTGAACAGTCGGTGATTCCACAAATCCTTTATAGCCATTTGTGATAAATTCATTCCTTTTTAACAGAATGGGATCGTTCTTCCAAAAGTCAAACACTTCATTTTGCTCTCTTTTCGACACAATGCTCGATAACACATAGCTGTAGGAATGGTTATGTACGACTTCTTGCTGTGCCAGGATGATCATCAGGGCGTTTAGGCTCGAATCCGTCAGATAATCTGCCACTTTACCCGCATAGTCGGTTTGAACGCTGTCAAGAAGCGCCAGGAGACCTATGATCTTAAGAAAGGATTCCTGCTCGTTCTCAGGCAAAGTAGGGAACTGCTTGATATCTTTTGCCATATTGATTTCAAATGGAGTCCAGAAATTCCCTAGCATTCTTTTATATTTTGGGTAGGCCCAGGGATACCGCACATCATCCCAGTTTAATATATTGGAACTTTTCCCGTTTACGATACCCGTCGATTTATTTGGGGCCATTGAGTCAATCAGTACCCGCTGTTTCAATTCTTCCATTTTCCCTCTTCCTCCCTAGCTATGACAGCTTTCGCATTCTTCAAAATTGGATACGGACGTAGACCTTACATAATAAGTGGTTTTCAATCCGGACTTCCATGCGTCCAGGTGAAGATCCAGTAAATCTTTAGCCTTGATGTCATTACGCACATACAGATTAAATGAAATCCCCTGATCGATATGTCTCTGCCTCTTTTCGTTCTGTTCCACACTCCAATGTTGATCCACTTGATAAGCGGTCTTGTAATACCAGGTCGTTTCCGGAGACAGATCAGGAGCGGTCACTGGAATCTTGTAATCTTTCTTTTCTTCTGAATACTGGAGCCTGAATATCGGATCGATGCTCGCAGAGGACCCCGCAATGATCGAGGTTGAGGAATTGGGGGCTACCGCCATTAAGTACCCATTGCGGATCCCTTTGTCTTTAATCCCATCCTTCAATTCAATCCATCTTTCACTTGAATAGTCCCGCTTCAGAAAATATTCTCCCGTCGCCCAGTCCGAATCCTCGAAATAAGGATAGCTTCCTTTTTCTTTTGCCAGTTCATGGCTTGCGTTTATCGTGTAATAAGCAATCTCTTCATAAAGGGAATCACAATAGTCGACCGCCTGACTGCTTTCCCACTTCAATCCCTTCAGGGCAAGGAGATGATGCCATCCGAATGTCCCTAATCCGATCCCCCTGTACCGCTGATTGGTGATCTGGGCCTGCAGGACGGGAAGGTCATTTAAGTCAATCACATTATCCAGCAGTCTTACGCCTATCGCCACCACTCTCTCAAGCTCATCATCCAGGATGGTCTTGGCTAAAGAAATGGACGCGAGATTGCAAACGACATAATCTCCCGGAGACTTATATGTGACGATCTTCCCATCTTGTATCACCTCTTCTTCCATCACAGTCGCACTCATATTCTGAGCGATTTCGGTACACAGGTTACTGCAATAGATCATCCCTTTATGTGGATTGGCATTCATACGGTTAACGGTATCACGGTAAAACATATACGGAGTCCCCGTTTCGAGCTGAGAAATCATGATGCGCTTGAAGATTTCAATGGCAGGCACCACTTCCCGAGAAAGGGTGGGGTGAGCGACACATTCCCAGTACTTCTCACGAAAAGTACCAGCACCGGATGTTTCGTCATAGAAGTCTTCAAGGGAAAAGCCCATGACTCCTTTCACTTCATGAGGGTCGAATAAATACCACTCTTCCCTCTTCTCCACCTGTTCCATAAACAGATCCGGTAAGGAGACTCCCGTGAAAAGATCATGGGTCCTCTGCCTTTCGTCCCCATTGTTCAACCGCGTATCCAAAAATGGGAAGATATCTTTATGCCATACATCCAAATAAACGGCGATCGCCCCTTGGCGCTGACCCAGTTGATCGACGGATACCGCCGTATTATTCAGTTGTTTCATCCACGGTATGACCCCGGAGCTCACTCCTTTAAAGCCCTTTATATCACTTCCCCTGCTGCGGACCTTCCCTAAATAAATTCCAAGGCCCCCTCCATTCTTGCTAAGAGTGGAAACGTCAGTATTACTGTCATAAATGCTCCTTAAGTCATCCTCAACCGTATCAATGAAACAGCTGGATAGCTGGCCATGGCTTTTTCCTGCATTTGCAAAAGTAGGGGTTGCCACGGTCATATACAGATTGGATAGTGCCCAATACGCTTCTTCAATCAATGACATTCTTTTTTCCTTTTCCTCATTCATGCATAACGTCATACTGATGACCATAAATCGCTCTTGAGGAAGCTCCAGCACTTTTCCATTATGGGACTTTGTTAAATACCTCTCAGCCAGCGTAACGATCCCTATGTAAGTAAATAGTTGATCCCTGTCGAAATCCAGAATGGAACCTAAGTAATCCACTTCTTCCTTGCTATATGAATCCAGTAGTGACGGGGAATAAAGGTGAGCTTCAGTTAATTCTTTGACCATTTCATAAAATGAGCCGGATAGATTCTCTTCTGATTTCCCCCTTGAAAATGATATGCCCTCATATAAATCCTTGATGTACAAGGATGCAGCCACATAGGTCCAATCCGGTTCGAGTGCGGTGATACGTTCGATCGCTGTCAGGATCATGAAATGATGAAGCTGTTCACTGGTCCATTCCTCCTGCTGATTTGCATACATGGTGATTTTCTTATCGAAATCTGTGAAATCCAGGTTGGGAAACTGTCTGCTAAGGCTGTGGAGAATGCCTTCCACTTCTTTTTGTTTTACCATTGTGAATGTCATGATTCATTCCTCCCGTTTCTTAATGTGGGAAGGAGTCAAAAAAAGCCCATCCTTCAGGAAGGACGGGCTTTAAACAATACGGAGATATAAATAGACCTGACGCCTATTGTAATCCTCGCTTTATCCTCCCAATTCCCGAAGAAGATAACACGTGTTAAATAAGGCAGGTCTCCTGACTCGCGCTTCACCCTACTCTAAGGCCTTCCCATCGATACGACAGTGGCAGTTCCTTATTTCGTCAGCACATACAGTTGCGGGGACAGCTCCGGATTCTCACCGGATTCCCTTTTAAGTCTCATCAGACACCTTATTTACAGGTTATAATCAATATATAGTTATTAAAATAAAAACAGACACCAAATGTTGTGTCCTTAACTATCATATATGATTCAAAATAGATTTACAAGTAATCTTTTCATTTTTATTTTTGCTCTCTCCGCAGAGATTGGTGTAAATTATTCAATTACTAAGTTCTGTAGCTCTGTCAACGAGGATGAGCTTTAGGGTGAGGGGAACTGCTTCGCTTTCCACGGACGTTCGGTCGAGCCTCCTCAGCACAGTTCGCTTCCGGGGTCTCGACACGCCCGTTTTTCCGTAGGAGTCTACGCAGTTCCCCTCACCCTCTATTTAAGCTATTGGAGACTGAGCTCAAAGATTTTCGAAACCCTACGTACAATAAATAGCATATATTTCTCTTATTAATCAGTGGTTTTCGCTTTTGAATGGATTTGAAGGGGTATACAATTATTACAAAAGGTTAAAAGACCATCTTAATGTATTGATTGGAGCGGAAGGTGCTCGACTCCGACGGGAATAGCGGGAAAGCTTGAAAAGCGGAGGTGGCTTGCTCAGCCCCGACAAGCATAAGATGAATGGGCTAAGAAGGCGTCCTTGTGACTTCTTGGACCATTTAGCTTATGACCTCGAGGGGCTAGCCACCGTAGCTGGATCTTGAGACCCCGCAGGGCAAAAGCCCGAGGAGGCTCAACTCACGCCCCGCGGAAAGCGAGCACCTGCAGCGGAAATCAACTACTACTCGCTAATTCAAATTTTCGAAACCTTATCTAAAATTAGTCTGGATTATGCTTATAATTATTATTTTCCCTGAAAAGGAAAGAAGATGATGGAATAGTGCTTCCAAACGGACAGTAGTCCGTCTACGTTTACATATATGTGGGTTGAGGGATATGAAGACCATCTCTATAATCCAAATAGAAGGTTGTTTGACAGTATTCTTTGGTCCCCAATATTTTTGATAGGTTGTTTAAATGGAGAAAGACTCGATTTAAACAACCTCTTTTTTTGAACGTATCTATGTAATATTCCTCCTGCTTTATCACTTTAGTAGTAATTGTATTCCCTATATATCAATGTACGGAAGGAGAATATGCTTTATACTCTGTGTTTCATCCAGATTACAATCAATATATTTTAACCTAAATACTTTCTTTTTGCAGGTTTTTCATTTACAATGCCCATTAAGTGATTTTTTTTAGAATCACACCTTAGTTCTGAAAGGAGTCTATTATGAAGAAACTATTAACGACTTTACTAGTAGGATTATTAACAATTGGATTAGCCGCTTGCGGTTCGAATGAGGAGAGCCAAAAAGCTGACGATAAACCAAAAACAGAGGCTTCTGACAAAAAGGCTCAAGAAGAGCAAGCGAAAAAGATGGAAGAAATGCAAAAGAAAATGGATGAACAAAAGGTGGAAAAAGATAAGATCGTCGCCATCGTCAACGACGAAAAAATCAAAGGTGAAGATTTCAACAATGTGTTGACTCAATCACAGATGCAGTATCAACAAATGGGACAGGACCCGACAAGTAAAGATGCTGTTAAAAAAATCAAAGATCAAACCATCGACAGCATAGTCGGTCAAACACTCCTTATGCAACAGGCCGAGGAAAAAGGCTATAAAGCGACGGATGATGAAATCAATAAGCAACTCGACGAAGTGAAAAAGCAATATAAAGATGAAAAGCAATTCGAAGATGCCATGAAGAAAGCCGGATTTACCATGGATGAGCTGAAAACTCAGATTGCTGAAAATATTAAGTACACCAACTACGTTGAAAAAGAAATCAAAGTCGACGAAGTAACAGAAGATGAAATGAAGAAGTTTTATGATCAATATGCAAGTCAACAAGGACAGGACCAAGCAAAGGATGCTCCGAAGTTTGAAGATGTAAAACCACAGATCAAGACTCAGCTGGAACAACAGAAGAAGCAAGAAAAGCTTGTTCAACATGTTGAAGATTTAAAGAAAAACGCTAAAATTGATGTGAAAATCTAACACAAGTCAGAAAGCCGCCTTCTTATGGCGGCTTTCTTTTTTTCTATCTTCCATAGGAGGTTTTTCTCCCTGTGCCGGGGGTATGGTATAAGAACCTATCATTTAAAGGAGGATGTACATCATGACCAAAAGAACGAATCAAAATCCGGAAAATGCCGAGCAGGATCAGGAAAGTATCCTTGATCAGCATGAAAGTGAACAAAATGTCGATCCCATCCCTATCGACGAACTAAAAAAGGACCAGCGTGACGAAAAGAAAAAACACGATACCAAAGACGAATAAATAAACCGCCCTGTGGATGACCCACAGGGCGGTTCTATATTATTCAGCTAACCAATCTGTATGGAAAGTACCTTCTTTGTCTATACGCTGATACGTATGGGCTCCGAAATAGTCCCGTTGTGCTTGCAGCAGATTCGCCGGCAGTGACTCAGAACGATAGCTGTCATAGTAAGCTAATGCACTGGCGAGACCCGGTACAGGAATGCCCAGCTTGATGGCTGTTGCCACTACTTCCCTTGCTTCATCCTGATAATTTTCAACAATCTCTTTAAAATATGGATCAAGGAGCAGATTCGTTAAGCCTGGATCACGATCATAGGCATTCTTGATTTCTCCCAGGAAGCCGGCACGGATGATGCAACCGCCTCTGAAGATCATGGAAATTTCACCCGGTTTAAGATCCCAGTTGTACTCATCCGAAGCCGATTGAAGCTGTGCGAATCCTTGTGCATAAGAACAGATCTTGCTCAAGTACAACGCCTTGCGGATCATTTCGATAAATTCCTGTTTATTACCTGTAAACTCTTTATTTTTAGGTCCTCTCAGGATCTTGCTCGCCTTCACACGCTCTTCCTTCATGGCTGAAATAAAACGGGCAAATACGGATTCAGTGATGATCGATAACGGCACTCCTAATTCAAGGGAACTGATGCTCGTCCATTTTCCTGTCCCTTTTTGACCGGCAGTATCTAAAATGACATCTACAAGGGGCTTGCCTGTTTCTTCATCCACTTTCGTGAAGATATCGGCTGTAATTTCAATCAGATAGCTGTCAAGCTCCCCGGCGTTCCATTCTTTGAATATTTCATGAAGTTCTGTTGCACTTAACCCCAGTACATTCTTCATTAAGTAATACGCTTCACAAATGAGTTGCATATCACTGTATTCTATTCCGTTATGAACCATTTTCACGTAATGGCCGGATCCGTCCGGGCCGATATATGTACTGCATGCATCTCCTTTTACCTTTGCAGCGATGGCTGTGAGGAAAGGCTCGACTAAATCGTACGCTTCTTTCTGGCCGCTTGGCATAATGGCAGGTCCGTATAACGCACCCTCTTCTCCGCCGGAAACTCCTGCACCGATGAAATTGATTCCCTTCTCATCCAGGGCCTTATTACGGCGGATGGTATCTTCAAAGTAGGTGTTCCCACCGTCAATGAGGATATCCCCTTTATCCAGATGAGGAAGCAATGAATCGATCGCTTTGTCCGTAATATTCCCGGCAGGTACCATGATGAGAATTTTACGCGGTACTTCCAGTGATTGAACAAATTCACTTACATCATGTGTTCCAACCAATTTCTTTCCTTGATGCTCGTCCAGTACTTCTTTTACCTTTTCATCCGACACATCATATATAGAAACTGAATAGCCCCTGCTTTCAAAGTTTAAGGCTAGGCTCTTTCCCATCACTCCGACGCCGACTACTCCTATTTGTTGTTTTGTCATTACGATCATTCCTTTCAAGTACGATTATATAGATTACTTCACCGTTATTATTATAATACGAAATAAATTTCCGTGGTGGATTTTTATGAAATAATATTTTTTTATTTCGTAAAATAGGTTAAAATTATTTTCACAGAAGTCTTATAGGAGGTATTCTACCATCATGGATGAGCAGGCTCAACATTGTTTTCCACGAATCCGGTCCCATTACTCTCAGTTCAGTGAAAAAGAAAAGATGATTGCTGATTTTATTATTGCTAATCCTGAAAAAATTATCCATTCAACCATCAGTGGCGTGGCAGAAGATCTCGGAATTGCAGATGCCACCGTCTTCCGCTTCTGCAAACGATTAGGCTTCAAAGGCTACCAGGCGATGAAGATTTCACTGGCTTCTGATCTTGTGGCACCGATCAAGGATATCCATGAAACCATCCAGGAAGAGGATACTGAAGGGGTCATCGCCCAGAAGGTGTTCCGGTCCAATATGAGGAGCCTTGAAGACTCATTGCGCATCATGAAAGAAGACACGTTCCGGCAAGCCGTTGAAGCGATGATTTGTGCAAGGAGGATCGAATTTTATGGTACAGGCGGTTCAGGATTCATTGCCATGGATGCCCATCATAAGTTTCTCCGAACCGGTATGACCACTAACGCTTATAATGACTCCCACATGCAGCTGATATCCGCTTCTCAACTGACAGAAGAAGATGTGATTGTGTTTATTTCCCATTCAGGGGCCAATAAAGATCTATTGGAAGTACTGGAGGTTGCGAAGAAAAATCATGTCACCACGATCGGCATCACTCATTTTGCTAAGTCTCCCTTGAGCAGCAGGATCGATATTCCGTTATTCACCGTCTCACAGGAAACTGAATACCGCGGGGAAGCCCTTGCGTCAAGAATCAGTCAGCTGAGCATTGTAGATGCCCTTTATGTGAACATCATGAAAAAACGGAAGGACCTATCCAAAACCTCCCTGCAAAAAATACGCGATGCCATTTCCATTAAAAAAGTATAATCATTGAGAGGGACGGACCTTTAAAGGTCCGTCCCTCTCAATGATTATACTTCCAATCTCTCGATGATTGTGGCATTGGCCATACCGTGTCCTTCACACATGGTTTGCAGTCCGTATCTTCCTCCCGTGCGTTCAAGCTCATGCATCATGCTCACCATGATTCTTGCTCCACTGGCCCCTAATGGATGGCCGAGGGCGATTGCCCCTCCGTTCGGATTTAACTTGGATGGATCCGCATCGATCTCCTTCAACCATGCAAGTGCCACTGGGGCAAATGCTTCGTTCACTTCAAATATGTCGATATCTTCGACAGACAGCCCCGCTTTTTGCAGGGCTTTCCTGGTTGCAGGGATGGGCCCCGTTAACATCAGGGTCGGATCAGATCCCACCACTACACGGGTATGAATCTTAAAACGTGCTTTCAATCCCAATTCGTCGGCTTTTTCCCTCGACATAAGAAGAAGGGCTGCAGCGCCATCACTGATTTGACTGGCATTCCCAGCATGAATGACGCCATCTTCTTTGAATGCAGGTTTTAATTTCCCAAGTATTTCGAGTGACGTTTCTTTTCTTGGTCCTTCATCTTTTGTGAATAAGAATGGATTTCCGTCTTCCCCTTGTACTTTCACACCATAAATTTCACGATCGAAGCGTCCTTCTTCCTGGGACTTTAAAGCTTTCTGATGACTATCATAGGAGAACCGGTCTAATTCTTTACGGGTAAAACCATATTTTTCAGCAATTCGTTCAGCTGATAACCCCTGATGAATGATTTCATGTTTTCCCGTTAACTTTTCACTAAAATCTGCACCTTGATAATTAGATCCGATCGGCGTTCTGGTCATGTTCTCCACCCCACCTGCAATGACGACATCCATATCCCCGGAGAGGATGGCTTGTGATGCAAAATGCACGGCCTGCTGACTCGATCCACATTGACGGTCAATGGTTGTGCCGGGCACTTCAATCGGAAAATCCGCTATTAGGGCAGCCACCCTGGCAATATCTCCTGCCTGTTCTCCAGACTGAGTGACACATCCAAGAATGACATCGTCGATACAACCCGGATCAACACCCGACTTCTCTACCAATCCTTTAAGTATCTCTCCTGCCAAATCGTCAGGTCTCATCCCCATCAACGATCCCTTTCTTCTTCCAACCGCAGAACGGATCCCTTCAACAATGACAACTTCTCTCATCCCACTCTCCCTTTCTATAACCCCAGATTCTTCGCAATGATCACTTTCATGATTTCATTTGTACCGGCATAAATGCTTGCAACCGGTATATCCCGATATCGTCTGGCGATCGGATATTCTTCCATATAGCCATATCCACCGTGAAGCTGCATGCATTCTGTGGCAATGTGACGGGCCATTTCTGTCAGCTTATACTTGGCCATGGATACCTTTGTCACTACGTCCTTTCCATGCATATGCTCGGCTATCAACCCATCCAAAAAAGCTCTGCCCATTTCAATATCAGTGGCCATTTCTGCCAACTTGAATTGGGTATTCTGAAATTGACTGACGGGCCTTCCAAAGGCTTGACGGCTCTTCACGTATTCCATCGTAAGGGAAAACATTTCTTCCGAAGCCGTTTGGGCTGCAATCGCCACAATAAGACGTTCCTGCTGCAGCTTATTCATCAAATAGTGAAAGCCACTGCCTTCCTCTCCGATCAGGTTTTCTTTCGGTACCTTACAATCTTCAAAAATGAGTTCGGCTGTATCCTGACAGTGTAATCCGATCTTATCAAGCTTCCGCCCCCTGGAAAACCCTGGAGTATCCCTTTCAATCGCCAACAGGCTGACACCTTTATAAGGCGGTTTACTGTGGAGATCCGTTTTAACCGCAACAATCACCAGATCTCCATGAATACCATTTGTGATAAAAGTCTTTTGCCCGTTCACAATATAATGGTCCCCGTCTGACTCAGCTGTCGTTTTGATGGCGGCTAAATCAGAACCTGTCCCCGGCTCTGTCATGGCAATGGCTGTGATCATCTTTCCACTCGCACATAAAGGAAGCCACTTCTTTTTCTGTTGTATTGTCCCGTACTCTGAGATATAAGGAACGACGATATCATTATGAAGCCCTATTCCAATCAAACCGGAACCCACTCTTTCCAATTCTTCATTAATGATGACCGAAAAGCCCCAATCGACCCCGCTTCCCCCATATTCCTCTTCAATGTCCGGGCAAAGAAACCCTTGCTCCCCCATCTTCTCCCAGAAAGATCTCGGAACCATCCGATTATTCTCCCACTCCTCATAAAAAGGATAAGCTTCCTTTTGTAGAAACTTCCTCAGAGCCAGACGAAATATACTGTGTTCTTCGGTTAAATAAGGATGTTTCATACGTTTCTCCCTCATTTCGTATTGGTGTCTAAAGGATAGCGCTTTCATTTATAAATGAATGAACATGCATTCACTCACTGGTTATTTAGGCTGCATCCTGATGGCTCCGTCCAGGCGTATCGTCTCACCATTCAACATCGGGTTTTCGAGTATGCTTTTCACCAACTGGGCATATTCAGATGGATAACCAAGTCTTTTAGGGAAAGGAACCGTGCTCCCAAGGGATTGTCTTGCCTCTTCTGGAAGAGTGTCAAACATAGGGGTATGGAATAATCCCGGTGCAATCGTCATGACCCTGATGCCGTCCCTGGCAAGCTCCCTGGCAATCGGCAGAGTCATTCCAACAATTCCTCCTTTTGATGCACTATACGCAGCCTGACCGATTTGTCCGTCAAATGCGGCAACAGATGCAGTATTCACAATCACACCTTTTTCCCCATGCTCATTCGGTATGTTTTGCATCATCTTTTCTGCAGTCAACCGAATGACATTGAACGTACCGATCAAATTCACTTCAATTACTTTGGAAAATTCCTCAAGGGAATGGACTCCTTTTCTCCCCACCACTTTTCCAGGAGGTGCGATACCTGCACAATTCACAACTGTATTGAATCCTCCGAAATCTTCCATGGCTCTCTCAAGGGCCTCTTTTACACTTTTTTCATTTGTTACATCGGTTTCATGATAGTGCATGGAGTCCCCATACTCTTTTTTTAACGTTGAGCTTCTCTCCCCATTGAGGTCAAGGATATAAACCTTTCCCCCTTCTTCCATGATTTTTCGTGCCGTGGCTTCTCCCAGTCCGGATGCTCCCCCCGTGATCACCGCAACAGAATTTTTCATCTCCATTCACATTCCCTCCAATCTGCCTGCTTATAGTTTTATTTTAGCGTTGGATGCAGGAAAAAGATATAAAGTTTTAAAAATTCCGTCTATTCATTAGATGAGTAGATCCACACGAACCAAACAGGCATGAATCCATAAAAAAAACAGACTCACGAATGAGTCTGTTTTTGGATGTGTAAAGTTAGATTATGCTTTACGTACGTTAGCTGCTTGTGGTCCACGAGCACCTTGTTCAACGTCGAAAGATACTTCTTGACCTTCGTCAAGAGATTTGAAACCTTCACCTTGAATCGCTGAGAAGTGTACGAATACATCGTCTCCACCTTCTACTTCGATGAATCCGAAACCTTTTTCTGCGTTAAACCATTTTACTTTACCATTTTCCATGTTTGTTGCCTCCTAAAGTGCGTTACACACAATATATTACTATTCTTGCGATATCAGGTGAAAACCAAATCTTGTTCTTCCCTCGTATACCGGACAAAAATAATTCTTCTATAGAATAACAGTAATGAAACAAATAAGCAAGTTCCTGAGAGGGAAGTTTTTAAAGTCAGACCTCTGACATAATTTAACTCCTTCATCTTAAAACCCTTTTTGCCGAGGGTGCATTCCACTATTTAACATGAATGCGCTTCCCTTTCTTCTTCCTTCTGGTCCTTTTGGTGGAACGTGATCGTTTTATCAAGTTTATCACTCATGGGACTCTAAAATGGAGGGTAAACTGTGGTATAATGAGTAAATATGAAAGGGAGTGCCCAATGAAATCCACAAAAAATCGGTTCAGTAATGGTTCTATGGTTACGATCAAGGAAACAGGAGAAACAGTGACAATATTGAAATGGCAATACGTTAAGAACATGAAGCGGTATTCTTATATCGTAAAGGAACATCCAGGCACATTTTATTTTGAAGAAGAGTTAGAACTGAACTAAATACGATTATCATTATTAATATGATTTTGACAAGGACTCTTACCCGAATTCAGCAGAGTCCTTTTTCAATTTTAACTTTTAAACGTCCAAAAAAAAGGATGCATCTTATAAGATGCATCCTTTTTTCTATGTATGACCTGTGAGGGATTCGAACCCACGACCCCTTCCCTGTCAAGGAAGTGCTCTCCCACTGAGCTAACAAGTCGCGATGTAAGGTACATATTCTATTATAGTAAATTCAAGAGAATTGTCAATGGATTTTTCTAAAGAAATTCACCTATTCCAGATTTCATGTATAAAAGAACATTCGTTCGCATACAATGTCAATACATCCTACTGAGAGGGGCTTCCACATAATGAGGATATTAGAGCGATCGTTGATGGATCGATGTCCCATTGAAATTATATACATGACTTCGGAGCTGAAATGTTCAAAAAGGAGAATACTGGTCAAAAGAGTTGAAAAGGATTATATCACCGCTTATTGCTATTTCAGGCGAGATGTGCGCAACTTCAGGATTCATGACATCCTAGCCGCTTCTCCAATCCTTTTTCATTCTGACCGAATGATATCAAGACTTGATCAAAATCAATAAGAGGCTGTTAGCCCATGAATGGGGTAACAGCCTCTTATTGTGTTATGCCGTTGCTCTTGTTGGTGTTTTATCTTCTCTCTTAATAAAGAATTGCAGCGCAAGCATGATACCGAATAATACCAGACCAATAATGTCTGACATCCCCTCAGGATAAATCAGTAATAATCCGGCTGCTACGCAAAGGAAACGTTCTATGACGAACACTCGACGGTACCAATATCCGATCATACCTGCCCCGATCGCCATCATCCCCGTTACGGCCGTGAAGACGACCCAAAGTAATCTAGGAATGGTCGTATCGATCATTAACAGTTCAGGTGACAGGACGAACATATAGGGGATGATAAAGGCGGCGATGGCCAATTTAGCGGAATTGACCCCTGTCCTTATCGGCTCCCCTCCCGATACCCCGGCCGCGGCGAATGCAGCCAGCGCCACTGGAGGCGTGATATCAGCAATGATCCCGAAGTAAAACACGAATAAATGAGCCGCAAGCTCCGGTGCCCCTAATAGAATAATCGCAGGAGCAGCGATGGTGGATGTTATGACATAGTTCGCCGTTGTCGGAGAACCCATGCCGAGTACGATCGACGCGATCATCGTAAATATCAATGTAAGGATCAGCTTACCTTCTGTTGTATTGGTCAGATCTGCAGCCAGGTCCACCAATCCATTTGCCAGAGTCAATCCTAATCCCGTTTTCGTTACAACACCGACGATCATACCGGCGGCAGCTGTTGCCACGGCTACAGACAAGGCAGTCCTGGCACCGTCAACAAGGGCATCCACAGCATCCTTGAAGCCGATCCTTGTATCTTTACGTATGGCACTGATGAGGATAGTGGCTACAATCGACCACAGTGCAGCACGCATGACACTCATTCCGCTTACCAACAGAATGATGACTGTCAGTATCGGAAGCAGCAGATAAATCTTTTTGAATACTTCTTTACGGTTGGGCATTTCTTCATCTGATAATCCACGAAGACCGATACGCTTCGCTTCAAAGTGAGTCATGATCCAAATCCCGGTAAAATAAAGGACGGCAGGAATCGAGGCAGCTTTAGCAATATCCCAATAGGAAATTCCCCCGATAAACTCGACCATCAGGAAAGCGGCAGCTCCCATGATAGGAGGCATCAGCTGACCACCTGTCGACGCAGCAGCCTCTACCCCTCCTGCAAACTCTTTACGGTACCCGAGCTTCTTCATCATAGGAATCGTGAAAGAACCCGACGTCACGACGTTTGCTACTGAGCTTCCACTGATCGTCCCTTGAAGGGCACTGGAGAAGATCGCAACCTTTGCGGGCCCTCCTACACGTTTCCCGGCAATGGACACTGCCAAATCATTAAAATATTGTCCGACGCCGGTTTTCACCAGGAATGCCCCGAACAATAAGAACAGGAAGATGAAGGTGGCTGATACATATAAGGGCGTACCAAGGATCCCTTCACTTGTAAAGAACATCGTTTTAACGATATCATCCCAGTCATATCCTCTATGGGCAAGGAATCCAGGCATCAGTCTGCCATAATACATATACAGGATGAAGGCAGAAGCAATGATGGTAATCGGTAACCCCACTGCACGACGGGTTGCTTCGAGTACAAGGATCATTGCAGCGAAACCGACATAGAAATCAAGGGAGGTCATTAATCCCACCCGGCTGACGATGTCATCCTGCATGATCGGCCAATAAGCACCGATCCCAATCGAGATGACTGAAAGAACAACGTCATACCAGGCGATCTTATCCTTCTTCAGATTCTTCTTCCGGGCAGGGAATAAGAGGAACACTAAAGAAAGAGCGAACCCTAAGTGAATGGATAACAATAATTGCCTAGGGATGAATTGAAAGATGGATGCTACTAATTGAAATAATGAAAATGCCAATAATCCGAAGAATATGATCCATTTGAATATCCCGTGATGAAATTTCCTGGTCGATGATTCAGGATCATACTTCTCAAGTAACTCTTGTTGTTGTTCTGCAGTCAATGATTCAAATTCTTTATCTTTTTCCAACTACAGTCACTCCTTTCCACTGATCATAAAGTGATTGTTTCATTATTTGAACCCGAACGACGGAGCCTTTATCAAAATAGTCGGCTAAAGGATATTCTTTTCCGTCCATCACAAGACGGTGATTGGCGACGACCTGTCCGATCCGGATATCAATGAATGGGAACACTTTATCCATATTAGAAATTAAATATTTGCCTTCCTTCGTCACTTCAAAGGTTTCATTTCCCTCTGCATTGGCCGGCATCCCAATGGCAGTATCTTCATAGAGTAATTGGGTTTGTTGAATTTGATTGGAAGATGTTTGATGGTAAAATTCCTCTACTTCTGATAGATGAATAGAGTGTGTGTAGCGAACCGAAAATGAATGATCGTCGGGAAGGCTGAAAAGGACCGGGTCCCCCGCAGTACTTCTCGGTTCTATCACTAAAAAAGTTTGTAAGGGTATAAAAAGGATGATTCCGACACAAAGAATTAGGAGAATCGCACCCATGAATGAAAATTTCTTCATCAAGAATTCCCCACCATTCCATTTTTTGTCCATTTTGCTAAAGGTTTGGAATTAGCTCGAACCAAAACAAAAGAATAGACCGTATTAAGCGGCCTATCCCTTCGTCCATCTACTGGTGTGAAACTATTCCATTGAAATTCCTTTTTCATCAAAGTATTTCTTTGCACCAGGATGTAATTCAATTCCCATACCTTTAAGTCCATCTTCAGCTTTGATCAGCTTTCCTTTGGCGTGGGTGATTTTATCCGTGTTTTCGAAAATGGCCTTTGTTACATCGTAGATGACATCTTCAGAAATATCAGCGTTCGTCACAAGCATGGCACGAACGGCAACCGTAGTCACTGCATCATCCACTTTACTGTATGTCCCAGCCGGGATTTCATCTTCTGAGTAGTAAGGATACTTCTCGATCAGCTCACTCACTTTTCCTGATTCAACAGGTACGATCGCAATGTCTTCTGTCGCAGCCAGACCTTCAACCGCTCCAGTAGGAGTACCCGATGTGATGAATGCCGCATCGATTGTACCGTCCTGGATTCCTGTCGTTGAATCATCAAATGATAGATTACGAGCTTCTAAGTCTTCCAGCTTGATACCATGAACCTCAAGGATTTGAGTGGCATTCAGTAATGTACCAGATCCAGCTTCACCTACAGAAACGACTTTTCCTTTTAGATCTTCCACTGATTTGATACCTGAATCCTTCGTTGTAACGATCTGGATAGTTTCTGGATAAAGTGTCGCGATACCTCTTGCGTTCTCTACCTTGTTGTCCTTGAACATTTCTGTACCTTCAGACGCGTAAGATGCAATATCCGTTTGCGTAAAAGCGATTTCAGTTTTGCCGTCTTTCACAGCGGCCATATTTTCAGCAGATGCACCTGAAGTGGATGCGGAAGACTTGATTCCGGTTTCATCTTCAATGATCTTTGCGAATGTTCCGCCTAACGGGTAATATGTACCCCCTGTTCCACCTGTAGCAATTCCAATGAAGTCAACCTCTTTGTTACCTTCACCATCAGATGATGAACCTCCACCTGATCCGCCGCCACATGCAGCAAGAACGACAGATAGAACTAGAAGTAGTGCAGTGCTTAGAAATAAACTGCGTTTTTTCATATTCTAATCCCCCCTATTAAATTTTGTACGTTAACGAAATAATTGTAACACAGTCTGTAACAATCTTGTCAAATCAAATACATAAACTTTTAACATTTTTCATAAAAAACCCTTTTATATAATTCCCATGTCATACAGTTCCCTTTATCCTGAACCTTGAAATGTATAGGAAATGTATAAAGCGGTTACAGGAATTACCCTCCTTTTCACCTTCCGCGTATATTTGTCCACACAAAAAGGACTGAAGATGAATTTCTTTCTTCAGTCCCCTTCTGTTATATATCAGGTTGTCTTTCAGCCTATTAATTCCTCGTCCTCGAACTTCAACTTATCTTCTTCTGAAATATTCTCTTCACGGTCCCTTAAGCTATGGGCGATCCTTGAAGATGCATTTGCAGCGATGCTTGCTACGATATCATCTAAAAAGGTATGGACACCCTTTCCGTTTTTCGTATCCAATTCACGGATGATGCCTATCTTATTTTTGTCAAGATGACCAAAAGTGGTCACGGCTATACTTCCATATCCAAGGGCAGCTCCCAGTGCGATGGTCTCGTCGACCCCAAATAAGCCCTCATCCGATTCCACGATCGATTGAAGAGGTTCAGAAAGCTTCTTCTCTTCAGCAAGCTGGTCCAACTCTACCCCGACAAGGATGGCATGCTGAATCTCCCTCTTTAATAAGACTCTCTTCACACTATCAATGCAATCGTCCATCGTAAGTTCATGATTATATGGATACTGCATTTCAAAGACGATTTCGGCTATATCTTCTATGGTCACTCCACGATCTTTCAATTTCTGGAGTGCAGCTTTGGTAACATCTCTTGAATGAACAGGTTTATTCATGGTTATTCCCCTTTCTAAACAGTCCTGATTGTATGAAAATTATAACACTCTTTTGAATTTTCGTATTGCAATCCGCTTTTGGGAATTCTGAAAGAGATTATGGTACAATCTTTCTGTAACCGTTAACAATGATTCTAGGAGGCTATCGTCATGACAACTGTAAGAGGAAATGTAACCGAATTAAACCTCTTTAGTAAAGAATTAAACGAAGAGATGAAGATGCTGGTTTATTTACCGGCAACCTACTCTCCCCTTTATAAATACACCCTGCTCATTGCACAGGATGGCAAAGATTACTTCCAGCTCGGGAGGATTCCGCGACTCGCGGATGAATTGCTTTCAAACAGGGAAATCGAAAATATGATCATAGTGGGGGTTCCATATAAAGATGTAGAGGATCGCAGACGGAAGTATCATCCCCACGGTGAGGAAAACGATGCGTATATCCGTTTTCTGGCACATGAACTGGTCCCCTATTTAGATGAGCATTACCCGACTTATCATATGGGGATGGGACGTGCCCTTATCGGAGATTCATTGGGGGCAACCGTCTCGTTGATGACTGCTTTGAAATACCCGAACACATTCGGCAAGGTTCTCCTACAATCTCCTTTCGTCAACGAAAAAGTCCTTGATGCCGTGGAAGATTTCACACAGCCTCATCTATTAAGCATCTACCATATAATAGGGATGCAGGAAACCGAAGTGAAGACGACAGATGGAAAAGTTAAGGACTTCTTAAAACCAAACCGACAGCTTCATGAAACATTCGATCAAAAAGGATTCAGTTCTTTTTACGATGAATTCGACGGGGACCACACCTGGAAGCATTGGCAGCCTGATTTAAAACGTGCATTGAAGTTAATGTTTTAGCTGACCTAAAAGGCAAGGGGTCCCTCCCTTGTCTCTTTAGATCAGCCGTAAGCTTCAGTAATCATCCCATTGCTCTTTCGTTCGCCCTATATTAAATTTTTGAAAAATTTGCTATACTATACATATGACAATGTTAGTTAAATAGAGGAGGATTGAAGAAAATGAATTATGGTATAGTCATTTTCCCATCGAAAAAGCTACAAGATATCGCGAACTCTTATAGGAAACGCTATGATCCTCATTACGCATTGGTTCCGCCACATTTGACATTGAAAAATGTCTTTAGTGCAGATGACGATCAAATTAAAGATATCGCAGGAAAGCTTTCCGTGATTTCAAAGAAATACGATCCATTTAATTTAAAGGTGTACAAAGTAAGTTCCTTCCAACCTGTAAACAATGTGATTTATTTCAAGGTCGAGTCAAAGCCTGAACTTCAAGGGTTGCACGATGACATGCATAATCAAAACTTCATGGGTGACGAGCCGGAATTCGCTTTCGTTCCTCACATCACCATTGCCCAAAAGCTTTCGAATGATGAACATTCGGATATTTTCGGATCATTGAGCATGCTGGGCATCGACCATGAGGAGATAATCGACCGCTTCCACTTGCTTTATCAGTTAGAGAACGGCTCCTGGACCGTGTACGAAACTTTCCGATTAGGGAAGGAACAGTAAACGGTGAACGTCGAAGTTGCCAAGACAGAGGATCAGATTCAAGAGGTATTCCATATTCGAAAGACGGTCTTTGTAGAGGAACAGCAGGTTCCCCTGGAAGAAGAAATCGATGAGTATGAAAACGACTCCACGCATTTCGTTCTCTATGACCAGAACAAGGCAGTCGGGGCCGGACGGTTTCGCATTCTTGACGGAGTTGGGAAAGTGGAAAGGATCTGCGTCCTTAAATCCATCAGGGGAAAAGGGGCCGGGCGTACAATGATGGTCGCCATTGAAGAGTATGCGAAGAGGCAGCCATTAGCACTATTGAAATTAAATGCCCAAACATATGCCATCCCTTTTTACGAAGGATTAGGATATCAGGTTACGTCCGAGGAATTCCTCGATGCCGGCATTCCTCATAAAACAATGAAAAAAACCATTTGAATAGAACAGAGAGTCCAGTTTCAGGTCTGGATTCTCTGTTCTTTTTTGTTTGTCCCTTCGTATATTCACCACCCTTCCCGGCGATAATGGGGAAAGGTATGGAAAGGGGGATCATTATGGAAATCAAGTCCATTGCCATTGAATTGATCGTCGGATATTTTGCTCTACTCATTCTGACTAAAGTCTTAGGAAAAACACAAATCACGCAAATATCAGCCTTTGATTTCATTTCCGCTTTAATTCTTGGTGAGCTCGTCGGAAACTCCCTTTATGACGGGAAAACGACCGTCTTCCAAATTCTCGCCGCCATTTCGATTTGGGGAAGCCTGATCTTCATTACTGAATACTTCACTCAAAAATCAAGGCGTTTCCGGCATATGCTTGAGGGGACGCCTTCGTTAATCATCAATAAAGGTCAAATTAATTATGATGAACTCAAAAAGAATCATCTGGATTTGAATCAGCTTCAGCATTTACTCCGGGCAAAGGATGTATTTTCTGTAAGAGAATGTGAATATGCCCTTCTTGAATCAGACGGGACATTGAGCGTCATCCGAAAGCCGCTATATGATATGGTACAGCGACAGGATCTTCAACTCCCCATCAAGGCAGCCACCCTCCCTCTTGCCTTTATTGTAGATGGTGAAATTGTCTATGATAACTTGACCCTTGCAGGACAAGAAGATACTTGGTTATTGAGTGAAATAAAAAAACAAGGCTTCCACTCCTCCAAAGACGTGCTTTACGCAGAATGGGAAGATGGAAAAACCTTGTTGGTACAAGGATATTAACGGGGTTTAATGATCAGCTCATTGTTTTGAATCAAAAAGGACAGAAGTTTCTTCCGTTCAAGACTTGTGAGGTAGGCTGTGACCGATGTTCTGAATAGCAGCCACTGCCCCACATTCGAGACAGTGATCGTATGTAGGTCCAAGTATTCCATCATGATATGATCGATTGTCCTTCCATTAGGGCTTGTATTTACCACATCTAAAAGGGAGTCCATTCTTTCTTCATGAAGCTCGATATTTTCCTTTACTGTTTGAGTGATATCTTCTTCGAATCGGCCATGACCCGGGATCGCTCCTTTACAGGATATGTGAAGGAGTTTTTTTAACGATTCCAGTGTAAGGTCCGCATCCACAATAAAGGGGATCACATGCTTCTTTAACGTCTCAATGCCAAAATAACTGTCTGCTGCATATAAAATTCCATCAACCAGAAGACCTGCCTGACTATGCGAATGCCCTGGTAAATCAATGACGTCGAAGATAAACGGACCAATGATGTTCTCACCAATTAATAGTTCCCCATCCACCTCGACTGCCTGTCCCTCAAGAAATTTATTCCTTAAGCCATTTATTGGAACAGCCCCATTGAACAAATAGATGGGTTCTAAAATGGAATTCTCAATGATCGCTTTTTCAAATTTAAGGGCAAACAATGGAATAGCATACTTACTCTTAAGATAGCGGGCACCGCCAAAATGATCGGCGTGGGCATGGGTGATCACGCAATAATCGAGGGGAAGTCCCTCTCCGTCCAAAATCCTCTTCACTTTCTTAACAGCCGAATCATCCAATCCGCTATCGATTAAAAGCCCCTTCCCATCTTTTACACAATAACCAATCGTAACCGCACCTGTAAATGCAAAGCAATGTTCTGTGAATTTCTGTAGTTTCAATTCAATACCCCCATAGAATCGGTTCACTACACATATTCGTTAACGTGTTTTCCTTTTCCTGTGAGCTGTGCTAATAAAGTGGAGGGGATGGCTGATTTACTCATTTTCTCGTATGGAACCTTTACTTGAATGGAAGGCGGAACATGATCTCCTGCTCCTTCTGGGTGAGCTTGTGATTTATTTTTCAGTGGTTTAATCGGTTGTATGGGGAAAAAATTGAAGTGGTGTCGATCAACTTTGATTTCTCTTTCCTGATATTGTTTGTATTGATAGTGAGGAATCGGCGCAATATATCCCATTTTTATGACCTCCTTGGTTTTATTTACCCAATTTCAGATTGTTAAAAACGCACTCACGCATACCTTCCTGTCTCTTTAATACTTCCTATAAAAAAGAAAGAAGAATTAACATAAAATACGTGGCTTCACGTTTTTTTATGTCCATTCTCCTTGATTTTGATGTCTTCTTTTATTTTTTCCCCTTGTTTAACATGTTGGAGATGGTTCCAAAGTCCAATTGCTTCCCATCGTTCACGATCGATTGGACAATTTTATCTTCCATTTCCTTATTTACAGGTTTATTGGCGATTTTAGATACACGTTTGATGACGCTTCTAACCGTTGCTTCATCTTTAAAGTTTGCATTTTGTAAAGAGTTTGCAAGCTCTAACACTTCGTTCATGTTAACGCCTGTCTTCTTCTCTAAATTCTTAAAAAAGTTATTATTCATTTCCATCACGCCTCCTTTTAACTATAAGCATCATATGTAAAAAACCCAGGAGCGTGAATTGAATACCAAAATAATTAAAAATTGGATGTAGCATCCTTAAAACAAAATCCCTTTAAGCAAGGGTTACTGTTTTACAGACATATCGTCTGCTCAGGCTCTGTCTATGAGTGTACGGTTGGATGGCAAGGGGAACCGCTACGCTTTCCGCGGACGTACGGCCGAGCCTCCTCAGCTCTCGCTTCCGGGGTCTCGGCACGCCCGTTTTCCGCAGGAGTCTCCGCGGTTCCCCTCGCCATCAAACAGGATTAGAGTGACAGAGCCCAAGATGGAGGAACAAAACCAATTTTATAAACATGACTTCTACTACAGAATTCAAGCTCTACCCTTCTACTTCTGTATAAGATAGGCAGCTCCTAGTTCTTCAAGAAAAGGTGTTTATATTAATCATGTTTTAAACATTATGCTTTAAGTTGATTGGAGCGGAAGGTGCTCGACTCCTGCGGGAATTGCGGGAAAGTTGAGACCCCGCAGGGCAAAGCCCGAGGAGGCTCAACTCACGCCCCGCGGAAAGCGAGCACCTGCAGCGGAAATCAACTGTGACGTCACTCTTTAGAAAAAAAGAAATATATAAAAACAAAACAAAAAGACAAAATCTCTCCAATGAGGATTCTGCCTTTTGTACCCCTTTCTAACAGAAACTTGCTCCAACGATAATCAAGAGAATGAAAAGCACAACGATCAATACAAACGTTGAGCCATACCCCCCGCCATATCCACAGCCGGCACCATAACCACAGCCACCGTAACCATATCCATACATAAAATTTCACCTCTCTTTTACCTCTAGTCTCTTATAACATATGTACTAAGAGAGGAGAACGTATGGGCTTTTGGATATTTTATTGTGTGTTTGTCCAATCGAACAAGTCGAAGGTCAAGTTGCCTTCAGAATCCAATTGTGCCAGAAAGACGGACTCCACCCTCAGTTTCCGTCTAGACAGCTCCCGAACCAACCATGGCAAGGGAAAGCCCACTTCAGCCAAGGCTTTTTGATCGATTTTCCCATCTGTGATCACGGCTTGGGGAGGGGTGGATTTTTGTGATATATCAAATACATCTTCTCGGACAAGGGGTTGTTTTTCTTTCTTCAACAAAACACTTAGATCACCGTTCGTGTCAAGGGATGCGAATTCCACATCGGCAACGCGGAACACATCCTTTTTCCGTAATTGTTCAAGCATTTCATCAACGGAATACTTCTCCTTCTTCAACGCTTTTTCATCGATATTTCCATCCTTTATGAATACCGTAGGCTTGCCTTCAGCAAATCTCCTAAAGCGAATGCTCTTCAGGGACAGGAAAGAAAACAGGAGGGGAAATGCAAACCATAATAGGATACTCATCAGCCCTTCACTCAAGGGCAGGTTCAAATCCATTGAAAGAGTCCCTGCAATGCTCCCGACTGTAATCCCTGTGATGTATTCGAAGAACGATAATTTCGACAGCTGTTTCTTCCCCAACAATTTGGTGATCGCAAAAAGGGAAAGCAGGATAAATATACTTCTTAGTGCCACCTGTAAGTATTCAGGCATCTGTTTTCACCTCTATCATCCCTTTGGTTTGAACAGGAGCGCACCAATAAAGCCGAAGATTATGGCGGATGAGATCCCGGAACTTGTGACTTCGAACATACCCGTAAGAACTCCCACCAATCCGTGTTCCCCGGCTTCCTGCATCGCCCCATTGACGAGTGCGTTCCCAAAGCTCGTGATGGGAATGGTCGCTCCTGCACCGGCAAAATCGATAAGTGGCTCATATAATCCGAAGCCTGAAAGGATGGCTCCCGAGACTACCAGCAGACTTAATGTGTGGGCCGGGGTCAGTTTCGCCACATCAAACAATAATTGACCGATCACACAGATGATTCCACCTATTGTAAAGGCCCAAAAAAACATCGCTAACACTTGGTTTCCTCCTTTCAGATCTACATAAATTCAATCGACACCGCATGGGCGATACAAGGAATAGACTCTCCTTGTTGAAATGTCAGGGGTGACAACAATGCTCCTGTCGCAATGACCAAGATGCGTTTGTACGTTCCTTTTTTCATCTCATTCAATAAATGACCGTAAAGTACGGTGGCTGAACACCCCGGCCCACTTGCTCCTGATTGAACCGGCTGACTTTCACCATATATCAGCATCCCGCAATCTTGAAATAACCCATCAGGGATCGCGTAGCCTTTTTGTTTCAACATTTCAACAGCCGTCTGCCTTCCAATTGTGGCAAGATCGCCTGTAATAATGAGATCATAGTAGGAAGGGTCCCTTCCCAGATCCTGAAAATGACCAACAATCGTATCAACAGCTGCCGGGGCCATGGCCCCACCCATATTAAATGGATCCTTCAACCCCATATCCACAACCTTCCCGATCGTTGCGGATGTCACTCTCGGAGTCGGCATGGTGACCGATGTACCATCTCCAACTACAGCATAGCCGGCACCCGTAACCGTCCATTGTGCCGTAGGGGGTTTCTGGCCACCATATTCAGTGGGGTAGCGGAATTGTTTCTCGGTAGCAGAGTTGTGGCTAGAAGCTCCCGTAACCACATGACGGGCTCCGTGATAATTCACTAAAAACGCTGAAAGCGCGAGACCTTCCATAGATGTCGAGCACGCCCCGAACAAACCGAAATAAGGAATTCCACTGGTTCTTGCTGCAAAACTTGAAGGGGTGATTTGATTGATCAGGTCACCGGTCAAAAAAAATTGGATATCGCTTTTTTGCAGAGATTGTTTTTCGAGCGCAATTTGAACGGCATCTTCAATAAGTGTCCGGTTGGCTTTCTCGTATGTTTCCTGCCCCATCCATACATCATCGTAAAATTGATCGAAGTCGGCTGTGAGATTTCCTTTTTTCTCAAAAGGCCCACCGACGACACCAGTTGAAAGGATGGCCGGATTGCCAGGAAATACCCACGAACGTGTCCCTTTCAGCATTAGATCACCCCCAGCTGGATTAGAATGGTCTTGATTAATGCTACGACAAAGGCTGAGAATACCCCGAAGACAATGACAGATCCTGCCAGTTTAAAGATATTCCCTCCAACACCGAGGACGAGTCCTTCTGTTCTGTGCTCAATGGCGGCAGAAATCACGGCGTTCCCGAAGCCTGTGACAGGGACGGCACTTCCTGCTCCAGCAAATTGGCCAATGTGGTCATACACCCCAAAGCCGGTCAGGAGCATGGCGAGAAAGACCATCGTCGCAACCGTAGGGTTCCCTGCAGTCTGCTCAGTGAAGTTGAAATAATAGATGTACATATACGTTACCGCCTGTCCGATCAGACAGATGAAGCCTCCCACAAAGAATGCTTTCACGACATTTTTCAGTAGGGGCCGCTTCGTTTCATATTGTTTTTCTAACTGCTCGTACTTCTTTTGTTCGGGGGTTTTTTGTGTTTTTGCCACGAAACATTCCTCCTACGTTTTCTCTTTTTGCAGCTTCACGATATCCTGGAATCTTTTTTCGGCATCCTTTTTTGAGATTGACCCATTTTTCAGTCTTTCTTTTAAGCGGATGGTTTCGAGAAAGATTTTATAGTCACTGGATAATATAAAATCTTCTTTTGGATATTTATCTTCCAAATAGCGGTCCATTTTCTTTTCGATCTTTTTCATTTTGAATCTGTGCAAGTGTTTCACCTTGTAAACAACGAGCGTTTCTTTCTTTCCCTGGATGACAGCGACATCATAAAGCTCCTCCATCTTGGAGATTTCCCTTTTGATGGCGTGACCGTAACTGTCAGTCTCTGGATTGTCCACTAATTCAATGGGGGGCGGATTGGTTTTCTTCATAAGTGCAATCTTACTATCGCTTCCATCTTCCTTATTCGCACATCCAATCAAAACGCATAATGAAAGTGGAATGATGATCCTTTTTTTATTCATGACAGACCCCTCTTTTGTTTGTACTCACCTTTATTTTTTTCATAAAGTCAATTTTTATGAAAAAAAGACTGCCCAATTTGAGCAGTCTTAGCTTTTTTTCACTTTTGACCCACAGCCGCACCCTTTTTTCTTAGTGGATGAGTTTCCTTGTTTCTGTGTATTTGTAGAGGGTTTCTTCACTTTTTATTTCCTCCTTTATCCTGATTCCCTTTTTAGTATATGTGAAGAAACCCGAGCTTGTTTCCACTAATTACCTATAGCTTCAGTCTGTTTTCCAACTTTGTACCGCAGCTTCCAGGATGGCAGCGATTCCCGCAACGGCCAATAGGGTGATGAGTGGAGTGAAGTACAATGAAAAAAAGCAATAGCCTCCATAAAGAAAGCCTGATACCCATATACCCGTACACCAATAACAAGACAATAACTCTCCGATAAACCCCTTCAAACCACCTTTTTTGGGAGAAAGATAAATTGCCTCTTCCCCATTCTCTTCCACTTCAACATACTCATCGAAAAATGGAGCTCGTAAGAACTCAGTGATCTTATCGAAGACAATGAGATGGGTCAAACGAAATATGGCTAAGCCGAGAGCGAACAGTTCAATAAACGTAAGTTGCAATGGAAAGACTCCCTTCATTCTACAAATTATACAAGCCCAAATTTACAAAAGAGGGCAGATGTCCGTTACCTAATTGCCTACATGACAATATGTTAGTAATGTAAATGAAATTCATTTTAAGGAGGAACTTCTATATGGGTTGCGGAAGAGATAAAGACAATAGTTCAAAAAATCGTGGTTGCGTATGTCAAGCCGTCCGTGCTATTAAAGATATTCAAGACGAAGCAAACCAGGAGTGTAACGATTGTAAACACGATTGTTTCCTAGAGCCACTGGGTGCAATGGTGAGTCCTGCTGATCGTTTAAACACTCGTATCTTCAAGTTATATCTAAAAAACGGTGATACATTCAAAGCACACATCAAAGGATGCCCTTGGAAATCACCATTTTTCAGGGTAAAAGAAGTATTCGATAACTGCTGTGCGACTCTTCAAGTATTAAAGCCTGACTATGCTGATAGTACTGGTTCTGGTTCAAGATCAGGATCAGGATCCGGGTCTGACATGGAAACTATGGGCCATAACACTCAATGGGTTTTAACTGGAGAATGTATCACGGTCGATCTGGATTGCTTCTGTGCGATTCAATGTATCAAAGACGTATTCGTTGAATTAGAATGTGAATAATCCGTTATTCCACTCAAAGAAGCCAGTCGGGTATCCCGCCTGGCTCCTTTTTATTGCAGCCCGATCATCTTGATGGATTGAATTTCATTCTTCCTCATTTTCACTTCTTCTCCATGAAAACTTTTGATGGTGACCTCGTCCCCCGAGTCCTCCAGTATGACTCCTTTCACCGCCACCTGACCATTCGAAAACTCACACGGAAAGGGTACTTTACCGGAAATGCTTGCAGAAATGTAGTCTAATTTCTCTTCTATGCTCAATTCACGAAAAGGCTTTAATTTCCTAAACACAGAAGCGGCCGTTTTCCGTTCCGGAAGTGGAGGGGCCGGCTGGACATTTGGTTCTTCCTTGTGCTCCCCCTGATCCAAAAATAACTGCTCATCCACATATTTACCTTTTTGTGTTCCTTGGCTTAATGGTGTTTCAGAGTCTGATATCCTTTTACTTTTATCAATCTCTTCCTTTGCCTTGGGTTTCTTGACTGATCGGTAAGTAACTTGCATATTGCCTTTCACTTCTTCTAATCTCGGCTGGTTTATATACAGCAGGGGTTCTCTCCCCGCTTTTTTCTCTTTTCTCACTGAGACACCTCCTAATTGATCTCCACTTTTATATGTATGCAAAAAGCGCCCAGGGGTTTCATGTTTATGGAATATAAAAAAAACGGCTGAGGGAATCTTATCCCACAGCCGTTTTTTATATTATTATCCCAGTACGTGATAGCCTGAATCTACGTGAAGGTTCTCTCCTGTAATCCCTCTTGAATAATCACTGAAAAGGAATACTGCCGTATCTCCGACTTCTTCCTGAGTCGTATTGCGGCGAAGTGGAGCACGCTCTTCGATTTCTTTCAGGATGCTGTTGAAGTCCCCAACGCCTTTGGCTGACAGGGTACGAATCGGACCTGCAGAAATGGCATTCACACGGATACCGTGTTTCCCAAGGTCGCTCGCAAGATATTTCACGCTCGCTTCAAGAGAAGCTTTTGCCACTCCCATGACATTATAGTTCTGCATGACTCGTTCTCCGCCCAAGTACGTCATGCTCACAATGCTTCCGCCTTCAGTCATAAGGTCCTTAGCCACTTTTGCCACTGCAGTCAGTGAATAGGAGCTGATATTGTGAGCAAGCAGGAAACCGTCTCTTGTCGTATTCATATAATCTCCGGCAAGCTCTTCTTTATTGGCAAAGGCAATACAGTGAGCCAGTCCATGAATCGTTCCCACTTCTTTTTTGATTGTGGCAAAACATTTTTCGATGTCTTCATCATTCGTCACGTCACATGGAAGTACGAGTGAATCTTCTCCGCCTTCCAGTGTTCCGGCTAAATCCCTGACACCTTTTTCAAAACGCTCACCTGCATATGTAAAGATCAAACGTGCACCTGATTGATGCAGCGAACGGGCGATACCCCACGCGATACTTCGCTTATTCGCCACTCCCATTACAACATATGTTTTACCTTTTAATGAAAGAGTCATTATTATCCTCCTAATTAATACATGTTATTAGTACCTGCTACTAATTCTACCGCACTCTCCCCTAAAAGAAAAGAAAATTTCTATCTTATTCTCTTTTTCACATCTTCCATTTGCAAGAGATGCCTCTGTTCGTGTTTCCCGAGAAGCTCGAGTACCTGCCATATCGGCATGTTACCAAATCGGTGATGGTTCATGGACAGGCGATCCAAGCCTTCTTTCGTGTATTTCTCCAGAAAGTGTGTGGTGAGGGATCGTGATTCATCCAATGCTTTCATCAACTCGTCCAAGGTCTGTGGATCAGTGGACGGCTCGATCGGCGCTATCATTTTTTGGGATGGATCATCGAATACCGATAAATCCACATCGGAATCGCTTCTCACCCCTTCATTTTCGGCAGAATCAAGGGCCAAAGTCAAAAAGCGGGTTTCCGCTCCGGCCAGATGAAGGATGATCTGCGCAATGCTCCACTCCCCGGGGGAAGGTTTTTGATTCAATTCCTCATAAGACAATCCTTTTATACTTTCCTTCACCAATTTCCGAATCTCTACAATTTTGGTTTCCCACATATTGGTTTCCTCCTTTTCACCTTTATTATCTATTAGGGATTAAGTCATGATACTCCTTTATAAAGTAAAAACTTCCCAAGAAAAATGTTTCTTGGGAAGCAGGATTCATGTTAGCAGTATTCACAGAATTCGAGTTCCCGTTTGAGTTCATCGACGTATTCTTTAGAACCTGTGACAATCAGGCGGTCATTCATATGAAGTTCTGTATCCCCATGGGGAACGATGGAATCCTTCCCTCTGAAGATCCGTACGAAGATGACATCTCCCGTGAATGGGAATTTCCGGAGTGTCATTCCTTCAAACTGACTGTTCAACATGCGGATTTCGTATAAGGATGTTTCTTGATTGGTCAGGATGCTCATGACGGATGGTGATTCAATGAGCGCCCTTAATAATGCTTTCGTTGATAAGAATACAGAATATACTTCAATATCCTGTTCACGTAGGCTTTCATGCAAATCAGGGCTCTCCACCCTTACAATCACACGCCCTACTCCATACTCTTTCGCCGTCACTGCAAGTGTCGCATTAACCTCTTCATCCCCCGTTGAAATCACGAGGATATCGGATTCAAAGATTTCCTTCTCTTGTAGTGTCCCGAGATCATAATCATCGATTTCGTGGATATCGAACAGTGAATCAGCGATACTTCGATCTGATTTATCCTGTTTCGTATGATACAGGACGGGTTCATATAGGGAGGATTGAAGCTCCCTTGAAACGGGCATGGTTAATTGATTGGCACCCAGGAACGTAATTTTCAGCTTCTTCTCTTTTGCACTTTCCCGTGGGAAAAGCTTTTTAAAGATGATAGGTGTGATGATACACGTAATGACGGCCACCAGAATAAGCGTTCCACTCATTTGAGGGGTGATGATTTCAATTCTTTCTGCGATCTTCGCAGCAGCAATTACCAACGACAAAGTTGACGTAAGAAGAAATGCTGAAGCGATCGTCGTTTTCGTATCATACCAGTACCTTAATAAATAAACCGGGATGATCTTCGAAACAAGGAAGGCAAGAACCAGTAATGGGATGAGTAAAAGCATTTTCTTGTCACTCAGTAGTGACCCAAGGTCCAGCTCCACACCGATCATCACAAAGAAGATCGGTATCAAAAATCCATATCCAAATGAATCAAGCTTATGAACCATCTCCTGATTCGGTGCAAGTAAAGATACGAGTACACCGGCAAGGAAAGCTCCCAGAATGTTCTCGGCACCCACCGTCTCTGACACGGCCACCAGTAACATAATCAAGGTAAAGACCGCACGTGTACCGATTTGAACTGTCCCTGTCGATAGACTTTTGATGAAAGGGTTATTCTTCAGCCTCTTGGCGAGGAAGTACAATAGCAGACCTACACCAAAAAGGATCAGAAGTAGCCACATATTCCCGTGTCCTTCTCCATAAAGCGAAACGAAAACAGCCAGTAAAATCATGGTCACCAAGTCTGCGATGACAGCTACCAAAAGAATGATCTGCCCGATGGCACTTTTCGTGATATGTGCCTCTTTCAGCGTAGGTACCACGACACCAAGGGATATCGTGGAAATGATCAACGTCATCAAGAACGCATTATCGATGAGTCCAAACAGGACAAACAGATATGACAATCCCAATGATACAAAGAAAATACCGATGAAAATGAGAATGGCCAATTTCAAGCGGTTTGGTTCTTCTTTCCCACTTGGTAATAGCTCTTTTTTCTTTTTCCCGCCGGAAAAAGCGGTGAAGTCAATTTCAAGACCGCTTAAGAACATGAGGAATATAAACCCCAGGGTAGATAATGTCTCAAGCCACATGTCCTGGTGGACGAGGTTGAACCCGCTCTTTCCTATAACCAATCCCATGATAATCTCTGCGATGACGACCGGGATGAAATTCAACTTGAATCGATGAAGCAAAATGGGAGTTAAAAAAGCTACCATTATTACGATTACAAGGGATGCAACAGATGCATGTTGTTCCATTCATATTTCCCCCTTTTCTCTCTATATTAGGTAATTCATAAACATCGTCGCTAATCCAAGATAGATTAAAGTACTGATGATATCATTTATCGTCGTGATAAAAGGACCGGAAGCGACAGCCGGATCTACTTTTAACTTGTGCATCAAGAGGGGCACTAATGTACCTGCGAGGGTAGCAACGAATAGTGAAATCAATACGGAGACGCCGACAAGGATCCCTAAAAAGAATTCGCCTTTCCATACGTATACGATGATGCTGACCACAATCCCGCAAGTCGTCCCGGTAATCAGCCCTGTTCCCGCTTCACGAAAGACAAGGGACATCTTGTTTTCCTTTTCAAGGTCCCCTGTCGCAATCCCCCTTACGGCAACCGCAAGGGCCTGCGTTCCAGTATTTCCAGCCATTCCGGCAATCAGTGGAATAAACACGGCAAGGATGGCCACTTTATCCAATGTATCTTCAAATCTGCCGATGAGGCTGGCAGTGAACATTCCGAGAAATAGTAAGGCGATGAGCC
The DNA here is from genome assembly GCF_024195245.1 of Rossellomorea sp. KS-H15a. Classification (NCBI taxonomy): domain Bacteria; kingdom Bacillati; phylum Bacillota; class Bacilli; order Caryophanales; family Bacillaceae; genus Rossellomorea; species Rossellomorea sp. KS-H15a. Next base: position 2,082,985 of record NZ_CP096886.1, on the reverse strand, counting down.
ACGGGAGACGCTTCTTGGCTGCATTTATAGGGCTTCTGTCAATGGAATCTAAATCGGCGATACCGGCAAGCTTAGAGTAGTCATCGGACGCCTCTTCTTCCATGACGTCCATGATGTCATCTACCGTAATGATCCCTAGCAGGTGATGTTGAAAGTCAACAACCGGCAGGGCAAGGAAGTCGTAATCCTTCATCTGTCGTGCGACGGCTTCCTGATCTTCGCTGACACCGACAGACATGACCCGGCCACTCATAATTTCACCGATCATCACATCATCATGGCTGATGATCAAATCTCTAAGAGATATGACCCCTACAAGCTTTTTATCATCATCCACCACATAGATATAGTAAATCGTTTCAGCATTCGGTGCTTCATTTTTCAATATATACATGGCAGACCTGACCGTCTGATTCTTTGAAATGGCCACGAACTCAGTGGTCATGATACTACCAGCTGTGTATTCTTCATAATGCAGTAACTCTTTAATCTCTTTAGCCGATTCATCATTCATGATGGTCAAATAACTGACAACCTGATCTTTATCCAGCTCATTCAAGACATCCACTGCGTCATCGGCATACATATTAGAGAGCATTTCGGCTGCGTATGTAGGATTCATTTCAGCCAGGATATCCTGATAATCTTCTTCATCTATATCCAGGCTTTCAAAAAGCTCCGCCATTTCTTCCGGTGAAAGATAATGATACAGCCTGCTTCGTAAGTCTTCATCTATTTTAGAGAAAAACTTTGCCTGATCATAAGAGTGTAATTGAACAAATTCGGAACGAAATAAATCCAGATCTTCTTCCTGAAGGGCTCTGGTGAGAAGGTCTTCATCATACATTTCCTTTTCCTGCTTATCCCTTTCATTCTCCTGTTCTTGAGTTACCTCAGACATCCAATCCACCCTCCTTCATAAATTGATTGAATATAGTCGTAATAATACTAGCAAATCTCAACATAATTGTCTCTTATGAAATCATAACCATCTATGTATTCCTTTGCTTTAATATGCAATACTAATGCCAGACGAATCATACATGCAGGAATTGCTGAATCATTAATATGTCATAAAATACGGGAAAAGAAAAGGAAAAAGGCAGGTAAGGGAGTGGGATTTCAATGAAAATGGATATTATCGGTGATGTGCATGGCTGTTTTACGGAATTTAGAGAGTTGACGAAAAAGCTTGGGTATGAATGGGGCAGCGGCCTTCCTGTTCATCCCCTTGGAAGGAAACTTGGTTTTGTGGGAGACCTGACTGATCGGGGACATCACTCCCTGGAGACGATCTCAACAGTATACAGCCTTTTAAAAAAAGATACTGTTTACTATGTCCCTGGGAACCATTGCAATAAGCTGTACCGTTATTTTTTAGGGAACAACGTGAAAATACTTCACGGCCTTGAAACAACCGTGGCGGAACTGAGTGCCCTCACTCAAAAGGAAAGAAATCGCTATCGGGATATGTTCATCGAATTATATGAACAATCCCCTCTATACCATGTATTGGATAAAGGGAAGCTGATCATTGCCCATGCAGGCATCAAAGAAGAACTAATCGGAAAACAATCGAACCGTGTCAAAACCTTCGTCCTTTACGGAGACATAACGGGAGAAAAAAACGATGACGGTACCCCGGTAAGAAAAGACTGGGCACGTGATTATCAAGGCGAAGCATGGATCGTATACGGCCACACCCCTGTGAAAGAAGCACGCCTCATAAATAAAACGGCCAACATCGATACGGGAGCCGTGTTTGGCGGTATGCTCACGGCATTTAGATACCCTGAACTGGAAGTAGTGAGTGCAGCATCAAGGATGCCTTTCGTGGCGGAGAAATTTCGGGAAATTGAATGAGTCTTCCTGCGGTCAATATCATCATTATCAAAAAGAGATCCCTTTCAGTTTACCTGAAAGGGATCTCTTACTGTCTATCAAGCAGCCTCCTCATATCATCGGGCATGGGGCACTCCAAGCTCATCCATTTTTTCATAATCGGATGGAAAAAGTGCAGTCTTTTACAATGAAGGGCCTGTCTGCCTATCAGTTTAATACTTCCGCCATATAAGTCATCTCCCGCAAGAGGATGTCCTAAGAAAGAAAGGTGAACTCGGATCTGATGGGTCCTTCCTGTTTCAAGTTTCAATTCCAGTTGCGCAAATTCAGGGAACTGCTTCTCCACCCTGTAATTAGTCAGGGCATATTGTCCATCCGACCGCACTTCTCTTTCAATAATGCTGTCGGATTTCCTTCCGATCGGTTCTTCTACCGACCCCGATCCCTTCATAACCCCTTCTGCAAAGGCCTCATATGTCCGATTGATCTCCCTTTCCTTCTGCTGAAGGCTGAAGAGATGATGAACGTGGCGGTGTTTTGCCACGAGTACCAGTCCAGACGTGTCTTTATCCAATCGGGTAACGATGTGTACCGTTGAGGCGAGGTCCATTCGATTGAAATATCCTAATAGTGCATTTGCAAGACTTCCTGTCGGCTCTTCTTTCGTGGGGATCGTTTTCATCCCCCACGGTTTGTCCACAACGAGCACATCATCATCTTCGTAAACGATTGAGAGGGGGATCTTTTCTGCCACCAACGTTTCACTTGTTCTTTCTACAGGAAATCTCACCTCAAGAAGATCCCCTGTAGTAAGTGGATGCCGGACATTTTCTTCTTTTCCATTGATGGTGATCCTTCCTCCGTCAAACTTGACTGCCGTCAATGTACGCTTTGACAATTGCTGATCGATCAGAAAATCTCTCATCGGCATCCCTTCATAGGTTGAAGGGATGCACCATTTTAGCGTATATCCCTTCACCTTACCATTCTCCTTTATTCATCCGCTACAAATGAATCATGCACCCGTTTCCAGAACGGGAAAGGACGAAAGCGTGCAAAGCGGATTTTCTCATCTGCGACACGATACTGAATGCTTTTAACGTCTTTATGAAGGAGGGAGAGATGATCAATCGTGACCAGGAAGTCCGGTCCATTCACAGGCTTCAGCATGCATGTATGATGTGCAGGTAAAATAAGGGGCGATCCTATTGTACGGAACACCCGATTATTGATGGAAGCCATTTCAGCGAATTGGATGGCGGGTAAGGACGGGTGAATGATTGCCCCTCCCAGCGCCTTATTATATGCCGTACTGCCTGAAGGAGTGGACAGACATAATCCGTCGCCCCTGAACCGTTCAAAATGCTGTCCCCGGATTTCCACATCAATGACCAGGGTACCTTCGACGCTCTTGACCGTTGATTCATTCAATGCAAGATAGCGTGTTTCCTTTCCACCATGCTGATAACGGATAATCGTTTCCAACAGTGGATATTCAATGATCTGATAGGGTGTCTTGGCGATGGCAATGACAAGTTTCTCGATTTCTTCCGGCACCCAGTCTGCATAAAAGCCGAGGTGACCCGTATGTACACCCACAAAGGCCGTCTTATCAAGCCTTGATCTATAGCGGTGAAACGCATATAGCAGTGTACCGTCCCCACCGACTGAAATGACGATATCGGGTTGATCATCATCATAGGTCAAGTTGAAATCCTGGAGATATGTTCTCATTTTATGCATCAGTGTATTGGACTTGGAATCACCTTTTGATGTAATAGCGAACTTCATTCATTTACCCCCTGCTGTTTAGGTTCCGAGCCACGCTGGTCTTTTTCCTTTTTGTTTGTGAAAATGACCTGGGCTTCCTGGATTTCTTCACGAATCAAACTCATTTCTTCATCCAGCCTGAATGCCGCTTCGGCAGCACTTTGCAAACGGTGACGGATCTGATCAGGAATTTGGCCACTGTACTTATAATTCAACGAATGTTCAATCGTAGCCCAGAAATTCATCGAAAGCGTACGGATTTGAATTTCCACCAGGATGTTCTTTTCACCGTGGATCGTTTGTACCGGATAGTCGATGACGACATGATAAGAACGGTAGCCGCTTTGTTTCTTGTGGGTCACATAGTCCCGTTCTTCAATAATCGTAAAGTCCTTGCGTCCCCGGAGCTTTTCCACCACCACATGGATATCCTCTACAAATTGACACATCATCCTTAGTCCTGCGATGTCCTGCAATTCTGTTCCAATGTTGGATAGCTTGATTCCTTTTTGATTTGCTTTATCAAGGATACTCGCAATCGGTTTAACTCTGCCAGTTACGAATTCAATGGGAGAATGAGTGTTATGAAGTTCATATTCTCCCCTCATCCCCTTAAGCTTAATCTTTAATTCATCAACCGCCTGCTTGTAGGGAGCCAAAAATTGTTCCCAGTGATTCATTCCCCTCACCTCTAAACGCCTACTTTTCAAGAAATACGTTCTCTACCTTATTAACCATTTCGTCACCGTAGTTCCCGTTTCCTTCTATATTATCTATGAGATACTCAAGCTCTTCTATGAATTGAGTTAATTCCAGTGAATCTTTTTCACTTTTTGCCACTACTGCCGCTTTTTCATGAAGGGCTTTTTTTATTTCCGGCCAGATTGACTCTTCCAAATATAAGTATACATATTCCTCTTCATTTTCAGCTAAGTATACGAAAGCATAGCGATCGGAATCTGCAATGATTTGACCTGCCGCCGTTGTACCTTTTAAGAGCTCCGACTGGTCCGTATGTAAATATAATGTCCCTTTTTCATAAGTTGTGTGGTTAAATTGAACAATTTTCCTCATGCTTTTCTTCATCCTTCCATTAAACAATCAGTATCATTTTAACATAAGAAAACCATTTCATCTAAATATTGAAGTTCCCTTTTATTAAAGAGATAATAGAGGAAGTATGCAAGGAAAGGATGCTTGTAATGGCACAGGAAATTGAAATTGAGTTTAAGAATCTTGTAACAGAAGAAGAATTCAACCGATTGACTTCACATTTTCATATAAAGGAGGAAGATTTCATTTCTCAGGATAATCATTATTTCGATACACAAGATTATCAGTTAAAGGAGATGCAGTCTGCCCTCCGGATCCGCGAGAAAAACGGGACGTATACGTTGACGTTAAAGACCCCTTTGAAAGAAGATCTCCTGGAGACGAATCAACCCTTATCCAAAGACCAATCGTATTCCCTTTTACATGATGGGCTATTCCCGGAAGGTGAAGTCAGAGATGTGCTGAACTCCCTTTCCATCTCTTATGAGTCCCTGCAACACTTCGGGACACTCTCAACCAGCAGGGTTGAAATCCCTTACAGGGATGGTCTCCTTGTTTTCGACCATAGTTCTTACCTGCAAAAGGAAGACTATGAGCTCGAATATGAAGTGAAAGAACGTACATCAGGCGAAGTTATATTCCTGGAATTACTCGACCAGCATCAGATCCCACTTCGTCAGACAGATAATAAAATCAAACGTTTTTACTTGGAGAAATTAAAACAGGATCGATCATGACCGATATAGAATAGGAATAAGCGTTTTATTAAAGAGGAGTCAAATATATGAATGTCCAACAGTTGAGAACGATGATGGAGCTTCAAGCCTTGAACAGTCTCGGGTCCGTATCTTCTTTCCAGGATACAACCGGTCAATCGAATGATTTATTTCAACAATTATTAACAAGTGCCCTACAACCAAGCCAACAAAATATAGATTGGAATCAAACACTTGGAGCCGTCAATGGAGCCCTCCTGACCCAATCCGGCAGTTCGGTCCCTATAGGCATCAATCCCCTTTCGGCTCTAAACAAGTCGAACTGGAATGCCCCGGAGGAGATCGATGAAATCATCAGCCGGGCAGCGGATCACTATGCCATTCCAAAAAAATTGATTCAAGCCGTCATTAAACAGGAGTCCAATTTCAATCCGGATGCCGTCAGCCCTGCAGGCGCCACCGGATTGATGCAGCTCATGCCGAGCACCGCACGAGGACTTGGGGTCAACAATGTATTCGATCCGGAAGAGAATGTTTTTGCCGGTACAAAATATTTAAAGCAAATGCTCGATAAGTACAATGGAGACATCCACCTTGCACTGGCTGCCTACAATGCAGGTCCCGGAAACGTTGATAAATACAACGGTATTCCACCGTTCAAAGAAACCACTTCCTATGTAAAAAAAGTGACGGATCGCTATTTTGCCTAACGATCCCGTCCTCATTCAAAAAGCAGGCCTCATTGCAGGCCCGCTTTTTTTATAGTCTCTATAATAGTATTCTTTATTGCTAAAGTAGCAAGTGGTGGTTGATTTCCGCTGCATGTGCTCGCTTTCCGCGGGGCTGGCGGTGAGCCTCCTCGTCTTCAATCAACTTTATGGGAATGAGGGGCTAATCAACCAGCATATCCATCGATAAAATATCTTTTTGAACCGAGTGATAATAAGATCCATATTTATTAATGTTTTTACTAGTAAGCTCTGTCACGGTATCACTTCAAGATGGTGAGGGGAACGGCGTAGACTCCTGCGGAAAAACGGGCGTGCCGAGACCCCGGAAGCGAAGCTGAGGAGGCTCGGCCGTTCGTCCGCCGGAAAGCGAAGCCGTTCCCCTCACCATCTACCACACTTACTCATAGACAGAGCTTTCGCAGTTGCTATGTAAGAAAAAAATTTTGTGTGAATAGAGCTTTTTCAAATCACACAGATGGTCCAATCGACCCTGATTGACTCTTCAGCCCTATTTCCCACTATTTCATGGGATTTGGGAATAGAGTGACAAAAGCGGGCTACACTAATTTAGGAATAATCAGTTGATGTAAGGCGATTTGTTTGAGATATGAAAGAATGCTTGCTAGAATGAACATACAATCTAAGGAAAAAGGAGTCATTCTTATGGTCGAGAAACCACAAATGCCTTATAATCTTATCGGCGAAAAGAAACTCTCCATGCTCGTTGAAGCCTTTTATAATAGAGTATCAAATCATCCTGAGTTATCACCGATCTTTCCGGATGATTTAACCGAGACAGCTCGTAAACAGAAACAATTCCTAACTCAATATTTAGGTGGACCGGCTCTTTATACAGAAGAACACGGACACCCCATGCTGCGTGCAAGGCACCTCCCCTTTCCCATCACAGAGTCACGGGCTAAGGCTTGGTTAAGTTGTATGCATGATGCAATGGATGAGGTCAACCTAGAGGGTCCTGTAAGGGATGACTTTTTTCACAAACTTGTATTAACCGCCCATCATATGGTAAATACTGAAACACCCAAGGGTTCTTCCATTGACTAGAACAACTAGCTGGCATCACCTGAAAGGGTGTGGGCGTGACAAGAAACCTCTGGAAATATATATGTTTGTTGACCCTCTTTGCCCGGAATGCTGGGCTCTTGAACCAATCTTAAAGAAATTGCACATTGAGTATGGACAATACTTCCGGATCCGCTATATTCTAAGCGGACAGCTCGCCTCATTGAACCTGGCGACAAAACGGAAGAAGGAAGATCTGGCACAGCAATGGGATAAAACAGCGAGTCGCTCCGGTATGTCCTGTGACGGGAGCCTGTGGATTGAGAATCCGATTGATTCACCCTATCTCGCTTCATTCGCCATTAAAGCGGCAGAACTTCAAGGAAAGCACTCAGGGATTCGCTTTTTACGTTTTTTACAAGAACGATTATTTCTTCAGAAACAAGACATCTCCAATATCGAGGTACTGAAGGAATGCGCACAGGCAGCCAAGCTTGATCTCACGGAATTCATGAACGATATCAACTCTTCTTCCGCATCCAAAGCTTTTCAATGTGATGTCAAAATCACGTCTGAAATGGAAGTTGAGGAAATTCCGACACTTGTCTTCTTCAATGAGAATATTGAAGATGAGGGACTAAAGATTACAGGATTGTATTCCTATGAGGTATACGTACACATCATTGAAGAAATGCTTGCGACAAAGCCGGAAAAACAGCCATTGCCTCCACTGGATGTATTCATGAAGTATTATCGGGTTGTCGCATCGAAGGAAATAGCCGTTGTGTACGATTTATCGGTAGAAGAAGTAGAGAAACAAATGAAGAAATGGACACTTCAGCAAAAAGTGAAAAAGCTCCCTGCAAAGCACGGAACCTTTTGGAAATATATCAGTCAATAATTATTTCAATATAATTAAACAGCCTTATAAACAAGAAAAGCCGATGTTGTTTCCAACATCGGTTTTTCAATACGAACAAAGGGGATGGGAGAAATTTTTCACGGTCAAACAAAGGGGTATATGTTTGCTTGTGATCAACTTCACACTGATAATATATCACGTATCCACTTGTATTGGCAAGTTGTTTGTATGGTATTTCACAATATTGTCAAAATCGATTCATGTTCTCCATTTCCCCTTCATATACATGGTAATAAGACAATGCTCGGAGGGAATGACTATGCTCTCAAAAATGAAATATGGGATCCTCCTTCTACTGATCGTGATCAGTTTCTTCATAAATATCCTTGGACTTATGCACCTGGTACCAGTGTATATCACATCCCCCATCCTCTTTCTCTCCCTTCTCCTCTTCTTCCACTCACTGGGAAACCGTAACCGCTTCAGGGGATTCAAATCCATGAAATGAGGGACGGACCTATATAATCAGGTGTCAATAAAAAACACCCCTCCTGAAAGGTTACCTTCAGGAAGGGTGTTTCATTTTGTAATCGTCACTATTTATTGCAATTTTTCAAGCAGTTCTTCCATTTCATTCAGCTTTTCTTCAAAGACCTTACAAGCATCTTCCACCGGTTTGGATGTTGTCACATCCACCCCTGCTTTCTTCAATACTTCAATCGGGTAATCGGAACTTCCAGCTTTAAGGAAATCGATGTAGCGTTCCACTGCAGGCTCGCCTTCTTCCAGGATCTGTTGACTAAGGGCCGTTGCTGCAGAGAAGCCTGTAGCATATTGATATACATAATAATTGTAATAGAAATGGGGGATACGAGCCCATTCCAATCCAATCTCTTCATCAATCGAAATGTCTTCCCCGAAATACTTCTTATTCAACTCATAATACTGTTTGGTGAGGAACTCCGAAGTCAGCGCTTCTCCTTCCTGGGCTTTCTTATGGATAAGATGCTCGAATTCAGCAAACATCGTCTGACGGAAAACAGTCCCTCTGAATCCTTCAAGATAATGATTCAACAGGTACAATCTTTTCTTCTCATCATCGATCGTATTTAACAGATAATCATTTAATAATGCTTCATTGCAAGTGGAAGCGACTTCTGCCACAAAGATGGAATAATGACCGTACGTGTAAGGTTGGGAACTGCGCGTATAGTAACTATGGACACTGTGACCGAATTCATGGGCCAGTGTGAACAGATTGTTTACATTATCCTGCCAATTCATGAGGATATAAGGATTGGTACCGTATGCCCCGGATGAGTAGGCACCACTTCTCTTTCCTTTATTTTCGACCACGTCCACCCAGCGATTCTCAAATCCTTCTTTCAGTACATTGGCATACTCCTCACCCAGTGGCTTTAGTCCGTCGAGGATCATGCTCTGTGCTTCGTCATAGCTTATGTCCATTTTGACTTCCTTCACGAGTGGGGTATACAAATCATACATATGAACCTCATCCAGACCCAGCACTTTCTTACGAAGCTTGACATAACGCTGAAGGAGATGAAGGTTTTTATTCACCGTAGCGACAAGGTTATCATACACTTCTTCAGGAATATTGTTATTGGATAATGCCGCATGTCTCGCCGAATCGTAATGCCTGACGTTTGCGACGAAATTATCTTTCTTCACCGCTCCGCTTAACGTTGAGGCGAATGTGTTTTCAAATTTCCCGTACGTTTCATAGACCTTTTTAAAGGCTTCTTCCCGGACACGGCGATCGCTGCTCTCCAGGAATCGGATAAAACGACCGTGTGTGATATCCACTTCTTCCCCATTTTCATCTTTGATGCTCGGAAACTCAAGGTCTGCGTTATTCAACATGCCGAATGTATTGCTTGCAGCACTGAACACTTCAGACGCCTGGGCCAAAAGTGCTTCTTCTTCAGCGGAGAGAACATGCGGACGCTGAAGATTGATTTCCTCTAAAGCATGCTTATACTTTTTCAGTTCATCCTTCTCTTCAAGGAAACCATTCAGCTTCTCTTCGTCAATCGATAGAACTTCCGGTACCAAATAAGCAAACTTACTCCCTAACTGTGTATAAAGACTTTTGGCACGGTCATCAAGACCCTGATAATAGGAATTGGTCGTATCCTGGTCATAGCGCATATGAGAATATGTATACACCTTACCCATACGTTCCATTATTTCATCCTGGAAGGCAAATGCTTTATAAAGCTGATCTGCACTATCACCCAGTGTTCCCTTAAATTCGTCTGCCCTCTTTGTCATTCCTTGGATTTCTTTATATTCTTTCTCCCACGCATCATCACTTTCGAAAATATCTTCCAATCTCCACGTTAACGTTTCATCTACCTCTTTTCTTCCAGGCAGACTTTTAGTAGCTGTATCTTTTGACATATACATCCTCCATTCTGAAATCTACAGAAAATTCCTTATAGTTACATTCTCTCTCATCTACCATTTTCCTGCAACAATACAATCTTTCTTACAGCTTTTTTAATATATGCTTCCATCTAGGAAAAAAATCATGTTTATGCTGTTCGTAGGCTGAAAAATGATCCGGGCAGCTCCAGGGCTCAGTGAGTTGATACATATCATTTATTTTCCTGAGAACCTGCAACTCTTCAAGTAAACGTAAATACCCGCTTGCGATTCTCTTTATCTCTTCATCGATTTTTAGGAGAGGAAGGGAACGCAGCTCGATATGGCCTTTTGCAATTCTTCTATCCAGCACCCTGCACACATTTTCCTCTGAAATCGCATCCCCTTTCAAACAATCTTTCCATACGTAATATTGCCATTCCACTTCGTGATTTCTGATATGAATGCCATGGGGAATGACAGGGATGCCAATATACAGGGGCAAATATAAAAACGTATCCCCTTCGCCGTACACTTCCCTTAAAAACACATCTGTTCTTGCTTTATTATAGTGAATTTTGTTGTATATCCATTTCGTTCTAAAATCGTACCAATGGGATAAAAAGGCGGGATGAAGAACGGAAACATTCGGAATGGAAGGAGGAAGTGTGAACTCCGAAACGGGGATGATGATGGGTGCTGCACTCATAAATGCCGTGGCGGAAACCGGAAGGAGATGAGGGTAGAGTTGAAAGATGCTTCTATCAGGAAGAAAATGAAGGATAAAATAATCCAGATGTGGAGAGTATCGGATGAATGCTTGTTGGAAGGTCGTTAGACTCAGGAGCTTCTTCGACTTAAGGGGCTGTGTCAGGATCCATAAGGGGGTGATCCCCTGTCGATGATAACCATATGTGCGTCGCACTATTTCAGAAATCGGTATGCTTGAACACTGAATCTCGATGGCGATCTCTGCCGTATCTGTTTTCACATAAATATCCGCGACTTGCTTAAGCCCTTTAATGGAATGTTCGAGACTCACCCTTGTATAGAGGGAGCTGATCCTGTCGTATAATAACTGCTTACTTAATAGATGTTGCGGGGTCTCCCCCCTTACTAACTCGCAATCTGCATGGGAGATATGGGCAAAATGGGGTATGTTGCGGCTACCGATTTTCATTGTCAACGGTGAAGAACAATGGGGACAGATAAATGAGGCACCTTTCTTTCTTAACCCTCTTAATTCCTCCCTGGAATAATGGATGGTGGTAAATGCTTGCCGGTTGAGTAATGCTGTTAACATAGAACACCTCCTTTTGTTACCATTCGACATAAATAGTAAAAATCCTGCATAAACAAAGCCCTCAAGCAAAAAGTGCTTGAGGGCTTCACTCTATAACAAAGGAGACATCAGGCGGGAAGTGGATTCCAAGATCCTGTATCCCAGATGCCGCTTCTGAAATTCTTCCAGCTGCAATTCTTCCGATTCCTCCAAGTCATGTAAATATTCTTTTACAATAGAGGAAGTGCTTTCTGTTTTATACAAAAACGCATTCACTTCAAAATTCAAGTGAAAACTTCTCATATCCATATTCGATGTTCCGATTGAAGCCATTTCTTCATCTACAATCACGATTTTACTATGCATGAACCCTTTTTGATACTCAAATATTCTGGCCCCGGCTTCCAGAAGATCTGGGAAATAAGAGCGGGAAGCATGGAATACAATCCGTTTATCCGGTTTATGAGGAACCAGAAGTCTCACATCCACACCACTTAAAGCGGCAATCTTCAAAGCTGAGAAAATATCTTCATCAGGAACGAAATAAGGGGATGCCACCCACACACTCTTTTTCGCCGAGGTGATCATCGAGAAGAATATATTCTTCAAAACGCTCAATTCATTATCGGGTCCCCCCGCAATCATCTGAACTCCGCCGTCGTTCGCATTTTCAAGTGGATCAGGACTTAAATATCCGGGTGTCAGGAAATCATCGTTCGTCATATAATACCAATCCTGCAGAAAAATCAACTGCAGGGTCCGAACCCCTTCTCCCCTTACAAACAGGTGAGTGTCCCTCCAGAAACCGAAGTGTGGATTCTTACCTAAATATTCATCCCCAATATTGAGTCCTCCCACAAATCCGATACTCCCATCGATGACAATGATTTTACGGTGATTCCGAAAGTTAAATTTATTATTCAGCACCGGAATCTTAACAGGTCCGAACGCAACGACTTCTACACCTGCATTTTTTAAATCATTTATATAATCCTTTGATAGTTGCCAGGCACCGACAGCATCGTAAAGGAAGCGTATTTTGACTCCATCATTGGCCCGTTCAATAAGGATATCCTTAATCTGGTTACCGATTTCGTCATGACGCACAATATAATATTCCATATGGATATGATGCTTTGCGGTCTTTAACCACGTCAGAATTTCACCGAACGTTTCGTTACCATTGGTCAACAGTTTTGTTTCGGTGGAAAAGGATATGGCACTATTCCCGATTCTTTGCGCTAACTGAAAATGCTTTTCTTGAAATAAGCCAAACATATCTGCGTTTATTTCTTTTGGACCTGGCTCGAATTTATTATAGGTTTCCTGATCCAAAATGTACTTCTTTTTATACATTTTCTCTTTTCTGTAATTCCGCCCAAATAATAAGTAAAAAATGAAGCCTAAAAACGGGAATGCCCCCAAAACCACGAGCCATGTCAAGGTTTGGGCCGGATGACGATTTTCAAAGAAAATAAGAAACCCAATGACAACGACGGAAAATGTGAAGACAATACTAAAATACTTCACCATTCCTGAAAGATACTGATCAAAATAAAAAATATAACTTAATACAAGGACAGCACAAAATAAGAGGACCCTTACCGTATTCTTCATATGTAGTAACACCTTCCACCGGCTTAATGTTTCAAAAATAGAAAACCCTTATACAAAGTGTGGATATAAAAAATACCGATTTCTATATGAAACCGGTATTGATCCTTACGAAAAGTGTTCACTTAACGTCTCAAAGACATGGTCATGGATGACCACTTTGCCATACTCTTCAAGGCGATGAACGGTCATTCTTGATTCATCGGCATATTCAAGCAGAATACTTAACGTATTATCGATATCTTCTTCTGAAAAGTGTTCTTCAGAAAATTTAACATAAATAAAATATTTATCTTCGAATGCAAGCAGCTTTGTTTCTAAATGTTCCATAGGCATGTCTTTCAACCGATGGGATAGAGAAATCGCATCTTCGAAATCATTGAATTTCAACGTGAAGTCCAAAACTACTTCAGCTTCCCCATCCTGATCCTGCTTGATTTGGAAATGCTGATCCAATAGTTCCTCTATACGCTCATCGACAGGAAGTTCCTTGAGCTTATCCTCTGGAATAGGAAGCTCGAATCGCTGACCATCCTTAGAAACCTGAGCTCTTGTAACAAGGACTTCAAGCCCTTTATCTAACGCCTGAACCTGAATCCAAAGCGGTCCTTCAATTCCGAAATCTTCTTCCTGATGAACTTCATCCATCATTTCCCAGAAGAGTTCTTCACTCCGTTCTCGGTTATACCAGATTTCTTCACGGTCAAATCCGCGATCTTCTATATCCCCATAAGAAATATAGAACTTGACTGTATTTTCGTTTATGCGTTCGATTTCCAATTAACACCTCTCCCTTCTTGCATGATGTTAGTGAAGGGACTACACCCTCTGAGCAAAACGCTCTATTGCTGGTGAAGATTGAAGATACATTTAGATTAGTTTGTACCTTGTACTTCTATTTTATGATAAAACCTCAGAAAATGGAATTAAACTAACACCCATTTTTTTCTCACAAATCCCTCTAGGCGTTTTTGACATTTTAGCGGATATTTGCAGAAAATTCAAGTGATAAAACTTATTCTAAAATAAAGAGACTGACCCGAAAGGAGACGCAACGTTCCTTAAAGGGTCAGCCCCTTTTACTTATATATTCCCCTACTTGGAAAAGAGTACTTTAGTTTACCATTCTTTGAGCTTCAAGAAGCTGGAATGTCCGAACCTTTCTTGGTAGGAAACGTCTGATCTCATCTTCGTTGTATCCAACCTGAAGGCGCTTTTCATCAAGGATGATCGGGCGTCGCAGCAGTCCGGGATTTTTTTGAATCAATTCGAACAGTTCTTGAAGTGGTAAAGTTTCCAGGTCAACATTAAGCTTCTGGAATGTTTTAGAACGGGTTGAAATGATCTCATCTGTTCCATCCTCAGTCATGCGAAGGATTTCTTTGATTTCATCAATGCTTAATGGTTCAGAAAAAACGTTGCGTTCGGTATATGGAATCTCATGCTCTTCTAACCAAGCTTTTGCCTTGCGACAAGATGTACAACTAGGTGAAGTGAATAATGTAACCACGAATCATTCACACTCCCTTTAGGAATTTTTATAATATAGAGTATTTTATTTAAACGCCGTTAATTAAAATTAGTTTAAATAAGAAATCTCTATTATGTATTATACATGAATTACTGCCCTATGAACATAGTTTTAACTAATTTGTCAAATTTCCTGTACAGAGGTTTAACAAAGCTATAAATTCTGTTTCTATTATGGGTTTACCCGGTACACTCTTAGCTTAAACATGATATTGTATATTTCCATTTTTTCATTTAGAAAACCTTATTGCGAATAGGCAATAAGGTTTTCTTTCGTTTAAAGATCTTTTAATACGTCCCCATCGCGATCTTCGTCCTTCTTTAACACTTCGTCAACGGGTTGATAAGATGCACCGTAAAATTTGTGGTCATTATACGTATGAATGAGCTCATATGTTTTTTTCATGGAATTGAAGATAAGGTCTTCGGATTCATGTTGAGGGGCCCAGTATAGGATTTCCATTTCATTTATTTCGTTTGTAGCAAGTGAACGGCGGGCATACCCAATACTGACGGCGTGTTCGAATCCTTCACGTTTGTAGAATTTCAAGCGCTTCTCAGTGTCAGTGTCATCATAGTCCACTGGTTCGACTTCCAAAATGATGGCTTTCTTCTTTTCTTTCAACTTATCGAGTAATTTATGGCCCAGGCCCTGTCCACGGGCATCCTTTGAGACGAAGAGATAATCGATGAAGATAAAGTCTTCAAGTTCGGCGTACATAAGTACATGGTGCGGCCCTTCATCTTTGTGATAGATGTCGCTTCTTTCTTTTAACAGTGATTCAAGATGTTCTTTTGATTTCATTTCCTCTACAGGGAAATATTGATTTAATTTTTCATACCAGTGCATGGATCTACTCCTTCATTTGAATTTTTGAGTGACATTGACTAACGGGATACCATTATCATTCTCAGAAAAAATAGGTTTATGTTAGATGTTAGTCTTATCCGTGGGATAATCGTACGGAATCACAGGCTGTACTGCCCATGAAGAGGAAGATGTGGTTGAAAGCGGTTAATCTTACCAATACTTTAATGATAACAATATTTCAACGCTTTTTCAAATGAGAAGCAATGTTTCGGTGCCGGTTTCTCCTTTTAAAAAAAGACTGACCTGCACGTTCCAGAGGTCAGTCTCTTCTATTAAGGAGTGTAGTCGACGCCTTCCGTATAGGAATTACCTGCATCCCACAGAAGGAATTCATTGATTCCTTGATCATTCAACGCCTTGATCTGCGCCTCTACTTCTGCTTTTCCATAAGATTTATAGTTTCCGCTGCCAAGCCAGGAAGCGGTGAAATCCTGAAGCCATGGTCTTGAGACCGGCTTATTTTTCAGTTCGGCTATTTTCGCTTTCTCCACCTTCGAGTATTCTGTTACCAGTTCGTACGGCTGTAGATCCGGTTTGGCAATTCCGAAGTAAGGTGTCCAATGACTAGGATAGATCATGGATGAAATGACATCCACATGTTCAGATATCTTCGAGAAATTCTGACCGATACCAGGTGCCTCTGGAAGGGTTGCCGTATAACCGAAGATATCAACGGATACTTTCACACCATATGGTTCCAGCTTCTTATGGGCATATTCCACAAAATCAGTGACGGCATGAACACGTTTCTGTACATTATCACTGTCTTCCTTGGCATATTCCCCTCCATTATAGATGAGTTCATCATCACGCTTCTCAAATCCTTCAGGGAATCGGACGTAATCGAACTGGATTTCCTGAAAGCCCATTTTTGCTGCTTCAATGGCGATGCCTACATTATAATCCCATACTTCTTTGAGGAATGGGTTGACAAAGGAGTCCCCTCCACCATTTGACCAAACTTTATCCCCGTCCTTAAATGACAAGTCAGGGCGTTGATTTGCAAGAACCGTATCCTTGAATACAACGACACGTGCAATCGGATAGATGTTCTTTTCTTCCAGGGTCTTTAACATCGCTTTGGGATCTTTGATATACGGCTGACCCACCTTGGCATAAGGGGAAGACGCTTCCGGTTCATATGTTACATTCCCTACGTCATCTTTAATATCAATGACCATGGCATTAAGATCTGTAGTATCCATTAATTTTGTAAGTGTATCAAAACGGGCTCCCCCAGCTGAATGTGCTGTAACGTATACCCCTCTTACCGCATCCGGATACTCGAAGCTCAGTCCTGAATCATAGACAAATCGTGGTACCGGGCTTGTAATCTCCTTTTTGCTCATCGCAAATGTTCTCTTCTCATGTTTCACCGGACCATCCTCAGCGGCACTTGCTGACTGGAAGGGCAAGACGCACATTGTGGCTACACATAAAGATGTCGCTACCTTACTCCATTTCAAAATGAACCTCTCCTCTATTAAGTATGCTATCTAGTAAATTATGTAACTCCTTATACTATTCTAACAAGGAAATAACTTGAAAGAAAAGGGTTAATCCACCTAGTCTGTCGAAATTTCCAAGGAAATGAATATTCTTCAATATATAGTATGAATCACATCAGGATTTAGACGTTATCAACGGAAAAAGCTCCCTTCATCGAAGGGAGCTTTTATCATCCTCTTAGCTTTTATACGATGCTTGATATTGCGCAAATTCTTTCTCTGAGCAGTAAACGAAATGTCCAGGTACCACTTCACGCATTTCAAGATTATCATCCTCTGTATAGTTATGAACAGAAGGATTGTACTCTTTTCTTCTGCGGGTGCGCTCATACTCGGGATCCGGTAACGGTATCGCAGATAGAAGCGATTGAGTATATGGATGAAGCGGATTTTTGTACAGGGCGTCACTTGTAGTCAATTCAACAAGCTTTCCATAATACATAACACCAATCCGGTCACTGATATACTTTACCATGGATAAATCATGGGCAATGAATAAGTAAGTTAATCCTTTTTCCTTTTGAAGTTCCTGCATAAGATTGACGACCTGAGCCTGAATCGAAACGTCAAGGGCTGAAATCGGCTCATCGGCAATGATGAAATCAGGATCCACAGCCAGTGCACGGGCAATCCCGATACGCTGACGTTGTCCACCTGAGAATTCATGTGGATAACGGCCTGCATGCTCTTTGTTCAGACCCACAGTTTCCAGTAGCTCATGAACCTTCTTCAAACGTTCTTCCTTGGATGAAGCCAATCCATGAATATCAATACCTTCAGCAATGATATCGGCTACCTTCATGCGGGGATTCAGACTCGCATAAGGATCCTGGAAGATCATTTGCATTTTACGGTTGAATTTCTTTAATTGAGAGCGTGACTTCTTCCCATGAACATCCTCACCGTTAAAGAGAACCTGACCGTCCGTCGCATCATAAAGACGGATGATCGTACGGCCTGTCGTAGATTTACCACAACCCGATTCTCCAACAAGTCCAAGGGTTTCCCCTTTATAAATATCAAAGCTGATATCATCGACTGCCTTAACCATATTCGGTTTTCCCGGGTTGAAGTATTGCTTTAAGTTCTTAATTTCTAGTAATTTTTTTGTCATTATGAACGAACCCCCTCAACAAGTACCGGCTCTCTATAATTTGAAGGCATCAGTCTTTGCCTAACTTTCACTGCTTCCGGCGGCTCAACCTGTGGAGCGCTCGGATGTAACAACCATGATTTCACGTAGTGAGTGTCAGATACTTGGTAATATGGCGGTTCCTGCTCGAAATCCACTTTCAATGCATATTCACTTCGGAGGGCGAATGCATCTCCTTTTGGTGGATTCAATAGATCCGGTGGAGTACCTGGAATCGCTACAAGCTCCTGCTCCCCTTCTGTTTCCGTTGTCGGCATCGAACCGATCAATCCCCACGTATACGGGTGACGAGGATCGTAGAATATTTCATCGACGGTTCCCGTTTCTACGATTTGACCACCGTACATGACCGCTACGCGATCTGCCACATTCGCAACTACGCCAAGATCATGGGTGATGAAAATGATGGATGTTTCAATTTTATTTTGAAGATCCTTCATCAGCTCAAGGATCTGTGCCTGAATCGTAACATCCAATGCCGTTGTAGGTTCATCGGCAATAAGGATTTTAGGATTACATGCAAGAGCGATGGCGATTACGACACGCTGACGCTGTCCACCCGAGAACTGATGCGGGTATTGCTTAAAGCGGGTTTCCGGGCTCGGAAGACCAACCAGCTTCAGTAATTCAACGGCGCGTTTTTTCGCGTCATTTTTACTCATATTCTGGTGCTTCACGAGTGGTTCCATGATTTGTTTCCCGATTATCATCGTTGGGTTCAGAGACGTCATTGGATCCTGGAAGATCATCGAGATATCTTTCCCACGGATTTTTTGCATATCCTTTTCCGGAAGCTTGGCTAAATCTTTGCCTTCAAAGTGAATCTCTCCGCCCTTGATGAATCCCGGCGGGTTTGGAATCAGTCTCATAAGGGCTTTCGTCGTTACGGACTTACCTGAACCTGATTCCCCAACAATCGCTAATGTTTCACCTTTATCTAAATGGAAATCCACACCCCGTACAGCCTGGACTTCTCCTCCATGCGTATTGAAGGAGACGTGTAGATCTTTCACTTCTAAAATTTTTGACATAGTATTATCTCCCTTCCATTACTTACGCATTTTCGGATCTAGTGCGTCACGCAGTCCATCTGCCATTAAGTTGAAGCTTAGAATGACTAATGAAATGACGGCTGACGGTACAAGCATCATATGTGGGTATGATTGGATAGATCTGTATCCTTCATTAACCAATGATCCCAGAGACGCTTTAGGTGGAGCGATCCCTAATCCGATAAAGCTTAAGAATGCTTCTGTATAAATAGCACCAGGAACCGTGAACATTGTCGTAATGATGACAGGTCCCATTACATTCGGTAGCAGGTGTTTGAAGATCAAACGATTACTGCTTGCTCCTAAAGTACGGGATGCAAGGACAAATTCCTGATTCTTTAATTGTAGGACTTGTCCACGGACAATCCTTGACATACCGACCCAGCCGGTTATGACCATCGCCATCGTAATGGAGAAAATACCCGGTTCAAATATCAGGATGAAAAGGATGACTACGATTAGATTAGGTATCCCTACCAAAATTTCAACGATACGCTGCATTACGTCATCGACTCTTCCACCATAGTAAGCGGAAATCCCACCGTATGAAATCCCGATTAGGAAATCAATGACTGCGGCAAGTATCCCGATGTATAAAGAGACGCGTGTTCCGTTCCATGTACGTGTCCATAAGTCACGTCCGAGGTCATCTGTACCAAACCAGTAATTCTCTTTGATTTGTCTCGATTCATAAACATCAAAGCCGTCAGCATCTTTTCCGTCAAACGGAAGCCAACTGATCCCTGAAAGCGCTTCAATTTTCGGAGGCAGCTTTGCATGACGGATATTTTGATCACTGAATTTATATTCATTCATTCCAGGACCGAATATGGCAAAGAATACGATAATTACAGTGATAATGATTCCTACAAGTGCGCCTTTATTCTTGCGCAAGCGAATCCATGAGTCCTGCCAGAAATTCAAGCTTGGACGTGATATTTTTTCTGCCTCGTCCCCACTAGCCTTTTGGAGTTGGAAGAGGTCTGGACTAAGTTGCTCTAATTTCTTTTTGTTTGCTTCCATTATTTCTTCCCTCCAGCTA
This sequence comes from Rossellomorea sp. KS-H15a, assembly GCF_024195245.1. Lineage (NCBI taxonomy): Bacteria > Bacillati > Bacillota > Bacilli > Caryophanales > Bacillaceae > Rossellomorea > Rossellomorea sp. KS-H15a. Next base: position 2,062,548 of record NZ_CP096886.1, on the reverse strand, counting down.
AGCGGATACGCGGATCAATGATTCCATATAGAATATCTACCAAGAAAATAACACCAATAAATAATGCACTAAAGAATAGTGTAATACCCATAATGACTGTGTAATCGTTTGTATTGATTGATAATACGAATTGTTCCCCTAAGCCAGGAACCGCAAAAATCCGTTCTACAACCAGGGATCCAGTCATAACTGCTACTGTCATAGGTCCAAGAATAGTAACAATTGGAATCATGGCATTTCTAACTCCATGCTTCACGATGGTACCCGTCTTCGAAATACCTTTGGCAGTTGCTAGTAAAATATAATCAGAGTTTAGAATCTCTAACATTTCTGTTCTCATAAAACGGGCAATGGTAGCTACCACACCGACTGTAAGTGCTAGTGTAGGAAGAATGGTATGCTTATATTCGCCCCAAAGTGCTACAGGAAGCCATTCGAGTTTGACCCCTACATAATATTGTAATAGTGCTGCAAATACAAAGGACGGAATCGAGATTCCCAATACAGCCATGAAAGTAGATCCATAGTCTAACCAAGTATTGTGTTTAATTGCAGCAATGATACCTACTAACAGTCCTATAAATGTTCCTAATACCATGGCTTGAAATCCTAAAAGTGAGGAAGGTCCAATACGAGTGCCAAGAATTTGAGTAACCGGGCGATTATCATATTGGAAGGATAACCCCAAATCCCCTTTAGCCAGCCCAACCATATAGTTGATATATTGTTCCGGCAGCGGGTCGTTGAGACCATATTTATCCAGGATGATTTGTTGTTGTTCCGGAGACAGCCTTTCTGTGTTTTGCAGTGGAGATCCAGGCAGGAGCTTCATCAGAAAGAAAGTGGCGGTTGCAATGATAAGCAAAGTGATGATCATATAGACGATACGTTGAATTGTATATCTGACCATTCTTTAGCCCCCCTTTTTTATCTTATTTTTTCTACATTTTTTATTATAGCTATTTTCGACAAATTTTCAATGTATTTTTACTTTTTTGATAATTATCGACATTCACTGGAAAAGGAGAGCATATGCTCATGCATACGCTCTCCCTTTAAAGGTGTGTCTACTGAGTTAATACTTACTCAATTGAAGCCCATTTGTATGAATTATCTGCGCCAAATGAATGACGTAGAACATTCTTAACATACGGACGCTCTAGATAAGAAACGCCTTTTTGATACATTGGACTGATCGCTTGATCATCGAAAAGAATCTTTTCAGCGTCAATCATTGCCTGCCAGCGTGCATCTAAATCATCAAGAAGTTCACCTTTAGCTTGCTCGATTTTCTTGTCATATTCAGCATTTGAGTAACCCATTTGGTTATGAGCACCGTCTGTCACGAACATGTCAACGAACGTCATCGGATCTGGATAGTCAGGACCCCAACCAGCAAACGAGAAGTCATATTGACCTTTAGTTTCTAGTTCAAGCTTTTGCTTGAATGGTTGAGCTTTGATCTTAACCGTTAATCCTTCTAGGTTTTGCTCAAGTTGTTCTTTTAAGAATTCACCGATTTTCTTAGAGCTGTCAGAGTCATAGTTTAATAGTTCTAATTCAATAGAATCTTTACCTAACTCTTCTTTTGCCTTAGCCCAGTAGTCTGCAGCTTTTTTAGCGTCGAATCCACCGAAATCGCCTACAGCTTCACGGTATTCAGTTCCATCAGGACCTGTTACGAAGTCTTTTGGTACTAGGTAGTAAGCAGGGATCGATCCGTTGTTAAGTAATACATCAACCATACCTTGCTTGTCATAAGCAGCATCGATTGCTTTACGAGCGTTAACATTTTTCAATACTTCATTACCTTGGTTTAAACGTAAGAAGTATACGGATGTAGCAGCTCTTGTTTTGAAGTTCTCATCAGATTTGTACTTGTCAACGAATTCAGCTGAAAGACCAGCGATATCCGCTTTGTTTGTTTCATAAAGGTTTACACCAGTAGCAGTATCCTTAACGATGTTGAAGTTAACTTCTTTCAACTTCACAGTTTCTGCATCCCAGTAGTCTTCGTTTTTAGAAAGTTTGAAGCTTTGCTCATGCTTCCACTCAGAAAGAGTGAATGGTCCGTTATACACAACCGTGTCAGCTTCAAGACCGAACTTGTCGCCTTGCTCTTCCACGAATTTTTGATTTTGAGGATAGAATGTTGCGAAAGAAAGTAAAGCTTTGAAATATGGTACCGGAGTTTCAAGCTGAACTTCTAATGTTTTGTCATCAGTTGCTTTAACACCTAATTCATCAACTGGTAGGTCACCAGCATTTACTTTAGCAGCGTTTTTGATATCGTACATGATGTACGCATACTCTGCACCAGTGTCAGGGTTTAAAGCTTTTTTCCAAGCGTAAACGAAGTCATTAGCCGTAACGGGGTCTCCATTTGACCATTTCGCATCACGGATCTTGAACGTGTAAGTTTTTCCATCTTCACTTACTTGTGGTTCTTCAGCAGCCATACCAAGAACTGCTTCATCATTTTCACCTAAACGGTAAAGGCCTTCTAATACGTTGTTCATTACGTTGAATGAAACAGCGTCAGTTGCCAGTGTAGAGTCCATTGATGGGATCTCTGAACCCTCGATAAGATTAAGTACTTGTTCTTTCTTTTCGTCAGAACCGCCTGCACCTGATCCTTCCTCATTGCCCTCAGTCTTCTTGTCGCCGCCACAAGCAGCCAAGAAAGTACTTAGAGCCAGAAGAAGAACCAGCAAGAATGAAAACTTTTTCTTCATCTTGAAATTGACCTCCTCGTAAATCTCATATTTATTTATCTTCTAATTTTCAGAAGATTTGTTACTTATTATACATGATAGAGAAATTATTGCAATATGAATTTAACAGTTTTTTTGCTAAATTATCAGATTAGTAGGTATATTGTTGTCTAAACCCTGTTACATCAACGTTTTTTCTAAATATTTTAGAGAGTTTGTCCCATTACAATTGTTACAATCATAAATTTCATCCATGTAAAATCATTCTGCATAGTGGATATTATTTCTTCTTCCGACACCCCCCTTCTATTATAAATATTAAAACATCAGACTAAATATAAATAATAGAATTAATACTTATTTCTCCCTCTATCATTATTGGAAATCAGATACCGTTCGTATGTACGCCCTGCATGGATGTCTGTTTTCTTACCTCAAACAATAACGAAAGAATTGAATATATATGAATGATAATTGAATTATTCTTCTCCCTTCATGTATACTTTGGTTAAAAACATCTTAAGGAGCATTATGAAACGAATGAAATTGTTCAACATACTTACCTTTCTTATTTTTATCATTGCCATGGTTGTGGCTTCATTGCAGGAAAAAGATCTATTTCTTTCTATTATAGACAGTTTGTTTGTCATCGGGATTGCCTATATCAGTATCGGTGCCCTCCTTTATATTTTTGGAAAGGGATTTTTCAACGGGATCGTGTACGCTCTTAAAAGATTTCGCCATAGCACGAAACAAGGAAAGTATATATCCCAGTTCGATGACCTGGATGAGATGAAAGAAGCTCACGAGGAATATGGTGTACAACGTTCCTACTCCATTACGAAATCCTTTTTATTGACCGGAGGACTCGCATTCGTCCTTTCGATTATCATGACCTACCTTCTGTACACTTGAATTCACCCTTTTTTTCTCATATAATATCTACATATGAATGAAAGTATAAGCATGGATGAAGAGTAGTACTTTTCAGGGTGAGTCAAAGAGAGCTTGTGGGTGGTGCGAACAAGTATTCATTCGAAAAGGAATGGACTTCGGAGCTTTATGTGTGAAACGGAGTAGCACATAACGGGATTACCTTACGTTAAAGAGGTTCCATGCACGTCATGGACTAAGGTGGCTCTAACGGGCACTTAGGGTGGCACCGCGGAAATCATCCCATTCGTCCCTATTTTTCATAGGACGGGTGGGTTTTTATTTTGTGTAAAACTAGGAGGAAATGAAATGAAGACAATATTTAGTGGCATTCAGCCGAGTGGGACGATCACCCTCGGTAATTACATCGGAGCGATGAAGCAATTCACCGAGCTTCAGGAAGAATATAATTGTTACTTCTGTGTGGTTGACCAGCACGCGATCACAGTGGCTCAGGATAAAATGGAGCTGCGTAAAAACATCCGCAGTCTTGCCGCCCTGTATATCGCTTGTGGCATCGATCCGGAGAAATCCACATTATTCATTCAATCGGAAGTTCCTGCACACGCACAGGCAGGATGGATCCTGCAGTGTGTGACCTATATCGGGGAGCTTGAAAGAATGACTCAATTCAAAGATAAATCTCATGGCAAAGAGGCCGTTTCAGCAGGATTATTAACGTACCCACCGCTTATGGCGGCTGACATCCTGTTATATGGAACAGATCTTGTTCCCGTCGGGGAGGATCAGAAACAGCATCTGGAACTGACCAGGAACCTGGCGGAACGCTTCAACAATAAATACAATGATATCTTTACTGTACCCGAAGTAAGAATCCCCAAAGTCGGTGCCCGGGTTATGTCCCTTCAGGACCCGTTGAAGAAGATGAGTAAATCCGATTCGAACCAGAAAGCGTTCATTACACTCCTTGACGATCCTAAACAGATCGAGAAGAAAATCAAGAGTGCCGTAACCGATTCAGATGGCATTGTGAAATATGATAAAGAAAGCAAGCCCGGCGTGTCTAACCTCCTTTCGATCTATTCGATTCTTGAAGGTACTTCTATAGAAGAACTCGAACAGAAATATGAAGGGAAAGGATACGGGGACTTCAAAAGCGACTTGGCACAAGTGGTCATAAACGCCATCAAGCCGGTACAGGACCGCTACTATGAATTGATCGATTCAGAGGAATTGGATGATATCCTTGATCGCGGTGCAGAAAAGGCAAACTTCGCAGCAAACAAAATGCTGAAGAAGATGGAAAAGGCCATGGGACTGGGAAGAAAAGAGAGAAAGAGGAAATAAACAGAAAGGCCAGAGACTGCTTCCGCGGTGTCTGGCCTTTTTCCTGCCGGCATACAAAAAAACCTCAAGCCCACTCCTGACTCAAGGTTTTCATGCGAAGTATCAATTTACCTTAGGACGGTTTTCCACTTCCCATAGTTTTTCGAAAAATGGTTGTCCCTTTATCAAATTTTCACAGAGAGTGAGGTGCTTGTCCGACCAACCGTACTGGGTTTCTTCATATAGCATCTGCCATATGTCTTCGAAATCCATTTCCTGTATGGTGCGGTAGCGCTCTGGTGCCCATTCGGTGTACCAATAGCGGATTTCCGCCGTGTTGTTTGAACTGTGAAGTTGATCAAGGGCCATGAATAACAGCTGCTTCAATTGTCTTTCCTTCCGCGTTAGCCCACTCATCATATAAGGATTCGGGGAAAGAATATGATACGCATCCTCCCTTTTACCGTCCGGCTCAATGGAATACTGTACCGTTTCATGACTTTCGACCATTTCATACACCAGTTGTTCCTGTCTTGGTATCAGCCTGCTTTTTCTGATTGGAACGGTGTATCCGATTGTGTCCACTGCCAGTATCCCGGTACCATCCGTCACAATGAAACAATAATCCAACTGGATCCGTTCGTGGTTTTTTCGCAGATACGCTTTTTGATAGACATGATGGAGCAGTTGTTGAGGTAACTCTGATAGATCATTCTCGATGTAATGAAACAGTGTCGTGTCTACTTTAATCAGAGGAACCTGATCCAGTAATTCAATAACGTCCTCTTTTCTCCATTCATGAAAATGGCAGACATTGTAACCATTTTCTTCGCCTTCGAACCAATTTACCCATACATCATGAAGATATAACATGATTGACCCCTCGCTTTGCTTCAATCTTATTTGTCAATCAGTATAGGCTAATCCGTGTAAATTTATTCCTATCATAAGGGGTTTTATGATAGTGATTATATTTTTCTGCGGGGTATATAGATCGAGAGGGTGATGACGAGGATTCCCAAAAGGAATAAATAACATTCGACACGTGTGGAGACGAAGACTATATAGTCTGCAAATGTCATTCCGGTCGTAAGCAAGTTTAAATACATGATTAAACTTACTCCTCCTGAAACAGCCAGTCCAAATCCTATAAAGAGCCCGAACAATTGTACCACCATACCTTCCGCCTCTATCCTTACATTTAGATATTGGAGCCCGTCCATGCTTAGTATATTTTATGAAAAGAACAGGAAGATATGACGGCACAGGACATTCTAATTTCAGGAAGATCAGATTCAGTAATTCCCTTGATTTCTATGGTAAAAATACTGCTGACGGTTCTCCTATGAGGGAAAGGGTTGACGAATCCTGTTTCTTTAAAAACTGTTGCACCAATCGGTAGCCCGATGAATAGCCGAGCATTTTCGGAAAGGATTTCTGTCCAAGAAGCAGCTGATCATGCAGGGGACTATCCCGCCTCACTTCCAAATTGGGCTCTATCCATTTTTCATAGTAGCGGGACAACTCTTGTTCATCATACGCTTTTGTCCAGGGAGCCACATATTTCTCTCCACAGTATTCTTTGACAGCCGTTTCTGCCAGCCCTTCAAAGATGATGGAGTCAAGGAGCGTGTAGTGATCCTCCTTTTTGCTTAACCGCTTCATTCTGACACAGTGATGATATTCATGGACAAATAACGCTTCATACTCTTTTGGGTCTTCCTGGTCCGTAACAAAAAAGAAGATTTCATCTTTGAAGCATACCCCTGATTTTTTCATGGATGACTGGAACATCCCCCTTTTTTCCTGTACGGGGAATAGATAGATCGGAACGCTCGGTCCATTCCACTTCCGCTTATATTTTTTTTCAAAGAGAGCAAATCGTTCCCAAAGTTTCTTTTCTTTCATTTTTTCGTAAATATCTCCGGCGAGACGCGCAGAACGGTACATTCCGTGCTTTGTGAGGTATTGATAAAAGGATTGCTGATCGTCTTTGCCATTTTTCGTTTTCTTGAGAAGATCCAAGGGATTATCAATCCACTCTGCCAACCACTCATCTGTAGGTATGACTGCCACCTTCATCCCTCTTTCCATGTTTTTTAACATGTATATGTGAAAGAGGAAAGATTCACAACAAAAAGAGCCAGGGACAAAAGTGTTTAGATAAAAGAAAATCCGAACAATCATTCGAGATTCTTTTTGAAAATCGAAATCGTTCGGATTCATCATTTGGCTGTATACGTAAATACCATTGCTTTTGGATGTAGTGAGTAGTGGTTGATTTCCGCTCCAGTTGCTCGCTTTCCGCGGGGCGTGAGTTGAGCCTCCTCGGGCTTAAGCCCTGCGGGGTCTCAACTTTCCCGCGTTTCCCGCAGGAGTCGAGCAACTTCCGCTCCAATCAACTTTCCAAGCGTAAGCGTTTCACTATTACATCGTAGTATCGACGATTGCTTACACCAACTCTTATTCTATTAGTTACAGTGACCGATTACCGTCACTTATACAAATATCCTTACCTTAAGTGAATGACTCACTCTGCTTTCACAAACAACAAATGACCGAACATTCGAAAACTATCGTTTCTCTATTAATAACTACAATGAATTGGCCTTTATTATTCTTGCTAAAGCATAGTCAATGTTTATAGCAGGATCTAGCTATTGATTGGAGTGCAAGAAGAAGACTCCTACGGGAAAAGCGGAATAGGTAACCCCGCAGGAGCGTTAGCGACGAGGAGGCTTGCCTTCCGCCCGAGGAAAGCGAAGTCTTGCACGGAAATCAATAGCGGTGTAACAAGTGATCCTAACTATTTATTAAATGGTTCAGCTTTAGAGGCAATGGATTTAAATAATGTCAAAGCCTCTTTTTGTTAATTTTGATATTTTTTAAATACGATGGTGGCATTATGACCACCGAATCCTAATGAATTACTCATCGCTACATTCACTTCTTGTTTCCTTGCTTCGTTTGCTACATAGTCGAGATCACAATCAGGATCCGGCGTTTCAATATTGATGGTAGGAGGAAGGACACTGTCTTTCATCGCCAGTACAGTGAAAATCGCTTCAACTCCGCCTGCCGCACCGAGAAGGTGGCCAGTCATGGATTTCGTCGAGCTCATGGCCAGTTTATAAGCATGGTCCCCGAATACTTCTTTCACAGCCATCGTTTCGTATTTATCATTATATGGGGTGCTTGTTCCGTGGGCATTGATGTAGTCCATCTCTTCCGGAAGGATCCCGCCATCTTCAAGTGCCATTTTCATCGCTCGTGCGCCACCCTCTCCAGCCGGGGCCGGGGCAGTGATATGATAGGCATCTCCGGTACATCCGTACCCAACGATTTCTGCATAAATCGTCGCTCCACGTTTTAAGGCATGCTCAAGTTCTTCCAGAACGACGATTCCTGCTCCTTCTCCCATTACGAAGCCATCACGATTGGAATCAAACGGTCTTGATGCTTTTTCAGGATCTGGATTCGTGGAAAGGGCTGTGTTTGCACAGAATCCGGCAACGGACATTTTCGTGATGGGTGCCTCTGCTCCACCGGAAACCATCACATCCGCATCCCCACGCTGAATGACCTTGAAGGCATCACCGATTGAGTTTGTCCCTGTCGCACATGCCGTTACGGTACAAGAGTTGAAGCCTTTGGCTCCGAGCATAATGGATACTTGTCCCGCTGCCATATCAGGTATGATCATTGGCACGAAGAACGGGCTCACCCGGCGGTATCCACGTTTTTGGAAGGTTTCGTATTGCTGTTCAAATGTTTCCATTCCCCCGATTCCTGAACCGATCCAAACACCGACGCGATGTGCATTTTCGTCTGTGATATCAAGCTTTGAATCTTTTACTGCCATTAACGACGCGGCAATCGCATAGTGAGTGAAGCGGTCCATCTTCCTTGCTTCTTTTCTTTCCACTCCGAACTCTTCAATATTGAAGTCTTTTAGTTCTGCCGCTACTTTGGCAGGATATTCATCGGCGTTTAAACGCGTCAGAGGCCCTACCCCTGTCTTTCCGGCCAAAATATTCGACCAGGTCGATTCAACATCATTACCTAAAGGCGTGACGCTTCCTAATCCTGTCACCACTACACGCTTCTTATTCATTCTATTCCATCTCCTTTATCTGCAAGTTGTCGATAAGTTTCTGATACTCTATTATTTACCCCAGCGCATAATGATTGCGCCCCAAGTTAAACCGCCACCGAATCCTACCATGACGACAACATCATTCTCTTTCACTCTTCCCGCCTCTAGATCTTCCACTAAAGAAACCGGGATAGAAGCCGCTGATGTATTTCCATATTTATTTACGGTCTTAGACATTTTCTCCACGGGCAGTTCCAGTCGTTGCCTGGCTGCTTCCATGATACGGATATTGGCCTGATGAGGAATCAGGAAATCTACGTCCTCTTTACTTAAACCTGCCTTTTCAATCACATTTATACTGGATTCACCCATTTGACGAACGGCGAACTTAAACACTTCCCGACCGTTCATGATCAATTTTTCATCCTGATACAAATGCTTCGCTCCTGAACCGTCCGATCCTAATTCAAAGGCAAGAATCCCCTTGCCGTCCGGAACGGGTCCAAGGACCGCCGCACCTGCAGCATCTCCAAACAGGACGGCGGTGTTACGGTCCTCCCAGTCAGTGATTTTGGATAATTTCTCCACACCGACCACTAGGACATTCTTGTACGCACCATTATCAATGAATTGCTTTGCCGTAATCATACCATACATAAAGCCTGCACATGCGGCACTGATATCCATTGCCGCAGCCTTCTTGGCCCCCAATCTTTCCTGAAGGAGGCAGGCAACGGATGGGAATGGATGATCCGGGGTAACGGTTGCAACCATGATCAGGTCGATGTCCTCGGGATCGATTTTCGCGTCAGCGATTGCCTTCTTTGCGGCTTCGAAAGCCATATCAGAGGTATTTGTTTCATTATTTGCTATTCTTCTCTCTTCAATGCCTGTTCTCGTACGAATCCATTCATCCGAAGTATCCACCATTTTTTCGAGGTCCGCGTTTGTTAAGATCTTTTCAGGAAGATAACGTCCAATTCCAATAATACCTGTATTCATACTGGCGTTCCCTACTTTCGTTTATAATTTTTTTCATATGCTCAATGGTTATTATCAATTATTATGACTTGGTACTAATTTTATCGAAGATTTCTACTTTCTGCAATTATTTTTTCTTCCTTTCCCGCTTCTACACTCCCTACCACACCCGTCCAACCTCAAAACACAACAAAAGACGGGCCACCTAACATTCAGGTGACCCGTCTTTCCATTCGCTTATTCTTTATGTAAGGCATCCTGTTTGCCTAATTCATAGGCTTCACTCATGACCTGGGTGAACAGCGTCATGAATGGCTGCAGCATTTCAGGAGAGAACTCGACTCCCGCTTGATCGAGTTGTTCCTTCGCTTGAGGGAAATACTTCATGGCAATTTGCATAAATTCCATTGTTTTGTCTTGATTCATTGCTTCGATTCCTTTCCATTCGGCAATTTGCCGGTATCAATATAGTCCTTGATATGTTGCTTCATTTCAGATTGAAAATCTTTTGGAATGACTGGACTGAATTTCCCCATGGAGATCACACCGTCTTCAAAATCGAATTCCAGGTTACCTGACTCCAGCTCATCATGGGCGAACCTCTCGGCTACTACTGCATACAACTTATCTGCCTGTTGAACTGTGCTTGTCAGGACCGTTGATTCCCCGAGATCGGATTGATCGGATACGTACCCTATGGCATACAGTCCTTTTCCCTTAAGCTTTTCGATTACAGCTACATTATAGCCGTCACCTGCAGGATACACAACATCGATATCCTCGTTTAGTAAAGTGTCCAACTCGTTAAGGGCCCTCTCTTGATCGTCCCAATGATTGGTGTACTCTACGTTAACCTCTGTCTCACTGTTTTGATACTTCGCTCCATCTATAAACCCTTGAACTTCCGGCTGCCACTCGAAGGCCGCAATCACACCGATCTTCTTCGTTTTAGAGTGAAATGCTGCTGTCATTCCTCCGAAAAAGCCCATTGCGTATCCCTTGAACTGTAGGCTTGTCGTATTTTTCTCCGTGGCATGCCCGTTAAAGCTGACGAAATGCATATTGGGATGCTCTCCTGACAAGTCGTTAAAGACATCCGCATACTCACTTCCATGTCCAAATACTAAGGTGACATCCTTATCATCAAATTCCTCTACTGCCTGCTTGATTGATGTATCATTCTTCATTCCCTCTTTATAGAACACGTCTGCATGATAATCGGATTGTATTTTTAGTAATCCTTTGTAACCTTTTGTTCCCCAAACTCCATCATTCACTGCTTCCGGAACAAGTAAACCAACCTTTTCTATCTCTTCGCTGTTCCCTGCTGAACAACCACTTAGTCCGACCAGGAATACAATCAGGAAAAACATGTACCATTTCTTATTCATGTGCAGCAACTCCTTTAAAGCCCATGCAGCATCTATAAAAGGTTCATTACATCATTCCTATTTTACCCTCACCTGTATCCACATGAAAAGGAAAAGTTTTCTCACTCCTCAATTTCATGCAAGCGTATCCCTTTTTCTTGTTGATCAATGATGCCCTTGTGAGACTTTGATGGTCTGACGATCACTTCTTTTCCAACGGCATCGATTTTACGGTGACCAGTTGAAAACGTTTCATTTGTTATATAGGATAGAGCTTCATTCCAGCTCCTGTCTGAGAGAGGCTTCAAGGTAAAGATGTCATTTTTTGAAGAAAGATTGACAATCATTTTGGCTGCGTCCTTCACATAAATCGCCCCCGAGGGATCATCCACATAATTCTTTCCTTCCCCTCTGCCGGTCAAAATCTGTGCAAACAGGAATTCTTCCGGTTGATGGATGCCATATAACGTTGGAAGGTAGAAGGCAGCACCATCTTCTTCAAGACTTCCATTCCCTTTCCCGTTGCTGTAAATTCGAATCATATGGAAGGGTTGGTCCACTTTTGAAAGCAGTTCATCCACTTCTGATAAATACCCCGCTCTATTCCCTCTTATCTGATCATAGTAAGGAAGGAATACACTGGACCCTGAGCGTACGCTCTTATCCCATTCCCCATAAGGCACGTACTCAAGGTTTGCATTCCTTCCAATTTCCATCCATTTATCCTTCGTCTCTTGGTGCTCATCAATGGCGGTCACGGTCCATCCTTTTTCCAGAAGGGCATGACAGAGTTCAAATCCCAAAAACTGTTGTGCAGCAAAAACGAATGCATGATGGTTCAAGTCAATCACTCCAATTTATTAGTTATAACTCTTTCTCATGCAGGGAAAAGTAAGATGCGATCTTCCCTCCAAGAGACCCTCGCTTCTCAGGAAGAACAAAGAATAGATCCGTTGAAACTCCTTTTGCTAAACGCTCCGTATATATATCTTTTATGAGAGTGAATTGATTTTTATAACGATTTAGAGTCATTGACTGAACAATATACAGGGGAATAGGGATCTCCTGGAATATTTTGTAGTCCTGTGATTGTTTTGAGATGAAGGCTTCACAATCCTCTTCCTTCATCTTCAGCATGAAGGAAAGTTCTTTTATCACTTTTTTATAAAAGAATTTCTGCTCTTTTTCTTGTTCTAAATGGTCATACATCGATACGCAGGGGGAGAGCAGGACAGCACTTCTTATATCAAGTGCCAATTTCGGATAGAGATTTTTCAATACTAACGCTCCCATTCCTTCGGCCAAAATATGGATCTTTCCATTGATGATTTCGTTCCGCTTCACGTGCTGATAGAGTCGCCTGGCCAATTGCACGGCTTGATCGCTACCCCAATTCGCTCCATACAGATTACTATAATATACAATGTACCCCTTGGCTGTCAGCTCTTGAATCCACTTATACCGTGCCTCATGCTGCACCCAGAAACTGCTCTTTTCGTCTACATAGTGATGGGAGTCCCCTATAATCATTACAGCGAATCCATTTGGTCGTTCAGGGTAATGAATCATGCACCACTCTTGCTCTAATTGAAACAATCGTTGATACATTTAAATTTCTCCTTTTACATACTGAGTCTCTATAGTTTATGTAGTGAGACAGCATTTGTAAGGGAGATAGCCCATAGGAACACTTTTATTTATAAATTTTCGGCCCCTATCCTCCTACAGATGACAGGGTTTACATTTCACATATTAGTCATTTATTAATTGTCGAAGCTGTGGTAAACTAATAAAGATTGAAATGAGTGACAACATATGCTTGAATGTGTTCAATACATAGGAATGAGGTGACTTGGCGTGAGATTTATTTGGATGTTCTTCTGGGCTTTTGCATTGTCCGAAATGCTGACTTACGTTGTAAGTTCAATGAATGGAAACGAATTTCATTTTCAAACAGGATTAATCCTTTCCGTTTGTTTCGCGGTACTGGTATTCCTTATCACGCTTGTTATTCCAAACGAGCCTGTAGAAAACCATTAAAAAAAGCAGCCAAATCCGGCTGCTTTTTTTCATTTAATGAATCGTTAGAACATTTTCACCTGCATCAATCGTGATGGTTTGACCCTGTTGGATATTTCCTGCAATGAGTTCTCTTGCAAGCTTGGTCTCGATTTCCCTCTGAAGATACCTTTTTAATGGACGGGCTCCATACACGGGATCATAGGCGGATTCCGCGATGAATTCCTTCGCCTCCTCTGTCAGGGTAAGGATGATTTGCTGTTCCTCTACCCGATGCTGAAGGTCCTCAATAAGTTTATCTATGATCCCCTTAATATTTTGGATGCTCAATGGTTTAAATAGAATAATGTCATCCACACGGTTAAGGAATTCAGGTCGAAACGCGGAACGAAGCTGCCCCATCACAAGATCTTTCGTATCAGGGTCAATCTCTCCCTCCCCTTTATTACGTTCAAGGAGATGAGAAGATCCGATATTGGATGTCATGATGATCACCGTGTTTTTACAATCAATGGTCCTCCCTTGAGAATCGGTGATCCGGCCATCGTCAAGCATTTGCAGAAGAATATTGAATACTTCGGGATGGGCCTTTTCAATTTCATCCAGTAAGATGACTGAATAAGGTTTACGCCTGATCGCTTCCGTCAGCTGACCGCCTTCTTCATAGCCAACATATCCAGGAGGTGCACCAATCAAACGGGATACCGCATGCTTCTCCATATATTCAGACATATCGATTCGGATCATCTGCTCTTCGCTGTCAAATAACGTTTGGGCAAGTGTCTTCGCAAGCTCTGTCTTCCCGACTCCTGTCGGGCCTAAGAAAATAAAGGAACCAATCGGTCTGTTCGGATCCTTGATCCCTGCCCTTGCACGAATGACGGCATCACTGACCAGCCCGACAGCTTCATCCTGGCCAATCACCCGTTCATGAAGAATGTGATCAAGCTTCAACAACTTCTCCCTTTCTCCTTCTACAAGCTTTGTGACCGGAATCCCTGTCCATCTCGCCACAATGTTCGCGACTTCTTCTTCTGTCACTTCTTCACGAAGGAGGCGCCCTTCCTCTTCTTTCATCATTTCCTGCTCTACCGCCGCAAGTTCTTTCTCCATGGCCGGAATCCGTCCGTGCCTGAGCTCAGCGGCTTTATTCAAATCATAATCACTTTCGGCTTCTTCGAGCTGGCGCCTGAGTTTCTCCAGCTCTTCCCGCTTCTCCTGTACGACGGAGATGCTTTCTTTCTCCTTTAGCCACTTTACTTTCATGGTGTTCGCTTTTTCCTTCAGATTGCTTAGATCTTCACGGATACGTCCGAGCCGCTCCAGACTTGCAGCATCTATCTCCTTATTCAACGCCGCTTCCTCGATTTCAAGCTGCATCACTTTGCGTGTCACTTCATCGAGCTCCGATGGCATCGAATCGATTTCCGTCCGGATCATCGCACATGCTTCATCGATCAGGTCGATGGCTTTATCAGGGAGGAACCGGTCCGATATATAACGATCGGACAGGCTGGACGCAGCTACGATGGCCCGGTCATGAATATTGACCCCATGATGGATCTCAAAACGTTCCTTCAACCCTCTCAGGATGGAAATCGTATCCTCCACATTCGGTTCCTGTACGAGCACCTGCTGGAAACGTCTTTCCAAGGCAGGATCCTTCTCGATATACTTTCGGTATTCATTGAGGGTCGTTGCCCCGATGCAGTGAAGCTCCCCTCTGGCAAGCATCGGCTTCAGGATATTCCCTGCATCCATGGCCCCCTCTGTTTTTCCTGCACCTACAATCGTATGGAGTTCATCTATGAAAAGAAGAATGCGTCCTTCACTCTTTTTCACTTCTTGGAGTACGGCCTTCAGCCGCTCTTCAAACTCACCCCTGAATTTCGCTCCAGCGACTAAAGAGCTCATGTCCAGCTCGAAAATCGTCTTATCCTTCAAGCCTTCGGGTACGTCCTTACGAACAATCCTCTGTGCCAGACCTTCCACAATGGCGGTTTTCCCTACTCCCGGCTCTCCGATCAAGACGGGATTATTCTTCGTTTTCCGTGAAAGAATGCGAATGACGTGGCGAATTTCACTATCTCTTCCGATGACAGGATCGATTCTGCCTGACCTCACATCTGCCACAAGATCCCTTCCGTATTTCTTCAGTGCTTCATATTTCACTTCCGGGTTTTGTGTCGTCACCCTGCTCCCTCCTCTTATCTCTTCAATGATTTCTCTGACGTTCTTTTCTGTTACCCCTTGCTGCATTAAGTACAGCGTTATCGGATGCTGTTTCTGCTTCCACAGGGATAGGGCAAGATGCTCGACGGAAATATAATCGTCTTCCCATTTCTGTTTTAAACTCTCACTTTCAGAGAAAAGTTGATGGATATCCCTTGAAAGGTACTGTCCATATTGGATCCCTTCCCCTTCTACTGAAGGGATGTCATCTACCTTCCCATCAATCCATTCCATCATAGACTGAATGGGTACCCCCGCCCGTTCATATATGGTGCGAAGGAAACTCTCTTCCGACCCGAGCAGCGACTTCCACAAATGCAGCGCACTTATATCTGTATGTAGCTTTTCAGCAGCCAATTGACCAGCGGTAGCCAACCCTTCCTGAATGCTGTGGGTCATGCTATCAATATTCATTATCTGCCACCTCACATTTTGACCTTCATTGACCTTTAATGACATTATATCCCTTTCATTCGAAAAGGAAAAGGAAAAGGAACAAGGATTGCCTTGAACGGGGCACCCTTGTTCCAGATGGTTAAGGTTTTCTCATATACGACCATAGGCGGTTATGGTTGGAGTTCTCAGGAAACCTGTCCCCTGCTTTCAAACGCAGTTTTTGCGGATTCTTTACCATGCTCCCGGTTTCACCGATTTCTATATACTCACCATTGTTCGGTGCCTTTTCGCCGGCCCTGAATTGTCGTGACTGTCCCATTCTTACCCCTCCTTTTTCGAAGCGATGCTTCTTTCCTATTTTTCTACAAGCGTGACCATTCATGCATGCCAGATGAAGGATAAATATGATAATCCCGTTACGGTTCGGTTAACATTCGGAAAAAGGCTTTACAGTCTTTCCCTTAATGGTGTTAAATTAAAAAATGTGGAGAAAAAAAGCTTGGAGGATATACAATGGATTTTTATTTGATTATGAAATACTTATTTTTAGGGATTTTTCAAGGGTTCACGGAACCGATTCCGATCTCATCCAGTGGACACCTGCTGCTTGCACAGCATTTCCTTGGTATCAAAGACACAACACTGACCTTTGAAATTCTGGTCAATACGGCATCATTACTCGCTGTTCTCATTATTTACCGGGAAGACATCTTACGCCTCATCGTAAATGGCCTCGGTTATTTCAAGCAGAAAACACCCGAAACAAAACGTGATTTTCATTTCATCATATACTTACTGATCGGCACAATCCCAGCAGGGGTGATCGGTATATTATTCGGCGATGTGATTGAGGAACATCTTACTTCTGTCATCACGGTAGGTATCACGCTCATCGTTACAGGTATCGCCCTTTGGATGATCCGTAACCTGAGAGGGAGAAAAAATGATGGAGACTTAAATGTAAAGGACGCAATCATCATCGGTCTTGCACAGGCAGTTGCCCTCATCCCCGGAATCAGTCGTTCAGGTGCAACGATCGTTGCCGCCATGGCAAGCGGTATGAAGGCAGAAACAGCCCTGCGTTTCTCATTCCTTCTTTATATACCTGTCAGTGTTGGCGTCATGGTATTCGGAATAAGCGACTTAATGGGTGATCCGAACCTTGCTTCCATGGCGATTCCGTATACAGTTGCCTTCATTGCTTCCCTGATTGCTTCTTACTTCTCATTGAAGTGGTTCATGAATATTATGGCAAAAGGGAACTTGAAATACTTCGCTATTTATTGTGTTGTGGTCGGAGCAGCCGTCCTGATCTTCACATAAACCTTCTATCCGTCGGGTATCTTTGGTAAGCTTGTAGAATAAGACATTTTGATGGAAACGGTGTGATCTCATGAGTGAGAATATTGAAATCCCTTCCGAGATAAAACAATTATTCATCGATAAAAAGTCTGTGAGAACCTTAAAAAAAGGATGTTACTTGTTTCAAGAAGGAAAAGCGGCTCACGAGTTATATTTAATCAAAAACGGTCGGATTCAAATAAGCAAAGTCATTCCCGATGGACGGGAATTATCCCTCCGCATCTGTTCAACGGATGATGTCATCGGAGAATTGACTTTATTCAGTAAAGAAGCCTACTACATGCTCAGCGCAAAAATACTTGAGGACACGACGGTTTATGTTTTACCGAAAGAAACGTTTGAAGAAACACTTTCTCAAAACGGTGATCTGACCATACAATGGCTGAAATGGATACAGCTTCAAAATCAGCAGAATCAGACAAAGTTTCGCGACCTTATCCTTCATGGAAAAAAAGGAGCCCTGTATTCTACCCTGATCCGCATGACCAATAGCTACGGAAAAGCCGTTAACACCGGTATTCTGATCGACCTGCCCTTAACCAACCAGGAATTGGCCAATTTTTGCGGATCATCCAGGGAAGTCGTGAACAGATTATTGAGCGAACTGAAGAAAGACAACGTCCTTAAGTGGGAAAAAGGCTACATCACGATTTTGGATCTGGAATACTTGAAGAATGAAATTGACTGTGAGAATTGCCCGGTCTCCATCTGCCGGATTGATTGATCCAAACATGAAAAACCCCCTGAAGCAAGCCTAGAGAGACCTAATAATATGAGACTGAATAAAACACCTTCAAGTAGTAAATAATTCATTTACATTTGGAGGTGTTTTTTCTATGGGTAATAAAGTGTCCTATCCAGAAGAAGTTAAGAGAGAAGTTGTACGTTTAAAACTAGAAGGCAACCATTCAAATCAAGAGCTAATGGAGATGTTCGGGATTAAGAATCGATCTCAGATTAAGACCTGGGTGAAATGGTTCAAGAATGACGAGACCCATCGTTTTGCTCAACCTATTGGGAAACAATATTCTTATGGGAAAGGTCCTGATGATGAAACTGAACTAGCCCAGTTACGAAAGAAAGTCGCTTATTATGAAATGCGTGAGGAATTGTTGGGAAAGTATCGGGAAATCGAAAGGAAGTGGTCCCAGAAATATTCGTACAGACCGTAGAGATGCTCAAACATAAATATACCGTTATTGCCCTTTGTGAATGTTTTGGAGTGGCTAAGGCTACTTATTATCGTTGGCGGGGAAAGTCATGGGGTCCATCAGAATTGGAGAAGAAAATCATTGATGTGTGCGAGGGTTTGAAATTTCGCATTGGGCACCGTATGGTGCGTGATCTTTTGCGTAAAGAGTACAAACTCAAAGTCAACCGGAACACGGTACAGCGAATCATGCAGAAATTTAACATTCAGTGCCGCGTTAAACCAAAAAGACAAAACTATATAGCTGGGGAAAGTAAAATCGTCGTGCCGAATTACTTAAACAGAGAGTTCCATGCCTCTAAACCAAATGAAAAATGGGTTACAGATATTACCTATCTTCCTTATGGTGAGAAAATGTTATATTTATCAACGATTATGGACTTGTATAATAACGAAATTCTTGCTTACACCATTAGTGATCAACAAGATAAAGGTCTAGTGCTCGATACGTTAAAGAGAGCGTGTGAAGGTCGTGATGTATCTCAATGCATCCTTCACAGTGATCAAGGCTCTCAATATACATCGTATGATTTTCAGGAAGACGCTAAAAAAAGAGGCATTATCACAAGCATGTCCCGACGAGGAAACTGCTTTGATAATGCCGTCATTGAATCCTTCCACTCCTCTTTAAAGTCAGAAGAATTCAGCCCTCTGGATCGAGGGAAACTAACTAACCATACAGTACGAAAGAAAATAGAATCGTACATGTATTATTATAATTATTGTCGACCTTTTACAAAATTAAACTGCCAGACTCCGATAGAGTTTAGAGTCATGGCAGCTTAGGTGTTTTATTTAGTCTTATTTGACTGTGTCACTCCAAGCCTTTCAGGGGGTTTTTCTTGTATCGGGTATTACCTGATTCCCAATGCGATTTTCGCATAGCGGGACATATTATCTTTGCTCCATGGTGGATTCCAGACGATGTCTACCTCTGTTTCTTTCACTTCGGGAATGTCTCTCAGTGCTGTTTTCACTTGATCCACAATGGTTCCGGCCAACGGACACCCCATTGACGTAAGGGTCATGGTGACTGTTGCTTTTCCTTCCTCATCGAGATCCACATCATACACTAAACCTAAATTCACTATGTCTATTCCTAATTCAGGGTCGACAACCTGCTCTAAAGCACCCATCATATTATCTTTAAGATCTTGATCCATGCTAATCACTCCTTCATGCTTATACTTGTCTCTTACCCATTTTCATTACTCATCTTAACAAATAACCACGTATAAAACAAAAGGTTAAGCTGATAAATGCATCTCGAACCACTCGACAAGCCGTAATACGCCTTCTCTCGTAACCTTGTGATCGGCTTTATCATCTTCTATGAAAAGCAGATGATCTTCCCGTTCCTCATAATAAGGCAATATGCTGTCATAGAATTCCCTTGTCAAATGGAAGGGGACGACTTTGTCGCGCTTTCCATGCCAGAACATGAGGGGCCTGCCCCCGAGCTTCTCAGGTTGAAGGCTAAGATCATAATGGGCAAGCTCACTCATCATGCTTTCGATTTCCCCTTGACTAAATGGCAGGTCATATCCAAGCGATTCCACTTGAGCGAGCTGGGCCTGTGCAAATTTCACATATGTAGGGTTCCCCATCAGTGAAACGGCTGAAGAAATCCATTCATATTGAGTAAGGGCACCAAGTGTAACGATCCCCCCCATGGAGGTTCCTGCGACACCGATTCCATTTGGTTTGATCAGCCCTTTTTCTTCAAAGTGCTCTTTCAATATGGATAATTCATGTATGGTATTCAACACGATCTTCCAAAAAATTTCTCCTAATTGATACTCTGACTTTCCAGAAGATCGTTCTCCGTGCTCTAAACAATCCGGGAGTATCACCCTGAACCCTTTTTCAGCAAGAAGGTATGCGTAGTGAAGATTATGCTCTTTCGCACTCGTAAAGCCGTGAATAAAGAAGCATGTCGGTAACGGTTTATTCATGTCTTCTTCCCTCACAAGATGAAGGAATGGGATCGTTTGTATAGTTGATTTATCAATAAGAATCATGATGGTTCTCTCCCTCCTGATTGCTTTTCACTTTACTATGATATCCTAGATTTGGTAGTATGTATAATATTTAAATCGAAGGCGTTTGTAAACATTTCTTAAAATCTATGTGCAGGCGGTGGACAACTTTCTTCGTGTAACGCTACACTAGAATAGCCTTCATACCAATAAGATTGGGGATTTGTATTCATGAACTCACAAGAAAAACATCTGATTGTTCTGGATCTCGATGGAACATTATTAACTGATGAGAAGAAAATCTCGTCCAAAACACATGATATATTAAAAAAAGCGCGCCATAAAGGGCATGAAGTGATGATTGCAACAGGCAGGCCGTTTCGTGCAAGTGAATTGTATTATCAACAATTGCAGTTGACCACTCCCATTGTCAATTTCAATGGGGCATTCGTGCATCACCCCACCGACCCATCATGGGGAGTCTATCATGAGCCGATGGATCTCGATGTGGCCAAACAAATCATCAATGCTTGTGATGATTTTCCATTCCGTAATATCGTCGCTGAAGTGATGGATGATGTCTATCTTCATTATCATGATGAAAAGATCATCGATGTATTCATGATGGGTAATCCTTCCATTTCAACAGGTGATATCCGGAACGTATTATCGGATCACCCAACCTCCATGCTCATTCATGCTGAGGAAGAGGATGTAGCCGACATTCGTGCCCACCTCGATGATGTTCATGCAGAACTGATCGACCATCGCCGCTGGGCAGCACCTTGGCACATCATTGAGATCGTTAAATCCGGATTGAATAAAGCTGTCGGGATAGAGCGTGTAGCTTCTTCCTTGAATATCCCCCAAGAAAGAATCATCGCATTCGGGGATGAGGACAATGACTTGGAAATGCTCGACTACGCAGGAACAGGTGTCGCCATGGGTAACGCCATTGATCCACTGAAGGATATCGCGAATGAAGTGACACTTTCGAATGAAGAAGATGGCATCGGGCGTTATCTGCAAAAACGCTTCGACTTATAAATTCTGATGGAAACGGTGGGTAAATCTTCTTACTGTACGTTCCACCTCCGAGAGCCATACTAGAAGAGAACGCATCCAGCGTTCCAACTTGCACAAGGGGTGGTAAGTGATGGGTAGAAAATCGAAACGATTTGTACAACAAGGTAAAATTGCTGTATCAAAACATGACGAACGGATCCCGTATCATCTGACGTATGCAGAAGCAGAGGCTAAGAAGCTTGCTTCACATGGTGAAGGTGCAGGGGGGCTGGAATAATGAGCAATCCACTATTCCAGCAGGCACGTACCGCTGTATCTTCTGCTAAACAGGCATGCAGTACGGGAGAAAACGCTCAAATGTCCATTGATAAAGCGAAGAATGCTTTGTCATCTGCTTACGCTAACTCGAATGTCGAAGAGCAGAAGCAGCTTCATGCTCTTCAGGACGAGTTGAACCGCCTTTCATAAGCTAAATCAAACAGGGTTGCCCGTAAAAGGGCAACCCTGTTTATTTATATGGAAGAACGACAAGATAACTGTGAATGATCTTCCCGTCCCCCTCATCCCGCTCATATAAATTCAGGAACAGCTTTCCATTTCTCCTTTTCAACTCAGGCAGTATGATGGAAAACTCCGTCCAGGCAGGAGCTTCTTTATTCACTTTCAAGAGCGTTTCCGGGAGGAGAACCCGATGGCCATCCTCAACCATATAGTAAAAACTTCCACTCGATACACGGGCTTGTCCAGTGACCGTAAAGCGACCTTTGACCTCCCTTACTTTTACATTTTTAAAGGAAGTATGTTCCTTGGGTAATACGCTCTCTGCTCCCGATTTGGCGGGGATCCCCAATAACAGGATTGAGCTGATCAATATATACACGATGGCTTTCAAGGTGATGCCCCTTTCTATCTGGGTTCACCTATAGTATTTGTTAAACATGAGAATCTAATCTTTTCGAAAGAACCCGAATATCCCGGTAGTCTGAACGATATTTGTAAACGCATTTGGGTCTACATCCTTGATCGTATGTTCAAGCTCGTATAATTCATACCGGGATATGACGATGATTAACATCTCTTTGTCCTCTCCGGAAAATGCCCCTTTAGCAGGCAAAGTCGTAATTCCCCTCACAAGCTTCGAATGGATGGCTTCACGCAATTCATTCGATTTCTTGGTCACAATCATTGCTGTAAGCTTTTCATGACGTGTATGAATGGCATCGATGACACGTGTGGAAGCATATAACGTGACTAACGTATACAATGCTTTCTCCCAGCCGTAAAGGAATCCGGCAGAAGTAATGATCACTGTATTCATCAAGAAGAAATAAGAACCAACCGGCTTATCTTTCATCCTCGAAAGGATCATGGCGATGATGTCCATTCCCCCGGTGGAAGCTCCCCATTTCAAAGTGATCCCGACACCTACAGCGGCGATGACCCCTCCGAATACCGCATTAAGGAGGATATCCGGTGATAATTTAATGATAGGAATCACTTCAAGGAAAAAGGAAGTCATAAATACAGAAATAAAGCTATACACAGTAAAGGAACGGCCGACCTTCAGCCAGCCCAGAATGGTTACAGGAATATTAAGAATGAATAATAAAATACCTGTTGAAATATTGAATGGGGCAAACTCCTTCAGTAAGCTTGACAGCAGCTGGGCAAGTCCCGTAAAGCCGCTCGCATACACATTTGCCGGAATAAGAAAGAAGTTCATGGCAATGGCCCCTAAAAGGGATCCCACCAGGACCACGACAAATTTCTTCGCCTCTAATTGAACATGATCTCTCGACATACACATACCTCCTGCATCTTGTTGTTATTTTCTATGTTCCACATTTCATCTTACCTAAACTCCCTCTACTATTCATCTTTTTATCCAAATTCACGTTCAATCGATTGTTATTTTCACTGAAAATCGCTAGACTAAAGCTATAAAGATAAGTCAAAGGATGATGAGGATGACAGTAAAATTATTTGCTGATAGTGCAAGCGACCTTCCTGCTGCCTATTTCAACGAACACAACATAGAGCTACTTCCGCTTAAAGTACATATAGATGGTCAGGACTACGAGGACTTGATCACCATTGAACCGAAAACCGTATTCGATAAAATCAGGGACGGACATATGCCGAAAACATCCCAAGTCTCACCGGACCTATTCCTGAAAAAGTTCACACAGCTTGCAGAATCGAATCAATCCGGCATTTACATTGCCTTCTCCTCCCAATTATCAGGCACCTATCAAACGGCTGTCATGATCCGGGATCAGGTTAAGGAAGATCACCCTGATCTTGATTTGACCATCATAGATTCGAAATGTGCATCACTCGGATATGGATTGGTCGTCATGAAAGCGGCCGAACTCCTGAACAACGGCGGGACAAAAGAAGAAATCATCGAAGCCTCCAGATTTAACTCAGAGCATATGGAACATCTTTTCACCGTAGAAGATCTTGAATATCTGGCAAAAGGAGGACGGGTCTCAAAAGCTTCAGCCTTTCTCGGCGGACTCCTTAACATCAAGCCCCTTCTCCATGTGGAAGACGGGAAACTTGTTCCGATTGAAAAAATGCGCGGTAAGAAGAAACTCCTTAAACGCATTTTAGATGTAATGGAAGAACGTGGTGACGATCTTTCAAATCAAGTCATCGCCATCAGTCATGGGGACGACGAAGAGCTCGCTCTTGAAATGAAGCAGCTCATAGAGGAAAAATTTTCTCCTAAGGACGTGTACATCAGTATTATTGGATGCGCCATAGGTTCTCATACAGGGACAGGGACCTTAGCCATATTTTTCTTAAACCAGCACTCATAAACTTCTCTCCCCTTCCCCATACTAATAACGAGATCCAATACGGAAGGGAGAATCATCATGCCACATACATCTGATAACGAAAAAAAGGCGAGGGACAACAATGCCCTGCGCCAGGAAAAGAATAAAATCAAAGAAATAAACCGGAAAGCCGGTAAAAATCAATACTCCAAAAAAACGGATCATCTGTAAAGGATGGACCGGCCGGAAGGCACCCGTTCTTTCTTGAACGGGTGCCTTTTGTTTTTATTTCTAAAAAACCTGCAGCATTTCAACCAAAGAAGTTGTATGTCACGTCACAGACTGTCTATAATGAAAAGAGAAAAAAGGTTGGAGGGGTTACATATGGCAAAGGAAAGTTCGTTTGACATTGTATCCAAAGTGGATATGTCAGAAGTGAGCAATGCGATTCAAATTGCGTTGAAAGAGGTTCAAACCCGTTATGACTTCAAAGGGAGCAAGAGTGACATCAAATTGGACGGTGAGGAAATTGTCCTCGTGTCCGATGATGAATTCAAGATGAATCAGTTGAAGGACGTCCTTCTCAGTAAGCTGATCAAGCGTAACGTCCCTGTGAAGAACCTTGATTACAGTAAGCTTGAAGGTGCATCAGGCGGGACTGTCCGTCAGCGTGCCAAGCTTGTACAGGGAATCGACAAAGACAATGCAAAGAAAATCAACACAATCATCAAGAACTCCGGCGTAAAGGTAAAGAGTCAGGTTCAGGATGATCAGGTCCGCGTTACCGGTAAAAGCAAAGATGATCTCCAAAAAATCATCGCAGCCATCCGTGAAGCTGATCTTTCCATTGATGTACAATACGTAAACTTTCGTTAATACGGTTTTCCAAAGAAGTCTAATGGGTACAATAATCCCATTAGACTTCTTTCATTTAGGAGGAAAAACATGAAGAAAAAAGTCATCATCATCGGTGCCGTCGGCGGAGGGGCGACGACAGCCTCTCAAATCAGGAAGCTCGACAATGATATCGAGATCATCCTGCTCGAGAAAACCTCTTACTTATCCTACGGAGCCTGCGGCATGCCCTATTACCTGGGAGATGTCATCAAAGACAGGGAAAGTCTTTTTGCCGCCACTCCTGAACAATTACATACAAAAAAGAATATTGACGTCAGAATGCATCATGAAGCGTTAAACATCGATCGCGAAAAGAAATCTTTACTTATCAGGGATCATGACCGCAATGAAGATTACGATGAAACCTATGACTGTCTCGTCCTTGCAACGGGAGCCTCCCCCTTTATACCGGATATTCCGGGGATCGACCAAATCCCGTCTTTCCATCTCAGGACCGTCGAAGATATGGACAGGATCAAGCAGTTCTTAGAAACCTCCAAACCTGACTCATGCACCATCATCGGAGGTGGATTCATCGGGGTCGAAATGGCTGAAAACTTCACCCATCTAGGAATGAAGGTGAATATCGTCGAAAGGTCTGAACACGTCATCAGTATCATTGACGAGGAGACAGCTGCAGGATTGCAGAATCATATCGCGGAAAAAGGGGTAAAGCTGTACACGAATGATGGTCTGAAAGAAGTACTTCCGGAGAATACGTTAAAACTCGACAGCGGTGAAACGTTACAGTCCGACTTCATCCTTCTTTCAGTCGGAGTAAAACCCCGGAACCACCTGGCGAAGGATGCCGGTTTATCAATCGGGGAATCAGGTGGGGTCGTCAGCAATGAGTTCATGCAAACGGACGATGATTCCATTTATGCAGTCGGGGACGTCGTCGAGTCCATCGACTTCGTTGACGATACGCCGAAACAAGTACCCCTTGCATGGCCGGCTCATCGGCAAGCCTATATAATCGCTAAGCACCTGTCCGGTGACCCTGTCCCTTTCAAGGGAATGCTTGGAACGGCGATTGCCAAAGTATTCGACCTTTCCATCGCTTCAACGGGACTTGGAGAAAAAGAATTAAAGGAAAAAGGCTATACTTATCAAACAGTCGTGCACGAAGGAAAGTCCCACGCCGGCTACTACCCCGGGGCCCATGACGTATATGTCCGCGTCCACTTCTGTCCTGAGACCGGTAAGATCTTCGGGGGAAATGTGGTAGGCGGTGAAGGGGTCGATAAACAAATCGATATCCTGGCCACTGCCATCTACGGTGGACTCTCGGTCACCGATCTACAGGAAATCGAGACCTGCTACGCCCCTCCCTTCTCTTCACCGAAAGGATTGTTGAATATGATTGGATATAAGGCTGCAGGAAAGATGAAAAAGAAATGATGCACACAGGCTCCCCATATGAGGAGCCTGCTTTTTTAGTGGGCCGCAAATCCTACTGATTCCTCCTCCCCACACACAAACTCAAACCTCATCCCGCCTCTCCATCCTCAAAAAACACGTTAATAATTATTTTTTCCGGGTAAACACTATCTTAAGATAACCTAAACCTTTAAAGGAGTGTTTTCATTGTCTCAACAACAACAAAACCAGAAGCAGACTTTTCCCCCTCAGCACCAGGATCATCAGCCTGGTACAGTGGATGAAATGAACCCTCAGCCCATCCATACGGATCAAAACTATAAAGGCAGTGGGAAGCTTGATGGAAAGGTCGCACTCATCACAGGAGGCGACAGCGGGATCGGCCGGTCGGTTGCCTGGTACTTCGCAAGGGAAGGCGCTCATGTAGCGATTTCGTATTTGGATGAACATGAAGATGCGAATAAAACGAAGGAACTTGTAGAAGCTGAAGGAGTCAGATGCATCCTATTACCAGGTGATGTGGGCAGTTCGACTTTTTGCAAAGACATCGTTAGTAAGACGATATCCGAGTTCGGGAAACTTGATATCCTCGTGAACAACGCTGCCGAACAACACCCTCAGTCAGGACTTGTGGATATTAGCGATGAACAGTTAGAGCGTACATTCAAAACGAATATCTTCTCCATGTTCTATTTGACGCGGGCTGCCCTCCCCCACCTCAAGAAGGGAGCCTCGATCATCAATACGGCTTCAATCACAGCATATAAAGGAAACAAGGATCTGATCGATTACTCTTCTACCAAAGGGGCCATTGTCAGCTTCACCCGCTCACTGGCTGAAAACATCGCAACAGACGGCATCAGGGTGAACGGGGTCGCTCCAGGACCGATTTGGACTCCTTTGATACCATCGACTTTCAGTTCACAAAAAGTGTCGGAATTCGGAGCGAATACACCCCTTGGACGGGCTGGACAACCGTTTGAATTAGCACCTGCCTACGTGTATCTTGCCAGTGATGATTCAAGCTACGTGTCAGGACAGATGATTCATGTTAATGGCGGTACCGTCATCAACGGATAAGACAAAAGCGACTGAAGTTCATGACCCCCTTCTTTTTTGAGGGAGTCATCACTTCAGTCGCTTTTTATTAGGACTTCACTTTCCGTTCACCACAGGTACACCGGGTCACTAGATGGTGAGGAACAATGATTCTCTTGATCGGTTCTTTCGGATTCTCAATTTTCTGGATCAGGCTTTTCGCAGCTTCATTCCCAAGGTTATAAATATTGATATCCACTGATGTAAGCGGGGGTCTGGACATTTCCGCCAGGAGAACATTATTGAAGCTGACAATGGAGATGTCTTCCGGGACACGGATGCCCATCTCATCCAATGTATTCAAGACCCCAAGCGCCATCAAATCATCGGCTACAACCAGGGCAGTCGGGGGTGCTTCCAGCTGCATGAGCTCTTTAATGGCTTCACGCCCCCCTTCCCGAAGGAATTCTTCGTGTATGATATATTCGTCCTTCATATCGATCCCGGCATCACGGAGGGACTTCTCGTAGCCTAACAAACGCTCAACCGTCACGACAAGATTCAGGTCTCCTCCGATGAAGCCGATGCATTCATGTTTAAGTCCGAGGAGGTAGTCCGTCACTTCTTTCGTTGCCCGGTAGTTGTCATTATCCACATGTGTGATTTCTTCACAATATTTATATGGCTTCCCGACGACAACAAAGGGGAAATCACGATTCTTCAAGTAGTTCATCACTTTATCTTCTACCTTTGAATATAACAGGATGATTCCGTCCACCCGTCCACCCTGTACCATCTGGACGACACCTTCATAAATTTCCTCTTCAGATTGACCGGTGGACATTTGAAGGGCATACTGTTTTTCCTGAGCCCCTTCACTCAATCCTCTTAAGACCGTCGGAAAGAATGGATTTTGCGAGAAAGCACTGGCGGAACCCGGTAATACAAGTCCGATCACCTGTGTGGACTGATTTGCCAGACTCCTTGCAATGAAGTTGGGATGGTACCCAAGTTGCTCCATCGCTTCCCGGACTTTTTGTTTTGTTTTTTCACTTATTCTTGGATTGTTTGCGATCACACGCGAAACCGTGGATGGCGCTACGTTTGCAAGTTTTGCAACATCCTTGATGGTAACAGCCATATATTCCACCCCCCTTTATTAAAAATGCGGACCCGTAGGCGGGCTGCTCAATCATAAAATTAAAACGCTTCCAATTCTGTATGGTTAAAATGGCAGCAGGGCTCATCGTAAGGGCCCTGCTCTTCACTCATTACTTGTTCTTCGCTTTTCCACGTTTCTTTACAAGATAAAGGAAGAGGAAGAAAAGGAAGTACATGATTCCCAAAGCGATCAGATAAGGATAATTCAGTCCGCTCTTGTTTTTGAGCAAGTAGATTTCCGACTCTTCTCGATCGAGGACAAGGTGATAATTTCCATCCTTGTCACTGCGGACTAGGTCATCACTGATCAATCCTTTTAGTTCATGGTTATCCGCCAGGTCGTCTTTCGATAATTGAACATTTTGTGTTTCACTCGTGTTGTTGATGGCGATGACGATGGTCTGATCTTTGTATGTACGCTTAAAGATTCCCATCCCATCTTGATTGTAGATCGGTGTGATATCCCCTCTCGTCAGTGCGGGATATTCTTGACGAATTTCACCTAACCGGGAGATATAATCCATGAGTTCCTTATCAGCCCTGAAATTCATAAAGCGGCGATTGTCAGGATCATTTCCCCCGTCCAACGCTATTTCAGATCCGTAATAAACGATCGGAATTCCCGGGGTTGTATACATATACGTGAGGGCAAGCTTCCATCTCGTTCCAGGGAAGAGCTTCTCTTGAACAATCATTCTCGTAAATCGTTCCATATCATGGTTATCAATGAATGTTCCCATCACATATGGATTGTCATAGAACGTTTCATTGTACTTCCAAAAGTTGAATAACCGATCCATGGACGTATCGGGCTTTTGGAAGACGGAGCGCATTTCTTCCGCTTGGGGAACATTGACGAATCCATCGATCCCTGTCCCATTGTAGGCAGCGATTTTTTCCGGATCTCTATCGTTCACTTCACCTAACAGGTAGAAGTCTTCTTTCACCGACTTCACTTCATGGCTGAACTCATCCCAGAACTCCTGCGGGACATGACGTACAGTGTCGAGACGATATCCATCGATATCGGTTTCTTTGATCCACCATTTTGCCGCATCGAATAAATAGTTTTTCACTTCGGGATTTTCTGTATTTAAATCGGGAAGATCATATAACCAGGCATTCTGAAGACTTTCTTCATTATTGAAGTTCATCGGCTGTTTTTCATGGAACCAGTCCTCTTTTTCAGGGTCATTGACCCAGGGATGTTCCGGCCCGACATGGTTCACAACAAAGTCCAGCATCACTTTCATATCCCGTTTATGGGCTTCTTCCACAAGCTTCTTGAATGTCTTCATAGAGCCGAAATGTTCTTCGGTTTTGTAGAAGTCTGTAATCCAATAACCGTGATAACCCATCGGTTGATTATCAAATATGGGGGTCAGCCAAATAGCAGTGAATCCCATATCCTTGATGTAATCCAGTTTATCGATGATTCCTTGGAAATCCCCGCCCTGATAGGCTTTCGGATCCTTCGTGTTAACATCTTTATCATTGCTTGTATCCCCATCATTAAAGCGATCGACCATTAGAAAATAGATGGTCTCATCCTGCCATTTGCGTTCTTCTTTTTCAACTGCTCCTACCGGAAGGGCGTAAAAAAGAAGAAACGGGACTAAAATGAGAGATAATACTCTTCTTTTCATCTCCGCTCCTCCTAAAAATGTTAGTAACGCCTATAAGATTATCCTTTTGTACCCCCTGCCGTCAATCCTGAAACGAAGTATTTCTGGAAGAACAGGAATAATAGGGCAATCGGTACGGCAATCAATACAGAACCGGCAGCGAAAGTCGTGAATTCCGCTCCGAACTGTTTTGCCACCATATCATAAAGGGCAACCGGTAATGTGTACATCTTTTCTGAACGTAACAGGATACTTGCAATGATAAAATCTGCAAATGGTGCGATGAAAGAAAACAGTGCAACCACCGCAATGATCGGCTTCGCAAGGGGCATGACGATCTGGAAGAAAATCCGTAAATGTCCCGCTCCGTCCATCTTGGCTGATTCATCAAGCTCTTTCGGGATCGTATCCAGATACCCTTTCATCAGCCATGTGTTCATCGGAATTTGACCTCCAACATAAACGAGGATCAAACCAATGTGAGTATCTAAAAGTTTCGTTAATAGTGCCAGTACGAAAATCGCAATCAGTGCGGCGAAGTTCGGTATCATTTGTAAGATCAAGAATGTCATCAAACCATTCTTACGACCGGCAAACCGGTAACGTGAGAATGAATAGGCCGTTAAACTGACAAGCAGGACAGTCAGGGCCATCGTGGATAAACTGACCTTCAATGAATTCCAGTACCAAAGCATATAATTACTTTTTTCGAGATCAAATAGTTCTTTGTAATGGGCCAATGTTGCATTCTTCGGAATAATGGATGAACCAGATAAACTTTGACCCGGATTGAAAGAAGATCCAATGATCCAGGCAACCGGGTAAAGGATCAAGGCAAACATGATTCCAATGGCTGCGTATGAAAGTGTCAAACGTATGAGTTTCTGTCTCTTCATATTCATATTACATCATATCCTCTTCTTGGAATGATTTCGTTCTCTTGAACTGCCAGATCGCTACAGTGATGACGATGATGGACAATAATAAAGTAATGGCAGCGGCTTTCGAATACTGTGCGGATGTCATCGTCAGACTGTAGATCCAGGAGATCAGGATATCCGTCCCACCTGCATTTTGTCCGGTTAAGGCCGGTCCACCGCCGTTAAATAAGTAAATGACGTTGAAGTTATTAAAGTTAAACGTGTATTGTGTAATGATGATCGGTGCCGTTGCAAAAAGGACAAGTGGCAGCGTGATATTCTTGAATTTCTGGAAAGCTGAAGCCCCATCGACCGTCGCTGCTTCATAAAGTTCATCGGGAATCGATTGAAGCACCCCTGTTGTCATGGCAAAGATGAACGGGAAGCCGAGCCATGCCTGGATTCCGATCAAGGCGATTCGTGTATACATCGGTTCGGTCATCCAAGGTAATCCTTCAATGCCGAAGAAGCCCAGGATGTCCCGGTTGATCGTTCCGAATGATTCATTGAACATTCCGGCGAAAACCAAGATCGAAACGAAAGCCGGGATTGCCCATGGCAGGATGAATACCGTACGGATGATGGCTTTCCCTTTTAAATCCTTTTGATTCACAAGGATGGCAAGGAATACACCAAGTGCCACTTGAAGGGTTGTCGCTCCGAACGTCCAAACGAGTGTCCAGGCAAGTACTGTGATGAATGTTTCTCTCCATATATCAATCTTGAAGATATCAACAAAGTTTTGAATCCCTACCCAGTCGACCAGTTTAGCTGGTGGTGAGTGATACAGATCATAGTTTGTAAACGCCAGTAAAACGACAAAGATGATCGGGAAAATGACGACGAACACGAGTAGTAAGAACCCTGGAGACATAATGAGATATGGAAAACCATTATCAATCAGATTTCTGTACTGCTCGCGGATCGTGCTAAGCTTCTCTCCCCTGTCGCGCTTCTCTCCATTCTTAAATGCATCCCGGAGATTAAACAGATAAAAACCGATTCCAAAAATAGATACTATGATTGCCAAGATACCGTATACCATTAAGAAAATGGAATGATCTCCGTATGATACATCTGTCCCAAGGGTCGTAATCCCCCATAATCCGTAGCCGATCAAGTCTCTGAAGACAAGAATAAAGGCGGCAGTCATGATCAGGAAGAATCCGCCTTTTAGAAACTGCCTATGATACATCTGACCTAAACCAGGGATTAGGGAAAGGGCCAGCGCTGTTTTTCTATGATTTGTTTGATAGGATTGTTGCTCCATCCTATATTCCCCTTTCTACGTTCACAGTTTTGATAAGCTTCAAGAGCTTTTTAAGAAAAGAAAGCTTTTTTCCTTAAAAAGCCCTTGAATAGGTCTTTAAAAGGATAGCAGTACCTCTCAAGATGAGAAGGTACCGCTATGTTCAATGATTAGTTGGAGTGATTCGCATCAATGTTCTGCTCAATTTGCTTAACTGCAGCATCAAGAGCCGCTTTCGGTTCCTGCTTACCTGTTACAACCGTTTGAAGTGAATCAGCCATTGGTCCCCAAACTTCTCCCATCTCAGGGATGTTCGGCATTGGAACCGCGTATTGAGATTGCTCAGCAACCGCTTTTGCACCAGGATTGTCAGCGATCGCAGGATCGTCGATCAGACCTTGGTTTGTTGGAACTTCCTGAGTTTGTTCGAAACGTAATTTCGCATACTCGTCTTGAGTGATGAATTCGATGAATTTTTGAGCCCACTCTTTGTTTTTAGAGTAGCCTGACACATGCCATCCTTTAACACCCATGAATGTTTTCATCGGCTCACCGTTTGGAAGCTTAGGCATTGCAGAGATACCGATGTCGATACCGGCATCTTTATACCCTTGGAAAGACCAAGGTCCGTTCATGACAGATGCTACTTTTCCTTCTCCGAAAAGACCGTCAAGTGCAGATCCGCCATTTTCCCCGATGATTCCTTTAGGGAATAATCCTTCTGTGTACCATTTTTGAATATATTCAGTACCTTCAACAGCACCTTCATTATTTAACCCAAGATCTTTCGCATCTAAAGCACCATCTTTTTCAGCAAATACATATCCGCCGAATCCACCGATCGGTGCATGTGCGAAATAGAAGTTATCCCAAAGAGCTAAGAAACCATATTTTCCGTCTTTTGTGAAATCTTTAGAGAAAGTGTAAACTTCATCCATTGTTTTTGGAGCTTCTTCCATTAACGCCTTGTTGTATACAAATACAGGCGTTTCAGAAGATTTTGGCAGTCCATATAACTTTCCGTCATAACTTTCAGCTGTCATAGAAGACTCGGTGAAACGCTTTTCAATGTCCCCGTCCACTTCTAAAGGAGCGATATGCCCTGCAAGAGCAAGCTCACCAATTTGGTCATGCGGTAATGTTAAAACGTCCGGGCCCGTTCCTGCTGGACCGTCTAAACGTAATTGTTCTTTCATCTTAGTAGCCATTTCTACTTCTTTCACTTCAACCTTGATACCAGTTTCTTCTTCGAACTTGGCACCTACTTCATCCAGCCATCCAGTTTTCTCTTGGTCTTCCCAGACAACCAGTTTTTCAGGTTTGTTCGCATCGTCTGTTTTCTTCTCTCCGCTGTCACCGGATCCTTCCTCACGGTTTGGACCACAAGCAGCGAGCGCCCCTAGTACAAGCATGATTACCATAAGCAATGATAACGCTTTCTTCATTTCGACCCCTCCTAAGTATGGTGAAACTATTAATTCATGTTTTAGATTGAACAAACGCTTGCACATACTATGACTTAATCTCTAAAGATATCGCTTACATTCTCTTGTGAAAACGATTGCACAACCTACTTCTTATTATACAAACTAAATCTCCTTTGACAATACTTTTTTTGAAAATTTTTGCGTATGACCTAAAAGAAAAGAAAACGCTTTACTAGTTTGACTGCCTATCATTGACAACATTGTTGGTTTGGAATACTCTTTAATGGAATGAATAAGAGGAGGATATACGATGCTACTGGAAGCCATCTATCATAGACCGAAAGATAATTATGCATACGCTTGCACAAATAATGAATTACACATACGGATTCGCACGAAGAAAAAAGACGTCGAAACCGTCACTCTCCTCCACGGAGATCCCTATCAATGGGAAAATGGAAAATGGCAATATGATCGCAAGGAAATGGTTTTAACCGGAACGGATAAGTTGTTCGATTATTGGTTTGCTTCCGTCTCCCCTCCATTCAGACGGCTTCGCTATGGTTTTCTCCTCGATGACACAACGGATGAAGTCTTTTATGGAGAAAAGGGATTTAATGATGCACCTTCCACTGATATAGGGGACTATTTCTGCTTCCCGTTCCTGAATACCATCGATGTCTTCGAAGCACCTGGCTGGGTGAAGGATACGGTCTGGTATCAAATTTTTCCTGAGCGCTTCGCAAATGGGAATACGGAGAATGATCCAGAAGGGACACTGGATTGGAATAGTACAGAGCCCACACCGACCAATTTTTTCGGAGGGGACTTAGAAGGCGTGATCCAGAACATTCCTTATTTAAAAACGCTTGGAATCTCCGGGATTTACTTTACCCCGATTTTTAAAGCGCATTCCAATCATAAATACGACACAATCGATTATTTCGAAATCGATCCCCAGTTTGGGACGAAAGAAACATTGAAGGAATTAATCAAGGTCTGTCACGAGCATGATATCAAAGTCATGCTCGATGCCGTCTTTAATCATAGCGGCTTTTACTTTGATCAGTTTCAGGATGTGCTGGAAAAGGGCGAGGATTCTCCTTATAAAGAGTGGTTTCATGTACATGAATTCCCATTGGATATCGAAAGTTCGCCTCCCAATTATGATACCTTTGCATTCGAACCTTCCATGCCAAAGTTAAATACTGAGAATGAAGAGGTGCGCAATTATCTATTGGAAGTGGGCCGCTACTGGATAAAGGAATTTGATATCGATGGATGGCGTCTCGATGTAGCCAATGAAGTCGATCACCACTTCTGGCGTGAATTCCGAAAAGAAGTAAAAGGGATCAAGCCGGAGCTGTATATCTTAGGGGAAATCTGGCACGATTCCATGCCCTGGCTACGTGGAGATCAATTCGATGCTGTCATGAATTATCCTTTTACGACCAATCTATTGAATCTGTTTGCCCACCAGACCATTTCTGCTTCTCAATTTGCAGAAAACATGACGTCTGTCGTTCATATGTACCCTAAGAATGTAAACGAAGTGAATTTCAACCTTGTCGGTAGTCATGATACACCACGAGTATTAACAGAGTGCGGCGAAGATATCCGACGTGCTAAACAAATCTACACGTTCATGCTCTCATTTACCGGCACACCTTGTATTTATTATGGTGATGAAATCGGTCTGACAGGTGAACAGGATCCAGGATGCCGTAAATGCTTCCCATGGGACCAGGAACATCATAACGAGGAGCTCTTCGGGCATATACAGAAACATATCGCCCTCCGGAAGAAATACTCACTGTTAAGCAATGAAGGAAATCTGACATTCTTACCCGGTGATCTTCATGAGCATTGCCTTTCATTCACCAAGTCAAACGGAGAAGAAACAATCTTTGTTTTATTAAATTGCAGTGAAGAATCGACCACCTACTCCCTTCCTTTTGAGTTGAAAGGAAAGAAGATCACCAATCTGTGGAATGGGGAAGATTTTGCCGCAGAAGCAGAGTCCATCGAGGTGGCACTCGAAGGGTATGGATTTGCCATTTTGAAATTCTAATGATGCTTATTTCCTAAACAAGAGGGACTACACCTTAACGGTTAGTCCCCTTATCTATTTCATATGTAATGAATGCCGGTTTATGCCCCCGGTAAGCAAAAGGAGAAAAACTATGAGCAATAACCAAAGAAACATGACCCTCTTTGCCTTGACCTGGCCGATCTTCATTGAAATTTTCCTTCACATGCTGATGGGAAATGCGGATACGTTAATGCTGAGTCAGTACTCCGATGATTCAGTAGCAGCGGTAGGGGTCTCCAATCAGATCCTTTCTCTCATCATTGTGATGTTTGGATTTGTCGCGACGGGTACAGCCATCCTAGTGGCCCAGCATCTCGGGGCGGATGAGAATCGCATGGCAGGGGAAGTGTCGATCGTTTCCATTGCTGTCAATCTACTATTCGGACTCTTATTGAGTATCGCCCTTGTATTTTTCAGTAAGCCAATCTTATCATCTATGGATCTCCCCCGTTCACTGATGGATGAAGCTTCTTCCTATTTAAGAATCGTGGGAGGCTTCGCTTTCATCCAGGCATTGATCATGACTGCAGGAGCCATCATGAGGAGCTACGGCTATACAAAAGACGCCATGTATATCACAATCGGCATGAATATTATCAACGTGATCGGAAACTACCTATTTATTTTTGGACCGTTCGGTGTCCCTGTATTAGGCGTAGAGGGTGTGGCGATTTCCACCATCACTTCAAGACTGATCGGATTCATCGTAAGTATCATCGTGATAAAGAAACGGATACCCACTGCTCTTCCATTCAGAAGATTATTGAATCTGCCTCTCTCTCACGTTAAAAATTTACTGCGGATCGGCATCCCCTCTGCAGGGGAGCATCTTTCCTATAACGGGTCACAAATGGTCATTACCTACTTCATTGCGAGTATCGGGACCAATGCTCTTACGACGAAGGTATATGCCCAAAATCTGATGATGTTCATTTTCTTATTCAGCGTCGCCATCAGCCAGGGAACACAGATCATCATCGGACACATGATCGGCGCCAGGGATTTTGACAGTGCTTACGAACGATGCCTGAAAAGCTTAAAGATCGCAATCATCATCTCGCTCATCATGGCCGGAGTTTTTTCCGTTGCAGCAGAACCTCTCCTCCGCATATTTACGAGCAACGAAGAAATCATTTCCCTTGGTAAAACATTGATCTATCTGACCATCATTCTCGAGCCGGGAAGAAGCTTTAACTTAGTGGTCATTAATGCGCTTAGGGCAACAGGTGATGTACGCTTCCCAGTCTATATGGGGATCTTATCCATGTGGGGAGTAAGCGTCACGCTTTCCTACATTCTCGGAATCTCGTTCGGACTCGGACTTATTGGAATCTGGATCTCCTTCATTGCCGATGAATGGCTGCGTGGAATCATCATGCTCAAACGCTGGAGATCCAAAAAATGGATCCATAAACGATTTATCCAACATGATAAAAACGCCGTTTAGAGGGACGGACCTTCCTTTAAGCGGTTTCGAACTAACACCCCTCCCATCATTAAAAAAGAGTCAGCTCTCCAGTCGAGCTGACTCTTTTTTCCTTCAAATGAAAACGCCATCATTAATAAATGTTATGTTTTTTTACATAAAAACGCTTTCATTACAAATTAATACTTGAACTTTTGTTATTTTCTGAATATGATAAATGATATAACTTATTCATGTCATAAAACCTAACATGAAGAAACACCAATTTTATAAAAGGAGGAAATCATAATGAAAAAAGTGGAAGCCATTATCCGTGCGGAAGCGTTTCTGTCTCTGAGAGAAGCACTATGTCTTCGTGGATTCAGCGGCCTGACAGTATCAGAGGCAGCTGGGTGTGGAAAACAAAAAGGGAAACAGGGGATATTCAGGGGGAATAAATTTGAACTGCAGTTAGTCCCCCGCGTAAAGGTGGAAATGATCATCGACGATGGACAGGTGGAAGACATCATTGATCTCATCGTTGAACATTGCAGTACAGGCACCGTTGGCGACGGTAAGATTTTCATCTATCCCGTCGAAGATGTCATCCGCATCCGTACAGGCGAACGAGGAAAAAAAGCCGTTTTGTAAATCACTTCTTTCTTCACACAGTCATTTAGCTGCTTTACCAAACCAATACTGGAGGGATTCCATTGATTAAAAAAATTACGTCTCTTATGTTCCTGTCGCTTTTTGTTAGCACTACAGCATTCGCAGCAGCCCCTACCGCAGAGTCTGTTCAAGCATCCGTCGACTCCCTGTGGGTGATGATCGCTGCAGTCCTTGTGTTCTTCATGCATGCCGGATTTGCCATGGTGGAGACCGGATTCACCCGCGCCAAGAACTCTCTTAATATCCTCATGAAAAACTTCTTAACTGTCGCCATTGCCTCTGTTCTTTATTTCATCGTAGGGTTCGGATTCATGTTCGGCGGGTCATCAGGCGGCCTCATCGGCACGGACAGCTTTTTCCTATCAGGACGGGAAGACATCGGTTTCTTCTTATTTCAATCCGTATTTGCCGCTACCTGTGCCACGATTATTTCCGGTGCTGTGGCTGAACGCATGAAACTTAAAAGCTATATCCTTTTGACCATTGCCATGACAGGAATCATCTATCCGATCGTCGGACATTGGGTGTGGGGCGGCGGCTGGCTTTCTGAGCTTGGGTTCGTAGATTTCGCCGGATCTACTGTCGTCCATTTAACTGGTGCAGTTGGCGCATTCATCACAGTCTTATTCCTTGGATCCCGAGTTGGGAAATACAGCAAAGGAAAAGTGAATGTCATCCCGGGCCATAATATTCCCATCGGTGCCCTCGGTGTGTTCATCCTTTGGTTCGGCTGGTTCGGGTTTAATGGAGGAAGCAGTCTGGCCGCAGATCCCACCCTTGTCCCGCACGTCATCACGACGACTTTATTTTCAGCTTCCGCCGCCATTCTTTCATCCGCTTTTTACACGTTGATCCGATTTAAGCGAATCGATCCATCCCTTACATTAAATGGCGCCCTCGGCGGACTAGTGGGTATCACCGCCGGTTGTGCAAATGTATCACTGGCCGGTTCTCTCGTGATCGGTCTGATCGCTGGAGTTGTTCTGGTAGAGGCTGTCACCTTCATCGATTCGAAATTGAAAGTCGATGATCCTGTTGGGGCCATTGCCGTTCATGGAATTTGTGGAATATGGGGTACAGTGGCTGTGGGACTGTTCGACGTTCAGAACGGACTTTTATATGGTGGAGGCGCTGCCCTGGTCGCCACTCAAGCCCTTGGGGTGTTAGCCGTCATTGTCTGGACGTCCGTTACCGTTGGTGGATTCCTATTCATCGTAACGAGACTATCAAGTATCCGTGTCTCCCGTGAAGAAGAACTTTCAGGGCTCGATTTTACGGAGCATGGTTCCAATGCCTATGAATTAAAGGATACAGTATTGGAATCGAACGTTTCTTCCGCTTCCCCATTCGGATCTGACTTAGTCGAGCGATTGAACTCGATCGGAACGGGAAATGTGAATGATATGAATCAACGGAACACAATCTGATTTTGAGTAAGAGCTGCTTTATGCGGCTCTTTTTTCTTTTTCAAAATGGACACAGGACAACAATAAGCTCATATGGAAGGCATCCGTACAGCCTCCATACGAGCTTATTTATGAAATGGATGAAATGATCTTTTCTTTCGCATCTTTTGATACATAGTGCTTCTTGGAAAAAACATTATAGTCATTCGTTCTGACTTCGTTCAGAATCGCACGGTACAATAGGGCAGCACCTTTTACCGGGGTCCTCGAATACATAGGATAAAGATTCATGGTACGAAACGCTTTTTCATAATAATCTTCTGCAAGTTGGGCCATTTCTTCCCATATAGACTGAAAGGCTTCATTGATTCTGTGTTCTTTTA
Source organism: Rossellomorea sp. KS-H15a (assembly GCF_024195245.1). Taxonomy (NCBI): domain Bacteria; kingdom Bacillati; phylum Bacillota; class Bacilli; order Caryophanales; family Bacillaceae; genus Rossellomorea; species Rossellomorea sp. KS-H15a. Next base: position 2,022,505 of record NZ_CP096886.1, on the reverse strand, counting down.
AATCCGTTACGGTATACTCATATTTCACTAATAGATCCTGAGGGATATATAATCGACCCCTTTCAAGATCCTCGCCGATATCTCTTAATATATTGGTCAGCTGCATGGCATAACCAAGGTAGATCCCATCTTCTCTCAATGACTGTTCTTTCCCGGGGGCAAGGATGGGCAGGAGCATTAATCCTACAGTACTCGCCACGTGATAGGAATAGTCAAGGACATCGTCCATCTTGATGTAGACCTTTTCACCAAGGTCCATCCTTTGCCCCTTTATCATGTCCCGGAAAGCTTGAATATCCATGTTGAACCGTTTAAACACATCATCCAACGCTACCCACATAGGCTCATCCGGGGGATAAAAACCGTTCAGATACGATTCGAATTCCATTTCGAACCTGCGCAATTCCTCTGAAGGATTCGTGCCCTCGTCAACGATATCGTCTACTTTGCGGCAAAAGGCATACACAGCCCACACAGCCTTCTTTTGGTCTTTCGGCAGTAATGAAAAAGCTCTGTAAAAAGTTTTGGAATGAACTTTTATGATATTTTCACAGTGGTCGTATGCTTCCAAGATCTTGTTCATGTAAGGACACATCCTTCCTTTCTGATTCTGTTTCGCAATGTTCCTTAAAGGCTTGGGCTACGAGCTTAGCACCCTGCATGACAATCGGTACTCCTCCTCCAGGGTGGATGGATGCCCCCACAGCAAAGATGTTCTTCTCCGGAAAGGGTTGTACCTGGGGTCTGAAGGGACCGGATTGACCCAAGCTTGGCGCAATTCCAAAGCTCCCCCCTGAATATAACCCTTCTTGCATCGCCTCTTCAGGCGTCCTGATTTTCATCCATGTTATCCGTTTTCTCAGTTCTTCGAATCCCCTTTCTTCCATTGTATCCAATATAAGGTCGGAAAGGTATTCTGAAGCTTCTTTCCAATCCAATTTCTCCGACACAGGAACCGGTATGAGGACATAAAGGACACTCTTACCTTCAGGGGCAAGTGAAGAATCGACCTTGGAAGGATTGAATACATAAAAGGAAGGTTCTTTAGGAATTCTCTTATTCTCGAAAATATCCTCCATATTCCCAGAGAAATCTTCATTTAAATAAAATTGATGCATTTCCTTATCATCATACTTCCCGTCGACTCCCATATATAAAAGCACACAGCCTGATGAAGGCTTATACGGTTTGGGCGCTTTCTTCCTTACTAATTTGGATGCTGTAGGAAAATCCCCATTAATGATAACCGAATCGACCGGCTCCCTCTGATCTCCAAGGATAATATGCGTCGCTTTGCCTCCTTTCGTTTCGATTTCCGAGACGGGTGAGGAGGTCTTGATCTTCACACCATGCAGGTTGCACGCTTCCTTCACATGGTCCAATAGCCCAGCATATCCCCCTTTTATATAGTAGATGCCGTGCTTATGTTCACTGAAGGACACCAGGCTGTAAATCGCCGGGGTCGTGTAGGGATTGCCGCCGATATATAGTGTTTGCAATCCATAGGCTGTCTGCAACTTCACATGTTGAAAATAATGCTTTAAGTTCCCCATCACATTGCGGTATGCCTTCAGCTTAAACAATGACCCTAGTGTTCGGGGATTGAGATAATCCCTCTTTTGCAGAAAAGACGTTTCAAGAAATTGGGGCTTCCCTATTGCAAATCGTTCATCCATATCGCTCATAAATTGAATGAAGCCTTCTTCATCCCCGGGAAACTTCTTCTTGATCTCTTCATATTGCTTATGGATATCGGCATATTTCGTATACGTTTGCCCATCAGCAAAATGAACATCATAGAGGGGGTCGCAGCGAACGAATTCTATTTCATTCGTATCTATGCCCGCTTCCGAAAGGATGGACATGAGCATGTCTGGCAGGAGGACAATGGTAGGTCCCTTATCAATCTTGTAATCACCATCCTGAACAAAGGCAAGACGTCCACCGATGATCGGCTCTTTCTCATAGACCGTAACGTCGTGACCGTCTTTAGCAAGTAACAATGCCGAAATCAATCCACCGATACCTGATCCTACGACTGCTGTTTTCATAGAGCTTCCTCCATCGTTTGTTCTTTCGTGAACGAGTGTGAAGGGTCTTCATTCATCAACATATTGGTCGTGATCCTCGCAGATTCCAAGATTGTAGGCAATCCACTCCCAGGATGCGTGCCTCCTCCGACTAACCAGCAGTGTTCGAGTTCTTCAAATTTATTATGTGGGCGGAGTGCCATCATTTGCGTTAATTGGTGGCCAAGATTAAAGGTGGCACCTTCATATATGTTGAAGTCGGTCTCCCAATGATGGGGGGAGATGACCTTTTCTACCTTGATGTGATCCCGGATATTCTCTAAACCTGTCTTGCTCTCCACTGCATCCAATACCAGATCCCGGAACGTTTGTTCATTTTCTGTCCAATCGATCCCGCTTACATTATTAGGGACCGGTGCAAGGATGTATAATGTTGAATGCCCCGGCGGCGCCAGCGTTGGATCTGTCACTGATGCATTTTGGATATAAATCGAAGGGTCCTCTGAAAGGGTGTATGTCTTTGTTATCTCCTCTACATTTCGCCTGTAATCCTCCGCGAACACGATACTGTGATGAGGGAGATCATATTGTTTATCAAGCCCCAGGTAAATCATAAATGTGGAACAGGAGTATTTTTTCTTTTTCAGCTTTTCTTTGCTGTATTTTTTCAAAACCCCCTCTTCCACCAGGTTGGTCATGACATGAGCAAAGTCCCCGTTGATGATCACTTCATCCGCAGCAACTCTCTCCCCATTTTCAGTTATGATCCCTTTTACGTCATTTCCGTCTTCAATCCACAATTTCTTGACACCAGACCCGAGATGGATTGAGCCCCCATGCTCCTTCACCACTCTTGCCATGGCTTTCGATAATTGATTCAATCCGCCGATTGGGTGAAAGATGCCGTATTCGTGCTCCATGAAAGACAATATGGAAAAGGCGCCCGGACACTCCCAGGGGGACATGCCTAAATACTTCGACTGGAAGGTGAACGCGAGTCGCAGTTCATGTTCTGTAAAGTAATCACTCAACACGCTGTATAGGGATTTACCCAAGGATAATTGAGGAAGTGCCCTCAATACCTTCCAACTGATATATTGATAATATCGATCCATCGGGCTCTGTAAAATCGGTTTCAAACGTTCCATTTTTTTACGGGTATCATTCATGAAACGTGTATATCCTTCTGAATTCCCTGGATAATGTCGTTCGATTTCCTCCGATAACGCTTCGGGATCTTTATACATTTTGACTTTCTTATCTTTAAAATTGAGTTCATACATCATGGAAAGCTCCCGCAGGTCAACATAATCATGAAGATCCCTTCCTGACGCCTCGAATAATTCTTCTGCTATCTCCGGCATGCTGAGGAATGTCGGCCCAATATCGAATGTATAGCCATCCATCGTGACCGAACCATTTCTTCCTCCCACAAATGATTGCTTCTCATAGATTTCTACTTTGTACCCTTTGCTGGCAAGAAGCATTGCCGCGGCCAGGCCCCCGGGACCTGCACCAATGACGATTATCTTTTCGGCCATCATTATAGCCTCCAATGTCTTTTATTTGTACAATTATTATACAACACTTATACAACTGTTTTCCACTCTGAAAAAACAATAAACTTTATTTTTCCAACTAAATTTGTTTTTCCCTCTCCATTGGACTTGTCCTATACCCAATAAACCCTTTAAAACCGCAATCGGATCTCTTTCCCATCATTTTGTTGCTACATAGCAACAAAATTCAAAGCCAGAGCAAATAGGAGGCATAGTAAAAGGATTCTTATCCTTTTACTATGCCTCCATTTCAATCATTCATACTTTCATTCTATGTTTGTACCTGTCTCTACATTCTTTGTCGCTTTGATTGCTTTACTCCACAATTTCAATATTATAATCCTTGAACCACACATGGATCTGGGCAAGGTGGGCAAGTAGTTGGGGACCGGTCATGAGTTGGCCGTACCAGGGGACTTCAAAGGCAGCTCCCCCGCTAGCGACGATTTCTTTGAGTTTCGCCTCGTCAAATAATTCATAGAGAATGCTTGACTTGTCTTCCAGGATTTCATTGAGCCAGTCACTGACCAGTTTTGTATACTCCGGGTGATGGGTTTTCGGGTATGGGCTTTTCTTTCGGTAAAGGACTTCATGGGGAAGTACGCCTTCAAGCGCCTTCCTCAGGATGCCCTTTTCCCTGCCATCATGCATTTTCATCTCCCACGGGATATTCCACACGTACTCTACAAGTCTATGGTCTGCAAACGGCACACGGACTTCGAGGCTAGCTCCCATACTCATGCGGTCCTTTCTATCCAGTAAAGTCGTCATGAACCATAATAAGTTTAAATAGAATAATTGTCTCCTTTTGGTCTCCAGTTCATTTTCCCCATCCAACAACGGGGTTTCGGCAACCGTACGATCATACTGCTCCAGAACATATTCCTCGAGGTTTAATTTCTTACTCCACTCTTCTTTGAGTAGCCCCTGTCGTTCCGCTGTGGAGCGCATCCATGGGAATCCTCTGCGGTTGAAATCTTCCGGGCGGTGAAACCACGGATACCCCCCGAAGATTTCATCCGCACATTCACCTGATAGCCCTACGGTAAAGTCCTCTTTGATTTCCCTGCAGAACCATAAGAGAGATGAATCCACATCGGCCATACCCGGAAGGTCCCTTACATGCACGGCTTCGATCAGATAGTCCTTTAACTCTTGTTGACTGATCTCACATTTGTGATGAACCGTATCAAATTCAGCAGTCATCTTTTCAATCCATGGGGCATCGGAGTTCGGTTGGAAATCATTCGCTTTAAAGTATTGATCATTTTCTTCATAATCAATGGAATACGTATGAAGTTTCCCTTTCCCTTCTTCCTTATATGAATTTGCTGCCACCGCCGTAATCGCACTGGAATCCAGTCCTCCCGATAAGAATGTGCACAGAGGTACATCGGAAACCAGCTGCCTCTCTATGGCATCCGTAAGCAGAAAGCGCACTTTCGAGACCGTCTCGATGAACGAATCCGTATGCTCCTCACTTTTCACATTCCAGTATCTCCAAATAGCCAAGCCTCCCTTGGAGAAGATCATGCTATGGGCGGGACGCAGTTCCTTCACCCCTTTGAACACCCCATTCCCTGGAGTGCGGGATGGACCGAGGCCGAGCACTTCTGAAAGCCCCTGCAGGTCCACCTGTGGCAAAACATCGGGATGAGCAAGTAAAGCCTTGATTTCTGATGCAAACAGGATCCCGTCATCCTTTTCAAAATAAAATAAAGGCTTTACGCCCATTCTGTCCCTGCCTATAAAGGCATGCCCCTTCTCACTGTCCCATACGGCAAAGGCGAATATCCCGTTCAGGTGCTCGACACATTCTTCCCTCCACTCAATATAAGAGGTTAACAGGACCTCGGTATCAGAATGCCCTTTGAAGGTATATCCCTTCTCTATAAGTACTTGTCTAAGATCTTCTGTATTGTATAGCTCTCCGTTATAGCAAATGGTGAAAAGGTGTCCGTCATGTTGGAGGCTCATAGGCTGCCTTCCTCCTGCCGGATCGACTACGATCAATCGCTTATGACCGAACGCAGCATGCTGGTCGACCCATACATTCGTTTCGTCAGGTCCCCTTTTAGAAAGGGTTTCCGCCATTTTTTCAACAACTTCTTTTTCATTCGACATATCTTGTTTATAATCGATCCAACCTGTAATTCCGCACATAGTGATCATCCTCACTTTCTAGTCAAACAAACTGGGCTCACTGACACATAAATTATTCTATGCCCCTTTGAGAGAAATGGTTAATTGTCTCAATCAATCTTTACATGAATGAAATATGATAATTATGACAAGAAATGTAGTTAAGGAGGGATATTCACTTGAGCAACATATTTCGATCAAACATTTTAAAATCCCAAAAAAGATCTTTTTCCGAAGGCACTGCTTTATTCGAAGAAGATACATGGTTCTTCTTCGAGATCGACGCCGAGGAAGAATCTGAGCTCGAATTTTACCTCAATCATGAACTGAAAGTGTATAGAGATGGAGAGTGGCTTTCTGGCGTTCTCTTGGAAGACGGTATCATCGTAACCCCCTATGAGCGAATAAGAATCGAGAATGGCGATCGAATTCAAATAAAGAAGAATATATTGTATTCATTGGAGAATTTATTAGAAGAGATTTCGGATGATGCCTTTCATCAGTTTACAACAGCCTTAAATAACCTTGGCTATTCGATTTATGACAGTATTTTTTGCCATAACCACCTTGTCTTCCTCGGAAACCAAAAAATCAAGGAAGGCGTAAACTTCATTACGTTTGATAACGGTGTGGAAGTATGTGCCGTCCAGCATCACTTCACCTACTACAAGAAGAAACGCGACCGCTTTGAATTCACTTTAAGTACGGGTAGACGAATTGTCATTGAAAGCTTCAATATTTAATCGTTCCCCACATACAAAAGACAAGCGCCTGTCAGGTAAGATACCCGACAGGCGTTTGTCTATCATCAATCGATAGTAGTGCGAGATATCTGACGAAAAGACCAAAATAAAAAAGCCTGCTCCATAAATGAGCAGACTTTCCAGCCTATGCAAATGGATGTAACCCAAGTGGTAAACGCAGTCCCAAGTATAGAACAATGAGTAGCGCGATCACCATGACAATCCACAATACATTCGTGCTTTTCCCTTTATTCATGCGGACCAGGATCATCTCAAACATCCCGATCACCCATATTCCCACCAATCCTTTAATGCCATAAAGAGCCGGATTGATTCCCTGATGCTTCCAGAATAAAAGGGCACCGGTGAGAATAATGAGCAAGTAAAATAATCGTAAGATCATATGTACAACTTTCATGCCTTTTTTCTTTCCTGCGTTATGCAGTCCGACCGCTACAAAGAAAAGAATGATGGCAACGACCCATGTTGTAATATGGGCATGTGTATTATCAAACATATTGAACCTCCTACAGGTAGATAGTTTACGCTCATAATATTACCACAGTCTGTACATCAACAGAAATTTTAACTAAGCCTGTAACCGATTTGTCAAAATTCCCAATCCTTCTATTTCGATTTCCACTACATCTCCCTTTCTTAAAAAGCGTGGGGGATTGAAGCCTTTTCCGACTCCAGAAGGTGTTCCTGTCGCAATGACATCCCCCGGCAACAACGTCATTCCTTTAGACAGGGTGGAAATAATCGTCGGAATGGAGAAAATCATTTGTCCCGTATTGGAAGACTGGCGGATTTCGCCATTGACCTTCGTGGTGATGGACAGATTCTGAGGGTCATCCACTTCATCCTTTGTCACAAGGGATGGACCCACGGGGCAGGTTGTATCCAGGCTTTTCCCGATGAAAAATTGGCCATGCTTTTTTTGGAGGTCTCGGGCTGTGATATCATTCAGGATCGAATAACCAAACACATGGTCCATCGCTTCTTCAGGAGAAATCCCTCTCCCTTTCCTTCCTATGATGACGGCCAGTTCCCCTTCATAATCAAGCTCCTCCGTGATGTCATCATGATGAAGCACCGTTTCCCCGTGACCGATGACCGTGTGGGTTGCTTTCGTGAAAATCATGATATTCTTCGGGATATCCTGTTCACCGCCCATTTCAATGGCATGTTCACGATAGTTCTTTCCTACACACATGATGTTTCTCTTCACTCTCGGAATCGGGGAAAGCCACTGCACTTCATCTTTTCGGAATGATGGAAGAGCTCCTCCCTTTTCCCTAAGAACCGCTTCCGCACGTTTAAGAAAATCTTCCCCGGCTTCGATTCCCTGAAGTAAATCCCCGGGTAATTCATCCACCCCCGCTAAATCAATGATCCTTCCTTCCACTTCCACTCCATATGTTTCGTTCCCCTCAACTGCATAGCTAACGAATTTCATCCTTCTTCATCCCCTTTTCCAGTTTTACACTTCTCCCTTTTTCACAACATTGCGTCTCCCATAACTTAATACTCGCCAAAGCTTTTCAACAGGTCCATATTGAAACTTGGATAACCAAATTTCAGAAAGAATCACCTGTATGACATAAATCCCCACTGCGAGCATCGTCCCTGTCGTTAACGTCACTTCTCCGTAAAGTCCAAACCCATAGGAATAGAAAATCAGGGTGCCAATGATGGATTGCATCAGGTAATTTGAAAGGGACATCTTCCCTACTGAAGCGAATGGCTTGCTCCATTTCATCATTTTTTCATTCAACAATAATAATGAAAGGATTATTGCATAAGATACTGATAAGAACGGACCTCCTAAAAAGTCCTGTATATAGCTGTAAGCGAAGTTGGACTCAATGAGTAACGGCAGCGATTTAATGATGATTCCAACGAGTAACGTACATCCACCCGTTATCATCCAAACCTTCTTATGCTTTCTGACTTTGCTCAATAGCTGAAGTTTACTTGCGCCTGCCCCGATCATCATCATAGGAAGAATCGAAAGTAACAAGAATAAAAGATTGTCAGGTGAGTTCACTATATACCAGTCCTGAAAGCGCTGTTCCATGATACTGCTGAAGCTTCCTGACGCATAGGCGGCGACCGAATCCTGCAATGCGGCAATGTTCGTATAATTGGTCACACCCGTGGGATCAGAGAATGTCATCAACACTAGTAAAATACTAAAGAACAACTGCGGCATGAGAAATAGAATTCCTCCAAGCCACATTAAGCCCTTCCCGGAAAGCCGCATGAAACCAAGAAGGATCAGACCGAAAACGGCGTAATTTATCAGAATGTCCCCTGACCAGATCAGGAAGGCATGAATACAGCCGATACCCAATAAAATAAGGAGTCTTCTTACCCCAAACAGGTAGAAGGACGTTCCTTTCATCGTTGCCCTTTGCTGCTGAATCCCCAGCCCATAGCCAAACATCATGGCGAATAAGGGATAGAAACTCGCTTGGACCAAAACATCAATCCAAGGAAATAATGCCGTATCTTCAGGCGTTTTCCACCAGGTATACGGATCAAGGTACAGAAACGGTGAATGGAAGGAAATCATGTTGATGATAAAGATGCCAAGCAGAGAGAATCCCCTGATCACATCGAGAGTTACAATACGTTCTGATTGTTCAATTGGCGACAAGTTGTTCATTCATTTTCCTCCGAAATCATTGATCTAATTTCTATTCTAACCTGAAACGGTCATTTAGGCGATTATCACCTATTCATGTTCTTAACATAGAATAACAATAATTAACTTAGTCTTAAAGGTGTGAGTCAGAATGCCTGCAATTGTAGGAATAGCACAAGTCATAAACGTCGGTTCCAGTGCCGTCTTTCACATTGGGGACGTCTTTAACATCAGTCCGATATCAACAGCCAAAACCTTTGCCGGTGCAGGTTCATTTATTACAGGTAGAGGGATTTCCGTCTATAATGAAAGTTCCTTGACCTACACGGTTGACGACGATGGAATGGATCAAGGAATAAACTTTACCCTATGAGTGTGATGCGAAAATGACGAATTATTATGTTCAACAATCCATACAGATACATTTCATTAAAATCGGGGGAATGTCCAATTCTTCTGTATTGCAGATTGGTACATGTGGACAAATAAATACAAATGACTATCTGTATAATACCGGTGGTTTCACAGAACCTGCTCCTGAAGCAGAAAAGAACGGGAGTGTGTCACAGGGACCATCAGCATCTCCTTTAGTTCCTCTTCAAAGGCCTTAAAAAGAGTCCGCGACAAGAAAAGAGGTGGCAGGATGACTAATTACTATATGACACCCCAACAACTGTATCAGTATATCGACATGTTGAATTCGAGAATTGTCGCGTTAGAAAAGAAAGTAGATGAGCTCTCACAGGAATTGACGACGATCAAAGATACCCCCAAGATCAATGTTGAAAAAATTGAATATAAGTTCGATCAGCTTAAAGTCGAGTCTCTGGACGGCACATTGAACATCGGCCTTAATCCAAGTAATTTAAAGGATACGATAGAAGATTTGGCCGTGGATCAGAATGTGAATGTCGATTCGATTAAAGACCTGACTCCTTATAAAGAAAGAATAACGAAAGAAATACAAGCGTACATTCAAAACGAAGTACCTGCCCTGATTCAAGACAATGAAATGCAATTCCAACGATCCCTCGATCCTTCCTATTATGAAATGGTGCAGCAAGACCTTCTGAATCAGATGCCGCAGAGAATCGATTTCTATCTGGAGAACATACCTCATGTCGAGTCCAAACAATCTGAAGGGGAATGGGAAAGAAAAATCATTTCAAAAATCAAACAGGATATTCAAACGGCACTCTTCTCCTTTATGTCCCAGATGCCGGAGAATATGGAAGGGATGAATAACAATGAACCTCCAAGTAATCAATCGTGAATTGTCAGTCGGTAATATCGAGATTGCAGGGGTGGCGAGCTCGTCTCTCGTCCTGATCGGGGACGCCGATATCATTCAGCTGACTTCTGCATTCGATACACCGCCAGAGTCATTGATCGTCGGTCCATTCGTTCCACTGACACCGAAAGGATGATTGATGTTTAAGCGTTATTCGATTGTAAACAAATTAGATGGCATAACGTTATCCTTTAGCTCTCTCTATCAACTAGGCGATTCCGAAAATATAAATGCTCTATCCTTTGCCTATGCGGTCCAACGAGAGAAAGAATTTTTCTTGACGAGTGAAGGAAGTTTTGATTCTGATGTTTTTCAAGGTCCACTGAAAAAACCTCCCATCGATCCAACAGTGAGAGTCAACAGACTGAACCTTTGTCCGATCAAAGTGGATCAAATATTTGTAAAGGCTACAGCGTTCTCTTCCATTATCCATATTGGAAATACGTCAAATGTTGCCATGGAAGCAAGGGTAAAACATATCCGACAACTTGAGCCTAAAAAACATGAAGAGCTGGAAAACTTTGAAACCATAGACCAGCCGGACTAGAAACCCGTAGAAACGGGGAACATGAACATTCTAACCTATTCCACATAGGTTAATTGTATAGATATTTTTTGAAGAGGATGTTGAATATGCCCGCTTTAGTAGGTCCTGTCGCTATTCTTAATGTAGGCGGAGGAAGTGTACAGTTTGGGGATACAGGTATCATCTCCCCTAAGTCCGCATCGAAAACGTTCAGTGGTTCTGGTGGATTCAATACCGGACCATTTCAACTGAGCTACAATGTATTTAGTGTTAATACAACATTTGATTGCAACGTGGTAGACCAGCCAATTACCGGAAATAACTAAAAAACCAAAAAGCCCACCAGCAGGCTTTTTGGTTTTTTTGTATCGACTATCTCTTCTTTCTTCGCTCGTGACTTTTCTTTGTTTTGATTAACTTCGTAGGCGGCTGCTTACGGATCCATTTTATGAATGCATGAATCTTCTCATCTTTTCTTAACTCTTCAATTGAATTCAATCTAGCGCCAAGCTCGTCATTTGTGTAAAGGGAATGAATCTGTTTGTGACAAGGGATGCATAGTTGTGCCGTGGGGAGGAATGTTCCCCCGACCTCCTTAGGTGTGAGGTGATGAATCGTGATCTCTACATTTCTCCTGGCACATAACTCACATGCACCAATTGCTCTTTTACTCATCTTTCACCATCCCTCAATAAGTGTTTAGTATAGGTATTCCCCTGTAGTAGCAAAAAAATGGGCTGGGAGATAACTAAATCCATTTGCTCTAAAGGAACAATAAAAGTTGGGATCACTTGTGTTACACCGCTATTGATTTCCGTGCAAGACTTCGCTTTCCTCGGGCGGAAGGCAAGCCTCCTCGTCGCTAACGCTCCTGCGGGGTCTTACCTATTCCGCTTTTCCCGTAGGAGTCTTCGTCTTGCACTCCAATCAATAGCTAGAACCTGCTTTATACACTGAACGTGCTTTAGCAATAATTATAAAAGGAACATTTCACCAGAATGTTATACATACACAGACTGCAGGTTTCGAATCTTCCCTCATTTTAGATGTGTTGGAGTAAAATGAGTCATTCACGTCAGGTTGGACAGTAATCGGTAAGAGTTGGTGAATGTGAGGGTAAAGCAATCTTTACATTATATTGTGATAGTGAAAACTTACACTTGGAAAGTTGATTGGAGCGGAAGGTGCTCGACTCCGACGGGAATAGCGGGAAAGCCTGAAAAGCGGAGGTGGCTTGCTCAGCCCCGACAAGCATAAGATGAATGGGCTAAGAAGGCGTTTTGTGCCTTCTTGGACCATTTAGCTTATGACCTCGAGGGGCTAGCCACCGGAGCTGGATCTTGAGACCCCGCAGGTCAAAAGCCCGAGGAGGCTCAACTCACGCCCCGCGGAAAGCGAGCACCTGCAGCGGAAATCAACCACTACTCGCTACATCTAAAAGTGAAAGTATTTATGTAAACAGCTAAATGATTAATCCGAACGATTTCGAGTGATCGTTCAGATATTCATTTAACAAAACACTTCGAAGCTAATGCCCCGAAGTGTTTCCTTTTATAACTCCAACACATGTCCTCCATCGAAGAAATACAGATACTTTTCTGCTACCGGTTCCTTCCAAATGGATTCCAGTGCCCGGGTGTATAATTCGATTTGTACTTTATACCTTTCTTCAAGGACTGGCCTCGCTTCAGTGAACCCGCCCTGATAGCGGTCATGGATACCGTCTGTCTTGTAATCCAATAGGACGATCCCCGACTCATCCCTGAATACACAGTCGATGACCCCTTGAACAAGTATGGTTTCTTCAGGTGCTTCTTCACCCGTTTCCGATATTTCACTAAGGGGGACGCTCATACTGAATGGGATTTCCCGCTCTATATTCCGGGCGTTTGCCATCCTCTGACCGAGTCCACTCTTGAAGAAGCCTGCGATGTGTTCGACTGACACCGCCAGTTTCTGTTCTTCCGTCAGGATTTCTTTCTGGACAAGCCTTGACAAAAGATCTTCAACCTTTTCCTCTGTCGGCACACCATCGTCAAAAGAAATATGCTGCATGACTGTGTGCATGGCTGTTCCCTTTTCCGCAGGGGACAGTTCCTTCGATTGCATGAACTGAGGTCGATTATACACAGGCTTCTGGTGCTGCCTCAGGATATCAATACTTGAGGCTTCATCCCGTACTTCAACCATCCGTTTCAGCTCTGAAACCGATTGTTTTGAACGTAGGTTTGTAGCACGTATATGAGGGTATTCCCACGACAGACGTTCTAATACCTCTTCTTGATGGGATGACACAATATCCACCACTTCACCATTCTTCACTTTCTCCTGCCACGTTTTTTCTTCATTCATTTTCTCATCCTCGTCCGCGATCAACTCGGATTTATGAATTTTCGTGATCTGAAAGCAGGAAGGGTGTTTGAGAATCTCTTCATTCATCAAGCCGACTCCTGACGCTCCTGACGAGCCAAGCTCCCCACACTGTGGATGACGCATGAGGGACGGACCTATCCAATCAAGATAAGAACTCGCCCCGGCCCGGTCATAATCAGATAATAACCAATCTGTCTGGCTTAAAGCCCCTCGCCATTTCTTCAGCGATTTCTCCAGGCTTTTCACTGTGCCGACCAGATATAACTTCTCCTTGGCCCGGGTCAATGCCACATACAGCACCCGCATTTCCTCCGAGATTGCTTCCATTCGCTTCTTCCGCTTGAACGCCAATTGGGGAAGGGACGGGTAGCTGATTCGTTTAGCTGCATCAGTGTATTTCACGGCCAATCCCAGGTCTTTATCTAATAAGTATGCTGCATTCAGATCCATCAGGTTGAATTGTTTAGAGGTCCCGGCGACAAATACGACGGGGAACTCAAGGCCTTTACTGGAGTGGATCGTCATTAACCGTACCACATCTTCCTGTTCACTCAGGGCTCTCGCCACTCCGAGGTCATCTCCCCTTTCCCTCATCCTGTCAATGAATCGCAGGAATCGGAATAATCCCCGGAAGGAAGTTTCTTCGTATTGCCGGGCACGGTCATAAAGAGCCCTGAGATTAGCCTGACGCTGCTTCCCACCGGCCATCCCTCCTACATAGTCATAGAATCGGGTATCCCGGTACAATTGCCAGATCAATTCTGTCACAGAGCCCTGCCTTGCCTTCGTCCGCCAGTTCCCAAGATGATAAAGGAACACTTTGACCTTTTCGAATGTTTCTTCTTCACGGGGATTGCCCGGCTTTTCACTGGCAAATGTCTTCAACGCTTCGTAATACGTCCCTGCCCTGGAATGGATCCGGATACTGGCAAGACCCTGCTCATCGAGTCCGACAATCGGAGATCTTAGAACGGACGCAAGGGGGATATCCTGGTATGGATTATCGATCACTTTCAGCAGGGAAAGCATAATGGCAATCTCGGTCGCCTCGAAATATCCTGTAGATAAATTTGCATAAATCGGTATTCCCTGGCGCTTGAATTCTTCCATGATTTCTGCCGCCCAAGGCATGGAGCGAAGCAGGATGACGACGTCACGGTACTGTATCGGACGCTCGGTCTTCGTTTTGGCATCATAGACCGGTGTCCGCTCTTCGATCATCCTTTTCACTTTGTTAGCCATATAACGGGCTTCAAGGACTGATTTCTCGATATCCCCTTCATCAAAGATGGACAGCCCCTCTTCATCACCACCGCCAGACGGTTCCTCCGATTCCTGATCGATGATGGCCACTTCAATCGGATATTCCGTTTCTTCCGGATACGGAGCACCTTTTACAAGTTCGGCTTCCCTGTTGTATTCCATTTCACCGACCGATGGACCCATGATCTGTTTAAATAAGAAGTTCGTCCCTTCTAGCACTTCTTTCCGGCTTCGGAAGTTTTGGGAAAGATCGATCTTCAATCCGGCTTCCCCTCTCTCGGGAAGAAAACGGGTATACTTTCCTAAAAACAGATTCGGTTCCGCTAATCTGAATCGGTAAATGGATTGCTTTACATCCCCCACCATGAACCGGTTTCCAATTTCTTCACGTTCCTCAGTAATGAGGAGGAGGATGGATTCCTGAACCATATTCGTATCCTGGTATTCATCCACCAGTACTTCTTTGAACTTATTTTTGTAAAGATTCGCTGCTTCTGAAGGAACCAATGCTTCAGATGAAGGGTCCCTTAATATGTCGAGACAAAAATGTTCCAAATCAGCAAAATCGACGAGTCCCTTTTCTTCTTTCACTAGCCTGAAACGGGTACCGAATTCGATCACCACTTCCGCCAGGGTGTGGATCACGTCCTTCATCTTCCGCATATCTTCAAGGAATGAACCGGGTCTTCTTGAAAAGAAATCCTCCTGAATCTTTTCCAGTGTCTTCTTTCCTTGATCCCGGAGTTTCTTCGCTTCATCCACTATTTCTTTATCATAATCGTCCCCCCTGCATGCTTTCAGCTTCGTAAAGGGCAGGGTTTGTATCGTTTCATATAAAGTGTTCCAGGAAGTTGCGAGACTTTCCTCCAGGCTCTCGACGATCTCGATATCGCTTAAGAAATTCTCCGCTCTCGGACCAGGCCCCCCCGGCACACGGGTGAGATCCAGCGCACGCTGAAATAAGCTTTTTGCACCATGAAGCTGTAATCGGATATCTGTCAGAAGAGGCTCAATAAAGGAAAGTTGATCGATTTCCTTCCCCTCTTCCACCTCATACAGATCCTTGAGTCTTCTCAACCACTCATCGGGGTTCGGATGGGAGCGGGAAAAATCATACAGCTTCCTGATCATATCCTGCAGGGCCCCGTCACTCCTGTCATTCGTAAATGTATCGACGAGCCTAAAGAAGTCCTGATTATCTTCCTTGCCGTATTCCTCTTCAAAAAGATCATCAAGGACCTCATCCCGAAGCAGGTCTCCTTCGGTCTCATCTGCGATCCTGAATCCAGGATCGATATCAATGAGATAATAATATTTTCGTATCACTTCGAGACAAAAGGAGTGCAGGGTCGAAATGGACGCCCGGTTCAGTAAACTGAGCTGCTTCCTTAAATGGCGGGAATGGGGATCCTCATCGATTGCCTTCTCCAGCGCCACGCCGATCCGATGTCTCATTTCAGCCGCTGAAGCATTGGTAAAGGTAACAACCAATAACTCATCCACGTCCATCCTGTCTTCTTCTGAGAGGATCTTCTGAATGATCCTCTCTACCAGGACAGCTGTCTTACCCGACCCTGCCGCTGCAGCGACAAGGATGTCCTGCCCTTTTGCCCAGATCGCCTTCCACTGATCATCCGTCCATGTAACATGATCCGGCTTGACTGGAATACTGCCATTATTCATTGGATTCTGCCTCCTCTCTCACTTTCCGTAATAAATCTTCCGGTTTCGCTGTCGGCAGCACTCTGTACTCGTTTTCCTCCAAAGACTGATCAAATTGACAGACGGAACGGTACGAACAAAATTGACACGGGGTCCGGTCCTTCAGCTTATAAGGAGCTATATCCGTCTCTCCTGAAATGATCCGGTTCCCTGAGGCTTCATAGAGCTTTCTGACATGTTGTCGCATATAATGAAAGTCTTCACCTGATGCCGCCTTCGAACGGGAAGATAACGTACCGTCCTTCTTGATCCCTGCTGAAATGATATCGGAGTTCCCCGTATCGAGCGTCTGGTCCATCAATCTGACAATGTCGGAATCCCCAAGGACGAGGCCCTTCATCTTAAAGCTCTTGAAAATTTCGTTCTCGATTTGATCCATTGTCAGGATCTTCTTGCTGTTGATCATCGGGTTGTGAACGTGGAAATAGAGGACACCGGCAGGCTTCGCTTCCTTTCCGACGAACTGTTTTGAATTGGTTAACACAATGTCCAAATACGTCAGCATTTGCAGGGCCAAACCGTAATAGACTTCCGTCATATCCAAATCCCTGGCGCTCGATTTGTAATCGACGATTCTGAGATACACCCCGTTTGCATCCTCCGCTTTATCCACCCGGTCAATCCTTCCCTGCAGCTCCATCTTCGTCCCATTTCTCAATTGGAACTGGAACGGCGGCAGAGTCGCCTGTGGACCGAATCCAAGCTCCACCCCGACAGGCACAAACCCGCTGGCCTTTGCATGTTCACTTAGAATGAGGCTTGCCCTGCCTATGATTTGCTCAAGCTTCTGAGCGATATAATAGTGCCGGTTCGAGCTTAATAGGATCTGATGCTGCAGCTTTGGTGCTAGCATCATGACCGCTTCTTTCGCCAACTGCAAACACTGGGATTTCGAGAGTGATGCCCATGTCAGTCCATGTCGATCCACTTCTTCTGAGATCCATTTTAAAGCCGAGTGGAACATTTCACCGATATCCGGTGCCTCTAATTTGAAGAAATCCCGTTCCCTGAGCTTCAGTCCGTGACTCGCAAAATGTGAGAATGGGCAACTGTGAAAGAGCTCCATCCGGGAAACACTGGCAAGGATATGGTCCCCGTACAAATCTTTGCTCGTATCTTCTGACAATTGATTTCCGCGATTTTCATAAAAAAGGCTCGACAGGATATGCCCGGAATGCCATTTCCAATCATTGGACTCAGTATAAAAATTATACACATCCCACCAGAAGTCATGGATCGGATACTCCCTCTTCTTTAACTGAAGCTGCGACGTCAGATGGGAAATCGTCACATTCGGATGACAGACGTAATGAAGCTGATCTTCTTCGGATAGTTCCGACGGTTCATTGATGAGAAGCTTTGTATGTGAATCCGGGAACATTTCATTCAATCTCTTAATGAACGAGGAAGGCAAGAGCGCCTTTCCTTCTTCATTGGCGATAGGATAGCTGATGAAAAGGCGTTCGGCCGGAGTCGTGAACGCTTTATACGCCACAAACTCTTCATCCAACAGCTTCGTCCTGTTACTCGGGGCGATCTTGAATCCCCTTGTGATCAATGACTCACGATCTTCATCGGACAGGACTCCGTCTTCATTCATTTTCGCAGGGAGAACCCCGTCATTCACTCCAATGATGAACGCGGCTTTGATATCGCCAAGCCTTGATTTCTCGAGATCTGCAATAATGACCTGATCAATGGCAGGAGGGACTAAGGAGAATTCCATCGTTTCAATCCCTGCATCAAGGATGGATGAGAATTTCTTCATGGTCGTTTCTTCATCACCAAGCATCTCTACATATTGATCAAGGAGATCCATCACCGCCGACCACGCCTGGTCATGTTCCCTTGCTGCGATCAAATTTCCTTTTTCCTCTGCTTCGATGCGCATCCGTTCAAGCTTTGCCGGTATATCCAGCTCTTCAAGATAAAGATAAAGGGCCTCACAGTATTCCCGTCCCGTGGCGCGCTTCTTTAATCGTTTTCCCAGTCGGATGATCGGAGCCGAGATAAATAACCGCAATTCATTGATCTCGTGCTCAAGCTCCCTCTCCCGGTCGGTCTGAGGTGCGTCCACATGTTCAAGACCCCTGAAGCGACGGTATTTCCAGCGGTCTTTCTTCGTCCACCGGTCTCCCTTTATTCCATAAGCGAGCACATAGTTCTCCAGCCGGTCCATCTTTTCACGCAAATCGGTTGGATTCTTCTGATATGGAAATAAAAGGTCTGTCTTCACTGCCCGGAAGACCGGCTCATACCTCAAGTTCGTGTTCATGATCTCAAGTGTGGAGCGAATGAGTTCGATGAGAGGATGGTTCAGCATCGTCCGCTTCTGATCAAGGAAAAAGGGGATCGCATAATCCTGGAAAATCGTTTCGACCTTATCACGATAATCCTGGCTGTTCCGAACCAATACGGCGATATCCTTGTAGCGGTATCCTTCTTCCCGGGCAAGCTTTCTGATCTCCCTGGCGATTCCTTCTACCTCAGCCCGACGGTTGGACGCTTCGAGGAATTCAATGGTGTCCTTTCCTCCCTCATAGGGAATCGTTGGACGCTCTTCAAAATGACGCTCTAAATGAAGCATCGTTTCACTCTGGTAGCGAATCGGTTTAGTGAGTACCTCTTCATTCACCGATACCTCTGACACCCTGCATATATCCTGAAGGGTATGATAGGTTTCGTTTGTCATCCGATACAGGCTCAACTCGTTCATGGCGTCGATTGGCTGCTCAGGATCCGTTGTAAGGGCAACCGTCACTTTTTTCGTATGTTGTATGAGCTGATCGATAATCAGGTATTCCTGTGGAGTGAAACTATGAAAGCCGTCTATGTAGATCTCTGCCTTTTTCAGGAGGTCGGAGTTTTTCACATGATCAGCCAGCAGTTGAAAATAATCTTCCGAATCAATGTACTTTCCAAAAAGCTTTTCCTCAAAATTTTCATAAATCAGTTCAAGGTCATGAAGCTTATCCTTCAATACCTTGGAGCGATCACTTTCTCCCTCGAATCCCAGCAGGTCCGCTGGCGTTATGCAGTAGCGTTTGAACTCCTTGACAATCGCTTCCACATGATGAATGAATCCCGGCTTGTCCGATGCCTTTGTGAAAATATGGAGATTCTCCTTGTTTTCGTCTATGATCTTCCGGATCATCATATTCAAACCGACATCAGATAGGTGATAACGGCTCATTCCACCGGTTTCCTGGAGGATCTTCCACGCAAGGCGGGTGAAGCTGAACACCTGTCCGCGGATCATACCATTCAATCCAGGCGTGTTTACGAGCTCGTATTCAGATATAAAGGACATTTGATCCGGTACGATATAGATGATTGGATCTCCATTCGGGGCTTCCAACAAACTCTTCTTCATCTCATCCAATATGTGATGGGTTTTCCCCGTACCGGAGCGTCCGAGAATAAAACGTACAGACATCCTCTCACTCCTTTTCTTATATTCTATCTATTCTACCCAAGAGGGTTTATGAATTTTTGTATAGGTTCATTATAGTACACAACCACGAATCTTTCCCGTCTCAATTTTGATTGAAAATATTTGGAACATCCGCATACAGTAAAGATAGGTAGGTGATATCATCATGAATCCAAATTTCAACAGAATTGCTGCTGTCCTGGTTGTGATGGCCGTGATGGTGGCTTGTAATATTTACACCTTCATCCCCATTTATGGAAGCATCTCTGCCACTCTTTCCATTCCGCAAAGTGAAGTCGTCATGGCCGGAACTTCATTTATCTTTCTCTACGCATGCGGATTATTAACCTTTGCCAATGCCGCAGATCATTTCGGCAAAAAAAAGATCCTCGTCTGGGGGATGCTTGCATCTGCCGTTTCTTCAGGACTCGTTGGACTATCTGCAGACTTTTGGAGTTTATTTATCACGAGGGGATTACAGGGATTTTGTCTGGGGAGCTTTGCACCTGTCGCATTTGCCTATACGTATGATTTGTTTTCAGGAAAGCAACGGACCCTGCTTCTGGCCTTCATCAATTCAGGATTTCTCTTTGCCGGTATCCTCGGTCAGTTGCTCAGCGAAGGAATCACACGCTTCTCCGGCTGGTCTGCAGTGTTCTTCTTTTTCGCGGTGGTGTACGCTTCCCTTTTCTTAATCGGAAACCAGACTCTTCCATCAACAAACGTTGTATCTGTTTCACCCTCACAACAACTCGCCACCATCGTAAAGCTGCTTAAGAGAAAAGAACTCCTTTACTGTTACGGAATCGTCTTCACCCTTCTCGCTACATTCATCGCCTATTATGACAGCTTGACTCGCTACATGTCAGACGATCCCGGCCTGCTTTTCCTCACCAGGTCAGTAGGACTGATCGGAGCCGGTTTATCCCTTTTCACCGGCCGTCTTATGGAGGCACTCGGAATCTACAAAACTCTGTTTATCGGAGTCGCTTTATCGCTGATAAGTGTGGGGGCTGCTTTCATGTTTGCATATGATCACGAACCCTTCATCATCATTCTTTCTTCCATTCTTTTTGTCTCGGCGATCTCCTTATTGATCCCGACCGTCATCACCCTGATCGGAAATATGAGCGGAAAGGGACGAAGCCAGGCACTCAGCCTCTACTCCTTTCTATTATTAGGAGGAACCAGCGTGGCACCGTTGGTCATTATGCATCTGACTTTTGTACAATCGTTGTTTCTGTTGGTGGGCTGTTTTTTATTTCATGCATGGATGGGGGGCTTGTTATATGCGGGGCGGAAGAGGTGGGGGACGGGTGATTAGCGCCACTCATCCATTCGTTCCAGCAGATTTGAGGTGTGGAGCCCGAATTTGGAGAGTGTCTGTAGCAAGGAAATTGACACTCCTGGGGTTAATTGCGTCATTTTGGGCCGGGATTGCGTCGTTTTTTGATTAATTGCGTCATTTAAAATTTTATTGCGTCATTCTGGTTGGTTATTGCGTCATTTGACAAATAAAGGGATTGATCGAACCCTCGCTCCCCCTCACCCCATCAAAAAAAGAAGGACACCCTCATCCTTCTTTCCATTCATCCACCAATAACCCATACAGGATCATGTCATATCGTTTCCCGTCTCTCTGCAGGAACTGACGGAAGCTTCCTTCTTTCACGAACCCCAATGATTCATATAAACGGATCGCTCTCTCATTATACGAAAATACCGTTAACTGAAGACGATGTAAATTCAACTCATGAAAGGCGTATGCCAGGAGACACTGCATGGCTTCCCTGCCGTATCCATTTCCCCATGACTGCTCGTCACCGATGGAAATCGAGACCCATCCCACTCGATGTGTCCACAGAATTCCGTCCAACTCAACAAATCCGATGATCCTGCCGTCATCCTTCAGACGGACGGCAAAACGATAGGCATTGTCACCGGGATCGCCCATCCATTTCTTGATTTCCTCTTCTGATTTCGGTTTATGGGGGAGGGCATCCAATAGTCTTTGCACTTCTTCATTTGCATTCCATTCCCTTATTGCCGAAACGTCTTCTTCCTGAAATCCTGAGAGATATATTCTTGTACCGGATAATAACCGTTTCATCATTTTCACCTCGTCCTATGTCATTCGAGATGTTCCGTCATTTTTCCTTTATTGCCCTTGTAAAAGCTTTGTCAACGCCTGTTTATTGACTTTGCCCACATCGGTTTTTGGTAATTCTTTCACAAAGTGATAGTCCTTGGGGATCTTATACTTGCCGAACTTCTGCAAGCAAAATGACTTCACATCCTCCGTTGATATACCAGCACCTCTTTGTAACGAAATAAAGGCTGTGACGACTTCCCCCCATTTTTCATGCGGCAAACCGATCACCGCACACTCGGAAACGTCAGGGTGTTCGCTTATCCAGTGTTCGAGCTCCTGAGGGTAAATATTCTCACCGCCTGAAATGATCATGTCTTTTTTCCGGCCGACAATGTAGTAATCTTCATCCTCATCGAATTTCGCCAGGTCCCCGGTATGAAGCCATCCGTCTTGTATCACCTTTTGTGTTTGTTCAGGGTTCTTCCAATATTCTTTGAATAAATGATCCCCTCCTAATAAAAGCTCCCCGACTTCCCCCTGGCCGACAGGATTCCCCTCGTCATCGATGACCTTCACCCGGTTCAACATCATCGCTTTCCCCACCGAACCCTTTTTCATACGGGAAGGGTCAATGTAGAAATTATTCGGCCCGGCTTCTGTCAAACCATACCCTTCCTTAAAGGGAATCCCTTTTTCTTTAAAAAATTCATATACTTTCCCTGGACAAGGGGCTCCTCCGGATAAAAACACCTTCATCTTCGGGAAAAGGGTAGACTTGAATCCCTCCTTTTCCATCAGCAGATGATACATGGTCGGTACAAGGAGAACAATGCTGCATCCATATTCATTTAAAGCCAGTATCACCTGTTCCGGATCGAACCTCTCAGCGACCACGACCTTTCCCCCTATCATTAAAAGGGGAATCGATAAAGCATTTAATCCACCTGTATGAAAAGTAGGCAAATACGTCACGGTGCAATCTTCTTCGATTAAATTCCAGCTCACCACTGTATTCAGGGCATTTGACGTCACTGATTTGTGTGAAAGGACGACCCCCTTTGGACTCCCCGTTGTGCCCCCTGTATAAATCATCAGCCAGGGATCAGAGAGTGAGAGAATAGGAGTGTATGACATACCTTTGTCCACTGAGTAAACTTCCCCTGCAACATCATCTATACAGAGTTGCGGGCAACATGTAGAAATTGAAGAAACGAGGAGTTGAAGTTCTTTTTTATAAAATAGGAGACTCGGGGTACAATTCTTTGTAATCGATTCAATCTCAGCTGGCGCTAACCTCCAATTGAGTGGAACAAACACAGCCCCAATCTTTCCACAAGCAAACAAAATCTCAAAGCAGATCGTATGATTCGTGGATATAAAAACTACACGGTCCCCTTTCACAATCCCATGATCACACATATATCTAGCCCACTTAGACGCCCTGTCATCTAAAGTACGGTAATCAATCCTATCGTCCGTGGCAGCATTCAGTAACGCAATCCGGTCAGGAGAGATCATTGATCGCTTATGCAACCAATCTGTGACTCCTTCCATACTCATCTCCTCCTTTTGGTAGTTGTATCCATCATAAGGATCAGAGGTTACAAATGAGTTACAGGCCGTGCCTCCTTCAACGAAAAAAAAAAGACCCGGAAGACTCCGGGCCCAAACGCTTTACCAGATCATTTCTGCCCACTCGGGGTGATCGATGAATGGATTTCGATTTCCTTGATACTGTTCATAGATAATGTTATTCCTGCGGATTTCCCTTTCATCAACGGGATCTTCTTCGTTCCATTCAAGGAGTACAGACATTTTGCCCATATAAGGGGCACTTCCGTTGTTGACGTTATTGTTCATTTCCAAATCCACTTCACCACTGTCCCCTTCATAGCGGACATCCATGTAGAAAATCATCCGTGCCACGTCGCCTTTCACTTCATCACGAGGCTCCCATGAATCGCTATCATAATAGTTTCCAGGGGCTTCACTCTGCTCGTTTCCACCATTATCGAAGTCAAGGTTTCCTCTTGTTGAGTTGACCGTCACATCCGTCGGTCTTAAATGATGAAGGTCCGTCCCCGGGCCCTGAGCCGTTCCGAAATCACCATGGGATTTAGCCCACACGTGTTCACGGTTCCAGTCGTTCACTCCGCCGCCGTTTGTCGTTTTCGATTGTGAACGTCCTGAGTAAAGGAGAATGACATTATTGGGATTGTTGGGGTCTTCATCCGTATTCCGCAACGCCCCCCACACAGCATCGTACGAAAGGGTTTGATGGTCATCGATGATGTTATGTAGTGCGGTTTTCAGTGCTTCACCCGTTTTCCCTTCAGCTGTGTTGTAATATTCTTCATCAGCCGGTGGGTCGGTTGGTTCCGTTGGAGGATCGGTCGGATCGGTTTCCCCGCCTTCCAACGATTCAAACGCCGATGTCGACTTCACTCCCGGGTGGGAAAAATAGGCTGTCAAGCTTCCCGTCACCTTGATTTTTTCACCCATCAGTCCCGGGTTACTTTGAAGGCCGAAGCTTGAACGGTAAGAAGATGGAATTTGGACATACACCATTTGATCAGTATTGGCTTCTGACGGGGAATCCGCTAATGCCAATGCATAATCGTTCGGAAATTGATTTGTGACAACCGATGATTCTGAAGTCGGCTGTCCGACCACATATCCTTCTACGGACTGTGTGGATCCATTTTGATTTGAGACGGCCTGGTCCACCGTATAAGGGGAATTCCACGTCCCATTTCCTGCAGCACTCATTTGACTGGGGGATACCTGACTGCACGCAATCGTAAAAATAAATACAATGGCAAAAATACCGATGACTTTTTTGTGTATAGACTTCAAATTGCTTCGCCTCCTTTGAATGCATTACACATTTAGCGTACAATATCGATTGTCATTATGGGGTAAATTTTATGTAAAAAAGGGAAAATGAGTCAAATTTCACAAGGTTCAGATGGTGATTTTGTTACATTTCAGCAACGTAAAAAGTGCCGGCCCACTCATGGACCGGCTCTTTCCCTGCTACATTCCTTCCACGAAAACCGAAGCACCCATGCCTCCGCCCACGCATAGTGACGCAATTCCTTTTTTCAATTCACGGCGCTTCATTTCATGGAGCAATGATACGACTAGTCGGGCGCCTGTGCAACCGACGGGATGACCGATGCTGATCCCGCTTCCATTCACATTCACCTTTTCCCGGTCCAGTCCAAGTTCTTTCTCCACCGCTAAATACTGAGCAGCAAACGCCTCGTTGATTTCGAATAGATCGACTTCATCCAGGGACCAGTTTTTTGTTGTATGTAATCCTTTTTGAATGGCAGGTACCGGACCGATTCCCATCACTTTGGGATCGACTCCCGCCACTGAATAACCGACGATTCTTCCAAGTGGCTGTAATCCTCTCCTGACGGCTTCTTCTTCACTCATTAAGATCAAAGCCGCACCACCATCATTCAGGCTGGACGAGTTCCCTGCTGTAACAGATCCCCCTTCACGGAACGCCGGCTTCAATTTCTCGAGTTTACCGAGTTCCAGTCCTGCACGGGGACTTTCATCTTTTTCAATGATTTTCTCCCCTCTTCGCTCCTTCACCGTAATCGGCACGATCTGCCTATCGAAGTACCCCATTTCCATTGCGTTCACTGCCCGCTCATGGCTCATCACAGCATATTGATCCTGCTCTTCGCGGGAAATGGAATGGATCTCCGCAAGGTTTTCAGCGGTTTCCCCCATCATGATGCCATGAATGGGATCTTCAAGCACCTCCCACACCGAATCACGGATTTCACCGTGTTGGAGTCTTTGACCGAAGCGGTGCTGCTTTAATATATAGGGGCTCGAGCTCATCGCTTCCACTCCGCCAGCCATGACGATATCGGATAAGCCCGTTTGGATTTGCATGGCTGCCGATATGATGGCCTGCATGCCGCTTGCGCATTGACGTTGAATCGTAAAGCCCGTCGTTGTGTCATCAAAACCGGCGAGCAGGGAAGCCGTTCTGGCCGTATTCGGCTGATCGGTCCGTTGGATGCAATGCCCAAGGATCACTTCATCAATGTCGCTTGCCGATAACCCGCTTTCCTTTGCGGCTTCTTTCATTACGGGTACGATCAAGTCTGTCGGAAGCAGGTCCTTGAACGCTCCTCCAAATGCGCCAACCGGCGTACGAAGAGCCGATGTGATTACTACGTTTCTCATTTTGTCACTTCCCTTTCGTGTCTGATTACATCATGATCCCGCCATCAACATAGAGGACGGTGCCATTCACATAGTCACTATCGTCCGATGCAAGGTACAAATAGGCCTTTGCGATATCTTCCGGCTTTCCCAATCTGCCAAGTGGAATCATCGCTTTCATTTGATCGATGACCTTTTCCGGTACGGCAGCCACCATGTTCGTCTCGGTAAAGCCCGGTGCGACGGCATTGACGTTGATCCCTTTGCGACCTAACTCCTTTGCCCATGTTTTCGTCATCCCAACGACCGCGGCCTTCGTTGCAGCATAGTTGGTCTGACCGACGTTTCCGTAAACCCCGCTGACAGAAGACGTATTGATGATTTTCCCTTTGCCATTTTCGATCAGATGCGGCAGGACTGCCTGAGTGCAGTTGAATACACCTGTTAAATTGACATCCAGGACCTTCTGGAAATCTTCTGATGAAAGCTTATGAACCATAGCGTCCCTCGTGATTCCCGCGTTATTGATTAAAATATCGATCTTTCCGAATTGCTCTTTTACCCCTTGCACGAATGAATCCACCGAAGAGCGGTCGGCCACATCCCCTTGGAAGAAGACGGCTTTTCCCTTCCCCAATTCGTTCAGCTGGCGAGCTTTTTCTTCCCCGCTTTCCTGATTGAAGTCCACCAGGGCCACATGACATCCTTCGTTTACAAATGTTTCAGCTGCAGCAAATCCGATCCCGTTGGCTGCACCAGTGATGATTGCGACTTTCCCGAGAAGCCTCATGCCATTTCCTCCTTCGTATGCAAAAACGAATGGATCGTGTCGAGCAATTGATCCAAATCGTCTATGAGCGGTGAATGCCCACTATTCTTTAATTCGACAAATATAGCGTTTTCTCCTATATCCTCGATGATTTCCTCTGTCATTTCCTTCGTGATGACATAATCCCGCTCTCCCCTGATGACAAGGACGGGTATGAAAATCGCGCCTGCCTTACCTGTTCCTTCCACCAGACCATTGTATACACCACTTATATTGAACGTATTAAGCGCTTGATAAATATGAGCGAGATTCCGTTGGGTTCTCATGTCATCGATATATTCTTCATAGCGTCTTGCCTCAGGCTGGTTATGGGAATAGATCAGGGCATTCCAAAGACCACGGAGGAAATCCCTGTCATTTCCGTCATATGCGGCTTGAACGGGAATCGTCTTTCCTGTGTCCGATTTCACTTCTTCCATCGTACGAAGGCGTTTTCCCAAATCAGGTGTGCCATCTTCTTTCGTCCCCATAAATGGATAACCTCTGGTAGATGCAGACGCGAGTAAGATTAGATTCTTGCAATCATCGGGATGATCAATGACATATTGCATCGCGACCGCCCCTCCTGTGGACCATCCCATCATTGAAAATCCGTTGAGACCAAGCACGTCCACCCAATCCTTCAGATCATCAGACAAATCTTTGATACTTGCAATCTCCCGATGATAGCTGGATTCTCCAAATCCTCTCATATCAACCGCATAAATCTTATAACGCCCATCCATATTTTCCAGGACGATATCCCAGTGTTTGGATGACGTCATATTCCCATGGACGAGAACGAGGGGAATATGTCCCCCGCTTCGCTCCCGATAAGAGAGAGTTTCTCCATTTCCAAGCAATACTTTCTTTAATTGAACCGTTGTCATAACGCTGATCCCCCTTTTAAGAATTCCCCCAGACGATGGTGGTCGCCCCCCATGCGTATCCAATACCTGCACTGACGAGGACGACCACATCGCCATCCTTCAGCTTGCCTCTTTCTTCCGCCAATCGCAGTGATAGAATTTGATCGAATTGCCCGATATGGCCGTATTCCTCAAGATAGATGGATTGCTCTTCCGTGAGCCCCAATTCCTTTAATACATAGAGGTGGGCGGACCTCTTCATGTGCAGCATGGCGACATAAGAGATATCCTTTTCTTCGTAACCACTCTTATATACAGATTCACGTATGACCTTCAGGAAGTGATCCATGGACTTCTGTTCCAATCTTTTTTTCATTCCATCAGGATCGGTCACTTCGAGCTTATAACGGTGGAGGGACTCTCCTGTCAAAGGCTCCTTCGTTCCTCCCACGGGGACAATGACGTCTTCTGAAAACGAGCCGTCGGTGATGATGGATGTCTCCAATACCCGGTTTTTCTTCAGGTTTTTTTGTAGAATCATCGCCCCGCCTCCTGCTGCCAGGTTGAACATAAAGCGGGTCCTGTCATTCTCGTAATCTATGAAGTCGCTGTTGCGGTAGCCCCCTGCCAATAGGACCGTTCTAATGGCAGGGTCCGTTTCCAGTAAGCTTTTTGCAAGTTTCATGGCCATGATGGTGGTTCCGCATCTCAGTGCAACATCGAATGCCCAGGCATGGTACGCCCCGATTTCTTCCTGAAGCTTGATACCCGCGGTCCAGAGGGGATACTCTTTATGCTCTTCCCCAACGTATATGACTACATCTATATCCTTGGCATCGATGGCGGCCTTTGAAATGGCTTCTCTTGCCGCTTGAATCCCCATGGCACATGTATGGTCTTCAGGATGTGGAACCGTTTTCTTTTTAATCCCCATTTTGCTTTCTACAACCTCTATCGGAAGTCCTGCTTTTTCTGCGATTTCTTTACTTGTCATAGTGGATGAGGGCAAATACATCCCTGTACTGAGCATACCGACTGTCATGAAGATCCTCCCTTTTAGCTTGCGATGTTTTTCTCTTCTCTGTCTTTTTCTTTTGTCCGTTTTCTCTTCTTGATTTTCTTGAATGATCCCACAATGCCCGCCGGGAAGAACATCACGGCCAGGATATAAAGGATACCGAAGAAAATGATCCATCGTTCAAAGATCGGATACGTTTTCGCGAGCTCAGTCAGATAGTGATGGGCAAATTCAATCAACCCTGCACCGACCATCGGTCCGATCAAAGTCCCCACCCCGCCGATGATGGTCATCAATAATGCATCGAGGGTCACATCCATGGTGAATACGCTCGTATTCACGAAGCGTAAGGACAAGCTGTACAAAGAACCCGCAAAGCAAGCTACCACCCCGGCTATCACACTGGCTAAAATCTTGTAATGAAGAACCTGGAAGCCGATCGATTCCGCTCTCTGCTCATTTTCACGGATCGCCTGGAGAACGGAGCCCGCCGGAGAGTGGGTGAACCTTTTTAATAACAGAAAAATGATGACCATGACACCGAGACAAACGAAGTAAAAGACAAGACGATCCTTCAATACTTCCGGTGTCCGGAACGTAAATCCGTCATTCCCGAAGGTCAGGCTTCTCCACTTTTCCGCACCGACGAGGAACAAACCTGCGAAGGCCAGGGTCAGCATGGCATAGAAATGACTCTTAAGGCGTAACGTCAGGAGTCCAACGACATAGCTGACGATTCCTGCAATGACGGACGCAGTAAGGATAGAGACTACGAGCCAAAACATGGTCGGCTCCATCCGGTCGAGAAAGATCCCTGTGGAATACGCGCCGATTCCGAAGAACATGGCGTGCCCAAAGGAGACGATTCCTGTATAGCCAAGCAGGAGATCGTAACTCATGGCGAAAATGCCGAATATGAATACCTGCGTCAGAAGAATCATCATACTTCTTGAATCGTTGAAAAATGGGTAAACGATCAAGATGATCAATGCCATCCCTAAAAATGCGTTCGATCTGTCTTTGAGAATCTTCACTTCCTCACCCCTTTACTGTAAATAACCCTTGTGGTCGGAATATGAGTACGAGAGCCATTAAGATCATATTGACGGCGAGGGATAGTTCCGGGACATAATAGGTCATGAACGAGCCTGACAATCCAACTAAGATGGCTGCGAACAATGAACCCGGAAAGCTCCCCATCCCTCCAATCACCACGACGATGAAGGCGAGGATCGCGAATTCCATGCCCATTTCGGCATAAATGACACCCGAATAGGGCGCAAGGAGAATCCCGCCGAGGGCAGCAAGCGCAGACCCGACCATGAATACATACATAAACACTCTCTTGATATTGATCCCGAACGCTTCAACCATTTCTTTATTCATGACCCCTGCCCGGACGATCAAACCGATTCTTGTTTTATTCAAAACCAGTTGCACAATCGTGAAAATGAAGAGGCCGATGAGGATAATAAAGACACGGTATTTAATGACAATAATATCCCCGATCGAAAAGCTTCCCGCTAAATAGTCAGGCGCTGTGGCCGATAGCTGATTCGGTCCCCATACCACTTTCAATAATTCTGACAGGACGAGCATGAAGCCCAGAGTAATGAGGATTTGCTGCACATGGTTTCCATACACAGGCTGTATGATGAATTTCTCCGTCACAAAACCTAGTACCAATCCCGTTGCAACCGCTCCGATGATACCGATCACAAAGCTCCCTGTCACGGTGTAAATCCATACTCCGCTATAAGCACCCCACGCGAACAATCCGCCGTGGGCAAAATTCAATACATCCATCAACCCGAATATGAGTGTCAATCCTGCTGCAAGCAAAAAGATCAGCATCCCTGTCGCCAACCCATTCAGTGCCAGGGTAATGATGAGGTCCATCCTATTCACTCCTCACGCGATTCCTAAGTATTTCCGTTTCATTTCTTCATCTTTCACCAATGACTTCATCTGCCCATGATGGACAGTGGTTCCATCGTCGATAATATAGAAACGGTCCCCAATCCCGCTCGCCATCAAAAAATTCTGTTCTACAAGGAGGATCGTCGTTCTTTCCTTCATTTCTTCAATGGAACGCATGACTTTCTCTACAACGATCGGAGCGAGCCCCTTACTCGGTTCATCAATTAAAATGAGGTCATTATTATTTAGGTACGCCCTTGCGATGGAAAGCATCTGCTTCTGACCGCCGCTTAAATTCCCTCCGGCTTTCTTCCAGAATGTCTTTAAATCCGGAAACAGATCAATGATCCAATTCATGCGATCCTCCGTCTCCTGGTCCTGGACTTTCATCGCCACCTTCATATTTTCTTCCACTGTCAGGTCTCCGAATATCCCTTGATCCTCAGGTACATAACCGATGCCTCTACCCGCCACTTTAAAGGTTGGGAGCCCCTGGATTTCTTTTCCTTTATAGATGATTTTTCCCTGTGACGGTGGTGTAAGCCCCATGATGCTCCTGAGACTGGTCGTTTTCCCCGCACCGTTTCGTCCAAGAAGCACCGTTACTTCACCCTGCTTCACTTCAAAAGACACTCCCTGGAGGATATGGTACTGCCCGATATACGTTTCAATATGATCTACTTTAAGCAGTGTGCTCATCATATAAGCCCCCTAAATAGGCTGATTGCACCTGCTCATTTTTCATGATTTCCTTCGGATGATCATCAGCAAGCAACCTCCCATTGAATAACACCATGATGCTGTCTGATAAATCCATGATCATATCCATTTTGTGCTCGATGAGGACAATCGTTTTTGTTCCCTGGGATTTGATGGCACGAATCACTTCCAGAATCTGTGGTACCTCCTCCAGTGACATCCCTGCCGTCGGTTCATCCAATAATAAGATTTCCGTATCCAGTGCAAGGAGCATGGCAATTTCAAGCTTTCTTTTTTCCCCATGAGCAAGATTTACGGCAAGGGAGTCGGCTTTATTTGAAAGCATGACGAGTTTCAGTAATTCATGGGATTCGCTCATCACGTCCCTGAATGAGGCTATATTTCTGTGCATCACATACCGGATTCCTTGTTTGGACTGTACGGCCAATCTCACATTCTCCAGCACCGTTAAGTTTGGAAACACATTCGTCATTTGAAAGGAACGGCCGATGCCGAGACGGGCACGTTTTGTCGGGGACAGCCTGGTGATTTTCTGCCCTTTCAGATACACATCACCACTCGACGGCTTTAATTGTCCGCTTAATAGATTGAAAAGTGTCGTTTTACCGGCACCATTCGGCCCTATGATGGATTTGAATTCCTTTTCCGGTACAGAAAATGTCACATTGTCCACGGCTGTATGGCCACCGAATGTGATACTTAAGTTCTTGGTTTCTAAAATACTCAACTCTTTCACCCCGCTTGGATTTTCATGAAAGGGGCTGACTGTAAACAAAGTGCCATAACACCATGTCAGTCACCCCCCATTCATTCGTTTACGTTCAATTTAGTTTCGGATTGGCGGCGCTGTTTCTTCAGGAGAAAGTTCCCTGATCAATACCGGTACAGGATATGGAACTCCTTCCTTCTTTTCAAGCTTAATGGCGTACAGTGTTTGAAGGGCCTGATGATCTTCTTCACGGAACGTCATCGTCCCTTTCGGCGTCTCAAAGCTCATGCCTTCCATCGTGTCGATAAGTGTATCGGCATCCAGATCCCCTTCCGTTTTCTTGATCGCCTCGACAATGGAAATTGCCGAGCTCATCCCTCCAGGAGTGAAGAGATCCGGTACTTCATCATATTTCTTCTGATGCTCTTCCACTAGCCAGTCATTGATCTTATTGTCAGGCAGTTCATGGTAATAAACACTGAAGCCTTCCATCCCGACAAGGGGTTCCATAGCGGAAAGGGCGGCAATATCGGGTGCTCCCGTTGATATTTTGATCCCTTTTTCCTGAAGCTTCATATCCGCTATCTGATTCCATGGAGAATTGGCTCCCGCCCAGATGACAAAAAGATAGTCCGGTTTACTATCGATGACCTTCTGGATGTTGGAGGTGAAATCTGTCGCTGCCGGGTCGGCATATTCTTCCAGGACGATGTCCGCTCCGAGTTTTTCGGCTGCTTCCTTAAAGGCGGCCACCCCGTCGCGTCCAAAAGAGTAATCCGGTGCCAGAGTGGCAATCTTCACCCCATCCTTCGCGATCGCCGCAGCACCTGCAACAGCATCCTGTGAAGAGTTACGTGCGGTCCGGAAGATATATGGATTAAACTCCGATCCTGTGATGCTGTCCGCAACGGCAGGTTCGACAATCATGATTTTTTCATATTCCTCTGCAAGAGGGAGCACGGCCAGGGTGTCACCTGAGCTTGAAGATCCCACCAGGAAATCGACTTCATCCTCTTCTAATAGTTTCGTTGCTTTCTGAACCGCTACCTCCGGCTTTGTTTCTGTATCTTCATAGACTACTTCTATCTTCTTTCCAGCCACCTCCATCTTTCCATCCGTCGCATACTCAAGACCCAATTCAAATCCCTGCTTCGTCTGCTTACCGTATGACTCCAGCGCCCCTGTCAAGGAAGCAAGCACCCCGATTTTCACCGTCTCCTGTTCCTTCCCATCCCCGTCCCCTGATCCACTGCTGCTTTCCGAACTGCAGGCACTTGCCGTTACCAACAGGCAGGACAACATCAGGATGAAAGCCGTCCATCTAAATGATCGTTTCATTCTTTTTCCCCCTTAAGATTGAACTAAAGCGATAATAGCTTTGATTTCATCTTAGTGGAGGGGAGTTACAAATGAGTTACAGGGTAGACAGGGAGGCTGTCTAGTAGTGCGTGATGGTTGTGGTTGTTTATGTTGGGATGATAAAAACCATGTTCCCCCCTCCCTTTTTCCTATATAATGAATCTACTAAATGTTAGTGAAATTGGAGGATTCATCCTTGGAGATATTTCAGCGATTTCAGCGTACCATCATCAAAAATTATCTTTTAGGCAGTTTCATAGCCGTGTTCGGTGTCGGCTCTGTGTTCATTTTTCAAACCCTTTCTCTTAAGGAGGATGAGTTCATTGCAATGGGCAGCATCATCTTCCTTTCGATTGTCACCATGTTCGGATTTGAATTTCTCGTCTACAGGAAGCATATTCGTCCAATGAAAGACGTTTATATCGGGAAAGACCATTCCATCGATTTGGAATTCCTCGTTACCGCTTATAAACAAGCAGAAAGATTTCCGCTATTAACCGTTAAACGGATCCTGTTGCCCCACTTCCTGGGGCTTTCAGTGCCTTCGACTTTGCTGACAGTCGTGTTCATCCATGAAGGCACTCTTTCCATTCCGTACTCGTATATCCTTTACGCATGGTGTGGGGCTTTTCTAGTGGCGATCCTTCATGCGCTGATTGAATTTTTCTTAACATTCAAAGCTTGTCACCATCTGCAAGTAGATCTGATCCGGAAGGCGAGGGTACGGTATGGAGTGGATCCTTCCAATGAGTCCACTTTATTTATCAGTTTAAAACAAAAGATCCTGGCCGCATCGCTATTCCTTGCCCTGTTCCCGATCCTGCTGTTTTCACTCGCGTCACAGATCCGCTTATCCATCGCGGACTCTGCTCTTTTAGTGGACTACTGGAAATGGGCTGGCATCCTTGTCCTCATCATTACGATTCTTGCCTTCTACGGGGCGATCCTTATTTTTAAAAATATTGAAGGACCCGTAATGGAATTGGTCAACCGTTTTGAAAAGGTGGAACAGGGGCATGTTGCACCCTCTCTCAATACGTATACGGACGAGTTCTCTCACCTCTTTTCGGGATTTAACCATATGGTGGAAGCCATCAATCTCCGGGACCAGAAGAACCAGCAGCTTCTCGACCAATTTTTCGCAGTGGTGGCAGGCACATTGGACGCACGAGATCCTTATACCGCAGGTCATAGTAAACGTGTGGCGGAATATTCCGTTCTGATTGCCAGACAGTGTAAATGGTCCCTGGAGGAAATCGATTTACTCAATAAGTCGGCACTGCTTCATGACATCGGAAAGATCGGGATCAGGGATGACGTGCTTTTAAAAGAAGGTCGATTGACCGATGAAGAATTTGATCAGATCAAACGTCACCCTGCAATCGGTGAAGAAATCGTCAAAGGGGTCCAGTTGACGGAAGAACTCCAGCCCATCTTACCCGGGATTAAGCATCACCACGAGAGGATCGATGGCTTCGGTTATCCGGACCGGTTAAAAGGGGACGAAATACCCGTATTCGGACGATTGATCGCTGTCGCCGATGCCTTTGACGCCATGACGTCTGATCGCCCTTACCGTAAAGGGATGCCTTATGAGAAGGCATTTTCCATCTTGAAAGAAGGAAGGGGGACACAGTGGGACAAGGAATTTGTGGATGCTTTCCTGAAGAGGATGGAATTTGATGCCGGGAATAAAAGGCAGACAGGGTGATACATGCCTCTCCACGCCAAAAAAGGATCCAATCGCAAACCGCCCGGATCCTTTTCCTATCTAAAGTGCTTTTCCGCCACTCTCTATTCCCATCACCATTTCATACATTTGAATGGTCGCCGTCATCGGTTCTACACCAAGTTCAGACTGAAGGAGGGATTTGCACCGCCTGAACCATTTAACGGCCTGTGGGCGGTTATTTTTTTGATAATAGCCGTACATAAGGATTCTGTAAGCTTCCTCCCAGAGGGGATCATGGTCGATGATGGTGAAGCAGTAATCGAGAGCTTCGTCTACCTTTTCCTCTCTGACAGCAAGCTGTGCCCGTTTTTCCAATCCCCTCAAGTACAGCAGCTGTAATCTTTCCCTTTCCTTTCCGGTCCACCACATGCCTTTTCGGTCGGGCAGGAACTCACCTTTATAGTAGTGAAAGCCCCTTTCAAGATATTGTATGGACTTTTCCATATCATTCTCCTTTAACCCTTCCATAATCCAATCCGTAAATTGTTCGGCATCGTATTCAATATTTGCTGATGAATTCAATCCGTAGCCTTCCTGGTGCCTCCCGATAAAGAAAGCTTTTCCCCTTGCTTGTCGATTCGGCTCCAATACATTGTTCAAGGCATTGAGTGCCACTTTGAAATCACGGTCGGAACCACTCCCTTCTGGCCACAGCTCTTCGATGATTTCTTCCTTCCTCTTTAATTGCTTTCCATGGATCAGCAGATATTGAAATAATTCCTTTGCCTTCTCCCTTTGCCACTGCTTCTCAATGACCCTTTGATCCCCTAACTGGATTTCAAATCGGCCAAGGGTTTGAACCTTTATGGAATAACCCGGGTGAGAGGGGATCGAATCATACCCCAACCTTGTTAGCAGTTGATGACAGTATGGAGCATGGATTCCTTCCTGATAAGCTTTCACGATTAACGGAACCAGGCTTTGCAGGTCTTTTGGCCCGAATGTCGTCGGCTTAAAAAAGATAAATTCATATTCCCCTGTCTGTACTTCATTCAAACAGGAGATCATGCTCTCCATAAACAAGGCAGTATCACCGGTTTTATAAGCGACTGCGCTTTTCCACAGCTTTGTCATCGTTTTGCCGTATCGGTCACCGCAGGAATCAAATTGCCTCTCCGCCCGGTCAAAGCATGTTCTTGCCTCTTCCCATTCTTCACGGTAGAAATCCGTCATTCCCATACTGAGCAGGATAAGGGAATAGAGCCACATGTCCTCCACCTTTTCCGTTTCATGCAGCGCTTCTTCGGCCAGTTCCTTCGCCCTTTGAAACTCACCCATCCGGGCAAAAAGAATGCTCAATCCCATATACGGTTCTGCTTTTCCCCTGGAGACATTGATTTGACTCATTAATTCTAGCGAGGTTTCATAACAGTTTTTTGCCAGGGATGTATCATAGTCGCTGATCAGCTGGACCGCATGTCCCATCCTGATCCACCCGCAGGCTTCCACAAATGGAGATTTCCCTTTTATCCCCTGACTGATTCCATGCTGTGCCAATGATTTGGCTTCCTTCCCGTTCCCCATGAACGATTGAATGAGAGACAGTAGCAATTCTTTCTCACGGTGTGATTGAGGAAGCTGATTTTCCCCTTCTTTGTATAGCAGGACCTGCTTGGCTTCTTGAAGCTTGCCTGTCCTGAGCAGCATCCTTGCTTCGAGGTTGCCTTCTTCTTTCATGAATCCGTTCCTTTTTCCTTTGTCATACCAAAGTTTTGCCTGTATCGCCTTTCCTGAGTTTACAAGGTTCTCGGCTGTTAACACGTACAGGTGATTCTTTTCTTCCACATATTCTTGCTCCCCGGCTTCAAGGCATTCAATGGCCTTAAGTAAAAACCGCTGTGCTTTTCCCGGCTGAATCGTATCTAAATAAATCCGTCCAATTCCTTCATATGCTTTACTCAACATAATCGGGTCATTTTCTGTCAGCTGCACTCCCCTCGTATAGGCTTTTTCTGCTTTTTCATAAAATGAACGATAGCGAAAAAATTCTCCTTGATAAAACCATAGGGAATGATGGTGATCCTTTACATGATCAGGTATCCCTCTTAAGTAATCCCCCAATGTCTCGAGCTGCCCGCCCTTCATCATCCCTTCAGCTTCTTTGACGAGGATCGTGGACACTGCCTCGATATTCCCCATTTTCAAATAATGGAATATGGCTTTCTCCCAATTCCCGTTCCCTTCGAAGAATCGGGCGCACTTCAAATGAAGTTCCTGATAGAGCGCTGGGCTTTCTTCTTTTAATCTTCGTTCTAAAAATGTTTGGAACAAGGCATGCAGACGAAAATGATGAGAGCCTTTCATTTCCTGTAGGAGAGCATTCTTTTCGGATAGCTGCTTCAGCATCTGTTCGGATCCCGGCAGTTCAAAGATCACTTCGCACGTACTTCCGTTGATTTCATCCAGGATCGAAATCTGCTTAAGGAACTGTTGCACGATGGGTGTTTGTTTGGAGAGCACTTCCTGGGCCAGGTAATGAAAGAGTTCTTCCAGGGAGGAATGCTGTTTTTCCACCGTAAGGATATCCGGATTCTCCTTAAGCTGCGAGTGGATCATACTGACTGCGATGACCCAGCCTTCGGTCAAATCATAAATGGCATCGAGCTGGGATACAGGGATGAGGGTTTCATGAAACCCCGTTAAAAGCAACTCCACCTCTTCTTTCTTGAGGCACAAATCACTTTCTGATATCTCCATCAGTTGACCGGATATCTTAAGCTGTATAAATGAGGACCAGGCAGGTTTGGTGCGTGTAGAAAGAAAGAAATGAATATTACCGGGTAAATGTTCGATGACTTTCTCCATCCATTGATTGATGAGAAAGGAATGATCCACAAGATGATAGTCATCTACAATGATGGTGAAGGAGTGGGGGATTTTCATACATTCATTAATAAACAGGGCACTTAACCGATGGATATCATCTTCCTTCATATATTGTCCCATAGACCGGAGCATCTCTCTTAGTTCTTCTCCAAAATGTGGCATCTGCTTTTGGATTCCATAGACGATATTGGTGACAAAAGGGATCAGTCCATCATCGGTCTGAGTGATGGAGTACCAGCAATATTCTGGTTGTACATCCTGTAAAAATTGGCTGATGGCCGTACTTTTCCCATAGCCTGCTCCCGAATGGACGATCACTAATTTGTAATCTGTAACCGTTCTCATCTTTTTCATTAAGCTTGGACGCCTAATGTAGGAATCCTTGACAACAGGCGGCACAAATTTGGTTTCAATGATTGGAATTTCCGCTGTCACATAACCACCCTCAAAACGAACGAATTTTCTTACTATTCTATCATATTTATATTGGTCAAAGGTGGATAACTAGTACATAATCGGCAAAAAAAGAAGGCGTCCCCATCATGAGACGCCTTCTTTTTCGTTCTATTTTCTAAACTGTACATCCCATTCATTGATCGGCCAATAGCGAAGGTCCACTTTCCCGACAATCTGCTCACGATCCACAAATCCGAAATAGCGGCTATCCATACTTCCCCTGCGATTATCCCCGAGAACGAAGATCTTACCTTTAGGGACTGTTTTTTCTCCTGTGATTTCCTGCAGGGTAAAATCACCCGTCAGCTTACTGCCGATGTACTCCTGCTTGAATTTCTCTAAATAGGGTTCTGGATAGTACTTCCCATTCACATAAAGTTTGTCATCTTTGTACACGATTTTATCACCAGGCAAACCAATGATCCTCTTCACATAATCTTCTTTTTCATTTGCATGGAACACCACTACATCAAAGCGGTCCAGTTCTCCTATATGATAGCCGATTTTATTGACAACCAGTTTATTTCCATCCTGCAGTGTCGGCATCATCGATTCGCCTTCCACCACATAGTTGGAGAAGAGAAAGGTCCGAATGATGATGAATATGATTAATCCAATTCCCAAGGCTTTGATCCATTCAAGTCCTTCTCTTTTTACCTCTTCTCTCAATTTGATTCCTCCTGCTTTTTCCGTTCGATTCGTTGGTCTAATTCCATTTTCTTATTCAGATGTATCTCAATTCTTTTTCCGATAAACCATAACACAAAAATAATAGCCACAACGATTACAGTACGAATTGGTTGTTTAACTAATGATATAATATCATATCCTATAAAACTAATGGTGAATATCATCACCATTTTCCCCGTTACCACTGCCAGCATATATTGAGCAATGCTGATGGAGGATAATCCTGCCACCACATTTACAACCGCAGACGGAGTAAACGGGAAACACAAAAGGATGAACAGCGGTCCAAACCCATGCCTGTCTACCCATTTTGTCAATCGATTCACTTGCTTATTCTTCCTCAAGAAGCGAAAGACCCTTGTCTCCCCGTATCTTCTTACCAAAAGAAAGACGATCAGGGCACCAAGCGTCGCACCGATCCATGAGAACAAAAAGCCCCACCATAAACCGAATGCATTCGCATTGGCCGTCACAAACACCACCAGGGGCAGGAACGGAAGAAATGCCTCCAGCAATGGGAGGAGGATTCCGGGAATCGGTCCAAATGAACGATATTGCTGAATCAATTCCATCATATTTTCAAGCGTAAACCAATTTTTTATCGTATTGATATTCATATTATATGTTTCCCCTTAAACG
This sequence comes from Rossellomorea sp. KS-H15a, assembly GCF_024195245.1. Lineage (NCBI taxonomy): Bacteria > Bacillati > Bacillota > Bacilli > Caryophanales > Bacillaceae > Rossellomorea > Rossellomorea sp. KS-H15a. Next base: position 1,982,741 of record NZ_CP096886.1, on the reverse strand, counting down.
ACCATGAACTTCGCCTTCACTTCTTACTCTCTCATCATATCACACCGGAACAGGATTTCCATATTGCAATTTGACGTGTCGTTTTTATTAATACACGTTTTCCTAAAGCGGGGGATTGTAAACCTCATCCGGCAGGGTAATTTTTTTCATGACGGGTCCTTGCCCACCTGTCGAACGTCTAAGGATGGCCGTTCCCCCTCTCCCTATTCCGTTTCCCTCAAAAAAACTGCCATCCCCACCGGAATGACAGTTCTCCCAATCCTCTATAAATGCTCCCCGAACCAGTCGAGTATTTCCTGCAAACGGGCTTCCCGCATGGATGGCTTTCCTGTACGGGAGAGGTTATGGTTGGATTCCGGGAAGCGGACGAACTTCGTCTCTTTATTCTCCCGTTTTAATGCGATGAATAACTGTTCTGCCTGCTCGATCGGACAGCGGTAATCCTTTTCACTGTGAAGGATCAATAACGGAGTGTCCATATCCTTCACATAGGCGAGGGGAGAGTGCTTCCACAAAGTTTCAACGTCCCCAAGGTCGCTTTGAATCTGCCACTCGGAGAAATAGTAGCCGATATCACTCACTCCATAAAAGCTGATCCAGTTACTGATCGATCGCTGGGTCACAGCTGCTTTGAACCTGTCGCTGTGGCCGATGATCCAGTTGGTCATGAAGCCTCCATAGCTTCCACCGGTCACACCAAGGCGGGATTCATCGATGAAAGGAAATTTCTTCAGTGCGTAATCCACTGCCTTCATGATATCTTCGTAATCCCCTCCGCCATAATCACCCCGTACGGCATCGACGAACTCCTGACCGTAGCCGTGACTTCCTCGGGGATTGACGTATAAGACAGCATAGCCGGAGTTTGTGATGACCTGGAACTCATGAAAGAATGTGTTACCGTACATCGTATGAGGACCCCCATGAATTTCCACGATAAGGGGATACTTCTTTCCTTCCTCAAATCCCGCAGGTTTCATGATCCAGCCTTGGACCGGCATATCTTTCGCCCCGTTGTACATGAACGATTCCGGACAGGACAGTTCCCTCGCGGCAAGCAGATCCCCGTTTAAACGGGTGATGGTGGTGAGTTCTCCGGTCGGGACATGCAGTGTATACAATTCCCCTGGTTCTGTCGGTCTGCTCATTGCCAACAGGATGGTTTGGCGGTCCGAATCCAGGTCGAATCCGTAGACATGCTGCTCTTCCTGTAAAAGTGCAGGATAAATGGCCCCCTCGATGTGAGCATAATAGAGGACCGTGTTCCCCGAGTCCGATGCCAGAAAGTAAAAACTTTCATTGTCCTTAGACCATTGTATCCCCGTCCGTGACGAGCCCTGGATGCTGTCGCTGTTAAGGTAATCCCCTACCGGCACATCCATCCCTTCAGTCAGGCAAACGGAGTATCCGGTCTCAAGTCCGTGAATATATATCTTATTATGAGTTGCGTTTTCAAATTCACGATTATGGCCAATATAGGCAAGGTGCGTGCCATCCGGAGACCAGCTTGCTTCCCCGTAGTATCCCGGCTCCCCGTTCACTTGTTTCATCTCTCCAGTGTCAAGGTGAAAAAGATATAAATCGGACTGGAATGAAAAGTCCCTGTCTTCTTTCCTGTCTGTCGATACGGCAAGGTACTTTCCATCCGGGGACCATGAATGAAGCGTGTAGTCATGTTCATCATCCGTGAGCCTTTTCATTTCCTTCGTTTCTACATTCACATATGCTATCTGTGAATATGAATCATCATGGAAGCCGCGATCATCACTTTTATATTTCATGCTTGTTGTTACAAAAGGCTTTGGCTTTTCCTCTTTTTCGTCTTTGTGATCAAACGTTCCGCCTTTCTCTAAGCGAATGGTTAAGGCAATCTTTTCACCGCATGGGGACCACACAGGATTCGAGACCGCAACCGGACAGTCCGTGACCCGCTCTGCTTCCCCTCCATCCCGTCGGATGAGATAGAGCTGATTGACACCGGACCGGTTGGAGATGAAAGCAATCCTCCTTCCATCAGGTGACCATCTTGGTGACGAAATCCTCTGTTCCCCAAACGTCCATTGACGAATGGATTTTTCTTTTAGGTCGATACTATGTAAGGTTGAGAAATATTCATCTTTTTCTTTACACATCACCGTTTGAACGAATACAGCTTCATCTCCACCCGGTGAGAGCCTTGGATCCGATACAGCCTTTATTTCATAAAGGTCTTTTATGGCCATGCTTTTCTTCATGCTACGGCACCTTCCTTTCATTCTGTACCCTATATATTTTCGACATTGAAAATGCGAATCCCTTCACGGATAAAAACCTGCGATCCCCTTCATAATAGAAACAAATTCAAATTCTACAATTTTCCCTATTGAAAGTAAATTGAAATCAACGTAAAATATGAAATACGAACACACGTTCTATACCAAAGTGAAAAGGAGTCTTTTCATATGACAAGGATACCGGAGACCGATCGGAATATTTTGGAGCAGGCAATCTATCTGCCCATGGTGCTGACGATATTGAATCGCGACCTGCAAGTCGTCGACAGCAGCCCATTTAAATTAAAGAGACCGTATTTAGAGATGATCGAGGAGACGATGAAGGTCATTCAGGGAGAACTGGCCCACGTTAAAAAGTATATGAGGACGAATAAGATGAAGGTGGAACGGATTCAATCGGATGATGCTTTCACGATGTACATGTTTTTGTATAAGGGATATGAAGAGCACCATAATTACTTCAATCCACGCCTCCGGAACCGGGTGGAGGATTTAATGAGACATTATCTGTTCCGCCGTTTCACGGAAACAAAGACAGATACAACAAAAGAAGCGTGACAGTGGCTCACGCATCGGTTTTGTGTATATGTCGATTCAAATAGAACGTTTTTACATTATTCATTTCACTCTGGACCTTCGTATTATATTTACTTTCCATTTCAGCGATCCGCTGTGTATAGGCAATGCGTAGATCCGAGGTGCGGAGCATTTGGTTTTCAAAAGAACTGTAAGAAATGGGAACCGTACAGGATTCATTGTTTTGCAGGAAGATTCGTGTTGATCCATTTGTCAACCGTTCATATCCCCGGACATGGGAGTGGGAAATCCATGCACATTCCTGCTTTACTGGAGAGGATGTCGGGAATAGATAAATGGACATATCAGGGTTGACCATGATGGGGGCTTTGTAGATGATACCCGTAAGTTTCTTCGTACCTTCTTTCCTGCCTTCATAAGAACAGCCAAAGAATTCACAACTTTTCTTGAGGATATCAAAGGGTTTAAACGGAGAAATCAATACGTCATCCACCTCTATTATTTTCGTAAATGTCCTGGCGCCATATTCCATAGGCTGAAGGATCATCGTATGGGGATTCACTTCATATTCTTCTATAATTCGAGATTTTTCTCTCATTTCATCGCCTCCATTTACATTTTTCACCAAAATAATACCACAAATTTCGAGGGTTGTCTCTCATATTTTTAAAAATTCTGATATTTATCCCCTTCTACTGTTTTATGAATAAAAAATTATCAGAATATTTAATTTTTTGGTTGAATTTTTACTACTTACCCCATATACTAATAAAAAGAATTCAGGGGTGACGTATATGGAAAGCAAAAAGTCCTATACAGAAATGATGAAAGCCGCTGCCATGACCCGGAAGAAAGCCGCTGAAAGAAGCGTAATGGAAATCTATATCGATATGGTCCTGCATGAAAGCATTTTAATGACACAGAAATCCAAGCTCTTAATTGACATTGATGCCGCCCTGGATACAAAGGATAAAGCACTGTTCATGAAATTATCAAAGGAATTAAATGAATTGAACGTAAGTTACGGATAATCATAAATGGCTGACTCCACCTCCCGAGTCAGCCATTCCCTTTTTATCGGACGGGCCTTTGGTACCTTCACGTGCATGACTTCCTCCCCATTGGCTAATCCTAATGGGGAATCTATACACGATGGAGCGAATCATCATGATCCTATTGATAAAAGTTCTGGTCCTCTACCTGATCACCATAGCGGCTATGAGGCTGATGGGTAAGTCTACAATCGTCCAGATGACCCCTTATGACCTGGTGGCCATCATCATCGTCGGGACCATTGCCTCTGAACCATTGATTTCAACAAAATTCTGGCCGACCATCACAGCCCTCGTCTTTCTTGTCGGACTCCATGTGCTGTTTTCATTCCTTACGTTAAGTCAATGGGGAAACCGGTTCTTCCTGGGAGAGCCTACATTGTTAATAAAAGACGGGGAAATATTGGAAGATAACCTGGAAAAGTCAAAGATCTCACTCATTCAATTAACATCCATCCTCAGATCTCAAGGATACCCGAAGATTTCAGATGTGGACTATGCGATGCTCGAGCCCATCGGTGAAGTGAGCATTATCCCCAAGGTAGAAAATACGCCGGTGACAGTGGAACATCTCAAATTGAAGATCGACGATGAAGGCCTGCCGATTTCGGTCATAGTGGACGGAAAAATCCAAACCAGGAACTTGAAGCTCCTGGGAAAATCGAAGGAATGGCTGGAAACACAACTAACCAACTCCAACCTGCACCATAAAGATGTGATCTTCGCCTATATGACGGAAAAAGCGAAAAACCTGGTTATCAGCAAAAGAGAAAAGGCCTAGTGGATGACCAGGCCTTATTCTTTATGCCTTCAAGATTTCAATGGAAAATGTCCCCATAAGCTTTTATTGTTAAATAGAATACGACTACAGTGTAAATCAAGGCTGTCCAAAATGATATCGAGTGATAGAATCTCTTCTTCTTTTTCCCTTTTAACAAGTTGTGGATCCTCTGATACCGATAACCACCACCGTAAGCATAAATGATGATCAAAGTGATCAATATCCCAATGATCAATGACCATTCCATCATTGGGCGGCCAGTTTCAAGATAACTCCAAAATGGCAATCCCACTAACACCAACATAGTAAAAGCAATCTTGCTAAAGTACAACAACAGTTTTTGGTGTATGATTCCTTCCATCCCCTACCACCTCTCCATCCAATTTTCATGATCCAGCCTTTAGATATATTACTTATTTTACCATAAAAGTTATAATTTAGAGAAAACATTTTTTACTTAATCTTTCTGTTATCATAGCTGGTTGATCCTTTCCCCGTTCATTCAAAAATAAAAAAAAACGAGTCAATATAGCTTTGACTCGTTTTTTTTCTCTTTACTCTTTTTTCTTCTCCGCTTCGTATTCCTCAAGCATCGACAGGCGTTCAAGCATTGTAGGATGTCCGTAACGGAAGATCTTCACCAACAGAGGCGGATTCACTTGGGATAATCCCACCTTCGATAACTTCTGGAAGGACGAGATGGCCGACTCCTTATCACCGGTCATTTCGATGGCGTAGCGGTCCGCCCTCGTTTCCTGGTACCTGGAAATCCAATTGCTGAGTGGACTGATCGTAAACAACAGCATGGATGTGATCATTAAAAACAATGGAAGTGAGCTCAAGTTCGAGACTTTCGAAACTTTCAAATCATCACTGTGATTGGCCACGATGCCCCTCATCAGCTTAGCCGTCAGGAATAGTCCGAAGAAGGACAGAACGAGATAGATCCCGATTCCGATATAGATATGCTTTTCCACGTAATGGGCCATTTCGTGGGCCATGACGAAGAGGATTTCCTTGTCTGTCAGCTTTTCAAGGGTCGTATCCCATAAGACGATCCTTGAATTGGACCCTACCCCGGTGACATATGCGTTAAGGGAATTGGTCTTCTCTGACATATCGACTTCAAACACGTGATCAGCAGGGATATCGGCCCTGTCTGCAAGTGAGAGGATCTGCTCTTCCAATGCTTTATCCTTCAATGGATAGAAATCATTGTAGAGGGGATCTATCAGTACAGGCTGAACAAACATCATGAAAATCGTGAATGGCACAGACAAAGCCCAGGCGGCAAGCCACCAGCGCTGTTTAAAGCGTTTCATCAAGGCATACAGGACTGAGACGATGATGAACATAAGCAGATAATTCACCCAGAAATCCGTGATTTCGTCCTTCATCCACATGGAAAACGTCTGAGTGGAAATGTGGTAGCTTTTTGAAATCTTATATGAAATATACTGCAAAGGGAAAATAGCCACAAATGAAGAGATCGATAACCAGAATAAGAAAATGGCCGTTTGAAGGAACCCATTCTTCACGGTCCCCCTCGCCCATTTTTCAAACACACGGGATACTCCGAAAATCAGGATCAGGAAATAGAATAACCATTCATACGGAGTGGATAAGAAAAATAATAGATTCTTGATTTTGGAAAAGTCCTCACTCAACAGAATTTCTTTATTATTCATAAAAGTGGCCGGGTCCGCACTGCTTCCCTTATACGTTTCAGGTAAAGTGGAATCCGCCAGGAAAAATAAGTACACATATAAAAATAAGCCTAATAGCAAGTAAGCCAATATTGACCTGAGCGCCCATTTTCTAGCCAACATACTTCCTCCCTTCGTCTTCACTACTATATGTAATACCCTGTCCAAAGTTTTAGAACCTAAACACGGACGGTGAATGAAATGGTCCCGTCCGGGAAGGGAAAATCGTTTATCTGACGTTCTGGTGATTTACGTACCACATATCCGCCATATCTTCATTATATCTGCCAGGATAAATTTTTATCTGTCATTTTTCAAATTTATATAGTACGTCCAGGTTCCATAAAAAAAAGCCACGATTTAAATCGTAGCCCTCTACATTAAAAAGACCGAATACAAAGACAAAACGGAGATCGCCCCGATCACCACAAGGATCACGTTGGCACCCAAAAACGCGATGGCAAAGGCAGCCACCGTCCCCACTGCCCCAAACAGGAGGTTCCCTTCCTGTATCAGAAGAATACTCGGGAAAATCAACGCTCCCAAGACAGCAAAAGGGACATTCTTCAGCACTCCTTGAAAAAAAGGTGGAAGTTCCTTTCCCTTAAATACGAGGAAAGGGAGCATTCTGGGTATGTATGTCACTACGGCCATTCCAATGATCATCCACACAATGGCAGGATTCATATGGTTTTCCCCCTTTCTTTCAGCATGATGACTGCCTCAACGATCACGGCAGATGCAATCGTGGCGGCCACAATCGACCAGCCGTTTGAAAGGTTTGTCGTAAATAGGAGGGTGCTATTCAGAGCCCCTGCGACAACGGCTAAAAATGTGACCTTGACGCTCTTTTTCAAAGAAGGGACGAGAAGTCCGACAAACATGGCATACAAAGCAATGGTCATACTGGCCTGGAGGAAACCGGGGAGGATTTCTCCGATAAAATATCCCACACCGGAATTCACGACCCAACTGCCGTATGAAATGAGCATAACCCCAACGGCAAACCCCGTCCGCACTTTCCCCTCTTTGACACTGATGACCGTGAAGGTTTCATCCGTGATGCCAAACGCATAAAAAAGCTTTTTAAACAAACGGTCTTCTTCAAGTTTCTCACTTAACGAAGCAGACATCAGAAAGTGACGGATGTTTACAATGAACGTTGTTAGAATGATTTCAATCATTCCGGTACCCACCGCAATCAGGCTCAAGGATATGTATTGAGCAGCCCCTGCGAACACGAGCATGCTCATCAAGATCGTCTCCGTCACTGTAAGCCCGGTTGTGCGTGCCAACAAGCCAAACGTCAGGGCCACAGGCATATATCCAATGGCAATGCTGATGCCACCCTGCAGGCCATAGCGAAAGTCACTCACTTTTTTCGTAGAAAGAAGTGCTTCCATCCCTTCACATCCTTTATAATAAGTGTTATTCACTATTTTAATTTTTTGATAATTTATTATATTATACATATAGACGTTATAATAAACAAGAGGAGTTTTATCATGGAAAATTTCCCGATACAAATTGGTGAGAATATCAGAAAGATCCGGAGAGAACGGGGATTCAGCCTTGAACAAATGGCTGAGCGGACAGGGGTCAGCAAGGCAATGATCGGTCAAATCGAACGTGGGGATTCGAACCCTACCGTCGCCATTCTGTGGAAGATTGCCAATGGCTTGAAGGTATCCTTTTCTTCCCTCATTGAGAAGCCGAGCAGCCAGGTGTCCATCATTCATTATGAAGACGTGCAGCCTGTGCTTGAAGATGACGGCAACTACATTGTGTATCCCATCTTCCCTTTCGATCCCTTAAAGAAATGGGAAAGCTATCGGGTGGAAATGAAACCGGGTTGTACCTATCGGAATGAAGGACATACGAAGGGTGTAGAAGAATACATCACAGTTCTATCAGGAGAGATCACCCTGAAGATTGCAGAGGAAAAGTATGAGTTGACGGCAGGAAGTTCGATTCGGTTTGCCGCTGACTCCGGTCATCAATACTCCAATGAAGCGAATCAGGAAGCTGTCTGCCAAATGGTCATTTATTACGGGGAAGAGTAAAGCAGTCATGAAATGGAACCTCCATTTCATGACTGCTTTTTTTTCTCACGTCGTGTCAAACTTTGGAACCCACCAATATACTATTACATCTTTAAGTTGAGAGGAGAATAATGAACATGACTTCTTCCCTACCCTCATTTGACCTCCAATTCGATCATGCTGATTTACGGGAGCTGGAACGTGATGTATGGAGCAACACTTCTGTTCCGGCTCAATTGAAAATAGAAGATGCCGTACATGACATCCATATCCGGTACAGGGGATCCTATACACGGGAACTGGAAAAAAAGTCGTATCACATAGAATTTGGCAAACAACAAGACCCGGATGAATCCTCAGAACTGCACCTGAACGCAGAGTCCCTTGATCCCTCCCATTTCCGGAATAAACTCTCCCTCGATTTCATGAGGGAACTGGGCATCCACACACCGGAGAGTCAGCATGTATTCATTACCCTGGAGGGGGAACCCCTTGGTTTATACCTTCAGCTGGAATCGGTGGATGAGATCTACCTGAAAAAGAGAAACCTTCCCCCGGGGACGATCTATTATGCGGTCAGCGACAAAGCTGACTTCTCACAAAAGGGAAAACGCGGCCTGACATCAGGATACCAGCGAAAACTCGGACATATGGAAGATGATCATACCCTCATCCACTTCATCAAGAGAATCAATTCACCTTCAACCTTCCAACATGAAATCCCCCGGCTCTTACACATTGAAAACTACTTGAGGTGGCTTGCCGGGGCTGTCTGTACAATGAATAATGATGGATTCACCCATAACTACGCTTTGTATCTGAACCGGAGGGATCAACAATTTTCCATCATACCGTGGGATTACGACGCTACATTTGGAAGACGGGTAAACGGGGAGGTCATGGAATGGGATTATGTACCGATTACGGGGAAAACGAAAAACAAACTGACCACACAGCTAATGAAACGATCGGGCTACCGAAAACGATATAAGGATATATTGGAGGAAATTCTTGAAACGACGTTCAATGTGACACACCTTGAAGACAAAGTGATGAGCTTACACTCTTCCCTGAGACCCTATATCCTGATGGACCCCCATTTTCAGAGGGATATTGATGTGTATGACCGGGAACCTTCCTTCATCCTTCAGTTCATTAAAGATCGCGGTGCTTACCTGAGACAGGAATTAAGGTATCTCTAATAAAAAATAAAGCGTGGGAACAAGAAATTCCCACGCTTTCCATTAACAGAACGTATCCTTCGGTTTTGGAACGGACAAGCCGAACAGAGGACGAAGATAGAGTGCAAGGAATGTGCCGGCAAGGGCCAGAACTCCCCAGATGTAACCGTGAAGGCTGAAGGAAGCAATTCCTCCGAAGTACGCGCCGATGTTACATCCAAATGCCAAGCGGGCACCATATCCCATCAACAGTCCGCCAATGACCGATGCCATGGCATTTTTACCAGTGATCTTATTGAAGCGGAACAAACCTCCGGCTGCAGAGGCCAGGAATGCTCCAAGAATGACACCGAAATTCAATACGGTAGTAGAATCAGCAAAGATTGATGCTTGAAGGGCCTCTGCATTGGCTCCTGACCAATAGCCCCAGCTGGCAACATCTACACCGAACATTCCGGCAACCTTGGATCCCCATAACGCAAAGGCCGATGTAATTCCCCATGGATTTCCCCGCGTCATGAGCGTTAGGGCATTCAATACCGCAAGAACGATGGCAGCTGCAATAAGTGGCCAGGATCCACGGAAGATCCGCTTCCACCCTTTTGCAGACGGAAGAACTGCCATGCGCGGAGGATTCTTCTTCTTTTCGATCCGAAGGGTGACCCATGCAACGAATGCGAAGAATAACATGGACACGACCCACGCGCCGAAATAACCCAGTCCTGTAGACGTGGCCAGCGAGATCGGCTTAAAGGAAGGAAGCTCCTCTGTCCAAAATGGAAGATGAGCCGCTCCGACGGTTGCACCTACAATAAAGAATAACAGCGTGATGAACATGACGGAACGCCCTCCGCCAATCGCATAAAGGGTTCCGGAAGCACATCCTCCCCCCAGCTGCATCCCGATCCCGAACAGAAAGGAACCAACAATCAGGCTGACACCGACTGGTGACACATAGCCTGTCGCTTCCCCTCCAAAAAAGGTGTACCCTGTAGCAAGAATTGGTGCAAACAAAGTAACCGCAACGGCGAGCATTACCATATGGGCACGCATCGCCTGGCCGTTTCCGACAGACATCACCCTGCGGAAGGCAGAAGTGAAGCCGAATCGTGCATGAAATAATGTATATCCTAACAGAAGTCCGAGAACGAGAAGCACGGTTTGGGCGATTTCCTGTGTAAAGAGCAGGTAGAGACCAAGAACCGCTGATACGATGATCCCACCAGCCACTAATGACGTCTGTGGTGAGTTCAATTCGGTACTCTTTTTCTCGGGACCTTTTTGTTCATTGATTGGTTGAACATATTCAGCCATAACAAATCCTCCTTAATCTTATTGATTTGGTTGGAATTTATTTTACAATAGTAATGGATTCTTCAGAATCTGTCAAAAGATGAGCTTCCATAAAAAAACCACCTGAGTGAAAACACTCAAGTGGTTTTACCTTATGAAACCAGTGCCAACATGACCGGAATCGTCACGATACTCAAAAGGGTCGTGACCAGCGTACTTGCTGATACGAGATCAGGTTCCGTATTGAATTGCAGTGAAAACATCGTCGTATTGGCAGCAGTCGGCATGCTTGCCAATATAATAAGGATTGAACCAAGTGTCGATGAAATCGGCAGCAGGGAGACGATCGCCAATGCCAGAATGGGCGAAGCGACCATTCTCATAATCACGATGAAGGATAATGCGCTTCTCTCCACTTTCTTCCCGCCAAGAGTGGCCAGCTGCATCCCGAGGACCACCATGATTGTAGGGATCGTGGCTTGTGAGATCAAATCGATCGTTTGATGTAGAAATAGTGGAACGTGAAGGTGCAATACCTGGAAGGCAAGCCCGATAAACGCTCCATATAAAATCGGCATCTTGACGATCTTTATCCAGATTTCCTTTGCTCCCCTTGCTTTGTCACTCCCGCTAATAGCGTAGTATAATCCGATCGTATTCATAAGGAAAGATTGAATCACCATCATGATGACGGCATAGCGAAAACCGAGTTCACCAAACCCGAACAGAATGATGGGTACACCGTAATTACCCGAATTCATGAAAACGCCGGAAAGGATCATGGCCGATTCTTTCGGTTTTGAGTAGTTCCTGAACGCAGCCACTATTTTAACGGAAAGAATCAATATGACACAAAGTGCGAGGCAAAAGAGAAAAATATAAAGATAGTCCGTATTCAGTTCATTTTCGTAAAAGGTCTTGAAAGCCAGGAAAGGATACATTAAGTAGATGGCCATCTTCGAAATCGAATTGATTTCAAAGCCAAGTTTCTTTTGGCCCATATATCCAACGGCAAAGACCAGTAAGGCAGGCAGTACAATCAATATTACATCCATTTATGTCACCACAATCTATTGAAATGAAAGATAGGCCTGACTACTAGAGTCAAGCCTAAGTGTACCATATTTACAGGAGTGGGATGATTAATCCGGCTAACAGCAGGATCAATGCGCCACCCAGTCGTGAAGAAATCTGTGCGAATGGCATTAGCTCCATTCTTTTGGATGCTGACAACACGGCAACATCCCCTGTTCCTCCCATATTCGCCATACACAGTCCCGCGGTGATGGCTGCTTCGATCGGATAAAAACCGACCAGTTTCCCAAGGATCGCTGCACCGATGATCGCCCCCAGGACCACTCCGAGTACGGTCAGGATATATTGAAGAGTCAAAGCTTCAAGGACCGTATTCAAATCCGTGTACGCAACACCGATCCCGAATAGTAAAGCGAAGGTCCAGTTAGCCGCTACAAATTGATACCACTGACTCGCTCCCTCTACAACATTTTGAGGAATGATATTTGAGATCTTCGCCACTGCCACCAGAATGATCATGATTGCATAAGGATGAAGAGGCAGAATGGATCCCAGCAGGGTACCAACCGTAAAGAATGTCAGGGCAGCAAGTAAGCCAACTCCCATCTTCTCAATATGATACTTCTGCTTTGTTTTCTCATAGGTAAAGCCTTTCATGAGCTGGCCGTTTCCACTCAGGGAAGGGACCTTTTTCCCGATAATATCAAGAACCGATGCGAGAATGATGGCAAATACATTTCCCAACGCAAGTGCCGGTACAAGCATCGATATATAGTAGCTCGGATCATTCCCCATCATTTCTGAATAGATCTGACTCATCGGCACTGCGCCGGCTCCCATTCCACCACCCATGATGGGCATGGTAATGACAAGGATCGCTTCTTTAAGGGTAAAGCCGACAAGAGATCCAAATATACCGGCTACAATGATCGCTCCGGCCACTGCACCGAAGATGGGGAGAAAGTAGCGAAGGCCCACCTTCACCAACACCTTCGAATTCATCCCCAATATACTTCCGGTAATTAACGCCGCAATATAAAAATTCAAGAATCCACCTGACTTCATAAAGTCGGTCATGGATGTGACCGTGGTTTCAGGAAGCAATCCGGCATAGACCATATAAGCCGCGCCGAAAATCGCGATGATGGCACCGCCTCCAAGGAATGTTTTTACGATGGGGGTACGGTCTCCTGCCCATCCAAATAATTCACCAAGGACCATCATGACGAGAAGGCTTCCGATCATCCCTCCCGGCAGATTCCCCGTGTACATGCTAACCAGCGTAATCCCCGCGAAGACCAGGAACCAAAGGATCGGCATACTAAAGATTTTAAGAGAACGATCTTTCGTATCCGTCACATCCTCTTTTGTTTTCCCATTTTCATATGAAAGTGTTGATGCAGGTTGTCCCATTTTGTTCATCCCCTTTGTCGATTTATAAGTACGAGCTGAATACTGTACCACTCTTTCCAGTACTCACTTCCTTACACCCCTGTAATCGCACTTTAGCAACCGCTTACATGATACTCATTTTATGAAAACGCTTTATGATTTCATAGATTATGAAACTATTGTTTGTTTTTTGAAATTAAAATAAGCAGCCATAAGCTGCTTATAAATAACTTTCGATTCTCGGGATATTCATTTTTTTCAACGAATACTGATATACCGGCCTTCCGATTCCATAGACCAAAGTTTCATCCACAACCCCGATTTCTTTCAAGAACCTCAGGTACTTTCTGATCGACACCCGTGAAATGGACGTCACCCCCGCTATATCATCTGTTGAAAATGACTCTTCTTCGAAACTGACAAGCTCTTGATAAATAGACGCCAATGTACTTCTCGCCAACCCTTTAGGAAGGGACAGCTTCTCCCGGGTTTCCTGGACATCGCGTAATAAAAGCAAATCCAGTTCTCCCTGTTCGATGGTAGAATGCTTTTGAAGCATCTGATTACTCTCCCGGTAAGACGTCAACGCTTTTTTAAACCGTTCGAATTCAAAGGGCTTGATTAAATAGTCGACCACGCCCATCCTGAGGGCACTTTGAATATTCTCTACTTCTGATGCCGCTGTGATGAGGATGACATCCATTTCCAACTGTTCCATGCGTATTTGCTCCAATAAGTTCATTCCCGTTTGCTTCCCGGGCAAATAAACATCCAATAATACCAAGTCCACCTTTAACTCAGTTATCTTCTCCATGGCATCTTCAATGGAATTCGAAATGCCGATTAAATGAAATCCATCGATCTCTTCCAGATACCTTTGATTAAACCGTGCCACCATTGGATCATCTTCCACGATCAATACATTAATCACCTTTCATCGCCTCCTTATATGAAGCCTGAACGATCATGGTCGTTCCCGAACCTTCCTTCGATTCAACATGCAGGGTCCCATTCAGCTTACCGATACTCTCTTTCACCAGGAAAAGACCGTAGCCCCGTCCTTCTCCCTTAGAAGAATACCCCTTGATGAAAATATCCTCAACCATGTCTTCCGGCATCCCTATTCCTGTATCCGTTACTACGATTTCAAGCTGACCATCCTCAAAAAACACCTCCATCAACACTTCCTTTTCCTCACAACCCATCGTTGCATCAATACTATTATCCAATAGGTTTCCAATGATGGTGATCAGCTCATGGGTAACGGCCGGGTCCCTTGGTTCCGGAAGAAAATCGTGACATTCGATGGTTAACCTAACGTTCTTTTCCCTCGCGTAGCTCAGTTTCCCCATGATAAAACCGGCCAGGGCAGGGTCTTTCACTTTCGAGGTCACCCTGCTCACTTCATCGACACGGAAGGAAACAAGTTCTTTCACATACCGGCCTAAGTGGCTGTAATCCCTCATCTTTACGAGTCCCAGAATGACATGCATTTTATTCATGAATTCATGTGACTGAGCCCGGAGAGCTTCTGCATATGATTTTACACCGGTTAGTTGTTCCGCCAACTGATTCACTTCCGTCTTATCACGGAAGGTAGAGATCGCACCCACCACCTCATCATTGACGATCAATGGAACCCGGTTCACGAGTATCGATACCCCGTTGATCGTCTGCTCTTCGTCAAGCTCGGGTTTCCCCGTCTCCATCACCCGTTCCAGACGGGAGTGCGGCATGTATTCCTTAATGGGCATACCTATCGGATCAGAACTCAGTCCAGCTTTATTGAAAATTTTCAGCGCTGATTTATTCACAAGGGAAATGGTGGTATCCTTATTCACAGCCACCACTCCTTCATGGACCGACTGGAGCATCGTATTCCGTTCCTCTAAGATCTTCGCAATCGCAAAGGGTTCAAGCCCAAATAAGATTCTCTTTATGTACCGGGCAATGAAGATTGCGCCTATAATCCCCACAATGATTCCGAGAGCCGAACCCAATAATATATTGTAGTGGCTTTGATTCAGCGCTTCCTCTACACTTTTTAGGGAAATCCCGACAGACACTGCCCCGATCTGTTCGTGTTTCTCATTGTAAACGGGAGAAAAAGCCCTCACAGACTTACCAAGCGTGCCCTCAGAAACGGACAGGCTTTCTTTACCTTCCAACACATCTTTCTCGTCCCCACCGACAAAGTGCCTGCCAATCCGATCAGGATCGGGATGTGATTTCCGTATGCCCTCCATGTCCATCACCACAACAAACAGGACCTCTGCTGATTCTTGGATATCCAAAGCGTATTCTTGTATGCTGTCTTCCTTTTCTGGATTCTGAAGGCCGTTCTTCACAATCGTCGAGTGGGCCACCGTCCTTGAAACAATCTTAGCTTTTTCTTCAATATTCGCTTCAATATTATCATTGATCGTCCTTGTAATCAGCAGATCGGTTATGACAAGGGAAATGAGGACAACGACACATACGAAAAGAATGATGATGGTACTTAGTTTAAGCTTCTTCTTTTTCACGGGCGTCACTCCTGTGCAGTTTGGTATGATTGTTTATTTTACATGAATTTTGGTTTTAAGATAGACCCGCGTAAAGAAAGAGGCTCCATGGGAACCTCCAAAACCTTTATGGGAGAAAACTTCCCTGTACCCAGCTCTTCAAAACACTGTGGCAGTTCTTCTATTTTTGAAAGTGAATCTCCCCCTGGCCCCAACCATAAAAAAGATCCGCCACGAGAGCCAAGCTGGCTCCACAGCAGATCTCCTACTCACGTAAAAGCTCGATCAGTCAAAATGTTCTATTCACTTCCCCTTAAACTCAGGCTTCCGCTTCTGACTGAATGCCAGTAAAGCTTCCACGCGATCTTCAGTGGGGATTGTGATTTCATATGCTTTTCTCTCAATCTGCAAACCTGTCTGCAAGTCCACGTTCATCCCATTCTTGACGGCAAACTTTGCCTGCTGCAGGGCAACCGGTCCATTCGACAGCATCGGTTCCACGAATCCATGGACTTCCCCCATGAAATTCTCTTTTTCTACTACTTTTGTAACAAGCCCGATTTCCAATGCTTCTTCCGAAGTTAAACGTTTAGCCGTCAGGATAAGTTCGAGGGCTTTGGATTCACCGACCAGTCGCGGCAGACGCTGAGTCCCTCCTGCTCCCGGTATGATGGCGAGGCTAGTTTCGGTAAGCCCCATTGTCGTACCAGCTACAGCTATCCGGAAATCGCAGGCAAGGGCAAGTTCCATCCCTCCGCCGAATGCGTAGCCGTTCATGGCGGCGATGGTCGGCTGCGGAAGGGTGGCGACAGACTGGAAGACCTCCCCGATCTTGTAAACATTACGGATGACCTGTTGTTCAGTCAAGGTCTTTCGTTCCTTAAGATCAGCACCGACTGAGAAAGCTTTTTCCCCGCTTCCGGTAAAAATGACGATCCGGACGTCCGGATTGATGCGGAGTGCTTCGACTACCTGCTGCAGTTCGTTCAGTGTATCGTAATTAAAGGCGTTCATGGCATCCGGCCTGTTGATGGTGACCGTTGCAACGTTGCCCTTTTGTTCCAGTAAAATGGATTCCATGTTTGTTCTCCCCTTTGTTTAAGTGTTTCCTCCTTATGTATGATTCGACACGAATCGAGAAAACCCTTTCATTTTTTAAAAGGACTGAACACTTCCCGGGCAAATGCATAAACTATCGTGACATCAACCCATAAAGGAGTTGTACGATATGATGCATCATCCGTATAATCAAAACCCTTACCTCCAGCATCAACAGGCCAGTCAAAGCTTCAATCCATACCACCGTGAAACGAAAAGTCTTCCGGATCAGTGGGTTGAGTATATTCAACCACTCGTAACCCGTGCCTTATCTGAAGTGGAAGAAGGCATCAATCTGACCCACCTCTTCCAGGAATTTATCTTATCCGGTGTATTAGTCGGGCA
This sequence comes from Rossellomorea sp. KS-H15a, assembly GCF_024195245.1. Taxonomy (NCBI): domain Bacteria; kingdom Bacillati; phylum Bacillota; class Bacilli; order Caryophanales; family Bacillaceae; genus Rossellomorea; species Rossellomorea sp. KS-H15a. Next base: position 1,965,502 of record NZ_CP096886.1, on the reverse strand, counting down.
GGGATTCACTCCAGAGCAGGCAATTGAGCAGGTTGAGACGTGGGAAAAAGGTGAATCCAAGTTATTACAGGCCAGTAAAGCTATGAAATAAAGAAAAAAGATGCTCAGTGATCCACTGAACATCTTCTTTCTTTAGGACTGTAGGACTTGCTCTTTTAACGCTCTTCTTAAAATTTTTCCCGTTGTGTTCTTCGGCAGTTCATCCAGGAACTCGATGGATGCCGGGAGCTTGTATTTCGCAAGATGCTCTTTACAATATTCCAGCACACCCTGTTCTGTCAGGGATGGATCGCTTTTTACAACATAGCAGTTGACGGCTTCACCCAATTCGGGATGCGGGACACCGATGACCGCTGCTTCCACGATACCGGGATGATTGTATAGCACTTCTTCCACCTCACGAGGGTAAACATTGTACCCCCCTACGATAATCAGTTCTTTTTTACGGTCCACAATGTAGAAGTAGCCATCTTCGTCCATGCGGGCAAGGTCCCCGGTATATAACCATCCGTCACGGATCGTTGCGGCGGTTTCTTCTTCCATCTTGTAATATCCCTTCATGACATTCGGGCCTTTGACAATCAACTCACCGACCTGTCCTACAGGGACTTCTTCTCCCATTTCATCGACGACTTTATTCTCCAGGTTCATGATCGATGTTCCGATCGATCCGGGTTTTCTTGGTCGATCCAGCGGGTTGAAGCAGGTCACAGGTGACGCTTCGGATAATCCATATCCTTCAGAAATCATGACATTGAATTTCTTTTCAAAGTTTTTCAAGAGAGCCACAGGCAGGGAAGCGCCTCCTGAAATACAGAGACGAAGCGATGATAGATCCTCCGGGTTTCCATCTGGATACTGAAACAGGAAGTTGTACATGGTCGGTACTCCGGCGAATACGGTTGGTTGAAACGCCTTTGATAATTCAAAAATGGCCTTTGGACTGAAGCGTGGGACGATTAACAGGGTAGCCCCTCTCAAAAGTGGTGCATTCAGGACCACTGTTAAACAGAATACATGGAACATTGGCAGAGCGGTAATGACGGTATCATCTTCATTCATTCGTAAATAGCTCCCGACGTCGGTCGCATTGGAATAAATATTCTTATGAGTGAGCATGGCACCTTTTGGTTTCCCTGTTGTTCCGGAAGTGTACAGAATGATGGCCACCTCATTCTCATCCACCGTCTCACCTTTGAATCCGGGGTCCCCTTTGCCCAAAACACTTGTAAACGATTTCATTTTAGGGTAAGCAAGAGAAATGTTTTCTAAGTCAATATCCTTTGCCCGCTCATCTCCTGATTCACACAGGATGAAGTGCTCGACATCCGATAACAGATGCTGCATCTTCTCGATTAATGGCACGAGTAGATCAAGTGTGAGAATGGCCTTCACATCACCATTTTTCAGAATATATCCAATCTCATCAGGAGTATAGATCGGATTGATCGGGATGACCTTTAATCCAAGACGAAGTGCACCATATAATCCGATGACAAAATGCGGTGAATTCCCCAATACAAGCGCGATATGATCTCCCTTTTTCAGACCCAATTGCTCTAAGCCGCTTGCAAATTTCGATACAGCACCATTCAATTCCCCGTATGTACTTGAAGTATTTAAGAAATGATAAGCTGTTTTATCTGCTTTCTCTTGAGCGATTTGGTCTAACCGTGTAGCAATATTCAATTGTATCCCTCCCCTTTTCAACAAACTGAATGAATGGTCATTCATCAAACTATTAAAAGTATTCAAAATATATTCTATATAAAGAATAGTATTAATACAAGTATATTGATGCAAAAAAACCGCCCAATTTGGACGGTTCTTCCATTTATATCAATACACCAAATCAACGAATTCATCCTTCGTGATATTACCGAAATAGTGTTGGATATCAACACCTTCCAATGCCCCGGCAATGTCCTTTCGCTCGTAGCGAGTACCAGCCAGCTTTTCTTCAATGTCCTCTACATTTCCAACCCCAAAGAAATCACCGAAGATTTTACAGTTATCGATCTTCCCTTTATTCACTTCGAGTCGGACATCGATGGAACCGACCGGGAAGCGGTGGGAATGCTGGAGATTGAATTTTGGTGACTTCCCATAGTTCCAATCCCAGTTCTGATAGCGTTCTTTTGAAAGCTTATGGATATTCTCCCAGTCTTCTTCCGTCAGGACATATTCTTCTACGTCGCTTCCGTCGAAGATAAAATCAAGGAGGGTTGAGCGGAACTCTTCTATCGTCATTTGTTCAGCCAGGAATTCTGAAATATTGGCCACACGGCTCCGGATTGATTTGATTCCTTTTGATTCGATCTTGTCTTTTTTCACCCGGAGAGCGGACACGACGTTTTCCATTTCGGAATCGAACAGCAGCGTTCCGTGGCTGAACATCCTACCCTTAGTGGAGAACTGGGCATTGCCTGAGATCTTTCTGCCTTCTGCGATGATATCGTTACGACCGCTCAGCTCTGCTTTCACCCCGAGTTTGTGGAGAGCCGTTACAACAGGCTCAGTGAACTTTTTGAAATTGTGAAAGCTCTCCCCATCATCTTTCGTGATAAAGCTGAAGTTCAGGTTCCCAAGGTCATGATACACGGCTCCCCCACCGGAAAGGCGGCGTACGACGTGAAGTCCCTGTTTTTCTACGTAATCTGTATTGATCTCTTCAATTGTATTTTGATTCTTCCCGATGATGATGGAAGGTTCATTGATGTAAAATAATAAATAACTCTCATTAATATCTAAGTTCTTCAGTGCATATTCTTCTATAGCAAGATTGATCCGCGGATCTGTGATTCCTTTATTATCAATAAATAACATCGTTTTCCCTCCTAAATTTCTACTACCATATCTTTTTTTGCTAATGATACATTACCGCTATAAATTGTTTTCGCTTCTGTCATCAACTGCTCCAAGTCACCGAAATGAGGCAAATGGGTGAGGATGAGGTTGCGTGCACCGGTTTTCTGAGCAAGTTTTCCGGCATCCAGACTAGTCATATGACCAGCATTCGAGGCATCCATATCACCATAGAAATTACATTCACACAGAAGCACATCAGCATCCTGCCCGAATGAAATGAATTCTTCCCTGAAGGCTGAATCTGCTGTATAAAAGAGGGATTTCCCATCTGCTTCGATTCTCATTCCGTAACATGGAACGGGATGCTTGGATTTCACAAACGTTACCGTGAAGGGACCAACGGATAAAGAAGAGTCCTCAGTATACTCATGGGCTGTCATCAAATCTTTGTATGTAAGGGAACTGAATCCTTGCTGATCTTCCCTATGGGCATATACAGGCAGTGTACCTTTGTTTTTCCCCAGGAAGTATTGAATCAGTAATGCGTGTTGTAGTACACCTATATCTGCCACATGATCAGGATGATAGTGGGACAGAAGGACCGCATCCAACTCTGTTGCTTCTATGTGGTGCTGAAGTTGGGATAATACACCACTTCCACAGTCGATAAGCAGTTTGAAGCCATGAGCTTCAAGTAAATACCCGGTGCTTGCTTCTCCTGCTTTCGGATATCCGCCCCATTGACCAATAACGGTTAACTTCATGTCTGAACAACGCCTTTCACTTTAGTCTGTCCCCCTACTATACTTCATTGTGCCTATTTTTTCATTTTTTCCGCCCATTTTAGAATTTATTGTTGACGAAACTCATACTGTTATAATACAATAAAATAAATTAACACATCAGTTATATAACACGAACAATTGATGGGTGAATACAAATTTACGGAGGGTGATGAACATGGTAAAAAATATTGTTGAGTTCTTTCGAAATTTGCCGCCTAAGTCTTGTGCACAATGTGGAGATACAATTGAGGAGCAACATGAATGCTACGGCATTTATTGCGAAAAATGTACGACTGACTACGAATACTAAGCGCATGAAAATCAAGGGGTACTAAAAAGGATGCTCTTCAAAATGAAGAGCATCCTTTTTATGATTATTGTACGTCTACTGTTTCCATGGTGTGTTCGTGAATTTCTTCTCCTTTGGTTACGTGAACCTGTACATTATAAGAACCTTTTTCAGGGAATGTATAGGAACCGCTATACTTGCCGGCTTCACCCGGATCCAGGTCCACCCACTCATGTTTCTCCTGACCGTCCTGATAAATTTCAAAACGAACCCTGGCATCTTCCAGTGCAGTTTCTTCATTTTCAACATGGACCATCATTTCTGATTCTTCCCCGGCTTTAATACTGTCAGGCTTCATAAGATGAATAGATACGGTACTTTCATGCTGGCCATGATGGTGATCCTCTCCCGCTTCCTCATGCTCTCCTTCTTCTACATCACCAATTGCAATCTCTGTCTTTGGCATCGTATGCATGTCGCGGGCGGTCACATGAACCTGTACGGTATACATGCCATCTTCTTCAAACGTCTTTTCTGCCTTGTATACCCCGTCCTTGTCGTGCTTCACTTCAATCATTTCACTTTCTTCTTTATGATCATTTTTCCAAATCTCATATTTCACTTCATCGGCATCCTCGACGTTCTCATCACCTTGTGTGACTTTCGTGGAAAAAGAAACAGTTTGACCCTTCTCCCCCTTTTCAGGTACGTCTAATTTTGCCTCGATTGGTTCTAATTTCTCGTCGTCTTTTGCTCCGTTATCTTCATTTGAATTACCGCATGCAGCGAATAATAACGCGAGAAAACCCACGAGCATAAACAAACTTATTTTTTTCATAATAAATCCTCCTTTATGCATTTTTTAATGTATCACCATTATGTACCACTCATCCATAGTATACACGTTTATGTTTACACAGGGTTTGTCCATTTAATGAAGAAAAAACGGTAGATGTGTGTGACATCTACCGTTTTTTTCCTTAAGCTTCTACTGATTTTGTATATTGTTTCTTGAATAGCCCTACAAAGAACACGGCCGTCAATGCAACGAACACAATGAAGTACCCCAGCAGGATGTATAGATTCTGCCACATGAAGGCGAAATCTCCGCTTGAAATGACCGCTTTAAACGCTGACACCGAGTACGTCATCGGTAACAGTGCACTAATTGGCTGCAGTGCCGTCGGTATCAATTCTAGTGGGAATGTACCGGCACTCGTTGTTAATTGCAGAATCAAGATGATGATGGCGACGAATCGTCCAGGATCACCAAGGATTGTAACCAGCATTTGAATCAATGCCAGGAACGTAAGACTTGTAATAATAGTAGAAAGTAAGAATAATGGTACACTTTCCACTTCAAGCCCCAATCCAAAGAGTAAAATCGCTGCTGCGATCAGAGATTGGATGATCCCCACTGTCGTAAGCACTGTGAATTTACCCATGAACCAGCTCATTCCGCTTGATGGACGATCGGATGGTTCGCGGAGTGGATACACAATCGAGATTAATAATGCCCCTACGAATAATCCAAGAGATAAGAAATAAGGAGCAAATCCTGTTCCGTAGTTTGGCACATGATTGATTTTCTCATTTTTCACATCGACTGGACCTGCCATCATGTCATACGTATCGTCGTCCGCTTTGACACTGTTGGCTTCTTTTGCTGCATCTTTTAATTTCGATTCGTATTCCGTTGTTCCGTCAGATAGTTTCGTTGAACCGTTTGCGAGCTCAGTTGAACCATCGGCGAGTTTCCTGGATCCGTCTGCTAGCTGATTGGATCCATCATATACCCGGTTAAGGCCAGAACTTAGTTCATTCGCTCCTGAAGCAAGACCTACCGTCCCCTGGTATACGTCTCCAAGTTTCCGATTTAATAAACCGTAGTTTTCCACTACTTTGTTTTGACCTGCCACAAGTTGATTGGAACCTTCATCCAGTTGAGCTGATCCGGCTACAAGCTGACCTACGCCGCCTTGTAGTTTCTTTTGACCTTCATTTAATTTACCGATATTAGTTGCTAAGTCAGTTGCTCCGCCTTGTAATCCAGTAATTCCAGTGCTTAATTTACCTGTACCTGTTTCAAGACCAGATGCTCCCTGCTTGATTTGACTGATCGCAGCCTTTAGTTCAGCCTGCTTTTCTTCAGGCAGGCTACCCATGTATGGAGCCAATTCATTCTCAAGCTTAGTGGCACCTGCTCCAATTGCCTGAGCACCGGCTTGGGCACTGTCGGCTCCGCCTTTTAAGGCACCGATCTGATCGGCAAGGTATTTAGATCCGGCCTGCAATTTAGCCGTATTGTCCACAGCACTATCAAGCCCGGCGTCCACCTGTTCCAAACCTGCCTTGCTTTTATCGATTCCGGCAGCAAGAGAATTCAACCCGGTTTGAACATCCTGTGTCCCTTTATATAGTTGCTGTGATTTATCCGTCATGATACCGACACCGTCAGATAGTTCCTGAGAACCTTTAGCCAGTTTCTCGGCACCTGCACGGGTTTTGGCCACACCGTCTGTCATCTCGACGTTCTTTTCAGCAAGGACTGCTAAATTGTCTTTTAGCTTCTTGGCACCTTGAGAGAGATCAATGGCCCCACTGTTGATTTCGCCCGCTTTATCGCTGGCGGTCTTGAAACCATCTCCCATTTCCTGAATCTTATCAAACATGGTTTCGGCATACGTTTCTGAAACGGATTTAGAAAGACTCGCTTTGATCTCTTTCATGGCCGTATCCCCGATTTGAGCAGATAAGAAGTTAAAGCTCTCATTCGGTACATATTTCAGCGAAAGCTTTTGAGGATTATCCTCTAACAATGTTGTACCGTTTTCAGAGAAATTCTCTGGAATTTCTACAAGCATATAGTAGTCTTGTTTCTCCAGATTCTTGTACCCTTCTTTTTTATCCACAAAATGAAAATCGAACTGATCGCTATCCTTCAGCTTATCAACAAGCTCCGATCCAATATGCAACTCCTTGCCGTCAAACTCTGCTCCCTGGTCACTGTTCACAACAGCTACAGGAAGATCTGAAAGCTGCTCGTATGGATCCCAGAATGCCCAAAGGAACATGCCGCTGTACAGTACAGGAATAAAGAGCACGGCTAGTATTGGAATGAGCAGCTTCTTGTTGCGAAAAATCGCTTTGAATTCTGAACCAATAAATGATTTCTTCATATTATCCTCCTATTGTTATTCAAATGATTTGAACTATTGACCAATAAACCCAAACGGTCATTTAAAGGTAAAAAATAAATGACTATTTCATTCGATTGGTCATTTTTCCCTAAAAATGAAGGACTATCAATTTGATAACCCTTTAATGATATATAGCTCAAACAGATTGGCTATTTCATCTTTATCAAGTGGACCATGTGCACGTTCCCAATCGAAGATCAATGAAACGTATAGCTTCAATAGGACGAATGCTGTCATTTCCGGGTTGCAGGGCTTAATAGCTCCTGAGGAAATGGCCTTTTCTATTCGGCGACTCAAAAATTCTATGACCACTTTTTCCATGCGGTCAATGACCTCGGATACAGCAGGCGTTCCCATTTCACGGGCTTCCTGATATAACTTGATCGTCAGCTTATGCTCTTTGCGAAATTCGAGAAGACGAAACAACGCGCGGTGGACATTTTCAGAAAATGTAGCTTCCGGATCAATCACTTCTTCTGCTTCAAAGGTCATTTCATTAATTAACGATGAAACAATCTCGTCGAATAATTCTTCCTTATTCTTAAAGAACGTATAAATCGTTCCTTTTCCCACATTCGCTATTTTAGCTACTTGATCCATCGTCGTGGCTTTATACCCAAACAAGGAAAAAGAATTGGTAGCCGCCTCGAGGATCTGTTTCCTTCGATCAATCGCCATGAACTCACTCCTTCCATTTGACCGTTTGACTATATTTGTAATTTAGTCATTTTGTTAACAATGATAAATTTATCACATCTTCGATCATTACACAAGTGATATTTTTCAATTTCTTTATCCCAGTTCTTTCATATCGAATAAGCCCTGTTGAATAGGCTATAGGTATAAGACCGTTCAGGAGGTGTCATATGAATATTTACGTAGTGAAAAGCGGGGATTCACTCTGGTCGATCGCATCAAAGTACGGGGTTGAGGTGAACCAGATCGCTTATGGAAATCAATTAAAGAATCCCAATATACTCGTTATCGGACAAAGTCTTCTCATCCCGGAACCTTTAAAAGAATATATCGTTCAGCCAGGTGATACGTTGTATAAGATCAGTCAACAGTATCAAATGGATTTCAATGAACTACAGACATTCAATCAAATTTCTGACCCCTCCACACTATTTATCGGTCAGTTGATTGTCATGCCCGCCTTCATTCACAGGGTTCGAACAGGCGATACCCTTTATACCATCTCCTATAATTATAAAGTGCCCATGCAAGAGATTTTGAATGCGAATGCCATCTCGAATCCTTCCCTTATCTACCCCAATCAACAGATTCGGATCCCGAATACGAAACCGGTGATTGAGGTGAATGCATACATCACGAGGACGGATAGCCAAGGAGTGGCCGAAGTGAATGGGCTGGGAAGCTACTTCACTTACCTTGCTCCTTTCACCCATTCCATTACAAAAGAAGGCACGATTACAGAACTGAACGACACCGGTTTGATATCAGCTGCGGATAACCAACAAGTCGATCCCCTATTGGTCCTGACCAATTATGTAGACGGCAAATTCAACTCCGACCTTGTCGCCACAATCTTAAGGAGCGATTCACTGCAAAATACGTTAATCTCTTCCATTCAGGAAAAAATGGAGGCAAAGGGTTATAAGGGCTTGAACATAGATTTCGAATACGTTTACCCTGAAGACCGGGAAAATTATAATTCCTTTTTAAGGAAGACGGTCTCAGCATTAAGACCAAAAGGCTATTCTGTCTCAACGGCACTCGCACCGAAAATCAAGGCAGATCAAAAAGGCCTATTATACGAGGCCCATGACTATAAGGCCCACGGAGAAATTGTCGACTTTGTTGTCCTTATGACTTATGAGTGGGGATGGGCAGGGGGAAAACCATGGGCGATCGCACCCATTAATGAAGTAAAAAAAGTACTGGACTACGCCGTAACGGTCATACCCCGCAATAAGATCCTCATGGGGGCTCCATTATATGGTCGTGACTGGAAAATACCATGGGTGGATGGGACCTTTGCGAAATCCGTCTCTCCTCAGGGTGCCATAGAGCTTGCAAGCAAATACGGGGTCCGCATTCAATATAATGATCAGTATCAGTCTCCATTCTTCAAGTATTGGGATGAGAACGGACAGCAGCACGAGGTCTGGTTTGAAGATGCAAGAAGCATGCTGGCAAAGCAAATGGTGGTGAACGACTATCGATTAAGGGGGCTGAGCTACTGGGTGCTTGGTTCTGCCTTTCCACAGAATTGGGTGCTTCAGCATTCCAGATATCAGGTAGTGAAGTAGGGTGCACCTTCAACCCGAGGGTGCTTTCTTTCATCTGGAAAGTGAGGCCAAGAGAATATTCAGCATGCCCTCAAAAAAAAGACCACCAGTTTCCCGGCAGTCTTCCGCAAATAATTAGTTCAAGTAGTCCAACACTTTTGCTACGTTCCTCTCCCCCTGCCCGATGCAGTCGGGAATACTCAATCCATCATATGAACTCCCAGCAATGAATATCCCCGGTAAAGTAGCCTCTGCTTGCTCATACATACGTTGAATCCGTTCCCTGTGCCCCACCGTGTATTGAGGCATTGAATTTTTATAGCGTGAGACAATCGTGAAATCAGGGGGACCATCAATTTCCATGATCTTACTCAAATCATCGAGCACGATCTGCTCGATGTGGTCATCGGATAAATCCACGATGGTTTCGTCACCGGACTTGCCCAGGTAGCAACGCAATAATGCCTTTCCTTCCGGAGCCGTGTGCGGCCATTTTTTATGTGTCCACGTTCCCGCAGTCAGGGAGTAATCGCTATTTCTGGAGACCAGGAACTCGGTCCCGGCGATATCTTTTTTTATGGCCTCTTGTGAGAACCCCATTGCCACCGTCGCCACTGAAGTAGCTGGCATCTCCTTTAAGAAATGTAAGAATGGATAGGAGGGGAACATGGATTGCAATACGTGATGGGGAGTCGTGACGATGACGCTGTCTGCCTCCATTTGATCCCCGTTCGTGAACGTGACTGTATAATCACCGCTGGTCTCTTTTTCTATGTTGGTTACCTTCATGCTTTTGTAAGCGGTATTTGGTTCCAAGCCTGCTTCCATGGCATCGATCAAGGATTGAAGACCCCCTGTAAAAGTCAGGAAGTTCCCTTCTTCGTTCGATTCTCCCGCTTGTCCGCTCTTCTTGATGCCGGCTATTAAACTGCGATGTTTCTGTTCCAATTCATAGAGTTGCGGAAATGTAGACATTAAGCTTAATTGATCGATATCCCCGGCGAATATGCCCGTTAAGAGCGGTTCGATCAAATGGTCAACCACTTCATCCCCCATCCTTCTCCTGAAGAATTTCCCCAATGACTGATCTTCTCTTTCCTGGGAACGCGGAAGGATAAAATCCGCTGCAGCCCTCATTTTTCCTGATAGTGAAAATAAACTTGTTGTGATGAAAGGGGCGATTTGGGTTGGAATCCCTACGATGGATCCCCCGGGAATCGGATAGAGTTCACCACCGGCTATACAGTAGGACGTGCCTTTCTTATTTCGGACGAGCTTGTCCTTCATACCCAGTTTTTCCGCTAAACGGGAGATTTCCGTTTTGCTGGATAAACAAGAATCCGGACCCTTCTCGATGATATAGCCGTCTTTTTTGAGGGTTTGAACCTTCCCGCCCAATCGGTGGGTGGCTTCTACCAGTTTTACTTCGATGGGGAGATGTTCTTCCTTGATTTTCTGTTGCAGATAGTAGGCTGTGGTTAAACCAGTGATCCCTCCACCTACGACTACAATCTTTTTGTTTTGTTGTTCCAACACGTTCATCGCCTTCTTTAACAAAATATCTTCATATCCAATAATAGAGAAGGACTAAAGCGCTTGAGAGTGAACCCACTCGCTTCAGTCCTTCGGTGTACAGCCAAAAACGGGAAACTATTTTTTAAGGTGTTTTAACACGACATCTGCCATGGCATCAATGAATTCCGGTTTGGCGTTCGGCATTTCCGGACGATAGTAAGAAGCTCCGATATCATCTGTTACGACTTTGCATTCATAATCATTATCATAAAGTACTTCAAGGTGATCAGCCACAAACCCTACCGGGGTATAAACAAAAGTAGTGTAGCCCTTTTCCTTGTGAAGATCCCTTGTCAGATCCTGGACGTCAGGACCGATCCATGGGTCAGGAGTGTTCCCTTCACTTTGCCATCCTACGGCATATTCCGTGACTCCGGCTCCATCTGCGATCATCTTCGCCGTTTCCTCCAATTGCTTTGGATAAGGATCTCCGGACTGCAGAATGCGTTCGGGAAGGCTGTGAGCAGAAACAATGAGCACCGCTTTATTACGCTCTTCATCACTCATGTTTGCAAAGGTCTCCTTCACCCGGTCTACCCAGTACTGTATGAATTTAGGTTCCTCATACCAGCTTTCGATCGATGTGATCGTTGGACCGCCAAGCTTTTCCGCTGTTTCTTTCGCACGTCCATTGTACGATTTGACGCTGAACGTTGAGAAATGAGGGGCGAGTACGATGGAAACCGCTTCTTCAATGCCGTCATTGTGCATTTGTTCGACTGCATCTTCTACGAACGGTTCAATATGCTTTAATCCAAGATACATTTTAAATTCAATATTGTCTTGAACCGCATTTAAACGTTCTTCCAGGCTTTTCGCTTGATCAAGGGTGATCTTAGCCAGTGGGGAAATCCCCCCGATTGCCTCGTAACGTCCCCGCAAATCATCCAAAAGTTCACTGGAAGGGACTCTTCCATGGCGGATATGTGTATAGTAACGTTCCAGATCTTCTTCTTTATATGGTGTACCATAGGCCATCACCAATAGACCCATTTTCTTCTTTGACATCCCATTTCACCTCATTGTCAGTTTCATACATTCCATTATTGTGCCATGTTTCTTTCATAGAATCCATTTATAAAGATGTATGAATGTTCTCTACCTGGCACTGTATTCATGCACAAAGGCTGCTAATCGCTTTAATGTGTCTGGATTGACTTGAGGGAATACCCCATGTCCGAGGTTGAAGATGTGACTCAGATCCTTCCCTTGATCCAGGATCTCTTTGGCTTTTTCTTCAATTACGTCCCATGGTGCCAGCAGGATCGCAGGATCCAGGTTACCCATCACCGTTTTGGAGATGCCCCTTTCCCTTGCTTCCTTGATCGGCAATCTCCAATCAAGTCCGACTACATCGATAGGAAGATCATGCCATTCATTTGCAAGGTGGCTTGCTCCGACACCAAACATGATCAATGGTACATTCTCTTCCTTCAGTTCATTAAAGATTCTTTCCATGACCGGCTTGATGAATGTGCGATAATCCTGTACATTCAATGCACCTACCCAGGAATCGAATATTTGGAAGGCGGACGCCCCTGCTTTGATTTGGGCTTTTCCGTAGGTGATTGTCATCGCTGCCAATTTATCCATTAAAGCAAACCAGGCTTGCGGTTCTGCATACATGAACGCTTTTGTTTTATTATAGTTTTTAGAAGGACCGCCTTCAATCATATAGCTCGCCATCGTAAACGGAGCACCGGCAAAGCCGATCAATGGAACCGATAATTGTTCCTGTGTCAGTAATTTGATTGTGTCCAATACGTAAGGAACATCCTGTTCAGGATTGATTTCCCCAAGCTTTTCAACATCCGCAGTCGTACGGATGGGATTATCGATCACAGGACCGATGCCTGATTTGATCTCGACATCCACTCCAATCGAAGGAAGTGGAGACATGATATCCTTGTAAAGGATTGCTGCATCGACGTCATATTGTTCCACAGGCAGCCTTGTTACATATGCACAGAGTTCAGGCTGGTGCGTGATTTCAAAAAGAGAATATTTCTCCTTGATCTTCCTGTATTCAGGCTGTGAACGACCCGCTTGTCTCATATACCAAACCGGAGTATAATCCGTTTTCTCTCCCCTTGCCGCTCGTAAAAAAGTATCATTCATCTGTTTCATACCTTTGTTCGTCCACCTTTCTATGTAACTCCATTAACCCTATTGTAAACTAATTTGAGTAGATTCTAAAATTGTCATTTCTATTAGCTGTATGTTCAAACGTTGTTGCTGTTAATGAAGCGAGTAGTGGTTGATTTCCGCTGCAGGTGCTCGCTTTCCGCGGGGCGTGAGTTGAGCCTCCTCGGGCTAAAGCCCTGTGGGGTCTCAACTTTCACGCATTTCCCGCAGGAGTCGAGCACCTTCCGCTTCAATCAACTTTCTAAGTATAGTTTTTTACTTCAAACTAAAAACAATTCTTTGACCAATTTAACAAAACCAATATATTCCTTATTGTCATTTCCAAATAATTTAGTAGACATACTTTTTTGACTGTCGTGTCATTTATAAGGCTCTGTCAAGTCTTTCCCGATTAAGATGGTGAGGGGAACTGCGTAGACTCCTGCGGAAAACGGGCGTGCCGAGACCCCGGAAGCGACAGCTGAGGAGGCTCGGCCGTTCGTCCGCCGGAAAGCGAAGCGGTTCCCCTCACCATCTACCACACTCTGATTGACAGAGCCTTTAGCAAATTCAAAGTTTGTTAAATATGAACGTACGGATTGTAACCCTTTTAAACTATAGACGTTTTAGGGAGAATTGTATAGTTTTCAAGGGAAAATGTCATAAATTTGCCGATTTTTGAGGGGTGGTGAAAAAATATCCATCATTCATGTTACAAGAGAGAAAGAAAAGGGAAGAGTATAGTAGAAGTGACTACTTTATTGAGGTGATTTGGATGAAGCTATATATGACGACAGGAACACATGATTTCTTACAGAAAATAATGGATCAGCATGCGGGTGAAAAAATGCTTTTGATGCAGGGCGAAGATGCACTGCTTTTACATGAAACAAGCGGCGAAAGTTTCTTTGAATCTCCCCGCAGCTATGAGATTGTCGATCAATCAGGTGAACTTGAGAGTAAAGGATACGTGGTCTTCAACAACATCCCCGTATCAGACGAAGGCAGGCCGCTTTTTGAATACCGCTTTAAAAACCGTGCCGGTTTGATTGAAGAGGTGCCAGGATTTACCGCGATTCGGGTCCTTAGACCAATGGACAACGATACATATGTGATCATGACCCTTTGGGACGATGAACGGAGCTTCCTGGGCTGGCAGGAATCCAAGCAATACGAGAAGGCCCATGCAAAGAGGGGCACTGAAGAAGGAATCGATAATCAAAAGGATATCTTCCCACGTGCATCCTATGTAAGTAAATACTACGTTTCGGGTCAATCCTGAAGAAAAGCTGCCTAAACTCAGGCAGCTTTATTCTTTTCAATCTTTACAATTACAGTGAAGGTGTACATACATAATTACAAATTATTAACAGTATACTTAATCGTATTGGTTACAGACATCCTGAATGAAAGGAGAGGAGTTCCGATGAGTGAAACATGTTTGATTCTGATTGATTTCCAAAAGGCATATAATGATTCTTCACTGGGAAAGCGGAATAATCCCCGTATGGAAAAGAACGCTTACCAGCTTTTGCACGGTTGGAGAGAAAAAGCCTGGCCTGTTGTACACGTACAACATTCATCTTTCGATATGGAATCACCACTGCATTCAAGTTCAAGAGGTTTTGATTTTATAGAGTCTTTCCGTCCTGTACAAAAGGAAAAACACATCATTAAGCATGCTAATAGCGCTTTCATCGATACAGATCTGGATTTATATCTAAAACGGGAAAAATATACATCCCTTGTTGTCATGGGGTTCACAACGAATCACGGTATATCCACTACTGTCCGTATGGCCGCGGATCTGGGATATGAAGTGACGGTCCCTTATGATGCCACTGCATGCTTTGAAACCTATTCGTTTGACGGTTCCCTATATTCCGCTGAAATTGTTCATGGACTGTCCCTGGCAAATCTACACCATGAATTTGCTTCTATTTCTTCAACGGATTCCCTGCTATCATCACGATTGAAATTAACGAAGCCGGTCATTTTTTAATCATCATTATCGCTTTTTGCAGAATGGGCTTAGTCAAGGGGAATGACTTCATTCCTTTTGACTAAGCCCATTCTGCTTTCAGCCTTTCATATACCTTCTCTACTCTTTCCTTTCGGCTTTATGCAAGATCCCATTTCGATTGGCATAAATGGCTGCCTGGGTCCGGTCCGCGACCCCAAGCTTACTCAAAATATTACTCACATGGGTCTTGACGGTCTTGATCCCGATAAATAACTCTTCGGAAATTTCCTGATTCGTCAGCCCCTCACCCAAGCATTTCAACACATCCATTTCCCTTGTCGTCAACTCTTCATGAGCCTTTCTTTCCTGGGGACGGAATCGGTTCAGCATCTTATCGGCAACTTTGGACGCTATGACCGATTCACCCTTAACCGCCTTATAAACCGCCGCGGTTACTTCTTCTGCACTTGCTGTCTTCAATAAGTAACTATGAGCACCTGCCTCAATGGCAGGAAACACCTTTTCATCGTCATAGTAGCTTGTAAGGATGATAATTTTACAGTGAGGATGATAGGATAGGATCTTCCTTGTGGCTTCAATGCCATTCCCATCCTCCATCAATAAATCCATTAATATGACGTCGGGCATATACAGCTTGGCAAGCCGGGCCGCTTCATTTCCACTTTTTGCTTCTCCAAGAAAGTCAATCCGCTCTTCTGTCAGCAAATAAGTTTTCATGCCCAGCCGTACCATTTCGTGATCATCTACAATCATTACCTTTATCTTATCCATTTGTTTTGCCCCCTTTGAATTAGACCGGGATGCGGAGATCGATATACGTTCCCTCTTTTTCTTTGGAGCGAATCTGAAATAGTCCTCCAATTTCCTCCGCCCGCTCTCTCATCGTTTGAAGTCCGTACGAGGTCATCTTATTCTCCTTTAGATTAAACCCCTTACCGTTATCACTGATATACAATGTGACAAAGCCCCCTTTTTTCTCCGTCACGATCTTTACTTTCGTTGCTTCCGAGTGACGAAGGATATTGGAAAGACTCTCCTGGATGATCCTGAACATATGCGTTTCAGTACCTTTCGATAAGTCTTCCATACCATCCAGGGTGGCATCAATCTCAATTTGTGTTTTTTCCTTCAATTCTCTGATCAAGATGGTTAACGCTTGACGAAGACTTTCGCCCCTTAAGTCGATCGGTCGAAGATGAAGAAGAAGGGCCCTCATCTCACCTTGTGCCTTCCCTGCAATGTCGGCTATTTGTTTCACGATGATTTCAACCTTTTTATAATCCGTCCCGATGCTCTTTTGCGCCGCGGAAGAAAGCATATTCAGTGCAAATAATTGCTGGCTGACAGAGTCATGCAAATCCCTGGCAAGCCTCTGCCTCTCCTCCATGACCGCAGCCTGGTGAGCCTGATCAGCAAGCTCTGACTTCTCATCTGCCAGCCGCTGAAGTGATTTCACCTGTTCTTGAATGAATACCGCAAGCTGATTCAATTCATCCGATAAAATCCCGAGCTCATCATGCTCATACCTGTCCACCCTGGCAGAGAACTTTCCACTTCGGAGTAAGGTGACGAAGGTGGATATATCATCGATCCTGCCTTTGAATGTATACCCTGTACGAAAACCGAAATAAATGCTTAATAGGAATAAAATGATGGCCAACCAAGTGGTTAAATAAATGGAAAGAGAAAGAGAGATACTGGGATCCTCTGAAAGGAACAGATAGACTTGCAAAACGATAAAAAAAAGTAGGATGGTCATGATAGCCATCATTAAAAAGCTCTTGAAGATCCAATTTCGGATATTTGAGGTTTTATTCAATCTCATTCCTCCTTTCACGCAACCTTTATATCCTGGTAATCCGGATCGAACCGATTTTCACATCAATCGTCAGCTTTATTTTTTTACTTGCCTCCAAATAACCTGGTGATCGATAATACAGTTCCGAACGAATATCAGCAGATTTCTGATCAAACAATTTCACATCCCCCACCTGCACCTTCAAAGTGATTTCCACAGGGACATTTTCCGGTATGATCATTTTCACATCGCCAATCCAGCCTCTGATATCAATAGGTGTTTCCCCTTCAGGAATGAAGGCTTTACTGAAATCAAAATAGTAATCTCCGATGGCATTGTAAAGTTTCATATTTTCCAGGGGCCAGTTCGGTTCTGAAAAACGGATATCCCCGACGATAAACCCTCTATTTACCTTGGGTTTCTTGTGGAGGATCTTTTCACCCAGTGGCTGCTCCTTATCATCTGTTTCAGCTGTCTTATCAAACGGATAATCACTGCTTATACTCACTTGAATCGGTTTATTCCTCACGATCCGATGAATCGCAATGGCAATAATGATGACCGGCCATAGTTTCCACCAATTCCCGTAATCGAAAACCAACACATCATATTTATCAAGGAGGATCAGCACCCCAAGTGCCAAGCTGAAAAGGCCGAACAATAATTTGCCGAAGCTTTTTTTCAAAAAGCTGTCTACTGACCACTTCAAACCCAGCAGTAATAACAAAATAGGAATAATATTGACAAATATCTGCGTTATTTCCAAGGAAATGACACCGATATTCAGTAATAATAGCCACAATCCTATCATCATCAGCAAAAATGAGAAAAACCATTGCTTTCTTCCTTTGTATCTCATACAGGCACCACCTTCACATCACTTATTAACTTTCTCTATTAACATCGTCTATTCCTGTTATTTCTTTTATTATAGATTGATTTCCACGGGTGTTTGACGAGCATGGGAATGATTCACCCTCAGTCCAGAGGCTGAAAAAATGTTTCTATCCTGTATCACACCTTATTTGCATTTTCATAATCTATAGTACAGATCAGGGCAAATGCCCAAGGTTTGAAACATTGAGGGGGTATTCTAATGGGGATTGACTTGACTGCTCTTCATTGGATTTATTTAGTTTTCATAGGGTTGATCATCCTATTTATGATTTTCCGAAAGGACACGACCATCGTATGTATTCTCGGAATCTTCAGTATCGCTTTGATTGCTACGGGTTCGATGAGCGGGTCGATCAGTAGTATATTTAATAGCTTCATTTTTGCCATCACTGAATTACTTTCTACCATTCTCGTCATTTCCATCATTGTTGCCATGAGTAAAGGATTGACGTCGACAGGGATCAATGATGTGATGATCCGACCGTTCACTAAGTTCATCCGCACCCCTGCACTTGCGTACTGGACGATCGGTCTTGTCATGATGTTCATTTCGTGGTTTTTCTGGCCATCCCCCGCAGTGGCCCTTTTGGGAGCCGTGTTGGTACCCGTTGCCTTACGTGTCGGATTGCCAGCCCTCGGCATCGCCATGGCCATGAACTTATTCGGTCATGGGATCGCCCTTTCAGGTGACTTTGTCATTCAGGCTGCTCCAAAGCTGACGGCAGACGCTGCAGGTATTCCTGTTTCAGAAGTTATTTCTGCAAGTATCCCCCTCATCATTGTCATGGGAGTGGTCACGACCGTCACTGCATTCATCTTCCTTAAACGAGATATGAAAAAAGGGATCCTTACGGTCGATTCAAGCTCCCTTGCTGCCATCGATCCAGAGCAGGATGCTTCACATGAGCTTTTATCATCCCGTTGGAAAAAGGCCATTGCGATCCTTATCCCTATATTATTTGCGGCTGATATTACGGCAATGGTTTTATTCGATCTGCAGGGTGGAGATGCAACCGCACTGATCGGGGGAACCTCCATCATCATCCTCTTATTGATTTCATTGGCCGCTTATAAAGGAAAAGGATTAGAGAAAACGACCAGTTTCATGATTGACGGGTTTCAGTTCGGGTTTAAAGTATTCGGTCCGGTCATACCGATTGCCGCTTTCTTCTATTTAGGGGACTCGGGGTTTCAAACGATCATTGGGGATTTTCTTCCGGCAACATCCCATGGAATCGTCAATGACCTGGGCGCATCCCTTGCTGCCGCCGTCCCGCTTTCCAAGGCTGTGGGCGCGATTACCCTTACGACGGTCGGGGCCATCACTGGACTTGATGGATCAGGCTTCTCGGGAATTTCTCTTGCCGGTTCCGTCGCCAATTTATTTGCTGAAAGCATCGGTTCCGGTATCGCTACCCTGACGGCCCTGGGCCAGGTTGCAGCCATCTGGGTCGGTGGCGGGACCCTTGTACCATGGGCACTCATCCCGGCAGCAGCCATCTGCGGAGTCGACCCATTCGAACTTGCCAGGCGAAACCTGCTTCCAGTCGTCATCGGACTGGTCGCAACTACCATTGTAGCGATGTTCTTAATCTAAAGACAGAGGGACGGACCTTCCAAGGGAAGGTCCGTCCCTCTTATTTTGCAGGGCGCTTTTCATATAGGAAGATACACAGCACGAAAAACGAGTAACCCAGAAGGAAGCCGGCAGCAACATCAGTAGGATAGTGAGCCTGTTCCGCTACACGGCTGAATCCTGCCAACAGGGAAAGGATGACGGCCAAAGTGAAGATCGTGACTTTCATTCCCATGGTGGAAATTTCCTTACTGAGGAAATAAGCGATGACTAGGAGAAAGACAATCCCCACCATGGCATGACCGCTGGGAAAGCTGAACCCCTCTTCCCCATGGGAAAACGGGGGTCTTTCACGTTCCATCCACCCTTTGATGACTTTATTTAGGACGTTACTACCCGCAACCAGTACCACGACCGTTATGATTCCTGCGTAATCTTTTTTAACCCACCAAAGGAACAGGATCAAGGCGATTGTGGCGATTCCAATTACCAGCTCGGTCCCTATCACGGAAAATGGTTCTAAAACGTTCATGTCGCCCATGTTTGTCAGAAGATAATCCTCTCCGAAAATCTCCATGTCATGATAAACAAAATGGGCAATGGTCATAAAAAGTACAAATGAAATGATAGCTGAAATGGATAAGGTTTTATTCATCGAATCCTCCTTGAATTTCACTTATCCCCTCTTCCCGGTACATATTTAGTGTTATAATATTCGTAATATTCACCAAACATTAGGAGGTTTGAGGACTTGCTGAATGAATTATATCAGAAATTAGAAGATCGTTGGATAGAAATGGTTAATATCAGAAGATTTCTTCATCAACACCCGGAATTATCCTTTCAGGAAAAAAATACGGCAAAGTATATTGCGGATTACTACAAAGAAATCGGGGTCCCCGTTCAAGAACATGTCGGGGGCAATGGGGTGGTAGCAAGGATTGAAGGGGCTCTCCCCGGAAAGACCGTAGCTCTGCGTGCGGACTTTGACGCCCTTCCCATACAGGATGAAAAGGAAGTGGAATATCGTTCTACCGTGCCGGGTGTTATGCACGCCTGTGGTCATGACGGCCATACCGCGACACTTCTGGTATTAGGGAAAACCCTTCATGAAATGCGAGAAACCCTTTCAGGGACAGTCGTTCTCATACATCAGCACGCTGAGGAATATGCACCCGGAGGAGCTAAGTCCATGATCGAAGCGGGTTGCCTCGAAGATGTGGACGTGATCTTTGGCACCCATTTATGGGCAACCGAACCACTTGGGAAGGTCCTCCATCGAACAGGTCCGATCATGGCCGCTGCGGACCGCTTTGAGATTGTCATTAAAGGATCCGGGGGACATGGGGCACAGCCTCACAAAACGAAGGACTCCATCGTGATCGGAGCTCAAGTTGTTGCAGAACTTCAACAAATCGTCAGCAGAAGAGTAAACCCGATTGATCCAGCCGTGGTGACGGTCGGCTCCTTTATAGCTGATAATGCGTTCAATGTCATAGCCGATTCAGCTAAATTGATTGGAACGGTACGGACCTTCAATCCAGAAGTCAGGGACTTTATTGAAGAAGAAATCGAACAGATCCTGAAAGGGGCCTGCCTTTCCGGACGCTGTGATTATGAGTTTGTATATGAGCGGGGGTATCCGGCCGTTGTCAATCACCCTGAGGAGACAGAACTATTCATTCAAAGTGCCGATACTGTAGATGAAGTGCATACCGTGGAAGAAATCGAAATGCAGATGGGCGGTGAGGATTTTGCCTTTTATTTAGAACATGTGAAGGGTACTTTCTTCTTTACGGGAGCCAAGCCCGATAATGTGGAAACGGCCTACCCACACCACCACCCAAAGTTCGATCTTAACGAAAAAGCGCTTCTCATTGCAGCAAAATCATTGGCAAGTGCAACCATTCACTACCAGAATAAACATTCCGTTTCGGAAGCCGTTCCGAAATAACGCAAAGAAGGATCGGACGCTCACATCCGATCCTTCTTTTTTAATAAAAGCGATGATTCTTTTCAATTTTACTGACCACCAACACCCACCAAATCAAGAGGGGCTGGAACAATAATCTGACCCAAAGCAGCAGTTGATTGGCATCTTCCTGTCCCGGGGCCGGAATTCCTTTAATGGCCGCGTAGATATTTGCAGGAAATACAAGAACTAAATAAATCGCGGTGATGATCCCAGTTTTTTCACGCGTCTTCGGAATCAACAGCAGGACTGACAGAATAAATTCAATGATTCCTGTGATATAAACAAGCTCTTCTCTTAAAGGAATAAACGCAGGGACCATTTTCGCAAATCCTTGGGCTTCAATAAAATGAAAGACCCCTGCCAGAAAGAAGAAGAATGAGAATAAAATGAGCCCGACTATCTTCCATGCTTTTTTCCGTTTATTCATCTATTTCACACCTCACTAAACACAATTTACCCTACCCTTATCACTATACATGAAGTCATTGCGGAAATAAAAAGATGGGTTTGTCATCACAATGACCCCAACAAAAAGAAGACCGATCATGATGATCGACCTTCATACGGTACTATTCTACTGCATGGAAGTAGCGAATCCGATAAGCAAATTTTGCCACCTCACCAAGCTGATCCAAAAGCTGATAATTCGCATAGGCACCCACAACCGCCCCGACTCCAGGGATGAGCTGGAGCATCTTCACCAAATCGATGTAATCCCGATACTCCTGTTGAAAGGTTTTCCAGTCAAGTTCCTTCAGCTTTTCTTTTTCTTCCTCCCAATTCTCAATGATGGAGAGGACCTTCTTCTTATGAGCATCACTTGAGAATGCAAGCTGAAAAACATACAGAAGAAATAGACGCTCCTCATATTGTTTGGGGTCATAACCATGAATCAGGGAGCATTCGCTCAAAAATTTCATCTTAATAGACAGAAGCAATGGAAAATCCGCAAGACCAAGGAAAATCCCCCCGGCACCGGTTCCTGCCCCTTCGATGGTGGCAGCTTTCCGGTAAAATTCCATTCGTTCCTTCATCACGACTTCCCGTTCCTGTAGCTCAGGTCTGTAGGCCGCCTGAAGGGACACCCATTCGCTGCCCTTCAGGGTGACCTCCACCATTTTCTTGATGCTTTCCGTGACGACTTTATGCGCTTTCTCAGGTATCCACTCATTCACTTTCGTCTGGGCCTGTTTGGATACCCTCTTAAAGATGGACGATTTCCTGGTGTATCTCCGTTTCCACTGCTCGAGCTCTTCTCTTTCATGGCTCACTTTAGAACCACCATCCTTTTTGGTCAGCCTTTACTCATACTATGTTCATCCTGCCTGTTTCATTAAAAAAGCGTTTCTTCCATCTTTTTCAACCTTTGGACGAGGTAGAACTGACTGAAAAAGATGGAGAAGGTTAAGCCTGCAAGCAACGTGATCAATCCAGGCAGCCACTCTCCCCTTATAAAAAGGGGTAGTGAAAACACAAGGGCCTGTATCATCATCGACTGGCTCATGATTTTCTGAAAAGATGATGTCTTCAATTCCCTTGAAACCGGATAAATAAGTACCCAGATCTTATAGTCAAAGCGCTTGAATAATGGAATCATCTGAAAAGCTGTCAAATAAAGAAATACCATAGCCGTCAGAATACTGAAGATGAAAGATGGATTGGAATAGATCAGCAACACACCGATCAGGGTCAAGCGTATATACAGACCTGAATATTCACTTGTCCTTACAAGCGAGCGAAGATACAAATAGCGATAGGTTGATGCTTGAGAGAAAGGAGCCTTCACAAGCCAGTCGAGCCATTTTCTCCTGTGCACTTTCCCTTTCAGCTTTGGAACATCCGTGAACATATTGGCGATGCGATAAAAGATCAGCATGCGCTGCTCTTCAAGATTGATCAATAAATCCCATTTAAGGTTCTTACCCTTTGTTGCTTGATGAAAATAAAAGGCATAGCCGAGCATCAAGACGGCCACGATGAGTGTCATCCAAAGGTCGGCTCCCGATAACACAAGGAACAAAAGAGTCCCGTTCAATAGGAAACGGACAAGACTGTCCGTCAGGTGAGCTTCCCTCTCCTGAAACCTTAACATGAACCAACGAACAAAGAGATTCCATATTTTCATGACCAATACTAAGCCAAGTAACGGAAAGAAGCTTCTGAAACTGTTTCCAGAAACAGCTACATACATAGGCATTAGGGCAGCCAGGACAAGCAGTTGAATGTAGGATTGGAACATGAAGCTGATCCAGATACATTTCCTGAAATAACCGGATAACCGTTCTTCTAAAGGTAGAAGAAATACAGCATCCGCCTCCCGGAGAAATGTGTAAACCGGACTCCATGCCAATAAGAGACCAAGTGCGACTGACATGATGAGAGGAGCCGGGAATGTTGGCTCGAGTGTCTTCACCCACTGATTATACGTAAATGCAGCGCCCCCCAAAGCGAAAATCAGGACGAATAACAAATGATCATTGAACATGTATTTCAAATACTTTTGAAGTTCCTGATTATACTCTACAATCCTCTTTTTCCAGATGCCCTCCACGTTATTCATCATGGGATTCTTCCTTTGTCAACTGGATGTATATATCATCTAAAGTGGCTTCAGGCATCGTAAACTCCCTGCGAAGCTCTTCTAAAGTCCCCTTTGCCCGGATTTTCCCTTCATGAAGGATGATGAATGAGTCACAATATCTTTCGGCAGTAGCTAATATATGGGTAGACATCAGGATGCCCGCTCCATTTTGTTTCATTTCCTGCATCCAATCCAGTAACGACTGGATCCCGAGTGGGTCCAATCCGACAAACGGTTCGTCGATGATGTACAGACTGGGCTGAATAAGAAAGGCACACATGATCATCACTTTTTGTTTCATCCCTTTAGAAAAATGAGCGGGAAACCAACTCATCTTCTTTTCCATACGAAACGCTTTCAACAATTTATCGATTCTTCCCTTATATTCCGCATCTGATAATCCATAGGCCATGGCCGTAAGCTTCAGGTGTTCCTCCAGGGTAAGTTCATCATATAAAATTGGTGTTTCCGGTATGTATGAGAATTGCTTGCGATATTGATCGGCATCCTTTTTCAACGTATGGCCGTTGATGGATACCTCCCCTTGCTTCGCCTCCATCAGCCCGATGATATGCTTGATGGTCGTACTCTTACCCGCCCCATTCAATCCGATTAACCCGACAATTTCATTAGAGTCAATGGAGAATGTTATATCCTTCAAAACCGGCTTCCTTGTATACCCGCCGACAAGATGCTTAATTTCTAATAACGACACGAGCAGCAACGTCCTTTCTCTTCTATATGTATTATTTCTATTTTATCAAAACTTTAAAGCAAAGGCATGTTTTGAATATGAATCATTTTCTCCAACAGATCTCTAAAGACGAACAAGCAAGTAATTTGTCGAGATCACTTTCTACACCGCTATTGATTTCCGTGCAAGACTTCGCTTTCCTCGGGGCGGAAGGCAAGCCTCCTCGTCGCTGACGCTCCTGCGGGGTCTTACCTATTCCGCTTTTCCCGCAGGAGTCTTCGTCTTGCACTCCAATCAATAGCTAGATCCTGCTGTAACTGAATGTGCTTTAGATTGCAAAAAGTCCGTTTCACCGGGCTTTGGTTATTCATACACAGACTTTAGTTTTCGAATGTTCGGTCGTTTGGAAGTATTAGCAGGATGAGTTATTACTGCAACTAAAAGGATAAGAATAGTGTATTCATATCAATCACGCCATTACATTGTTTTAGTTAAACACTTCACTTGGAAAGTTGATTGGAGCGGAAGGTGCTCGACTCCGACGGGAATAGCGGGAAAGTTGAGACCCCGCAGGGCAAAGCCCGAGGAGGCTCAACTCACGCCCCGCGGAAAGCGAGCACCTGTAGCGGAAATCAACCAGCACTCACTCCTTCTCAGATGGAAATTTTCACGACAACGGGTTGAATAACACACCTTCCACATTTTAGCATTCATAACCTCCCCCTAGAATGCACAACATATTATCAGAAGGGGCCAGCAATAAGAAAAAGGGGATGGTTGTTAAAGACCAGCTAACCGATTTCACTATTGTTTGCGACTTGAAGGATTCGTCGTCTTCTTTAGTGAATGACACACTCACCCAATTCATTTCATCAAAAATTTGATAAATGAGGTGTTTGTTAAAGCACATTTTGACTAAATCAACTTTCTTACTAAGCTTTTTTAGCCTACAAGATAAGGGGATGGTCAGTTTGCACAAAGTCATTCATGTTTCTAACGATTTACACATATCATCCTTATAGCAAATGAGGTGTTTGTCCAAGACGGCTAACAGTTTCTATTGTCTAAATGCTTAAATAGCAAAAAGATAAGGGGATGGTCGCATTGAACAAAGTTCATTCTACCCTAGAATGGTACACTTTTCGAAGCTACTAACGAATGAGGTGTTTATCAAAGAGAATGAAGCCTGACATATAAACCTTTACAGTATTACCCCTTCTAAGAAGAGAGGCAGGAAAATCGTTCCTGTCTCTTCTTCATTTATTGTCCTATTAATGATAAAATACATACACCATTACTGAAAGGTGGAAATGAATATGAGTGACTGTATTTTTTGTAAAATCATCGATGGGGAAATCCCGGCAATGAAAGTATACGAAGATGAACATGTCCTTGCTTTTCTTGACATCAGTCAGGTGACGAAAGGTCATACGCTTCTTATCCCTAAAGTACATAAAGAAAACGTCTACGAGCTGACACCGGACATGGCGAGTCACCTCTTCTCTGTAGCACCTAAGATCGCAAACAGCATCAAGGCTGAGTTTAGCCCTGTAGGAATGAACCTTTTAAGCAATGCAGGTGAAGAAGCAGGACAATCCGTCTTTCATTTCCACATGCATTTCATTCCACGCTATGGAAATGGCGATGGCTTCGGAGCCGTTTGGAAAACCCACAATGACGACTACAGTCAAGACGATTTGAAAGAGATTGCAGCTTCCATCGCACAGCACCTATCATAAATTCGACAGCCCGCACCCTTATCATTGAAGGATGCGAGTATTTTTTCAGAAAATTAAATCTTTGACACCCGTTCACAATATGTTATAATGTACCTATCTTTTCGCTGATGGCAACAGTGCACATTAGGAGAAGCAGAATACAAAGTATAGTTTAGTTGAGGAGAGATGAGAAATGAATACAAAAACACTTGTATCCCTGTCATTATTAGTAGGGATCGGAGCCGTCCTTCACACAGTGATCCCGAGCATATTCTTAGGGATGAAACCGGACATGATGCTGACCATGATGTTCTTAGGGATTATCTTGTTTCCGGCCAAGAAAAACGTTTTGCTATTAGGTTTATTAACAGGAGTCATTTCAGGACTGACAACACAATTCCCTGGTGGATTCTTGCCAAACCTGATCGATAAACCGGTCACGGCATTCGTCTTTTACGGATTATTCCTGGCAACAAAGAAAATCTCTCGTTCACTGTTAGGTGCTTCTGTTCTAACCGCAATCGGTACACTCGTATCAGGAAGCGTATTCCTGCTTTCTGCATATGTGATCGTAGGACTGCCTGGGGCTTTCTTCGCTCTATTCGCAGCAGTCGTCCTTCCGGCAACACTTGTGAACGCCGGCGCGATGTTCGTTGTGTATCCGATCATCAACGGTATCTTAAAACGTTCAACCATTCGAGAAGCTGTCACAACAGAACAGCTATCCTAAACGAAATAATAAAAACACCCTCCATACCTTGTGATCCGTCACAAAATGGGGGGCTTTTTTATTAACTGACTGCAAACCAGAGCAGTATCCCTATGAGAAACGTGATCAATCCACCTGAACCCAATATGGTCGCACGTTTTTTTAATATATTTTTAGGAGGATACATTCCAGGTCTTTGAATACTAATGAAGTTATATACCATACTTAGAAACAACACTGTACTGAGAGCAAAGAAACCAAAGATTATTCCGTCCATTCTGTTAGAACCTCCCCCCTCTTCCTCACCTCTTATCTTATTTTTATGCGTTTGAAGAGAAAGATATGAACCGTCTTGTTTCAATCTCTTCTAAAAGGGAAAAGGAGAATACATACTGATTGGAGAAATATAGTATTATAGAAATAGAAGAACGAGGTGAACATAATGAATAAAAAATCTCTTGCCTACGGATTACTAATCGGTGGAGTGGTCGGAGGAGTCGCGTCCCTTTTGACATCCCCTTCATCAGGTAAAGAAATCCGTGCACAAATCAAAGACAAGAAAGACGATTGGACAGTGGTCATCGAGGAAATGAAAGGCCACATCGGTGAATTGAAAGAGTCAATCGGCACCCTGTCACAGGAAGGAAAGGAAACGGTCCTTCAGCTTTCCAAGGATCTTCAAGCTTCCTTCAAGCAGTGGCAGGCTTCAACCGAGCCGAACAACCAGCGCCTTCAAGAAGAAATCCAATCCATCCAGCGAACCATCGAAGAGCTGGAAAAATCGATCAACTCAGCCAACACAACGAATCCATAACCCTATCCCCGTTATGCCCTTCAGCCCAATTATGGGTTAGAGCTTGCGGGGATTCTCTTTTATTTAAAAATAAAAATTATTTCCACCCCGATTTCTTTCAGAATAGTGTTTTCCTATTGAAGTCCCGTCATTACAGGGTTCAAACACTCTAATATTTCTATTATGAATCCGGTAAACCAACCAGAAATTATATACTTCGAAAAATTTTGTCAATTTAGCCTTTATTAATTATTACTTTATTGGCATAATAAAATATAAGCGCTTTCTTTTTTGATGATCGTTGTAGTAGTGAATCCTTTGGAACTGCTTACAACGCAACCATTTCAAGAACAGCTTATAGTAAAAAAAGATTTTCTAGCAAAGTGGGTGAATGAGATGAAGGAAAGAGAATTTACTTTGAAAGAGGCAATGCTCTTCAGTCAAAGGATGGCTCAGCTTAGTAAAGCTTTGTGGAAGGCCATAGAAAAGGACTGGCAGCAATGGATCAAGCCATACGACTTAAATATCAATGAACATCATATTCTCTGGATTGCGTATCATTTAAAGGGTGCTTCCATTTCGGACGTGGCCAAATTCGGTGTTATGCATGTTTCAACGGCATTTAACTTTTCGAAGAAATTAGAGGAACGTGAACTTCTTGAGTTTTCCAAACGGGAGAATGATAAGCGGAATACGTATATTCAACTGACGGCCAAAGGGGAGAATATCCTTCTCGATCTAATGAAGAACTATCAGCCGGAAAGTCATTCCATCTTCCAGGGAGTGTCTCCATTACGGGAATTATATGGGAAGTTCCCTGAAATGATCGAAATGATGACCGTCGTACGTAATATTTATGGGAATGATTTTATGGAAATATTTGAAAAATCATTTCACAATATTGAAAATGATTTTTCTGATGATAATGGAAAGCTCGGTGAACTATTTGAAGATGAGGAAGAACTGGCCTGATCTACAAGCTCTTCTGTAATTGTTTCATCAAAGCTGGATAAATATTCTGGATAAGGCAGCTATCCACGACTTCATGCACCTTCAGCTTTGCATGAAGCTCATCTTCAAATTCTTTAAAAAGCGGAGTATTGTATACGAATCCTTCCGCTTTTTGTTTTTCAAGTTTCATGCTCAATCTATCACAAGTTTGAAAAAAATCCTTCACTTCCCTCTCTGACAATCCACTACGAATGATCAGACGATAAAAGGGATATCCGTTTTCAGGCATCATTTCAGCCATCAGCCTCTGATGGTATTCAAGTTTTTCTATTCGCTTCATTAGTTCGTGCATCTTTATCACCCACTATTTATCTCATACTCTTATTGTACAAAACTATCACATACCTGTCGCCCCAAACTCCCTTCAAAAAATAAGAAAAATCCTCTAAAATGTATTGATTTTTTCCGGTAATCGTAATAAAGTATGTAAAGCACTTAATTATCCACAATTCGTCTAATGGAGGCGATTTTTTTATGCATTGCTGGAAAACAATCAATCTGGAAAAACAATTTGGATTCTACCGAGTCTTTTTACTTTCATCCATCATCATGATGATGGTATTCTCATTAATATACGTTCCAATCAACTTACTATTTCCGAGTGCTTTTTACGACAAACATTTCCTGGGATTCTTCGTGGGACTGATCAGTATCTATCCGTTGCATAAATTTTTTCACATCGTGCCCATTTTGCCTTTCGTGAGAAAAATAAAATGCAAATGCAACAGAAAAATGTATTTTTTGCCGATACTTTCATTGCGGGTGGATCAGCCGATCTCAAAATACCGTTATTTGGTCGCCCTTGTGGCCCCATTCTTTGTACTAAACAGTATTTTATTATACGGGTGCTTCCATTTCCCACATTATTCGCATTACTTTACTATGCTCCTTGCATTTCATTCAGGGATCTGTGCCATTGATTTCATTTACGCGAAACAGTTGATGGACTCACCAAAGAATGCATTGATCGAAGAAAATGAAGATGGATACGAAATATTGATTTATCAGTAAGGATGATGGATGGCCATTGAAGCATACACTCGATGGAAGAAATCATCCTTCTCATATTTTCGGGATGATTCACTGCTTTCGTTCACCCATTCTTCATACCGGAAGGGCATATATATGAAAAAAGCTTCATTTACATGAATTAAGGCAACACTCTTGCTACCAATTAGGGAAATAATTTGGTAATGTATAGTCTATAGGAGATAACGGGGAGGGGTTTGGATGATCTCCATGTTTTTAGTATTTGCTGTCTTCATCTTATTTTATATAAATAAAATGACCAACGCATTATGTTTACAAAAAGAAATACCTGAAGAACGCCAACCTAAGGTATTTAGGACCATCAATATCCTTATCACCATACTGCTGGTTTCTTCTTACATAGAGATACTATTTACATAGAACATGAAGTGTAAAAAAAAGCAGATCCGGAAAACCGGATCTGCTTTTTTATCTATTTAATTAGCAAACGTATGCTGCACCAATGATGATTAACAAAATGAATAAAACTACGATTAACGCGAAACCTCCGCCGTACCCGCCGCAAGCACCTGACATATGCGCTTCCTCCTTTCATGTATGAAAAGCATAAACATATGAATATGAAGCAAAAGGGGCCAGCCTTTCTTAAGGTATTGCCCCCTCTTACAGTCTTTATCCGGTGAACCTAAACCCTGAGGCTAAATTATAGCCATGCTGCACCTACAATGATTAACAGGATGAACAGTACTACGATTAACGCGAAACCTCCGCCGTATGCGTGACCCATAACTTTCCACCTCCTTTGAAGCGCTACTTTATCTTATTCAAGTTAGCTGCCATATGTTTTAGGCTAATGTCATAATTTTAATTTTTTTAGTAAATATATGCGGCACCAACGATGATTAATAAGATGAACAGCACTACGATTAACGCGAATCCGGAATTGTATCCACAGCTCATATTTATTACCTCCTTTTCTCTCTTCGCTCTTATCATATGAAAGTACCTAGGAAATGGGTGTGTAAAATGCCCATTTTTCTGAAGATTAGTTTGGAAAATATTTTTTTAAATGGAAGAAGTGTGTTATAGTATGTTTTGTAGATTTTGACAAGCCATCAAACGAATTTATTGTAGGAGTTGGTCACCATGAAAAAATGGATCATTTCAGTATCACTGGCTGCGGGAGTCGTAGGACTTGCAGGGTGCAGCGGTGACGAAGCTGAAGGAAACAGTGACGTTGTTGCAACAACAAAAGCCGGAGATGTAACAAAAGATGAACTTTACAAATCAATGAAGCAAAAATTCACTCCACAAATGGAACAGGCCCTTCAGGAACTGGTATATACGAAAGTCCTTGAAGACAAGTATGACGTGTCAAAAGAGGAAGTTGATCAAAAGCTGAATGAAGCGAAAGATCAGTTGGGACCTCAATTCGATATGTTCTTACAACAATATAATTTGGACGAAAAGTCGTTCAAACAATATCTGAAGCTACAATTGCTTCAAGAAAAAGCTGCGATTTCCGATGTGAAAGTAACAGATAAAGAAGTCAAAGACTACTACGAGAAATGGAAGCCTGAAATTAAAGTCCGCCACATCCTTGTAGAAGATGAAAAAACAGCCAAAGAAGTGAAGCAAAAATTGGCTGATGGAGCGAAATTCGAAGATCTTGCCAAGGAGTACTCCACAGATCCCGGTTCTGCTGAAAACGGCGGAAGCTTAGGATGGGTAGACTACGCTGGTCGTCAAAACTTTGTCCCTGAATTCTCAAAGGCACTGGATACCCTTGAAAAAGGCAAAGTAAGTGAACCTATCAAAACAGAATATGGTTATCACATCATCGAAGTGACTGATAAAAAAGAAAAGAAATCCTTTGACGAAATGAAAAAGGAAATCGAAAAAGAATTAAAGCTTTCCAAAGTGGATCCTCAGAAAATCCAGGAAGCGATGAAAGCTGAAATCGAAAAAGCTGATCTGAACATCAAAGATAAAGATTTGAAAAAATCATTCGATCAAGTACTGAATCCTCCTGCAGCTCCTGAGGGTGGAGAAACACCAGCACCTGAAGGCGAAGCTCCGGCAACGGAAAAAAAGGAATAACCAAAAAGGACTGACGGCTACCTTAAGCCATCAGTCCTTTTTTATCATTTGATCAAGACGTCAGTTGACGCTTCTTCTCTTTTTCCTCTTCCATTCGATGAATATACACTTCTCCTTCTTTCTCAATCCATTCATCTTCCAGCGTCTTTTCTTCCTTCGCCGATTTGATCGTCATAAAGGCACTCCCGAAAATTCCAGCTACAACAAGGTACATCCAAATAGGCAGGGTCATTTGCTTCATCTCCTTATAGGTTTGTCCTCTTTTATTTACACTATATGTGGGAGGGGAAGAAAACATGACAACATGATAAAAAAAGAATCCGGTCCATGGACCGGATTCTTTTTTTTATTTATGAAAGGTTGGTTTATAGAATGAACGGTTGTCGAGTGCGAATACTCTCTCCGTATACTCACCCGGCTTCACCCGCTGTAGGGCCCGATCAAGCATATTCATCTTTGCGTCGACATTATCGATGTAGTGAAGGATCTCTGCTTCCCGGATGAGTGGCGGCTTAGGGCTTCCCCACTCGGCTTTCCCGTGATGACTCAACACGAGATGTTGAAGAATCATGACCTCTTCGCCTTCGATTCCCAGTTCATCCGCTGCTTTCCCGATTTCATTCACCATGATTGAAATGTGCCCGATCAAATTCCCTTCAATCGTGTACGTTGTCGAGGTAGGACCCGACAGCTCGATGACTTTCCCTAAATCGTGAAGGATCACCCCTGCATAGAGAAGGTCCGAATCCAGGGAAGGATACAGTCCGGCAATGGCTTTCGAAAGATCCAGCATCGAGACCACATGATAGGCAAGGCCGGATACGAATTCGTGATGATTCTTCGTAGCTGCCGGATATTCAAGGAAAGGCTTTTGATATTTCTTGATCAGATGCCTTGTGATGCGCTGGATATTCGGGTTTCTCATTTCAAAGATATACTGTGTAATCTTGCTCGTCATCTCATCTATGCTCACCGGCGCCGTTTCCAGGAAATCTGAAATGGCATAGCCATCCGCCGGGGAAGCGGGTCTGATCTGCTTGATCTTCAGCTGATTCTTCCCGCGGTAACTGTGTATGTCCCCGACGACCCTAACGATCGTTTCAGGCTGGTAGGCCTTCTCATCCTGCTCAGAAGCATCCCAGAGCTTCGCTTCCATATCTCCGCTCTTATCCTGCAGGATCAGCGTGAGAAACGGCTTTCCTGTATTTGTGGTACCCTTTGTCATTTGCTTGATTAATAATGGCAAGTCAATCGTCTCACCTACGCTGAAATGTGTAATACCTGACATCTGTTCTCCTCCGTTCACTATAAAAGTAGTTTCAGTATATCATATTTTTGTACTCAGGAAGTCTGGATCGACTCCTTCCTCTTTAACACAATCATCTCTTCATCCGTGAACGATTGTTTGATATGGGGGTGACAGGTAAAAAATAACACTTGATGGTCCCTTGCCACTTTCCTTAAGAGCGAAAGAAATGCCTTTGTTCTGGTCAGGTCAAAGTTAACTACCCCATCATCAATCAAAACAGGCAATGGATATTTATCACCGATCGATTGAATGAGGGCAAAGCGGATTGAAATAAATAGCTGCTCTTTCGTCCCTTGACTGAGTTCGATTGCATCAAAGATGGTCCCATCCATCCTCTCCACTTTGATCATTTCATCATCCAGTAAGAAAATGCGCTGATAATGCCCTTCCGTCAGTTCCCTGAAGTTTTCTTCTGCAAGCTCTATGACTTTCGGCATTTTGGTTTTTTGATATAGCTCCATTGTTTTTCTTAACGAAACCCATGCCAATGTATACGTAGACCATTCAAAGGCAAGCTCCCCCAGCTCGGCTTTTTTGCTTTGGAATTCTTGAAGGATGGCGGAATGGCTCTTGCCTTCTTCTAACGTTTTAATTTCATACGAAAGGGAGGCGAGTTCTTTTTGCAGAGCGGACAGCTCTTTTGATAACTCTTCGATGGATTGCAAGACCCGGGTCGATTCCCTTCTGCTTTCTTCCAACGAATTAAACTCAAGGAACGTATCAAGGGTTTTTTGGGTCAATCTCGTTTTCATACCCTTGTATTGAGACCAAAGTTTGCTTCGTTCCTGAACCTTCATAGCCTTCTCCCTGAATTCCATTTCCTCGGAGCAACCAGCTACAAGGATAAGCTCTTGTATTTCATGTCGGATTTTTTCAATTTCTATGGAATGTTTTTCGATATCCATAGATAAAGGTTCTAACTCTGCAACAATATTTTCGACTACCAGCCGCCGTTTCTCCAGATCCTGCAGCATCCCTTTTAACTGAAGCAGCGCTTCGTCCACTGTCGTGAACAGGAGTGCATGGCGTTGAAACCAACCCCGGCATTCTTCAGTGAATTCTTTCACCTTCTTTTCTGAATAAGCCTCTTCAGCGGATAAATGGCTATATGTTTCATATGAATAGACGATTTCTTTCATCTTGGCAAATGCATCACGCAGCCACTTCCAATGAAAATCGGAAGGTAAGGATAATTCCCCTTTCAGGCTTTCCATCCTTTCTTCTCCCCTGATGATCGCTTTCTCAAGCTCTTCCTTTTTCTCATGAAGCTTCTGTACCTTCAGCTCCTGTTCTTCTAACGACAAGACCCGCTGCTTCCATTCGTTGCGAAATTCCATTTGTTCCAAAAGGCTTTGTTCTGCTGTATCCAGGGTCCCGGTTTTCTCCGGTTGAATGTCTTTGGCTCGCTCCTTGAGCTTTTCAAGGGTGTCGTTTTCTGTCCTTACATTCTTCCTCGATTGAAAGATGGTTCCACCGATAGCCATCAGAACAAGCAAGCTCATACCTGCCATGACCCAATTGCCGGAAAACATTCCCCATAAACCGAATCCCATTGCAATCAGCAATGCTCCACCACTGAACAGCATCTGATTCGAATAGGAAGCTTTTTTTCGGCTATAGTTTTCCTCTGCCTCCTTTACTTGCAGATTCATCCATTCCATCTGCTCCCTCGTAGAATTCTTGCCGGTTAGAGCCTTGACCTTTCGTTGTAACTCTTGATATTCATCCTCTTCCATTAATCGTTGTTCTAAGTTTTCGCATTTTCTTTCAATGATTTGAAGTTCTTCCATTTCCTCTTCTTTAAGCCGATCCAGGCTTTCCCGTTCGTGAAGGAGTTTGGTCTGATGATCCAAAGCCTGCTGGATGTTTTCAGACATCATCAGGCTTGTATTTAATGACGGGATATTTTCCATTTCAATCTGCAGCCCTAATTCCCGGATGGTGTCACTGATTTTACTTTGGATCATTCTTAATTCTCTGCTTCGCTCCCCGCTCTCTTCTTTCCACTTCAAGTAAGGGGATTGACGGGACAATAGTTCCTCCATAAACGGAATATCTTCTCTTAATGAAAGGTCCAGATCGTTCGATTCCAACTTTTCCTGTAGATTCTTTTGTTTGCTTTTCAGGGTCTCAAGATAGGCTGATGTTTGTCTTTCTTCGATCTTCAACTCGTTCATTCGCTCTAATCCGTCTGGAGGGAATTCGAGGTCTTTCAGCTGGGAGAGGCGCTTTTCCACATCATTGAATTGGACAAGGGTATCCCAATTTTCATTTACGGAAATAAGATGTTCTCTCTTATCAGAGAGAAGCTCCTTTTTCTTCTCCAAGTCCGATATTTCCGCCTCCAGGGATCTGCGTCTCGCTATGAGCGGCAGGTACTGATCATTCTTCTCTTTCCCTTCCTTCACTCGTTTTTCAAGGTCCTTTAGTTGAGAAAGCACTACATTGATCTTCGGTTTCCTACCTGATTTCTTAAACAGCTGTTCCCTTTCTTTCTGCCAGTCCTGGGAAAGCTTCAAAAGAAGGTCCGTCCCTGTAGATCCCGCTGTGAATAAATATCGGTTAAGTTCCTCTTTTTTTAGTCGCTGGATGTTCTGAAGGCCTTCCAGGTTGAATGAGTAGATGTTTTGGTAGGTGGACCGGTCCATTTTGCCCAACAATTGTTGGAGGGTTTCTTCTCCTTCCACTCTCCCATCTTCAAATTGGACGGTTACGTCTCCCGCTGCCTTCCCTTTGACCCGCTCAATGCTCACCATTCCCTGATCTTCCACGTGACAAAGGATTTTCCCACCATACTCGGTCGATGATTTTGGAATGTATCTCAACAAAGATTGCTGTTTCGTCGGAAAACCGAATAGGATGCTATGAATGAATGACATGATCGTGGATTTACCCGCTTCATTTTCTCCATAGAATAATTGAAGGTCGCTAAGTGTATAATGCTT
Organism: Rossellomorea sp. KS-H15a; assembly: GCF_024195245.1. Lineage (NCBI taxonomy): Bacteria > Bacillati > Bacillota > Bacilli > Caryophanales > Bacillaceae > Rossellomorea > Rossellomorea sp. KS-H15a. The sequence goes on along the minus strand of NZ_CP096886.1, from coordinate 1,929,389 downwards.
GTTGTCAAGCTTTCCATATCCGTATATATGAAGTTCCATCAGCTTCAATTTCTTTCACCCCCACTTTTCAGTAAGTGCTTTGTTTCTTCTATTAAATCGTTCTTCCCTTCGTCCTCCAACGGTGCAAGAAATCGGTAGATCGACGGATGTTCATACAGCTCTGCCAAGACTTCCTTCCACTCTTCCCCTTCCAGGCTTTCAAGGGTTGAAAGCATATCCTGAAGAAAGGGATCCCGTTCCTTTATCGCTGTGCTGGCGGGAGACCGGCGTATGGAGTGAATCCATTTCAATTCCCCATGGCTTTCTATATCCGATTGCAGAGCCTCCAGGAGATCGCCATTGTCAATCTTTCTCATCATATCTTCTGGGAGCGAATCTTCATCCGTTAGGACGATTTCAATCAAGCTGTCTTCATGTATGGTTTCCACTGCCTGTTGGATGCGCTGAAACACCTCACCAAACCTCCCTATACCATGCAGGGATACATCGCATGTTTCCCACAGCAAATCATGGGTGGGAATGAACGACAGCTCTGTCTGATACTCATCAAGTAAGACTTCATAGCATCCTTTTGCACCGGTCTCCTTTCGGTGCCTGCCCTGGATATTCCCGGAATAGACGATATAAGGCTCTTCATGCAGTATCCGGCGTTGATGAATATGCCCGAGTGCCCAGTAATGATAATTCTTCTCCAATAATTCATTTAGCGTAAAAGGGGCATACGTTTCATGAGATGAATTCATGCTCCCTTCACTTCCATGCAGGATCCCGATCGTATAACGCCCTGCGCCTCCTTTAGGATATTCCCCGATCCTTCTTTCCCGGATATGCCTTGTTCCATAGCTGAACCCCACGATATCAACAAGGGTACCATTCCTGGTGGTAAGCTGTTTCACTTCGGTTTCCTCGTGAAAAATATGTATATTATCCGGCATATCCAGTTCTAATCTACGGCTGCCGAGATGATCATGATTTCCGTGGACGACGTATACAGGGATATCATGTGAATGTAGGATTTGAAATTGTTTCACTAGTTTAGCCTGGGCACGGATGCTTCGGTCATCTTCATCAAATAAATCCCCACTGAGAATCATAAAGTCTACTTCTCTTGCAATCGCTTCTTTCACCACTTTTTCGAATGAAGCAAAGGTACTATTATGTATTCGTTCAAATAATTCTGTCGGTAAATGCTTCAGCCCTGTAAATGGACTGTCCAAATGTAAGTCTGCTACATGAAAAAACCGTATGTTCTCCATGAAGTCCCCTCCTTCAACACTACGAATATACGTTCTGCTATTCATTCATTATATCCCAAAACCGGGGAAGATTTCAGTATGTATTCACATTTTATCCGTTTCATATAAAAAAGCTGCCACTTTAAAGGTGACAGCCTTCCACTTATTTCTTTGATGTTAAATCGATTGCTTTCTTTATATCTTTATATGAATTGGACTTACCGTATAGCAGCACCCCTCCACGATAGACACGTGCACCGAATACCCCCAGCAATGCGATGGAAACAATCAGCACGAGTATCCCGATGACCGGCTCATACACCGGCAGGTTCAGCATCCCGACACGAAGGAACATGACCATCGGAGTGAAGAAGGGAATGTATGAAGTTACGGTTACAAAGCCCGATTCAGGACTACCAAGGCCAAACATGGAGATGAAGAATCCGATCATGATGAGAAAGGTCATCGGCATGATCATCTGCTGGACATCTTCAATCCTACTCACAAGGGATCCAAGCAGGGCTGCAAGGGTTGCATACAGGAAATATCCCAGCAGAAAGAAGATGATCGCATAAATGATGACACTGAGTGATAGGGATTCAAATCCGAACCCTTCAAAGAATCCCCCTACCAGTTCATCCTTCTTGCGGATCAGGGTAAAATAACCTACACCAAGGATAACCGCTAATTGAGTCAAACCAACGAGACCGATTCCAATGATTTTGGCAAACATTTGTTTGACCGGTGACACACTTGATATGAGGATTTCCATGACCCTGGAGCTTTTCTCTGTGGCGACCTCCATCGCCGTCATATTGGCATAGGCAATCACAGAGAAATAGATAAAGAATAATAAGACGTAGACAATTCCCCTTGCCTGACTCAGTTCTTCTTCAGACTTGGCCCCTTCAAGGAGTGCCTCCTTCTCGAAATCAACCGGGGCACTTAATAAGGCCAGCTCCTCGCCGGACAGATCCAACTTACCCGCAGCAAGGGAGGATTTCACATTTTGCAGGGCTGCCTGCAATTCTCCGGCCACGGCAGACTCCGATAACGAGTTTGATTTATACAGGGCCTGTGGCAGTCCATCACTGCTTTCACTTAAGACCAGTAAACCTTTATATTCTTCCGACTCTATTTTTTTCTCGATTTCCTTTGTTGACTCCGAGGCAGGCTTTAATTGAATCTCACTATTCATTGTCTCCAGCTGCTCTAGGAGGGGCTCATATAGTTTGCCCGTTTGATCCTGAACCGCTACCTTGCTCCCTTCATCATCCGTGAAACTCGAGATGACGCTGTCGAAATTGGCCAGCAGGACAAGGGCAGCGGCAATGATGATCGTGGATATGATAAAAGACTTGGCTTTCAATTTTGACATATAGGAATGACCGAGGATCAAGAAGAAATTATTCATAAGAAGTTCCCACCTTTTCTATAAATATATCGTTCAGTGAAGGTTCCTCAAGCTCGAATTTTCGCAGGAAGCCCTTTTGGACGACATCATGAAATACTCCTTGGGCAGCGGCCTCGGATTCCACCTGGAGCAGGACTCCTTCCGTCGTTTCTTTAAGCTTTGTCACTCCCTGCATGTCCTTAAGGTAGGTAAGGTCGAAATCCGCATGTATCACGACATTCTTCTTTCCAAAGGAACGTTTGATTTCCTTCAGTCCGCCATGTACCACGGGACGCCCTTTATGCATGATACACAAGCTTTCACAGAGCTCCTCCACATGCTCCATCCGATGACTTGAAAACACGATGGTCGTTCCATTCTTCTTGATTTCCCTGACGGCGTCCTTCAACAGCTCCACATTCACGGGATCAAGACCGCTGAATGGTTCATCAAGGATCAATAGTTTCGGTTTATGAATGACCGATGCGATAAATTGAATTTTTTGCTGATTCCCTTTGGAGAGTTCCTCCACTTTTTTATTGAGATATTGAGGAACGTTGAATCGCTCCAGCCAATAATCCAACTCTTTCAGGATCGTCTTCTTTTCCATTCCCCGGAGGCGTGCCAAATAGACGATTTGATCACTCACCTTCATTTTCGGATAAAGTCCCCTTTCTTCCGGGAGATATCCGATTTCCGGACTGGTGGAATAATCAATCCCCTTGCCGTCCCACGTGATCCTGCCTTCTGTTGCATCCAACAATCCCAACACCATTCGGAAGGTCGTCGTCTTTCCGGCTCCATTCGCCCCAAGGAACCCGAACATTTCACTTGGGGGAATTTCAAGTGACAGCTCATCTACCGCCGTGAAATCCCCAAACCTTTTGGTCACCTGTTGTAATTTCAAACTCATCTTTTGTTTCCCCTCCTGTTGCCCTTTAATAAAAATCCGGCATTCACTTATCTCTCTAGTACTCTACGATTCTATCCATAAAAGGTTTCATTTTCCATTCTTTTTTTGTTATCAAACTATTTAGACTTCACAAAAAAATGATAGTATGAAAAAATAAAGAAGAACATCATTTCAAGTACAAAGGGGTATTACATAATGAAAGTATATAAACTGACGGTATTCGAGAAAGACGGCAAAAAAATCCTGGATGAATCATTCGAAGCTTCCTCTGACAGCGAAGCGAAGAAAATGGGAGAAACCATGCTTGAGGAAAAAGGCTATGCTGAACATACGCATCGCTGTACGTCCCCACTTGGGAAACTCTTGCTGTTTCATGTGTAGAATGACCTCTTGCATTACAGACTTCAATGGCTGTAATGCATTTTTTATGCAACGACAAAAAAGAACCAGCCTTTAAGACTGATTCCCGTTTTCCATTATTCACCCTTGAATTCAGGTCTTCTCTTCTCCACGAATGCGCGGATGCCTTCCTGGTGATCGGAGGTCTGGCGCATGAGCCACTGACCATCCTTCTCAAGATCAAGTGCCTGCTGCAATCTTTCTTTGTTCAACTCCACATATACTTCTTTCGTTTTCAGCATTGCTTTCGTCGGCGCACTTAATACCTGTTTGGTATAGCGTGCGATGCCTTCCTCCAATTTCCCTGAAGGTATGGCTTCATCGACGAGCCCTTTCATTAGGGCTTCCTGTCCTTCAAATACTTTCCCATTCCAGATCAACCGTTTTGCCTTGTGCGCCCCCAGGCGTTCCTGCAGAAGGAAATGACTTCCTCCATCCGGGATCAAAGCGATGCCGATAAAGTTCATGGCGAGCTTACTATCTTCTTCACAAAGGATATAATCAGAAGCCAGAGCCAGGCTCAACCCAAGCCCCGCCGCAGCCCCGTGAATGCCTGTCAGGACCACTTTCGGCATGGAATATAAGGTCATCACCAGTTCACTGATCGTATCCATGATCTGTGAAAACTGCTCCTCCCCACTTAATGAAAGCATGGACTTAATATCTCCCCCGGAGGAAAATCCCTTCCCCTCCCCTGTCAGGATCAATAATGAAATCGTTGGATCACTTTTCACTTCCTTCAAAGCAGCCAGCAATTCTTCCATAAGCCGGGCATCCAATGCGTTCAGGGACTGCGGCCGGTTCAAATGAACCCTCGCCACTTTCCCATCTTTATGTAGTTTTACTGTTTCGTATTGATTTGACACTGTCAAAAAAATCCCTCCCCTTTCTATTAGCATAGCGCAGAATGATTATTTAGAAAAGTATAATAATTCAAAACAGAGATCGACATAGTGCCGATCTCCCGTCTCAATTAGATTTGTTTCATCTGGTCCTGAACCTGGTCCCTTAGAGCCCTCTTTAAGAATTTTCCAACAGAGGTTTTCGGGATTTCATCCAGGAACAGTATCTCATCCGGCAGCCACCATTTCGCAAACTGAGGCTTCAGGAATTCCATGATTTCTTCTTTGGTCACACTGTTCTTCCCGGATTCCTTTAAAACGACACAGGCAATCGGACGTTCCTGCCACTCCTCATGGGGCACTGCCACCACAGCAGCTTCAAAGATATGCTCATGGGCCATGAGGGCATTTTCAAGATCGACGGAAGAAATCCATTCCCCACCGGATTTGATCAGATCCTTCGTGCGGTCAACGATCTTGATATAACCCTCTTCATCAATGGTGACGACATCCCCCGTATACAGCCAGCCATCCCTGAAGGCATCCTCGGTACGTTCATCTTCATAATACTCAGAAGCGATCCAGGGACCCCTTAAGGCAAGCTCACCCATTTCAGTACCATCCCATGCCACTTCCCCGTCTTTTCCGACGATCTTCATATCTAATCCAGGTACGAGGATCCCCTGCTTCGCTTTCAAGTCGAGCTTCTCTTCGGCAGAGAGATCGTCATGATAGCTTTTCGATGCTGCAATCACAGCGAGTGGGCTGGTTTCAGTCATGCCATAAGCATGCATGAACGGGATGCCGAACTTCTCCTCAAATGACCGGATCATCCCTTTAGGAGCTGCCGATCCCCCACACAGAACGGAACGAAGACTTGAGAGATCATACTCATTTTTCTCCAATTCATTGAGTAATCCAAGCCAAATCGTCGGTACCCCTGCGGAAATGGTGACTTTTTCATCCTGCATGAGCCCGGCAAGCAGTCCAGGCGTGAAATATGGTCCCGGCAGAACCTGCTTACTACCGAACCAAACCGACGCAAATGGGAGTCCCCAGGCGTTCACATGGAACATCGGCACCACCGGCAGGGCAACGTCCCTTTCACTTACGCCTGTTGTATCAGCCAGCCCGAGTGCCATTGCATGGAGCACGATGCCCCGATGGGAATAGATGACTCCTTTGGGATTTCCGGTCGTGGCCGACGTGTAACACATTCCAGCAGGGGCATTTTCATCAATGTCGTTGCGGAATTGAAACGATGGATCCCCCTCTTCCAACAAACTTTCATAATGATACACAGGCTCGAGGGTCGTCTCGGGTAACTCTCCGTCGGTCATGACGATGAAGGCTTTAACCGTAGGGATCTGGTCCTTCACCTTTTCAATGAGCGGGACGATGTCCGGGTCGATGAGCAATACTTGATCCTTGGCATGATTGATGATGTAAACGATATGTTGTGGCGATAAGCGGATATTGATTGTATGTAATACGGCTCCGCTGCAAGGAATCGCAAAGTACGCTTCCAGATGACGATGATGATTCCAAGCGAGTGTACCGACTTTGTCTCCTTCTTCAACACCGAGTTTCGACAGGGAGCTTGCCAGCCTCCGCGTTCTCTCACCCCACTGTTTGTATGTGAAGCGGTTGATACCCGACTCTGTCCGGGATACGATTTCTTTCTTAGGAAAATACTTTTCGGCTCGTTCAATCATTTGTGTCAATAGCAGAGGTGTTTGCATCATATTCGATCTCTCCCCTCAAAATAGTAAGCGTTTACAAAAAATGTCTGATTTTCTATGTCTATCTTACTAATTCTCCTTTCATGATGATATCTCCTCTAAGCCGGGTTGAAATATTCCTGTAATGAGCAAGGAAACGGAAGCCATAATAAAAAATTCTTTAGACAAAGATTGATGTTTTCTTAAATAAGGGACTGCCAAAGCTCTGTCTATGAGTGAGGGCGATAGATGGTGATGGGAACGGCTTCGCTTTCCGGCGGACGAACAGCCAAGCCTCCTCGCATTCGCTGCGGGGTCTTGTCTCGTCCGTTTTTCCGCAGGAGTCTACGCCGTTCCCCTCACCTTCTAAAAGAGATACCGTGACAGAGCTTACAGGTTAAAAAATCTATAAATTTGGATCATACTATTAGCTGCAATTGGTCACTGCACACGATACAAAACGATGTTTTCTCGATGTGTATCCTAGTAGGCTAGACCTCCATACCCCGAAAGTTGATTGGAGCGGAAGGTGCTCGACTCCGACGGGAATAGCGGGAAAGTCTGAAAGGCGGAGGTGGCTTGCTCAGCCCCGACAAGCATAAGATGAATGGGCTAAGAAGGCGTTCTTTTGCCTTCTTGGACCATTTAGCTTATGCCCTCGAGGGGCTAGCCACCGTAGCTGGATCTTGAGACCCCTCAGGGCAAAGCCCGAGGAGGCTCAACTCACGCCCCGCGGAAAGCGAGCACCTGCAGCGGAAATCAACCACCACTCGCTACCTTAAGTAGCAACAAGCTTTACAAATAGAGCCTAATAAAAAACACGCCACTCATGATGAAGTGACGTGTTTCCGTTTATGAAAATAAATCATTCAAGATCTTGATTTTCTTTTCTGTGTACTCTTTGAAACCAAGGTTATAGGCATTCGGTTCTTTTGGATTGGCGAAGTGCGTGATCTTTCCGGTTTTCGGATCGATGAATTTGCTTGCCGCCCCGCAGCCGATTCCAATGATGGTCTGGACTTCTTCCATGATCATGATGTTATAGATGCTGTCCTGCTCTGGAAGGGCGTATCCCACATTTTCCAGGTTGCCGAGAATGTTCTTCTGACGGTATAAGTAGTAAGGCTCATAACCATGCTCCTTCGTCCACTCTTCCGCAAGATTCATCATCTTCTCAATTTCAAGACGGTCCGCCACTTTATACTTGTCCTTATTCTTTGTCATTTCGGACGCCCGCTTAAAGGACAGGGTGTGAACCGTCAAGGATTCAGGCATAAGCTTCTCTGTTTCGTCCAAGGAATGCTGCAGCTCCGGAAGCTCCTCCCCTGGAAGACCAATGATGAGGTCCATATTGATGTTATTCATTCCCATACCACGGGATAAATGAAATTTGTCAATTGTTTCCTCCACCGTGTGATGTCGCCCGATCGCTTTTAAGGTTTCCTGGGTGTACGATTGAGGATTGATGGAAATCCGGTCGATGTTCCATTTATTGAGCACTTCGAGTTTATCTTCGGATATCGTATCCGGTCTCCCTGCCTCCACCGTTACCTCCCTTACCTTGTCCACATCCGGGAAGGAGCGGTACATCTCTTCATAAAGAGCATCCATTTCTTCAGCTGTGATGGACGTAGGGGTACCCCCGCCATAATAGATGGTCGTAATCTTGATATTGTTTTCTTTCATCCAACGTCCCATTTCCTGGATTTCGTAATGAAGTCCCGCCAGGAAGGAATCTACCCTCCCCTGTTTACCGAGAATCGCATAGGCAGGGAATGTGCAATAAGCACACTTGGTTGGACAAAACGGAATGCCGATATAAATGCTCACTTCCTGCTGAAGGTCATAGAGATCAGGCACGACGGATAATTGACGATCAACGATGTTTTGCATCAGCTGGATCTTTTCATCCGTGATCAGGTACTCTTTTTTTAATTTCTCATGAATCTCTTCCTTGGGCATCCCAAGCTGCATCTGTTTATGAATCAGCTTCGTGGGACGGATTCCCGTCAAGATGCCCCATTTTTGCCTGATCCCCGTCAAATCTTGAAGAACATTTAAGTACACATGGGAAACAGCCGTTTTCAGCTGTTTGAACCGCTCTTTCTCATTTTCATAAGGTACCCAGTCGTGCACATAACGTGCAGTGTATGATTGTCCTTTGAAGTTCGTTAATACAGCTTCCGCCTCTATCTTGTCATCTGAAGAAAGTTCTATATGGACTTGAAGATCGGCCTCATCACAATCACCGAAGTGAATGGCAGACTCTTCAAAGAATAAATTCGCTATCAATCGCAGGGGACGTTCAAAACGCTCATCCTCGATTCCTTTTATCAAAACATTCACGTTCTAATCACCTTTCATATAACTAATAAGCTGTTATAAGTGTACAGAAAGGGGTGGGAATGGTCAATGGTCCGAACCCTCCCAATAGAAGAACACCCCGTATTCCTGTTGGAATGACGGGGTGTTCCTTGAGTCACGATTTTATGATGTTCATTTTTTTCAGGAATGGGATGGGATGTTGTTTACGGAATAACTCAGTGACAAAGTACGGAATCCCTTTTTCAACCTGACTGCGTGTGATCCAGTCCGCCGCTTCCCGCACTTGACGTGGTGCATCTCCCATGGCAACACCGAGACCCGAACATTCCATGGAATCAATGTCATCGATGCCGGATCCAACCATCACGATTTGATGCTTCTTCACTCCGAGACGCTCAGATAGATACATCAATCCCCTGAGCTTTGAAACACCCCTGGGAACGATATCCAGTTTATAGTCTGACGTCGGAATTGCGTCCACTTCCTCATACATTCCTTTTAACGAAGCGACAACGTCCCATACGTCTTCCCTGTGTTCCATCACAACCGAAATCTTCGGTACTGCCATCGGATTCTCCAACAGGTGATCACTCACCCGGTCCACAAACTGTTTGCTGTAAAGTAATTTCGATTCTCTTTGCCATGAGACCTTTGCCATCTCACGTGCCCCGGTACTGGTTTTGCCTACGATGGATCGCTTTTCATGGGACAAGTGTACCTGGCATGAAAAGCCTTCAAGGAATTGAGAGATTTCATACGTAATATCTTCCGCAATTTTTTTCACATACAGCGGTTTTTCAAGCTCGCCTGCGATATAGGCGCCGCTGTGTGTAACAATCGGGCTTTCAAGCTTCAGGGCTTTGGCTACTTTCTTAGCAGAAGCAAAACTCCGGCTTGTAACCAATGTGACCGGAACCCCTTTATCTTGAACGTACTCAATTGCTTCCTTCGTTTCCTTCGCAATTTTTCCGTTTTCATTTACAATCGTGCCATCAATATTCAAAGCCAGCATTCGATAGATCATCATTGGTGTCCCCCCTATATGTTGTCTACTCCCTTTCTCTACTTTTATGAAGGATGGGAGACAAATATGCCAAGGGGGTGGAATGCCCAACAAAAAAAGACCGGCTCCCATCAGGAAGTCGGTCCCTCTTCAACACGATTATTTTTGCATTGAACCATAAAGTTCTTCAAGCGGCTTCATGATGACTTTGTTTAAGTCATTGATCACCATGCTCATGCGTTGCTCAGCTTCCATAAGCTTTGCAATCTTTTCATGTTGCTGAACAAGTTGAGCTGTTTTTTGAGCCTGCTCCACTTCTTCCTGAGAAATTTCTTCACCGCTCATTTGTTTTTGTTGAAGTGTCATTTGAATGTTTCTGAAGTTTTCAAACATCTTGTTGGCAGATTCGTCATTGTTTACTTCATCATACATTTTCTTCAGTTGCAGGAATTCATCGCTCTGACGCAATGCGCTTTCCAGTTCGTTCGCTTGATCGTATAAGTTAATAGCCAAAATACGTACCTCCTAAAATTTCAGTCTCCCTCACTATAACAAACAATGGGGTTGATTTCTAGGCAGGACCCTTATCAGGATATGAAAAGGGCGATCAATCCCTGAATGATCCCGATCACACCGCCGAGCAAAGCACCGAGATACGTGATCATTTTGAATTCCCGCCTCGAAATGCCGAGGACAAGTTCCTCGAGCCTGCCGACAGAGAAGGATTCAACCTGCTCCTGGACGATATGCTGAAGGTGCATCTTCTCCATGAGGTTCGGAATCTTCCTGGATAAGAGGTCCGTCCCTCTATCCACCCATTTCGGAAGCTGTATGTCGAAGAAGGTTTGCTTGTGCGGTTCGAGCCAAGACCTGAGCGGTTTGGAGAGGTGACCGTCGATGTTGACGAGTTTGACAAGTGACGATTGGACAGTCTGGATGAGGTCCTCTTCCGGCAATCTGTCGATGAACTCTTCCAGTTTCATTTGTTTCAGCTTCGACCACTCTTGGGTCAACAGGTTAAAGAGGATTTCCTGTGTCCCTTCATGCTTAATGAACTTGACGATTTCCGGTTGCACTTTATCTGCAACCGAGGTGTTGCCCAGGAACATGCCCAACATGTTTCCTAGCATGCCGCGTTCTTTGAGGAAATCATCAATCATGATCTTCACTTTCATTTTTCCTTCCGGGCTTGTGAAATACGCTTCCGCCCTATTTGCAATGAAGTCGACAAGCTTCGGTATACTTTCTGAAACCTTTTCCTGCCACCTCTCAGGAAGTGCCTCTTCCAGTTTCATAGATGTATAGGACATCTTCGTATCTTTGATCTTTCCTGCGACCCAGTCCTCAAGCCATTCATTAAGTCGATCGGAGGAAACGGGGATTTGGAGGGTGTCCAGCCACTCATTCACCGTTTTGTCGGATGTGAAGACCGGCTGCAATTCTTCGGATAGCCAAAGGGTCACATCCTTTTGGAAGTCTTCATTCATCACTTTTTTCTGAAGGCTTTCAGGGGTGATTAAGTGGTCCACCACCATCTTCCCGAGTTGCTCTGCCAATTCTCCCCTGCGTTTTGGGATCAGTCCCGGTGTAAATGGGACTTTGAATTTTCCGATATAGTATGCCCGATAAGGCCTGAATAACATTTTTATTGCAAGTGAATTGGTGACTCCCCCAATAAGGGCCCCAACGATTACCATGAATAATACCAGGATGAAAGCATCTAGCATGAGTGCACCTTCCTTTTCTACTTCTCTCGTTTGAACATTTTGCCTATGTTTACATAGAATGCTATATCAACATTAGCCCAATAAATTATTATAAAGTCAATCTAACGGGTTATGCAAATGGGGAATGCCGGATGAAGATAAAATGTTCATTTGTTTCTCATCAACACACGAAGGACCATCATCATTTATATATCCCAGACAAATGGATGGACCGCTTCCCTTTTCAACGACATATGACGTTGAAATGCGGCAGCTCCCTTCTTGACGTGACATGCATGGGAACAAAAACAGATTCTTTACAGATTATGTTGGATACATCCGATTCATTATTCGCAGCCATCCCGATATTGGAAAATATATGGATTTCCATCGATGCCGGGATGATCCATATGGGACCGGTTGCGGCTCTCTTACTCAATCAACCTACGCTCGCAACCATCCATTCCCATTCTTTAAAGGAATATTTTACAGAGTGTCAGGAATGGTTTCAACGAAAAGGTGGATTTTTCTATCTGCTTCCCCTTTCCTCCTTCGCCGGGAATAAAAGGGAAGGTGTTTATTATAACGGAAATGATTGGGAAACCGGTCTTCTACCTGATCCCCATGTCCTATACAATCGATGTCACTCACGAAAAATAGAGCGGTCCCCTTCCTTTCAAAGTGCTCTTGGCCGCACTCTGGACCGGGGCATCCAGGTTTTCAATTCCGGCTTTTTGTCCAAGGATGAGGTATACAATGCATTAAAAGACAGCCCCGTCCTTTCTCCACACCTGCCCGAAACCGTAAAGGGAATTGATTCCCTGGAGAAAATGCTTACCCTGTATCAAGATGTTTTCGTGAAAGGGATAAATGGGAGCAAGGGACGCTACATCATGCGTATCCAAAAAAGAGACGATGGATATCATATGCAGCAGAATTCATTTTCGACTGAGAATCCCCTCACCTTCCCCACCTACCCTGCTTTGTACAAACAGCTTAAGGCATGGTGCAATCGTTCTTATCTGGTTCAGGAAACGATTCCCTTTCTAACGTTCGAAGGACAGCCTTTGGATTTTCGCTTCCTCTGTCATCAGAATCGGAATAAAGACTGGGAGCTGGTCTCATCGGTTGCTAGAATTGCTTCACAGGATCAATTCGTGGCAAATGTCGACCAGGGCGGACGGATCGAAAAACCTCTTTCGGTCTTGCAAACGATCTTTTCTCCCAGGGAGAGCCTGGCTATCATGAAAGGGATGAAAGAATTATGTATACACGCTTCAACGCTTCTTGCCGATAGCATGGAAGGACATTTCGCAGAACTCGGAATCGATATCGGCATTGATCAGTCGGGAAAACCATGGCTGATCGAAATCAATTCCAAGCCTTCTAAACGGACCTACTTAGAAAACGACTGGATTCGTCCTTCAGTTAAAGCACTTTATGAATATAGTTTGGCCATCTGGACAAATAAGGAGGAATAATACGATGAATCACTCATTAGGCATCATGACCCTTACTCCTGAAGTGAAAAATGAATATTTTCTCGAAATCGCTAAGCAGTCCCTTTCATATCCAATCGACCTTTACCTGTTTTCTCCACAGGGAATATCTCCTTTGAACGAAACCGTGGAAGGATTTCACTTCGACAGGATGACGGGGGAATGGGAAAAAGATGCCTTTGAAATCCCGGAGTACATCTATGACAGAACGTATTATCAGAAAGATATGAAGTCCCGGCAGGCGAGAGCCGTCGTTCAATGGTTAAAGAACCAGAAGCATATCCGTTTCCTTGGTTACGGATTACCAAACAAATGGCATCTTTATGAAAAGCTGAAACAGACCTCCCTCGCCCCCTATATCCCAATAACATCCTTAGTAGTCGATGGAAAACATTTATTAAATCTCCTCCTCAAACATAAAGATATAATAATCAAACCTGTCGACGGGGCCCATGGATTTGCCGTTTACCATCTCGTTTTCAATCAACAGAGTATTGTCGTTCGCACCACCAAAAAGCAAGGAATCATAGAACAATCATTCCCAAATGAAGATGTCTTTTTAAAATGGGTTGACCACATGCTCAAGGTTCACACGTTCATTTGTCAAAAACGGCTGCCAAACCTGACGAAAGGAAATGCCCCTTTCGATATGCGCATTCTCCTGAATAAAGATCACAACGGGGAATGGAGGGAATTTCAACGCGCAATCCGTCAAGGGGTAGAGAATGGGATCCTGACGAATATCAGCCGCGGTGCTTCCTATCTTTCCTACAAGGAGTGGAAGGATAGCCAGGATTCACATGCATGGGATTTTATCGACGAAGAACTTACATCCATTTTGGAAGAAGTCCCTATACTTCTTGAAAAACATTTTTCCCCTCTTTTTGAAATCGGGGTCGACCTCATTATCGGGGATGATCATTCCCTATGGATCCTGGATTTGAACTCTAAGCCGGGGCATAAAGTAGTGGATGCATTACATCCCGGGAAGTTATCAACATTATATCAGGCACCTTTAGATTATTGTGACTTTCTATCCTCACAATCTCTATCATCCTTAAGGCGAGGTGATTTCTAATGCTCCATGCATACAAGGTCGAATACTTCCAAGATGAAGAAAGCATCCTCTACCTTCCGTCCGGGTTCAAAACCGGGGAAGATACCTTTCCACATACCGTGATACTCGGGACCAGAAGACAACCTGCCAGCTGCAGGCGCCATCCGAATGGCCGGAACGTAATGGGGATCAGTACTCGTTTAGCTGAAAAGCTGCACCTTCCATCAAAAGTGAATTCCCTTTCCCTCTACTGTAAAGACGAATGTGTACACGCAGGGGTCCTGATTGGAATATTCACTGCGGGATTCACAAGTTTCCGATTAAGCCCCATCGGACAACGCTCGCACTTCTTCAAGAAGCTACTGTCGGTTCAATCTTCCCTGGGAGTCATCCCCTTTGTATTTGGAGAACAGCATATTGATTGGGAGAATGGGCTCATTAAAGGATTGTTTCATTTTGGAGAAGGATGGGAAACGGAAGAAATCCCTTTCCCGAATGTGATTTATGACAGACTTCCAAATAGGCAGAGTGAAAAGCGGAAAACCTATCAGGGACTGAAGGAGAGACTGGAAAGAGAATACGGCATTCCGTGGTATAATCCAGGATTCTTCAATAAACTCGACCTTTTTGAGAGATTGGAAAATGATCTGACTGTTCAACACTTCCTTCCTGAAACCAGGCCGTTCCAATCATTTGAGGAAATGGAGCGAATGCTTTCCTCCTATAACCATATTTATTTAAAGCCTAAAAACGGGAGTCTCGGAAAGGGAATACACAAAATCACACATAACCGGTCCACAGAAGAGTATTACTGCCGTTTCAGGGACGGTGATCAGAAGAACCGCTTACTTAAGTTTAAATCACTGGAGCAGCTGGCCAATACAATATTCAAAAGCAGAAACCTGGACTCCTTCATCGTCCAACAGGGAATCTCGTTACTGAAAGAGAATAATCGTCCCATCGACTTCAGGGTCCATACAAATAAAGACGAAGAAGGAAACTGGCAAGTCAGTGCAATGGCGGGAAAAGTGGCGGGGACGGGAAGTGTGACGACACATGCGAACAATGGTGGAGAAGTGAGGGTCCTTTCAGAACTATTCAGGGAAGAAAAGGAAAGACAAACCATTGAGGAGGCTTTAAAGGACGCCGCTTTATTGTTGTCACACGCCATTGAGGGGAATCTTGAAGGATTCATCGGCGAAATAGGCTTTGATTTCGGTGTGGACGACAACCATCGCATTTGGATGTTTGAAGCAAACTCAAAGCCTGGCAGATCGATATTCTCACATCCTGACTTAAAAAGGTTTGATTTATTAACAAGGAAACTCGCCTTGTCATTTGGTATTTTCCTCACCCACCAAAGCTTGGATCATCCCGAGGAAATGATACCATGAACATCCTTTACGACCGGATGAAGAAGACCTTTTTTCACGGGGAAGAACCCATTACTACCTATGGATTTGCGAAGGATTCCTTTCTCTTATCCTCGAAAGCTTCCAATCAATGCTATACCTTTACCATCTCTCACCGAAAGAGGAATCGTCCCGCGATCCCCTTAGTCGGCATCGTTTCAAGTAAAGAAGGAAAAAACAAATATAAGGGAAACTTTGAATTATTCCGGTCGATACAACAGGACGTCGAGCAGTCTGGAGGAATCTGTTTCGTCTTCTCCCCCCAGGATGTTCTGGGTGATTCGATAGAGGGGATCATGTATAATCATGTTTTACACAAATGGGTAAGATGCCTGTTCCCCGTTCCAAACGTCATTTATAACCGGGTCCCATCAAGGAATGCAGAGCAAAACCAAGCATACGAAAAGCTTCTTCGTTTTATCAAGAAGCATGGGATTCCATTCTTCAATCCCCATTTCTTTAATAAATGGGAAATCTACGAGCTGTTGTCCAAAAATGATGAGCTCAAAGCATATTTGCCGCAGACCGAGCTGGTTACCGATGAAGCCTCCCTTTCACGCTTCTTGACCACTCATCAGAAAGTATATGTTAAACACGCTCTCGCTTCGCAAGGAAAAGGGATTCGCCTGATTGAACTGGATGACAGAGGCGGAGTCCTATGTAAAAGCATTAAGAAAATAGAGAGGTTCGTATCGATCTCCCGCCTTCATCAAACGTATAACGAATGGTTTATGGGCAATGAGTGGATCATGCAGGAAGCGGTCCCTTGTAAAACAGTGCACGAACACCGTTTCGACTTTCGCATATTAGTCCTTCACACGGGTGATGATTTCCGTTTGATCGGTATCGGGGTACGCATGTCCCAGCGTCAGGAAGTCACCACCCATGTACCTGCCGGTGGCAAAATCATTTCCCTGAAGGAAGTGGCAGATGCAGAAACAAAAAAAGAAATTTCGAGGATCGTTCAAACATGCGGTGAAGAACTGGCCAAATCGTTTGGCTATGTAGGGGAGTTTTCCATTGACCTCGCTCCCAAAGAACAAGGGGGATTTGTTTTGTTTGAAATTAATTCAAAGCCGATGTGTTTCGATGAGACAGAGATTGAGACGAAGCGGAGAAAACAGCTTGTCCGTACGTTCATGACACTCAGTGCACAAAACAGTGAAGGTTGAATCTTCGTGAATGACACAAGGTTCAACCTTTTTCTTTATCGCTTATCGTAAGGAATTATAAATGGTTGAAAACCTGGTTGCATGTTCCTGTTCATCTGTCATGGCAATAAATAGCGGTTTATATGCCTGCTGATTGGGAATCTCCAGGAGCATATCCCGGTAAAACTCCGCACCCTCCAGTTCATCCTTCAGTGCGCGGAGCACCCCTTCCTTGAAAGTGGTGAACCCTACCTTCTCTTTCTTGTGCTCATAATACTCTCCCGTCAATAAATAATGAAGATATTGAAACATTTCATAATGTTCTTTTTCGTCTTTTTGAGCATGTTCAATAAACTCTACGTACAATGGGTTATTGGTCCGTGCTTTTAGCTCTTTATAGAAATAATAACCTGTCCATTCATCACTGATCGCCTTCTCTAAATCACGAATAAACGAATTCATCCTTCGTCCCTCCCCTATCTCTTCAGTAAATTCTATTAGAGAAGACTTCCATTTATGATACATTTCACGGCCGGTCCTACACAGCCCGGGTTAAAACGTTTACAATAGGAATGGAGGTGACCAATGATGATCCAACATTTTCAATTTAAGAACATGTACGAAAATAAACAGCTCCCGGGTTGGACGTTTTCCTTTTATTTCAGCGGGACGAAATATACAGGAACATACCATAAAGACGGAAGGATTGAATGGACCGGCCCAAATCCTCCCTCTGACAAGGAAGAGACCCTTAAGAAGCAGTTGCATGAACTGATGCTATTCCATGTTTATGAGTGATGCAAATTACATAATACCCTTGTCCGGTAGAATTTAATCCTGCTCCATGCATAACTTCAGCCCCCTTTCTAAAACTAAAGAAAGGAGGCTGATGAGAATGAAAAAAGAAAATAAGAACGATCAATTCCTACCTGATACGAATTACGAAGGAAAAGAAAAAGCATTCCTGGATGTCGACCGTTTCATCAACGAAGGGATGTCCGGAGGTTCCGTCCACATGAGGGAAAACACCACCAACATCGAAGAAGCGATCGAAATCACAGACTACGAAGAGCCCCCAAGATAATATGGACAAAAAAAGCTGCCAATCAGGAATCTTCCCTTTGGCAGCTTTTTACCTTTTATCGACTTTTCACGAGCATATTGACAGCTTCCTGGATCGCATCTTCCGCCTTTATGCCCTCTTCTTCTGACTCGCGTATGCACGCTTCCAGATTCTTTGCCACGATGAGGCCGATTGTCCGGTCAACAGCAGTTCGAACGGCTGATAGTTGAGTCACAACATCCTTACAATGTTTCTCATCCTCCATCATTTTCAATACACCACGGACCTGACCTTCAAGACGTTTCATTCGATTCGTAACTTCTTTCGTATATTCCATTCAGGACACCCCATAAGAATTATTCATTGTACAATAGTATTAAAATTATTGTACTTTTGCAATCATGCACTCTTTGATTACTCCAGCTATTTCAGTACAATGTCATTATAACCTTTTTTACTATAATAATGAACAAAGAGGGATCACATGTTTACATCTTTACGTAAAAAATATCCTGGCGCCATCATTCAGCACCATTATCCCACAAGCCTTGAATCTACGAAAGTCTGGTTTACGAACGAACAGGAAGATGAATATATAGGGATCGATCAATCAGAAATCTCCCAGCCGGAACTGGATTTATTATATTGCTTGTTTCAAGAGATCACCCCTTCACCAGGAAGCGTGAATGATTCTCCCGATTCCGCTGAGTGGTACCAATACTTATTGGAGAACGGGCCGGTCCCCTCCATGCATGATGGAGAGTTCCGCATCATTCAATTCAGTCTGAAGGAAGGCAGGGAACAGCTTCAACTGAGAGAAGCATTCCAACATTTATTACCACACGGGACCATCCTCGTTTTCCTTACAGATCGCATGGGACTACTTATAGAAAGGAAGCATGAGTGGATGATGGATGAGGAACAGCTGCAGTCGATTTCCCATGTCATTGAATCGGATTTCTTTGTCAGTCCTTCTTTTTACATTGGGCAGTTTCATGATGCAGATTCACATTCCCCTGCTTTTTTTGCCCATGAGCGTGAGCTATTTTCGTTTTCGGGAACCATTCATAAGCAGGCATTCATCCAGTCGGCCGTGACGGTTCTGCCTGAATTCATCCTCCACCACTTTCCACATGAGTGGGAGGAGCATTTCTTTAAAAAGGTCGCCGACTTCTTTTCAGAAGATCCTGAACAAATTCACACCATCCGGGCATTTCTAGAGAATCAATCCAATATCAGTCAGACCGCCAAAACATTATTCATGCATCGGAACAGCGTCCAGTACCGGATTGATAAGTTTATTGAAAAAACAAATATAGATATTAAAAGCTTTCAAGGTGGGATCCTTGCCTACTTTGCCTGTTTAAGCTTCCAATCTGACAACCTGCCCAATAATGTTTAGGCAACTTTGTGCAGATTGACCATATCGTTTTGAATCCGCTTTCTCTACAATGAATCTATAGATGAAAACGATTGCATTACAAGGAGGAGAAATGAAGTGGCTGAATTAAAATTAGAACATATCCACAAGATTTATGATAGTAAGGTAACGGCGGTAAATGACTTTAACCTTCACATTCAAGATAAAGAATTCATCGTATTTGTTGGACCATCGGGATGTGGGAAATCCACTACCCTTCGTATGATCGCCGGACTCGAAGAAATATCCAAAGGGGATTTCTCCATTGACGGAAAGCGCGTAAATGATGTTGCGCCTAAAGACCGTGATATCGCTATGGTGTTCCAGAACTACGCCTTATACCCTCATATGAGTGTGTATGATAATATGGCATTCGGTCTTAAACTGCGTAAGTTCGATAAACAGGAAATTGACCGTCGCGTACAGGAAGCGGCCAAGATCCTCGGTCTTGAAGCACTGCTCGACCGGAAACCTAAAGCTTTATCAGGTGGTCAGCGTCAGCGTGTAGCACTTGGCCGTGCCATCGTCCGTGATGCGAAAGTATTCTTGATGGATGAGCCTTTATCCAATCTTGATGCTAAGCTTCGTGTACAGATGCGTGCTGAAATTGCCAAGCTTCACCAACGTTTACAAACAACAACGATCTACGTAACACATGATCAGACAGAAGCGATGACGATGGCCACACGTATCGTTGTCATGAAAGACGGTGTTATTCAACAAGTCGGTTCTCCTAAAGAAGTATATGATAAACCGGAAAATGTCTTCGTAGGCGGATTCATCGGATCACCTGCCATGAACTTCTTCCACGGATCCCTGGAAGATGGGAAATTCGTCATCGGCAATACGAAAGTGTCTGTACCGGAAGGAAAAATGAAAGTGCTTCGCGAACAAGGACATGTAGGAAAGAGCATCATCCTTGGTGTACGTCCTGAAGATATTCATGACGAACCTCTTTTCCTGGATACTGCTCAAGGGGCGAAAATCACGGCGAAGATTGAAGTATCTGAATTAACGGGTGCTGAAACGATGCTGTATTCTCAATTAGAAGGACAAGAGTTTGTAGCCCGCGTTGACTCCCGTACAGATATCGTTGCAGGTCAAACGATCGATCTTGCATTCGATATGAACAAAGCTCATTTCTTTGATTCAGAATCTGAGTCAAGGATCCGATAAGTAGAAAAGAAAATGGCGCACCCTGTTTTTAGGGTGCGCCATTCTTTATTAAAATTCCGTCAGGTCTATACTTTTCCCTTCCTCATCTCCACACCGGATGCATGTAAAAAGATGAAGGCAGGTATCAGAGCAGCTGCTATTCGGAATGCCGTCGGCTAATTGCACGTGCTGTATATCCATATACGCACTATACTCATCGTAAAAATCATAATATCTACCCTGATCCGTTGTCGAGTCTCCACACTTCTTGCAAAGTCCCCTGTATTCAACGATCCCGTTACATAATGCGCAAGCTTTCATGATGTGTCACCATACTTTCAATCTAAATCTTTGTATAGTGTTATCCTTTTTACAATCATGGTGATTTATGTAGAAAACTTGCAGGGATTTAATAGGAATAAATTCCCTGTCATCCCCTTGAATATAATTCTTCAGAGAAACCATAATACCTAGTAACAAGGCAGCAACAAGCCTTCACTAAACCCCACTCGATGGGTTACACCATATGAAGATGGTCGCTCATGGAATAGCGTGCTGGTGCAATCCCAGCTAACCCAACCAAAAAAACTTATACATTCTAAGGAGATGACAGATTATGCAACAGCAACAATCTCGCAGCAATTCATCTAACCAACTAGTAGCTCCAGGAGCTCAACAAGCAATCGACCAAATGAAGTACGAAATCGCTTCTGAATTTGGCGTACAATTAGGACCAGATGCAACAGCTCGTGCTAACGGTTCTGTAGGTGGAGAAATCACTAAACGCCTAGTTCAAATGGCTGAACAACAAATCGGTGGCGGGTACCAAAAATAATCACCAATTTAATATGATTGGATAAAACTCCCGGTCTTTTAGGCCGGGAGTTTCATTATGTCTTAATAGTTTCCAGTCCATGCTTTCCCATCATTTATTATGAACCATAGCTGCCGGATCGATCCATTTATCATACTGTTCTTCTGTCAAATAGCCTGACTTGAGGGCCGCTTCTTTCAATGTTGACCCTTCTTGATGGGCCTTCTTAGCAATTTCTGCCGCCTTCTCATAACCGATGTGGGGATTTAAAGCGGTAACGAGCATGAGGGATCTTTGCACAAAGTCTTCAATGACGTCACGATTCGCCTCTAGTCCCTTTACACATTTATCGTTGAAGGATTTTATTCCATCTGAAAGCAGCCTAACGGATTGCATCATATTATAGATGATGACCGGTTTGAAAACATTCAGCTCGAAGTTCCCCTGACTGGCGGCAAAACCTATGGCTGCATCGTTTCCGAAGACTTGGGTCGCGACCATGGTCACGGCTTCACTTTGTGTCGGGTTCACTTTCCCCGGCATGATGGAGCTGCCTGGTTCATTGGCAGGTATCGTCATTTCTCCTATGCCGCTTCGGGGACCGCTTGAAAGCCATCTGACGTCATTCGCAATTTTCATAAGATCCGCTGCCAATGCCTTAATGGCACCGTGGACGTACACGATTTCATCATGGGATGTCAGGGCATGAAACTTATTATCAGATGAAGCAAACTTGATGCCTGTCTGTACTTCTAATTGGGCCGCAACCTTGCTGCCAAAAGTCGGATCTGCATTGATCCCCGTTCCTACTGCCGTTCCCCCGATGGCAAGATTGACCAAACGCTGTACACTTTCCCTTGTCATGCTATAGGATTTTTCCATCATGGAACGCCATCCACTGATTTCCTGCCCGAGAGTCAACGGCGTAGCATCCTGAAGATGGGTACGGCCGATTTTTATAATATCCTGAAATTGATCCTCTTTCTCTTTCAATGTTGCAATGAATTCCTGAAGCACGGGAAACAGCTTGGATTCGATTTCCTGATACGCCGCTACGTGCATGGCCGTTGGGAATGTATCATTGGAACTTTGAGACATGTTCACATCATCGTTGGGATGGACCCTCTCCTCAGAGCCATTTTCTCCGAGAAGTTCATTGGCTCGATAAGCCACTACTTCATTTACATTCATATTGGACTGTGTACCGCTTCCCGTCTGCCAGACGACCAGTGGAAAATGGTCATCCCACTTCCCTTCCAAAATCTCATCACAGGCCTTTCCAATCGCCCTCATCTTCCCTTCAGGAAGCTTTCCGAATGAATGATTGACGACTGCAGCCGCTTTTTTCAACTGTGCAAAGGCATATGTAACCTCAATGGGCATCTTCTCAGTACCGATCTGGAAGTTTTCCTTACTCCGTTGAGTCTGAGCCCCCCAATATTTTTCCTTTGGTACCTTCATTTCTCCTATCGTGTCACGTTCAATACGGTATTCCATTGTCATTCCTCCCTGTAAATGATCCAACTACTACCATATTTCCACTAAAACGTTCCCTCTAACCTTTTTCTGAAAAGTTTATTAGATTTAGCTGACGATATGAATAAAACCTAAAAAAAGATGAATGAGCCCACGCCCATTCATCTTCTCACTTTATTGTATTAAGTTAAGGAATTGCTTCGTACGTTCATTCTTTGGATTTTCAAACACTTCCTGTGGAGGACCTTCTTCGACGATATAGCCCCCATCCATGAAGATGACCTTATCGGCCGCTTCTTGGGCAAATCTCATTTCATGGGTGACGACGACCATGGTCATCCCCTCTTCGGCAAGGTCTTTCATGACTTTCAATACCTCGCCAACCAGTTCGGGATCAAGCGCTGAAGTGGGCTCGTCGAAGAGCATCACTTCCGGCTCGATGGCGAGGGCCCTAGCAATGCCGACCCTCTGCTGCTGCCCACCTGAAAGCTGGAATGGATAATAATCAATCTTATCACCAAGACCGACTTTTTCAAGCAGTTTGATGGCCTTTTCGCGCATCTCGGATTTTTTTCGTTTCTGTACAACGGTCGGTCCTTCCATGACGTTTTCGAGTGCAGTCATGTGAGGGAACAGATTATAGTTCTGAAATACCATCCCTGTTTTTCTTCTTAGGTTGATAAGCTCCTGTTTGGTTACCTTTTTATTGAAATCAACCGTGGAACCGCCTATCGAAACAGTACCGTCATTCGGGATTTCAAGGGCATTCAAGCAGCGGAGGAACGTTGTCTTTCCTGAACCAGAAGGACCGATCAGGACGATGACCTGTCCTTTTTCGACTTCTACATTCATACCTTTTAATACTTCTAACTGATCAAATCGTTTTGTTAATCCTTTAATGGAAATCATGTTCAATCTCCTTTTATATTACTTGGCAATGTACCGATCCAGTCGGTTCTCTATACGACCTTGTATAATGGATAAAATAAAGCAGATGACCCAGTAAAGCAGCGCTGCTTCCATGTACATAAGTAAAAACTCATAGTTGGTAGCCGCAATTTCCTGTGCCTTCCTGAACATTTCCGTCACTAGAATCAAGGAAGCAAGTGACGTATCCTTCACCAGACTGATGAAAGAATTGGATAACGGAGGAATGGATACCCGTGTTGCCTGCGGCAGGATGATTCTCTTTAAGGCTTGAGAATATGTCATGCCGATGGAATAGCCGGCTTCCCATTGTCCTTTCGGGATCGATTGAATCGCGGCACGGACGATTTCTGACGAATATGCACCTTTATTTAATGAGAAAGCGATGATGGCAGAAGGGAACGGATCGAACTTGATTCCCAAAGTAGGTAACCCATAGAAAATGATAAATAATTGAACGAGTAAAGGGGTCCCTCTTATGGCAGAAACATAAAACCTTGCAATCCCCCGTAAAATCGAAATATTTGACAGGCGGGCAAGGGCAGTCAGAACAGCCAGGATCATCCCTAAAGCAAATGAAATGAGCGTTAGAGGTATAGAATAATACAAAGCCCCCTCTAACATCGGAAGCAGGGAGCTTTGTAAAATATCAAACATTGCTTGAGGATCCTGGTAAATGCTACTTAGGAGATACATCTTCTCCGAACCACTTATCAGAGATCTCTTTGTACGTACCGTCTGCCATCATTTCCTCTAACGCTTTATTCACTTCTTCTACCAGCTTGTCATTTCCTTTACGGAACATCAGACCACTTTGACCGGCATCTTCAGCTTCTGCTGCAATTTTCACCTTTGCATTCGGCTGTTTCTTCAAATAATCAAGGATGGAAATTTTATCATTTACTGTTACATCCACTCGGCCTTGCTCAAGTAATTGGATGGATTGTGACAGACCTTCCACCCCTTGAATTTTCGCACCATTTTTTTCAGCGATATCGCGGTAGTTACTAGTCAGGGATTGAGCAGAAGTCAATCCTTTGATGTCCTCAAATGAAGTAACATCTTTGTTGTCTTTCGATACAACCACTACTGCACTTGATTCAATATATGGTTTAGAGAAATCATATTTCTTCTCACGGTCTTCACGAATTCCCACCTGGTTTGCAATCATATCGAAACGCTTGGAATTCAAACCTTCAAACATTGCATCCCATTGTGTTTCCTGGAATTTCGCTTCGACACCGAGTCGCTTCGCTACTTCACGGGCGATTTCTACGTCAAACCCGGTCAGCTTTCCTGATTCGTCATGGAATGTGAAAGGAGGATATGTACCTTCCGTCCCGACAAGTAATTCTCCATCTTCCTTTACCTTATCGAAAAGGGATGTCTCTTTCGAATCACCGTTTGATTCTTCTTTATCTTTAGATTGACCACATGCAGCTAATACCATGGATAAAGCGATTAGCATGATGATGGATAATTTCCACTTTTTCATTGTATAACCCCCACTATTCTTATCGGATTTAAATTTGTTACGAATGTCATCATAAAACGTTACCAGAGATAAGTCAACATAAAAGTTTCCTACCCGAGATTTTTTTCACGTCTTTAGTATGTATCCTTGAATACACAAACATGTAAAAATTTCCGATTATACGTTACACTAATTTTAAAGAAAAATAGGAGGGCACGATATGAAAATTGCTTTATTCGGCAGTACGGGCCGAGTTGGTTCCGTCGTCTTTCAACGGGCTATATCAGAATATGAAGTAAATCGATTGGTACGGAGAGGCAGCGGACAGGACGCTCCCGGCACGGAAATAATCGGGGATGTGTTGAACGAAGGAGATGTGATGAAGACCATCGAAGGCTCGGAGGCCGTGGTCAGCTGCCTGAATACAGATAAGGAGGATGTCCTCACAAAAAGCATGCCGATCCTGTTAAAAGCCATGAGAAGCTATGGGGTAAAACGGATCATTACGTGCGGGACGGCGGGCATCCTCCAGGCGAGGTCGGAGGATGGTCTTTACCGTTTTCAGTCGAGTGAATCGAAACGGAGAAGCACAACCGCGGCCGAAGACCACCTAAGGGCCTTTCTCATGCTTCAGGCATCCGAAATGGACTGGACCATCGTTTGCCCCACTTATTTGCCGGATGGAGAACGGATCGGGAATTATCGAACGGAAAGAGATGTACTTCCAGAAGGCGGTAGCAGCATTTCCAAGTACGACACAGGAGATTTCATATACAAACAACTGTCAGACCTGTCCTTCATCAAAAGCCGGGTCGGGATCTGTTATTGAGTATGGGATAAAAAAGAGGCTGGGACAAAACTAGTCTCTAATAGAAAAAAGGTGAATTTGAGCGTGCTCAAATTCACCTTTTTTTAATTTTCTCGTGTAAATCCTTCTAAAGATTAGTTGTTGGCAATGATTTTCTCAAATTCACTGCCATTAACGCGAGGCCCATTTCATTTTCTACCTTCGATTTTCCTCGTACCGAAAATCGAGTGAAACGCAAATTAGCCTTCAAGAATCCAAAAACTGGCTCCACATCGATTTTGCGTTTTCGATAGATGGCTCCTGTTTTCTCTTCTGAAAGCTTCAATCTTACATATTCTTTTTGCTGCTCCCATTTTTCATTCACCATCAGTTTTCGATTATTGCCTTCTTTTGCTTTGGTACATGATGAACGAAAAGGGCACCCAAAACAATCTTCGCACTCATAGATTTTGAACTTCCGTTCAAAGCCTGTACGGTCATGGCGAGTAGAATAATGCTGAAATTCAAGACGTTTTTGATTAGGGCATGTATATGTATCCGTTTCTTCTTCATACTTCCAGTTGTCGGGGTGAAATACGTTTTGTTTATATTTCTTCTTTTGTTCCTTTAGATACAAGTTATACGTAATGAGTGCTTCTCGTTTTCTGTTTGAAAGGATATCGCTATAATTTTGTTCACTGCCATAACCCGCGTCTGCGACGATGTGTTTTGGCAACTCGAAATAATCCTGCTCGATTTTATCTAGAAATGGAATTAAGGTACGGGTATCTGTTGGGTTTGAAAATAAACTATAGGCTAATGTGTATTGACCTTCAGTGGCGATTTGTACATTGTAACCAGCTTTTAACTGCCCGTTCTTCATATAATCATCTTTCATTCGCATGAACGTCGCATCGGGATCTGTTTTAGAATAGCTATTACGTGTTCCAAAGGTCTCTAAGTCTTGTTGGTATTTCTGTTTGCGCAAGAGAAAATCAATCAGTTTTTTACGCACTTGTTTTGGATGTTTACGCTCACTTCTTAGAGCTTTTCGTTTTGGAATATCCGAGGTAGCTTCAATCTGTTTATCATATTCGGTTACGACTTCGTCTACTTTTTGAACCAATTGAGCGAGTTCTTCCACAGACAATTGTTCAGAGGTTTCCCGTTCAATTTCGGGTATGATTTCACTTTTAAGCAGCTCAGTGTATAGCTCATTTGATTTTTCAATTAAACTTGTATGATACTTCTTGATAGATTTCTTCCATACAAACGTGAATTTATTCGCATTCGCTTCAATCTTTGTGCCATCAATAAATATCGTTTCTTGATCTATTAGTTTCTCTTCAACTAATTGGCAACGGAATTGGACGAAACATTCGCGAATGACTTCTTTCACTTCTGGTTGAACACGGAATCGGTTGATGGTGCGATAACTTGGTTCATACCCTTGTGCTAGCCACATCATACGAATACTGTCTTTTAAGAGTGCTTCGATTTTGCGCCCTGAAAAGACCGATTGTGAATAAGCACATAAGATAATCTTAAGCATCATGCGAGGATGGTAGGCTGGACATCCATCATTTCGAAGAAATGGTTCGAACACTTTGTGAGGGATACTTTCCACTAAATGATGGACATGGAAGGCAATATCATTTTCTTGTAATTTCATTTCTAAATCTAAAGGCAAAACGATTTGATTCATGGTATAATCTTTAAACATAAGGACCCTTCTTTCCGATGAGATTTTGTGTGGTAACTTTATTTTATCAGAAGAGGTCCTTATTTCTATTTAAAAATAATCAAAGCCGGTGAAATTTTACTTGTTGTAAAATCTCACCGGCTTTTTCATTTCAGAGGAGGGTTTTGTCCCAGCCTCTTTCCTATTATTTGAAGATGGCCGAAATGATTTCGTCCGTGGTCATTCCACTTTCGACATCAAAGGTACCTGGGCGCAGCTCGTTCTCAAGCCCCCGCTTTTCTACCTCTTTATAGAAATCCAACCCATCTTTTATGATATTGGCTTGTTCCAAAGCGTTTCCTACGTCGATGCTTGTCATACCGGTAGAAACGGTGAGCATCGTTTTGTAGACCACCTTGCCGTCATCTTTCTTATCCGATGCTTTCTCTTCTTGATTTTCATTCATGGCTTTCAGCTGCTTGTTCCACTGGTCTTCAGTATGTATGACATAGCCTTTTGAAGTCAGCTTCTTCACCATTTCATCCTCTGTCAGCTTTTGCACTTCAGCAGGTTCTTCTTTTCCGGTACTGCTTGCTTCAGAAGGACCGAAAAGATACACAGCCCCAATCAAAGAGGTGGCGATCAAGATCCCTCCAGCAAAGCTCCGCAATGAATTCGATGTCACTGTCATTGTGCCACTAAGCTCCTTTCACCCTTTTGAGCCATAAATGGCGCAAGCATATGCTCCACTTCATTAGGCTTGAGCCTTGTTTTTCCTGCAATACTTTCAACAGAATAGCCTCTTTTATACAAATCAAGCATTTCACGGAGCAATTCGCGCTCTTCGGATGCTGCAGGTGCAGCTCCTGCCTGCTGGGCTGTAATTTCTGCATCCAATTGTATGTTTCGTAACTGCTTCTCCAATTCATGAACCTCGTTCAATACAGAAATGGAAACATGCTCTATCTGTTGCTCAAGCTTCGAGTTGGTTTGTGTCGTTTTAATAAACGATAAAATGAGCAGCACAACTGCTGACCCAAATAATATGGCGATTGCCCATCCCATCATAGGATCCTCCCTTTATGAAACTTTTTTATCAATTAAATTATACATTGATAAGGGAATAAATTCGATTTAAAACGACAAAATCCCACGAAAGTCCTGTTTTCTTAACAGGAAATTGTATTTATACATGGTTGATTCCCCGTAACATCAATATATTTTCAAGTTTAAAAGAAAAAGCATCCGACTACTATCGTCAGATGCCCTTTCTCTTCTACCCTGCCAGATTCTCTTTTGATCCCTGCTGGAGCTGATACATTTGATAATAACGGCCAAGCCTTTTCATTAATTCATCATGATTCCCACGTTCAACGATTTCGCCTCGATCTAATACAAGGATTTGATCCGCTTCCTTGATCGTGGATAATCTGTGAGCGATGATGAAGGTCGTACGGCCCTTTTTCAGGACTTCCATCGCTTCCTGGATGATCGCCTCAGTCTCTGTATCGATGCTTGATGTCGCTTCATCCAGAATCAGGATCGCTGGATTAAAGGCCAATGCACGTGCAAAGGATATCAGTTGGCGTTGTCCGGATGAAAGGGTGCTTCCTTTTTCGATCACCGGTTCATCATATCCATTCTCCAGATTTTTGAACACTTTTTCCGCTCCTACAGCATCGAGTGCCGCCTCTACCTGCTCTCTTGAAATCCTGGGATCATCGAGACTGACATTCGAAGCGATCGTCCCTGTGAACAAATAAGGATCCTGCAAGACGATTCCCATATGTTCCCGAATCGTTTGATAGGGAATATCGACAATGTCTTTTCCATCAATCCGGATTTCCCCTTCATTGCTATCATAGAAACGGAATAACAGATTCATGATCGAGCTTTTTCCTGAACCCGTATGTCCCACCAAGGCAACGGTTTCCCCTTTATTCGCTTCAAACGTAATATCTTTCAATACATATTCATTCTCTTTATATCCAAAGAATACATGCTCAAAGCTTACATTCCCGTCATACCTGCTCATTTTACCATCTTCCACAGGAGTCCCCGTCTCTTCAAGCAGTTGGAAAACCCGTTCTCCCGCCACAAGTGCCTGTTCGAGGTTGGCAAGTTGGTTCACGATCCCTGTGACTGGCTGGAACAACCGATTGATGTAGTCAACAAAGGCATAAAGGACGCCGAGCGTGACAACGGATCCCACTCCGATCGATGCTCCTCCGAAATACCAAATGAACGCCACGAACGTGATATTTCTCAGTACCCCAACAAGGTTATGGGAGGTCATTGAATTTAAGCTCAATAATTTATTTTGATATTTGAAGTGGGTTTCGTTCAGATCTTCGAATTCTTCGTTCGTTTTCTTCTCCCTGCTGAAAGCCTGTATGATGTTCATGCCCTGTATGGATTCATTGATCATGGCATTGATATCACTCACTTTCGATCTGATGATATGATTGTATTTCGACGCATAAATTCGGTAAAGATACGTCCACACAACCAGGATCGGTATCAGGATCAAGCAGATGGCCGCTAATTTTGCATCAAGGATAAAGAGTGCAATGTAAATACCGATAATATAAATCGTACTGGAGAAAAACGTTGATAGTACGGTTACATACAGGTCCCTGATTGCTTCGGTGTCGTTTGTGATCCGTGCAACGACCTTCCCTGCCGGAAGATTATCGAAATAGCGGATCGGAAGCTTCTGGATGTGTTGAAACACATCATTACGCATCTTTTGTATCACACGGTTTGCCGCCTTCTGAAGGTAAAACCGCTGGCCGTATTGGAAAAAAGCCGCGACGACAAGCAAGCCGAAATAAAAGGCAATCAATCGGATGATCCTAGGGATTTCAGGATTATAGAACTTGAGAAGCTCATCCCCTGTTAATTTCTTGGCGGGATAAGTTTCAGATTCCCCGCCTTTCGTGATCGTCATCTCCCCCGATGACACCGATCGTTCCCCGTCAAAGGAAACGGTGGCAGGGACGAAATAAAACGCTCTGCCAACCTGAAGGATACGGACGTCTTCCCCTTTTGTTTCTCCATCACTGAAATATTGATCACGTTTATACCAAGTACCCTCATAAGGTACAGCTTCTTTTCCCTCAACCGTTTCATACCAGGTCGATTCAATCCCGAGAATATGATCATCAATCAGTTTCTTGGCTATGAATGGACCGGCAAGTTCCGCCGCCACTGATACACTGAGCATCAAGAGGGCAGCTATGATGATTTTCTTATAAATGAGGGCATATTCGGTTAGTTTTCTTCCGACTTTCATGCGCCCACCTCCTCTGGTGAGGAATCTTCAACTTGTTGGCGGTCAAATTGTTCTTTATACCAACCGCCATTCCCGAGGAGCACTTCATGGACCCCTTCTTCTACCACTTTCCCATCCTCGAAAACGATGATCCAGTCAGCATGCTGAACCGCCGAGAGACGATGAGTCGTAATAATCGTTGTTTTTCCTTCACGTTCTGTTCGTATATTGTCTATGATCTTTGCTTCTGTCTTGGCATCTACTGCCGATAATGAGTCATCAAGGATAAGGATTTCAGGGTTCTTGATGAGGGCTCTTGCAATCGAAATCCGTTGTTTCTGGCCACCCGAGAGAGCCACACCCTTCTCCCCTACAAGGGTGGTCAACCCATCAGGCAGCATGTCGAGGTCCTTCTTGAAATCAGCCAATTCTATCGCCTTTTCCAAATCTTCCTCTGTTGCATCATGCTTTCCGAATAGAATATTTTCCCTTACGGTTCTGGAAAAAAGAACATGATCTTGTGGGACATACCCGATCCAATCCCTTACCTGCTGAATGGACAAGTCATCAATCGGGATACCTCCGATGGATAAGGAACCACTTCCCGCAGGATATTCACGGAGAAGCTGCTTGATGAAAGTCGTCTTACCGCTTCCTGTCTTCCCGACTATCCCGAGGGTTCCTCCTTGATGAATGTTCACATTGATGTTGGATAGGTTCAGTACCTGTGAGGAAGGATATTTGAAGTCCACATCCTTAAATCCGATCTGTTCCGGGGAATCGATCGATTTAGGATTTTCTCTATCCTGTACGTCCTGGACATAATCGAGTGTCTCCTGAACCCGATCGAGGGATGCATTCCCCCGCTGCATCACATTGATCAATTCACCGATTGCAAACATCGGCCAGATCAACATTCCCAGATACACATTAAAGGAAACCAGCTGTCCCAAGGTAATGCTCTGGTGGAATACCAGATACGCGCCATAACCCAATCCGATTAAGTAACTTAATCCAACGAGGACTTTTATGGTCGGTTCAAACAAAGAGTCGATCTTCGCAACACCGATATTTTTGTTATACACATCTTCCGTCATATCACCGAAACGATTTTCATCTGCCCTTTCCTGTACGTAAGCCCGGATGACCCTGACCCCTGCAATCGACTCAAGAACTTTATCATTCAGGTCTCCGAATGCATCCTGAGCTTCGGTGAACCGTTTATGGATTCTTGCACCATATACCTTCATTAACAAAGCCATGATCGGCAAAGGTAAAACGGCCGCTATCGTCAGTTTCCAGCTGATGAGAAACCCCATCGTAAACAGGATCGTTAACATGAACACGCTCGAATCGATCAACGTCAGGACACCGAAACCCGCCGTGATTGAAATCGCCTTTAAATCATTCGTCGCCCTTGCCATTAAATCACCCGTCCGATTCTTCTCAAAGAACGTCGGGGTCATCTTTAAGAGGTGACCCATGAATTTACTGCGCAGCTTCCTTTCAACGAGAAAGGCCCCGCCAAACAATTGATACATCCACACATACGTCATCCCATACGATATGATGGCAATCCCGGCAATCATCCAAAGGTACTTCCCCACCACATCCCAGGTCATCGCACCGAGGTGAATGTCATCGATGGCATTCCCCACAAGCTTCGGAGGGATCACATCAAGGATCCCTACAATCGTCAATAGAATGATCGCCACCGTATACCTTTTCCAATTTTCAATAAAGAACCATGATAATTTCTTAAAAATACTAAACATCCCAGTCTACCTCCCCATGTTGACTTTCTTTACTATCCGCCTTCTGTCTCCACAGCAGACATCATCTTCTTCATTTGAACCATTACCATCATCTTTTCCTCCTTCATAAAAATGGATAATCTATGTGTGATCAAGGATTCCCTTGGGTCCACCGTTAAGCGCTAACATACAAAAGACGGACGTCACAGGCAGTCAGAATCGCATTCCCCAGGTGGGGGTGATTCTGTTGTGCCTTATAGACGTCCGTCTTTATGAATAGACATAAAAAAGCACAGATTATATAACATAACCTGTGCTCGTGGATTCATATGAAATCATTAAGGAGTTACCGGTCATGTGATGATATGAAATTGATTTGAAAAGCCGCTGTTGCTCCTTGAGATCCATTCACTTTCATCATCACAAACCCTCCATTCATTACCGTTTTTTATTCCATTAATAACCATACTACAGGACATTAATTGTGTCAATATTATTTTTATTGATAATTTTCTATATACTATATGATTTTCTTCTGTATTCGGTAACCATCTTTCCTCTATTTCACTACAGTCTTATCATTCAACAGTGACCGCCGTACCATAAGCAATGATTTCAGAAGCGTTCTGCATGACAGAGGACGTTTCGAGACGAACAGCCACCACTGCATTCGCTCCTATTTGAGAAGCTTCCGCTTTCATGCGGTCAATAGCCTGCTTCCTTGCTTCCTCCATCAGTTCGCTGTATTCACTGATTTCACCGCCGATGATGGTCTTTAAACCTGCAATGATATCCTTTCCGATATGCTTAGCCTGTACCGTACTGCCCCTCACGAATCCCTTCAGTTCCTTGATTTACTTTCCTGGTACATAATCTGTCGTTACAATGATCATGATTTTCTCTCCCCGCTTCTCCTAAAAACTTTTTTCGCGAATATCAAATAAAAAATGATGGGCATCGGGCACTGAATCAGCCCCCAAATCCCCCAGAACCAATACTGATGTCCACTCCTACGTGCATCGATGAATAAATAGATGCTTTGGACCAAAAGAAGGGGAATGACAATCGGCAAGATATAAAGTTCTTCTCTTGTCATGTCCTTTTCACCTTTTTCGTATAAGTCAATCCAATAAATATCAAAGCTCCTGCGAAAATGAGAACCTGAAGGAGAAGAAATAGAATCGGCATTTGAAACAAAGTAAGGGAGAAAACGGTCAGTAGGCAGCAAGCAAGAAGAAGAAAGAGTATCAAATCTCGTTTAAACCTTGCTTTTAACTGTTCTTGCTGATCCTCGACCAATTGCTCAAACCATTGAAGGGACGGAGTACTTTGATCTACTTCACGATCAATGGATCGAAAGCCTTCCTCTATCAATTCCTTTAGTTCATCCTGTTCATGTTTGTTGTTCATCTATTTTCAACTCCTTTCTCATCCTTGTAATTCCGTGATGGACCCTGGATTTAACGGTCCCAGGCGGCAGATCCGTCATTTGACCGATCTCTTCGTATGAGTATCCATAATAGTGCTTCAATATGATAGGAAGCCTCGCCTCATCTGAAAGTCGTCCTAGTGCGGCTAATGCATCATTCCACTCTTCGTTTCTAGATTCCATTTCCCACTTGAGCTTTCTACCATTCATTTCTTCCCTCTGCCAATCCTTTTCTCTTTTGCTTTTGCGCTGAAGATCGATATACCGATTGGTGGCAATCGTGATCAGCCAGGAGGAAAATTTGGATTTCCCGTTGTATTGATGGATTTTCTCCACACATTTAGCCATTGTGTCCTGAGCAAGCTCTTCTGCCAGATCACGATTCATCGTTACTTTGATCAAATACTTCACTAAAAAGGGGTAATGTTCTCTAAATAGAAGAGCAAAGGCTTCATGGTTCCCTTTTTTCGCTTGCTTAATCCATTTTTTCTCTTCCATCCTTTACTGTCCTTTCTATCCCCCGGCAGGTGAGTTCATTGATAAGACGTACATGAAGAAAAAACGTTCATAAAATGATTATACTTTTTAAAAATAATTTTCATTCTTTTTATAATAGCGGTTTATTAAACATTTTTACTGTTAAAGAAGCGAGTGCTGGTTGATTTCCGCTACAGGTGCTCGCTTTCCGCGGGGCTGGCGGTGAGCCTCCTCGGCTACGCCTGCGGGGTCTCACCTGTCCAGCGTTTCCCGCAGGAGTCGAGCACCCTCCGCTCCAATCAACTATCAAAGCATATTTACTTATGAGTAAAGGAAAAATCATTTTTTCCTTCCAAACCACATTATTTTCAAACGATTGAAGAGGTTTATAATATAAAAAACCCCTACTGAATCATCTTGCCCAATTCAGCAGGGATGTTTCTTTAACTATTTAAAACGGCAGAATGTGGTTCTTCTTCCTTTACGTATTTAGGCAGGATGATGGTGTAGAATACGGCTACGATGATGAGGCAGCCTCCTACGAGCCAGTAGAGCATTTCAACTGTGATCACAGACGGGAATGTCATGGCGATGACTCCCAGGGTGATCGATTGTGACAGCATCATAAGGGGATTGATCCATCCCTGTACCCTCCCCATCATCTTTGGGTCAATGATACTCGGCATCCATCCCCCGATTGCAATGTTCACAAGTGGCAATCCCAGTGCAGCAATGAAAATGATCATCAGGAAAAGCCAGGTGGTCGGGGCAAACGATGCTGCGATGATAAAGGTACCCGATATCACGAGACCTGCCACGATCAATACATGAAATTTGAATTTTTGGGTGAGCATGGAGGAGAAGATACTTCCGATCAGCACTCCTGCCCCGAAGGCTACCCCTAATAGAATGGAATATTCTTCATAGGAATCGGGAGCCAATTTATATTTCAATATAAAGATAGGGATGACCGCAAATCCACCGTTCACAATGCCGAATACGATAAACCCTCCAATTAATGATAGGAGCAGCTTATGATTGAAAATATATTTCATTCCTTCTGTAAAATCTTTAGTCACAGATTGAATGTTCAAATCTTTCCAGGAATGCTTCCCATTTGGGAGCCTGACTTCTTCCGGAATGACACATTTCTTAATCAGGATGGCAGAGATCACAAAGGTAACAAAGTCAACCGCAATGGCACCGTAAATCCCTGTCGTCCAATAGACAAAGATGGCAACGGCATTTCCGAGTAGCATAAACAAGCTCATCACCATTTGGTTGAGTCCGGCAGCTGTAGAATAATCATCCTTTGAGAGGACCCCCTGCAGGATTCCTTGTTCTGCCGGGAAGAAAAATTTCTGGACACCGCTTCTTAGGAAGAGAACCGTAAAGATGAGCGGAAGCCAGCCTATGAAGATGGCACCGAATAATAATAATGTGAGAATAGCACTGATTGTATCACAGTGATAGGCAATTTTTTGGCGGTCCAATCTGTCAGCGAACACGCCTACAAGGAAAAACACGAGAAGAGTCGGGAGTGAATACATCATTTCCGTAATCGATGCATACATGGGCTGTTCAGAAAAGCGATCCAGCAGATAAAACATAAACGCTGTCAGGCCAATCACACTTCCCATATGCGAAGTAAAGTTAGCGAAGAATAATTTTAAAAATATTGGATTCTTAAAGATTTCAATCATTTTTTTCATAACATCCGTCCCCCATCAATAAGTAACTATCTTTATCATATGGAAATGACCTTAAGGACAGTAGGGGCTTCTGGTGGTTTTTTCCTCCGTCTCGGGTCGGATAAGGTTTAGGCGCCTCTACAAAAAGGGGAATGATTTTTCGTTTCGCTGATATATTCGGTATTTCGCTGATAAAAGTAATGTTTTCGCTGAAATATTCGGAATTCCGCTGATATATTCCAGATTTCGCTGATAAAATGAACATTTCACACGTACCGCTCTAAGTGAGCATCCAATTTCAATAAAAATAGCCCGGAGCACCAAGGCTCCGGGCTATCCTTTCTTTCCATCACTGTTCAAATGTCCCTTTCACGATTGCTTCCCCGTTTTCCACCATCAATTTCCCTCTGGCGAAAACCGTATTCACGTCAAGGGTTTCCTGATCCAAAAGGACAAGATCAGCGTCCTTTTCGACTTCCACGCGACCTTTTTGCTTTAGTTTCAGGATTTTCGCAGGATTCGAGGTAATGACCCTGATCGCTGTTTCCAATGGGATGTTTTCCATCAGAACGGCATCCCTCACTTCTTTATAGAGGCTTGACACCTGACCGATCTGCAGTCCAATCAGCTCTCCATCACTATCAAAATTCGGCAGACTTGCTTGTCCATCGGAGGTATAGGTGATTTGTTCCACCGGTACGCCCGCATCGAGCATGCGTTTAAGCGCTTGACTGCATTTCACTTCCCCGTCTTCCAGAAACTGAGGGATGGTACTTGTTGTAAAGTCTACATAGCCGCCTTTAAGTGCATATTGGATCCCTGCTTCAAAAAGATGGGCATTCCGGTTGATGTGAGTCGGATAGAACTGCTTGATCGGAATATCCGTCGTCTCGACAATCTCTTCCAGCAGGTTCAAGTGATCATAACTATCCCCGACGTGGATATTTACAATCCCGGCTTTCCCCGACAACATCCCTCCAATCCTTGCGGCGGAAGTAATTTTCGCTAACTCGTTTACCGTCGGCTGAGATGAGCGGTGATCGGCTATCGCCACTTCACCCACTCCAATGATTCTATCGACTAGGATGATATCATCCTCAATCTTTCCGGTTAGGGTTTTCAAAGGTACCTGGTATGAACCGGTTTGCGTATAACAGGTAATCCCTTCTTCCTCCAGCCCATTCGCTTTGGCTATGAGGCTTGCCATCGTCCTCGTCGTCCCGTCTGTGCCGATGACACCGACAAGGGTGGTGATTCCTGAGAGCGTGGCCTGAGTCAATTGGATTTCAGGAGTTCTTGTACGGAAGCTCCCTTCGCCTCCTCCGCCCATAATATGGACATGTGAGTCGATGAATCCGGGTACAACATACTTCCCGGTTGCATCCACCACTTTTATATCCACAAATTGACCGGGAAGTTCAATCTTGTCTTCAATGAAACCTATTTTATCCCCTACCAGGAGGATATCCTTTTTCCCTAGATATGATGGAGCATAAACTTCCCCGTTTTGAATTAATGTCAGCATGATGTTTGCTCCTTTCATTTCATGTTAATGACCAAGCCGGGCCAGAAAGGCGGACTCGGCACAAACGTTCAAAAATTAGAATCCAATGAGTGTGGCCGTAATCACAAAGATGGATGACAGTACGAATAGAATGAGCATGAATTTAATGATGAATTTAGCCCACACACCCCAATCGACCCGTGCCGCTCCGAGTGTTCCCATCAGGGCTGCAGAGGTCGGAACAAGGATATTCGTTAATCCATCCCCCAGTTGGAAAGCCAGTACCGATACTTGGCGCGTGACGCCTGCGATATCGGAAAGCGGGGCCATCAATGGCATCGTGAGCGCTGCTTGACCGGAACCGGAAACCACGAAGAAGTTGAATACAGATTGGAATACATACATACACCATGCTGAGATGGCTTCCGGGAAATCACCGACTACCTGCCCTGCACCATATAATACCGTGTTCAATACAGAGGGTGCATCCGGTGCGTCTCCACCAAGGATGATGACGATCCCTTTCGCCATCCCGACCACCAAAGCTGCAGGCAGAAGATCTTTCGCTCCGTCGATGAAGCCGTTTGCTACATCATCCCAACTCATTCCATTTAATTTAAACAGAACCCCGATGATCCCTGCAACTAAACCAATGGTAAAGAATTGGCTTGCAATCTCAGGAATATAATAGGCATGTTCCACTACCCCCCAAATGATCCAGGCGATCCCCACTACTACTGTAAGGATGACGAGTGAATGTCCCAAAGTGAACTTCGCATGTAAGTTTTCCACTTTACCTTCTTTCCTGAAATATTCATCCGTTTTGTAAGAAAGGCTTCGTTTAGGATCCTTCTTGATCGCATTGGCATATCTCCAAGTGTAAATGATTCCGACCAGCGTAAAGACGATCCACATGACAATTCTGAAGCCGGCTCCTGATAGAACCGGTACACCGGAAACCCCTTGAGCGATCGCTACCCCGAATGGATTCATCCACGATGTGGCAAACCCGATCTGAGTGGCAACATACGTGATCATAATCCCTGTGATGGCATCATATCCAATGGCAATCATGATCGGAACGAGGATCATGGCAAAGGCGATGGCCTCTTCCCCCATTCCAAAGACGGCCCCACCTAATGAAAATAAGAAGAACATGATCGGTATGATAAGGGACTCCTTCCCTTTGGTCCGATCGATTACCTTGAGGATCCCTTCTTCGATCGCCCTTGTTTTCATGATGATTCCGAAGGCTCCCCCGATAATGAGGATAAAGGCCACTACCCCAACGGCCGAGCCCCATTTATCCCCTGATACAAGACCTTCAAATACATAATTCAGGAAACCTATCCCACCACCAGGTTCAAAAAGGCTTGTTCCTTCCCTGATGAGGTTTCCATCCTCATCTTTTAAATAACTGAACGAATCCGGATCCAGGACTGTTTTGGTTTGTTCTTCCCCATCCTGCATATACGTGATTTCTTCTGTAGCAAATTGCCCCTTAGGTATGACATAGGTTAAAATGGCAGCCGCAAGTACGACGAAAAACACAATGATAAACGTATGCGGTACCTTCCAAGCTTTTTGTTCTCTCTCCATTTCTTATCCCCCCGTTTGACAGATTAATATTCTTCAATTTCTTATATGCAAGTTCCATGCCAACCCGTTATTATCTGAAAATACAAACTTCAACCCCACTAATGGTTGAAATAGGTTAGAATATATATAACCAAAAACCTTACATTAACCATAAGGAGGATTCAAATGAAACGTGAATTAATTCTATTAGCCGGCACAAAGGAAACAGAGAGAGCCCTGAAGGAACAGTTACAGTCCGTTTTTGGCGAACTGATCCATATTACCAGTTATGCCTGCGATGAAGGGATTCCAACCTTTTTCACAAACGAACTGATCGTATATTCATCTTCTCTGATCGAGCCTGAAGTACAGGAATATATCGATTTCGATTCCTGTACCATCATCAAAGCACGCCGTACGGTGAATTATGAATACATAGACCGCATATTTGAATTACCTCCGGGAAAGAAGATCCTTTATGTCAATGACTTCATCGAGACGGCCCAAGAAGCCGTCGCCACCCTGAAGCGTCTCGGTATAGATCACGTGGACTATATTCCCTACTCCCCATCAGGAGGAGGGGATACAAAACAGATCGATATAGCCGTTTCTCCAGGGGAGATGGCGAGCATCCCCTCTTCCATCCCCAAAAAAATCGATATAGGTGTCAGACTGATCGATTTGAATACGATCATGAAAATCATCCACCACTTTCAATTATCAGAGAGACTGACCTTTGATATTACAGACCGTTATACAAGGAAAATCATCGAGCTCAGTCAGAAGCTCGGTGCCATTAACCGTCGGGCCAAAACATTAAACAAATTTTTAAATAAAGTGGTCGATGGAGTGAACGACGGAATCCTCGCCTTTCAGGAGGATGGGGAAATCACCGTCTTCAATGAAGTACTCGAAAGAATGATCGGGATTACCGCGGCTCACGCTAAGGGGAAGAAATTGAGCAGGGTGTTCAAAAACATCGAGCTCAATCGTTTCCTGACCTCAGAGCAGGATGAAGATCTGGAATACTTCACACTCCGGCAGCAGAATGTCATGGTGTATCGCTTCCGGCTGGAGGCAGAAGGTGTCATTGTGGCTACTTTCAAGGATATGGAAGAGACCATTGAAATGGAGAAAGTGCGGAAACGCGAGCTCCAGCGAAGGGGATATATCGCTAAGTATACATTCGACAGCATATTAGGGAACAGCCCTCTTATTAAAGACACTAAATTGATCGCAGAAAAACTTGCAAAAAGCGAGCTGCCGATATTGATTTATGGTGAGACAGGGACTGGGAAAGAGCTGTTTTCCAGCGCCATGCACAATGATTCTTCGCGTAAGAACAGTCCATACCTCGCTGTTAACTGCAGCGCCTTGCCGGAGGACCTATTGGAAAGTGAATTATTCGGTTATGAGGAAGGCGCCTTTACGGGTGCTAAAAAGGGGGGCAAAAAAGGATTATTCGAACAAGCCGATGGAGGCACCCTGTTCCTTGATGAAATAGGCGATATCAGCTTAAAGCTTCAGGCGAGACTTCTAAGGGTGCTTCAGGAAATGGAAATCAGAAGGATTGGAGGAAACAAAAATATCCCGGTGGATGTGAGGATCATCGCTGCTACAAACAAGGATCTTCAAGCCTTAATCATTGAAGGTACGTTCCGGGAAGACCTCTACCATCGATTAAAAGTGTTATCCTTACAGCTTCCAAGTCTCAGGGAAAGAAGTGAAGATATCCCCCTTCTTATCGAACACTTCCTCGGAATGGAACATAGTAAAATCACCACGATCGACCGTGCCGTTTTGGAAGCCATGAAGAAAGCACCGTGGAAGGGAAATATCCGGGAACTAAAAAATACACTCCTATATATGATGACCGTAGCTGGGCACAACAGGCTGACTCTGCAAGAATTACCGAGAAATGATCATAATTTCACTGAGATAGAGCAAACTAACGGTACCTATTCTCCGGCGGAAATCACCATGTCTAAATCCCAGGAGTATATCAACATCCTGACTGCATTAGTGGGATTCTTTGAAAATGGAGAAAGGGCAAGCAGGGAAAAGATCCATTCTTCACTCCAACAAAGTCCGACCCCGCTCTCCGTTCAACAGATCAGGACAAGATTGAGCGAATTACAGGATTTAGGATTCGTTTTCATCCAAAGAGGGAGAATCGGAACTGAAATAACACCTGCAGGAGTAAATTGGCTAAACGAACAGAGGGAGAATGTTTTAACCAGTCGATAACGGGGTATCTTACCTTTAACCGGTTAGATACAAAAACATTCTTCACGATACAATAAGTCGAGGTGATTTTCATGGTACGTACGATCTTAATGGTCATTGGCGCAATTGTTGTTATTGGCTGGATCATCAGCATGCTTTAAAAGGAACCCCTATCAGCCAAACATTATTCTTGCAATTATTTGAGTTATATTATTGAAAGCGAAGGAGCAGAATGGATCTCCCCCCATTCTGCTCCTTATTTTTATTTCAAATAATCCACACTCCATCTCGGGAATCTGCCAAAGAAGATTAAAAATTCTTTAAACGGGTAAACAACAGATATCCCAATGTTGAGGTGATTAACGTGTATAGACATATTCTATTAGCTTACGATGAAACAGATGGCAGTAAAAAAGCATTAGACGAAGTATCGAAATTAATGAAAAGTTCTATAGACTCTAAACTGACCGTGCTTCATATTTCAGACGAAAAGACAGCGAATGAACCTCGTGACAACTTCACACCGACTCATGCACTCGCTGATACGTCTCCCGGTTTTGACAACCAGTACATGGGGAATCTATCGGTCTCCCCTGACAACAAGGTCCGTGACGAAGATAGGCATGAAATACAGACACCTACTTCCACTCACCCGTATTTAGTAAATGCGAGGGAAAAACTTTCTCCTCATGGAGTGGATGCCAACTACATTCACCTGTCAGGTTCTGAAGCGAAACGCATTTGTGAATACGCCAAGGAAATACAAGCCGACCTGGTTGTCGTTGGAAGCAGCGGCAAATCCGGCATGAAGAAATGGGTACTGGGAAGTGTAAGCGAAAAAATCACACAAGACTGTGAATCCAGTGTCCTTGTAGTAAAGTAAAATCATTAACAAAGAGGAGGGACGGACCTTAAAAGGTCCGTCCCTCCTCTTTGTTATGTATCTAATTACTCGTTAATTCATCCAATCGCTTATGGCTGCTTTTCTCATCGAAACTGCTATAGATCCGGTAGTCCTCTGCATCGAGTATTCGATAATGCTTGCTGAACAGATTTTGTTGAAGAATGTATTCGTCGGTCTTTTTGATATCCTTCCACCAAATCTTGCCACCAAGTGTTTTTTCCTTCCTGTAATCAATGCCTTCCCGGGCGATGGTCTCGATGACCTCAAGGGGTTCTCCACCAAGACTGGTCGTTAACGTTTCACTATCCTTGAATAACGCACAAATGGCGACGGCTGCGGTCCAACTGGCCATCACTCTACCCTTTTCAATCTGCACGAGGGTTTTTTTCGATAACCCTATGACAGTAGCCATCTTATCCTGCGTATACCCCGCCTCTGTCCGTACCAGCCTTAATTTATCAGAGATGATTAATATGATTTCTTCTTTTGTCATGGTTTCACACCTTAATCGTTTATAGTGTAATATTACACCTATATCATACCTGTTTTCAATCCCAATCAAACATCTTTTATCCAACCCATTAAATTTTGAATACAAATCAATGATTCATTATACTTCTACTTAGAATGCATGTAATCATTTTTGTAACCATGCGCTGAAGATAGCATCATTTTAAAGGAGGAATCAAGGTGAAGGATCCCATCATCGTTCTGATCAGAGAGGACTTACGGATGCATGATCACCCCGCTCTCTATGCAGCTTGCCAGGAAGGGAATGTGATCCCCCTATATATACTAGACGAGGAAAGCAACCTAGGCGAAGCAAAGAAGTGGTGGCTGCACCGGAATATCGAGGCCTACCAACATTCCCTTCAATCGATTAACGGCAGACTATGGCTGGATAAGGGGAACGTGGAA
Organism: Rossellomorea sp. KS-H15a; assembly: GCF_024195245.1. Taxonomy (NCBI): domain Bacteria; kingdom Bacillati; phylum Bacillota; class Bacilli; order Caryophanales; family Bacillaceae; genus Rossellomorea; species Rossellomorea sp. KS-H15a. The sequence continues at coordinate 1,886,181 of NZ_CP096886.1, read as the reverse complement.
AAAATCCTTTCCAAATGGGTGAAGAACACCAACGCAAAGGCTGTTTACTGGAATCGGACATACGACCCCGACATTTACCAAAGGGATCGTTCGATGGCCGAGGCCCTGTCCTCCCAAGGAATCAAGGTCAAGACGTTCGAGGGAACCCTCCTTCTGCCCCCCTGGAAAATCAAAAAGGAGGACGGTACTCCATATAAGGTGTATTCAGCTTATTACCGATCACTCAGGAAAGAAGAAATCCCAAAACCCCTTCCAGCTCTTAAACGGGTGGAGGTTCCACAGCTACAAGACGATGGGATGGTCCTGAACGATTTGGATCTCCTTCCGACCATCCCCTGGTATCACATCATGGAAAGCATATGGGACCCTGGTGAAGAAGCGGCAATCAAAAGAATGAACTCATTCCTCACTAAAAGATTAGATGATTATTCAGAAGGGAGAGATTTCCCGGGCAAGGGACTGTATTCCACCTTGTCACCTTATTTGACTCTCGGGATCATTTCCGTCAGGAGAATCTATCATGCCCTCCTCGATATGGAGAATAAACCGATTGAACCATTTATTAAGCAGCTTATATGGAGGGAATTCTCCTATTCAGTCCTCCTCCATTATCCCGAGTCACCGACACGTCCACTAAATGAGAAGTTTGCCGAATTCCATTGGCAAAGTGATGAAGAAGGTTGGGAGAAATGGACAATGGGCAAAACCGGTTATCCCATTGTCGACGCAGGGATGAGAGAATTGTGGGCAACCGGTTTTATGCATAACCGGGTGCGAATGATTGTGGCATCCTTCCTGACGAAGCACCTGCTCATCCCATGGCAAAGGGGAGCAGAGTGGTTTCTTGATACCCTGATTGACGCAGACATTGCCAACAATTCAATGGGGTGGCAGTGGGTGGCAGGCTCAGGATTTGATGCAGCACCTTACTTCCGGATCTTTAATCCGACCCTTCAAAGTGAAAAGTTTGATGAAGAAGGGACATATATACGGATGTGGGTCCCTGAACTAAGTCAACTCCCTAATCGATATATACACAAACCCTCAGACGCTCCCGAAGATGTGCTGAAAAAGGCAAACCTTACCCTTGGAGCGGATTATCCATATCCGGTCGTTGATCACAAAGCAGCCAGAAAGAGAGCATTGGCCCACTACGAGGAAATAAAATAATGCAAAGAAAAGGACCCGATACAATCGTATCGGGTCCTTTTTAAGATCAATTGGTTATTCTTTTAGACGCAACTTAACAGTTTCGAACTCTTCCTGTACTTCTTTGGCAGGAGGGTTACCAACAAAACTGAAAATAAAGATTGCGATGGTCGCGAAGATGAATCCAGGCAGGAGCTCATACACATCGAAGAGTCCTCCAGACAACTGCTTCCATACAATGACGGTCACTGCACCCGTGATCATACCTGCAAGGGCACCATTACGTGTCATGCGTTTCCAGAATAAGCTCAAGATCACGACCGGTCCAAAAGCAGCACCGAAACCAGCCCATGCATAACTGACTAACTCAAGCACTTTACTATCGCGGTCATATCCTAGGAAAATGGCAAGGATGGCGATGACCACTACCGAAATACGACCAACCAATACCTCTTCTTTTTGGCTTGCTTCTTTTCGGAAAATGGCTTTATAGAAATCCTGAGCCAGGGCACTTGATGAAACAAGAAGCTGTGAATCCACTGTGCTCATGATCGCTGATAGAATGGCCGCAAGTAAGAAACCTGCTACCCATGGATTAAATAATACTTGCGAGAACATGATGAACACCGTTTCTGAGTTTTCCAACGGTGAATCAGCGAAATACGCAATACCAGAGAAACCGATGAAGATGGCTCCGAATAGGGAGACGATCATCCATACCATACCAATCAAGCGTGCTTTAGGTATTTCTCTCGTTGATTTAATACCCATAAAACGTACAATGATATGAGGCTGTCCGAAATAACCCAAGCCCCATGCGAGAAGCGACACGACTGAAACAAACGTCGCTCCCGTGTAAACATTCAAGTAAGACGGATCGATGCTTGATACGGCACTTACCGTTGCATCCCAACCGCCAATTTCGGAAATGGCTACGATCGGAATGATGATCAAAGCAAGGAACATCAAGATCCCTTGAATGAAGTCTGTCCAGCTGGCTGCAAGGAATCCACCAAAGAATGTGTAAGACAGGATGACCCCTGCACCAACCCATAAAGCTAATCGGTAATCCATATTGAATGATTCTTCAAGTAAGATTGCTCCCCCCACTAAACTCGATGAAGTATAGAACGTAAAGAAGATCAGGATGATGATAGCAGAGAACACTCGAAGAATTTTGCTTGAATCGTGAAAACGATTTTCAAAGAAATCAGGTACTGTGATTGAATCATTCGCCACTTCCGTATAAACCCGGAATGGCTTTGCAACGAATTGCCAATTCAAGTACGCACCTACCGATAGACCAATCGCTAACCAGATTGACCCCATACCACTGGCATAAACGGCACCCGGCAGACCGAGCATCAACCAACCACTCATGTCGGAAGAACCTGCACTCAAGGCAGCTACACCGGCAGTCAATCGCCTGCCTCCAAGCACGTAGTCGGATAAATTGCTGGTTAACTTAGCTGCCATGTAACCAATAATACCCATTCCAATTAAATAAATAATAATCGATGTTAACGTTTGAATATTAATATCCATAATCTACTCCTTTGTTTTTTCTGTAAAAAAAGTAATGATTGATAAAATGATCAATGTCGGCATCGGAATTAATAACCATAACCAGGTTCCCAATGTTAATTCTTCACCCATATCAAGTACCTCCTCCTTATGCAATTAAGTGTATTTTTTATACACTTATTTTTTTAATGTTAATTTCCCGGCTGTTACAGACACAAGAATTATCATACCATAAACGAGAATTTTTTAAAGTCATCTGCTTCTTACAGGGATAAATACATGAATAAATATACGTTAATATTCGATATTTTTGTCTTATATCAATTATTACTCAATATTTATTCACAAAAAATTATTTAAATTTATTGAAAAACAGTACTTTTTTCTCACCCTAATCAAAATAACGTACCAAGCAGATACGCTTTATTCATAGTTTTTTCATAATCGAATTTTTTATCCCTGTCCATTGTGTCGAAAAAGATCTCCACTTCTTTGTCAATGACCCCCATCTTTTCTGAAATTCCCTGTATTAGTTGGTGTCTCAACGATTCATCATGACCATTAGAAATAAATTCCTCCTTCGTTTCACCTGCGAGCCCGACCCAAAGAACCTTCTGAGGATTAACTTGAGTGAATGCCGGATATGTAAAGACTCGATCAATATACCCTTTCATAATGGCTGGTAAACCATACCACCAAATCGGGAACACAAAGATCAGGGCGTCATATCTCTTTAATTTCTTCCTTTCCTTCTCAACAATATAAGAGGGTTTTCCTTTCGCAGGGTTATCCCACTCATCTTCACCCTTTTCATCAAGCAGGGGATTGAATTCCTCCCTGTACAAATCTAAAATGGATGACTTATATTCTTTGTCATGCAGACCTTTCTGAATATGCTTTGTAATGGAAAATGTGAGGGAATTCGTCCGCGGATGGGCAACAATCATCAGTACTTTCAAGAAAAACAACTCCTTAAATAGACTTTAGTGATCACTGTGCAGCATTCACTATTCAGGATAACATACCGGATTTCTCACCAAGTCCGTCTCCTTTAATTTGTCGAATGTACATGGGGAGCATACATACCCAATACGCCCCGCTCCTCTTTACAAAAAAAAGATGAAATCGAGTTGATTTCATCTTTTTTTCTTGCAACATGACGTTGGGCGGACGTTTATGATTCGCCCCTTTGGATCTTAATGGTCCGTTTTTTCTCTGACTCGGATACAAACAGGGCACATGCAGCATCACCAGAGATGTTAATGGATGTACGGGCCATGTCCAACAGACGGTCTATTCCAAGGATCAAACCGATTCCTTCGACAGGAAGATTGACACTGCTTAAGACCATGGCCAGGAGGATCAACCCGACTCCCGGTACCCCTGCTGTACCGATACTGGCAAGTACAGCCGTGAGAACGACGGTAATGAGCTGTTCCATGGATAAATCCACATTGTATACCTGAGAGATGAACACAGTGGCCACCCCTTGCATGATGGCCGTACCATCCATGTTGATCGTGGCTCCCAGGGGCTGGACGAAGGAGCTGACCGACTTTGAGACACCCAGGCGCTGCTGGGCAACGTCCATTGAAATCGGGAGGGTCGCGTTACTGCTGGATGTACTGAACCCGACACTCATGGCAGGACTGAAATTCTTGAAGAACCAAATCGGGTTTTTCTTTGCGAGTAAGAATATCGTTCCTCCGTACGTAATGATGGCATGAACAAGTAAAGCCGCTAATACAACTACAAAATAAAGCCACATTGCTTTCAGGGCACTGGAACCCTGACTTCCAATTGCCGAAGCGATCAATCCAAATGTTCCGTATGGAGCGAATTTCATTACAAGGGTCACGAGATACATCATCAGATCGTTTCCTTGCTCCACAAGTTTCAGAATTCCTTTTGTCTTATCGCCCAGTGCCGTTAATCCGAATCCGATGAAGATGGCAAACGCGATGATCTGGAGCATATTGCCTTCGGTCATGGCGGTTAAGGGGTTTTTGGGGATGATGTTCATAAGTGTTTCGCCGACAGGAGGAGCCTTTTCTGTTTTAAAGCCCTCTGATTGGGAGGCGTCGATTCCTTCCACCAATCCCGGGTCGATGATGTATGCCAGTGTCAAACCGATCACAATAGCGATACACGTTGTCAGTAAAAAGTAAACAATCGTCTTCAAACCGATTCTTCCGAGTTTCTTCGGGTCTCCCAATCCTGCCGATCCAAGGACGATGGAAAGAAACACAATCGGCACGACAAGCATACTGATCAGGTTGAGGAAAATCTTCCCTAGGGGTGTGAACAGATAAGGGTCTAATATATCGAATAAATCTTTTGCAAATATGTTCAGGATCAATCCTACTACAGCCCCTAATATCAAGGCTGTAATGATCTTGGTTGTCAAATTAAATTTCATAGATGTACCTCCCTATAATTTTCCAAATAGTATAAAGATATTACCCTTTTATCATTTTTATAAAACCAAAAATTTTTAGAACATTTAATGAATGAATTTCTCTATTGTCATCCCCCGGCTGCTTTGTGCGTTCAAGAATTTCATTCTCCTTTCCCCATTATACTGATTTTTTATGAAATGAAAGAAGATTGAAGGAGATTCACATCGAAATTACTAGTTTTATGTAGTAGTATTTCATAATTTCAGGTAGTTCAATGAATCCATTCTACTAAGAAAGCCTTACCAAAAAATTCTTTTCACATTTCATGGATTATCTTTTACGTGATTGGGTAAATAGTAATAACAGCATGAAATAGAAAGGAACATACGATTATGAATAAAACCGTCTATTTTCTTTCAAGTAGTCAACAGCGCAGCTTGATGGCTGAGGGCTGGGCAGAGAAGCTCGAAGTGTCGGATTGGTCTTTTAAAAGTGCCGGATGGGTTTCTGACAGTCGTAGTCGTGAAGAATTCAGCGTCCTAGCAATGAAAGAATTATGTATCGATATCAGTTCATTTCCTCTTTCGCGCATTGAGATGAAGGAACTTGGCGAGGCCTCGGTTATCGTTGCGATTCAGGATACAGAGTATGATGACAAGATGGAACTTCCCTCTGAAATAGAAGAAAAAGTCATCTATTGGAATTTACCGAATCCACGTAAACGTTCTGCGACATTGATTGAAGAATGGGTACACTATCAGGAAATTTGTGACGAAATTGCTATGCGGGTGAAGGACTTGGAACATTTACTTCCACAATTACATTAAGAGGGCTGATTACAACAGAACGTACATGTAATCAGTCCCTTTTTTTTACGTAAAATACTCCAGCTTCGCTTTCGGAAAATGCTTCTCCATATAAGCATACAGATGATCTTTGATTTCCTGCTCTTCATCCTTCTGGTATATATACTTACCGATTCCGTATTTCCCCCATTTGTATCGACGTTCTTCTTCATTTAATTCAAGCTTCGTCATCGGGTAATTCTTCTCGATCACCCTTTTAGCAGGCTTCGTGAAACGGTGTTGGATAAATTCGAAAGTCAAATCCTTTTTTGCTTCTTCAGGAAGGTGGGCTTCGAGGTGTTCGAACATTTGCTTATATCCTTCCTGCCATCCTTCATGTATATAGATGGGAGCTACGATAAAGCCAAGTGGATACCCTGCCCTGGCTACCTTACCGGCTGCTTCCAACCTTTTATCCAACGGGGAGGTACCCGGTTCAAAATTCTTGATGACATAGTCTGCGTTGATGCTGAAACGAAATCTTGTCTTCCCATTATGTTTCGCATCCAGCAAATGATCAACATGATGAAATTTGGTTACGAAACGTAACTTCCCATACTCCGATTCACCAAAATGTTCAATCGCGCGCTTTAGTGTATGCGTGAGATGATCCACACCGACGATATCAGACGTACACGCTGCTTCAAAACGCGTGAAATCGGGTGCCCTTTCCTCTATATACCGATCTGCCGCCTCAAATATTTCATCAACATTCACATAGGTGCGAATATAGGGTTTACTGCCCATTGTGGTTTGAAGATAGCAATAATGGCAGTGCCCCATACACCCTGTCGCAAACGGGATGGCATACTCAGCTGACGGTTTGGAGGTATCGAATTTTAGCGTTTTCCGCACGCCCACCACTAACGTTGATTTGGCGATCCTGTATTTTTGAAAATGATTATCCCCAGGCAAATTTCGCACCTGATTGTGGGAAGTGGTATATCGAATTTCAACATCCATCTTTTCGAACTTTTCCTTTAATTGCTTCCCTAATGGGTAATCCAGTGCATTTGGTTCAAAATAGACCAATTGAGGCACGAACGGTTTCACCATATTCTTTCCCTCCTAAAGGTCTCCAAATGATTGTGAATAAGCCTCTTCTGCTTCTGCTTCTGTAGAATAGACTGCTACTTCATGTGTTAACGGATAATAGGTTTCATAAAGAAATAATGCTAATTCGTTTGGGTTTTCCGGATCGTGTACAACCGCTGCTTCCTGCACATTGGCTACACTTTGCGTATGCGGGTTACGGTAGATCACGTACACAACATCACCAGCTTGATATGGCGTATAGTGATTATTCAATTCCATTTTTCTCACCTTTTCCTATCATTCATTACTTTCATTTTCTGTCAATCGAGATAGAAATATGATGGTAAAAGATGTTTAATTAGCATACAGCCCAAAAAGAAAACTCCCCCCACTTGACTAACCGCAGGAGAAGTTTGTTCTATAAACCATAAAATTCAGTTGTATTTTTGACCAATTGTTTATATACAGCTGCTTCTGACATGCTTTTTAATTCGGCCACTTTCTCAATGGAGCGGTGCATCATGCCAGGATGAGTCATTCTTTCTTGAAAGACTCCTTCAAACCTCCAGGGACCGTCTGTTTCCACCATCAGCCCTTCGATCGGGTAGTCCCTGACCAGCTGTTGTATTTCCTTTTCATACAGGACATCAGGCGTAACAGAAACGAGGTAACCATTACGGATCATCCTTTCGATCGTTTTACTATCTCCCTTAAACCAATGAAAATGAGCTTTTGAAATGGAATGCTTCTCCAATAAATCGCAGATGATGGGTGCATGCTCATAAACACCATGAAGGATGATGGGTTTATTCAGCCGATTCGATTCAATGATAAAGCGTTCCAACAGCTCTATGTAAGGAGCGAGGACCAGTGAGGGATCTTCTTTCCTTTTGTAATAGGGCAGCCCCACTTCTCCTATTGCCACAAGCTCTTGATGATGCCGCTGAATCCACACCAGAAGTTCCTGCACCTCCTGCTCTGAAGGAAGCTCTTGTTCAGGATGAAAACCGGCAGCTGCCTTTACCCTGCCGTCCTTTTTCGCAAATGCCAGATTTCGTTTGGATGATTGGAGGTGAAAGGATACAGAAATGAGAGCCTCTACTGAGTAGAGATCGAGCTCCCTCAGGATTTTTTCACGTTCTTCCTTTTCATATAAGTCCAGATGAGTATGAGCATCGATAAGCGATGGTTTACACATACTGAGATAATTCCTCGAAAATATCCGTTTTCCATTTTAGGAACTCTTCGGTTAGAAGGATTTCTTTATCACGAGGTCGCGGGAAAGGCACCTTGAATTCCTTTTGCACGCGTGCCGGTCTGGTTGATAACACAATGATACGGTCCGACAAGAAAAGTGCTTCGTCGATATTATGAGTGACAAACAGGACTGAACTTAAGTCTTCTTCCCATATGGAAAGGAGCCACCTCTGCATGTCCAATCGGGTAAATTCATCAAGGGCAGAAAATGGTTCATCCAGGCATAAAAAGGATTGGGGACTGACCAGTGCACGAATAAATGCAACGCGCTGTTTCATCCCTCCTGAAAGATCTTCAGGGTAAGCGTCCTCATAGCCCTTCAAACCCGCGCGCTGAATCATCTCCATCGCCATTTCCTTATCCCTCTTTCCATGCAGCTCCTGACCAAGCATCACATTCTCGATCACCGTCCTCCACGGTAAGAGGGACGGACTTTGTGGCATATAGCTGATGGACCCTCTACGGCCATTGATCGACTGTCCATCGAGCTTTATATCTCCTGAATCTGGTGCGAATAATCCACCGATCACGTGAAATAACGTACTTTTCCCACTTCCGGAAGGGCCAAGGATGGAAACAAACTCACCTTCCCCTACTTGAATGGAAAGATCATCGAGGATCAATTCACCATCAAAGGATTTGGACATATTTTGGATCGATAACGTCGTCATGTTATGTGTCCTCCTTTCGATTCCACTTCACCATAACTCTTTCTAATAGTACGATGAGTCCAAAGAACAGCAGGCTTAGGAGCATGATCATGAAAATGGCGACAAAAACCCTGTCGGTCCTGAAGGAAGAGGATGCAAGTGTCATATAGACGCCAATTCCTTTTTGAGCCCCTAGCCATTCCGAAATGACCGCTCCCATCACACTATAGGTCGCGGAAATTTTCAAACCGGAGAAGATGGAAGGCAATGCATGGGGCCACTCCACTTTCCGGAAAATCTGTCCTTTGGTTGCACCGGACATTTTCATATAAAGAATGTACTCTCCATTTGTCTGCCTGAATCCATCCATCGCCGAAACAGCCACAGGAAAGAAACAAATCAGGGTAATGACGATGATTTTGGGCAGGAGTCCGAATCCGAACCAAATGACAAGGAGAGGGGCCAATACAATGATGGGTATATTCTGAGATAAGATCATGAGAGGATAGACCGCTTCCCTTACCTTAGGGAGGAGATGCAGTACCACCGCTGTCCCGAGCCCGATTGAACAGCCGATCGCAAACCCTGTGATCGTCAGAAATGCCGTTGATGAGAAATGCCCCTTGAACTCAGACCACGAGGCAATTCCTTCTTCCCATATCTCTGAAGGCGACGGCATCAGCCAGGCTGGCACCTCAAATAGGTTAATGGCCACTTCCCAAATGATGAATAAAAGGATGAGGACCAAGAAGGGTCTCCATCCTTTTGAAATCCAAGTCCTCATCCTTTATATTTCTCCGTTAAGTCGTCCATTTCGATCCCATCCGGCTGGTACAATACTTTGATCTGGGAAATGACATTTTTGCTTCCTATTTCAATCATTCGTTCATTCATCTGTTCAATCACCTTGAATAATTGTGACAGATTCCCCTCCATCGTCGTTTCCAAAGGATGGACTTCATATCGCACTCCCGATTTTTCGATGATTGCGATCGCTTCATCCACATATGGAATCACATCTTCACCGTTCTTTGTCTTCGGGATGATTTGTATGCTTACAAGTGCGTTCCCCATTTTGTTCACCTCTTATTTTGGTAAGAATTCGTTCGTGAATGCTTTCTTGCTTTCGAGTTTCTTATCTAATAAATCATTTTCATACATCCATGACGCATAGTTCTCCCAGACTTCCAGTTTCTGCTCTCCCCATCGGTCAGCATCATCTTTATATTTGGGTGCGAGCCATTCCTGACTCTTCATGACCAATTCTTTATCAAGATCTGGAGCTGCATCTAATAAAACCTCTCCCGCTTCTTTCGGGTTGTCGATTGTGTATTGATACCCTTTGGAAGCAGCTGCCATGAATGCTTTCACCGTTTCAGGATCTGAATCGATCATTTTTTCATTTGTTGTGAGGACTGGCGTGTAGTAATCCAGTTTATCAGAATAATCCTTTACATACATCATGTTCAACTCTTCACCGCGGAGTTCAGCTTCAATTCCTGTCCATCCATAATAAATCCAGGCGAAGTCAACGTCCCGTTTAACGGCAGTAAAGAAATCGGTGTCTCCCATGTTGATGAAATTCACTTTTTCTACATCCGCGTTTTCTTGCTTCATGATTGAATCCATAACGGCTTTCTCAACGGGTGAACCCCAGCCGCCATAGCTTTTCCCTTCAAAATCCTTTGGTTCTGTAATACCCTTACTCTTCGGGGAAGCAAACCCCGACGTATTATGCTGAATGATGGCAGCTATGGATACGATGGGTACATCCTGGACCCTCGCTTGAGTGACACCCTCCTGATATCCAACACCGAAATCGGCTTTCCCCGATGCAACGAGTTGATCGGCACCCGCTTCCCCGGGCAGGATGATGTCTACATCCAGTCCCTGATCCTTGAAGTAGCCTTTTTCTTTCGCTACATACAATCCAGTGTGGTTGGTATTTGGTGTCCAGTCGAGTACGACATTTACTTTTTTAAGATTGTCCTTCTTCTCATCGGCTGCATCTTCCCCACCGTTACAGGCGGATAAAAGAAGTACAGAGCAGATGAGGAACATCCATTTTTTCATGATGATTCCTCCTTCGGTCTTTTGCGGTCGTAACGTCTCATTCCTATATTCTTCGCTTATTCTGGAAAATGAATGTAAACCAAAGGCAGTTGAGGCGTAAATTCAGGGGTGAAACAAAAAAACGCCCCAAGCTTCAGCCGCGGGACGCATCGTTAAACAGGTTATGTATCGTTTAAGAGAATGTTTCCTACGCTGGTATCAGCCAGTTCAGGTTCAAAGGGTCAGTATCTACAGGATACAATCTCAACCGGCCACTCCGGTCCCCCTACACGTGGAATATGAAATTTAACGTTATCTTCCTCCCTACTTTGCCATAGAATGAAAGGTTATTCAAGCTTTTCCTTCTCATATTGAAAGACTCCATGGAAATAAGCCGATGCAAACAGTTCCTCGATGAAATTCATGCACGAAGCACCAGCTTCTGTATATCCCTGATGATAGGTTAAAAAGGCATATTGCAGGAGAAAGAGAATGACTATTGACGGCAAGATCCTTTTCTCTCCTGCAGTCAAAGGGGCATGCCTTTCATATCCTTTCATAAATGCCAGGATCCATTTCATTGAATCATCTTTTTTCTCTTTCGGGACTGCTTTGAGTATACCTGCGAGGAAGTAGCCGATGTCAGTAATCCTGGGTGCCGTCCGGATTCGTTCAAAATCAATGATCCCGCACACTTCTCCTCCCTGCATCAAAATATTCCCCGAATTGTAGTCGCTATGAACGAATTGATGTGGCAAACACCGGTAGGGATGCTCCCACCCCTTCATCTTTGATAAGATCACTTGCCCCCTTATGCCGATCGATTCAGTTTCAAGCTCCTTCACCCATTCTGTTACATGACTTTCAATCTCCCAGCCCTTCGTTTCATAATGACACCGATAGTCCTTCAGGATGAGATGAAGGGTTGCAAGGTATGCTCCTGCATTTGTCAGGGGGTCGGCAGACCATTCCTTCAATGGCGTTCCTTCAAGGGCCTCATAAAGAGAATAGATTTGCTCTCCTTCTTTTACATAGGGAAGTTGTGAGCAAGTTAATAGAGGGGATTCAACGTTAAGGTGATGACTTATTAAAAAATCGGTTAAATAGAGCTCCTCCATCCGATTTTCAGGGGAAGAATACACTCTTCTTTTTAAATAGAAGGTCTTTCCTTCTGCCTTCACTTCCGTAACATCAGGATGAAGAAGAAGTGTTTTGAAGGAAGTGGGATCCATTCCCCAATGACGTACAATATCCTGAAAAGGTTCAATCATTTCTATTTCCTTTCCATACATAGTAATATACTTGTAGTATGACTTTGAAAGAATATACACATACCATACGAAAAGAGGTTTCACCTATGCAAAGAATACAAATGACAGAAGACTTATCATTCTCGAGGATCATTCATGGATTATGGAGACTATCAGACTGGAAGCAGTCCAAGGAAGATACGTTATCATTGATTCAACACAATATTGAAAACGGAATCACAACGTTTGACCATGCCGATATTTATGGTTCTTATACGTGTGAAACCTTATTCGGTGAGGCGCTAGCCCTCCAACCATCCTTGCGGGAGAAGATGGAGATCGTAACAAAATGCGGCATCGTCCTGCCTTCTGACAATCGACCGGAGCACAAGACGCATCACTACAACACCAGTAAAAAACATATTCTCACCTCGGTTGAACATTCTCTCCAACAATTAAAGACGGATTACATTGATTTATTGTTGATTCACAGACCGGATCCATTCATGAACGGGGAAGATGTAGCTGAAGCCTTCACACAATTAAAAGAAGAAGGGAAAGTCCGTCATTTCGGAGTATCCAACTTTAAAGACCATCAGTGGAATATGCTTCAATCTTATTTACCATTTCCATTGATCACAAACCAGATTGAATTATCCGCCTATCACCTGGAGAATTTTGAAGACGGCACGTTGAATCTCTGTCAGGAAAAGCGTGTGGCTCCCATGGCCTGGTCACCACTGGCAGGAGGGGCGATTTTTAAGGGGGAAGATGAGAAAGCGGTCCGCCTTCAACATACATTAAAGAAAGTACAGGAGGAAACAGGAGCGAAGGGGATCGACCAGGTTCTATACGCGTGGCTGCTTAACCATCCGGCCAAGATCATGCCGATTGTCGGATCAGGTAAAAAAGAACGGATCCAGCATGCAATCGACTCTCTTTCCATCCAATTGGATCATGATCAATGGTTTGAAATCCTGCAGACATCCATGGGACATGATGTTCCTTAATGAGTACATGAAAAAAGACGATCCTTTCTTTAAAGGGTCGTCTTTTTATTGAGCTATATCTCCACCAACATAATATTCAAGGTACACATCCTGCAATTCATCCATTGAAAGTTCATAGAGCTGCTTACCGAACGATTTATAGACGCCGATCCTCAATAACTGTTGTATATAAAAGTCTTTTTTAAATTCGGGTGTTTTGTTCTGTTCTGATTTCGTTTCTTGATGTAGCATGTTCATCCCTCCAGTTGTGGATATACCCCAATCATGGAGAGACATAAACATCCGTTTCCCATTTTTCTTGAATTGACTTTTTTAAAAAACCCGTTACTGCAATCATGAGAGGGAGTTTCTTCATAATATTCCCAATCGATCATGTACAACTATGATGATGTCCCTCGAGCACGGTTTCCCCTTCCACTTGGATAGTAGAGTGATGAATACCAAACTCTTGTTCAAGAAAGGATGACAGCTGTACTAAAATTTCATCCCGATTCACTTCTTCCCCTACGACGACATGGCAACTTAAAGCTTTAAAATCCGAAGTGATGGACCATACATGAAGATCATGGACTTCCCTTACCCCCGGGACCTGTGACAGGCTCCCCGACACCTTTTCCATATCAACATCTCCCGGAGAACCTTCCATTAGAATATGAATGGAATCCTTCGTCACCCTCCATCCGGAGATGACAATAAGAATCGCTACGATGACAGAAGCAATCGGGTCTGCCAGATTCCAATCAAAGAAGTAAATAAGAAGACCCGCTATGATGGCTCCGACTGATCCGAGCATATCCCCCAGTACATGAAGGAACGCACTGCGGACATTCAAATTATGTTCGTTGTCCCCTTTCATCAGGATCCAGGCGACAATGATGTTCACAATCAAGCCGATTATGGCGATGATCATCATGCTGGGTGATACAGCGGGAGTATCGATGAAGCGACGGTAAGCTTCCCAGAAAATATAAAGGGAAACCAGGATCAGGGTGATCCCGTTCAAAAAGGAAGCTACAATTTCAAAACGTTTGTATCCGTAGGTCTTACCCATATCCGACGCCTTCTCCCCTATATAGAAAGCGGCCAGACTTAAGCCAAGTGCCGCTGCATCACTGAGCATATGCCCTGCATCTGAAAGAAGAGCGAGACTATTTGTCACCACTCCCCCGACCACTTCAACAATCATAAAAGAAAAAATGAAAAGAAAGCTGATTAATAATGCTTTTTTATTTTGGTTGTGGCCATGACTGTGATCGTGACCCATAAGATATCCCTCACTTTCAAATGTTTTCTTCTAAGTACATGAATACTATTCACTATTATACGTACCGCCGCTTCCATTAAGCAAAAATATGGCATCCACCCTATGAACAGGACGGCTCCGGAAGCCGATCTTTGAACATAAAAAAACCCCGGACACTGAATCCGGGGTTTCGCTGAAGGATTAATTTTGTTGCAGCTTTTTACGCTCTCGCTTCATGAAGAGGTCAAGTGTTACCCAGAACACAACGGATGTAATGGCGAAGATGGCGATGGCGAAGTAAATGTCTTCTGTTTTCCAGTCTAATCGGGGAATAAGCAGGCCCAATACACCTGATAATATATAGTAGCCTCCAATTAATTGCAGGTATAACCGTCCTGTTTGGGATTGAAGGTTTTCAAGATACCCTTTTCCTGCTTTGCCGAAGAAAATGGCTACTCCTCTTAAAATGACATAAACCGAAAAGGCAATGATAAGGGATACAACAAACTCTTGATTAAAAACGTCTGCCATGATCGTCCTCCTTTCCAATTATACAGTGTTTTGAATCCTAAATGATTGTATTGTTCATAAATATTCACTATGATGAAATCATGAATCTTTCCGGTTAATCGTTATATCTCAGAATAACCCAATGCGTGTTGCATTTCAATGACAATGGATAGGAATGTAATACGTTAAAGGATATATTCAATTCATAAGGATTTCAAGTGGCATTCGGCCCTCAATTCTTACGTAATCATGACTATTTTATACAGGAGGTGATTGAAGCGAAAGAATGGGACAACTTCCCGTTCTTTTGACTTCTACTACTTGGATATTTTAATTAATTTACTACTTGTCGCCCTGCTGATCGGATTGACAGCGTTCTTCGTCGCTTCTGAATTTGCCATTGTGAAAGTAAGGGGTTCGAGAATCGATCAGTTGGTCTCTGAAGGAAATCAAACCGCTGTTGCTGCGAAAAGGGTCATTTCCCATCTCGACGAATACCTTTCTGCCTGTCAGCTGGGGATTACTATCACCTCACTTGGACTTGGCTGGTTAGGAGAACCAACCATTGAAACCTTGCTTCACCCATTATTTGAAAAGTTTGATTTGAATCCGTCCATTTCAAGCATCATTTCATTTGCACTGGCTTTTTCGGTCATTACCTTTTTGCATGTGGTAATAGGGGAATTGGCTCCGAAGACATTCGCCATCCAAAAAGCTGAAAAAATCACTTTATTATTTGCCAAGCAGCTCATTTGGTTCTACCGGATTGCGTATCCATTCATTTGGACCTTGAATAGTTCGGCACGTGTGTTTACAGGCATGTTCGGTTTGAAACCTGCCTCAGAGCATGAAATCGCCCATTCGGAAGAAGAGCTTAGAATCATTCTTTCCGATAGCTATAAGAGCGGTGAAATCAACTCTTCCGAATTCAAGTATGTGAATAAGATATTTGAATTCGACGAGCGCATCGCCAAGGAAATCATGGTCCCCCGTACAAACATTGTGACTCTATCAGCTGGATCCACCATTGATGAAGTATTATCGGTCATTAAGGAAGAGCGGTATACGAGATACCCTGTCGTGGATGGGGATAAGGACAATATCCTCGGGGTCGTGAATGTGAAGGAACTCTTAACGACCCTCGTGAATCATAAAAGCGAGCATGAAGACGTGACCTCCTTCATTAAGCCCGTCATTCGCGTCATTGAAACCATCCCGATTAAAGCCCTGCTCCTCAAGTTGCAAAAGGAACGCTCCCCGATGGCCGTCCTTCTTGATGAATACGGAGGAACGGCAGGTCTGGTTACGGTGGAGGACATCATCGAAGAAATCGTCGGTGAGATCCGGGATGAATTTGATATCGATGAAATTCCTGAAGTCCAGAGGATAAAAGAAGATCATTATATTTTCGACGCCGTCATGCTCATTGAAGACGTGAATGACCTTCTTGGCATCTCGATTGAAGAAGAGGAAGTCGACACAATCGGAGGCTGGTTCCTCACTCAAAAATATGAAGTCAAGCCTGAAGATAAGATTGAAGAACAAGGCTACTGCTTTAAAGTAAAAGAAATCGACGGCCACCATATTCAGTATCTGGAAGTCACCAAAATGAAAAAGAACACGTCTGAAACGAACGAGTCTCACTAAGAGCCCGTTCGTTTTTTTATGTTCCTCAAGACGTCAGGAAAGAATAAATCTTTTCTTAAATGGAAAAATAAGCGGAAATAGATAGTTAAGAGGTGAATTATGACTAGCATCATCGTTGGATTAATCCTGCTTATGGTTTTAGCGTATTTAGGATGGTCGATCATCTGGATCGCGCCGCTGGTTGCAGGTTTGGTTGCGTTAATGAGTGGTCTCGATCTGCTGCCGGCCTATACAGAAACGTATATGACAGGGTTTGTGGACTTTGCAAAAGAATGGTTTCCTGTCTTCCTGTTTGGGGCCATCTTCGGAAAGTTGATGGAAGATGTAGGGGCCGCTCAATCCGTTGCATACAAGATCACCAACATTATCGGGAAAGACAGGGCCATCCTGGGAGTACTGATTGCCGCAGCGGTATTGACATATGGCGGTGTCAGTTTATTCGTGGTGGTGTTTGCCATCTATCCACTGGCGATCGCCATGTTCAGAGAGGCGGATATTACACGGAAATTACTGCCGCCAACCTTTGTATTAGGTGCTTTCACCTTTACCATGACAGCAATCCCCGGTACACCACAGATCCAGAACCTGATACCGATCGATTACTTCAAGACATCACCTACTGCCGCTCCCATCATCGGGATCACCGGGGGGTTAATCATGGCGGTTGGCGGGTACTTTTATTTAAGATGGCGTCAAAAGCAGTTCACGGCGAAGGGCGATGTTTTCACCGAACCTAAAGGCGGGAATGATGTAAAAGAGATTAAAGAATCGGAACTTCCGAACTTCTATCTCTCGTTTCTGCCACTTGTCATCGTCGTCGTTACATTGAATGTCTTCAAGTGGAACATCCTGACTGCCCTTCTTGTCGGAATCCTTTCAATATTACTTATTAATTTCAAACATTATAAGAAATTCATTCCTGCTGTCAATGGAGGGGCCAAAGGTTCTGTGATGGCCGTGATCAATACGAGTGCCGCCGTCGGGTTTGGGGCTGTCGTGACAGCGGCACCCGGTTTCAAGACATTAACGAAACTCATCCTGGGCATCAAAGGGAACCCGGTGATCTCAGAAGCAATCGCTGTGCAAACATTGGCTGCCATAACGGGTTCTGCTTCTGGAGGGATGGGAATTGCCCTGGAGGCGTTGGGAGATAAATATTATGAGCTTTCACAGACAAGCGGAATCAGCGCAGAAGCATTCCACCGGATTGCGTCCATCTCTTCCGGTGCATCGATTCTGCCTCATAATGGCGCTCTCCTGACCCTATTTGCCGTAACGGGACTTACTCATAAAGATTCATATCTAGATGTTGCCGTTGTCGGGCTGCTTATTCCGACAATCGCGGAAATCGTTTCAATCATACTAGCCAATATGGGAATTTACTAATTCGAGGAGGAAATCAAAATGGTCAATGACAAAGTGGTATTTATTACAGGTGCTGCAAGAGGGATCGGATTTGAAATCGGGGAACATTTTGCCCAAAATGGTGCAAAGGTCGTCCTGTCCGATATCAATCAAGAAGGATTGGATGAAGCGGTAGATGAACTAAAAAGCAGAGGGTTTGAATGCCTTGGCATTAAATGCGACGTAACGAGTGAAGACGACGTGAAGGCCGGAATCGATAAGACCGTAGAACACTATGGACGGATCGATGTCCTGATCAATAATGCAGGGCTTCAACATGTTTCACCCATTGAAGATTTTCCGATTGAAAAGTTCGAACTATTAATCAGAATCATGCTGACCGCCCCATTCATTGCAACAAAATTTGCTTTTCCACATATGAAAAAGCAAAAGTTTGGTCGGATCATCAACATGGCCTCCATCAATGGCCTGATTGGATTTGCCGGAAAAGCTGCCTATAATAGCGCGAAGCATGGTGTCATCGGGTTGACAAAAGTCTCGGCCTTAGAAGGTGCTGAACACGGGATTACTGTCAATGCTATGTGTCCCGGTTACGTGGATACTCCCCTTGTCCGCAACCAGCTGAAAGATATCTCCACCACCCGTGGTGTTGAGCTTGAAAAAGTATTGGAGGATGTCATTTATCCCCTTGTCCCACAAAAACGATTGCTATCAGTAGAAGAAATTGCGGACTACACCATCTTCCTTGCAAGTGACAAAGCAAAGGGCGTAACCGGACAAGCTGTAGTGTTGGATGGTGGATATACAGCCCAGTAATACTGCACAGCAAAAATCGGATCAGAAACCTGATCCGATTTTTTTACTTTAAATGCCCAGGGAATGCACCAAGGTCCACCCCCCACACGAGCGGCATCACAAAATAAATCAACAGGGTGATAAACACGATACTGATCAAATTCAACCAGACGCCCCCTTTCACCATATCCCCCATTTTGATATAGCCAGACCCGAAGACAACGGCGTTCGGTGGAGTGGCAACCGGCAGCATGAAAGCACAGGATGCAGCAAGCCCGGCGGCTACCATCAGGCTGTAGGGATGAACATCCAAAGCAGCAGCCAATGCTGCCATAATCGGAAACATCATCGTGGCTGTAGCCGTATTGGAAGTGATTTCCGTCAGAAAAATGACAAAAGTGGTCACAGCTGCAAGGATGATAATGAAAGAGACCCCATCAAGGACCGTCAACTGCTTTCCGATCCATTCTGCCAAGCCTGTTTCCTTGAACCCCTTGGCAATGGCGAGTCCTCCCCCGAATAGAAGCAGGATACCCCATGGCAGCTTCTTGGCATCCTCCCAGTTGATCAATCTTGCCTCTTTCCTTCCTGGAAGAAGGAAGAGGACAAGTGCCCCCGTCATGGCAATGATCGTGTCATCTAAAGAAGGAATCCACTTGTTCAATAAGAAGGAACGAGTGATCCAGCAAAGGGCAGTGGCCGTAAAGACAGTGAAAACGAGCTTTTCCTCAAATGAAATGCGCCCAAGGGAACGGTTTTCCTGTTCGACGATTTCCCTTCCCCCCGGCAGTTCTTTTATTTTCAAAGGAAACGCCACTTTAATGAGATACCACCATGTTAGGATGAGGAGAATGGCTGCAAGAGGGACTCCGAACAGCATCCACTTTGCAAAGGAGAAATCGATACCATAGAGCTGTTTCACAACAGCTGCGAAAATGGTGTTCGGTGGCGTTCCAATTAATGTCCCTAATCCTCCGATCGATGCACTATAGGCAATCCCCAGCATGATGACTTTACTGAAGTGCCCTGTTCTATTCGCTCCCTCCTTCTTTAAGCTTTCATTCACCTGGTAAATCACCGCGGTTCCGATCGGCAGCATCATCATAGCCGTTGCCGTGTTCGAAATCCACATGGACAGAAACCCCGTAGCAAGCATGAACCCAAGGACAATCCGTTCTGTACTCGTCCCAATCAGCAGGATGATGTTCATGGCGATTCGTTTATGTAAATTCCATTTTTCCATGGCAATCGCGATGATGAACCCGCCCATAAACAAAAAGATGGTCCCATCTCCATAAGCAGATGTGACATCCCCTGACTGCAGTGCCCCGGTAACGGGAAACAGGATGATCGGCAGAAGGGATGTAGCCGGAATTGGAATCGCTTCCGTAATCCACCAAATCGCGATCCAGACGGTTCCCGCAAGAACCCCCACTGCTTCTTTGGACAATCCTTCAGGAGAAAAGAACAGGATGATAAGAAAGAATAAAACCGGCCCTAACATAAATCCGATTTTTTTCCCGGGATTTGCAGTCGGTTCCGGAGAACGATCCGTCTGCACCCCTCCATTTACCCCAGCTGGAGTACTTCCCGATGTAAAAAACCTGAACGTGTCCAATACATCAGCATGCCACTCCCATAGCGTTTTCCAAGCATACTTCACGGTTTGCATCTTATTCCCCCTTTTCTTGTGATACTAGTCCATACCCCTTGAAGAAACCTGTATAAACAAGAACAAACCACAATTTGTCAGATTGACTCATCCCTCCTTATAAACAGAATGAAAAAAGGACCATTTCATCATAAAGCGTTTCATTGTAAAATAATGTTAGAGTAGAGATGACGGTAGGATAAAAGGAGAAACGATGAAAATTTATTGGCAAATCAGCTATTTTGTAATCGGTTTACTTATTTTCAGCTATGGAATCAGCATGTCCATTAAAGTCCAATACTTAGGCATCCACCCATGGGATGTATTAAATATCGCCCTGTTCGACAAGTTCGGGCTGACCATCGGAACGTGGAATATCATTGTCGGTGCCACTCTCATAGCAGGCACGCTTATCTTGAAAGGAAAATACATTCAAATCGGAACCATCCTGAATGGAGTGATGGTCGGCATGCTTGTTGATCTTTTTCTATTTTATGATTTGCTTCCTCCACAAACGGGCCCCGTTATGGACACCTTGATTCTCCTGTCTGCCATTCTGTTCATGGGGGTCGGAGGCGGGTTGTATTCGGCTGCCCATCTTGGAACCGGTCCAAGAGATGGATTTATGCTCACCATTTCAGACCTGACCAATCTTTCCATCAGCAGAGTCCGGATCCTATGCGAGTGCACCGTCTTACTGATCGGTCTACTCCTCTCCGGTCCCGTCTTCGTTTTTACGTTTATTTATACGTTCATCCAAAGTCCCATCTTCCAAAAATCATTTCTATACTTTACCGAAAGACTCCATACGCGGTTTCCGAATCGAAGCAATATTAGTATGTAATTTAGAAAAGCGGAAGGGGCTCGTACTGGGGGTGAATCAAGAAAGGACAAACCCCCAGAATCGCAGTTTGTCCTTTTCACGTCATGACATTTCGCATGCCACTAAGCCATATTGCCGTCCATGATCAAGCTTCTTGATGAATTGAAACAATTGCTGCACCTCCTCATTATCCCCCTCTCTCTTATAGTAGTCTTCCAGCACCGACAGCATTTCATCGGGGTACATCAGGCATGTATGGCTTCCCCAATCTGTTTGCCTGCCTTCGAATCTTTTATAGTAAATGCCATCCAACAGGGCAAAAAACAGGTCATACCCTTTAGGAAAAAACGGACTGATCCGCTTCGGATAATTATGATTCCAGTCTCCCCCCTCATATTGGAATGTCCGGTCAGTCAAATCACCTATAAAGACTTCAACATCCGCCATCCTATCTCCTCCTCATTCAATAAGCAATAAGTGCCTACTCTACAATGTATAAACCCGTCCATCATGTTTAGAACAAAAAAAGAGCCGCATCAGGATTCTTCTCCGTGATGCGACTCGTGATTTATTATAGATATTTCCGTTGGACGCTCCTTCCGTCATACGTAAATAGCATATCCCGGTTCTCCACATGGGTCTCGATGTGGACCGGTCTTCCCCAGAGCCGGTGCAAATAAGGTAAAACCTTTTCCAAATATTTAATATCAAGCTCGACATCCTCAAACCAGTGCTTAAGATACAGCTCCCCGCTCTTCATGTAGTCCCCGTCATTCACGGTGATGTAAGGGAAACCGCCATTCACCCTCATGCCCACGAGCTGATCCCGTACATGGGTCCATTCTTTATCGACAATTTTATAATCCTTCCCCTGCTTTTGGAACAGATACATATCCTCTCTCGTCACCAGATCCTTCGTTAAATAGTTTCGCAAGAAGGAAATATCCGATTCGATCTCACGCACTTCAAACATTTTTTCACGACCGGAATTCGGCTTTACCCCCCGCTTTTTCATCTCTTCTGTCGGGTTGTCGAACCGATCCTCAATATCTTCGAAAATCTTCAGACCGAGATAATATGGATTGATCTGTGTGCGGGACGGCTGTACGACACCAGCATTCAGCTTGGCAAACTCGATCGATTCACCGCTTGTCAGATCCATTTCACGAATGATCCGCTGATGCCAATACGAGGCCCACCCTTCATTCATGATCTTCGTTTCAAGCTGAGGCCAGAAATACAGCATTTCTTCCCTCATCATCGTCAATATATCCCGCTGCCAGTCCGATAATTCCCTGCTGTACTGCTCGATGAACAGGAGGATGTCCTTCTCCGGCTGCGGCGGAAACTTCTTCTTCACCTTCTTCTTTTCCCTGCTCTTTGGCTTTTCATCCAATGACCATAAATCATCATAAGGCGTTGCATGACTCACTTCTTCTTCTTCCCACTCCACATCATCCATCGTCCATGACAGTTTCGGCCGCATGAGGGAAGGATCGATATGTTCATCCACTGCAAGGACCGCATCAAGGAAATTCTCGACTTCCTGCTTCCCATGTTCGATCTCATACCTGCGCACACGTTCAGCCGTAGCCGACATACTTTCCACCATATCCCGCTTCGTATTCTGAAAACGGACATTGTTCTTAAAGAAATCACAGTGGGCCAGAACGTGAGCCACAATCAATTTATTCTGTATGAGGGAATTGGAATCCAGCAAGAACGCATAACAAGGATCCGAGTTGATCACAAGCTCATATATCTTACTCAACCCCAAATCATACTGCAGCTTCATCTTATGGAATTGCTTCCCGAAACTCCAGTGCGAAAACCGTGTCGGCATCCCATAAGCCCCAAAAGTATATATAATGTCAGCAGGACAAATCTCATAACGCATCGGATAAAAATCCAGACCAAACCCGGCTGCTATCTCAGTAATTTTCCCTATCGCATTCTGCAAATTCTTCTGCTCCTCTAAATTCATCTTCATCCCCCTCTTTATTCTCTTATCTAAATGTATGAAGAGAAAGGGGATTTGATGAAAAGAAAAGCGGAAGGGGCTCGCACTGGGGCGACAAGCATAAGAAGAGTCATCCGGAAAGGCGCTTTTTGCCTTTTTGGATGACTCTTCTTATGACCTCGATCCCCAAGCCCCTGGAGCTAGACAATAGAAAAGCGGAGCCGGGTTGGGCAGGCCCGACAAGCATAAGATGAATTGGCCAGAAAGGCGCTCTTTGCCTTTTTGGTCGATTTAGCTTATGACCTCGAGGGACTACCCGGCGGAGCTGGACAATTAGAAAATCGGAAGGGGCTCGCACTGGGGCGACAAGTATAAGGTGAGTCACCCCCCAAAAAAGCTGTTCCCCTAACCCCAGGGAACAGCCTTCTTATCAACCTTACGTATCCAGATTCTTTTGCAATCGTTTAACCGGGATGAGCGTAGTGAGCAACAGGAGTGCAGACCAGGTGAAAACCATCGAAACACTCATGACCTCAAGGAGAAGTCCGACCCCCACTGACGATAAGCCGAATAAGAGCGTGGTTAACGCCCCTTGTGCAGCATAAATCTTCCCGAGCTCTTCCGGTGGCGCACTCTCCTGTAAATACGTCTGAAGCACTACATTCTTTATTTGATCAAATAACCCGAAAACAAACGATAAGATAAGCGCCATCACGGCCATTTTATTCCAGGCAAATACAAGGGTGACACTTGAAGTGACGATCATGCAGAAGGGGAGCCACTTATGCCGGTGTTTTGAAAAGATGCCATGCAGCTTAAATATGAGATAGGAGGCAAGGACCAATCCCACAAAGAAGCTTGAATTGATGAATCCCCACCATTCTTCCCCCCGCTGAAGCGAGAGATCGACATACAAATACAGGACGGCGGCAATCCAGACGGTCCCTGAGATCGACTCCAGCCCGTATATCCAAAAAACGTGGACCAGCCCTTTCCGGCTTTTAACCTGAGACCATCCCTCCCCAAGCTCCTGCCACCAAACCTTGCGAACTTCCAGGGTGCTACTTGGAATGACCGGCAGCTTCAGCATAAAAAAGGTTGAGGCCAGAAACAAGAGAATCACCACAATGAAAAGATTCGTGGCATTCAGGACCGCTAAAAGAATACCGCCCAAAGCCCAGCTTGAGAATTGAATCGTCTGATCGACGGTTGAGAGGAAGCCATTCGCCCCCATAAGTTCCTCTCTCTTAACAAGAAATGGCACATATGCATTTCTCGCTGGAAGTGCCCAACCATCCAGAAAAGAAATGATACTCGCACAACTGAGATAAATCCACACATTCTGAGTACCCAGTACCATCATCATGAGGAACACGCATAAAAAAAATGTCTTCCCCATTTGCGAATACGCGATCAAGCTCTTCATCTGTGTACGATTCAACAACAAAGGCGCTGCCATGCTGCTGATAAATCGTGAAAAGGTGATCACTAAAGGAACAGCCGTCATGTAAACAGCAGAACCGGTCAAGTCGTAAACAAGGGAGATCAACCCTACGATATAGAAGATATCCCCCATATTGGCCAATGCCTGGCCGAACCACAGATTTCTAAATGCATTGGAGTGCATATCTCTTCCTCCCTCTATTCAGTTTATATATAGGTAAGAAAAGAACAGCATCACATCGGAACAAAGATCCCCTTTCAGAATCAAAACGATTTATGTATGATTTCATTTTAGCAAATTGCCGGTGAATTTGCAGGTAATACTTTAGTTTATCGTCATATGGGTATGCACGTGCAGGTTTTACGGGGAAACTGCCAGCTCCGCCTATAACAAAAAAAGCCTCCTTAATCAAAGAAGACTTCATCTGTTCCCGCTATTCCTTTACCGAGATGTTGAGTACCTTTTCATTATCAAGATCGTGTACCACGATGACAACGACCTTTTTCTCTGCATTATTTTCTTGCACGGTAAATTCAAATGCATCGGATACTTTGTTCTCCGTCATTTTCTTGCGTCCCTGGTACTGATAATCCTTTACAGGCTGCCCAGGATAGTCCTCTTTGATGACTGCTGTTGCAATGCGTCCAAACTTCTTATAATCCGATTGCTCGGCATGGGCCTGACTTGAAAATACTAGAAAAAATACAGTTGATAACATCACGATTGCTTTCTTCATTTTCATCACCTCTATTTACGTTTCATTACATAGGATGATTTAATCAGGCATTTTTATTCACCCAATAGAAGGAAAACGAGCATTTGCAACAGTACCAACTTTTACAGAGAAAAAAATACGGTTTCTCGCGCAAAATAGGAGTACCCCTTCAGAAGGAGGGAAACCAAGTGAACAAAGTCGATTACGATCGGGCCTTGTATTACACTCACCGGTCAGAATGGGATAACCTGTTGATCCTAATGGTGAGAACGAAGGATGACCTTCTTTCAAAAAGAATTGAACATTTCTTACATGCGTATCATTTTTCAAATGATTACACGGTTGTAGAGCGTAATCTCTATACGCTTTTACGATATATCGAACATGCAAACTTCACCTATAGTGTCGAGCAACCACTTCAGGAAACCTTTGCAGAGATGTAACAATAAGAGAATTCCACCTACGGCTGATCCGATTAGTATGCACGATTGGATCAGCTTTTATTTATTTCCATAAGGTGTAAGATCACTAAAAAACCGGCAAAAATGCCGATTTTTCATCATTGGGACGAAATTTCAGTTTTTACCAGTTCAGCTGCTTTTACATACACCTTTAATTCCCTCATCAGGTCATCCACTAACTTTGCAGGTTCTTCCAATAGCCCATCATTTTCATAATCAAAGCAGTGGGGGTCAAGAACAAGCTGTTTCGGAATGACATTTGCATACACTCCCCGACCGACGATACGGAGATTATTCAAGCAGTTGATACCGCCTTTCCCCCCGCCTGCGCATGCAAGAAGGGCGACAGGTTTATGGGCGAATTGCTCACTGCTTAAGAAATCGAGTGCGTTT
The DNA here is from genome assembly GCF_024195245.1 of Rossellomorea sp. KS-H15a. Classification (NCBI taxonomy): domain Bacteria; kingdom Bacillati; phylum Bacillota; class Bacilli; order Caryophanales; family Bacillaceae; genus Rossellomorea; species Rossellomorea sp. KS-H15a. Next base: position 1,860,003 of record NZ_CP096886.1, on the reverse strand, counting down.
TTGAGTGCCCCGCTCATACCGCTGTGATACTCCGGGGAAGCTAAAATGACGGCGTCCGCATCTTTCACTTTTTTCTTAAGTGATTGAACGGCGGAGACCTCCGATTGCTCCTGTTCTCCAGTGTAAAGTGGAAGGGAGCCGTCACTCAAATCAATAAGATCACAATCATATGTTCTTGTAATGAATCTTGACGCTATTCCAGTACGTCCGCGTTTTCTCGGGCTTCCATTGATGATTACGATGTTCATGTCATAAAAATCCTTTCCAGATTAATTTTTTGTCAATTGATGTTTCACGGCATAAAGTGCCGCCTGTGTCCGATCTGACACTTCCAGCTTGGAAAAAATGTTCGAAATATGGGTTTTGACGGTTTTTTCCGTAATATAAAGGCTTGAAGCAATCTCTTTATTACTCTTCCCTTTCGTCAGCTCAATCAAAACATCCTTCTCCCGTTTGGTGAGCTCATGAATTTTATGGGGAGGCTCTCGTTTCGTGATCCTTGTCAGTAAATGATTGGTTGCTTTCGGGTGAAGAGAGTTTTCACCTGAAAGAAGTTTTCGGATCCCGCTCACTAATTCATCGGGTTCAATGTCCTTTAACTGATATCCTGCCGCTCCTGCTTCTATAGCGGGAATCACGTGATTCTGGTCGGAAAAGCTCGTCAGCATCAGAATTTGAATATCTGGATAGTTCTTTTTAATTTCCCTGGTCGCCTGGATGCCGTCCATGACCGGCATCATCAGATCCATCAGGATGATGTCGGGTTTCAAGTCTCCAGCCATTTGAACGGCCTCTTGTCCATCCTTCGCTTCACCGACGATATCAAAGTCCTTTTGTGTTTTCAGAAAGAAAACCAATCCCCTACGTACGACGTGGTGATCATCTGCTATCAATACTCTAATCATTTACCCGGCACCTCCTAATACGGTAATCGAACTGATATGACCGTTCCCCTTCCAAGCTGACTGTCGATCTTCAGCGTACCACCAATGCTTTTCACACGTTCCTTCATACTTTGGATCCCGACTGAAGGCAGGGACTGCTTTCCGTCATATTGAAATCCGTATCCTCTATCTTCAATCGTCAGATGGATCGATTGCGACTCACTTTTCAATGTATAGAGGATGCGTTTCTCCCCGGAATGCTTTTTACAATTATTCAGTGCTTCCTGACTGACACGCCACAACACTTCTTCTATTTTAGAGCTTAAGGAAATGACTCCTTCAACTTTCGTTTCCAAGGTCAATCCGAGCATCTCTGCGTATCCTTTGGACGCTTCTACGACTCCATTCTCAAGCCCATGGGGTCTCAATTGCCAGATGAGGGCCCTCATTTCCGATAAGGCTTCCTGAGCCAACCCTTGAATCGTTCTGAACGTATCCTTTACTTCTTCATCCCCGGTCATTTCTGCCCCTCCCCTTGCTGTTAACGTGAGGGAGAACAACAATTGATTGACCGAATCATGAAGATCTCTTGCCAGTCGGTTCCTTTCTCCGATCAACGCGACTTCCTGCTCTTTTTTCGTGAGCAGGATGCGCTTGATGGCGGATCCGATTTGGAAGGCGACCGATTCAAGAAGCGCCAGTTCGTCTGTTGTGAAGTGGGTCTTGTTCGGTGCTGCGACATTCAATAACCCAAAGGACTCATCCCCGGACTGGAGGGGGACCGTCGCATGATGGGTGATATCATCTGTATTTTCCCTGTTCTCTTCGATGGCCTGCTCGATCCGCTGACATTCAATAATATTGGACGCTTTGGTGAGTTTACCTTTTCGAAATCGATTCACACACCAGCACCCGCCCTTTTTCATCGGCTCACATTGACGCTCTGAGAGTGATTCCGGCAGACTCTCATATGAAACAAGTTCGTGGCTTCCTTCTTTTTCAATGAAGAAGATCCACCCTGTTGTAAAGCTTGAACCCCTGATCAGCTTCTTCAGGGCACCTGAAAGCATGGAATCAAGCTCTGTTTCGTTGTTCAGCAACTCGGCTATCTCTTTCAAAAGTCCGATATTTGAAAGGGATTCAGAATTCATGTTCATCGTCCTCTCCGATCCTATACTACTATTATATAGATTTCACATAAATCCGGTATTATCAAAAAGAAGGATACCCTTCTACGACCTTTGACCGAAAACACACGTTCCCATCACAATCCAAAAAACAAGAGATGCAGGAGCACATCTCTTGTTTTTAAAATGATGAAAAGGTTTACGCCTTCCCTACAGACGAACGGATCATCGTTTCGACTTTCGCCATGATGGCATCCTGCAGAGCTTGTAATTTCTCACCGCTGTCGCTTTCGGTCTCACCGATCACGCTGAAATAGAACTTGATCTTCGGCTCGGTCCCTGATGGACGGAGGCAAATCCAAGATCCATCTTCAAGATGATATTTCAACACATTGGAAGAAGGCAGATGAATGGAGGATTCTTCACCGGATACCAAATCCACTTTCGTACTTGTTTTGTAGTCCTCTGACGAAACCACACGTAAGCCTGCCACTTCTTTCAACGGTTCGTTCCTGAAGTCCTTCAGGATCCCTTGAATTTGTTCGGCTCCTTCTTTTCCTTTAAGGGTCAGACTCTTCAGTCCTTCCTGATAAAACCCGTGTACTTCGAATAATTCATGGAGGACATTGTATAGCGTTTTGCCTTCTTTTTTATAATAAGCAGCCGCTTCTGCCGCCATCAATACTGCTTGAATGGCATCCTTATCACGGGCAAAGTCGCCGATCAAGTATCCATAGCTTTCTTCATATCCGAATAAGAATGAATACGCACCTGTTTCTTCGTATTGCTTGATTTTTTCCCCGATGAATTTAAAACCTGTAAGAACATCCTCGACTGAAGCTCCATAATGTTCAGCGACTTTACGGCCCAATTCGGATGTCACAATGGTTTTGAATACCCGGCCGTTCTCAGGGATCATATTCTTCTCCTGTTTGCGGGCAAGGATATAGTCCAGGAGGATCGCCCCTGTCTGGTTTCCGGTAAGGAGGATATACTCGCCTGTTTCCCCTTTTACCGCTACACCTAAACGGTCTGCATCGGGATCCGTCGCAATCAGGATATCCCCGTCGATTTCCTTTCCGTCACGGATGCTGTATTCAAATGCCGCTTTATCTTCAGGGTTCGGAGACTTCACTGTTGTAAATTCAGGATCAGGGACTGCCTGTTCCTTTACAATGTGAACTTGCTCATACCCTAATGCTTTCAACCCTTTTTCTGCCATCTTCAAGGCAGTGCCATGCAGGGGTGAGAAGACGATTTTCAAATCGGTTTCCTTGGCGATCTGAGGCTTCTCGGAAATCGAAATCAAATGTTCCAGGTATGATTGATCGATCTCTTCCCCGATCATTTTAATCAGCCCGGCTGCTTTTAATTCTTCTTCTGTCTGAACGTGGATTTCCAGTTCATTTTCAACGGCGTTCACTTTCTCGATCACTGCATCCGCTACATGTGGAGGAAGTTGAGCACCATCTTCCCCGTACACTTTATATCCATTGTATTCAGGAGGATTATGGCTTGCTGTCACTACGATGCCGGAGAATGCCTTTAGCTGCCGCAGGGCAAATGAAAGCTCCGGTGTCGGTTTCAATTCATCGAAGACATATGTTTGGATGCCATGGGTTGCCAGGGTCTTCGCTGACTCCATGGCAAATTCAGGTGATTTATAACGGGAATCGTAAGCGATTACAACTCCGCGGTTCTTAGCCTCCTGACCCTGTTCTTCTATGTATCTCGCCAGTCCTTCAGAGGCTTTTCTGACTGTATAGATGTTCATCCGATTGGTTCCGGGACCGATTTCTCCCCTCATTCCACCCGTACCGAATTCAAGGTTTTTGTAGAATGCGTCTTCCAAGGACTTTTCGTCGTCTTTCATTGACTCTAGAAGTTCATTGACTTCTTTGTCCAGATGTAAGTAGCTGCTCCATTTTTCCCAAGATGTTTTCCAACTCAAAACGATCCCCTCCTAATGCTGTATAATAATGAATTCTATCATATATTGTAGAATTCCTTCTAAAACAATCCGTCACATGTCGACAAGATTCGTTTAATCCTTATTTTAGCATAATTTCTATTTGAAAGAATCAGTATGTTTGTGTTGATAAAAAAAGCGAGTGCTGGTTGATTTCCACTCCAGGTGCTCGCTTTCCGCGGGGCGTGAGTTGAGCCTCCTCGGGCTATGCCCTGCGGGGTCTCAACTTTCCCGCATTTCCCGCAGGAGTCGAGCACCTTCCGTTCCAATCAACTTTATAAGGTAGTGTGTAATCGTTAAAAATATAAATATTCATTAAAATAAATGATCCTATACCCACGATATATTTACCGAAGGATGTTTAAATATGCTTTCATTAAATAAAGCCCCGCTGAACAATTCAGCAGGGCCTTTTGATATGCATTATTTTTTATAATTCACTCCATAGACATCATGGCGTCGGTCTTTGAGTTGACGGACGGTTCCTGATTGGCGTTGGCGGCGGAGGACTTCGAGGTCGACGTCTCCGATCATGACCATTTCGATGTTAGGGTTGGTCTCGCCCACGATTCCATCACGTGCGAATTCAAAGTCGGACGGGGCAAAGATGCCGGACTGGGCATATTGAATGTCCATATTTTCCGTTTGTGGAAGATTTCCGACCGTACCGGAAATGACTGTGTAGATCTGATTCTCCACTGCACGTGCCTGGGCACAGTATCTGACGCGAAGATAACCTTGACGGTCCTCTGTACAGAATGGGGTGAAGATGATTTTTGCACCCTTGTCTGTAGCAATGCGCGCAAGCTCTGGGAATTCAATATCATAGCATATTTGAATCGCGATCTTCCCGCAATCCGTATCGAAGACCCTGACAGAATCCCCGGGGCTGATCCCCCACCATTTCCGTTCATTCGGTGTGATATGAACTTTGTATTGCTTCTCGATCGTCCCATCACGACGGAAAAGATAGGCAATATTGTAGATCTCATCGTTTTCTTCCTTGACGAAGTGTGAACCCCCGATGATATTGACATTGTACCTGACAGCAAGGTCCGTGAATAATTCAATATAATCCTCAGTGAAGTCTGTCAACCGTCTTACTGCAAGGCTTGGTGATTGAATATTCAGGAATGACATGAGCTGGGTGGTGAAAATCTCAGGGAACACCACGAAATCTGATTTTGCATCGGAAGCCACATCGGTGAAGTACTCCACCTGATTGGCAAACTCTTCAAAGGAGTTGATTTTCCGCATCATATATTGAACGACACAGATCCGGACCGGATAGCTCGTTTTGAAGTGACGTTTGCTGGATGGACGGTAGTCGACATTATTCCATTCCATCAGTGTGGCATATTTATGGGACCTCTTATCATCCGGCAGGTAGTTCGGATTGATCCTCATCAGGGTGAATCCGTTCAGAAGCTGGAACGAAAGGACTGGATCGTAAATCTTGTGACGCCCCACGGAATCCACATACTCCCTTGGAGACATTTCATCAGAATGTTTATGATAATTCGGGATGCGTCCCCCGATGATGATACTCTTTAAATTCCACTGCCTGGCAAGGTCCTTTCTGGCTTCATACAAACGGTGACCTACCTTCATGCGCCGGTAATCAGGGTGCACCATCACTTCGATCCCGTACAGGTTATAGCCGTCGGGATTGTGGTTCGTTATGTAACCATTATCCGTTACATCATCCCATGTATGGCGGTCGTCGTATTCATCAAAGTTGATGATCAGACTCGAGCATGATGCGATGATCTCCCCATCTAATTCTGCTACGAGCTGACCTTCCGGAAACACTTCCAGATGACTTTCCAGATGCTCCACTTTCCATGGATCCATCCCTGGAAAGCAGACAGACTGCATATTGATGATATCTTGAATGTCCTTATGTTCCATTGGACGGATGATCATTTTCTTTTCAAATTGTGATAAGTCCAGTTTTTCTGCCATTTATGATCTACTCCTTCATAAAATACCTGAATTATATACCCTTATAGTGCACTGTTGAAACGAAGTTCATGACAGTCCATTTCTTTTATTTTAGCAAAGGGGTGAGGATTTTTTGAAGAAATATGATTTGTCTTTACTCAAATAAAAAAGTCCTTAAAAATAGAAGCATCCGATGATTAGGATGCTTCCTTTCATTTAACCTTTAAAATAATACACCGTCGCTTCCCATGGGTTTAAAGTAAATGCATCTTTTTCATGCAGTTCTTCGTTTGATATGAGGATTTCCGTTTGAGTGATATCAAAGGAAGCGATGTTGTCGATGACTTGCTCTTCTCCTGATACATTGCAAAGAACGAGGATCTTTTCATTCCCATGTGTTCTCGTATAGGCATATACGGAAGGGTGATCTGCATAGTGAAGCTCGAACGATCCGTATGGAATGATGTCATGCTCTTTGCGGATCGCAATCAATTTTTGATAGTAGTAGAAAATGGATTCTGGATCGTTTAAGGCTTTTTCGGCATTGATCTCTCTGTAGTTCGGGTTGCTGGCGATCCATGGTTCCCCTTCTGTGAATCCACCGTGTTCCGTGTCGTCCCACTGCATAGGAGTCCTTGCATTGTCTCTTCCTTTTACGTAAATGGATTCCATGATTTCCTCTGGATCCATACCCTGGGCTATTTTTTCCCGATACATGTTCAATGTTTCGATATCCCGGTATTCATCAATGGAAGAGAAGCGGACATTCGTCATACCAAGCTCTTCCCCCTGATAAATGTAAGGCGTCCCCTGCATCATATGGAGGAGGGTCGCAAGCATTTTCGCAGACTTCACCCGATACTCTCCATCTTGTCCAAGTCTTGAGACGATTCTTGGCTGATCGTGGTTGTTCCAGTACAGACTGTTCCAGCCCTTCCCGTGAAGTTCCGTTTGCCATTTAGTCAGGATTGATTTCAATTTTACAAGATCGAACGGAATGACGTCCCATTTCCCTCCCGGTCCCGAATCGACATCCATATGCTCGAATTGGAATACCATATTGACTTCATTACGGTCTTCACCTGTGTAAAGTACCGCTTCCTCGGGTGTCACCCCCGGCATCTCCCCAACCGTCATCGCCTCATAATGGGAGAGGACCTCCTGATTCATTTCCTGAAGAAATTCATGGATCCGTGGACCGTTCATAAAGTACTCATGACCGGAAGCATACGGTTTACCTTCAGGGTTCGGCGCATCCGGTAACGTAGGTACTTTCGATATAAAGTTAATGACGTCCATACGGAAACCGTCGATTCCTTTATCCAGCCAGAAGGTCATCATGTCATAAATTCCCCGGCGCAACTTCGGATTTTCCCAGTTGAGATCCGGCTGCTTTTTCGAGAAGAGATGTAGGAAATACTCTTCTGTTCCCTCATCATATTCCCAGGCAGAACCGCTGAATACAGATTCCCAGTTATTCGGCTCTTTACCGTCCTTTCCTTCACGCCATATATAATAATCACGATAAGGATTATCCTTTGATTTCCTCGATTCCACAAACCAGCCGTGCTCATCGGAAGAGTGATTCACCACAAGATCCATCACAAGCTTCATCCCACGGTTATGCATTTCTTCAAGCATTTCCTCCCAATCAGCCATCGTGCCGAACTCATCCATGATTTTTTTATAGTCGCTAATATCATAGCCATTATCATCATTCGGGGATTCATAAACAGGGGATAACCATATCACATCAATGCCCAGTTTTTTTAAATAATCCAATTTAGAGATGATTCCTTTAATATCCCCGATGCCATCACCATTGCTATCCATGAAACTGCGAGGGTAAATTTGATAGACCACCGATTCTTTCCACCATTTTTTTGTCATATGTGTTTTCCTCCTGTTCAGCATCAAGCAAGCGTTTTCTGCAACCGCTTGCACAAATCGTTAAAAAAATATCACATTTCTTCATAAAGTTTTCTCATTTTACTTTTATAATAATATCATACTATAATTTGATAGAATATACGTAGAAAGGAATTCTATATGAATAAAAAAGCAGATTCTCTGTTATTCCTGGCTTGGGCCTCTTCCCTGGTCGCCACGATGGGGAGTTTATATTTCTCTGAAATCATGAAATATGTGCCATGTGAATTATGTTGGTATCAGCGGATATTAATGTATCCGATGGTGATTTTATTAGGAGTGGCTTATGTACGCAAAGATTTTAAAGCGGCATTATATTCTACCATTTTTTCCGGCATCGGCCTTCTCATTTCCATTTATCACTACTCTATCCAAAAAGTTTCGATCCTGACTGAGAGTGCCCCAGCCTGCGGACGCGTTCCTTGTACAGGTGAATACATCAACCTGTTCGGTTTTATCACAATTCCGTTTCTTGCACTCTTGGGGTTCATCATCATCTTCATTTCAAGTGTGATCGTCTTAAAAGCTATAAAGGAGGAAAACTAGATTGAAAAAAATCATCATATTCCTGGTGGCGATCGTCGGATTATTCGCAGCCATCGCCATTGTCACAAGCGTCCAGAACAGTCAAAAAGCCGAGGGAAATAAGTTCAAAAAAGCGAAACTCGACCCTGCTACCGTTGAGCTGCTGGATGATCCAAACTATCAAAACGTCATCCTTCCCGAAGAACTGGAAGAGACATTAAAGAATAAAGAAGAAGCGACCGTATACTTCTACAGCTCTACTTGTATCCACTGTAAAAGAACGACACCTACCCTCGCACCTCTTGCCGAAGATATGGGAGTCGACATGGTTCAGTACAATCTGCTTGAATTTGAACAGGGCTGGGATCAATACGGAATCGAAGCCACCCCTACACTCGTCCATTATGAAAATGGAAAAGAAGTGGCGAGAATTGTAGGAGAACATCCTAAAGAAGATTTCAAGGCATTTTTCGAAGAGAACGTAAAATCAGAATAAAAAAAAGAGGGGCTGACTTTTCCACGAGTCAGCCCCTTTCAAGTGAGGAGGAATTTCAAGATGAAGATACGTTGTATCTTCAAGATTAACTTAGTACTTGCTATTTTCCCCTCACAAGAACCTTTCAAACATGCTAATGTGAATTTTCTAAAGTATCTAACTATTAAGGACGTGATATAACCTACACAAGCAGCTGGTTATCCGCTCTCGAGTATATGCTCAGATTATGCTTACAGTCCGATTCTTCCGTAAATTGATCATACGATAAAGGGAAGAACATGCCAAAGCTTTGAAGGATCCCGGCATTATGATAGAACATATCTTCATATAGGTCTTCTTTTGAGCCGCTTTCAATGATGGAAATCAGCGTTTGCAGGCTTGAGATCACTTGAAATGCTTCCTTCAGAGTCCCGAAATATTCAAAGTTCCTCGTCGTCGTATGTAATACTTGCATATCATCGAATTGTTCGATTTCATCATCTGTGAAATAATCAGGGAAAATAGTACAATACATGTACTGTATAAGCTCTTGGATTTTATCTTCCTGTTCATGTGTTGATGCTAGTAAAACTTTCACCATCATAGCCCACCTTTGTAACGGTTGTAATCTCTCTGTAATAGATATATTAAGGATAACATAGAAGTAGAACCAACAGCGTGGTAATTATACCCATGAATTGGGTTGAATAGGTGCTATGGTAGGCTTAAATACCCACAAGAGTATAAGATATTTGTCATTTAAAGGGGTTTTTTGATGAAAACACGGAAAATAGGCGAACGATTCGACCTAGTCATTCCAAATGATTGGAAAAATGTAACGATTGAAACAATTCTTAGAAAACACTGGCAGGCTCCTAAGAAACTGGTTCATTCCATGAGGATGGACGGTGATGTCAAAGTAAATGGAGAGTTGACTTCATGGACTTCCCCACTCTCACAAGGAGATATTCTACAGATTCGACTATTCAAGGAAGTCGAATACGATGTTCCCCCGACCTACGGGGAGTTAGACGTCTTGTTTGAAGATGAACATCTGATTGTGGTCAATAAACCTGCCGGGATCGATACCCATCCAAATACTCCTGATGAAACGGATACCCTGGCCAACCTTGTCGCTTTCCATCATCAGGCAAATGGTGAGAGATGCCGCGTGTTGCACATCCATCGGTTGGATCGCGATACGTCCGGAGCAATCATCTTCGCCAAGCATCCATTAAGTAAAGCGATCCTTGACCGCCTTCTTGCCGAAAGACAAATCAAGCGTACCTATCATGCCCTCGTTCACGGTCGATTGAAGCAAAAAAAAGGCACTATCTCAGAACCGATTGGGAGAGATCGTCATCACAATACGAGAAGGAGGGTTTCGCCTTCCGGTCAGGATGCAGTCACCCATTATAACGTAATGGAAGTCAGGAATCCATATACACTCGTCGAAGTACAGCTTGATACCGGCCGTACACACCAAATCCGTGTACATATGAGCCACATCGGACACCCTCTGGCTGGCGACACATTATATGGGGGAAAGCCGGTCTTCACCAGGCAGGCACTGCATGCAGCCCGAATTTCGTTCCCTCATCCGCTGACAGGGGAACGGATTGAATGTGAAGCTGATTGCCGTGATGATATTGGGTTGTAATGGAGTGAATTCAAAGGAAATCTGAACGCATCAAAAAGACCAGGTCATTCAAAATCATGAGTGACCTGGTCTTTTTATCATTATTTCAATCCATTTTTTACCGCTTCAGCGATTTGGATCGTACGGCGGGTTTGGTGTTTTACGGCAGGCTCGACGGATTCGACCATATTGCCTTCCCCATCGACCGTTACACTCGTACCGTATGGATTCCCTCCAGTTGCAAAGCTTGATTGATCTGTGTATCCAGGTGCTGCGATGATGGCACCCCAGTGCATCATGGTTGTATAAAGAGCCAGAACCGTTTGCTCCTGTCCACCGTGTGAGTTGCTTGCAGATGATGTGGCACTCACTACTTTGTTGGCCAGTTTCCCATTGAACCACAGTCCTCCGGTTGTATCCAGGAACGCCTTGACTTGAGAAGGCACGTTACCGAATCTGGTAGGAACGTTGAATAGATAAGCATCTGCCCACTCCAAGTCATCAAGGGTCGCTACCGGAACCGTATCTTTTGTTTCATTATAGTGCTTTTCCCATGCCGGGTTGGAAGCAATCGCTCCTTCTGGTGCAGTCTCTTCAAAGCGAAGTAATTTCACCTCTGCCCCCGCTTCTTTTGCAGCTTCTTCGGCCCATTTCGCCATCTGATAGTTTGTTCCTGTTGAACTGTAATACATGATTGCCAATTTTACGTTAGACATAAAATCTCTCCTTTAATTATGTTTTTTATAATAAATGGGTGAAACACAGATTAGGGTTGCATGTAAATCCATTAAGCAAATAATAGTGCATCTATTGAAAAGCTCCCTGCACCAACAAGGGCTACTCCCAGTGCCACAACAATGAGCATCACATTATATTCTGTACCATTTTGTGTCGCCCAATAACCGTTTGCACCATGAACCTTCACGATGGCCACGATCATAGTGCCAATGATGAGCAGTGCACCTAATGGCGTAAGGAAGCCTGCGGCAAACAATAATCCACCCGCTACTTCGGATATCCCTGCAAATAACGCCATCGTCCTTCCCGGCTTGATTCCAATCGATTCAAAGAATCCTCCCGTACCCTGGACACCATGTCCTCCGAACCACCCAAATAATTTCTGTGTTCCATGAGCAGCGAATGTCAATCCTACTACTAAACGAATAACCAATAAACCGAACGCAGCCAATGCTGTCATCTTTTTTCCTCCTTCTTGTTTTCCCTTCGAGATTCACCTTTAAACATTTCAAATTCAATTATTCTTACGTCAATTATCTTGAATATGAGATATATAATTAAAAAAATAAGACAAGTTATCTCGAATGTGATTATTTTGATTTCGAGATAATTGTATAATATCCTTCTCCTCTCTGTCAACAACTATTTGCAACATTTATTGAAATGGGCTGGACGAAAAAAAGAGGTCCGTCCCTTTGCATGAGGGACGGACCTCTTTCGAAAGATCGATATTAAAAATCGAAGTTGTCTGGATCTGGACCAAAACGTTCGTCTAGATTCAGTTGGTTGATTTGATTCATTTCTTCCAGTGAAAGCTCGAAATTGAATAAATCTGCATTTTCTTTGATGCGGTTTTCATGGACTGACTTTGGAATGATGATGACATCATTCTGAAGGTGCCAGCGAAGAATCACCTGTGCAGCAGACTTTTCATGCTTCTCTGCAATGTGGTTTAATGTAGGTTCATCCAGTACCCGCCCTTGAGCGATTGGTGACCACGCTTCGACTGCGACATTGTGTGAAGCACAGAATTCTCGTATTTTCTCCTGGTTCAGACGGGGATGTAACTCGATTTGATTTAATACAGGCTTTTCATTGCCATTTTTCATCAAATCTTCAAGATGATGCTGATGGAAGTTACTTACACCGATTGATTTGATCAATCCTTCGCCATGAAGTCTCTCCATTGCTTTCCATGTATCATTGTACTTTCCTTCCACCGGCCAGTGAATGAGATACATGTCCAGATAATCCATATCGAGCTTCTTCAGGCTCGTTTCAAATGCTTTTAACGTCGTATCGTAGCCTTGATCGCTATTCCATACTTTCGAAGTGATGAACAGGTCCTCTCTCGCTACGCCACCTTCTTTCACCCCTTGCCCTACGCTTTCTTCATTGTCGTAGATCGCGGCGGTATCGATGGAACGGTATCCGGACTGAATCGCTGTACGGACGGCCTGTACCGTCTCAGACGGATCTTTCATTTGGTAAACTCCTAAACCGACATAAGGAATTTCGATTCCGTTATGTAGTGTCTTCGTGCTTTGTAAGTTTTTCAACATATTGCATCCCTCCTGACTCATTATTTTACAAAGTTAAACGCCAGAAAGCTAATTTTATGATTCCGGAGTATTCTATGAGAGTAAAAAGGTCCGTCCCTCGGTTTTGAGGGACGGACCTTTTCTTCTACATTGCCTATTGACCGATAAATTGTTCTCGTTTCTTTCCTATGAATGCAAGTTTATGAAGGGGACGTGTCATGGCAACGTACTGGAGCTTGATGTCGAGTTCGTTTTCCGGGTTGAATGCTTCATCCACCGCAGCGATGATCACCACGTCAAACTCGAGTCCCTTCGAGAGATAGGAAGGAACGACGACAATCTGATCTTTCGGGATCGATTCCTGTTCTTCCAATAGCTTTACTTTCCCTGGCTGCCTCTCTTGAAGGATTTCACTGATTTTCACACAGTCCTTCATGCTTTTTCCAATGACGGCGAAGGTTTGGAATCCTTCTTTCCGTCCTAACTCCACTTCCTTCTCGATGAAGGAAGCGAGTTCATCCACTTCCACATACTCATCAAAGCTCGGAGAATCTCCGTGTCGCACCACCGGATTCACTTGCGGAAAATCATAGGGCAGGAGACTAAGCAGTTTATTCGCTTCCTCCATGATTTCAATCGTCGTACGGTAGCTTTTTTGAAGCTCGGTGTACGTCGCCCTCGGAAAGATATCCCGATAGACCGGTTCCCAGGACTGAAGGCCCCGGTATGAGTGGATCCCTTGAGCGAGATCCCCCACCAGTGTGAACATGTCGGTCTCAAGTGCCCGCTTCAATGAATAGAGCTGCATATAACTATAATCCTGTGCTTCATCTATGACGATGTTTTTTGCTTTGTGGAATTTATCGATTCCGAACAAATGGGATTGCAAGTATAGGAGAATGGCCAGATCCTCTACTTCATACTGCTTTTTCTTCGCATATTTCAATGTGTACTGACAGAGCCGTTCCGCCTGTCTCCCGCTGAGCTCCCCCTTCGAGTAGGAAGCAAGGCGCACGGGATCTGAGAACAACTCAATGAAATATTGATGAAGTGTTTTCTTTTCAAACTGCTTCATGTATCCATTGACACTTGTCCGTATTGCTTTCTTGATTTCGTCCACACGCTCGAGTTTCTTATCCAATGCTTTCGAGACATATTCCTTTCGGTTCCCTGCCTTTGAACGTTCAAAGAGTGCGGTTTCAATCCGCTCATCAAAAAATTTCTCGACCTTCTCAACCATTTGCTTCTTGTTCGACCGTACATAGCTTTGAAGGAGTGACTTCAGCTTTTCCATCCGGCGATAGATTGGCATATACGTATATTCCTCTTTGAAAAGGTGAGTGAACCTTTTGGCGGTGTAGAGCTTGTATTTATCCACATAGAAGTCCTTTGAAGTATAAAAGCGCTGTTCGACTTCTTCTATATAATGCTCGAGAATTCTCCTGAATGCTTTAGACCCTTTGAATCCTGATATCCATGATGCGGTCTCTACTTTTTCATCATGGGTCTCGATCAGTTGAATAAGCTTATTATCTTCTACAATCGTAAGCTTCTTTTCTAAGCAGGTCATGACATAATCCGTGAATGTCGTTTGCCTTACCCGCTCCACCCCAAGTTCCGGCAGCGCTTCTGAAATATAGTCAATGAACAAATTACTCGGGGCCAGGATCATCAGTTGCCTCGGATCAAAATGCTGTTTATAGTTATAAATAAAATAAGAAATCCGGTGAAGGGCAATGGTTGTTTTCCCACTTCCCGCCGCCCCCTGTACAATGATCGGCTTGTTCAAGTCGGCCCGGATGATCCGATTCTGTTCCTCCTGGATGGTAGAAATGATTTCAGTCAAACGGTTACTGGAGCTTTTGGCTAATGAATCCTGAAGCAGTTCATCCGTGGTGGTTAAGTCAATATCGCGAATCTCTTCCATGAGTCCATCCTCGATCATGTATTGGCGCTTCAGGGATAAATCTCCCTCGTACGTTTCACCTTCAGCCTCGTAAGAGACATCGCCGATCCTTCCTTCGTAGTACAGGTTTGCGATGGGGGATCTCCAGTCGACGATGATTTGCTCCTGATTTTCACGCTGATACAAGGAGGTCTTCCCGATATAATGCTTCTCCACCTTGCCGGAGCCCTCATGTTGAAAATCGATCCGGGCAAAGTACGGTTTCGTCTTTGCTTTCGTAAGGGACTCCAATTCTTCTTTGGACATCTCAAAAAAGCTTGAGTTCGTCAAGATATCGATGTAGGCGGCACTCGACTCTCCCCAATCAATATCTCCAAAAGCTTTTTCCATGTTTTCCTTATACTTTTCCTTACTCGTCAGGGATGTGCTGATGACTACGTCAATATAGCGCTTCGTAAACTCTAATCGTTCTGATTCAATTGAAAAATCGGGATGAATAGTCGATTCCTTTGTCATACATTTCTCCTTCCAATTGTTTTAGCCGCAATGGAGAAAAAACGTCTTCCCACTTCCACCAAGGTAACGACTCTTGATGGGGAAAACGTTGATTAAGACACATTGAAATCTGTAAAAATTATGTAGGCGTTTGGGAGCAGAAATATATATTATCAGATAATTCAGGAATAAACAAGTAGAAAAACCCTTCACCTAAACAGATGAAGGGTCCTTCACTTGATCCACAGGAAACACAATCTGAAAACCAGTCCCCTTACCCACTCGGCTCTCCACGGTAATGACACCCCTCATGGCTTCGATGATCCGGTAGGAAACCATCAGTCCGATGCCCGTCCCCTTTTCCTTCGTAGAGAAATAAGGTTCGCCGAGTCTCTCTTGTTGATCCGGGGTCATTCCGACGCCAGTATCAATGATGGATATGCTTACGGTCCCTTTTTGAACCTTCGAAAGAATGGTGAGTGTGCCCCCATCAGGCATGGATTCAATGGCGTTTTTCATGATGTTGAGAAATGCCTGTTGGAAACTGCGGGTGTTCCCTATGATGGAGGCATCCTCGATCCGTTTATGTACGAGGACCGATTGTTGATTGCTCAAGGGCTCAACCATGTCGGCGAGCTTATGGAGCTGCTCCGAAATGGAGATGTTCTCCACTTGATCCGGATCCGGTTTAGCGAACGTAAGATAATCGTTGATGATTTCTTCTGCCCGGTTCAGTTCGGATGATGCGATCGTTAGATATTGTTCCCTTTTTCCTACAGGAAGATTTTCCTGATGGAGCAGTCTCAGGAATCCCTTGATCACCGTTAAAGGATTTTTCACCTCATGGGAAATGCTGGCAGCCAACTGAGCGAGCACTTCCATTTTTTCTATTTTCACGAGGGCTTGTTTGATTTGAATCTGTTTAAGCAACGTCTCACAAATGTATGTCAGGATCAGCATGCCCAGGGAAGGGAGAAAAATAAAATTTATCAGATAGCTTTCGTCGATCACAAACACAGTCATCGCCTTCGCAATAAGAGCTGCTACGATGGAATGAACTGTAAAAAGCACCACAGAGAATATGATCTTCTTCCGGCTTGATAACCGGTTGAAATCGAACCATTTCATCCCGATGACCGTCAAGAGGTAGATCACGGCATATATCACGAATGCCACCATACTCCAACTGTAGATCATCGTCCTCGATACCAATAAGACAGCGAGCAATGCGAGGCCTGTAAATGGACCTCCATACAGAATGCCGAGAACAAACGGGATCATCCTGAGATCGTGGACACAGTAGGGGTTATTGTATATGGGGGAAAGCATGCACAGAATAATGGCGATACTTAAAGAAACAAGGGTTGCGAACCTTGTATACCAACCTTGTATCATCTTTTTTTCAACAAGGAAAAAAATTAAAAAAATACTCAAAATGATATAAAAGAAATTATTAATGACATCCTGATTAAAAATAATCATCCTGACCCTTTGACCTTTCACCGAAATTGTCTTCTTTATAAAAATTCTACCATACTAATCCCTCTATCGTTACAATTATATATGTAACTTGTTATTTACATAAGAGAACTCTCCTGTACTACAGGAGAGTCATCACCTTACACCGTTTTCAATTGTTCACCAAGATATTTTGCCAGCTCGAGCATTCCGTATTGCCCGGACTTCGACTCGGCCTCTTTATTGTAATTCGTATTCGTGTTCACATCATACGTGTAGATGTTACCTTCTTTGTCCTGAATAAATTCAATCCCGGCAATATCGATTGTATTCGCATGCAAAAACGCTTCATATGATGTCAGGATCTCATGTGAAAAGTTCTCCCTGATCTGAAACTTAGGCTTGTCTTCCTGTTCCCCTACAGGACAGAATAGGTCATCCACCTGACATACGTCAGCAGGACATAATTCGAATCCATCCGATGTATCCACCTTTACTGCATACATGAACTTACCACCTATAAACTCACAGCGTGTAATCGATGCATCGGGTGCTTCGATGTACTCCTGTATAAGTGTCGTGCCGTCTAATGGCTCTTCAAAGTCGTCACTGTACACATAATTCTTCAATGCTTCCACCGAATGGAACAATTGCACTCCCAAACCTTTTCCTGCACGATTATGCTTCGTGATGAAAGATGGTTTACCAAGCTTTTCACAAGCTTCGATTATTTGTTCTTTCCCAACGGCTGCAATGGTTTCCGGTGTCTTGATGCCGGCAGCATTCAAAGCTGTATACTGATTTACTTTACTAACTTCCAAGCGAAGGGCACGGCTTCCATTCAGGACCTTTCTTTCGTTTCGCTCTAACCAGGATAGAACGCTCTCCGTCAACTCCGGTGCAAAACGATGGTTTCGCGTATGAGACGACGCACTGATTCGATTATAGAAAATACCTTCCGGCGGCTTTGATGATAATTCGACGAGTCCACGATCAAGGAACCATTCCTCATATGGCAGTTGTAGCTCATCAAGCCTGGCCGTTAAATGATTGGTCCATTCACTGTTTTCATGAATGATATGAATTTTTTTCATGATCATTACCCCATTTGTTCGTATGATTTTAAATATACAGTCTTTTAACACAAAGTAATCCTACTATAAAAGTAGGATTTAGGCAATGATCATGAATTCACTTTAACTTACGATCCGTCCTCATTTGAATTTTCATGCCGCTTTTCGTCAGGAGATCACGGGCTTTGACCGGTACCGCTATGCGGGCACTCCTAAAATCGTCCTTCAGAATGTCTCTGATTTCCTGCAGGACTTCAAGATTGTTCGTTCGATGAACCTTAGAAGCCTGATCACTGGCAGTTAAACGATTGAGCAGTTTAACCATTAGAAAAATACTCGTGGCAATCAGAAGAAGGTCAACCAATGAGCCCAGGAACTTCCTCAATCCAATCACTCCTGTCTTATCTGAAGATGCTTCACTACTTTAAGATATGGGGAAAAGGAGCGTGTTATGAAGGCTAATTCCTTAAAAAAGATATTTTCCTATGATGGCGATCAATACAATACATGCGACAACTCCCATCAGGATGACGAGCATTTTTTCTTCATTGTTCCCCTGCATGGTTTTCCCTCCCTCTAATGAGCAGCATGACTTACACGCTTCCCCGTTCAAACAATCTTGTGTTCAATATGACCGGATCAGGATGTTCCGATTCAAGAAAGAGTTTAAACGCTTCTTCCCCCACCTTTCTTATCGGTACTTCAAAAGATGTGATATCCAGGGCATCGGAAAGGGGATGGTTATCAAAGCTCAGGATAGCCAGGTCGTCTGGAATCCTGATTGATCTTTTTCCCGCCTCTGCCACCATTCCCGCAGATACTTGATCGCTCGTTACAATAAGGGCAGAGGGCTTCTCTTCCATCCGTTCCCATTCACTCAACACATCCCGTCCGTCCTGAAGATCGTAGCAGTCATTGAAGATCCACTCGTCACGAACGGGATGGCCGGCAGCCTCTGCGCTGTCGAAGAATCCCCGGATCCGCTCTTCGCTATTCGTCCCAAATGTTCTGTGCAAACACAACCCGATTCTCGAATGCCCTTTAGAATAAAGATACTGGAGCCCGCTCCGAATCCCCTGATAATGATCAATGAATACCTTCTTATATGTGGGGTCGTATACATTTTCACAAAAAACCACATTCGGACTGATAAATGAAGCAAGAGCATCCAGAGAATTGGAGCGTGACGTCAGGATCAATCCATCGACTTCCTTCATCTGAAGTCGATGAAAGGCATCAAGTTCAGCCCCCCTGTCATAATCCGTCTGAAAAAGCTGGAGGTGATAGCCATGCTTTAACGCTTCCCCCGCTATGCCTTGAAGAATCTCCCCGAAGTAAGGAAGATTCAAATAAGGCAGAATCACTCCGATGCTATAGGTTTTCCCTTTTGATAAATGGACGGCGTTCGCGTTCTTTATGTAGTTTAACTGCTCCACAGCATCCAGGACCTTTCGGCGCTTCTCTTCTTTCACATAAGGATGGTCATTCAATACCCTCGAAACTGTTGACACCGAAACTCCTGCAAGCTTTGCAATACTTCTAATGTTTGTCATACCCATACCCCTTAAGTAACCATATTCCAACCCTAAACGATCTCTTAAAATAACGCTTGCTCTGAAACGCGTTTCACACTTTAAAGTAAAATCATGCAAGGAATACCAATGCTCTTTCATTCCAATAACATGATAAGGAGGCTATACTATGCTCGGCATTTTATCCTTACCCATTCTCTGTGCCATCATCATCGGCGGAAGTTACGCTGCATTAAAGCCCATCCAATTCCACACTTCCTACGATCAAAATGATCCCTTTGAGCACATTTACAACTCTAAGCTCCTTTAACTCGTATGAGGCTTGAACATAATTGTCCATTTTCTCTAAAGACAAAAATTAGTTAGGATCACTTGTTACACCGCTATTGATTTCCGTGCAAGACTTCGCTTTCCTCGGGCGGAAGGCAAGCCTCCTCGTCGCTGTAGCTCCTGCGGGGTCTTACCTATTCCGCTTTTCCCGTAGGAGTCTTCGTCTTGCACTCCAATCAATAGCTAGACCCTGCTTTATACACTGAAGACGCTTTAGCAATAATTATAGAAGGACCATTTCACCAAAGTTGTTATACATACACAGACTGCAGTTTTCGAATGTTCGCTCATTTTGGATGTGTCGGAGCAAAATGAGTCATTCAGGATAGGTTAGAAAAGTATGTTTTACAGTAATCGGTCACTGCAACTAATAGAATAGGAGTTGGTGAATGTGATTGTAAAGCACTCTCTACATTACATTGTTATAGTGAAGACTTACACTTGGAAAGTTGATTGGAGCGGAAGGTGCTCGACTCCTGCGGGAAACGCGGGAAAGTTGAGACCCCGCAGGGCAAAGCCCGAGGAGGCTCAACTCACGCCCCGCGGAAAGCGAGCACCTGCAGCGGAAATCAACCACTACTCGCTACAGCCAAAAGCAACAGTATTTACTATGCAAAACATCCACCGAAGATCGCTCTTTCACACATCCTAAAACTTCATTCCTTGACGCATACTAAAACGTCGGTTATATTGTTCGTATTGCTTAACAACTTACAAAAAGTAAGTAACATACAATTATATACCACATTATAACATTTCTTCATACATCAAGGAGGCATACTCATGGATAATTTCTTTCAAATCGTCGACGAACGCCGCTCCACGAAAGTATACGACCCTCAGGTGGAAATCCCCCGTGAGGAATTGGTCAGCCTGTTAGAGGCGGCTGGGAAAGCTCCATCTGCCTGGAATCTGCAGCAATGGAGATTCCTTGTATTTGACCAAAAAGAAGTGCAGGAACGCCTGCTTCCGATCGCCTATCACCAGCAGCAGGTACATGATGCTTCTGCTGTCGTAGCTATACTTGGTGACCTAGAAGCCAATAAGAACATCGATCCCGTCTTTGATCCTGCCATTGAGAAAGGCGAAATGACGGCGGAAATCAAAGAGGTGCTGAAGAAGCAGATCGAAGGTGCGTACAGCCGTGAGGAATACCCTCGGGACGCTGCATACAGCAATGCGTCACTCGCTGCCATGCAATTCATGCTTGCCGCAAAAGCGAAGGGCTGGGACACTTGTCCGATCGGTGGATTCAATCCGGCTGCCCTCGTTTCTGAATTCAAAGTATCCGGGCGTTATCTTCCGATCATGCTGATCACAATCGGAAAACCGCTTCAAAAAGCTCGAAAGACAGATCGACTGGACATCCGAAACTTAATTGATTGGGCAGAATGATTGCCTGTTACTAAAGCCACATCCTGAATGGGATGTGGCTTCTTTAGTGTGAGTTAGAATAGGACGCTCTTTTCAATCTGCTTCATTTCATAGAAATAGCCTTTTTGTCTCATAAGCTCCTGATAGCTTCCTGATTCCACCACACTCCCCTGATCCATGACGATGATTTGGTCCATTTTTTCAAGACCTGTCAATCGATGACTGATCAGAACCAGCGTATCCCCGTCGGCTGCTGAATACAGATGGTCAAATATTTCTTTTTCCATCAGTGCATCAACGGAAGATGTCGGTTCGTCGAGCAACCATAATGGTGCGCCTTTCAAAAGGGCCCTTGCAATCGCCAACCGCTGCTTTTCCCCTCCGGAAAGATTCTCTCCTTTTTCCAATACTTCATCCTCTAAAGAAAGGTGATCCAGTTTCACTTTATCCAATGCCGACATCATTTCTCCATCTGTCAAATCATGACGCACGAGCATCAGATTTTCTTTGATTGTACCGTAAAAGAAATGGTTTTCTTGAAGAACAACATTCGCATACCCCCACAATGATTCTTTATCGATATCCTCAATGGACGCATCATTGACAAAAATTGCTCCTTCATCCGTTGGGTAAAAGTGTAATAACAATTGAAGTAACGTCGACTTGCCTGACCCCGATGGTCCTACGACCGCTGTTTTCGAACCTGCGGGAAGCTCGAGATTCACCCCGTTCAGTGTCTTCCTTTCCTCCCCGTCAAAGGAAAAACTCACATCCTTCATGCTAATGGCAGGAACATCCCCTTCAAAAACCGAAGCCATTGGAGGTCCATCCCTCTCGATAGACTCTTCATTCGTGATGGTAGTGAGCCTTGTTGCCGCCCGACGAGAATCTTCATAGTGGGTCGGCAGGATCGCCATGGGTGTGGCGTTTTCAAATACGGTTAATGAGATCATGACAAGCATGGCAAGGAATATTCCGTCCAATTGACCCGCTGCTACTGAATAAGCCCCCAATGCCAAGACGATCCATGAAATGAGCAGGGAAACCAGGATGTTCGTTGAATGACTAAAGAGGGAATATCGGCTCTCCCTTTCCTGTTCGGTCACATACCCTGTCGCTGCCTGGACTAGATTCGCCTCTTTATCTTCCAGTCTCCGGTAGATCTTCAGGTCCCTGAATCCATAAAGAAATTCCGTCACCTCGGTCGATAATCCCCCACGTCTTTCCCGCAGCGTCGCCTCCACTTTTCTCTGTTTAAAAGCGAAGTAGGCTGGGACGATATAGCCTGTCAACAATAGACCTCCGAGTAGGACCAGGGCAATCGAAACAGAGTAAAACACAGTAAATAAAACCGTGCTTAAAAATACCATCACCAGGATCACGGGCGGATAAAAGACACGAAGAAAGAAATTCTGCAGGCTCTCAACATCCCCGACGATTCTTGCAAGAAGGTCCCCGCTCCGATAACGCCCGAAGATCCCCGGTGCTAGGGGCTCGATTTTTTCATAAATGGAAACCCGCAAGTTCGCCAAAATCGTGAACGTGGCCCGATGGGAAAAATAACGTTCCCCATACCGGCTAAGTGCCTTCGTTAAACCAAACAATTTTAACAGAGCAATCATGACGGTCAGGGCATAAAGCGGTACCTCCAAGGCCGCTTTGGAAATTAAATACCCACTTGAAGCAAAGAGTCCCACAGAGGTAATTCCAGCCAGAAAGCCTAAAAGAATCGAATACACAACATCCTTCTTTTCCTTCATCATCAGCTTTACGACAAATTGTAATTCTTTCATCTAATGTTTCACCCCTTGCTGTACATTCACCATATCACGATAGTGAGGAGCCGATTTCATGAGCTCCTCATGAGTTCCAAGCCCAGCCACTTTTCCTTTATCCAACAACAAAATGGCATCTGCTTTTCGTATTGTATGAAGGCGGTGCGCTACTGTAATGACGGTAGAACCCTTAGCCAACTCCTCCATCGACGACTGCAGGATTTGCTCGGTACCAATATCCAGTCCGGTAGTCGGTTCATCAAACAGGATGAGGGACGGACCTTTGAGGAACGCCCTTGCAATGGCAATGCGCTGCTTCTCCCCACCGGAAAGCCCTCTCCCCGCTTCCCCGATCGGTGTATCATATCCCTTCTGAAGTCCAGCGATCATTTCAGCAATCCCCGCTTTTTCAGCAGCGGATACGATTTCTTCTCGAGTGATCCCTTTTCTTCCCCCGACCGCAATATTTTCAGCTATCGTGCCAGAGAATAAGTACGGGTTCTGTGAAATGTAACTCAATTGATCAAACCAGTCACTTTCCGCGTATTCGCTTCTCGGGACTCCATTAATGAGAAGGTCTCCCTCAGAAAGATCAAGCAGACCTGCCAGCAGATGAAGGAGGGTTGTCTTCCCCGCTCCACTCTGACCGATGACCGCCACCTGGCTCTGTGAAGGGAAGGAGGCGGTGACCCCTTGAAGGGCATAGCCTTTTTCACTGTAGGAGAACCCGAGGTTACGCAGTTCGATGGTGGGAGGAATCCCATTTGAATTGAACTCCCTTTCCCCCCATTTGACCGGCTGACCCTTTTCCTGAAGCTCCTCCATGACCTTCTTTGCGGCCCCCATGCTCCCACGACCGGTATGAAATGCATTCCCCAGCTCTTTTAAAGACTGATAGAATTCCGGTGCCAGGACAAGAACGAAGAAAGCGGTAAAGAATGGGATACTCTCAAAGACTACCAATCTCAGCCCCACCTCCAGGGCGATCAGGCCGATGCTTAACATGGAAATGAACTCAAGCATCAAGGAAGACAAAAATGCCGTCTTCAATACATCCATGGTCGCTTCCCGGAAATCCAGACTGCTTGATTTGATCCCCTCTTTCTGTTGCTTCCCCTTCCCAAGTAACTTTAAAGTAGGCAATCCTTGAAGAGTATCGAGGAACCTCCCGGAAAACGCGGTCAGCTTATCCATCTGCTTCTCTGATTTCTTCTTGGTCATGACTCCGATGATGGCCATGAATAATGGGATGAATGGAGCCGTCACCACCATGATCAAACCTGTATACACATGCTCAGTGAAGATGGTGATCAACAGGATTAAAGGAACGATGGTGGTCTGGATCCTTTGAGGAATATACTGACTGAAAAATCCGTCCACCCCATCGACCGCATCCATCATCGTGCTGACCTTTTGACCCGATTGACCTTGAATGGTGGCCTGAAGGGGATTCTTTGCCCATTTCTTTAACAGCCGTTTCCTCAGGTCCCCCTTCACCTTTCTTGCCATCCTGATTCCGATCCGGCCATTGACAAATGAAAGGGCGGCCCTCCCTATGAGTATGAGAAGCAAAGCCCCAAGCATCGGGAGGATCTCCTGGAACCCGAGCTTCTCTATGAATATTGAATGAACAATGCTTACGAGCAAATACGCCTGCCCAACAACGACTCCTCCCATCAACAGGGAAGTCCCGTAAAGCGTCATGGTCGATGCTCTTTGCTCTTTGGCTAATTGATTAAGCTCTTTCATATTTTCTCTCAACCCCAAAAGTTAAAAGTTAGTGAAATACTTCACAATCTATATTATAGTAAACTTGTTCCGTTCATGCATCTTTTGGGATTGACCGTTTTGTGACAATTTTCTAGTGAGAATCCAGAAAAATTCATTTTTATAGTAAATCACACTCTAATGACCAATAAAAAATAGAGAGGAAAATAACCTCTCTACCTATTTCAAATCAAATTTCCAATAAGTCCTTCGTCACCCGCCTGATGATCTCCGGCAGGACGGAGAACGTATAAGGTTTATACACTCTTTCGGTCCATTGATGCCCATCTTTCCCGTAGACTCCTATATTGATGGAGGGGATGTTCAGTTTTCTGATCATATCGATGGGCACCGGGTACAGGTGATCAATGAGGGGCAGATTCTTCTTGAAAACCTCGATATCTTCATCTTCTTCGTGAAGGGAAAGAAAGCTGCCATCTGCAAGATATGGGAAAAACCGTTTGATGACGAATTCTTCGCCTGTCTCATTTGATATGTCATCCAAGCAGGTTCCGAGCACCTCTCTCACCTTCTTGCCGTACTCATTTTCCTCATTCACAAAATTATGTGGTAAAAAAGGCGGAGCGAAGAACAAGATGACCCTTGGTGTCCGGTCGGGATCAAGATGCTGGAGGGCTTCCACCATTGAAAAAGCAATCGTCCGTCGGTCCTCCCCTTCCATATCATGAAAGATTTTCTTCATGACGGGGTCCGGATCTATGCCCCTTTCTTTCAGCCAGAATATATACTCCCTTAACGTAAGGACTTCCACTTCCCATGAAAATTCCCGTTCAGGGAATCCGTGATAGTTGCGGTACTGTTCAAACTGCCTTTTGCTTCGCTCTTCCATTTCACTTACTACCTTCAAAGCGACCTTTTTCATGTCGTACAGCACTTCACGAGCCGTTCTTTCATATACAAAATAATTGAAATACAGAGACGCGCTGAGTGGTGTCTGAACATTATACGTATGCTTATCCTCTTTAAAATGTAAACATGAAGGCGGCAGGGTGAACTCCCCGGGGATATCCTCGAGATAATCAAGATTCTGATTGATTTCGAGATTGATCTTCGAAGCGATCACGGTTGGATCAATCGATGTCAAAACATCCCCTACATGTGCTTCTCTTCCATATATATAGAAACTTGGCAGCAGCTTCCCCGCTGCTCCCGTATAAATATACCGTTTACAATCCCCGTCATAAATAGGGGAAATGAAGTCTGTGTTGATTGCTGCTAAATAGTCAAAGCCTTCGTTTTTCAAGCGGTGGAGATCACTTAAAGCCGCAATCATCCCGGCATGCTCACTTTCTTCATCCCCATTGAACAGGAAGAGTAAATTCCCATCCGGCTGTTTTTCCCCTGTATGATATAAAAGATTCGCTAAATGGACGGCGATCCCGCTCTGCATATCCAAGGAGCCCCTCCCGAACAGCCAGTTTCCTGAAAGGGCATCTTCTTTTACCTTCTCCTCCCCTTCATAATCCATGAAAAACTTCTGCAGAAAATCCGGGTCATGGGCCATATCCTGGAGGGCCCCATAATCATCTGTTCCCACCGTATCGTAATGGGCATGAAATACGACGGTTTTAGAAGACGCCCCTTTTACAAAGGCAAAGACGTTCTTCCTTCCAATCGGATCATTAGGGACTTCCTGTAGCCAGACTCTTTCGGGATGATGCTTGAAATAAGGAAACGATGAGATCAATTTATATATAAATAGGGCTTTCTCACTTTCGCCGGTTGTACCGTTATAACTTTTCAGAGCGATTAAGGATCGTGTGATGAGTTCGATCTGTTCAGAAGTTGACTTGTTTTTCAGTTGAGTATACATAGTACCGCCCCTTTCTTAAAGAAATATGAGCCTATGCGTGGTAAATCGTTCAATGCATGGGCATTATAGAAACTGATTCCTCTATAATTGATAACATCTTATCGAAAAAGAATGGGGTTTGGAAGGGGTTTCAAGATATTTTCTTAAAAATAATTCGGTCTTTTCTATTGAAATTCGTTCTATTACCGAATATTATAGAAGTTGTGTGTTTTTAATGTTCGTTTTTATTGGAGGTTTTACGATGTTTAAATTAAAGGAAAACGGTACGGATCCCAAAACGGAAATACTTGCCGGTATTACAACATTCCTGACGATGGTATACATAGTGGTTGTGAATCCCATCATCTTATCCGATGCGGGTGTCCCGTTTGATCAGGTATTCTTAGCAACCATCATATCGGCCGTAGCCGGAACGTTATGGATGGCATTGTTTGCAAATTATCCGATCGCCATTGCACCAGGTATGGGATTGAATGCTTATTTTACTTACTCAGTTGTCGGTGCACATGATGATATTTCATATATCGTTGCTTTTTCTGCCGTTTTCGTAGCAGGGATCGTCTTCATCCTGCTCTCTTTAACACCCTTGCGAAAAAAATTGATCGAAGCCATTCCTCAGAATCTGAAGCACGGAATTACAGCGGGAATCGGTTTATTCATTGCTTTTATCGGATTGCGTCTGACTGGATTGATCCAGGCACATCCGACAAATTTAGTACAGCTTGGGGATCTTCATTCCCATTCAGCACTTCTTGCATTGACCGGATTGGCCGTCACACTGATCCTCATGGTCCTGAACGTCCATGGAGCCCTGTTCATCGGGATGATCGTGACTGGATTGATTGCGTACTTTACGGGAGACCTTTCCTTTAAAGAAGGATTCGTCGCCATTCCCCATCTTCCTGAAGGACTGATGGTAGCAAACCCGGTAACGGCTTTTGCCGACGTCTTCCAGTATGGATTATACGCGGTCGTCTTCTCATTTTTACTTGTCACCATCTTTGACACGACGGGAACGATGATCGGAGTGGCACAGCAGGCTGGACTTATGAAAGGAAACACCCTTCCGAGGGCCAGGCAGGCACTTCTAGCCGATTCCATCGCGACAACGATCGGTGCGATGTTCGGGACGAGCCCGACATCCGCATATATCGAGTCTTCGGCTGGCGTTTCTGCCGGGGGAAGAACGGGATTGACAACCTTGACCGTATCGATCCTGTTTATCGCTTCCGCCTTTTTCGGGCCATTGGTCAATTCCGTATCTGGGATCTCTGCCATTACGGCTCCTGCCCTGATCATCGTGGGCAGCCTGATGATGGGAAGCATTTCCCAAATTAAATGGGATCAGCTGGATGAAGCCTTTCCAGCATTCCTCATCATCCTGAGCATGCCTTTAACATCCAGCATCGCAACGGGGATCGCACTGGGATTCATTTCTTATCCTTTACTGAAAGTAGTGAAAGGACAATGGAAACAAGTACATCCACTTGTTTATATCTTTGCTGTCCTGTTCTTCTATCAGCTGGCGTTCCTGCCTCATTGATTCAGATAGATACTCGAAAGACCGTTCACAGTGAACGGTCTTTTTTAAATGAGCTGCGATTATATTCTTTTTACACTCTCGAGATTTCTATCATGGAATGCTAAACAATATACATCCGGCATCTCAAGTTCTCTCCAGAATTCCACATCATATCCCGCGTCAAAATAATTCATGATCAGGACCATAATATTTCCGTGGGTTCCAATCACCACGTTTTTACCAGTATATTCTTCCAATATTTTAAATATCCCCTCGACACCCCTCTTTTGAGCGGTAAGATTCGACTCTCCGCCTTCCAGTGCAAGGGAAGGATCAGCCCAAACCGATGAAATGGCTTCCTGAAAGTTTTCGACAGGCACCGAGGATAGTGTGCGCTCTCTCATCTCAGACACCAATGTAATTTCCTGATCGATATGCCGGGCTATTCCTTCTACCGTTTCAACGGCTCTTTTGTAGGGACTGGAACAAATCACGTCAATCCCTTCTTTTATCAGTCGTTCCGTCACCTTAAGAGCGTCCCTTCTTCCCTTTTCAGACAGGGGCCTCGTTAACTCTTCCGGCGTATAAATCGAGTGGGCATGCCTGACAAGATATAATTTAGTCACGGTCACATCCATTCACTCCTTTCTCTTAGACAACAATAAATAGGGCCGCCCGTTTGAACAGCCCCTGACTATTCGATATGTACTGCGTAGAAATCATGTCCTTACTTTTTTACTTTTCAAAAAGCCACAGGTGTATCTTCCATTTACTCGGGTATGAACTCCATCAGCCATGAATCATGGTATACCCCTTCATGAAGCTCATGCTCCCGGAGTATCCGTGCTTTACTATATCCACATTTCTCATAACAGCGAATCGCTCTCGTGTTCCATGTCATCGGATCCATCACGAGGCGGTGGACTCCCTCCTTCTGAAGCAAGTATTCCACCACAGCACGAATGAGCTTTGTCCCGACTCCCTTATTCCAATAATCCGCCTCTCCGATGAATTGATCCGTACCATAAATCACTTCATCCAGATTCGTATAGCCGTAGCGTATCATCGTCTCATGATCGAGCTGGTAATATTGAAGATAACCGATTTCAATTCCTTCATACTCAACTAGACAACTCATGACACCCCTATCCGAGAAGAATTTCTCCTCCACCATCTCGGGTGTGAAAGGGCGATCCCTGCCTTCATAAAATTCCAGGACCACGGGATCCGTCAACCACCTTGAAAGCGTGTACTTATCCCCAGCCACTAACGGACGGACATTCAACTCCCCACTCACGACATTCATACATACAGCACCTCCATAAACAAACCTCTTCCTCTATACATTCATCACAACCACTAAAAAACCCTTCTTTTAGAGGGACGGACCTTGATTCCTAGAACCAGGTCCTAGGAATCAAGTCCGTCCCCCTCCAGTAACTTTGACAAATTTGTGAATCATTTCACAATAAATGTATGATAGGATGTATTTATTAATAGAATATCAGTGAGAAACGTGTTATGATTTGTTTGTGAAATACTTCACAATATCAACGGATTCAATCTTCCCCTCTAACCATCGGGAACGGATGTTACCAATCGCTAGGACAAATTATGAAAGAATAGGTGATGACGTATGACAGTCAAATGCACAAACAAAGTAGCTTTAATCGGTACAGGATTTGTCGGTTCCAGTTATGCCTTCGCTCTTCTCAATCAAGGAATCGCCCATGAGCTTGTGATGATCGACTTGAATAAGGAGAAAGCCGACGGAGATGCACGTGATTTAAATCACGGTCTTGCTTTTGCTTCCCCCATGAAGATTTCAGCCGGGGATTATCGTGATTGTAAAGACGCTGATTTGGTCGTCATCACGGCCGGAGCCAATCAGGCCCCCGGTGAAACCAGATTGGATCTTGTAGAAAAAAATGTGAAGATCTTCAAAAACATCGTAGACTCCGTCATGGAAAGTGGTTTCAACGGAATCTTCCTTGTCGCCACCAACCCTGTCGACATCTTAACCTATGCCACCTGGAAATTCTCCGGCCTGCCGAAAGAGAGAGTCATCGGCTCAGGGACGATCCTCGATACAGCCAGGCTCCGCTACCTGGTCGGCCAGCATTTCGATATCGATACACGAAATATCCACGCCTATATCATGGGGGAACATGGTGACACAGAGTTCCCGGTCTGGAGCCATACGACAGTTGGTGCAAGTCAGTTGAATGAACTGATTGATATGGACAGGGAGAACGTCCAGAAAGACCTCGATGACATTTTTGTCAATGTAAGGGACGCCGCCTATCACATCATCGAACGAAAAGGGGCCACGTACTACGGAATCGCCATGGGACTTGCCCGGATCACCAAAGCCATCTTCAATAATGAAAACAGCATCCTGACCGTTTCCGCCCTCCTTGAAGGAGAATATCAGGAACAGGACATGTATATCGGTGTACCGGCCATCATCAACCGGGATGGAATCCGAAAAGTTGTCGAACTTCCCTTGAATGAAAAAGAAAAGGCCCAGTTCTCCCATTCTGCCCAAACGTTGAAAAACGTCATGAAAAAAGCGCTGGAATCTTAATGGGCCACCTTATCACAGCAGATTAGACACGCACGCCCACTCCCCCTCCTCATAAGATAAAGAGAATTCTTTATGAGGAGGTTCTTCTATGTACGATCACAGACAATTATTCCCTGGTTTTCCCGGGGGAGGACAGGGTTCCGGTGGTGGCTTCCCTGGTATTCCTGGATTTCCAGGCGGCGGTGGTTCAGGCAGCGGTGGTTTCCCAGGCATTCCCGGTTTTCCCGGTGGAGGACAAGGAGCACCAAGCTCACCACCCCCTACAGGCGGGCAGGGGGGACAAAACCAACCACCACCCGGTCCACCACCGAACTTCCAACCGCAAAAAACGGCACTTCAAGGAACGCAGGGTGGACCGAGCACCTTCGCAGTCGATCCGGGTGCCATCAGAAGATGCTTATTCCGTTACACGTATATATGGTTAAGAAGAGATGCTTTCTGGTTCTACCCGGTGTTTGTCGGGCGCCGTTCCATTGCCGGATGGAGATGGATCGGATTCACATGGGTGTACTTCGGCATCGATTTGGATAAAATAGAATCCTTTACGTGCGTGTAGGTGGCGCCATGCACTCAATCCCATACTATCGAACCAATCAATCGAATGGCATCATAACCGTGAGCGGGGAACATACTTTGTATGTCGATCCGGATCAAGCCCTCGTATCGATAGGCATTGTGACGAATGATAAAGAGCTTGAAGTTGCCCAAAACGAGAACAAGCAACTTTCCAATCGGGTCGTTCAGTCCCTTTTAAATAACGGAGTTCGCCGACAGGATATTCAGACGTCCACCTATCAAGTTCTTCCACAGTATCAATTTGAAGATGGAAAACAAACGTTCACCGGTTATGAAGTTCGACAAGTATTCAGGGTCACTGTTAAGTCGATCGAAAAAGTCGGAAAGATCATTGATGATGCTTTAAAGAGTGGGGCCAATCGAGTGGAAAACATTCAGTTCATTCAGTCTAACCCCATCGAATCCTACCAGCAGGCTCTCGCCTTAGCCTATCAAGAGGCATACCAAAAGGCACTCACATTATCCGGCCAATCAAATCAACAGCTTAATCCGCAGCCCAAATCCATTACGGAACAATCCCGGCCTTCAGCCGTTCCCTTTATGAACACCGCCTATTTAAAGGCAGCCGACGAAAGTACGGCCGTTCAACCGGGTCAAATTGCCGTCACAGCCATCATCACAGTAGAATTCAGGACCCATTAAATAAACTGCCAAAGTAGAGAACTACTGAGGCAGTTTTTTTCTGGCATCCACTTTCCATCACTCTTACAAAATACCGCCTACCGACCTCTCTTCAAATCCCCATCCCTCACATAGGCAGCCACTTTTTCTGCAGAAATGGCGACTTCTTCATCACTCAACATCCTGACTCCCTGCTCGGCATATGCAGGCAGGAAGGTCATCCCCGTGAGGTTAGCCATCGCCTGTAATGGTTTCAGCAATTCACTCATGGAATAATGATTATAGCCTCCTGATTGGTAAGCCCCGGCAGGTCCGCCTGTTGAAGTGACAACCAGAAATTCCTTTCCATGGAGCTTCGTCCCTTCCGAACCGTATGCCCAACCGTATTGAAGCACTTGATCCTGCCATTCTTTTAAAATGGCGGGAGTGCTGTACCAATAGAATGGAAATTGAAACACGATGCGATCGTGTCCAAGCAGAAGGTGTTGTTCTCTTTCTACATCAATTTGCATATCTGGATATTCTTTATATAAATGATGGACCGTGATGTTCTCTTCCTTCTCCAGCCGGTCTGCCCACACTTTGTTCATTCTGGATTCTTCAATGGCTGGATGGCCAACCAATACTAATGTTTTCAAATTCTCTCACTCCTTATTTGTATGTACAAATAATAACACATATACATTTGTACATACAAATATTATCTTAAAAATTTTTATTTTTTATTTACCCTATTAAATTTGCAGGTAACTCAATCAGCTATTCACCAAGGGATTTCGATTTGCGCCCGCAGGCTTCCATGGCCGATAATACAGCCCCCTTGAACTGGTGTTTCTCTAAAGCAGCCACTGCTTCAATCGTTGCGCCTCCGGGTGAACAGACCGCATCTTTCAGCTCTCCTGGATGAGTGCCGGTTTCAAGGACCATTTTAGCTGCCCCAAGCACTGCCTGTGATGCCAGCTGATAGGCAAGATTCCTCGGAATTCCCTGGAGGACGGCTCCATCGGCGAGTGCTTCGATAAACATAAACACGTAGGCAGGAGAGGAGCCGCTCACTGCCGGTATTGCATCCATCAAGCTTTCCTCGATCTTTTCCGCCTTTCCGAAGCTTTCAAGGATTGCCTGGACATGTTCCAAATCGCTTTCTGTTATTTCTTCATTCACACAGTATGCGGTCATTCCTTCCCCGACAAGACTCGGAGTATTCGGCATCGTCCGTACGATTTTGGCAGAAGGGGAAATCTGCTCTTCCATCCATTCAATCGTGATTCCAGCCGCAATCGTAATGATGATGCTGTCTTTTTTCAAGGAATGTTTGATGGATTCGATCAGGTCCTTGTATTGATCCGGTTTCACAGCAATGAACACAATATCAGAAAAGGCTGCTACATCCAGATTGTCATCCGTCGCCTTCACTCCAAATTTCTCTCTGACCATATCCAGGGTTTCCTGAGTCCTGGCACTTGCACGAACAGATTGTCTGTCCACCAGCCCGGACTTCAGTATCCCTCCCATGATGGCCTGCGCCATATTTCCACATCCTATAAATCCAATGGTTTTATCCATTTCTTTCACCTCTCGATTTTATGTAAACAGTCTTTAGCATCATACCAAACTTTCCCTTCTATTAACATGTTTCACCTCTTCACTTTAAAAAAAGGCCCCGGGAGACCACTCTACCCTGAGCCTTTCCATCATTCCACCAGCTTCCCGCAATGGGGGCACAGGGATTTAGAATAATCCTTTGGAATCTTTTTATGACAATGACTGCATGTTTTCACATACACTGGCTGATCGAACAGGTCTTCCGACATGCCGTATCCACTCTTGAAGGTCACCCTCATCACCCTGACCAGTAACCCGATGATTCCCCCAGTAATCAGTAAAGCCCAGATCATCTTGTTCGGACTTCACGAAGGATCTTTTCATAATCAAGGTCGACGATTGGTTCATCCTCCTGTAACCTCTCCCTGATTTGGGACAGCAACGACCGCTCTCCATCAGATAAATTCTCAAGATCCCACTTTTTATGGAAGACTGTGTAGAGAGTCAGATCCCTGAGAAGCAGGAAATGGGGGATGCGCTTGACCCATTCGTCATCGATGTCACACTCCGTCAAATATCCTTTAAGAAACGCGATGAGGAATTTTCCCCCGAATCCACTGCGGGTTTCCAGGGTCTCATTCCGAAACTTCCACCATACTGAATAATATAACGGGATGGCCACGTCGCTTACAAAAAAGAATTGAGTACTGTCATCAAAGTCGAATACATGGAGATCTCCATCATGAAAAAAGAAGTTGCCTGGATGGATGTCCGAATGTATGAGTCCAAACGAATCACGTGTCTCTTTAAATCCTCTGATCGTTTCCTTGTTTTGATGTCCTTTACTGATAATGTCCCTGTCTTTATCACTCGTCAAATATTTCTCGTAATCAAGTACATCATCTTGATCCCACCGGTCACGCCCAGCTTCACCCTGCACATACCCCTTCGTTACCCGGTGCATATGACCGGTGAGTTTTCCCCATTTATAAAAAAGGTCATCATCAAATAAAGGATCATCCATCTTCACGGGTTTCCCGGGAGCTTTGTCAAATAAACAGACAAAGAAATGTGTATCCCCCGCCTCCAGTACTTCAACCAGGTTTCCTGCTTCTGAATCATTCACGAGTGAAACATTCACCCCATGTTTATGTAAGTAATTGATCCATTGCAACTCTGCTTCCACTTCCCCTTTTGAACGATGGGAACTATGAGTCAGGCGGAGGATATAGGGAATCTCTCCCCTGTGCACCTCATACACATAGTTTTCGAAATCACCAAGCTTCTTCGCATGATTTGTGTCGCAGCCGAAGCGTGAAGCTGCATCCTTTAATATATCCTCTGTAAAAAGTTCTTGAATCCACTTTTCCATTCTTTATCTCCTAGTCTATGACATGTTCATTTTTTCTTAAAAGAGCCACACGATAAGGGAACAGTTCTGCTGTCATGATACCTTCAGCTACAGTCGGATCTTCTTGCATGAATGCCTTTGCCTGTTCCTCGTCATCCGCTTCAAATACTACGATTCCAAAGGCATTTTCCTCTTCATTTAATGTTCTGCCGGCAAGGATCACTTTCCCATTGTCCGTCCATTCTTTCAAGCGTTCGAAATGACGTTTCACGATTTCTTCATCCCCGGTTGTCCAATTTGCTTCTTGATACAAGCGTGGGATCAACTTTAATACATAAATAAATTCCATTTCTATCTCTCCCTTCACCATGACATATACGACCTGCTCCGTCCATAATCCTTTATTCAGAAATCAAAAAGGCCGCTTGAGTTCGACTCAAGCGGCACTAAAAGGGTTAGTTCTCCTTCATCCAATCGTCCATCACCTGTATGATTTCATCCTGCTGTTCCCACACGGAAATACTTGCTTTCTTGTCACCCTTTTGTGGACCATACACTCCGAATCCTGCATGGTTGCCGCCGTCAATCTTATGGAAGGCCGCTTTAGACGGCAGCAGCTTCTTACTGTTTTCAACGTCATCGCCTGTGGTAAGACCGTCATTCTCTGCATAGATGCTCAGGACCGGCATATCACTCTTGGAGAAATCCGCTGAATTTGTTGGATAGGAGGCCAGGAATATGACACCTTTCACTTCATCTTGATGATCATAGGTATACGATGCCGCAGCCACACCTCCCAATGAGTGACCGGACAGATACCAATCAAGCTTTTCATCGAAATCGCTGATGATCTTTTCAGCTTCATTCATGCCGAAAAAAGCGATATGAAATGGCACCTCAGGGATGACGACGGTGTACCCCTTATCGGATAGAGACTTACCGATATACCCATAAGCCTCCACTTCCACCTTAGCCCCGGGATAAAGTATGACGCCTTTCCCGTTTGAATCTTCACTTTTAAAAATAAGCCAGTCATTTTTTTCCTCTATCAGTGGGTCATCCCCCAGGTGGACTGCCTTCGTCAACTTCTCCGTGGCTGAATACGTTTGTTCTGACCAGATGTAGAATCCCAGAAAACCTACTACAATCACTGCCAAAAGAACAATTCCGGCCCATTTTAATATCTTTTTCATCGGCTCTCTTCCCTTCATAGACACTAAATAAAACATCATTTCCGAATCGTCAAGTCCGATCTGCCGGAAAAACCAGTCCGATCTGCTTTCTGGCGTTATCCATCACCCTGGAGCTGATTAATGAATTCTGGTAAGAATTAATGGGAGATTCGTATTCCCCGCCTTTTTTGATGATGGAAACAAATTCATTTATTTCGTAATACATGTACGGAACGTCCTCTTTTTGAGTATAAACACTTTTTTCTCCATTATGATAATAAAACGTCAGTGTACTGAATTCACCTATTTGATCAATGGTGACGGTTCCTTCCTCTCCTTGGATTTCAGTCGGGATGTGCGTATTTGAAATCTTAGAGAAAGTAGACACCACTTCCATTTCATCGTATTTCATGATGACTGTGCCTGAACCATCGACACCTGAATCCAGCATGGTGCCAGTTGCCTTTATTTCCTTCGGCTCTCCGAATAGAACAACCATGGGATAAATGCAATAAACACCCAAGTCCATCAGGGCACCATTGGAAAAAGCGGGATTGAATGCATTCAGGACCGTCCCATCTTTGTACGCGTCGTATCGGGAAGAATACTTACAGCAGCTGACATTGACTTTCCGAATGGTCCCGATGCTGTGCAGCTTCTCTCTAAGCACCTTGAAATTGGGCAGGAATGTGGTCCTGACCGCTTCCATGAGTAAGGCATCGTTCTCCTTTGCAGCAGCAACCATCTCTTGAACTTCTCTTTCATTCGAAGCCAATGGCTTCTCACATAATACGTGAATGCCTTTATTTAAAAAGGTGATGGCCTGACTGCAGTGAAAGGAATTGGGGCTGGCTATGTACACGGCATCGATAAGATCTTTACTCGCCATCTCTTCTATATCCGTGAACCAGTCGCCGATCCCACGGCTTTCAGCGAATGCCCTTGCCCTCTCTTCGGTCCTTGAGTAAACAGCCTGTAATTGAAAGTCATCCACGCTTTCTGATGCTTGTATAAAACGGTCAGTGATCCAGTTGGTTCCGATGATTCCGAATCTAATCATATATGATCTCTCCTTCTTTCATTCATGTTTATTCTAGTATAGAATGCTAAGTAAAACGATGATTACATTGGAAAGGGGCACTAGAGTGGACAGCCTGGAAAAGAAATGGGCCGGTGAAAAAGCGGCAGAATATATACAAGACGGAATGACGATCGGTTTGGGAACCGGCTCAACCGTTTATTGGACGATTCAAAAATTAGGGGAACTCGTCTCTCAAGGATTACAGATCAAGGCCATCCCCTCTTCAGTGGAAACAGAGCGCCTGGCAAAAAAGGCCGGCATTCCATTGACTACCTTCTCTGAAGTGAACATGTTGGACCTTTCAATTGATGGCGCCGATGAAGTGGATGCCATGTTCAACTTAATAAAAGGGGGAGGTGGAGCATTGGTGAGGGAGAAGTTTATTGATACGTTCACCCGCAAGTTTATCGTTGTCGTGGACGAGTCCAAATTGGTCTCAAAGCTTGGCTCCTTCCCTCTCCCTGTTGAGATCACACCCTTCGGATGGGAAGTGACATGCCGATCACTCGCTGAATTAGGATGCACGCCTGTTCTAAGAAAAAGAAATGATGAACGATTTATATCCGATAACGGAAACTATATCGTGGATTGTCATTTCACGGGCATCGATGCCCCTGCCTCCCTTCACTCCCAGTTAAAACAATTATTAGGTGTCGTGGAAACAGGTCTTTTCATTGACGTGACCGACCTGATGATTGTAGGGAAACAGGATGGCGTGGAGGTTGTCTCACCCAAGAAGAATCTGACATGATGGCACTCAGTACAAAAGCCAACCTTATTGGTTGGCTTTTTGGAATTCCATGTCTTTTTCCCTCATCAAATACTGCAGTGCTGTCCGGAATGTCAGGAAGGTTTTAATCCCTTGAAGCTCCCTCACTCCTGAATTGATCATTACTTGCGTAAGAGCAGGAGTGAAACCGACGAATAGGGTTTCGATCCCCATTAACCCGATCGCATTGGCCATATTATGGATATAGGTGCCGAAGATGTCGATTTCTCCGATTTCTTTTTCTGAAATCGCTGAGAAGTCTACAATGATGGTATTGATATCTCCTCCATATGAGAAGTCCAATATCTTTGAAATGATCATCTCAAAGCGTTCAGGAGTGAGCCTCCCCGTTATGGGAATCAGAATCGTTTCAGGGATGATGGACGGGATGATGGGTGCTGATATATCCTTGATAAGCTCTTCGGATTGTGCCAGCTTTTCTTTCAATTCTTTAACCTCTTGCTTTAATCGTTGAACTTCTTGACTTTCACTTGTCATGACAACCCTCACCGCTTATAGAATGTTTTTAAAGTACCTTTCTCTATTCTAGCACTTTAGATACAGAATAACCTAATGATTTCATATGTAACGAGATAAATAGATTACAATGAAAAACCAGCCTCGTCGGCTGGTTTTTCTCACGCGAATGCCTTTTCCTGCTCCTTGTGGAAGAAACTCTTCATGGCATGGAATACATCGGCTTTTTGTTTAAGGATGTAGTAGCGGAAATCGTCGTTTTTAATATTTTTATAGGCTGACATCAATGTGGAGTGACGATTATACTGATTCACTTCCCCATATCCGAACATGCTGGACACTTTCATTAATTCTTCGACAAGCTTGACACACCGCACATTATCACTCGTCAGGTTATCACCGTCGGAGAAATGGAAAGGGTAAATATTGTAACGGCTTGGAGCATACTTTCCATCTATGAGCTCAAGGGCTTTTCGATAGGCTGATGAACAGATCGTACCTCCGCTTTCCCCTTTCGAGAAGAAGTGCTCTTCTGACACCACCTTGGCTTCGGTATGATGAGCGATGAATTCGATTTCCACGGTTTCATATTTCGTGCGCAGGAATCGGGTCATCCAGAAGAAGAAGCTTCTTGCCATATACTTCTCCCATACTCCCATACTGCCGCTCGTATCCATCATCGCGAGTACAACGGCTTTGGATTCGGGCTTTAATACTTCGTTCCACGTCCTGAATTTCAGATCCTCTGTAAAGATCGGATGAAAGCTTGGTGCTCCTTTCATGGCATTTCGTTTGAAGGCAGACATCATCGTCTTCTTTTTATCTATATTCCCCATTAGGCCGGTTTTACGGATATCATTGAATTCAATATGCTCGACGGTTTGGACATCCTGCTCTTTCTTCTTCAGGTTCGGAAGCTCCAATTGGCTGAATAACGCTTCTTCAATTTCAAGCATCGATACTTCTGCTTCATAATAATCTTCACCGGCTTTGTCCCCGGCCCCTTGACCTTTTCCTGGACCCTGCTGCTGTTGTGAGCCGTCCCTTGCAATGACGTCCCCTACCTGGCTTTCACCGTCTCCCTGCCCGACGTGTTTATTCTTATCATAGTTGTAACGGATTTTATATTCATCTAACGAACGAATCGGGATTTTGACGACGTCTCGGCCATTGGACATGACAATGTTTTCTTCTGTGATCAAGTCTGGTAAATTATTGCGGATGGCATCCTGTACTTTCTCTTGATGTCTTTGTTGATCATCGTGACCTTTGCGGTGGAGGGCCCAATCTTCCTTGGAAATGACAAACTGATGATTATCCATTTGACTCAAATTATTCCCCTCCTTAATTTTTTTCACATTTTTTCATTTTCCTGCATACACTATGTTGACTGTCTAAACTGCACGTATCCCATGAAGTGAAACGGGGATTACTCTATCCTATGCAGAAGTATTGATAAATTTACAAATAATTTCGACAATTAACCGTTCTTTTCTAATCGGACGAGCCTATTTTTCTGACAGGTTGTAATGCCTGTCCCGGATCGATGAGATTCCAAAAAAAATAATCAGGCACTTTCACCTGATTAAGCTTCCTCTTCATATTGAGCCGGGTCTGAAACTCGATTGTTCAACTTTAATTCGCCACTGGAACGTAATTTCTCCATTTGCTTTCCCAGTTTAATGACTTCCTCCATATTGGAGGCCATGCTACCATTGAGAGGTTCCGCTTCTTCCCGGGATTTCGGTGTAAACGACATCCTATCAACCCACCTTCATTTGATAATGGGTCCGGCTCTCTATCTATAGATTATGGTATTCAGAGTTTTCTGTCAACTATCCCTTGTCTTTCTCTTTATATTGAACAGGATCGGGCTGCTTTTTATCCTCTTTCAATTCTTCATTCGTCCTAAGCTTATCCATCTGTTTCCCCAATTGCTCCATCTCTTCCATATCATGCGCCATTGAGCCGTTTTCCGGTTCATAATTTTTATCTAATTCGTGTTTGCTTTTACTCATATCTCTTCACCTCTTGGATACTACTTTTCCCTTTAGATGAGAGATTTAAACAATCCAGAAAAAATCGGAAGATGCCGAAGCACCTCCCGATTGTACGTCTATTAACGATTCAACAGGCTGCCCACATAGCGCAGTAATTCATTGGCGGATGTTGAGTTATAGCCATGTTCATCGATGAGGCGGGCAACCACTTCGTTGACTTTTTTCAGCTGCTGTTCGTCTGGCGTTTTAGATGATGTCGTGATTTTCACAACGTCCTTCAAGTCAGCGAATAGCTTCTTCTGAATGGCTTCTCTCAGGCGATCATGGGAATTGTAGTCGAATCGCTTCCCTTTACGGGCATAGGCAGAGATT
Organism: Rossellomorea sp. KS-H15a; assembly: GCF_024195245.1. Taxonomy (NCBI): domain Bacteria; kingdom Bacillati; phylum Bacillota; class Bacilli; order Caryophanales; family Bacillaceae; genus Rossellomorea; species Rossellomorea sp. KS-H15a. Next base: position 1,819,615 of record NZ_CP096886.1, on the reverse strand, counting down.
CGGATCAGGATTTCTTCACGGAATGCCTTCTTCGCATTTTCTGAGATACCGATCTGCTCCTCTATGGAACGCATCAGCTTTTCATCTGGATTGATTTCTTCACCGGTTAACGGGTCATGAAGCTTTGCTTTGTTGCAGTAGGCTTCAACATTATCAAGATAGTTATCCATAAGCGTTTTCGCAGACTCTTCATACGAGTACACAAAGGCTTTCTGCACTTCTTTCTTGGCGATATCATCATACTCTTTCCGGGCAAGGGAGATAAAATTTAGATATTTTTCCCGAAGCTCATTGGTGATCGATGGATGTTGGTCCAGACCTTCCTTCAAAGCCCGGAGAACATCCAACGCGTTAATGGTCGGTACTTCTTTTCGAATGATCGTAGAAGAGATACGGTTGATCACATAACGCGGATCGATACCGCTCATTCCTTCATCCTGATATTCCTTTTTCATTTCGTCCACGTCAGCGGAGTTAAACCCTTCTACATTTTCGCCGTCGTACAGGCGCATTTTCTTGATTAAATCGATGTCACCGCGCTTCGGTTCCTTCAGTCGTGTCAGGATCGTGAACATCGCTGCGACCCTTAATGTATGAGGAGCCACGTGGACGTTCGAAACATCACTTTCGTTGATCATTTTTTCATATATCTTCTCTTCCTGGGTAACCTTCAAATTATACGGGACCGGCATGACGATGATACGTGAATGCAGGGCTTCATTCTTTTTATTCGAAATGAAGGATCGGTACTCGGTTTCATTCGTGTGAGCCACAATCAGCTCGTCGGCAGAAATCAGGGCAAACCGGCCTGCTTTGAAGTTCCCTTCCTGGGTAAGAGATAATAAGTGCCATAAGAACTTTTCATCACATTTGAGCATTTCCTGGAATTCCATCAAACCACGGTTCGCTTTATTTAATTCCCCATCAAACCGGTAGGCACGCGGATCGGATTCTGAACCGAATTCTGCAATCGTCGAGAAATCGATGCTTCCTGTTAAATCGGCGATATCCTGTGACTTTGGATCAGATGGACTGAATGTACCAATTCCAACACGTTTATCTTCAGAGAAGAAGACTCTTTCCACTTGGACGTCTTCAATGCGGCCCTGGTATTCTTTCTCCAGACGCATTGTATTCAACGGAGAGAGATTTCCTTCAATTCGGATGCCATACTCTTCATAGAAATCTTCACGTAAATGCTGAGGGATCAAATGCAGCGGGTCTTCATGCATCGGACAGCCTTTAATGGAGAATACTCCTCCTCTTTCAGTCCGTGAATACTGCTCGAGTCCCCGTTTCAACATGGAAACGAGTGTCGATTTCCCTCCACTTACAGGACCCATCAATAATAAGATCCTCTTTCTCACGTCTAATCGTTTCGCAGCAGGATGAAAGTATTCTTCAACGAGTCTTTCCAGCGCCTCTTCTAAGCCAAATAATTGATTGCTGAAGAATTTATACTTCCGTTTCCCCTCGACCTCCTCGACTCCGGCATCTTTAATCATATTAAAGACTCTTGAATGAGCAGACTGCCCGATCCAAGGCTTCTCTTTCAGCAGGTCTAAATACTGAGCAAACGTCCCTTCCCATTTCAGTTTCTCTTCTTCTTCTCGGTAATGTTCAATTCTTTTTAAAATATCCATAAGGACCTCCCCCTGTCGCTTAATGAGAGACGATTAATATACTCTATGCGCTTGTTCACCCGAACATGTTAATAAGATATTTTAATTCAAGACAAACGGTCGATATTCGCTTCATTCATTGGAATAGAGACATAAATATGAAACGCTTTCTCTTTCGACCTTCAAACTTTCACAAAACAGCAAAAAAAATCCAACTTTCGTTCACATCAATTTGAAAATAGGCTATACTAAAGACAGACTGTGGAATAAGTAAACTGGGAGGTTGCAAAAACATGGGTACTGTCATGATCGTAGGTGTATCTTTAACGTTCTTAGTAGCGATTTTCACTGCTGGATATAACGATAAACCGGGTTCAAACTAAAGCGGAGGCGGCTCGTTCAGGCCCGACAAGCATAAGACGAACCAACCGGAAAGGCGCCTTTTGCCTTTTTGGTTGGTTTGACTTATGACCTCGAGGGACTAGCCGCCGGAGCTGGATGTAACTAAAACTAAAACGAAAAAGAACTGGCCACATGGCCAGTTCTTTTTCATTTCCCCGGTTGAACTTCCTATCTTTTATTAAACCCTTTCTTCTCCACGAATTCCTTCATGTACATCCGCTTCTTACCAGACAGCATCTTTGCCATTTGCGCGGTCCAGCGATCCGATCGTTTCCCTGCGGTCCGGGCATGATAATAAGCTGAAATCGTTTCATCATAACGGTCGAGCCCTTCCTTAATGGACGTCTCATCCACATTGTATGAATCCTCATGATAAACCGATTCCATCGGCAGCCTCGGCTTCACATCCGAATGATTCTCAGGGATACCGACAGCGAGTCCGAATAAAGGGATGACCCGGTCCGGCAGCCCCAGCAGTTCACTTACTGATTCCAGGTCATTTCTGATCCCGCCGATATAGCAGATCCCAAGTCCCATTGATTCAGCCGCGATGGATGCATTCTGGGCAGCCAAGGAAGCGTCAATGAGGGCCACCATGAATTTTTCCGTGCTCTCTAAAGAAGGAATCACGTCTGCTTCTTCCCAATCACCGATTTTCTCATGGCGGTATAAATCAGCACAGAATACGAAGAAATGGCCGTTTTCTTCAACATAACCTTGATTCCCGGCAAGTTCAGCAAGCTTCTTCTTTTTCACGGGATCCTTCACGCCAATGATTGAATACGCCTGTATATAACTCGATGTACTCGCAGCTTGTGCACTGGAGACAATCGTACGGATCTGTTCCTCTGTCAGTGCTTCATTTTTAAATTCACGGATGGATCGATGTTTCAGGATGGTTTCGATGGTTTCATTCATTATGTAGTCTCTCCCTTCTCATTATCCTCTTAGTATAAGCTAAATAAAAAAAGGAATGAAAATCATTTGATTTTCATTCCTGCTTTTTTATAACAGCCCCGGATAATTTCGCTGCCTCAATGCTTCATAGATGAGAATAGCCGCTGTGTTGGAAAGGTTCAAGGAGCGTACGTTTTCATTCATAGGGATGCGGAGTGCCCGGTCCAGATTATTCTGGATGATGTCATCAGGAAGTCCCGATGTTTCCCTGCCGAAAATAAAGAAGTATTCTTTGTCTTCCACACTATAATCAAAGTTCGTGTGAGGGATTTTCCCGTACTTTGTTAAATAGAAAAATTCACCGCCGTCGTTTTTCTCGAAGAACTCTTCGAGGGAATCATAGTAAACAATGTTCACAAACTGCCAGTAATCAAGGCCGGCACGCTTTAACATTTTATCGTCCGTCGAGAATCCGAGTGGTCGGATCAGGTGCAGGGTTGTATCGGTCGCTGCACATGTTCTTGCGATATTCCCTGTGTTAGCAGGTATTTCTGGTTGATATAATACAACATGTACTCCCATGTCAATGTCACCTCATTCATAAAACTCTAAGTGACATTATACCATTTCTCCCCCATAGAACAAGACTAACGGTCATCTACGATCGTAAAAAAACGATATTTCATATTAGGTGTATAGGCAGTGGAATCTTCGTATTTCCAATATCTCATCCGGCTATTGAAGGTATGGGCATTCACGAGGGGCTCTCCCGCGGCATCCTTTCCCGTCACAATGGTCGTATGATCAAAACGTCCGTCCCCTTCAAAGTCGTAGCAGATCACGTCCCCAAGCTTCAATTCTTTCGCATCATCCACAAGCCTGCCGCGAAGACCGATCGTCGAATTAGGGATATACCACCTTAAGGAATTCGCCACCGTCCAGCTGTAACTCCAGTTCTGATTCCGCATCCACCAGCCCTTCCCCTTGGTGGGATATCCACGCATGGGAGCATCCCCTGCATGAAGGCATTGCGAAATATAATTCGTGCAATCATTTTCGAACTTCTTGAATGCCGGGTTATAGCTGTTCCACCACCGCTCTGCATATTGAACGGCACTGAGTCGGTCATACCGGTACGTCACTCTTTCTTCTTCTTCATGAGTGACGCCCTCCTCTTCTTCCACGCTCTCTTCACGTTGAATCTGGATTTCTCCATCTTCATACATTTTATCATTGTAGAAGACCGCCCTTCGATTCTCCACTTCCTCTTCCAAATAGAGCAGGGCCCCCTGCTTGATGAGATATTTATAATGAACATCATATAAAATGGTTTGAGTCTCATTGCTTTCTTGTGTAATGCGGAGGACCTTTCCGGTTGCATCCACCTTCACGATTTCTGCGTGGCGCTCCTCGCAAGATGCTTTTTTTCTTCTCACTTTGTCACTCTCGTAATCTGATTGACTGCGAGAAGTATATTCTTCGATTACATGATGGACTTTTTCCATTAACAGCTTTCGAATCATCGTCTCCCCTCCTCACTAATTGATATGCTCCACTCAAACCGTTCAAAACAAAAAAGGATAAACTCGAGGAGAATTGACGAGTTTATCCTTTGTGCTGTATTAAATTAAGACCTTTTCGTATTTCATCCATGACTTCTTCATCCGTTTCAACCGCTTGCTGCATGAGAAGTGCTTTTTCCGCTGTTTCTCCGCCGATTTTCCCCAGAGCCCATGCGGAGGTTCCCCGCATGACGGGCCTCACATCTTTTTCCATAACATGGATAAGGTCCTCTACGGCCGTCTCATCTTTAAAGTGAGCGAGGGCAATGATGGCGTTTCGCTGTATGGGCTTCTTTCCTCTCCAGGAACCCGATACATGCCCGTACTTCTCTTTGAACTCACGGTTACTGATGGTTAATAGGGGCTTTAAGAGTGGCTTCGCGATTTCCGGATCCGGCTCCATCTCTTCATGAAAATGAAAGTCCATCCCCTTATTTTCAGGACAAACGGTTTGACAGGTGTCACAACCGTACAGGCGATTTCCGAGCTTCACCCGGTACTCATCCGCAAGAAATCCCTTCGTTTGAGTTAAAAACGCAATGCATTTTTGGGAATCCAGCTGTCCGCCTTCCATGAGGGCCCCCGTCGGGCATACGTCCACACATTTATTGCATGTCCCGCACTGGTCCTCCATAGGTGTATCCGGTGCAAATGGAAGATTTGTCACCATTTCCCCCAAATACACATATGATCCGAATTCGGGTGTGATGATGGAACAATTTTTTCCGCTCCAGCCGATCCCTGCACGCTCCGCCACGGCCCGGTCCACAAGTTCCCCCGTATCCACCATGGATTTGAAACGCGCCTGTGGGACTCTGGAGACAATATACTCTTCAAGCTTTGAAAGACGATCCCTGAGCACATGGTGATAATCCGTCCCCCATGATGCCCTGCAGAAAATCCCCCGTCTCTCCCCACGCTTGCTTTGTGGCGCATTTTTCATCTTGGAAGGATAGGCAAGGGCAATCGCGATGATCGATTTCGGTTGATCAAATATCAAGGAAGGATCGACCCGCTTCTCAATATCCTTCTCCTCGAATCCGGATTGATACCCTAGCATCTCCTGACGAAGGAGCCGGTTCTTCATTTCAGAGAACGTATCGGCCGTGGTAAACCCGATCTTATCTATTCCAATCTCTTTACTGTACGCAATGATATCCTGTTTTAATTGATTTATATCCATTGCCCCTGCCTCCTTTCTGCATTTATTTAAATAAGCATTCGTGAAATAGCAATGTGTATTATGATAAACTATTTTAAAACAAATGTGGAGGGAAAATAAGTGGAAATCACAATAGATTCATCCATTACGAGTAAAATCCCCGATTTCAAAGTCGGATTCATTCAATACCATCATATCGAAGTCGGCTCTTCTCCTCAAATGCTGAAGGGCAGACTTCAACTGTTTCAGGAATCGATATTCTTTGACCTTCATGATAAGAGTGTCACTGAACTGGAAGGGATTGCCGCCTGGAGGGAAATCTTCAAGAGGACTGGAAAAGATCCCAACCGGTACCGTCATTCAGCCGAGGCCCTTTTCCGCCGTGTCAAAAAACAAAATTATCTGACGACCATCAACTCTGCCATCGATCTCAATAACTTCTTCTCCCTTCAATACGAAGTGCCGATCGGCATATACGACTGTTCGGGGCTCAAGGGAAATCACATCGAGTTAAAAGTAGGGGAAACGGGACAAACCTACACAGGGCTCAACGGCCGGGAAAACTCCCTGGAAAACCTCATCGTCGCCTGTGACGGGGACGGACCTTTCGGAAGTCCATTCGTCGACTCTGATCGTGCACCGATCGGGGAACAGACGAAAAATGCCGTACAGATCATATTTTTGAAGCCATCCCTTTCTAAAGAAGAAAGCGGGAAACTGACGAAATCATTGATGGATATGTTCATCGGGATTCATGGAGGGGAAGGTTCGTTTGAAGTGGTTGGTGGATAATGGATTCTCCAACTCAATTTTGACAGTGGCCGGGTTCAATCCGAATCCGGCCGAAATTCACCATAATCCGGCCATTTTTATCGTGAAACCAGCCGAAATCACGATGGATCCGGCCATTATTTGTGAAAATCCAGCCGTTTCAGCAAATAATCCAGCCAATTTACAATAAATGTTAACACGAGGCACCTCCACACTTACTCTCAAAAAAAAAGAGAGCCCTATGGACCCTCTCCCTTCAAAAAAACCTACACCCACCACATATCCGACGGCTGTTCCTCAATCAAGATCGACTTCAGGTTCTTCACCGCACGGCCGAACCCTTCTTCAATCGACATGATCGGATCTTCATGCTCGATGCTTACGACATAATCATACCCGAATGTGCGAAGGGCACTCATCATATCCGACCACTCCTGCAAGCTGTGCCCGCATCCAACCGAACGGAAGGACCACGCCCTTGTCTGGATGCTGCCGTATGGCTGCATATCTGTCAGACCGTACATGTTGACGTTGTCCTGGTCGATATATGTATCCTTCGCATGGAAATGGTGGATCGCATTTTCCTTTCCAAGGATCTTGATCGCTGCAACCGGATCAATCCCCTGCCACCAAAGATGACTTGGATCCAGATTGGCTCCGATTGCATCGCATGTTTCTTCACGAAGCTTCAATAACGTGTACGGAGTATGTACAAGGAACCCTCCGTGGAGCTCGAGACCGATTTTTACATTATGATCCTCTGCTAGCTTCCCTATCTCTTTCCAATACGGAATCAACTTTTCTTCCCACTGCCATTTCAGGATATCTCCGTACTCGTTCGGCCAAGGTGATACCGGCCAGTTCGGATGCTTGGCTCCTTCATGGTCCCCAGCGGTTCCGGAGAAGCAGTTGACCACCGGTACATTCATCAATCCGGCTAGCTTGATCGTTTTCTGCAGGGCAGCATGGGATTCTTCAGCAAAGACAGCATCAGGGGAAATCGGATTTCCGTGACAGCTGAACGCACTGATCTGAAGTCCCCGTGACGTTACCTTCTCTAAGTACTCGTTTCTCTTTTCTTCACTTTCTAAAAGGGCGTCCAGCTCACAGTGGGCATTTCCGGGATATCCTCCCGTACCGATTTCCACTGCGTGAAGACCGGCTTCTTTTACATAATCCAGCATTTCATCAAGGTTTTTTTGTGAAAATAATACGGTAAATACGCCTAGTTTCATTTATACTTCCTCCTATTTCAATGGGATGCTTTGTCCGGTTTCACTGCTTTTATAGATGGCATCTATGATTTGGGACACCTGCATGGCTTCCTCCGGTTTCACAACCAATTCCTCTAAACCAAGACAGCTGTTGATAAAGTTCTGTGCTTGGGGAAGACTCGGATCGTCTTCACCGGGAAGCCAATCCGCATCACTATTCAGAAGCATGCCGTGCTTCATCTGATTCATCTGGAATGGGAATAAATCGACTCCCCCCGTTTCCCCTGAGATGCTCATGCTTTCTTCATCACTCTTCACGTTTGCGGACCATGACGTTTCAAAAAGCATGGATGCCCCGTTATCGAATCTGATATAAGCGGTCACGTGATCATCGACTTCAAAGGTCTCTTTATCGAAATCCCCCCATTGATTCACTTGATCAGGCATTCTACTAAGTTTGTTATAGGTCGTTCCCGTCACTTCGACAGGTGTAGGATTTCCGAGAAGCCACAGGGATAAATCGAGGAAGTGACATCCGTAGTCGATCAGGCTGCCTCCGCCTTGAAGCTCCTTATTGGTAAACACTCCCCACCCCGGTACTTTGCGGCGACGGATCGCCCTTGCCCTGGCGACCATCGGTTCTCCGATTTCATCTTCCATGATCACCCGCTTCGCCGCACGAGAGTCCTTCATGAAACGATAATGATAGGCGATCGCCAGAACCTTCCCTGATTCTTCAGCGGCACCGATCATTCTTTCACATTCCTCAGGAGTCATGGCCATCGGTTTCTCACAAAACACGTGCAGACCCGCTTCGAGGGCGGCAATCGTGATTTCCGCATGAAATTTATTTGGAGTACAGACCGTTACGGCATCCACATGCGCGAACATGTCCCGATAATCACTGAACACGTGCGAGATGTTAAAGGTTTCTGCGACAGTTTGAGCCGTGCCGGGATTGATATCACTGATCGCTTCAATCGATACTGAATCTGATAGTTTAATAAAAGTAGGGATGTGACGCGTCTGGGCGATCCCCCCGACGCCGATCACTCCCATCCGAAGTTTGTTCATCGCTCGCATTCCCCTTTATAGCTTTACAATTCGTTTTGTTTCACTTGATTCAAGAGCTGCCAACACAACCTCAAGTGATTTCTTTCCTTCTTCACCCGGTACGGGAGGCTCTGCATCATGAAGGATGCAGTGTACAAATTGATCGATCACGCGGGAATTCGACTGTCCTCCCTCGTCATTCGTTTGGATGCCGCCAAGCTCATACTTCACTACTTCCCCGCTCGAGTATTGCACGACAAGGGAGTTTACCGGATCATCTTCTAAACGGAGAATCGCTTTCTCTCCATATATAATGGTGGAGTTGTCTTCTTTGGACACATAAGACCAGCTTGCTGCAAGGGTACCGATTGTACCGCTTTCTGTTTTCAATACGCATACTGCCGTATCATCCACATCGGCATTTTCCTTTGCGCTTGTTTCCACAAAGGCGCCGACTTCAGCAAATTCTTCCCCTAAGATGTAACGGAGAAGATCTGTTTTATGAACACCAAGGTCACCCATGGCACCGATGAACGCTTCATCCTTTTTGAAGAACCAGCTATCCTTGCCATCAGCACTCCAGCCTTCAGGACCGCCGTGGCCGAATGCCGAACGGAAGCTGTAGATTTTGCCCACTTCCCCGTTTTCAATCAGCTGCTTCGCTTTTTGATGAGAAGGGACAAAACGCTGGTTGTGAGCGATCATCAGCTTTTTACCGCTTTTAACAGAGGCATCGATCATACTTTCTGCTTCTTCGCTTGAAGTCGCCATCGGCTTTTCACATAGTACATGCTTTCCTGCGTTCAAGGCATCGATGGAAATCGGTGCATGCAGGTAGTTCGGTGTACATACGCTCACTGCTTCCACATCAGCATTTGCCAGCAGTTCTTTATAATTGGTATAGGCTTTAGCTCCTACTGCATCGGCGAGTTTCCATGCCCGCTCCTCGACGATGTCACATACGGCGACTACTTCAACGTTTTTATTATTTGCGTATTCCGGAAGGTGACGGTGCTGAGCAATGCTTCCACATCCGATGACCCCGATTCTTAATGTTTTCATGATTTTTCCTCCTCTATTTTCAGTTTGATCCTTTGATATCTTCGAGCGGCTTTGCATTCCCATATACAGGTCTTGCATGATCCACCGGTGCAGCCCATTTCACGGCATTGACGATGACCTTTTGGACATTTTCATTGTAATAAGTCGGATAGGTTTCATGTCCCGGACGGAAGTAAAATACTTTTCCGTTCCCACGCTGATATGTACACCCGCTTCTGAACACTTCCCCACCTTCGAACCAGCTCACCATCACAAGCTGATCCGGTGCCGGGATGTCAAAATGCTCTCCATACATTTCTTCTTTTTCAAGCTCAAAATATTCCCCTAAACCGGCTGTGATCGGATGGCTCGGGTCCACAATCCAGATACGTTCCTTTTCATCCGCTTCCCGCCACTTCAAATCACAGGATGTTCCCATCAAGGTTTTGAAAATCTTAGAGAAGTGACCTGAATGAAGGACGATCAAGCCCATTCCGTCGAGGACCCGCTGTTTCACCCGTTCGACCACCTCATCCTTCACTTCTTCATGGGCGATATGGCCCCACCAGACCAATACATCCGTATCTTCAAGCACTGCTTCCGTCAATCCGTGATCACCTTCATCCAATGTAGCGGTTTTTACATTGTAGGACGCTTCTCCGAGGAAAGAAGCGATGGCACCATGAATTCCTTCAGGATACACTTCTCTCACTTTCGGATTCTTTTGTTCATGACGATTTTCATTCCATACGGTTACGTTTACCATTGTAAAACCTCCAAGTTTATATTTGTGCATGCCGGTATTCATTTGGTGTAACACCCGTGTGCTTCTTGAACACCTTACTGAAATATTTTTCATTCCCGTATCCTACTCCGTAGGCCACTTCGTAAATTTTTAAATACGGGTTTTCCAGGAGCTTTTTCGCCTTTTCCATTCTGATACCGGTGATATAATCCGTGATGGTCGCTCCATAATCCTGCTTAAACTTACGGGAAATGTATTCCCTGCTTAAGAAAAACCTGTCGGCGATGTCCTGAAGGTTGATATCCTCCTGATAATGCTGCTGCAGATATTCTTCAATATGCTGCATATTGTTTTTTTCCTTCTGATATTTAACGTTTGTCAGTGTCTGAATAAGTTCGATAAATTCTTTTGTCTTCTCTTCTTTAAACTTCCGGAACGAAAACGATCCGTCTTCATTCCAATAATCCGTTCCCCGGTAGAAAGGTTCCTGACGCTTGATCTCATATTCCTTCAACCAATTATTACGCAACAGTTCAAACTGATCTTCCCAGGCCTTAAGCTGCTCGATGGAGATGGTATGTCTGTTTTCTAACTGAGAGAAGATCGCTTCCAGCTGGTGCTGGACCTGCTCCCTGCTTCCAGAACGGATGGCCCATTTCAATTCATTGGAGTAATCCAATAAATGAAGGAGGTGCCCGCTCTTCACATCCCGGTGTGTGACCAGTTTCTTCTGATCCAGGAGGGCATGCCTTGAAAATACTTCAAGGGCGGATTCATAGGCTTCATTCACCTTTTTTGACTTCTTCCCGAGAGCGAGGACCGTAAACACCTTGCTATATTGATAGATTATTGAGTAGATTTCCTCCAGCAGATAGGTCACACGCTTATCATTCCAGAAGAGAATGACAAGCTCCTCTTCTTTGTGGCTGTTCCGGAAGCATACCCCATCATTTTGCTTTCGAAGAAGCTCATTGCAAATATTAATGAGGGTGAAAAAGGCGAGGTCCCTGTCTCCCTGAAAGGATTTCATGACAATCGGCTTGATCGGCAGGAGCGCAACCGTTTTCTCAAGCTTCGGCAGTGAAACATCGAACTCCCTCTCAACCTTATCCACGATTTCAGCCGTAATGCTCTCCTTCGCGCAAAGACTGGAAAATAATCGATCCCAGTATAGAGGCTTGGCCTCATTGAGTACTCTGTTTTCCTCGACTTGGGTCCTTCTTGACCGGGCCTGCTCATTCCATTCCAATACCGCTTTATCCAGCGTGTCATTCAGTACATCCGGTTCAATCGGCTTCAGGATGTAATCGAAGCTCTTATAATGGATTGCGTTTCTCATATACTCAAAGTCATCATATCCGCTCACAACGATGGTCTTGCTTGTCAAATCAGAGGCATGAAGCCATTTTAACAGGGTGATGCCGTCCCTCTTCGGCATCCGCATATCCGTGAAGATGATCTCGGGCCTGTGCTCTGTGATCAATTCGATGGCTTCGTCCCCATCTTCCGCCTCTAGGATGGTATGGATACCGTGCTTTTCCCATTCTGCCAACAAAAGTAACCCTTCACGCACATGCTTTTCGTCGTCAATGATGATTGCTTTCATTTGCCTCACCTTCCATTCTGAGTGGCAGCCTCATGGTGACCATAAAGCCTCCATCTTCATGATTCTCAAGTAGCAGAGCCGCCTGATGGTCATAGTAAAGTTTTAGCCTTACATACACGTTCTTCAGCCCTATATTGGTTTCATCACCGGTTTTATTCCATGCATCTGCTTTGAAATGCTCTTCTATTTCCCTGAGCCTGTCTTCTGTCACCCCTGCTCCATTATCCCGGACGACCATCACCAGTTCTTTCCCATCCTGAAAGCAGGTCAGATCAATCCTCCCCACTCCATCACGGATGTCGAACCCGTGCTTGAAGTAGTTTTCTATGAGGGGCTGCAGGATCATTTTGGGAACGGGAACACCCTTTACCCCATCATCCACCTCGACACTATACTCCAGGTTTTCCCCAAACCGCTCCTTTTGTAAAAGGAGATAAGCGTTCGTATAGTTGATTTCCTTGCTTAAAGGAACCACATCCTCCTCCATATTCATCCCGTATCTCATGATTTTAGATAAATGGGTGATCAGGGAGTATATTTGCGGAACCCTGTTCTTAAGCGCAATTGTCCCGATGGACTGCAAGGCATTGTAGAGAAAATGGGGATTGATCTGCGACTGCAGGACCTTTAATTGATTCGTTTTGTTTTCAAGTTCTAGCTTATACTCCCTGTTGATCAAATGATTGATCCGCTCGATCATCTGCTGAAATCTATTCCCAAGGATCCCGATTTCATCAAAACCGAATGATTCCGCCTGTACTTTCATATTCCCTTTTTCCACCTCCTGGATATTTGAAAGTAGTATCCGGATTGGAGATGTAATTTTGAAGGAAACAAACAGAGTCGCAAGCACAACGAGGGTCAAGCCAAGAACCCCGAACAGGATGTTGATCTTCGCCACGCTAAAGGCACTTTCATAGAGGTTCGCATACGATACCCTCTTCACCAGGAACCATCCGCCTGCGGAAGCCGGGAGCTGATCGTACATCATCACCCCGTTGAACGTATCTTCCTTCCACTCAAGAGTCCCTGAGACATCCTTCGATTCCATGATCTTTCTGATCCACTTCTGATTGTTTCCATCATCAGATACGTCGCGATCCGAGCTGTAGATCATTTCCCCTTCTGATGACAGGAGGTAGAATTCCTCAGAATCAGGGTTATAGAGGTTCCTGCTTAAATCAATGATTTTATCCGGAGAGATGTCCAGGGAAATATACGCCAGCACCTCGTCGCCGGGAACATTCCGGAACGCCCTGTGAATCGTGATGATTTCCTTCGACCGGTTAATATTCTCCTCTTCCTGACTATAGGTTGGTTCAATGTACATATTGTACGGGCTTCGTTCTGCATTTCTGAAGTATTCCCACTGTGAATCTTTTATTCTATTGGAGAACACAACGGTCGAACGCTTCGTTGCCGAAATAACACGGTCACCATCGGCGAAGGATATTCGCACCCCGTTGATCGTATCTCCAGTGTAGAGAATCGTTTGCACAATATTCTTCACGATGCCGATCGTCAGGTAGTTATTCTCCTTACCCGGTGACCTCATGAAATTGATGAAATCTGGATTATTATAGAGGGACAGCGATAACCCGTTAAGCTCATTGATATAGCTCTCCAAGTTCACCTTCCCCTGATAAAGGAGATTACTGCTTTCCTTCACCACCTGCTCCTCAATCGAATCCTTCGTATACAAATATGTAATGATGATCGAACTGCCAAACGGCACAATCGTTGTAATCATCAACAGCGCAATCAACTTATTCCGAATGCTTGTCTTTAACATGAGGGACGGACCTCCCAGGTCTCACTTATACACTAGTATAAAGTGTTATTCCCCGCTCTTGGAAGTATTTTTTCGAAATATTCCTACTAAACTTATAAAATAGAAAGCATGCCTTCAATAGACATGCTTTCTACTATTCTGTTTACTTCAAGTTATCCCACGTTTGTTGGAATCGCTCAAGTACAGTATCATAATCAATTTTTCCGGCTGCATATTCCTGGATGGTCGCAGCGAATTCTTTGTTCGCTCCATCCGGCCATTTGAACCAAGTCCAAGGAATCGTCTTCTCATCCTTAGAGTAGTCAAGGATGGATTGACCCAGGTCACCAAGACCATTCGGCTCGATATTATCAAATGCAGGAATGAACGCAAATTCTTCTGTGATATAACGCTTACCTGTTTCAGATGAAACCATCCACTCCAAGAATGTTTTCGCTTCTTCAAGGTGTTTAGAGTTCTTATTCAATACCCAGTTATTCGGTACACCGACAGGAAGGCGATCTGCATTCTCGTCGTTACTGATCGGAATCGGAAGGAAGCCCATGTTGATATCAGGGTTGATCTCCGTGATCATGTTCTCCGTCCAGTTCCCCTGTTGAAGCATCGCCGTTTCACCAGAAGCAAACAACGTGACCTGCGTATTATAATCCGTTGTTAAAGGATTATCGTTGGCATATTTAAGCTCAGTATCCAGTACTTCTTTAAACTGTTTGAACTTCTCGTTCCCTACAATCTTCTCAGAACCGTCATAAAGTCCCGCGATGAACGCATCCGGATCTTCCTGTTGTGCAAAAGGAATGTTCAGTAAATGCTGACCGATTACCCACCATTCGCCGTAACCAGCTGAGAATGGAGTGATTTTCTTCGCCTCGAGCTTCTTCGCAGCGTCTTTCAACTCATCAATCGTTTTAGGAGGCTCAGTGATACCTGCTTTTTCGAATAAATCTTTGTTGTAAACAAAACCATACCCTTCTAAGTTAACTGGCATACCATAAAGCTTGCCGTCCTCATCCGTCATCGGAACTTTCCCGATCGGAAGGACATGCTCAACCCAAGGTTCACCAGAAAGATCCGCAAGCTTCTCTTTCCAAAGCTCTAACTCTTTGAATCCACCATTGTTGAAAATATCCGGCTCTTCACCTGATGCAAATTTCGCTTTAAGGGCAGCACCGTAATCGGCACCTCCACCAACGGTTTCAAGCTTGATTTTAATGTTCGGATGCTCCGCTTCGAATTCTTTGATCATTTCTTGAAGCTGATCGGCAATTTCAACCTTGAACTGGAAGAAATTCAATGTTACGACATCATCACCTGAACCTGAATCCCCGCCTGAACTGCTTGTTTTGTCTTTAGAAGAACAACCTGCAATGATTCCAAATACTAAAACCAAAGACATACATAGTAATAAAATACGCTTCATAAATGGAATGACCTCCCTGATATAAAATATTTTATATAAATTTCTGTATCAATGATAGACCATCTCGACAGAAACTTTATATCTACTTGATCGAACCTGACGCAATTCCTTTGATAATATGCTTCTGCAAAAACAGGAAGAAGATGATGATCGGTGTGATCCCAAGTACCAAAGCTGCAAGTCCCATATCCCACTGCTTCGTATACTGTGCAAAGAAGGAGCTTGCAGCAAGCGGGATCGTACGCAGTTCCGCATCCTGTAACACAAGGAGTGGAAGCAGGTAATCATTCCAGATCCACAATGTGTTCAAAATAATCACAGTAACCGTTATCGGCTTCAGTAATGGGAAGACGATTCTCCAAAACACGCCAAACTGACTGCAGCCGTCTATCATCGCTGATTCCTCGATTTCAATCGGGACGGTTTTCACAAATCCGTGATATAAGAACAGGGAAAGTGGCACTCCGAACCCAAAGTACATGAGAATGAGACCGGGAATGCTATTTGTCAGTCCCAGTGTACCCCCGACCTTCATCAAGGGAATCATCACCGTCTGGAACGGGATCACCATGGCTGAAACAAAGATCACGAATAAGATCTTGCTGAACTTCCCTGGCGTACGGACCATTTTCCACGCCGCCATTGAGCTGATGATCACTAGGCCAATATTACTGAAAACGGTGATGATCAATGAGTTCCAGAAAGCCCGGGGGAAATTAATGACTTCCCACACTTTTGCGTAGTTCGAAAACATAAATTCCTCCGGCCATGCTGCCGCATCAATCAAAATCGCAGCAAATGGTTTCACCGAGTTGACCAGTACGAAGTAGAAAGGGATAAGGAAAATGAGCCCGATCACAATCCCGATGATCTCTAATACAAATGTTCTTTTCGTATAGCGATTGCCCATTACGCCTCAACCTCCTTCTTCTTCGTCACCATTACCTGGACCGTCGTAAACACGGCCACTACCACAAAGAACAGAATCGACTTCGCCGTCCCAAGTCCATAACGGTTATTCTGGAAAGCTTCCTGATAGATATTGATCGCTACAGATTGCGTGGAGTTAAATGGCCCACCGCCTGTCAGCGAGATGTTAAGATCAAATATTTTAAATGCCATCGAAATCGTCAGGAAGAAACAAATCGTGAATGCAGGTAATATTAAAGGAATAATGATTTTTGTGAGGAGGGTCCAATTTGATGCCCCATCCATTTTCGCTGCTTCAAGAAGTGAATTGTCCACCCCTTGCAATGCCGCTACATAAATGACCATCATATACCCCGATATCTGCCAGGCAAATACGATGACAATCCCCCAGAAAGCCGTCTTCTCATCACCAAGCCACGGCATCTTAAAGAATCCGATATCCGTCATATTCCCAAGTGATGCAAATCCTTTAACAAAGATGAACTGCCAGATGAACCCTAGTAACAATCCCCCGATGACGTTGGGGATAAAGAATACCGTCCTCAGGATATTGCGCGTCTTCAACGCGGCATTCAACAACAGGGCAAATCCGAATCCTATCAAGTTACTGATGATCACTGCCGCAAACATAAACTTCGTAGTGAACATGAATGAATTAAAAAACGTCTTATCATCCGTGAAGATCTTTTTGTAGTTATCGAATCCAACCCACTCGACAACCGAGCTGACACCATTCCATGAGGTGAAGGAATAATACACACCCATCAAGAATGGAAGAATCTGAATCACTAAGAAAAATAAAAGTGCCGGTCCAACAAAGGCAGCGTACGTCAGCAAGCTCTTATACTTGAACTTCTTCTTTGTCACTGCCTTCATTTGTACATCTGGGCTTACTGGTCCAGTCTGAATCTTTGGTTCCACCCGTATCACCACCCTATCTGTGTAATCGCTTTCTTTTATTATAATGGTAGCGCTTTCTTAATAAGGGGAACTCAATTGACGAAGAAGGTGCACTATTTTGACTAGATGGGTTTTGTTTTGGTGGGTGATGGGTAAAAGAAAAGGTTGTGAGTTTTGTGTGAAAAGTTAGTTTTGCAAATCATTAAGTGGTGTTGAAATAATGCTGAGATTTGAACAAATAAAAAAGACTTCCTCATAAAGAGAAAGTCTGTCGTATGTAAGTTGGAGCGGGTGAAGGGAATCGAACCCTCATCATCAGCTTGGAAGGCTGAGGTTTTACCACTAAACTACACCCGCGATGTGGTACCGGTGGCCGGGATCGAACCGGCACTCCAGAGGAACACGATTTTGAGTCGTGCGCGTCTGCCAATTCCGCCACACCGGCATTACATTTGGAGGCGGCAACCGGATTTGAACCGGTGATCAGGGTTTTGCAGACCCATGCCTTACCACTTGGCTATGCCGCCTTAATATTGGAGCGGAAGACGGGATTCGAACCCGCGACCCCCACCTTGGCAAGGTGGTGTTCTACCACTGAACTACTTCCGCACTACTGGGCTAGCTGGATTCGAACCAACGCATGTCGCAGTCAAAGTGCGATGCCTTACCGCTTGGCTATAGCCCACTGATAGTATATGTCACGGAAATAAAAATGTGACTTTTATGGGGCGACTGATGGGAATCGAACCCACGAATGCCTGAACCACAATCAGGTGCGTTAACCACTTCGCCACAATCGCCATGTTAAAATTGGCAGGGGTAGTAGGAATCGAACCCACACCAAAGGTTTTGGAGACCTTCGTTCTACCGTTAAACTATACCCCTATATGGATGCTTATTCTGCTTTAGCAAAAAAGCTTGGTGGAGGGGGGCAGATTCGAACTGCCGAACCCGAAGGAGCGGATTTACAGTCCGCCGCGTTTAGCCACTTCGCTACCCCTCCAGCTAAATCACTTGACTGGTGCCGGCAAGAGGACTTGAACCCCCAACCTACTGATTACAAGTCAGTTGCTCTACCAGTTGAGCTACACCGGCATCAAGTAAATAAATGGTGGCTCAGGACGGAATCGAACCGCCGACACATGGATTTTCAGTCCATTGCTCTACCAACTGAGCTACTGAGCCAAATAGTTTCCGGCTTCCGCTAAGCTTCGAATCTCTTCGTCAGCTCACTCAGTCACATCCTCACGTATGTTAAATACGCTGCGGTGTTCCTTCGATTGCTTCCTCGACCTTCTCGCTTTTCGAAACCCTTTTCCTTTTCAAGAAACAATACTCTAAGTAAAAATGGCGGTCCGGACGGGACTCGAACCCGCGACCTCCTGCGTGACAGGCAGGCATTCTAACCAACTGAACTACCGGACCAAAGTTTTTTCGCGCTAGCGAAAATAACTATCCTTGCGTCACTCATAAAAGATCAAAGTTAATCTTTTACTAATAACAAGCAAAAATGGTATTGCGGGGACAGGATTTGAACCTGCGACCTTCGGGTTATGAGCCCGACGAGCTACCGAACTGCTCCACCCCGCGACGATAAGATATGTTAAGTTACACATAATAATGAAGAAAGATTATCTTACTCCGCTTACGCTTCGTAAAAATCATGGTGGAGGATGACGGGATCGAACCGCCGACCCTCTGCTTGTAAGGCAGATGCTCTCCCAGCTGAGCTAATCCTCCACTATGTAAATGAATTCTTTTTGAAAGAAAATGGTGACCCATACGGGATTCGAACCCGTGTTACCGCCGTGAAAGGGCGGTGTCTTAACCGCTTGACCAATGGGCCTTATTGAAAATATAATGGCGGAGAGCAAGGGATTTGAACCCTTGAGACAGCGTTAACCGTCTACACGATTTCCAATCGTGCTCCTTCGGCCACTCGGACAGCTCTCCATATATTGGCTCCGCAGGCAAGATTCGAACTTGCGACCGATCGGTTAACAGCCGATAGCTCTACCACTGAGCTACTGCGGAACGATATGCCTGGCGACGTCCTACTCTCACAGGGGGAGATCCCCCAACTACCATCGGCGCTGAAGAGCTTAACTTCCGTGTTCGGCATGGGAACGGGTGTGACCTCTTCGCCATTGTCACCAGACTATGTATTGTCTCTTTTTTAAGGACAAGTACTATTATATCGTGTAGATAATTTTTTTCAAGGATTTTTTTATATTTTCATATAAATTTTATTCCTTCAAAACTAGATAAAGGATTGATGTCAAGAAAGCCGAATATCGACCAATTGTTGTTCATTAAAATAATGACTCTTTGTGGTTAAGTCCTCGATCGATTAGTATCAGTCAACTCCACATGTCGCCATGCTTCCATCTCTGACCTATCTACCTAGTCATCTTCTAGGGATCTTACTCACTTACGTGATGGGAAATCTCATCTCGAGGGGGGCTTCATGCTTAGATGCTTTCAGCACTTATCCCTTC